>NZ_SMFK01000002.1 GCF_004349355.1 Flavobacterium cellulosilyticum | reverse complement strand
GTTATTTCGGTAACTAGATTTCGTTGTTTAAGCGGTATTTTTTCAATGATAGCAATCACAGTTTCAGCTTTAGTTCCAGCAACCATTGCTACTATAGTTCCTTTTTTACCTTTGGCTGACTTATTAGTTAGAATTGTATAGAGTTCGCCATTAGATAAGGAGGTTTCGTCTATTGATAATCGTTTTCCAATGTTATCTGGGAAAATAAGCCATTTTTTTGCGTGTGGTTTTTGATTCCACATTTTAAAATCACTTAAGAAATCTTTGTACTGATGTTGTAGATTCTTACCGCTTACACCGTAGAAAGAAGCAATAGCATTGCAATCATTAGGCTTAGAATCTATTGATTTCTTTTAAAAAAGACGCAAACTCCTGTGTTACCCGAGTTCCGTCTGCTACTAAATTCCAATCTCTAAAAACGACTTTTCCTGTATCTTCATTAAGCCATCTTCTGCGAGTGATGTGCAGATAAACCTGATGTCCACGAATAGGAAAGTCTTGAACAGTTATCTCATCAAAAAAACCTTTGGAGCTTAATTTAGCTTGACGATATTCTTTGCGTATAGAATTGATCTCTTTTAAATAAAGATGAAGAATTTCTTCCCCTTTTTTATAGGAAGTAAGTTCGAAATAATCAACAATAATTTCAGGTAATAACAATTTGAGAAGTTCAATAAAAGAGTCTTGCATTTCTATATAATTTTGAAATACAAATATCGAAATTTAATATTTCCCCACAACTTTTAGACTTGATCCAATAGAATTTACCACAAAAAAACAGGAACAGAATTTTTAAATCTGTTCCTGTTTTTTTGTGGTATAAATGATTATTAAAACAAAGTGATTTGCCCGTCTTCATCTAGCTGCACATCACCATTGTCCTCCCCTACTCCAGTATCACCTTCAACTTCTAGCTCTTCCGGAACTACTTCTTCTGGCTCTTCATAAGGCAATGGCTCCAAAAGATTGACTTGCTTCAATTTATCTGTCGTCAATTGATTTCCTAAAGCTTTAAATCCTTTTACAGCAATAAAACTTTCAATATCTACCAATTGAGTTTCTTTTTGAACTCCTTTAATTTTCGGAAAAATCAATTCGGCCATTGGACGATAATCTGTTGAAACTATTTCTAATTGTGATTTCGGATGTTCCGTAATAAAACTTTCCTCTTTGTTTTCGGTTTCCACCAAAAAGCGTTTGATGTAATAGCGCTCTTTTTCTCCGTCATAATAAATAGCAGAAATCGGTTTTTTAGGATGCCATTTCTCTAAAACAACCATATCTTCATCAAAATGTGTAGTTAATTCCGGTGTAAATACTTTTAGTTTTCCACTTTGAGAAATTACCAGAATTTTGTCATTGGGTCTAAATTCTCCTAATAATTCTCCTCTAGCATCAACGTTTAATTTTTGTACCGTATCATCAAACCAAATCTTTCTTGGTCTCAAGGTTGAAATCCCTTTTTCTTTGATTTCAATTTTCTTAATTGGATATTTAGAGACAATATTCCCTTTAGAAGCACGACCTTTTATGGCTATATTGGCAAAATCAACATCCCATTTCAATTTTTTAATACTTCCTATTTGGCGCAAAATAATCGTAATTACTTCGGCTTCTCCATTTCTATTGCAGGTAAAATAAAGAATTTGAGAACCTTTCGTTCCATTAGTCAAATCGTATAATTTATCCCGTGTCACTCCTGAAACATTGAAACGTTTTATGTAGGATGGCCCTGATTTTCCATCTCGGTAAATCATATTGTAAATCGTTCGTTTGTCGCTTTTGTCAAAAATGGCGATGTGAATAATGTCTTTGCCCACAAACTTCTTGTCATCAACTTTGCAAATCATCATATTTCCGTCTCGTAGAAAAACAATCACATCATCTATATCTGAACAATCGGTAACATATTCATCTTTCTTCAATCCAGTTCCTATGAAGCCTTCTTCCCTATTCACAAATAGTTTCGTATTTCGCAAAGCTACTTTTGTGGCTTCAATATTATCGAAACTCCGCAATTCGGTTTGGCGTTCCCGACCTTTTCCGTATTTCTCTTTTAATTTGGTAAAATAAGCAATCGCAAATTCGATAAGATGTTCTAAATCATATTTTACTTGTTCTATATCACCTTCTAGAGCTTCAATTTTATTTTGTGCTTTATCGCTGTCAAATTTCGAAATACGCATAATTCGGATATCCAACAAACGAAGAATATCTTCTTCAGTAACGGCTCTTTTTAAGTTTTTGGTAAAAGGTTTTAATCCATCGTCTACCGCTTTTATTACATCTTCACGAGTCGTTTTGTCTTCAATGTCACGATATATTTTATTTTCGATAAAAATACGTTCCAACGAAAGAAAATGCCATTGTTCCTCAAGTTCACTCAATTGAATTTCGAGTTCACTTTTCAACAATTGCACCGTTCTGGCTGTAGAAATTTCCAACATTTTAGAAACCCCTACAAATAGCGGTTTATTGTCTTCAATAACACATCCTAATGGTGCTACCGAGGTTTCACAACCAGTAAAAGCAAATAAGGCGTCTATCGTTTTGTCTGGTGAAACTCCGGGAAAAAGATGAATTAATATCTCAACATCAGCAGCTGTATTATCTTCAATTTTCTTGATTTTGATTTTCCCCTTGTCATTGGCTTTCAGAATACTGTCGATTAATGTCGTCGTATTAGTCGAAAACGGAATTTGGGTAATGACCAAAGTATTTTTGTCTAATTGGGCAATTCTCGCACGAACACGAACACGTCCGCCACGCATTCCATCATTATAATTGGATACATCCGCAATTCCAGCAGTCATAAAATCGGGGAAAATCTGGAATGGTTTTCCTTTCAATATTTTTATAGAAGAATCAATTAATTCATTAAAATTATGAGGCAAAACTTTCGTAGAAAGCCCCACTGCAATCCCTTCAGCACCTTGAGCGAGAAGCAACGGAAATTTTACAGGAAGATTATTCGGTTCGGCACGACGACCATCATAGGAAACACCCCAATCAGTGATTTTTGGAGAATACAATACTTCTAGTGCAAACTTCGACAATCGTGCTTCAATGTAACGAGAAGCCGCAGCACTATCACCTGTGAGGATATTTCCCCAGTTTCCCTGGCAATCGATCAACAACTCTTTTTGGCCAATTTGCACCATGGCATCACCAATACTTTGATCTCCGTGTGGATGATACTGCATGGTGTGACCAACCACGTTCGCTACCTTGTTGTAACGACCGTCATCTAATTCCTTTAACGAATGCATAATTCTACGTTGAACGGGTTTAAAACCATCCTCAATTGCGGGAACTGCTCGTTCCAAAATCACATAGGAAGCATAATCCAAAAACCAATCCTTATACATTCCTGTAACTTTGGTAATGGTATCGCTTTCGTCGCTATTATTCTCGTAAAAATGGTGCATTCCACCCGAAGTCTTAATGTCTTCAAAGCCTTCTTCGTTCTTTGAGTCGTCTAACTCTTCGTTAGTTTCGTTTCCATCGTCTTCGTTTGGGATGCTATTTTCTTCGTCTTCGTCTTTCATTTATTTTGATTCCGAAATTAATTTTATTAAATCTTCTCTGCTTGGCAGAACTGTTTTGTATTTGCTAGCAAAAATTTGCTCGTTATTTTCTGGTAAAGTATATTCAACAACTAAGTCACTTTTGTTTTGACAAAGCACAATTCCAATGGTTTTATTTTCGCCTTCTATGCGTTTTTCTCTGTCGTAATAATTGACATACATTTGCATCTGACCCAAATCTTGGTGCTTTAATTCTCCTATTTTTAAGTCGATCAATACAAAACTTTTTAGAACCCGATTATAAAAAACCAAATCAATTCGGAAATGTTTGTCGTCAAAAGTGATTCTTTTTTGTCTTGCAACAAATGTAAAACCGTGACCTAATTCTAATAGAAAATGCTCTAGTTTATTGATAATTTCTTCTTCCAATTCATTTTCAGAATACTGATGCAATTCTGGTAATCCCAAAAACTCCAATATATAAGGATCTTTGATAATATCACGAGGTTTCTCAATAATTTGCCCTTTCTCAGAAAGTTTCATTACACCTTCCTTATCTCGACTTAAAGCCAATCTTGTATAAAGAGCCGAATCATACTGTCTTTTTAATTCTCGTACACTCCAGTTGTATTTCTCAGATTCTATTTCGTAGAACCGTCTTTCCTTTTCATCTTCAATTCGCATTAGAAACGAATAATGAGACCATGATAATTTGAAAATAGAAAATAATGTTTGAGCATTTAATTCCGCAGACATTGTCTGCGAAATGTTATCAAGTAATTGCGCAGACACTGTCTGCGTTTTTTGATTATCTAAAATCCTCAACAGTAATGCTGATTTTGAATAAATCAAATAAAACTTTCTAATTTGCTCTAAATTCCTCAAAGAAAATCCTTTTCCAAATTCCTTTTTCAAATCTTGAGACAGCCCTTTTAAAATTTGTTTTCCGTATTCTGCCCGATCTTTTCCACTTTGTTCTTCTTCGACAATCATCCTTCCGATTTCGAAATAGGTACAAACCATAGTCGAATTTACTGCACGCAAAACTTGTTGTCGAGCATTTTGCAATAACGCAACAACTTGTTGGAAAAGGATTTTATTTTGAAGCTCTTTTGACAAAATTATGTTTTTAAACTAGTATTAATTTGCCTCTATTGTATCCAATTCCACCTTCAAATTCTTGATGATAAATTCTTGTCGATCTGGTGTGTTTTTACCCATATAGAAAGACAACAATTGCTCTACTGAGGTATTTTTATCCATCATAATTGGATCTAAGCGGATAGTTTCACCAATAAAATTCTTGAATTCGTCTGGCGATATTTCCCCCAATCCTTTAAATCGGGTGATTTCTGGTTTTGGTTTTAATTTTTCGATAGCCGCTTTTCGTTCTTCATCCGAATAGCAATAAATGGTTTCTTTCTTATTTCGAACTCTAAACAAAGGTGTTTGCAAAATATACAAATGGCCTTCCTTGATTAATTCTGGGAAAAATTGAAGGAAAAAAGTAATCAATAACAATCGAATATGCATTCCATCGACATCGGCATCTGTAGCAATTACGATGTTGTTGTAACGCAAATTTTCCATATCGTCTTCGATATCCAAAGCCGCCTGCAAGAGATTGAATTCTTCGTTTTCATACACAATTTTCTTGCTCATTCCATAACAATTCAAAGGTTTTCCACGCAAACTAAAAACCGCTTGAGTGTTTACATCTCTCGATTTTGTGATTGAACCTGATGCCGAATCTCCCTCGGTAATAAAAAGGGTACTTTCTAAATTTCTTGGGTTTTTAGTATCGGTAAGATGTGCACGGCAATCCCTTAATTTCTTGTTGTGTAAATTTGATTTTTTAGCTCTGTCTTTGGCTAATTTTCGAATTCCAGATAATTCTTTACGTTCGCGTTCTGCTTGAAGAATTTTCCGCAAAAGTGCATCGGCAGTTGCAGGGTTTTTATGCAAAAAACTGTCTAATTTATTTTTTACAAAATCATTGACAAAAGTACGAACCGATGGCATTCCAGGCTCTGAACCTATATCTGTAGAACCAAGTTTGGTTTTGGTTTGCGATTCGAAAACAGGTTCCATCACTTTGATACTAATCGCAGTAACAATGGATTTTCGAACGTCCGAAGCTTCAAAAGGTTTGTTGTAATATTCTCGAATCGTTTTTACAATAGCTTCGCGATAAGCGGCTAAATGTGTTCCTCCTTGTGTTGTATTTTGACCATTTACAAACGAATGGTATTCTTCTGAATATTGGGTTTTACTATGTGTTAATGCAATTTCAATATCGTCGCCTTTCAGGTGAATAATTGGATATTCTAAATCTTCGACATTAATGGTTTCTTCCAATAAATCTTTCAATCCATTTTCAGAGAAATATTTTTCACCATTAAATAAAATAGTCAATCCATTGTTCAAATAACAATAGTTTTTGAGCATTTTAATTACATATTCATTTCTGAATTTATAATTTTTAAAAATAGCTTCATCTGGAATAAAAATAACTTTAGTTCCTTTACGCTTTGTTGTTTCAATTATATCTTCATCAAGAACCAAGTTTCCTCCAGAAAATTCGGCCGCTTTTTGCTTCTCATCACGAACCGATTCTACGCGGAAATAATTAGACAAAGCATTTACCGCTTTCGTTCCCACACCATTCAAACCAACTGATTTCTTGAACGCCAAAGAATCATACTTTCCACCCGTATTCATTTTTGAAACAACATCAATCACTTTTCCAAGTGGAATTCCACGACCATAATCACGTACCGTAACCGTTTTGTCCTTAATGGTTACCTCGATAGTTTTCCCAGCTCCCATAACGAATTCATCGATACAATTGTCTAAGACTTCTTTTAGAAGAATATAAATACCATCGTCAGATGAAGAACCGTCACCGAGTTTACCAATGTACATTCCGGGACGCATTCTGATGTGTTCTTTCCAGTCTAGTGACCGAATATTATCTTCGGTATATTGATTTTGATCGGACATTTTAAAAATTATCGATTTTAACTGCGTTTTTTTTACGGTCTAAGCTTTTCCAATAGACCTCGAGTGTGCTAATATAGTATAATTTGATAAAATTTGAAAGAGGGAAATGTCAAATTTATCAATAATGATATTTACAGATGATTTTTATATTTTTTAATACCGACGTTAAATTAAACAATAGCCTCTTTAAACGTAAAAGAAGACATGCCAATCATCTTAACTCTTTGCTTATTTGTATGCATTGTTCGAATATTAATACAATCAAATAAAACACCTAAATATTTCAAGTAAAATTCTTGATATACAATTTATTATAATTAATTTAAAGTTTAATTGAATGAAATAAATCATTTAATAATTTAAAATATCATTAAATGCATTCAAAAAAATAGGTCTATACAAGAACTAGTTAATTTTATTTAACCAAATACTTAATAATGAAGCATATTGTAAAGAAATTAACTACATAAATAATGATTACGATAATTATTTACTAATTTTTTTGCATAAATGAAAAAAAAGTATACATTTGCGTAATCGATTACACAATAAATTAAATTACAGATACAAGCTGAAATTAATTTCTAAACATGATAATTAAAAAACTATAAAACCCAACAAACTAATTAATTTTTGAACTATGAAAAAACTATTATTTTATGTATCAATTTTATTGACTTCACTCCAAATAGGAGCTCAATCAATAACAATAAATGAATCGGCCGGATGGCTTGAATCTGCTTTCGTAAAATGGGCTCCAGTTGCTGGAGTTGATAGCTATAATGTATATTATACAGGTGGAGGCCAAGTGAACATGAAAATCGATAATCAATTGATTCGTAGTTATGGTACTTATTTTCGTGCTGATGTTCCGGGTCTTGCTGCAGGAACCTATACCCTTACTATAAAGCCTGTCACAGCTAATGTTGAAGGAACTGGGACCACAACTACTAGTTTAACTGTTGTTGCCCAAGATCGTAATGGATTTGCTTTTGATGGCGGTCGAGTTCCTGGAGGATATAAAGCTGATGGAACTCCTAAATCAGGAGCGGTAATTATTTATATCTCACAAAATACAAAAAATACAGTTTCAATGAATATTACTGGAGCGAGTAAAAACCCGTGTATAGGCTTACAAAACATATTGTATGGCATCAAAAAAGGGAAAGACACTCGTCCGTTTATCATCCGTTTGATTGGTAATATTACTGATATGACCGTAATGGAAGGTGGCGATATCACTATTGAAAATGCTAATAATATAAACAGTTATATTACTATAGAAGGTGTGGGTTCTGATGCAGTTGTAAATGGCATGGGGATTAGACTTAAAGCAGCTTCTAACATCGAAGTTAATAATCTTGGATTTATGAACTGCGATAGTACTGCTGGTGACAATGTGGGAATGCAACAAGACAACGATCATATTTGGGTACATAATTGCGATCTGTTTTATGGAAATGCAGGTAGCGATGCAGACCAAATAAAAGGTGATGGCGCATTAGACAATAAAGGAACTACATTTTGTACCTTTTCCTATAATCACTTTTGGGATAACGGAAAAGCAAGTTTGTTAGGACTTAGCGAAGGCACAACAGTAGGTTTGTATGTTACGTATCATCACAACTGGTTTGACCACTCTGATTCTCGTCATCCACGCGTTCGTTTTTACTCTGCTCACATTTATAATAACTATTTTGATGGAAATGCAAAATACGGATCAGGTTCTACTTTGGGATCCTCTTTATTTGTTGAAGGCAATTATTACCGTAATGCTAAAAACCCTATGATGATTTCCTTACAAGGAACTGATGTTTGGAGTGAAGCAAAACAAGCAAATGACCCAGGAAACCAAGGAACTTTTTCAGGTGAAGCTGGAGGTATGATTAAAGCCTTCAATAATATTTTTGACACTGACATTGCTACTAATCCCATGCGTTTTGTTGCTTATGCTGATCCAAACCCACTTTTCAATGTTGCTGGTAAAACAAATTCTACTACTGATTTTGATGCCTATGTTTCTGCTACTAGAGGAGAAATTGTTCCTAGTACGGTCATTTCTAAAATAGGAGGAAATACATACAACAACTTCGACACTTCAGCAGCATTATATGTGAAAAATTTAGTGATTGATGAACCTGCAGTAGCAAAAACTAAGGTTATGCAATTAGCTGGTCGTATTTCAGGAGGTGATTTGATTTGGACTTTTAATAATTCTGTAGATGACAAATCTTACGCTGTAATTACAGGATTGAAGAGTGCACTTACCAATTATACATCAAGTATGGTAGCGGTACAAGGTGAAATTCCAGAAGTGATTAGCAGCCAAACATTGACAACATCTACAGATAATAATCAAACTGTTGCTAGCAATGCTGCGATTGATCCAATGATCTTTATTTGGGGTGGTGATGCTACAGACGCTTCTGTTTCTGGATTACCTGCATCAGGAATTACTTTTGCAAAAGATGCTGTAAACAAGACAATTACCATTTCTGGAACGCCTACAGCAAATGTATCTTATACGGTTACCACTAGTGGTGCCGCTGGTACACCAGCCTCTTCTACTGGAAGCATTACCCTAGCAGGAAGTACTCCAAGCGACGAAATACACAACTTTACTGTATCAGGAAAAACAAGTACTTTTTATTCTATCACTGGAAACATGAATTCTACTGCTGGTTCTGCCACTTATGATGGTTTAACAATGACTGCTCGTTTAAAAATAGAATCTTTGCCAACCACATCAATCACGTATACAACAATTGCAACCTCGACATTAACTTTAGTTTTTGACCCATCTTTTGTAGGTACTATTAAAATATCTGTTGGTACTACTGCCGGAGCGACCACTACTTATACTGCAGTGAATGGTATAGTTACTGTGCCATCACTTCCTGCTGGAACTTATGTTATAAATAAAGGAGGTACTACCAATCTTTACTACATAAAAACTAAATACGATGCAACTCTTGGTTTAGGAAATAATGTTCAACCTATACAATTGAATTTATATCCAAATCCTGTTTCAACTAATTTATTCTTGTCTTCTGCCAATGCTCAAATTGAAAATATTATGATTTTCAGTTTAACAGGAGCTTTGGTAAAAAATATACCAAATGAAGTAAAAAGTATCGATCTAAGCAATCTAAATGCAGGAAGTTATGTAGTTGTTGTAACTACTGATCAAGGTTCATTTACTCAAAAGATTATTAAAAAATAATATTTTTAACAAATAATACCAAACCTCGCTTAAAGCAATTTAAGCGAGTTTTTTTTATGTTTCAAATAGCAATAAGCTTTAAATAAATCGCTATCCTTGCGAGCTCCCCACAAATTATCCTTTAATAAAGAGTTTTAATAATTAGATTAGGAGTTTTTGAAGGGTACAAATACTGATAATTAGAATTTTATATTTTTCTAATTTCCGAATACACTAACATTCTAACCATCTAACCATCAATTTAGCGTACCTTTGCACAAAATTTACGTTTTATGACCACTTTCGAACAATTCAATCTACCTAAATCTGTACAAAAAGCTATTGATGATTTAGGATTTGTAACGCCTACTCCTATTCAGGAAAAAACTTTTTCTGTGATAATGTCAGGACGCGATATGATGGGGATTGCACAAACTGGAACCGGTAAAACGTTTGCTTATTTATTACCATTATTAAAACTGTACAAATTTACACCTGGTCATACGCCCAAAATAGTAATTCTAGTTCCAACAAGGGAATTGGTCGTTCAGGTAGTAGAGGAAGTAGAAAAACTGACTAAATACATGTCGGTTCGTACTGTTGGTATTTTTGGAGGTGTTAACATTAATACACAAAAAACTACCGTTTATACCGGTTGTGATATCCTTGTGGGTACTCCCGGACGTGTAATGGATTTAACATTAGACAATGTAATCCGTTTTGAAGAAATGCAAAAATTGGTCATCGATGAGTTCGACGAAATGTTAAATTTAGGTTTCCGTACTCAATTGACCGCTATTTTGGCAATGATGCCTAAAAGACGCCAAAACATCTTGTTTTCGGCTACGATGACAGATGAAGTAGATGCCATTTTGAATGATTATTTTGATTATCCTGAAGAAGTAACACTTTCGGCATCAGGAACACCGTTGGAAAACATCACACAAATTTCTTATCAAGTACCTAACTTTAATACCAAAATCAATTTACTAAAGCATTTATTACAGACTAATGAAAACATGAGTCGTGTTTTGGTTTTTGTGAATAACAAGAAAATTTCAGATATGGTTCACGAACGTATCGAGGAAGATTTTGAGGGTCAATTTGGGGTAATCCACTCCAATAAATCCCAAAATTATCGTTTGAGTACAATGGCTTCTTTCCAAGAAGGTAATCTTCGCGGACTAATCACTACCGATATTATGGCGAGAGGTTTGGATATTTCCAATATTACGCATGTTATCAACTTCGAGATGCCAGAACTTCCGGAATTATACATGCACCGTATTGGACGTACTGGTCGTGCAGATGCTAAAGGTTCGGCTATCAGTTTAATTGCTCCTCGTGAAGACGAATTTAAATTTGCTATTGAATTATTGATGGACATGGAATTAGCAATAGCAGATTTTCCATCAGAAGTAGAAATTTCATCTAAACTTATTGAACCCGAAAAAGACAGACAGCCGATTAAGTTCTTAATGAAAAAACAAAAATTGGAAGGTGATGGTGCTTTTCAAGAAAAAAGCAAAAAGAATAAAAAAGTCAATCTCGGTGGACCTGGTGTTACTAAAAAGAAAACGCACGGATCTGTCAACAGAAATATGTTGAAAAACCAAGCCAAAAAACGCAAGGACAAGAAATAGTGGTCAATGGTCAGTTTTTAGTGGTCAGTAATTAATATCACTGAACACTAAAAACTGACCACGAATACTAAATTTTAGTAAAAACCAAACAAACTGGAGAACACAATTCAATTTTCTTACCCGTATCCGTTAGAATTCCCGTTTCTTTATTTCTCTTGAATATCACTATATTATTTGAATATTGATGTCCTACCAAAAGGAAATTCCCTGTTGGATCTATAGCGAAATTTCGAGGTCCATCGCCCAATGTACTAGTGCGCCCTTCATAATTTAATTTTCCGTTTTTAAGTATTTTAAAAAACGAAATATCATTAGCTTCTTTTCTGTTTGTGGCATATAGAAATTTTCCGTCTGGAGAAATATGAATATCGGCTGCAGTAAATGTTCCTTTAAAATCTTTTGATACAACACTTGCCTCATCTATCTTTTTTAAATTTCCATTTGAATATCTAAAAACTATGATTTTTCCGTCCAATTCCTGTAATAAATAAACAAATTTTCCGTCTTTACTAAATGTCAAATGTCTCGGACCACCTCCAGGATTGACTGAAACCGTATTTTTTAATTTCAAAATTTCGCTGCCAACATTTGGGTTGTATTGATACACATATACTTTATCAGTACCTAAATCATTGGCCAAAACATATTTTTTGTCTGGCGAAAAATACACCATATGAGCATGAGCCGCTTCTTGACGTTTTTCGTTAATTCCTTTGCCTATGTGTTGCACGACTTGTTTCACTTCAGTAATACTTCCGTCATTATTTTTACCAAAAACCGAAATACTTCCACTAGAATAATTGGCCGTAATTACGTTTTTATCATTATTAATAATATAACAACAATTTTGTCCTTTTGAGAATTCTGAATTGATTAAGTCTAGTTTTCCACTTTTTGAATCAAATTTAAAAGCACTTACCGCACTTTTTTTATCATTCTCACTAACAGAATAGACAAATTTATTATCATTTGAAACAGTCAAATAACTAGGATTTATAATGTTATCGGTGCTGCTTTTTAAATTGTAATCCGCAGAATTAGAGTCAAATTCGTAAACATAAATTCCTTTGCTATCACAGCTTTTGGTATAAGTACCAACAACCAAATTGAACTTATTTTCCTGTGCTTGTACAAAGAATAAAGCAAAAATAGAAAGTAGAATTGTAAAGTTGTTTTTCATAATAGTAAGAATAAAGTAAGAATGAAATTAGAAAACAAAAATACGGCAAACTTAACCTACTATAGTATACAAATTTGTATTTTTGAAAAATTAAATTCACAGAACTCCCCTTATATTAAAGTCTTGTGAAGTAAACTAAACAAAAGAATGCAATTCAAACATCCAGAAATTCTCTATTTCCTATTTTTACTGGTTATACCAATTCTGGTTCATCTCTTTCAATTGCGACGTTTCAAAAAGGAATATTTCACCAACGTACGTTTTCTTAAAGAACTTTCCATTCAAACTAGAAAGAGTTCCAAAATCAAAAAATGGCTGCTTTTAGCTACTCGTTTGTTACTATTGACTTTTATTATTATCGCTTTTGCACAACCTTTTTTTCTTGCCAAAGACACAAAAAACAGTTCCAACGAAATGTATATTGTTCTGGACAATTCCTTTTCGATGCAAGCCAAAGGTCAAAAAGGGGAACTTCTCAAAAGAGCGGTACAGGAATTATTGGAAAACACGCCTGAAAATCAAACTTTTTCTTTAATTACGAATTCCCAAACTTTTTGGAATACCGATATAAAATCAATTCAAAGAGAATTACAAAATCTAAAATACAGCGCTTTGCCTTTTCAACTGGAAAGCGCTATGGCAAAAATAAATTCACGAAAATCAGCTTTTAACAAAGATGTTTTAATCATAACTGATGCTGTCGGCTTAGAATCAACTCAATTGAAAAGCATCGACAATTCATTTAATACTTATTTTATCATTCCAAAATCAGAACACGAAAATAATGTTTCAATTGACAGTGTTTTTATTCATCAAACCTTGGATGATTTCTATGAAATTGGACTAAAATTATCCGCTTTTGGAGAAGAAAATAATCCTATTCCAGTAGCATTGTACAATCAAAATAAATTGATAGCAAAGACATTGACCAAGTTCGAAAGCAAACAAAAAACAATCTATTTTACAATTCCAAAAACTGATTTCCACGGCTATGCCTCCATTACAGATAATGGCTTAGATTATGACAATACCTTATTTTTTACAATTTCAAAACCAGAAAAAAGCAAGGTAATCAGTATTGGTTCAACCGAAAAAAGTAATTTTCTTTCTAGAATTTACACTAGCGATGAATTTATTTACCAAAATTTTGATATTAAGACCTTAGATTATAATTCACTCGACAAACAAGATGCCATTATACTGAATGAATTGGATGAAATTCCACTAGCACTTCAAACCACTTTAAAATCGTTTGTTAATAAAGGAGGGAATCTTATAATTATTCCTTCTGTTCAAATTAGAATCGCAAATTTGAATACTTTTTTGATGAATTTTGGCACCATTCAATTCAAACCTTTAGAAAACAATGAAAAATTGGTCACTAAAATTAATTTTAATCATCCGTTATATGCTAATGTTTTCGAAAATAAAATCACTAATTTTCAATATCCAAAGACACAAAAATCATTTGGAATAACTAGCAAAAATCCTGCGGTTTTAAATTATGAAGATCAAACACCTTTTTTGACTTCGATGCGCAATCCTATTTCTGCTGTTTATATTTTTGCAGCACCAATTAATAGTGAAAATTCTAATTTTCAAAAATCACCTTTAATTGTTCCAACTTTTTATAAAATGGCATATAACAACCGTAAAAATGGAATAAAAGCGCTGACAATTGGAAATAACATTCCCTTTTTGGTTGATGCCAATTTATCTAAAGATGAAATTTTGAATGTAAAAAACGAGACTGAAACTTTCATCCCAATTCAACAAATCCTCAATAATAAAGTACAGTTGACATTTAATGATTATCCAGAACAAGCTGGAAATTGGGGCATTTATAAACAAAAAGAACGTATCGAAAATATCAGTTTTAATTACAATCGAAGTGAAAGTAATCTAAATCAAATCAGTAAAGAGGTTCTTTCAGACTATAAAATAATCGATTCCATAGAAACCGTTTTTAATACCATGCAAACAGATAGAACTGACAGTCCGATTTGGAAATGGTTTGTTATCTTTGCATTGCTTTTTCTAGTAATAGAAATGGCAATAATACGATTTGTGAAGTAAAAAAGTTCGCCATAAATAACACTAATTTATATAAAACAATTTGTGGAATTCATTGTGAAAAATAAGTTCAATAATAAGAAGAGAACCTAAATAATTAGTACGCATTATGAAAATAATCATCCGGGAAGCAACAATTATCGATTCCGAAAGTCCTTTTCACAACATAAAAGTTGACATTTTAATAGTTGATGAAGTAATCAAAAAAATTGGAACTTCGATTCAAAACACAGAAAATGCCGAAGAAGTAAAACTAGACAATTTACATGTATCACAAGGTTGGTTTGACAGTAGTGTTTCTCTTGGAGAACCTGGTTTTGAAGACCGAGAAACAATTGCCAATGGTTTAAATGTTGCCGCTCGTAGTGGTTTCACCGCAATTGCATTGCAACCCAACTCCTACCCGATTATTGACAACCAATCCCAAATTAATTTTGTGAAAAGCAAATCCAATGGATTTGCTACACAACTTTTCCCTATTGGTGCTTTGACAAAAGGTAGCGAAGGAAAAGATATGGCTGAATTATTCGACATGAAAAATGCGGGAGCAGTGGCTTTTGGAGATTATAATAAGAGTTTAAACAATGCTAATTTGCTCAAAATAGCCTTGCAATATACCCAAGATTTCGATGGCGTTGTCATCGCTTTTGCCCAAGATGCTAACATAAAAGGAAACGGAGTTGCCAATGAAGGTACTGTTTCTACCCGATTAGGATTAAAAGGAATCCCAAATCTTGCCGAAGAATTACAAATCACCCGAAACTTATTTCTATTGGAATACACGGGTGGAAAACTACATATTCCTACTATTTCGACAGCAAAATCAGTACAATTAATAAAAAAAGCCAAAGCCAAAGGATTGAATGTGACTTGTAGCGTTTCAGTGCATCATTTAGTGCTAACCGACGAGAAACTAGAAAATTTTGATACAAGATTCAAAGTATCACCACCGTTGCGAAATGAAAAAGATAGGAAAGCACTTCTAAAAGGAGTTCTCGATAATACAATTGACATGATTACATCTGACCATAATCCGATTGACATTGAACATAAAAAAATGGAATTTGATATGGCTAAAAATGGCACAATAGGCTTGGAAACTGCTTTTGGAGCTTTATTAACCGTTATGCCTTTGGACAAAATAATCGGAAAACTAACCCTTGGTAAATCAGTTTTTGGTATTGAAAATCAATCCATTTCCGAAGGTAAAAAAGCCAATATTACACTCTTCACTCCAGAAGGTAAAAGTGTTTTCAATAAAAAAAATATTTTATCCAAATCAAAAAACTCAACTTTTCTTGGGACTGAAATCAAAGGAAAAGTATATGGAATTGTCAATCAAGGACAGCTCGTTTTAAACTAAAAAATTAAACACTAGGTGCACCAAGAAGGCACAAAGGACACTAAAATTAAACTCAACTAAATAAATACTTTGTAAACTTTGTGTAAAAAAACTTTGTGAACTCAGTGATTAAAAAATATGGAAAACAACAACATCGAAAAAGGAAAAACAGCAGCAATAACAAGCTATATTTTAATCATAGGAGTATTCATTGCTATGTCTATGAACACCGCAGAAGACAAAAGCTCATTTGCTTCGTTTCATATTCGACAAGCACTTGGCTTATCCATCACATTTATCTCATTAGGACTAATCATCAGCAATTTTGATAATCCGATGATCTCTATATCCATGTGGATTTTCCTTTCTGTTTTGTGGACTTACGGGATTTTTAGCGCGATCAATGGCGAATCAAAACCTGTTCCATTGTTGGGTAATTATTTTCAAAAATGGTTTAAAAGCATTTCTTAAATTAAAATTCCAATACTGAATACAAAAAACTGAACACTGAACACTGAACACTAATTATGAAATTATCACTAGAATATCTAATAAGAGAACCCAAAATAAAATTAGAAAAAAACCCACTTTTACTTTTGATTCATGGCTACGGCAGCAACGAAGCCGATTTATTTTCTTTCGCAACGGAACTTCCAGAAGATTATTATATTGTTTCAGCTCGTGCGCCTTACGACATTCAATATGGGAGTTACGCCTGGTATGCCATTAATTTTGATGCTGATCAAAACAAATTTTCAGACAATGATCAAGCTCGAACCTCAAGAGATTTGATTGCCTGTTTTATCGATGAATTGGTTGAAAATTTTTCTATTGATGCTTCAAATGTGACTTTAATTGGCTTCAGCCAAGGCACTATTTTAAGCTATGCAGTAGCGCTTTCGCATCCCGAAAAAGTGCAAAAAGTTGTTGCGATGAGCGGTTATATCAATGAAGAAATTCTAGAAAAAAATTACTTACGAAATTCATTTTCGAATTTAAAAATATTTGCCTCACACGGCACAGTCGACCAAGTAATTCCTGTGGAATGGGGACGAAAATCATTACCATTTTTAGAGAAATTAGGAATCAATACTACTTATAAAGAATATCCAATTGGACATGGAGTTTCCCCTCAAAACTTTCATGATTTCAAAGCTTGGCTACTTTAAGGAAGTGGTCAGTGTTCCGTTTTTTAATATTCAGTACTCAACTGATTGTTAAAAACCGGAACACTGAATACTATTTCTGATATAACAAAGACTGAATAGTTTCAAATGAAACCGTTTCATCTTCGTTGATGAAATACTTCAATAATACTTCGCCCCAATATTCGCCGTCACTAAAATCAGCAATAATCCAGCGGTGATTTAGAATCCTTACTTTGTTGATGATAAATTTATTGGCACCAATTTGATCTTGACCAACAAATGGATTTCCTTTAGGATTGGAGTTTAAATCCAATAATTTTTCGGTTACAAAAGGTATCAATTTTTCGACCTGAATGGTTTTTGTGGCATTATCAGGATTAAAATAATTTTGAGCATTTTCATTTTTAGCCAAAGAGAAATAATTGGCATCGGCCAAAAGCGCAGTGTTTTTTTCCAAATTCTCTTTCATTCTCTTTTCTAAATTTGCAAATTTCTTTTGTTCAAAATCCAATTCTTTACTCAAATACATATAGGTAAAAACATTCAGTAACAGCACAAGAATAAATAAATAAAGCAGGAACGATTTTTTCATTTTAAAAAAATATTAAATAGTAATTTCTAAGTTGTCATAAGCCAAATAAACGTTTTTTGGCAGCTTTTGTTGTACTTCTTCGTGAAAACCAAGTACATGACTGATATGCGTGATATAAGTCTTTTGAGGTTGTATTAAATCTATAAAATCAAGTGCCTCCTGCAAGTTAAAATGAGTATTATGATGTTCTTCACGCAAAGCATTTACAACTAAGACTTTCAAGTTTTTCAATTTGTCTCTCTCGCTTTTTTCTATCGTTTTTACATCAGTCAAATAGGCAAAATCATCTATTCTGTAACCAAAAATCGGAAGGTTTCCATGCATCACATTGATTGGAATTGCAGTTTTATTTCCAATAGCAAAAGGATAATTATTGACAACTTCAATAGTTTTAACAGAAGGTGCGCCTGGATATCTATTTTTAGTTTCAAAAATATAATCAAATCGTTTTATAAGATTTTCTATTACACGATTATGGGCAAAAATGGGAATTTCTCCTTGTTTGAAATTAAATGGGCGAATATCATCCATACCAGCAGTATGATCTGCATGCTCATGAGTGAATAAAATACCATCTACTTTTTGGCATTTTGAAACCAACATTTGCTGTCTGAAATCGGGTCCGCAATCTATAATATAAGAATAATTTTCCCAAGAAATCCAAACCGAAACTCTTAGTCTTTTGTCCTTTAAATCAGTACTTAAACAAACCGGATGATTGCTACCAATAACAGGTATTCCTTGTGAAGTTCCAGTTCCTAAAAAATATACATTCATTAAGTGTTTTTTTACTAAATTATTTTACAAAAATAGGTTTATTTATCTTTCATAAGTAATGGATTTAATTAACTTTGCAGTAAACTAGCTGAATTTAAAGAAATGGGAACAGAAATAAAACTGAAGGGTGACAAAGTCATCGAACAAATTCCTTCTATAAAAGACAAAGCACTACGTATTAATTTGAACGAAAATATTTACGGGACATTTGCTGAAATTGGAGCTGGACAAGAAACGGTAAGACATTTTTTTAGATCTGGAGGTTCCTCAGGAACTATTGCAAAAGCGATGTCAGCTTATGACAAAGATTTTAGTGATGCTGTTTATGGTTCTGAAAAAGACGGTAGATATGTAACTGAAAGCAGGTTAAAGAAAATACTTAATCACGAAGTAGATTTAATGGAAAAGCGTTTAAGTAGAGAAAAACATCCTAATAAAATGTTTTTTAGCTATGCTAACACCGTTTCAACTATTGATTTTGCAAAACAATTTAAAGGTCACGGATGGGTTGGAATTAGTTTTCAATTAGAGCCAGAAGAAGCCTATAATGATATTATTATACATATTCGTTTTAAAGAAACTGATGTGAGGTTGCAACAAGAAACTTTAGGCGTTCTTGGAGTAAATTTAATATACGGTGCCTTTTATAAACACAATGACCCTAAAAAGTTGTTGCGTTATTTATACGATCATTTAGACAAAGACCAGCTTGAGATTGATACTATAAATTTCTCTGGACCCCGTTTTAAAGATGTTGACAATCGATTGATGAGTTTGCAATTGGTAAAAAACGGAATGACAGATGCGGTTATTTTTGACCCACAAGGAAAGAACATCCTGCCTGCAGCTATTTTATACAAAAAAAATATTCTTACTTTAAGAGGAAGTTTCCGTCCTGTTACTAAAGTAAATATGGATATGTATGAAGAATCTTTAAAAATATTTTTGAAGGAAAGAAAAGTGGATGAGCAAAATACGTTGGTTATTTTTGAAATCACACTATCTAACTTACGTTCTGACGGTGAAATAGACGAGAAAGATTTTATGGATCGTGCCGAATTGCTTTGCTCATTAGGACAAACGGTAATGATTTCCAATTTTCAAGAATATTATAAAGTGGTTGAATACTTTTCTAAATACACCAAAGCCAGAATGGGCTTAGCAATGGGTGTGAATAATTTAGTTGATATTTTTGATGAAAAATATTACCGCCATTTAAGTGGTGGAATCTTGGAGGCATTTGGAAAATTGTTCTATCGTGATTTGAAAGTGTATTTGTATCCTATGATTGATCAAAACGGACAAATAATGAATTCCGAGACGCTACGAGTTCATCCTAGAATGAAGGAACTATACAAATTCTTTAAATTTAATGGAAAAGTGGTTGATATCTCCAATTTCAATCCAGCACATCTAGAGGTTTTCTCTCGCGAAGTATTAAAAATGATTAGTTCGAACAAAATAGGCTGGGAAACAATGCTTCCTAGTGGTGTAGCTGAAATCATCAAGAAAAAACGTCTTTTTGGATATTCTCCCAATGAGAAAGTAAATTCTAATTAGCCTTCACAAAATCACTATAAAAAGGTCGATAAAATAATTTTTATCGACCTTTTTTTTTGTTATCAATTTACTAATTGGATTTATTTCAAGATTTGAGCGGCATGTTCCTTTGTTTTTACTTCTGAAATGACCTCGTCAATAATTCCGTTTTCATCAATTACAAATGTAGTTCTATGAATTCCATCGTATTCTTTTCCCATAAATTTCTTAGGCCCCCAGACTCCAAAGGCCTTTATTACAGATTTATCCTCATCTGCTAATAATGGAAACGGAAAGTTGAATTTTTCTTTGAATTTTAATTGCGCTTTTGGTGTATCAGCGCTTACACCTAGCAGCGCAAAGTTATTGGCTTGGAATCGTTCGAAATTATCTCTTAGATCACAAGCTTCGGCGGTACAACCAGGCGTACTTGCTTTTGGGTAAAAGAAAACTACTAACTTTTTCCCTTTGTAATCTGCTAGTTTATGTTCATTCCCATCTTGATCAATTCCTAAAAATTCAGGCGCTTGGTCTCCTTTTAGTAGTGTTGTCATTTTATTTTAGATTTTAGATTGCTGATTTTAGATTATAGAAAAGAGAATACAGATTTTAGAATTAAAAAATATTTTTTGACATTGCTATTGCCATTCTTATTTCCAATGCCATTCTTATTGATATTGTCATTGTCATTGTCATTGTTATTCCTATTGTCCTGCCCCAGATGGAAGTGGAAAGCCCGGACTGAAAAAAAACTATTTTTTCTTGCTAATAAAGAGCGACCAAAGGAAGCTCCTTTATTGCATTAGAAAAAAAGTTTTTTGAGGGAGGACTTGTAGCGTACAGCTGGATTAGGCCCAAATGATTATTAACTTCTGATATATTTTGACTTTGCCATTGAAATTGCTTTTCTTTACCCTTCAAATTTAATGATAATGACCAAGCAAGAGCGTGTAACATTTGTTATAAATACGTTAAAAGAACTTTATCCTGAAATCCCAATACCTTTAAATCACAAAGACCCTTATACTTTGTTGATTGCTGTTTTGCTTTCGGCACAATGTACAGATGTTCGGGTGAATCAAATTACGCCAATTCTTTTTGCCAAAGCCGATAATCCGTATGATATGATAAAAATGACTGTCGAGGAGATCAAGGAAATTATTCGCCCTTGTGGCTTGTCGCCAATGAAATCAAAAGGTATTCATGGTTTATCACACATTTTGATTGACAAACATGGAGGCGTAGTTCCTCAGAGTTTTGAAAGCTTAGAAGAGTTTCCAGCTGTGGGACACAAAACGGCAAGTGTGGTAATGTCACAAGCATTTGGTGTTCCTGCATTTCCAGTGGATACACACATTCACCGCTTGATGTATCGTTGGAATTTATCTAATGGTAAAAACGTAGTTCAGACCGAAAAAGATGCCAAACGTATATTTCCTGAGAAAACTTGGAATGATTTACACCTTCAAATGATTTGGTACGGAAGAGAATATTCACCCGCTCGAGGATGGGATTTAGAGAAAGACGTCATCACAAAAACTATTGGTAAAAAATCTGTTTTGGAAGAGTACTATAAAAAAACGTCCCGATAATTTCGGGACGTTTTCCTAGTTAGCCATAATTTCGAAACTAAAACTCTTTACTTTTATAATGCTTAACGCTTTTGAGTAATTTAATAAAAAAGAAACAGTTTCTTTTTTAGGTTTTAGTGCCTTATTAGCTACTATTTTCGTGGAGTAAATTTTTGCCATATTCTAATAACGTTTAAATTTTATATTAGAACGCAAAAAAGTTCAATCTAGTATTAATTTGTTAAAACAATTTGATGTTTTTCAATCACTTTTCTCATATTCATCAATGCATAACGCATTCTTCCTAGGGCTGTATTGATACTAACGCCTGTTATTTCTGAAATTTCTTTAAAACTCATGTCTTGATACATGCGCATCATTAGAACTTCTTTTTGATCAGCAGGAAGTTCTTCGATAAGTTTTTTAACATCAATTTCGACTTGATCTTTGATAATTTGATTTTCTATAGTAAGAGAATCGTCAGACATAATAGAAAAAATGGAAAATTCCTCAGTTTCTCGATACATTGGCATTTTTTTATTTTTCCTAAAATGATCAATGATAAGGTTATGTGCAATTCGCATAACCCAAGGCAAGAATTTACCTTCTTCATTATACGCTCGAGATTTTAACGTTTTAATCACTTTAATAAATGTATCTTGAAAAATATCATTCGAAATATCCCGATCAGAGATTTTAGAATAAATAAAACCGAAAATTTTTGATTGATGTCTATTAATCAAAATGGTTAAAGCGCTTTCGTCGCCTTCGACATAGTTCTTTATTAATAAAGAGTCTGGAAGTTGTATATTATTAGCCATAGCATTACTTTTTTAGTTTAAATTGAATGGGGTGTTCCTCTAAAAAGTAGTTATATAGTATAGGCTAATGATTTTTTGATATTAATTAATTTACAAATTAACAATTTTTTATCTTAAGGAACAAGTGAAATCTATAAAATTAAGTTAAAAAAAACACAACCTTTAGAAAACCGTATACCTTTTCAGTGGTAAAACCGTTTCTACAAACCCACAAACACATTACTTTTTAGGTTATAAATTTCTAAAAACTGTTTTTGCTGATGAAAATTGTGATTTATTCAGTGGCCGTTCTCATTTTAAAATTGATTACTTTTGTGAAAATTCGGTTTTCATATGCAAATTGACCTTTCAACACTCGATCCTAAGAAAAATATTATTATCAAAGGAGCGCAAGTTCACAATCTAAAAAATGTGGATGTTGCCATTCCTAGAAACAAATTAGTGGTAATCACTGGACTTTCGGGTTCTGGTAAATCAAGTTTGGCTTTTGACACTTTGTATGCCGAAGGGCAGCGTCGCTATGTAGAAAGTTTATCTTCCTACGCTCGACAATTTTTAGGAAGACTTGACAAGCCAAAAGTAGAATACATCAAGGGAATTGCGCCAGCCATTGCTATAGAACAAAAAGTAAATACTACTAACGCCCGTTCTACGGTTGGAACATCTACCGAAATTTATGATTATATCAAATTATTATTCGCCAGAGTAGGTCGGACTTTTTCTCCTGTTTCTGGAAAAGAAGTGAAGAAAAACACCGTTTCGGATGTGATTTCAGACGTGAAAGAATTTGGTATTGATACTAAATGGTTGCTCCTCGCTCCTATTCATCTTGAAAAAGGAAGAGCACTTGAGGACAAATTGAAAGCCTTACTCAATCAAGGATTTTCGAGAATATTGGTCGAAAATGAAACCGTGCGTTTGGATCAAATCGACGAACATTCGTTAGATAACAAAGACATTCTTCTTATAATCGATAGAATTATCGTTAAAGATGAAGAAGAATTTTACAATCGACTTTCGGATGCCGTGCAAACTGCATTTTATGAAGGAAAAGGGATTTGTCATTTACAGGAATTAAACACTAATAAACGGCATTCTTACAGTAATAATTTCGAATTAGACGGTATCACTTTCTTAGAACCCAATGTTCATTTGTTCAGTTTTAATAATCCTTATGGAGCCTGTCCGGTTTGCGAAGGCTACGGAAACATCATCGGGATTGACGAAGAATTGGTTATCCCAAACACCTCTTTATCCGTTTTCGAAAACGGTATTTATCCTTGGCGCGGAGAAAGTATGAGCTGGTTTCGGGACGAATTAGTCAACAACGCGTACAAATTTGATTTCCCGATTCACAAACCTTTTTTCGAACTTTCGGATGCGCAAAAAGAGTTGGTTTGGACTGGAAATAGTTATTTTCAAGGATTGAATGCCTTCTTCAAAGAATTAGAAGTAAAAAATTATAAAATTCAAAATCGGGTGATGCTTTCACGTTATCGTGGCAAAACCAAATGTTACTCTTGTAAAGGAAAACGCTTGCGAATCGAAGCTTCTTATGTGAAAATTAATTCTAAAACCGTGTCGGATTTGGTCGATTTGCCTATCAAACATTTAGTTTCTTTTTTCAAAAATATCGAATTGGATGTGTATGAAAAGCAAATTGCCAAACGATTATTAGTAGAAATCAACAACCGATTATCGTTTTTGACTGAAGTTGGGTTGGATTATTTGACGTTAAATAGAAATTCGGCGACACTTTCTGGAGGAGAATCGCAACGCATTAATTTGGCCACTTCATTAGGAAGTAGTTTGGTGGGTTCGATGTATATTCTAGACGAACCTAGTATTGGTTTGCATCCAAAAGATACCGAACGCCTGATTAAAGTTTTGCTATCATTGCGTGATTTAGGAAATACAGTTATAGTGGTGGAACACGATGAAGACATTATGAAAGCTGCTGATATGATTATTGATATTGGTCCTGAAGCCGGTACTTTTGGTGGCGAATTAGTGGCACAAGGTACTTTTGATGAAATCTTGAAATCGACTTCTTTAACAGCTCAATATTTGAATGGAGATTTAGAAATTAAGACACCTCGTATTCGCCGAAAATGGAGCAATTATATTGAAATACTTGGTGCACGAGAAAACAATTTACAAAATATTGATGTCAAATTTCCTTTGGAATGTTTGACGGTGATTACAGGAGTTTCCGGTAGTGGAAAAAGTACTTTAGTAAAAAAAATATTATTTCCGGCAATGCAGAAACAGCTGGATGGTGTGGGGGAAAAAGCCGGACAATTTTCTGAAATGCGTGGGTATTACCATAAAATTCAACATATCGAATACGTGGATCAAAACCCGATTGGTCGAAGTTCTCGTTCGAATCCTGTGACCTACATTAAAGCGTATGACGAGATTCGGGAATTATTTGCCAAAGAAAAACTATCCAAAATCCGTGGTTATCAAGCCAAACATTTTTCTTTCAACGTTGATGGTGGTCGTTGCGAAACCTGCAAAGGTGATGGAACCATAAATGTAGAAATGGTTTTTATGGCCGACGTACAATTGCATTGCGAAACGTGTAACGGAAAACGATTCAAAAAAGAAGTGCTGGAAGTTGCTTTCAATGGTAAAAACATTCATGATATTCTGACTATGACCGTCGATGATTCGATAGCATTTTTCACAGCTAACAAACAAAATAAAATCATCCAAAAATTGCAACCATTACAGGATGTTGGTTTGGGTTATGTGCAATTGGGACAGTCCTCTTCTACCCTTTCTGGTGGTGAAGCACAACGCATCAAACTGGCTTCTTTCTTAGTTAAAGGAGCTACCAAAGAAAAAGCACTATTTGTGTTTGATGAACCCACAACGGGTCTGCATTTCCACGACATTAAGAAACTCTTAGCTTCATTTGAAGCTTTAATCGACAAAGGACATTCAATATTAGTAATTGAACACAATTTGGATTTGATAAAATGCGCCGACTGGATTATTGATTTGGGTCCTGAAGGTGGAGAAAATGGAGGGAAATTACTCGCCGAAGGCACACCAGAAGACATTATTAAAAACAAAAAATCCGTTACGGCGAAATATTTAAAGGAGAAATTGTGATGATTTAAGATCCTCTATTTTAAGTCCGATTCACTCTATAAAAACATAAAATTTTACAATAAATAAGTGTAATTATGTAATCTATTATATTATATTTTGTACACATTTGTAAGTTCTAAGAATACTAAATTTATTAATACAGATTGAGTCTGAAAGAGTTTTATTGACGTATGCATACAAAACAAATTCATTTTCTAAAAAAAATACTTGGTGTTCTGCTTTGGTGTGTCATTTCGATAATTGCATTTTTACTCCTTATTTTCATTTTAATTCAAGTTCCAGCCTTCCAAAATTATGCGAAAGACAAAGCAATAATCTATTTAGAAAATAAAATTAAAACTAAAGTTTCATTAGACCGAATTGACATTAATTTTCCAAAAAAAATTGTTTTAGAAGGATTTTATTTTGAAGACCAAGAAAAAGATACTTTATTAATTGGCAAACGACTAGAAGCCGATATTGATTTATTTAAACTTTTAAACAGTGAATTGCAGGTCAATTCGGTTTCTCTGCAAAATGCCTCAGCCAACATTTCCAAAAACAAGGACGACGTATTTAATTTCGATTATATCATCAAGGCATTTGAATCAAAACAACCCACAGACCCGAATAGTAAACCCTTTACAATATCCGTTGTTAAAGTAAATCTCGAAAATGTCAATTTTAATTTTAAGGATAACTATTCTAGAAATGATATTCATGTAATAATTGCACATTTTGACACCAAATTCAAGAAATTTGAATTGGATAAAATGGATTTTAACATTCCTACTATTGATTTAAATGGTTTGAAATTAGTTTTGAATCAGGATATCGTTGAAAGAATTGCAAAAGTATCTGCTGAAACGATGGATACCATATCGAAGAGAAAAGATTTCAAACTAAAACTTGGCACAATTAGTTTATCTAATATTGATATTTCTTATGATAATAAAGATTCCAAATTGGGTACGGGATTGGTTTTAGGTAATTTAGAATTATCGGTTAACAAAATAGATTTAAATAAACAGCTGCTAGATTTCGAAACTTTCGAATTAAAAAATTTGAAAGGAAATTTAAAATTGGGAGTAAATGACAAACAATTTAAATCCCCCAATATCGATTCGACTGGAACAGCTAATATAAGATGGAAAGTAAAATTGAATACAGTTGATTTACAAAATATAGTTTTCAAATTTGATGATATGCATTACAAACCAATCTCAAAAGGGATTGATTACCGACATCTTGATTTGGATAAATTATATTTTAAAGCAGCCAAACTGTATTACTCGAATGATACTATTTCAGGAAATATAAAATCACTTGCTGCAATTGAAAAAAGTGGCTTGCAAATTCAGGCATTAAAAACTGATTTCTTTTATGGACCAAAAAGTGCTTATTTGAAGAATTTGTATTTAAAGACTCCACAAACGCTTCTGCAGAATAACATTAAAGTCGGTTATCCATCGATTGCTGTCTTGCAAAAGAATATCGAAAACCTTACTTTGGAAGCTAATTTAAATCACGCCAAAATAGGGTTTAAAGACATTTTACTATTTGCTCCCGATTTACAAAAAGAGAATCTATTTAAAAGCAATCCAAATGCAGTTTTGTATTTGAATGCCCGTTTAAATGGAAAAATTAAGGATCTTACTATTCCGCAATTTGAAATGAGTGGAATTGGAAACACAAGCGTCACCGTTTCCGGTAAAATTACTGGCTTACCTGACTATCTAAAAGCGAATTATGATTTAAACATCAAGAAATTCTCTAGCACTTCTAAAGATGTTCTTTCTTTTGTACCTACAGGAATAATTCCCAACTCCATTCAACTGCCTTCCCAAATAAATGTAGCGGGAAAATTTAATGGATCGATTGAGAATTTCAAAACAAATTTGGCTTTAAATAGTAGTTTTGGGGATGCTAAAGTAGATGCCTTGTACGATCAGCGAATCAAAAATCATGAGAAATATAAAGCCACAGTGTATTTGCTCGATTTCGATTTAGGAAGCTTAATCAAAAATGACTCTTTGGGAAAAATCACACTTTCTGCGAACCTAAAAGGGAAAGGTTTGGATCCAAAAACTGCACAGGCGGAACTGGACGGAATTGTCCAGAAGGCAGTTTTTAATAAATATGTATATAAAAATTTAACTTTAAAAGGAAATATCAAAAACGGGTTATTTGCAGTAAAATCAGCCATCAAAGACCCCAATTTAGCGTTCAATCTGTCTGCCAATGGAAATGCAAAAGACAAATATCCTTCAACACAATTAAAATTAAATCTAGATATTGCCGATCTCCAAAAACTCAATCTTCATGCAGGCCCAATGAAATTGAGAGGGAATATTGACGCTGACATTGTCAACAGTGATCCTGATTATTTAAACGGAAAAATTTTCTTTTCCAACATTCAAGTATTACAAGAAGCCGATGTTATTGTACTGGATTCGATTAAAATTGTGGCATTCGCAGACAATAAAAAAAACAACATCAAAATAAATTCTCAATTTCTAAAGGCAGAAGTTGACGGTAAATACAAGCTGACCACATTGGCAGCAGCCCTAAAAAAAACATTATCCCAATATATTGAATTAGGCAACTCAAAAAATAAGGCAGCAGCTGATGAACAACGATTAGATTTTAAGCTATATGTTGATAACGACCCAATCCTTTTTAAAATTTTCCCAAAATTGACAGGTTTGGAACCTATTAACATCGCTGGAAAATACAATAATGTATCCGATTCTTTGATCGTAAAAGGAACAATTCCAAGAATTGTATATGATAAAAATACTATTGCGGACGGAAAAATAAACATTGAAACTAAAGGAAAAGTTTTGGATTATCAGCTTTCTGTCGCAACATTTGAAAGCGGACAAATTAAAGTTCCATATACCAGTTTATCCGGAAAAGTGGAGAACAATAGGCTATCCTATGCCTTGGAAGTAAAAGATTCAAAAGAAAAAAAGCAATATTTTATAGCAGGCGAATTGCTTCATGCTGATATTAAAAACACACTAAAAATTAATGCGGAAAATCTAGTGCTCAATTATGATAAATGGAATATCAATGCCGAAAACGCTATTGAATTTGGAGATAAAAGACTTTATATCGATAAGTTTTATTTGGATCATTCCGGAAACGAACTTAAAATCCAGTCGCAAGGCAATCAGAACAATGCTCCACTAAAGGTTGATTTCGTAAATTTTAAAATTGAGACCATTTTGAATATTATCAAAAAAGACAAATTGATGATGCAAGGATTGATAAATGGAACAGCTTTGATCGAGAATGCGATGACAAAACCAACTTTTACCTCTGATTTAAAAATAGATGGTTTTGTTTTTAATGAAGAAGCCGTTGGCGATATTCTTCTAAAAGTGGAAAGCAAAACTTATAATCTATTGTCTACAAATGTTACGCTAAGCGGTGAAGGAAATGATGTAAGTCTTGATGGAACTTATAAAATTGATGATAGTAGTTTTGACCTTAAATTAGATATGACCAAGTTAAACATCAAAAGTATACAAGGCTTTAGTTTGGGTCAAATTGCAGATGGAGCAGGCTTTTTATCTGGGAATTTTAAAATCACTGGAAATATAGATGCACCAAAATTAAATGGTGATTTGCACTTTAACGATGCTGGTTTTAGAATTACAAAAATAGACTCTTATTTTAAAACCTCTAATAAAAATGTTAGCTTTCAGAATGAAACAATTGCATTTGATCATTTTAATTTTTATGATGAAAACCAAAATGAATTATCGCTAAACGGAACAGTTCATTCAGCAGATTTTAGAAATTATGATTTTGGATTAAGCATTGTGGCGAACAATTTTAGAGCAATTCATTCTAAAGAGGCTGACAACGATTTATTTTATGGGGATTTAATTTTAGATACCAATTTGAACCTTAAAGGAACTATCTACAATCCGATTGTAAGTGGAAACATCAGAATAAATGAGGATACTAAATTTACAATTGTTTTACCTCAATCTGATCCATCCATAGCAGACAGGGAAGGAATAGTAGAGTTTGTGAATGAAGACAATTTATATCTGAAACAAACGGCGTCTTTGGAAAAAAAACTCAATCAGTCGGCATTAATCGGAATGGATGTGAGTGTTGCAATTTCAATCGATAAAAAAGCCGAACTTACTTTGGTTATCGACAAAGGAAACGGTGATTACCTGAATCTTAAAGGAGAAGCCCAACTTACTGGAGGCATTGATCCTTCTGGAAAAACAACTTTAACTGGTAAATATGAATTTTCAGACGGTGCTTACGAGATGAATTTTAATATGATTCGCCGTAAATTTGATATTCAAAAAGGAAGTTATATTGTATGGAATGGCGAGCCAACTATGGCAACTTTAAACATTAATGCTATTTATAAAGTGAGTGCTGCGCCAATAGATCTACTTGGGAATCAACTAGGAGCAGTTAGTCAAACCGTAAAAAACACTTACAAACAAAAAATTCCTTTTCAGACTATATTAAAAATGAATGGAGAATTAATGAAACCTGAAATAACATTTGATATTATTCTACCAGATGGAAATTATGGTGTTGCATCAGATATCGTAACGGCATCCCAAGCAAAATTGGAGCAATTACGACAAGAACCAGCAGAATTAAACAAACAGGTATTTGCCCTTTTATTGCTAAACCGATTTATTGGCGAAAATCCTTTTGCAAGTGAAAGTGGAGGAACTAGTGCGGAATCATTGGCTAGACAAAGTGTAAGTAAGATACTTTCGCAACAATTAAATGATCTTGCTGGAGATTTAATTTCCGGTGTCCAGTTGAATTTTGATTTGCAATCGACTGAAAATTATACTTCAGGAGCTAAGGAAAACAGAACCGATTTGAAAGTTGGAATTTCTAAAAAGCTATTTGATGATAGAATAAAAGTAACGGTAGGTAGTAGTTTTGGTGTGGAAGGTCAGGAACGAGCCAACGAAAATGCTTCGAATATTGCTGGTGACGTCGCACTGGATTATCAACTTACAAAAGACGGACGATATATGATTCGGGTCTATCGTAAAAACGAATATCAGGTTGCTATAGCAGGACAGATTGTAGAGACGGGCATCGCTTTTATTGTTACAATGAGTTATAATAAATTCAGCGAACTTTTTCACCGTACAGAAGAAGAAAAAGAGATCATTAAGAAAGAAAAAATACGCAAAGAAAAAACAAAACTCAAATTAGAAAAGGAAAAACAAGAAAATCTAGATAAAGAACTAATTGAGGATAATGACCAATAAAAATAGAAATATGGAAACCAGATATATAAAATATTTTATCGTGCTATCCTTGTTTTTTGTTTTTGGATGTAGCAACACTAAATATCTAGCCGAGGGTGAGTTATTGTATACAGGAAGTACAGTAAAAGTGAAAGATTCAGTTATAAAAAAGAAAGAAAGAAAAGTACTTGAAAAAGAGGGCGAAAACTTACTTGTACCAAAACCCAATAAGAAAATATTTGGATTGCGACCTAAATTATGGATTTACAATTTAGCTGGAAAACCTAAAAAAGCCAAGGGAATCAGATATTGGTTGAGAAACAAAGTCGGAGAAGCGCCAGTTCTTTTTAGCAAGGTCGATTTAGATTATAATGCATCCGTTTTAAGAAATTACACCCAAAATAGAGGTTATTTTAAGACAAGGGTGAGTGCTGATTCGACTGCCAAAAACAAAAGAGTTACTGCACAATATATCGTATTGCCGAAAAGACAATACAAGATAAAAAATATACAATTTCCAGCAGACTCTTCAGATTTGGGAAAATCAATTGCCAAAACGAGTGACAAAACCTTACTGAAAGAAGGTAATCCATATGATTTAGAAATTATTAAGCTCGAAAGAGAACGCATTGATGCAAGCCTAAAAGAAAAGGGATATTACTATTTTAATCCAGATTATATTTTGGCTCAAGTAGATAGTACAAAAGGAGACCATGAGGTCAATATTAAATTAAAAATAAAAGACAAAACACCAGATAAAGCGGCAATTGCCTACAAAATAGACAAGATTGTAGTATATCCTAATTTTTCGATTTTAAAAGACAGCCTTACTTATAAAAAAGAGGATATTATACAGTATAAAGATTATACCATTATCGATTCGGCGCATACTTTTAAACCAAGGGTCTTTGACCGAACTTTATATTTTAAAAAAGGAGATTATTACAACCGAAAAAACCACAATCTCACCTTAAACCGTTTTGTAAATCTGGGTACTTTTAACTTTGTGAAAAATGAATTCAAAGTCTCAGATAGTTTAAAAAACACTTTGGATGCCTATTATTATCTGACGCTTTTACCTAAAAAGTTTATCCGTGTAGAGGTTTTGGGAAAAACTAATTCAGCCAGTTTTACTGGTACAGAAGTTAATATAAATTGGAATAACCGAAATGTATTTCGTGGAGCTGAATTGCTTACATTATCTGTATTTGGTGGAGCCGAATTTCAGCTTTCTGGAAAAAATAAAGGTCAGAATATATACAAATTGGGAGGGGAAACAAGTTTGACCTGGCCAAGATTTATTACACCGTTTAAGATGGAAGGGTCCAGTGAATTCGTTCCCAGAACCAAGGCAACTGTGCGATATGAATTTCAAAAAAGAATACAGCTTTATGCCTTAAATTCTTTTAAAACTTCATTTGGTTACATCTGGAAGGAAGATATTCGGAAAGAACATCAATTGAATGTGGTCGACATTACGTTTGTAAGCCCGAATAATGTGACGGCGGCATATCGGGAAAATATTTTGGCAGATGCCTCTTTGGGAAAAGCAATTGAGAAACAATTAATTTTTGGTCCTACGTACTCGTACACGTTCACAAATAGAATGTTAAAATTCAAAAAAAATACTTTCTATTTTAATGGGAAAGCGGATTTGGCCGGAAATGTTACTGGTTTGCTATTGGGTGCCAATATTAAACGCGGTGATACTATAAAAGTATTTGATGTTCCCTTTAGCCAATACGTAAAATTAGAAACTGATTTCAGGCATTATTTAAAATTAGGTAATGAAAGTGAATTGGCTAGCAGAATCATTGTGGGAGCCGGATTTGCTTATGGAAATTCGAATACATTGCCTACAACCAAGCAATTTGTAGTAGGCGGAACCAATAGTATACGGGCCTTTAGAGCCAGATCACTAGGACCAGGAAGTTACAATGCACCAATTATTTCCAATTCCTTTTTACCAGAACAATCTGCTGACTTAAAATTAGAGTTTAATACAGAATACAGGGCGCAAATTTATGGTTTAATGAAGGGAGCCTTATTTGTAGACGCTGGAAATATATGGCTTTTAAACGCTGATCCCAATAAACCAGGAGCAGAAATCTCTAAGAATTTCATGAAACAGATTGCCGTTGGAGCTGGAGCTGGATTGCGCTTTGATTTTTCTTTTTTGATTTTAAGAACCGATTTGGCATTTCCGCTCAGAAAGCCTTATTTGCCAGAAGGAAAAAGATGGGTGATTGATGCTATTGATTTTGGTAGTGGTTCTTGGAGAAAAGAAAATTTAATTCTTAACATTGCCATTGGTTATCCTTTTTAATATAGTGTCATAAAAGTCTTTTTATTTCTATTATTACAAAATTTATTGTAGTATAATCATCCGTTTGTTTATCAAATTTCAATCTAGCTTTAATTTAGAATTTACAATATTCGAGATGATGCGATTTCAATATCCGCATTTTTCCAAGCTGTTTCAAAACGATTTTTTGTTTCATTGTACTTCTTTTTGTCTCCAAGTTTCTCGTAGGCATTCATCAGTCCTTTTAATGCCCAACCGTTTTCACGAAAAGTTTTTAAATCTTCATCATACACTCTTAATGCTTCTTGGTATTTTCCTGATTCAATTAACACAGCTCCCAAATGATGGCGTACAGAAAAAAACCAATCTGGCGGTTCATCATAATTCAAAGCATCCTCCTTTTCAATTGCAATCTTTAAAAAAGTAATTGCTTTGGAATAGTTTTTTTGCTTAGCTAATATTTCTCCCTCCAAAGTTTTTGAGGCTATCTCACATAAATCTAAAGCATTATTGATATCCCAAATCGTAAAATCTTTTAGAATTGGGTCTGTCATAATTTGTTTCATTTCGCTAAGATGTTTTTTTGCATCTACGATTTTATTTTGTGAAAGCATTGCCATACCTTGAGCATAATGCCATATAACCAAAGGATATTTTATGTTTTTTTCGGGAGCGGGAGAAGATCTAATGTCATTCCATAAACCAAGTTTTACTTCAACATACCAAGGAATGGAATAATAATGTTGAAGTGAAGACCAAGCTGGATCATTTAGTAGTTTTTTATAACAATGGTCGGCTGTTGCTTTAGCTCCTTTCAATGCAATTTTACTTTCACCGCAAAGTGTTGCGCATGCTGAAATAAAATGATAATTGTGTGGATAATAACCTAGCGGATAGATGCCTTGTGCATGGCATGATTCTATATACAAACTATCCACCAATACTGCTTTTTGATTGGCTACAACACCGTCATGATAACGTCCGATTCTAATGTAAGTATGCGAAGGCATATGAACTAGATGCCCTGCACCCGGCACTAAATCCCGAAGCAAGTCGGCACTTGGCAATGCTTTTTCGGCATGTTGCGACATTTCTGTTGCATGAATATAAAAATGGTTTGCACCTGCATGACGTGGTTCCAACTTCAAGCATTTTTCAAGGACTGCAAGAATTTCGGGAGTCCAAGGTTGAATAGACCCGTCTTTCTTAAACAAATTCCAAGGATGTAAATCCATTAATGATTCAGCATAAATTGAAGCTATAGTTACATCTTCAGAATACTTTTTAGATACTTTACGCATTGCAACCGCATACGAAGAATCAAGTACTGAACGGGTGATGGTAGTATCTTTGGCATAACGATGAGATAATGCTTCAATCAAATCTTTTTCTTTTTGGGTAGATGATTTAGAATATAATTTTGCTTTTTGTACAGCATCAAAAGCACGTTTTAAGTTATCATTCTCCATACCAGCGTTGTAATTCGGCCCCAACACATAGGCAAAACCCCACCAACTCATTGCACAAGTTGGATCTTGTCTAGTAGCTTCGTAAAAGGAACGAGCTGCCTCAGCATGATTAAAACCAAATGATAACATTAGTCCTTGATCAAAATATTTTTGTGCTTCTACATTTTTAGTTGAAACAGGAAAATGAATACCTTCCAATCCAGCAAGAATTGGTGCTTTCTTACCAGAGGAATACCACGATTTATCCATAACTTCAGGAGTACAGCAACTATATTTACTTGAAATGGATTTGACTTTAGTAATTTCTTTTTTGTTTTCTTCATGATGCTTGCATGAAAATAAAATTAGACTAAAACAAATTAAGTTTAGAAGACGTCTCATAATGCTAGATTTATAAATTCAACATTAAAATAAAGCAGATAAAGTATTCACAGTAAATAATAAGGATAGTCTCAAAAATGTTGATAATTCCTTTTCGTTTCACGGTTGTTGCAGGTTAAATAAAAAATGTGATTTTTGTTTAAGAACTAAACTCAAATATACAAAAACAAAATGAATCAAGAATATTTTAAAAGTCAAAATATTGATTTACAAAAGATTATGACACATAGGGATATATTAGAGGAATGGTAGAATGCCTCGAGGAAGTGGTTGTCAATTCCACGTTTAAAAAAATACCAATGAAATAATACAAAAAGAATCGAATATGGAATTGGTTGAAAGAGTGATTGTAAAAAGGAACTCTTTTTACTGAAAACTAAATACTTTTTATTTGGATTTATCACCTACAAAATAATCGTTGGAGTTTTTAAACAACACATTAAAAGTAGTCAAACTACCATAAATTCTGGTGATATATTGTTGCATATCGATTTTCTCGGATTCTTCAAGATTACTGGCATTAATTTTTTGTTCCATTACTCGAACTCTATCGCGAACCATGGTGATTTTATGAAAAAAAGTATCAATTGGCACTTCTTTATTTGCAGTTGCAGTTCCGGGTTCTAGAATAATTTTGCCGCCCTTCCATTTATCGGCAATGGGTACAATTTGAGAAACATCACTCCATTTTTGCAATAAATTCTTCAATGATTTTTCTACGTCACGAAAACTAACCGAGTCTACTTCGTCCTCAACTGCTTCAATAATTTCAAATTCACTATCGATAGCAATAGTTTCCAATCCATCTTCGATGAAGGTAACCCAATACTGTTTTGACGTTACATTAGTAACTACACCAAGTCCCAATTCTGGATGTTTTATACGTGAGCCAATTCCTAAAATATTCATGGTTCTGTTTTTTATTCAAATATAAAAAAATAAATTAATTCAATGATAGCAATTAGTTGCTACTGAAAATGGAATTAAATTAAATAAAAAAAAATATATACCTGACAGTTGGAACTCAAGGACTGCTAATTAACTTTAGCAAATTAATTAAATTAGTCTGCTATTTTAACGTTTTCTTTTATTTGGTCTTACCAAAAAGTTCCTCTTAAAATTGTATTTTTGCTTTTTGCCAAAATTTATGCTAGAAAACGATAACAACATTGAAGTATTGGGTGCGCGAGTGCACAATCTAAAAAATATAGACGTCAAAATTCCTCGTGAGAAACTGGTGGTGATAACCGGGCTTTCTGGTTCGGGAAAATCATCTTTGGCTTTCGATACGATTTATGCTGAAGGACAACGCCGTTATGTAGAAACGTTTTCGGCCTATGCCAGACAATTTCTCGGTGGTTTAGAACGCCCCGATGTGGATAAAATTGATGGCCTTTCCCCTGTCATTGCTATCGAACAGAAAACAACTAGTAAAAGTCCACGTTCGACCGTGGGAACGATTACAGAAATTTATGATTTCCTACGACTGTTATATGCGCGTGCCGCCGATGCTTATAGTTATAATACAGGCGAAAAAATGGTTTCCTATGACGACGAGCAAATCAAAGATTTGATTACCCAAGATTTTTCGGGAAAACGCATTAATATTTTGGCACCAGTTATTCGTGCCAGAAAAGGACATTATGCTGAATTATTCCAGCAAATTGCCAAACAAGGTTTCTTGAAAGTTCGCATTAATGGGGACATCAAAGACATTACAACTGGAATGAAACTTGACCGATACAAAACTCATGACATCGAAATCGTGATTGACAGAATGGTTATTGAGGACTCAGAAGACAATGTAAAACGGCTGACCGAAAGTATCAAAACGGCGATGTATCACGGTGAAAATGTATTGATGATTCTAGATCAAGACACGAATGATATTCGGTTTTTTAGTCGGAATTTAATGTGTCCAACTACTGGAATTTCCTATCAGAATCCAGAACCTAATTTATTTTCATTCAACTCGCCAAAAGGAGCTTGCGACCATTGCAAAGGTTTGGGAACGGTAAACGAAATCAACCTCAAAAAAATTATTCCTAATCCGAAATTGTCTATAAAAAGTGGTGGTTTTGCACCTTTGGGAGAATATAAATCGTCCTGGATTTTCAAACAACTGGAAATCATCGGTGAAAAATTTGGTTTTAAATTGACTGATGCTGTCGAAACTATCTCCGAGGAAGCAATGGAAATGATTCTGAATGGTGGTAAAGAAAAATTCTCGGTCGAATCGAAAGTTTTGGGCGTGACTAAAGACTACAAAATTGAGTTTGAAGGGATTTCGCATTTTATCAAAAATCAATACGACGAAAGCGGTTCTACAACAATACGGCGTTGGGCAAAAGAATTTATGGACGAAGTCAAATGTCCAGTTTGCGAAGGTTCGCGATTGAAAAAAGAAGCTTTATTTTTTAAAATCAATGAGAAAAATATCGCTGAATTGTGTGATATGGATATCTCAGATGTGACGGCTTGGTTCTTGGATTTGAACAGCCATTTATCCGAAAAACAAAAAAAGATCGCTACTGAAGTCATCAAAGAAATTAAAGATCGTTTGAACTTTTTGATGAACGTTGGTTTGGATTATTTAGCTTTAAGCCGAAGTTCAAAATCGCTTTCTGGCGGTGAGGCTCAACGCATAAGATTGGCAACGCAAATCGGTTCGCAGTTGGTTGGCGTTTTGTATATTTTGGATGAACCGAGTATTGGTTTACACCAAAGAGATAATGACAAATTGATTCATTCCTTGGAACAATTGCGAGATATTGGTAACTCAGTGATTGTAGTAGAACACGACAAAGACATGATTATTCGTGCCGATTACGTCATTGATATTGGTCCAAAAGCAGGGAAATTCGGTGGAGAAATTATCAGTATTGGAACACCAGCCGAGAACTTAAAATCAGATACAATTACAGCTCAGTATTTGAACGGATCGATGAAATTTGATATTCCTGAAAAACGTAGAGAAGGAAATGGAAAATTTTTAAAACTGACAGGAGCAACAGGAAACAACCTTAAAAATGTATCCATAGAATTGCCTTTGGGCAAAATGATTTGCGTTACAGGAGTTTCAGGAAGTGGGAAATCAACATTGATCAATGAAACCCTCTACCCTATTTTGAATGCTTTTTATTTTAATGGTGTCAAAAAACCAAAACCGTATAAAAAAATTGAAGGATTAGAACATATCGACAAAGTGATTGCTATTGACCAAAGTCCCATTGGGAGAACACCACGATCGAATCCAGCGACTTATACCGAAGTTTTTACGGAAATCAGAAACCTCTTTACAATGACTTCTGAAAGTATGATTCGTGGCTATAAAGCGGGACGTTTTAGTTTTAATGTAAAAGGCGGAAGATGTGAAACCTGCCAAGGTTCCGGTGTGCGAACAATTGAAATGAACTTCCTGCCAGATGTATATGTGGAATGTGAAACTTGCCAAGGAAAGCGTTTTAACAGAGAAACTTTGGAAATCCGATACAAAGGAAAATCAATTTCGGATGTGTTGAATATGACTATCGATGAAGCTGTTCCATTCTTTGAAATGATTCCAAAGATTTACCGAAAAGTAAAAACCTTGCAAGATGTTGGTTTGGGATATATAACTTTGGGGCAACAAAGTACAACACTTTCTGGTGGCGAAGCGCAACGGATCAAACTGGCGGGAGAATTATCGAAAAAAGATACGGGAAACACTTTTTATATTTTGGATGAACCTACAACTGGTTTGCATTTTGAAGACATCAGAGTATTGATGGATGTAATTAATAAATTGGTCGATAAAGGCAATACGATTTTGATTATAGAACACAATATGGACGTAATTAAACTTGCTGATTATATCATTGATATTGGCCCCGAAGGTGGAAAAGGTGGCGGTATGGTTGTAGCCAAAGGGACTCCTGAAGAAATCATTAAAAATAAAAAAAGCTACACCGCACAGTTTTTGAAAAAAGAACTACATTAGCTAGAGTATATAATCCTTAAAAAGATGAAATGGAATATAGGCCCGGTGCAATTGGCGCTATGACTGATGAATACGAGAAAGCACTGTTAGAATTAAAAACGGTTTTACAAACTATTTCGAATGATAGATTCTTAGTAAAAGATGATTCTAAAGAAACCGATTTTAAATCAATTAGAAATATCACGCTGCATATTGTTAATTCTGGATATGTCTATTCTAACTACATTAGAAAAAGTTTTGGAAAGAAAATTAAATTAAATGAAATCGAGATTAATTCGGTTGAAGAAGCTTTATATCATTTGGACAAAATGTTTCAATACAAAATTGATACGTTTGAAAACAAATGGCTTTTGAGCGACGAAGAAATGATGAAAACTAGAATCCATACTTCTTGGACGAAATATGATCTTGAAGCAATAATTGAACATTCGATAGTACATATATTGAGGCATCGCTTACAAATACAAAAAGAAATCACAAAAATAAATTTAGCATAAATCACAAAAATGAGATTAGAAGATTTTGACAATGACGAGGACAAAGTAATTCAGGATAAATTTAAGAGAAAGACTTGGAATGAAATTCGGACTAATGATAGTTGGGCTATTTTCAAGATTATGTCTGAATTTGTGAATGGGTATGAAGCAATGGGGAGAATAGGTCCTTGTGTAACAATTTTTGGTTCAGCCAGAACAAAACCAGATAATAAATATTATTTATTAGCCGAGAAAATCGCATATAACATCAGCAAAGCGGGTTACGGTGTCATTACTGGTGGTGGGCCGGGAATTATGGAAGCTGGTAATAAAGGGGCTCATCTTGGAGGTGGAATGTCAGTTGGATTGAACATAGAATTGCCTTTTGAGCAGCATTTTAATCCCTATATCGATCACGATAAAAACCTGAATTTTGATTATTTCTTTGTTAGAAAAGTGATGTTTGTAAAATATTCCCAAGGTTTTGTGGTAATGCCTGGAGGTTTTGGAACAATGGATGAATTATTTGAAGCATTAACATTAATACAGACTAAAAAAATCGGAAAATTTCCAATAATATTGGTTGGAACTGAATTTTGGTCGGGTTTAATCGACTGGTTTAAAACCGTTTTAGTAGAACAAGAACATACCATAAACGCTATTGATTTAGACCTTTTCAAAATAGTAGACACTGAAGATGAAGTGGTGAATGTTTTAGATAAATTTTATAAAAAATATGATTTATCACCTAATTTTTAATTACTAAAATCAAAATAAACGCACCAAAAACTTGAAATCATTTCAAAAAATAATTTTTATATTTCTACTCGTATTTACCTCTTTAAAACAATATGGACAACATAATTCCCATATCGTTGCCGAAGTAAATACGGTAAATAACAAGTTGAATGTTCAACAGGAATTGGTGTTTTACAATCAATCAGAAGATACTTTGACCTCGATTGTTTTGAATGATTGGATGAACGCTTATTCCTCAAAAACTTCGCCCTTAGCCAAACGATTTTCGGATGAGTTTTATAGAGGTTTTCATTTGGCCAATGAAGAAGAACGTGGAGGTACAATTAATTTAGAAATTTCTGCACATAACCAATCTGTTTTTTGGGAAAGAGCGGCTAAAAACCCAGATTTAATCCTCGTTAAATTAGGTGCAAAATTAGCCCCCAAGGAGAAAATTACTTTACATCTCACTTATATAGTAAAGGTTCCGAGTGATAAATTTACACATTATGGCCATTTTGGAAATGAAGGTATGTACTTGAAAAACTGGTTTATTATACCCGCTCGATATGAGAACTTTTCGTTTATAAAATACAGTAATAACAATTTGGATGATATTGCAAATGGTTTTTCTAACTTTGACATCGAACTTATTATACCCAATAAGTTTAGTCTAACTACTGATTTAAAAAGCAGAGCAATAAACCAAAACGAAAACACTACAACTTACACTATTAGTGGAACTAACCGTACCGATTTCAGTGTGTTTCTGGAACCAAAAAACAGTTTTCATAGCTATAAAAATAACATTGTAGAAGTATTGACTAATTTAAATGGAAATACAGCAGATGAAATTCAAAAAGCAATTGCAGTTGACAGAGTAGTTCGTTTTACAAATAATTTAATTGGGAAAATTCCTTACGATAAAATAACCGTTTCGCAAGCTGATTACGACCGAAATCCCTTTTATGGTTTGAATCAATTGCCTTCATTTATAGTTCCGTTTCCAGATGAATTCCTTTTTGAAATTAAATTTTTAAAGACTTATTTAAATAATTATCTAAAAAATACTTTGAAGTTAGATCCAAGAAAAGACAATTGGATTTATGATGGAATTCAAATATATACCATGATGAAATATATGGAAGAAAACTGTCCCGATTGTAAAATGACGGGGCGAATTGCTGATTATAAAATATTTAAAAGTTTTAATATATTGAACTTGGATTTCAACGAACAATACAGTTATTTCTATTTATTAATGGCTCGCAAAAATTTAGATCAACCACTAGGTACTCCAAAAAACCAGTTAATTAAATTCAATGAACAAATTGCTAGTAAATACAGAGCTGGATTGAGTTTAATCTATTTAGACAATTATCTAGGGAACGATATTTTATCCAATAGTATAAAGCAATTTATTGCTAAAAACGAGAATTCTCAAACTACAAGATCTGATTTTGAAACTCTTTTAAAATCGAATGCTAAAAAAAATATTGATTGGTTTTTCAATACTATTATTAATTCGCGTGAAATTATAGATTACAAGTTTAAGAATGTTTCAAAAACAAAAGACAGTGTTTCATTTTCACTAAAAAACAAAACTCTAGTTTCAGTTCCAATGCCTATTTATGGGATCAAAAACGATAGTATTGTTTTTAAAAAATGGATCGAAACTAACCAAAAAGATAGTATTTATACCATCGCAAGAAATGATGCTTCAAAAATTGTAATCAATTATAAAAATGAAGTTCCTGAATTTAATTTACGAAATAACTGGGTAAAATTAGATGGTTTATTTCCAAACAATCGTCCGGTGACGTTTGCTTTTATGAAAGATTTAGAAAACCCATATTACAATCAAGTTCTATATGCTCCTATCTTAACTTATAATGTTTATGATGGAATGTCACCAGGAATTAGGTTACAGAACAAAGCCATATTAAATAAGCCATTTATATATGACATTACACCAACCTATGCTTTAAAATCACATTCTATATCAGGTGGAGCCACCTTTATAGTAAATAGAGATTTCAGAAACAGTAATTTATTTAATATACGGTATTCTTTAAGTAGTTCTTATTTTCATTATGCCCCTGACGCTACATATTTTAAATTAAACCCAATGGTTTTAGTGCAAATTCGAAACGATAATTACAGAGATAATAGAAAACAACTTATTGTTGCTCGTCAAGTTATAGTAAACAGGCAAAAAAGTGAATTTGTAATTGATAATTCAGCGCAAAATTATTCGGTTTTTAACCTAAAATATATCAACTCCAGAACGGAAGTTACTGATCATATAAAATTTGTAAGTGATGTTCAATTTTCGAGCAAATTTGGAAAAGTATCGTCCGAAATTCAATTTAGAAAACTCTTTGAAGACAATCGCCAAATCAATTTACGACTTTTTGCAGCTAGTTTTATTTATAATAGAACAAATTCAGATTTTTATAGTTTTGGATTAGACAGACCAAAAGACTACTTATTTGATTATCCATTTTTAGGAAGATCGTCCAGCACCGGCATTGTTAGCCAAGAATTCATTATGGCTGAAGGAGGTTTCAAATCGAAACTAAATACCCGATATGCAAACCAATGGATTAGTACTTTAAATGCTAGTTATAGTTTGTGGAATTGGATTGATGTCTATGGTGATTTTGGCTTAGTTAACAACAAAAATCAAAATACAAACGTCGTTTATGATAGTGGCATTCGATTAAATTTACTCGAAGACTTTTTTGAATTATATTTTCCTGTGTATTCTAATAATGGACTAGAAATATCTCAAACTAAATACAATGAAAAAATTAGGTTTATCATCACGCTAGACCCGAATAGATTATTACAACTTTTTACAAGAAAATGGTTTTAAATAATTTTAAATAAATCCTTTTATTTTACAATAATTACTACCTACTTTATCATTTTGATGACAATAACATAAAAATATCGACTATATTTTATAAAAAATCATTAAAAATAAAATTATTATTCTCTCTTTGAATTATGAATACAACTTGTTTTTATTTAAATTTGCAATGGAATGTTATCCTTTTAAATTATGATAAAAGAAGAAACCAGAGCTACATTGACATTTGAAGACTTCAAAACCGAAGTTCTAAATGATTACAAAATCGCTATAACTAGTAGAGAATGTAGTCTTTTAGGGCGTAAAGAAGTTTTAACCGGAAAAGCAAAATTTGGAATTTTCGGTGACGGAAAAGAAGTTCCACAATTAGCGATGGCAAAATATTTTAAAAACGGAGACTTTCGATCAGGTTATTATCGAGATCAAACCTTTATGATGGCAATTGGTGAATTATCAATTCAACAATTTTTTGCTGGTTTATATGGGCATACCGATATAAATCATGAACCAATGTCTGCCGGAAGACAAATGGGTGGTCATTTTACTACTCATAGTTTAAATGAAGATGGAACATGGAAAAATTTAACAAGACAAAAAAATTCTAGTTCCGACATTTCACCTACAGCATCTCAAATGCCTCGAATGCTGGGTCTGGCTCAAGCTTCTAAAATATATAGAAACATCCCTACTTTAGCTGAAAACTCTAATTTTTCTATCAATGGAGATGAGATTTCTTGGGGAACAATCGGAAACGCAAGTACCTCCGAAGGTCTCTTTTTTGAGACAATAAATGCTGCTGGTGTATTACAAGTTCCAATGGTTTTAAGTGTATGGGATGATGAATACGGCATTTCTGTTCATGCAAAACATCAAACTACTAAAGAAAGTATATCTGAAATTCTTAAAGGTTACCAAAGAGAAGGAAACAGTAACGGAATTGAGATTTTAAAAGTAAAAGGCTGGGATTATGTTAGTTTAATCGAAACTTATGAAAAAGCATCAAAATTAGCACGTGAAACCCATACACCAGTATTGATTCATGTATACCAATTAACTCAACCACAGGGACATTCCAGTTCAGGTTCACATGAACGCTATAAAGATGCTGCTAGACTAGCATGGGAAAAAGATTTTGATTGCATTCGACAAATGAAATTATGGATGATTGCAATCAACATTGCATCTCCTGAAGAATTAGAAGAAATTGATGCCAAAGCCAAACAAGAAGTTCTAGATGCTAAAATTGTTGCTTGGAAAGCATTTATTAACCCTATAATTGAAGAGCAAAAAGAACTAGTTACTTTACTAGAAAGATTAGCTCCAGCTAGTAAGAATAAAGACAGAATACTAAAAATTATTTCTGATTTAAATAGGATAAAAAATCCTTTAAAAAAGGAAATTCTTGTTGCAGCTCGTACCATTTTACGTTTAGTTACTAATGAAAATAGTAAAATTGAATTATCAAAATGGATTATTTCGTATACTAAAAAAACCGAGAAAAATTTCAGTAGCAACTTGTTTTCTGAATCTGGTAAAAATATATTTAGTGTAAAAGAAGTATTACCCGAATACCATCGAGACTCAAAAGAAGATACCGATGGTAGAATGATATTACGTGATAATTTTGATGCCATTTTTACAAAATATCCTGAAGCATTAATATTTGGAGAAGACTCAGGAAATATTGGCGATGTAAATCAAGGATTAGTTGGATTACAAGAAAAATTTGGAGAGCTTCGTGTTGCCGATGTTGGCATTAGAGAAGCTTCCATTATTGGTCAAGGAATAGGAATGGCTTTACGAGGTCTTCGTCCAATTGCCGAAATTCAATATTTAGATTACTTATTATATGCCATTCAGATAATGAGTGACGATTTAGCAACATTACAATATCGAACAGTTGGCAAACAAAAAGCACCATTAATTATTAGAACACGTGGACATCGTCTCGAAGGCATTTGGCATTCTGGTTCACCGATGGGAATGATTATAAATGCAATTAGAGGAATTCATGTTTTAGTTCCTAGAAATATGACTAAAGCTGCCGGTTTTTATAACACTTTGTTAGAATGCGACGAACCTGCATTGGTAATAGAATGTCTTAATGGCTATCGTCTAAAGGAAAAAGTACCTGTAAATTATGGTGATTTTAAAACTCCGATTGGTGTAGTTGAAACTATTAAAAAAGGAACAGATATTACATTAGTCTCTTATGGTTCAACTCTAAGATTAGTATACCAAGCCGCAAAAGAACTTCATGAAATTGGAATTGAATGTGAAATAATTGATATTCAATCATTACTTCCGTTTGATGTAAACCATGATATTGTTAAAAGTATTGCTAAAACAAATCGGCTATTAATTATAGACGAGGATGTTCCTGGTGGAGCTTCAGCTTATATTTTACAACAAATTATCGAAAATCAAGATGGTTATAAATATTTAGACAGCAAACCACAAACCTTATCTGCAAAAGCGCATAGGCCCTCTTATGGAACTGATGGTGATTATTTCTCAAAACCATCAATTGAAGATATTTATGAAAAAGTGTATGCTATGATGAACGAAGCAAATCCTTCGAAATATGAAAGTTTGTATTAATATAGAATTTTAATTACAACATTTTTCTTGAAATATTTTTCCATCTTCATCTATAGCAATAAGAATTTTCTTTTCTTTAGAAGAAACATGACTTATGTAAATCCATGGCAATGACCAAAGTCCTAAAGTGACACAAAAAAGTATAAAATTAATGCTGTGATTAACTTTTACTCCTTTTTTTGAAAGAACTGCAAACGGTAACTTTTCATTATTTTCAACAATCTCAAATCCGTTGTGAATTTTATTCGCTAGAGTACTTATGTATTCTTTTCGAAACTCATTACTGTCAAGTTGAAGACTTCTCATAAGCATTTGGAAATTAAAAGTATACTTAAATAAGAATTTGATACAATAAAATTTAGATTTAAAATTACATTCGGCTATTCTTACTTATTTCTATAAAATACTAAATAATATCGACAAATGTAATAAAAAAATCTATTTTTTTAATTATTTAAGAATATTGTACTTTATTTTAGTTTTTTCAATAAAGTGTCTATAACTTGGTTAATTTCAGTTGAAATAACAAACCTATAGTTCAAATAGACATATGCAATTGTCATTAGACCTGATTTTAAAATAATCGAGATTATGGGATGAAAAGGAAATTCCCAGAAATAAAATACCAAAAACAAGAAAAGTGTCAACACTATAGAATGCCCAGTTTGCTTTGTAAAAGGATATAATTCTAGTTTTTTTACCACAAAAAGTAATTTTGCTAAACTATATAATGTTATAGATAATAATGTTGCAAATGCTGAACCTATAATGCCATAAATAGGAATAAAAATCATGTTCAACCCAATAGTCAGTATTACTAATAACACGCCCAAAATCAATACTGTTTTATAGTATTTTGTATTAAAAATAATAGCGTTATTATTCCCTAAAATCAAATCAAAATATTTAGACAAACCAATTATGAAAACAACGATTATACCTCCAGCATATTCTGGCGGTACCATTTCGTACAACTGATTAATATTAACAAAAATACCGAGCATTACAAAGCCACCAACTACTTGCAAATTGATGGATGTCTTTTTATATAATGCATCCATCTCATCGTGCTTATTTTCATGCATTAATTTAGCAGTAATTGGATATACAATTTGGTGCATTGCCCTACTAGGAACCGATATTACTAATGCGATATATGTAGCTACTGAATAATAGGCAATATTTTTGATATCCATATATTGGTTTAATATCATTTTATCTCCATCCAAAAGCAAATTTGCCACGCTGCCCGATAAAATAATATAAAAAGTATATTCTAAAATGCCTTTTGCATTTTCGGGTATTGTAAATTGAAATACTGGTTTTTTAATGCTAAAAGCGTAAAACATAGTAATCAATAAAGCAATTAAGTAAACAACGGCTGTGGCATAAATGAATCCTTCTACGGAAATCCAATTATAATATACTCCAATACACAAAATCAATGAAGCAGAACGTAAACCAACTTCTTTTATAAAATTCCCAAAGACAGAATGCATATGAACCCTTAGCCATGCATAAAATATTTCGAAGTAAGCCATGCAAACTCCAATAATTGGAATCAACCAAATAAACGTTTTTACTACTGGATTTTTCTTTGATACAAAAAACAATATCTCATCGTAATAAAACAATCCTATCAATATAAAAGGTATAATTAAAAGTAACGGAAATAGAACGGTAAACGATAAAAATCGAGATCGTTCCTCATCAGTTTGATATTGAGAGTAGAATTTAACTAAGGTGTTTTGCATACCAATAGCAAACAAAGGCATAATTACATTAGCACTTGATACAATATAATTAGATAAAGCATAATAGGTAGCTCCAAGAAAAACTGGGTATAAATAAATAGTATTAATGCCCCCAATAGCAAATCCGATGTATGTAATTATGGTATTCTTTAAAGACTGATTTAGAACTATTCCCATTATTCGATTTAGGATTTTAGATTTTAGATTTAGGATAAGCTATTAATTCAACCAATTTTTCTGTCAAACTTTTTCTTGAATATTGTTGCAAACCAATGCCATTCGATTGTAATTTTCCGTCCAAAAACTGATTATAAAAGTCCAAAAGTACACTTTTTAGTTTCATCTTTTCGGAATAGTCAAAAAATACGCCTGTATTGGTATTGGTTATAATTTCAGCAAAATCGGAACCAATAGGACCAATCGCTACTATAGGTCTTCCCGAAACCATATATTCAAATAATTTTCCCGGAATAATGCTTTTAGTATCTTCGGAGTTAATTTCAATAAGCAATAGTACTTGTGATTTTCTTTGATGCGCAATTGCTTCGGAATGGGAAACATAACCCAAATTATTCAAATAGGAATTTAGTCCAAATTGAGAAATGGTCTCTAAAACTTCCTGACTTACTGCACCAATTAATTTAATTTCTAAATGAGATTTAAAATCGGGAACTTCATGAATTAATTCCACTAAAATTTCCCATAGCAGTTGCGGATTTCTTTCCGACAGAAAAGAACCAATATGTGCCAATGAAAATTTAGTATCCAAAGCTTCTTTACCTACTTTTTCGGTATCATACCCATTCGTAATCACAGCAATTGGCTTGGTGGTTATTGCTTGAAATTCTGTTTTTGTAGTTTTACTAGTTACTATAATCGTGTCAGCTGTATTCAAAACTTGGTATTCTAAGGCTTTATGTTTCTTGGCAGCGTAATTTGATAAGCGTAAGGATTTATGATAGCCGATAGTGGTCCAAGGATCACGAAAATCAGCAAACCATTTTATAGTCAACTTTTGTTTTAATTCCAATCCAATGAGGTGCAAACTATGCGGTGGCCCTGATGTAACAATAGTATCAATTCCATTTTCTAGAATATATTTTTCTAAAAAATGTACTGATGGTTTTACCCAATAAACTCTAGCATCAGGAATAAAAAGATTCCCACGAACCCAAAGAAATACTTTGTCTAAAAAGGATTGCTTTTTTTGATTTGGAATGATCCCCGAACTAATTTTCTTCGTTTTATTTTTAGATAAAAACGAAGCCAATTGATACGGTTCAAAAATTGTATGTTTTAGTATAATTGCCTTATCAGAAACTTCTTTTACAAGATTCTCATCAATAATGGGATACGTTGGATTTTCAGGAATATAAACAATTGGCTGAACGCCAAAATCTGGTAAATACTTTACAAATTTTAACCAACGCTGTACTCCTGGTCCTCCTGCTGGTGGCCAATAATACGTAATAATAAGGAGTTTATTTTGTTTCAAATTTAAGATTTTTAAATATTGGATTATAAATCTCCATTTAATTTTTCTAGTTCTTCAATATCTAACAAATCTTTTGGACGATTTGAAGCTTTTTTGGCATAGCAGCTTTATTTGCAGTTTTCAAAAGACACGAAATTTCAATAATAGCCATCAATTTTTCAAAACGTTGCTGTGGCGACAATTTTCTAATCTCCTCTCTTTATCTGCCTTCCATAATTTTTAGATGAGCATGATGTAATGTCTCTTTATTCATTTTTATAATCTAAAAATAAATTATTTAGAGTCTGTTGTTGTATCAAATTTACAATAAATATTACACAACAAATCTTCCTTTCTTCTTTTCTAAATAAACCCCACCAATTAATAAAAACAACATTCCAATACAACTAATAAGTGTAATGGTGCTTCCTGTTTTAACTACTTGTGACTCAAACTTAAATTCAATGGTGTGTTTTCCTTCTGGCACTTGCAAAGCTCTAAGCACATAATCTACAGGAAAATGATCCACTTTCTCACCATCTAAATAGGCATTCCAACCATTTTCATAATAAATTTCAGAAAAAACAGCCAAACCAATTTTAGAATTTTCAGAGGTGTATTTTATATAATTGGGTTTGTAAATTTGGAGATCAATTGTTCCATTTTCGCCCCAGTCTCTTTTTAGACGTACATTTTTAAATTTTGCACCATAATCGTGAACATTGAAAATGGCGACACTTTTAGTATTCAAACCAGTCAACGATTGTATTTCATTATCTGCTCTATTTACTAATTTAACGCCACTCACAAACCAAGCATTTCCATTTGCATTCGGGTTTATAATTGGAACTGATTTTCCCACGCTATCTGTTTGTATCACATATTTCACATTCAACATATTTAGTATTTCCATATTGTTTTTAGCAATATGATAATCAAATAATTGTTGCATTCGTCTAGGTTTTACAGCACTGTAACCTCCAATCGATTTATGAAAATAAGAAGCTCTTGCACTTGATAAATTACCCGCAACTTCAAAAACACGGTAATGTGTGGTGTCTTGCAAAATTTGTATATCGGCTTGCGTTTCCTGAAAAGGAACTTCTACTTCACTTCTGCTCACAAAATCCTTGGCAGAAACATACTTTTTATCTACAAAAAACAAATCGAAAACCATCAATAAGCCCACAAGAATTATAGCTGTATTTTGAGTGAATTTGTTTTTAATGTATAACCAAAAAACACCTGCCACCAACACAGTAAAAAACATCGAACGCAATAAATCCGCGCTATACAAACTCATTCTATCAGCTTTAAGTGCGTCAACAAATGCGGGGCCATAATTTTCTCTGAAATAACTATCACTTGCTCCTGAAAAACTGAAATTGCTTTTGAATAAAAACAAACTGATAAAAATAACGGAAATAAATATCCCACTTTCTTTCAATGCTTTGATTTGCTTTTCATTTTCCAATTTAAAAAAGGATTGCAAACCCATAATAGCTAAAACAGGAAAACACAATTCTAATATCACTTGAATAGATGAAACTGCCCTAAACTTATTGTACATTGGAACAATATCAATAAAAAAGTCGGTCAAAAGTGGGAAGTTTTTTCCCCATGAAAGCAGTAAAGCCACAATTGCACCTGATAGAAATACATATTTAATTTTTCGCTTATCCGTAAGTAAAGCAATAACAACTAGGAAAAAAACAACAATTCCTATATAAGCCGGAGCAGCGACAATTGGTTGATCACCCCAATAAGTTGGCATTCCTGAAACGAAACTAATTGCCTGAGATTGTGGCACACCTTGAGCAATCATAAAGGTATACATGGCACTGTCCGTTCCTAATGATTCATTATTAGAACCTCCAAAAAGTCTTGGTGCAATCAAATTGAGACTTTCGGCAATTCCATAACTGTATTCCGTAATATAATCATGAGACAAAGCACTATTACCAACACTCTTAGAACCATCAGCATTAAAGGACAATTCACTTTTTCCGCGAGTACTAAAATTAGCATATTCGGCTGTGGCCAATAAACCAGTCGCATTTGCTCCAATGGCAAAAATTCCGGCTATTGCCAAAACTCCAAAAGAAGCAAAAAGAGATGGAATTTGTTTTTCTTTTATAGCTTGATATATAAAATAACCTGAAAGTATCAATAGAAAAATCAATAAATAATAGGTCATTTGAAAGTGATTGGCATTGATTTCCAAGGCAACTGCAAACATCGTCAACAACCCTCCCCATATATATTTCTTTTGATAAACTAAAATAAATCCTGCTATTACTACTGGCATATAGCCTATCGCATGGGCTTTGGCATTGTGTCCAACTCCTAGAATAATGATTAAATAAGTCGAGAAACCAAAAGCCAATGCACCAAAAAAGGCTTTTAAAGGATCCACTTTTAAAACTAAAAGCAAACCATATAAACCAATAAAATACAAAAATAAATAATCCGCTGGGCGAGGTAAAAACCGGATGGCATCGTCTAAATCTCCAATGTAATCGTGAGGATATTTCGCACCCAATTGATAGGTTGGCATGCCTCCAAAAGCAGAATTTGTCCAAAATGGTTCTATATGATCTGACTTTCTAAAATCGTTTTGCTCCTTTGCCATTCCAGTATATTGAACAATATCCGATTGAAAGATTTTCTTTCCTTGTAAAACAGGATAAAAATAAAAGAGTGAAACAATTACAAAACCGAGTATAACGAATGCGTGTGGATAGAACTTTTGAAGTTGCTTCATAGAATAATTTTAGTTTTCAGATTTTAAATTATTTATTTCTGAATATGGAAATTGGTTTTGGTTTCAATACTGATTACTACAACTGAATACTTTTATTCCAGTTCTTCGTAATCAACGTAATCCCCTACTTTTTTGGTTTCACGGGTTTTTTTTGCATTTGCAGAATCGATTATAATCTCGTCATTATTTGGTGTTTTTTGCCAAGAATTACCTTGAGTATTTTGTTGTTGTTTTTGGAAATTTTCACCAGCTTTCTCCACTACTTTTTTAACTAATAAAGGTAATAACAATTTTGCCAAAAACTTAAAAATATAGTAGAAAGCTATTATATAAAATAATGTTCGTATGAATCCGGAAAATGATGCTTCTTGCATAATCAAATATTTTTTGCAAAATTAACAATTCCTTTGTTCAAAATTAAAATATCATTCTTAAATTAATAATAAAATATAGTACATTTGAAAAGCGTTATCCTTTTTCAACCTAAAAAACAGAGTATGTACAGAATAAAAACTATGGTCGTCGTTGCTTTTTTATTATCCCCATTGATTCATTATGCCCAACATACGGATGTAATTAACTCGAACAGACCAGGTGAAACCATGTCTGCTTTTTCAGTTGGAAAATCCGTAATTCAAGTTGAATCAGGAATTTATGGCATCAAAGAAAATCATAGTATTTTGAATTATGATGCAAATGGATATGGGATTGACATGACTTTGAGATATGGTTTTTTACAGGAAAAATTAGAATTAATAGCTGATTTCCAATACCAATATGAACAAGTTACTTCTCCTTTAAAAAGTATCAATAAATCAGCAATGAAGCAAACCATTATAGGTTTAAAATATTTGATTTACGATCCTTTCAAAAATTACGAAAAAAAAATAAATGTGTATAGCTGGAAAGCCAATCATTCTTTTAATTGGCACCAATTTATTCCAGCCGTTTCCGTTTTTGCTGGTGCAAATATTACTCTCGCTAACAATCCTTATTATTTTTCTTCCAATGCTGCAATTTCACCAAAAATCATGTTGATTACTCAAAATCATTTGGGTGATGGTAGTTGGGTATTTGTAACTAATATTATTGGTGATTATATTGGAACCGATTATCCAAGTTATGGTTATGGTCTAACTTTGACAAAAGGATTCAACGAAAAATGGTCTGGATTTATAGAAAATCAAGGCTACAAAAGTGATTTTTATAGTGATGCCATCGTTCGTGGTGGAGCCGCTTATTTAATAAACAAAGACATGCAAATTGATGCATCCATTAGCAGCAGTTTAAAAACTACTCCTTCAATATTTTATGGTGGCATTGGGTTTTCTTGGCGTTATGACGCCAATTATCAAGAAGTGCGAGTGAAAATTGATACCGGTGATTCTACAAAAAAAGCAAAAAGAAGAGCAAAAAAAGCCAAAAAAGGATAAACTTACAATAGAAAAAAATATGATTACTATAAAAGAAGCCATTACAAAAAAGGAAATGACCGAATTTGTAAAATTCCCTTTCTCACTATACAAAGACAATAAATACTGGGTTCCACCTATTATAGCCGACGAATTAGAATCTTTTGACAAAACTAAAAACCCAGCTTTCAAGAGTGCCGAAGCCAAGTTTTACATAGCATATAAAAACGACACAATCGTTGGACGAATAGCAGCTATCATTAATTGGAGTGAAGTTAATGACCAAAAAAAGAAAAAAGTACGTTTTGGTTGGTTTGATGTTATTGACGATATCGAAGTAACTAAAGCCTTATTAGAAAAAGTCTATGAACTAGGTCATAAAAATAATTTGGAACACATTGAAGGCCCAATGGGTTTTTCAAATCTAGACAAAGTAGGAGTACTAACCGAAGGTTTTGAGGAAATGGGAACTATGATAACTTGGTATAACCATCCCTATTTTGTTACTCATTTAGAAAAGTTGGGTTTTGTAACTGAAAAAGAATATATCGAAAGTATTTTTCCTTTTTCAAATGTGAAACCAGAATTCTTTATGAAAGCACAAGAATTAATCAAAAAAAGATACCAACTAAAGAGTTTAACTTTTACAAAAACTAAGGACATAATGCCTTATGTGGACAAAATGTTTGATTTATTTAATGATTCTTATGCCAGTTTATCCTCCTTTGTCGCTATTTCTGACATTCAAAAAGAATATTTCAAGAAAAAATACATCAGTTTTATCAATCCTGAATACATTAAATTTGTGTTGGACAAAAATGATAAAATAGTAGCTTTCAGTATTGTAATGCCTAGTTTTTCAGAAGCTTTACAAAAAGCAAAAGGCAAACTATTTCCTTTTGGATTTTACCATCTACTAAAAGCACGAAAAGAGAGCAAAGACGTTGTTTTTTATCTCATAGGTGTTGCTCCTGAATATCAAAATAAAGGAGTTCCATCCATTATTTTTAATGAGTATTATAAAACTTTTACCGAAAAAGGAATCAAAAATTGCATCCGAACTCCTGAACTTGCAGAAAATCATGCCATCCATAATTTATGGAAAAATTTTGATCCAAAAGTGCATTGCAAGAGAAAAACCTTTATAAAAAACCTTTAAAGAAAGTGGTCAGTATACGGTGATCAGTGGTCAGTCAGTTTGATAAAGTAAAAAAATTGTATAAAAAAACCTTTCGATATTTCGAAAGGTTTTTTGTTTATATAAATATCATTTTTATACAGATAGTAAGTCTAAACACTGAACACTACTATTAAGCGTCTAAATCAACTTTAGTTCTACTGGCAATTTCTTTATAGGTTCCGTTTTCTAGTTTCTCACGAATGGCTTCAAAAGCAGTAAGTGTTTCATCTATATCTGAAAGCGTATGAGAGGTTGTTGGAATCATACGCAACAAGATAATTCCTTTTGGAATAACAGGATATATTACTATCGAAAGGAAAATTCCGTAATTTTCTCTCAAGTCGTTCACCATAACCATCGCTTCTGGAACACTTCCTTTTAAATAAACAGGGGTAATACAAGTATTAGTATCCCCAATATCAAAATTTTTTTCTCTAAGTCCGTTTTGCAATGCGTTCACATTTACCCAAAGTTTATCTTTAATTTCAGAAGAATTTCTCAATAATTCCAAACGTTTCAATGAACCAATAGTTTGAATCATTGGCAACGCTTTGGCAAACATTTGCGAACGCAAATTGTATTTTAAATAATCAATTATTGCAGTATCAGCAGCCACAAAAGCACCAATATTTGCCATTGATTTAGCAAAAGTCGAAAAGTAAACATCGATATCATCTTGAACACCTTGCTCCTCACCTGCTCCAGCTCCTGTTTTTCCAAGAGTCCCAAAACCGTGAGCATCATCAACTAAAAGACGGAAATTGTATTTCTTTTTCATTTCCACAATTTCTTTCAACTTTCCTTGCTGACCGCGCATTCCAAAAACACCTTCGGTAATAAACAAAATACCTCCACCAGTTTCAGTAGCCATTTTAGTAGCACGTTGCAAGTTCTTCTCCATGCTTTCAATATCATTATGTTTGTATGTATAGCGTTTTCCGCTATGCAAACGAACACCATCAATAATACAAGCATGAGAATCTACATCGTACACAATTATATCATTTCTGGTAACCAAAGCATCAATAATCGAAACCATTCCTTGGTAACCAAAATTCAATAAATAAGCCGATTCTTTCATAACAAAAGCAGCCAATTCCTCTTCTAATTGTTCGTGATATTTCGTGTGTCCAGACATCATTCTGGCTCCCATTGGATAAGCTGCACCATAAGCTATTGCTGCTTCGGTATCTGCTTTACGTACTTCAGGGTGATTGGCTAAACCTAAATAGTCATTCAAACTCCAGTTCAAAATATCTTTACCCTGAAACTGCATTCTTGGACCTAGCTCTCCTTCTAATTTTGGAAAAACAAAATAACCTTCTGCTTGAGAAGCCCATTTTCCTAAAGGCCCTTTATTGTTTTGAATTCTTTCGAATAAATCTTTAACCATAATATATTGAAATTATTATATTTATTTTTTAGAAGTTGCAAAAATAATTATTTAATACTTCTAATCATAATCTTTTTTTTTCAGGAGCATAACGAATCATATTCAATACAAAATTTACTCCTGCTCTCGCCTTTATCTCTCCACTACGTTACGAGGATATCGGCTCCATCAGGGCTATGCAAAACGAATTGTTTTCATAATTTCTTAAGCCAAACAATCAAACATAAAAACATTCAAAAGCGTAAACCATCTTAAAATTTATTAGAAAAATTTAATATATTTGAGAATAAACAATCCTCATGTTTATCATACATAGCAGCCCATTAAACGGATGGAACGCCGAAATTCACCCGTATTTACGTATAAGTTATTCGTAATTTTATGACAATATAAACGCATAATCAGAAACACAATGCAATAAAACTGAACAATGACTAAAATTATGACAAAAAACAAATTACTTAGAATGGACAATGTTAGCATCGTTGTAGAATCACTTGATGACACCATTTCGTTTTTCTCAGAGATAGGCATGAAACTCGAAGGACGAGGGACAATTGAAGGAGAATGGGCTGGTCGCATTACTGGACTTGGTTCTCAGCGCGTAGAAATTGCAATGATGGTTACCCCAGATGGTCACAGCCGACTCGAACTTTCGAAATTTATCACACCTCCTATTTTATCCGATCACCGGACAACACCTGTGAATTCCCTCGGATATCTACGTGTTATGTTCACCGTTGAAGACATTGACGAAATGGTAGCTAAATTAACCAAGTGTGGCGCTCAACTTGTTGGAGAAGTGGTTCAGTATGAAAACTCTTATCGATTATGCTACATTCGTGGAACCGAAGGACTACTTATTGGACTAGCCGAAGAAATTGGTAATAAAGGAGTAAAAGAAGTGCATAACCGCTAGTGTTTTATTTTTCCAGTAATTCAAAATTGAACTTTTTGAAATGTATCTTAGCAACATAACAATTTTATTTACAAGAGCACATTTTGGTGATAACTATAACTATACCCAAAAATTTGGAATATTTTTTTCCATTAGCACTATAACATCAACATATACAAGAAACTTCGTATATTTGAATTATTATTTCAAATAAAATATATGTCACAAGATTCTAAAGAACTCAAACTAGCCGTCCTCATTGATGCCGACAATGTTCCCTATAGCAATGTAAAAGGAATGATGGAAGAAATCGCTAAATACGGAACACCAACCACAAAACGGATTTATGCTGACTGGACCAAACCCAATGCGGGCGGCTGGAAAAGTGTTTTATTAGAACATGCTATTACACCTATTCAACAATACAGTTATACCGTTGGTAAAAACTCTTCGGATTCAGCCATGATCATTGACGCCATGGATTTGTTGTATTCCGATAAAGTTGATGGTTTTTGTATTGTATCAAGTGATTCCGATTTTACCCGATTAGCTATTCGATTAAGAGAATCCGGAATGAAAGTAATTGGCATTGGAGAAAAGAAAACACCCAATTCATTTATTGTTGCCTGTGATCGATTTGTTTATATAGAAGTGTTAGATGGAGCCATTAAAAAGACCCGAGCAATACCAAATGGTCGAAATAAATCTCCGAAAAATAAGCTAGCTGAAGAAAATAAAAAGGTAATTGAAAAAGTGGTAACAGTAGTTACTGAAAAAACCGCTCCAAAACCATTAAATAAGATTGACAATCAAACCATAGAACTCATCGAAGATACACTAGAAGCTATTGGTGATGATGATGGCTGGGCATTCCTGGGAGATGTAGGTAATCTTATTGTAAAGAAAAAACCTGAATTCGACCCAAGAAACTATGGCTTTTCAAAACTAACGCCCATGCTAAAATCCCTTACTGATATTCTTGAAATAGACGAAAGAGAATCCGATAAAAAAGGAATCAAACACGTTTTTGTACGATTGCGTTATAGTTAAACAAGTTCTTTTATCGCCTTGTATAAGGCTTCCTTTTTTATGGGTTTAGTCAAATAATCATTCATTCCTATTTCCGCAACTCTCAACTTGGTGCTTTCCATAACATCTGCAGTTACAGCGATAATAGGAATGTTTGCATAATTCAACCCTACTTCTCCATTACGTATCGCTATTGTTGCCTCATAACCATCCATTATAGGCATTTGAAGATCCATTAAAACAATATCAAAAGTATTAGTTTTAAATGCATCTAATCCCTCTTGCCCATTATTAGCAAAAACAACGGTTGTATTCATCCATTTTTTTGTTATCATCCTAATCACCATTTGATTAATTGAATTATCTTCAACTACTAAAATCGTTTTCCCTTCTAAATCAAAAACTTCAGGCTCAGCTAAAACTAGATCTACTTTTAGTTGTTCTACAATTTCAAAATCAATGGTGATTTTACAAGTTGTTCCTTTTCGTGGACAACTTTTCATTACAATAGTTCCGCCTTGCAAATCAACCAACGTTTTTACAATATAAAGTCCTAAACCCAATCCCCCAAACTTCCTTTTATTATCAATACTATTTTGTGAAAAAGAATCAAAAATACTATCCATCTTTTCTTTTTTAATACCAATACCCGAATCGGATAATGATACAATCAAACGAACTTTATTATCTGGTATAACTTGAGCTTCAATATCAAAATTAATAAAACCTTCAGAAGTAAACTTAATAGCATTACTTATTACATTATTTACAATTTGCGAAAACCTCATTTCATCTCCCATAACAACACTAGGAAAATCACCATTTTTAGTGAAATTAAACTCTAGCCCCTTGTCATTGATTCTTAATTGTACAGACTCTTTTATATGTTCTAAAGTCCGCAAAGGATTAAAAGCTTTAGCTTCTAATTTCAATTCGTTTTTTTCTATTTTCGAAAAGTCAAGAATATCATTTACTGAGCTTAATAAGCTATTTGCTGAGTATTTTATAATCTGACAAGTATTTATGGTGTTTTCCTCTATAACATCATTTGAAACTGAATCGATTAAATTCAATATAGCATTCAGTGGAGTTCTCAATTCATGACTTATATTAGATAAAAAATAAGATTTTAAATCATTCATTTCTTCTAAACGAACCAGAGCAAGACGATTTAATTCAGTTTTTTCATTTTTAAGATTCCTTATTAAATTAGACATTGAAAGCGAAAGAAAAATTATTTCTAAACCAGTACCAAACTTGGAACTATTTTGGATGAGAAAAATATTAGGAAGCAATCCAAAATTATTAAGAATGAAAACCACAAAACCAATAATTAAAAATAAAATCCCGGTAACAAAAAACAAATCTACCGTGGCTTTTTCTCGGAAAAGAACAATTATTGAACTTATGATTAATACTAGAATAAATAACCCCAAAATATTGGCAAGAGGATAACAATAAACCAACATTGAAGGAACAAATATTATTATTACCATTAGAATAAATGACAATAAATAAGTAACATAAAACAATCCATAAATTTGCAAATTGTATTGTTCTATTTTTAAAAAGACCTCACTGTACTTCCCTAATAAAATAAGAGTAACTAATGCAAAGAGCAATACACAATGTTGTGATAACCAACCTCCACTTGGATCAAAATATTTATAAAAATATCCATCTAATGACAATTGCATAAAACAGACAAAAAATACATACAAACTATAATATAAAAATGTTCGTTCTTTTAAAGCGAAAAAGAAAAAGAAATAAATGATTGATGCAATTGCCAATATACCATAGAAAATTCCAAAAATGAATTGTTCAAATGATTCTGTTTTATTAAAATCATCGGAAGAATGTAATATTACAGGCATTTTAATAACCTCTCCATCACTCTTTAAATGAAAAAACAAATCAAGTTTCGCATTTGGTCGAATGTTTAATTTAAAAATTGTTTTCCTATTATCGAAAGCCCTTTTGTCAATAGGCATCTTATCACCACTCACAAACTCTAGAATAGTACCCGATTTTTTATCAATCACATATAATTCGACTCTATCGGTTATAGGTCGTGCAGTTTCTAAATAATAGTTTAAATCCACATTTGAATGATTTTCAAGTGAAGTTTTTCCCCAAAAATAATTTTGCGTAAACCCTAAATCTTCATTATCAGATTCTAATGGAGTTGGATTTAAAGAATCATAATTTTTGATTACATATTGAATATTTAGCTTTTCTTCTCCTACATCAGCAACTGTGGTAAAGCCATGTAAAGATATTTTTTCAGGAATAGTGTTAGTTTGAAATATATATTGTGAATATGAATTGGTATAAACCAACGTAAAAAAAAAGAAAAGTAATATGGCATTTAATTTGGTAGCTTCATTATAAAATCTCATGTATTGACCTTTAATATTTAATATAGTGCGAAATAAAATCTATTTCTATTTTTAATGTTTTCAAAAATAGGATTTTTATTGGATAAAATATTACAATATCAAAGAACCTTAACTAATCTTGAACTAAAAGTCGGCTTTGCGCAAATGGTTTAGCTCAAATTTCATTTATTGACAAAAATTAACTTTTGAGAATTACTGCAATTCATTTTAATTTTTAAAAATATAAATGGAAAACAAGCTGAAACTAACCCACTGCCAACATTATTTTAACTATTCCTACTACCAAAAGTGTTTGATTGATCCAAAAAAGATCCATTAAAAATGAATCGACATAAGTATATTACATAAAAAAGGAGGTCTTTTTACAGACCTCCCATTTCTAGGTTTTGATTTATCATTATCAACTTCCACCTTTCGATTTAGCTGACTATTGAATATCATCTCTGGTGAGATTTACATACTCAAGAAATTAATCAAAACCACATTCAAATATACAAATTAATACATAATAATCTATTACAAAACAGTGTTTTAACTGTTTTTTAACAGCTCTAAAATATAATACTTTTATAAATAATTGTTTTAGAATAAAATAATACTTTAATTAATTTTAAAATTAATTATGCTTTAGTAAAAGTTTGATTTACAGTGATAGTTATTCCACTTTGAACTGTTGTTATTTTTAAAACCATTTCAGTATTGGTAACACTCACCACTTGAAAATCACCTCCTAATGATGAACCTGTAACTGTAACTTTTAAGCTATTACCATTTGCTACCCAAGTTCCCTCTTGTTGAGATAAGACACATCCTGAAGTATAATCACCGGCTTTCGCAACACCACCTGATTTAATTTCAATATAATCTTTACTACAACCAGCCTCATTTCCAGAATATTCCGACTCCGCTGTAGTAATAACTCCTTGAGTAAAACTTGTTTTATTGAAATTCCATTTTCCTATAACCAAAGCCATATCTACTGGCCCTTCATCTTTTGTACAAGAGCTAAAAAACACACTTAAAACTAATACCGTAACGAATAATAATTTTATTTTTTTCATAATTTTCAATTTAATTTGATTAGCAATAATAACATTAAATAAACTACAAACACTCAGAATCTTATTTTTTGTAATATGAATAACTTTTAAAACCAAATTAATAAAATTAAAATAAGGATTAACCTATGTTATTTAAATTCAAAATTTGATTTATATTCAGAATCTTAAAGTTAGTACATTTGACTTTTAAAAAAAATTTAAAAACAAAAAAAAATGAAATTAGTTTTTGCCACAAATAATAAAAATAAAATCATCGAGATTCAACAATTACTTCCCAAAACTATTGAAATTATCAGTTTAGAAAGCATAGGTTGCCAGGAGGACATTCCTGAAACAGCAGCAACAATTGAGGAAAATGCGATTATGAAAGCTAATTATGTAACACAAAAATATGGATACGATTGCTTTGCAGATGATACCGGATTAGAAGTTGATATTTTAAATGGTGCTCCGGGAGTTTACTCGGCACGTTATGCCGGAGAACAAAAAGATGCAGATGACAACATGAACAAACTTTTAAAAGAACTTGAAAATAAAACCGATAGAACTGCCCAATTCAAAACCGTAATAGTTTTAAATTTAAATGGGCAACAACATATTTTTACTGGCATTGCCAAAGGCAAGATTACTTTAGAAAAAATTGGAAATCAAGGTTTTGGTTATGATCCAGTTTTTATTCAAGAAGGGCAAAACCTGACATTTGCACAACTTTCACTGCAAGAAAAAGGAGCAATTAGCCATCGAGGTAAGGCGACAGAACAACTTATTGCTTTCTTAAAAAAGTAACTAATTGATTTTCAAATAATAATAAATCCTTAAATCTGAATTTTGAATTAGATTATATCGTTTTTTAGCCGTACTTTTGCACCAAATTTTAAAAACATATATGAATAAATTTGAACAATTAGGATTGAGTGAATCGCTACAACGTGCGATTATCGATCTAGGATTTGAGAATCCGACCGAAGTACAGGAGAAAGCGATTCCCCTATTATTGGAACAAGACATTGATTTAGTTGCGTTGGCTCAGACAGGGACAGGGAAAACAGCAGCTTTCGGTTTTCCAGTCATTCAAAAAATTGATGCCAACAACAGAAATACACAGGCGTTAATTTTATCACCTACCCGCGAACTTTGTTTGCAGATTACAAACGAAATTAAAAACTACTCAAAATACGAAAAAGGTATTAATGTAGTGGCTGTTTATGGTGGTGCAAGTATTACTGACCAAGCTAGGGACATTAAAAGAGGCGCACAAATTATTGTTGCAACTCCAGGTAGAATGCAAGACATGATTAACAGAGGATTGGTAAACATTTCTCAGATTAATTATTGTATTCTTGACGAAGCAGATGAAATGTTAAATATGGGCTTCTATGAAGACATTGTAAACATCTTATCTACTACGCCAGACGAAAAAAACACATGGTTATTCTCTGCTACAATGCCAGCAGAAGTAGCACGAATTGCAAAACAATTCATGCGTGACCCACTGGAAATTACAGTAGGAGCTAAAAACTCTGGTTCAGCAACGGTTTCTCACGAATTTTACTTAGTAAATGCCCGTGACCGTTACGAAGCTTTGAAAAGATTGGCTGATGCTAATCCAGACATTTTCTCTGTAGTCTTTTGTAGAACGAAACGTGACACACAAGCTGTAGCCGAAAAATTAATCGAAGATGGATACAGCGCTGCTGCATTACACGGAGATTTATCTCAAGCACAACGTGATGGTGTAATGAAATCTTTTAGAGGTCGTCAAATTCAAATGCTTGTAGCTACTGATGTTGCTGCACGTGGAATTGATGTTGACAATATTACTCACGTTGTAAACTATCAATTACCTGACGAAATAGAAACCTATAACCACCGTTCAGGTCGTACTGGTCGTGCTGGGAAATTAGGAACATCTATCGTTATTGTAACCAAAAGTGAAATACGCAAAATTTCTTCAATTGAAAGAATCATCAAACAGAAATTCGAAGAAAAAACAATTCCATCAGGAATTGAAATATGCGAAATTCAATTGTTGCACTTAGCTAATAAAATTAAAGACACTGAAGTTGATCATGAAATTGACAACTACTTGCCTGCTATCAACAATGTTCTTGAAGGATTATCTAAAGAAGAGTTAATCAAAAAAATGGTATCTGTTGAATTCAACCGTTTTATCAATTATTACAAGAAAACAAGAGATATTTCTTCTCAATCAGGTTCAGATAGAAGAGAACGCGATGATAGAGATGGTGCTCCAAGAGAAAACAACAACGGTGGTGCCACGAGATATTTCGTAAACATTGGATCAAGAGATAATTTTGATTGGATGTCATTGAAAGATTATTTGAAAGAAACATTAGACCTTGGTCGTGATGACGTTTTCAAAGTTGATGTAAAAGAAGGTTTCTCTTTCTTTAATACTGATCCTGAACATACTGATAAAGTAATGGAGATATTGAACAACGTACAATTAGAAGGACGTCGTATTAATGTTGAAATATCTAAAAATGACGGTGGCGGAAGACGTGATCACAACGGAAGAAGTTCTGGTGGTTTTGGAGGCGGCGGTCGTTCAGGTGGCGGTGATAGAGGTTCAGCTCCAAGAAGAGAAGGTAATTTTGCTCCAAGAAAAGAAGGTGGTTTTGGACCTAGAAGTAATGCAGCTCCAAGAACTGGTAGTTTCTCTGATAGATCTTCAAGATCTTCAGATGCGCCAAGACGTGAAGGTGGTTTTTCTGAAAGACCTCCTAGACGTTCTGAAGGATCAAGTGACACACCTAGAGAAAGAAGACCGAGAAGAAGTTAAATTCTTCTGTTAATTTTCTTATAATTAATTTGAAACTACAGAATATTTCATGCCTATTTATTACTTTTAAAGTTTTAAATCAGTTTATGAAATATTTTGTAGTTTTCTTTTTTTTAACACTTGGCACAACAGCATTTTCTCAAAATGTTGAGCCAGTTCAAAAAGTGTCGGGTATAATTCTGAATGACAATACCCATTTCCCTTTATCGAATGTAAATATCATTAACATTAACAAGGTTAAAGGAACCACAACTGACGAAAAAGGTCTTTTCGATCTTGAAGTTACAGTAAACGACACTTTACATATTACAAGTATAGGATTTCAGTCTTTAAGAATTAAAGTAACTAATGACTGGATAAAAAATAAAACCACTAAAATTCAACTTACAGAAAAAGCATATGCACTTCAAGAAGTAGTTGTAGGTAATTATGATTTAACGGGCTATCTTGAAATCGATTCAAAATTAATCCCGACTAAGGAAAACTTTCGATACAGTATATCAGGTCTAACTGAAGGGTATGAAGCTGGAGAATATTCTCCAAATGCTTTTGGCAAAGTAATGGGATCCATTTTTAACCCTGCTGATGCTCTTTATAACTTCTTTGGAAAAAAACCTTACGAGCTGAAAAGATTAAAAGAAATGAAGAAAGACGATACCGTACGAAATCTTCTTGAATCCAAAACAGATAGAGAAACTATTGCAGTATTACTGGGAATTGATAAAAATGAAATACCCGAAATTTTACATCGTTGCAACTATTCTGAATCCTTTGTAAAAACGGCCAATGATCTTCAAATTCTAGATGCAATTAGCTCTTGTTATGAAGAATATAAAATACTAAAAAGGAATTAATTTTATCAAAAAAAACTATAAAACACCTTAAATTTAAATTACAAAAAAAAAGAATTGAATTTAAAATATTTGAATTCCATTTTCTTCGAGTATGTTAAAAAGATACATACTTTCTTTAGGATTATACATTTCTACTCCACACAGATACCATTCTCTAATTACACTAATTTGAAATAAATTATAGTTGTCTGAATCGATTTTTAATCCAATCATTCCTGCTAAAAGAAAATCTTCTAAGATTTTTTTAGTAACAATTCTTAATGGTATCCCTTCATTAATAGCACCATTCATACTTTCATAATCCATTCTACCAGATGTAAAACCAGAATTAAAAGCTTCTCCTTTTTTACTACTTTCATTTGCTAAGAAAGGATTAAACCCTTTTGAATATCCTTCAAAATATTTTTTTCTATAAGTAGGACTGTATATGTTTTTAGTACTCATATATTGATGTATTTGATAATTTTTGCTCAAACATATCAACAATATTTTATTTAAAATATTAAAATCGTTTAAAGGAAAAAATACTCTTTAAAAAACATAGACCATGTCGTTTGTCGATGAAATTTGATACTGAAAGTACTACAAATTAATAAATGAATTTCGCTTCCATTTTTACGAATTCTTATCCTAAAATTTAAACTTACCTGTCTCAATTATTGATTTGAATCTACGTTTGTTTTACTATCCATATTTTCATAAAAAGCACCAACAAGAAAAATAGTACCCAAAAACAAGAGTACAAAAAAAAATAAAACAAATCAAATAATATATTATTATTGTATATTAAATATATTCCTATATTTGTTTCACAATCGGTTGTGTAGAACAACCGATTGTGAAATACAAAAACAATTAATTAACAACCTTTTAAAAAACAAACTATGATGAAAAAATTACTTTTTTTACTGTTCGCTGTAATTGGAACAACAGCATCGCTGACTGCCCAAAATTTATTATCAACCTATAATGAAGGATTCGAGAGTATTAATGGAACCGCGACGGGTAATACTCCTTATTATTGGTGGAACTTCTTTAATGATACTGCTGCTACCGCAATACTTACCGATCAAACAACAACAATTCATAGTGGTACTCACGCCGCTAAAGTTGTTGTTGGCACTGCTGCTGCTGGTTACCAACCTCAGTTAGCAAATGGAAAGACTTTAGCATTAACTATAGGAAACACCTACACGGTTAGTTTTTGGATAAAAGCTGTTAGTGGTGGAGGAACAGTCCAATCTTCGAATAGTGGAAGTTCACTTTATGGGCCAAATTTCACTACTTCTACTTCTTGGACACAATATTCACAAACTTTTACAGCTAATGCTACTGATTATCAATTATGGATCCATTTAGGTGGATTTGTGGATACCTATTATGTAGATGATACGGCATTAGTAGCGGGATCTGTTGCTCTTGGTCTTGAAAGTTATAATTCAAAAAATAGTTCCATTTATCCAAATCCAGTTATAGAAAAATTGAATATTAATTCCGATTCTACTATAAAAATGGTAACCATAAGTGACCTTAATGGTAAAACTGTAAAAACCATTAAGAGCGCCGAGAATATTGAATCTGTTAATTTATCTGATTTAAGCAAAGGCATGTATCTTTTAAAAACTGATACCAATAAATTATTCAAGTTTTTGAAAAACTAGATATCCAATTTATTTGTTTCATAAATTTAAAGAGCATTCAAAATAAAAAAAGTAGTAAACGGTATAAATCATTTACTACTTTTTTTTATTTCACAATTCTAAAACATCTTTCAATGGATTAAACGTCTAATTTTACCATCCGAGAATTTTATTAAAATCATATTCCTCTGGATGGGGAACATACAGTTTTGCTTTCTCGTAATCAACAGGAGTAATATAGTGTAAATCAGAAAAAAGAAGTTTTGCCATTTCAGAATTAATATCCACCAAACGTGGTTTTATTTTTCCGTCGGGACCTTCAAGATCTTTTAAGTAGATTGGCTTAATATCGCCATTTGAGTTAGCTGAAACCAAACAACCAGTTAGACCTTGTTTATATAACTTCTTAACACCCATTGCGAGTAAAGTACATAAGGTTAAATCAAAACCAATAGGTCTACAACAACGAAGCTCGTAACCCATTTCTACAGGTCTACTTTTTATTTCGATGTTTAAACTTTTTAATTTTTGTTGCAATAGCACATTAAAAATATGTGACTTACTTACATTTCCAAGTTCTGGGTGACCATGATCATCATATGTGAAATTGATACCTGAATTTTTAATTTCATCTTCATCCATAAAATGAAAAACCCCTTCACTTATAATACTTACTCCATACGGAATATTCTCTACAAGTCTTTTTAGAATAGTTGACACCAACAATCGGGTAATCTTATCTAAAGTTACACTGCTTTTATTGAACATTTCCGGAATAATAACCATTGGAAAATGACAACTCATTCCGATACCAAAAGCAAGATGACCTGCTTCGCGTCCCATTGTAGATAACACAAACCAGTTTTTACTCGTTCTAGCATCTTCATAAATGGTATTACCAATCCTCACTCCTTCATCCTTAGCAGAGTGAAAACCAAAAGTTGGATTTCTATCAGGAAGTGGAAGATCATTATCTATTGTTTTAGGGACATGGATATTACTTATATCTATATTCTTACTAGCAAGGAATTTGCCAATTCGATTCGCAGTTGAAGCTGTATCATCTCCACCAATAGTAACCAAAAGTTTAACATTATTATTGACAAAAAAGTCGGTATTAAACTCTGAATCTTTGGGCTTATAACGACTCATTCTAAGGGAAGAACCTCCAAGACTAAAAATTTTATCAGCATATTCAAAGTCAAGATCATCTATATTAGGAGTGTTAGTAAAAATAGTCCTGTATCCATCGTGAATACCAATCACTCGATAATCCTCTTTAATAAAAATTTTAACTAGCGTACTTATAACCGCATTTATACCTGGTGCTGGCCCACCACCGCAAAGAATAGCAATAGAATTTTTCATGATTTTTTGATGTAAATTTACCTTATTACTATATCGTTATAGTTGCTGCAAAACTAAAGGAATAACCTATCTTTAACAAATAATTTTATTGAATTTTCAGCAAAATATCAAACAAAAAAACACTTATAAGTTAGTTTTTCTCGAAAAATAAAGCAGCGTAATTTAGTGTTAAATTTATATTTAAAATTTTATTAACGTTCTGAATAATAGCGTTCTTCGATTCTTTTAATATCTTTTATGGAATTTCTTGCCCACTCCATTCGTTTGATCAAAATTTCTTGTTCTGACAGTTGCCATTCAATTTTAGATTTTTGCAATCTTCTCGTCAAGTTTTGAATAATAATTGAAGCAGATACAGAAATATTTAAACTCTCTGTAAAACCTACCATGGGAATTTTAATAAATCCATCCGCTTTTTGCAAAATTTCCTGAGACAATCCATCTCTTTCTGTTCCAAAAAACAAAGCACTTGGTTTTGTAATGTCAAAATCTTCTAGTTCGCAATCATTCTCGTGTGGAGTGGTGGCAATAATTTGATACCCTTTATTTTTTATTGTATCAACACAAGACGTAACACTGTCAAATGTATTAATATCAACCCATTTCTGCGCACCCATAGCGATTTCCTTATCAATACTTTTCCCATACCGTTGTTCAATCACATTCAGCTCTTGAATACCAAAAACCTCGCAACTGCGCATCACGGCACTAGCATTGTGCATTTGAAAAATATCTTCCACCACAACCGTAAAATGTTTGGTTCGGTTTTCCAATACTTTCAAAAACTTATTTTTACGATTTTCAGTCAGGATGTTTTCGAGAAAATTAAGGTAATCGAGGTCAATCATCTTTAGGATTTTTTTTTGTAAAAATAACAAAAAAGAATAGTTTATGTCCATATGTAAAGCAAGGATTAAAATAGTATGTTCATAAAGACAGCTGCTATCTTGCCAAACAACCGCGCAATTAATCCAGTCCTTTCCGGCAAACTATGTAACTAAAAAAATAAAAAATGGAGTCTTAAGACCCCATTATTTAAACTCTTTTGATTCTTTTATTTTTCCAAGTACTAAAGAACTAAAAGTACTGACAGTCTTTCGATTTATTCCTTGATTAACTTCGCTGTGTTAATTTTTCCATTATCCAACGTAATTTGTACAAGATAACAACCAGCAGAAAACCCTTCGACATCTATGGTTTGTTGAGTTGAATCATTCCCATTTAACTCTTTTATTTTTGCACCAGAAAGAGTATAAAGTACAATTTTTTCAATACCTGAATCCGTACTTATAGTGAAATTATCTCCTTTTATTGGGTTTGGATAAAAAGAAAATTTATTAGTAAAAGGTACATCCCCCATGGATAAATTACATGATGTCGAGGCTCCCGTCGTTGCATTGATGCCATTTATGATGTCGCTGCCGCTTACGGTTTCTGCTTTATAAGGAATAATTGCATTTCCTTTACCAGCAGGAATAGTAATAGAGGAACAGTTTTGAAATATAAGCCCTGTTACGAAATTGGTAACCATCCCTTTATTGTTCGCGCTAATCTTCACATTATCAAAAACCACAGAGTTGATAAGGGATTCTGGCAAACCATAAAGTATTCCTGCATTATCAGAATTGGTCGCAGTAATATTTTTGAATATAATATTTTTCCAAGTTGGGGTAGTGCTTGTGACTGTTCCAGCCACTAGAGTTGATGGATCAGCGGTAGGCTCTTTGGGATACCAGCAGGTAATGGCAAAAGGAGTTGACACATTCTTCATGGTAACATTTGAATAGGTAAATGAAGTTTCACCGCCACCACGAGTAGTATTAGATTTAAGACGAAACCCGTTGGAAGTACCAATGAAGCTACAATTATCTACGATAAGGTTGCTTACATTAGAAGTGTAGCTTCCTACCGAAACACCATGACCATCCCCAAAACTACTGTTTTTAACTTTAACATTTTGAGTATTCGTATCTATTGCCACATTATCATCACCTACAGAAAAATAACAGTTCAATACATCCAAACCATTCCAGTACCAAACATCAAGAGCATCTGTATTTGGTGCAGATGAAGGTGCCATAACGGTTACGTTTTTAATTGTCCCATTTGATCCTTGACCGCTACCACTTTTCCCCATAGTGATACTAACATTGGGTGCGTTTTGTATCGTAATATCCGTAATTAAAACCGTGTTACAGGCCTTAAAACGTATAATGCCAGGACGACCAATACCCGTTGCATCATAGGCAGTCCACCAAGCACTACCATTTCCTTCAATAGTACCCGTTCCGCTTATTTTAATATTAGAAAGATTCTCTCCGTAGATAAAAGTGGTATAAGCATCTGCTGATCCACTATTTGGATAGGAACCCGCAGGAAGTCCGTTTCCATTTCCATAAGGCATTAATTGCAAAGTAGCTCCAGCTGAAATAAATAGATTCACATTACTTTTCATGGTAATAGGACCACTCAAAAAAGGAGAAGCATCAGCAGGGACAACAACGGTGCCTCCTCCTGCAGCGTTTGCAGCAGAAATAGCTGCATTTATTGCTCCCGAATTATCAAGATTAGAGCTATTACCTCCATATTTTAACTCTGTAATTATATACTGAGTTGAAGAGATGTTTGGTTGCGTCTGAGTTGATGCGATATCCGGAAAAGTTACCGCTTTGAATTGTGCAACACGAGTAGTATTTGCATTCACAGTAACCTCAAGTGTACTATTTGTAGAAACAATTGCTCCATTTTCATCTACCCATTGAACAAAATTATATCTAAAATTATCTGTTGCTGTTAACGTTACTACTGTTCCTTGTAGAAAAGAAGTACCGCCTGGATTCATAGAAATAGCACCTGATGAAGCAGGACTAACATTTGTTGTCAAAGTAAAAGTAGCAGCATTAGGATCAGTCGTGATTTTTTCTAAATAATCAATATTGAACAAATACCCTGTTCCTACTCCAGTAAAAAGCAAATATAAATCGTGTACACCAGTTGTTTGTGCAATAGCGGTTGAACATTTTTTATAATCACTAAATCCTGTAGTCCCTGATACAGTAGCTGTTCCAATTAAAGCTCCTGCTGTCGAATCTAATCGAAACTCGATATTCCCGCCAGTTACGCCAGAAGCCAACACATCAAAACGAGTATCATATTGGCTAAACGTATGTCCAGTGAATTTTATCCAAGTTCCGTTTTTAATATAACCTACGTTTCCTCCCCCAGAAAGAGATGCATTAACCTCTGCTCTTGCCCCTGAAGCTGTATTGAAAGTTTCGGCTTCAATTCGCTGGATAGTTTGCGAAAATCCTGTTACTGAAAACAGTATCAGTAATACCGAAATAAAAAAATGTTTTTTCATTTTTGTTAAGTTTAATAATCTAATATTTTACTTAAAATCCTAATTTTAAGTATTTATGATTTTATATTTATTATAATAGGAGTACTGTTACTGTTAAAATAATTAATGACCTGAACATCACAGTACTCATAGAACTTGTTTGAAAGAAATCTATATTCTAATTTTTGATTACTTTTACTTTGTAAACAACTCCTTCGTTGTTTTTCAGGCTGATAATGTAAACACCAGCATTCAAAGTGCCTAGATCTATTGAACGAGACCTATCAGTTGCCAACACTCCATTTTTAACCTTTTGCCCTTGCATTGAATAAACATCATAATGTAAACTACCCATTCCTTCAGGCAATGTTAGGTTGACCACACCATTTGTAGGCATTGGATAAACTTTTACCCCACTTAATTCTTTTATCATTCCTAGTCCCAAAGTACTAATAGAACTAACAGTACTCAAACCACCATATTCATTAGCTGCTTGCACAGTATAGGCGTATTTTCCTCCTGCTGCCGCAGTATCGACATAAGTGGCATCGGATGTAATGGCCAATACCTTGCCTTCTCTACTCACAACATAACAAATGGCATATTGATTATCATCCCATTTGAGGGTGTTGTTTCCTATATCTGAAAGATTAGATGGTGCTTGAATTTGTTCTACCACTAAACGTGGATCCCATTTGTCTGTTCCGCTAAGAACATTTTCTATCGTATATTGATCAGCCTGTGCTTTGGTCAATACCGGATTGTAATTTCCTGTTTGAGCCACTCCATTTACTGTAAACACATTGGTTCTATTTGCTGTATTAACGGCTACTCCATTTGCATTTACACTATTGTATTCTGCAAAAAGTGCTGGTACAGTTCCCATACTTGCCCAACCTTGAGTGTTAGGTTCATTTATCATTGTTGTGTTTAAATACACTGCTCTAGGAGCATTTTGCCAAGGACGTCCTAAATAATAGCTAGTCGCAGCTGTAATTGTGTTATTATTAAAAATATATCCAAATTGTAAATTGGAATCGTGATTGGGAGCAACAAGATAACCTGCTGCAACAGAAACAAGATTACATTCTTCGAACCAATGGATTCCTCCTCCACAAATAAAGTCCACATCTCCTTCTATTGTTGATTTATAATAAAAACTTCTATTACCGCCTGTAACTTGAGTGTCTTGTTTACTACGCAAACGGATACCGTTATACACATTTCTATCTCCAGCAGGATTCAATGCTGGTCTTTGTCCTGATGTAGTAATACCATCTTTATGCTCAATGGTTACATTTTCCATATATAAATCATTGGCTTCAATAGATAGGACAGCATTTTTAATACCCCATCCTGGATTACCTTGAAGAATAACTTTATCCTTTGATTGGGCAATTAATGACACATTATTTTTCCCTGATGGAAGTTGAAGCACTATCCCTTGTGGATTTGTACCATCGCCACCAAGATTATAAGTTCCATTGGTAATCAGTACAAGAAATCTTGTTGATGAATTTGAAGGTGCTGCATTAAATGCTTCAGCAATAGTTTTTACATATTTTCCAGAAGCTACCTGATCAACTGTTGCATCAGCATCAACTATCAAATTAAATACACGCTTAGCTGGAATTGGTTTTACCATTGTTTTAAATGACAAACTAACTGCTGCTGCACTATTATTGGAAAGATCCGTAACCAGTCCAGCTGGCATACTAAAAGTATATTGTTTGTTATATTCTAATCCGAAATAACTGAATTTTACCGTTTTATTTACAAATTCTGGAGTTAAAACTTTTCCGTTTAAAGTTACTGTTCCTGTACCTAATTTTACCTTTTCGTCATAAGTCAGGATGATATTACCACTGGCACCAACCGTAGTTGAAGCTGCAGCAGGAAGTGTGGTTTGAAGTACTGGAGCAATCGCATCCAACACCAAAACCTCATCGGCTTTAACCATAAGATTGGATATTACGGTTGCCGTTACATCAGTGGCACTTCCGTGTTTTGGACCATTGACATTAGGAAACCATCTGATATAAATTTTTGCTTTTCCTTCTGCCTCAACTGGCAGGATTCCTCCAATTGGTGTAATGGAGCTTGAATTTATGGTAGTCAAGCTAGAAACATTTACAAAGGTTACACCGTCAAGTGAATATTGAAAAGTCCATTCGTCACAGCCGTAATAATACCCAATTAGTCCAGATGAAACGTTTATATTTTTATATCCAACTGTTGAAAAGGAGGTCATAAAATAAAAAAAATCACCCCTAATAGTATTCCATACACAAAAACCATTTTTCCCTCCTCTGTTTTGAAGTCTCACATTGGGAGTAACAATATTATCATTACTATTATAAGCAAATAACTGTGGTTTATTGTCCACATTAGAATACAATTCAGCAATCCTAGGATGCGCATATTGATCGGTCTTAAATGTCCAACCAGCTATAAAGGATACGTTATCATAAGTGCCTGTAATACTCGTGTTGGCATTCATCACTACCGAAGTACTTAATGCTGTCAATCCATTGGACCAATTACTGAATTTAATAATGTCATTTTCAATAGCGGTAATTGTAACATTTGTTCCAGCTTCGTAAATAGTGAATCCCCCGTCTTTACCAGCAGGAGAAACCGAGTATTCTCCCAATCCGAATGCACCAAGAACATTTACATTCAAGGTATAAGTAGCAACTGGTTCAAATTCGGCAACATAAGTAGTATTTGAAGTAATCGCAAAAGTAATTGGATTAACCGTTGAAATGGGAGTTCCACTTCCATTTACCCATCGAGTAAATTTATAACCAAAATTTTTGTTTGCGGTTAATGTAATTGCAGTCCCTTGGGTAAATACAGTTCCTGCAGGATTCGAAGAAACCGTACCTGACGAAGCTGGACTAACATTGGTAGTCAAAGTGTAAGTAACTGCACTAGGATCATTAGTCACTTTTTCAAAATAATCTAGATTGAATAAATAGCCTGTGCTTGTTGGATGTTTAAAAACCAAATACAAATCGTGAGTACCCGTTGTTTGTGTAATTGCAGTTGAAAACTTTTTATAATCGCTCCATCCAGTACTTCCAGATACGGTTGCAGTACCAATTAAAGTACCATCTGCTGCATCTATTCTAAATTCAACCGTTCCTCCCGTTGTTCCTGCAGCTGCCACAGTAAAACTGGTGTCATATTGATTAAACACGTGTCCGTTGAATTTAATCCAAGTATTATTCTTAATGTAACCCACATTTCCTGTTCCGGAAAGAGCTGCATTCGTTTCGGCTTTAGCCCCTGAGGCTGCATTAAAAGTTTCGGCTTCAATTCGCTGCGTTATTTGCGAAAATCCCATTGCTGTAAACAGTATCATTAATAGGGACATAACGTAATGTTTTTTCATTTTCATTTTTGTTTGGTTTGTTAATAGTTCATCTAAATTTTAAATTATTGTTTTTTTTACACTAAAATCTTAATACTTCAAAATCCGTGTTGGAGATTTACAGGTTCGTATTATTTTTTCATGTTTTATAAAGTTTTAAATGTTATTAATTAGACTTATTGGTTTGTTATAGACACAACAAATCACGCCTCTTATTAGTCCATTATTTTTACTTGATCTTTAATCGATTCCAGCACTTTTATATCCTTTTCAAAAGTCATTTTATAACCTTTCATTTTCAATGATATCTCTTTTGTGGTAGCACCTCCAACCCAAAAAGCTTGGCTTTCTCCAGTAGATTTAAAACTTTCGATAGTTACATTTTGACTATTGGAAAGACTTGCTGCTATACCTGGTTTGTCAAGTCTTAAGTCAATATTTTCAAAATCAATTTTACGGACATAATTCATTTGGATACCAACTTCCGATCGAATAATCATGTTTTTGAATTGTATGTTTTGAACAGGCATTTCCGGGATACCCATAATTTTTAAAGCTTGTTTGGCACCGTTTACATAAATATTTTTGAAATACATATTCTTGAATGCAGGAGTCTCTTCTGAAACTGGCATTTTTTCGACAGTCATTTCACCTGTATGAGGATCTTCGGCTATAGCTTTGCCAAAATAATACAGATTGAAATTTATCGCATCGGTTGGAATGTTGTTCATCCTGATGTCTTCCATCCAAATATTTTCAACCACGCCGCCTCTACCTCGAACTGACTTGAAACGCAAGCCACAATCAGTACCATTAAAGGTTAGGTTTTTGACAAAAATATTGCGAACACCACCCGACATTTCGCTGCCAATCACAAAACCACCATGGGCGTGATAGACTACGCAATCTGTAATTACAAACAATTCAGTAGGTTTTGCTCGTTCCCTGCCTTCTTTGTCTTTACCGGATTTGATGCAAATGGCATCATCTCCAACATCAAAACGACAGTTGGTTACCGTTCCTATTCGGCAAGATTCGATATCAAGTCCGTCTCCATTTTGAGAATACCAAGGATTACGAATGGTTAGGTTGCTTAAAGTAACATGCTCGCATAGTAACGGATTGACATTCCAAGCTGGAGAATTTTGAAAGGTAACCCCATCCAGCAGCAGTTTTTTGCAATTGACAAAGCTTACCATTACTGGACGTAATGCCTGCTTGTAAGGTTCCATATTTTCGACAGTAGGCGTTTTGGGCAATTTATCTTTTTCTTCATTTCCTATCAATGCGCCTTCGGAAGGATACCAAATTTTGCGATCTTTAGATAGAACGCCTCCTGAGTTTACCAACGTTTTCCATTGTTCATCGGTCATTTTGCCTATTTTAACCGGTCTCCATTTCGAACCATTTCCATCAAAAATACCTTGACCGGTAATCGCAATGTTTTCTAAGTCAACTCCCGTGATAGGAGATTCGCATCGAATAACCTTGTTGCCCTCAAAATAGGAATGAATCAGTTTGTATTGACTTAAATCACCTGTAAATGAAATATAAGCGCCATTTTTTGTGTGTAGATTAACATTACTTTTCATTTTTATAGGACCTGTTGTCCACAATCCAGAAGGGATAACTACAACTCCTCCTCCGGACTCGGAACATTTTTTTATCGCTTCGTTGATAGCTTCGGTACAAAGTTCCTGACTGTTTGGAACTGCCCCAAAGTCCTCAATATTCAAAGTATCAGCTTTAAACACAGGAATCTGCACATCTGGCATTTTGAAAGGGAGATTCAACCCACCGATTGATTTTTCATTTTCAGAATAAGACGTATTCCTAATACCTTTAATCGTCTTGTTGTTACAAGATGTAACTGAGAACAATACCATCCAAATTAAAAGGGCTGTTATACTTTTTTTCATAAATAATTTATATTTTTAATACACTATTTTTTATCTAATACTTTTTGCAATTCGACACCAGCCATAATAAATGGACCTACGGCCTTTGCATCGTCGTTTCGAATGGGTTCAGAGAGATAGTACTCAAATGATCCATTTCTGTCTTCAGGTTGTTTTCCTCCCAAACCGGCCACCGCACAGCATTTAGTAATGGAGATCGTATTGTCAGAGTTTTCAATTATAAATTGTTTTAAAATGCCATTAAATCCTTTTTTTGCAGCCTTTAAATAGGTTTGGTCGACATACCCTTTTCTAAAGGCTTTGGCAAACGAATAAACAAACATTGTTGAACATGTTGATTCTAAATAGTTTCCTTCTCGGCTTGGCTGATCCATCACTTGCCACCAAACCCCAGAATCAGGTTCTTGCGCTAAAAGCACCGCTTTATATACTTGTTGCAGGTTGTTAATCATCCATTGGCGTTTGGGATGATTTAGAGGAATAAATTCTAAAATATCTACCAAAGCCATACAATACCAACCTTGTGCTCGTCCCCAAACATGCGAGGAACACCCAGTTTCTTTATTTGCCCAAAATTGTGCTCGCTTTTCATCATAACCATGAAAATTTAGACCTGTTTTGGGTTCGAAAGTGTGTTGCTGAATAAGTTCCACTTGCAGGATGGCATCATCAATGGCACTTGGAACATTAAAGGTAGAACCATATTGGGCAGAAAATGGATCTGCCATATATACACCATCAAGCCACATTTGCCAAGGATAATTTTTTTTATGCCAATAACCACCATCGGTATTACGCGGATGGGTTTCCAATTGCTTGTGAAGCTCATCCATTGCTTTTTTATATTTAGGCTCTTTTGTTTTGGCATATAAATCGAATAGTATTTTTCCAGGATTAATCAAATCCAAACTATAGCTGTCTATTTTATAGCCTCCGAGAATATTTCCCTCCTCATCTATCATTTGTTCTGCATAGGCTAGTGCATACTCCCAATAGGTATTGTTTCCTGTATACTGATATAACTTTTGATTGGCCAGAGTTACCAAGCCACCCGTATAATTCCATTTAGGGTATTTGGCATAATCAAGATACACTGGATCAGGGTTTCGTTCTTGATCAGAATCGGCCATTTTCTTGGCCCATTCAATAGGCAAGATGTCGTTTGAATTTGTTTGTGCAACGCCTACATTAAAAGCCGTTAACAGAACTATCATATAGAATTTCAATTTGCGCATCCTATTAATTTTCATTTACTCTAAACCAATCATAATCAGCATAACTACTATCACTAATAGACGTAGTTCCTGTAGCAAACATACCAATCTTTGCTCCTACCCAACGTCCGGCACTGGGCTTGAAAGGCGTACCAAACTCTTTGAATACCTTGCCATTAGTGCTATAATAAAAGGTAACTTTAGCATCATAGGGCTCTACATTTTGTATCATTTCAACTTTAGCACGGAAGTAGACTGTTTTTTGGTCTATACCAATTGATGCTATTTCCACTTCACTTTCTTTGGATGTGCGAGCCTCTTTCATTAAGCGCTGAACCAATTTCAAATCCCCCGATTCACTTTGCTCTATAGCGATGTAGGAGTAATCTTCACCAAATACAATCAAACCTGTACTGCATTCTTTTGCATCGGGATTATTTTCGAAAGTGAGTTTTGTTGTTGCTGTAAAGTTTGCGCCAGGAAATTTTTGCAAAAAAAGATTTGGCATCATCCACATCGTTTTCATTTCCTCTGGACGTGGAATACAATTCAAACGGAGATATCCAAGATTAGCAGATTGCCATCCCCATTGCTCATTCGGGTTTTGATTGGCTTGCCATTGCCATTGTAATCCATATTGATGATTGTTGAATTCATCTGAAGAAACCAATGGAGTTGCAGGATACGATTTTCCAACATTAGGTTTTTTCCATTCCGATACAGGCTCACCAATACCATCATGATTGGTATCTAGTCCTATAATTGGCCAATCTTCTTTCCAGTTTACAGGTTCTAAGTGCACAATTCGTCCAAATGCCCAACGATCTTGGAAGTGTATAAACCATCCGTCTCCATTAGGAGTTTCAACATATCCGCCTTGATGTGGTCCATTAATAGCGGTATCTCCTTGTTGTAAAACAACCTTTGACTCATAAGGTCCCCAAATATTTTTTGATCGCATGGCCAATTGCCATCCTGTTTTTACTCCTCCTGCAGGAGCCATAATCCAGTAATACCCCTTTAGATAATACATCTTAGAGCCTTCCACTGTTGTATGACCATTATGCCCATCAAAAACCATTGCTGGATTTCCGATCAGTTCTGTCCCATCCGAATTCATTTCAGATAACATCAAAATAGTTTTTACACTTGCTCTACTTCCTGCAAAGGCATAGGACAAATAGGCTTTTCCATCCTTGTCCCAAAAAGGACAGGTATCGATATATCCCTTACCTTCTTTTACCAATACGGGCTCTTCCCAAATACCTGCAGGATCTTTAGTTTTCACCATATAGATTCCAAAGTCTGGATTTCCCCAATAAATATAGTATTCTCCATTGTGGTAACGGATCGATGGCGCCCAAACACCATCGCCATGACGTACGGTTCTAAAGTGTTCAACAGGAGCTTGATTTTGTAATGCGTATCCAATTAACTCCCAATTTACAAGATCATTTGAATGGAGAATAGGTAACCCTGGAGAGCTATTAAAACTTGAAGCAGTCATATAATACCCCTCTTTACCTGCGCATACATCCGGATCTGAATAATCAACATGCAAAATGGGATTTTTGTACTTTCCATTTCCTACATCGGCATTCCAACCTTGTGCATTTACTCCCAAAAAATAAATTGTCAAACCTAATGACATTAGCAATCGTTTTAATCTCATTTTAAATAGTTTTCAACCAAACTCAATTTCGTAAAAAAGTCATAAAAACAAAAAAAGTCTATGATCCTTATCCAATTGAATTTGTTTAGATTTATTAGTATTTTAAAATAGAATAAAGAGGTAACCTTGTTTGGACACCTCTTATATTCTCAATTATATTATTTGTTAAGCTAATCCTTTATGGAAGCCATCTGGTATCTCCTACCCTTTTGGTAACAATTGGAGAATTAGGGTCTTTAATTTTTAAATTTCCTGCTTTTGGATCTACGAACAAGTTTAGTGCACTAATTCCCAATTCTGTTCCTTGAATGCTAGAAGCGCCAAGTAAATAATCCGTAGTGGTGTAATTATTACTATATGAAGTTGTACAACCTGCGGCAATTGCCTGAATTACTTTACCACAAGCAGATGCTAACAATACATTCTTAAAAACCAAAGTTGAGCCTACGGCAGACTGCAGATTAATTAAAGAACGATTATATGCATAATCATAAATTGTTACATTGCTATATTCCAAATAAATTGGATAAGCAGAGCTACCATAATCAAACAAATTTTTAAAATTTCGCGTTTTATCAGGTACTTCAGTGCCAATGGTATAATAATCTCTCATAAAAGTACAATTAGAGAAAACGGCTCTTTTAAAATTATCTGCTCCAGCAGAGCCAAGAGCAAAAGTACCATAAGGACCTGAATGACCACCATCCATATCCAATGTACAATAGTTCATTTCAAAGTTTCCTACTTCTTTATATTTTCCATTTCCTTGATGTCTCCAAAAACCACGTCTGAAATTATTGAATACACAGTTATAGAAAGTAACTTCGCCAATGGTCCAAGAATTTCCACTATTAAAGAAGTAACTCGCATCAATAGTTTGATAAAAACGAATGTTTTCAAACGCTAAGGACGACAAATAGCCTCCATTTTTAATATTCCAGTTTCCGTTTAATTCAATTTGTGGTCGTTCGCCTTGGTTACTACCTGTAAGTTTAAAACCTTTTGAAATAGTAAAAGGAGTAACTTTAAATAGCGAACCTGCTTCTAAGTAATATTCCGTTCCTTCTGGAATCGTTGGATCCAAATCGTTCGCTCTCAATAGCGCATCTAAATCATCCCCTTTCATCACCAAAATTTGTCCTGCTGATGGTCCTGCTGAACGAAAAGTTACCTGATTATAAGGTCTATCATAAACACGTGATTTAGTATTATCGTAAACATTTAAATTGTAAGCGGTACTTTTTTGCAAACCTTCTACTTTAGCTTCTCCAATTCTTATTTCCTCTGCTGTTAATTTACGTCCTATAGAAAGAACATCCTTAGATGATGCTGGTACAACAGAAATACTATCCACTGGATTTGCTGTATCAATCTTCCAACTTACTTTCACATCGATTTCAGTAATATTCACCTTCTCAACAGGATTCAAAATTTGAGCATATACAGGACGATCCTCAGTCAATGCATTCGTATTAGACCACTGCGAATTAAATTTAGTATCATTCTTATTGGCACGAACCCGAATGTAATACTGTGTTTTATAAGGAATATCATCCATAAAAATTTGGGTATCCGTAGTCGTATAAGATTTATACAAGCTGGTGTAGTAATTATCAAAATGCAATTCTACCGTATAAGAATCGGCATCATTAACTTTGTACCACACCAATGCAATAGAATTACCTTTAACCAAAGGGGCTGCTAGTACAAATTTGGGTTGAAATAAATCTCCATTCTTATCGTATCCCAAATTCTCTTCTTGACAAGAGTTAAATATTCCTCCAAGCAAAATCATGCTTAAAAGTGAAATTATATATATTAATCGTTTTGAATTTTTCATACTATATTTAATTAATAGTTAAAGCCATAATAATTCTGAATATTTCCCCTATGATCTGTAATCACTTTAGAAGGATAAGGGCACAAATAACGCAAAGGATCATTAGGAGTTACACTTGCTGCATTGTTGAAATTGATGAACCCTCTAAAACTCCATTTGATGTCATTTCGTGGTTCATAAGTAGAAGTATCACTATTTAATGAATACCAAGCTGATGCAAAAACCTGTTCGGTATATCCTGCTGGTTTAGCTGTCAAAATCTGATCAATTCCTTGAATATCTAAAATGGTTCGACCTGCATTTTTAGGATCTGGAATGTTTTTCCAGTACACACTTCCTGGTATATTATCTACACCTTGAACATAAGCACCATTAGCTACTTTACCCCAGTTGATCAATTTATTGTATTGATTATAAATAACTGAACTGTATTTATTCCAGCGTGCTAAATCAAACTTACGTTTACTCTCTCCTCCAAACTCCCATGCACGCTCGTCCATTATGGCATTGAAAAATGATTCTTTAGTATTTTTAGAAGCCACATAAGTATCTACTTTTGCTGACCAATCTGTCTTATCAAATGCTCTACGACGTACACGTCTTAGACATTCTTGAGCGTCTTCACGTGGGCCAACACGTTCGTTAACGGCTTCGGCATACATTAACAATACATCGGAAAATCGCATCCATGCGAAGTTTACACCCGTAGATTTAGTGCTTACAGCACCCAATGGTTTCTCCTCATAAAGTTTCGACCATTTTCCAGTTGCCAACTTAGCTAAATCCAAACGAATTACTTGATTCAGATTAACATCATACGAATACGGTGCACAGGTAACATCTCGTCTCAAATCTTTCTTATCAAACGAGTACAAATAAGTTCCACATAAACTAAGACTTCCTGAAGCTCCTCCATAAGGATTAGTTACTGGTGCTGATGATCCCGGTTGTATTACTTGTCCTGTGATTGGAACTCCTATGGAATATCCATATTCCCCTGAGGTACCTTTTAATAAAGCTAATGAAAACATTACATCATCATCAACTGGTGTTACCCAATTATTTTGTTGTTTCCAAAAATCGCTATAACTCAATTTTAGATCATAGTGCTTCTCATCAATTACTTTACCTAAATATTTGATTGCAATATCATAATACAACTCAGGATTTTCTCCACGAACCATGTGTCCTACGGTAGCTGCACTAGTATCAGGACGCAAAGCCCATCCTCCACGAGTAAGAGCTAATAAACCAATCAAGCCTTGATTAAAACTTTTTGAGGCACGTTCTGTACCAAAATCTAACTGATTAGGATATTGCATTAGCGGTTCAACAGACTTCAAATCGTCTATTAGAAATTCCAAAATTTTATTTCTATCGGTAACTCCTACCGTAAAATCCTCTCCTCCAACTGATGATTTCGTACGAAATACAACATCTCCCCAAATGCGAATCATATCTAAATATACCATCGCACGAAGTGTCTTAGCCTCTCCATACATTTGAGTTATATTGGATGCTTTGTCTTTCGGGTCTGCTTTATAAATAGCAGAATTTTCAATTCCTTCAATTACATCATTAGACAAGTTAATAATTTTGTACATCGCATTCCAAGTAGAATTCAGAGTAGTCCAATAAGGCTTAGGTTGAAAACAGGCTATATCAGAACCGTTTACATTAACCGCATTAGTTGAAATCCCCGACATTTCTACATCGGTATTCGGATTAAATACAAAAGCAAGACGGTTAGAATACACATCGTCGCTCAACATCAGTGTATATATACCAGCAACAGCTGAATGTATTTCACTTTCTGAACCGAAAACCTCAGCTTGGGTAAACCCGGTTGCTGGATTAACTTCTAAATAATCACTACAAGATGTGAAACACAGTCCGAAAGTAAATAGAAGGCTTAATAATATCTTTTTATTCATTGTTTTAAGATTTAAAATTAAAATGATAATTGAGCTCCAAAAGTGTAATTTCTTGTTCTTGGATACGCATTATAATCAATGTTAGGTGTTAATCCAGTTGATAAATTAACTTCTGGGTCGTAACCTGAGTAATTAGTCGAAATAAACAAATTGGACCCAGTTGCATACACACGAACTCTATTAAATACTAGTTTCTTAGTTAATGATTTCGGAATTGTATATCCTAGAGTAAGTGTATTCAATCGTAAAAACGAACCATCTTCAATGGCATAGGACTCAGCTATAGGACGACCAACTGTGGTTGGATTCCAGATAGTAGCATTCTTATTGAAATCGGCTAAAAGCTCTGGAGAGTAACGTAAATCGTTCCCCATATCATCAAAATTTCTCCAACGATTCTCCAATGACACTTCCATTCCTAAATTATTTTGGGTATTTGAATACCAAGAAGTCATCATGATTTTGTTGGCATTATAAACATCAAAACCATACACAAAGTTGAAAAAGGTAGATAAATCAAAACCTTTCCAAATGGCATTAAATCCAAAACCTCCTGAAAACTTCGGATTAGTATTACCAATCACTTGTCTGTCATTTGCACCAATTACATACGTATTGGAATCTGATGCATCAACAGGAGTTAATTTTTTGAATTTAGGATTTCCTGGGCGTGGAGCGCCTGCCAAGTTTACTGAGTTGGCAATACCGTCTTTTAGTTTCCACACTTTAGTAATTGGATCTAATGGTAAGAAATCATCTACTTTATAAAAACCATCATTTACAAAACCGTAAATCAATCCTTTTGCTCCGCCAACATAAGCACGGTAATCATCATCGTTTAGCAATTGTGTTCCAGCCCATCCTGAACTAAGAATCCATTCATTTTCTCCACTTGAAAGTGCATCAATTTTGTTTTTGTTAAATCCAATATTGAAGTTTAAATCCAATTGAAAATCATTGCTATCTTTGCCCTGAACTACAGTACCATTAAGACCAAGCTCAATTCCTTTATTAGAGGTTTGACCTACATTGGTCATAATTTTACTAAAACCAGATGTTCCAGGAATATCAGAAGGCACTAACAAATCTTTTACTGTATTTTTATAAACTTCAAGAGTACCTGTAAGACGTTCCTTAAAGAAACCAAAATCAACACCAAAGTTTGTAGTATAAGTTGATTCCCATTTTATATTAGGATTAGTCAAAAAAGTAGCATTATAAAAATTATAATAGTTATTACTAGTTTCTCCCCAACCTACTGATTTGTTTTGAGAAACGCCATAATATTTAGCATATAGATCGCTACTAATTCTATCATTACCAGAAACTCCATAACTCAAACGAAGTTTCAAATTCGAAACGGTTTTACTATCCTTTAAAAAGGCTTCATTAGACATTCTCCACGCAAATGAAGCGGAAGGAAATACTCCCCAACGATTAGAAGGACCAAACTGTGTTGAACCATCGGCGCGAATTGTAAAAGCGGCAAGATATCGATCATCATAACCATAACTTGCACGACCAAAGAAGGATGAAATTCGATTTGGAGAACCTTCGACAGAATTGTTTGTTAAAGGTGTTCCCAAAGCAAGATTAGATATTGCTTTTTCTCCCGTTATAGTTTCAGGAAAATAACGAGTGGTATAGGTTTTATTAACACTACTCTGATCCTTCATTTCTTGACCAACCATCAATTGAATATCATGAAGCGAATGTATTTTAAAATTATAATTCAATACATTACTCAATTGCCAACGAGGACTTTGAGTCATTCCCCAAGATACTACTGGAAGATTACCATTGGCATTTGCTGTGCCTGTACCTGTACCAAAGAAACGACCGTCTTCTGAATATTGGTATTGAAACCCAAAGGAACTACGAAAACTTAAACCTTTTTTAATATTCCAAGTTAATGCCCCAACAGTGTTAAAGGTACGCGAAACACGATCGCGATAATTCTTTTGAGCTGCTTCTATTGGATTGAAACGTGTAACAGGTGTATAATCTTCAGGATCAAAATAAGTATGATCGTCTGGCAATACCATGTAATCTTGCAAACCAAGAGTTGGCGCTTGACGTATCGCATCTAACAAACTAACCCCTTCTGTACCAGAACCTGATATAGTTTGATCTGTAAAACGAGATTGTAATTCAAAAGTAAATTTATCAGATAAATTAGTATTCAATGCAAAGTTAATGTTGGTTTGTTTCAAACCAGTCCCTACCAATACTCCAGGTTGATCTTGATTCACAACAGCAAATTTGTACTTTGTTTTTTCAGTACCTCCATTTATACTAAAATCAAGGTATTTAGCAATTGGATTAGTACCAAAGATTTCATCCTGCCAATCAGTTCCCTTATTGCCTTGATAAATATACAATTCATTAGCATGACCATAGCGATTAAAAAAAGCCGTTGGATTAGACGATTTTTGTCTTTCGGACTCATATTGCATCATCGTATATTCATAAGGATCCATTACGTCCAAATGATTCGACAAGGTTTTCATTTGCATATAACTATTTATATACACCGAAACTTGACCTGCTTTAGGTTTCTTTGTAGTTACCAAAACAACTCCATTAGCACCTCGAGCACCATATATAGCTGTTGCTGCGGCATCTTTTAGGACTTCTACCGATTCTATATCGGTTGGCGGAACATCATTTAGAGTAGCCACCTCAAAACCATCCACCAAAATCAAAGGCGAATTATCTTGAGTGATCGATCCACCACCACGAACTCGAATCTGTATTTCAGCCCCTGGCGAACCATCGTTTGAAGTTATCTGAACCCCTGGTAATCTACCCACCAATGCTTCAGCTACAGAACTAGTTGGCACTTTTTCTAGTACCGAACCTTTTATACTAGAAACGGCTCCTGTTATGTTTCCGCGTTTTACAGAACCATAACCAATAACCACAACTTCATTCAATTCACTGAGAGATTCTTTCATCAGGATTTCAATACCGGAAGTACGCCCTTTTAAAGGCATTGTCAAGTCTTCCATACCCACATATTTCACCACCAAAACAGCTGTGTTTGGGTCACTTACCTTTATAGAAAATTTACCGTCTAAATCGCTGAAAGTACTCGATTTTTCGTTTTTTACTATAATTGTTGCACCCGGAATCGAACCCATTTTATCACGTACTACACCTGTTACGGTGACAAGTTTCTGAGCATAACCACTAGCCGTTAATAACAAGAGGGTTAAAATGCTCACGATATGTTTTTTTATCGTCATATTTATTATATTATTTAGATTTTTTTTTAAATCTGTTCATCATTAGATTTTATTTATTTTGTCGCTATTACCCCATTAATAGTCACCACATAATCTTTAATAATTGGTGTGTCAGGATCATTCAAGTTAAAATCAACATTGGTAACTCCGTTTGGCAAAATTGGAAAAGTCCCCGCAAACTCTTTTGTTTTGACAACAACGGAATTCGCATCCATAAACTCAATTTTGACACGAACATTATTTGCTGCATCGTCCGTTTGGAATACAATAAAATCGTCTAAATAATTTACTCCACCAGAGGTTGTTTTCTTAGATTTAAAAACATACATATCTCCTTGTATAAAACTTTCGTCAAAGGCTTTGTATCCAGTTCGTTTTACAAATACTGTAGTTTTAATAATAGAATAACTTGGATCTGCCACAATGTCTTTTGCTTTCAAACGCAATGTCCCAGTTCTTGTTAGAATGTTCATTTTAAGAGTATCCGCAAATGGTGAGTTGTACGAAGTAGCAGCCGATAAGTTTACCTTTTGATCGGCAGAAACTAATTGCGGAACAACTAAATCCTTTAGATTGACTGGAGACGTGACCATTTGAGCTGGAATATCGGATGCCATGAAAGTGTACTTCCCATTGTCGAGAGCAAAACGATAGAGCGAACTATAGTTCCCAAAATAATCGCCGTTATCGTTATAAACAAAAAGGCATAAGGTTGAAATACCCACATTTGTTTTAAAAGGTTGTCCATTCAACTGAAGTGAATTATTTCTCACCACCGAAGTGTTGTATTTTATTTCATCTTTGCTACAGCCAGTCACCAATAAAAGTAGCAGTCCACTCCCAAGAATAAGATTTATTATCTTTTTCATACTAAACAATTTAAAAATTGAAATTCATTAAGAAGATCTGATGACTGAGATGATTCCATCAATTCATTACTTTGGTTGCAAGACACTGTGTACATCCCAACAAATGGCAGGACGAAAGTGTTAATTTGTTTCATAAGCTTATTTTTAGTTAGTTAATAAAGTCCTTTTGAGACTTTTGGTTGAGTCACAAAACTAGATATATGGCATCCTAATATGGAGTAAAAATCGCTTTTCAATAAGGGGGTAATTGCTAATTTATCTACTAATAAATTGATGAATCAATAAATAATAGGGGGTTTTTTTTCACTATAGGAAAATTTAAAGAAAACTAGAAACTCCGGAAATAAACTCAAGTCGCGTTAACACAAGCTAGTTTATACTACATTTTTGGAACAACACAGAAAAAGGCCAAATTTCATTCTCGCACAAAAAAAAACAGGGACGAAAAGTCCCTGTAAAAGTGTCAATCCCCGAAAAAAATTACTATTTGTTCCAACAGCAATTGATAAACTACTCCATTTGTCACGCTGGAAGCGTCTAAATTATGTTGCTCTCTCGTGCTTTGAGACGCTTCTACCGTGACAAATGGCAAGAATAAATTACCTTCAAACTATTATTAGTTCTAATCGATTCGGATATACAGTTTGAAAAAATAGGGGTTCTCCATCTAGCGATGCAATTGGCGATATTCAGCTGGAGTAGCATTGAATTTTGTTTTAAAACATTTTCCAAAATATTTCAAATCGTTAAAACCTACTTCAAAACAAATTTCCTTTATCAACATATCTTCATTTTTAATCAGCTCTGCAGCCGCATTCAATCGCATATCACGAATAAATACGACCGGAGAAACCCCTGTTATATTTTTAAGCTTATTAAAGAAACTAGCCCGTGACATATACATTAATTTTCCTAATTCCTCAACTGAAAAATCTGACTTAGACATATTAACCTTCACAAATTGAATCACTTGAAACATAAACTTATGATCCTTATGAGAAATTGGCAAGGGCTCTTTTTCCGAAATTTCAATAATATTACCCGAAGAATACAAATGCTGAAGGCGCAAGCGTTGTTCCAAAACATTCTTTACCCTTGCCTTTAAAAAACTTACATTAAACGGTTTGGTAAGATAATCATCAGCTCCGTATTCCATACCTTCCAATTTACTTTCAATAGCTGTTTTTGCACTAAGCAAAATGACCGGAATGTGACTAGTGGCAATGTTATTTCTAATTAACTTGAGCATTTCTATACCGTCCATTTGAGGCATCATAATGTCACTAATAATAAAATTCGGCGATAAACTTTCTGCTTTTAAATGTCCTTCAACACCATTTTCTGCCACATAAATAGTATATTCCTCCTCCAGTACAGAAACAATAAAATTCCTCAATCCTGGATCGTCTTCTACAATCAAGCCAACTGGCTTGCCTTCTCTAATTTCTTCTTCTATTGCTATGACCGGCTGGTTTTCGATTGTTATAATATCCTCCTCTAAATAGTCATCGGATTCTTCAAATAAAATAGCTTCATCATCATTAAAATGGTTATTACCTTTTAAAAAGCAAAGTTGAAAACTACTTCCTTTGCCTGGCACACTATCAACTACAATGCTTGCGTTATGTTTTTCGACTAAATCTTTGACAATAGAAAGCCCAATACCTGTACTGGGATTGTTTGGATTTTCATTGTAATTAGAAAAGCGTATGAACAGTCTCTTTTTAACAACAGGATTAATACCAGGACCATTATCGTTAACCTTTAATACAACTTGTTTTTCAGATTCTTCCACTAGCACTTCTACCGTATCTCCCTTATGACAATACTTAAAAGCATTTGAAATAAGATTAACCAAAATTTTATCAAGACTATCCGCATCAGCCCATATAACCGGTGATGAAGCATTTATATTTAACTCCAAACGAATCTTACTTTGTAGACTTATTTCTTTAAAATTTTCACATACCTTGGTAGTAAATTCGCCTAAATCAATTGCTTTAATTTCCAATTTTCTATTTTGGATTCTCCTTAAATCCAAAATCTGATTTACTAAATTTAATAATCGATTACTATTCCTTTCAATACCTTGAAGCTGAATTTTCACTGATTCTGAGATAGTACTATCCGAGATCATTTTCTCCAATGGCGCTGTAATCATAGTAAGTGGGGTTCTTATTTCATGTGAAATATCAGTAAAAAATTTCAACTTTAATTCAGACACTTGATTCTGTATTTGTACATCATTTCGTAATTTCAAAATTGTCATAATAGTGCGTCGAATTAACAAAAACAGACCAACAGCTAACAAAGCATAAAAAACAAAAGCCATATTGGTCCACCAAATTGAGGGCAGAATCGTGATCTTTATTTTTCGCTCATTATTCATCCACAAATTATGATTGTTAGTAGATGCTATCAAAAGGGTATATTTACCTCTAGTTAAATTGGTATAATTAATTGACTGCCCTCCTTTGATATAGTTCCATTGCCTATCAATACCTTCCAATTTATAGCGATAAATAATATTATCATTATTAATGTAATCTAGCGCTGAAAATTGAACCCTAAAGAAATTCTGGTTATGCTCTAAAATAACTTCTTTAAGTAAATCTGGATTACTGGGCGTTTCTGGATTTATTTCATTTAATTCTCTATTATTAACCGCAAATCCAGTTATTGCCAAATAGGGTTTAAATGTAAAAGGCTCAATTTTTTCAGGTCTGAAACAAATGGCACCATTCGAATAACCCACGACAATTTCACCATTAGCAAGACGACATTTTGTAGCTTCTGAAAAAATTTCATTGCCTATAAGTAATTTTAATTCAGGAAAGGTTTCGGCTGTATTTTTCTGGAGATCAAAACGTACCAACTGATTGTCCCCCATTAGCCATATTTTACCTGACTTATCCTCTTGCATGGCTACAACTTCATTAATAGGGAAACCAATAGTCTTTTCACCAAAGGACTGAATCTTTGGTTCCTCTTTTTTATTCCAATCTACCAATAACATCCCCTTTCCATTAGTTGCCAAAACTAATTTGTCTTTTGAAGTCACCAGAATATCTAAGATATCATTACCCGTAACCTGAGGAAACTCTTTAAACTCTAATTTTCCCGCAGCTTTGTTTCCTCCAGAAAAAGAGAACAACTTATAAGAAGAAATAAAAAACAATTGATGCTCCTTGTTTTCAACAATAGAACGAACTCTATCAGCCGATTTTATAGGGTAATTTTTCCATTCGTTTCGATAATTAACAAAACGAATTCCATTATTTGACTCCTGAATAAGATTTACACCCCCTCCCCAAGTAGCCAAATAAATCTTACCTGAAGCCGCCTGATAAATTTTATAAATATCATTTGCACTAATACTGTAATGATCCAACTCATTATATTTATAATGGATTACCTTATAATTAAAAGGTCGTTCACTTGGTATCAAACAAAATAATCCGTTTCCTCTTGTTCCCAGCCAGATTCTACCGCTTTTGTCTTGTAGCATGTGGTAAATATCAGCTCCCCATCCTGGACTGTTGGCAGATAAAGTGCCATCCGCCCCTAACATCCCTATTTTATTTTTCCTGGAATCCAACAAGGTTATTTTCTCAGAACGACAAGCTACCCATAGATTTCCGTTCTTATCTTCCATTAAACTTCTGACATTATTTTTTTTTATCTCCTGTGTTGAGTCTAACTTTAATGCTGAAAAATTATTGTTGTCAAAAATCATTAAATCCAATCCTTTTCTATAAGAGCAAAACCATAAATTTCCCAATTTATCAAATGTTGCTGTATGCATCACATCAGAAACCTCTACTGAAGAATCTTTCATATAGTGCGAAATAGAATATAACTTGTCCTGTTGCTTATCCCAATAAGCCAATGCTCCTCCTTTTGATTGAACCCAAACTGTTCCATTAGGAGCGGTCAGTAAAAAAGTCTTTCTATCTCCACTAGCTATAGTAGGATCAGTGGAATCAGCGTGTAGGTGTTTTAACTTTTTGGCAACCAAATCAAATTTATAAACCCCTGAAGCCGCGGTTTCAAACCAAAAATATCTCGAATGGGTCAACCCCATATAATTAATGTTTCCATTAGGAAATCCTGCTACTGTTTTACTATTATAAACATCTATTTTACCAGATTTTAAATCATAATAACAAATACCTTCTGTGCTGGTAACAAGGAGCACTTTACCAGCAGTGACATACTTAATTTTAACAATATCCGAATTGATTCCAAATTGCACATCAAAAAATGTACTAGACTTTTTGGAATAACGGCTTAGTTTACCGTTAGCTCCTCCAAACCATAATTCGTCATTTATTTCGGTGATGGTATTAAATGAATACGATTTCCCAGAAAGTCTGGTCATATTAAAAAAGAAATACTCAGGTTTATCAGTTTCTTTTTTTAACTTACAGATACCTAAATCGGTCAAAAACCATGTAGTACCCATAGAGTCTTCAAATACATCTTTAATTTTACTGCCACGAAGTTTAGCCGAATCAAAAATAATTTGTCTTTTATTATTATTGGTTTCTAGAACAAATAAGTAATTTTTATTTTCAGGAAACAGCCATACTCTGCCGGAAGACACGAGTTTAAACTGTTTAAAAGAAACATTAGACTGCTCTTTAGATTGCCCACCTAAAGGATAATGAAAACTTAGATTTTGGGTATCAAAATAATAAACCTCCTCTTTTTCGGACTTAATCCAGATTCGTCCACTTTTATCAAATTGAAAACTAGAAACACGATTAGACGATAGATTCAAACTTCCTCTTTGTACTACCTCAAAATTCTGAAAAGCATTTCCATCATATCTAATCAGTCCGTTATAAGTACCCATCCAAATAAATCCTTTCGAATCCTGTTGAATATCTAAAATATGGGACTGACTTAACTTTACATCATGCGAAAAATGTTTTAAAACCCCAAAGGGTTGAGCAAAACACAATTCGAAAATCAGACAAAAAAAAGCAACAATTATAGTTCTTTTCAAAATTTATTTTTTAAAACTCATTCTAATTACAAAAGTATCAAAATTCCTGTCCGAACCTAATAATACAGCTCTTTCTAGCCAAATACCCCTTCTTAAATAGCATTTTGTCCCCAGTTCTAAAATCAAAAAAAAATCAAAACTTAACAACAAGCTTTACGACAACCTACAAATAGCAATTTACCCCAACAAAATGAGACTTAAAACAACTAATTTTGTTTTGTTTGTAATCAAGTAAGTAAAAAAATTTTCAGATTACCAAATGTTGCTAAAAAAGTTCAACCTAAAATATTAATTTCCAAAAACTCAATGAAAAAAATAAAATCTTTATTGTTTATCATAAACCTATTTACAATAACCGCATTTGCACAGCCCAATTTATCGTTTAAAAATCCTGATTTACCTATTGAACAGCGAGTAAATGACTTACTATCAAAGCTGACCGTAGACGAAAAAATAAGCCAATTGATGAATGATTCACCCGCCATTGAACGTCTTGGTATTCCAGAATACAATTGGTGGAACGAATCTCTACATGGTGTTGCTCGAGCAGGTTACGCAACCGTTTTTCCACAATCTATTTCTATAGCATCCGCTTGGGATCGTCAATTAATTTTTGATGTTGCCAATGCTATTTCTGATGAAGCTCGTGCCAAACATCACGAATATCTAAGGCGCGGACAACACGGTATGTATCAAGGATTGACGTTCTGGTCTCCTAATGTTAATATTTTCCGTGACCCTCGCTGGGGTCGTGGTCATGAAACGTATGGTGAAGATCCTTACCTAACAGGACAATTAGGACTTAACTATGTAACTGGTCTTCAAGGTACTAATGAGAAATACTTTAAAGTAATTGCTACTGCAAAACATTATGCTGTTCACTCGGGACCCGAACCCTCCCGCCATGAATTTAATGCAGAAACAAGTGATATTGATTTATATGAAACCTATCTACCTGCTTTCCGTACATTAATAAAAGAAGGACATGTTTATTCTGTAATGGGAGCTTATAATCGCTTTCGAGGAGAATCTGCAAGTGCAAGCCCATTTTTATTCAATATACTCAGAAACGATTGGGGATTTAATGGTTATATTGTATCCGATTGTGGTGCTGTCGCCGACATTTGGAAACAACACAAAATTACTAACGACGCAGCAACAGCTTCGGCTTTGGCTATAAAATATGGTTTAGATTTAGAGTGTGGAAGCACTTTCAAATCACTAAAAGAAGCCGTTACTCGCAATTTGATTACCGAAGCCGAAATTGATGTCGCCGTAAAACGTTTGTTTACAGCTCGTTTCAAACTAGGCATGTTTGACCCAGATGAGATTGTTCCCTACGCCCAAATTCCTTATTCATTAAACAACAACTCCGCTCACGACTATCTAGCTCGTGTGGCTTCCCAAAAAAGCATTGTGTTGTTGAAAAACCGAAACCAAACTCTACCTCTTTCTAAAAACATCAAAACTATTGCCGTAATAGGTCCTAATGCCAATGATGTACAATCTTTATGGGGAAATTACAGTGGTACTCCCAGCAATCCAATAACTGTGTTAAAAGGGATTCAAAACAAATTGGAACCGAATGCCAAAGTGCTTTATGCTAAGGGAACCGATCTTGCCAAAGGGGTTCCCGAAATGAAAGTTATTCCATCGTTCTATTTTCAAAATGAAAACGGCACACAAGGGGTAACAGCAAAATACTTTGACAATGCTAAATGCGAAGGAAAACCTCTTTTTACCCGTATTGATGACAATATTGATTTTAATTGGGATATTGATACTCCAGATCCTCGTATGAAAATGGGAAGCTACAGCGTTAAATGGACTGGTTTTCTTGTTCCACCAAAAACTGGAACATACAACATTTCGGAATGGTCAAAACCTTTTATGACTATTGAAATTGAAGGCGGCAAAACTTCTGGAGGAAAAAACAATCATGCCCCAAGAATTCGTCCACAAAAAATGGAGCTAGAAGCTGGTAAAAAATACAAAATAGAGGTTAAATACCAAAACTACTATGGCAATGCTATAGCGCAACTATTGTGGGCTGAACCAGAAGAAAACGTATTACAAGAAGCTGTTCAAGTTGCTAATCAAGCGGATGCGATAGTTCTAGTTTTGGGATTAAACGAACGTTTGGAAGGTGAGGAAATGAAAGTAGAAGCGGAAGGTTTTGAAGGTGGAGACCGCACAAGCCTTGACTTACCTTCTAATCAAATAGAACTAATGAAAGCCATGGTAGCAACAGGAAAACCAGTTATTTTAGTCTTAATAAACGGAAGTGCACTCTCCATAAATTGGGCAAATGATAATGTTCCTGCCATTCTAACTTCTGGATATCCGGGGCAACAAGGAGGTAATGCCATTGCTGATGTACTTTTTGGCGACTACAATCCAGCAGGGCGACTGCCTGTTACTTACTACAAATCAGTAGATCAGCTTCCTGATTTCGAAAACTATGATATGAAAGGTCGTACCTATCGTTATTTCGATAAAAAACCGCTATACCCATTTGGATTTGGTTTGAGTTACACCAAATTCAAATACAGTAACCTACAAATCCCTACTGATATTAGTACTGAAAAAGCTTTTGAAGTATTGGTTGACGTAACCAATATAGGTGACCGTGACGGAGATGAGGTAGCTGAATTGTATCTAAAAGACGAAAAAGCATCTACTCCTCGCCCAACTTGTCAATTAGAAGGTTTTGAACGTATTAATCTAAAAAAAGGCGAAACAAAAACGGTTCACTTTAAAATCAATCCAAGACAGCTCTCTTTAATAAATAATAAAAACCAACGTATCGTAGAACCGGGATGGTTTACTGTCTCTGTCGGAGGAAAACAGCCAGATGGTTCTAATGACATTCAAAGTGGTCGATTCAAGATTACTGACAAACCATTACTACTCGAAAAATAGTTTTATTAAGTGATCGATAGTTTCAAAGACATAAAGTCAAAATAAGGAATGTGAAGTTAATTTTAAACAAATTAACTTCACATTCCTTATTTTTATATAATTTTAAAATACGTCACTATTTTTTTATTACTTTCATAACTTGTTTTACTACTAAATTGGTCCCCATGAAAAAGAAACTTGTTGTTTTAACTGGAGCAGGAATAAGTGCCGAAAGTGGCATTAAAACCTTTCGTGATGCCGATGGGCTTTGGGAAGGTCATAATGTATTGGATGTGGCCACTCCTGAAGGTTGGTATAAAAATCCAGCATTAGTCCTTGACTTTTACAATCAAAGACGCAAACAATTACTTGAAGTACAACCTAATTTAGGACATCAAATATTAGCGGAATTGGAAAATGATTTTGAAGTGCAAATTATCACTCAAAACGTTGATAATCTACATGAAAAGTCAGGAAGTACAAGTGTATTGCATCTGCATGGTGAATTATTAAAAGTTAGAAGTACCAAAATCACCAATTATATTCTAGACTGGGAATCGGATTTAAATTTTGGAGATTTAGATAGTATTGGTAACCAATTACGGCCCCATATTGTTTGGTTTGGTGAAGAAGTTCCTGCCTTAGAAGAAGCCATAAGCATTGTAGAAAATGCCGATATCCTGATAATTATTGGGACATCACTCCAAGTTTATCCTGCTGCAAGTTTGATAAATTTTTCGAAACCAAACGTGCCCGTTTATTACATTGACCCCAAACCCGCTACAATTTATGATTTACCTAACGACATTAAAATCATTGCTACTACTGGCTCAGAAGGAATGAAAATTGTTAGAAAAGACCTTGAAAAAATGAAATAGCAAATGCATTGGCAATTTCAATAGCATTTTCAATAGCAATTTCAAAAACAAAAGCAATTTTTAAATCTGAAATCTGAAATCTAAAATCTGAAATCTATATATTTGCGCTTTCTAAAAACACAACAACAATGACAAGTTTAAACGAATTAAATGCGGTTTCACCAATTGACGGAAGATACAGAAGCAAAACCAGTTCACTTTCTAACTATTTCTCTGAAGAAGCTTTAATCAAATACAGAGTATTAGTTGAAATTGAATATTTCATTACACTTTGCGAAATTCCTTTACCACAATTAAAAGACGTAAACCCAAACCTATTTGACAGTTTACGTGATATCTATAAAAACTTTTCTACCGAAGATGCTCTTTGGATAAAAGAAACAGAAAAAGTAACCAACCACGATGTAAAAGCCGTAGAATATTTTATCAAAGACGCTTTTGAAAAATTGGGTTTATCACAATATAAAGAATTCATCCATTTTGGATTAACCTCTCAAGACATCAACAATACCGCCATACCTCTTTCTACAAAAGACGCTTTCGAGAAGGTATATATGCCATCATTAATCACTTTAACTTCAAAATTAAAAGATTTAAGCATCGAATGGCGCGATATTCCAATGTTAGCTAGAACGCATGGTCAACCTGCTTCACCAACACGTTTAGGCAAAGAAATTGGAGTTTTTGTGGAACGTTTAGAAGAACAAATGCGTTTGTTATTCAATATCCCGTTTGCAGCAAAATTTGGTGGTGCTACCGGAAATTATAATGCGCATCACGTGGCTTATCCACAAATTGATTGGAGAAAATTTGGACGTGATTTTGTTGAAGAAAACCTAGGTTTACATCACTCCTTCCCTACCACACAAATTGAACATTACGATCATTTTGCTGCTTTTTTTGACGCATTAAAAAGAATCAACACTATTATTATTGATTTAGACCGAGACATTTGGACTTATGTTTCAATGGAATATTTCAAACAAAAAATAAAAGCTGGAGAAATTGGTTCTTCAGCAATGCCACACAAAGTAAATCCTATTGATTTTGAAAATTCTGAAGGAAATCTAGGAATTGCCAACGCAATTTTCGAACATCTTTCCGCTAAATTGCCCTTGTCGAGATTGCAACGTGATTTGACAGATAGTACTGTTTTGAGAAATATAGGAGTGCCTATTGGACATACATTAATTGCATTTGAAGCTACATTGAAAGGTTTGAATAAACTACTTTTGAACGAACCTAAATTTCATGAAGATTTAGAAAAAAACTGGGCCGTTGTTGCCGAAGCAATTCAAACTATTTTGCGTCGCGAAGCCTATCCAAATCCTTATGAAGCCTTGAAAGGGCTGACAAGAACCAATGAAGCTATCGATAAAAAAGCGATACATGATTTTATTGCAACCCTTGATGTTTCAGCAGAAATTAAAGCAGAATTAATAAAAATTACTCCTAGTAATTTTTTAGGGATTTAATAGATAAAATACTCATATAGTACAAAGTAATTATGAATAATTACCTTCTGAAAATCGTATTACTTTGTACTTTTTTTATTTTATTTTCTAGTGAAATATTAATTCCAACTACAGTTTTCAAACCCAATACTGCAGGCGTGGTATTATCATTTGATGACGATTACATAAATGAGTGGTATGCAACGAATCAAAAACTAAAAAAATATTCTTGGAAAGCTTCTTTTTGCGTCTCTAAAATAAACACATTAACAATTTTTGAATTAAAAAAACTTCAGGAATTACAAAAAGAAGGACATGAAATTGCAGGTCACGCATACAATCATTATAATGCGGTTGATTTCATCTGCGATCATTCAATCGAAGAATATAGACAGCAAGAAATAAATCCGATGCTCGATTTGATGAATTTTTATGGAATCAATGTTACCTCTTTTGTATATCCTTATGGAAGCAGGAACAAAAAGCTTGATGCTGCTTTATTGCAACAATTTAAAATCATTAGAGGACGTGCATTTTGTGAAACAAACCCAAAAAAACAAGGCTGTTACTACGATAATAAAAGATTAGTTTTTAGTTTTAGCATAGATGACACACACAATCATTTTAACATTCCCTATCTCTTGAAATTATTAGATTATTCAAAGGTGAATAACAAAATAGTGATTTTGAATTGCCACAAAACCGTAAATATTGTTAATGGAGATTATCAAACAAAAAATCAAACTTTGGAGCTAATTTGCAAATACATAAAAAAGAATAATATGAAATTTTATTCTTTATCTGATTTTACTCCACAGCAATATACAATACTACAATAGAAAAAGGAACAAGTGCTAACTATGTTTATAAAATTCATTTTACAAATAACTTCTTTAGATAGTATTTAATAAAGTCGCACTATTCAAATTCTATTTTCAACATTAAAAAGTCCATTTTTAAAATAAACTCTTAAAAAACGGACTTTTTTAAGTACTTTACACAAGTCAAAAAAACAATAATTTATGCTATTAATCGGAACTATACCTGTAGCAGCTTCTCACTTAGAGCCTTTAATTAGCGATTTAGGTTTAATACTTATGACTGCGGGAATTGCGGTATTAATCTTTAAAAAATTAAAACAACCTCTTGTTTTAGGATATTTAATTGCTGGATTTTTAGCTGGAAACCATTTTGATTTTTTTCCATCCGTAAAAGATCTTAAGAGTGTACAAATTTGGGCTGACATAGGTGTAATCTTTTTATTATTCAGCCTTGGACTTGAATTTAGTTTTAAGAAACTAATGAAAGTAGGCGGAACAGCTACAATCAATGCTACTACTCAAATTTTTACAATGGTAATTTTGGGTTATTTATCCGGACAGTGGATGGGTTGGGGAAAAATGGACTCCCTGTTTTTAGGAGTTATTCTTTCTATTTCATCAACAACAATAATTGTAAAAACCTTTGAAGAACTCGGTGTCAAGGCACAAAAATTTGCTGGAATTGTAATTGGCTCATTAATCGTACAAGATCTTATTGCGATCTTAATGATGGTCCTGCTTTCTACAGTGGCCGCCAGTCAGCAGTTTTCAGGTGGAGAATTATTACAATCTGTACTGAGACTGATTTTTTTCTTGACAGCTTGGTTTGTGGGTGGTATTTTCTTTATCCCAACTTTATTAAAAAAAGCAAAGCATTTATTGACCGATGAAATGTTGTTAATTCTTTCCATCGCATTATGTTTGTTGATGGTAATCCTAGCAGCAAACGTAGGTTTCTCACCTGCTTTAGGAGCCTTTATTATGGGATCCATCATTGCCGAAACCAAACTAGCTGAGCGAATTGAACATTTGGTAAAACCAGTAAAAGATTTATTTGCCGCAGTATTTTTCGTATCTGTTGGTATGTTAATCAATCCAGTAACCTTGTACGACTACGCTTTACCTGTTCTCTTTTTGACTTTTGTTACCATATTTGGTCAATCAATTAGTTCGATTATTGGGGCATTAATATCAGGTCAACCGTTAAAACAATCCATTCAAATAGGAATGAGTTTGGCACAAATTGGTGAATTTTCCTTTATCATTGCCACATTAGGAATGTCGCTAAAAGTGACCAGTGATTTTTTATATCCAATAGTTGTGGCGGTATCAGCTATAACTACTTTTACTACTCCATTTATGGTTAAAGCGGCAATTCCCTTTTCTGAATATTTAGAAAAAAAATTACCTCGAAAATGGGTAAAAAGAATCTCTAGATACAGTACAAATGCTCAAGCTATAAGTTCCGTAAGTACATGGCAAGTAGTCTTAAGAGCCTATATGACTCAAATTATTATTCACTCCACAATAATTATTGCCGTTATTTTACTTTCTTCAAATTTTGTATTGCCTTATGTAGAAAATTCTAAATTTGGGAATGCTATTGCGGCACTAATCACTTTAATTATCATTTCTCCTTTTTTATGGGCTTTATCTTTGCGTAGAGTTGCTATAAAAGATGTTGAAGTTTTATTTAAAGAAAGAAAATACCGTGGACCCGTTTTGATGATGATATTTTTCAGAATGGCCCTGGCTGTATTTTACATTGGATTTTTACTTAATATCTTTTTCTCCCCTTTTATTGCGTTTTTTGCTTTGGTTGTCGCTGTGGTAATTTATTATTTCTTTCCCAAAAAATTACACGAACAATACCATAAAATTGAAAGTCATTTCTTAAAAAACCTTAATGATAGGGAAACAAAAAAAATTGACCGTCGCTATGCTAATCTAATGCCTTGGGATGGGCACATGTCTACTTTCGAAATAGCAAAAGAATCCAATTTGGCAGGAAAGACTTTAAGAGATATTCGCCTTCGAGAAGAATTAGGAATTAATATTGCCTATATAAAACGAGGGGAAATAACCATACAAATCCCCAATAAAACAGAACGATTATTTCCAGGAGATGAGATTTGTGTTATTGGAACTGATGCTCAAGTCAAGCAATTTGCCAACTATTTAGAACAAAATGAAATTGAACCGCCTAAAAAAGTAGAACACGAAATTGTATTAAGACAAATAGAACTTGAAAATGAGGAGTTTATTGGAAAGACTGTAGGACGATCTAAATTAAGAGAACGAACTTGCGGTTTGCTTGTCGGGATTGAACGAAAAGGAAATCGGATATTGAATCCGGAATCGAATATTGTATTAGAAAAAAATGATCTTCTTTGGATTGTAGGTGACAAAAAATTAATGGCTAAGTTATTCGAAATTTAGTTCCATAAAAAAAGGCAAAAGTTCGATACTTTTGCCTTTTTAATTGCTGCCAAATGGCAAAAATTTATCTTGAATAATTTGGTGCTTCTTTAGTAATAGTCACATTATGTGGGTGACTTTCGGTAATTCCGCTTGAAGTAATACGAACAAAACGTCCTGTTTCTTGTAAAGTTGGAATATCTTTAGATCCGCAATATCCCATTCCTGCTCTAAGTCCTCCAATGAATTGTTGCATACTCTCTTCCAATTCTCCTTTATAAGGTACACGACCTACGATTCCTTCTGGAACTAATTTTTTCACATCATCTTCCACATCTTGAAAATAACGATCTTTTGATCCACCTTCCATTGCTTCAACAGACCCCATTCCTCTGTAAGATTTAAATTTTCTTCCTTCGAAAATAATTGTTTCCCCCGGAGATTCTTTAGTTCCTGCAAGAAGTGAACCCAACATCACACAATCAGCACCAGCTGCAATCGCTTTAGGAATATCTCCCGTATAACGAATTCCACCATCGGCAATAACAGGAACTCCTGTACCTTTTAATGCTGCTGCAACTTCAAGAACTGCCGAAAACTGAGGAAAACCAACTCCTGCAATAATACGTGTTGTACAAATTGAACCAGGTCCAATTCCTACTTTCACACCATCAGCACCATTTTCTACCAAAAATATTGCCGCTTCTGGAGTGGCAATATTCCCAACAATTACATCAATTTTAGGAAATTTACTTTTTACATCTTTCAACACATTGATTACTCCTTGTGTATGTCCGTGAGCAGTATCAATTACAATTGCATCTACCCCAGCTTTAACTAAAGCTTCAGCTCTTTCAACTGCGTCCCCTGTTACTCCTATAGCTGCTGCTACACGCAAACGACCATATTTGTCTTTGTTGGCATTTGGTTTTTGAGTTAATTTGGTAATATCTCTAAAAGTAATTAGTCCAACTAATTTATTTTCCGAATTGATAACCGGAAGTTTTTCAATTTTATATCCTTGCAAAACTACTTCGGCTTGTTCCAGCGAAGTACCTTCAGCAACAGTAACCAAGTTTTCACTTGTCATTACTTCAATAATTGGTCTGGCATTATTTTTTTCGAAACGCAAATCACGATTTGTAACGATTCCTTTAAGAACTCTATTTTCATTTACAATCGGAATACCACCAATTCCATATTCTTTCATCGCTTTTTTTGCATCGGCAACGATAGAATTCAATGGCAAAGTGACTGGATCGATTATCATACCTGATTCTGCTCTTTTTACTTTACGTATTTTAGCAGCTTGTTGTTCGATGGTCATATTCTTATGCAATACTCCAATTCCACCTTCTTGAGCTATAGCAATTGCCATAGCGCTTTCGGTAACAGTATCCATCGCAGCAGATACAATTGGAACATTCAGGGTAATATTTCTTGAAAATTTTGATTTAATACTCACTTCTCGAGGAAGTACATTGGAGAAATTGGGAACTAATAAAACGTCATCGTATGTTAGACCTTCGCCGATAATTTTTGAGTTATGTGCTATCATTGCAATTTGAAGTTGTAGTTAAATTGCGTGCAAATATAGTTAAACTTAAGCAGAAAAACATCATAAATTAATTTTATAAATAATTAAATTAGCAGTGTTCAACTATTTATCGTTTTTGAAAATACATTACTACTCAAAGAACCAATGTCCCTTTAATTGGTATTCGCCACAAGTATTTATTTTTAAATAAAAGAATATGCCAATAGTATGTTTATATCGGCAGCAATTGCATTAGTGTGCAGAATCTCACTTTACTAAGAATCAAAATACAGAAATGCTATTGACATTTAATAAAATTGTCCCAACCTAAATAGCAAAGTAATTCGAAACGATGAAATCATCGAAATCTCCAGCGAAGAAATTGTTCTAGGTGATATAATCCAAACTGAGGTGCTGTTTTTTAATCTAGCAGAAGCTGTTATCCAACATTTCAATCTTTCGCGTTTAGAAATAGAAAATTCAGTAAGGCTTTTGACCCTATGTCCGCAACAGGTTTTCGTGTTTTTATAATTGGTATTTCAGAATTACTAGGTGATGATTTTCCAAAAAAAAACAACAAGAAATCAATCCTAATTTTAAAGATTAGTTGTTTTTTACACCCCTCCTAAAGAGAATTTTATTACGCTATTTGATGCTTTTCACAAAGCTGAAATTCAAATAAAATTCATTTGATTAGTAAGGAGTATTTTTATCTGGGAATATAATATTAAGGCCAAATTGGAATGACAAACTATTGGCCTTAGCAACATCCCTATATTCTAAAAGATTATCAGCTAGGAAATAAAAATTGACTTTTCCAATGGTAGTTGACAATCCCAATCCAATGTTTTTCAACGAAAATGAATCCAAAGTATAAGTGGCTTTCATTTCTAGTGACTTAAAAATTTGCCTTTTATAATATGCCGTTAAAGCCATCAAAGGAGATCTAGGCGTTGTCATTGCAAAAAGTTGTGCCCCCACAGCATTTTTAGATTCAATTTCATTACCCAGACAATTACATTCTGAATTTCTTCCGTCACCAAATGAATATTGAAAAGAAGTATTAAACTTTATAGGCCGCCAAGTAGTATATTTTACATTTAGAGTATCTAAAGGAATCGCTTTTATAAAATCTTGATATATTCCATTTCCGGAACTTCCAGGTTCAAAATCGGGGGTTAACCCAAGATGCCTATAATATCCTTTAAATCGATAATCCCTAACTTCTTTAGTATGTCTTATAAAACCCACATCTAAAATACTTGCAGTAAATTGCATGTTTTTTTCTGGATAATATGTTAGTCCAACATCTAATCCCAATCCTAAATTCCCACCTAATAATGTTTTTTTGAGAATATCGCTTTTTGTGTTTCCAGAATAGTAATCTGTATAATTAGTAAAACCTGAAGTATTGACCATAACATTGGATGATATGACTTGCTCATAGATAGTATTTGCATCCGTTTTAGTATAAAAATACCCTGAATTGTTAGTTGACTCAATATTGAAAATACTGGAATAAATCTTTCCTCGAGCACCAAGAATTAATTTTTCGTTTATGTTTTTATGGAATCCAAGGTGAAAAACCGATAGCAATTCGCCTCTTGCATTTAAATCCCCAAAATCAAAAACTTTACCTACATAATCCTTATTTCCATCCAACATAACTATTGCGTAATCTTTTGGCATATACACTAATAAATCCATTTCTTGATACATTCCAAAGGAGACATAAGAACCCGATTGCCAATCTCCAAGTTTAAATCCACCACTTACAACTTCTATTTGTTCGTTTATGGCAAGTTTATCTTTCCTTGAAGTTGAAAACACAACATTTCGCAATTTGGCGTTAAAATCAACTCCATTTTTAGCAAATAAATCATAGGCCGAAAAACCACTTGAACCTACGTTTGCAGAAACTCCAGAAAGGAAAGGAATACCTATAAATCCGATGTATTTTACATCTAAACCAGGATTAGTCAACAATGACTGAGGAATTGAAGTGAAGTTGTATAAAATTTGTTTATTTTGAGAAATGCAACCTATCGATACCAATAAAACAAAAAACAATGTAATTTTTCTCATTCAGCATTTAAATAAATAGTGGCACTTGAACGCAATTTTAAATTTCCTAAGCTATTTTCATTCAATAATGGACCTGGATGCATTGTAACAGTAAATGCAATCTTGGCTGTTTTTTTTAACAAATCAAGATTAGCGCCTTGGAAAACTTCCGTTTTAGTCACTACATTTTGAACCCCTGAATATGCTGGAACATCAAAAGGAATCGAATAGACAATTGAATTTTTATCATCTAGAAAATAGAGATTAATAGTATACGCTCTATTGATTGTATTATTAAATTCAAAATAAAAATCCACTCTTTTCAAGTTTGTTTTGAAAAAGCTATCATTAAAAACTTCAAAGTTAATTAAATCACCTGTTTGAATTTGTTCAATTCCTCCCTTAACAAATTGATTCGCCTGAATATCAAAACTAGCCAAATTTGCTACTATCACAGGTTTAGTCTCAATATTGTTGATTTGATTAAAATCTAATTCACTTGAACAAGAAAAAGTAAAAAAAGCTAGGGCTATAATGCCCAAAAATTTATTCATAATTTTTTATTTCATCTGTTTTACTATCCTTTATTAACAACGGAAGTATTTTTATATTATTATTTAATGAAATTCACCAAATAATTTCAACGCCTCATTGTAAGCGCTTTCAAAACTCATCGGACTCGCGTTTGTATTTTCTTTTTTAAATGTAAAATAAGATAATAATTTCTCCGTTGGCATATTACCCGTCAAATCATCTTTGGCCATTGGACATCCTCCAAACCCTTGAATTGCACCATCAAATCTGCGGCATCCGGCATTGTAGGCAGCATCAATTTTCTCAAACCATTTATCGGGTGTGGTGTGTAAATGAGCACCAAATTCAATTTTTGGATATTTAGGTATTAAATGCGAATATAGATAATTAATAACTTCTGGAGTCGAACTTCCTACAGTATCTGAAAGGGAGAGGATTTTAACTCCCATATTCGAAAGCTTTTCAGTCCAATCACCCACAATTTCCATATTCCACGGATCTCCATACGGGTTTCCAAAACCCATCGAAAGATAAGCAACGACTTCTTTATTACTTTTATCGGCAATCTCAAGAATTTCATGCAAAGTCACTACTGACTGTGCTATGGTCTTATGAGTATTCCTCATTTGGAAATTTTCTGAAATCGAAAAAGGATAACCTAAATAGTGTATTGGTTGATGTTGCGCAGCTATCAATGCTCCTTTAGTATTGGCAATTATAGCTAGTAATTTACTTCTTGTTTGAGATAAATCGAGTTGTGCCAAGACCTCAGCGGTATCTTGCATCTGCGGAATGGCTTTTGGAGAAACAAAACTACCAAAATCAATTGTATCGAAACCTACCCGTAGCAAGGATTGTAAGTATGACACTTTTCTGGCAGTTGGAATAAAAGCCTTTATTCCCTGCATGGCATCTCGTGGACATTCTATTAATTTTATTGCTTCCATTGAAAAACCAAAGATAAACCAAATTCAGATTTGACAAAATCGTTTGTATTAATTTTATAATTTATATACTACTATTTTGGCAAAATTTTAAATCATTACACTTTTTGGTAATAATTTGTTTTATTACGCTTTTTAGTAATATTTTATATTATTACACTTTTTGGTAATAATTTCATTAGACAAATCGTTTTCCGAATTCATTTTTTAATTACATTTGAAATATGATAGCCATTATTACAGGAGATATTATAAATTCAAGAAAGCTTGCCTCCAAAATTTGGATGAACGGTTTAAAACTACTATTTAACACCATAGGAAAAAACCCGTCAGAGTGGGAAATCTATCGTGGGGATGAATTTCAGTTGGAAATAAAAAATCCCGAGGATGCTTTATTGCTTGCAATTCAAATAAAATCCTACCTAAAAACACTAAAACTAGATGCAAGAATGAGTATTGGTTTTGGGGATAAAACTTATAAATCAAAAAAAATATCAGAAAGCAATGGTACCGCTTTTGTAAATTCTGGAGAATTATTTGAAACTTTGAAAAAGCAAAAAATCAATTTAGCCATAAATACTAGCAACGAAGCTTTTAACACCGAAATTAACTTGATGTTGCGATTGAGCTTGACTTTTATGGATAATTGGTTGGTACAATCGGCAGAATTTGTTGCAATAGCTATCGAAAATCCAACACTTTCACAAGAAGAAATTGGCGTAAAATTAGGTATAAACCAAGCTGCAGTAAGCAGAAGACAAAAACGTGCCCAATTTGACTTAATGATAGAAATGGAAAATTATTTCAGAACTAAAATCAAAACTGTCAGCGTATGATACTTTTTGTAAAACTACTTTTAGCCCATTTGCTAGGCGATTTTTTATTACAACCCAATGCTTGGGTTTTAGATAAAGAAAACAAAAAACAAAAAAGCATCTACTTATATGTTCATACTTTTTTACATGGAATTTTGGCGTGGCTACTTGTTGGCGAAATTGCTTTTGGCTGGTTTGCGCTACTTCTAGCGCTAACTCACGGAGGTATCGATTTTATGAAATTGAGATTTCAAAAAAAGAAAACAAAAAGAAATTGGTTTGTAGCTGATCAAATTTTGCATTTGATTACTATTCTTATAATTGCAGGAATTTATCAAAACGTGTCGATTGATTGTGCAATTTTCAATAATCAATTTTGGATACTCCTCACAGGAATTTTATTTCTAAGCAAACCTACTTCGATAATAATACGAAACATCATTTCGGTTTGGACTCCAGAAAGCAAAAATAAAAAAGATGATTCGCTACAAAATGCAGGAAATTATATCGGAATACTAGAAAGGTTATTTGTTCTTTGCTTTATACTCACTGGTCATTTTGAAGCCATAGGATTTTTATTGGCCGCAAAATCTATTTTTCGCTTTGGCGATTTAAAAGAGGCTAAAGACCGAAAACTAACAGAATATGTCCTTATCGGAACGCTTTTAAGTTTCGGAATTGCTTTATTGACTGGGCTTTTGGTTCAATTAGGCCTATTGCATTTTTTTTAAAATTTGTTTGTTGATTTCTTTTATCAATGCTGGCCCTTCATATATAAAACCAGTGTACAATTGAATTAAACTAGCTCCTGCTTCCAGCTTTTCAATAGCATCTTCGGCTGAATGAATCCCTCCTACTCCAATAATTGGAAAAGCTTTATTACTTTTTTCAGAAAGAAAACGAATCACTTCTGTTGAGCGATTTCTCAAAGGCTTACCAGACATTCCGCCTGTTTCAATCTTATTTTCAGATTGTAATCCTTCTCGAGATAAAGTGGTATTTGTGGCTATAACTCCTGCAATTTTAGTTTGTTTTACAATATCTATAATGTCTAGAAGTTGATTATCTGTCAAATCTGGAGCGATTTTCAATAGAATTGGTTTTTGTTTTGGCTTAGCCAAATTTTGATTTTGCAGTGTTTGTAATAACTGTGTCAACGGCTCTTTTTCTTGTAACTCACGAAGATTTGGTGTGTTTGGTGAACTCACGTTAACCACAAAATAATCGACATAATCAAACAAGGCATCAAAACAAATAAGATAATCAGAAGTCGCTTCTTCATTTGGTGTTAATTTATTTTTACCAATGTTTCCGCCAATAAGAACACCTTTGTTTTTCTTAAGCTTTTCAACCGCAACCTGTACGCCACCATTATTAAAACCCATTCTATTAATCAAAGCATTATCTTCTATTAACCTAAAAATACGTTTTTTGGGATTACCCTCTTGCCCTTTTGGAGTCAATGTTCCTATTTCAATAAATCCAAAACCTAGGGTAGACAATTCATTGTACAAGGATGCATCTTTATCCATACCAGCCGCCAATCCTACTGGGTTTTTAAATTTCAAACCAAAAACTTCCGTTTCCAATCGTTTGTCATTAATTACATATAAAGATTTAAGTAGCGAAGGAATTCCTGGTATTTTAGATAAATTTCGAATTAATGAAAAGGTAAAATGGTGCACTTTTTCAGGATCAAAACAAAAAAATAATGGGCGAATCAGAAGTTTATACATAATTATAAAATTGTTGTGCAAAAGTAAAATTATCTTATTGATAAAATAAATATTTTCGATTTTAAATTTATTTAATCCTTTAAAGTCTGCAAAATAATTGGTTTACAAACTAACATCACACTCCAATAAACAGTATATGTTTTAGAATAACTTATAATATACCTAATCAATTAAACATACGCCAACCAAACTAATATAATCAATAATAAAACTTAGAATATGATAATTATCATTTTAAATAGTAAGCTATCAAAATATCTTTGTATAAGAAAAACAGAATCAAATTTAATAATAATTAAAATTTATAAATCATGTTAAAAAATAAAACTTTAAAATATTTCACCTTACTACTTGTAAGTGTCGTAATCTCAATTCAAAGTGTTGCACTAGCGCAATATTCCCCAATTATTTTACAATGGTCAACTATCAACGTTCACGGAACTTCAAATGTGCATGATTGGGATATGAAACCAACCAAAATTATTGGAGAATTAGGAATAAGCAATGTAAAACAAATCTATGCTCTAACTATTAAAATAGAAGTTAAATCGTTAAAAAGTGGAAACGGAATTATGGATGGCAAAACTTATGATGCTTTTGATTATAAGAAAAATCCTTATGTGAGTTTTCAATTAACAGATGCATCACAAACAAAATTAACCGAAAGCGATGCAGAAATTACATTAACTGGAAATTTAAGTTTTGCTGGGCAGACGCACAAAATTGCTATTAAATCGATAGGTAAAATTACAAAAACAGGAGATTATGAACTTAAAGGAAGTTTTCCTTTAAAAATGACTGATTTTGGAATGAAGCCACCAACAGCAATGTTGGGAACAATGAAAACAGGCGATGCAGTTACAATAAAATTCGATGTAACTTATAAAGGATAATTTCAATAAAATAATCAAAAACTAAATATAATAATAACTAATTTAAATTTTTAACCATGAAAACAACTTTTAAAATATCATTAATGATAGCCGCCATATTCATATCTGGCAATTTACTGGCACAAACTTCTTTTGGACACATGCAAAACCGAATTTCCCGTGATAAAGACGGTATAAATATATTTGATGTAAAAAAAGACACTGTAGCATTCAAAGGTCTTAGTATAGACTTAGGTGGTGCATTCAATATGGATTACCAAGCATTAAATTCGTTCAATGACCAACCTTCAACTTTTGCTCTACCTTCAAATATTGTTGGATATCGCTTAATGAATAATGAAAATAATTTCACCCTTCCTGCAGCTGACATGACCATTGGAGCCCAATTGTTTGACGGTGTAAGAGTAAATCTAAATATTTATTTAGCATCAAGACACCACAATGACACTTATGCAAGTGGTGGATATTTACAAATTGACAAGTTAGACTTCATCAAGAAAGACTTCCTTGCTGGTGTTATGCAATACGCTACAATTAAAATCGGACAAATGGAGAACAACTTTGGTGATGCTCACTTCAGAAGTTCGGATAATGGTAGTACGCTTAAAAATGCGTTTGTTGGAAACAACATTATGAATGCATTCACTACTGATATGGGTATGGAAGTGTATTACAACAGAAGTGGATTAGTAAGTATGTTAGGTGTAACTAATGGAAATTTAAATCAAGGTATTAAAGAAGTTTCTTTTTCTCCTGGTCCAGATGCAAATACAGTAGTTAGTCCTGCAATCTTGGCTAAATTAGGTTATGACAAACAAATCAACCAAGATTTGCGAGTAAGACTTACCGGTTCTTACTACCATAATGCAAACTTGGGTAACTCAAACTTATATTCATCTTCTAGATCAGGATTTGGTTTTTGGGGTGTATTGAACAATAGCGATTATACCAATAACGGTGTTGCTGTTGCTAATAATTACAATTCAAATTCTACACCAGAGGGAACATTCAATCCAGGCTTCAAAAACTGGGCTACTTCGTTGATGTTCAATCCTTTAATCAAATTTAGAGGTCTTGAATTATTTGGAACTATCGAATTAGCTTCAGGAGGAGATAAAGCTAGTGTTGACGCAAAACGTACAGCAAACCAATTTGCTGGAGACGTAGTTTACAGATTTGGAAAAACAGAACAATTCTATATTGCAGGAAAATACAATACCGTATCTGGAAAACTATCTAATGCAGATGCTAAAGAAGTTACTGTAGATAGAGTTGAATCAAGCATTGGCTGGTTTATGACTAAAAATATTTTAGCAAAATTAGATTATGTTAGTCAAAACTATAAAAATTACACACAATTTGCAGGAAACGTGCCTACTGGAAATGCAAACAACTTTTATGGTGGTAATTTCAAAGGTTTGGTATTTGAAGCCGTAATTAGTTTCTAATTGATTTATTTGATTTAGTTCTTTTAATCTGGCAAGATCAATACTTGTCGGATTAAATTTTTAAAATATTAAAAAATTTGTTATGAAAAAGATTATTAGTTTACTGGTATTGAGTTTCATAATTATTTCTTCTACAAAAGCCCAAAATTTGTATACTGCAGAACTACAAAAGAATAGTTCCTTAACAATAACTGGCTCAACTAATCTTTTGTCGTTTAAACTATATCAAAAAGATGAAAATCTTTTAAAAAACAAGTTAATAGTTGCAGTTACACAATCTCAAAACAAACTGTTTTTAAGCCAAAACCAACTAACGGTATTGGTAAATAATTTCCTTTCAACTAATCCGATGGCTTTAAAAGATTTTTTAAAGTTGGTGAAATCGGATATATATCCTACTTTACAAGTACAAATCAATTATTTGGATTTACAACCTATTTCGGATAAAGAACAGGTTAAAAAAGGAAGTGTACTGGCAAGTATAAAAATTACAGGTGTAACAAAATTTTATACCATTCCCATTTTATTCAGTAGCAATGGAGATATATATACCGTAAATGGCAATAAAAAAATAAGTATTCGGGATTTTGGTCTTACACCTCAAAACAAAATGATGGGAATTATAAAAGTAAGTGAGTGGATTGATATCGATTTTCATATGAATTACAAGATCACTTCAGAAAAGAATATTACAAAACTTTAAATAATATTAACAACTAAAAATCTATCTTTTACATTCAATTGTTCAAAACCATTGAAGTTAATTTACAAACAATTAATCTCTTTTTTAAATTAATCATATTCGATAAAAAGAGAAATACTACCTTTGTAAAAAAAAGATTTTTATGTCAAATATATACTTAGGCTTTCATTTTACAATTGAACCCAAAGACTCGAGCAATAGCGAACAGGCGAAGCAATTAGGTTCTGAAATTTTAATTGCCGAATTAGGAGAATTACCTTTCGAAAGTTTTACAGAAAATGAATTTGGAATAGTTGCCTTCATTCAAAAAGAACTTTATACAGAAAACAGCCTTAATGATTTATTCGTTTTGAATTCACCAGAATTTACCATTTCCTATAAAATGGAAGAAATTGATCCAGTAAACTGGAATGAGGAATGGGAAAAGAATTTTGAACCTATCGATGTTGACGGTAACTGTCATGTTCGCGCTCCTTTTCATCCTAAAACTAATGCCAAATTTGATATAATAATCGAACCAAAAATGAGTTTTGGAACGGGACATCATGAAACTACACACATGATGATACAGCATTTATTAGAAATGGATGTAGCTGGAATGAAAACCTTGGACATGGGATGCGGAACGGCAATTTTAGCCATTTTAGCAGAAATGAAAGGGGCACAACCTATTGATGCTATTGACATTGACAACTGGTGTTATTTGAATTCTATTGAAAATGCGGAACGCAATAATTGTGAACACATCACAGTTTATGAAGGAGATGCAGCCTTGCTGGAAGACAAAAAATACGACCTGATTATTGCCAACATCAACCGAAACATTTTGTTGAACGATATGCAAACTTATGTAGATTGTTTGAACCCAAAAGGAACTCTCCTATTGAGCGGTTTTTACGAAGAAGACATTCCGTATATTAACGAGTCTTGTCTTGAAAAAGGCATGACATATGTTAAAAAGTTCGAAAGAAACAACTGGGTTTCATTAAAATACGTAAATTAGTAGTAATAAAAAACAATAGTGAAAATCAACAACAAAAATCATTGGGAAACCGTTTACGAAACCAAGCAGCCTAACGAAGTAAGTTGGACGCAAGAAAATCCAAAAACTTCCCTTGATTTTATTCGGAAAACCCATTTAGGCAAAACCGCAAAAATCATAGACATTGGTGGTGGCGACAGCAAACTGGTTGATTTTTTACTGGAAGAAGGTTATGAAGATATAACTGTTTTGGATATTTCGGCCAATGCATTGGAAAGAGCTCAAAAAAGACTCGGAAAAAAGGCTGAAAAAGTGAGTTGGATTGTATCTGATATCATAGATTTTATACCAGAAACCATATACGATATCTGGCATGACCGAGCCACATTCCATTTTTTGACAACAGAAAAACAAATAAAAAAGTATACTGACTCCATTGAAAAATGGGTTTCAAATTATTTTATAATCGGAACCTTTTCTGAAATTGGCCCAACAAAATGTAGCGGTTTGGATATAAAACAATATTCTGAAATGGATATTGAAAATCAATTTTCGAATCATTTCAAAAAAATAAAATGCATTAAAGAAAATCATATTACTCCTTTTGAAACTAAACAAAACTTCATATTTTGTGTTTTAAAAAAAATAAATTAAATACAATGGTTTTTTTCTAAACCCATAAAAATTAAAAAGATGAGTACAAAAGAAAAAATAAGAGAAAAAGTCATTCTAAAAGAAGCGACAACAAGAAATTACGAAATCATCGTTTATAATGATGATGTAAATACTTTTGATCACGTAATAGATACTTTAATTCGAGTTTGTGAGCATACTCCAGAACAAGCGGAACAATGCTCTCTGATTGTTCATTATAACGGTAAATGTACAGTGAAAACTGGAATTTTAGAGAAATTAAAACAGCAATGCACACAATTACTTGAAGCTGGCTTAAGTGCAGAAATAATATAGATTAATCTATTTTAAACAATAAAAAAAGCATTTTCTTATTAGGAAAATGCTTTTTTTTTCATTTTATCTTTATTTAATGAGGCAATTTATCTTTTAGAATACCGTATAAAAAAGTACCAAAAAGGGCTCCAAATAGAACAAAAATTACAGGTATAAATCCAGCACCTAATAATATAAATATTGGTCCTGGACATGCTCCAACTAGAGCCCAACCCAAGCCGAATATTATTCCTCCAATCCAAAAGCGAGTAGATCCAGGTTCTTTGTCCAAAATTTCTATGGGTAAGCCTCGAATGTCTTTTATTTTTTTTCGTTTAATAATTTGAATTCCTATAACTCCTGTTACGATTGAAACCATAATAATTCCGTACATGTGAAAAGATTGAAATTGAAACATTTCATAAATTCTGTACCATGAAACGGCTTCCGATTTTGTCAGGACAATTCCAAAGATAAAGCCAACAAGTAAATAGCGTAATGTATTCATAATTTAAAATAGTAATGGTAAAATAAAATGAGTCATAATCAATCCCCTAATGAAAAATCCTATAACGGCTTTCAATGATTTAATTTGAAAATTACTTAATCCTGATATAGCGTGACCTGAAGTACAACCACCAGCATAACGAGTTCCAAAACCTATCAAAACACCACCAATCGTTAATATAAAAATTATTTTAGGTGATTGCAAACTTTCAATACTAAACAAAACATCTGGTAATAATTTCCCATTGGGAGCATCAATGCCAAGTTGGGCAAGTTGAGCAATTGTTTTAGGATTTATAGCTACTATAGAACTATCATTCATAAAATGAGTTGCAACAAAACCACCAAACATAGCACCTAGAACAACTATCAAATTCCAGCGTTTTGCTTTCCAATCAAAATCAAAAAAAGACACTCGTTTTCCTATGCCAGTCATCGAACATAAGGTACTCAAATTGGATGACATTCCAAAAGCTTTTCCAAAATATATCAAGGAAAGCATTATCATCCCTATCAAAAAACCTGAAACATACCAAGGCCATGTTTGAAATATAAAATCCATTGTATAGCTATTTTTTAGCGAAATTAATAATTATAACTCTAAAAGTAGAATTATTACCTCCTTAATGTTGTTTATGGAAACAATACCCGCTAAATTTGTTCAAAAAATAAGAATAATTTTTACCTCTTCAAGATTCTAAGACAAAAAAGCATGAAAAAACTAGTTCCTTATATCGCTTTACTATTTATTGTAACATCATGTATCAGCACTCAATCTACAATAAAAAATATCGATGACAATGCGCCAACTCCACGACTTATAGACAACACCACTTTTGTAATTACAGAATTCAGCAATGACATAAAATATGGTTATGACAAAGATTATCCGATTAATATTTATTATGGCTACAACGGTACTACAACAATAAACCAAGAACGTTTTCTTAATGCTTTGGCAGGACCAAAAGGAGAAAAAATAACCTATACGCAATTAGAAAGTTGCTGTCCTTTTCCAACAAAAAGAAATGAAATGGGAGTTGGATTATTAGACAAATATGAATTAAAATGGGAAGGCCAAAAAAAACCTGTTATTTTATATTTGAACATCTACGAAAAAGGGGTTATAATGGTTCCTTTTGGATTACGCTTGAAAAAATAAAAATTGAAAATTTTAAATATCAAATTCTAACTATCTTTGCACTTTAAAAAATTACACAATGAACATACATAATATACCAAATATAAAACACACAAAAAGCGGAAATTTCTTTTTATTAGCTGGGCCATGCGCTATTGAAGGGGAGGAAATGGCCATGCGTATTGCTGAAAAATTAGTCGGAATCACTGATAAATTAGAAATTCCTTTCGTATTCAAAGGCTCTTTCAAAAAAGCAAATCGATCCCGAATTGACAGCTTTTCAGGAATTGGAGACGAAAAAGCACTACAAATTCTACGAAAAGTTTCAGAAACATTTGGAGTTCCAACAGTTACGGATATTCACACCAATGAAGATGCAGTTATGGCAGCTGAATATGTAGATGTTCTTCAAATTCCAGCATTTTTAGTTCGCCAAACTGATTTACTTGTGGCTGCAGCCAATACAGGAAAAGTAGTAAACTTAAAAAAAGGACAATTTATGAGTCCTGAAAGCATGAAACATGCCGTTCAAAAAGTTTTGGATTGTAACAATCAAAACGTGATGGTTACTGATCGCGGAACAATGTTTGGATACCAAGATATGATTGTTGACTTTCGCGGTATTCCTACCATGCAAAACTATGCAACTACTGTTCTAGATGTAACACATTCCTTGCAACAACCCAATCAAACTGTTGGAGTAACTGGAGGAAGACCGGATATGATTGAGACAATTGCCAAAGCAGGAATTGCCGTTGGTGTAGACGGAATCTTTATTGAAACCCATTTTGATCCTGCAAATGCAAAAAGTGATGGGGCTAATATGTTACACCTAGATTATTTTGAAGCATTAATGACTAAACTAGTCGCAATAAGAAAAACAATAAACCAATTTTAATTGAAATCTCAACTTATTTTGAAAATAAAATATTTATTTTTAGCTTTTCTTTCTCTGTCTTTCTCGATTACTTCATTTGCACAAATTGATACTCAATCAGGAAAATTTACCGCTCACAATAAAGGAAAATTTACTATTTCTTGGGGTGGAAATAGAGATAAATACAACAAATCAGACATTACTTTTAAAGGAGATAACTACGAATTTACAGTAGAAAATGCTACTGCACATGACAAACCAAAAGGATGGCATGTTGACTATATTAACCCAGTAAAAATGACCATTCCGCAAACTAATTTCAAAATGGGTTATTTTATTACGGACCATTATAGCATTTCTATTGGTTTAGATCATATGAAATATGTGATGACACAAAATCAAACTACTAATATTACTGGTGAAATTAATTTTCCTACATCGAATACGAGTTCCCAATTTAATGGGATTTACAACAACACACCAACTGTAATGACAGAAGCTTTCTTAATGTTTGAACATACAGATGGCTTAAATTATATTTACACTGAACTAGCAAGACAAGATGATATTTCGCATCTATTTGGAATAAAAAACACAGACAAATTTCAGGTAAATACAAACGAAGGAATTGGTTTTGGGCTTTTATATCCAAAAACAAACACTACACTAATGGGTCAAATGAGACACGATGATTTTCATTTTTCAGGTTATGGTACTTCTATAAAAGCTGGAATTAACTTAACTTTCTTTAAGCATTTCACTATTGAAGGAGATTTAAAAGGAGGCTACATTAATATGCCCGACATTCGCACTACACAAAGCAGCTCAGACAGTGCTTCTCAACATTTTTTATTCCTAGAAAAAATAATTGCATTTGGAGCAATTTTTAAAATATAATTCTATTCCTATTCTTATAAAAACTTCCTAAAATAAGTTTTTTGCTTGCATCAAATAATTGTTTGAAATTAATCGTTTAGTTTTCAAACTGTTTATAATTAATATTTTCTTAAATTAGTTTAATAATAAATTTCATTACTAGGAATACTAAAATCGGATTTGCATTTTTAACTATAGAAGGTCACGTTCAATTTCAGAAGGCAAATCTAAGTAATAGTAGAACAAAAAGAATATACAGTCAATTAATTATCGATTGAAAATTAAGATGCAAAAGTATCAAATGTTGGCAAATTTATTATTGGTTCCAGCTTTCAATTTGGTAAATACAATTCAAATAATATATTGACAAAACAAAAAACAGATACTTTTCTGTAAATTTTGTGGAACGAAAACTTAAAAAAAGAGCACTCCGAAAAACCAATTCTTATATTATAAAATTAATTAAAACCATAAATAGCTGCCATTTTTACAGAGAAATTAGACTCGTAAAAATATCAATTAACAGATAGATTGATGATTCAATTTATAATAAGGATGACAAAAGGAGCAACCGATATTAAAACAAAATTGAAGACACCTTTGGAATAAATTTAATAAATTTTCAATTTAAATTGTGATTAACTACTATTTTAACATTAATTTCAATCTGTTAAAGCTTTTATTGAGATTCTAAAAAAAAATTTGTTACTTGCAAAATAAATTTTTCATAGAACCGATCAAAATTTAAATGTAATGTTTTTTTAAGAGAAATATTAAAAATACCTATTTGCACTCAAAAATGATTAAACTTTTAATTTGGTATTTAAGAAGACACCCTCTACTATATAAAATTAGATTTCGATTGGTATCTAAAAATTCCTCTATAGATTCAATTGAAAACTACTGTTACAATGATTTGAATACTAAAACGAACATCCCTCATTTATTTTTTGAAGTTAACAATTTAATATTCAACGACTCAAATAAAAATTTAAGTGATTTTGAAAAGACAAAAAAAATAGCAATTTGGCTCAGAAACAATATCAAAGGAGGCCCTGGTTTAGGTAAATCTTCTGAGAAAGCATTAGATATTATGATTAAAGGGAATGGTGGAGTTTGCAGTGACTTTTCTCAAATCTATAATAACTTTTGTGTTATCAATGATTTAAAAGTTAAGGAATGGGGAGTTAAAAACATATCAAAAGACCAATCTGTTTCCGGAGGACATTCATTTAACGAAGTGTATATCAACGAATTTAGAAAATGGATAATGATTGATATTGCAAAGTCAATTGTTTTTTATCATAATGACAAAAACATTCCCTTATCAGCACTAGAATTCATAAAACTAAAAAAAGAGAATAAAGAAATATTTATTTACAGTGTAGATAAAAACATCCTTATCAATGATAATCATTTGAAAAACATATTTCTAACTTCAAGTTCAGTGCCATTTTTGATTACAAATTACAGTAATAAAATATACGATTACACTTTAAATAACCTTGCTTTTTTCCCAGAATCAATTATTCACGGTATCCTGTTTATAATAGGAAAAAGCTATACTTTTGAGTTTCCAAAAATGTTAATTTAAAGATATAGGTATTAAAAAACGACACCTAAAAGTGTCGTTTACATAAAAAATAAGCTCTTTTTATTTTTTTGACATTGCTGCCATAATAGGAACTCTATCTAAATATTGATTGACCATATCTATTTTATCATTTGCATCAAAGTGAAAAGTAGTATGAATCCATTGCGTCATTGAACCACCACCTTTATATTTAGCGGTAACTTGATACCAAGCCAACAACCAATAACCATCAAGCGGAATATTTTCTTTTTCGTTTACTTTTAATGGTAACCAAATGTCTTTCGAAAAAGATATGGTTTCTATTACATTCGCTCTTCTATCTCTCCAATATTTGTCGATTGCAGATTTACCTACCAAGCTATCACCAGCGTTCCAATAATATTTTGCATTATCCGCATAATCAGCCATCCAAGCATCCATATCACCTTTTGATAAGGCTTTAAGGGATTTTTTTCCAATTTCCGAATATTTTGCATCAGCAAATTCTACTGGCGCAACATTAGCAGCAGCAACTGGTTCTGTAGATGTAGATTCCATTGCAATTGATTTTTTGCATCCAATAAAAAGTGATGCACACAAAATAATTAAAAATAAATTTTTCATAAGTAAAAGGATTTAAATTAATAGATAAAATAAAATTTGAAATAATTATTGAAAAGATATTTTGGGGAAAATTGAAAATAAATTTAACATAAAAAAAATAAAATAGCGCCTACAATTCATATTTACAGCACTTATGTTACTGTATTTCAATTATTTATAAAAAATAACTTACGTTAAAAATCTATTTGACAGTATCTCAAACATAGCGCTAATTCAAATGTAAATTAATTTAAGCCTGTTGAAAATGTTTATATTTGTATAAAAAACAAAGAAAATGCAACACATCATTGACCGTTTTATCAGCTATGTTATTATTGATACAGAATCAGATTCAAACTCCGATACAACTCCAAGTACAAAAAAACAGTGGGTTCTAGCTGAAAAGTTAGTTGAAGAACTGAAAACTATCGGATTACAAGAAGTAAGCATTGACAAAAATGCCTATATAATGGCAACTTTACCTTCAAACGTTTCGCATGAAGTTCCTACAATTGGTTTTATTTCCCATTTTGATACCACTCCCGATTTTACTGGTGCCAATGTAAAACCACAAATTATCTCAAATTATGATGGAAAAGATATCCTATTAAATAAGGAACAAAACATTATTTTGTCTCCAAATTATTTCAAAGATTTATTACAATATAAGGGACAAACATTGATTACTACAGACGGAACCACGCTCCTAGGTGCGGATGACAAAGCTGGAATTACCGAGATTGTCACTGCAATGGAATTCTTAATTAACAATCCTGAAATCAAACACGGAAAAATAAGAATTGGTTTTACTCCAGATGAAGAAATTGGTCGTGGTGCACATCATTTTGATGTAGAAAAATTTGGATGTGATTGGGCTTATACCATAGATGGAAGCCAAGTGGGAGAACTCGAGTATGAAAATTTTAATGCCGCTGGAGCAAAAATAACTTTCAAAGGTAAAAGTGTACATCCTGGTTATGCCAAAGGAAAAATGATTAATTCAATGCTTATTGCCAATGATTTTATCAGCGAATTACCAAGAGGCGAAACGCCACAAAAAACGAAAGGGTATGAAGGTTTTTTTCATGTTCATCATTTAACCGGAAGTATCGAAGAAACTGTTTTAGAACTAATTATTAGAGATCACAACAAGAAAAAATTCATAAAACGCAAAGAATTAATTGCAAAAATAGCCAAGAAATTCAATAAGAAATTTGCCAAACAATTTGGCGAAGATATTGTGATAGCTGAAATAAAAGATCAATATTACAATATGAAAGAAATGGTTTTACCAGTGAAACATATTGTTGATATTGCTGAACAAGCGATGTTGGAATTAGGAATTAAACCCATCATTAAACCCATTCGTGGTGGAACTGATGGTTGTCAGTTATCATATAAAGGATTGCCTTGTCCTAATATTTTTGCTGGCGGACATAATTTTCACGGAAAATACGAATATGTTCCAGTTGAAAGTATGCAAAAAGCTGTCGATGTAATTGTAAAAATAGCCGAATTGACTGCGATATCAAAACCTATATAAAGTAACACACTTTAATCAATTACAAAAAAAGCCATCGTCAGATGGTTTTTTTTTGTACAATAAAATGAGGGAAATCTTAACATTGATGAATTGATTAAAAGATTATCTTTAATAACAATCTGGAAACATTCATTTTACATTAAAGTAACTTATCATCAAAATCAATTATTATGGAAGAAAAAAAAGAAGAGATTTCAAATGAGATCGCACCCGAAACAAAGAAAATCGCGACTGCTCCCAAGAATAGAAGAAAACCAAAAGAAGTCAAAGCAAAAATAGAAACTGAAACAATTACAGAAACGGTAGAAAATCCTAGTGACGCTATTGAATATATTGAAACAGAGAATAATCCTGAAGAAATAGCATTAGAAAAAAAATCTAAAAAAGATTCTAAAAAGAAAAAAAACAAGATGAAAGAAAAAGAAAAAGCTAAAGCCAAAAAGGCCAAAGCTAAAGAAAAAGCAAAGGCCAAAGCCAAAAAAGCGAAAAAGGCGAAAAAGGAAAAAGCAAAAAAGGCCAAAGTAAAAGCGAAAGCAAAAGAAAAAAAAGCTAAATCTAAATCTAAAAAAGCTAAGAAAAACAAGAAAAATAAGAAAAAATAATTGGCTAATTGATAATAAAAAATCCCAATTCTATTTAGAATTGGGATTTTTTAGCATAATAACTTTATTTAAAAAAATTAGATTACAAAGTAAAAAAATTATTTTTTATTCAAAGCAGCACTCATTTCCATTGAAATAGAAGAGCGCTCCATTTTTAATTTTCCAGCCATAGTTTCGATAACAACTGTAGTATCACCAAGTTCCGTTACTTTACCATGAAGCCCACTTTTTGTTATTATTTTATCTCCTACCTTTAGAGTACTTTCAAATTCTTTTTCTTGTTTTGCTTTCTTTTGTTGTGGTCTAATCATAAAGAAATAGATTACCACAAACATTAATAAAAACGGAGCAAATTGTCCTAATTGTCCTAATCCTTCCATAATTTAAATTCGTTTTTTGTTTATAAATTGTATTACATTAATCCACGACCCGCTTTAACAATTCTGTTACCGGCCTGTAGTTCTTTTACTAAATTATCTAATATTCCGTTGATAAAAATACTGCTTTTTGGTGTAGAATATTCTTTGGCTAATTCTAAATATTCATTCAAGGTAACTTTTACAGGAATAGATGGGAATTTTAAAAACTCACAAATGGCCATTTTTAAAATAATTGTATCAATCTCGGCAATACGTTCACTATCCCAGTTTGGAGTTTTATTGATATATTCTTTTGCTAACTCTTTTTCATTCAATACCGTTTTACGATATAAATCCTTAACAAAATCTTTATCTTCATTATCCTTGAATATTTTTGGCACTTTAAAACTAGTATCCTCACTATTTTTAATCGCCTTCAATTGTTTGATAATCTGAGTATTTACAACAGGAATATCATCTACCCAAGTCAATTTATTGTCTTCTAAATAATCATATAATTTTTCATTTGGAACAATCACATCCGTAAATAAATCGACAATAAAATCTCTATCTTCTTCAAATGTATTAACGGCATTGCTCATATATTTTGCATATAATTTGCTTTGCTTAATCTCCTTTAAAAGTAGAATGATATAGTCATCGTTTAAAGTCCAATTATTTATTTTACGAGTTTCAAGTGCAATACTTAACGAATTATTTTCAGACAATAGCTGAAAAACATTGTTCTTTATGAATTTTTCGTTAGGATTGCGCTCTTGTGGAGTTGCAAGATGTTTTAGGCTTGATTTATGCAAAAAAATTGCTTCTTGCTTTCCTATTTCAATCAATGAAGAAAGCATTATAAGGTATAAATCTTGAATGGCATCTATACTGTAAAAAAGGAATTTTTCTTCTTTTTCCAAATCATCTGAACCATTTTGATGCATCGCATAGATTGTTTGCATTACTTTCACGCGAATATGTCTTCTATTTACCACCTTGTAAGAACTTTTATAAAATTAGTTTGCAAAACTAAGTATTTCCTTTTTTAAAAAAGAATTAAACTTGATAAATATATAAATTTCATCTTACCTTTGAATTTCTTAAGAATCTTTAGTCAATATGAAAGAATTAAATTATTTAAATAAATATTTCGGTAAATATAAATTCAGTTTTTTAATAGGCATCATAATTACTATAGTTGCCCAAATATTTTCATTGTTTACCCCAAAATTAATTAGTAAATCATTTAACGAAATAGAAGAATTTGCAAAAAATAAAAATGTCGCGATTTCTGTTGTCCAAAATCAATTAACAAACAATATTTTACTAATTATTGCTACTACAATAGTCGCTGGGTTTCTTACTTTTTTGATGCGACAAACTCTTATTGTAATGTCACGTCATATCGAATTCGATTTAAAAAATGAAGTTTTTAGCCAATATGAAAACTTATCGCAGAATTTCTACAAAAAAAACCGCACTGGAGACTTGATGAATCGAATCAGTGAGGATGTTTCCAAGGTCAGAATGTATGTAGGTCCAGCAGTTATGTACACCATCAACACCATTATTCGGTTCACAATTGTGATTGTATATATGTTTAATGTATCTCCACGACTTACTTTATATACCTTGCTCCCATTACCAATTTTATCTTATGCTATTTTTAAAATAAGTTCGGAGATCAATATACGAAGTACCGTTTTTCAACAATACTTATCAAAAGTATCCAGCTTTACCCAAGAAATATTTTCGGGAATTCGAGTAATTAAGGCTTATTCTTTAGAAGACCAACATCAAAATAACATGATTGATTTGGCCAATGAAAGCAAGAGCAAAAGTTTAAATTTGGCGAAAATACAAGCCTTATTTGGACCATTAATGTTGGCTCTTATAGGAATTAGTAACTTGGTGGTTATCTATTTTGGGGGATTGATGTACATCAACGGGACGATTAAAAGCATTGGGACAATCGCTGAATTTATTTTGTATGTCAATATGTTAACTTGGCCAGTTGCTTCACTTGGTTGGGTTTCTTCTATGGTTCAAGAGGCCGAAGCTTCTCAAAAAAGAATTAATGAATTCCTGAAAATCGAACCTGAAATTAAAAATACTAATCCAGAAAAATCTATAATTGAAGGTGCTATCTCTTTCGAAAATGTAAGCTACACATATGAAGACACTCATATAACAGCCTTGCACGACATCAGTTTCACGGTTCATAAAGGCGAAACATTAGCCATTTTAGGCAAAACTGGCTCAGGAAAATCTACCATTATATCTTTAATTTCCCGACTTTACGATGTAAGCAATGGCCAAATAACCATTGACAAAAAGGAAATCAGCACTGTAAATATGTTTGATTTGAGAAATAGTATTGGGATTGTGCCACAAGATGCCTTTTTGTTTTCTGATACTTTAAAAAACAATATTAAATTTGGCAAAAAAGAGGCTACTGATGATGAAGTAAAAGCTGCAGCAAAAAGTGCCGAAGTTCATAAAAATATTATGGGCTTTACCAAAAAGTATGAAACAATTCTAGGTGAAAGAGGAATTACTCTTTCGGGTGGACAAAAACAGCGTGTATCTATCGCAAGAGCGATTATCAAAAATCCTAAAATATTACTTTTTGACGATTGTTTGTCTGCAGTAGACACAGAAACTGAAGAATCTATTTTAAATAATTTACAAACTATTTGCAAGGATAAGACTACTATAATTGTGAGCCATAGAGTCTCATCGGCAAAAAATGCGGATAGAATAATCATACTCGATGAAGGTAGAATAATCGAACAAGGATCTCATAATCAATTGATAAATCAGGAAGGCTATTATGCAGCTTTATATTTGAAACAACTTTCTGAAAAAGAATTGCAATAATTGTTGTGTAATACATATATTTTTTAGATTTTTGATTTCTACTTAAAAAAACAAAATTGACAGAAGGATTATGAGAGAAAATGATATGTTAGAAAAAGAAGAAATATTCTCAAAAGTTTTACGCGCTGGCAGAAGAACTTATTTCTTTGATGTAAGAGCAACTAAAGCAGACGATTATTATATTACAATTACTGAAAGTAAAAAATTCACTGAAATAGATGGATCGTACCACTTCAAAAAACACAAAATTTATTTATACAAAGAAGACTTTACTGCTTTTACAGAAATTTTAGAAGAAATGACTTCTTATGTTTTGAACCACAAAGGAGAAGAAGTGATTTCTGAAAGGCATCAAAAGGATTTTAAAAAAGATTTTGCTTTTGAAAAGAATGAGGAAAATGAAATTCCTTCAACCTCAAGTTTTACTGATATCGAATTCGAAGATATTTAATTAGAATTATTTTTAACCAAATATAATTAACCAAAAAAACCACTAAGTCCAAAAATCATCTGATTTTTGGACTTTTTTATTTATAACAGTCCGTTTTTTTATCGAATTTATTAAAATGCAAAAAAAATATTGGTTTCATATAAAAATGCAAATACCCATGAACTCAGTGAAACAACAACCGGAACATGGGTAAATGCACAAAAACTAACTAAACTAACTCTTTGATAAATTTATTTGGAAATATTACCCAAATCCTTATTTATTATACCATTCAGATCCCTTCAAAGTTTCGGGACTTAAAATGTTTTTAAGGGTATATTTTTTTGCTTCAGTACCACTCAACTGATACGACCATTTCACTCTTCCTTGCGGATTATCTCCTAATCCTCTTGACTGGTATTCTGCGAAATAAGTTGTTTTTTCGTTGTCTACATTTCCCCAATTATCCCAGCCTTCCCCAGCAATTTGTTGAGGCAAATCACAACGTATAAAAACCGATTTTGCCCAAGCCCGCCAAGGTCTACCTAAATATTCTTTTGTAACCTCATCACTTACTTTTATTTTACAATCCAAGAAAACAAAACCAAATTCCTTTCCTTTAGTGGTATTTGGTGCTGTGATATAGGAATTGGATTTGCAAAGAATTTCACAATTCTGAAATACTGCTGTTGCTGGTCCAAAGATAAAATCGGTAGTTCCTTCAATATGACAATCCACAAAAAACTGTCTTGAATATTCTCCGCCGCTATAAATGGTATCTTGGTTTCCTAAAAATTTACAGTTTTTAAAAACGGCTTTATCAGCATCTACATACAAGGCAACAGCTTGACCTACTCGTCCTGCTGAGTTTTCGAAAGTAATATTCTCTGCCTTGAATCTATTTCCTGATATTTTAGCTGTGTAGGAATCAAATGTTCCCATTTTGCCTCTACCAGAATAATCATTGTAGCTTATAATCGTTTTATCGACACTTTCCCCGATAAAAATAACATCGGTATTGTTGGCTGATAATTCTATTTTTTCGTTATAAACCCCATTCTTAATATATAAGGTAATAGGTCCCAAAGGAAAAATACGCATGGCATTAATGGCATCTTGGATGTATTTATAATCGCCACTTCCATCTTTAGCCACTACAAAACTGTATTTGTATTTTTCTGGATTGGAAGTTTGTGCAATTATATATTGTGTACTAGAATAGAAACACAAAATGAGTATAAGGGCTGTTTTTTTCATAAAACAATATTCTATTGGTTAAAATTTTAGAGATAAAATCATCTATACTATTTAATTATTAGCTTAATTTGAGGGTTAAAAAAGATAAAAAAAAAATCATTTCTTTTTTAAATTAGTCTAAAAATGGAATCCAACCGTTAAGTATTTTAGCAACTGTATAATCAGCTGTAACTTGTTCTTTTGTTAATAAATGCGACCATTGTACCCGTGAAATTGTGTTTCCACCAACACCCTTCGATAAATATTCACCATAAAAAGTAGTAGTTTCCGCTTCTGGTTTACTCCAATTATGCCAACCTTCTGGTTTTATATGTCCAGCCATTTCACATTTAATAAACACAGTTTTAGCATAATTCCTCCAAGGTCTTCCTAAGTAAAAGCTGTTCTTTTCTGAATTTGTTGTCAATTTGCAATTTAAAAATACAAAACCATACGCATTATTTTCTAGGCTACTAGCTGCAGTTATGTAACCACCCTCTTTTTTAGAAAATATTTCACATTGATCAAAAACAGCAGTTGAAGCTCCGAAAATAAAATCGACCGTTCCTTCTATATAACAATTTTTATAATATTGCCTACTTGTTCCACTTCGGGGGTAAAGTGTATCTTGAAAACCTAAGAACTTACAATTATCAAAAATTACTTTGTCTCCATCAATCCGAACGGCTACCGCCTGACCTACAGGACCAGAGGAGTTTTCGAAAGTAATATTTTGAGCTTTAAAATTATTTCCAGTAATAATAAAACTGGCTGATCCAGAGGTTCCTATATCTTTTCCCTCATCATTCTTTTTGGAAGCAAAATCATCATAAGTAAGAATAACTTTGTCTTTACTTTCGCCTATTAAAGTGATATTGTTTTTATTCTCTGGTATCTCTAGTTTTTCTTTGTAAGTTCCGTTTTTGATAAAAATGATAACTTGTTCTGTTTTTATAACAACAACCGAATAAATAGCCTCTTGAACTGTTGTAAAATTTCCTGTTCCATTTGCATCAACAACAATATCATATTTGTTTTTTTCTGAACTAGCTGTTTGTCCAAAAAATAATTGTGTGAAAAATATAAAACATAAAACAACACTAAATTTGATTGTACTTTTCATAAAAAATTATTCTTTTTTAAAATTAAAATTCAATTCTTTCATCCCTTCAAAAACGAGTCTTGCAACTTCAGTCGCACCTTTTGGTTGAAAATGAGTATTGTCTTTTTGTCCTTCTGGATAGGCTTCATATAAACCCGCTGAAAAATTCATGAAATAGTTTTCTGCTGAAAATGATTCTCCCTTTTTAGTAAAAAAGTCCATTGATTTTGTATTCAAATCAATAAGCATTACATTCATTTCTACTGCTATATCTTTTACTGCTTGATCGTACAATCCATGAACATTTTGCAATTTTCCATCTACCCAAGGATAATTTCTAGCCACAGGAGTTAAGATAATGGGAACAGCTTCTTTTGATCTTGTTTGACTTATGAACAATCTTAAAAATTCTTTATATCCTTCAATAGTAACATATCTTTCGGTTTTATCTTCGGCGGCATCATTGTGTCCAAATTGCATCAAAACCAAATCATTTTTTTTAAGATTTTCATACACTGCTCGCCATCTTCCTTCTTGGAAAAATGTTCGCGTACTGCGACCGCCTCTTGCTCTATCATCTACAAAAGCGCTTTCGGTTTTTATTAAATTAGAAACTGATTTCAAACTATCTTTTACTAAAAATTGCTGAAAAACTTGTCCCCATCCTGTAACAGGATATCTTGTTTTCATATAATCTTTATCTGGTTCATAATTATTGGCATAATCTGCCATTGTAGAATCACCTATCAAATAAATTGTTGTAACTAGGACTTTTCCCTCTTGTTTCTCTTCTTTTTTAGAATTGTATGAAGTTATCATTAAGAAGGTTACTAAAATTAAAAGATGTTTTAAAATTTTTTTAGTCATTCTATTTTATTTAATTATTTGCACTTCCTTTAGCCATTTTACACAGATATTTTTCCATTCATCCGTTAATTGAGATTCATTATATATACCTATATTGTGTTTTCCTTCAGGAAAAATAGTAAGCGAACCCTTGACACCAGATTTCATCATAGCCTCATAAAATAGAATACTATTCATAGGATTTACAACAGGATCATTTTGAGCATGTATCAAAATAGTTGGCGGAGTATTCGCCGTAACATGAAATTGGTTTGAAAATTCTTGGATTTTTTCAGAACTTGGATTTTTCCCTAAAAAGTTCTCAAGGCTACCTTCGTGTGTATAGTCTCCTAAACTAATTACAGGAGACACTAAAATCATAAAGTTGGGAGTAAATGAATAGGCATCAACAGCGTCATTTATTTTTGACACATCAGCGGGATGAGTTCCAATTGTTGATGCTAAATGGCCACCTGCGGAAGATCCAAAAACACCTATTTTATTTTTATCTAAATTCCATTTTTCCGCATTAAATCTAATTAGTTTTATAGCTCTTTGCGCATCTTGAATTGGACCGTTTTCTCTTATTATTAAATCAGGGGAATTAGGAAGTCGATAAATAAGTACAAAGGCTGCTATTCCATGAGTATTAAACCATTTAGCTAGTTGGATGCCCCCTAAATTATAGGTCAATTTTTGATAACCTCCAGAAGGCATGATTAAAACACTACTCCCATTTTGTTCCTCTTTTGGAGGGAAAAAAGTCAGCATTTTAGGTACTGAAACCTGAGTGATACGTTCTCGTTCTTCTATATGTTCCAGAGTCATTCCTTTTGAGTTTGGCATGCTTCCATTAGGCCATAAGGGAATAAAATCTTGAGCACTTAAATTCTTTGATATTAAAAGTGTAAAAATTATCATAAATTTAAATACAATCACTCTTTTCATGTTAGGTGTTATTTTATTGATTAAAAACTTTGATTAAAAAAGTATTGATATAATTAACTGTTGGATCAATCCAGGGATCAAATAACCAAAATGGATGCACTTTTACATCAAATTTATGAGCTTCGGTATAGATACCCCAATCTTTCATCATTCCTATTAACTCATCTTGACCCGCATGAAATCTTGGAAAACCACTGTTTATAAATAATATTGGTACAGATTTTTCATTAGCCCAGAAAATAGGAGAAGCATCTTTCCAAATGGCTGGTTTTTCATAAAAAGTACCTCCTAACCATTGTACATCTGGAGAGTCTGCTTTTCGATTTAAATTAAGAGATAAAGGTGCCATAAAATCGACCACTCCGTCCAAATCTACGATAGCTTGAATATCACTTGAAAAACCTAAATTTCCTTGATTTCCTTCCTTAGCTTCAACACCGTTAGTAAGTCCAACTAATAAAGCCAATTGCCCGCCTGCGGAACAACCCGAAATGGCAATTTTATCTGGGTCGATTCCGTACTTATCTGCATTCGCTCTCATCCACCTTATGGCACTTTTAATGTTAAAAACTGCTGCAGGATATTTGGCTTCCTGCAAAAGTTGGTATTCTACACAGACCGTTACATAGCCCATTGCTGCAAGGCGCTGAGCCATTGGAACCTGTAACGATTTATCACCTGCTCTCCATCCTCCCCCATGTACCATTATTAAAGTAGGGTATTTTCCTTTTTTCTTCGGTGAAAAAACATCAGCATGCAAATCTCTATCGCCAAAAGGAGTGTTTTTTAATGTTGTATAAACCACATCTATATACCCATTTACATTATTAGGTAATGTGTCTTTAGGTAATTTTATTTGAGGATAATTTTTGGAAACCTTTTTAAACTGAGCAATTGCAGTAAAGGAAGTGTCCTTTGGAATTTTAATGTTTTTTTGTTGACTTTTTGCTTGCAATGAAATCAATGCAAATAGAATAATTAAAAAAGTGTTTTGAAAAAGCTTGCTCATAATTTTTTTCGGAATTAATTATCGAATGTTTTATTTAGAAAAGAATCTATGAATTTAACGGTTGGATCAAACCAAGGTTCAAACAAACAAAAGGAATGAGGTGCTCCTTCAAAAGTATGGACTTCTGAGTAGATATTATGTTCATTCAACACTTTAATATAATCTTCTCTACCAGCATGCATTCTTGATATGGCACTATTTATAAAAAGAGTTGGTGGTGTTTGAGCACTAACAAAACTTAAAGGCGATGCTGTTTCCCATAGTTTTGGATTCTCAATTTTAGAATAACCAAACCAATAGGTTGCTGCAGAAGTCCCCTTTGAATCATCTCCTTCTCCTCCATCGGGATGAACAAATGACAAAGTTCCATCTATATCAACTACAGCATTTACATCTGAAGTAACATCGGTAGTACAATTAGCACCTTCAAACAAGGGCATATTTCCCGTTGTCCCCATAAAAGCGGCCATTTCCCCACCTGCTGAAAAGCCTAAAACCACTATTTTATTACTAGCAACATTGTGCTTTACAGCATTCTTTCTTACCCAGCGAATAGCTGATTTCACATCATAAATAGCGGCTGGAAAAAGGGCTTCTGTTGAAAGGCGGTATTCTGGAACATAACATACATACCCTAATTGCGCTAATTTTTGCGCCAACGGATAATGCTGACTCGGACTACCTGATCTCCAACCTCCACCATGAATGATGAGTACGGCTGTTCTCGGCTCTTTCGATTTTATAACTGGAGAAAAAATATTTAATTTTAATCTCCTTTTACCAATTTTACAAAAGTTAACTTCTCTTTTTTCCTTAACCGTTTTAGAATTTAATTCCAACACAATTTTGATGTTTGGGAAGTCCTTCTTTGTTTTTTCGTAAGCGATTGGTGTTGAATAAGAAGTGTCACGAATATTCGTGACACCACTTAAAGACTGGGCACCAACCCAATCAACCAACAACAAACCAATAATTACAAAAAACCCTTTTGAAATCAATAAACATGATTTACTACTATTTGAGTTAAAAATATTCATTTGCATAAATTGATTTTATAGTTATTTTTTCAATATAATAAAAAAATTAATTATAATTTGGTTTTTGCGACAAATTTGGGTTTGCAGTAATCTGTTCAGTAAGTAGTGGATAAATCACTTTGAATGAATCGGCTTGTGCGGTTTTAAATTCCCAAGTCTCTGTAAAAAACGTATCACACTTCTACGATGACCTCCCTAAATAAGATTGTGAGCTCTTTCCTCTCCAATATTTTTCAAAGTAAGACATGCCGGTGTAAAGGCGCATTACTTCTACCTCTTAATTTATTTATCATATTTGATATTGTACATAAAACGAGAACAGTTTAGCTATTGAAATTTTACCAAGTAATACCTACGTGTATTATTTTACTTCTTTACAACCTTCTTTATCCTTTGTTATGATTAAACTTTTCCCACGAAGGAAGATTTCATCCGAAATATTAATCGAGGTTAGATTTGCAATTTTTATTGTCAGATGGATATTAATAACAAGGTTAGACATAACAAAAGTAAGACTGCTTTCCCGTCTATTCGACAAGTAAACAGTCTATACTCCTAACCAAACTAATACCAACTTAAAATCCTATTTTTATTTATAAGCTTCATTTTGAGTAATCACATTAGGATTTTGATTAATTACTAAAAACGGAATAGGCAATAATAATTTAGAATCAGTAATAGTAATGTTTTTACTACTACTTTTAATCACTGAAATTGCCCTTCCAGTTCTTATTAAATCAAACCAACGATGAAACTCACATGCAAATTCAACCTGACTTTCATGTTCCAGAGCAAGACTCACCGTATTGTACTTAGCTGGATAACCTATAGTTGCATAAGCTGGTAATCCAACACGAGAACGAACTTCGTTCATGTATTTTGGATCAGAAGTTGCTTCAGTGAGCATTAGAAGAACATCTGCATAACGTAGAATTATAAAGTTATTATCCGAAGCTTCCCTTAAACCAATAACAGGAGCTTTTGCATCTTTCCATTTAATTGGGAATTTAACGTTGACAATTGATCCGTTTGGAGTTTGATATCCATTTTGAATGGTGAGATCTCTTCTAGGGTCTCCTGTTTCATAGGCATTCCATAAGTCATTGGTTATCTGATTATATCCTCCTCCCCAAGCTGTAACTACGCGATTATCAACTGGTGAAAACATGGCCCAATATAAACTGTAAGGATTGGATACACCACCTTTAAATTGAATCTCAAAAATAGACGATGCATTGTTTTTCTTTGATAAATTCCATAAATCAGCATAAGGTACTAAAGAAAACCTACCATAAACTTTCAATAAAGTTTCAGTAGCTTTTGGTTTATTACCTATAGTTAGATAAACCTTAGCTAGTAAAGTATTGGCCGCTTCCTGACTGGCTGCACCTACAAAACGCTGACTTGTTTTTACTGGCAGTTTAGCTACTGCAACATCAAGATCTTTAATAATTTGTTCATATACTAAAGTTTTTGAAGTACGTCCTTGGGCATAAGCATTAGTAATACTGATTGGAGTTGTAACTAATGGTACATCTCCCCAAGCACGAACCATGTCAAAATAGTATAAAGCGCGCAAAAACTTTGCTTCTCCAATTAATGCATCTCGATTAGGAAAATCAAGTTTTTCGGCACTGGCAATAATGTTATTTGTAATATAGATTGCCTTATAATAATTATTCCAAAAATTGAGAACTAACTCATTATCGATAGTCATTGTGTGCAATTCAAAGCTTTCATAGTCTTGTATTCTTCCTGCTGCATTATCGCTAACTGCATTATCGGACATTAGCTCTCCATAGAAGGATGGTAAACTTTCTGGTCCATACAAGGTGTAAAGCGAATTATAAGCTGACCAGATTGCTGTTTCAATATCCTTCTGTGATTTATAAAAATTTTCCTCATTGGCATTAGAAATTGGTGCTTTATCTAAAAAATCTGAACTGCATCCCAACAGCAACAAATTGCAAAAAAGTATGATATATGTTATTTTTTTCATTTTCTTATATTTTAAATGATTGGTCTAGTTTTTAGAAACTAATATTTATACCAGCAGTAGCTGTAAAAGGATTAGGATAAGCTCCATAATCAAAGCCTACCAATACCCCACTTTGATAGGTACTACCTTCTGGATCATAACCTAAATATTTCGAAAATACATGGACATTTTCCATATTTAGATATAACTTTATGTTACTGATCTTCATTTTTTCAATTAAATTTTTTGGTAAATTATAACCTAGACGGATATTTTGGATACGTACGAAAGATCCATCTTCTACCCAATAACTTGATCCAAAATCACGAACAGTAGTTGGTAACATACGAGGTTTAGGTATCATTCCGTTTCCAGGTTCAGCTTCAGATTTCCAGTAATTGTTTACTACAGAATACATGTTTCGGTTACCTCCACCAACACCTGATTTTATATATCTAGCATTATGGTTAAGAATTTCTCCTCCTTGTGAACCACGTAACAAAACAGAAAGTTCAAATCCTGAATAAGAAAAATTATTGGTCAAGCCCCATGAGAAATCAGCTTGATTATTTCCAATGTAAGTGCGATCTTCAGAATTAATTTTACCATCGTGATTAACATCGCTTACTCTTGGATCACCCGCTTCACTACCTGGCCATACTGGATAGGCTTTATTATCCAAGTCCGCTTGTGACATGATCACTCCTTCTACAACATAGCCATAATACATTCCAATTGGTTGCCCAACAGCTGTACGAGAGGTCATACTACTAACATTAATATCAATTGGCGCGTTGTTTGCACCCAGTTTCAATACTTTGTTTCTGTTGGCAAAAATATTAAAGTCGGTGCTCCATTTGAATTTATTGTTTATATTTTGTGTGCCAATATTTATTTCAATACCTCTATTTTCTAGCTCACCAATGTTTGTCAAAGTAGATGAGAAACCTGAAATAATAGGAATAGGCACATTAAGTAATAAATCTCTTGTTTTTGAATAATAGATATCCCCAGTGAATTTTAATCGGCCGTTATACATACTGAAATCAACACCGAAATTAGTTTGACCTGTTTTTTCCCATTTTAAATTTTTATCTGCAAAGTTAGAGGTATATATACCTTGATTCACTGTTCCTGCATTTACATATGGGCTATATCCTAATACTCCTATCGATCCGTAGTTTGGAATCTGGTTATTACCAGTTGCTCCATAACTCAATCTAACTTTCATATTGCTTACCCATGAAACATCCTTTAAGAAAGATTCTTCAGATATACGCCATGCAAGCGAACCAGAAGGGAAATATCCCCATCTGTTGTTGGCTCCAAAACGGGAGGAACCATCCGCTCTAATAGCAGCCGATGCTAGATATTTGCCCTTATAAGAATAATTAGCACGAGACAAATAAGAAATTAATGACCAATCCTCTGATGAAGTACTACCATTATTTACAACACCAGCATTTAAGGTATGCACTAAATCATTTGGAAAATTCCCTGCTGTCATACTGCTAATATCAATTCGTTGTTCTTGGGCAGAATACCCTGCTAATAAATTTAAAGTGTGGTCTTTTTTAAATGTTTTATTGTAAGTCAATGTCGTTTCTGAAATCCAGTTATTGGATTGCAACGTTTTGAAATCAGCTTGAGCTGGTACCCACCCAGAGTATCCCCAGTTCTGGCCTGCATTCCAATAGAAATTATGAACAGTATTATCAATATTAGAACTTGCAGAAGTTTTTATTGTTAAATCTTTAATTATATCCCATTCTAGGTAAGAAGTAATAGTCGCTACATTCATAGTTTTTTCAGTAGATGCTTCCCTAGTTAATGAATAAGGGTGCCATAGCTGAAAACCATATTTAGAAAACGTATTCCAAATTGATTTTGGATCCTTAAAACCAAGACTTCCAGTTTCTACATAAAGTGGGAAAAACGGATCACTTTGCAAAGCTAAACTCACCACGTCACTTTTTCCACCTGTACCATAAGGAGCTTCTTTTGCTCTGCTAAGGCCAATATTTACGGCCATACGTAATTTGTCACTAAACTTATGTTTGATATTTGATCTTAGATTTATACGGTCGTATGTATTGCTGTCTACAACTCCTTCAGAATTCAAATAACCTAAAGACACCATGAATTGTGTTTTTTCATTACCACCAGAAGCGGATAATTGTAAATTTCTACTTTTTGCAGTTCTAAAAACAACATCCTGCCAATCCGTTCCATTTCCAATACGAGCAATCCACTCTGGATTAGAGAACTCTACAGGAACAGTTACATTAATTCCTCTTGTAGCCGAAGGATTTGCGGCAACAATTGTTGCCCATGAATTATTTCTTGCAGCTGTGTTGAAAGCAATAAATTCTGAGGCATTCATCATATCAGTTTTGCGGTTGACATGTGAAAAACTAGACTCATAAGTGGCATCAATTTTAGTCTTACCTGCTTTTCCTTGTTTCGTTGTGATAATTACAACACCATTTGCCCCTCTAGAACCATAAATGGCTGCAGAAGACGCATCTTTCAATATATCAATCGACTCAATGTCGTTGGGATTAATAGAATTCAGTGGATTTCGGTTAAAACTTAAATTACTTCCTGTAGTAATTCCTGTATCAGTTGAAATTGTTGAGTTATCCTCTAGTGGAATACCATCGATAACATAAAGTGGGGTAGTTCCTGCATTTATTGAAGATGCACCACGTACTCTTACGGTAGGAGCAAGACCAGGAGCACCTTGAGACTGTGTGATTTGCACACCTGTAGCCTGTCCTGCAAGTGAAGCAAGCACATTACTATTTGACCTGCCTTCCAGTTTTTCTGATCCAATAGAAACCACTGATCCAGTCAAGTCTCTTTTCTTAATGGAACCATAACCCACAACCACAACTTCATCTAAAGTAGCAGAATCTTCTAATAAAGTAACCTTTATGTTAGTCTGACTATTTACAACAACGTCTTGATTAACGAAACCGATAAACGAAATCGAAAGTATCGTTTTTTGATTAGAAATAATCAATTTAAATTTACCATCAAAATCAGTTTGTACTGCATTGTTTGTCCCTTTTTCGATCACATTGGCACCCGGTAAGGGGTACCCTTTGCTATCAACAACTTGACCTGTAATTTCTCTTTGCTGATTAGATACAGGAACAGGTATAATTACTTGCGAAGTAGTCTTTGAACTAGCACTTTTTTTGATGGTCAACAATATTTGACGATCATTTGTCTGATAATCTACATTCGTCCCTTTGAATAAAACTTGCAAAACATTCGCAATATTTTCTTTATTGACATCAATGGAGACTTTTCGATTTAAATCAATTTTGTCACTTTCGTATAAAAATCTAAATTCAGAGGTAGCTTCGATTTTATTAAAAACCTTTCCTAATGTCATCTCATTTGCCTTCAAAGTAATTTTGGTGTTTTGAGAATAGGTATAGGCTTGAACTTTTAATAACGAAACCAATAATAAAAGAGTGGTGAGTTTCATTTTTAAACTAATTTTAGGGAAAAATAGGCATGCTAAGTTCCTTTTAATTATTTTTTTCATAATTTTGGTTGTTTGTTTTAAATGATTTATTTCTGTACGTCGTTTAGCACACTCTATAAGCCGGAAAATACTGATCCTATTTTTCGGTTTTTTTTAGTGTGTTTTTTTTGTTTCACTTCTAATTCATAGGCAGTTTATTTGGTTATAATTATTAAATTGTTTTCAGTTATTTTATAATTAAAAGAGTAAATTTTACTCATTGCTTCCATCACTTCATTTATAGATTCTATATTTCTGTCAAATGAGCCACTGAATTTCACCTCATCTAAATCTTTGTTATTATTGGAAATAGAAACGTTATAAGTACGTTCTAATTTTTGAGTTATTTCCTTGAATCCAATACTTTTAAAAGCAATTTCTCCTTTCATCCAGTTTGTATAATATTCTGTATCAACTTTTTCTAATGAAAAAAGAGCTTTTCCTGATTTATCAAATGCTCCTTTAAATCCAGGCGTCAGCATGGTTTTATCATTTGGCCTTGTTGTTGTACTCAACGCTACCGAACCTTCTACCAAAACTGTATTTACCACTTTATCTTCTGCATAAGAAGAAACATTAAATTTTGTACCCAAAACTTGAACATGAACCGCATCTGCATTTACAACAAACGGATGTAATTTATCTTTGGTAACATTAAAAAATGCTTCTCCTTCAAGGAACACTTCTCTTTTCAATCCTTTGATAAATCGTACCGGAAACCTTAATGAACTGCCTGAATTCAAACAAATACGTGTTCCGTCAGACAAGGTTACATTGAAGGTTTTTCCGTCAGGAATTCGTATTTTATTGTAAACCAGCTTATCAATTTCAGTATTTGAGTTGTACTTTATTTCAGTTCCTTTCTGGGAACCGATTTGTTGACCACTATTCGAAACAATTACTTGATCTCCATTTGCTTTTAGAATTTGAATATCTCCATTCTCTAATACCAATTGAATTTCGTCTCCATTTAATTTTATTTCAGAATCAATTACATCCTTGTGTTGAAGAAGGAATAAGACTCCTATAAGACCCAAAAAAATAGCGGCATACCTTAATGATTTCTTCCATAATGGCACAACTGGACTTGAGTGTTTTTTAAGTTCACTTTGTAATTCTTCCCAATTTTCATTAACATCCATAGAATCAATAAAACTCAAAGCCTCCTCTATTAATCCTTCTTTGTAAAGATTTTCAATCAGCTCTTGCTCTTCGACACTTAATTTCTTGAATTTCTTAACGTCGATATTTCCTTTCGCGTTAATTTTTCGTAGAACTTTAATCACTTTGGGTTGAATTTCCATACTGTTATTTTATTAAATCAATATTCAATCGTTATAGTTATGTTATAAAAAAGTTAATTTAGGGTGACAATATTTTTAACTTTTTTAACGAAAATACTTTTATTTTATCTTTTTTTTACTAACTATGCAATAAATTAAATCATTCTTTAATTATATAACTAATGTCAGCGAACGAAGATTTAATAAAATTCGAGGCTTTATACAAAGATAATTTTGCATTTTTATCATTGGTTTCCTTTCAAATTACCAAAGATAAAGATGCCGCAAAAGACATTGTGCAAGATTTTTTTATCTACTTCTGGAAAAAAGAACCAGCGATTACTATTACCTCGTCATTCAAATCCTATAGTTCAAAAGCGATTAAAAACCTTAGTCTACAATACCTAGAAAAAACAAAACAAATTATTTCGATAGAAAAAAACATATTTATTCCAGATTTTGAAGAACAAATTAACTTTGAAAAACTAGAAGAAAGCAAAATTTCAAAAGTGATGAAGTTGCTAAACCAACTTCCAGAAGCGAGGAGAAATATTTTCATCTCTCATGTCATTGACAATAACAGCTATTCCGAAATTGCTGAAAATCAAAACATTTCTATTAATACCGTAAAAACACAAATGAAAAGATCCTACTCGTTCATAAGAGAAAAAATGGACGCTTGCATTATCATATTAATAATTACAATTTTTGGATAATGAAGTTCTAAAAATCAAAAGATGGTTCTTGCTCAAGAACTCAAATTAGTATTGAGTGGCAAACTTTTCAACTTATTTTAAAGATAACGAACCAAAACCAACCGAATGAGTCCGAAAATCGAAAGATTTTTGGACTTTTTTATTTATTCAAATAGTAATTTGTTTTGATTAAATCGTGTAAATTCAAGGTGTTATTTTTTTGGTATTTAATCGTTAATTTTAAAAATATATAAGCAGTTATCAAAGCATCACCTAATGCGGTATGCCTATCGTGCTTTTTCACATTATAAATATCGCAAAGTTCATCAAGACTGAAGATTTTTTTTGATTTATCTTGAGTTGCAATTTTTTTATGAATGTAATTCGTGTCTAATTGTTTCGATTTTATGGAACCCAGGTTCATTCTTTTTAGTGCCACATTTATCATTGTAATATCAAAAACAGTATGATGGGCAACAATGACAGCATCGTCTAAATAGTCAATAAATTGACGTAAAGCTTCTTCTTCACTAACTTTTATCTCGTTTCCGTTTTTTCGAATTCCGTGAATCTTAACGGTATCTTTATTAAAAACTTCTTGTTTGATGTACACTTCAAATGAATCTGAAACTAAAATTTTATTGTTTTTTATGGCAACGGCACCAATACATAACATTCGATCCCCCTCATAACTAAACCCGGTAGTTTCCGTATCTAATACTACAAAACGGATACTTTCAAAGTTAGAATATTTTATATTTTTCAACTTTTCAATATGATTTTCCCAAAATTCAGGATATTTTTTTCTTTTAAAAAAGTCAAACATAATTAGGGAAGTAAGGCAACATTAAAACGAATTTTTAATATTTCTTGGATATTTGACAATGGTTTGAAACAACTCTTCAATTTCAATCGGTCTGATTTACTCAAAGCATTTATATCCACAAATCTCCCAGTATCATTATTTGCTAAACCTTGTGAGGTTCTAAATTGGAGCAAGATTTTAAATGCTATTGCACAAGATTCGAACAAGTCACGATGTTGTGGGTCTAATTCCATTAAACGTTCAAAACGAGCAATTGTATTATTGATTTTTAAATTATGGTGTAACGAAAAAATTCTGGCAGCATCAACAAGAGGTCGAATAGCGCGGCTTTTAATATCAAATTGATCTTTATTTTCACCATCTTGTTCTACTAAAAACTGTTTGAAAAACCCAAGTGGAGCAGGATTTAAAAGCGTAGATTTACTCAAAAACCCTAGAAAAAACTGTTTGTCAGCAACATTTTTAAAAACACTGTCCGACATTTGATTGTACAATTCCACATCACCAGCAACGTAATCAAAATCAAAAAATATAATGCTCAAAAGAATTTTATCTGAAGTAGGATTATCGATCCATTCTTTAAATTGAGTTTGCCATTCGTTTAATGACTGACACCATTTGGGGTTACTTGCCATTATATTTGCTGGGCAATATTCAAACCCAACTATATGCAACTTTTCAGTAACTTTAGTAGAAAGTTTTAAAAAATAAGCTTTAACACTTGCGTATTCTGATTCGGGTACATTTTCGAAAACCAATGCATTATCTTGATCCGTAATCAACAATTGTTCTTTCCTTCCTTGACTTCCCATGGCTAACCATGTATAAGCTACTGGCGGATCCTCTTCTAATTCTTTAATAGAAAGCCTAACAATTCGCTTAGTAATTGCAGTATTTATTTCTGAAATCACCTTTGTTATAAAATAAATAGGAATTTCCTGTTCTAAATAACCTTTTGTAAGCTCTGAGGCCTTAATTCTAATGTATTTAAGCGTTTCAATATCCTTAGCGTGTTTCACATCACGAATTAAAAATACTGGATTGTTAGCCTGTACAAAATTCAAATCCTGATTTGTTAAAATTCCCACTAATTCTGATTTATCAGTACCATCTTTGGTAATACAAATGTGAGATAATTTATTTTTCAGCATTGCAATTTGAGCTTCGGCTACAGTAAATTTTTCTGGAAAAGAAATCACTGGACTCGACATTATGGCAGTGACTTTTTTATCAACACTAACCAAGCCTGTACCTATTTTTGTTCTAATATCTTTGTCTGTAATAATGCCAAGTGGACGATTATCTTCAGCGATAATAATAGAGTTTATGACTTTTTCAGTCATTATAATCGACGCTTCCTTAATAGTAGTATCTACTGTACAAGTAATAGGGTTTTTACTATATTGGGCAGATTGAGTTTCGGCAAAGCTATTTTCGACTTTTTGCACAGAAGACACATTGGCAAACAACCTTCCTTTGTGTTTATCCGAAAAAGGTTCTCTCGTATTTGTTGCAAAATTAGCAATTAGATACTGACTTACTTTTGGATATTCGTCAACTATTTCAAGAAATATAGAAACGGGTATCCCATAAAGAATTGTTTCTTCATTTGTGGCCGCACCCATAGTATAATCTTCATTTATTATTAAAGGACGTAAGCCAAAAATGTCCCCTTCATCACAAATATCTAAATTGTATTTTTGATCATCAATAAAGCGATACAATCGAACAGCTCCTTCATATATAATATAAAAATGTTCCTGAGGTGCCTCATCTTGGTTAAAAATAATGACATCTTTTTCAAAATATACTATCTCAACTTTAGCCGCTATGTCGAGCAACTTACTTTTTGAAATTAAGTTAAAAGGGGGATAGTCTTTTAGAAAATCATATATACGTTCTGAAATGGTGTTCTTCATTTACAAATTAATGTTAATTTATACTAAATCCAAAGTTAGTCTTTTTCAATCCAAATAAAAAAATGTACTTTTATATGATTCTAAAAAAAATGGATTTACTGGCTTTTGTATAGAAAAGCCAAAACAATTTATACATAGCAATTTATTATTATTTCATTTTTAACCGTTAAGAAAATTAAGATTTGAAGGATTTCTTAATTTTATGGCTCTACAGGCATTTCTACGAAAAAGGTAAAATAATTTAGTTTTTTTTTAAAATTTTTAAACCATTAAGTTATTTAAGGTTTATTAAGAAAAAAAACTTAATTTTTCTTAACTTGCTTAATAGTTAAAAAAAAGAGGTTCACAACTTATCCATAAGAACCAATTTTATAAATGGTTTAATAAAAAATCAAAACTATTTATCCTGTTTTATTGTTAAAGTATCAATTGTATTCAGCTTTAGCTGGAGGCATTTCATTTTTTTAATAGACTGATTAATCACAAAAATTAATGTTCACAAAATAGCAACAACCTAAAAATATTAAAAATGAAAAACACCATAGTTTCTGCAAAATGGGTTTCTGAACATATTGAAGATGATAATTTAATTATTCTAGAAGCACGACTGGACCAAAACCAAACAAAGGATACACAAATTCCTGGAGCGCGTTTGTTTGATATAAAAAACACTTTCAGCGACACAAAAAATCCATTGCCAAATACCTTTCCTTCTGAGGAACAATTCACTACAGAATGCCAAAAATTAGGTGTTAATAATGATAGTTTCATAGTGGTTTATGACACTACTGGAATTTACTCCAGTCCAAGAGTTTGGTTTATGTTTAATGCCATGGGACATACAAACATTGCAGTTCTGGATGGTGGACTTCCAGAATGGATTAAACAAGGATATCCTACTGAAAAACCGAAAGAAACCACCTATGCTATTGGCGATTTTCAAGGCCATTTGAATACTGATACCGTCAAAAATAAAGAGCAAATTCTTGAAAACATAGATTCGAAAAAAGCCAATTTAATCGATGCTAGATCATCAGACCGTTTTCATGCCACGATAGAAGAAACAAGAGTCGGAATCAGAAACGGCCATATACCTGGTTCGGTTAATGTACCTTTCGAAACCCTTTTTAAAGATGGAAAATACAAATCGGCAGCGGATTTGACTGAAATATTTGACCTCAACGACAAACCTTTGTATTTTACATGTGGATCGGGAATTACAGCCTGTATTCTATTATTGGCTACCGAGCTGATTGGCGATAATCCGAAAGCGGTTTACGATGGATCATGGACAGAATGGGGACAAGCGACTGATTTACCAATAGAAAAATAGCAAAAAAAAAGGCTTCTTTATTAAAAATAAAGAAGCCTTTTTTTTATAATATGATGCGAGAATTGCCGTTTGATTATTGTTTATAATAGATCAGTTTTTGGGCTATTTTAAGAAGGTCTGTTTCGTTTATTTCTGGCAAAGGTGCCAAAGGATACAGTTGTTGTCCGGGACGTGCTATAAAGGCGCCTCTCCATCCTGCCCAGATTGCTCCTGCTATATCCCATCCGTGAGCGGCTATCATCATACATTCGCTAGGTTGTACCCCTAGTTTTCTGGCTGCCCAATCGTATACATCGCTATGCGGTTTGTATTTACCAATATCTTCAATGCTTAATCGCTGATCAAAAAAATCGGTTAAACCTGCATTTTTAAATTGGTTTTTGACTCCTTTGTTGGAAGAATTAGTTAAAGAAACCAGGATATATCCCGCTTTTTTTAACTTCATTAATGCTTCTTTTACTTCGGGATGTGCGGGTAGTGAAGCAATCGCACTTACTGCACTTTTAGCGTCATTTTCCGTGAGTTGCACCCCATTATTAGCTGCAACCATTCTCAAAGATGCTGCACCTATGGTACCAAAATCGGTGTATTGACGGGCTGTGGTTTCTACCAAAGAATAGTGCAGCATTGTGGTAAACCATAAGGAAGCTAAATCTTCTCTGCCTCCTAAGGCTTTACCAACACTTTTTTTAATATTTTCTAAGTCTAATAACGATTCGTTGACATCAAAAAACAACACTTTTGGTGGCACTGCTGCTGAAATTGAGACTGCTGTTTCTTTAAATTTTGTTTCGGAACCAAACGACAAACTGGGTGCCGTAATTTCTGCTATAGTTGCTAAAGATGCTTTTTTCATAAAATTTCGTTTGTTGCTTTCCTTGTTTATTGTATTGATTTTCTAGATAGTTTTAAATAATTTCACTTATTTGAAGCTCTCCAGCAACATTTGTATAATTGGGCACATCGGCGGCAAATGTGGCTGCATGAGGTTCAAAAGAGGTCTTAAAAGAGGCTATAGAATCAAAGTTTAAATGAGCAATGGCCACATAAGGCGCTAATTCACCTGGCACTCTTCCGCCAAGGCCAATATTCAATTCCATTCCTATTAATGCATCACCTAATGCTTGAGCAATCATGGGAAGGTGGGTATTTTTATAATAATCTACATCAAATTTGGTCTCTGGACCGTTTGGATATAGTACACTTACTTTTATCATGGTATTTTTATTTTATGTTTTTTTGAAACAAGTCACCAACCTTATTTTGCACTTTTTTTGTTGTCTTGTGCTCGCAGCCCGACCTGAGTGGAGCTCTTTTTTGTGCAGCGTAGCGGAACAAAAAAAGCGGGAACGGAGGGCGGAATAGCTGCCCAAATAAAAAGAATTAGTATTGGTGACTTAGTTTTTATTTTGGATTATACTGTTGTTGGTTCCCAAGCAAATTTTTTGGACATGGCGTCTACCGGTGTATTGGCTATATGATTGGTGTAGTTGCTAATTATTTTTTGAGACAAACCAAGGATAATTTCTAGTACTTGTCTTTCGCCATAACCTGCAGCATAAAATGTGTCTAAATCTTCTTGAGTTACATGACCGCGATTACGAACAATTTTTAAGGTCATTTCGTGTAAGGCTTGCAATTTGGCATTGGGCATTGCGGTTCTATTGCGCAAAGCATTCGAGATGGACTCATCTACTTTCATCATGGCAGCTATTCCGGTGTGTGCGGGAACGCAATAATGACATTCGTGCTCTACGTTGATGGTTTGCCAAACTACGGTAAGTTCGTCGTTATTGAAAGAAGAGTTTACAAAGAATTCGTGAAGGGTTTTGTATGCCTCCAAAGTTTGAGGTGAGTTAGCCAAAACACCATGAAGACCAGGAATTACACCGTAGGCTTTTTGTGAATTTTCTAAAGCTTGTTTACTTTCTTCTGGTGCTGTTTCGAGGTTGTGAATTTTTAATGTAGTCATAATTTTAAATTTTAATTTATTACTGTTTATATTTCTAAGCAATTGCTTAGTTTTAGATCAAAAAAAAGGATTTAGATGTTTTTGAAGGTTAAATCGATATAATCATCTATCTCCTTTTTAGTGTTTACTCTTGATGCTGCGGCCAAGCCGTGTTTGGCTAGTACCAAATAATTGGCTTGCTGATGAATTGTTTCTTCATCTTTAGAAGGATCCATTCTTAATTTTTGGATGAATACTTCTTTTAATTTGTTCATGAAATCGACCATTTGCTCGTTGATCAATTGGTCTTCTAATCCTGCGAATTCATTGTAGGTATTTGTAATTAAACAGCCTTTGTTATTGCCAAATTCTACAGGTTTGTTTACTGAATCGTAAAAAAATTGCTTAATATCACTTACCCCATCGGTGCCTTTGTGTAATTTATCGAATATAATATTCAATTTTGCTTTGTAGCTTTTAATGGATTCTAAAAAAACGCCCTGTTTGCATCCAAAACTGGCATAAATAGAAAACTGATTGATGCCCATTTCTTTTTCCAACATACGAACGGAGGTGTTTTCATACCCATTACGCCAGAATAAAGACATTGCCTTTTCTATTACTTCTTGTTCGTTATATTGTTTTGTTCTTGCCATTATTATTTTTACACTACAAAACTAAGCAATCGCTTTGATATAGGAAAGTAGTTTAACATTTATTTTTAATATACTCCTTAAATTGCCCTGAGAAGCCTGATATTAAATTAATCGGCCATTACTTTATAGGTAGGATCTTCCATAATATTTACTTCGATAATCTCGTCGGCATTGTGCAACAGCTGACGACAATTAGAGCTTAGATGACGCAAATGAATTTTTTTATTGACTTTGGCGTAGCGCTCAGTGATTTTATTCACGGCTTCGATAGCACTCATATCCATAATTCGGCTTTCTTTAAAATCGATGATTACCTCATCCGGATCGTTTGCAATATCAAATTTTTCTCCAAAAGTGGTAGTGGAACCAAAGAAAAGTGGACCGAAAATTTCGTAATGCTTCACCCCTTTCTCATCTATATATTTGCGAGAGCGAATTCGTTTGGCACTTTCCCAAGCAAAAACCAAAGCCGAAATAATTACTCCTATCAACACAGCCAAAGCCAAATTATGCAAGACGATTGTAATGAGAGCAACCACTACTAAAACAAAAATATCGTGTCTTGGCATTTTATTAAAAATACGGAAACTCGCCCATTCAAACGTTCCTATAGAAACCATTATCATTACTCCAACTAAAGCGGCAATGGGTAATTGTTCGATTATAGGTCCACCAAAAAGAATAATCATAAGAATTGTAATCGCTGCAATTATACCTGACAAACGCGCTCTAGAACCCGCCGAAAGATTGACCAATGTTTGTGCAATCATAGGACAACCACCCATCCCGAAGAAAAATCCGTTTAAGATGTTTGCGCCACCTTGAGCGATACATTCTCTATTGCTATTCCCTTTGGTTTCGGTAATTTCATCTACTAGATTCAAGGTCAACAAACCTTCAGTCAATCCCACTCCTGCCATAATCAAGGCATAAGGGAAAATTATTTGCAATGTTTCGAATGTTAATGGAATATTTGGAATATGAAGGGGCGGAAAACCACCGCTTACACTAGCTATATCGCTAACTGTTTTGGTATTGATCCCCAAACCTAAAACAATAATAAAAACAACTATAATTGCCACTAAAGAAGCTGGAACTGCTTTTGAAATTTTAGGAAAACCTAAAACCACAGCAATAGTCAACACTACCAATCCTACCATAATATACAATGGACTTCCCGAAAGCCAAACACTTTCTCCATTGACAACGGTCTTGAATTGCTCTATTTGTGACATGAAAATAATAACCGCCAATCCGTTTACAAAACCGTACATCACGGGTTGTGGCACTAAACGAATAAATTTACCTAATTTAAATAGACCCACCAATATTTGAATAACACCTGCCAATGCAACTGCGGCAAAAACATAATCTAATCCGTTTGATTTCATTAAGGCAATCAAAACAACTACAGTTGCCCCTGCTCCACCAGAAACTAATCCAGGTCTACCACCAAAAATAGCCGTAACTAATCCCATTATAAATGCGGCATATAACCCAACTAAAGGAGGAAAACCAGCCAAAATCGCAAATGAAAGTGATTCTGGGATCATAGTCATCGCTACAGTAAGTCCTGCTAAAATCTCGATTTTGTAATTTACTTTTTGACTGAAATCGAATAAATTTAGATACTGCTTCATTGAGTTTTGGTTTATTTTAGAAGTTTGCAAAAATACAATTTTTAAATCAAATCGAGATTCAATACAATTAATCTTCTTTTTTCGTTAACTTTAACGGTATATTATTTAATCAATTAAAAATGTCTGAAACACCTTCTAATATGCTTGCGCTTGGAACTACTGCTCCTGAATTTTATTTGAAAGACACCAATTCAGATGACACTAATTTTTCTTTTGCGGATATAAAAGGAGAAAAGGGAACACTCGTTATGTTTATTTGCAATCACTGTCCGTTTGTGATTCATGTTGTTGAAGAAATAGTTCGTATCGCCAATGATTACAGAGTACAAGGTCTTGGAGTTGTCGCGATTTCGAGTAATGACATTGTGAATTTCCCTCAGGATTCTCCAAAATTAATGACTGAATTTGCGTTCGAAAATAGCTTTGAATTTCCCTATCTATATGATGAAACTCAGCAAGTAGCCAAAGCCTATAACGCTACTTGTACTCCTGATTTCTTTTTGTTCGACAATCAAAACAAATTGGCTTATCGCGGACAATTGGATGATAGCAGACCGGGAAACGGCATTTCTATAAGCGGAAGTGATTTGCGTGGCGCCATTGATGGTGTGATATATAATCGAATCATAAATCCCAACCAGAAACCAAGTATTGGGTGTAATATTAAGTGGAAAAAGTGAGTTGTGAGTTACAGGTTTACATAAAAAAATGCCTCAAAAACTAATTTTGAGGCATTTTCATTTTATACTCTAACATTCACTGATCACTATAAACTGATCACTGAATACTCTATTTAACGTCCATTAATTCAACGTCAAAAATCAAGGTAGCATTTGGTGGAATTACTCCTCCAGCACCTGCAGGTCCGTACCCTAAGTCAGAAGGGATCACAAAACGCGCTTTATCTCCCACTTTCAACAAAGCAATACCTTCGTCCCAGCCTTCGATTACTTGACCAATTCCTAGTTTGAATTCGATTGGTTTTTTTCTTGGATATGAAGAATCAAAAACTTTTCCGCTTTCTAATGAACCTTCGTAGTGAACTGATACTGTTTTTCCAGCTTCCGCTTGTTTTCCTTCTCCTTTTTGAATGAATTGGTAACGCAAACCGCTTTCTGTTTTTTCAAAACCAGCAGCCAATTTTTCCATTTTAGCTTCCGATTCTTCTTTCAAAGCGGCTTGTTTTTTCAAACGGCCCCCTTTTAAACCTACGAATGCTTCAATTGCATTCCAGTTTTTAGCTTCTTCACCCACTCTAATGATTTCAAGAGTTTCTAATTTATCTGCTTGCTCAATTGCATCAACAACATCTTGACCTTCAATTACGTTTCCAAAAACTGTGTGTTTGTCATCTAGCCATGGTGTAGCCACGTGTGTGATGAAAAATTGAGATCCGTTTGAACCGGGACCTGAATTTGCCATAGACAAAACTCCTGGGGTATCATGACGCAAATCTTGGTGAAATTCATCATCAAATTTGTATCCTGGATCTCCAGTTCCTGTTCCTTGAGGACAACCTCCTTGAATCATGAAATTTGGAATTACTCTATGAAAATTTAAACCATCATAGAATTTTTGTCCTTGAGGTTTGATCTTGTTTTCCATGTTTCCTTCTGCAAGAGCTACAAAGTTTCCAACAGTTCCAGGCGTTAAATCGTGTGTTAGTTTTACTAAAATCGCTCCTTTTGAAGTGTTGAATTTAGCGTATATTCCGTTTTCCATTTTTATTGTTTTTTATTGAGGTGCAAATTTACGAATAAATTTTATCCCTTCATAATTAATACGAATTTCCATTTTTAAAATGGTTCTATTATTACTTTTCTAGAAAATCCAAAAGCGTTTGTAAGAATTTGTCAAAACTTTCTATGTGCGGCATGTGACCAATATTAGGGATTTCGACCAATTTTGAATTTGGTATTTTCTTTTGTGTTTCTTTACCTAAAACTGCATACAACCCCATTGTTTTTCTAACTTCCTCAGTTACTAATGGTTTTCCTAAAGCAGTTCTATCTCTTGTCCCAATTATTAAAAGGGTTGGCGATTGAATGTTTTGAAATTCATAACATACGGGTTGGGTAAAAATCATATCATAGGTCAAAGCCGAATTCCATGCTATTTTTTTAAAATCAGAATTCAAGGTCCATCCTGCCAAAAGGTTCACCCATTGGTCGTATTCTGGCTTCCATTTTCCGTCATAATAACTGTCTAATTGGTATTTTTTTATTTTTTCGTAACTTTGATTTAGTTCGATTTTATACCACCAATCCACATTTTGATAAGGTACTTTAAGTTTCCAATCTTCTAAACCAATTGGGTTTTCTAGAATCAATTTCTCTGTAACTTCAGGATACATCAATGCAAAACGAGTGGCTATCATTCCACCCATTGAATGTCCTAAAACCGCAGTTTTAGCAATACCCAAAGTATCTAATATTTGTTTGGTGTTTTGCGCAAGTTGCTGAAAAGTATATTGTAAATCATCCGGTTTTGATGATTTTCCAAATCCTATTTGGTCAGGTACAATTACTCTGAACCCTTTTTTAGTCAACCCTTCAATTGTAGTTTTCCAATAGGCTCCGTTGAAATTTTTACCGTGCAGCAAGACAATATTCTTTCCGTTATAATTGTCTGGTTTCACATCCATATACTCCATTTGGAGTTCTTGCTGTTGGATTTTTAAAGTGATAAATTGTACTGGATAAGGATACTCATAATTACTTAGATTGATATCCAACCATTTTAACTGTTCTTGCTGTGCAATAGAGGTCATTGTTCCCAAAAAAAGTACTAATAGAAATTTGAATTTCATGCTTATTTATTTAAATATTTTTCATTTGTGGTAAATTTAGACATAATGAAATGGCCTGAAAAAACATTAGGAAGGTTTTAACAGGCACAGAAAGAGTTGCTGTGCTATATAACTTAGCAAATTATAATTTATCCTAAAGGTATGTCTGCAATTTTAATACGTTTGAATAAGTACATCAATTGTAATATTTAATTTTGCATGCAATTGACGAACCATTTCAAGTGAAAATTTTATTTTCATATTCAATATTGTGCTCGGATTCATTTTAATCTAAGGGAATGCGCGAAACATTTAATGAAAGCCATTTATCAAAGCTTTGCAATTCTGGGTTTAACTCTTTTGAAAAATCTTCATTTCGATTACCATTAAAGTCTTCATTAAAATCTCGTTTAAACTGAAACATGTTACCCAAATCATCGGCTCCAGGAAATCCAAAATTGCGAAACGTATCAGGGCTTACATTATTATAAGTTACATTTTTATTCAAAGCTGAAGAAAATTTTGCTGCCATTTCATTTCCATTTAACTTTTCACCTACGACACCAATTGTTTTTCCGATTACCGCTTTGCCTTTTTTGAATATTCCATAAGCACATTTGCCAATATCTTCTGCTGCCATTCCTGCTAATTTTTTATCATCCATTGGAAATACAATATAGTACTTTCCATCATCTCCTTTTTTAGGTCCCATTCCAAAATAGATGAAATTATCCCAATAAAATGAAGTTCTTAAAAAAGTTACTGCTAAGTCCGTTTCAACAAAAAGTTTATCCGCAGCACCTTTCCCATCAAAATGAGGCACTTTGTATTTTCCTTGTAAGGTTGGCATTCTGTTGTCATCTAAGGGTACCCAATTTCGGGTATCTTCTAAAGTTGACCAAATAATGTGCTGTAAATTGATTTCTTTTGCAGCTTGAATAAAGTTGATTACTTCCTGAATTTCTTTTTCTGCTGAAAAATGTTCCCAAAAAAAAGTGACAAAATAGGCTCCATAGGCACCATCTAAAGCTTTTTTAATACTGTCTACATCATCAATGTCGGCTACTACAACTTCCGCACCTAATTGGGCCAAAGCCTTTGCCTTAGCAGAATTTGCATCTCTGGTTACAGCCCGCACTTTAAATTCTGAATTACTATCGGCCAAAATTGCTCTTACGAGTCCACCACCCTGTGCCCCTGTAGCACCAAATACAGTAATAATTTTATTTCTTTCCATTTTTAAAAAATTAATTTCCTACTCGTTTGGCTTTTCGGTAGCGCCCCGTTTTTTTGGAGTGGTAGCTGGTTTCCACATTTTATTTTTAGGTAATGTCAATTGTTTATTAATTTCAGAACAAACTATTAATTTTCGATTATTATCGGTAGAAAATACTCTCAAAGTCTCTCCTACATTTGCGGATGACACTAAAATAAAGACGAAAAAAATTGGTTTAAAAAAGCTATTAAAGATACTAAAACAAACCTTAACTCAAATAAAAAAACACATAATAGATTATATACTAATACCTTAGAGCATAATTATTTGGATTTTAAATTACCTGTTTTACTTCAAATAAAAAGTAAAAGGGAAATTTTCCTGCATATTATTATTTCCTTTTTAAGGAAATCTTGGTTGAGATAGCCAGTTGCAATAAATAATAAAATAATTGCTTTATATTCTTGTAAACATGCTCTCAATTCCACTTCGAAGGAACGAAATTTAAAAACTTTGTTTTACAACAATATATGCACCATCAACAGTGAATTCTGTGAAGTAGTTTTCATCTATTGGGTTATCCACTAAATGCTTTTGTCTGACTTTCGAACCTAATGCTACTGATTCCCAAAAAGTTTTGGTGTCTTTTGGAAATGAAATTTTTATGTAATCAGAATTTGCTATTTCCTTGTTTTTTTCTTGGTTCGTTGGCGAATGCAAGGCGGCATAAATATAATCGAGTAGGTCTATTGTAGAAAATATTTCTCTGAATTCTGGGCGAACTTCATTACTATTTGCCATGCAAACATTGCCTTCAGCTTCTTTTTCAGGAACAAATGTCAATCCCAATTGCTTGGCTATTTTGTTTGTAATTTCTGTTGGTATTGGTTTTAGTTCCATTGCAATTTCGTTTGTGTTTAACTATTCTATTAATTGTGAGAACATAATGTCTCTATGTTAGGAATAAACATTCTCTAATGTGTCATTTCCTTGAAGGAGAAATCACATAACGTGAGCAACTAATGAGATTTCTCCTTCGTCGAAATGACACAAAAAACCTAACTATATGAAATTGGACGATACGGTTTCGCTTTTGGCTATTACAAAATTATAATTTAATTCGTTTGTTTTTGTTCACGAGCACGGCGCACAATTTAAGCAAGTTTTCAATTTTAAAAATTAGTAATAAATAATTAGAACAAAACATACTATTTATAGTACTAAAGATTAAAAACAATAAAAATATAATTTGTTGAAAAGCAACATTTAGCCCAGATCGAAATAAAAATCCTTGTGGACTAAAATGGATTTTTTCTTGTCCTAAAAGAGCGACCAAAGGAAGCTCCTTTTGGGACGTAGAAAAAACCATTTTTAGCACGCAAGATTGTAATGTAGTGCTGGATTAGCTTCTAAAAAAAAATGACACTCAATTGCTTGAATGTCATTTTTTGTGAAATAATCTAATTGCATCTCGTCCTACGACTAGGCTCAGGATGATGCGCTCGATGTAACAATGTCTTTATTTTTCTAGAAGTCCTGAATTTTTTAAATAAGGTTCGATTTCCATTTTGTGCCCCACTAGATTTTCGAAAGCTTCGTTTAAATCGACGCTGTTTCCAACAGAAAGTATGTATTTTCGAAATAGGTCGCAATTTTTTCGGGTCATTCCACCATTGGCCATCATCCAGTCATAGACATTATAATCTAAGGTTTTAGACCAAGTGTAGGCGTAATAACCTGCAGAATATTCACCTCCCCAGATGTGAGCAAAGTAGGGAGTATGGTATCTTGGCGGCACTTCGTTTACTAGCAAACCATATTTTTCTAAGGCTTCTTTTTCGAAGATTAATGTAGGCTTGAAATCGGATTCGTTTTCTACAGTATGCCAAGCCATATCTAAGACTGAAGCTGCTAATATTTCGGTTACGTCATAGCCTTTGTTGAATGTTTCGGCTTTTTTGAATTTGTTTACCAATTCTTGCGGAATAGGTTTTTTGGTTAGATAATGTACTGCATAATTTTTTAGAATTGCGGGATCAAATGCGGCGTGTTCGTTGATTTGAGATGGGAACTCTACATAATCTCTTGGCACTGAAGTTCCTGAAATTGATGCGTATTTTTGGTTGGCAAACAATCCGTGCAAAGTATGTCCGAATTCATGAAACATGGTAATTACGTCATCTGTACTAATTAAGGAAGGTTTTCCTTTTGCTGGTTTTGAGAAATTGAACACATTGACTATGACTGGTTTTTGATTTAAATAATGGGACTGATTGACCATATTATTCATCCAAGCGCCTCCGTTTTTATTGTCACGAGTGTAAAAATCTAAATAATAAATTGCCATCGATTTTCCGTCGTTATCAAATACTTCGTATACTTTTACATCCGGATGATATACTGGCAAGTCAGATCGTTTTTTGAATGTGATGCCATACATTTGTTTGGCTGCATAAAAAACTCCTTTTTCTAAAACCGTGGCTACTTCAAAATAAGGCTTGATTTCGTTCTGGTCTAGATCGTATTTCATTTTACGAACTTGCTCGGAGTAAAAATTCCAATCCCAAGGTTCTAATTTGAAATCCCCCTTTTGGGCATCGATTAAATCTTGGATTTCTTTGGCTTCAATTTTGGCTTTTGCAACGGCAGGAGCAGCAATTTTTACCAATAAATCCATTGCAGGTGATGGCGTTTTGGCCATTTGATCTTGCAATTTCCATTCAGCAAAATTTTTCTTGCCCATTAATTGGGCTTTTTGCAAACGCAATCGGACGATTTTCTCTATTATTTCGCGAGTATCACCATCATCCGCTTTTTCGGCACGATACCATGATGCTTTGTATATTTTTTCTCTACTTGCTCGGTTAATTAAATCTTGCAATAAAGGTTGTTGGGTAGTGTTTAATAAAGCGATCAAATATTTTCCGTCTTGTCCCGACTCAGTTGCGTTTCTTTTGGCAGCTGCAATTTCATCGGTACTTAAACCTTCTAAGTCCTTTATATTATCAAATAAAACGGCTCCTTTTTTTCGAGCGACCAAAAGTTTATTGGTATAAGCTGTACTTAAAACGGCTAGTTCTCCGTTGATTTTTTTCATTTTATCTTTATCCTCAGCGGATAAATTGGCTCCCGCTAATTCAAATTTCTGCAAATAATATTCAGTTAACTTTAAATCTTCTCCTTCTAAAGTATTTAATTCCAAGGCTTCAAAACGCAAGAACAATTTTCTGTTTAGGTACATTTTATCCTCGTGTGCTGCAAATATTGGGGCATATTCCTCTTCTATTGCTTGCAAAGTAGGATTCTTATTAGCACTTGTTAAGTTTTCGAAAATCATTTTAGCTCTTTTAAAATCCTGTCCAGAAATTTCAAGGGCCAAAACTGTGTTTTCGAATGTAGGCTTTGCAAGATTGTTAGCGATTTTTTCAATTTCTTGATCGTGAACTTTTATACCATGTTCAAATGCCGGTTTAAAGTCGGAATCTTTGATTAAATTAAATTGTGGTGCTTGGTATTGTAAAGTGCTTTTTTGCAAAAGTGGATTTATCATTTTTACGGGTTTTATTTGTGCAGATACCATTTGTGTTTGCAGGGAAGCAAACAAAAAAACAGCACCAAGAATTACTAATTTTTGGGGGATTTTCATATTTTAATTTTTAATTTTTAAGAGTTTAAAAGTAACAAATATTTATCAATTTATTCGCCAGCAACCATAGATATTCAATAGTAAATAAACCTGTTAATGAATTTTACAAAACAATAAGCGAGCCAAATTAAGCAATCAAACTTCGAATCGATGAAACTTTGTACCTTTGCAAACTAGAAAATAAAAAAATGCGAATAGATATTATTACCGTTTTACCTGAATTATTACGAAGTCCGTTTGAAGCTTCGATGATGAAACGCGCTATAGACAAAGGAATTGTGGAAGTTAATTTTCATAATTTACGCGATTACACGACCAATAAACAAAAGAGCGTAGACGACTACCCATATGGTGGTGGAGCCGGAATGGTGATGAATATTCAACCTATTGACGACTGTATCGCTCATTTGAAAAGCGAAAGATCCTACGACGAAATTATCTACATGTCGCCTGATGGGGAAACATTGAATCAAAAAATGGCGAACACCATGTCGATGTATGAAAATATCATTATTCTTTGTGGTCATTATAAAGGAGTAGATCAAAGAGTGCGCGACCAATTTATTACCAAAGAAATTTCTATAGGTGATTATGTTTTAAGTGGAGGCGAATTAGGTGCCTTGGTTTTATGCGATGCTATAATTAGACTTATCCCCGGAGTTTTGAGTGATGAAACCTCGGCATTGACCGATAGTTTTCAAGATAATTTATTATCCGGTCCCATATACACTAGACCTGCGGATTATAAAGGATGGAAAGTTCCCGAAGTTTTGTTGAGTGGGCACTCGTCCAAAATCGACAAATGGAGAGAAGATATGGCTTATGAACACACTAAAACTAGACGTCCTGACTTACTGGAATAAATAAAGTGGTCAGTGGTCAGTTTTTATTATTCAGTTTTGTTGGAAAGAACAAATGATTTGTGGTTAGTTTCTATTTGATTGCCCTAACTAACTGACCACTAAAAACTGTTAACTGAATACTTAAAAGTAAAGATTGTACAAAAAAATGTTTGTGTTTTATCAAATAGTAAATAAAATATTAAAAAAACAAAAAAACCATTAAGGAAATTAAGGTAGATTAAGTCATTTTAATCTTAATGAACCTTAATTTCCTTACTGGTTTAGCGTTTTAAATTTATAAAAACCACACAATTCTGGGTAAAATAAAATAAAGTTTGTAAATTAAAACAAAAGATGTAAATTTGCGCCCTCATTAGACCAACCTCTGGCGAAATCCGTGAATGTTGCTCTATATAAAACCATAATTAAAAAAATTATCATGGCAGATTTAATGAAATTCGTTAAAGACGAGTTAGTTGCTAAAAAAGATTTCCCTGTATTCGGAGCTGGAGACACAATCACAGTTTACTACGAAATTAAAGAGGGTGAAAAAACAAGAACACAGTTTTTTAAAGGTGTTGTAATTCAAAGAAGAGGTTCTGGTAACACAGAAACTTTTACAATACGTAAAATGTCAGGTGCAATTGGAGTTGAGCGTATCTTCCCAGTTAACTTGCCAGCTTTGCAAAAAATTGAAATCAACAAGAAAGGTGCTGTACGTAGAGCTAGAATTTTCTACTTCAGAGAACTTACTGGTAAAAAAGCAAAAATTAGAGATAAAAGAAGATAATCAACTATCTTTTACATTATTAGTCCCGTTCCGATTCAAATCGAAACGGGACTTTTCTTTTATAAAAAAAACGAAATAAAAGAGGGTTGTTTTTTAATCTAATATTTTCATTTTATTAAAAAACGAACCTTATAATTAATAATTCTCTTTTAGAAAATAAAAAAATAATAATTCCATAATTGTTGAAACTAAATCAAACATAAACTGAGTGTTATACCATTAACGAAAACGTTTTTCTTACATTTGTACCCCAAAATAAATATTTAAAATAATTTTTTATAAAATGTCAACAAAATCTAAAATATTTTACACGCTTACAGATGAAGCGCCTTTATTAGCAACTTATTCTTTTTTACCAATTGTACAAGCATTTACGGCAACCTCCAATATAGAAATTGAACCTAGAGACATTTCCTTAGTTGGAAGAATATTATCAAATTTCCCTGATTTTTTAAATGAAGATCAAAAAGTAGAAGATTCACTAACTGAACTTGGAAAATTGGCCACTACTCCAGAAGCCAACATTATAAAATTACCAAATATTTCTGCATCTGTACCGCAATTAAAAAATGCAATTGCAGAATTACAATCACACGGTTACGCAGTACCAAATTTCCCCGAAGATCCACAAAACGATGCTGAAAAGGAAATCAAAGCTAAATATTCTAAAGTATTAGGATCCGCAGTAAACCCAGTTTTACGTGAAGGAAACTCTGATCGTAGAGCACCTAAAGCGGTTAAAAACTTCGCAAAAGCAAACCCACATTCAATGGGAGCTTGGTCTGCCGATTCAAAAACTCAAGTGGCTTCAATGGAAAGTGGTGATTTTTACGGAAGTGAAAAATCATTAACCATTGCTGATGCTACTGATGTAAAAATCGAATTTGTTGCTAAGGATGGTTCGACTACTGTTTTAAAAGCTAGCACACCTTTAAAATCAGGCGAAATTATTGACAGTTCAGTAATGCACTTGAATACTTTAAAATCGTTTGTTGCTAAAACTATCACAGAAGCTAAAAAACAAAATGTATTGCTTTCTGTTCACTTGAAAGCTACTATGATGAAAGTTTCAGACCCAATTATTTTTGGAGCCATTGTAGAAGTTTATTTCGCTTCGGTTTTCGAAAAATACGCTACTTTATTTAAAGAAATTGGGGTTGACACTCGAAATGGTTTGGGTGATGTTTATGCTAAAATTGCAGGGAAACCATTAGAAGCTGAAATAAAAGCAGCTATTGACCAAGCTATCGAAAACGGACCAGCATTAGCAATGGTAAATTCTGACAAAGGAATTACGAACCTTCAAGTTCCATCGGACGTAATTGTAGATGCTTCTATGCCGGCTATGATCCGTACTTCGGGTCAAATGTATAACAAAGAAGGAAAACAACAAGATACTATTGCCATCATCCCAGACAGATGCTATTCTGGAGTGTTTGCTGCCACAATTGCTTTTTGCAAGAAACACGGTGCTTTTGACCCAACAACTATGGGAAGTGTACCAAACGTAGGTTTGATGGCTCAAAAAGCAGAAGAATATGGTTCTCATGACAAGACTTTCCAAATGAAAGCAGACGGTTTAGTTCGTGTAATTGACACTAACGGTACCATTTTAATGGAACAAAATGTTGATGCAAATGACATTTTTAGAATGTGTCAAGCAAAAGATGCACCAATTCAAGACTGGGTAAAATTGGCTGTAAACAGAGCCCGTTTATCAAATACTCCAGCTGTTTTTTGGTTAGACGAAAACAGAGCTCACGATAGAGAAATTACTGAAAAAGTAAAAAAATATTTAAAAGATCACGAAACAACTGGATTGGATATTCGTATTTTAAACCCAATTGAAGCAACTGAATTTACTTGCGAAAGATTAATCAAAGGTCTAGACACAATCTCAGTAACTGGAAACGTATTGCGTGATTATTTAACCGATTTATTCCCAATACTTGAAGTAGGAACCTCAGCAAAAATGCTTTCTATAGTTCCTTTAATGAATGGTGGTGGATTGTTTGAAACTGGTGCTGGAGGATCTGCTCCGAAACACGTTGAACAATTTATTAAAGAAGGATACCTACGTTGGGATTCTCTTGGAGAGTTTTTAGCTTTAGGAGCTTCATTAGAGCATTTAGGGCAATCCTTAAACAACTCTAAAGCCATCGTTTTAGCAGAAGCATTAGACGAAGCAAGTGATAAATTCTTAGCAAATGATAAATCTCCTGCTCGAAAAATAGGCCAAATTGATAATAGAGGTTCTCATTTTTATTTAGCAATGTATTGGGCAGAAGCTTTAGCGAACCAATCAAAAGATACTGAATTAAAGGCAATCTTTACTCCTATTGCTATCGAATTTGAAACTAACGAAACTAAAATTAATGCTGAGTTAATTGGAGCACAAGGAAAATCACAAGACATTGGTGGCTATTTCCAACCAAATCCAGCATTAATTAGCAAAGCAATGAGACCAAGCGAAACATTCAATTCCATATTGGCAAAAATAGCTTAGACAATTAAAAACTTCTTTAGTTCTAAAAACTAAATTTAGGATTATATTTTCTTAAAACAGTAGTGAGCAAATGCTTACTACTGTTTTTTTTTAAATGTATTCGAATAGGATGTAATAAAAATCCTTAACTGAAAAACCACCATATTATACCAAACGAAAATACGTTTTAGACCAATTCTGTTTTTGTCAAATGGAGCGCAGTCGAGAAATAGTAATGTATCTCGATTGCGCTCGATTTGACAAATTGGTCTTTTTTATAAATTATTGGTATAACTTTTTGTACTTTTTATATTATATAAATTGAAGCTTTGCATGCTGTCTACTGAAAATAGTCCGATCCAAAATAGTTCAGAATACAGCTGTATTATTCCAAACTACAAGTATTATTTGGCATACCTTTACTTATATATTTCGATAAACCAATACGATCCTTCCTTAAATTATGACAACATCCGAACTCAAATCCTTCCTTGACGAAAAAGTCATTCAATACAATACACTCGATTTTATTGAAAGTGACCCTGTTCAAATTCCGCATTTGTTTTCGCAAAAAGAAGACATTGAAATTGCGGGGTTTTTGAGCGCTACCATTGCATGGGGAAATCGTAAAATGATTATCAAAAACTCCCATAAAATGATGGATTTGATGGGAAATTCCCCATATGATTTTGTGATGTCACATTCAGAATATGATTTGGAACGCATGGAATCTTTTGTACATAGAACGTATAACGGACAAGATTTTACCAGTTTCATACGAGGTTTGCAGCATATTTATAAAAACCACGACGGCCTTGAAGCTGTTTTTTCTAAACAACAAGAACCAAATTCGATGCAAAAAAGCATCTCCGAATTCAAGAAGGTTTTTTTCGAAATCCCTCATCAATACCGAACTCAAAAACACATTTCGGACCCCATGAATGGTTCTGCTGCCAAACGGATAAATATGATGCTACGCTGGTTTTGTCGCCAGGACAATAAGGGCGTGGATTTGGGAATCTGGAAAAGCATCTCGCCTTCGATCCTATCATGTCCTCTTGATGTTCATTCTGGAAATGTGGCTCGAAAACTTGGAATGTTGACTCGAAAACAAAACGATGGAAAAGCCTTGACTGAATTGGACACAAAACTTCGAGAACTAGACCCAAATGATCCCGCAAAATATGATTTTGCTTTATTTGGATTGGGTGTTTTTGAAGGTTTTATTTAAAAAAGTATTTTATAACATAAACAAACGCAATAAAAAGGTATTACCAATTATTTAAAATATTTGGTAATACCTTTTTATATTAAATAATTTTACACCCAAGAATCACATTGTATTTATTGTAATCTTTACCTTACTTTTAATTAAATTTGTGTGTTTTATCGGTATTAATTCGCATTTAATCGATTATATCAAAAAAAATAATATTAAATTTGATACACCCTATTTACCTAATGTTAACCTAACAATAAACTTATTATGAATTATGCCAAAAAAATTGTAGTTGCTGAAGATAATTCGATACTAGCATTATTACTAAAATATAAATTGGAAAATGAAGGATATAAAATTTTCATGGCAGCTAATGGAAAAGAAGCAATTGATTTAATAGAAGAACATAATCCCGATTTTATACTTACGGATATTATGATGCCTTTTGTAAGTGGATTAGAACTTATAAGTCACGTTAGAAATAAATTAAATCTATCTACTCCCATTATCGTTTTCTCTGCTTCTGGACAAGAAGAAATGGTTATTAAAGCATTCAATTTAGGAGCTTCTGATTTTATGAGTAAACCATTTAGTCCAAATGAATTAGTTTTAAGAATTAATAGAAACCTTCATCAACAAACCCTACTTCAAAAGTATTGATTAATCTATACAACCATATTGTTGAGTATCTAATAAATGCACCTGCAATCATTCAATTCACTTGGGTTTTGAGTGTTGTTTTTTTATTTGTCATTATTGGCTTAATTATATATTTAAATCACATTAGAAAAAGGTTACGATCAAAAGAAAGAATTGAAACCGTTTACGAAAAAAAATATGAGCAGGATCTTATTAAATATTTATATTCTGGAAATAAGGATCAAGAAATTACTAATGAACAACAAATAATTGTAAATTATTTACGACAATGTGCTAGTAGCAGTTTAAAAAGAAAGCTAATTTCTAACACATTATTAAAATTAAGAAATGAGATTTCAGGTGAAATGGCTGATGCAATTCAAAAATTGTATTATCAAACTGGGTTATTACACTATGCTTCTTCTAAATTAAAAAATAAAAAATGGGAAACCATTGCAAGTGGAATCAAAGAACTCGCGCAATTTGAGATAAAAGAAGTACACGATGAAGTTCTACTGCACGTAAATCACCCAAAAAGAGAAGTTCGTTTGGAAATTCAAAGGTATTTAGTCAAATTGTTTCGTTTTGAAGGACTTGAATTTTTAAATCTCTTAGTATGTAGGTTAACCGAATGGGATCAAATTAGATTAATAGAAATCCTCAAAAAATTTGAAAATCAAGAAACACCAGATTTTTCCGTATGGCTAGAATCTTCAAATAATTCTGTAGTTTCATTTTCTTTAAAACTGACAAAAACATTCAATCAATACGAAGCTAAGGATACATTAATAAAACTGTTAAGCCATTCTGATCCGGCAATTAGAATTGAAGCTCTTGAAGTATTGTCACATTTTGGTGACATTGAATCATTTATTATTTTAAAAAATGATTTTAACCAACGAACTATTGAGGAACAAGAAGTTATCTTTAAAATCATGGAAAGTCTCTATGAAATTAGTGATGTTCCTTTTATATTGGATCATATTAATAACGAGAATTTTGAGATTAAAACATCAGCATTGAAAATTTTAAAGGCTATAGATGATGATGAAGGTTATCATTTAAAGACTTTGACAAATAATATTGAGTTTTTAGAAAAAACGAATCTAAATAATGCCAGTTAATATGGGAATAAATATACTTTCTTTTGTACTAAATTTGTTTGAATATCTATTTTTTGGATTTGCTTTTCTTGCAATTCTATCCTATTTACTATTAGCATTAATTTCTATAAAAGAAACTGCGATTTATATCAAAAAGAATAGTTTTGTAAATTACAAAGATATTCTATCCTCCTCTATTTCTCCTTCTATTTCAATTATTGCCCCAGCCTATAATGAAACCTTGAATGTTGTTGATAATGTTCGTTCCTTATTATCCAACCATTACTCCTCTTATGATGTAATTATAGTGAATGACGGTAGCAAAGATGATAGTCTAGAAAAATTGATAGAAGCCTACGATTTGGTTAAAATTGATTACACAATAAACGTTAAAATCCCAACTAAACCCCTTAGAGAAGGTGTATTTAAATCTACAAATCCAGCTTTCGAAAAATTAATTGTAGTTGACAAAGTAAATGGTGGTAAAGCAGATGCTCTAAATATGGGGTTAAACATTAGTTCCAACAAATATGTTGCCTGTATCGATGTAGATTGTTTACTTATCGAAGATTCACTTCAAAAAATGATTAAACCCTTTTTAGAAGCTGGTGATTCAAAAGTAATTGCATCAGGAGGAGTGATACGAATCGCGAACTCCTGTATTATAAAAGATGGTAAACTTATCGATGTGAACTTACCTACTAATATGATTGTAAGAGGACAAATTTTAGAATACTTAAGGGCTTTTTTATTAGGAAGAATGGCTTGGAGTAAGCTCAATGGATTATTAGTGATTTCAGGTGCATTTGGAATGTTTGACAAAAGAATTGCTATTGAAGCGGGCGGTTATGACACTCATACCGTAGGAGAAGATATGGAAATCATTGTAAGAATGAGACGGCACATGGAAGAACTAAAAATAAAATACAAAGTGGCTTATATTCCAGATCCATTATGCTGGACAGAAGCTCCTGATAACATGAAAATATTTATTTCACAAAGAAACAGATGGACACGTGGTACTATTGAAACGCTAAAAAAACATAAAAAAATAGGTTTTAATCCAAAATACAAAACACTAGGTACAATTAGTTTTCCGTACTGGTTGATATTTGAACGGCTTGCCCCATTAATTGAAGTTGCCGGAATATTCTATTTTATTTTCCTGATAATAATTGGAAATGTAAAATGGGATTATGCTATTGCCTATATCATTTTAGCTTATTTATTTACTGTCTTTTTTTCAATTATAACTATAATTACGGAAGAACTTACTTATCATCAATACAAGAAAAGAGGAATTGGAATTCAATTAATCATTACCGCTTTATTAGAACCTATTTTAAATCACCCTGTGATATTATATGCTGCAATTAAAGGGAATTACGACTACTATTTTAATAAAAAATTAAAATGGGGAGAAATGGTTCGAAAAGGGATGTCAAATTAATAACTTGCAAAAGTTACAGGAAACATAAAATAGAATGAAGATAAAGGATCAATTCAATACTAGTTACAAATATATTTATTTAAATACTGCACTAATACTTACTTTTTGGTTAATTAGTGTTTTTGAAATAATTTCAAAAGTAGTCAACGGAATACAATTAGCTGCTACTGCCACTACATTAGTATACAAATTAACCAATGATTTTACGACTGGCATACTTATAGGAATATTGTTTTTTCCTTTGTATCTATTGTTGTCATTCATCAAAAAACCTTGGAACGAAACAATCATTAAAGTGATTTTTTCATTACTAATACTAGCACAATATGCTTTAGTAAAATACCATTTAACTACACTTGTCAATTTAGGTGCCGATCTTTTAGGGTATTCCTTCAATGACATGTACATCACTGTAACAGCCTCTGAATCACTTTCGGTATTGTATTTTCTACCATATATCCTATTGCCTATATTATTTTTAGGAATTCATTTTCTACTATCAAAACACATCATTCAAAAAAAGACATACCTTATTTTAGGAATTTCGATACTTATTCTTTTTGGATTTAAAATGGCAATTTCCGATGTTTCAAAAACAGCGTATCAAAATAAATTAGCCTATTTTACTGCTGATATCATTCGTTTTCAAAACGACAAAAACAAATTCAAGGCAGCCGATTTAGTTTTTAAAAACGAATATCCATTAGTAAAACCATTCAAAGATTCTCCCGATGTTTTGGCGCCTTTTTTTCAAATTAACGAAGAAAAACCAAATATTGTAATGATCATCGTTGAAGGTTTAGGAAGTGAATTTATTGGCAAAAATGCGTATCGCGGATTCACACCTTATCTCGATTCCTTGATTCCACAATCGCTCTATTGGGAAAATTTCGTGAGCAATGCAGGAAGAACCTTTGGAGCTTTGCCTTCTATTTTGGGTTCTTTGCCTTATGGCGAAAAGGGTTTTCTTGAAATGAATCCCTTACCATCTCATATTTCATTGGTTAGCATCTTAAAAGCCAACGAATACACGACTTCTTTTTCTTGCGGTGATGAATCTAGTTTTGACCACAGACTAAATTTTTTAGAATACAACGGCATTGACAATATTCTGGACATTAACAAATTTGGTCCTGGTTACGAAAAAACAAAAGCCAATTCTGGTGGTTTTACTTGGGGTTATCCTGATGGAGAAATTTTCAAAAAAACGCTATCGGAATTAGACGGGAAAAAATCCCCACGATTGGATATCATTATGACACTTACCAATCATGAGCCTTTTGATTTTCCTCAAAAAAAGGAATACTTAAAAAAAGTGGATAGCATCATCAATACAAACAAATCACTTTCCCTAACTAAGGAAGAGGTGAACACCTACAAAGATATTTATGCCTGTTTGTTATACACCGATCATTCTATCAAAAATTTCATGCAAGCGTATGCCAAAAGACCAGAATACAAAAACACCATTTTTGTTATTACAGGTGATCACAGGCTAATTCCTATTGCACAAAAAGACAAATTATGCCGTTTTCATGTGCCGCTTTTTATAAATAGTCCCTTATTAAAAAAATCGCAATCTTTTAAATCTGTTTCTTCGCATTGGGACATTACTCCTAGTTTAGTGTCATTTTTAATGAATAATTATAAAATGAATAAAATGGAAAAAACCACTTGGATGAGCTCTGGATTAGATACCGTTCAGAAATTCAGAAACATTCACACCATTCCTATTATGCAAAATAAAGGAAGTATAAACGAATTTATTTATAAAGACTATTTATACTCCAATGGCGATTTATATAAAATAGATCAGGACTTTGAAGTTACCTCCATCAATGATAGCGACATGCTAAAAATAGTAGAAGACACTTTGAATCAATCTAAAAAACTGAATGCCTATCTGACTCAAAAAAACAAGATTATCCCTAAATCATTAAACAACTATACCAAACCCGCTTTTGAATTCTCGAAAGAAGAACTTGCAACCATAAAAGAACTTACCAAAGGAATGACCTTTGACGCTATATTTTTAAAAGCAAGAGACTTTGCATTCAACAAAGAGCGAGAAAAAGCCCGCCTTTTATGCAATTATATTTTAAATGAAATCCCCAATTATGCTGATGTGAGAACCCTAAAAGGCAGAACACTGGCTTGGGATAAAAAATACGATACCGCAGAAACTGAATTGCTAGAAGTTATCAAAAGAACGCCTTTCTATGATGACAGCTATTTGGCTTTAATGGATGTCTATTGTTGGTCCGACCGTGATGCAAAAGGAATTACAATTGCCAAAAAAGGACTAAAAAATAAGGTTAACAATCCTGAATTGGGCATTAAATTGGCCAAAGCCTATTTTAGAACCAAAAACCTTCCCTTGGCCAATAAAACCATCGATAGTCTTATCAAAAAACATCCCGAGCAAAAAGACCTTATCACTGTCAAAAAAACTTTTATACTATGAAAATGAAAACAATTCATCAATTACTATTTGTTTTTTGCTTTTCGTTTTTTTCTCAAATGTATGGTCAAGAACAAAAATACAATGGTAATCCAGACACATCCTTCGAAACAGCGCGTAAATTAGCATTTAACGAGCATCGAAAACAAGCACAGGACACTTTAACATCCATTTTGACAAAATATCCTGATTATCATGACATTCGATCCTTCCTAGCCACAACCTACGCTTGGGACGGTAATTATAAACGAGCTAGAAAAGAATTTTCATACGTAATGGAGAAAGACTCCAAGAATAAAAGCAACTGGATTGCAGCCATCAATAATGAATTATGGGCCGATTCTCCTTACACTGCGTTAGAAATGACCACTACTGCCTTGACTATTTTTCCTGATGATGCTGAAATTATGTACCAAAAAGCCAGTGCCCAAGAAAATACTAACAATCCATTCGAAGCAATTAAAACCATAGATGCTGCAATCGCTAAAAATCCAACGAATCAAAAAGCAATTGACTTTAAAAATTCATTGAACCAAAAACTCCGAAAGTATTCCATCGGAATCAAATCGACAGTGGATCTTTACTCTGAGGTATTTGACCCCATGCAATACCACACTTTGAAATTGAGCCATATTACGAAATACGGAAGTGTGATAGCCAAGTTAAATTTCAACAGAAGATTCAATACAAACGGAACTCAAATTGAAGTCGATTTATATCCAAAAATTGCAAAAGGATTGTATGCCTATTTAAATTTTGGCTTGTCCAATAGTGCCATTTTTCCTCATTTTCGATACGGCGGAGAATTGTATCAATCACTACCGCATAGTTTTGAGGCTTCACTAGGTTTCCGAACTTTACAATACAGCACGACAACAACTATTTACACGGGTTCCATTGGTTGGTATACCGGAAATGATTATTGGTCCATACGTCCTTACATTACTCCCGGTGATGGTGGCACGAGTACTTCTGGAGCTTTAACGTATAGAAAGTACCGCGCCAATGCCGATAATTATTTAAGTTTTGGCTATAGTATGGGTTTTTCTCCAGAAACCAATCAGTTCTATTTTGATGCCAATGATGCTGCTATAATTAATCTAAAATCGCAAAAAATAAATGTAGGCTATAATTTTACTACCTCAAATAATAAAAATGCCTGGGGCGCACAATTTGATGTTACCCATCAAGAAAAAAGTTTTGCCCCAGGGAGTTATCTTTGGATCTATTCCCTTTCATTATCCTGGGATTTAAAGTTCAAATAAAATAAAAATTAAAATGTACACCATATCACAAAACATCAGTCGAAAGATTGGTGTTTTTTTTAGGAGCAGAACAATGGGTTTCAAAAGTTTTAAAAATTTTGATAATTGGTTGTTTTTCTGCATCCAAATAATGACTTAATTTTTTCTTTATGTTAACCTCTATCTCTTTTTAATTTAAGATTTTTGTTGCATCATAGAATTTTACTGTTGTTTGTAAAGTCTGTGTAATATTCTTAATCTTTAAATATTATAATGATTACACTTAAAAAAAATAAAATTACAATTCACTTACTACTATTAGTATTCACAATTTGTACTCCATTGCTAGCTCAAGAAAATATAAGTGGTTTGCAAATTGCTTTTTTATCAGATGTTCATTTACAAGATTTATATGGAAAACTAGAGGATAGTGCCTACAAAGGAATTCAGAATCCAAAGGACGGTTCTTATGTTACTATCAGAACGATGGAATCACAGCTACATTCGACCCGGATATTTAACGAGAACTATTATGCTTTTATAGCGGCCTTAGAAGACATTGCTAATCGCAAGATTAAATATGTTGCTCTTCCCGGAGATTATAGTGATGATGGTCAGCCTTTGCATATAAGAGGACTTCAAAGAATTTTAGATTCATACACTCAGAAATATGACATTCAATTTTTTATAACCACAGGAAATCATGACCCCGCTGGTCCTTTTGCACAGGAATCAGGTAAGAATGATTTTCTAGGCGAAGGAGGAAAAAGACAACCCATTTATAGTAAAGAAGGAAGTTATCAATATGATGAAAATTTAGAACTACCTGTTGTGATTACTACCGATATTGCAAAAATGGGGTATCTAGGTGTTACGGATTATTTGCACGACTTCGGTTTCTTTCCAAAAGCCAATTATAAGTATTGGGCGACTCCTTTTTCTACTTATTCTAGTAGTGATTATACTTTTGCAAAAGCTACGGAAAGTGCGACTTTGGAGAATAGAACATACGCTATCAAACCTGGTTTTACGATTCCAGATGTGAGTTATGTTGTAGAACCTGTCGAGGGACTATGGATTATGGCAATTGATGGAAATGTTTATATTCCAAAAACGAATGCAGCTGTTGATGTAGAGAACCCAGCGAACTATTCGGGAGCAAGTATTGGTTATAATAATGTGCTATTGTATAAAAAGCATTTGATTGAATGGGTGCGTAAAATTACAGCCGAAGCAAAAAAGCAAGAGAAAACAGTTATTGCTTTTAGTCATTTTCCTATGATTGATTTTAATGACGATGCATCTAATGAAATCGCCCAATTTATGGGCCCCAATAAATGGCAATTGGATCGTGTACCTAAAGAAGAAGTTGCTCAAGCTTTTGCTGATGCGGGCTTAAAAATTCATTTTGGTGGTCATATGCATATTAATGACACGGGAATACGCACGACAACAAAAGGTAATATGTTAGTAAATGTTCAAACCCCTTCACTGGCAGCCTATATCCCTGCTTATAAATTATTAACGATTAAAGGGCAGAATCTATATGAAATTGAAACGATTACAATTGATGATGTACCCAAATTTGACTCTCTCTTTGAGTTGTATAAAATGGAATATGATTTTCTGAAATCTAAGAAAACAACTGATCTCTGGAATAATAAAATATTGAAAACCAAAAACTACCATGATTTTACCGATTTTCACTTGAAGGAATTGGTACGACTCCGTTTTTTGCCAGATGACTGGTCTCCCTCATTTAAAGATTTACTTTTTGCAACTTCAGGAGCTGATTTATTAGTGTTTTCTAATCTAGAAACGACAGATTCGTTTGCAACCATTTTGCAACAAAGATCAAAATATAAAAAGGAATGGACCGCTGCAAAAGCTAAAAGTATTGAAGTGCTAAAGAAGAATAATTTGCAGTTTTCGGATTTCAAAAGATGGAATGGATTTGATCTAATTGTAGATTTTTATCGCATTCGTAGTGCCGATCGATTAGCGATTAAAGATATTGGGATCGATAGAATAAAACAATATAATTTGATTTCGGGATTGTTTTTAGATAAAAAAGCGGATACTAATTCGACAAAATCAAGCGAGGAACAAATAAAATTTGAACTCTTTTTTACCATTTTGAAGAAGTTTTTAAACGGTGCACCAGCAGATCATTTTTTAATAGATTATAATTCAGGAACTATAAAAGACTTGAAATAAGTAAAGTATATTTATTTAAAATAAAAAGGAGCAATTCGTAAAATTGCTCCTTTATTATTAAAGTATTTGTGGATTATTTTTTGTCTTTGTTTCCAGTGACAGGATTTACTCTTACATAACCACCATCTTTAAATTTGATTTGGTATGAAGAATCAAAAAATGTACTAGGCTTATAATAATCTGTAGTAATGATTTGTGCACCTGATTTGCTTGCATCATCAAAATGTGTATAATCATTTTCACGAGCTTCTTCGGTGTTACTATCAGCTCGCGTTCTGATGATATATCCTTTTTTTACAAGATCAATAATACTAGTATCTTCGGCATCATTTCTAAATAATGTGGCAGCTTCTGGTGTTCCAGGAGTCGCATTTACAAATACTACACGACCTTTTAGTGAAGGGTGGTGCTGCATGTATAGATCTCTTTTCTTATTACTGTCATCAAGAATAAATAAAAACTTTCCTTTGGCGATAGCCAATGTAGGCCAATTATCATGAAGAACAGCTTCCTCTAGTGTTGGATATTCTCCTCTCACCATATCTGGCGTAATTAGTTTATCCACTCCAAGGTTGGTTTTTATAACTTGATCCACTTCATCAAATAATTCAGTTGTAAAAGCTTCAGGTTCTGTTCCAAATTGATTCCTTTTTCCATCCTTAGGTTCTAAGGTGATAAATATGGGAATGTGTCCAGGATTTGCATTAGACCATTCTTTTAATTGTTGTAGACAGTCTTCAAATGTTAAGTATGAGGTTCTAAAATCAATATCTGGAATATGTAATATTTTAAATCCAGGTTTATTCATTTTGCCTTCTATGTCATAAGCTTCTACTGGCGTTGCTAGTTCCAAACCCTTTGGATGTGCATATTTACCACCTTTGCTATCTGCATAGATATCAATTTCTAGATTACGTAAACCCATGTTCAATTGATCTGTGACAGCAATATGCTCATATTGTATTCCTTTCAATTGATGGGCAGAATCTTTAAGCTCTAAATAGTTATATAAGTTGGGCTCTATCGCTTTCTTATAACTATTGTGTGAGCCGATAACTTGTATTTTGTTTAATTTCAAGTTATTGTCTTGAGCATTTGATTGATAAATAGCTGTTGTTGAGAGTGCAATACTTAGTAATGTTGATATTTTCATTGTTTTTTTATTTCTAATTTTTATTGATTTAACATTTAGTTGGTGTTATTATAGATATGAATTCAATTGGTAAAATTAAGACTAAGTCATTAAGTTAAGTATTGTTTAAAAAGAACAAATCATAATGCAACTGTTATCTTTTAATAAAATCAGAAAATCCTTATTTATTGATGGTTAGATATCTGTTTAAGGGAACTTTATAGTATGTATATCTCTATTTTTTAGCGTTTTTTGATAAGAAATAACTCATTATTATTTAATTTAAAAATAACCTTATGGTAAAATGCAAAGGAGTTTATTTTTATTATTTCGCATCTCAACTTGTTAAGCTTTTTAAAAATGGATTATTCTTTCGACTTTGAGAAAATATATAATGAGTATTGGGAAAAGTTAACAGCATTTTCTTTAAAAATGACCCAAGATGAACACTTGGCTCAAAATGTAGTACAAGACGTGTTTATTGATCTTTGGGAAAGGAAAGGGGACATTAATATAATCTCTGTGGAGAGCTATCTATTTAGAGCAGTGAAAAATCAAATTTTTAAGAATTATAGAAATGAAAAATTTGACAAAACAATACTTGAAGATAAATTTGAAGACTACGTTATTGAAAACTTCACTACTATAGAATCTGATTTGACCGATAAAATTTTTGCTCTCTTAGATGAATTACCAAAGAAAAGAAAAGAAATTTTATTGATGAATAAGCTTCAAGACATGAATATTGATCAAATAGCAACAGAACTAGATCTCTCTAAGCAAACGGTGAAAAACCAAATTTCATCAGCATTGAAACAATTGCGTCACGGTTTAAAGGAGTTTGCTTTCCTTTTAATGTAAGATGATTTTAGGCTGTTTTTTAAGATAACCTTCTGTTAACAATCTCATAATATTTTCGGATAGTACGATTATACAATATGGGTACTTAGTAATAAAAAGGTATTAAGATGACCAAAAAAACAAAACACAGTTTAGAATATCTTATTGAAAAAAGCTTGCAAAAAAAGGCAACAAAAGCCGAAATAGATTTGCTAGATAACTTTATGGTTTCTGAATATGAAAAAGCCAAATGGGATGTTGCTAAAATGGGACATCTTGTTAGTGGATTTAATAAAATAGAAAAACATATCGTTCAGAAAAGAATTTCAAGATATAGAAGCTACGGAATCGCAGCAAGTATTGTGGTTTTATTGAGTTTAGGATTATTGGTACAACCTGTTGTAATGGCAAATTCAAGTGAAATGATCACTTTCAAAACGGGGAAAATATCAGACTCTATTCATCTAGTTGATGGTTCTATGATTTATCTAGCGGCTAATAGCGTTTTTGAATATCCTGATCATTTTGGGGAAAAGGAGCGCAACGTAAAATTAGTAAAAGGAAAAGCTTTTTTTGAAATTGCAAAAGATCGTCAACATCCTTTTGTAATAAGCTCAGGAGTTATAAAGACAAAAGTAGTAGGAACTTCATTTCATATACAAATGTCCGGGAACAGTTGTAATATTATTGTTGTTACTGGAAAAGTCAAAGTGTCATCGCATCATCAAAGTTTGGATTTGGTACCTAATGAAGAAGCTTTATTTGAAGGGGATGACTTAATAAAAAGAAAAGCCTCTAAATTATTAGTTTTTAACTGGTACAATCAGGATATCGAATTGAAAAATGTAAAACTAAACGAAGTTTTAGAATTATTAGAAAGTAAGTACAGCATATCATTTGACGTCAAGAATGATAATTTAATGAATACATCATTAACTCTTTTTATTGAAAAAAATGCCGCTCTAGAAAACATCCTAAAACAAATGCACTATATCACTAACTTAAAATTCAAAAAAAATGACAGTACCGTAACAGTTAATTAAATACCATAAAAAAAAGCCATAGTTGCTGCGAACAACCATGGCCCATAATTAAAAGTCATAAACTAACAACTTCAATCAATGTATTTTAAATTACCTTACTTAAAACTAAAAAGCATATTCTTTTTAGTTCTTGCTATAATATCCTGTCAAATAGGGTATTCGAATGGGATGGTTAACGAACCACCAAAAATAAATAATAATTCTCACAAAGCGACCTTAATTTCTATTTTCTCTCAGTTGAGTGAACAAACGGATTATAAGTTTAGCTATGGTCAAGCGATAATTCAAGACAAAACAGCTTATGATGTTAATTATGTTGGGGCTTCAGTAGATGCAATTTTAAATGATTTGTCAAAAAAAGCTAGTTTTGATTTTAATATCATCAATAAATTGGTTTTGATAAAGAAAGAACTAGTTGTAAAAAAGTCAGTTGTAGCGCAACAAGAGGTAAAAGGAACTGTAGTAGATGAATTAGGGCAACCACTTCCAGGAGCAACTATTGCTGAAATAGGGACAAAGAATGCTACTGTTTCTAATATGGACGGCGATTTTCAATTGAATGTAGGTCAAGGAAAAACAATAGAAGTTTCCTATATAGGTTATAAAAAGAAATTAGTTGTTGTAAAGGGGTACTCTTTGAATATCAAGCTAGAACCAGATTCCTCAGAACTTAATGAAGTAATGATTGTAGGTTACGGAAAACAATCTAAAGTAGATGTAACTGGTTCTGTAACACAATTGAAAGCAGAGAATTTTAAACAAGGAGTAAATATTTCTGCTGATAATTTATTACAAGGAAAAGTAGCAGGAGTACGTGTCGTAAGCACAAGTGGTGAGCCAGGAGCAGGAGTTAATGTTTCTATTCGTGGAGTAGGTTCTATTCGAAGTGGTAGCACACCGTTATTTGTTGTCGATGGTTTTCCATTGTCTAATGATGATGTTAGTCCGTCAGGAACGAATGTTGGTTTTGGTTCATCTGCAGCTAAAAATCCTTTGAACTTTTTGAACACCAGTGATATTGAGTCAATCACTGTTTTAAAAGATGCATCAGCTTCAGCAATTTATGGAGCAAGAGGTTCTAACGGTGTTGTCATCATCACAACCAAAAAAGGTGCTAAAGGAGAAGCTACTTTTACAGTTGATTCCTATTTAGGTTTCTCATCTGTGGCTAAGAAATTAGATGTTCTTTCAGCTGATCAATATAGAAATGCAATTGCCGAACCCGCTTTTGATCATGGAGGAAATACGGATTGGCAAGATGTAATCTTTAGAACAGCAATTACTAAAAATAATTCAATGTCATTTGCTAAACAAACTACTACAGGAAATTATTATGTTTCTTTAGCTCAAATGGATCAAGAAGGGATTATTAACCAAAGTAATTTTACACGTACTTCGGCTAGAATTAATGCAGCTGAATCATTTTTGGACAATCAAAGGCTAAAAGTAAAAGTAAACTTAACAGCAAGTGAAACTAAAGATAATGGTGTTCCGACAAGTGATGATGGTGGTTCTAATGGTCAATTGATTATACATACTTTGATGGCAAACCCTACGAGATCTGTATTCGATGAAAAGGGTGATTATACTAACTTTAATATGAATGCGCATTACAATCCAGCATATTTATTGAGTATCTATGAAGATGAGACTCGTACTTTGAGAGTTCTAGGAAATATCGAAGCCTCTTTTAGAATCTTTAATGGACTAGAATATAAATTAAATTATGGTGTAGACCGTTCTATAGCAGAAAGAAATACAACCATTTACCCAAACAAAACCGATTTGAATCCACTAGGAAAATATGTGCAAAACAACCTTGAATCTCAAAGTTCACTTGTTGAGCATTATTTAACCTATAGTTTAAATAATAATAAGCATAGGCTAGAAGTTCTTGGAGGTTTCTCTTATCAAAAATTTGAAAGATCAGGATCGGTTTTTAGTATTGATAAAATTGCTAATAAATCAGAAGGAATTAGACCAGAAAACAATCCCGGTTATGCAGGAGTTCAATCTGGTGTAACTGGATTTGCACAACAAAATGAATTGCAATCTTATTTTGGCAGAGTTAATTATACTTTTGATAGAAAATATCTTTTAACTGCCTCTATGAGAGCAGATGGCTCCACACGTTTTGGACAAAATAATAAATACGGTTACTTCCCTTCTTTTGCTTTAGGTTGGAACATTAATGAAGAAAATTTCTTGAAAAATTCTTCTATTATTGATAATTTGAAATTAAGAACAAGCTGGGGCCAAACAGGAAATCAAGAGGTTGAGAACAAAATTACGCAAGCAAGTTATGCACTTGCAGGTGCTGATGGATATTATCTTTATGATGATTTAGCGTTAGTAAATGGTATTTCGGTGACTAGAACACCAAATCCAAATTTGAAATGGGAAGTGGTAACACAATATAATGTTGGACTTGATTTTAATTTATGGAAAGGAAAATTATATGGAACCTTAGATTATTTTAATAAAACGACCACTGATGCCATTCTAAATATTCCATCTCAAGTATTAAGCCCTACAAATACCGTTTGGGTAAATATTGATGGAAAAATTGTAAATAAAGGACTAGAATTTATGTTAGGGTCTCAGCTTGTAAAAACAGATAATTTTACATGGGATGTCGATTTTAATGGAGCTAGTCTTGATAACAAAATTAAAAATTTACCAGTTTCGGAAATTTTATCAGGAACAATTTCTGGACCAGGACAATCAGGAGTTTTAGCTAATATCTACAAGAGTGGTTACGCTGCTGGTTCTTTCTATTTGTTAGATCATATAGGGTTTGACGACAAAGGAGCTGACATATATAAAGATACTAATAGCGATGGTGTGATTAACAACAGTGATAGAATAATTATTGAAGGAGCAATTCCAAAGTTTACTTACGGATTTAATAGCCAAATGCATTATAAGAATTTTGATTTTTCCTTTTCAATTACAGGACAATCAGGAGCATATCTATTAAATAATATAGGATTAAATGCATTGAATATAAATAATTTAGCTTCAGATAGAAACGTGTCTTCGAATTATTACAATTCTGGTGCAAACTCCACTAACTCCCCACAATTATCAACTTTGTATTTAGAGAAATCGGATTTTATTAGACTAAATACCGCACGTTTAGGGTATAACTTTAAAACAGATCGTTTAAAATGGATGCAAAGTATGACGCTTTATGTAACGGGTTCAAATTTACTTACATTAACAAACTATAGTGGATTCGATCCTTTAATTAACAGTCCAAAATCAAGTGGAGGAAATCAATCTATCGGTATTGATTACTCTAGTTATCCTACATCTAGAACATTTATTCTTGGTGCAACTTTAAAATTATAAGTCATGAAATTAAATAAAATAGTAAATAGAAGTATACTTATTGCATTCACAGCACTATTGTTAGGTAGTTGTACTAACCTGGATGAAGTTATTCTTGACGAGGTTTTAGGAAGCGATGCATCCAGTGTTGATGGAGCTCTAGCAGCAGCTTACGATCGTTTAGGAGACCGAACTTTTGTGAATAAGAATGTTTTTGCAATGCAGGAATTCACCACTGATGTAGCTTTATTACCTACTCGCGGTAGTGACTGGGGAGATGGCGGAAAATGGCGAGCCATGCATGAATTTACTTGGACTTCAAGTAATGCGATTGTTACTGATAATTGGAATCTATTGACTAATGGTATTACAAGATCTCTCTCGGCCATCAAAATAATAAATAATAGTACTTCAACTCAAAAACCATTGTTTTTAGCAGAAGCTAAAGGGCTTTTAGCGTATTACACATACACTACTTTAGACTTGTATGGGCAAGCTCCTTATCGTGATCCAAATACAGAGAATGCACCCTTGAAAATTTTGAAAGCAGAAACTGATATTGATCAGTTAATCTTAGATGTTGAAGCAATAATACCTGATTTAGCCTCTTTAGGTAAGAACAGTACTCATACAGGTAGATTTACAAAGGAAGCAGCTTACAGTTTATTATCTGCAATGTATTTGAACAGATCTGTTTTTAAAGACCGTTACAATGCTGGTTCAAATTTTAATTTTAAGGAAGCTGCAGTTTCGGGAACAGGCACAGATATGGACAGAGTAATTTACTATACTTCATTGTTAATAGATTCTGGAAAATTTAGTTTAGAGAAAAATTATTTTGACAATTTTGGTATCAATAACTCTAAAGGGTCAGAGTTAATTTTTGTAATTGTTCAAAAAATAGATAATATTAGAAACGGAGATAATGATTTTGTTTATAACTCGATGGAACGTAATCAAAGAACTTCCCCATCTAATAGAGGAACGAATGGTTCTTGTACTACTCCAGAATTTTATCATAGTTGGGATAACAATCACGATGATCCACGTTTTGCTAGAACTTATCAATATGGAGATGGTACATGGTTTACAAATACTGAAGTAGGAAGTGTTCCTGCTTCAGATATTGTACCTAATAGTAATAACTTACTATGGTTTCATTTTACTAGAGGTATGGTTGTTGGGCCACAATATGGGCCAAAATTAACTTCAGCAGGTGGTTTTGAAATGACTTCTGACGGCAGAATTAAAGTATCTGAATTATTTATGGAGAAAAGTACAGGTACAAAAATGAATTTTACACCTGAATTGAATTTTGATGATCCAACACAGTCTGTATTTGCACAAAATCAAATAAACCGTGGGGTTCGTTGTTTCAAATGGGAATTTGATCCAGAAAATGGAAATGGAGCGAGTAAAGTTGATATTCCATTATTTAGATTAGGTGGTATCTACACAATGAGAGCCGAAGCTTATTTCCGTAAAGGACAAAATGCAGCTGCTTTAAGTGATGTTAATGCCTTGAGAATTAATAGAACAAGAGAGGCTTTGTATAACAATGCACCAGGAAAAGCCCTGACCACTATAGATAACGAAATCTTATATAAAGAATTAGGTTTTGAAATGTATTGGGAAATGTATAGAAGACCTCAAATGATTCGTTTTGGTAAATATGATTTGGCTTATACAGCTAAACCAGTTTCACAAGCTTTCAGAAGAATATTTCCTATACCACAACAAACATTAGATGTAACAAAAGAGTTTAAACAAAATTTCGGTTACATACAATAATAGGTAGTACTAGGTTAAAATTTAAAATCCGTCAAAATAATTTTTGACGGATTTTTTGTTTTTATATTTAAAATTTTATTTTGTGGTTCTAATTTTAAAAAGAAGTAGTTATGACTTATTTTTCAAATCAATTATTCTAAACGTTTTTTATTTTAGTTCTTATTCTTGTAAATCACAGACTTCAGTGGTATTTAGCCCAAAGAGGTGTTGGAGCAGACAATAGTTGGGGCGCTATTCCAGACGAACAGTACCAATTGAAAAATAAAGAATATAATTACGGTTTTGTTATTAAACCTAAAAAGAAATAAAAAACAATTGTAAAAAACTTAAAAATTTTTAGAATGGATTTGTAAAAAAGAGAGAAATTTAGGCTATGATTTAAATAAGCAAACTTACATTAAACTTAAAAAATGGATGTTTTTGGTATCTCGATTTATTCGAGACAATACGCTAAGCGTTCTTTTTTATAAGTTAAAATTTAGATTTTGTTCTTAACTTTTTACACGGATAAAATTAGCATATTCATATTTAGCCGAATATTATTTTGCTTGATTATAGAGAATGCTACCGTTTTTCGACTTATTATCATTGACTACTTGTAGCGGCCTGATCGGTCAAGAACAACAATTTTCCATCTATAGGTTTAATTAATTGCATCGGATATTTTTCGGGATTATAATCTCCATATAAAACTTCGTTTAATGCATGCGCTTTGTTTTCTCCAAAAGTTACAACCACAATTTCCTTTGCTTTATTGATAATAGGCGCCGTTAGGGTTATTCGATACATACTTTGCGACTCTAGATAATAGGCCGATACCCATTTATCATTTTCTTGCAATACGGCTTCACCGGGAAAAAGGGAAGCGGTATGGCCATCATCGCCCATTCCTAATAAAATAAGGTCAAATTCTCCACTTTCTCCTGTAAGACTTTTAATCGATTTTTCATATTCCAAAGCATATTCCTCTGGTAAAAAACCTTCCTTATACATTGGGAATATGTTGCTTTTTGGTATACCAACATGACTTAAAAGGTAATCGTATGACATTTTAGCGTTACTGCGTGAATCTTCAAGCGCCACCCAGCGCTCGTCACCCCAAAAAACAAATACATTATCCCAATTTATTTTGGTTTTGTATTGGGGGGTTGCCAAAAGCTTGTACAAGGATTCTGGAGAAGAACCGCCGGTAAGCACCACTAAAAATTGTCCCCGTTTCTGTATTGCGTTTTGTGCAGCAGCTATAAAGATATTGGCTGCGTGGGATGCTATTTCTTCTTTATTATTAAAAATACTTACCATTTTTCACTTCTTTTTCTTCTTGTTCTACGTTATTGAGTGTGTTTGATGCCCAAGCATGCCCCTGACGGGCCAGCAATTCATTTGCAGCCTCAGGACCCCAGCCGCCGGCTTCATATTTATATAAACTTGAAAATTTATCATTTTCCCAAGCTTCCTGAATGGTTGTTACCACATCCCAAGCTTCTTCAACTTGATCCGAACGCATGAATAAAGTAGGATCTCCCTGCAAAGCATCTAATAATAATGTTTCATAAGCTTCTGGTGATTGAGTAGAGCATGAAAAATAATCAAACACCATCTCTGCAGGTTTTAGTGAAAGAGATAGGCCAGGTTTTTTTGTCATAAACTGTAATCGAATATCCATTGCAGGCTGAATGTTTATAATTAAGCGGTTTGGCATCATCCCTTCTTTTCCAAAAGAAAAAGTAGAATGGGGTACCGGCTTGAACTGTATAACAATAGAGGATTGTTTTTCTTTCATTCTTTTACCCGTTCGAACATAAAAGGGAACTCCTTGCCAGCGCCAGTTATCAAGGTAAAATTTCATCGCTACAAATGTTTCTGTATTAGAATTGGATGCAACTCCTTTTTCTTGTAGGTATGCTAATACTGGTTTGTCTTTTATCGAACCCTTATCATACTGACCTCTTACCGTGTAATGTTTTACTTCTTCTGGAGTTATGCGGCGTATCGCTTTTAAAACGTCGGCTTTACGGTTTCTTATCTCATCTGCTTGTAAGGAGTTGGGGGCTTCCATCGCTACCATGGTTAATATTTGCATCAGGTGGTTTTGTATCATATCCCTGAGTGCTCCGGCATCTTCATAAAAACCGCCACGGTCTTCAACACCCACTTCTTCTGCAACAGTAATCTGTACAGAATCAATAAAATTTCGGTTCCAGAGCGGCTCAAACATTGAATTTCCAAAGCGGAAAGCTAGGATATTCTGTACCGTTTCTTTGCCCAGATAATGGTCTATTCGGTAAATCTGTTTCTCTTTAAAGGTTTCTGACAATAGCTTATTTAGCAACTCTGCAGAACTTTTATTGTAACCAAAGGGTTTTTCAATTATGATACGATCCTGATCCGGATTTGCGGCAAGATCTAGTTTTTTAATATTATTAGAGATCGTTGCAATGAATGACGGCGCTATAGACAGATAAAAAAGTCTATTGGCACGTTCCCCAAAAGACAAATCTATGGCGTCCAGCTTTAGTTTCAGTATCTTAAATGATTCTTCTTGTTCGATGTCATTTTGCAAATAAGTGATATGAGAAGCAAATTCCTGATAGGCCTTATCAGAGGTTATTTTATTTCTGGAAAACGCTGTCAAGTTATTGCTAACATTGCTTCTATAGGTCTCATCGCTGCTTTTTGCCCTTCCTAGCGCAATGATCTCAAACTTTTCGGGCATTCGACCATCAAGATAAAGATTATAAAAGGCAGGGAAAAGCTTTCTTTTTGCTAAGTCACCTGTTGCACCAAAAACAAGAATGATGGTTGGCTTTATAGTATCAAGATTATTCATTTTGTTCCATTTAAAATTTAGTCATTCCACTCTGTGTGAAATGTACCGTTAGTGTCAATGCGCTCATAGGTATGTGCCCCGAAGTAATCACGCTGCGCCTGTATAAGGTTGGTAGGAAGTTTTTCGGATCGGTAAGCATCAAAATAGGCTAAGGAATTCATTAAGCCTGCAATTGGGATCCCTTTTTGAACTGCAAATTGTACCGTAGACCTAATACTGGATTGATTATCGTTTATTGCCTTTGCAATAGTATCATCGAGCAGTATGTTTTTTAGTTCACCATTCTTGGCATAAGCCTTTCGGAAATCTTCAAGTGCTACCGAACGAATAATACATCCACCGCGCCAAATCTTGGATATTGTCTCAAGGTTCAAGTCATAATTATACTCTTGTGAAGCTTTGGTTAATAATGCTAATCCTTGGGCATAGGTTATTAATATAGAAAAATGTAACGCTCCTTTAAGTGCTTCTATAGCCGAAGGCAGGTCAGTGTTACCTTGTTCCGCATTCCAAACCAATTTCGCTGAAGCTAGAATTCTTTCGGGTTTGTTTTTAGACATATTACGCATGGTTACCGCAGCATCTATAGTGGGAAGCGGTACTTCCAGATCCATCCCATTTTGGGAAGTCCATTTTCCGGTTCCTTTAGATTTTGCCCAATCCGATATTACATTTATAAGCTTTTGGCCGTCGGTATCTGTTTTCTTTAAAATATGTCCTGTAATTTCAATCAAATAGGATTGAAGTTCGGTGTTATTCCAGTCTTGAAATACTTTTTGAATGGTAGTGTCATCTAGTTCGTACCCTCGTTTCATAAGATCGTATACCTCTGAAATAAGCTGCATAATACCGTATTCGATTCCGTTATGAGCCATTTTTACGTAATTACCTGCAGATCCGTTGCCTAAATATTCTACACAAGGTTCCCCATCTACTTTGGCTGCTATGGATTCAAAAATAGGACGAAGTCTTTCGTAGGCTTCTTTATTACCGCCGGGCATAAGGCTCGGACCAAATCGGGCTCCTTTTTCACCACCAGATATACCCATTCCAAAAAAGTGAATCCCTTTGGCTGATAATTCTGTAAACCTACGGTCGGTATCCGTAAAATAGGTATTGCCTCCGTCGATAAGAATGTCTCCTTTATCTAAGTAAGGAAGTAGGCTTTGAATGACAGTATCTACAGGCTTTCCTGCAGGTACTAATACCATAATAGCTCTTGGTTGTTTGAGAAGTTCTAGAAACTCTTTTACTTCTGTTGTGGCCTTAATTTGGTGTTGCGCATTAGCTTCCTGTGTCAGGGATAAAACTTTTTCCGCATCCAAATCCAAGCCTGCCACAGCATGTTTCTGGTCCGCCATATTTAAGAGCAGATTCCGACCCATTACCCCTAAGCCCACTATACCAAAATCGAATGTTTTCATAATTAATTTATCTAAATTTATTATACAAAAAAAAAGGCTGGAATTTATTTATAAATTCCAGCCTTAACCCAATAATTACGCTACAGTAACACTGTTTATAGCTTCTTTTAATGCTTTTGCAGCAGCAGCGGGATCTTCAGCGCCATATATAGCACCACCTGCAACAGCTACATCTGCACCAGCAGCTACAACATCTTTAATTGTATCGATGTTTACACCACCTGCAACAGAAAAGGGAACTTTTGCTAGTTTTCCTTCGCTAATAAGTGTTTGTACGGAGTATCCAGCTAATGTTTGTTCGTCAAGACCAGCATGTAACTCTACAAAAGCAACTCCAAAAGCAGTTACCTCTTGAGCTCTTTCTACTCTGTTTTTAACTCCAATAGTATCAACTACTACCTTTTTACCGTGTTTTTTAGCAGCTTCTACTGCTCCTTTTATGGTAGCATTATCTACAGCACCCATAACTGTTACTAAATCTGCACCAGCTAAAAATGCGATCTCTGCTTCTAGGAAACCAGTATCAGCAATTTTCATGTCTGCAAAAATTAATTTGTCAGGAAAAGCGGCTTTCATCGCCGTAACCACTTTTAGGCCTTCCGATTTAATTAGCGGTGTACCTAATTCTATAATATCTACATAAGGTGCTACTTTATGTGCTAGTTCTAATGCTGCTTCTGTAGTAAGTAAATCAATTGCGACTTGTAATTTTGTCATGTTTAAATGTATAAAAAAAATTAATAATAAATAATATAAAAAAATAGTTATTCTAGGTTGGCGTGTTTGGGCCATAGATCTTCTTTGGTCAAACCGGATTCTTGCCATAAGGTCATAAAAACACTTTCTAACACCAATAATGTAAACTGTTCAAAAAGGCTGCCCGCATATTGTGTAGAAACGGAAATACCGAAATCTGTTTTTGTTGCAGCATTTACTAGTACAATAGTGTCTGCCAATACGGCTAATTTGCTTTCTCCATCGGCAGTAATAGCAATAACGGTAGCTTGTTGACTCCTAGCTTTTTCCGCTGATGACAGTACTGAAGCAGTAGTTCCCGAACCCGATGCCAGAAGGAGCAAATCTCCTTTTAGAATAGCAGGTGTATTGGTTTCTCCTACAATGAATACAGTATACCCCAGATGCATAAACCGCATAGCTGCCATTTTTAATGCAAGTCCGCTCCTGCCAGCTGCCATAACAAAAATTCGTTTGGCTGCTTTTATTTCGTGAACCAAAATCTTTATTTGTTGGGGATTTATCTGATTTGCTACTTGTCTATTTTCCTCTAAAATAGTAAGCAGATTAGTGTTTGTCAAAGTATCCGTGTTCATTTTGTTTTATTTAAGTAAAGTCATGCGTTCCTATAAAAATTCCAATTCATAGTAATACGATTGGGTAATTATGCATGCTGTTCTCGAGTGTTAGTCTCTGGGTATAGCGTAATTGATATTACAGGATACCTTTTATTTCCTTAAACAGCATTAAACTAAATAATTTAGCTGGAATCGCTTTTTAGCAACACCAGTGCCTCTATATTTTACTAGTATTAATTACTGATGCAAAGATATGGTAGCAGTGAGGGTAGGGTGTTATATAAACAAGACTATGCGGTATAAATTTGCGCCAGTTCATTTTGTAGGTCTGTTGGGGTTTCCTTTAGTTTGGCTTTTACAAATTTATTGAGTGCAGATGGGGAACTGAACCCAAGGTCAAATGCTATTTCTTTGTGAGAGAGATCAGTAAATAATAATTTTCGTTTAATTTCTGTAAGGATTCGGCTGTGGATAGCATTTATAGCCGTTTCGCCAGAATATTTTTTATTTAGTGCATTGAGCTTTTTAGTACTGATAGCCAGTTTTGAGGCATAGTATTGTACGGTACGCTCGCTTTTATACTGATGGTTCAAAAGTTTTTTAAACTCAATATAAGTATGTTGGTTTGGACCTTGCGCATCATGATGTAAAACAGGATGTTGGCCATGTATCGATTCTATGAGTCCTAGAAGGAAAATTTTGATATAAAAACGCGCCTGTTCCTTTTTGACAAGGCTGGGGGTGTTGTAAATGTCTTGTATGTTCTTTATAATTGGAAGCACCTGTTCAAATTCAAGACTAGAAAGTGCAGTACAATTCAGGTGTGCCGATAGGTTAACATTATAAGCACTAAGTTCATTTTTTAATATATCGGAACAAAACAATACTTCTTCAAATAATATAATTTTACCTGTCAAATCAGTACTCAGATTGGACAAAAAGTGAATTTGATCTGGAAATATAACGGCTATTTTTCCTGAATTCAATAAATATATTTTGTCTTCGATATGTACTTTACTATTTCCAGACTCCACTAGAATGATACAAAAATGATCTTTTTTATGTGGTTCCAAATAATCTTTAGTACTTTGAATACCGAGTTCAAAAACACGAAACGACAAATTTTTATCATCTGTTTTTTGAATGTTTTTCTTGATCTCAAACCTCTTTAAGTCCATAGGATATTTTTTATAAAAATGCTCTGAGCGAGAAAACTAGCACGTTTAATGCATCGAGTTTATTGCTCTGTAACATACAATGATATGCGTAACCATAATTTATTAAATTCAATTAGCTCTTTTAATACAAGTGTTTTTCTGGTCACATTAAATTAATAGATTTTTAAGCTATGTATAAAATTAGAAAAACACTGTAGAAGTAAATTTACTTAAAAAAATAAAGGACAAATATACGTTTTTTCTAAATTTCAAGAAAATAGTTTTGCTTGAAATTAGGCTTAAATTAGATTCAATACTGTTCATTCTGTTAATACTTAATTTTAAAAGAGTAGAAATTTGAGCTGAAATGATCACTCGTCTGCAATGATTAAAATTTTCATACTGTTAGTTAACAATTCAATTTTGAATGAAAATAGAATTCGACAATTTTAAGAATTTACTTTTAAACTTCTGATGCCTCACTCAAGAGTTTCAAACCTTCTAGTAAAAGGTTCGAATTTTGTCCAATAAGGTTCACAAATGGCTATAGTTAGTTAAAAACAAAAGTGCACATACAGGTCATAAGAAGAAGTATAGTGCGCTTTTTTCTTTTTTTACTATTTAATTATAGCCTTAATGATTTCAAGTATTGACAGGATTTTTGAGACACTTGTTGACACTTACAAAATCTATGTGTCCATGAAAGAATTTTTCTTAAAAGAATATTGTTTAAAAAAACGGATTGACTTCTGTTTTTTATGTCTTCACACACTGTAACAAGTAAGATTGCTGATTTTCTCTTTTTTTTATTTTCTACAATATTGTAAAATAGCAACATAAGCCTCAGTTATTTATTTATTCTAGTGGTTCGAACTTGATTATTTTCAAAAGTGAGTTTTTTAGGAAAAGTTAATTGTAACTAATTAAAATATTTCTTTAGTTTTTATTTTTTTTTGTAACAAAATACATTTTTAAATAATATAAAATTCTCTATACCTTTTTATGATCTTTCGTTCCTTTTCTTAAGGAAATCAAGTAATTTACTTGAGTTATGGAAATCCTGCAATTAATATACCGTATAATGGCAATGTAAGTTTTGGTTGATCTACTGAAATCGAATTTGCAATTACAAACATTCCCGATGGAAATGGGAATCCTTCATTAGTATTGTAAAATCCAGAAGTTACTTTAAGTAATACCAACTTTGTTGTTTCATCTCGACTTTCCACTAGCGCTCGTAAGTCTTTAACTTTGGTACCTGCGGCGAGTACCACTATAAATTAAAAGATAAATTATAGTGTTTGAAACGCAGCTAATTCCTGAAAAAGAAGGAATTTTATTTTGTGAATAGTAGCTATAAAAATCATCGGAATACAATACTATATTTTATAATAAAAATGTCGAAGCTTTATGGTGATTGAGTATATAGCCGCTTGACACACGTTTTGGATCATTTTCAAAAGTAAGCAGGTTCATTAAAACAGTATCTAAAATTAACAGCACTGTTTATTCTTTTCTTAAATGCTTTTTTCAAGGCTTTTTACGGAGAAACAATAAATAAAGTGAAAATTATCAAAGTTGAAAATATATACTTATTTGTAGTTTACAATCTACTATATTTACTTTGAATTTTAAACTAAATAACACAGTTTGGAAGTTTTTAAACAAACTAACGCTGGCGGCTATGTTAGAGTGACCGTAATAACAGAACGAAAAAAACCAACGAAAAATAACAACAACAAAAATGAAAGAAATTGATTTTAAGGAAATAATTGAACGCTCAAAAAAAATACGTGAAAGTTATCATCAATTGGAGCGACAACATCACGGAAGTGAATGGACAGTTGAAGAAGATGTGTTAGCGTTTTTGACAGACGCAGCTTTAGTCGGGCGACATACGATGTCGCAACAAAAACGTTGGCCGGCAAATAATACAGACATTGAACTTGAACACAAATTAGGAGAGTGTATTTGGTGGTTAACTGTTTTGGCAGATCGAATGAACATAAACATTAAAGAAGCCACAGATAAGTTTTTGACGAAAACTGAAAAATTATTGAAATAGAAATTATCTAATGGATATCATCGAATTTTTAAAAAAATTGGTTTGACCAAAGTAATGATTACTCCTACTGGCTCGCATTTGTCAGCAACTCTGGTGTTTGCTTGCGGCGTGTACCTATATAAATTAAAAGATAAATCGGAGCGTTTACAACGTAGCTTATTCCTGAAAAATCGGGAATTGTATTTTGTGAATAGCAGTTATAAAAATCATCAAGAAGATAAAACTATATTTTATAATGAAAATGTAGAAACTCGTGGTGCTATAGTATTGATCCACGTTAAACACACTTTGTATCATTTTCAAAAGTAAATAGGTTTTCGATGCAACCGAGCAGCAAATTAAAGTAGAACCTGAAAATAAAATACCTTCTTGAAAAGAACAAAAACAGTACCTATTCCAATCTTCACCAAAAAAAATAATCAAATTCACACGGAAAAATAACTGACAAAACGCTGATATTGTTAACAGGCAGAATCTTTTACAAAATTCAAAATGACTATAAATAAGGGTTTTTATTTGTATTTTAATAAGCCTTTACTATCTTTATCATTCGAAAAAAATTAAACCCTTAAACATTGAAAAAATGTTAGAAGAAAAGAATGATAACCTGCTTGATGCAGATGGAAAATTAGAAAACAATTCGGCTGAAATTATTCAAACGGAAACAGAGATCATTGATAATAATGAAGAGATTATTGATCCAAGCGAAGAGCTGTTAACAGCAACAGAATCTATAATTGAAATTGACTCCCAACCCATCACTGAAACAGCTGTAGCTGATGATGCAATTGAAGATATTGAAGAAGCAAAAAATACAACTTCTGACGAAAAACCATCAGTAAAAAACCCTATAATAGACGCTATCGAAGATTCTAACGCTGAGGAAAGCGAAGATGAAACCTTAAAAGAGCGTCACACTATTCCAATGTTGGAATACGACACTTTATCTATGGAAGCGCTTATTGACGAATTGAAAAAATTAGTCGAAGTCGAAAAAGTGATGTCTGTAAAAGACCATATTGATGAAATTAAAAAATCGTTTTTAGCAAAATACTACCACCTTTTAGAAGAAAAGAAAGAAGAATTCCTTGCCGATAATCCCGAAACGAATGAGGAATTTCAATATCATTTCCCATTAAAATCAAAATTCGACCAGTATTACACCCAGTTTAAAGACAATAGAACTGTTCATTTCAAAAGTTTGCAAACGAATTTAAAAACAAATTTAGAAAACAGATTAGCCATTGTTGAAGAATTAAAAGAGCTAATTAATCCGCAAGAAAACATTAAAGACACTCTGAAACATTTTAATGATTTAAGAGAACGATGGAAAAATTCCGGACCAATTCCCAAAGACAAATACAACCATGTTTGGAACAATTATCATTTTCATGTAGAGAATTTTTATGACTATTTGCACTTAGACAGAGAAGCCCGAGACATCGATTTCAAACACAATTTAGAGCAAAAACAAAAAATTGTAGCTCGTGTTGAAGAATTAGTGAATGAAGCCGATGTGAATAAGGCTTTTAGAGAATTACAAGATTTACATAAAATCTGGAAAGAAGATATTGGCCCCGTTTCAAGAGAACATCGTGATGATATTTGGAATAAATTTAGTGATTTAACCAAACAAATGCACGACAAACGGGAAGTGTTATTTGAAAATCAAAGAGGAACTGAGCTTGAAAATTTAGAGAAGAAAAAGGAAATAATTGGTAAAATTGAAGTTTTGGCCACTGAAAAAGTGAATGCTCATTCGCAATGGCTGGTTCAAATACAAAAAGTAGAAGCCTTACGAACTGCTTTTTTCTCCGCTGGAAAAGTCCCATCTGATGTAAATGAAGAAACTTGGGCTAGTTTTAAAACTGCAGTGAGAAATTTTAATTCTTTTAAAAATTCATTTTACAAAGACATTAAAAAAGATCAAAACAATAATTTGAACAAAAAAATGGCTCTTGTTGCAAAAGCACAAGAACTTCAAGAAAGTACAGATTATGAAGCCACGACTCCTATAATGAAAAAAATTCAAGAAGAGTGGAAACAAATTGGACACGTTCCAAGAAAACATTCCGATAAAATATGGGCAGAATTTAAAAATGCCTGTAATCATTATTTTGAAAATTTAAAAGAACAAAAAAGCGAAGAAAACACTGAAGAAATAGCCGCTTTCGATAACAAAAAAGCCTATTTAGAAACGCTTAGGGAATTTCAATTATCAGGTGACCATAAAACTGATTTGGATGCCATTAAACTGCATATTGAAACCTGGAAAAACTTTGGAAGAGTTCCTTTTCCTAGAAGACATATCGAAGGCAAGTTTAATAAAGTGTTAGACGCTCTTTTTGATAAATTAAGTCTTAGCAAGAAAGACAGCGAAATGATGCGTTTCTCCAATAGAATTGACAATTTATCAGATAACAATGAAGTTCGAAAAATAGAAAACGAAAAGATTTTCTTGATGAAAAAAATTGATGAAATCAAGAACGAAATATTCCAATTAGAAAATAACATTCAGTTTTTTGCCAATACTCGAAATGCAAAAAAAGAGAATTCTATCGTTTTAGAAGTTCGAAAAAACATAGAAAAACACAGAGAGGAAATGGAAATTTTTAAAGACAAATTAAAACAAATTAGAAGCATCAATTTAGGATAAAAAATAGCATTTTAACAATAACAACCTTGTTCAAGAAATTGAACGAGGTTTTTTATTTTATAAAAATAAATTATGATAAATATCATTTTAATATCTAATTAGACAACCTAATTTTGAATATTCTAAAACATTTATCCATGAATAATTCTATCCTACAAAAATACAATGTTCCTGGTCCAAGATATACGAGCTATCCTACAGTACCTTATTGGAATGAAAATGATTTTTCAAAGCAACTTTGGATAGATACCCTAAGAAAATCATTTTTAGAAAGTAATTCAAAAGAAGGATTAAGTCTCTATATTCACCTTCCTTTTTGTGAAAGTTTATGTACCTTTTGTGGTTGTCATAAACAAATTACAAAGAATCATGATACTGAAAACCCATATATAGAAGCCGTATTAAAGGAATGGGCAATGTATTGCAATATTCTAGAAGAAAAGCCTATCATAAAAGAAATTCATTTAGGAGGAGGAACACCCACTTTTTTTTCTACTAAAAATTTAGAAACATTAATTAATGGGATCTTTTGTTATGCAGATAAAGCACCAGATCATGAATTCAGTTTCGAAGGTCATCCAAATAATACCACACGAGCACATTTACAAAAACTTCACGATTTAGGGTTTAGAAGAGTAAGTTATGGTGTTCAAGATTATTCGGAGAAAATTCAACGCGCCATCAATAGACATCAACCTTTTCACAACGTGGCAAAAGTAACTTTTTGGGCAAAGGAAATTGGGTACACATCAATAGGTCACGATATCATCTTCGGATTACCTTTTCAAGGATTAGAAGATATTATTGATACTATTGAAAAAACAAACTCTTTACAACCGGATCGTTTGGCTTTTTACAGCTATGCTCATGTTCCATGGATAAAAGGAAATGGACAAAGAGGTTTTAAAGACGAAGACATTCCAAAAGACGAAACAAAACGTATTTTATATGAAGTTGGTAAAGAATTATTGACTGAATATGAGTATCATGAAATAGGAATGGATCATTTTGCCTTAAAGTCAGACAGTTTGTACCACTCTTTTGATAAAGGAAAATTACATCGCAATTTTATGGGGTACAGTTCCTCAAAAACGCAGTTAATGATTGGCTTAGGGGTATCCTCTATTAGTGATAGTTGGTATAGTTTTGCTCAAAATACAAAGGATTTAGACGAATATTACCAAATAATTGCTGCTGACAAATTACCTATTTTCAGAGGGCACGTATTAACTAATGAGGATTTAATCATTCGAAAACACATTTTAAATCTAATGTGCAAATTTGAAACTTCCTGGAAATTACATTCCAATTATTTTGAAGAAATTCCAGAAATTCTAAACCAATTGAAGGAAATGGAAAAGGATGGATTAGTAGTAATTGGAAAAAACAGCTTAAAAGTTACCGATGCTGGCAAACCCTTTGTACGAAATATATGCATGGCTTTTGACTTGCGATTAAAAAGACATGCCCCTGATACAAAATTGTTTTCCATGATAATTTAAATTGTTTTTGGGCGTTACCCGCAAAAAAAGCGGGTCGGGTGTTTTGCTACAAACGAAGTTCACTGAACTCCAATGAAAATAAATTAAAGTGAAGTAATTCCTCGCACTTCCTTCGTCAGGCTGTGGGCTTTCCGCTACACCCCCTAACGCGAGCACACAACCATTAAATCAATGACAATTAGGTGTTGACTGAACAAATAAACTCACATCCAAAGGAGAAACATTAGGAATTCCAAGACCCAATCCTCTCAAAATAAATAAGACACCTAGTAAAACGGTAATGTAAGGTATCACTTTTTGAATTCTATTTCGGGTAGCAATGGTCATAAAAGACTGAAGATACGTCACGCTACTCATCAAAGGAACGGTGCCCAAACTAAATAAAATCATATACAAAATACCATAATTGACACTTTGCATGGCAATAGCTCCAAACAAAGCAACATAAACCATCCCACAAGGCAAAAATCCGTTGAGTAATCCGATTGTAAATAAAGATTTATAACTCTTGTTCTTAAACTGACTTCCCAAAGCTGTTTTTACCTGTGAAATTAGGTTGAAAACAGGTTTAGAAAAATTGTATTGAGAAAAAATTTTCTCCGGAATCAAAATAACGGCAATCATTGCAATACCAATAAAAATCGATAATTTTTGTTGTATTCCGGCAAGAAACAAGCCTTTTCCCAGCAATCCAAAAATTAAACCAATAGAAGCATATGCAGTTAATCTACCTACATGATACGTAATAATTTGAATCGTTTTTTTAGCTTGATTTTTTTGATCTACGGGCAACATCATTGCAATAGGACCACACATACCTATGCAATGAAAACTGCTGATTAAACCGAATAAAAAAGCTGTGTAAAGCATTTATTTACTGATAATAGATGATAGATGAACAGATGATAGAATCTTATGTCGATAGAAGACTTAATTTAGCCTAAAAAGTTTTCTATTCTCATTTTGTCTTTCATCTATCCGTCTTTTTTCTTTAATTAATATATATCGTTTCTTTGGTAAGATATTTTTTCCCATCATATTGCCATTCCATATTGATATCCCATCGACCACCTAATAGTCTATTTTTTGGAATATTCAAGGTCGATTTTTTCAATAAAATTGGAATACTAAAATCAAACTTTTTAGCCGAAGGACGATAAAACGATACCTCTCCTTTTATAGCTTTAGGATTATATACATCGGGAAAAACGATACTAACTCCCTTTGTGGCTATAGAAATAATCGGTTTTTGAACTAGGTCTTGAGCATTTTGAATTCGAACCATTTCGTCACCAAATTTGGCATCGTGTTTATAATATTCTTCCACCACTAATTCATTGTCATATTTAGAATTCGATTGCACTTCTAATACAAAATATAAAATAAATGATATAAATAATACAAATGCAATTACGATTCCTGTTCCCCAATTAATTTTCATGTTTTTTTTATTTTTACTATTAATCAAAACTTCTAGGACTTAAAAAATTGGTTTGACTAGTTTCAATTTTTTTGAAACCTTCAAATACTTCGATTTTAATTTTTGTTTTATCGGTATCTAATAAATTTTGGTTGATTTCGATAAACAGAGTCCCACTTTTCATTCCTTGTTTTGGTATTTTTAAATCTTGAATTCCTACTACTTTCAAAGTCCCTTTTATTCCAACCAATTTGAAATGTATATCGTTAAAATCATTATTGGTTTTATTGATTATCTTAAAGGTATAAATATTGCTGATATTATCTCCTTTATGTTGGAATAACTGTCCAGGCAATCTTAAAATCACCGCTTCGACATCCGTACGTAAAAACAACAAACCAACTAAAATTCCAATTAAAATGAACAATACAGCACTGTAGCCTTTCATTCTAGCGGTAAACTGGAACTTGGCTTTTTTCTCAATTTCATCTTCTGAGGCATATCGAATGAGACCTTTGGGCAAACCAATACCTTCCATTATAGTATCACATTCATCTATACAAGCCGTACAATTGATACATTCTAATTGAGTTCCGTTTCGAATGTCAATTCCTGTCGGGCAAACGTGAACACACTGTTTGCAATCAATACAATCGCCTTTTCCTGTACTTGTTCTATTTTCCTGTTTGTTGAACTTCGCTCTACCCGTTTCTTTTTCCCCTCGTACAAAGTCATAAGCAACGTTTATTGATTTATCATCCAATAAAACGCCTTGTAACCTTCCGTAAGGACAAGCAATTATACATACCTGTTCTCTAAACCAAGCAAAAATAAAATAGAATATTCCAGTAAATATCGACAATGAAATTAAGGTGCTTACATGATTTTCAGGACCTTCTTCAATCATTCTAAATAATTCGTCACTTCCAATGAGATAAGCGAGAAATACATTGGCAATCAGAAAAGAAATAATTAAGAAAACAGACCATTTAAGTGCTTTTTTTCTGATTTTTTTAGCATTCCATTCTTGTTTTTCCAAACGAATTTGAGCGCCTCGATCTCCTTCTATCCAATATTCAATTCGTCTAAAAACCATCTCCAGAAAAATAGTTTGAGGACAAATCCAGCCACAAAATATTCGACCAAAAATTACTGTAAAAAGTATTACGAAAACAATACCCACAATCGTAGACACTACAAAAAGATAAAAATCTTGCGGCCAGAATGGAAATCCAAAAATATTAAATCTTCTTTCTAGAATATTGAACATCATAAACTGATTGCCATTCAACTTAATAAACGGATTAGCAACAAGAACTAGCAACAAAAAATAGCTAACCCATTTTCTATAATCATAAAATTTCCCTGAAGGTTTTTTTGGAAAAACAAATTTCCTATTTCCTTTTTCGTCAATGGTTCCAATGGTGTCTCTAAAAGCTTCGTTTGGTAATTTTGACATTGTTTTAAATTTTGTTTAATTGTAAAATCTTCGCCAAAGTTTGATCCTTAACAAGGATTTTAAAAAACAATTCTAATTTGAAAAAGTTATTTAAGTAACCGATATTATTTTACAGTTGTACTATCAGTTTTAGGAGCATTTTCATAAATCCAAATTTCTCCTTCCGAAACTTTCGGTTCAACAGGATTACTACCTCTTAAAGACAAAATATAACTAGCAACATGTTGAATTTCTTTGGGTTTCAATGATGCTTTCCAAGCTATCATTCCTTTTCCATCACGACCACCATTTGTAATGGTATGGAAAACATTTTTTATACCTCCCCCTAAAATCCATTGATCATCTGTTAAGTTTGGGCCTATTTGACCTCCAGCATCAGCTCTGTGACAAGCAACACAATTTGTTGTGAAAATCGCTTTACCAGCAGCTAAATCCGCAGGATCAGTCAACAAAGTAACTGTTTTTTCATCCATTAAATCGGGAGCTGTTTTCTTGTATTCTTCAATATCAATTTGAGCCTGAGCCATTTCTTTCTTCAATTCCATTTCTTGATTATCTCCACCCATTATTTCGAATCGAACCATGTAAACAACCGCAAATAGAACACAAGCATAAAATAAATAGACCCACCATGGTGGCAAATCATTATCTAATTCATTAATACCGTCATAATCGTGATCTAATAATATTTCTCCTTCATTTTCAATAGGTTCCGTTTTAGTAAGGGCTATCATCATTTTTTTATACCATTTACTTTTTTTATAGCTGGTGTTTTCAGCAAAGGATAATTTCGCTTTCTGTTCATCAGTTAATAACTGAAAAGTAATTGTATCCACAGCGTTAATTGTGATTTCTATGGCGATCAAAAGAAAAAGAAACACAAATAAAAACAAGGAAACCATTGGGAATTTAATAAATGCAGGTTGTTCACCTGAGTCAATGAAATATTCCATTGCGCCAAAGACTGCAAAGAAAATAACCAAAACTCTTATATATGCCGGAATTAATTTTTTCATTTTTAATTAATTTTCAAAATTTTTTAATAAATTATTGCAATGGGAGATCCCCTAACTCGTCCAATTTTTCTTTTTTATATGAAAAAGCCCAAACTCCAAGTCCCACAAAAAAAGTAAAGAAAATCACCAAAGTAAATATTGGATATATAGAAACACCGTCGATAGTCTCCATATTGTGTTTTATTTGTTCAAACATAATGGTCTCAATTTATTAGTTTTTAACTTTGATATCAGTTCCCAGTCTTTGGATATAAGCGATCAATGCTACAATTTCTCTTTCGTTCATTGGTACAAATTGTTCTCCTCTGGCTGCTGCTTTTTTCTTGCTATTATCATAACTTTTCACAAAATCGGGATCGTTTTTCAAGTTTTCTTCAATTTTCATTGCTTGTGTTCTCAAATCTTTATTGGCATTTGCCAGTTGTGTTTCAGTATAAGGAACTCCAAGCGTTACCATAGCTTGCATTTTCTTTTGAGTTAATGAAACGTCCATCGCTTTATTATCAAACAACCATTTGTATCCTGGCATAATTGAACCTGCTGAAATACTTTGTGGATTCCAAAAGTGATTAAAATGCCAGTTGTCATTGTATTTTCCACCTTCTCTCAATAAATCCGGACCGGTACGTTTAGACCCCCAAAGGAATGGGTGATCGTATACAAATTCCCCTGCCTTAGATTGTGGTCCATAACGTTCGACTTCACTACGGAATGGACGTACAGATTGCGAGTGACAACCCACACAACCTTCGCGAATGTATAAATCACGTCCTTCCAATTCTAAGGGTGAATACGGCTTTACACTTGCGATTGTAGGGATATTAGATTTCACCATAATGGTAGGTACAATTTGAACAATACCTCCAATTAAAATGGCAATTACAGCAAAAATGGTTAATTGAATTGGCTTTCTTTCTAACCAAGCGTGGTATCTCTCCCCTTTTATTCTTCCTGAGCTAATTACTTTCAATGCTGGAGCTTCCGCCAATTCATCTTCAATAGTCTCACCTGCTCTAACGGTTTGAATAATATTATAAACCAACACTATCATTCCTGTTAAATAAAGGGTTCCACCTATCGCTCTCATCCAATACATAGGCATGATTTGAGTTACAGTTTCAAGGAAATTCCCATAAGTTAAGGTACCGTCAGGATTAAATTGTTTCCACATTGAAGCTTGCAAAAAGCCAGCAAGATACATTGGAATGGTATACAGTATAATTCCTAAAGTTCCAATCCAGAAGTGGAAATTAGCTAATTTTGTAGAATACAAAGTCGATTTAGTCATTCGTGGTATCAACCAATAAATCATACCAAAAGCCATAAATCCGTTCCATGCTAAAGCCCCAACGTGAACGTGAGCTATAATCCAATCCGTATAATGGGCAATAGCATTTACATTTTTAAGAGACAACATTGGGCCTTCAAAAGTAGCCATACCATAGCCTGTAATGGCAACAACAAAGAATTTCAAAACCGGTTCTTGACGTACTTTATCCCAAACTCCTCTCAATGTCAAAAGTCCGTTAATCATCCCTCCCCAAGATGGTGCAAGCAACATTATTGAAAAAGCGACACCTAAATTTTGAGCCCAGTTCGGCAAAGCGGAATACAATAAGTGATGCGGTCCAGCCCAGATATATAAAAAGATTAAAGACCAAAAATGGATAATAGACAACCTGTAAGAGTAAACAGGACGATTCGCTACCTTAGGTACAAAATAATACATCAATCCCAAATAAGGTGTAGTCAAGAAAAAGGCAACTGCATTATGACCGTACCACCATTGCACTAAAGCATCTTGAACTCCCGCATAAACAGAATAACTTTTCATGGCACTTACGGGCAATTCTAAACTATTGAAAATATGTAAAACAGCAACAGTTACAAAAGTGGCAATGTAAAACCAAATGGCAACATACAAATGACGTTCTCTTCTTTTGAGAATAGTACCAATCATATTGAGACCAAATACAACCCAAATTATAGTTATCGCAATATCAATAGGCCATTCTAGTTCAGCATATTCCTTTGAAGTACTGTAACCCAAAGGCAGTGAAATTGCTGCCGCAACAATTATTAATTGCCAACCCCAAAAATTAAGTTTACTTAGGAAATCACTATACATTCTGGCTTTTAATAACCGCTGAAGCGAATAATAAATCCCAGCAAACATGGCGTTTCCAACAAAAGCAAAAATTGCGGCATTAGTATGTAAAGGCCTTAATCTACCATAACTTAACCACGAAATACCGTCAGTTAAATTTGGGAAAAGATACAAGGTGGCTTCCAAAAGCCCAACAGACATTGCCACTACTCCAAAAATGATGGTAGCGTAAATGAACATCTTTACAATTTTGTTGTCATAATAAAACTGTTGCATTTCCATAAATAATTATTTGTTAATTGGTTTAAAAGTTTAAATATTGAATAGTATGAATTTATAAAGCTTCTGAATCTTTATTTGGGGTACTTTCTTTTTTAGTATGAATTAATTCATCATCAAAGAGCATTCTTACGGAAGGGGTATAATTATCGTCATATTGCCCCTTTTTTACGGCTATTATAAAAGCAATAAAAAAGAAAATAGCAACTAAAATACTGATCGAAATAAGTAAATAAATAACACTCATAACCTCATGATGAATTTAAGTAACAAAAATACTTTATTGTCTTTTTTTAAAATATGACATTTATCATACTTTAAGATTTACCTAAAAAAATGAGTTAATCCTTTTTAAAATTTACTTAATTATTATTATTTCTTGCATAATAACTACTCATTATTGTCACAAAACTGACAATTGTAACTGTACTAAGAGGCATAATTATGGCTGCTACCAGGGGTTGAAGGTTCCCTGTAATAGCAAAAGACAATCCAACAAAATTATAAAGAATAGAGAGCACAAAACTCATTTTGATTACTTTGATGGATTTTTTAGATAATTTTAGAAAATAATCCAATTGACTAAATTCAGTTGCAGCAAGTATAGCATCGCAAGCTGGCGAAAAAACATTTACGTTTTCAGATATAGAGATTCCAACATTGCTTTGCATTAATGCTCCGGCATCATTAAGTCCGTCACCCACCATCATTACGTTTTTGCCTTCGTTTTGTAATTGCTTAATGAATTCTAATTTTTGCTCCGGCTTCTGATTAAAAACCAATTCCGTTCCTAGAGGCAATAGATTTTCTAATGTTTCTCTTTCCCCTTCATTGTCGCCAGACAAAACCTTGATTTGGTAATTGCGATTTAAGTTATTAAAAAGAGATTCCAAACCATCTCGATAATGATTATTAAAAATGTATTTACCGAAATAAACACTATTAATTTCAATATGAACTGATGTTTGTTTTAAATTATTTTCTACTTGATTTTTTACAAATGAGGATGAGCCCATTTTTAACTGTGTATTATCAATAGTTGCTTGAATCCCACTTCCTGCAATTTCTTCAAATTCGGAGATTTTCAGTCTCTTCCCTTCTGGTAAAAAATCGTATAACATTCGGCTCAAGGGATGATTTGAAGCGCGAAGAACACTTTTTAATATCAATAAATTATCATCAGAAATCACTATCCCTGAATAGGAAATATTTGATTTTATATTGGTTGTAATCGTTCCTGTTTTATCAAAAACTATCGTATCTACTTTGGCCAATTGTTCAATAACTAAGGCATTTTTAAGATAAAATTTCTTATTTCCTACAATTCTTAAGATATTTCCCATTGTAAAAGGAGCCGTAAGCGCTAGTGCACAAGGACAAGCCACAATTAAAACAGCTGTAAAAACATTAAAAGCAACAGTTGCATCAATAAAAATCCAATAACCAAGACTCACAAAAGCGATTAACAATAGTACTGGCGTAAAATAACGACTAATGGTGTCCGTAATCGATTTAAATTTTTCTTCAACTTTTTTCTGAAAAATAGCGTTACTCCACAGTTGCGTTAAATAACTTTGAGAAACCGAGTGCAGTACTTCCATTTCGATAAGTTTTCCTATTTGTTTTCCTCCTGCGAAAACTTTATCACCTGATTTTTTGATTACTGGAATTGCTTCACCTGTTACAAAACTATAATCAATTTCGGCTTTATCACTTATTAAAATACCATCAACTGGAATCAGTTCTTGGTTTCTAACTGCTATCCTATCTCCTTTTTGAATTTCATAAATTGGAATACTTTCTTCAGACAAGTCATTGTTAATTCGGGTAATAGCAATCGGAAAATAGGATTTAAAATCTCTTTCGAAACTCAGGAAACTATACGTTTTAATTTGGAACATTTTGCCCAAAAGCATAAAAAAAATCAGTCCCGTGAGACTATCAAAAAAACCCGAACCATAATCCATAACAATATCAAAAGTGCTTCTAACAAAGAATATAATGATTCCCAAAGCAATTGGAATATCAATATTCAAAATGCCCGACTTTATACTTTTATAAGCTGAAATATAATAACCACTTGCCGAATATATAAAAGCAGGCAAGGACAAAGCAAAAATAAGCCATCTAAAAAAAGGTTTATAACTATCCAACCAATATTCGTTCATGTCAAAATATTCAGGGAACGAAAGCAACATAATATTCCCAAAACAAAAGAAAGCCAATCCTAATTTATACGTCAAACTTCTATCAACATTGTTTTTACCCGTTTCATAATTCTCTAAACTGATATAAGGTTCATAACCGATCGAACTTAATAAAACAACAATCGTTTTGAGTGAAACTGTTTCAGGATTATAAGTAATTCGGACTTGTTTTTGAGGAAAATTAACCTGAGAAGTGCTAATTCCTTTTTGTAGCCGTTGCAAGTTTTCAAGAATCCAAATACAGGAACTACAATGAATATGTGGAATACTCAATGAAATAATAGCCGCATTTTCTTCTTTAAATTCCAAAAGCTTAGCAACAATACTTTCGTTATCTAAAAAATCGTATTTCCCGCTAATATCAAGAGGAGTTGCACCAGGTGATTTCTCAAAATCATAATAACAAGTCATATCATTACGACTGAAAATTTCATATACGGTTTTGCATCCGTTACAACAGAATGTTTTTCCATCAAAATCAATTTGATCTTCCTTGATAGAATCCAACCCACAATGGAAGCAGTTTTCCATGACCATAAATAGATTCGTTAAAAGACAAAAGTACTTCTAGTGTAAATTAAAAAAGCTGACATTAATCATATAAAATTGTAGATTTGCAATAACAAGATTTAATTTTTTCATATATGAGTAATTGCGAACAATGTATAGTGAGACAATTTAGTGCTTTAAAAGCTCTAAATAAAGACGAGCTTGTAAAACTTGCTGCGTGTAAAACATCTCATATAATTAAAAAAGGAGCCCCTCTTTTTGAAGAAGGAGAAAGTGTAAACGGCATTTATTGTGTAACTTCTGGTGTTTGCAAAATGTCAAAATTAAGTTCAAATGGTAAAGACCAAATTGTAAAACTAATTAAAGCTGGAGAATTAATTGGACAACGTTCATTGATTAGTGACGAACCTGCTAATTTAACTGCGGTCGCCCTAGAAGATATGGAGGTTTGTTTTATTCCTAAAAGCGAAGTCTTAAGTTTATTTGACGCCAACAATCAGTTTTCGATGAATTTAATGAAAACCGTTTGTGGGGATTTAAAAGAAACGAGCGACCATATGGTTTCAATTTCTCAAAAAACTGTAAAAGAACGTTTAGCAGAAACACTGATTTATCTTGAAGAAACGTTCGGCAAAAACGAAGACGGTTCATTGCATATTCAACTTTCTAGAGAAGAACTTGCTGGAATGGTGAGTACAGCAACGGAAAGCTGTATTCGTCTTTTATCTGATTTTAATAAATTAGGTTTAATAGAATTACACGGTAAAAAAATCACTATTATAGATAGTAACAAACTAAAACGAATAGCTGATTAAGCCCAAAACTAGTAACAGAAAATTTGGAAATAGGCTATATTTCTTCATTTCTCATGAAAACAAAAGCTATTTATTGTTACTGATCACTGTGTACTCGTAACTGAATTCTCATCACTGAATACTGATCAGTGAATACTGATCACTGAATAGTGATCACCGAATACTGAACACTATAATTTTTTCGCTTCGTTCCAAAAATTGAAACTATTTGAAAATCATAGATTTTCAATTACAATTTTTTCGCTTCGTTCCAAAAATTGAAACTATTTGAAAATCATAGATTTTCAATTACAATTTTTTCGCTTCGTTCCAAAAAACATCCATTTCAGCCAAAGTCATATCCATTAGTGGCTTTCCTAACTCCCCTGCTTTGCTTTCTAAATATTGAAATCGTTTTATGAATTTTTTATTCGTTCGCTCCAAGGCATCTTCGGGATTGATATTCAAAAATCGAGCATAATTAATCATCGAAAACAATACATCGCCAAATTCGGATTCCATTTTGTCTTGATTACCTGCTTCGACCTCGACTTGCAATTCTTGCAATTCTTCTTGTACTTTATCCCAAACCTGATGCGGTTCCTCCCAGTCAAATCCTACCCCTTTCACTTTGTCTTGAATTCTACTGGCTTTAACTAATGCAGGTAAACTTTTTGGAACACCCTCTAAAACTGATTTTTTACCTTCTTTTAGTTTTAACTTTTCCCAATTTTGTTTGACTTCTTCCTCATCTTTTACCACAACATCACTGTAAATATGTGGATGACGGTGAATCAGTTTTTCGCAAATTTCATTACATACATCAGCAATATCAAAATCATTAGTTTCACTTCCTATTTTGGCATAAAAAACGATGTGAAGTAATAAATCACCTAATTCTTTTTTGACTTCATTTAAATCATTATCCAAAATAGCATCTCCCAACTCATACGTCTCTTCAATGGTTAAATGGCGTAAAGTTTGAAGTGTTTGCTTTTTGTCCCAAGGGCATTTTTCACGCAAATCATCCATTATCGTTAACAATCGATCAAAAGCTTGAAGTTGGGTTTCTCTAGAATTCATAAGAAAAGTTTAAAAGGTTATTGGGGTTTATAAATTTTGTTTTTTAAACCCTATTTATGGTAAAAATAAGAAATCCTGTCAGGAAAATATCTTGACAGGATTAAAATATATTTTGGTGCTTGGTTTTTAGTAATTAACTCACTGTAATCTGCTAACAGCTAATTACTAGCAGCTAATTACTCTTTTTTGGCTGTAACTTTTTTAGCTGGAGCTTTTGCTTTTTCAGCTACAACTTCTTCTACTACGCTTTCTTTTATTTCTTCGGCATTCTCGATTACAGGCTCTTCTTTAGAAACTAATCCTTTTGATTGTAACAAATTATACCAATTAAATATTTTCTTAATATCAGATGGATACACTCTTTCTGAATCATAATCAGGAAGAATTTCAGTAAAATAAGCAATAAGCGTTTCATTATCCTCTTTATGAGAAATTGCTGGCCCATTATCCTCCTTAATTGCAATTGCACGCATAACTTCTGTCAATGGCTTTTCTGCAGATTGAGTGTAAATAGAAATTTCAGATAACAGACTTACATTTACTTTCATTCCAACAGATATCTTTTTTCCATCCAACAAAGATTCTGCTAAAAAACCAGTACGAGTTTGAACCTTTAATGCAAATAAACCTGGTTTTCCTGAAATGGATAATATTTTTTCTAAATTCATTTTTATAATTTATAAGTTTTATTTTTTATTTTACTGAACACTGCATCTGCAAACTGATCACTTGTTTTACCTTCCTTTTTTATTGCAAAATTTCATTCGATAATCCGGTCTAGTTTTACCATCCATAATGTTTTGCAGTTTTTTCTTGATCAATTTCTTTTTTAAGGAAGATATCAAATCAGTAAATAAAACTCCTTCTATATGATCGTATTCATGTTGAATAACTCTGGCTATTAATCCATCAAAAACCTCCGTTTTTACATTAAAATCTTCGTCATAATACTCAACTGTGATCTTTTCGTGTCTATAAACATCCTCACGCACTTCTGGAATACTCAAACAACCTTCGTTAAACCCCCATAATTCACCTTCTTCTTTCAATATTATGGCGTTGATAAAAGTACGTTTGAATCCACTTAGTTGTTTTTGTTCTTCAATTGGCAATTCTTCATCCTCACCAAAAGGAGTTGTATCAATTACAAACAAACGAATGCTCATTCCTACTTGTGGAGCTGCTAGCCCCACTCCGCATGCATTGTACATTGTTTCATACATGTTGGCTATGGTTTCTTTTAAACCAGGATATTCAGGACTTAGTGCCTCTCCTACTTTTCTTAAAACCGGATCACCATATCCTACAATTGGTAAAATCATTAGTATCGTATTAAGTATTATCTACTTTTTATTAAAAAAAAAGCTATCACTTTCTTTCAGTTTGCAAAAATAGTAAAAAAATAGACATTCAATAATTATCCGTTGACAATTAACTATAAGTTTTGAAATCCAATCGAGTAATTCTAAATAATATAGACACATTACTTACCTTTGTATGTAATCAAAATACTATGTTTACAAAAATTAAAGAGTTTATAGATAGCACCAATTTTACTAATGCTTTAAAAGCAGTACTTTCTGCAACTATTCCCGTATTTACATGCTCCTATTTCGGCGATTTAAATGCTGGGCTTACTATTGCACTTGGTGCATTATTTACTTTTCCTAGTGACATTCCAAGTAATTTAAAACATAAGATTAATGGACTTCTTGTAACTGCTTTAATCCTTTTTGGTTCCAATTTAATCATCAATCTAACACATCCTTATCCTTTCCTTTTATATCCTGTTTTCACAATTTTAATTTTCATTTTATCAATGCTAGCCGTATATGGTCAACGGGCGACTATGGTTGCATTTTCAGCTTTATTAACTATATCAATATCCTTTTCACATACTTACACTGGATGGGAAATGGTGCAACACTCTGGATATTTCCTTATTGGAGGTTTGTTTTATTCGTTAATTTCCATACTTTTTTTTTATATCAATCCACACCGATATACTGAATTACAAATCGTAGAATGCACTAAGTTAACTGCAAAATACCTGAAATTAAGAGGCGCATTATGGAAAATCGATTCGGATCGAAAAGAAATAACACGAAAACAATTACTACTTCAAGTTGATCTTAATGCAATTCATGAAAACATTCGAGAAATGCTAGTAAGAAATAGAACCGATTATGGTTCATCCAACCAAAATCGGAAATTGCTTTTATCTTTTATTTCCTTGGTTGAAATAATGGAACTGGCGGTATCTACATCATTCGACCATAATAAATTACATTTAAAATTTGATGAGCATCCTTATGTTTTGCTTACTTATCAAAATTTAGCCAACAATTTAGCAAAAAACCTAAAGTCTTTATCCAAAAAAATTAGAGATAGAGAAGCCTATGTACCTAAACATAACTTAATTGAAAATTTATTGGAATTTGAAAATGCAATCACCGATTACGAAAATAAATTAGGAAAAACTGAAGCAGCTGAAGGGGTGCTTATGCTCACCAATATGTTGCATTATGCCGAAAAACAAGTCGAAAAAATCAAAACTCTTGAACGGACTTTTAAATCCAAAACAAAATTAAAAGACCTTAAAGGAAGGGAGAAAGACATTGAAAAATTGATAAGACCTAGCTATTATCCGCTCAATACATTGGTTGAAAATTTTAGTTTTTCATCTTTAGTTTTTCGACATTCAATGAGAATTACATTCACATTATTAATTGGACTTTTCATTGGAAAAATACTTCCATTCGAAAATGTTTATTGGATTTTATTGACAATTGTAGTTATTATGCGACCTGGATATGGACTAACCAAACAAAGAACTTTTCATCGGTTTATTGGAACCATCTTAGGAGGCGCTATTGGTTTTGCTATTTTATCAACTGGTCCAAGCATCCCTATTTTAGGGGGGCTAACGATTTTATTTTTGGTTTTTGGCTTAACATTCAACCCCTCAAATTATAAAATTGGAACTACTTTTATCACTTTACATGTTGTTTTTATTTTCGCTATTTTAAACCCTACCGACGATTCCATTATACTATATAGGATTTTAGACACTTTGGTTGGAGCTGTATTGGCGATTTTAGCCAATTACTTTTTATGGCCTTTTTGGGAATTTTTGAAAATTAATGAAAATATTGAAAATTCTATCCTAGCCAATAGCAATTATTTAAAACAAATTACCATTTTATACAATAATAAAAAGGAAGTAAATGCTCCGTATCGCATCGCAAGAAATCAGGCTTTTATTCAAATCGGAAACTTAATGGCTTCCTTTCAAAGGATGTTGCAAGAGCCTAAATCAAAACAAACCAACATTCAACAACTCTACAAACTCACAGCTCTCAATAATGCCTTACTTTCCTCTGTTGCATCGTTAGGCACTTATTCTCAATCTCATAAAACCACACAAGCCTCTGAATCCTTCAATATTGTAGTGGATAGAATTATAAAAAACCTAGACTATTCCATTTTAATTTTAAATAACAAAGAGTCTCCATTAGATATTGATACCATAATTGACACTAATCTAAACGACAGCTTTGCCGAATTAAAAAAGATTCGCGAGAAAGAAATGAATCATGATAATGTTATAAATAATGAAGATTACAAACTCAAAATGCAAGAAACACAATTGGTAATAGAGCAATTAATCTGGTTAATAAATTTATCTGAAAATATCATCAAATCATCACAAGTATTAATGACTTCTAAATAATTACTGTATTTAAAATCGTTTTTGTGACAAATAATCCTGCAACATTATGGTTGCCGATATTTCGTCAATAAGTGCTTTGTTTTGACGTTGTTTTTTACTCAAACCACTATCAATCATGGTCTGGAAAGCCATTTTTGAAGTAAAGCGTTCATCCATTCGAATCACTTTCATATCTGGAAAATGATTGCTGAAATGAGTGACAAAACCTTTAATAATAGAAGCACTTTCGGATGGCTGACCGTTCATTTGTTTGGGTTCACCAATAAGGACGGCCTCAACTTTTTCTTTAGAAAAATAGTCTTTTAAAAAATCTATTGCTGTGGTTGATGGAATCGTTGTTAAACCAGATGCAATAATTTGCATTTCATCGGTAACAGCAATTCCTGTTCGTTTTTGTCCGTAATCTATGGAGAGTATTCTTGGCATATTAAAATGAATTTCTATGTTTCAAAATAGCCACTATTGAAACAGTTTCAAGCTCAATATCAACTTTAAAAACAACTGTATAGCCTTTAAAAACATAATCTCGTACATTCTCATCATCAATATAAATCGAATTCTTGAAAAGAAAGGGTTGCTTTAAATCTTTTTGAATCTTTTTTATTAATTCGATTTTGAATTTCCGTGCAGCAAGAGGTTTGTCTTTGGAAATAAAATCAACTATATCTTTCAAATCATAATTAAATTCAACAGTTAATTTAATCTTCATATTTTGAAATAGTTTCGTCTAATAAAACGTCCAATTCCTCAAAAGTAGAATAAACAGCAGTACCATCATTAATTTTATCTAATCTGGACTGAATCATACGTTTTTCTTCTTCAAAAGTGGTTATTTCAGTGACTATTTTCAATTCATCCGATGAGAACGAACTTAATAATTCTAAAATTTTGGCTTTAATTTGGGGCTGAAACTCTAATCTGATAGTTTCCATAATGAATCCATTTGAAATACAAATATATAACATTTTCAACACATTTCTCTTTTTTGATTTAGGTTAAAAATGGTATATTTGTCAAAAATTTATACTAAAATGAGCAAATTACAATCTATAATAGAACAAGCTTGGGAAAACAGAGCTTTGTTACAAGAAGAAACAACTATCAATGCTATTAGAGAAGTTATCGAACTTTTAGATTCAGGAAAACTTCGTGTTGCGGAACCTATTGGTGAAGGATGGCAAGTAAACGAATGGGTAAAAAAAGCAGTAGTAATGTACTTCCCTATTCAAAAAATGGAAACTTTAGAAGCTGGAATTTTCGAATACAACGATAAAATGTTACTAAAAAGAGACTATGCTGAAAAAGGAGTTCGTGTAGTTCCAGGAGCTTCTGCTCGTTACGGCGCTTTTTTGGCCAGTGGAGTAATCATGATGCCAAGTTATGTCAACATTGGTGCTTATGTAGATTCAGGTACAATGGTAGATACATGGGCTACAGTAGGTAGTTGCGCACAAATTGGTAAAGACGTTCACCTTTCTGGTGGTGTTGGAATTGGTGGTGTTCTAGAACCATTGCAAGCCGCACCAGTAATTATCGAAGACGGAGCGTTTATTGGTTCTCGTTGTATTATTGTTGAAGGTGTTCACGTTGGTAAAGAAGCTGTTCTTGGAGCCAATGTATGCTTAACTGCTTCTACAAAAATCATCGATGTTACGGGTGATACCCCTGTAGAAAGAAAAGGATATGTTCCTGCTCGTTCCGTAGTAATTCCTGGAAGTTATACTAAAAAGTTTGCTGCTGGTGACTTTCAAGTTCCTTGTGCCTTAATTATAGGAACTCGTAAACCTTCAACAGATTTGAAAACTTCATTGAATAATGCATTGCGTGAATATGATGTTGCTATTTAATTTTTAACTAATTTATATTCTAAAAGTGAATAAATTATCAGTCATAATTTTAACTTATAATGAAGAATTTTATATCGCAGACGCCATTAAATCAGTGGCGTTTGCGGATGAAATTATCGTTTTAGATTCCTTAAGTACTGATGCAACCAGACAAATCGCTATTGATTTAGGATGTAATGTTATAACTCGAGAGTTTACCAATTATTCAAGCCAAAGAAATTACGCTATTGATTATGTTACTGGAGATTGGATCTTATTTCTTGATGCTGATGAAAGAGTCACAGATGATCTTCGAATAGAAATTTTAAAAAGCATCCAAACCGATAAATTTGCCGCATATAAAATATGGTTTCCCCACTTTTTCATGGGACGTTTTTTATTCCATTATACAGATAAAGTAATCCGATTGGTAAAAAACAACAACTTCATTTTTGAAAATGAAGTGCACGAAAAAATGATCGTCAATGGGAAAATTGGAGTTTTGAAAAACTACATGATTCATTTGACCTATAAAGGATTATTTCATTTTATTGATAAGAAAGACAGATATGCTTGGTTTCAATCAAAAATGGCGTATGATAAAGGAAAAAAAGCTACCCTGTTTTTATTATTATTCAAACCATTTTACCGCTTCTTTCATACCTATTTTGTAAAAAGAGTTTTTTTAGATGGCGTTCCAGGTCTTGCTGCTGCTAGTATTGATGCTTATGGAGTATTTTCTAGATATGCAAAATTACTTCTACTTGAAAAAAAATTAAAATAGTTTAAGTTTACCAAATTTTAATTTTAATTTAAAAGAAAACAAAGAATCTTCTCCCTTGATATCAATTCTTTTTATTTCAAAATCATCTTTAAAAGGAAATTTATTGGGTCTATTCCCTATTTTCAACCCATATTTAATACCATTTTCTTGCATTATTTTTTTGAATTTTTGCTTTTCAGCTAATTCTCTTGGATAATTTCCATATGGATAAGCCAAGCTACAAAACACTTTCAAATCATTATTCTTGATGATATCATTACAATCTAAAAAATCTTTTTGAATTGCCTCTTCAGACATTGAATCGTATTTTTTATGTTCAAAAGAATGATAGCCCAATTCAATTTGTTCAGGATTTAATTCTTTCAGTTGATCAATTGTCATAATTTTTTCGGAGCCAAAATTCCATAAATCTTTCATTCCTATATAAGAAAACGGAATAAAGAAACAAGCTTTTAAATTGTATTTTTCGAGTAAAGGAACTGCATATAAAAGTTGATTTTCAGTAACATCATCAAAAGTAAGAATGATACTTTTTTTTGGTAAATCGTTGATTTTATCTAGTTCAGAAAAATGAAAAGTAACATACTCATTCTTGCTTAAAAAGTCGAATTGTTGTTCCAATTTTGCTTTTGAAATACACAAACCTACGCTGTCGGTTTCGGCTGGACCAACATTATGATACATTAAAATCGGAAGTTTATTCATTTAAATTAATTTTTATCAAAGTTATAAATCTAAAATTATTAATATTGCACTACCATTCTATTTTTATGAACAAAAAACATGATTATCCTAATATAAGTGCTGTAGTATTTTGTTTTAATGATGAACAATTTAATTCTGAATATTTAGAAACTATCACCTTTGCAAGCGATATAATTGTTTTTAATTATTCTAAAAATAACAAAAAAATAGGACTTATTAAGAATAGCAAAATTGATTATTTAGAAAATGAATTTAATGATTTTTCAGCACTGTTTAAAAAGGCTGTTGCTATTGCAAAAAATGATTGGATATTTCTTTTTGAAATCAATGAACTTTTAACATCGGAACTCAAAGCGGAATTAATAAGAACTCCTGCCATTAATAAGTACAAAGCTTATTTTATAAATCATAATTTTATTTTTTTTGATAAAGAAATCAAATATGGAGGGTTGAAGAACAGAAAAACAATTCGTTTTTTTAATAAAAACTATTGTCAAGTTAACACCGACAATTTTGATTCTGCCATACAAACTAAGGAAAAAGTTGGCGTATTAGAAAATCGTTTGAACGACTGCAGTTATTCAAGTTTTGATCTTTACAATGAGAAATTAAACATCTTTAGCCGGATAAAAGCAGATAATTTATTTAATAATAATAATAGTAAACCTTATTATTACCAATTTCTATTTAAACCATTTCAAAAATTTGTAACCCAATACTTTTTTAAACTTGGTTTTCTTGATGGTAAAGAAGGCTATATTCTAGCTTATATTAATTCCTTTGCGGTATTAAAATGCTATCTATCTCTTTGGTTGAAATACAAAAAAATGGAATAATTAAATAAAGCTACTTTTAATATATAAATAATAAAATGAAAATATTAGTCATACAACAAAAAAGAATTGGAGATGTATTAACCAGTACTATTTTGTCTAATAATCTAAAAGAATTTTATCCCGAAGCAACGATAGATTACATGTGTTATCCCAATTGTGTAGCTGTTTTACAGGAAAACCCTAATATTAATGAGATTATAGTACTTTCTAATGAGGTCAGAAAGTCATATCGTTCTTTATTCAAATTTATATTCCAAATCAGGAACAAAAAATACGATGTTGTTATTGATGCTTATAGTAAACTTGAAACCAACCTAATAACCTTGTTTTCTGGAGCTAAATTTAAAATATCCTATAGCAAAGGCTATTCAAAAATATTTTATAATCACAATATTGAAAGAATAAAAATTGGCACTACATCCAATCTAGGTTTGGCAATTGATAATCGTTTACTTTTATTAAAACCTTTAATAAAGGACAAAATCACCAACTATAAACCTAAAATATTTTTGACCGATTTAGAAATTATAGAAGCACAACAGTTATTCGAAAAACATACTATTCAGCTAAATACAAAGCCGGTAATAATGTTTGGAATTTTAGGCAGCGAATGGTACAAAACCTACCCACTGGATAAGATGGCAAAAATCATTGATTTCGCCGTCGAAAAGCTAGATGCAGAGATTCTTTTTAATTATATTCCTTCTCAAAAAGAAGAGGCCTTAAAAGTCTTTAATTTTTGCACAGAAAAAACTAAAAAAAATATTCATTTGGATTTTTATGGCACTAGTTTACGATCCTTTTTAGCGATTCTTTCTCAATGTTCGATGCTAATAGGTAATGAAGGTGGAGCGGTAAATATGGCTAAAGCATTAAATATTCCCACATTTTCCTTGTTTTCACCATGTATCGATAAAGAAACCTGGCAGATTTTTGAAGATGAAAAAGAAAATGTTTCTATTCATCTAAAAGATTTGAAACCAGAAATTTACAAAGAGTTTAACGATAAATACATCAAAGAACATACTTTTAAATACTTCGATGAATACCCATTAGAAATCATTTTAGAAAAATTAGAAACCTATTTTTTAGATTTAAATTTTCCAATAAAATAAAACAATTTTAGGGTCTTTATTCTTTTCTTTTTTTCTTTCTAAATAAGTGTAAACCAAATATCTTTACTTGGTAGTATTCATTTTTTAATTAAAAATTCTATTTTTAAACCCTAAAAAAAGAGCATCCTCATTAAACCTTTATACAAATTCACAGTCTTTATTTAAAGTTATTTCAACTTTTAAACATAGATATCCTTAGTAAAAACCTTTAGTAATCGAAAATTGATTTGATTCATTTTACGAAATACAAAAAGGTGTGAATTAAAGATGTTGTATTTATTTTACAACATTTTTACCTAATTATAAAAAAATGAAGATTCTTGTTATACAACAAAAAAATTAGGAGATGTACTAACTAGTACAATTATAAGCAACAATTTAAGATTAAAATTTCCAGATTCCATAATCGATTTTGCCTGCTACTCCAATTGTGTTCCCGTTTTACAAGGCAACCCAAATATTAATTCTATAATAGAATTAAACAGTAATGACAAGAAGTCTTTCCAATCAATTTTAGAATATGTTTTTAAAATTAGAAAAGTAAAATACGATGCAATTGTAGATGTATACAGTACAATAGGAACGAATTTAATTACTTTGTTTTCCAATGCTAAGATAAAAATATCCTACTATAAATGGTATTCTACTTTATTTTACAACCATAATTTAATGAGACTCGACAGCAAAAACAATCCCAAAAACGGATTTGCTATAGACAATAGACTACTCCTTTTAAAACCTTTAATTAAAGAAAAAATTACAAATGTAAAACCAAAGCTTTATTTGTCAATTTCTGAAAAAAAGGAAGCAAAAGAAATTTTAGAAAAGAGTGGAATTGATTTAAAAAATAAAGCTTTAATAATGATGAACATTTTAGGTAGCGAAGCACACAAAACACTTCCTTTCCATAAAATGGCTAAAATAATTGATTTTATAGTGGAAAAAACAAATGCCAATATATTGTTTAATTACATTCCAAATCAAAAAAAACAAGCACTAGAAATTTATAATTCTTGTGAAGAAAAAACCAAACAAAACATCCATTTTAATTTATATGGCTCTAATTTACGCCAATTTATGGGGCTTTTATCCTATTGTGATACGCTTATCGGAAATGAAGGTGGTGCAATTAACATGGCTAAAGCACTTGAAATTCCCACATTTTCAATTTTTTCTCCTTCAATTGATAAAAACACTTGGCAAGTATTTGAAGATAATATCAAAAACGTGTCTATACATCTAATCGATATAAAACCTGAAATTTTTGAATTTAAAAGCACTCGTTTTATTCGAAAAAATTCAAGCGAGTTTTATAACGAATTTCCAGAAGATATCATCATTCAAAAAATCGACACTTATTTAGATAATTATAAAAATTAGACTGATTTCCAGAATTTTAGTTTGCTTTTAAATCGTTTTTTTCTAAAAAATTGCTCTTGGAAATCGACTGTATTTTTCCAAAGAGTATCAAAAATAAGCTGTTCTGATTCTCCTGAAACTTTGGCATATTCATTACTCATTACCGCCACCATTTCTTTGATTGGAGTCAATCTACAAAGATTTTTCATTCTAATATCAAAAGGCATCGATTGGTGAAATTCCATTCTGTTTAAATCAACCAAGAAGAAATCATAATTCCCATCAGTTGATTTTTTAATTAATGTATTCCCTGGAGAATGATCAAGGAACTCAATTCCCTTTTGATGTAAATCAAAAGAAAATCGAGTAAATTGTCTTAATATGTTTTCGTGATCTGGAAAATCTGGAATTTCAACTAATTCTCTAAAAGTCAAGTCGCACTCAAGATGTTCACTTACATAATAACTATCATTAAGTCCAAAAACATTATAATTTTCAAAAAAAGCGATAGGTTGTGGTGTTCCAATACCTTTTTCTAACAAAATTGTGGCATATTCGAACGATCGTTTTGCTTTTGATTTTCTGAAATATTTGTAGGCAATTTTGTTAATTAAATGGGGTATTTTGAAAGATTTAATATTGATATTTAATCCATCTAAATAATAAAGTTTTATTTTATTACGCTGTCCATCTCCAAAAAGAATGCCTTCAGAATTGAATTCCTTTATTAAGTAGAGGATTTCTTTGGAATTATTTACTGCTTTAGAAAACATGAATTTTATTATCATTTTTATCTTTTTACAAAACTAATCTTAATACTGATTTAATATTGGTTTCCAAAACTTAATAACTTTCGGTTTATTAATTCCATGACATCCAAATGGAAGTTGATTGTTGTTTAAGGCTAAAGCAATTTTAGGTTTTCGATCTATTGCAAAATGTAATGCTTCTTTATAATTTGGAATTCTAAAATTTTCATTAAACTCAGGTGCTTTTATAGACCAAAAAACATCTTCAATAGCATAGATTTCTTTTTTTTCAGCACTTAAAAAATCAAGAATAAATGACTGATTCTGATTTACAATAGAATAATGTGACGCTGTTCTGCGTAACGAAAATCCACCATTTCCCACTTTATAAAAAATTTGTTCTCGGTCATTTTTATTTTTAGATCTGAATTTTCTAGCAATCATATTAAAAAACTTTGACCAAATAGTTTTTTTTAAACTTGCAATCCAAGGTGCTCCAATATAATCATACCCTTTTTGACACCATTCACTTAATTCGTCTTTAAAAACAAAAGCATCCAATTGGTATATTAAAATATATTCCGAATCCAAAAAACGTCCATAAAACAAAGGCGATAATAGTAATTCATTATAACCTTCTATATTTTGAAAATAATGCTTTGGAAAACTTTCAACATTAATAGCATTGAATTTTTCAGTAATATAAGAGTTATCTAGGCCTTCAGGTTGAACTAAAACAATTTCATAATTATTAAGAACTTTTATACATTGCAAAAAAGATTTCTCTTCAAGTTCACCATAATAAGATTTATATATGGGTATAAGTATTTTTACATTTTTTTTCATGTTTATATATTGAATTATTCAAGTATTAAATAATCATATTATAAATTTATTAAGTCAAACTATTATTTTAATTTGATACAAAGATAGAATTATTACATTTACTAACAATAAAATCATTTTCATATACTATCTAATCAAATTTTTCATTTATTGTTTTTTAAAAGAATATAAAATACCAGCCTAATATGAAAATTTCTGTAGCTTTGTGTACATACAATGGATCCAAATACCTCAAAAAACAAATTGATAGTATTTTAAATCAGCAAGGCAATATCCTTCATGAAATAGTTGTTTGTGATGACAAATCAACTGATGACACTTTAAAAATTCTTACCGAATATAAAATATTGCATCCAACTATTTTTGAAATTCACATAAATGAAAAAAATATTGGTAGTACCAAAAATTTTGAAAAAGCAATTTCAATTTGTTCAGGAGATTATATCTTTTTGTCTGATCAAGATGATATTTGGAAAAACAATAAAATTCAAAAGATTTTAGCTGTTTTTAATAAAAACCCAAATGCCGAAGGTGTATTTTCAAATGCCGATTTAATTGACAAAGATAATAATCCAATTAAAACTTTAACTATTTGGGATTCTGTATTCTTTTTAGAAAAAGAATTACCAAAACCTATTGACTTTTTTAATGTTACATCTAAAAATGGAAATGTTGTTACTGGTGCAACTTTATGCATAAAAAAATCCATAAAAAGTTTTATTTTCCCTTTTGCTGACGATGATATTCTGCATGACGAAAAAATTGCTGATATACTAGCCTTAAGAAAATCTCTTTATTATTCCATTGAAAACCTAATCTCTTATAGAATCCATGATAAACAACAAGTTGGAATGAAAAACATTAATAGATCAGTCAAAAAAAACAGATTAAAAAGAATAATTTTAGATTTAGAAGCCCCTTCAACTTTCAATGAACATAGATACCTTTCAAAAAAAATATATCTGAAATTAAAAAAATCAAAAAAACTACAGCATCATTTAGTTTTAAATAAAGACAGCCAAAACTTAATAACAAAATGTAATCAAGAATTCGATGAAATTAATATACAAATGGAGTCTAAATTTCTGTTGAGATACAAGATAGTCAAACTAATAGACAATCTATTACGAAAAAGAGAAATATAAAGTAAAATCAATTATAAATTTGTCTAAACTTTTGGGTGCAGTCTATCTAAGGGTTGACTATTTAGGGAAAAAGTACGGTGTACTGTTTCCTAATTATAATCTAAAAATGACAAAAAGGTATTCAAGCCTAATAAATTCTAATTTTCTATTTTCAAAAAAAACACCTACTCTTTTTAAATATAGACTTAATGCCATTAATGATTTTAAAAATAACAAAATGGAAAAATAGAATTCTGACTCATTGATTTGTACACAATTTTAAAAAAATCTGTATTCTTTTCAATATAGTAAACGAATGCTTATTCTAAAACAAACATTTAAATTTAACCCTATATATTTACACCATTAAACTTAAAAAAAAATGGAAAACATCAACCAAGAAATCCACAATGCATTTGAAACCATACAACAAGGAGGAATTATCCTTTATCCTACTGACACTGTTTGGGGAATTGGCTGTGATGCCACAAATCCTGAAGCAATTGCAAAAATCTATAAACTCAAACAAAAAGTCGAAAAACAAGGCATGATTGTATTGATGAATGGCGAAAAAATGATGTACAATGTTTTTAAGGAAATTCCCGAAGTAGCATGGCAAATTATGGATTTATCCGAAAAACCAACTACACTAATCCTAGATAATCCTCGAAATGTAGCTCCCAATCTAATTGCAGCCGATAATACCTTAGGCATAAGACTCATCAAAGAACCATTTTGTTTCAAATTATTAGAACGAATGAAAAAACCATTGGTTTCCACATCAGCAAATGTTTCAGGAAAACCAACACCTATCGCATTCAAAGATATTAGCCCAGAAATTTTAAAAGGTGTTGACTATGTTGTAAATTTGCAACGCGAAAAAATCGCAGGAAAACCGTCGACAATCATAAAATTAACAAACGATTCTCAGGTAAAAGTAATACGGAAATAGATTTTTAACACAAAATCTCAATTTTTTTTGCCGCAGATTCGCAGATTTAATAAATAGAAAATAAATTAATATGATTTTTAGAATTTATGGCTCAATATTTATTTGAAGAAGAAACATATCAAATAATAGGGATTTTATTTGAAGTACATAAAAATCTTGGAAAAGGATTTTCTGAAATTGTATATAAAGATGCTTTAGAATTTGAATTTACCGCTGCTAAAATTCCTTTTGAAAGAGAAAAAGAGTATGTTGTTAATTATAAAAACACCATTTTGAAACATAAATTCTATGCGGATTTTGTAGTTTTCAATAGTATAATTCTTGAAATAAAATCGTGCGAATCTTTTAACAATAGTCATATTGCTCAATGTTTAAATTATTTAAAAGTATCTGAAAGTAAATTAGCCCTGTTGGTAAATTTCAACAAAACCTCTTTAGAACACAAACGAATAGTAATGTCAAAAAATTAGCTGAAAATCATAATTTACAATATAAAAATCAGCGAATCTGCGGCAAAAAATAGTGCCAAATAGAATGAAATATAAAGAATTCTTAAATAATAAAATATTCGAAGTCATCTCTCAAGCTTCACAAGAACTAAACATTGATAGCTATGTTATTGGTGGTTTTGTGAGAGATTTAATCCTCAAACGTGATTTCAAAAAAGACATTGATATTGTTGCGGTAGGCAGCGGAATTGAACTAGCGTTAAAAGTTTCAACTTTATTACCAAATAAACCAAAAGTTCAGGTTTTTAAAACCTACGGAACAGCGATGTTGCGTTTTGAAGACACCGAAATCGAATTTGTAGGGGCTAGAAAAGAGTCTTATACCCATGACAGCCGCAATCCTTTAGTAGAAAACGGTACATTGGAAGACGACCAAAATCGTCGCGATTTTACCATAAATGCATTGGCTTTATCATTAAACGCAGTTAGTTTCGGAACACTTTCTGATCCTTTTGAAGGACTGAAAGACATGGAAAATAAAATCATCAAAACACCATTAGATCCAGACATTACTTTTTCTGACGATCCTTTGCGAATGCTTAGAGGCATCCGATTTGCTACGCAATTGGGTTTTGAAATCGAAGAAAAATCTTTATACTCTATCACTAAAAATGCCGAAAGAATAAAAATTATTTCTGGCGAAAGAATTGTTGATGAATTGAACAAAATACTTTCAACAGAAAAACCTTCAATTGGATTTCTATTGCTTTATAAAACAGGACTTTTAGACATCATTTTACCTGAATTAACCGCTTTAAACCAAGTTGAAGAAATTGAAGGTCATACCCATAAAAACAATTTTTATCACACACTCGAAGTGGTTGATAATATTTGTCCCAACACAGAGGATGTTTGGTTGCGTTGGTCTGCCTTACTACATGATATAGGAAAAGCACCCACAAAACGATTCAATAAAAGACAAGGTTGGACTTTTCACGGTCACGAATTCCTTGGAGGAAAAATGGCCAAGAAAATATTTGAACGATTGCACATGCCATTGAATCACAAAATGAAATTTGTTCAAAAAATGGTCATGATGAGTTCACGTCCAATTGTCTTGTCACAAGATTTAGTTACAGATTCAGCGGTTCGTCGTTTGGTTTTTGATGCTGGCGAAGATGTAGAAAGTTTAATGATATTATGCGAAGCTGATATCACAACAAAAAATCCGAATAAATTCAAGAAATACCATCATAATTTTGAAATTGTCCGCAAGAAAATAGTAGAAGTCGAAGAACGAGATCATGTTCGTATTTTTCAACCACCTATTTCAGGAGAAGAAATCATGACCATCTTTAATTTAAAACCATCACGCGAAATTGGAGTGCTAAAAGAAGCCGTAAAAGAAGCCATTCTTGAAGGTGAAATCCCAAATGAATACCAAGCGGCTTATGATTTTGTTTTGAAAAGAGGTAAGAAATTAGGACTAACGAAAGTTTAAGAATTGTTTATACTTCGTTATTCAAAAAATTCTTATTTTTATAAAAATTTAGATTATGAGTACAGACGACTTAAAATTAGAATTGATAGCAAAAATAATTAGCATTAATGATCGTGTTTTATTGTTAAAAATCAGCGCTTTATTAAATGATAAAAACTATACTGATCTAGATGAAAACCCAACTTTAATTAATGAATCAGCAATGAAATATGAAAGTGTTAGAATTTTTTCGACAGAAGAACAACGAAAAATAAATATTGCTTTACAACAAGTGGAAAACGGGGATTATATTTCTGATGAAGAAGCTCAAATTGAAATAGAAAAATGGTTCGAACAGCAAGAATAATAGTTTGGACAAGTTTTGCATTAGAATCAAGAACTTCTATTTTTTTTGTATTGGAATAAGAGAAATAAATCAAAAATTTATAGCAAAAAATTAAATCTACTGTTTCAAGAATCATTGCAGCAACTTAAAGTTTTTCTAGAAAGTTCCATAATAAAACTTAACAATCAAAATATTAGACTAAAAATCGCAAGTCATTTTGAAATTATTTACTCAATTTCAGACACACATATATTTGTCCTAGACATCTGGGACACACGCCAAAACCCTCAAGACTTTCCAATAAAATAAAATGAAAAATAAAAATAAATCAGTAATAATCTGGCTACTTTCAGGTTGTTTTTTAGTGTTTGTAATGGTAGTTGTAGGCGGAATTACTCGTTTGACCAATTCGGGACTTTCAATGACCGATTGGCATTTGGTTACTGACACATTTCCTCCGCTCACCGAAGCCAAATGGCAGGAAACATTTGAACGCTACAAACAATTTCCTGAATACCAAAAAATCAACATTCACAATGATTTTACACTTTCAGATTATAAATTTATTTATTTCTGGGAATGGTTTCATCGCTTTATCGGCCGAATTCTAGGCTTTGTTTTCATCATTCCTTTTGTATATTTTTTCATTAAGAAAAGAATTGACAAAGCGACATTAGGCAAATGTTACATTCTTTTAGGAATGGGAGCTCTTCAAGGTTTTTTAGGTTGGTTTATGGTACGAAGTGGATTAATTGATAATCCCGATGTAAGTCATTTTCGTTTATCGTTACACCTTACTTTTGCCTTTATCACCTTTGCTTATACGCTATGGGTCGCATTAGATTTAATATATCCTGAAAGAAAAAGTCCAATTATCCCTTTAAGAAAGATAGGTAGAATTGCTTTGTTATTTTTGCTTGTGCAAATCATTTATGGCGGATTTGTTGCCGGTTTAGACGCGGGTTTCATTCACAACCACTGGCCGTTAATGAGTGATGGTGAATTCTTTCACGAAAGCATTATTTTAGAAAAAAATACATGGTTAGAGCGATTAACAGAGGGAAAAAGTGGCGTTCAATTTGTGCACCGAACATTGGCTTATTTTGTTGTTGGATTGATGGTACTGCTATATTTTAAAAGTAAGAATTATACACTTAGCATTCAACAAAAAACTGGTGTAAATTCCCTTGTAATTATTGTTTTTATTCAGTTTTTATTAGGTGTTTTTACGCTTTTATTTCATGTTCCACTTTGGTTAGGAGTTACACACCAAGCAGTTGCCTTCTTTTTATTGGCCGCAATGACGTATAATTTACATCGATTTTCTAAATAAAATCATATTTGCATCCCACGGTTGAAACCGTTGGTTATATATTTAAAAAAAGAATTTGTTTAAAAAAAAGCATTACAATTTTTTCATTGCCATAATCTTTAACCATTAAGAAAATTAAGGTTTAAACGAATTCTTAATAAGCCTTAATTTACTAAATGGTTTAGAAAAAACAATGAAAACAACTTATCAAGGGAAACTATTTAATTATCTATTAATACAATACCAGTTTTTCTCCTTGAAAAATTAAAGAATAAAAAGACTATATTGTCACAACCTATTTGTTTACCATAGCTACATGTCAAAACTATCCGCTAAAGATACATTTCTCGACTTATCTGATTATGGGCGTCCCTTTGCAAAAGTATTCGCCAATCAGTTAAAAAATACGCGAGTTACTCCCATTCATGTCACTTTAGTATTTGGCATTACTGGCCTTATTGCTATTTATTTCATTTTACAACATCACTACTTTTTAGCTGGGATTTTTATCGTTTTGAAATCAATTATTGACGCTGTAGATGGGGAACTTTCTAGAGTAAAAAACACACCTTCCTATACGGGAAGATACCTTGATAGTGTATTTGACATTATTCTAAATTTTCTCTTTTTAATGAGTATCTGTTCTATTTCTAAAACCACCTTTTGGATAACACTACTTGCTTTTTTTTGTATTCAATTACAAGGTACTTTGTATAATTATTATTATGTAATAATGAGACATCATTCCGTTGGCGGAGATGCAACTAGTAAAATTTTTGAAGTAAAATCACCTAGAGCTTTAGCGGGTGAAAGTCAAAAAACAGTCGATTTAATGTTTATAATTTACACCATTGTATACGGTATTTTCGATAAAATTATTCATTTATTGGACCCAGAAGCATACAAGGTAAAAACTTTCCCTCACTGGTTTATGACCTTCGTTTCAATTTATGGTTTGGGCTTTCAATTACTGATAATTGCGGCAATGTTATCCTTGAATTTGATCGATTTTGTTATTCCCTTTTTTATATATTATTCTGTATTTATCTTTATTTTAATTAGTATCAGACGTATTTGTATAACGCAAAAAGAGTAAAAACGAAATGTCTTTACTCTTTTTTAAATACTTTAAATGCCTTATTTTATCTTTTCATTTTAATCGAACAGCCAATTGCTTTGGTAGTTTCAGGCGAAGGAGATTTTCCGCTTTCTAAGGCTGCAATAGCATTTTCAAGATATTTTTCTTTCACTGCATTTGCATCATCTACATTGTCATCAATGGCTCCAATGTATTTTACAATTTTATTTTTATCTAACAAGAAAACGTGTGGGGTTTTTGTAGCTCCATATTGAGGATATATTTTTTGACCGTCATCGAACAAATACGGAAACACAAATCCTTTTTCTTTGGCTCTAACTTTCATTAGGTCGAAACTATCTTCCGGTTGTTCAGTTGGATCATTTGGATTTATAGCTAACAAAATATAGCCTTTGGTTTTGTATTTTTTAGCCAAATCATTAATTCTATTTTCATATTTCTTAGCAAATGGGCAATGATTACAAGTAAAAACTACAATAAAACCTTTAGCGTCTTTATAATCAGCCATGCTATACATTTTGCCATCAACTGATTTTAATTTAAAATCGGTGGCTTTATCACCAGGAGCATATCCCTTTGCAGGGGTTACTGCGCTAACCAAAAACGTGGTAACGAAAAACAAAAGAGAATATAGAATTTTCATAATTGTCTAAAGTTTAATTAATAATTTTGTTCACATATTCGTTTAGTTCATCGTAAGTAGAAAAAGTCCGCTCTGCAAAAACCCGCTTACCATTTTTGATAATTAAAGTCGCCGGAATTGATCCTGACCATTTTTTATCTACTAAAGGAAGCCAAGTATTATACGATTTATCGGTAAGTAAAACCACTTCTGATTCAATCGCTTTTCGCTCTAAAAAAGGCAGCAATTTGGACTCAAATTGATTCTTAAAATCCAAGCTTACAAGTACTACTTTTACGCTTTTATTTTCTGCGTTTAATTTCTCAAAATAGGGTAATTCTTTCACACAAGGAGCGCACCAAGTTGCCCAAAAATTAACTACATAAGTGGTGTTTTTATCATTCAAAACAGCTGTTTCTAATTTAGAATAGCTATCATAAACGACTACTTTTTGAGCATGTATTTGATTAGAAAATAGTAATAAAAGGAAGGTGCAATACAAATATTTCATAGAATAAAATTAAAAAATCATTTTGACGAAGTTACATTCTTTATATAGTTTAATAAAATTGATTAACAAAAAATTATCAGTTGTAGAAGGAAACATAAATTAAAAAACTACCTTATTTTAAAATCGTCAAAAAGCATCAAAACAAATACACTATATGAAAAACTTTTCTAAAAACGAAGAAAATTTAAACCGAATAAATGTTTTTTAATATTAAAACAGCAACTCCCTTCTGGAACAATCCAATCGAAATGGAATGGCAAAATTTATTTCTAAAAGCTCACAAAATAGACAGGCTTTTTGACCATTAAAAACAAAAAAATAACGATAGAAATAATCTATAGTTATTTTACATTTTATTTATAACCAGTTATTTATAAAATATTACTTATACACTTACTTTATAAAAATATTTAACCGATCCAACCTTTAAATACCGAGACCTTTTCTCTACTAACTATCACTTCATCTTCTTTATAAGAAGGTAAAATGACTTTTAATCTTGAATTAGAAAAAACCACAATCTCCTTTATCGCTAGTAAAGGTATGATGAATTTTCGACTTATTCGGAAGAAATCTTTAGGGTCTAATTCCTGCTCTAAAAGTTCTAAAGTAGATTCAACTAAGTAATTTCTATTGTCAAAAGTATGTATATATGTCCCTTTATTTTCACTGAAAAAACATTCGATTTCTTCATTTAATATCACTTTTAGGTGCTGCCCTATTTTTACAGTAAATCTTTTTTTATAGTTTTTTTCAAATGGATTTGACAGCATTTTTCGTATTTGATCAAAGTCCAATTGCAGGTTCAATTCAGGTTTTGGCAAACGGATTTTAAATTTAGAAACAGCCAATTCTAAATCCTCTTCATCGATGGGTTTTAGAAGATAATCTATCGAGTTTAATTTGAATGCTTTTAATGCATATTCATCATAAGCAGTAGTGAAAATAACGGCACTTTTTATCTCGATTTTTTCGAAGATTTCAAACGATAAACCATCCGATAATTGAATGTCTAAAAAGATCAAATCTGGATGTGTATTTTTCGTAAACCATTCGATCGATTCTTCAACCGAATGAAGCATCACTCCTACTTTGATATTGAGTTTTTCGAGTTTGCGTTGCAGCAATCTTGCCGCTGGTTTTTCGTCTTCGATTATAATTGTTGTCATTTTTAAAATTTTGAGGTTGGAAGCTAAAGGTTATGAGTTATACTTTATGGGTTAAAAGTTATAACTTACAGATTACTGAACGCTGAAATCTGATCACTGAATACTGATCACGACTATTCACTCCCATTTCCTTTCTTGTTCTTTATCTTTTTCCAAAAACTCTTGAATTTTTCTTTCTTCCCAATTTTTTCCAAAAAACAAATTTTTACCAAAAACTGAGGACGCATGTGCAATTATACCAATTCCCCAAAATAAAGCGGTACTAAAAGTATCCCAATTCCAAAAATCCTCATCTCCGTGTTTATAAAATTTCCTAGCTAATATAAACCCATTTACAAGAATATAAACCAAGAAGTGAATATAGAATCCTTTTATCTTTTTCACCCTCTTATAAGCCATGTTATACCGTTCGTCCGGATTATTAATTTCATATTGATCATCATCAAACCCTCTTTTATAATATCTTCCCATTATTTCTGTCTTTAAATTATTCCCAATTATTTTTATTCGACTTCTCTTCCTCCATAAACTCTTTCATTTTCTTCTCTTCCCAGTCTTTACCAAGAAAAGGCAAATAATTAAAGACTTTCATTCCATGAATTGCTACTCCAATTCCCCAACCAAATAAAGGCCAGAAAAACCATAAATGTTCTGGAGAAGTAAGTAGGTTTATAACTAAAAGAGTTCCATTTACAGTAAGATAAGAGGCTAAATGGCCATAAAACCCTTTTATTTCATCGACTTTTTTTTGTGCTTTTGCGTATCGAATTTCTTTGACGTTATATTGCTTTTCCATTTTTCCTGTATTAAAAGTTTACTTCCAATGCTGTTTGTCGTTCTCTTTTTTTAATATTTCTTGAATTTTGCGTTCTTCCCAAGTCGAACCGTATCCAAAAACTTTAAAAGCGTGCATTATTAAACCAAATCCCCAACCGGCTGCAGAAAACCAAAACCAATGAAATTGTGGAGAAAATCGTAAGTTGATAAAAATCAAAAAAGGAATGACAAAACAATACGAGATTAAGCTACCATAAAATCCTTTGAGTTGATTCACCCGCTTCTTAGCTCTAAAATAAGCGTTGTTTTCGTTATAATTTATTGTTGTTTCCATAACTGTAATTTTTTTAGTCAAAATTGGAATTTTGACTGAGAATGTTTGGTCGTTTTGTTCAATCAAGACTTTTCTTTTCGTGATAATCCCGTAACGATCGATGATGTTTTGTAAACCGACTCCTTTTCGATCTTGTAAGATTTCTTTTTTTTGAAAATCATTCTGAATAACCAAATAATTCCCTTCAATATATATTCGAATGTGCAAAGGACGTTGCTCGCTTACTACATTATGTTTAACTGTATTTTCTAATAGCAATTGCAATGATAATGGAACCACTTTGGCTTCTGGTATAGCTTTTTTTGATGGTAATTCATAAAACAAACTATTTTCAAAACGCATTTTCAAGAGGTTCATATAGGTTTTGGCGAAAGCCAATTCTTCTTCAACAGAAACTAATTCCTTGTCTTTTTGTTCTAAAACATACCGATAAATTTTAGACAAGGACGTGGTGAATTTTTGGGCGTTTTCTGGGTTTTCTTCAATCAAGGAACTCAACACATTCAAACTATTGAACAAAAAATGAGGGTCAATTTGGTTTTTTAAACTCTCGAATTTAGCATTTGCAGTTCCTGCAATAATCTTTTGTTCTTGTACTTTATTTTCTTGGTACGATTTATAAAAATGAATAGTATAAAAAGACAAACTAACAAAAAAGGTGATAATCATTGAAACCACATAATAACTTGGCGTTTCATGTGCTAAATAATCCCCAAATGTTTTGTCGTTCATTATTACTTCTTGAAAAATGCGCAATATAAAAACAACCAACATCGATATAAAAAAGGAACCTAAAAACCCAAAAATCAATCGTTTTATTGTAAACCTATCTTTTCCAAAATAGTTGTCCAAAGAACAAAAAACCCATGAGTTGGCATACGAAAGCGAAAATGTATATAATAATGTATATCCAAAAGAAACCGTAAATTCATTATTAAACTCGATTTTATTACCAAAAAGAAAATTCACGAATAGTAGCACTACAAATAATACAATACCAAGGATGAGATTTCGCGGAAATTCTTTTATAAATCGGTTCATTTTTTTATTGTATTTCTAAATTTATTTACAATTTTTCAATAATTCTTGCGCTCGATCTAATCCCCATTTTGGCGAAAAAGGAGTTTCCAGTTTTTCATTTTCAAAAAGGGGAATCGCTCTCTTTATTTCATTACACATTAATTTTGTATCCTTTCCCCAAAAAGCTGCTGCTCCAATTTCAAACTCCGCTTTTGATGCAATTACTCTTGGGTTTTCTGGTGCAATTGCCAGGGCTTTTTGATATAATTCCATTGTTTTAGGCGAATATTTTTGTCCGTTTGTCATTGGATCAAAAACAATCCAAACGGTGTTTATCAAGGCTTGAACCACCATTAATTCAGGATTATTTGGATTTTTAAGAGTCTCAACATCCAATGCTGTTTGGGCTTTATCAATCATTGCCATCATTTTATCTTTGTCTTTTACACCAAAAGCAGCCGTTGAATTCATCAATGCAATATAATAATTGGGAAGCCAATTGTCTTTTTCTACTAAAGCTATTCTTTCAAATAAAGCAGTCGATTCTGATACTTTTCCTTCATTCCAAAGCCCTAATGCTTTGGTCATTCCTTGTTCATATTGTGTTTGAGCCGAAACTAAACTACAAATAAACAGCGCTAATATTGTTACAAGTTTAATCATTTTTTTAATTATTTAAAGTTATTGAAATTGTTTTATCCTTTGATAGCATGAATTTTGCATCGCTATATTTTGGTGGCCCCATAAACGCTTTTGCATTATTAGAGCAGGCTACATCTTCTTTTGGGATACCAAATGTTCCTCGTTCTAGAATTCCGCTATTGTTCTCATCATGAAAAACAGAAACAGCATATTCGCCAACAGCTAAATTATTGAATACTGCTGCGGCTTTCAATCCTTTAAGTGCTGAGATTTCCCCTTGATAAGCTTCTTTTAGAAACTTTCCTTCGGCATTGTACAATCCCACATGCGCTTTTCCATCGTTATTTTTAAAACCCGATAGTTCAACAGTTAGATTCACTTTTTGAGCACTTACAATGCCGCTTATTAAAATGGTAAAAACTAAAATTATTTTTTTCATGATATCTATTTTTAAATTGTTGTTTTTTATTATGATGTAAATTTATATTGGTATTGCATGATTAAAAATTTAAACTTACTCAATTGTAGATTTTTGAGGATGAATTGTAAAGCAACTACATATTCTCTAACTGATTTGTTTTTTTATCCTTGCTTAAGGTCCAAAAGAAACCTACAAAAAAGAATCGATCGGCAGTAGGAACAATTGCCTGGCTTTGGAATATTCCGTTACTGTCTTTGGTGTTCGAATAATTATACCCATACACATTTTTGATTCCTGCAATATTGGTCACCGAGAAAAAAAGTATTTTTTGTGGGGATATCAAATAAGCCCAATTCACACTCAAGTTGTTATATGTTTGTGTTTTTCCATTCATAAATGCAGTTTCATTTGGATTATTAAAAGGTCTTCCGGAACTAAAAGTGTAGGTTCCTCCTATTTGTGAGCGCCATTTTGGAATCCAATATTTTGAAACTATTGACAAGGTGTGATCGGCTACAAAACTTGGTGTAGCTGTTTTGGGGAAATTGGCATAATCGCGTTGGGTGTTGATATAGGAATAGGAAACCCAATATTCTAAATTCCTAATGTTCTTATTGTCGCGCCAAAAAAGCTCTACGCCTTTCGCATATCCCGATCCATTATTAGTATAATTGCTGTTGTAAAGTGGCGTTTGCGTATCATATTTTACTAAATTATCATAGCTTTTATAATACGCCTCTGCCTTAAAAATTTGTTTGTCGTTATTGTACTCATAACTCAAAATATAATGTTGGGCTTTCTCGAATTGAAGATTTTTTGCATATTTAAGATAATCTTGTTTAGGTGCTTGTCCGAATGTTCCATAGGCCAATGAAAACTGTTGGTTTTTAGCTATTTTATAGGCTAATGCTAGCCTTGGAGCAATGGAATTCTCTTTTAATAAATAGTTTTTAGAAAAGCGGAAACCTGCTTTGGCAATTAAATTTTTCGAAAATAAAAAATCGGTTTCAGAGAAAGCGGCTAGGATATTAGAATTGAATCCGCTGTTATAATTATTTACCGTTTCAGAAAAATTAGAATACAAATAATCGACACCAAAATTAGTTTTTACTTTTACGGAAATAGGTTTAGACAACTTCAACTTTATATTACTCGCATTTTCCGTACTACTAAAATTATAGATATCGAATAATCCTGTATTCAAACTATTGCCATAACTCAACCCTGCAAACAAGTTCCAATTATTGCCAAAACCACCTTTGTACGAAACATTCGAATACAAATTATTGTTTTTGTTTGCTAAATGCAATTGGTCTGGATAGTTGATATTATCTTGTTTTACATCTAAATTGGAAGCGGTATAGGAGGTATAAAATTTCAACATTCCCCGATCAAAACGATGTCTAAAAACACTTTCACCACCAATGGATTGATACGGCTTAATCCATTTTATATTATCCGGCAATAAGGATTGATAGGGTTTCAAATTAATATAACTCGTGTTTAAGCTCAATGAATTAGCCTTCCATTTTTTGGTATTTCCAATACTTGCACCAACTGACATTAGGCCAATATCTGTTTTTTCTAAATCGGGTTCATCAATGGTATTCATAATCAAAACACTCGATAGTGCTTCGCCATATTCGGCAGAATAACCACCTGTTGAAAAAGTAGTTCCTTTGAAAAGTAGTGGCGAAAAGGTACTTCTTGTAGGTACATTATTTGTTGTTTGAAGATACGGTTGAGCTACTCGAACACCATCAATAAAGGTTTGTGTTTCATTTGCTTCGCCACCGCGCACAAATAGTTTTCCGCTTTCGCCAACAATTTGTGTTCCTGGCAAAGTTTTAAATGCCGAAACGATATCGCCCGGATTCCCTGCAGTGGTCAAAATATCTAAGGGTTTCAAAACGGAAACTCTCGATTTCCCACCTGATTCTATTGTTCCAGCAGTTATTAAAACTTCGTTTAATTCGGTGGCATTCGATTTTAAAACAATGGATTGTTTTTGGTATTTCTCTATTATTATGGCGATTTTTATTGATTCATAAGTCAATGCACTCACCGTCAAAGTTTGATTCGCAGTTGTTGTGGTTTCAAAATAAAATTCTCCCATTTCATTAGAGTTCGATCCATCATAAGTTCCATCAATAAAAACGTTAGCATTGGCAATGGGTTTGTTTTTTGCATCCACAATTTTCCCAGAAATAGTGGTTTGGGCAAATGTAAAAATTGAAATTAGTAACATCAGGAAGCTGACTATGGTTTTCATAATTGGTGTTTTGATACTTCAAATATATTCCCAACAATAGAATTATAAAATTCAAAAGAACTGAACTGTAGAATTAATAGGATGAATTGTAAAACAGGTGGTTTTAATCTATATTTACGGGAAACAATTTCCTTTTATGAAAACAGAGAAAGAAAAAATGATTACAGGCGAGTATTATTTAGCTGGAGATCCAGTTTTGGTAAAAGACAGAAGGCGTTCTAAAAATTTATTGCATCGTTTGAATGTAACCGAATACCGAATTACTAAAAAAGCACGAGAAATAATTGCCGAATTAATCCCAAATGCTGGAAACAATTTATATATCGAGCCGCCATTTTTTTGTGATTACGGGTATAATATAAGCTGTGGTGAAAATGTATATTTCAATGTAAACTGTGTTGTTTTAGATTGTGCTCCTGTTACTATAGGTTCTAACGTATTTTTTGCGCCAAATGTTCAATTATACACCGCCACACATCCTCTTGAAGCTGAACTCAGAAAAACGCTTGAAAGCGCATTGCCCATAACCATTGGAAACGATTGTTGGATTGGCGGAAATACAATTATTCTTCCTGGAATAACCGTAGGCAATGGCGTTGTAATTGGAGCAGGTTCAGTGGTGACCAAAGACATTCCTGATAATACTCTGGCGGTGGGCAATCCTGCAAAAGTGATTAGGAAGTTGAATGAATAAATCAGGACACCCTAAAATTATAATTCATAATCATTAATGTCCGATAAAATCAAACTATAGTCCCTAAGGGACAAAAATTTGATTCTTAACTTCATTTCTACCAACATTTAACCTCAACTAAGTATGCTCCATTAGGAACAAAATATTGGTAGAATTAAAATCAAGCTAACCTAGTTTAAATGTTCCGTAGGAACTATATATGTTAGGACAATTAGTTGTTTTTTAAAAATTAAACGGACTACAATGATTCATACTATATAATTCATTAATTCTCTCCTTCGTAAGTTAAATTGACACAAATAGTAAACTAAGTTTTCATAACGAACTATGGTTCATTATATTTGCAGCGAATTTTAGATTATTTTTACTATGTCTCCTAGAATAAAAGTATTAAGAAAAGTTTCAAATCCTCCTGTAATTAAAGGATTTAAACCTTATGGACAAGAATCAGGAAAAAAAAATTCCGAAATAGTCAACTTATTATATGAGGAATATGAAGCCATACGACTAAGCGACTATGATATGCTGAATCATCATCAAGCTTCGGTTATGATGGGAGTTTCCAGACCTACCTTTACAAGGATATATGCTTCTGCACTTCATAAAACAGCAAAAGCTTTTGTTGAAGGCAAGCAAATTTCGATAGAGGGTGGAAAAGTATATTTTGACAGCGAGTGGTATCATTGTGAAAAGTGCGTATGTTATTTTAATAATCCTGAGAAAGAAAAACCAGTCGAAAATTGTCCGCTTTGCAATAGTGAACGTGTTGATAAGTTCGATTATGAAAATACTGTTGAAAGTAATACGGATACAAAGCACAAATAATATCCGTTTTCAAATCAAGAATTGGAACAAAAAATATGAATAACCAAATAGGCTCTTGATAAAGAAAGACTTATGTATAGAAAAATAAAAACAATATGAAAGTTGCCATAACTTCAACAGGAAACTCCTTAGAATCTACAATTGACCCAAGATTTGGTCAATGTGCTTACTTTTTTATATACGATATCCAAAACAAAGCCATGGAATTTATTCCTAACCCAAATATAGATGCAGATCAAGGTGCAGGACCTGCAACTGTTCAATTTTTTGCCTCACGGAATATCAATAAAATCATTTCAGGTGAGTTTGGGATGAAAATTAAATCCTTACTCGATTGTCTGAGAATTCAAATGATTGTTTTAAAAAATCCAGAGAAAAAAATAAAAGAAATAATTGATATGTTGAATCATTAAAGAAACAAAGCAAGGCCAACAATTGATAAAAAAGTTTCCTAATAAACAAAATAGCAAGCACCAACCAATCGTTTACTAAATAGTAGCTGTAAAAAGCAGACAAATTTAGAGCGTTTTTTTAAGTTTTAATTATAATACCTATGACAAATAACATACTAATTGAAGATCAATATAAAAGAACAAGTTTATTTGAAAAAGAAAATGTAAATTATTTGGTAAGAGTTTTAAAGCGATTTAATACTGTTCCTAAGATGAATAACATTAACATTATTACTTCAAGTAGTCAGCCGAATGTATTTAAGATATTCCCCAATAAATCCATTATAATTGGTACGTCATTTTTAGAAAAACCAGTTTTAGCCTTACTTTATTTGAGATATGGAATCGAATGGCAACTTTGGTATAAAGCATTGGGAAAAGACAAATCGGATACCCTTTTATGCGATATAGCTGCCCTAAAAGTCACTAAAATATTTTATGACCTATTGCCAAAAGAGGACAAAGAAAAACTAAAAAAACTGGATCACTTTTTAATTGATATGATTAAAAATGAGCAAGCTTTAGATATGGAGACGTTATTAAAACATGAAGAACTAGATTCGATCCATGTTATGAATAATTCAACTCAATTATTTAAAGAATCTTGGGAACCCATTCTTGAAAATCTAGCAAAACCTACAGAATATTTATTAATGTCGGGAGGCGACTTTAGACTGAATATTGACGAAATAGAATTGTTGAATAAATATGGTTGCCGACCATTCCCAAGACCTGATGCACATACTTTTGCCTCATCGACTGCTACAAGTATCTCCAATTTTTCTTTTGATAAAACGGACAAAGTTAGAAGTATCTTAATTCAAAATAGCTTAAAAAATGGGTACAAAAAAACAACGATTGATTTTTCAGAATTACTAAAAAGCAACCTTAAAAAAATATTTAAAATAAATGATGAATGTGAAATCATTTTTTCCCCATCAGGAACTGATTCTGCTCTTCAAATTGCAGCCATAACTCAAATTGTTACCGAAAAAGAAATTACGCATGTACTCGTAGCTTCGGACGAAACGGGTAGCGGCGTGCCTTCGGCATTAAAAGGATGTCATTTTGAAAACAATACTGCTCTGAATTTCCCCGTAACAAAAGGAGAAAGAATTGAAGGTTTTAGAGAAGTCGATTTGATAAAAATACCTTTAAGAGATGAAATCGGGGAATTAAAATCAACCTTACAATTAGACACCGAAGTATTTAATGCCATTTCTACAACCAATGAATTAGGAAGACACATCGTATTGCATGTCATGGATCAATCAAAATTAGGCTACCAATCCCCTAGTGAAAAGTTGATACAAAGTTTGAAAAAACTTAGGAATTTATCCATACAAATAATTGTTGATGCTTCGCAACTTCGATTGGACCCCAAAGACATTCAAAATTATCTAAACAAAGGCTATATTGTTACCATTACTGGAAGTAAATATTTCACAGGTCCTCCTTATTCTGGGGCATTAATCCTGCCTAAAAGTGTAAATAAAACCATTAATACTATAACAAAAAAGATACCAGAAGGTTTGACCAACTATTACAATCATTCGGATTGGCCTACATCTTGGACTTGTGCCAAAGATTTATCGGATGGATTCAATTATGGTTCTAATATGCGCTGGAATGCTGCCATAGTCGAAATGGATCGCTATTACAAAACCCCAATTTTATATCGGAATATGGGAATCGAAATGTTTTGCAATTTCATCGAAGATTCCATTAAAGAAGCGCCTTTTTTAGAACCTATTTTTGGTGACGAAACAAAAACGAAATCCTTTAACAGCAAAGAATTTGGTATTAGAAACATTCGCACCATATTCCCTTTCTTTATCCTTAAAAACGAAGAAGTATTATCAGATACTCAGGTCAAAAAACTGTACACCTTATTGAACTCTGATTTATCCAATAATTTTGAAGATGCTTCTTTAGAAATTATTCGACTTGCAGCCCAAAAATGCCATATAGGTCAAGCCGTTAATGTAAAATATGGCACTGATTTTCAGAGTGCAGTGCTACGACTTAGTTTGGGAGCAAGAGTCATTTCCGAAAGTTGGGTCAATAGAGACATCAGCCTCTTTTTTAGAAACATAGAATCCCAAATGAATCAAATTACAGTCATTATAAAAAAGATCGAATTGATCCTCAATACTCCTGAATTGCTAGATTAAATTTAGAATACTATAAAACACGACGGGAACAGCTAATAATAACTTTTTTATTATTAGCTGTTCCCGTCATCCGTTGCAACCTCTTTGGTCTCCAACCCTTTTTCTAGGCGCTGGCAGGAGCTTCCGTTGGTCGCTCTGCCACCACCAGAAAAAGTGGTTCTCGACCTGCATCGGTTTTCACTGCTACCGGGGCTAGGTATTTTGTATTAAATAACTCCATTTACGGTTTCCCGTAATAATTATCAAACAAAAGATATTATCTTTGAAAAACAAGGAAGTACAAAATATTTAATCCGATTTTTCGGAATTAATATTTATATTTTAGAAAAGTATTAAGTCTTAACTTTATCAGACCTATTTACCAAAATTGGGGTGATAAGTCTGATATAGTGAGACCAATATCCAAGTTGGCGGTCAGCTTGAAGAACCGAAACAGAAATCGATTAAAATTTGAACATTTAAAAATAAAAATTATGGATTTAAAAGAACAGTTACACAACAAACAAGTTTCGGACACTGTAAATTGTTTTTCAGACAAAATAAAAGAAATTGGAGAAAAACATAAGGAGTATTGCGAAGAAAATGAAATTGACTTTGTTAAAAACATCATGTTAATTTATGATATTCATAATTTCAAATATTCTTACATTAAAGAAGTGACATTTGAAATAAAAGCAGAAGTTTTGGAAGCTTTTAAAGAATGTATGGCTAAATATTCAGTTAAAGCTAAATAAATAGTTTCAACAAGAATGACCAAACTTGTACTCTTATCGTCATTAGAAACATAATGTAATTGAATTTGATTATCATTCTCTAACACTAAAAAATTTTCTTTGATTTCAATAATTGTTACATTTTTAAATTTTTGCATTTTTTTTATTTTAGCTTTCATTCCTTTAAAGTGGCGGAATGATTAACCACATATTTTTATGAAAAAACTAAACCTTGATTATTTTAAAATCTCAATATTGCTTATTTTACTTGGCTTTCTTTTAGTATTCTATCAATATTCTCAAAATGGTAGATATATATCTAAAGGCGAAGATTGGATGGTTATTGATACTCACACAGGGAAAATATATCATTGTAATCCTAGTCCACTTGAATAAAGCCGCATCACCAACTGCTTAATTGAACTAGCTGTAGTTTAAATGAATGCGGTTTCGCATCAAATTTTAGTTAAACCAGATCGCGCGGATATGCAGTAAAATTCTCATAAACGGATAGCGCGGAATTGCATTCCGTGCCAACAAAGTTGAGCAATTTATTTTATCCTTAAATTTATTAAATAAGTTCCGAAAGAAATGATGCAGGTCTAGATTTTGCATTATATTTTTTTAATTGCCAATCGGAATGGGCACAGAATAGAATTCTGCGCTATCCGCTAGACGATATATGTATATATCAGAGCGATCGGGTTTTTCGGAATTAATATTTATATTTGAGAAAAGAAGTAATGTGAAACAAACCTTCGCCAATCTCCCAAATATGGGTTTCGCCCAACTCGACGTTTTGCGCAAGCTCACACGCCTGCGCAATGCGCCCACTTATTGTGCGATATTTTCGAGCGACAGAAAACAGAAAGAAAAATATTTTAAATTATGGCGAAAAATTATGCTGAAAATTATCCGAAAATAATTTACAAATATAGAAGTTGGGCAAATGAGTATCATAAAAATATTCTTTTGAAGAATCAAGTTTATCTTTCTTCGCCAATTGAATTTAATGATCCTTTTGACTGTAAAATTCCCAAAAACTTTTTATTGATTGATTCGCCTGAAAAAATTGAAAAATATGTAAACGATGTATTTGAAAGACAAAATAGTTTCTTCATAGCAAATGGTTTTAACATAGAAAATGAAAAACTTGAATATACAAAATCGCTTGAAAATATTCAGAAATTTCAAAAAGAAAAGGAAGAAATTGAATTTCCAATGATAGACAATCATTACGGTGTTTTGTGTATGAGTGCAAAATGGAATTCAATTCTAATGTGGTCACATTATGGTGATTATCATAAAGGATTTTGTATTGGATTTAATGAAGAAAAAATGAGGGAATCTAGATTATTCGGCAAAGGTGGACCAGTAACTTATTCAGAAAATTTTCCCGTAATTAATCCATTAGAAAATGAAGAAATTATGATTACTTCATTTTATCAAACGCATTATAAATCTGTTGATTGGTCTTATGAAGAAGAATATCGTTTTACAAACTTAATGTTTACTGACAAACCGAATAACGAAATGAGAATAAAAGTATTCGAAGAAAGTTGTATTGAGGAAATTAATTTAGGAGTGAACATTGACATAAATCATAAAGCCGAAATTATAATTGAAGCAAGAAGGAGAAATATTAAAATTTATCAATTAATAAAAATCCCTTTTAAATTTGAACTTGACAGAATTGAAATATAAAAAAACAACGCTCAATAAAATTAGAATAAACCAAATTAAAAAATTTAAAAAATGAATAATACAAAATATAATTGGTTAAAATAAAATTAGAACTCAGATCGCGCAGATATGCAGTAAATTTCTCGTAAACGGATAGGCGGAATTACATTCCGTGCCAATAAAGTTGAGCAATTTATTTTATCCTTAAATTTATTAAATAAGTTCCGAAAGAAATGATGCAGGTCTAGATTTTGTATTATATTTTTATAGTTGACAATCGGAAGAGGCACAGAATGCAATTCTGCGCTATCCGTTAGATGATATATTTATATCGGAGCGATCGGGTTAGTTCAACTTGTCGTTTGTAAAACAACACGAATAATCAAAATAAAACACTAAATATGACAGAAAAAAGAGAGCATTTTAAGTTAGTTGGAATAAAGCTCTGCCGCAAAACAACGAACCAAAACAAGCAATCAAGTAAAGATTGTGGCGAATTATGGCAAAAATTTGAAACAGATAAAATTTTCGATGTTATTCCGGAAAAATTATCTAATGAAGTATATGCTGTCTACTTTGACTATGAAAAAGACGAAACAACCCCTTTTTCATATTTTATCGGATGTAAAGTAAAAAAGAACTCAGAAACGCCTAAAGAACTTGAAGAACTAACGGTACCAGCTCAAGAATACAGCAAGTTTACTGCAAAAGGTGTTATGACAGGCTGTGTAACGGATGCTTGGAAAGAAATATGGAATTCTGACACAGAACGAAAGTTTGGATTTGATTTTGAAGTATATGATGAAAGAAGTCAAGATTGGAGTAATGCAGAAGTAGACATTTATATTTCGACAATTGACTAAACAGAAAATTGAATCAAATCGGAAAAACAACCCACTGGCGGTCGTTTTTCCATTTTCTCTGTCGCTCGATTGCATCGAGTAGCTAATTAAATTAAAAGACAAATGGTAGCGTTTGCAAAGCGGCTAACAAAAACAGAAGTACTACTCAAACTACTTTATTTTGTATATAGTTTTCTTATAATTAATATATTTGAAAGTAAAACAATGTCTGAGAAATACAAATTTTTAGATAGCACATTACCTACTTTTATTACTATAACTGTTGTTGACTGGGTAGATTTATTCGTACGCCCTATTTATTGTACTATCATTAACGATTCCTTAAATTACTGCATTAAGGAAAAAGGCTTGAGTGTTCATGCATATGCATACATGACTAGTCATATTCATTTAATAGCAACTGCATTTGATGTTGAATTACAAAAATGTAATTCGGGATTTTAAGAAATATACTTCTAAGAAATTTATAGAAGCTATTCAAGAACATCCTGAAAGTAGACGAGAATGGCTTTTACGGAAATTTAGTTTTGAAGTTCAAATATCAGGAAGAGCTAAAAATTTTAAATTATGCTTCGCCAATTCGCACTTTCAGGCTCGGGTGGCAAGATGTTTTTCATCCTGTTTATTAGATACTTTATAAAAAGTAGAACAACGAGTTAATTATATACATTACTATCCTGTTGAAGCTGGAATTTTGTTTCATGAAAGCGATTATGTAAATAGTAGCTATAGTAATTATGAAAAACAGAATACTATATTTTGTAATGTAAATGTCTAATCTTTGTGGTAATTTAAATTGAGCCGCGTTGCAAACGCTTTGTATCGTTTTCAAAAGTAAGTAGGTACTCGATGCAATCAAGCACCAGAAAAGGTTATTTGAGTTTTAAAATTTTTTTAACTTTTAAAAAGGAATTATTGCTTTTTCATAGTTTAAATTTGCAAACCAAAAAATTCATTTTTTATGAGTGATACCTCAAGAATTAGAAAAAATTATGTTTTAATTAAATTTCAAAAACTAGTTGTTGTTTCCATTTTAATCGGCTTTTTATCTGCTTTTTTAGGAGTTGTTCTAAAAAGAATAACCGAATATTACGAGGACATTTTTTTCAATCAAGCCAATGTAAATTCATTATTTTATGTTTTTTTTCCAGTTTTCGGATTTTCCGTTATTTTTTTTCTAAGAGAATATTTATTTAAAAAAAAGGAAAACAAAGGCATCAAAGAAATCTTTGAAAGCATCAATGTCAAATCAAAGAACCTGCCTAGTTATAAAATTCCTTCTCATTTCATCAATGGTTTCCTAACTGTGATATTTGGAGGATCTACAGGTATTGAAGTAGCCACAGTTGTCGCTACAGCCACCATTGGTTCTGTCGCTCAAACAAAAGAGAATGTTTTTGGACAATACAAAACCGAATTGATTTGTGCGGGAGTTGCTGCAGGAATTACAGCCTTATTTGGCAGTCCAATAGCTGGAATCCTCTTTGCATTTGAAGTCATTTCAAAAAAAGTAACTCGGGCATTCTTAATTAGCAATCTAATTGCTGTAGCTATAGCTTTTGGACTTTTATTTCTATTAGATGAAAAGCCATTATTCACAGTAAATACAACCACTTGGCACTATTCAGCCATTCCCTATTTTATTCTATTAGGAATTTTAGCAGGATTAAATTCAGTTTATCTAACACGCTGCGTTTTGCTGATTAAATCACAATTTTCGAAAATAAAAATTTCCTATCATAAAGTCATCCTTGGTTCAGCAATTTTAAGTGGCTCCCTACTCCTTCTTCCGCAACTTTACGGTGAAGGCTATCACGCTATTAAAATGATTTTTATCGACTCGAATGAAGCTCCATTGTCTTTTACATTAGCATTTACTTTTATTGGAATTTTACTTTTAAAACCAATTGTAACCTCTGTAACATTAGCTTCAGGTGGTGATGGAGGTGTTTTTGCTCCAAGTCTTTTTATCGGTGCTTTTTTAGGTTTATTAGTCGCTTCTGTTTTGAATCGTTTCTTTAATGCCGATGTTATTCCTATAAATTTTATGATTATTGGCATGGCAGCTGTTTTGAGTGCCAGTATTCACGCTCCTTTCACCGCCATTTTTTTGGTTTGTGGGGCAACTAACAATTATACTTTATTCATTCCTATATTAGTAGTTTCCTTAATTTCAAAATACATCGCTAAAACGGTTTATCCTTTTACTGTATATAGCTTTTCTCCAAGTATTGCCAAGTAACAACTTATGCCATTAAAAAAATTTAAACAGAATTACCGCAAAACCAAATACATTCTTTACAAAGAAACCTTAATTGACTGGAAAGAACATTTTTGGGCATTTATAGGTTCATTTGTAGGTATTGGAATTTTAGCCTACATACAATCCATCCATTTTTCAGGAAATGATGCCGTATATCTTATTGGTTCTTTTGGTGCATCGAGCGTATTGGTTTATGGTATTATTCAAAGCCCGTTTTCGCAACCTCGAAACCTAGTTGGAGGTCATTTAATTTCTGCTTTTATAGGGGTTACCGTCCACAAATTTGTTCCTGATATTATTTGGATTACCGCTCCACTTGCCGTTTCTCTTTCTATCGTTTTTATGCAAATTACCAAAACCTTACATCCACCAGGAGGCGCTACTGCCCTTATTGCTATTATTGGTTCGGATAAAATAAAAGATCTGGGTTATTTATATGTCATTTCTCCTGTATTAATTGGGATATTAATTTTATTAGTCACTGCCTTAATTTTCAATAACTTGACTTCCAATAGAAGTTATCCAAGCCATAAACAACTTCATCTTATTAGAAAGAAGTTCATTCATAAAATTAAAAAAAGCACCACTTAGTTTCAAACGATGACGTGCATAAACCCGATTACTATGAGGTAAACAAGTGAAAAGTCCTAAAAATCGGGGTTAGAAGTTTGGCTACTATCAAGATCCCAAGTAATACACCAATCTAAAAAAAGTTAAAGTGATAACGGTGTACAATTGTGGCTACGAAGTCGGGCAATTTCACACTTTAAGAGTTCATTTTTAAGGATGAATTGGAATTATTTCTATTTATCCTTATGAAAATAATTCGAGATTCGTAGCCCTGATGGAAGCGGCATCCCACGCTTTTTGGCGTGGATACAGCGTACAGCAGGAGGATTAGTTTTTGAAATCACCAATTGTTGTGCTCCAAATTCTCAAAACAGCAAACCTATAGATTATCCGTATGTAAAAATCTTATCAACAAATCCGAAATCTAAAATCTAATATCTAAATTTATATTTTACCTTTGCCCTCTCATTAAAACAAAGATTATGGTTTATAAATTTAGAGTAATTCTCGATGCCGAAGAAGATATATTTAGAGATATTGCAATACTTGCCGAAGATACATTAGAGGATTTACACAATGCTATTTTCAACTCTTTTGGGTTTGATGGTATGGAAGTGGCCTCTTTTTATACCTGCGATGACACTTGGAATCAAGCAGATGAAATCCCAATGTTTGATGCTGGTGATGTTCCTGGAGAACAAAAAACGATGAGCGATTATTTGCTTTCGGATATTTTAGACAAGGACAACACAAAAATAATTTATGTGTATGACTTCATTAATATGTGGACATTTCTAGTAGAACTTGCCTCAATTGAAGAAATTACCGCTGGAAATACGTATCCTGAAACTATTTTCTCAGTAGGTGAAATGCCTGCCGAAGCAATGGAAAAACATTTTATTGCCGATGATGATCAGGAAGATTACAATGAATTTGAAGATGATTTAGACGATGATGACCTTGACATGTTCAGTGGTGATGATAGTTTTGAAGACTTCGGGTTTGAAGAAAACTGGAATTAATCTTTTTTAGGTTTTAAGTTATTGAGTTTCTAAGGTCAAAAGGTTTTATATATTTGCTTAAATTTTTAGAAAAAAATAAAATATGGGCGATTTTAGAAAACTTTTGATATGGCAAAAATCAATGACATTGACAACCAATACTTATAATTCAACTAAACAATTTCCTAAAGAAGAAATTTTTGGATTAACTTCTCAAATAAGACGATGTGCAGTTTCTATTCCGAGCAATATTGCAGAGGGTTTTGGGAGAGATAGCAACAAAGAGTATTTAAGATTTTTAAACATTTCTATTGGTTCCCTTTTTGAAATGCAAACACAATTAGAAATAGCAAAAAACATAAATTATTTTAACGAAGAAGAATTTAACACTTTATATGAGGATAGTAGAGAAATAGAGAGAATGTTAGTTTCTTTTATAAACAAAGTTAAAGAACGAAACTAAAACCTTAGAACCTCTATACTCAAAACCTCAGCAACTCAAAAATAAAAATGATCAACTTATTCAACACACACATCGAAACGCTTTCCATCCACAGAGTTGGAAATAAAAGCCGTAACGAGGCGATTTTTTTATCGGAGCAACCGATTAATTTAAACGATGAAATTGCTCCATTAATTAAGGAATACTTCTTTAAACCTTTTAGAGAAAAAGAAGAAAATTATTTTCAATTTGCACATGAGGTAGATTTAGACTACAACGATATGTTTAAATTGACTAGCGAAATTTTTGAAAATCCAAGTACTATTCACGAAGTTTCGAAAAAGATTACCACCCATTTATTCGAACAATCCAATCACCCACACATCAAAAATGGCGAAGTATATGTAGTCCATCTAACCAATGTGAATATCGACAATAATGTTGTTGATGCCATTGGAATTTTTAAAAGTGAATTACAAGCGGACTTCTTACAGTTTGAAGAAAAAGAAACTAATATCGAAATGATTTTGCAACATGGTATCAACCTGAACAAATTAGATAAAGGCTGTTTGATATTCAATTATAAAAAAGAAGAAGGCTATAAAATCCTGACTGTTGACAGTAACCGCTATGATGCACGTTATTGGTTGGAACACTTCCTATCTGTTGATGCATTTGAGGATGAAAATTTTATCACAAAAAAATACCTTAAATTTTGTCAAGGATTTGCTAAGGATGTTGTATTCCCTGCCGAAGACAAAAAAGAGGAAGTGATGTTTATGAATCGCAGTGTGAATTATTTTGCCAAAAACGATCAATTTGAAGAAACCAATTTCCTTAACGAAGTTTTAGACAATCCAGATTTACTGCCAGAATTTAAAAATTACAAAGTAGACAAAGGAGAAAAATACAGCATCGAGGACATCACATCGTTTCCTATTGCTAATGCAGCAGTTAGTGATGCTAGAAAGTCAATTAAAAACATTATCAGTTTAGATACCAATATTCAGATAAAAATGGATTTCATTAATCCTGAAAGTGCCGAGAAGTTTGTTGAAAAAGGTTGGGATGAAGAAAAACAAATGTATTATTACTTAGTTTATTTTAATAAAGAGGTGAAAAATTAAATAAATATGTAATCCGTGTTTTAATAAACTAAAATCTCCAATTCTAATTGGGGATTTTTTTGTTTTTCATTTCAAATTATCAAAAATAATACTTTTTAAATCTAAAAAAAATCACGAAGCTGTAAGTATTTTCGATTGAAATACAACTATTTCATGCTTTTTAACGACTTTTTAGTGCTTTTAAACAGAAAAAGTTGTATATTTAAAAAGTGAAAGGAACCAAATTTAAAGAAAAAAAGCATTAAAAAAAACAATTAGGTTTATTTAATATCTTTTTTTTATAAATCATATTATTTTTAGCAAGTTTCAACATAAAAGACAATTAAATATTTATAATAAAAAAATAACCTCAAAATCCCAAATCTATGTTAACATTCATTTTTATTAAAGGAATCATGTTTTTAAAACAAAATCTAATCCAAAAAATGTTTTCTAAACCAACAGCTATTGAATTATTAAGTTAAATATTTAATAAAGGAATAGTAATTTTAATGCGGGAAGTTTATATTTTTATAATTCCTTGTAATGAAATCAAAAGCTGAATTGAGCACATTTCCCATAGATTTTGCTCTTTTAAAATTGATGTCATGGGTTAATCGATACAATTCCAACTTTAGTTTATTTACATTTTCTTCGGGTGCAATTGTATCGTTACCCATAATCTGCAATAATTTTTTGATACGGGTTTCAGTCGAATAAATCCTTTTAGCTAAAGCAGCTCGTTCTTCATTTTTATATTGTTCAGTCGAACTGTTCGCAAGCTTTTCTTTAGCTAGTTTGACCATAGGCATGTTTTCTTTAAAAAACTGTGGACGATACACTTTTAAATTACCCTCATAACATTGTTGGTCAAAATCTATTGGACGAATTTTGAAAACTACTTGGTCAAAATCGTGAATGGGTACAATAACGTAATTGTATGCCCTCATATCTCCCAAAAGCCTTATCATACATCGCTCATTAAACTTTACGAATTCCTTCGCAATTTGCGCTTTTTCAGTTTCAGAACAATCCACTAAAAGTGTATCCATAAACACATCTCCTGGAATACCTGTAATATGCTCTTCAATCAAAGTATCTTCAAACACTAAAAAATTTATTTTATCTGAAGATAACATATGTTCTAATTCCAATCCATAAACACGGGAAGCATCTGCTTTTTTAATATAAAAGTAGGTGTAATTATCATTCAATATATTTCTTACTTTTACCCGAAAAGGTTTCGAATTACCAAAAGTACAATAGTCGATAGCATCTACATTCAAATATTTAATAATATCTAAATTTCCATCGGAATGCAAATAAGAATATATTTTTTTTAAATTTAAATCAATTTCACTTCTTTCTTGTTCATTATAATAAACCCGTATCCACAATGTGTCTTTATCATTTTTGTCAAATACATTTATTGAACCTATAAAACGCAATAAATCATCATAATAAATTGAAACTTTTGAAACACGATCAAATCGTTCTAAATATTCTAAAAACTGCGTGGTTAATGGATAACTTGGTTTTTTAAAAACCATTAATGGTTCATTCATAGTAATAGCATTTGTTACAAAATTACAGTATTATCATTTATTAGAACAAAGTTCGCGCTACTATTATTGTAGTGATTTTATAAAAAGCAACAATTTATCAGACGAAAAAGGGCAATATCTACTATGTAATCGCTACAAAAAATATTGATTTATAGTATATTTGCGATGTTATGAAATGGATACTCAATTTTATTCTTTTTACATTGTTTTTTTTCAAAATGTTTTGTGTAACTGCTCAGAACATTGTTGTTGATGATTCTTATACTTCAAAAAATCTGATAGAAAATATATTAATTAATAGCTCCTGTGTCAGTGTGTCAAATTTTTCAGCTACTGGAGATAAATTTCCTGTTGGTCAAAATAGTTATGGTTATTTTAACAATAATGGAGGTAGTTTTCCCTTTAAAGAAGGAGTCGTGCTAAGCACTTGGGGGGCTAAAAATTCAGTTGGTCCTTTTGTGTTTTTCCGAGGAGACGGAAATGATTCTACTTGGACTGGGGATTCGGATATTAACCAAGCTCTTGGAATTAGCTCCGTAAATGCCACTGTATTAGAATTCGACTTTACACCTTTAACCACTTTTTTGAGTTTTGATTATATTTTTGCATCAAATGAGTATCACGATGAAAGTCCATGTCTATATTCTGATGGGTTTGTTTTTTTAATTAAGGAAAAAGGAAGTACTACCAATTATCAAAATATCGCCCAAATTCCAGGCACAACAACAGCAGTTACAACAATGAACCTTCACCCTACAACTCCTCTTGGTACTTGCCCAGCAATAAATACAAATTATTATAACGGAAACAACACTATAACTAGTCCAATAAATTACTCCGGTCAATCAGTAGTTATGAATGCTCAAACTACCGTAATCGCTGGTAAAACGTATCATATTAAACTAGTAATTGCTGATGATAAAAATCAATATTTTGATTCAGCAGTATTTATTAAAGCAGGAACTTTTATTCCAAAAATTGATTTGGGTCCCGATCGATTAACAACAAATAATCCTATTTGTTACGGCGAAAGCATTCTCTTAGATACTAAATTACCAGCAAGTTATAGTTACAAATGGTTCAAAGATGGTTCTAATATTCCTATCCCGAACGAATCAAATTCCACATATTCAGCAACTGATTCGGGGACTTATACAGTTGAAGTAGTTTATACTCCCTCAACTTGCAGCGCTACAGGTAAAATAAAACTAGAATTCACTCCTGAAATTCTTTTGTCTAATACTTCGCTTTCCCAATGCGATCCAGATGGAGACGGCATATCTCAATTTGATTTAACAACAGTCGATAATATCATTAGGAATAACAACACTAGCTTAAGTCAAGTAGTGTATTATGAATCGCTTTCAGATGCCCAAGCAAATACAAACTCTATAGTAAATCCTAGGGCATATATAAACAAAACTCCAAATCCAATTCTATTTGCTAGAGTGACAAACACCTATAAATGCGTCAATTACGCTCAACTTAAATTAATAAATGTAAGCAATTATATCCCTATTCAAAATCCAATTACAACATGCGATGGCGACACAATTCAAGATGGATTGTATCAATTTGACTTGAATAAGCAAGTTACACCTCAATTATTGTCAGGATTGCCAAACGGATTGATTGTAAACTATTATTTGACTGAAAATGACGCTTTGTTTCAAAATAATTCATTACCAACTATTTTTAAAAATACTATTCCATATCAACAAAACATTTATGTCAGAATCGCGAATGGCCCAAACTGTTTCGGAATTACTTCAATTACACTTAAAGTAAACACTTTTGATCCTCCTAATTTTCAAGATGAAACTATTTCAATATGTGATGGTTTTTCTGCAACATTGACAGTTGCACCTAATTATTCAAGTTATTTGTGGAATACCGGAGCTGTTACTAATTCAATAATCACATCAACTGCAGGGAATTATTCTGTAATTGTAACAGGTGTAAATGGCTGCACTAAAACAAAAAAATTCTTTGTTCCAATTTCAGGCATAGCAACAATAACAGGAGCGACAATAAACGATTTTACTGGAAATAACAATTCTGTTTTTATACAATACACAGGTTTTGGTAATTATGAATTTTCATTAGACAGCTTGAATTATCAAGATTCCCCATTGTTTTCAGGTATTGCTCCAGGTCTTTATTATGCTACTGCACGAGATAAAAATGGTTGTGGCATATCTACTCCATATTCTGTTTATGTTTTGGATTATCCACGTTTTTTCACACCCAATGGCGATAATTTCAATGATGAATGGAAAATTAAAAATCTTGATTTATTCCCTAAATCAACAATAATTATTTATGACCGTTTTGGCAAAATACTTAAAGAACTTAATTCAATTTACCCAAGTTGGAACGGCATCTACAATGGAAAAGAATTACCCTCAGACGATTATTGGTTCACAATAAAATTGGATAATGGTAAAACAATAAAAGGTCATTTTTCTTTAAAAAGATAATGACTACTTTGGCGCTGAAGTAACTTCAAATTGGTAACTTTGTTTTCAAGTTGAATGATTCATAGGTGTTCAGTAAATTATTTAATTCTAAATTTTAAACCTATTTTTGTTTAAGCTGTCATAGTATATATTAGTTTTTACAAGTCACTAATGAAAAACATAATTCTCTTTCTTTTTATCGCTTTAAGTTGTTCTGCTCAGTTTAGTAAAACACATTATATTCCTCCTTTAACCACACAAAATAATTTGGCTGAAGACCAATATTTATATATTTCTACACCCAACACCAATGATGTTAATTTTAAAATTATTGAAATTGGCGGAGCTATTATATCTGGGGTTGTGAGCAACTCTGTTCCTTATATCCATCGTATTGGTCAAGGCAACACTTCGCAATTATTTACACCTAAAACAACTATTGGAATTATCCAAAACAAAGGGTTTATTATCGAAGCAGAAGATTTAGTTTATGTAAGTGTGAGGATAAATTCTGGAGCAAATAATAATGGAGGTTATAATCATGCTGGAGGTCTCGTTTCCAAAGGCAATAGTGCACTTGGAAAATCTTTTCGTTTAGGAGCTATGTTGAATCCAAATGTAGATAATAATTTATTGAATTTCGCCTCAATTTTATCCACAGAAAATAATACAAAAGTAACCCTATCCAACATTCCTATTGGAACAATTTTTACTGACGGTACAATTTACACCGCTCCAATTACAGTAACTTTAAATAAGAATGAAAGCTATGTAATGGGTTTAGAAAATTATTCAGGTAACAATACTCCATCTAACAGTTCCAAAATGATCGGAGCTTTGGTTGAATCAGACAAGCCAGTAGTAGTTAATGCGGGTTCAATTGGCGGCAGCAATAGCACTAGTACAAATGGAAGAGATATAGGATTTGACCAAATAGTTTCGTCCGAAAAAATTGGAAAAGAATATATTTTTGTTAAAGGCATTGGAACAGATGATTTGGAAAAAGTGTTATTGATCGCAAACACTCCAAATACTATTATTTATATAAATGGGGTTTCGACACCCTACGCTAGCCTTTTAAATGCAGGCGATTATGCTATAATTGATGGAAGTAAATATATCAATGGTAATTTATATGTAAATACTTCTGAAAATGTATTTGCTTATCAAAGTATTGGTGGTTTAGCTCCGGCTATTCTTCCAAATGGCAATTCTAATAATCCTCCCGCAAATCAGAACTTGTTTTTTGTACCACCGTTAAATTGCGCTACGCCAAATTCAGTAGACAATATTCCATTAATAGAATCTATTGGAAACAATACTTTCAATGGAGGTTTAAATATTGTGACAGAAACTGGGGCATTAGTTAAAATTAATGGAGTAAACACAACAGCTCCCGCTATTGCTATTAGTGGTAATCCAGGTTTTGTGAGATATACAATCAATAATCTAAGTGGTAATATAGCCGTAAAATCTACCAAACAAGTTTATGTTTCTTATTTTGGAACAAATGGTGCTGCAACTTATGGTGGATATTATTCAGGTTTTGATATTAAACCTGAAATTGTATCTGATAAAATTTCTGTTGTTAATTCTGCATGTATTCCAAATGTAGTATTGAAAATTAATTCCTTATCTTCCTACGACACCTTTAAATGGTATAAAAATGATGTTGAAATTCCAGGAGCCATTAGTAACCAATACACACCAACATCTCCGGGTTATTATCAAGTTCGAGGCAATATATCTGGATGTCCAAGTAATGGTTTTGTTTTTTCTGATAAAATACCTATCAGCGAATGTCCTACTAATATAGATAATGACAAAGCCAATGACAACATTGATATTGATAACGACAATGATGGTATTACGAATTGTACGGAATCTTACGGAAATCAAAATATCGATATTTCTAATACTTCTTTGGGAACAATTGCTGTTGGAAATTATACAAATTCATTCTTAGGAACAATTTCAACTTCAGGAACTGGATTACCAACAGGAACTTTCACAGGTAAGTCTGATGGAACTTTTGTCTCTGAAATCCCTGCTGGCAAAGGAAATAGTATAACCTATAAAATGATTTTCAATCAACCTATAAGCTTAGGAATTGATTATAGCACTACTTCTACAACCTCCGATTTATTAAATCCTAATGCACAATATATCATTAGAACGGATATTAACAAAACAATTACAGTTCTTAACCCTACTAATCAATTATTAATAGACACTAATTATGATGGAATATACGAAACTGGCGTAACGGAATATTCCTCTTTTGAAATACGTTTTATACTCAATAGCACAACTCCTTTGTCTGCTGGAACAGGAACTTTCAAATTTTTATCTTATCTAACAAATTCCATCAGCTTCACCCATTCTAATTTATCAGATACGCTTCCTAATAAAACTAGCCTTGCACTTTTTGCAACTTGTGTACCAAAAGATTCCGATAACGATGGTATATCCGATCAACTGGATCAAGATACCGATAATGATGGAATTCCAGATGGTATTGAAGCTCAAGTTAACAATTCAGTTGTATTAACTAATGTAGATAGTAACAAAAACGGATTAGACAACGCATTCGAACCAGGACTTACACCAATTGATACGGATAATGATGGTATTCCTGATTACCTTGATTTAGATAGTGATAATGATGGTATTCTAGATGCTGTAGAAACAGGAATTGACACAGATGCGGATGGAATACGAAATTATCGTGATTTAGAAAGTGACAATGATTTATGTTCTGATGTAATCGAGGCAGGTTTTTTAGATGCAAATGGCGATGGAATTCTTGGAGGAATTGCTCCCCCAATGGTAGATGCAAATGGGTTAGTAACGAGCGCCATTGGCTATACAACACCCAATTCAAACTACATTACTTATGCTCCAATTGTAATAACTACACAACCAAATGTTGCGCAAACTTGCGAATTACAAAATGCTACAATTACATTAAAAGATAATGGTGGAAATACATATCAATGGCAACTTTCGATAGATAGCATTAATTGGATTGACATTAATGATAACACAACTTACTCGGGCACTACAAGTAATACCTTAACGATAATGAGTATTACTAATGCAATGAATGGGTACAAATACCGAGTACAATTAAACAAAATTGGTAACTCATGTGGATTACTTTCATCGGATACTACATTAAAAATATACGTTTTACCAATTGTAAACGACATTAAAATTACTCAATGTGACGACGATTTAGATGCGATTACCTCTTTTAATCTTACTGTAAATAACAATATGATTTCAAGTAAAATCGCTAATGAAACTATTACTTATTATACCACTTTGGCAGGAGCCACTACTGCAAACCCATCTGCCTTAATTTCAAATCCATTGGATTTTGTAAATACAACCCCAGGAACTATGCCTGTTTGGGCTAGAGTTATGAATTCAAATGGATGTTTTAGTATTGCTAAACTAACATTGAATGTTGTTGCAACCAACATACCTTCAACTTACAGTATAATAGTACCTCCAGTTTGTGATGATTTCTTGGACAGCAATGGAAACAACAATAGCAACAATAATAAACGGGACGGAATAGCCACTTTTGACTTTAGTTACACAAAAACAACTATTGAAAACCTTTTGCCAAAAACTGCCGCTGTATATAGTATTCGTTATTATAGAAATCAAGCTGATGCTTTGGCAGAATTAAATGATATTACTACTACTTCAAATTATAGAAATATTGGATATCCTAATTCTCAAAACATTTGGGTTAGAGTAGATAGTGATGCTGATAATACATGTTATGGTTTAGGTCCATTTGTTACTTTAACTGTTGAAAAATTACCTTTTGCAAATCCTGTAATTATATCAAGACAATGTGATGATGATCATGACGGAAAATTTCCTTTTAATACATCAGCACTAGAAGCTAATTTGCTAAATGGTCAAACAAATATTAGTGTCACTTATTTTGATCAAGCAAACAACCCTTTACCAAGCCCTTTTCCTGCCTCATTTTTAACGGCTTCGCAAACCATAAAAGCGGTTGTTTCTAACAACACTTCATTAAAATGTTTGGACCAAACAACAATTCAATTTATTGTTGATAACTTACCCGAAGCATTTTCTGTTCCTGTTTCATTGACAACAACTTGCGATGATGAGTTAGATCCTTTATTACAAGATGGAAAATTTGCTTTTGATTCTGCAACATTTCAAACCACAATTTTGAATGGACAAACAGGAATGACTGTCAAATATTTCGATCAGAATGGAAATATATTGCCAAGTCCGTTGCCAAATCCATATGTTACAGCAACGCAAAATGTAAAAGTTGTTGTAGAAAATCCAATAAACACAACTTGTAAAGTTTCTGTAATTATTCCTTTTAAAGTGCTTCCAGTGCCAAAAATAAAATTAAACATAAATGGAAGTGAAGATAAATTAGTTTGTCAAAACGACCCTACTTTCTATGTTAAACTTGATGCGGGAATTCAAGATGGTTCTCCAACAACTAATTACACTTATATTTGGTCAAAAGACGGAACCGTTTTATCAGGAAAAACATCTTATACTTTAGATGTAAATGCAGAAGGAAATTATTCGGTAGAAGTTTCAACTTTATCTGGATGCAGTAGAATTCGAACCATAAAAGTTACCGCTTCCGATGTGGCACATATTGATAATATTCAAATTGTAGATATGACCGACATAAACACAGTTACAGCAAATGTTTCTGGATTAGGTGATTACGAATATAGTTTAGATGAAGCTTCTGGATATTTTCAAGATTCTAATTTCTTTACCAATGTTCCGGCCGGTATTCACGAAGTGTATATTAACGACAAAAATGGTTGTGGTCCAGTTGTTCATAAAACCATAGCCGTAATTGGCGTGCCAAAATTCTTTACTCCAAACAATGATGGATACAACGATTATTGGAGTCCAAAAGGGGTAAATGCTGTTTTCAATTCTAAATCCACAATATACATCTATGACCGATTTGGAAAATTACTCAAACAATTAATTCCTTCAAATCAAGAGGGTTGGGACGGTACTTTCAATGGTTTTCAATTGCCTTCTGATGACTATTGGTACACTGTAAAATTAGAAGACGGTAGAGAAGCCAAAGGTCATTTTAGTTTAAAGAGATAAACATCTAATTTAATCTATTCACTTCCTTAGTTTATTATTTAGATCAAAAAAAACTATAAACATAAAAAAAGCCATTCTTTCGAATGGCTTTTAAGTTATAAATATACAGATTAGAATTTAAATCTTTTTCTGTCAGTTTCAGTCAAATAAATCTTTCTCAAACGAATCGATTTTGGAGTTACCTCAACGTATTCATCTTTTTGAATATATTCTAAAGCTTCTTCTAATGAAAAAATAATTGGTGGTATAATCCTTGCTTTTTCATCATTTCCAGAAGAACGTACGTTAGATTGTTTTTTCTCTTTAGTTACGTTTACACACATATCATCACCACGAGAGTTTTCTCCAATTACTTGACCTTCGTAAATTTCAGCATTTGGTTCAACAAAAAACTTACCACGATCTTGTAATTTATCGATAGAATAAGGAATAGCTTTTCCTTTTTCCATAGAAATTAATGATCCTTTGTTACGACCGGCAATTTCACCTTTGAAAGGCTCATATCCTATAAAACGGTGTGCCATAATAGCCTCACCAGCAGTAGCAGTAAGCAATTGATTACGCAATCCTATAATTCCACGTGATGGAATGTTGAATTTTACAATCATTCGCTCGCCTTTAGTTTCCATACTTAACATTTCACCTTTACGCATAGTAACAAACTCTACGGCTCTTCCCGAAAGTGTTTCTGGTAAATCGATTGTTAATTCTTCAATTGGTTCGCATTTTTTACCATCAATTTCTTTGATGATAACTTGTGGTTGTCCGATTTGCAATTCATAACCTTCTCTTCTCATAGTTTCAATAAGAACAGATAAGTGAAGAACTCCGCGACCAAAAACCATGAACTTATCCGCTGAATCAGTTTCACCCAATTTCATTGCTAAGTTCTTTTCTAATTCTTTATTCAAACGATCTCTAATATGACGAGAAGTTACAAATTTACCTTCTTTACCAAAGAAAGGAGAGTCATTAATTGTAAACAACATACTCATAGTAGGCTCATCAATAGCGATAGAAGCTAGTGCCTCCGGATTTTCAAAATCAGCAATTGTATCACCAATTTCAAAACCTTCAACACCTACAATTGCACAAATATCTCCTGCAATTACTTGTTGTACTTTTTTACGACCAAGACCTTCAAAAGTATGTAATTCCTTTATACGTGATTTTGAAACAGTACCGTCTCTTTTAACTAAAGAGATTGGCATTCCTTCATTCAAGATACCTCTTTCAAGACGACCAATTGCGATACGACCTGTAAATGCAGAGAAATCTAAAGAAGTAATCAACATTTGAGGGGTTCCTTCAGAAACTTTTGGAGCTGGAACATTTTCAATAACCATATCTAATAATGCTTCAACATTATCAGTTACATTTTCCCAATGATCAGACATCCAGTTATTTTTAGCTGAACCATAAACTGTTGGAAAATCCAATTGCCACTCTTCTGCTCCTAATTCGAACATTAAATCGAAAACTTTTTCATGTACTTCTTCTGGAGTACAGTTTTCTTTATCTACTTTATTGATAACAACACATGGTTTCAAACCTAAGTCAAGTGCTTTTTGTAATACAAAACGAGTTTGAGGCATTGGCCCTTCAAAAGCATCTACTAGTAGACAAACTCCATCAGCCATATTAAGTACACGCTCAACCTCTCCACCAAAATCGGCGTGACCAGGAGTGTCAATAATATTTATTTTTGTTCCTTTATATACTACAGAAACATTTTTAGAAGTAATAGTAATACCTCTTTCACGTTCCAAGTCGTTATTATCTAGAATTAAATCACCTGTATTTTCATTATCACGAAATAATTGGCAGTGATACATAATTTTATCAACCAAGGTAGTTTTTCCGTGATCGACGTGGGCAATAATTGCAATGTTTCTAATAGCTTCCATCTAATTTTTTTTGAGGTTGCAAATGTACACTTTATTTTAATATAAAAAACCTTTATCTATTTGTTTGCTAATTGTTAACTTAAATAGGACGAAATCAAACAAATTTAAATAAGTTTTATAGGAATTTTAATATTTACCCAATATTTAATTATATTTGAATAATGAAAAACAAACAAAACCAAATAACCATTATCTATATCCTAATATCTTTAGTATTGGCAATAGTTTGTTTTAAAGTGATTCCAAAATACGCTACTTTAGATCAATTCTCCTTAATCATCCTGTTCAAAGACTTCTTATTTATTTTACTTTCTGGTTTAATCTTAAGGTATGTTTTATACAAAAATGACATTAAGAACTCTGCTATATTTGAAAAGCTTAAGAAAAAAAATGATGATATTAAAGAGTCGAATGAAAGATATGATATTGTGTCAAAAGCCACAAGTGACACAATTTGGGACTGGAAGATCTTGGAAGACAAAATGATATGGAATAAAGGAATAGAAAAACTATTTGGTTATAAACAAGATCAAATTGGTGAAAGTTCCAAATGGTGGTTTGATAAAATACATCCCGAAGACAGTATCAAAATGTCCATTAAATTATATTCTTTCATTGAACAAAAAACCGAAAAATGGCAAGATCAATATCGATTCAAATGTGCTGATGGTTCCTATAAATATGTCTTAGACAGAGGATTTATTTTAAAAGATGAAGAAGGAAAATCAGTGCGGATGATTGGAGCAATTCAAGATATAACCAAACAAAAAATTGAAGAACAACGACTTAAATTACTAGAAACTGTAATTACCCAAACAAAGGATTCAGTAATAATTACTGAACCTGACTTGTTAGAAGGTAACATTCCAAGAATAGTCTATGTAAATCCAGCATTTTCTTTGATGTCAGGATACGATTCAGATGAAATTATAGGAAAATCTCCAAATATTTTTCAAGGGCCCAATTCAGATAACGAAGAATTTAAAAAGCTTATCTACGCCATAAAAAACCACCAAGAATGCCAAATAGAAACGATTAGTTACAAAAAAAACAAAGAGGAATACTGGGTGAAATATTCCATGTCACCTGTTTACAATTCAGACGGAGAACTTTCTCATTGGGTTTCAATTCAAAGAGACATTACAGCAGATAAAAAACAAGAAGTTGAGAAGGAACAACTGATAAGAGAATTAACGCAAAACAATAAAGACTTACAACAATTCTCTTATATTACCTCTCACAACCTTAGAGCTCCTTTATCAAACCTAACGGGTTTATTAAATTTGATGGAAGACATTCCAATTGAAAACCCAGAACTAAAAGAAATCTTAGACGGCTTCAATAAATCTACCCATTTACTAAACGAAACAATTAATGATTTAGTAAAAGTAATTATCATTAAAGACAATCCTTCTATCAAAAAAGAAGAAGTGATGTTAAAAGAAATATTTGAAAATGTTTTTAGTCAGTTGAATTTTCTAATTGGATTACACAAACCTATAATAAAATTCGATTTTGATAAAGTTGCTTTTTTAAATACTAATAAATCCTATTTGGAGAGCATTTTATTAAACCTTTTAACCAATTCAATTAAATACAAATCTGAAACCAGAAAATCTAAAATTAGCATCACCGCAAATCAGATTGGAGATACGGTAATTTTAATTTTTAAAGACAATGGAATTGGTATTGATTTAGTGAGAAACAGAGACAAAGTTTTTGGTTTATATCAAAGATTTCATGATTACCCTGACAGCAAAGGGTTAGGTTTGTATTTAGTAAAATCTCAAGTAGAAACTATGGGAGGAACCATTAACATCGAAAGCACAGTAAACATTGGAACTACATTCACAATTACATTTAAAAACAAATATATCTAAAAATGCTTGATACTTTATTATTTATAGATGACGATCCAATAACTCTTATGCTTTGCAAAATGGTAATTTCAAAAGCTTCTTTTTCAAAAGTAATAATAACCGCCAAAAATGGAGAGGAAGCACTTCAGTATTTTGACAAACTCATTCAAAACAATACAGAAAATAAAAAGATACCACAACTCATCTTTTTGGATTTAAATATGCCTGTTATGGGTGGATGGGAATTTTTAGATCATTTCAGTACCGATAAATATTCCGAATACAACGATATTAAAGTTATTATTCTCTCCTCAACTGTTGACCCTGAGGATTTGAAAAATTCACAAAAATATCCAATGATACTCGATTTTTTATCCAAACCCATTTCAAAAGAAATGTTGGAATATGTAAGTACTATAATTTAAATACTATTTTTAAAAAGGTAACTGAGTTGTCAGTTGCCTTTTTTTTTATAAATTAACAATATAGTAGCTTTTGTTTAAGCAATTTGGAGTTGTTTTTTATTGAAATTTGTAACTCCTCAAATATAAAAAACAAGCAATGGTTTCAAAAAAAAATTTCTACTTAATTCTTTTGCTAGTAACCACATTATATTCCTTTTCTCAAGACAAAAATAGCAGTGAAAAATTCACAATCAGCGGAACTATTTTTGATACTAAAAGTAACGAAACTCTAATTGGTGTTAACGTCACAATTCCAGAATTAAAAACGGGAATTCCAACAAATGAATATGGTTTTTATTCGCTCACATTACCAAAAGGGAATTATAAAATCCAGATAACTTACTTGGGTTATCAAACTACAGAAGAAACAATTAATTTATATCAAAACACAAAAAAAAATTTCAACCTTAATGGCAATGAAACACTTTTACAAGAAGTTGTAATCACTACTAATAGAAATATTACTGCTACTCAAAAACCAGAAATGAGTGTCAATAAATTAACTGTTGCAACCATTAAAAAAATGCCAGTAGTACTTGGCGAAGTCGACATTATCAAATCACTTTTATTACTTCCAGGAGTGTCAAATTCAGGTGAAGGCGCCTCCGGATTTAATGTTCGCGGTGGTGGTGCTGATCAAAATTTAATTTTATTAGACGAAGCGAACATCTTTAACTCATCTCATGTATTCGGATTTTTCTCTGTCTTTAACCCTGATGCCATCAAAGATTTAAAACTATACAAAGGTGGAATTCCAGCACGTTTTGGCGGCAGAGCCTCTTCTGTTTTAGACATTTATCAAAAAGATGGAAACAGCAAAGAATTTCATGTAAATGGTGGAATTGGATTAATAACTAGTCGCATTTTAGCTGAAGGTCCAATTGTGAAAGACAAAGGATCTTTTTTAATAGGTGGTCGAAGTTCTTATGCTCATTTATTTTTGAAATTATCCGAAGAACAAAAAAATAATTCAGCCTATTTTTACGATTTAAACACCAAATTAAGTTATAAATTAAATCCTAATAACAATCTGTATTTATCCGGATATTTCGGAAGAGATGTCTTTTCATTAAACAAAAGTTTTACCAATACGTACGGAAACTCCATTTTAAACCTAAGATGGAACCATTTGTTTACAGATAAATTATTTTCAAATCTATCACTTATATACAGCGATTATTATTATGGTTTGAATCTCGATTTTGTGGGTTTCAAATGGGATTCTGGTATAAAAAACTATAATATAAAATATGATTTTAAATATTATATTTCAAACAATTTTAAACTGAATTATGGTGTAAATGCCATTTATTACGACTTCAACCCTGGAATTATAAAACCTTCAAATCCAAACTCAGGTATCAATGCTAACAAATTAGATAAAAAATATGCTTTTGAACCCGCTATTTATTTAGATGCTGAACATAAAATTTCTGAAAAAATATCCTTTTCCTATGGATTGCGATACAGTATGTTTTATCGATTAGGGGAATCAACGGTAAACTTATATGCAGACAATAATCCAGTAACTTTTAATACTGATTTGCAGATTTATGAAAAAGCAACACCTATTGAAACCAAATTCTACAACAAAAACAAGAAAATTCAGACCTATAACAACCTAGAGCCCCGATTTTCCGCCGTATATCAACTTAACGAAAATCAATCTGTAAAAGCGAGTTACAACCGAATGATTCAATATTTACAGCTAATTTCAAATACCTCTTCCCCTACACCTTTAGATGTCTGGACACCAAGTGATAGCTATATTAAACCCCAAATTGCAGATCAAGTAGCTTTGGGTTATTATAAAAATCTAATAGAAAACAAGTATTCGATTGAAGTAGAAACCTATTATAAAGAAGTGCAAAATCGATTGGATTACATCGATGGCGCTGATTTAATAGCCAATAACGCCCTCGAACAAGTGATTCTAAACGGCAGCCTTCGTTCCTATGGATTAGAATTAATGTTCCGTAAAAATGAAGGACGCTTCAATGGTTGGATTTCGTACACCCTATCAAAATCAGAGCAACAAACTCTAGGAAGAACTCCACAAGAAACTGGAATTAATAATGGAAATTGGTACAATTCCGTGTATGATAAATTACATAACATTGCCGTCACGGGCAATTACAACTTGAACAAAAAATGGGCTTTCGGTTCCAATTTTGTCTTCCAAACTGGGCAACCTGTAACCTATCCTGAGGGAAAATACGAATATTTAGGAATTACGATTCCTAGTTATGGGTTACGGAATAAAAATCGGCTTCCAGCGTACCACCATTTAGATGTTTCGGCAACTTTAACACCGCATAAAAACGACAATAGAAAATGGAGAAGCGAATGGGTTTTCAGTATTTATAATATCTATAATAGAAAAAATGCTGCATCAATCAATTTTAGAGAAAATATGGACACAAGAACTAACGAAGCCATAAAAACTTCCATTTTCGGAATGGTTCCTGCTGTAAGTTATAATTTTAAATTTTAATCAAAATGAAAAACACCTATTTGTTTATTGTGATTTTAATTACAATCCTCTTGTCTGCTTGTGAAGATGTTGTTCAAGTCGATTTGAAAACAGCTCCAACCAAACTAGTAATAGATGCATCCATAAATTGGAAAAAAGGAACAACGGGAAAGGATCAAATAATAAAATTATCGACAACCACAGCATATTATAGTAACACATTCCCAAAAATTTCTGGTGCAATTGTGTTCGTTAAAAACAGCTCCAATTCCGTTTTCAATTTTCTAGAAAATCAAAATAAAGGGGAGTATATATGCTCTAATTTTAAACCCATTTTAAACGAAACATACACCTTGACTGTTATTAGTGAAGGACAAACTTACACCGCTACTGAAATCCTTATACCAGTTGCGCCAATAACAAAAATAGTTCAAAACAACCAAGGTGGTATTACAGGAAAAAAAATAGAAATCAAAAGTTATTTTAATGATATACCAAACCAAGCCAATTATTATTTATACAGATACCTTTATTCAAATCAAAACAATTCCAGTTATTATGCCGATGAAGATGTGTTTTTTCAAGGAAACGAATTCTTTAGTATTTCTCAAAACGATGAATTAAAAGTAGGCGACAGTATAGAAATAATCCATTCTGGAATCTCAAAATCGTATTTTAATTACATGAACGTATTGATCAGTATTGCAGGAAATAGCAATGGCGGCCCGTTTCAGTCCCCACCTGCAACAGTAAGAGGCAATATTATCAACACAAAAACTTTCGAAAATTATGCTTTGGGATATTTTACGTTAAGCGAAGTCGACACAAAAACTTATATTATTCAATAAGTAGCTATTCCTGCCATCCATTGCAAGTCCTCGTTCAAAAAACTATTTTTCTAAGTCCTAAAAGGAGCTTCCGTTGGGCGCTCTTTTAGAACAAGAAAAATTTGTTTTTTTCACTCCGGGCTTTCCATTGCTGTCAGGGCTATTGATGGAAGATTTTAGAATGTAGATTTTAGATTTTTCATACATTTACAAAAATTAAAAATTTCAAAATGCCAAATCTTAAATCCTAAATCCTAAATCCTAAATCTCTATGTCTTCACACCATATCGTTCGCGATGATCAAGAACCTGCTTTAATCATAGCCAACGGCGCTTCCTGCAATTCAGAATTATTGGGGCAGTTACTAGAATGGTCACCATTAGTTATTGTACTTGACTCAGCGATGGAACGTGTTTTAGAATTAGGAATTAAAGTCGATGTTTTGTTGGGGGATTTCGACCGAGGATTTGATCCCGAATATTACAAAGAACAACAATATCCTTTAGAAATTGTTCATACACCAGACCAAAACAAAACTGATTTAGAAAAAGCTTTTGATTACCTCGTAGATCGAAAAATTCCTGCCGCAAACGTCGTTTGGGCAACCGGAAAAAGAGCCGATCATACCATAACAAATATTACAAACATCACTCGATACCGAGATTTATTGAAGATTGTCATTTTAGACGATCATTCAAAAGTATTTTTATTACCAAAACGATTCGAAAAATGGTATCCAGCAAATACCGTTATATCCTTAATTCCAATTGGCAATGTAACCGGAATCCATTCGAATAATTTATATTATCCACTCACAAACGATACCTTAACCATTGGCTACAAAACTGGAAGCAGTAATCACGTCAAAGAAGATGGTGTAGTCATAATAGAACATAATGAGGGTGACTTATTAATGATGGAATGCTGGGATTAAGAAATTGCTGATTTTAGATTGCTGATTTTAGATTTCACACCCTATAAATCTATTTTATTGTAATAATCAACACCAATCTAAAATCAGTAATCGGAACTCTAAACTCCTTTTTTTCAACTATATTTGCACTCTGAATAAAAAAAATGAAACTGAAGCCAATTATCGAAAAAACAAATTTACATCCTAGGAATTTACATCGTTTAGGTTATGATTTTGAAAAATTAATAAGTGCATATCCCGCATTGCAGCAATTTGTAGCAGTCAATGAGCATGAGATTGGCTCGAACGTTAGCGAACAGGCCAAGCAAACTATCGATTTCAGTAATCCAAAAGGAGTAAAAGCTTTAAATACCGCTTTATTAATTTCAGATTATGATATTCATAATTGGGATATTCCAGAAAATTATCTTTGCCCGCCTATTCCAGGTCGTGTAGATTACATTCATTATATCGCTGATTTATTAGCTTCTAAAAACAATGGAATTATTCCATTAGGCGAAAACGTACAAATTTTAGATACTGGAATTGGTGCCAATTGTATCTATCCAATATTAGGAAACTCAGTGTATGGCTGGTCATTCGTAGGTACAGAAATCGATGAAAAAGCCATTCAAAACTGCAAAAAAATCATCGAAAACAATCCAAGATTAATGGATGCCATCAGTTTACAATTGCAAACTGAATCTCGTTTTATTTTCAAAAACATCATCACTCCCGAGGATCGATTTACACTCACGATGTGCAATCCGCCTTTTCATAACTCCCAAGAAGAAGCTACAAAAGTATCTATTCGCAAAGTCAACAATCTTGAAAATACCCGAACGACAAAACCTGTACTTAATTTTGGCGGTCAAAATGCTGAATTATGGTGCGATGGTGGAGAGTTAGGTTTCATCACCCAGATGATTTTCGAAAGTGCCAAATTCCCAATGCAATGCCTTTGGTTTACTACTCTAGTTTCTAAAAAAGAAAATCTTTCCAGTTTATACAAAACCTTAAACAAAGTCAACATTGTCGAAGTCAAAACAATCGATATGTCGCAAGGTCAAAAAACCAGTCGCATCTTAGCTTGGACTTTCCAAACGGAAGCCCAACAGAAAACCTGGAAGTTTGAGCCGGAACAGCCTGTTTTTTAACTATATACACTCTCATTTATAAGCATTTAAAAAAAATTTCCCAGCTCGCAAAGTCTCTGACTTTGAGGTAGTGACCTTCGGTTTTCAACCGATTTTATTTTAAACTATTCTTTTTGTCAGTCATAGACTGAAAAACACATCCACAAAGTCAGAGACTTTGCGGAGCGGGCAACTCGTTTTCACTGACTTAAATGGAAATTCCCACAATGAAACCTAGCTCCGCAAAGTCTCCGGCTTTGAGGTATTGACCCTCGGTTTTCAACCGATTTTGTTTTAAACTATTCTTTTTGTCAGTCATAGACTGAAAAACACATCCACAAAGTTAGAGACTTTGCGGAGCGGGCAACTCGTTTTCACTGACTTAAATGGAAATTCCCACAATGAAACCTAGCTCCGCAAAGTCTCCGACTTTGAGGTAGTGACCCTCGGTTTCCAACCGATTTTGTTTTAAACTATTCTTTTTGTCAGTCATAGACTGAAAAACACATCCACAAAGTCAGAGACTTTGCGGAGCGGGCAACTCGTTTTCACTGACTTAAATGGAAATTCCCCAAATGAAACCTAGCTCCGCAAAGTCTCCGACTTTGAGGTAGTGACCCTCGGTTTCCAACCGATTTTGTTTTGAACTATTCATTTTGTCAGTCATAGACTGAAAAAACACATCCACAAAGTCAGAGACTTTGCGGAGCGGTGAATTATCGTTTTTAATTCCTATTTTCGTTTAGCTGAAAATACTCGTTTTCATAAGCTGTAAACTAATTTAAAAGAAAAATAATGAAATATTTTAAGACAATAATTTTACTGTTGACGTTAACTTCTTTTTTCACAAGCTGCTACACAACAAAAAACACAACGTATCGATTGACTAAAAAATATAAGCCAGATAATCAAATACTTTACGATACTATCGTCAAATTAGACAGTATATTTTTTGAGGCTTACAACACTTGCAATTTAAACCTTGACAAGTATGGCTCATTCTTTTCTGATAACATTGAATTCTATCATGACCAAGGAGGATTGATGACTTCAAAACAAGACATAATAGCTGCAACTAAAAAAAATATTTGCGGAAAAGTGACAAGAGAACTTGTGAAAGGAAGTATAGAAGTTTACCCAATTAAAGATTTTGGAGCAATAGAAATAGGTTTACACAAATTTCATAACAATCAAGAACCTATTGGGACACCTTCAAAAGTTGGGCGATTTTTGATTGTGTGGGAAAACAAAAATAGTGATTGGAAAATAAAACGAGTTGTGAGTTTGCACTAAGTGAAAATATCTCATCACCAAACTAGTGTTCATTTTCAAAGAGTGCCTAAATATTATAAAAACAAAAAGTAGCAACGGAATTTCAGAAATCAAAATATAATTCAGAAATCACATAACAATGAACGAAAATATAATTCAAAAGATAATTACCATTTGCGATGAAAAAATAGAGAAGAAAGGAGAAAATGTAGGACTTTCTTTTTATGCCTTTTTCGCTAATAAAAATGATAATCCAAAACTATTGTTAGAAGTTGCTGAATGGTGGATTATGGAACATAAATTGGACCATTTTGAAAAAGCGGTTAAAATTAAAAATTTGGTGCAAAACAAACCTTAACGATTTAAAAAGCTAACATCATGATTCTTTTTTCGTAGAAATTCATTTTGCTCCCCACCTCAACAGCCAAACAAAATAAAGCTACATTACTCCACATCTTAACTAAACCATTTTGTTTGCAAGATTAACAATAGAATTGAAAGTTTTAATTTTTTCTAAACTCTTTTTTCTAGTTTTCCTTTGTAACTTTGCAATTCCGAATATTTATTAAATGAAATTCCAAGTAGTATCTGATTATAAGCCGAAAGGTGACCAACCACAAGCCATTGAAAAATTAACTCAAGGCATTGAGGCCGGCGAGCGCTATCAAACTTTGTTGGGAGTTACTGGTTCTGGAAAAACTTTTACCGTTGCCAATGTGATTCAAGAAGTTCAAAAACCGACATTGATTTTGGCACACAACAAAACGTTGGCAGCGCAACTGTATTCAGAGTTCAAGCAATTTTTTCCCAATAATGCCGTGGAATATTTCGTTTCTTACTACGATTATTACCAACCGGAAGCGTTTATGCCGGTTTCTGGTGTCTTTATCGAAAAGGATTTATCCATCAATGAAGAATTAGAAAAAATGCGTTTGAGCACCACTTCTTCCCTACTTTCGGGACGAAGAGATATTATAGTTGTGGCATCGGTTTCCTGTATTTATGGTATTGGAAATCCCGTTGAATTTCAGAAAAATGTCATTGCTATTGAAAAAGATCAAGTCATTTCACGTACCAAATTATTACACAGTTTGGTTCAAAGTTTATATTCTAGAACAGAAGCCGACTTCAATCCAGGGAACTTTAGAATAAAAGGAGACACACTGGAAGTCTATCCAAGTTATGCTGATGATGCCTATAGAATTCATTTCTTTGGCGATGAAATTGAGGAAATTGAAGAATTTGACGTCAATACTTCAAAAGTGATTGAAAGACACGAGCAACTTACGATTTACCCAGCCAATATGTTTGTGACTTCTCCTGATGTTTTACAAAAGGCAATTTGGGAAATCCAACAAGATTTGGTCAAACAAGTAGATTATTTCAAGGAAATTGGGAAACATCTTGAAGCCAAAAGACTAGAAGAACGTACTAATTTCGATTTAGAAATGATACGCGAACTCGGTTATTGTTCTGGAATTGAGAACTATTCTCGCTACCTTGACGGAAGAGATGCCGGTACAAGACCCTTTTGTTTATTGGATTATTTCCCAAATGACTTCTTGATGGTGGTTGATGAAAGTCACGTAACCCTTTCTCAGGTTCATGCTATGTATGGTGGCGATCGAAGTAGAAAAGAAAACTTGGTAGAATATGGTTTTCGACTACCGGCTGCAATGGATAATCGACCGCTGAAATTTGAAGAATTTGAAGCGATGCAAAATCAAGTCATCTATGTTTCAGCAACGCCAGCTGACTATGAATTACAAAAATGCGATGGTGTCTATATCGAACAAGTGATTCGACCAACTGGACTATTGGATCCTATAATTGAAATTCGCCCGAGTTTGAATCAAATTGATGATTTGATAGAAGAAATACAAACACGAGCCGAAATGGACGAGCGTGTTTTAGTCACCACTTTAACAAAAAGAATGGCGGAAGAATTAGCCAAATATCTGGACAAAGTTTCCATTCGGTGCCGTTATATTCATTCAGATGTAGATACTTTAGAACGCATCGAAATTATGCAGGATTTGCGAAAAGGTTTGTTTGATGTTTTAATTGGTGTCAACTTATTGCGAGAGGGACTCGATTTACCCGAAGTTTCTCTTGTCGCTATTTTGGATGCTGATAAGGAAGGATTCTTGAGAAGTCATCGTTCGCTCACCCAAACAATTGGTCGTGCGGCGAGAAATCTGAACGGAAAAGCGATTATGTATGCTGATAAAATAACGGCAAGTATGCAAAAAACTATTGATGAAACTAATTATCGAAGAACCAAACAAATCAATTTTAATACTGAAAACAACCAAGTTCCGGAAGCCTTAAACAAAAAAATAGAAAGTGCTTTTACAAAACATCCTTTGGTAGATTATGAATTGGGCTATTCGGTTTCAACCGCCGCAGAATCAGTAACAGAATATCTTTCGAAACCTGAAATTGAAAAAAGAATTCGTGAAAAAAGAAAATTGATGGAAAAAGCAGCAAAAGAATTGGATTTTATGCAAGCAGCTAAGCTTCGAGATGACATAAAATCTTTACAAAATCAATTAAATTAATTTTCATGTAAACATATGAATAATACTACTTTTAAATGAAAAAACTGTATTTAATCGCATTTTATTACCTTTAACAGGTTGTTTTATTTGTAATTTGTTGTTTTTAATTAAAAAAAAAAGTAAATTTATATTTCTAAAATAAAATTAGCACAAAACTCAATAGAATATGCATGCCGAAAAAAATTGGTCTAATTTAATAAATTGGTTTTCATTAAGACCCCGAATTACAGGTCTTTTATTGTTTTTAATTCTTAGTATTGCTATTGTTTCCGTAAGCGTTTTACGAAATCAAATTCTAAGAGATGAGGAACATGATGAAATGCAAACCATTTTATCAGATATTCATCAAAATATTGAGCAATCATTAAAAAACTGCTATACTACAACCGTTTCACTTGCGCTTACAATAGACGATGATGGGATTCCTCAAAATTTTGATACGATAGGTAAGCAACTTGTATATTCAAACTTAATTGTTAGTGCTGTACAATTAGTTCCACATGGAATCATTAAATACATCTATCCTTTGAAAGGAAATGAAGCTGCGATGAATTTAAATATTTTAGACGCTGAAAATCTTAAAGCAGAAGCCGAAAAATCTATAGAAACTCAAAAGATTTATTTTGCTGGTCCATTAGAATTAAGACAAGGTGGTATCGGGATTGTAGGTAGACTCCCTATATATAATAATAATAAGTTTTGGGGTTTTGCCGCTGTAATAATTAAATTAAACACATTATTTGAAGTCTCAGGCATAAATTCTATAAATAAAACTAAATATGAATTTCAGTTTTCTAAGAAAAATCCAATTACCTCAAAAGAACAGTTTTTCATCCCTTCCAAAACAGATCTTTCTAAATGTTACTTTGTTTCACAATCTATAAATGATAGTGATTGGATACTTTATTTGATTGCGAAAAAACCGTATACAATATATTCATCAATTCTATTGAGTGCCATTTTAGGTTTTATTATAGCATTATTAGTTAGTGTTTTGACAACAAAATTATTGAAAAGACCCAAAGAATTAAGCCTTTTATTGAAAAATCAAGAGACAAAACTTTTGAAAAATGAGATGAAATTTAAGACTATTTTTGATCAAGCAACAATAGGCTTTGTAATTATAGATGCCCAAACTGGTGATTTTATAGATGCCAATAACAAATATTGTGCAATGTTGGGTTATACATTAGAAGAGATAAAAGAAAAAGGGGTAGCAAGTATGACTCATCCAGATGATATAGAAAAAACAGTTATAAATATAAAAAAACTTAACGAAGGTGAAATTAAGGAATACATTTCAGAAAAAAGAACACTCTCAAAATCTGGAAAATACATTTGGGTAAAGCTGACTGTTTCTCCACTTTGGGAAACAAATGAAAAACCAACTACTCTGATCGCATTTATAGAAGACATCACCAAGAGGAAAAAAGCTGAAGAATTAATTATTAAAAGTCAAGCGCGTTACAAATCACTGATAGACACCATAGATGGGATTGTATGGGAATATGATCTTGAAACAAAGTCTTCCACCTTTATAAGTAAAAAAATAGAAACTATATTAGGTTACACAAAGGAAGAATATTGTGAAAGCAGTAGTTTTTGGGAAGATCATATTCATCCAGATGATCTTGAATTCACTTTAGCATTATCTGCAAAAGAAAATAAAAACTACATTGATCATGATTTAGAATACCGCATGATTGCTAAAAATGGTGAAATCGTATGGATAAGAGACATTATGAATTTTGTTTTTGAAGATGACAAACCTATTATTTCAAGAGGAATTATGATCGATATTACCAAAATGAAAGAATCAGAAATAGCCCTGAACAACTCATTAGAATTAGTTACTGAACAAAATAAAAGATTATTAAATTTCTCTTATATCGTTTCACACAATTTAAGATCTCATACTTGCAACATTGAATCTATAATCTCTTTAATTGAATTGGCAGAATCAGAAGAGGAACGAAAAGAATTGATGCTTTTACTGAAAACTGTTTCTATATCTTTGGACGAAACAATGAAACACTTAAACGAAGTAGTGAATATCAATACAAATATGAGTTTAATTATTAAACCATTGAACTTAAATTTGTTTATCAATAAAGCAAAAGAGGTCCTTAATGAAAAAATAATACAAAGTGAAACTACATTTATCACAAATGTGCCACTTGATGCTCTGATAAACTATAATTCAGCCTATTTAGAAAGTATACTTTATAATTTAATATCAAATGCTATACGATACAAACATATTGACCGAAAACCAATAATTACAATTAAATTGCATAAAGAAAAGGATAAAGATGTAATAGAAATTTCTGACAATGGAATCGGGATTGACCTTGTTAAAAATGGTGATAAAATTTTTGGTATGTACAAAACATTCGGTAATAATGCAGATGCGCGAGGCATAGGTCTGTTTATAACAAAAAATCAAGTTGACGCTATGGGAGGAACATTAACTTTAGACAGCATCCCTAATATAGGTTCAACATTCAAAATCTATACCTAATGACCAAAAACATTATATGGGTTATTGATGATGATCTTATTTATCAAACCATTATAAAAAAATTAATTCTAAAAACGGGAGTATTTTCAGCATATTCTTCATTTTCAAACGGAAAAGAAGCTATTAACATCTTAAAAAATACATTAGAAGAAAATGCAAGTTACCTTCCTGATGTTATTTTATTAGATATTAATATGCCTATTATGGATGGATGGGAGTTTATGGAGGAAATTAAAAAAATAAGATCCAGAATCGAAAATCGAATTAAAATTTACATTGTAAGTTCATCTATTGCTGTTGAAGATAAAAATAAATCCAAATCATATTCAGATATTATTGGCTACATACCCAAGCCCATTTCTGTAAATGATTTACTAGCAATTGTTTCAATAAATTAAAAAATTACTGATTTGTTAATTGTGCTGTTCTTGAAAAATGCTCAATAAAACTTCAGGCTCTATCATTGGATTTGAATTCGTTTTCATCATAGTAAGAATTCGTTTTATAACCATTGGATTCAAGCCCATATTAATTGAAATTTGTTGAATCGCGTTTTCTTCTTTTCTATGTAAAATACCATCAATATGCATTAATAGCGACAAACGATAAAACTGTTGGATCCTTTCGAATTCTGATTTTATCACTTTTTGTGGCATTTCTTGATGAAACAATGCGATGAAAACACTTTTTTCTATATTTAGCTCATTGGCAACAATTCCCAAAAACTCATACTCTCTTTTATGCAATTGCCCATCTACAGTAGAGAAAGCAATCATTTCTAGTAATAAATTAATCTTTTCTTCGTAAGTATTCATCAATTCATTAATTTTAGCTAATCTATTATTTTTATAATTAAAACCCAAATAATGACTCACCGACTTATCTATTTTCTTGTTTTAATTTTTATTTGCCCAAAAATAATTGCCCGAAATTTGAATCACAAAAAGGAACAAGAGCAGCAAAGTACTACTTCAAAACAAATTACCACTTTTACAATTGATGCTCCTCAACTACAAAGCACGAAGAAAATTTGGATTTATTTGCCCATCAACTACAATGCTACTAAAAAGAAATATCCTGTAATTTATATGCATGATGCCCAAAATCTTTTTGATGCTAAAACTTCATTTGTTGGGGAATGGAATGTAGATGAAAAATTAGACAGCCTCAAAGCGCAGGTGATTGTCGTGGGAATTGAGCATGGAAATGAAAAACGAATTGAAGAGTTAACGCCATATAAAAACGAAAAATACGGCGGTGGAAATGCAGATAAATACCTTGAATTCATAGTAAAAACGCTTAAACCAGAAATAGATTCAAAATACAGAACAAAAACAAAAGCTACAAACACAGCTATTATAGGAAGTTCCCTTGGAGGATTAGCATCGTATTATGCAATTATAAAATACCCAAAAGTATTTGGCAAAGCCGGAATTTTTTCTCCTTCATTTTGGTTTAATCAAAAAGAGATAATAGAATTAACTGAAAAGTCGCCAAAGCTAAAAGCGAAGATCTATTTTCTTTATGGAGATCGTGAAGGTGATGAACAAGATAGAAAAATAATGCTTTCGGAACTCAATAAAATTGATAGTTTAATTTCTAAAAAACGTTGTGAATGCAAGCATCTTACAAAAAAAACAATTGTCAAAGGCGGACAACATAACGAAAAATTATGGAGAGATGGTTTTGTAAATGCGTATCTTTGGCTTTTTTAAAGCATATTTAAAAAAAATTAGCATTGTTTACCCAAGTTCATTATAAGAACTGAACTTTTAACCTAACGATTTATAAAAATGACAAATAACGACATACTAAAAAAACTGCGTGTTGCCTTGATGTTGAGAGACGATCAAATAGTTGAAATACTAGAATTAGTAGATTTTAGAATTTCGAAATCAGAATTAGGCGCTTTTTTCCGTGCAGAAGATCATCCCAATTATGTAGAATGTGGCGATCAAGTCTTGCGCAATTTCTTGAATGCATTAGTGATTCATTTACGTGGAACGAAGGAAAATCCTAAAAACCCAACAGCTGTTTTGGCAAAACACAAAGCACAAATTCCTGTAAAAGAAGGAACTTCTGAAAGAGCTGAATTTAAAGCCAAACCGAAAGACGAAGAAAAAGCAAGGGGGGATCAAAGTCCTTCAAAATCAAAACCTGCAGCTAAGAAAACGTCTAATAAAGAATTTCCAAAAGGGAACAAAAAAACACAAGTTGTTGAAAAAGTAAAATATAACTTTGGTAAAAACAAAAAATCTTAAGTCTAAGCTTAAGATTTTTTGTTTTTAAGAACTACAACTCAACATGGAGCAACCCACTTTATCTCTAGCCCAATCAGGTCTCTTGGCAAACCATTTCTCATAGTCAGGCTGTTCATCATACGGTTTTTTGAGTAATTCAAAAAATTCATTAATCAAAGTATAATCACCTTTGTCGGCGGCATCAATACTCAATTGAGCCATATAATTTCGTAGCACATATTTGGGATTTATAGCATTCATTTGTTGAGCTCTTTCGCTATCTGTTTGAGTTTCTAGATTAATACGATTAGAATATTGTTCGAACCATATGTACCATTTATTCAAATCTGATTCGTTTAAATCCTTTTCATTGTAAAAAGCAACTGCAATTTTATCCAAAGCAATTTTTGGCGAATCCACTTTTAGAACTGTGCTCAAGTTTCTAAAGAATAGCGTCATATCAGTTTCTACTACTTGTAAAATCTCAGTCAGACTTTCTATTACAACACTATCTTCTTCTTCTTTTGGCAATGCTAAACCTAGTTTATTTCGCATCATATTCAAATATGCCGATTGATAATCAACACTAAAAGTATTCAATATATTTTCTAGTGGCTTGGCATCATTGATTAAGGGATAGAGTGCATTGGCCAATTGGTATAAATTCCACAAGGCGATTTCAGGCTGATTGCCAAATCGGTAACGTTTATGTTGTCTATCGGTGGTATTAGGAGTCCAATTGGGGTTGTAATCTTCGAGCCATCCATAAGGTCCATAGTCAATCGTAATGCCGTGAATAGACATATTATCAGTATTCATCACTCCATGAACAAAACCTATTCGTTGCCAATGCACAATCATTTCCAAAGTCGATTGCATTATTGCCTGAAAAAAGTCTAAATATTTTAAGATTCCTTCACTTTCTATTTCAGGAAAATGTAACTTGATGGTATAATCAGTCAATAATTGGAGATTTTTGAGATCGTTTCTGGCAGCAAACAATTCAAAACTACCAAAACGAATAAACGAGGGCGCAACTCTACATACAATAGCTCCTTTTTCATAAGCAGGATTTCCATTATAGAGAATATCACGTAACACTTCATCTCCAGAGAGCATTAGCGAAAGAGAACGTGTTGTTGGCACACCCAAATAATGCATGGCTTCGGCACACAAATGCTCGCGAATAGAAGACCGTAGAACAGCAAAACCATCGGCAGTTCGCGAATAAGGAGTTGGCCCTGCTCCTTTCAATTGTAAAGTGTACCTTTTGTTGTCTTGGAAAATTTCGGTAAGGTTGATCGCCCGGCCATCTCCTAACTGTCCTGCCCAATTACCAAATTGATGTCCAGCATAAACTAAGGCATAGGGTTTGGTTCCTGGAATAATTGTTTTTCCGGAAAAGGTATTCAAAAAATCATTCGAAAGAATATCATCTTGAGATAATCCGATTAAATTGGCCACTTCCTCTGAAGCATGAATCAGTGAAGGATTGCTAGGCTGCTTTGGTTGTACATATGAAAAACAAGCATGTTCCACCTGCCTTGGATTATTAATGGAACTAGGATCAGCTGGCAATTGATCGGTTAAGGAATTTTGAATGTTAAGTTTCATCAATAATGGTTTAAGAACTGTAAAGATATTCTATACTTTATTGATAACCCAATTCTAATGATAGCTTTCTTATACAAGCCCTATTTTTTACTTATATGCAATAAAAATCCTGAATTTTCGTTCAGGATTTTTATTTTAAAATATTTGTTATAATGTTCTTTTCCCATCAATAACCACCTTTTTTCCACTACTATTAGTTGAACTTCCCTGAATTAAATCAGATGTAATTGTAGCAACAATTTTACTGTCTTTATCAATTAATTGACCACTAGCATTCAAAGTTCCACTGCCACTTGAAGTTGCTCCTGTTTGATTATTTTTTTCTGCATAACCCCATTTCGAAACCGATCTAGCTATTACAATATTGAAAACTCCGGTTTGTCCATCATAAGTGTAGGTACCTTGAAAAGCCTCGATTAATGAATTTGATGTTTCTTTAGACAATAAAAAAATAGTATTGGGATGCCCTGGAATACTTGATGAAGTGATTGTAGGATTAGCACCACCTAATCCTACAGAGAATGTCATCGATATGGCACTTCCATTGAATGTTCCAGTAAAAGGAGCTACATAAGTTTGACCATCTACCACTGCAACATTAGAGGTAAATGCAACAGAAACTCCATCGAGAACCATTGTTGCTGTAATAGTGTTGTTACCGTTTTGAATGTTAATAGCTATTGTTCCTGTTGAACCAACAACTACGCCTTTATAAACGCCTTTAACATTGGCGTCATTTACCACTAATGCATCTGGTGTAGTTTTACATGTTGCACAGGTATAACTTACTGCAGGAGTACCATCGTCCTTAGAACAGGAGGTCATAAACATTCCCAATAATAATGATGGGAAAATTAGCAATGCCATTTGATTTTTGAAATTTTTCATAATCTTTGAATTTATTTGGTTAATAAAGTATTTAATAACAATCGCATTTTATTTAACCAAATTTAGACTCTAAATTAAGACCTAACAATACCATAATAGTAGTAATTTGAAGAAAGGGAATACTGCGAAACTATTTCGGAAACGTTTTATTCAAGGCATCAGTACGAGAATTTACTTGTAGTTTTTCGTAAATATTTCGAATATGGGTTCGGACGGTTTCTGTACTTAAAAATAATTTATCTGCAATTTCTTTGTAGCGAAATCCTTGTGAGAGCAAGTTTAAAATTTCTTTTTCTCTTTCGGATAATTTTTGAATTTCGAGATTTTCTTTATTTGAAATTTGGAAGGAGTCCACCACTTTTCTAGCAATGTTACTACTCATCGGTGAACCGCCGTTGAACACCTCGACAATAGCGTCAAGAATTTTAGAAGGCTGCGTTGTTTTTGTAATATAACCTGAGGCACCTGCTTTTAATGCTTTGAAAACAGAATCGGTATCTTCAAACGAGGTACACATCAAAAACTGGATAGAGTGGTGTTTTGGTTTTAATTCTGCAATACAGTCAATACCATTTTTTGCAGGAAGGTGAATATCCATTAAAACCACATCTAAATTTAATGTTGGAATAGCTAAAATCGCTTCTTCGGCTGTTTCAAAAGCATATAAACAAGTAAACCCTTCACTCCCATTTATAAGAACAGTGAGGCTTTCTCTTATTTGTTTCTCGTCTTCAACGATTCCTACATTAATTATCATAGGAACTAAGTTAGTTTATCTTTATTTATAAGCACTACTACTAAAGTGGTATTTTTATACTATTCGATTATTAATTATTTTTAAATTTTTGATTAAGAGGGTAAGTAATAGTAATCAATGTGCCGTTATTTGGCTCAGAAATAACAGAGCAAATTCCGCCAATTTTTAGTAACCGGCTTTGCATATTTAGCAGACCATTCCCTTTTTTGTCCGTTTCACAGTCTAAACCTATCCCATTGTCTTTAATAGAAAAAGTTAAATCATCAGTTTTAATATTCACTGTAAAAAAGACATCTGTAGCTTTAGAATGTTTCACAATATTGTTTAAGCATTCTTTTACCACCATAAATAACTCCCGATTAGCTTCCTTTGTGATTGGAGTTTCAGGGAGATTTTCAGGAAAAAAATTGTGTAATTCAATTGGATAATCCTCAAGATAATCTGTTGCATATTCTCGCATTCTAGATAGTAGATTGGCAATAGTTGAATTGTCAGGATTAAGAGCCCAAATTAAATCACGCATATTGTCAATCAGTTTTTTAGCTGTTTCTTTGACTGATTCGCTATTGTTTCTAATTTCGGGTAAGTGATGTGTTTTTTGAAAAATGATTTCACTTAAGAAATTTATTTTGGTCAACCCTGAACCAAGATCATCATGGATGTCTTTGGCAATTCTAATTCTTTCCTGTTCTTCTGTTTCCCTAATAATTTTTTCATTTATTAATTGGTTTTTAAATTTCTGACTTTTTTTCCAAAAATAAGCAATGCTTATCAGGCCCAATAGTAGAATAATAAAAGCGGTTATTTGATGATTTTTTTTTGTGATTTTAAAATCCTGTTCCTTAATTTTAAGTTCTCTGATTTTTCCTGCTTGATTTAATAATTTAATTTCATCTACTTTTTTTTGGGTTTCATATTTAATATGTTTTTCTGCAAGTAGATCAGAACGCTCTGAATTTATATAGTTGTCTTTTTCTAGTTCATATAACTTTCTATATTTAATAGCATCCGTAAATTGATCTAGTTTTTCATAAGCGATAGAAATACCATCATACGATTCTATTATTACTTCCTGTGCATTTATTGCTTTGGCATTTGTATTGGCCAACTTACATAGTTCTAATGATTTTTGATAATTGTGAGTCAATGCATATACATTACCAAGATTATTTTGATTCGCTGCAACCATAAATTGATCACCCAGTTTTTCAGATAAAATTAATGCGGATTTATAATTCTTTATCGCTTCTGGATAGTTTTTAAGGTATTTGTATACGATGGCTAAATTGTTATATACCATCGAAATTTTCTGTTCATCTCCTTTAGATATATAAATCGCTAACGCTTTTGAATACATTTGCAATGCCTTATTGTATTTTATTTGTTGCTCATAAACGACTCCCATATTATTCTGACAATCGGCCATTAGTGATAAATTATGGAGTTGTTTTGAGAGTTTAAATGAGCTATTATAATAGTGCATTGCATTTTCAAAATCTTTTTGCTCTGCATACAAAGCACCAATATTTTTATACGTTTTTGCAATTCCTAAATTATCATTGGTTTGTTTAGAAAAGAGTAATGACAATAAATAATTAGTGAGTGCTTCTTCTGAATTGCCTGTTTGAGATAATGCTCTTCCCAAATTATTATACGTTTTACCAAGCAATTGATTTTCATTTGACTTTTTAAAAATGGCTATACATTTTTTAAATTGCAAGATTGCTTCTTGATAATTTCCTTTTGAATAGAGTTCTTCACCATACAGTAATTTATTTTCAGCATTAGAAGTAAATTGTGAATAAACAAAATAACTTTGTCCTATTACTAGCAAGAGAATTATTTGTTTTTTCATATCCCTATGTTAAAATCCTTACGGAAGTTACAACATAATAATGATATTCAGAGCTTTACTACAAATAAAAAAAATCCACTTAAATCATTTAAAAAAAAAGACCTCTCATAATGAAAAAAGGTCTTTTAAAAGTTTTAAAAAAAATGTAATTACTTCATCATCATCTTCCCAATCCAAAGTTGTTTGAAATCTTCGTCTAAACCTATATAAGTTAAACTGTTTTCTGATTTGTCAAAATAGCTCGTAAAATCTTTTTTTAGAAAATATTTTCCTTCTCCCAGAACTTTAACAGCTCCTAAAGTATTATTTGATAAATCAATTTTTACAATTCTGGGGAAATACGTAGCATACCACATTGGATTATTATAATAAGCATCCAAAAACGATTCGTAGCCTTTAACCCCTTTTATTTCCATCAGTTCCCAGTAAACACTTTTACCATCAGACGAAAGATAGAATTTTTGACTCATATCAAAAATTTCACTTTTCTTGTCATTATTCATTTTCCCAATTCCGTATTGTGCTTTTAAGTTACCCATTTTGTCGAAATGAAAACAGACAATATCTTCATAAGAATCAACTGGATTTCCCATTCCCATATTTACGGAACCTATCAATTGACCTGCAATTAAATAATCCTCGGAGTCCGTTACAAAGAAACTCTCTGTATAAAAGTTTTTCCCTTTATAAACACTTGCACCTTTATCACCTTGAGCAGTCTTGAACTTCGATTTAAAATCAGAAATTGGGGTAGTTGAAGCAAAATCAAGTTGATTTCCGTTTATTTTTATCAAATGAAAATTATCCATATCTTCCTCTAAGGACTTTTTCCATTTTAAATATAAATAGCTATTACCATAAGCACCATTTGCTGGATTAAAAATAGATGCATATTCTTTATATACTTCTTCATAAGCTTTTTTTGATTTTGTTGATGAACCAAAGAAATAAACAGCATCATCTTTTTCATAAGCAGCTGTAATTAATAATGCTGATGCAGGACTTGTAAAAGCTGTTTTATTTTTTAAATTACCTTGAATATCAAATCGAAAATAGACATATTTTGAAATATCGGATTGATTTTTATTTGGTGCAAAAACTGCAACTACATCGTCACCTGCAATTTGCTTGCAAAACACTAATGAATTAGACCCCTCTAATTCAAGAGGTTTTTCCTTTAATTCTAATTGATCATTAATCACTAAAACCACAAATTGATCGGCCAATTTTTTATCTTTAGAATCCACTTTTGCTAATGCCAAAACATCACTTTTTGTGTCATTAGAAGAAACATAGGATGCATAACCATAATATACCTTTCCATTATCGTTTCTTGGTTTTATGGTTTCATCAGAGATTGTTTTTTTTGTAACGTAAAGTTGTTTTTCGTGATTCCATTTTTTTAATTGTACCCTTTTATTTATTTTCAATTTCATACTTAATACATCAAATGAACTGGTTCCGCCAACATAAGCATAAAAACTGGTTCTTTCAACATCCTCATTTTGCTCCTTTTTTTCTTGAACTTCTGAGGTATTAATGAATTTTAGATTCTTATCGAAACTATATTTTTCGAATGTCACTTCTTCACTTTTTTTATCTGCTTTTGCTTTAAAAGTAATATTATTACTTCCATCCGCCTCTTTTGACACATCATACATATATCCTTTTTGAGATTTTGACGAAAGTGGCTGCACAGATTCTTTAAATTCTTGTGCTTCCACATTACTTATAAATAAAAATAGCAATCCAATACTAATGTAAATAGTCTTCATCTTTTTTGATTTAAAGTTATAATCAAAGTTGAGCCATTCCGTTGTATAATAAAATACCACTTTAGTAGTAATTTTAATTATAAAAAACTTCTATTTATTTGCTAGAAAGTTCACTAAGTGCATGTTGTATAAAAAGTGAAATACTATTTTGGAAAGAATAAGAAGTGTTTTTTTTTCACAAAACCTTATAATTATTTTAACTATGAAATAATTTCAAGAAGTTAGTTATTAAGTAAATTTGGTAATCTTAAATTTTAATAATTATGATTACAAAAGATCTTTTAGGTGAATTTTTACACGAAGTAGAAAACACCCGTAATTTATTAATGGCAATTCCAGATAGTGCGTTAAACTACAAACCATCTGAAATCTCATGGACCACTGGACAATTAGCTTCACATATCGCTGAAGTTTATAATTGGTACTACAATACTATTGAAGATAACGTGTTTGATATGGCAACTTATAAATACGATAAAGGCGATATTTCTAAAGCTTCAAATATTGTGGCTAAATTTGAAGAAAATGTTAAAAAAGCAAAAACACATTTAGAGAACCTAAAAGAAGAACGTTTATACGAAAATTGGTCCATGAAAATGGGAGATAAAGAAATCATGGCTCCTATGGCAAGAATTCAAGTAATTAGAGGTTTCTTAATGAATCATTTATATCATCATCGTGGGGAAATGATTGTATATCTTAGAGCTACAGGAAATAGAGTCCCAGGCTTATATGGTCCAACATACGAAGAGTCTACTATTCCACAAGAACTAGAATCTATCTAACATTATTCATTTAACTAAAAACAAACAGTTTAAGATTACTATTTTAAGCTGTTTTTTTTATATAAAAAAACCATTCTCTACAAAGTAAAGAATGGTTTTCATATAATTAATATTGTTTATATTATGACAATGCAGCTTGAACTTGATCGGCAGCTTCTTGAAATTGAACTGCAGATAAAATTGGCATTCCAGAATTATCAATTAATTCTTTTGCAATCTCAGCATTGGTACCTTGTAAACGAACAATAATTGGCACTTTTATAGCATCACCCATGTTTTTGTAGGCATCAACAACACCTTGAGCCACACGGTCACAACGAACGATTCCACCAAAGATGTTAATTAAAATTGCTTTTACGTTTGGATCCTTCAAAATGATACGGAAAGCTAATTCCACACGTTTTGCATCGGCAGTTCCACCAACGTCTAAGAAATTTGCTGGTTCAAAACCGGCATATTTAATTAAATCCATGGTTGCCATGGCTAATCCAGCACCATTTACCATACATCCAACAGTTCCATCAAGATCTACGTAATTTAAACCTGCTTCTTTTGCTTCTACTTCGATTGGGTTTTCTTCACGAACATCACGCATTTCAGCCAATTTTGGATGTCTGAATAATGCATTATCATCTAAATTTACTTTGGCATCAACGGCTATAATCTTATTATCCGAAGTTTTTAAAACTGGATTAATTTCAAACATTGAAGCATCAGAACCAATATAAGCATTGTATAATGCACTCACAAACTGAAGCATTTCTTTAAAAGCATTTCCAGAAAGACCTAAATTAAAAGCAATTCTTCTTGCTTGAAAACCTTGTAACCCAACAGAAGGGTCAATTTCTTCAGTAAAAATTAAATGAGGAGTATGTTCAGCAACTTCTTCAATATCCATTCCACCTTCAGTAGAATACATAATCATATTGCGACCTGTTCCTCTGTTTAGCAAAACTGACATATAAAACTCTGAAGTTTCACTTTCACCAGGATAATATACGTCTTCGGCAACTAATACTTTATGCACTTTTTTTCCTTCGGCTGAAGTTTGTGGAGTAACCAATTGCATTCCGATTATCTGACTTGAAATTTCTTCAACTTGTTGAAGGTTTTTGGCCAATTTAACACCTCCACCTTTTCCACGTCCACCTGCGTGAACCTGAGCTTTTATAACATGCCATCCTGTACCGGTTTCGGCTGTTAACTGTTTTGCAGCTGCAACTGCTTCTTGTGGATTGTTTGCCACATATCCACGTTGCACTTTAACGCCATAACTGGCTAAAATTTCTTTTCCTTGGTATTCGTGTATATCCATATTAAAGTTTTTGACAAATTCCTAAATTTATTTCTGGAATAGTGTGGGACAAAAATAGATAAATTCATCTTAAAATTAAAATCTTTTTTTCTGATAAATAATTCACACCTAAATAACTAAATTATTAGTTGTGTTTTTGAGTCGAAATCATTCATTACTCAATCGAATAAATTAAAATTTAGCACTTAATTATTAAGTTTTAAACTACTATAACGATTAAGTAAATAAAAAAGAAGCAAAAATTACATTCAATTAATGTTAAATTATTCTTTAGTTAATAATAAAAATTATCAATTTATCAATTTCAAAGTATAAGATTGAATAATTGTCAATATAAAATCATTTTTCTATTATTACTGTAAAAATAGAAAGTAAGAACAGTTTAAAATTCATTATATTTAATGAAATCTTTATTTTTGCATAAAAATTATCAAGTCATGAAAATTAAAGAACAAGGTCTTTATTTACCAGAATTCGAGCATGAAAACTGTGGGGCTGGATTCATCTGTAACCTTAAAGGCGAGAAAACAAATCAAATTATACACGACGCATTAGAAATCCTTGTTAGACTTGAACACCGTGGAGGTGTTAGCTCTGATGGAAAAACTGGTGACGGTGCAGGTCTATTAATTGATATACCCCACGAATACTTTAATAGAGTTTGTGAATTTAAACTACCAAAAGCTAGAGAATATGCTGTAGGTATGGTTTTTTTACCAAAAACCGAAAATCAATATGATTTTTGTAAAGCAACATTTGAAGAAGAAATAAAAAATCAAGGTTTAACTATTTTAGGATGGAGAGAAGTTCCAGTAGATTCTTCTCAATTAGGTCCTATTGCTTTAGCATCTGAACCAAAAATAGAACAAATCTTTATTGGAAAAAGTGAACCCATTGAAGATGCAATATTTAAAGCAAAATTATATGCTGCACGTAAAATTACGGAGCACGCAATAATCAATTCGAAAATATCTGAAAGCCCTTATTTTTATATTCCTAGTTTATCTACTACGACTTTAATATATAAAGGTATAATTATGCCAGAAGATATTGGACCGTATTATACCGATTTACAACAAACTGATTTAGTAACGCGTCTCGCTTTAGTTCATCAACGTTTTTCTACAAACACAATGCCATCATGGGAATTAGCTCAACCTTTTAGATATATATGTCAAAATGGTGAGATTAACACTTTACGTGGTAACGTAAGTAGAATGCGTGTTCGTGAGGAAATCATGAAAAGCGAAGTTTTTGGTCCACAAATTGACAAATTGTTCCCAATTATTATTCCTGGAAAGTCGGATTCAGCTTCTATGGACATGGTGGTTGAATTACTAATGCATACTGGAAGAACATTACCTGAAGTAATGATGATGATGATTCCAGAAGCATGGGAAAAACACAAAACAATGTCTCCTGAAAGAAAAGCATTCTATGAATACAATGCTTGTATCATGGAACCATGGGATGGTCCTGCTTCAGTTCCTTTCTCAGATGGGGATTATGTAGGAGCATTATTAGACCGTAATGGATTAAGACCTTCTAGATATACTGTTACTAAAAGTGGAAAACTGATTATGGCATCAGAAATTGGTGTTGTAGAAATAGAACCTGAAGATGTAGAAAGTCACGGTAGATTGGAACCAGGTAAAATGTTCTTAGTTGATATGAACGAAGGACGAATTATAAATGATGAAGAAATAAAAAGCAAAATTGTTTCTGAAAGACCATATCAGGAATGGTTAGATAAATATAGACTAAACTTAAAAGATGTACCAAGTACTTCTGAAGTTTGTCCAATTGAAACTATCGATTTAGTTACAAGAGAGCGTCTTTTCAACTATACGTTAGAAGATATTCAGGATATGATTACCCCAATGGCTCAATCTGCTAAAGAAACTTTGGGTTCAATGGGTACAGATACTCCTCTAGCTGTTTTATCAGATAGACCTCAATTAATTTCAAACTATTTCAAACAATTATTTGCACAAGTTACTAATCCTCCTTTGGATGGAATTCGTGAAGAGATTGTTACTGACATCAGTTTAGCATTAGGACAAGACCGTAACATTTTTGATATTTCTAGCAAACAATGCAGAAAATTAAGAATCCAAAATCCTGTTATTTCTAATAATGATTTAGAAAAAATCAGAAACATTTCAATCGATAATTTCAAAACAGAAACAATAGAAATATTGTATCCAAAAGATAAAGGATTGAATGGACTTGAAGATGCTTTGGAGGATATTATTATCCAAATCACGAAAGCTTTAGAAAGAGGTACCAACATCATTATCTTATCCGATAGAGGTGTTAATAAGGAGTTTGCTCCTATTCCTTCATTATTAGCTTGTTCTTATGTTCATCATCAAATGAACCGTTTGCGTAAGCGTTCTTATTTTGATATTATTATTGAATCAGCTGAACCACGTGAACCCCATCATTTTGCTACTTTGTTTGGATATGGTGCAAGTGCCATTAATCCTTATATGGTAAATGAAATCATCCGCGTTCAAGTTCGCGAAGGTTTTATTACCGGTATAGATGAAGAAAAAGCTGTTCACAACTTCAACAAAGCAATTGGTTCAGGTATTTTAAAAATCATGAACAAAATTGGAATCTCTACTTTACACTCGTACAGAGGTTCTCAAATTTTTGAGATTGTTGGATTCAATTCTAAATTCGTTGAAAAATATTTCCCATATACCGCTTCTAGAATTCAAGGTATTGGATTGTATGAAATTGAAAAAGAAATTACCGAAAGATACAAATATGCTTATCCAGATAATTTAATACCTAATCGATTAGGCTTAAACATTGGTGGGGAATATAGATGGAGACGTAATGGAGAACGCCATATGTTCAATCCTACAACAATTGCAAAATTACAACAAGCAGTAAGACTAAGTGATCAAACTAGCTATGATGAATATGCAAACGCTGTAAATGATCAAGCCAAGAATTTAATGACCATTCGTGGATTGTTCGAATTTGACAACTTAAATCCTATACCATTAGAAGAAGTGGAACCATGGACAGATATTGTAAAACGTTTCAAAACAGGAGCGATGTCTTACGGGTCTATTTCTAGAGAAGCACATGAGAATTTAGCTATTGCTATGAACCGAATTGGAGGTAAATCGAATTCTGGTGAAGGGGGTGAAGATAGAAAACGTTTTCAACCAGACATCAATGGTGACAGTCGTAACTCTGCTATTAAACAAGTAGCTTCTGGACGTTTTGGAGTAACTTCTCACTATTTATCAAGTGCAAAAGAAATTCAAATTAAAATGGCTCAAGGTGCAAAACCTGGAGAAGGTGGACAATTACCTGGGGAAAAAGTATTGCCTTGGATAGCTTCAGCTAGAAACTCAACTCCATACGTAGGATTGATTTCTCCTCCACCACACCATGATATTTACTCCATTGAAGATTTAGCACAATTAATTTTCGACTTAAAAAACGCCAACAGAGAAGCACGTATTAACGTGAAATTAGTTTCTGAAGTAGGTGTTGGAACAATTGCTGCTGGTGTATCTAAAGCAAAAGCAGATGTTGTTTTAATTGCAGGTTATGATGGTGGAACAGGAGCTTCACCTTTAACATCATTAAAACACGCAGGTTTACCATGGGAACTTGGATTAGCCGAAGCGCAACAAACTTTAGTTTTAAACAACTTAAGAAGTCGAATCGTTGTAGAATGTGACGGTCAATTAAAAACAGGTCGTGATGTTGCAATTGCAGCTTTATTGGGTGCAGAAGAATTTGGTTTTGCAACAGCTCCATTGGTAGCATCAGGTTGTATCATGATGCGTAAGTGTCATTTAAATACTTGCCCTGTTGGAATCGCAACTCAAGATAAAACCTTGCGTAAAAACTTTAAAGGAACTCCAGAACACGTTATTAATTTCTTCTTTTATGTTGCTGAAGAATTAAGAGGTATTATGGCTCAATTAGGTTTTAGAACTATGGATGAAATGATTGGTCAAACCCATAAAATTAACTCCAATAAAGCCATTACCCATTATAAAGCAAAAGGATTAGACTTATCTTCAATCTTACACACTCCTACTGGCTATGGTGAAATGATTGTTAAAAACACAGAGAAACAAGATCATAATTTAGAAAATGTTCTTGATTTCCAAATCTTGAAAGATTCTCATCGTGCAATATACAGAAAAGAAAAAATGACTTTACATTACCCAATCAACAATACCAACCGATCTGTTGGTGCTATTGTAAGTAATGAAATATCTAAAATATACGGTTACCTTGGATTACCTGAAGATACCTTGAATATAAACTTCACTGGTTCTGCTGGTCAAAGTTTAGGTGCTTTTAGCGCACATGGATTAACATTCACCGTTGAAGGAAACACAAATGACTATTTAGGAAAAGGACTTTCTGGAGCTAAATTAATCATCAAAAAACCAGCAAAAGCTACTTTCGTTGCTGAAAACAACGTAATTGTTGGAAACGTTTGTTTATTTGGTGCAGTTGAAGGAGAAGCTTACATAAATGGAATTGCTGGAGAACGTTTTGCAGTTAGAAACTCTGGGGCAACTGCTGTTGTAGAAGGAGTTGGAGATCACGGTTGCGAATATATGACAGGTGGTAAAGTTGTTGTTTTAGGTAAAACTGGACGAAATTTTGCTGCAGGAATGAGTGGTGGTATCGCATATATATATGACCCTGAAAATAAATTCGTAAACGGATTATGTAATACAGAGTCAATCGAATTTGAAGATATAGAAACTGAAGAAGCTAATGAATTGAAAGCTTTGATTGAAAAACACGTACGCTATACAAAAAGCACTAGAGGTACTGAATTACTAACAAACTGGACAACTAGCTTAAATAATTTTGTGAAAATAATGCCTACAGAGTACAAAAAAGCGTTAAAACGTTTGGAAACAGAAGAACAAATGGTTGAAGAATTAACAGCATAATACAATGGGAAAAGTTACAGGTTTTAAAGAATTCGAAAGAAAAGATGAATCATACACAGATGTAAAACAACGTGTAGTAAATTATAATGAATTTACAGTACCATTAAGTGAAGCTGAAATTACAAAACAAGGATCTCGCTGCATGGATTGTGGTATTCCTTTTTGTCATAGTGGATGTCCTCTTGGCAATTTGATACCCGATTTCAATCATATGGTTCACCAAGGTGAATGGCAAAAAGCGTCTTGGATATTACATTCTACAAATAATTTTCCAGAATTTACTGGTCGTTTGTGTCCAGCTCCATGCGAAAAATCATGTGTATTAGGACTTATTGAAGAGCCCGTTTCTATTGAAAATCTTGAAAAAAGCATTGTTGAACGTGCATTCGCAGAAGGATGGATCAAACCGCAACCTCCAAAAACAAGAACAGGTAAATCTGTTGCTGTTGTAGGTTCAGGACCAGCTGGATTAGCTGCAGCACAACAATTAAATAGAGCAGGACACTTAGTTACTGTATTCGAAAGAGATGATGCTATCGGAGGATTGTTACGATATGGAATTCCAAATTTCAAATTAGAAAAAGGAATTATTGACCGTCGTTTAGCGATATTAGAATTAGAAGGAATCACTTTTAAAACAAATACCAATGTTGGTGTAAACTACGATATCAACGATTTAAAAGCATTTGATTCAATTGTTCTTTGCGGTGGAGCTACAGAAAGAAGAGGCTTACCAACTCCAGGTGCTGATGCAGATGGAGTGGTTCAAGCAATGGATTTCTTAACCCAACAAACCAAAGTTGTTTTTGGTCAAAAAGTAGAGAATCAAGTACTAGCAACTGGAAAAGATGTTATCGTAATAGGTGGTGGAGATACTGGTTCTGACTGTGTAGGTACATCTAACCGTCACGGTGCAAAATCAGTTACAAACTTCGAAATTATGCCAAAACCTCCAGTAGGAAGAAGTGAAACTACTCCTTGGCCTTTTTGGCCTTTACAGTTAAAAACTTCTTCTTCACATAAAGAAGGTTGTGAGAGAAACTGGTTGATTAATACCAAAGAATTCATCAAAGATGCCAATGGTAAATTAACTGCTCTTAAAACTATAAATGTAGAATGGAAATTAGTTCCGGGACAACGCCCTGAATTAATTGAAGTGGAAGGTACCGAAAAAATATGGCCTTGTGATTTGGCTTTATTAGCCTTAGGGTTTACTGGTCCTGAAAAAACTATAAGTAGCCAGTTAGGGTTAGAATTGGATTTCAGAAGCAATTATAAAGCGGAATATGGTAAATACCAAACTAACATTCCAAATATTTTTACTGCTGGCGATATGCGTCGTGGACAATCATTAATTGTTTGGGCAATCTCTGAAGGTAGAGAAGCTGCTAGACAAGTTGACATTTACTTAATGGGTTCTTCAGACCTTCCAACTAAAGAAGGTGGTGATTTACCTGGATTATAATATCAAATTAAATTTTTTCTTAAAAGGCCTTGATAAAATCAAGGCCTTTTTTTTGTTTAAAAAGATTAATAAATCCGAAAGTGGCTAATTAAGAGTAGTTTACACGATTCATAAAATACTATCGGTAACGATTTAGTAATGGTGCTAATTGCATTCATTTTCAATAAAATTCCTTGTAAATCAATAGCAAATTTACAAAAAAAACAGGGAAACATTTAGTAACTGTTTAAATTTTAAAACTAAACAAATAAGATCTTGATTATCAGTTTGTTAAATCAATAAATTTTTGTAATTTTTTGGTTATCAACCACATAAAATAAAAAAATATTCAACAAATCTCTTTGAAAGTCAATGGAAAACAATATTAAACATTTTAGAGGATAAACGTAAAAGAAAGTATTGTTTAAGCAGGGCAAACGCATCATCATTTGATTAGATATTCGAGATAATCGTTATCCCAACCTGCTTTCTTCCTTTTTCCTTTGATACCAACCTTCGTTGTTTTATCATTTTTTAATAAATTAAGATCTATTTTATTGAGTACGGAGAAATTTTGGGCAGCACTCTGGTCTCGTTTTCTACTCTGATCTTCTAAAAAAGCAACGTCTAGTGTCCAATGTAATTTATTTTCGACCAATGGGAGCGAATAATATGTTGAAATTCTGCTGCTTTTGCATTCAAACTTGCAATATAATATCGCACAGCATTCTCCTGTGGTTTATCTCTATTTTTAAATTCTCGAGTACTTTCTATTCGTATAATGGTCCTGAAATTTTTCCACTTGTTTTGATTTTCAATGTGCATAAAGTTGCTTATCACACTGCATTTACGAGTTTCAATTCTTCCGTGCCCACAATCTACATCCTGCGAAGTTTTTATTTCATTGGAAAATCTAAACTCATCTTCAATATTTTCAAAGAGTTGCGCTTGATTTTCTTTGACAGCTAACCCATAATCTGCTTTTTGTTCTATTATCTTCGATACGATTTCCTTCTGGCAGCCCATCGCATCAATGGTTATGATACTATTTTCTAGGCTTAATATTTCTAGTAATTCTGGAATCGTCGTAATTTCGTTTGATTTTTCATTGACTTTTATTTGACCTAAAACCAAATTATTTTCACAAGCCCAAGCGCTTACCATATGAATTGGAGATTTTTTCCCGTGTTGCTTTGCACCTCGAATAGTTTTCCCATCAATATTAATGATTTCTTTTTGTCCTGTTAAAGTAATCAAAGTGCTTACCCATTCTATAAAATACTTTTCAAAAGACTGACTATCAATACTACTAACAACTCTGTTAAAAGTATCGTGCGATGGAATTCCATTCTGCAATTTCAAAAATTTTGAAAGCCATTCCCCTTTTGCAAGACAATACTCTTGAATATCATTCCACGAATCTGCCACACAAATTACCGCAATTATTGCCATAACAAGGATGTCATTTAAGTTGTGAAGCTTGCTTAAACTACGTCTATTATCTTCTAATTGCTCAAAAATCTTAATTAATTTATTAGTTATAAAATATCATTTAACATACTTATTATCAGTATAATACAAAATATTTTTAATTGTAAAACAAGCATTAAATCCTTTATATTCAGTTAATTATATGGTTTTTTCATGAAAAACTGGTGCGTTTGTCCTGATTGTTTAAGAGTGATTTTCAATGCTAAATTTTATTTGGTTAAGACAGGTTGCCAATGGAGAATACTTCCAAAAGATTTCCCTAAATGGGAGTTAGTTTATTACTTTTTTACGAAATGGAAAAATAATGGAACTATAGATTTTATCCACGAAGTTATTAGAGAAAAAGTTAGAAAGAAGCACAAAAAAAAGGAAACTCCAAGCGTAGGAATTATTGATAGTCTGTCTGTTAAAACAACCCGAAAAGGTGTGGAAATAGGAGTTTTGATGGAGGTAAAAAAGTAAAAGGAAGAAAAAGACATATTGTAGTGGATACTTTGGGCTTATTATTATTAGTTGTAGTTCACGCTGCAAATAGGCACGATAGCAAGGCTGCTTTTGAAGTTCTTGAAAAATTAAAAGGGCAGTTTTATAGACTTGTAAAGATCTTTGATGATGGAGGTTACAGAGGAGAGCTAATTGATAATGTAAAGAATAATTTGAATTTCTTGCTAGAAGTAGTTTTAAGAACTGACAAAGAAGAAAAATTTAAAATACTTCCAAAAAGATCGATAGTAGAAAGTAATTTTCTCTTGGTTTGAAAGTTACAGAAGATTGAGCACAAATTTTGAATATCACACAAAACTAGCGAAGCAATTATACAACTTGCAATACTCAAATTGATGATAAACAGGCTTTAAAAATAAAATTTAAACAGTTACTAAATAAATAGTGTCTTTTTTTAATAAATTGTTCAATTATTCTTGTAAGAAAATGTCAATATTTATCGTGTAAGAATTTCTAATATTTGATTTGACTTATATTTAAAGTCCAGAAATTAAGTTTTATTTCTAATTTATATCGTTTACTATAGTTTTTTATTCATTTTTATTTGTTCCTACTAAACAAATTTTTTAAAAATATACTCAAAGAATATTCTCTTTTTATTTTACATTTTTTCAAAAAAAAAAAATAAAAAAGGCCTTTTTTATTTTTTGTCTTAATAATAAACAATATATTTGGAGAACCAAACTGGTTAACCAATATTTTTTTTTTGAATGATTGGTAATAGTCGAGAACTACAACATAATAAAAAGACTTTAGTCAAGATAAAAATGGAAACTAAAGTTTGGAGAATTATTTCACAAGAAGGAAATTATAAAATAAATTATGAACACAATTAATAAAGCAAGGATAGTACTAATTATACTTTTGACATTTTTATATATAAATGTAAAATCACAAACACATCCAAGTTTGGTTTTGACTAAATTTCAATGAAAAAGGTGTTTTGATAAGTACTCTCCGCGAATATACTATGGAAGTTCGCTTGGTAGCCCAAGAATTCAACGTTCCCTTCATCGATATGGAATATTATACTGAATTATTAGAGTAATCGTATGGTCCAGAGAAATCAAAACAATAACATTTGCATTTCAAGGCTAGTGAAATTCCTTATTACAGGGAAGATAAAGCCGATGACACGCATCTTGGCATAAAAGGAGCCACCCAAGTAAACAAAATTGCCGTAGAAGAATTGAAAAAAACAAAACTAGATATTGTAAAATATATCAAAAAATAAAACAAACTAACTACTCTAAGACCAATTCAAAATGAAAGAAAACAACCTAACTTTAGGGGAATTTATCATTGAAAACCAAAAGGAATTTCAATACTCGTCGGGTGAGTTGTCACGCATCTTCAACTCTATCAAATTGGCTGCAAAAGTGGTCAGTTACAAAGTAAACAAGGCAGGATTAGTTGACATCATTGGTGGTGTTGGCGAAAAAAATGTTCAAGGCGAAGACCAACAAAAACTAGATGTTTATTCCAATGAAGTTTTTATTAAAACCTTAATTAATCGAGAAATTGTTTGCGGTATTGTTTCAGAAGAAAACGACGATTTTATTACCGTACAAGGGAACGATGAAGGAAATAATAATAAATATGTAATATTGATGGATCCCTTGGACGGTTCTTCTAACATTGATGTAAATGCATCTGTTGGAACCATTTTTTCGGTTTACAGAAGAATCTCCGAAGTGGGAACTCCTGTAACTAAGGAAGATTTTTTGCAACCCGGAACTGCTCAAGTCGCTGCTGGTTATGTACTTTACGGAACATCAACGATTCTAGTCTATACCACAGGGCACGGTGTAAATGGTTTCACTTTGAATCCTGCTATTGGAACTTTCTATTTGTCGCATCCAAAGATGAAATTCCCTATTGACGGAACGGTCTATTCTGTTAATGAAGGAAATTATATTCATTTTCCAAGAGGAATCAAAGACTATATCAAATATTGCCAAACAGAAGAGGGCGACAGACCTTACACTTCAAGATATATTGGAAGTTTGGCGCCAGACATTCACCGAAATTTGATAAAAGGAGGTATTTATTTGTATCCTACAAGTGCCAAATCACCTAAAGGAAAATTGCGCCTTTTATACGAATGCAACCCAATGGCGTTCATAACGGAACAAGCTGGCGGAAAAGCCTCAGACGGATTTTCGAGAATTATGGAAATCGTTCCAACCGAACTACACGAAAGATGCCCTTTCTTCTGCGGAAGTGCTAATATGGTGGATAAAGTAGAAGAATTTATGCTAAATGCAAAATTGAGTAAGTACTAAATTGATTTTAAATTTCATCATAAATTGCCGTCATTTTTGCTCGCGCCAGCCTTTAGATTTGCATAATAAATTATTCGTAAATTTAAACTAACAACCAAACTGACAAAGTGAGCCAGAGGCATCCATACAGTTTTTGTCCGATAAATGGTATTTTACTGAACCCACGAATTCATTATCTATATATAAAATAATTTCGGTGTCGGTAACGCGCATCGTTATTTTTAAAGCTTCGTTTATTACCCATGTTTTGCTTTTTAATAAACTTTTTGTATCTGTTAAATCCTGGGCTTGTACTTTGTCATTTGACAAGAACAATAGCATGATTGTGATAATTGTTGTAATTGCTTTCATATTTTTTGTCGTTTACTATTTCAACAAACCTCAAATAATCAAGGTTTTGCAATAATTACTGTCCATTCTGATCTTGTTGGACTATAATAAGTTCCCATCTTAAATTCTGACGGATTTATAAACACAATAAAAGAACATTTATCTTTTTCATAAAAAATATAATTTCCAGCATCTACCAAACCTACTTTTGCAGGGTCATAAGAGGCATCAATACAGTTTTTGTCCGACAAATGATATTTTTGTGAACCAAAAAACTCATCATTAATATAAAAAATAATTTCGGTGTCGGTAAAACGCATCGTTATTTTTAAAGCTTCGTTCAATACCCATATTTTGCTTTTTAATAAACTTTTTGTATCTGTTAAATCCTGGGCTTGTATTTTGTCATTTGACAAGAATAATAGCATGATTGTGATAATTGTTGTAATTGCTTTCATGTTTTTTGTTGTTTAGTATTTCAACAAATATCAAATATCAAGGCTTTGCGACAACAGTAATCCATACGGGACCTTCGGTAGTAGGAGTTCCCATCTTAAATTCGGACGGATTGACAAACTTAATATAAGAACACCCATCTTTTTCATAAAAAATATAATTTCCAGTGGAGACCAAACCTACTTTTGCATGGTCATAAGAGGCATCAATATAGTTTTTGTCCGACAAATGATATTTTTGTGAACCAAAAAACTCATCATTAATATAATAAATAATTTCGGTGTCGGTAAAACGCATCGTTGCCTTTCTACCTGCATTTGTTATCCATATTTTACTTTTTAATAAACTTTTTGTATCTGTTAAATCTTGGGCTTGTATTTTGTCACTTGACAAGAATAATAGCATGATTGTGATAATTGTTGTAATTGCTTTCATTTTTTTACTTTTTATATTATTTTTTTCCTGTTATTATTATTGAATACGAAAATCCCATATCTGCCGCCGGTGCCACTTGGGCAATGCCTAGCGCAGGGTCTATATAAATATAGTTGCCAGCCTGATCATAGCCTATTACCGCAACACTATGAGTAACTATTAGGGTTATATCTTTCGATCGGTCATTGGGGAAAGCAGGATCTGGAGTTGTTTTTGTTTCTGTTTTTATGTCGGTTAAAAAAGTTTTGCCATTATCAATAGCTGTTTTAAAATCGTTTTTTGTTAAGGCTTCTGTAGTGCAAAAACTGTTAATAAATGTTACCGCTTGCGATGGTGTTAAACCTTCTTGTCGGTATTATTTGGAATATGAGGTTTCTTGTTTAAATCCATAAAAGCTATATCCTTTTTTGTGGATATAGCTTTTTTTTTGAATGTTCTTAGCTGTTCTCGTCTGTAGATATGGTTTGCAAAATCGCGCTATCCTTTTGACGATAGATTTACTATATATCTAGGACGTCGGGTTTCATCATCACCATAATCCCCAGAATTGTCGTCATCAGGACTTGTTTTTATCTGCCTGTGTTTGTAATCAAGGCTTTGCAAAAACGGTAATCCAAACAGTACCAGTATTTTCAGGAGTAGAACTTCCCATCTTAAATTCGGACGGATTGGCAAACTTAATATAAGAACAACCACCTTTTTCGTCAAAAATATAATTTCCAGCGGAGACCAAACCTACTTTTGCAGGGTCATAAGAGGCATCAATACAGTTTTTGTCAGACAAATGATATTTTTCTGAACCCAAGAATTCATCCTCAGCATAATAAATCATTTCGGTGTCGGTAACGCGCATCGTTATTTTTAAAGCTTCGTTCATTACCCATGTTTTGCTTTTTAATAAACTTTTTGTATCTGTTAAATCCTGGGCTTGTACTTTGTCATTTGACAAGAATAATAGCATGATTGTGATAATTGTGATAATTGTTTTCATATTTTTTACTTTTTATATTATTTTTTTCCTGTTATTATTATTGAATACGAAAATCCCATGTCTGCCGCCGGTGCCACTTGGGCCTTGCCTAGCGCGGGGTCTATATAAATAAAGTTGCCGGCCTGATCATAAGCCTATTACCGCAACACTGTGAGTGACTATTAGGGTTGTATCTTTTGATCTGTCATTGGGAAAATTCTTGTCAGGAGTTATTATTGTATCTGTTTTTATGTCGGTTAAAAAAGTTTTGCCATTATCAATAGCCGTTTTAAAATCGGTTTTTGTTAAGGCTTCGGTAACGCAAAAACTGTTAATAAATGTTACCGCTTGCGATGGTGTTAAACCATTCTTTGCAAAATATAAACTTCCAGTACTTAACGCTGCGGCTGTGTCAATTTGTTTTGCGGTTACTGTCAACCCCAGAACATTGTTAAGTGTTACCTCAAGAGATGTCAGCACACATACAGGGAGGTTAGCTTGTATATCACATGTTGTAACAATTCCGGGTTTTACTAACTTATCAGTACTATTTGGGACATAATCTTTACCTGGACCATTAGTATTTATTCCTTGTATAGATACATCAGGCAAGGGATCAGTATCATCCGGACTATCAAAATCATTATCAGGAAGTACGTCGGGTGGTTCAGGCGCTTCTATCGGGTCGTCAAAAAACGGGTCGTCAAAAAAATCAGGACAACCAGCACCCACACACACTTCGTCTAATTCTCCACAATCCCATTCATCCTCATCATCCCAGCCTTCCTGCGCATAACTGCTATGTCCCACAAACAGGCAAAAGAACGTGAGCACTAATATAAAATATTTTTTCTTCATGGCTCTTATTTTTTAATTAAAATGGTTTTTATTACTTGGTCGTTATAGTACAAGTTCAGGATATAGTTGCCTGCTGGCGCAGTAAAGGGGATTATTTGTTCTTGTGGTCCTGTGCTTGTGGTAGTGAGTTTTTGGGTGCTTACCAAGAATCCTGTAAAATCGTAGATGCCGATACTAATATCGGTTTGGGCAGCGAGCTCAAAACTCAGTTTAAAACTGGTGCTGGTTACAGGATTAGGGTAGACCACAAGTTGCGAAACAATAGCTTGGGTGGTTAGTTCTGGTTCTCCGGTTTCCTCAGGACTTATTTTTCGCTCTAGGATAATGTACATGGGTTTTTCGTTTTCGTGCTGCTTGATGTTATACAGCTGCAAGTTGCCTACTATATACACATCGTCTTGATATTCCAAAACTTGCAATTTTGCTTGCTTGAATTTGTAGGTTTTTAGTACAGGTTCTACATAACGGTTAAGGCGGTCAATTTTAGAATCCTCAAATACGATTATTTTTTCTTCGAGTGTGGCTTTAAAGTTTACAGAATCACCCTCTTGTTCTGCCCATATTCCAGTTAGTGCTTGTCCTTCTTGTTAAGTTATAGCAAAAAAAACTACAACTTTTTAGGGTTGTAGTTTGTTTTTCAACTTTGTGGGTACGAGCAAGATGCTCGCACTAGCATTTGCGTCATTTCAGCTCGCGCCAGCTGGGGATTTTACGTATTTTACAGAATATAAACACATCAAATATTTGTTTATATGCAATATCCTTTTCGAGCTAATTTATAATTTAACACATCGTTGTAAACAACTTTATTGACTTTTTCAGAAAAATAAAAAAATCCCGCCAAATAAACTCAAATTAAAAAAACCGCCTCATGTTTGAGACGGCTTCTATATTTCGATGTATTAAAAATACATTTAAATTAATTCATGTTTTTTAATATACTCTGTCAAAATCAAATGCTTTCATAGATAGTTTTGGCGCAACGTCGCTACCTCCTGTATAAACTCCAGCTTTTACATAATATGTGCTCGAATAACTGTTCCAATTAACTGATGGTGTTATGTCTTTAGTTATAGTTGAACTAGTTGTAGTTATTGTGATTGTTGCATATCCAGCACTCATAAATCTAATTCTTAATGTATAATCCGTTCCCGAAGTATAATTAGGTCCAGTAACTGTCGAATATGTTCCTGAAGAAGAATTTGGATTGTTGGTTGTTGTTCTAATGTAAAACACACCACTTTTTACAAAAACTCTTGTTAAAGGGCGATTTACATCTGGATGCCTATTGTGAATCTGGGCAACGGTAACTCCGTCTGAAGGAATACTTTCCAATTTAGCAATATATTCCATGTCTTTATCAGCGGTTATAGGGGATTCTTCACCTTTTTTTTCCTTAATTTCTGTTCTGTTACCATATGCAGCAAAACATTTAAATACTCTGTAACCTGAAGAAGAAACGTCAAAAAAAGTTGTATTATCTGTTGTTGAAGGATTAAAGTAGGCTCTATCACTAATAGTGCCTCCATTTCCAGAACTAGTTTCTCCATCAAATTTACTAAAATCATACTGAGCCAATGCAGCTCTTGCTGTTATGGCAGTTCCTTTTGTTTTTTCTTGTACAATAAGACTTGTTTCATCTTGTACAATAGGACTTGTTTCATCTCCGCCAGGCGAACAACTATTAAAAATTGTTAAAAGTGCCACTGAAGCACATCCTAAAACTGTTTTAAATAAAATGTTTTTTTTCATTGGTAATGTTTAAAGGTTAATTTATTCGGTTAATAGATAACCAACTTATCGGGTCTAGAATGCGATTTGTTGGTTTACCAAATTGGTTGTTTAATTTGGTTTACCAAATATATACTTTATTTTTGAAAGAAATAAAATTATTACACATTTTTTTACTATTAACAAATAAAAAAAATAATTTACTGTATTTTTAACGTATTATCAATACATTGTATTTAAAATTAACAATTTTTAGAAATAATGATTTGAGAAATAAAGAAATCAACGAATAGATTAATGCATTAAAAATCAATAATTTATAATATTTTAATCCTAAATAACAAAAAGTATCATATGTTGCATGGCAAACGCATCATAATTTGATAAGATATGCGAGATAACCGTTAACCCAACCTCTTTCTACTTTTACCTTTGATACCAACCTTTGTTGTTTTGTTATTTTTTAATAAATTAACACAGCTATCCGAAACTTTTACCAAAAAAAACAATATCAGTTCCTGCACCTTGTAAACAGGATTTAATTATAAAATTATGCTGAAAATAAGTCAGAACTGAATTGTAATTTTGGTTCTGACCTTATTTTTTTGGCTCCATCTCCAACTTGATTGCATACATAATCTAAACTTAGATAATACACTAAACAGATTCTAATTTTCTCAACCAGATTAGAGAAAGACTTTGTCTTTTTAGATATTGTTCTGTTTATTAATTCAACCAATAAGTAACTGATCAATGCGATAAAAATTTGCGATTTAACTGCATTTTCACTTGTGCCTAGGAATGTTTTTATCTGTAGGTTTTGCTTCATCGCTTTGAAAAACAATTCTATATCCCATCTCTTTTTATACAAATCGGCTATTGTTCTAGCCGACCATTCTAAATTATTGGTTATTATTTCAATAACTTTATTTTCATCTTCCTTATAAACATGAACTAACCTTAGTTTGCACTCGTTAATACCTGTCTCTATGGCTTTATTACTATTTAAAACAATAATTTCGTCCTTAATGATATCTTGGTATTCTTTATCGGGCAAGTCCAATTCCTGGATGGATTCGTACAATGTATGTGTTTTAATTCGAGTAACAAAAACATTTTCAGCTTGAATCCGATGTAGCATCAATGTAAAATCAAAATAAGCCCTGTCTTCCACAACAATAGTGCCTTTTGAAAAAACCAACTGATCGATACCGTAGCGGTCATGTGTTTTTGCTTCAGTTATATTTACCAAATCTGGAATTTGCAAATTGTCATCCCAGCAGGTGTGTATTTTCAACCCTCCTTTTGCTGTCCGAAACTATGCCCAATCAAACATATTCAAGCACAGGCTGATAGTGGTACTGTCAATCAATTTTATGTTTTGGTCTTTAATCTCTTTGATAATATTTCACCCGGACTCGCTTTTTAGAACTCTTTCATAATGGGACAATAGCTTGTAATACAAAGACTCAAAAACTTTCCAATCTCGTTTTTTATTGCCATCACTCATAGTGGATCTTGCTGGATTTTGGGTCAATCCTAAATCTTCAATAAAAGTCTCGCTAACCCCAATTCCAGTGGAAATATCATTTAAAGTGTAACATTTATTTAGCTGTCCGTAAGTTAAAGCAACAAATTGGTCATAAGTCTTGTATTTACTACATCCTTTGTCTGATCTGTTTTTTTTTTGCACAAGATGTAATCATCCATCTAGGAACAAGCTCAATAATTTGTCGAATAACTGGTTTTTTGATATTTTTGTTTCGCCTGAAGAGTCCCATAAAGTATTATTTGTTTCGCAAAATCAAAAATACGGGATTCTCAGGCACTTTTTATTTTAGACTTTCGGATTGTAATGCTCCTTTATATATTGTAGAGATAATATATTTAAAAAAAATCATTTCTATTGTTTTAAAATAGCAAGCCATGTATACCTGTGCCTAAATTACAATCAATTAGCTTTTCTATAGCTTTTGATGCTTCAATAAGTAGAAGGTCAATTATTGTTTCTCCATCTCTAAGTTCGAATAGTTCAACGAAGCTAATAGCCAAAGATGTACCTGGGGGTAATGCTAAAGTGCCTACGTCAAAAGATACTCTTAATAGGTTTTCTGTCTTTGGTTCATCTAAATATGTAGCTACACTTAAACCAATTCCAAGAGCATCTCCTGTATTACCAAGATATTCGGATGTTTTGATATATGATTGTAAAGTTTCAGACAATTTACTTGGATCAAATAATTTACTCTCTTTCAAATAAACTATTAAATCAGTCTCAATTCCAAAATCGCTTAGAAATGATTCAAAGCTGTTGAAGATTTTATTTGTATCAAACGCATTTGATGTTTCTAATTCACTTAAAGAACCAAAACAAGGTGGTAATTCTTCACACTCACAGGTTTCATCATTTAATTTGTATCCAGTGTCACAGGTTGTTGTGCAAGATATTTTAACACATTCGCAATTTTCGAGTGTATACCCTGGCATACAATACGATATGCTGCAGTTATCAGTGGGATCATCAACGGTTTCTTCCGATTCATCACCACCAGGATTCCCGTTATTCTCGCCAATCGGTACATATTCATATTGCTCAGAAACATGATATGAATTAATAAGTACTTCGTCTAGATTACCACTGTCCGGGTAAAAATAATCACCATTGGAAAGCAGGAAATTACCGCCATCGGTTATACCTGCTATGTCAAGTCCGAACCATTCCGATAAGAAATCTTGCCAATTATCAGTATAATCATTGTCATTACTATCCCAACTCTCATTCGTATACCATTCCTCCTCATCCTCCCAACCTTCCTGGGCATAACTACTTTGTCCCAAAAACAGGCATAAGAACGTGATTCTATTTTTTTAAATAAAAACCTAAAAAAACACAGCAATGAAGCTATCTTTTTCAGGTCTTTACTATTGTTTGGAACTTTAATATTTACTCAAATATTCTGGGGTGTAATTAGGATTATTTCTAAAACGTTCTTCAATAGGTGTTTTCCAGTAATCCAAGCCTTGTGTTTTTAAATAAGCAACTAATCTCATTTTTTCTTGATACTTTTTACTATTTAACTCAAAAAACATTTCTCTAAGATTATATAATATTTCATAGTCTCCAGGATGAAATTTAGAAGTACTTGGAAACTTTAGCGTTCTAAAATCGACCTTTTGATCGAATATTAAATAATTAACAACTTCTATTTGCTTATAAGATAATGCAGCACTTAATGGAGTCTTAAATGCATAACCTAATTCGTCAATAAAATGTGGATTAGCCCCAGCTTCAACCAATAATTTTACATTCACGAGTTTTCCTCTTTTGCTTGCTTCAATTAAAGGTGTTCCTGATTGTGCTTTTTCCGAATATAAATTTACATTGGCTCCCTTTTTTATCATATACTTCAGGGTTTGCAAACTTTCAGGTAAATTAGTATATACAGAATTATTAATGTCAATAATAATGGCATTGCCACTTTTATCCATCAAGTTAGGATTAAGTCCTTTATCCAGAAGTTTGCGAATGGCAAACATATTGTTTGTTTCTAGGGCAAATTGCCCTATGGTCATTCCAAATTTGCCTTCTTGAAAATTGATATATTCTTTAGGTAGAGCATCAATGAGTTTTGCTATTTCTTCATTGTTTCTAAACCAGATAGCACCTGATAAGGTCTCAGCCAAATCATACAAAGGTGTGCCGTAGAATAGAGCAGGATTTTTGCCCCGTAAAATTTCGCCCCAAACTTCGTTTTCTCTTTCTTTAGAGTATTTAATTTCTGAAGCTTCTTTTACCCATTTATCTTTTTGAATTTTAGAAGTGTATAAAAAAGCTATAATAATTATTGGAATTAGTAATAGCAGACCAATATGTTTTCTTTTCATTTTTTATGGGTTTAATTACATCCTATTTTTGACCACATTACCTAAAATAAAAACCTAAAAAACACAGCAATGAAGCTATCTTTTTCAGGTCTTTACTATTGTTATTAAATTTAATATTTACTCAAATATTCTTGGGTAAAATTAGGATTGTTTTTGATATTATCTGGTACAGGTGTTTTCCAATAATCTAAGCCTTGTGTTTTTAAATATGCTACAAGTTTCATTTTTTCCTTATAATCCTGAGTATCTAAATCAAATCTTATCTTCCTAAGTCTATACAATATTTCATATTCCCCAGGATGGAATTTTGAAGTGCTTGGAAATTTCAAAGTTCTAAAATCCACTTTTTGATCAAAAATTAGATAATTAATAATTTTCATACGTCTATTAACTAATGAAGCGCTTAACGGAGATTCAAAAGGGCTAGCTGAAAATTTATCAATAAAATGTGGATTTGCACCTGCTTCAACTAATACTTTTACATTCTCAAAATTACTATTCGCTGCTTCAATCAATGGTGTACCCAATTGTGCTTTTTTTGAATACAAATTTACATTAGCTCCTTTTTTAATCATGTATTTAAGTGTTTCTAAACTCTCTGGTAAATTGCTTTCAAAAGGGCCATTGATATCAATTATAAGGGCACTACCGTCATTAGCTAATAAATTTGGATTTAAACCTCTGTCTAGTAACAGTCTTACAGCTTTAAGATTACCAACAAATAAAGCAAATTGACCAATAGTCTTTCCGTATTTATCATCCTGAAAATTAATATATTCTTTAGGGATTTCATCAATGAGTTTTTTTATTTTTTCGTCATTTTGTAAATGAGAAAAACTTGACAATGCCCCTGCCAAGTCATACAAAGGTGTTCCGTAATATAAGGCAGGATCATTACCCCGTAAAACTCCACCCCATATTTCATTTTCTCTTTTTTCAGAGTATTTAGTTTCTAAGGATTCATTGACCCAGTTGTCTTTTTGAATTTTAGAAGTGTATAAAAAAGCTATAATAATTATTGGAATTAGTAATAGCAGGCCAATATGTTTTTTTTTCATTTTAATGGTATTAATTACCAACTATTTTTAATCACTTTACCTAAAATAAAAACCCAAAAAATACAGCAATGAAGCTATCTTTTTCAGGTCTTTACTATTTTTTTTTAACTAATACTTACTCAGATATTCTTGAGTAAATTTAGGAATACTTCTGACTTTATCAGGAATAGGAGTTTTCCAGTAATCCAAGCCTTGCGTTTTTAAATATTTCACTAATTTCATTTTCTCTCTATACTCCTTACTATTTAAATCAAAAATCATCTCTCTAAGCTTATGTAATATCACATACTCTCCAGGGTGAAATTTAGAATCACTTGGATATTTTAGTGTTCTAAAATCAACTTTTTGATCAAAAATCAGATAATTTACAATATCAATATGAGCGTATGCTAATGCAACACTTAATGGAGATTCAAAAGGACTAGCTATTGAGTTATCAATAAAATTTGGATTTGCACCAGCGTCAACCAACACTTTTACATTTTCTAAATTACCACTATTTGAAGCTCTAATCAAAGGAGTACTTTTTAGAGTGTGTTTAGAAAATAAATTTACATTGGCTCCCTTTTGAATCATATTTTTCAGGATTAGTAATTTTTCAGATGGATTTTTATAAAAGTCGTTAATATCAATAATAATAGCATTCCCCATTTTATCTATCAAATTTGGATTTAAACCTTTATCTAGTAATAAATTTAATGCTTTAAGATTACTAACTGTTAAAGCAAATTGCCCTATTGTTTTATGAAATTTACCATCTTGTATATTAATATCTTTTCTAGGTATAGCAGCTATAAGCTCTTCAATTTTTTTATCAGACCGAAAACCAGTCATCTCTTTAGCTAAATCATAAAGGGGTGTACCATAGAATATTTCTGGAGAATGCCCATTTAACTGTTTTCCCCAAACTTCCTTTTCTCTTTCTTTGGAGTATTTAGTTTTCGGAGTTTCTTTAACCCATGTGTCTTTTTGAGTTTTAGAAATATACGAGAATAGAACAATACCTATTATTAGTAATAGTATTAGTAGAATTATTTTTTTTGCTTTCATAATATTAATCATTACAGTCTAAATTAGATATTACACTACTCATCAAATGTAATTGAACTGTGCTTATTAATCCTGCTATAGTTAGATTTGATAACGTTCCGTAAAGAGAATTAGTATCTTGTGGTAAGCCAATGTAATTTCTCGTTCCTCTTACAGGAGTATCCAATTTCGTATTAAGATAATCAACAGGTTCCCCTTGAACTATAAAAGCTGTTACCTTACTCGAGTAATTTAAATTTAAGTTTAAGTTAGGATCATTAACCGTAGCATCACTTAATCCTGCAGGATTGTATATTGTAGCTGGTAATCCCGTAGCCAGCGCATTAGCATTGGCTAATCCTCCACCTAAAGAATGCCCTGTAAATGACAAGGTATAACCATTATTAGCTGCCCAAGTTGCTAAAACATTTGCATTTGCTACTGATTGATAATATTGTGCACTTACATATCCTAGAGCTTGTTGACCATTATTTACCCAATCTTGAAGATCCAAAGGATTTGTGCCTTGTGTGGCATATATAAGTTCAATATTTCCATTCCCATGATCTACACTGTATAAAGCTGAACTAAAACCAGTATCAGGGTCAGACCATTTAAAATCAGGTGAATTAAATTCTGAAGGCAATCCAGCAGGTGACACAAGGTGCACGTTACCATAATCATTCAATTCTGTTTTACCTGCTTCTTGAATTCCGTTTAAGGTATTATATATATGATCAGCTACTTTAGCTTCATCACAAGGTTTTTTTACGCACTCACAATCAGAATTCAATATAAATCCAGTACCACAGGTTGTTGTGCAAGATACTTTAACACATTCGCAATTTTCGAGTGTATACCCTGGCATACAATACGATATGCTGCAGTTATCAGTGGGATCATCAACGGTTTCTTCCGATTCATCACCACCAGGATTCCCGTTATTCTCGCCAATCGGTACATATTCATATTGCTCAGAAACATGATATGAATTAACAAGTACTTCGTCTAGATTACCACTGTCCGGGTAAAAATAATCACCATTGGAAAGTTGGAAATTCCCGCCCTCTGTTATTCCTGCTATCTCAAGTCCGAACCATTCCGATAAGAAATCTTGCCAATTATCAGTATAATCATTGTCATTACTATCCCAACTCTCATTCGTATACCATTCCTCCTCATCCTCCCAACCTTCCTGAGCATAACTACTATGTCCCAAAAACAGGCATAAGAACGTGATTCTATTTTTTTAAATAAAAACCTAAAAAAACACAGCAATGAAGCTATCTTTTTCAGGTCTTTACTATTGTTATTAAATTTAATATTTACTCAAATATTCTTGGGTAAAATTAGGGTTATTTTTAATATTATCTGGTATGGGCGTTTTCCAGTAATCTAAACCTTGTGTTTTTAAATAAGCTACCAGTTTCATTTTTTCTTTATAATCCTTAGAATTTAAATCAGGAGCATGTTCTCTAAGAAGATGTAATATTTTATATTCTCCAGGATGAAACTTTGAGTCTAAGGGATATTTTAATGTTCTAAAATCGACCTTTTGATCAAATATTAGATAGTTGATAATTTCCATATCTCTATTTAACAATGCAGCACTTAAAGCGGATTCAAATGGGCTATTATCTGAGACATCAATAAAATGAGGATCTGCTCCAGCTGCAATCAATACCCTTACATTTTTAAAATTACTGTTAACTGCTCTTATGAGAGGAGTACGTACCAAAATTCTTTTGGAATATAAATTTACATTGGCACCTTTTTTTATCATAAATTTTAATGTCTCTAAACTCTCTGGTAAATGAGCATATGCAGGGCCGTTAATATCAATAATAATAGCATTACCGTTTTTATCCATTAAGTTGGGATTGAGTCCTCTGTCTAGTAGTTTTCGTATGGCAACCATATTATTGGTTAATAAAGCAAAGTGCCCAATGGTCATTCCATAATTCCCCTCTTGATAATTAATATACTCTTTAGGTATTTCGTCAATGAGTTTTGTTATTTTTTCCTCATTTCTAAAGTATATTAAGCCAGACATTGCATCGGCTACATCATACAAAGGTGTTCCATAAAACAAGGCAGGATTATTGCCCTGCAAAACTCCTCCCCAAACTTCTTCTATTCGTTCTTTTGAATATTTAATTTCAGGAGATTCCTCTGCCCAATTGTCTTTATCCATTTTAGATCTATACGAATATACTCCATAAAAGAGCAATACTAATAGTATTGAAAATCCAATATGTTTTTTTTTCATTTTTTATGGTTTTAATTACAGTCTATATCTGAGATTACATTACTCATACTATGTAAACTAATTGCAGCTATCCCAAAGAGCGCTGAACCTGTTCCTGCAGAAGTAACAGCTGCTGCAGATGATATTCCATACATAATCGCAGGGTAGGCAATCGATCCAATAGGGATTACGTTCCCTCTTATAGGTGTCTGTAAAAGTGTATTTATAAAATATATTGGCTCTCCCTGAACTACATAGGCTGTTACATTTCCAGAATTATAAAGGTGCAACCTTGGATCATTACTAATTGTTAAGTCATTTAATCCCGCAGGATTGTATATTGTAGCTGGCAATCCTGTAGCTAACGCATTGGCATTAGCCAAACCACCTCCTAATGAATGCCCTGTAAAAGACAAAGAGTAATTATTGCTTGCAGCCCAATTTTTTAATAACATTGCATTATCTACCGATAGTTGATATTGAGGCGAACTAAAACCGCCTGCTTGTTGAGCATCATTTATTATATCTTGAATTTCCGTTATACTTGTACCAGCTGTGGCATATACATATTCTATGTTTCCGTTACCATTATCTACCCTGTATAAAGCAGAATTAAATCCATTGGAATTTGTAAAATCAATGCCTGAAGGTAATTCCGATGGTGGTACAATCGTAACGTTACTAGGTAATTTACTAGGATCTTTTTGCAAACCATTTTCGGTATCATAAGATAGTTCAGCCAAATTAGCCTTAGCAAGTTTGTCACAAGGTGGAGGTATTTTAACACATTCGCAATTTTGGAGTGTATACCCTGGCATACAATACGATATGCTGCAGTTATCAGTGGGATCATCAACGGTTTCTTCCGATTCATCACCACCAGGATTCCCATTATTCTCGCCAATTGGCACATATTCATATTGTTCAGAAACATGATATGAATTAACAAGTACTTCGTCTAGATTACCACTGTCCGGGTAAAAATAATCCCCATTGGAAAGCAGGAAATTCCCGCCCTCTGTTATTCCTGCTATGTCAAGTCCGAACCATTCCGATAAGAAATCTTGCCAATTATCAGTATAATCATTGTCATTACTATCCCAACTCTCATTCACATACCAATCATCCTCATCCTCCCAACCTTCCTGCGCATAACTACTTTGTCCCAAAAACAGGCATAAGAACGTGAGTGCTAATATAAAATATTTTTTCTTCATGGCTCTTATTTTTTAATTAAAATGGTTTTTATTACCTGGTCGTTATAGTACAAGTTCAGGATATAGTTGCCTGCTGGCGCAGTAAAGGGAATTATTTGTTCTTGCGTTCCTGTGCCTGTGGTAGTGAGTTTTTGGGTGCTTACCAAGAATCCTGTAAAATCATAGATACTGATGCTAATATCGGTTTGGGCAGCGAGTTCAAAACTCAGTTTAAAACTAGTGCTGGTTACAGGATTAGGATAAACCACAAGTTGCGACACAATAGCTTGGGTGACTAGTTCTGGCTCTCCGGTTTCCTCAGGACTTATTTTTCGCTCCAGGATAAGATACATGGGTTTTTCGTTTTCGTGCTGTTTGATGTTATACAATTGCAAGTTGCCTACTATATACACATCGTCTTGATATTCCAAAACTTGCAATTTTGCTTGCTTGAATTTGTAGCTTTTTAGTACCGGTTCTACATAACGGTTGAGGCGGTCAATTTTAGAATCTTCAAATACGATCCTTTTTTCTTCGAGTGTGGCTTTAAAGTTTACAGAATCACCCTCTTGTTCGGCCCATATTCCAGTTAGTGCTTGTCCTTCTTGTTAAGTTATAGCACAAAAAAACTACAACTTTTTTAGGGCTGTAGTTTTTGACTTGTTTTGTCTGTTCAACTTTGTGTACAGACACAATTCTACGCTATCCGCAAGAGGAAAATTAATCACATTCCTGCACCATCTGGGTTAGTTCGGTAAGTTAGGATTATTCAACAAATAAAATGTTTGCCATTTATTATCATAAGATTTTTTCATTCTAATCTGTTGAAGATTAGTGCTTATTTCAATTAAATAACAGTAACGATCTGTTTTTATGTAATTTCCCGAAGAAGAATTACCAATTTTTGAATTATCAAATATACTAGAAGAATCATTGCAAGATATATTTGTAAAGTAATAATTACCACTCCCAAATTTTTTTTGATTAATATAGGTTGATAATTGATTTTGTCCAAAATATAACACTACTTTTCCTGTAGTACCTGCTTCATTGCTCCAATATTTATTTACAATATGCTGTTGGATATTTGTTTCTAAATAACTAGTTGTAGTTTGTGAACTCATAGTGGTGATATATAGAAATAGTATTCCTATAAAAATATTTTTTGTAAAATTCATAATTTATTTTTTTAAAGATTAAATAGAAAGATAATAATAATGATTATTGAAAATAGTATCATTCTACATTTATTTTTTTGTTTTTTTGTTAATTCGATTTTTTTTATCCATTCAAAATTTAATATTGTTGCGAAGATTGCTCCAAATATTAAAAAGAAAACAAAACCTATTAGCAAAGATATATTTGGATTTATGTCTAAATAGTAAGGATTGTTTTTTGTCAAAAGTCTATAAATAACAAAGAAAGTTATATAAATCCATAAGCATAATTGATAACCGAATCTAAGTGGTACTCTACGATCGGGTTCGTCTGTTCGTTTAAGCATTCGTTTGTAAATTCCTTTGTATATTGATGATAAAATATATTTAATAAATACCATATTAAAAAAAAGATTAATAAACCCAATTACGTATTCCAAGACCTAAATTACAATCTAAAGAGCGATCTATAGCATCAGAAGCGGCTTTAAGTAATAAATCTAGTTTAGAATTACCATCACCATCTTTGAAATAATCAATTGTGCTGAGGGCTAAGCTAGCAGCTGGGGATAATGCCATAGAAGCCGCATCTAAAACAGTTCTCAATAAATTTTGAGTACTAGGTTCATCTATATATTTTGAATAATCTAGTGCAACCTGTAAACCATCACCTACAACCCCCAAATCATCAGCAAATGTAACCAAGTCTGTTCCAGTAGCAATAGTTTTAGGGTCAAAGAGATTCATTTGTTTTATAGAATCCATTACATCCGCTGAAATGCCAAAATCACCTAACGTTGAATTGAGCTTGTTTAATATGGTGTTAGTATTAAATGAATTGGAAGTTTCAAAATCCTGAATTGTACCCCAACAAGGCGGTAACAATTCACACTCACAGGTATCTATGTTTAATTTATACCCACTCTCGCAGGTTTTTGTGCAAGATACTTTAACACATTCGCAATTTTGGAGTGTATACCCTGGCATACAATACGATATGCTGCAGTTATCAGTGGGGTCATCAACGGTTTCTTCCGATTCATCACCACCCGGATTCCCATTATTCTCGCCAATCGGCACATATTCATATTGTTCAGAGACATGATATGAATTGACATTTACTTCATCTAGATTACTACTGTCCGGGTAAAAATAATCACCATTGGAAAGCAGGAAATTCCCGCCATCGGTTATACCTGCTATGTCAAGTCCGAACCATTCCGACAGGAAATCTTGCCAATTATTAGTATAATCATTGTCATTACTATCCCAACTCTCATTCTCATACCATTCCTCCTCATTATCCCAACCTTCCTGAGAATAACTACTTTGTCCCACAAACAGGCAAAAGAACGTGATTCTATTTTTTTAAATAAAAACCTAAAAAACACAGCTCAATGAAGCTATCTTTTTCAGGTCTTTACTATTGTTTGGAACTTTAATATTTACTCAAATATTCTGGGGTGTAATTAGGATTATTTCTAAAACGTTCTTCAATAGGTGTTTTCCAGTAATCCAAGCCTTGTGTTTTTAAATAAGCAACTAATCTCATTTTTTCTTGATACTTTTTACTATTTAACTCAAAAAACATTTCTCTAAGATTATATAATATTTCATAGTCTCCAGGATGAAATTTTGAATCCATAGGATGTTTTAGTGCTCTAAAATCAACCTTTTGATTAAATATTAAATAGTTGACTATTTCTATTCTTTTGTATAGTAATGCAGCACTTAAAGGTGATTTAAACACATACCCAAATTCATTTATAAAATGTGGATTTGCTCCAGCTTCAACTAATATTTTTACATTTTCTAAATTGCTTTTTGCAGCTTCAATCAAAGGTGTTGTAAATTGTGCTTTTTTGGAATATAAATTTACATTGGCTCCTTTTTGGATCATATACTTCAATGTTTTTAAACTTTCTGGAGATTTGTAAGAATAAGCAGAACTATTAATTTCAATAATAATTGCCCCTTCCATTTTGTCCATTAAGTTAGGATTAAGTCCTCTGTCCAGAAGTTTGCGGATGGCACCAAAATTATATGTCCTCAAAGCAAAATGTCCTATCGTATGTCCAAACTTTCCTTCTTGATAGTTGATATACTCTTTTGGTATTTCGTTAATGAGTTTTATTATTTTTTCCTCATTTCTAAAATAAGGCAAACCTGACATAGCATTGGCTACTTCATACAAAGGTGTTCCGTAAAACAAACTAGGGTTGCCACCTCTTAATATTTTTCCCCAAACTTCGTTTTCTCTTTGTTCGGAGTATTTGGTTTCGGGAGATTCCCTCACCCATTTGTCTTTTTGCATTTTTGAATAATACAAAAATGCAAAAATGACCAGTCCTAATACTATAATTGATCCTATAATCTTTTTAGTTTTCATTTTTATTTTTTTATTGTTAATCAGCACAGTCTAAATTAGCGATTACACTTCCCATTGTATGTAGATAACCTGAATATACGACACCAGCCAATGTTGATGTATACCATACCGCAGCAGGAACTACTGCATTATTTCCTATTTCATGTCTAGTTCCTCTTGCAGGGGTAGACAAAAGGGTATTTGCAATATCAACTATTTCTCCTGTATTTACATAATAATTTACACCATCTTCATAAGATAAATTTAATCCTAAACGTGAAATGGTGTTGTCATGCAGCCCCGCTGGGTTGAATACTGTAGCAGGATATCCTGTAGCCAGTGCATTTGCATTTGCAAGCCCACCACCGAGTGAGTGTCCTGTAAATGATATTTTTGGTGTTCCTTGAGTGCTTGCCCATTGCTGAATTTTTATGGCATTATCGACAGATAAATCATACTGTGCTGCAATATTACCTGTTGCTTGTTGTCCATTATTTAACCAATCTTGTAACTCTAATGTACTTCCTTCAGTCGCATATACATATTCTACATCTCCATTGCCATTATCTACCCTGTATAAGGTAGAATTAAAACCAATAATGGTGTTAGTAAATGTAACGCCTGGTATAGTAACTGGATTAATAATCGTCACGTTATCAGGTAATTTACTATAGTCATTTGGTATGCCATCATGGGAATCATAAACAAGATCAGCCAAATTAGCCTTAACGAGTTTATCACAAGGTGGAGGTATTTTAACACATTCGCAATTTTGGAGTGTATACCCTGGCATACAATACGATATGCTGCAGTTATCAGTGGGATCATCAACAGGTTCTTCCGATTCATCACCACCAGGATTCCCATTATTCTCGCCAATTGGCACATATTCATATTGTTCAGAAACATGATATGAATTAACAAGTACTTCGTCTAGATTACCACTGTCCGGGTAAAAATAATCACCATTGGAAAGCTGGAAATTCCCGCCATCGGTTATACCCGCTATCTCAAGTCCAAACCATTCCGATAAGAAATCTTGCCAATTATCAGTATAATCATTGTCATTACTATCCCAACTCTCATTCGTATACCATTCCTCCTCATCCTCCCAACCTTCCTGGGCATAACTACTTTGTCCCAAAAACAGGCATAAGAACGTGAGTGCTAATATAAAATATTTTTTCTTCATGTCTATTATTTTTTAATTAAAATGGTTTTTATTACCTGGTCGTTATAGTACAAGTTCAGGATATAGTTGCCTGCTGGCGCAGTAAATGGTATTACTTGTTCTTGCGTTCCTGTGCCTGTGGTAGTGAGTTTTTGGGTGCCTACCAAGAATCCTGTAAAATCGTAGATACTGATGCTAATATCGGTTTGGGCAGCGAGTTCAAAACTCAGTTTAAAACTGGTGCTGGTTATAGGATTAGGGTAAACCACAAGTTGCGACACAATAGCTTGGGAGACTAGTTCTGGCTCTCCGGTTTCCTCAGGACTTATTTTTCGCTCCAGGATAAGATACATGGGTTTTTCGTTTTCGTGCTGTTTGATGTTATACAATTGCAAGTTGCCTACTATATACACATCGTCTTGATATTCCAAAACTTGCAATTTTGCTTGCTTGAATTTATAGGTTTTTAGTACAGGTTCTACATAACGGTTGAGGCGATCAATTTTAGAATCTTCAAATACGATCCTTTTTTCTTCGAGTGTGGCTTTAAAGTTTACAGAATCACCCTCTTGTTCGGCCCATATTCCAGTTAGTGCTTGTCCTTCTTGATCCAGGGTTACTTCAATAGGGGTTTTGCTTAAAATGTTTTGCCCACTCCAGTCATAGCGCATGAGGTGTCCAGTGTAAAGTCCACTAATATCGTCTTTAGTGATTTTGTGTTTTACCTTTTTGATTTTTTTTGGAATTTCGATAGGGGCATTTTCCACCTCTTCGGCTATTGGAGCCGATATGGTTTTAATTTGATTTGGTGTGGCATTTTCGGCTAGCGGTTGTGCCAGTTCTACATCGGCTCTCTTAAAACCTAAAGCTGCTGCTTTATTGAACCAAAACTTGGCTTTTTCTTCATCTACCGTTACTCCATAGCCATTGCGATAGCAATAGCCCACCATATATATACCTATAGCACTGCCTTTATCCGCTGCCTGCTGGAAGAAAGCAAGTGCTTTGTCATAATCCTGGGTAGTACCAAAACCCTTATAATGCAAATAGCCTTGGCCATAGATGCATTGTGCACTGCCTAAATCTGCTCCTTGTTTAAAAATAGTCATTGCCAAGGGATAGTCTTGAGTGGTACCTAGACCACTTTTTACCATTTCGCCCCAGCGTCCCCATGCTTCCACATACCCTGCCTTTGCCGCTTTTTCAAAATAGGCTACTGCTTTAGGTAAATCTTTGGGTATGCTTACCCCTTTTCTGTATAATATTGCGAGATTGTAATAGGCTTTGGCATAGCCATTTTGAGCTGCTTTTTCGAACCATTCAATCGCTAGGTTATCGTTGACCGATACACCTATCCCTTGGATGTAAATTTGCGCTAATCCATTCATGGCTTCGGCATTTCCTAAGGATGCTTGTTGCTGAAAGGTGAGGAGTGCCGCCTCTGGATTGTAGGTACTAGTCCCTTCTAGGAGCTGTAGTCTAGCGAGTTTCAACACGTTTCGTGGGTTGGTTCCTGTTTGCGAAAAACAGTGCATGCTGCCCAATAGTAGCAGTAAGAAAACTCTTGTTTTAATTGTTTTTTTCATTGGTTTGTATTTAAAGTGTAATTAATTATTTTTTTTCTGACTTCTGACTTCCGTCTGAAATGGGTTAATTAGTTGTTTGTTTAATCGGTTAAAGGGTGTCTTCCAACTTCTGACTTCCCACTTTGGGGGCTTAGTGGACTACCACTTTAATTGATTTTTGGCAACTTTTGTATATTTTTCACTTCTTTTGATGGCATCAAGCTGTTTTAAGAGCTCCGGTTTTTTGAGTTCTACATCCCGCTTTTTAAACATGTTTATTGGATTATTGTTCATTTTTAGCCGGTCGCTGGCAACTAAAAAGTTTAAATTATATTTAGCAAATTCTTGAAGCTGGCTGTTTTTGTCATAGCCATTGGTAAGTCCTTGTTGCTCTAGTTCTTTCCAGTTTTCTTGGGCAATTTGTATTGCATTTTTTTTATTTTTATTAGTCAGTAGTATAGCTAGTTGTTTGGGATCCAAGATGGTAACGATAGCCTTATTCTCATACAAAGTGTAGGTAGCTGTTTTTTTTAGCAATTGATTTTCTTCTTTGTCTTTATATTTCATTAACTCCAGTTCCCTGTATCTTGATAATAAAGAATCAATTTGAGTTGGATTTAGATTTAACTCTTTTTCGTATTGAATAGCTATTGAAAAAAGATTTAATTTATAAATGAAATTTGACAGGATATTGTATCGTGTTAGTACAGGAGGTTGTTTTTCGAGAACGATCAAGTTTTTTATTTCGGTACTTTGTTTAGTGTCAAATTTTTTGGAGTGAGAATCCAGGAAACTATTTTTTTCTAAATTATAAGCATATAGTTGGCTATAAACCCTGCTGCTATCCTTTGTAGGAACTAATTTTAATTTTTGGATGTTTTTCCAGTCGTTGTCCGTTTCCTTTTTTGATTCATCAGCATAGGCCAAATTCATCAAGGAGGCATATTGCTTCTTGCTTAGAATGGAGTCTAGTTTGCGGTTGCAAAATTGATGTTTTTGGAGATAATCGGTTATTTTAAGAGAATCTAAAAGTTTCTCTTGTTTTCGTATTTCCAATGTTTGTTGTGGTTCTAAATGTAATATTGTGGAAGATTTTAGAGCCAATAAAAATCTGTTTTTCTTGTCTAGTTCATATAAATAAGTATCGAGTTCTTCTGGTTTTAGAATGCCGATCAAGAATTTTTTTCCGGGCGGATAGTATTTCTTTATTTTAGAAACGGATTCTCCATTAGCCAAGCTAACATTGGCCAAACTGTCACTTGTATATAATTTTTTTCCGATTTTCAGTTGATTTTCTTCACTCAGCTCTATTTTTGAAGCTACATCATATATTTTAATGATAATATGAGCAGGAAAACTCTTTATTACTTTTGTGCTTAGTTGTGCTTGATTTACCATAGGGAAGCTGAGGCAAAACAAAAACAGGATTTTAATCATTTTTGGTTTCATAGTTCATAGTTTAAGGTTTATAGTTTTTTATTATTTATGGTGTTTAATACCAGGTTCGCTCTCCTTGTTCACTTACAATAAACGGGCGTTCCAATCCTTTAGAATCACTGGCTATTAATAAAAGCAAAGCGTTTTTAGGCACTTTGTGAAATAATAAAGATTCGGTAGTTTCAGTAGCTGTTATAGTATCGATAAGTTGCCATTTATCATTCCAATACAATAGTTTGTAAATTACATTGGGTTTTAAAATCAAATAATTGGCTACAGAGCTAATGGTTAAGTCCTGCAGTTGATTTAAATCAGGGGTTAAAATTCTTGTTTCTGTATCGCCAACAAGAATTGGCGCACTGGCGGGGATCATTTTGCCATTACTGTAATATTGTGGAAGCACAACTGTTCCTTGACAAATCTGGTTAAATTGGGCTTCATTTTTTAGTACTTTCGCCCACCAAAAAGGTTGCCATTTCAAACCACTAAAAGTGCATGCATACACCGTTTTAAGAGGTTTTGGATTAAGATATAGCGAACATTTTACATTCCTGGTATTCCAATATTCTTGGGTTACATCAATGTAGTTTTGTTCTCTCAAATAACCTTTAGGGATGTTGTTTTGTTCTTCAAAACTAGCAAGGGTTTGGTTTTGTTTAGAGTAGGTTAGCCTTAAGACTTTGGCAGGCTCTCTTCTTAATTTTTCGTTGTACTCTTTTGTACCATAGTCAAAATGAATCGCTTTGTTATTAGAATCAAAAAAAGTATTCATTGCATGACCACCTCTAGTTGTCCCCCAGTAGGGAACAAAATCTGCCGTAGCAGGTATTCCTATGGAACGCATTGTAAAAACACCTAAATCAGCCAAGTCTTCACAAGGGCCTTGTTTGCGTAACAAGAGTTGCATACTGCCTAATCGCGGTAATGGTTCCTTACGCCCTCCAGAGTTCCAAGTATTGGTAAACCACGAGTTGGCTTCATCAGACACATAAGGAAGGCTGGCTTCCAATCCAATAGTTTCTATTTTATCGCTTATCCAACTAAATTTGGAATTATAAGTTGTTCTCCAATCTTGAATTGGTTCAACACTAATTCGATAGGGTAAAATGTATTCGCAAAAATCATCAAAAGAAATATTTTTGACTGCGGATACTCTCCAAGATTTAAAGGCATTATCAAGATTATTTATCAAATAATCCCCTTTGATGGTTTCTAAATCGGAGTAGGTTATTGCTTTAGGATGAAGGTTTGGATTTTGCAATTTTACAGCTTCAAAAGCTTTGGCTGCTTCATCAAAATTGGGATAATCGAGTTCATTGTAAACTATCCTGTTACCCGCTTCGTTTTCCCAATAATAATCGGAACTGGAATGAATATCCATATTGGCAATCAAAAAATAGATAGCCTTTAGTTTTTGAGGATCATCTGAATTTTTACAATACAAAATTGCTTTTTCTAATTCAGCACGATTGCTTCCTGCTTTTTTTAAGTTTTGTTCAACAGCAGCTGGATGTTGAGCATACATTCCTAAAGAGAACACTACACAGAATAGGATTGATCTTAATGAGAAAGTATTTGATTTTTGTTTCATAATGTAATAATAAAAAGGTGTTTTTTTATGGAGAAGGCTATTTACTTGACTGTATGCTTAAAAAAGCTATTGTTTTTTTTGCTTTTTCTTTGTAGTACAGCACTTTATCGGAAGCTATTTTGGGTTTGAGGGCAAGGATTCCTTGGGCGATTTTCAAAGCATTGACAGTGTCTTTGTTTTGTAAATAAGCATTCATTAATCTAAAACGAAAAGCAAATTTAGAAGGCTTTAAATTTACCAATTGTTCGTATTGAACTATTGCAGCTGGATATTGATTTAGTTTTTCATAACAATTTCCTAAACCTAAATACAATACTGGGGAAGTATCTAATTCTTTACCTTTATTCAGACAGCGAATTGCTTCTGTATAGTTGTGTGTTAGGTAATACAAATTCCCATAATTTTCCCAATAGTCGCTATTTTTATTTAAATGCGGCTCTAGTGCCGTCATAATGCCTAAGGCTTGTTCATATTGTCTTTCTTTTTTTAGCAAAGAAGCTTTTTTGTTTAAACTATCTGCTTTAGCGATTCCAAAAAGGGTGTATATCAAACAAACACTAATGGCTATTGTAAAAAACTTTGACAGTATTGAAAGTATTTTATTTGTTTCAAGGAATATAAGCTTCGCTGGAATTCTTAGGGGTTTTATAGTACTGCAAACAATAGCCGCATACACGATAAGCATACACATTACAGGTACGTTTTGAATAGAAAAGTTGAACATTGACATCGCAAGAAAAGTAATAACGCCAGCATAACTCAAATTGTAACAGGTTTTTTTTGACTGGATGGAAGTGTCAGTACATAGTGAATTGTCCCATTCATTCCCGACATCTATTTTGCTGTCATAATGACTACAAAGTAGGAAGCCAAAAAAGAGTAGCATAAGAACAAGCCCAATGATTCCGCCTTCGACAGCGTTTTGAATTAATTCATTATGAGCCGTAATGACATAACCTGCGTTCTCCATTTCTCCAATTGTGGCTTTGCCTTTCTGGATGTAATTCGCTTGAAATAGGTTGTATTCTTTTGAATAAAAACCATATCCATATCCAGTAATTGGTTTTTGAGAAAGCATTTCAGTAGATAGTTTCCAAATAAATTTTCTGCCATCCGAAGAGGCTTTTTTGGAATTATATAAATGAATTGACACAGGGATTACAATTAGTAAGCACAAAATAAATAGGGCTTTGGCGGCAACTTTATTTTTCTTGTTTTTTAACCAACTAATAAAGTTGTGTTCTAATCCATAAAACACAATTAGACATATCGTAGCTCCTATATAAGCAGCGCGACATTTGAGAAGGAATAAAGCAATTAGTATTGTAATGAAGCCTATAAAAAATAGTTTTTTATACTTACCCTGAAATAGAAATAAGAAAACAGGTATTGTAAGAGCCAGGAACATGGCAGTCGTATTTGGATTAATACAACTCCCTGTAACATCAAATAATTCGTTTTGACTTTTAAACCAACCAAAATATTGCGTAATGCAGTAAATAGACTCTAAGAAAGCAATCCCTCCTATGCTACCGAAAAATAGCTTAAAATTAAAGGTCGGCGTACTAAAAAGTGTAGTTGCTTTAAGAATTAAAAAATAAAGTGCAACACTGTAAATGGTAAAAACAAGTGTTCCAGTGTTGGTAAAATAATGCCATAGAATATATAAACACCAAATACCAAATGAAAACAGGGGAGCTTTAATCGTAACTACACTCTTCTTGGTTAAATATAAAGAAGTAGAGACAATCACAAAAAACAACACACTTATACAGAACCCATAATAAGCAGTGGCAGTGGGATTGTAAAAATACTCGGTATTGATAAGCCCCGCTACAATAACAATTAAAAGAGCAATCACATGAATATATTCCGATACTACATTGGCATAACCTGCTTTTTTTTGCTGGGGAATGATGGCTTTATTTATTGTAGTCAATTCTGTGAACTTAAGAAAAACTGCGTCAATTTTTTTTGTTCAAGTAAAATTCTTTTCATAAGTTTTTTAATTTATTGAAATAGTTTTATAAATAATTAGAGAAACATAAAATTGTTTTTTTATTTTGGATAACCAGATTGGTTCTCCAAATATATTGTTATTTTCTTAATAAAAAAATAATTGTCATTTTTTTTAATGAGATTATTCTTTAAAAGAATATTGATTTGAGAATTGTTCAAATTTAGAATGTAATACAAAAATGGGCATACAAAATTGGTGGCAAAATTGTCCAATCGGTTTTAACTTGTCATATTCCGACAAAACTCCAGTGGTTCCAATTTATATGTGCATCTCTTTTAACAACGTTTTTGATGGAGATGGTTGCCCCTTTTGGATATGCAAATAATTCACCTGCCATTTTAAGAAAATTTTTTTTTTTAAATAAATAACACTACATTTGGTTATCCAATTTGGTAAACCAAATTGAAGAATCAAATGTGATTCCAAAAAAAAACAAACTGAAATAAACACTACTCCCTATGAAAAAATTAATTACAGGAATTATTGCTCTTTCAACCATTATAACAATACTAGTTATTATATCTGGAAATATGGAAAAAGCTGGAATACCAATGCTGGTTGGCTTTTACAGCTATAGCCATTTATGGCTATGTAGATCCTCGTTTTAAAAAATCATCATTCACTTTTTGGGTATTTACTTTTTTAATTGCAGCAATGTATTTCCCCTTTTTGTTTATAAACTGGGGGTTTAATACCGGAATCCTCGTGATACCAATGCTTCAAATTATAATGTTTGGAATGGGAACCAAATTAAGCTTAAGCGATTTTAAAACTGAATTGGCCAAACCTAAAGGAATTATTGCAGGAAGCATAATGGTCTTTGGTATTATGCCTCTTTTAGGTGTCCTTGTCGTGAAATTATTTAATTTTCCACCAGAAATTGCAGTAGGATTTATACTTATTGGCTGCTGTCCGGGAGGAGCATCTTCCAACGTTATGGTTTACTTGGCTAAAGGAAATGTAGCTTTATCTGTATGTGTAACAACTATTACTACATTAATTACGCCAATAGTTACTCCATTATTAATGAAAATATTTGCCAATGAAATGGTTGAGATATCCTTTTTAAAAATGATGTTTTCTAGTTTTAATTTAATTATTGTTCCTATTGTGGCAGGTTTGATCTGTAATAGAATACTTTATGAAAAAGCTGCATGGTTAGATAAAGATAGAAACATTCTTATAATAGCACTTTTTGTAACTATTGCCGTATTCTTAATAATCCCAGCTGCTTTTCCAACTTCTTTAACTGTATTGAAACCCGGATTGATACTTGGGCTTGCTCTTGCAGCAATTGTTTCATTTACTAAAGTCATTGTGAAATTTTTTAAAGGACCGAAAAATTGGATGGATCAAATATTACCATCTTTATCGATGCTTTCATTATTACTCTTTGTTACCATAGTAGTGGCCTTAATAGAGATAAATTATTGGTTGTAGGACTAATGCTTGTAGCGGCGGCTGCAATACACAATATTTTAGGTTATGTTTTAGGTTATTGGGGAAGTAGAATGGTTGGCTTATCAAAACAAGACAGTAGAACTTTATCCATAGAAGTGGCATTAAAAAATGGAGGGTTGGGTATGGGGTTGGCTCTTGAATCACTCGGAAGTGCCAATGCAGCTTTAGCTCCTATTGTATTTGGAAAATGGATGAATATATCGGGATCCGCACTAGCTAATTATTGGCGTGACAAACCCACTGATGATTATAAATTGATAACAAAAACCAAAATCTAATTTAAAAAACTATTTTATTATGAAGATTTATAAGAATTATAAGCTGTCTATTACCCTATTTTCCATAATGTTCTTAACTACTTTTACTGGTATCTCCCAGGAAAATAAACAGCTACATCCCAATTTAATAACAACTGCCAAGAGCATAGAATTAATTAAAAAAAAATTAGGAAAATATCCCCTATTAGATAATTCTATTAAAGAAATGAAGGATTTAGTAGATCCTGAACTTAATAAAGAGATTGATTTCCCCATTCCTGTAGATCCTGCCGGAGGCTATACTCATGAAAAGCATAAAGAGAATTATCTCATGATGTATCGTGCCGCGATGTTGTATCAGGTACTTGGAGACAAAAAATATTCCGATTACGTAATAAAAATGTTTAAGGGATACGTCGCGTTGTTTCCAACGCTTGGATTGCATCCAGATGGAAAATCATATTCTCCAGGAAAATTATTTTGGCAAGCCCTAAATGATGCCGCATTTTTGGTAAATGTAGCCCAAGCATACGACTGTGTATATTACGAATTTACTCCAGAAGACAGAAAAGCTGTTGAAACGAAATTATTAAAACCTTTAGCAGACTTTTTATCAGTTGGATCACCAAAGATGTTCAATAGAGTCCATAATCATGGAATTTGGTTAAATGCAGCCGTAGGTATGGCAGGTTATGTTTTAAATGACAAAGAGTTAATAAAAAGAGCCTTGTTTGGAGCTGAAATTGACAGAACTTTAGAAACTTTTAAAACAGTAGATTATAATGACCCCGCCTTAAAAGGATTTGACCCAGATAGACCAGCTGGATATTTTATGCAGCTTGACAACTTATTCTCGCCTGATGGCTTCTATATTGAAGGCCCTTACTATCAGCGTTTTTCAATTTGGCCATTTATATTATTAGCGCAAACAATTGAAAACAATAATCCAGATATAAAAATTTTCAAATACCGTGATTCAATTTTGAAGAAAGCTTTGTATACCGCTTTACAGTTATCTAATACAAACGGTGATTTCTTTCCTTTTAATGATGCATTAAAAGGGATGTCATTTGCTTCTCCAGAATTAACATTGGCATTAGATGTTGTATATAAAAACTATGGAAAAGATGCAGAGTTATTAGATGTTGCCGCAAAACAAGATAGAGTCGTTTTTAGTGAAGGAGGATTTGAAGTTGCAAAGGATGTTGCCGAAAATAAAGCAAAAGCATTTATTTGGAAGTCTGCCAATTTTGGAGATGGTGCCGATGGTAAAAATGGAGGTGTGGGTATTTTAAGATATGGTCCTTCTTCTGATCAATTATGTCAAATCATGCGATATACTTCACACGGTCTTGCACATGGCCATTTTGACAAACTTAACCAGTTATTGTACGACAATGGAAATGAGATTTTACAAGATTATGGCGCAGCAAGATGGGTAGCAGTCATTCAAAAAATAGGGGGTAGATATTTACCCGAAAATACGACATGGGCTAAACAAACTATAGCACATAATACACTTGTCGTGGATGAAAAATCCCATTTTAATGGAGATATAAATGAGTCTTCCGAGCACAATTCTGAATTGTATTTTTATGATGCATCTAATGAATCATATCAGATTATCAGTGCCAAAGAAAACAATGCGTATCCAGGAATTCAAATGCACCGAACATTTGTAATGATTACGGATAGTCGATTAGAAAAACCATTTGTATTAGATATTTTCAACGTGGTATCCGAATCAAAACATCAATTGGATCTTCCATTTCATTATTTAGGTGAAATAATGGATGTTCCTTTTGACCATGAGGTGATGACAAAAGATTTAAAACCTTTAGGAGAAGCCAATGGGTATCAACATCTATGGTTATTGAGTAAAGGAAAAACAAAAGAGCCTCAAGCAAAATTTACTTGGTTAAACAGCGGAAGGTTTTACACCATTACAACAGTTGCAGATGAAAACACAGAATTGTTACTGTGCCGATTGGGAGCTAACGATCCTGAATTCAATTTGCGACCTGACCCTTCCTTTATCATCAGACAAAAAGAAGCTAAAAATCACACTTTTGTATCCATAGTGGAACCACATGGTTCAAAAAGTCTTACGAGAGAAATCGTAACAAATTCAGAAGGAGGAATTAAAAAATTAGCCATTGTATATCAGGATTCTGACTACATCGCAATTGATGTAATAGTTCAGGATAAAAAATTGAGAGTTATTCTTTCTTTAAATAATAATGACACTAAAAAATCACATTCCTTAAAGATTGATGGCAAAATGCAAAAATGGATGGGTCCCTATATGCAACTATTTGACAAATAGAATTACTTTAAAAATAATAGAGATAAAATATTTTTTTCATAAACTACTAAAAAATAGCTGGGATTGATTTCCATTCAAGGAATAATAAATTAAAAAATACTATGTACAAATGAATACAAGCAATACATTTCACGCAATAAACCCTGCCAATAATGAACAATTGGAAAGTAAGTTTACGAATGCAACATTAGAAGAAGTTAATAAAGCTGTTCAAAAAGCAACAACAGCATTTGATATTTACAGAAAAAAGGATCAAATTAGTATTGCAGCTTTTTTGGATCAAATTGCTGACGAAATATTAAATTTAGGTGATGCACTTATAGAAAGATGCAACTTGGAAACAGGTCTTCCTGTCGCTAGATTACAAGGGGAAAGAGGAAGAACAATGAGTCAGTTGAAATTATTTGCAACTGTAGTTCGCGAAGGTTCATGGGTTGATGCAAGAATAGACACGGCAATTCCGGACAGGACTCCTTTGCCAAAATCAGACATCAGGCACATATTGATACCATTGGGACCTGTTGCCATATTTGGAGCGAGTAATTTTCCTCTGGCTTTTTCAACCGCCGGAGGTGACACGGCATCAGCTTTGGCCGCCGGTTGCCCTGTTGTCGTAAAGGGTCATGAAGCGCATCCTAAAACTTCGGAAATGGTTGCCGAAGCCATTTCAAAAGCAATAAAAATTTGCGGGATGCCCGAAGGCACTTTTTCACTGGTTCAAGGAAATTCAAGAACCGTTGGTGAGGCATTGGTTAAACATCCGGGCATAAAAGCAGTCGGGTTCACGGGATCGCATGCTGGAGGTAAAGCGTTATTTGATTATGCCAATGCACGTCCTGAACCTATTCCTGTATTTGCAGAAATGGGAAGTACAAATCCAGTGTTTATTCTACCTGGAATCCTTGAAGAAAGAGGGGAAGAAATTGCGACGGGAATGGCTGGGGCAATAACTATGTGTGTGGGGCAATTTTGCACTAATCCAGGACTTTCCTTTGTTCAAAAATCCGAAGGAGCCACTAAATTCTATAATCAATTAAAACATAAAATAAGCGAAGTTCCTGCGGGAGTAATGCTGACCCCAAACATAAAAAAGGCATATGATAAAGGGATTCAAAAAATATTGGATATTCATCAAGTAGAAGAATTTGCTGTTGGTTTTGAAGAAAATTCACCTAACAGTGCAACCCCCAGAATATTTAAAACTTCGATGGAGAATTTCATAAAAAATAATTCTTTGTCTACAGAGAATTTTGGACCATCGAGTGTATTGGTTGAAGCCCAGTCGAAAGAAGCTATTCTTGAAGCTGCAAGAAATTTGGAAGGACATCTAACGGCTACCGTTTTTGGAACACCTAAAGATTTTGCTGAATACAACGAATTATTTGATATTTTGGAATTGAAAGTAGGAAGAGTTCTGATTAACGGTTATCCTACAGGAGTTGAAGTTTGTCATTCAATGGTTCACGGAGGACCATATCCTGCAACAACAGCTCCTCAATCAACATCGGTGGGAACTGGTGCCATCAAACGTTTTGTGAGACCCGTTTGCTTTCAGGATTATCCAAATGAACTACTTCCCGAGGCTCTTAAAAATGAGAATATCGGGAATATTTGGAGACTTATTAATGGTGATTTTACAAAATCAAAACTATAATTTTTCAAAATATTGTTTCATAAAAAACCCATTAAAATTCATTTTTTAATGGGTTTTTTTAATGAAGCGATTAATTCCCTTTCGTGGTTTTCCAAGCCTCAAAATCAATTAAGGTGTTATCATTTGTTGGAGGATATAGCCCAATTACCGATCTTCCTTCTTGAACTTTTTCCAGCACAAAATTTTCAAAAAGCGTCATTTCAATACATTCATCTGCCACTTCATCGACAATGCCTGCGGGGATTACCATAACGCCGTCGTCATCGCCAACCAAGACATCGCCAGGAAAAACGGCTACATCCCCACAAGCAATGGGAACGTTGATATCAAGCGCTTCATGCAATGTCAAATTTGTGGGAGCAGCAGGCCTGTTATGATAAGAAGGAATGGCCAGATTCGCAATATTGGACGAATCCCTGAAGCCTCCGTCCGTCACAATTCCGGCGACACCCCTGACCATTAAACGTGTCACCAAAATATCGCCACCCGACGCCGCGCGTGCATCTTTTCGGCTATCAATTACCAATATATGACCCGGAGGACATTCTTCCACGGCTACTCTTTGTGGATGATCACTATTTCTGAAAACCGTTATGGGATTGCGATCTTCGCGTGCAGGGATGCATCTTAAAGTAAAGGCTTCGCCAACCATCGTAGGTTTGCCTAATTTTAAAGGTCTTACATCTTGAATAAATTGATTTTTCAATCCTTTTTTGAAAAGACAAGTTGCAATTGTAGGCGTACTTACCTTTCTTAATTTATCTCTAGTCGAGTCACATAGTGTCATCATTTGTGATTTATATTAAAAAAATGTTCGATAAACAAATAGCTGTATTTTTGGTAAAACAAATTAGGATTCTCTTTTAACGATAACCAACTATCTATTTGTTTCTAATACATCATTTTTTGTTTTAAATTTTGTTCTGTTTTAAATTCTCCCGAATTTGTAATTGTATTTTCTTTCGGTTGCTGGTTTTTTTCGCCCCAAAGGACTGCTATATATTTTATGGGATTGTTGAGAAAATTATTTTTTGAAATTGCCACATTCACAATTCCTTGTGTTTTTATCAATATCCCACTTTTCTCTTCTTTGCCGCAATTCGCAACAGTGTTATTATGAAAAACCAGGTTCCCTCCTATAGTGGATTCATCATAACCACCGCGATAATAATCTAGAATATTGCTTTGAACATTCTCAAATTTAGAATTCGTGATGTAAACAAACTCGGCATTATATTCGCCAAGATCATCATTTTCATCTGCTAACTTCAATCCTCTTTTGCAGTTTTTAATCACCGAATTGTCTATTGAAATCGTGTCTGCAAAAGAATCTTTGTAGGCATTCAAAACTCCATCGAAATCGCTTATTTCCGTGTTTTTTACCTTTAGATTATAGGCAGAAAACATTTCTTTTTCCTTGGTAGCAAAAGCGTGTTGGTTCTTTTCCCCTTTGAGAATAATATTTTCCAAGGTTAAATTTCCACCGGCTCCCATCAAGAAAGTTGGCGTGTTGGCTTGACCCGAATATTCTACCGTGGCTCTTTTCTTTTGGTCTTTGGACTTGATCGTGATTTTCTTGTCAATCGTCAAAGAAGCGGCAATCTTGTATATCCCTTTTTTTAATTCGATTACAGTTCCGGATGTCGCTTTGTCCAAAGCTTCCGTCAATTCATTTTCTGAAGCCACCCGAATTGTTTTAGAAGTTTCTTTTACTGCCTCATCTGAAAACCAATGTGCTCCATATGCTTTTTTATTGATTGTCCCTTTGCTCTTGTCAACCGGTAGAACGATTGCCCCCGTTCCATTTGCAGCCGCTCTACTATTTGAAAAAACATCCTTTTTTATATTCTCAAATTCAAATCCTGCATATAATTCTTTTTGGTCAACTGTAGGTATGTAAAGCCAATCAGACAACTTGGTCATTGCTAGGTTTTGCGTTTTAAGTCCATCGCTTTTAACATCACTTTTGTTGACGCTGTTGATGAAATTATTTTTGAACAAAACACCATCAACTTTGTCGTATGCCTTTATTGGAAACTCATCGCCTTGATGATTAAAAATAATATTATTGGCCACAATCATTCTGTCGGGTCTGGCGGAACGTATTTCTTGCGCAGGCAAAACATCGCTTTTATCCATATTGGCACCCACGCTAAACTGCCAAGGAGTCTTGCAATCGACAAAAGTATTGTAAGCCACGACTGCATCCGTCACTTGATTGTAGCGGTTTTGAGGTGATTTAGGAACGCCATTCATGACTGCCAAAGCACTTCTAAATTCTTTCCCTTTAATTTTATAAAAATAATTGTTGATAATCAGGTGCCCCGTATTGATCACCCGTATTCCACCCATAAATTCAGAATTGTCGTCGCCAATGAATATATTCCCGTCGATGGTGCAATAATTTCCATGTCTCAAAACCAAGGAACCTTCGCATTTATAAAAAATGTTGTTTCTGTATTCGTTATTGTTGGATTTGTTCGAAATAATCTCCACTTCGCCGTCGCATCGTTCAAAAAGATTATTGGCAACATTGGTATAAGATGGCGCCATTGATGTATTGCTGTCCCCAATTTGCAGGGTTTCGCCGTGCGGCCCTCCTTTACGGGGTCTTGGTCCAAAGTGGTTGTTGGTAATCTGATGATAGTTGTTAATGTGTTCGTTCCCTTTCAAGGCCACCAAAATTGTGGGTCCCGAATTAGATTTTCCGGTAACAGAACAATGGTCTAACTGATTGTGCCTTCCCCAAAATTCTATCCAATGGTCTTCTTTATTGCGATTAAGTTGCGTGAAATCTTCGATAACACAATCCAATACTTTACAGTTATTGGCAATGGTTTTGGAATCAATGCGAAAATCAATAACGGAATTCGACGGAGTATATCCGTTTTTGAAATAAAGTCCTCTAACTTCTAGATAAGTTCCTCCAATTTTTAAATCAGAAACCCCTTCAATGGTTACTTTACCTGATGTTTCCGCACGTAGAACAATGGGGGCGTCTTTCGTTCCTTTTCCATAAAATTTAATCTGGACATCTTTCCAAACGCCATTTGCAAGAATGATTTCGTCACCAGCAACGGCATTTTTGACGGCGGATTTTAACTCTTCCTGGTTATTTACTTTAATAGTGTTGCCGATTTCTTTTTTTCCAAAGGAAAATAACGTTAAGACAACACAAAAAAACAACAAATTTCTCATCAATTCCATTTTTAAAAATTATCAAAACAAATCCAGTATTCAATCAACATAATCTAAAAAAGTGCAATCACAAACCATCAGTTCTAAAAGGCGGAGTTGCTAGTCCGTCTTTGTTATAAAGCATTACTTTTCCTGGTGCGTCATCCCATAGATACCGAACTTCTTTAGGCTCAGAAACTTTGTCGCTGCCCAACTTTATGGTTTTCATGTCATTTTGCAACTTTCCGTTTGCGGGATAGAATTTATTGTCGTTGCCGGCAATCATGAAACCGCTAATGCCAGATTTGGGAGTTTCAGGAGCAAATATCCCGTTTTTAAAAGTAACTAGTATTGAATTTCCTTCCGTTTTGTATTTTTCAAAAATAGGAGCCGAAGCAGGCAATTCTTTTTTACCATAGGCCAGATTTCCGGCAATCACTGCCATTCTTTTCCCCACAACCTGTTTGTGGATTGGATGAATGTTGTCGTCAGTACCAACGTCAATCAATACTGCCATTCCGGTATTTTTTAATTCCAATGCTTTTGCCTGTGATTCACGAAGTGTAACCCAACGATTGTTTTGATTGGCATAATTGGGCAATTGGGCAAAAATGAAAGTAAAATCCGAATTCCATTTACTTCGCCAATCGGTAATCATATCTTTAAATAAATCGGCATATTCAATGGCATTTTTAGAATTTGCTTCAGCTTGATACCAAATGACACCCTTGATCTTGATTCCCAAAAACGGCGCAACCATTCCGTTATACAATGAAGTTGGATATAAGTTTGGATGTTGCCATACAGGAACTTCTTCAATAGTTTTGGTTCCTATTTCATATTTCCAATCCCCAGCCAAAGAAATCTTTTGCTGGCCTGTTTGTAGGTAGATAGCTTCTTTCGCACTTCGGAAACCGCCAATATCACCATTGTTTTTTATGCGAATGGTAATGGTGTTTTTTCCAGCAATGAACATTGTATTAGAAATTTTGTATAAACGATCCAAATCTTTTAATCTACTTTGACCAACAACTTTTCCGTTGATATAAGTAATGTCTTCATTGTCTATGCGACCAATGCTCAAAAGCAATTCTTTATCGGACAAATCTTTCTGGGATAATTCAAAAGTTTTAGTAATCCACACGATACCATTGCTTGGTGTTATTTTTGCTGTTTCCCAAAAAGTCGGCACATTTAGGGTTTTCCACGATGATTTGTCATAAGTACTATCGAACCAATTTTGCTGCGTTCCAACATCCAGTTTATCCACTTTTGCATCCCAGTTCTTAAAGTCTTTGTAGTAATTTTTAATTAAATCCGAAAAATTGAGATTTTTCATTTCTGCAATTACCTTTTTGGCGGACTCGTGTTTCCCCATCATATCCTCACTCATCCAAGCCTCAATGTTGGTACCGCCCCAAGAAGAATTTATCAATCCAATGGGAACATTATATTCCTGATACAGTTCTCTTCCAAAAAAATAAGCAACAGCCGAAAATCCTAAAGCATTTTCGGGAGAACAAGTTTCCCATTGTCCCTTCTCGATGTCCTTTTGTGGCAAACCAGCCATAGTTCTCGATACTTGCAGCAATTTTATTTTTTCATAATTGGCTTTCGAAAGTTCTTCTTTTCCATTTAAAGCATCTTCCAATTTCCAACCCATATTAGATTGCCCAGAACAAAACCAAACATCTCCAACATAAACATCTTCTAAAATAATTGTATTGTCTTCGGCAATTGCCATTTTATAAGGACCTCCTGCTTTTTGTGCCCTAAAATCAATAGTCCACTCGCCATTTGCATTGGCTTTGGTCTCTATATTCGTGTTGTTAAAGTTAATTTTTACAGTTTTTCCAGCATCCGCCCAGCCATAAATTGTTATGGGAGCGTCACGTTGTAAAACCATGTGGTTTGAAAAAAACTTGGGTAATGTTACTTTCGCAAAAAGGGAAGCTGAAGAAAATAATAAAAGAAAAGAAATAAGATGTTTCATGACCTATAAAAAATTAAAAGCGTTAAAGCAAAGTATTAAATTGATTCCTCTTTTTTTTAGAACCAATCCCAAAAAAGCCGAAGCCTGCATCAAAAAAAACTTTAAATTAAACAAGTGTTTTTATTGCTGCAGGCTTTTAGCTTGTAATGTATTAATGATTAAAAATCAATTAGGCATTTTTATATAATCCAAATTAATTATATACCTAAAGCCTGACCTCCACCTATTTGGATAGTTTCAGCTGTCAAGAAGGATGCATCATCACTTACCAAGAAAGCCACAACAGCAGCTACTTCTTCTGGCTCACCTAATCTACCCATCAAAATTGTATTTTTCCAAGAAGCAAAAACTTCAGGTTTAGTAGCTTTAATTTGTGCGTGAAAAGGGGTGTCTATTGTACCGGGAGATACCGCATTTACTCTAATTCCGTACTCTGCTAAATCTTTAGCTAAAGCTCTAGTGATAGATTGCACCCCACCTTTAGAGGTTGCGTAAATACCAGCTCCAGGACCAGCACCATTCCAAGCTGCATTTGATGTATAGTTTATGATAGAAGCTTTTTCTCCCTTTTTAAGAAAAGGTATAGCGGCTCTTGAAGCAAAAAATACTGAATCAAGATTCAAAGCCATAACGAATTTATATTCCGCCGTTGTCATTTCTTCAAATCTAGCTCTAACACCTATACCACCGGCATTATTTACCAGAACATCTATTTTTCCGTATTTTTCTCCAATTTTATTGATATTGGCCGTAACATCCACATCATTTGTCACATCAAAACCATAGTACTCTGCTGAAATACCTTCTGCAGCAAGTTCTGCCACTCTTTTAGCCCCCGCTTCATCTTCTATACCGTTTAAAACGACTGTATATCCATCTTTACCTAATCTTTTTGCCACTGCGAAACCAATTCCTCCAGTTGCACCCGTTACAACTGCTACTTTTCCTGTTAACTTACTCATCTTATTTAATTTAAATTTTGTTTAATTATTTTTCTACTGATTCTATGTTTCGTGCAAAGAAGTAAATAGCTCCAATTCCTAAAGGAACAAATACAGCAATGGCAATAAAAATTGGAGTATAGGATACAACTGCGATTTTAGGCACTAAAAAGTTCATGATAATAACCGAAAACACGCCAACCATTCCGCCCAACCCGGCCAATGAACCAACTGATTTTCCGCTAAATAAATCACTTGGCAACGTTTGGACATTTCCAATTGAAAACTGGAAACCAAACAATACGACAAATACAATTGAAACGAAACGTTCAGGCGTCGTGGCAAAAAGCACCGTTGCAATTAACCCAATCAACATAATGATTCCTCCTATTAATATCGTGGTCTTTCTTCCTTTGTCAATGGAATTTGTTCTTGCTATAATTTTTCCGGAAACGTATCCTCCAGCTATACTACCGATGGCAGCACCCACATAAGGTACCCAGGCAAACATCCCTACTTCCTTGACGTCAAAACCGTAAACATCAAACAAATAAATTGGCATCCAGCCCACAAACAACCACCAAATAGGCTCCAAGAACAAACGTCCGATAACAATTGCCCAAGATTCTCTATGTGATAAAATTTCTTTAAGGCTCAATCCTTTAGTATCTTCGGTAGCATTTTGGTCTGCTTTGCTTTGTCCTTCCAAAATATACTTTTGTTCTTCTGCAGTAATCCAAGGGTGTTTTTTAGGTCCGGCTTTATTTATAAGCAACCAAGGTATAATCCACAGAATCCCGAAAGATCCCACAACCATAAAAGTAATTCTCCAACCATAAGCAACAAAAAGAGCCGCAATAAAAGGTGGCGCAATTACCGAACCAATAGAAGCTCCTGCATTAAACAATCCTTGAGCGATGGCACGCTCTTTAATCGGAAACCATTCGGCATTACTTTTTACGCCTCCAGGCCAGTTTCCCGCTTCTGATAATCCCAAAGTACTTCTGAAAAACGCAATTGAAAATAGGCCTCGAACCGTTGAATGCATAAAGGATGATATTCCCCAAACACCGATGCTGATTACATATCCAATTCTTGTCCCTACTTTATCAAACAATTTTCCGGAAAAAAGTTGCCCAAGCGCATAGAAAACCATAAAAACATTTAGAATATACCCATAATCATCTTTTGTAAGTCCCAATGACTGGGAAATAGAACCTTTAACATTTTCATTGCCCCACATAATAGAAAGCGCACTTCTATCAATGTAATTTATAACCGTGGCTAAAAATATTAGTCCAATAATCATCCATCTTAATCCTTTAACTTTCATTATATTATGTTTTATTTAGAGCTGTTTCTTATTAAAAATAAACCTTGGAATTCCTGTACCTGTATTTTTCAATAAGGTAAAACATGATTTTAAAAATCTAAAATTTGTATTTAGGAGGCAATCGAGCTATGAAAAAACTAAAAATTTTTTTTATATATTTTTTTAGTTGTTTATAATTTTATCCCTTGCAGTATTATTCAATGTTATAACAATACTGATATAGTGCCTTAAAATGTTCTTTCATTTTTTGTTTTGCCAGCTGTGGATTCTGGGCTATAATAGCCTCATAAATATCCGTATGCTCCTTAATCCCCATTGCAGCCTGATTGTCATCGCAGACATGGTGTTTTCCAAAATTGGTGATAATCTCGGGAGTTATTATTAACATCAAATTGTTTATGGTTGTATTCCCACTGGCTCTTGCAATGGCTAAATGAAAAAGCAAATCTTCTTGCACAGCATCTTCTCCGTTTAATACTTTTGTCGTATAAGCTTCTAAAGCCGCCTTAATCTTTATTAAATCATCTTCCGTTCTTCTTATTGCGGCTAGCCTAACTGTTTTAAGTTCCAATAAAATTCTTGTTTCAACCAGCGATTTAAAATTGAAATCCTCCAATTCCAAAATATCGTCTATTATACCATTCATTGCAATTACACCAATATTCGCAACAAAAGTTCCACTTTGGGGGATTGATTTTAGTATGCCATAATATTCTAATTTTTGTATCGCTTCACGAACACTACTCCTACTTACTCCAAATTTTTCAGACAACATTCGTTCCGATGGCAGCTTATCGTCTGGTTCTAAATTTTTGAAATTGATATAATCCTTGATTTTTGAAATTATGCCATTCATAGTCTCGCGATGATCTTTTTTAACGTGTACTTCTAATTTCATAATTTTTAATTTAAAGTAAATTTGGTTAACCAGATTGGTTTGTGCGAAATTACAAAAAAATCCAACATAAAATAGAAATAATTGATATAAAAACCATCTGAAAAATAATTTTCTTTTGGCTCAAAAACTGGTTTACCAATTTGGATAACCAAATGTACTTTCTTTTTTTTATTAAAAAAAATTAAAACCTAAAAATTTTTAAAATTTTTATTTATGTCCCATTTTTTGTATTTTTTCCTTTAATTAAATCCTATTTAAAAGAATTATAAGCAATAGTTAAAAATTTTATACCTTATTTTTTACCAAGATTATTCAGTATTAAATTCAATTTTCTCTTGAAATTTCGGAATGATTTATAAGCGTCAAAATCTAACCATTGATTTTATTTTTCAACAAAAGAATTTCCATAATCTTTAACTCAGGAGTTAAAATCAGCTGGGTTATAAAAGTTGATACAAAATATAACCCAACTGAATAATTTCTCTAATATAGTGGGTTTTGAACTAACAAACCTTTGCTCGAATTTATTTCTGATTGAGGTAAAGGCAGTAATAAGTCTTTAGTAGTAGTAAAAGTATTTGAGTAGGCACTCAATACAGTATTCGCAATACCAAAACGAATCAAATCATACAAGCGTTGATTTTCAAAGGCAAATTCAACTCTTCTTTGATCAAGCAACATTGTTTTAGTAATTGAAGTACTAACAACAGGTGCAACAAAAGAACGGTTGCGAACTTTATCGTAGGCCGCAATTGCTGCAGCATCATTAGTTGAAGTTCCTGTTCCCATAACAGCCTCTACATACAGCAAAAGAACATCGGCCATTCTCAATACAATCCAGTCATTACCAGCCTGAGCAGCAACTATGGAATTTTTTGTGAATTTGTTATTTTGACCATATGATGTACTCGTTGCACCAACAGTCGTAAGGAGATTAGTTGTAAATCTAAGATCTGTGGTAGAATTTACAGTCAAAAAAGTTCTTAAATTAGCAGTAGCATAATTCAATGCATTACCTGCAATAGTCATCTGAATTGAAAAATCTTGACTTTCAAATCTACTATCATTTACAAAAGGAATAGCAAATAATATTTCATTGTTAGCTTCTGTATAAAACACAGATTTGTATGCTTCTAATGTAGGAGGTGACAGGGTTTGCAATGAATATTTATTTGAACTAGTATCATTAATCAAAGAAGTTAAAAGAGGCAAGGCTTCCGAATATTTAAACTGTGTTAAATAAACCTTTGCTAACAATCCTTGAGCGGCTCCTTTAGTCGCACGACCAAATGTAGTTGATGTTCTTGATGGTAATCCTGCAATTGCTCCAGTAAAATCAGCTTCAATTAAAGCATAAACATCGGCAACTGGTTTTTTAACAAAATAGGTTGTTTCTGTTGGAGTCACTAATTTATCAACCAATGGAACTTCACCATAAGCACGTACTAAATTAAAATACGCCAATGCTCTAGAAAATTTGGCTTCTGCAATATAATTTACCTTTTTAGCAGCATCTTTCATCACATCAATATGTGCTAAAACGGTATTGGCTCTAAAAATAACATTGTAGTTTGCAGTATAATACCCTGCAGATACTGAATTTGTAGGATCAACATTAAATGTTTCTAATTGTTGATACTCCCCTTCGTGGATTCTAGAAGTTGCATTATCAGAACGCATTTCAGTTAAAGTAAACTCTCTCATAGGAATTGCTTGTAATCCATCATAAACTCCAAGAACTAAACCTAAAATATCTTTATCTGTTTTGTAAAATTCTTCTTCATAAGTACTGGATATAGGCTTCAAATCTAAATCATCTTTTGTACAAGAAGTTAATACTCCTAAAAGTAACAAGCTTCCGAAAATTGTATATTTTATTTTTTTCATAATTCTAAATTTAAAATTGAACATTTAATCCAAATGAAATTGTTTTGGAGATTGGAGCAGCACCAACTTGATACCCATTTGTCAACGGAGAAGTTGATCCAGGAAAAATACCTTCAGGATTATAACCCGTATAATCTTTGGCCATAATGTACATCAAGTTTTGAGCAGCAAAATAAAATCTCAATTTAGATAAGCCAAAATTATTGACAATGTCTTTAGAAAAAGTGTATCCTAAATTGATGTTTCTCAAAGCTATATAAGAAGCATCTTGAACATCATCACTGGTGAAAATTCTTTGTTGTACTAGAGCACCATCAGGAAAAGCTGTTTGAGCTGGTGTAAGTCCATTAGCAGGAGCAGCAGCTGTAGTCGTAGCAAAATCCTGATAAACATTAAACTCATTATTCATATACTGTGAATCAAGAGTTCTAACTTCTGCACCGTGAGATCCTTGGAACATAAAACTTAAATCCAGATTTTTATATTTGAAGTTGTTCGTTAAACTCCACACAAAATCAGGATAAGGATTACCTAGAATAGTTCTGTCATCGGTGGTAATTTTTCCATCACCATTAATATCTTCTACATAAACATCTTGAGGTTGACCGCTTATTGGGTACATTGGATTAACAATATATTTTGGATCAATTTCTTTAGTTTTCACATAACCATAGTAAGAGGAAATTGGGTGTCCTTCAAGTGCAATCCATTCCGCAGCACGTTTAGGATCAACAACACTGACTAAACCATCGTTCCCTTCAAAATCGATTAAAGTATTTTCATTGTGTGACAACAAAGCAGAAGATGTCCAAGAAAAATTCTCGTTTTTTATATTAGTGGAACGCAATTCCAATTCGAACCCTTTGTTTTGTACTTCACCAGCATTGGTCAAATAAGTTGAAAAACCCGTAACTGACGAAGTAGGTAAATTCAATAATAAATCTTGGTTTGTTCTTTGATAATAATCTAAAGAGAATCCGAACGCACCCCCATAAAAAGCAGCGTCGATACCAGGATTGAATTCTACTAATTTTTCCCATTTTAGGTCATCATTAGCAAGATTTGAAACTGTGTATCCTGTTGCTCCTGTAGTTGCAAAACCAGTTCCAGTAGCATTAATTACAGCTTGACTAGCGTATTCATCTATTCCTGCATTGTTGCCTGTTGCACCATAACTCGCTCTTACTTTTAAGTCAGTAATAACTTTGCTATCTGAAAGAAATTTTTCGTTTGAAAGCCTCCAACCAACAGATGCTGCTGGAAAATAACCAAACTTGTTGTTTGAACCAAATTTTGAACTACCATCAGCCCTAATACTCAAAGACAATAAGAATCTATCATCATAGGCATAATTTGCTCTAGATAAATATGAAATTAATCGATCCGCTTTTTGAGTAGTAAAACCACCATTAGCAGAAACATTGGTTGGACTAATCGTTTTAATCAAATCATTTGTATAACCCGTACCTAGAAGGGAGAGTGTTTCAGATGCAAAATCTTCATAAGTATAGGCCGCCACAACAGAAACATCGTGTTTGCCATATGTTCTATGATAATCAAACAAACTTTCCAATGCTAAATGGGTAGTGGTTACCGTTCCGTATGAAGATGACGCATTTGAAGCCGCTGTTACCGAAAATGCTTTAGGCGAAGCAAAATTGACATTCTTTATCAAACGGTAATCACCTCCAACAGTTTGTTTGAAACTAAAGTGCTCATTAAAATTATATTTTAAATAAGTGCTACCATACATTTTGGTTTGAAATACTCGGTTATCTCTTTCAACCACGTTAGCGTATGAATTTCCATCATTCGTGACAGTTATGGAAGTTGTGCCTGTGCCAGAAGTATTTGTTGCAAGGTTATAATTGGTAAAAAATCTCTCTTCTGCATAATCCCCTACTTTAATGTCGTTTGCAGTAATAAAAGAAGGATTTACATATTTGATAGAATTTTCATCCAGAAAAATTGGCAACCAAGATTGTTGACGAATGTAATTGATATTTCCAGTACCCGCTGCAAACAAACGCTGATTAGTATAGGATGGATTCAACATAACTCCATATTCCAATTTACCAGATTTGGTGTCTAAATTAACCGTGAAGTTGTATTTTTTGAAATCATCAGTCAATTGAACTCCTTCGTCGCTATTATAACCCAAAGAAGCTCTAAATTTTGTATTGGCAGACCCTCCACTTATAGATAAATTATGATCCGTAATCATACCTCCATCATACATAACCTCCTCCCAATTGGTATAAGTACCCATACGCTTAATCATTTCCATTTGAGGAGTCAAAACACCATTATTTTGAGCCAAAACACGTTCCGACCACTTTGCTGGACTTGACATTATATTCTGACTTGGCACATATTTATACCCTGTATAAGTATTGTATGAAAATATAGCATTACCTTCTTTACCCTTTTTATTAGTAATCATTACCACACCATAAGCTCCTCTTGACCCATAAATAGAAGCCGATGAGGCATCCTTTAAAATCTCAATGGATTCTACATTATTCATATCTAAACTTCCTAAAAAGTCAGCATCATTTCCTAACACAACACCATCAACCACAATTAATGGACTACCTGCAAAAGACACTGAACCTTGTCCTCTTACTTTTATGGTAGGCGCTCCTCCAGCCGTAGGATTCGTCTGCAAAATAGTCACACCCGCAACCTGACCATTCAATGCATCATCAACACGAGAAGTAGGTATTTGGTCTAAAGTTTTATTTGTCACTTTTGAAATAGAACCAGTTAAGTTTTTCTTTTTCTGTGTTCCATAACCTATTACGACTACTTGTTCTAATTGATTCTCACTACTAGTTAAAACTACATTTAAAGTTTTTTGATTGGCAATGGCAAAAACCTGATTGTTATACCCAATAAAGCTAAACTGAATTTGATCTCCAGTTTTTACAGAAATCGAATAATTGCCATCGAAATCAGTTGTAGTTCCTCCTTTGGAATTAACGACAACATTTACCCCTGGAATCGGAGCCTTGTCTGATGCTGAAATCACCTTACCTGTTAATGTGTATCTACTTTGAGAAAAGACCACTACATTAAACAAAAAAGCTATCAACAGCAAAAGTTTAATTTTTAATTTCATAATTTAGTTGGTTTAGTTAATAATTTTTCTGGTTATCCAAATTGGTTATCCAATTTGGATAATCAAATGTACATTCTTTTTTTAATTAAAAAAATTAAATCATAAAATTTTTTAAAATTATCAATAAAATATCATCTTTTATTGTTTAATTACTTTATAATTCACTTGCTTTCCATCTAGGTTAACCCTTAAAAAATACACGCCTGAAGCCTGGTTGTCAAGACTTAATTGAATCCTTCCTGAAACAACAGGATAAACTCCTTTTCCTACGACCTGTCCGTGGATATTAAATAATTCTACTTCAATTTCATTTTGCAAAAATGGAATTGCCAATTCAATATATCCTTTCGTGGGATTTGGGTAAAGCAGGGCCGCTGGAGCACTTGATGTGACGATAGAAAGACTTTCTTCTGGCGAATTTGGGCCTACATCGTTAATTGTTACAGGGAAATAAGTAATAAGCTCTGTGCTGAAATTATCCGCGCCAGCGTTGCTAATTGATGGTCGTGGCTGACCATCTATATCTTCATTCACATTTAAAGAAGTAACAGCATCTGCAATGATCGGAGATGTATTTGTAGCTTTCCAGATTGTACCATTTAATGAGAGATTTGGATTCTGAACTAAAACTTGATCAGCTGTAAACGCAGAACCTCCGGTGACTAGCTGTGCTGTTTCTGTTGGATACATTATATTGTTAAACCATGTAACTCCTCCCTGTTGATCCGCATAAATTTTAACCAGATTATTTTGTGACCCAACGACTAAATTGTTGGCAATTTTAATATCCAATAATTTTTTATTATACGAACCATCTGCCTTTGGATATCCAAGTTCAATTCCGTACGCATTATTTACCAACGTATTGTAGGCAATAGTAATACGCTCTGGTCTGTAATGCAAACTAAAATTAGTACTTGAACCAGTAATTACTTCTCCTTGGGTCAATGTTATTGGTGCGTCCCAAACTGTTCCTTGCAAACCTTCGAAGTAATTGTTTACAATAACATGGTCTGTTCCATAAACCCTAACGCCACCTGTATAAATTGTTTGCGTTTCGAACATTGCATTTTCCTTTCCTCCTCCAAAGAAGTAATTACCTTCTACTCGGGTTCTATTGCCTTGACGAAGTGTCAATGTTCCATGATTTCTATTAAATGTATTATGTCGAATCAAATTATCATTTGATTTCACGGAAACAATTTCTGGATCACCATCGCATTCCTCAAACAAATTAAATTCAACGGTTGTAAAACCACTGGAATTACATAACAGACTATTTCCTATTCTGATGGATTCCTTCTCATTTTCAGCTCTTGGAAAGTTTTTGTAAAAATAGTTGTGATCAATTCTATCATGATGAGACTGGTAATTTTCGGTTTGTGCTTCGTTATAAGTTCCATCAATTGTAATGAAATTTCCTCCGGTAAGCTTGTTTTTAAAAATATTATGGTCTATTCTATTATGATGACTCAAAAATTGAAAAGTATAATCATTATAAGTACCCCCAACTACAATCCATTTTATCGAAGTTGGTGTGTTTAATTCAAAAACATTTTTTGAAATTCGGATATTATTGGATGCCTCCAATTTTATCAAAGTATTACTGCCCGTGCAATTAAATACAAATCCTTCGAAAATAATATAGGCCGATTTTTTAAATACAAAACGAGAATCTCCAGTTAAAGTAACACCTCCTACCGTTTCCGCTTTAATCGTAATCGGATTTTGTGCCGTAGCCACTTTGGTAAAGGATGCATAAAAATTAGCGTATGAGCCATTTTTAAGTATAACCGTGGCTCCCGGAGCGGCTGTATTTACAGTGGTCTGCAAGCTAGAAGCGGTTGTAACTATTTGCGAATGCATATTTACACCAAAAACGGTTATTACCGCTATTGTAAAAAAGAATTTAAGATTCATAACCATTGAAAAGGCAAATTGCTTAATTGGAGTAATTATCTTCATTTTTTAAAATTTAAAATTTTACATGTTTTTTTTGGTTTTCCAAATTGGCTTACCAAATTGGCTTACCAAATGTAACCTAAAATTATCTAACTTTAAATATTTTTTATAATAGATTTAAAACATCAACAAAAAACACCCAATATCGCTGCTTTATAACAGTTGATATTGGGTGTTTTAAAAAATTTAAACTTAAAGTATATCCCTTAGTAACCCGGATTTTGCGGAATCGTTATAAACGAATTGGTATCAATTTCATACTGAGGAATAGGCAACAAAAACATATTCGGATTAGCATTTGCTTGCATTTGCGCCAAGGACAATCTTGGTTCTGTATAAGTAATATAATAAATTGGATACATGTAAGCAAAATGATTATCAATTGTAGTCTCTGATTTTATTGTTGTCATTGTTGTATCAAAACGTAATAAGTCAAAGAAACGTTGATTTTCGAAAGCAAATTCCCATCTTCTTTCATCTGCTAAGGCTTTTTCAAATACTGCAATATTTGCTATATCGGGTGTTACTGTTGCTCCAGTTGCTCTTTTGTGAATTAGATTGATTTGCGTCCAGCTAGAAGTTGTGTTTCCTTGAGCTTCAGATAGCATCAACAACACATCTGCATATCGAATTACCGGCCAGTCATTCTCTGCATCATTGATTAATGCAGGTTTAGACATAAATTTGTTAACATATATTTGATCTGGTCTTCCTATTGAATACACTGCAATATTTACTGCTTTTCTTAAATCATCGGCTGCATAAGAATCTATCAATTCACGACTTGGAGAATTGTAGCTTCTTCCAGATCCAATAATAATTGATGAACCACTATTGATGGGAGCAAATTGATTAGGTAATGAATTCCCTAAGCTCAAACCACCAGTTTTGAATCGAACCGCAAAAATAATTTCCGAATTCATCTCATTAGTAATGGAGAAAATATTTGCATAAGTAGCTTGCAAGCCATAACCACTGTTTAGGATAATATCATTAAGTAAGGTAATGGCATCTGTTTTTTTATTCAAATTCAAATATACCTTTGCCAATAATGCTTTTGCAGCCCAACTATTGGCAGTCCCAACCTCTGTGGCTGGAATAGCGGCGAATTTTGTTTTACTACCATTATTAGAGGCAATAACTAAATCTGCAACAATTAGTTTATAAATGTCTGCAACAGAAGAACGGTTTATTTGTTTGGCTTCTACTGGAGATATTGGCTCATCTATAAGAAAAACACCTCCATAAAGACGTACTAAATTATAGTATTGCATGGCACGAATAAAACAAGCCTCCGCTACGAAAGATTTACGTTCTGCATCGGTTAATGTTGCCTTACTTGCAGCAGCAACTTCTATAACTCCTGAAGTTTTATTATAATTTGCCCCCAATGAATTTAAAACTAAATTAGCTGATTTGATGGCATAATAACTATTAGTCCAATAACTTTCTATTCCTGGATGAGAAGTACTTGGATAAAAACGATCCAAATAATCCAAATCAAAGTTTGAAACTGCAGTAGTACCAGGACTGCTCATTATAGAATTATCGCTGCGTAATTCTGTCAAGGACCATTCATTTGAAACAGGTTTTTGAAGGGAGTTATAACAACCATTTAAAGCAGTACGAATTTCAGCAGCGGTAGTGTAAAAAGTACCCGTATTTACATTATTCTCCGGATATTGATCAATAATATCACTACAACTACCAAGTGTTACAAATAAGACAAGTGTTATATATTTTAAAGTTTTCATAATCAAACGTATTTTATAAATTAAAAATTAAGATCTAGGCCAAAGAGTACTGTTCTTGAAATTGGGAAAGCCCCTCTTTGATACCCATCAATTAAAGTGGAACCATAAACTGCTCCGCTAGTATTTCTTGCTTCAGGGTTTATACCTCTATAACTACTGCCTGAATAATAGAATAAGTTTTGTCCTGAGAAATAAAGTCTCATTCCGTTTAAACCGAATTTTTTAACATACTCTGACGGCATATTAAATCCAACGGTAACATCTCTAAGCGCTACGTACGAAGCATCTTCAACTACATAATCCGTAAGCATCCAGTTGAATCCCGTGGTGTCATAAGGTGTTTTACCGTCTCCAGGAAACATGGCACTTACCCATCGGTTTCTGTTATAATCTCTATTAAATCTTTTGGTTTCATTGTAATTCGGATCTCCGTTAATCAACTCTCCTCCTTGTGAACCTTGTAATGAAAAACTAAGATCGAAAGATTTGTATGAAAAAGTATTCGTTAATCCCCAAATAAAATCAGGATATGGATTTCCAATTACAGTTCTATCATCATTATTAATAACATTATCACCATTAACATCTACTAATTTCAATCCACCCGGTAAAAATAAATTAGCCAAATTTGAAGTTAAACCAGCTGCTTTTGCCTCATCGATTTGAGCTTGAGACAACCACACTCCATCCGTTTTGAAACCATAAAATTGAATAAGTGGATCTCCTGGTTTCGCTTGGTACACCTCATTACGTTCTCCTAGAGTACGAATATAGTTTTCAGAACCTAATTCAATAATTTTGTTTTCTGTATGCGAAAAATTAGCCGATGTGGTCCATTTAAAACTGGTCGTTCTAATATTAGTTGTCGACAATTCGACCTCAACTCCTTTATTATTCATGCTTCCAATATTAACAACACCTTGTTTTACACCAGTAAACGCCATGGCTGGTTGATACAACAACAATTTATCCGTTTTAGATTGGTATGCGTCAACACTCAAGTTTACTCTATTTTTAAACAATGATAAGTCAACCCCCAAGTTGGTTTGATACGTACTTTCCCAAGTAATGTCAGGATTTGCTTGGATACTTCGATTAGGCGCTAATCCGGGCACTGATGAACCTGAACTCGAACCTGAAATATAATTGGCACCAAATAATGAATCTACGAAAAGAAAGTCCTTAATTCTATTGTTTCCTGAAACTCCATAACTAGCACGCAACAACAATTTACTTAACCAATCTGCGCTATCCAAGAATTTTTCTTTACTAACATTCCATCCAACAGAGACCGCTGGAAAATAACCCCATTTATTACCTTGTCCAAAATAAGAACTACCATCAGCACGAATACTCGCGGTCAACATATACTTTTCTTTAAAAGCATAATTTACCCTACCTAAATAAGACAATAATCCTGTTTTATAATTACTTCCCTTTGTACCATAATATAATGACTCATCAGGAACAGGAGCTAATATTTGCCCAGCACTAGACAAGTTTCTAATATCATCGCTTGGAAAATTTGTTGCAACTATAAATTCATTTTTAGTTCTTGTGGTTTCAGCAGTGAAACCAGCTAACAGATTAAACGAATGATTTCCAAATTCTTTTTTATAAGTTAAGGTATTTTCAGACAAAAGATCTACAAACGAATTCTTGCCATACTCGCCTGTATTTGCAATTCCGTCTGCAGTAGCGTTGGTATTTGCCCAATTTAATCCATCAGTATATTTAAAAAACATACTTCCCATAGTTTTGAAATCCAAGCCAGGCAATAAATTAACGGTCAAGTTAAGTGCTCCTTGCAAACGATAATCATCTTGAATATTAGATTGATCATTTATTGAACCTACTGGATTATTATTTGCAGAACTAAAAGGATTTGCCACTCTTGGTACCATAAAAGTTCCATCTGGCAACAAACCAGTCATTCCCATACTTGGATAAGTTAAGTTTGCAAAATGCCTTGGCTGTGCATTATCTCCTTCTTTAACTGAAGCCCATAATGGATTTTGATTTACGAATACTGCAGATGCGGCCGTATGATGAGCAGGTAAAAAGCTTGGAAAACGCATAAAATTAGTAAAACTTTCTGCTGGTCTTTCTCTCTTAGAATATTGTGGATTCAAATTGACATCTAATTTTACTCTTTTACTCAACTCAATATTCAACTTGGTAAGGAAATTGTATTTATCAAAATCACTATGAATCATCATTCCTTCATCTCCATTATATCCTAAAGACACATAGTATTTAGTAGTTTTGCTTCCTCCACTGGCACTAAAACCAACGCTACGGTACATCCCTGTTCTTAAAGCCTCATCTTGATAATCTGTTCCATTACCACCAAAAAGTTCTTGCTCTATCATCCACATTGCATTATTATTTAGCGGAATGTTATTTTGAGCTTGATTTACAGTTGGATCCAATTTCCTCATTTCACGTTCTGAATACAACAAACTAACATATTCAGACGATGACATCATATCATATGCTTCATACGGATTTCTAACCCCTGTTTGGTATTTAAAATTAAACCTCACCTTATCCGTCTTACCACTCTTGGTCGTAACTATGATTACCCCATTTGCACCGCGTGAACCATAAATAGCGGCAGAAGCAGCATCCTTTAATACCTCAACAGATTGCACATCCGACATGTTTAATGAGCCTAAACCATCTTGATTTGGCTGCCCATCTACAATAACTAAAGGGTTATTACTTGCATTAATAGATACAGTACCTCTAATATTAATTTTAGGATCGGCTCCAGCCTCAGAGGATGTATTAGTAATTTGTACCCCGGCAATTTTTCCTTGCAAAGCCTGATCTACTCTTGATACAGCCAATTCGTCCAATCTTTCATTTTGATATTTAGCCACAGATCCTGTAACACTGGACCTTTTTTGAGTACCATAACCAATAACAACAATTTCGTCAAGCGTGCTCAAGGATTCTGTTAAAGTGACATTTATAATTTTGTTTTGGCCAACTTCAATTAATTGAGTATTAAAACCTATAAAAGAGAATTTCAAAATAGATTTAGAATTCCTAACCGGAATTGAATATTTACCATCAAAATCAGTTGTGGTACTAGTACCTGCAAAGGTAACGGTAGCTCCTGGTATACTTATGCCTTTATCATCAACAACAGTACCCGTTATTTTTAAATTATTGATCTGCGCATAAATAACAGAGGTAAATATTAAGAGAAACAGTAAAATTGGTTTTTTCATAATTTATTCATTTTAATATTAATTGGTTTTGGCTGATTTAATTCTTCGTTTAGAATTAGATTAAATTGTTATTTTTCATTGAAGCCATTCAGAGCTTCAATGAAAATAGTGTTCTAAATTATTTATTGAATTAACAATAAAAAACAATAAGTTTTTCTTTTTGAACAACCATATTGGTTATCCAGTTTGGTTATCCAAATGTACTGTTATTATTTTGAATAAAAAATAAAATATATTTTTTTTTATTATTATTATTTTAAATAATAATAATTAACAATCATTTGGCTTCAAATATAAATCGACAATAAATTGGCATTAATCCCAATCATCCGTTCTGAAGGAAGAAGCCGGCAATAAATTAGTGTCAAATAAGCTTCCTAAAAACCAATCCTTCCACCCGTATCGAACGGCAACCGGTTTTTTTACGTCTAAACTTGACACTTTTACTTGTCTGCCCTTTAGTATTTCTGCTTTTGCGGGATAAAAAACCTTGTCTGCTCCAGCAATCTCAAAATCACTCAGTTCTTTGTCAAAACAAAAAAGTCCTGTTTCGGCATTGTCAAAAGTTAAAATAAGTGATGATTCATTAAGTTCCTTAGACTTGTAAACAGGTCCTAAATAGTCAATATCTTTCATTCCATAGGTTTTGTTCAATGCCATAAAAAGCAATCGTTCCGCAACTTCTTTCTTTTTGGGCGGGTGAATTGCCACGTCTGATCCAATATCTGATGTCACTGCCATACCCGAATTTGGAATTACATTCAAAGCCCTGAGTTGAACTTCCCTAAGATATTGGGAGCTGCTTTTGTCTACATAATTATTAGGCGCAATCTGTACATAATAAAATGGGAAGTCTCCGATGTTCCATTTGATGCGCCAATCCTTTACCATTGCCGAAAATAACTGTTGGTACAATTCCGGTTCCTTCCGGTTGGATTCTCCTTGATACCACAAAATCCCTTTAATTGTGTAAGAGGTGATTGGATTAATCATGGCATTAAAAATAGCCGATGGTGCTTTCTTAAATCTTTCGGCGGCGTCAATTTTTGTGTTATTTGAATCCAAAAAAGGGGCAAACGACTCTTTGCTAATCCAGGGTTGAATTTTCGTCCCGCCCCAAGAAGTCATGATTAAGCCCACGGGAACACCTAAAATTTCCTGTAATTGCTTGCCGTAAAAATAGGCAATGGCACTAAAATCTTTCGCCAATTCAGGCGAGGCATTGTCCCATTTTTTGTATTTAATTAATGTGTCCAAAGCCGTATCAGCTCCATTTTCATTTATGGAAAAAAATCTAATTTGGTCATTGCCAGAAGTTGCAATTGCCTTATTTCCGTCAAAAACGGGTTGTCCCGTATAGCCTTTTAAAGGTTGACGCATATTGGATTGTCCAGAACAAACCCAAACTTCGCCAAATAAAATATTCTCTAATTTGATATTAGATTCCGCACTTTTTAAGTTGATGGTCTGCGGTTCCTTATTTAATGTAGTTAGTACGTTGATCTCCCAACGCCCATTTGCATTGGCCACAACCTTTATTTTTTTAACAGTCCAGCTGGTTTCAATGGTTATTTTTTCTCCCGGAGCTGCCCATCCCCATAATTTCACGGAAGCATTTCGTTGCAGTACCATATTGGAAGAAATGATTCCCGGCAGTTTAATCTTGGCGAAACTGCCCTGGAAACTAAACAAACACAAAATTGTAATTAGGGGCAAAAATAAATTTTTCATACTATTTTATAATTCAGATACCTAAATGGTAATTTAAAATGGTTTTTATTTTTTGAGCAACTTTACCGCTTTCGACTCTAAACCGTTACTCGTAAATTTAACAAAATACAATCCTGGACTCAGATGGGAAAGATTTAAATTACTGGTTGAAAGTTGCTGGGACAAAATTAATTTCCCATTGGTGTTGAAGATACGAATACTGTCATAATTGTTCCTGATTTCTTCAGAAATTTCTAGATTATCATCAACAGGATTAGGAAATAAAACAATATCTTCATTGTTTGAAGGAAATTCTTCCGTAGACAAAGTTCCTTCCGTTATGCTAAAATCCGAAAAGCGAATAGAATCATCACGCAAGCTGGCTTCGTTAAGCAAACTTCTATATATCCCCCATTTTGGACGAATAAAACTGTTGTCAACCGTTCCGAGTCGGATGGTGGCAATATTGGAATTACTATAATTTAGCAACGTAACTCCATTGTCAACTCTCTTAATGGTAATGTCATATGTCCCAGATGCTGCTATTTTTATCGTTTCTGTTGCCTCTACCCAAATTCCTTCAAATAAGGACAAATTTAAATTTGCATATTTGGTTGTACCCGAAAAATCGTCTTTAACATAGATAAGTTCTAATTTATTGGGTGAGCCTTTCCTTAGTGTCAAGGTAAAAATAGGATTGCCATCATCACCTCCCACAGCTTTAACTTGGTGAATGTGCGTAAAATTAGATGAAGGTTGAAAACCAACAGGTATTTTAAACCTCCATTTATAAGTAACTGTTTCTCCGAGCGTGGCTTTCAAATTATCGGGTGAGGCATTGTATGTTTTAATTTCCACACGTTGCCGATCAAAATTTATGCAACGATCATTATCAGGTGTCACATGTATATAAAATTCAAAAACATTTTTACTTAATTCTGTATCATATACTTCGGCAATATGACGCCCGAAGGAACTATGGACACATTCAGGATCTTCCACGACATTATAACCCGGTGCAAAAACGCTATTGATTAATTCATAGGTATTTCCTGGGCCGTCAGCATTCAAGGTAACTTGCGCTTTAGATGAAAATAGATTTCCAAATAAAACTAATGATGTCAGTATGCAAAAGCGAGAATAAGTAAGATTCATCATTTTAGATTTAGAAATAAAATAGTTAATAAAAAAACAGAAGCTCTTACTTCTGTTTTTACTCATATTGATTCTAACAAACTTATTTACCGGAAATAATACCTTCCGCTATGGGAAAATCAGCAAACCGAACTGCCTCATCTTTCAAATCTTCGGCCTTTTTCAAACTGCGGTAAAAGAGAGGCAGCAATGATTGAATTATTTTATATTTTCATTTGGGATTAAGTTTAATCAAATAAATTAATGCCTTTTAAAAATTCAATTATTGATTTATTGATTTCATTGTTTTTTTCATTATCAAATTTGCCATGCGAACCTCCTGCAACGGTTATAAATTGCGATTTAACACCAAATTTCTGAAGCTTCTTGTATAAATCTACCGACTGTTGGTAAGGAACAATTGGATCTGAATCGCCATGCACTATGAAAATGGGTGGACTATTTTTATTGACATAATAAATTGGAGAAACTGATTTAATGAAAGCCTCATTCTTCACATTCTCTCCCAACCAAAGTTTAGGCGAAGAACTTTTGCTTTCTGGACCAAAAGTCCACTCCCAAATATCCGTAACGCCGTATTTATCAATGATGGCGGCCACTTTTATGTTTTCAACTCCAAGACAATTGGTGTCAAAACGATGGTCATTACCTAATAATCCACCCATCAGGGCAAGATGACCGCCGGCACTTCCTCCCATAATCACGATTTTGTTGACATCAATATTGAGTTCTTTGGCGTTTTTGATTAAATAAACCAACATGGAACGGGTGTCTTCGACGGCAGCTGGTGCTTTGGCTTGACCGGACAAACGGTATTCCATGTTGGCCACTGCAAAACCGGCTTTAAAGAAAGTATTGAATCCGCCTTGGGATTCCTTGGTGCCAGATTTCCAACCACCACCGTGTATGTTGATGACAACAGGAGTTGGCTTGGTGGCATTGGGATTTAAATACAAATCTGCTCTGCCGTCCCAGCCGTTTACTTTTGTATATACCACGTCTAATTTAGCAACATAACCCGCTGGGAATACAACCGGTTTTGGAACCATAAAATCAGTTGTTTGCGCTGATGAAGCTAAATACAGCATTGCTGCCATAATAGGTAATAGAATTCTTTTTTTCATTTTTAATTTATTTTGAAGTTAATGTCTATTGTTGTTGCAAAAATTATGCCATTCAAATTGTTTTCCTTTATTCAATAATCAGTTTTTTGGTCTCTGATTTTCCATCTTCCGTTATTTTTAGAAGATATCCTCCTTTACCAAGGCTTGACACATTGATTTCCCCAGAAGTCGTTTTAGTTTGAAGCACTTGTTGTCCTAAAATAGTGTAGATGGCAACTTGTTTTTCACTGTTGTTGGTAGAAGTTACATACAATGTTCCGTTTGAAACCGGATTTGGATATACTTTTAAACCCTCAATTTCGTTTTCAGTAATTCCTAAAGCGGCATCACTTTTAACTTTCAAATTGTCCAGATAAGCACCATTACTACCATTGTAATTGTAATACATCATCATATTGGTATTTGTAGCACTAGTATAATCACCATTAATAACAGAAACTGGTGTAGAATCTAAATATGAGTTCGCTGTAGTAGCTTCTGGATCTACTAATGATGAACCCCCATCTGGTCTTACTTTTAGAGTCCAAGTATCTGAGGAAGGAGTATAGGTTACTATCACAGACATACTGGTGGCTACCGGTACATTCCCTACTTTTAGTAAACTAGTAAAAGTACTTGTCAGATTAACAGAGTCATAACTTAGTCCACCATCAAAAGTACCAAAACTAACACTGTTAGCTGTACTAGCATCATCACCAGATAATAAAACTGCATAACCATTGGCAAGAGAGCCAACAGTTTCAATTGCAACATCAGCAGCTCCATTAGTAGCTAAAATCACACCAGTACACATACCAAAACCAGATCTAAGAGCTGAAGGCAAAGTAGTTAATTGTGATGATCTATTGCTACGCATAGAAAATGACCATGTAATTACATCACTGTTAGTTTTTAATATGGGCTTAAAACTGCTATGAAAACTACTCATTGGCACTGAAATGGTTCCTGTACCTCTATAACTAACGGGTGTGGAAATACTACTGCCTTGAATACTCAAATTAGTTGTGTATGTCATGGCAGTACTATTCCAAATACAATTGATACCGCTTGTGCCATTACCTGAAGCTAAATACCAGCCAGCTGGAGCTGAATTAAATCCTGTATAAGTGTAAAGTGCAGTTGACACATTACTTGGAGAACCTGTTAAAGCTACATTGGCGGTAGCATCAGGAGTTGGATATGTCGCTGGGTTAAAATTATCGAAAAATAATGTTGTTTGCCCATAAGAAGCTGCGAAGGCTAATAAGATTGATAATTGTAAAAATTTTTTCATAATAATTAGTTTTTAGGTTTGTGAAATAGTTATATTAATAATTTAAAATTGGTTACTTTATTTTGGAGAGTTAAATTGGTCTACCAAATTGGTTTTCCAAATGTATTATTTATTTATGAAATAAAAAAATAAAAAAAATATTTTTTTTTACAGATTGTTGTTTTAAATAATAATGGTTTGATATTTATTCAAATTTAGAATATAATATCAATATTGGATGTACAAAATTGGTGGTAAAATTGTCCAATGCTTAGACAATGGACTAGATAAATATTTAAAGGTTTTCTGGTTGTCGTGTACTCTTCAACCCCTCCTTATTTAATTTTTTGTCCCGTCCTAAAAAAACGATACAGATTATTAGATAAAATTAAATATTAAACAGTAGCAAAAACTTTTTCGCTACTGTTTTTTGTTTTATAAGTTCTCATCTTAGTTTTGTTTTGAGAATGCATTTGGTTTGGAGTCAACATAAAATTTGAATAATGAGGTCTAAGTTCATTATAAATAGTAACCGATTCCTTGATAATTTGATTTGTTATTTTTGCCTTTTGATTGTATTTATCAATCCTGAATTCTTGTTTTAAAATTCCATTTATTCTTTCTGCAACAGCATTTTCATAAGGATCAGAATTTTGTGTCATACTGCACAAAACCTTGTTTTTAATAAGCGCTTCCTGGTATTCATTGGCACAATATTGAATTCCTCTATCAGAATGATGTATCAAAGGTAAATTAAAATCCTTTCTTTGTTTGAGAGCCATTTTTAAAGCCATTACACTGCTTTGAGTATTTAAGTTGTTAGCCACAAAATATCCCATTATCTTCTTTGAATAAGCATCGGTAACCAAACTTAGGTAGCAAGGATTATCTCTTTTTCCAATGTATGTGATGTCTGATACCCAGACTTGTTCAGGCCTGTTTATCTCTAAATCTAAAATTAGATTCTCGTGTTTTCTAAAACGATGATGAGAGTTAGTTGTTATATGATAAGAACGTTTTGGCTGTATTAATAAATGGTTGGCTCTTAGTATATCAAAGAATTTATCCCTGCCTATTTTTATTAACAGGAGTTTGTCCGACAAAAGGTAATATAGTTTTCGAGTGCCTATTCTAGGCATTGTTTTCCTGATAGCATCAACCATCAAAACAACTTGTTCAGCTTTGTCTTGTTTAACTATTTTTCTTCGAATTCTTCGATAATAAACCTGTCTGTCAATCCCGAACAAATAACAGGTAAATGCTATTGTTTGTTGTTCTTTTGCTTTGAAATAATCGATTGTTCGGGTACAGAGTTTTTTCGGATATCGATTTGATATTCTTTTTCTGCTAAATCAATCATCATATCAAACAGGATAGCCTTCTTGTCTGCAACAAAAGCTTGTCGCTCCAAGAATGCTTTTTGTTTTTCTAAAAGCTTGACTTGAACTTCAAGCTCCATAATCTTTTGTTCGGGTGATTTTTCCATCTTTGAAGGGATTTGGTTCTCCCAATCAAAGTTACCAAATTTAATTAACCATTGTACAACTGTCTTTCTACATTGGATACCGTACTTCTTGGTTGCCTCAGTAACTGTAAGTTGTCCTCGTTCTATTTCTTGAACGATTTCTAATTTTAAAGACATAGTGTAGTCTTTTTGCGTACGCTTTAAATAGCGCTTTTCTTGTAATGATTCCATAGGATACTTTTTGTGTATCGCTATTTCAGGACTAGACATTTATAAAAAACAAAACCCTGTCCGAACTATCGAACAGGGTTTTCAGTCTGAAAAAAGATTTCTAACTTGCCGTATTATAACAAACATATGGCAAATCAATTTCATAGGTGTGCCATTGCGTTTGTTTTATAGTATAAACCTTCTTTCTTAACGGAATTTACGATAGAGATGGTTTCGCTTTTCGACCGCAAAGACACCTTTTTTATAAAAAAAGTGCCATCTTTCAAGCATACTTTTAATCTGTACCATCTGTAATTATATACTTTTATAAAAACTGGAACAACGGTAAATAAAGCCACTAAAAGCACCATTTCAAATGGTAAAAACTGTATAGAAAGGAATACAAATAGAAATGGAAACAAGATAAATGCAAATTCAAATAATGGGTTTAATTTATACGATTTAATATAAATATTGTCCAGTTCCGAAAATGAAATTGTTCTTTCCGCTCTTTTGCCATTCTTTAAAATTAGTCCGTTCTCGACTATAGTTAAGCTGTCAAATTTAGCAGTACCAGCAATAATATTAGTAATAGTAGTAATATTCATATAATCTCATTTTAAAGATTGAATTCACTTGTTTTTCTATTGGGATAACCAAAACGGGGCTTTTCGGTTCTATTATTTGAAAAATTAAAAAAAAAACCCTGCCCAATGAACAGGGTTTGCAAAATAAATCAGTAGGTTTTGCGTGTTATTATTTCAATTGTGTATTTCCTTGTTTGGCAAGAGTCCTGAATTTAAAGAAAACAAAGACTAGACCTATCAATGCCAAAACCCACACATAATCGTCAATTGGTGCTGCTGGTGTGTCCGTGCCTTCTAAACCGGTACCGTCATCTTCCGTTCCAGGTTGTGCAAATAGAGTGAAAGTTGAACACAAGAAAAAGGCAGCTATATAATATTTTAATAAATTATTTTTCATTTTTGCTAATTTTAAAATTAATGATTTCGTTTAATTAAATCCCAAAGGTTTCTAATTCACTACTTTTTTGCTTACTACTTTATTGTCTTCAGCCGTGATTTTAATAATCAAAACTTGTTGTGTGGTCTTCAAATCCTTGATGGTGGCTGAATTTGCCTTCACATTTTTTTGTTCTGCAATCAACCTTCCTTGAATATCAAAAACTTTGATATTGTTGATTGTGTTTGCTCCCGAGTTTATATACAATACTCCTCCGCTTTTATACACGGCGACACTGTTATCATCGAAAGATGCAGCATTAACACCTAATGTCTTTTGATATTTCAACGAAAATCTGGCGTTATCTATTCCTGCTACTGTCGTGAAAGTATAGGCTCCTGCTTTCAAGTCTGTTTCTGTTCCAGTCGTGTTGTCTTTAAGAAAAACGTCTTGACCTTCGGCAAACAAACCGTCAACGTGGTCTAGTCCAATGGTGTAATCACCGGCAACATCTGTTTTGAAGTTTAAGGCAACAACATCAGAAGGGTCAAATGGCAAGGCACGACCTTGGATAGTGTAGTCTTCATTGTTGATGTTGGAGGTCAAGGCAATTGGACTGTCATTAATGTATTTTCCATCAATTCCAGCATCAACATCTTGCGTTGCATTCGTTATGTAACCTACTAACGCCTGACTAAAAACACCTGTTGCATTAGTCAAGTTCAACCAAACACGACTTCTTTCGGTGTTGTTTTTGGTTTTAAAAAACTGGTTTGCCGTATTTGCAGTTCGCATCGCATTGGTAAAAAAAGTATTTACTGTTGCAGCACTTTTAGCTTGAACAAAGAAACCTTGTCCCACTTGAATCGTCCCATTTGGCGCAGCACTAGTTGGCGTTGTAGTCGTCGCTCCTCCCGATGTATAAGTGGCATAAGCAGAACCACCTGCTCCATTTGTTTTTCTCCAGAAATACAAGGTGCTTTCTATGTTTGCCGAATTAGCCGCAAGAAATGTTTCTGCATTAATAGTCGATGGATAAGGATTTCCAACCATATTGTATCCGTGAGTGGCATCAACATAATTTAAAGTTACAGGAGTATCTCCATTATTCGGCAAACCTGTAAATACCCCAGAATAAGGTGCTGCTACAGCCAATGGATCCAACACTTGATCTACCCAATTGTCCGGCGTACGAATTAAATATCCAGCTGCAGTTGCGAATGGAGTGGTCGCCGGGCTTGATACTGCATTGTATAAGTTGGTGCTCGTATTATAGTTGTAAAATCTTGTAGGTAATGTTAATGGAGAGAAATCCAATAAATACTTGCTAGAGTTTGCAACCGGCGATGACCAAATAGTATAATCTAATTTAAATAAAGAAGAACTATTTCTTTTTACGGTAATATCACCCGCATTGGCCACATTATTCACCTGAATCAGGTTGGCTCCACTTTCGATGACAACGGCAGAAGCAGTTGAATTATTGGTTAATCCATTTTGAATGGTTATGTTGGCACCTGAACTCAAGGTTAAAGAACCTGTGGTCAACGTTAGAGCACTTATGTTTTTAGTCGTATTTAAAGTAACGGCTCCTGAACTAATGTTAACAGTAGTGGCTACGGCACTTGAATTTGGCATTTCATAACCAACAGTTTTGGCGACGGAAGAATTATAGTTTAGAGTCAATGTATTTCCAAAAATTGGTGCAGCATCTAAACTACCGCCCGATCTTGAAATAATGGCACCGTCCCCTAAAGTTATAAAATCACTATTAATTAATGTTCCTGCAGACAAACCCAAAGTTGTTGAGGTTGGAGATATACTTAATATAGTAACCGGTGTTCCTAAAGTGACAGAAGCATTCAATCCTGTTCTGTTTATGGTAAGGATATTGGCAAACTGGCTGCCGCTTGTGAAGTTTAATGTCCCCGCATTGCCATCATTTGCACCTCCAAAAGTGATACTGGCATTAGTATGTCCACTAATTGTTCCTGTTCCAGAAATAGTACCATTAATAGTAAAAGTAAATGAAGTGGTTGGCAATAAAACAATTATTCCATTATTTACAACATTGGTGGCAGTTCTTCCTCCTGTAACCGTGTAAGTAACTCCGCTATTAATTGTAAGCGTACCTACTTTTCCAGGAGTTGGAGAAGATACAAATTCATTACTGTTTGTTATGGTTGAACCAATGGTAACATTTACAAGATCTGTAGATAATTGACCATAAAAAACAGCACCAAGGGCACTAGGAAGAGAAGTCCCAGAAGTAACACTACGCTCTACCGTTGAGCCATCGAGCATGGTTAGAGGAAGTGAGGCTGTTGCCCCAAGAGTGGCAGTTCCCGTGAATTTCAACAATGAACTTACCGTTATAGGAGCAATAGGAGTTTTTGTATTTGAGTTAGACAATATTAATGTGCTGTAATTGTTAAAAAGAGTAGTACCCGGAATAGCATAAGCTGCCGAAGCAGATTGAAGTAATGTTTGAGAACCTACCCTGCTATATATTACCGTTCCATTATTTGTAAACGTCGTGCAATTTATGGCAGGAGTCGATCCTGTCAATTCAAGAATACCACCGGCCTCAATAGTTACAATACCACAAATTGCCGAAGATGAATTACCTATTACTCCTGAAGTTGAACTTATTGAAGTGACGAATTTCGCACCATTTTTTATGGTAAAATCTCCGTTTGAAACCGAAATAACAGAATTTGTTGCAACAGTGCCACTGGATATGACAATTGGTTTAAATTTGACACCAACGCCACTCAGTGTACCTATTGCATTTGCATCCAAAGCAAACTCTGCTGCATTTATAGTTCCTGAGGCATTCCATTCCCCAGCATTTGTAATATTTCTTGTTCCTCCCACAAATTTTAAAACACCGGGATTTATGGTTGTTATCATTGTGGCTGCAGGTGTCGTACTACTTGTCTGATCACTATAAAAAGTTCCATCATTAGCAGCAGCACCAATGACTGCGCCTAAAGTAGTTGTGTATGCCCTGATTTTTCCGCTCACGTTGACTGTATTTACACCTATGGCAAGAACTCCCACTATATTTAATTCTAAATCTTTGCAATACACATTGGCAACATCAACGGTTACAGTGTGACCATTTTGGACATAAACGTTGTTGGTAGCTGTAGGGACAACGGCAGTAACCGCCCATGCTCCTGAGGTTCTGGTTTCCCACATATCCGTGTCACTCCAATTACCCGATACTTTGGCGGTACGATAATCTCCATCAGATGCGATTTGGGCTTGTACTTTTGCGGAATTTGCAAACAGCGCCATAAAGCACAGACTGTAAAAAAGGGTTGACAGTTTTTTTCTACTAAGTAATTGTTTTTTCATAATTTATTCTTTTTAGTATTAATTGTTATTGGTTAATCGTATTCAAATGCTATTCTAAGTTAATCTCGGATGAAGTGTAAAAACAATATTTTTTTACCGTTTTTTTTGGATGACTAGTTTGGATAACCAATTTGGTTTTCCAAATATATTATTTATTTCCGAAAAAATAAATAAATTATCGGTTTTAAAACATAATAATTTGAAATCTAATAAAATATGGGAATCAAATCGTATCTATTCAACCGTCTGACCCGGTGGAATATGCAGAGCAACTTATGGGAAACAGCCAATGTCATTACTGCTATCTGTGTACCTATTAAAATTTTTGGGGATTTTACTTAAATAAGACACAATGCCCAAAACTAACGCAGCAACAAAACAAATCTAAATACTAACATCTGATCGAAAATTCAAAAATGGAGACACTATTGTCCAAATTCACGTTGACAATGAAATCAATTAAACTAGGTAGATTATTTGGCACTGCTATTTAACTGGATTGCAAAAAAAATAGTTCTACAACCAAATTAGAGGTTGCAGAACTATCGTTCTTGTACTACAGCGAGTTTGGGACTAAATTAAGCCCATTATTCGGATTTGCCAAATCATCATACAAAACCAACTTTCCATTAAGCCTATTGCCCAAATCCGTTGTAGCTGTTAGTGGCTGGCAATTTATTTTTTGTAAGTAATTTTAAATTTTGCAATTTCCTTATCCTTTGATTCTTGAAAACTCTTTTCCATATCTTCTTTCGTTATTACTCCTTTCATCATTTCTTCTATTTCATTATAAAATGATTTCTTAAGAATTTCTTTTTCGAATTCAATAGAGTCAAAGTATTTTTTCAATTCATCAGTTGGTTCAAAGTAATATATAAATTGAGCGGGAATGTTTTTTAAATATTCATATAATACATTTTCACAACCAATTTTTTTAAGTAACTCGTAGCAAATATGATGATTTGGAGAATTAGTTAACTGAATTTTATAAATAGCAGAATCAAGTTTTTCACCATATCTATAATAAGCACCTGCTAAAAAAGAATAAATCTGATTTTTTGTTTCAAATTTATTACTTAATAATTCCTCTTTTTCTCCGTAAAAACTATTTTTTTTTTTTGAAAGTTCATCAGAATACATTTCACTGTGATTTGATTTTTCAAAAATGATATCAACAGTAATATTTAATTCAGCCTTAATGTATAAAGTCAAATAATTTACCATTGGTTTTTCAAAAGGAAAATATCTGTCAATTTGCTTTTCTCTTTTCACATAATAAAAATGCCCATTATAATCACTTAATGTTCCCAACACAAAATAAACAGGATCAATTGAAACTGTTTGTTTTGTGTTTGCTAAAAGATTGCTTTCTACTTTTTTGTCTGTTTGGGAGAAAGCAGATTGAATTACTAAAAGAAATGCTATTATTAAAAGGTTTTGTCTCATTTAATCGGTTTTGTTTTTTGCTTGCCACTAATATGTGGATTTAACTTTGAAAAATTATGAGAATCATTCTTGCTAGGTTAAATTTAACCCTTTTGAATCCATTAGAATTCTGTCCTCCATTATCTCCTATTAAAAAAACAACTGATTGCTGTCCAATTGATATGTTTTTAAATCAATTTTTTTAGCCAAGGTATCATACTCTGGATTGGAATATTTTTTGGAAGCTATTTTCAAAATCCTGACGGTTTCTCCAAAACCTATATTTTGGATTTGCTCATACTCCCATTTTTTTTCATTTTTAAGGTAGGGCAGTAACCAATCAACGGCAGATTTTATATTTTTTCCCTCCTTGGTTTGATAGTTCCAAAGATCGATCTGGCTATTTTCGGCCAATCGGGCTGCGATAAAATAACCATCCAAATTCATGTTTGCATAATTCCAGGATTTTGTCCTTGTCAATTCGAAAGGCTGGCTTCCGTCGGGTTTTAATTGACTTTCCAACCTGTTTTTGAACGTTTCTATTTCGGCCACTGCAATTTCAGGATGATCCGTAAAAATGGCATAGGAAATTGCTTGAACACTGTAATGGGTTCCGTGATTGTTGTGCTCATCGGCTTCGTCTTTCCCTATTGGACTTTCCGTAAGCCAAGTCAAATAGTCCGAAAACCACTTTTTAAGTGCTAGATGATCTTCGCTTGACCAATTATTTGAACCTTGTATCAAAATGGCGGCATCTATAACACGGAACAATCCTCGAGTTTCGATTAAACCTATGCCTCTGCCCGTATTAATTCCCGGTATGGATTGCCCAAAATTAAGATTTGGATTTTGTCGTGTTTCCGAATTTAAAAACCAAGTTTTAATTACTTGTGAAGCCCATTGCGCATATTTGTCTTCCTTGGTAAAATAGTATGCCAAAGCCAAAGTTTCCGCATCATCTTCCACTCTATCCATTTCTTGCGAATCGCTGATTTCATAATATTCCGGATTACGCAAGCCGTCTTTTCTGATGTAAGGCAATCCATCAGGCTTGGTTGGATCTGGCCACCAATAAGGTCCTATGCTCATATAATCGTGCTTGTCACCACTTTGAGGTGTTTGTTTTTTGTTCATCACCGAATACAATTTTCTCGCTTTCAGCATTTTATCGGCTTTGGACAGAAGGCTTTGCAGTGCTTCTTTTTTTTCGGTGTCGTTTTCAATTATTAGTTGGCGATTGCGTTGCAAAACTGCCCCTTCCAGAACAATCGTTTTTGGAAAATTGCTTGCAGATTCCTTTACATTTTGTGCCGAAACGCCCAAAACACTAGAAAAGAATAAAAGAAATGTGACTTGTTTTAGATTTTTCATCTTGATAATTTAATTTATTAATTTTTGGGTTGCAAAATCATTTTTTTACGACCAACTTCATTGTTTTGGAAAAATCTACTGCCGTAAAATGTACGAAATAAATCCCCTCATTCAAATTTGAAATACTATATTCCATACTCAACTGATTTTGATTTACAGCCAGTATTTTGACCCGTTGCCCCGTTGCGTCATAAACAGTGATGGCTAGAGGTGAACTCATCTGGATTGTCCTCTTAATAGTGATGCTGTCTTTGGCTGAGTTAGGAAATATGGAAATGCTATCATTTTCATCCAATAAATTAATTTCCTTCACGGAAAGCAAATTGGATAACCTCTCGCTTAATTGAGCTTGAAATAAACTGGGAATGGCCGCGATCGGAGTTCCCTGAGATTCTACAGTCCCAAACGATTCCGTGACCACCGTCCCTACATTGGTAATTTCTGTGGCTTTGCATCCAATAGCCCAATTGCGCTCATCACCGGGAGGATCTTGAAGTATCATTTTTCCCGCAGTGCAGTTCCAAAACATGATTTGCCCTCCCGACCATCCATGACCGGAACCGGCATCAAGTCGATTTTGCACATCTTGGCTTCCATTGCCCACGATATTATCAAACAAAACTCCCGTTGACCATCGATGGTGTGGTCCAATATCGCTATTTTGAATGGTCGACGTGTTGTTATAAAAAACATTGGGGCCGCAAGTTCGACTGCCATTCACATAATCATGGCGTCCATTTTTTGTAGTGCAATTTGTCACAAGATTCCGTTGCCCATCGACATTAAAAGAATAGCGTCTGCTACCCGTAATTATTGATTTGGCATCCAGCATTTTGCAACTGTCCACCGTAACCCATGAGGCCGTGCCCGTGATATGAACTGCTGAATAGCCAAAATAATACACTTCTATATTTTGAGCCCAAGCATTGGCAATATTGGCAAAAGAAATAGCTGTCCAACCGTGTAATTCATCAGTATCGGAAGCATAATAAGACGAAATCCTCAAGTTTTCGATACCGCATTTTTCAATTCGGTTGGAGGTATATTTCATCAATTCTCCCGTGGAATAAACAGGATCTATGATGTCCATAATTGGTGCGTCCAAGGTAATCACGTTCCCATTAACTTCCATAACTTTTCTTTCCGAATACACGTCATAAGCAGAAGCTACCCAATCAATCGCAAGAGGATCAGCCAACGATATTTTATCCATTCCCAACAAGCTTATCCAAGCATCATTCGGTATCCGATGAACCAAAACCTTGTCTCCAACAACAAAAGTGTGAGCCGATGCCACAGTAATTTGTTTTTTTCCGATAGGCAAATAAGCATCCGTAATTTTTTTTATGGAAGATGAAATACTAGTTTTTCCGTTTGCTCCCGCAAAATTAAACAAGGTATGTTGAGACGTTTTAGTTGCCACAAAATTAGTTCCGGTTCCATCAAAACCTTCACCACGAAGAACAATTCCACTAGCTGTAATGTTAATGGTATTACTCAATTCATAAGTGCCACTTTTAAAAAGAATAGTTCCTCTAAAACCATTGGAATCTAGAGGCAATGCCGCCACTTCATTGATGGCGTTTTGCACATTCGTCCAGTTATCACCTGCCAAAGCATTGACTGTTTTCACGACAGCAATCGTTGGAATTGAAGATTCACTGTTCCTATAACCAACTCCGCTAAAATCGGGAACCACATTGCCTTTACTATCCGGCGTATAAACTAGTTTTCCATTAGAACCAATAGAAACCAGACTTGATGTTTGGGCATTGCCCTCTTGGAAAAACAGTAGCAAGAGTAAAAGTGAGAAAGCAGCTTTTAGGTTATTTTTCATCGGGGAATTTTCTTTGAAACCTTGATTTTGATTTATATTTTTTTGAATTTTAAATACTCTCCTTTTTCTGCGCATTAATGTTACCAAAACCAAATAGAATAAAAACCACCAATAGATTTGTTCTATTATAAAGATTGATTTTCATAAAATTTAAGGGCTTTTTTTCTAATTATTGCTTCCAAAAAGTAGTAATCCGCGTATATGATTGGCTCGTCTATTTCGTCTTTTTTAGGCCAATCCCCTGTGCTGTGATTCAAAATAAAAGGGCTATTTACAGATTTGTTTAAAAGGTATTTATCCGAACTCAACGTTTGGATTACTTTATTTGAATAGTTCAAATATGCCTCGTTTTTGGTGTATTTATAGAGTTCAACAAGAGCGGAAGCCATCACTGCTGCGGCTGAAGCATCTCTTGGAGCATTTGGAATACTCGTGTCGTTAAAATCCCAATATGGAATTCCGTCTTCAGGCAAATTTTCATTATTCATGAAATACTTGGCAGTAGCCTCGGCCTGTTTGAGATAAGCCAAATCTTTGGTATAGCGGTAACACATTGTAAAACCATAAACCGCCCAAGATTGTCCCCTGGCCCAAGAAGAATCATCCTTAAATCCTTGATAGGTTATTTTGTTTTTAGCAGCGCCAGAAATGGTATCGTAAACAACAACATGATAACTGCTGCCGTTGTTTCTGAAATGATTTTTCAAGGTCGTGTTGGCGTGTTGGATGGCAATATTTTTAAATTTTTCATTACCTGAAAATTTGGTCGCCCCAAAAAGCAATTCCAGGTTCATCATATTGTCAATAATCACGGGAAACTCCCAAATGTCTTTATTGAAATCCCAAGACCTGATGGAACCCACTTTTTTATTAAATCGGGTAGTCAGCGTTTCGGCACTTTTAACAACGATAGCTTTATATTTTGCTTTGTCTGCAACTTCCAGCCCTTTTCCAAAACTGCCAAAAACCTTAAATCCCACATCATGGCTATGATTATTAAATTTTTCTTTTTCCATAAAAGCATTCCAAAAAACTGCTCTTTCCTTGAATCGAACATCTCCCGTAAGTTGATAAATCTGCCAAAGATTTCCAACAAAAAAGCCACTTGTCCAATCTTTAGAAGGTACTTTTTTAATAACAGCAGTCTTTAAGGACATACTCCGCGGAAACCCTAAAGAATCAATTGGGTAATCCAACAGTTTCTCATATCGCTTTGAAAAAGGGCATTGACATCTTTCGTATTTGAATGATTTTGTGCTACAACATTAGATTTACACGCTGTAAAAAACGTTGTAAAAACTAACATAACAATTAAATATTCGATTCTAACCATAACTGTTTTTCAATAATGTGATTACTTAATATATTGGAATAAATTAGGAGATGCTTAAAAACAGAAAAAAAACAAAGTGATTTATCATTCTGGTTTCGAAAAAAAGTAAGGAACATTTACTAACAGAAAGCTTGGGAAGCTTATTTGGCTATTTGTTTAAACCTTTTCACTTTACCCTCGATACAAAGACTTTAGTTTTTTTTGTAAAAATTATTAATGCGAGGTTTCTAAAGCGTATATCTTAACCTTGGCAAAAGCATTGGGCTCTGTTGATTGAAAATAATTTCCCGCTTTGAAATAGTTTTCAAAGGCACCCCATTTTTTCATGTTTATATCATTATAAACAAATGACTCACCACCGTTCAGAGTGACTATCATTTTGCCTTCAGAAACTTTAATTTCCAATGTGAATTTGTCGAAATTCACTTTTTCATTAAAATCCTTGCCTTCATCATCGCCCCAAGCTTTCACATTCAATATTTCTTTTTCAGATGCATTTAAATCTTTTAAAACCTTTGTTTTAACTCTGATTTTTCCCTTATCCCAATAGATTTTTAATATCGGCGGCGCATTGTTGTCTTTTTGTCCAATTAAATCTCTCTGTTCATTCGTTAAACGTCCGTGAATTTGAGCAATAATCACACGACTGTATTTACCATCTGCTTCTTTTGAAACAGCATCAATTTTATAGGTTCCTTTAAAATATCCTCCTTGGGCAAAAGTCCAATTTTTGTTCTTATTACCAGGATCCATAGTCTCTCTCAATTCTGATCTAGAATATGAACTATTGGCTGTCGTTGTACCTGATGGAAAAGCATAAAACACTATTGATTTGTCTTTTTCATCGTTATACATCCATTTATTTAAAAGTGGATTATTTGCATAACCCAATATTTCCGGATATCCAACTTCAATTGGTTTACCTGGTTTGTTTGGATTTTCTCCAGGAACTGTGACACTCCAATACGATAAATCTATTGATGGTGTTTTCTTTATTTCCTTGCCTGCATCTTGACCATAACTATAACATACCAAAGAAAGGGCTGCAAAGGCTGCGATTTTTGAAAATTTTATATTCATTATAATTTAAAAATGGGTTGTGACAATTTATTTATATTAAAAACATCTTTCTGTATTAACCTTGTTTTTTCTAATCCTATGTGGACTAAACCGTCATGAAATCTTCACGAATTGGACTAAAAACATCAATAAGAACACCGTCTTCCAGACAAATAGCTCCGTGCAATACGTGAGGCGGAATATAAAAACAATCTCCACCTTTCAAAATTTTGGTATCATCGCCAATTGTCATTTCAAATTGACCGCTAACAACATAGGTTACTTGTGCATGATAATGCTCGTGCATTGGACCTATGCCACCTTTTGCAAATGATACATTTACAAGCATAATGGTGTCATCATAACCCATTATTTTTCGTTTTACTCCTTCTCCAACTACTTCCCATGGAATTTCATCTCCCAATAAAAATTCTTTACTTGCTCCAAAACTTTTCATACTGTTTTTTATTTAATTGTTGTTTTATAATATGCCCCTACCCAATTGTAGGTTTTGTTATTTATTTTCAAACGGTGTTTCTGATTTACTTTGTTGTTTTTTGTTGCCAAAACAAAGAGAGTAACTACTCCAGATTTATTTTTAATTTCGACTCCAATATAATTTGGGTCTTCATAAACTACTTTTAATGAATCAATAGTACTATACGAATTTGTAGCTAATTCAGTAACTTTATTGTAGTTACCGTGCGTTTCGAGAACAGAGACAAAAGTGGCTTTTTGAACATTCTTTTTTCTAAAAATAATACCTGGATCTTTTCTTAAATTAAAGTTGGGATCGTTTGCCCCTATTCTCACAAAGAAAACCTCATCATTGGGCTGTGTAACCGAAGTTAGTGTATAAAAACTTCCTTCGTTCAACCAAGAAATCTTGGAATTATCTGTTGAAAAAATAGCTGAGCCTTCTTTCCATAAATGTTGATAGCCGTTTGCTTTTCCATAAGGCTCCAGAGATTTTGGGGTTTCATAAGCAAAATTAGCCGACATAATTTGTCCCAAATAATAGAACGGCAAATCATATTGATTAGCAGTTTTTGAATCTAACTGAATAATATCCAGCAAAAATGGTTTTTCAAATCCTTCTTCTTGGATTAATGTCATTGTTCTTTGCATTGTCGTTCCTGGATAGGCATTGTTTTCGTTGGCACTAATAATTTGAACTTTAGGATTAGAAACATCAAACAGGTATTTTTCAGAAAAAAACTTGCTTCCTGTCTCAAAATCTCCACCAAAATGGGAAGTTTCGTTTTGAACAATCGTGTTGTGCGCTATGGTTTGTTTGGCCCATGTTGTGTTCTCCTTTAGATAATTACCGCCTCCTTTTTGTTCAATATTCACAAATCTTGCTAATCCATAATCTTGCAGGACATCCGTGCCGTTATTATAAAATGAAAAAGAAAGCTTATCGTAATGTCCGTGACTCAATCCTTGAGAAGCATATTTCATTACCAAAGTCAATTCATTTTCATCCGTTTTATTCCTAATAATAGCGACTCCTCCTTGCTTTCCATCAGACCCGTCGGATAAATCGATGGATTTTTTTTCAAATGGTTTTTCTAAATTATTCTTAATCCCGAGTGCCACCGCCATACCTGAATTGTCTAACTGGACTCTTCCTTGTTTTTCGGCAATTGACAATAGAGAAGGATCTTTTCCTCCATAAAAATAGGCGATATCTACCGCTGAAACTAGTTCTCTGGAATAATAAGACATCCCTTTTTGACCATCATTCAACGGAAAAAACTCTCCTTCTGAATTAGTCAAATTCAACAAAGTATATACAGACTTTATCAAAATACCATTTTTATATTCAAAAATTTTTAAATCGGGCTTAATGTTTTGAAGGGCTTCGGCAAAAACCATAAAAGGATACATGGCATATCTTTGATAATAAGGCCCTTCCGTGTAATAACCATCAGGAGAAAAAGGCTCGTCAACATTGGCCAAAAAACCTGTTTTTTGACCCTCTTTTTTAATTAATCCGCCATCATTGTCTTTCATTCCTATAGGCAAACCATCATTTTTCAAACCATTTAAAGCACGATCTAGAAGTTCCACATCATTCATTACTAAACCTATCATCCCAACGGCAACATTACCCCATGTGCTGTGGTTATGCACCCTGTTAAAAAACTGTGGGGAACCAATTGATATAAAATCTGCAAAAGGTTTAAACAAGTCTTTTTCAATTGTAGAACGGTCAGTTGGGCTAATAAAATCATAGACACAATCATAAGCTTGGCTCACATATACAAGCCAATTGGCATCATTTAAAGCTTGCCAAAAAATCTTCCCTCTGGCATAAGAACGCTCCTGCGGGTGCAAAGGTAAAGTAGGATACATTTTGGCGTAAGCCAATAACATATCTCGAACATAAATTGCATATTTTTTGTCTTCTAATATTTGATACAAAACTCCTGCCCTTTGTAAAATGAGGAAATTTCTTTTATGACGTTCGTGCGTGTATCCTCCCGAAAAATCTTTTGGGACAGGAATATCATTACCCAAAACAATTTCGGCATCTACTTCTTTTTTTACATCCGCCAAGGAAGCATCAAAAAGCGGCACTTTTCCTAATTGAGATCGGATTTCGCGAACTCCTTGCTGCGTCAAAACCAAACTTGGATGTGTTTGTGATTTTACATTTATATGTAAAAATGTCAAAAGTATAATTAGTACTATCCGTGCTTTATTAATTGTGCTCATAATTTATTTTATAATTTCCTTCTTGTGAAATAATTCTCCAAACTTTAGTTTCCATTTTTATCTTGATTAAAGTCTTTTTATTATGTTGTAGTTCTCGACTATTACCAATCATTCAAAAACAAATATTGGTTAACCAATTTGGCTCTCCAAATATATTGTTTATTATTAAGACAAAAAATAAAAAAGGCCTTTTTTATTTTTTTCTGAAAAAATGTAAAATAAAAAGAGAATATTCTTTGAGTATATTTTTAAAAAATTTGTTTAGTAGGAACAAATAAAAACGAATAAAAAACTATAGTAAACGATATAAATTAGTAATAAGACTTAGTAACTGTTTAAATTTTATTTTTCGAGCCTATTTAGCATTAATTTTAGCATTGCAAGTTGAACAATTACTTCGCTGATTTTTGTGTGATATTCAAAATCTTTGCTCAATCTTCTGTAACTTTCAAACCAAGAAAAAGTTCTCTCCACGATCCATCTTTTAGGAAGTATTTTAAATTTTTCCTCTTTGTCAGTTATTAAAACTACTTCTAACAAGAAATTCAAATTATTCTTTACATCATCAATTAGTTCTCCTCTATAACCGCCATCGGCAAAGACCTTTACGAGTCTATAAAACTCACCTTTTAATTTTTTCAAGAACCTCAAAAGCAGCTTTGCTATCGTGCCAGTTTGCAGCGTGAACAACCACAACTAATAATAAACCTAAAGTATCCACTACAATATGTCTTTCCTCCCTTTTACTTTTTTACCTCCATCAAAACCCCTGTTTTCGCCACCTTTTCTGGTTGTTTTAACAGACTGACTATCAATAATTCCTACACTTGGAGTTTCGTTTTTTTTGTACTTCTTCCTAACTTTTTCTCTAATAACTTTGTGAATAAAATCTATAGTTCCATTATTTTTCCATTTCGTAAAATAGTAATAAACTAACTCCCATTTAGGGAAATCTTTCGGGAGCATTCTCCATTGACAACCTGTCTTGACTAAATAAAATATAGCATCAAAAACTTCTCTTAAGCAATGCTTTCGTTTGCGTTTATCCTCTAAAATGGTTAATATTGTTTTCCATTGACTTTCAGTGAGATTTGTTGAATATTTTTTCATTTTTAACTTTATGTGGTTAACAACCATAAAGTTACGAAAATCAATCGATTTAATAATCTGATAATCAATGCCTTATATTGATTATTTTAAAAATTAAACAGTTACTAAATATTTCACATTTTTATTACTAAAATATAATTTTCAGTTTGGCTAAAACTCAATTTATACAAATAGAACACCAACTTTTGTTATTAGCTTTCTTTATGACATCTGTTTCTTTCTCACAAGAAACTGCTTTATTTAGGGTATAATTACTTCTCAAATATAAAATTTAGACCAAGACAAAGTTGTTTCATTAGGTACTAAAAAGACACGTAAAAAGTTACTCTAAAAAAAGAAGATAGAGCAACTACATTTTTTCGTATAGATTTGGATGGAAAAATATTTACACGTTTACAAAAACGTTTGTCAATAAATTTTATGTGCTATTTTTTTATTTCCACAATTAAAGGAACAATATTGAGTTAATTAATAATCATACTTATAAAAGTGTCATTATTACTACAATAAAATAATAGAAAGATGAAATAAATAAGAAATACTGTAGTTAATTACGCTTAGGAAATATTTTCTTTTATCTTATTGATGTTTGTAAATTAATTAGGGGAATTCGCTATAAAGGACGGTAATCCTCGTAAAAAATATAGTTATGAAGTACTCATTACAAAACATTATTTTAGAGATTCATAACAAGGAGGATAAGATTTTATCGCAAAATAAGAGATTGATTGATGAAGCTTACGAAATGACTTTGTATCTCCAAGACTTGTTATTTACGGTCAAGAAATACGTTATTGAAGAAGGATTTAAAAATGATGAAGAAGAGATATATTTTTTCCATACCATTAAGCCGAAAATCCTTGGAAAGCTAATTTATTACAATAAGGTATACCGCATAGAAACTGGTTGTCCTGTTAGTAATGGTAAAATATATCACACCTATTTTACAAGCCGTTTGCAGGAATTGAAAAAAGAATACGATGAGCACATTTGTAATTCAGATTTTTATAGATATTACCGCTCAGGAAGATCTGATAAAGATGACGTTTACTACCGACTTGGCAACATCAACTATCACGATGGACTTAATAGTTTCGTATTTGAAATTGATCCTCAGTTCTCTACTTTTTATGACTATAAAGTGGCTCGAATTATAGCAAATGAGTTATTGTATAATTACTTGCTAACAAAAATTAATCCCGACGAAAACCCCGATGTGATTTTACAAAATTCTGAATCAACAAAAGATGTTTTTTGGACAGATAGCAAAAATGCACTTATAGAATTGGTGTATGCTCTTTATGCTTCAGGAGCTATTTCTCACGGTAAAATTGGTATCCGAAAAATAAGCTTAATGTTTCAGATACTTTTCCGAGTTCCTCTCGGAGATCTACATCACTCTTTCCACCGAATGAAAACAAGGGCAGGTTCTAGGACAGCATTTTTAGATCAGCTCAAATTATCACTCGAAGAGTATATGAACAAAGAGTTTTAACTAAATGAAGTACCCTGTTCAAAGCAGTGCATTTAATGTACTGCTTTTTCTTTGCCCATATCTGCCAATTGGCAAATGTTGGCAAAGCCCTGTTACAAAAAACACCCCAAACACCTTAAAATCTTTATTAAACAAGGTTTTTTTCTATTTATAAAAATTTTCAAAAAACAGCCAAACCAATTGGCAAGGATTGGCAGACAACCACTGCCACCTTCCACAATTTTGCATAGTGAACTTTAAATGCTGTGCAATGAAAATAATAACCATTGAAGAAGAAGCGTGGCAACAGCTAAACAGCCGTATCAATGCCATTGCCGACTATCTGAAAAGACAGGAAGACAAAAGCTATGATGACCTATGGCTCAATAACCACGAAGTATGTCAATATCTGCATATCAGCGAAAAAACCCTCTGGCGTATGCGTACCAAAGGTGAGATAGCTTATTCAAAAATATATGGTCAATACTTCTATACCATTGGAGCTATTAGGGATATGCTCAAGGCCAATGCCATACAGAGCAGTGATGAATTTGTGCAGGAACTTATGGTAAAAGGCAAAAGCTATATCGAAAAAGGCAGAAAGCTAAAGACAGATAAAAAATAGGTATGAACCCTTAAAAGTATATCCCTATGAATATAGATAGAATGGAATTTTTGGGGTGGATGGAACGACTAATGGGTCGCCTTGATATGCTGGGCGACACTATAGACGAATTACAAAAGAAACGTAACAGTATAGACGGTGAGGAATTGTTGGATAATCAGGATTTGCTCCAAATGCTAAAAATCAGTAACCGTTCTCTGCAACGATACCGCTCCATCGGCAAACTGCCTTATTATACCATTAGCGGAAAATTGTATTACAAGCTATCTGATGTGCATCAGTTTATAAGGGAGAGTTTTAATCCTCCCGTAACTAAACTGAACGCCAATAAGTGACAAATACTGCCTTTGACTGCCACTTTGGGTAATGCAATGGATGCTTACTTTACATTCGGCATCAAGCTTAAATTTTTCGGATTATGAGTAAAGAAACAACAAATAAACAGGAAATGCCCGCCGAACAACTATCGGACATATTATTGGTGCTGGATAAAGAAAAAATGAAAATCCAGGCAGTAAAAAGTATTGACGAAAACGGAAAATTGGAAACCGTTGGACCAACGAAAAAGAACCAAAACCAATTTATGCGTGTGGACAAAAGTGGTGATTTCTTCTCCAATTTCTTCTCCAATTTTTTTAGCCAACTGAAGAACCCAACCAATTTGTCATTTTTTAAAGTATCGGCTGATGAAGCTGTAAATAAAGCGCAGGAAATGCAAAAGCAGGTAGATAACCCAACACCCAAAGGTGAAAAAGTGATGAAAGAGCACGAAATAAAAGTCGAAGCAAAACAGGATAGTAAACAAGAAAATCAAAATAATATGGAAACAGCACAAACAACGCCGGAAACAAGCGAATACCGCTACAAGCCGGAACTGATTGATTGGGACACAATGAACAATCTCGGATTAAGTAAAGAATACCTTGAAAAAAGAAACCTCCTTGAACCTTTATTGAAAGGCTACAAAACCAATGAGCTTATACCTGTGAGCGTTAATTTTGGCACAGCCATTCTCCGTACAGATGTACGCTTGTCTTTACAGGCAACCGAAGACGGAAGAGTAGTTCCTGCATTGAACGGCATTCGCAAAGAACCTAACCTCAACTTTGAATTTTTCGGACACAAGTTTACGAATGAGGACAAGAAAAACCTACTCGAAACAGGTAATATGGGTCGTGTGGTTGATTTGAAAAACTCCAAAACAGGCGAACTGATGCCCTCTATTATCAGCGTGGACAGGCTTACCAATGAGCTGGTTGCATTACGAACGGATTTCATAAAAATCCCCGATGAAATTAAAGGCGTGAAATTGAACGATACCCAAAAGCAAACTTTGATAGAGGGTAAACCGCTGAAAGTAGAAGGTATGATTTCTACGAAAGGAACTGAGTTTTCGGCAACAGTACAGTTCAATGCGGACAAGCGTTATGTTGAGTTTCTTTTTGATAGAAGTAATTCTAATAAGCAAACGCAAAGCAACGGACAGAACGATCAACAAAGCAATCAGCAAAATCAACCACAGGAAGCTCCAAAAACATTCCGTGGTAAGGAACTGACCGATGAGCAAAATAAGGATTTCAAAAACGGTCAAACCATTTACATTGACGGCTTGACAGATAAAAAAGGACAACCTTATCAAGGCTATATCACTTTCAATAAAGAAAATGGGAAAACCAATTTTGAATTTCCCAATCAATACAAGGAAAGGATAAAACCTACTGAGACCCATAAAACACAAACTGCCGTCAATTCAGAAGGCAAAACCAATGAGGCAACCAAAAACATCAAAGAGCCATTAAAATCAGGACAAAAAAATCCTGATAGCAAACAGCAACAGGAAGAACAGGAAAAACCCGAAGCACCTGCAAAGTCCAAACGCAGAAAAATGTAATCATCTAAATACCAGTGTAAAAAAACTCTAGACTTCTTGATTAATGAAATTAAAAACATATTAATTATGACTAAACAAGATCAACGACAATTTGAGGAAGAACTCTCCGATATCCTATTAATAATGGATAAAAATGATAAAAAAGTTTATGGAATGAAGGGAGTTGGAAAATATGATGAATTTGAAACAGCAGAAGTAAACCTGAAAAATCAAGAACAATTTAAGCTGTTCGATAAAAATGGTAGTTTCCTTATGGAATTTCTGATCGAATTCTTTTCGTCGATGCAAAATCCAATCCAATTCAGATTTTTTACTGTGCCACAATCCCAAGCAGTGGAGTTGTCGGATAAAATTCAGTCAGGTGTCAATAATTCATCTAAAGAAGACAAATCATTGGTACAGAAATATGAATTGCAAATCGATCACTTATCAGGACGATTGAAAGCAGGAAACGAAAATTTCGACATTCAAAGGAAACCGGAACAGCTAAAGACACCTGCTAAGTCCAAAGGCGTAAAAAGATAATCAAGTATGAAAACAATCATTGCAGAAAAACCAAGCGTAGCAAGGGAAATAGCCGGCTTGTTAGGCGCATCCGAGAAAAAGGACGGCTACCTAACAGGTAACGGCTATTTTGTTACGTGGGCATTCGGTCATTTAATAGGATTAGGAATGCCCGAAGATTACGGGATTACAGGATTTGACAAAGCATCACTGCCAATACTTCCCAACCCTTTTTTGCTAACCGTCCGCAAGGTCAAAAAAGACAAAGGCTATACCGCCGATACAAGAGCATTAAAACAACTGAAAGTTATCGAACAACTTTTTAACCGTAGTAATAGCATTATCGTGGCTACCGATGCAGGTCGTGAGGGCGAACTCATCTTTCGGTACATTTATGAATACCTGAAATGCAACAAGCCCTTTGAACGGCTCTGGATAAGTTCGCTTACCGAAAAAGCTATCAAGCAGGGTTTTGATAATCTTAAAGATGGAAAAGAATTTGACGGATTGTATCAGGCGGCACAAGGCAGAAGCCGTGCCGATTGGCTTGTGGGCATCAATGCTACACAAGCATTGAGCATTGTCGCAGGCAATGGTATCTATTCGCTCGGAAGAGTGCAAACGCCTACATTGGCTTTGATATGCAAACGCTATCTGGTAAACAAGAATTTCCTAGTGCAGCAATATTGGCAGATACAGTTATCGCACAACAAAGAGTTGATAGATTTTAAAACCATTTCCAAAACCAAATGGGAAGACCAAAAAATTGCTGATGATGCGCTGAAAGCCATTCAGCGAATTGGAATAACAACAATTACATCGTTAGAGAGAAAAAGTGTTACAGAGCAACCGCCTTTATTGTTCGACCTTACTGGCTTGCAAAAAGAAGCGAATAAAAAGCTGAACCTTTCTGCTGAAGAAACGCTGAACATTGCCCAAAGTTTGTACGAAAAAAAGTTTATCACTTACCCACGTACCGGAAGCAAATATATTCCCGAAGATGTATGGACTGAAATTCCCAATCTAGTAAGGGCTTTGCAGGATAGGGAAACCTGCAAACAAGCCGTATCAAGAATGAAATGGGGACGTTTCAATAAACGTATCGTGAACGACTTGCGTGTTACCGACCATCACGGATTATTGATTACAGATAAAATCCCATCGGCACTGAACGCAAAGGAAAATGCGGTTTATGATATGATTGCCTTTCGGTTGCTCGAAACTCTTTCACAAGCCTGTATCAAGGAGATAATCGATGTCAGTTTACAGGTATTGCATTACGATTTTACCGCAAAAGGCTGTAAGATTATAGAAGCGGGCTGGCATTCCATTAAAGGTAGTTTTTCGGATGATGACAGCGAACTTGTACAGGATTTACCTGAACTGAAAAAAGGCGATGAGCTCAAAATCAAGGAAGCCACCGTTTTGGAAAAGGAAACCAAACCACCTGTGCTTTATACCGAAGCAGGGCTTTTGTCAGCTATGGAAAGTGCTGGAAAGAAAATCGAAAATGAAGACGAACGCAAGGCTTTACAAAACATAGGTATTGGCACTCCGGCTACAAGAGCTTCTATTATCGAAACCCTTTTTACTCGAAATTATATCCAACGGGAAAAGAAATCTTTAATCCCAACTGAAAAAGGATTGCAAGTTTACGAATTGGTAAAAGATCGAAAAATTGCGGACGTAGCAATGACAGCCGAATGGGAACTCGCATTACAGAAAATCGAAAACAACGAAGCAGATGCAGGAGCATTTCAAAAGGAAATGGAAACTTATGCAAAATCCATTACTTATGAATTACTGCAAACTTCCATTGCCCAAGGCAACCTACCTAAATTGGTTTGTCCGAAATGCAAAACCCAGCAACTCATTATCCGTGATAAAATTGTCAAATGTCCCGATGAGGTTTGTAATTGGTTGCAGTTCCGCAATATGTGTGGCGTACAAATCGGTATAGCCGATATTGAAAGTCTTGTAAGCAAGGGAAAAACTTCACTCATCAAAGGGATGAAAAGTAAAGCAGGTAAGAAGTTCGACGCCTACATCGTCTTCAATGAAAAAGCAGAAAGTTCCTTTAAATTTGCCAAAAATAAAAGCTACAAAAAGTAATGGAAAACAAGCCTACCATTAGCACAACGGAAATCAGAAATCTGATTTATTCCATACGTGGAAAGCAAGTGATGCTGGATAGCGACCTCGCTTCCTTATACGAGGTGGAAACAAAGAACCTCAACAAAGCCGTAAAAAGAAATATTGAAAGGTTTCCTGCTTCTTTTTGTTTTCAACTGACCGAAGAAGAAGTTGAAAACTTGAGGTTCCAAATTGGAACCTCAAGTTTGAACTACGGGGGAAGACGTTATTTGCCCTATGTTTTTACAGAACAAGGGGTTGCAATGGCTTCTGCCATATTACGTTCAGATATTGCCGTTAAAGTCAGTGTTGAAATTATGGAAGCCTTTGTAGAAATGCGTAGAATGCTTATCAGCAACGCTTCTTTGTTTCATCGTTTGGATAAGATTGAAATTAAACAACTGGAAGCTGACCAAAAATTTGAAGAGCTTTTTAAGGCTTTGGAAAGCGACAAGCTCCACAGTGAAAAAGGTATTTTCTACAACGGGCAGGTTTTTGATGCCTATACCTTTGTATCGGATATTATCCGGAGTGCTAAAAGCTCCATTATCCTGCTGGATAATTATGTAGATGACACGGTACTGACTTTATTGGGCAAACGTAACAATAATGTAACCGCAACAATCTATACCAAAACTATCAGCAATCAGTTACGGCTGGATGTGCAACGGTACAACAGCCAATATCCCCCGATTGAAATTGAGATTTTTCCCGATGCTCACGACCGCTTTTTGATTATTGACGATACCGAACTTTACCATATCGGAGCATCACTAAAAGATTTGGGTAAAAAATGGTTTGCCTTTTCAAGAATGGATATTGAGGTTGGCAGGATGCTACAAATCTTAAATAAATAATAAACCCTCCAAATTTGGAGGGTTTATTATTTCAGATTAATCTTTAATCAAGATTGGATGTAAGCACCTCTAAAATTAAATATTATTTAAGCCTAATTCTTTTAAAAACTCATTGTGTTTATCTGTATTTATTTTGATGCTTTCGTTTATTGAAGTCAATTTAGCATTAACGTCTTCCAAATCAATTTGCACTTCGTCTTCTGATGTACTTACGTAACGAGAGATATTTAGATTATAACCATTTTTTTCGATTTCTTCCATTGAAACCCTACGAGCATATCTTTCAATATGTTCAGGTCTGAACTGATAGGTTTCTACAATTTTTTGAATATCGTTTGGTTCTCCGTCGTCGCCTTCTCTCAGCGTATTTTGTTTTTTGCCTGGTTTAAAGTGTTCAGCAGCATTAATAAACAAAACATCATCTTGTTTTTTACACTTTTTTAAGACTAAAATACAAACTGGAATACCTGTTGAATAGAACAAATTAGAAGGCAAACCTATTACTGTGTCAATATGATTGTCTTTTAATAATTTTGTACGAATTCGCTCTTCGGCACCGCTACGAAATAAAACACCATGTGGTAAAATAATTGCCATTGTTCCTTCTTTTCCTAAGAAATGAAAACCGTGCAATAAGAAAGCAAAATCCGCAGCAGATTTTGGTGCTAAACCATGACTTTTGAAACGAAAATCTTCTGATAATGTATCATTAGGTTCCCAACGTAAACTAAAAGGAGGATTGGCTACTATGGCGTCAAATTCAATCTTTTTACTAGGATTCATTTCATTCAATATATCCCAATGATTAAGCAAGGTGTCTCCGTGAAAAATTTCGAACTCTGTATCTTTTATACCATGCAAGAGCATATTCATTCGGGCAAGATTGTAGGTTGTGATGTTTTTTTCTTGACCGTAAATTTTGTTAATATGTCCTCCGCTGTCTTTAATTCGTTTTCGCACATTCAGCAATAAAGAACCTGATCCACACGCAAAATCCAGCACCTTATCCAATTTGTCTTTTTTACCTGTCGTTGGGTCTTGACTATCCAAGGTTACAATTTCAGATAATATGGTTGAAATTTGTTGAGGTGTATAAAATTCACCAGCCTTTTTACCAGAACCTGCGGCAAATTGACCAATTAAATATTCATATGCATCTCCCAAGGTGTCAGAATCAGTAGAAAAATCGGCAATACCTTCAGCTATTTTAGTAATAACTTTACAAAGTTTTTCGTTTCTATCGGTAGATGTTTTTCCTAACTTTTCAGAATTCAAATTGATTTCAGAAAATAAACCTTGAAACGCACTATCAAAAGATTCGTCTTGAATATATTTAAAACCTTTACCTAAGGTTACTGATAGTTCATCATCTTGAGTTCTTGCCATTTCTGTAATATTACTCCACAAATATTGCGGCTTAATCACGTAATGGACTTTTCTTCTCATCTGTTTTTCAAACTCTTCAATATCATCCGAATTTCCCTCATACCATAATTGGAGTGGTGTTGATACCCCAAATTCCGATACTATGTTTGAATCTGTTTTAGGATAATCTGAGCCTAACTCTTTTTTTGCAGCCTCTTCATAGTTGCCGGATAAATATCTTAAAAACAAAAATGAAAGCATATAATCACGGAAATCATCCGCATTCATTGCTCCACGTAAATCGTTCGCTATATCCCAAAGGGTTTTACCCAATCGTTGTTGTTCCTTTTGTGTCATTTTAATTTTCGTTCTTTTCTGATTCCTTTTCTGGTGTTTGTATTGCAACTTCTTCCGCTACTCCAATTTCTTGTTCAACTTGAATTTCAGGTGCTGCTAACACTACTTCTTCCACTGGTTCAGATATTATATTTTCATTAAAAATTTCTGGAAAGTAAAACTCATACTTACCTAGAAATCCAGCTAAAATTCGTTTAAAAAGTTCTTTGTTATCATCACCCATTTCTACTGGGTCGAATATTGAATATTTTCCATGGCTGAATAACTGCAATGCCCGTTCAAAAAGCACATCATCTTCTAAACCATCGATACATTTATCAATTCTATCATATCCAAAAAATGTTGCGGTCTTTTCTAAAATACTCCTCAATGAATTAAAATGATACGTATAGATTTTGTTCGATTCAACAACTTTCTTCAGTTCGCATAATGTAGCTATATGATGGAAAAAAGGCGTGTCATTTGTCTCTTGCAAAGCATAACCATCATTTCCTTTACTATGTAGAAAGTAGCGTTTGTTTTTCACTTTTCTGCCAAATTCATTGTAAAGCACATTGAAAAACAGACTATGATGTGTCGAAATTATAGTTTTAATCTCGTTACCTTCAGTTGTTATTAAATTACATAAATCGCATGCCACGGCAATAGCATTGTTTTCATCAAGAGATGATATGGGGTCGTCAATGTAAACATATTTTACCCAACTATATGCAGGATCTTTGTCGATAGCTAGTTGACAAATAGCAAGAAAAAAACACCAAATAAATAAAGTTTCCTCACCTCTTGATATTTTAATATTTTCTACTGTTTGCTCATTTCCATCAACAATTATACTTCTGGAAAAAGCTACGGTTGATATATCATAATCAATGTCAAATTTTAAATCTACATAATTATTAAAGAATGATTCAATTTTGACATCTAAATCTAATTCATATAGTCCATCAAAAAATGCAGAATCAGGATTAAGTTTAAGAGTCCTATTGGTATCGTGCTCTAAGTCATTATTCCATGAAAATAAATCTTCTGTAAACGCATTAAAATACAAAGTATCTCTTTGAGTTACCCTGCCATCATTATCAAACTCTTTTCCAGCCTGTTTAAACTCCATTGAAAGCCTAGTTTTACCAATGCCATTATGAGCAAAGAATAGTACTAAATCTTTCATTGGTCGATGATCTCCTATTAAATCTTTTCGAAAATGTTGGGCTACTTCTGTTAAAGATGCAAAATTTATTATTGTATTCATTTTCTATAATTTATTTTTGGAAATAAACCTTGCATTAATCCTTTTTTGTGCTGTTTCAAATGTTCTATTTGTTTTACCTGTGAAGCAATGAGTTCATCAAGGACAGAAAGACAAGAAGCTGTTTTTTGTTGTTCTTTTAGCTTTGGAATGTTGATTTTTAAGGTTTTTAACTGGTTCGAATAAAGGTGTACTACTGAAATACCTTGTGCTAATTGAGCTATTTCTTTTTTCTTCGCATTATTCATTAAGTAAGATAGAAACACTCCGTTAATTTTTGTTCGAATGATATTTAAATCCCCACCCAGAGCAATTCCATCAGCTAACACGCAAGAAGCTGTTGCAATATCTTCTTGTGTTTCTCCTGATGCAGGAATAATTACATCATTCGCTTTACTTAATACTAAATCGTTAGTACTTAAATTTGTATAAGATTTTATGACACTTATAGTTTCATTATAGTGAGTATAAAGCTCTCCATATCTGATACAAGGCAAACTGCCGTTTTCAGCAATATCAGATTTTGAAACTCCTTTCCCTTTTAAAAAAGTAGCCACCTCATCCAACGTTTTCTCCACCCACTCAGCATCGTTAATAAACTCAGGAAAACGAAATTTAGGAACAGTTTCTCCACCTTGTGGGAAAAGATTCTGCAATAAGCCATTTTTATGATCTTTAAGTAAATCTAACTTCAGACTTTGTGCTTTAATGACTTCGTCTAAAGACGAAAGACAATCTGCTATTTTTCGTTGCTCCTTCGGATTTTCAGGAACGGGAAATTCATATTTTAAAAAATTTTTCCCATTTATTGAATTAATAGTTGCTCCTAAATCAGCTTTAACTAGTCTATCATACATATCAGTTTGAAACAACTGAAACACAAATTCAGAGTTCTTTGCTCTGAAAACTGTCATAAAAGCTCCATGGGTTACAAAATGAAGATCTTTCGGGATAATTGCATTTTTACCGATTAATTTTTTTGAACCATTTCTAACACAAATTAAAATATCATTAGGTTCTGATAGATTGGCTCCTTTTATATCTTTTCTGACATAAACAAGATCATTCAAATCTATTAATCCATTTTGGATGTTTGAAGAACGTAATACCAATAATCCTTCTTCTCTAACATCATCTGGGCTATAGGTAAGTCCATTAATTAGCTCCCCTAATTCACTTAACTTTTCAATCTTCCAATTTCTTTCAAAACTGAATTCAGGAAACCGCAATTCTGGTATTAGTATTTTATTCATAAGCTGCTAGTCCTGAAATTTCACGCCCTTGGGCTATTTTTTTTAATTGGGGTACTAAATCCTCCATTAATGCCAGTTCTTTTACTCTACGCTCTTTCCAGCTTAATTGCAAGGGTTGTAATAAGTCTGTTAATTCTTCTCCGTCAAAAATCATCCTGGTCATTATTTTTTCAACAAAACCTTTTAAAGTTGCTGTTTGCAATTTGTGTGTGTGGGCAATCTCAGCCAATTCTTTGTTATGTTTATCGTCTTTAAAAGCTTCGTATCCTTTGCGTAAACTATTTACATCTTGTCCGCTGTTCCAATCCAATGCGTTAATGTACTCCGTTAAATCTTCCTGCTCGTCCAGCATATTAGCATTGGCACTCATCAGGCTGATAACCTGTTCTTTGGTCATTTTTTGCTTAGCAGGTTTCTTTTGCGTACTCTCTGCAATCAGGTTCATGATGTAATCATAATCAATTACCGCAGACGCAAACAAAACAAATTCAAAATCCAATTGCTGGATTTCAGGTGGTGCATCGTCACCTTCTTTCTGCTGTCTTTTCTGAAATTGTTTGGCGGTTTCTATATAGGAACTACGAAACTCCTGAAAATTTTCTTTTGGTAAAATAGCTTCAATCTTCGCCTTTTGTTCTTCGTCCAAATCAGTGAATTGATCTAACTGCAATTTTAACCGTTGTATTTCCTTGAAATTTTCAATGAAAGTTATTTTTGCTGCATCCCCTTTTATATTATATACTTCTTCTGGTTCGCGAAGCAAATTATGATCCTGCATAAACACCCCCAATTTTTCTACGGCTTGTTTAAATTTATCCATCACCACTGGTGAAGGATCTACTAACCATATTTCTCTAGCATTGTCGCTGTTTCCTCCGGAAAAAAGAGCAATTGCCTGATTAACCAGTTCCTGCTGTGAACGAAAATCCAAAATATTACCATAAGGTTTCGTGTCATTTAATACACGATTGGTTCGTGAAAACGCTTGTATTAGTCCGTGGTATTTGAGGTTTTTGTCCACATACAAAGTATTAAGGTATTTGGAATCAAAACCTGTAAGCAACATATCCACTACGATAGTAATGTCGATCTTGTTTTTATGTGGATAATCTTTATTGCTGTATTTCTGGTATTTAATACGTCTTTGAACATCCTGATAATATAAATCAAACTCATTAATACTGTGATTGGTATTAAATTGTATATTGTAATCAGCAATTATTTCCGTTAATGCTTTTTTCTTTTCTTCTGGATTTTGCTTATTATCTTCTTTTTCCTGTGTTAAATCTTCCTGAATTTGCTGAATATCTTTGTTCCCTTCAGCTGGTGGAGAGAATACACAAGCAATATTCAGAGGAATATATTCTGTATTCTCGATTTGTTTCTTTTTTTGTGCCTCTTTAAAAAGTTTAAAATATTCAATAGCATTATTAATGGAAGCCGTTGCTAATACTGCATTAAATTTACGTTGATTGGTAGCTGCATCATGTTTTTCCATAATCGCTTCTACAACTGCTTGTTGTGCAATCGCTTCACCTGGTTTAGCATTATATGTTCCTTTGCCTTTAAAATAATCAATATGGAAACGCAAAACATTCTTATCCTCTATAGCATGAGTAATCGTATAAGCATGCAATTCCTGTTGAAAAATATCCTTCGTGGTTTTATACGAAGCATATTCCCCTTCTCGAATATTATAAGTAGCATTTTCATCAAAAATTGGTGTTCCCGTAAATCCAAACAACTGAGCATTAGGAAAAAACTCTTTAATAGCCTTATGATTATCTCCAAACTGAGAACGATGACACTCATCAAAAATGAATACCATACGTTTATTGCTAAGTGGCTCTAAACGCTCCTTATAATTTTTCTTGTTTGTAGCATCAAGAGCTAATCCTAACTTCTGAATGGTAGTAACAATAACTTTATCCGCATAATCTGTAGATAATAAGCGCCTTACTAACGTCTCTGTATTAGTATTTTCTTCTACACTACCTTCTTGAAATCTATTAAATTCTTCCCTTGTTTGACGATCTAAGTCTTTTCTATCAACCACAAACAAACATTTTTCAATATCTGGATTGTTTTTCAGCAAAGTAGAGGCCTTGAAAGAAGTTAATGTTTTTCCACTACCTGTAGTATGCCATATATAACCATTACCTCTGTTGTCTTTTATACAATCTACAATGGCTTTCACAGCATATATTTGGTAAGGTCTCATTACAAGCAATTTCTGCTCACTCTCTACTAGTACCATATACTTACTGATCATTTCGCCAAGGGTACACTTGGTTAGAAATTTATCACTGAAATCATGTAAGTTATTGATTTTTTTATTGTCAATATTTGCTAGTTCATATACTGGTAGGAATTGTTCATCAGCATTAAAAGCAAAATGTTGATTTTTATTATTAGCAAAATAAAGTGTTCTTCCACCATTACTAACGATAAACATTTGCATAAAGCAAAGCAGTGAGTTAGCATAGCCGTTACCAACTTCATTTTTATAGTCAACAATCTGCTGCATGGCTTTCCGATGTGAAATATCACCCTTTTTGAGCTCAATTTGTACTACTGGTAAACCGTTGATGAGCAAAATAACATCATATCTTTGATGACTATTCTCTGTATTGATTCTTAACTGATTGATGACTTCAAAATCATTTTTACACCAGTCTTTGTTGTTTACTAATGTGTAATGAAGAGGTGTGCCATCCTCACGCTGAAAATATTGTCTTTCACGTAATAATTTAGAGGCTTCAAACACATCAGGGTTTATGATTTCTTCGCGTAGTCGCAAATACTCGCTATCCGTCAATCGAACACGATTGAGTGCTTCAAATTTTTGACGGAAGTTGAGTTCTAAAGTTTTTCTGTCGACAATTTCAGGACGATACACATATTTAAGCCCTTTTAGCTGTACTATGAGGTTTTCCTCTATTTGGTTTTCTTTACTCATTCTTCTGTCAATAAATCTTTAGCGTTAACATTCAGAATTTTTGCAATTCGGTACAAATCTTCGATACTTGGTTGTCTCACATTTCGAGCATACTCATTTATAGTATTATAGCTTTTGTCTAACTTTTTTGCAAGCCAAGCCTGTGAGATACCTTTTTCTTTCAGAACTTCTTTAATTCGGTTCATTCAGTGCCTGATTAAATTTACAGTGTCAAATATAGTGAATATACAATACAGAGAAGTGGGAATACTCATTATATTATTGTGAGTTTTAAAAAGTCTAAAAAAGAGGTTTGATCTTATTAGGTCAAATTCTACCTCTCAAAGCCAAACACTACCACTTCTTTAAACCCTGTTAATCTCTGCTATAATTTTAGGCTTCAAGAAAAATTCTAAACAAAATTATAGTATGGATACACAGCAAAAAGACCTATCGTATTTCAGGTTACGACTGCAAGAATTATTAAACACCAGCTTCCCCGAAAAAGCAAACGACCAGAAATTTATTGAGGAACGTTCCTTGTGGGCTTCCAATGCCTACGAGGGTGCTTTTCGTTCAGGAAATCCTATTGAGCAATGCAACGAAATAGCTAATTATATCCTGTTTGAAAAACTGCATTTCTCCAAATTCGACACCCTATTTCAGGTGGTCTGTAATGAGTTTGATACCATAATGGCAGATGAGGAATTGCGACCATTTGCCCTGAAAATGTCTCCTGTTTGTGAGGTCGTTTTTTCCAACTATGAACTAACCGATGATTTCGCATACGGTTATGAGTTTGACCTACTCTATACCGAAATAACCGGAACCATCGCAATATGGATAACGGAAAATGGGCTTCAGTAAAAAGCAACATCTCCAACAAAACATTGATGCCCTGCGAATTGCTTTTAAACTGGAAAAGGAGAAACGCCAAGCCACCGTAGGCGAAAGACTGCTAATGATCCAATACAGCGGATTTGGCGGTCTTAAATTCGTGCTGAACCCCATAGCGAACGAAATAGACATCAATAATTGGAGAAAAACAGAACACGATCTTTTTCCTCTCACGCAGGAACTCCACCAGCTACTCAAAGAAAATTCCGAAGACGAGAAGCAATACCGCAGGTATGTAGATAGTATGAAAAGCTCTGTACTGACGGCTTTTTATACACCACCACAGGTTATAGATGCGATTTCCACAACCTTGTGTGAAAGCGGTCTGAACATTGATAAATTCCTTGAACCTTCCGCAGGTATCGGCTCATTCATACAATCCTTTTCAGAAAATCAAAAAGCCAGTGTTACCGCTTATGAAAAGGATTTGCTCACAGGCAAGATTTTAAAACAGCTTTATCCCGAAAGTAATATCCGTGTAAGTGGTTTTGAGGAGATACTCGAAAAGGAACAAAACAGCTATGATGTAATTGCCAGCAATATTCCTTTTGGCGACACTTCGATATTTGACCTTTCCTATTCCCGAAGCAAAGACACGGCAAAAGTACAGGCTACCCGAAGCATACACAATTACTTTTTCCTGAAAGGTGCTGATATGCTCCGAGAGGGCGGTTTGTTGGCGTACATTACTTCACAGGGTATTCTGAATAGCCCAAAGAACGAACCGATACGCAGGGCTTTGATGCAGGATAACAATTTGGTTTCGGTTGTCCGATTGCCTAACAACCTGTTTACAGAATATGCAGGTACGGAGGTTGGCAGTGATTTGATTATACTGCAAAAGAACACAGCAAAACAAAGTCTGACCGAAAGGGAAGATCTGTTTTGCCAAAGCAACCGAAAGGAATACGATACTCCAAGCAATACGTTGTTTCAGGATAGCACAAGAATTGTACATACCTCCCGGAAATTAGATACCGACCCATACGATCAGCCAGCCTTAATTTATACACACAAAGACGGCGTTGAGGGAATTGCTAAAGATCTCAAACAAATGCTTTCCGAAGATTTTGGCAAGCATCTGAATTTGAAGCTATACAAAGGCGAACGGAACGATGAGCCTATAATACAAATTCCCGCTTCTCCAAAGGTAACACCTCCAATTGTAGAGCTTGTAACTATTCAGCCGGAAATACAATCTTTATCAATCATTCGGGAAAGCCCGCAGGAATTAAAACAATTAAGCATTTTTGACTTGTTTGAAAATGTGGATGAACCTGTAATGGTTCTTGCTCCACCCAAAACAACGACACAATCCAAAAGACAAAGTACTAAAAAAATCAGCCTTGCAATGGGTCGCCAACCTGACCTGTTCAGTAGTGTGATGCAACAACCTTATACGCCTCCAGTTACAAATAGAAATGCCAACGGAAGTACATCAACCAACGGTAAAAAACAGGAAGCTATTGGCGACCTGTTTTCAGATATCAACGGGATTGGCCAAGCTGATAAGCCAGTCATTCCCAACATCATTCCCGAACCTGCTCTTTATAGTGGCGAACTGCAACCATTCTATCGTAACGATTGCCTTGTCGTGGATAATGGTTGGGTAGGACATCTGCAAGATGTAGATACATCTGCTGGTACAGCGGTTTTCTATCCTTTGCAATTACCACTTCTGCAAAAAGCAAGAGCAGAAGCGTATATCGGAGTACGTGATTTTTACCAAGAGCTATATTATAAAGAGGCGAAGTTTAAGACCGAATATAAGGAAGAAAGAGAAAACCTTAACCGTTTATATGATGCCTTTGTCAAAAGGTATGGCAATCTCAACAGTGCCGATAATGCCAAATTGATTAAAACAGACAGTTCCGGTAAGGAAATCCCTTATTTGGAGCGTGTTGTTGGTGGCGTAGTACACAAAGCAGATATATTCAGCCGTCCTGTAAGTTTTTCTACCTTAACAATAGTAACAGACAATCCCGAAGAAGCATTAGTAGCTTCACTCAACAAATACGGAAGCGTGGATTTGGACTATATGTCCAAAATCAGTAGTATGACAGATGATACTTTGAAAGAAGCCTTACACGGTCGTATTTTCTACAATCCTTTGCAAAAGGAATATGAAATATCCGAACACTGGATTGCAGGTAACGTAGTGGAAAAAGCCCAGGAGGTCAAAGCGTATCTCGAACGCAATCCCGATGATACCGTCGCCAAAGCAAGTCTTACGGTTTTAGAAGAAGCCAGACCAAGACGTATCGAATTTGAGGAACTCGATTTTAATTTGGGGGAACGTTGGATCCCCACAGGCATTTATGCCCGTTTTGCTTCACATCTGTTCGATGCAGAGGTACTCATTCATTATTCCGAAAGTGCTGATGACTTTTCTGTAAAGTGCGACCAGAAGAATGTGCATATATGGGAAAAATACGCTGTCAAAGCAGAGAGCAGAACGTTTGACGGAATTGCCCTGCTCAAACACGCTCTCGTCAATACCACACCAGACATTACCAAAAAAATTAGGATTGGCGACCAAGAGGTCAAGGTGCGGGATATGGAAGCCATACAAATGGCGAATACCAAAATTGATGAAATCCATACCGCTTTTACCGATTGGCTTCACGCCCAAAGCGATGAGTTTAAAAATAGGCTGACCGATCAATACAACGATACGTTTAACTGTTTTGTTCGACCGAACTATGACGGAACACATCAGGACTTTCCAGGATTAGACCGTAAAGCATTGGGCATTGAAGACCTGTATTCGAGCCAAAAGGATACCGTTTGGATGATAAAGCTGAACAATGGGGCTATCTGTGACCACGAAGTAGGTGCAGGAAAAACCCTTGTGATGTGTACCGCAGCACAGGAAATGAAACGTTTGGGATTAGCCCACAAGCCAATGGTTATAGGACTGAAAAGCAATGTTCACGAAATTGCCGAAGCCTACCGTACTGCCTATCCACATGCTAAAATTTTGTTTCCGGGCAAAGAAGATTTTACGCCCCAAAAACGCCTGCGGATTTTTGGGGATATTAAAAACAACGATTGGGATTGTGTTGTTCTGACACACGACCAATTCGGTATGATACCGCAGTCGCCCGAAATACAAAAAGAAATTCTCGAAATTGAATTGGATAGCGTTGGGCGAAACCTTGATGCACTGCAATCGCAAGGCAAGGAAGTTACCAGAGGTATGCTTGCCGGAGTAATCAAGCGGAAAGAAAACCTCGAAGTCAAACTCAAAACCCTGCAACACGATATTGAAAACCGCAAAGATGACGTGGTGGATTTTAAGATGATGGGCATTGACCATTTGTTTGTGGACGAAAGCCACCAATTCAAAAACCTAATGTTCAACACAAGGCATACAAGGGTTGCCGGATTGGGCAATGTGGACGGAAGCCAAAAGGCAATGAACCTACTCTTTGCCATCCGTACCATTCAGGAACATACAAATGCGGATATGGGAGCAACCTTTCTGTCGGGAACTACTATCAGCAACTCATTAACTGAACTGTACTTGCTGTTCAAGTACCTGCGACCAAGAGCAATGGAAAAACAGGGCATTCATTCTTTTGATGCGTGGGCAGCAATCTATGCAAGGAAAACGACCGATTATGAGTTTTCAGTTGCCAATAATATCGTAGCCAAAGAGCGTTTTCGATACTTTATCAAAATGCCGGAGCTTGCACAGTTTTACTCGGAAATCACGGATTACCGAACAGCAAAGGATATAGGCATTGACCGCCCCAATAAGAACGAGGTATTGTATAACATACCGCCTACACCAGACCAGTCAGCATTTATCCAAAACCTAATGCAGTTTGCCAAAACGGGTGATGCTACCTTATTAGGAAGAGAACCTTTATCACAAAGTGAAGAAAAAGCAAAGATGCTCATCGCTACGGACTATGCCCGTAAGATGTCGCTTGATATGCGTATGGTAAGCGGTATGTACAAAGACCACCCCGATAATAAGGCTTCGCATTGTGCGGCAAACATCGCCAAGTATTTCAACCAATGCAATGCACAAAAAGGAACGCAGTTCGTTTTCTCCGATTTGGGAACATACAAACCGAACCAATGGAATGTGTACTCCGAAATCAAACGCAAGCTCGTGGAAGACCACGGCATACCTCCAAACGAAGTCCGGTTTATACAGGAAGCGAAAAATGATAAGCACCGCAAGGAGCTTATCAAAGGTATGAACGAGGGTAAAATTCGTGTGCTGTTTGGTTCAACGAGTATGCTAGGAACAGGAGTGAACGCTCAAAAAAGAGCCGTTGCCATTCATCATTTAGACACACCGTGGCGACCAAGCGACCTTGCTCAAAGGAACGGCAGAGCTGTCCGAAAAGGCAATGAAATTGCGAAACATTTTGCAGACAACAAAGTAGATGTAATTATCTATGCCGTAGAAAAATCATTGGATAGCTACAAGTTTAATCTGCTGTACAATAAGCAACTTTTTATAGACCAGTTAAAAAACAACAATCTCGGCAAACGAACGATTGACGAGGGAAGTATGGACGAAAAATCAGGAATGAATTTTTCGGAGTATGTAGCTATCCTATCGGGAAATACAGACCTGTTGGATAAAGCCAAATTAGAAAAACAGATTGCAGGATTGGAAAGCGAGAAACAGGCGTTCAATCGTTCTAAGTTCAGTGCCAAATACAAGTTGCAAGATTTTACGGGATTACTGGAAAGTTCGCAATCTCGTTTTAACCGAATGAGTCTTGATTGGGAAAATTTACAAGGGCGCATACAAAAGCGTTCGGACGGTACTATTACAAACCCTGTTTTGCTGGACGGCTTATCTCCTAATGCGGATATAAAACAAATCGGTGCAAAGCTCAGTCAGCTTATGGACAAAGCCCGCACTGGAGGTCAGTATGAAGAAATTGGTACGTTGTACGGATTTACGCTGTTGGTCAAAACCGAAATATCCGAAAAAGAGGACGTGAATATAAGGGTAAACCGATTTTTGGTACAGGGCGAGGGCAATATCAAATACACCTTCAATAACGGTTTAATGGCAAAAGACCCCGAAACCGCTTCAATGAATTTTTTAAAGGCATTGGAAAAATTGCCCAGCTATATAGACCAAGAAGAAAAAAAGATTGCCGAAATTCAAAAAGACTTGCCTGTACTTCAGGAATTGGTGGGTTGTACGTGGTCTAAAGAAAGTAGATTGAGCGAACTTAAAACAGAATTGGCTGCAGTTGAACGGAAGATACAGTTGTCTATCACGCCGGAGCCTAAAGAAGAAGCTGTGGAGCAGACTGAAAAACAGAAAGAAACTCCAAACAATTCGGAGAATTATGTACGGACAAAAGGTATTCATTTACCCAGAGGAGTATTGTGACTTGTACTGTAATTATTTTAAAATAAAGAGCTTGCAGATGATGACCAGCTTTTTTATATCCCTTTTTGGTTATTCTTTTTGTACCAAATGTTGCAGATCGGGGTCGTTTTTAATTCGCTCCAATTCGCTTTCTATAATCAGAACAATGTCTCGTTTTATCTGCTTATAATTTGCTTCAATTTCTTGTTTCATCTGGTCTTCTCCTTGTGCATCTACAAAGGATAAAATTTGCGGTAACTTCTGATAGTCTTTTGTCTCGGATGCAACCTTTTCATTGTCCACTACAATTTCAGAATGGAAAATCTTCTGTTCAATACGTTCATCAAAGTTATCCGATACAGCACCAACAAACATACCTTGTGTAAGCGTTGAAATTTTCGATGCTGGAATAAGACTGTCTAATTGTGTAGATATTGAGGTTGACTTATCGTTTCTATTAATGGTCAAACTTTGGCGTTTCTGCAATACTTTACCGAAGCGTTCCGAAAGGCTTTTTGCCGTTTCTCCGACAACCTGCCCGCTGAAAATATTACCTACAGTATTTTGGATAACCTTGCTTTCCTTATCTCCATAATCCCTTGTTAATTGCGAAAAATCCTGAAAGCCCAAACAAACTGCAACCTTATTACTACGGGCAGTTGCGATAAGATTATCCAGTCCCCTAAAATATATCGTAGGCAGCTCGTCTATAATAACGGAACTCTTTAATAGCCCCTTTTTGTTGATGAGCTTTACAATTCTTGAATTGTACAATCCCAATGCTGCGGAGTAAATATTCTGGCGGTCGGGATTATTACCAACACACAAAATTTTAGGTGCTGCTGGGTTGTTAATGTCTAATGAAAAATCATCGCCCGTCATTACCCAATACAATTGCGGGCTAATCATTCTTGACAATGGAATTTTTGCCGATGCAATCTGTCCCTGTAATTGGTCTTGTGCTCCTGATTGCCAAGCATCCATAAACGGAGAAAGATAGTTTTCCAAATCGGGATATGAGGTAAGAATAGTAAATACGTCCGAATACTTTTTATTCAGCAATTCAATGGCGTGTGGGAATGTACAATATTTACCATCCTCATAGATTTTCAGATACCAAATAATGGCTGCTAATAGGATAATTGGACTTTCCACGAAAAAATCGCCTTGCTTCTGTATCCAACTGCGGTTGAGGTTTAGCATTATGGTATAAGCCGCTTCATAAGCATCGGAAATGTCCGTCATAAAATCAGGATTAAGCGGATTACAACGATGACTCTTACGTGGATCGTCAAAGTTGATGACATAGAATTTGGGTTGTACTTTATACTTATCCTGATGCTTTAATAAATGGTTGTAAGCAATGGTAGAAAGGTCGTCAAACTTGAAATCATAGATGTACATTGAGAAGCCTTTCTCAATCTGTTGTTTTATGTAATTATTGATAATCGCATACGATTTTCCTGAACCCGGAGTTCCCAAAACAATCGTTGCCCGAAAAGGATTGACTATGTTAACCCAGCCGTTGTTCCATTTTCCTTTGTAATAAAATTTTGTGGGAAGATTGACAGAATACTCATTTTCCATCAATTTGGTTTCCTGTTGGAAACTCTCGTTTTCATTATTGAAAACATCGTCCATCAGATTAGTACGGAGCAATCGGCTCATCCAAACTCCGGCTACCATTAAAGCGATATAACCTAAACTTGTGGTAAGGATATAAAGGATTGTGGCCGTAATTATTGATAGCTTTAATAAAGGTGTGTTCAGAAAAAACAGAACAAAGCCAATCGCCAAAGCAATATAAATTTTAGTCCAGGTTATCTTCTCGTCTTTAACCCCCTTTGTACCCAAACAGCTTAATGCTAATAATACCAAAGCAAATAGTTTGGTATATAAGGTATCCGAAAACAGTCCAGCGGTACGCTGAAAGTTGCCTAATATTTTGTTGATTATTTCTAAAGTCCAGCCACGTTCTATAAAGAAACCGTAGCAGAACCAATAAAGGTGCATCAGTACCAAAAGGATACTTACTGCCCGCATAAATGCCATAATCTTGGCAAGTCCTCTTAAATCATCTTCTCCCTGCATTATTTTAATTTTTAATGTTCGGGCGTGAATTTAAAAGCTATGCAGCTCGGCTATAAGAATGTGGCAGTCAATGGCGATGCGTGGCAGTGTTTGGCTTAATGCTATTTCTGACCTCTTTTGCGATTTCTTTTCTTCTTCATTCTATTGGCAAAATCCTGTTCCTCGTAATCTTCGCTCTGTGTTTCAGGCAATAAACCGCCTAATGCTTCAATCAAACCGTCTTCGTGTTTTTCAGGAGTATTCAGGAAGTCGAACAAATGGTGCGGTTCTTCCGCAGGAAGATCTGCATCATTTGGTCTTGATATTTTCGATTGTAGTACAACAGGCTCTTTAATGTTGGGTTTGATATTATTGTTCCAATAATCATTAAAAGTATTGGCAGAAAGTTCTTTGCCCAAGCGTGAACCGTTCCAAACGGTCTTAGAATTGTGGTCTATAAAAGTTATTCCGTAAATACGTTCTGTGTCATTTCTACGTACCACTACATTGATGCCCTGTTCGCCTAACTGTTTTTTAAAAGCCTGCTCATCACTTGTTGATTTCAGGGCAATGGTAATGGCCGCTTTAATAGTTGGCTTTGTAGGGTGGTCTTTCAAAGCGGCTTTGCATTTCGTAAAATGCAATTCCAAAGTCGGAAGTCCTGCACTTTTTCCGAACAGAGAAGCCTTGAACGGATGTCCGGCTCTTTCTCCTTTTTTATTTAAAGGAATGTACAGTAAACCCTGCCGTAGTTGCTCCTGCAATTCGCCCTCCACTTTTTCGGTGGTAATATTGAACAGCGAAAGCAAAGCGTTGTATTCTCCCAACGTTTGGTATTGATAATAGTTGGGCAGGTGTCGGACTACTGAAGCTATCTGACTTTTCACATCGCCTGTCCGATAATCTACCGGACGGAAAATTTTGTCGTTCGGCTTATGTTCTTTATCTGTTGCGGATATTAATCCGTGTTTCCTTTCCAGTTCACGGCATAGATTCATAGACCGCATTTTCTCGAATTTATCCGAAATCTTTTTGCCCTCTTCGTCCACACAAACCGATACAATATGAATATGACTACGGTCAATATCGGTATGTTTGAATACTACGAAAGGCTGTTCGCCGTAACCCATTTCCCGCATATATTCTTCCGCCATTTCCCTGTACTTGCCATCGTTTACCTTATCTTTCGGGTCGGGATTGAGCGAAATATGCAATGTATGTTTCTCGGTATTGCGGTTGGCTATCAGGTAAGGAGCAAAAGATTGGGCTAATTGAGCAACGGAATAACGACCATTAGCGGTTTCAATCATCTTATTAGCAAACAAAATCTGTCCGTTTTCATTTTCTACTTTGAGCAGATTGTATGCCAATGCACCGTATAAATTTACGCTTCTTCCGATTTTTGCTATCATTTCTAAGACTGTTTTTTCAAATGTTTTGCTTCAAATTCTTCGTTTATCTGAATGATTTTTTGACATAGCATCGCCATTTCAGCCGTCTGTTTTTCCAATTTGTAAAGGAACGCAGCGGCTTTTTTTTCAGAAAAATGCTTGTACAACAACTTTACAATCTGGTTGTAATTAACACCTACGGAGCGGAATTGACTGTGAAAAGAAGTCAATCGCATATAAAAATCAACCGTTCCTTTATCAATTTTAACCGATTTCATTTCCTTACTGAACAGCAGGGAAATTATAAATTTTGCTTTATTGGGCATTCCCGATGCTTCAAAAAGCGATAGAAGTTTGGCATTTTCTTCGTCTGTAAGACGGAAAACGTGGCGGTGGATGCTCGGGTCGGTTTTTGGTGTCCGTCCTCCCTTATTCTGTTTTTGGTTATTATTCATCACTAATCCATTTTTAATTCACACAAAACCTCGACTTCGGAGAGTGTTTTTTAGCTCCCAGCAGGGCAAGTTGTTTTGAGGCACTAACTCGATTTCGAGTGCCTCAAAACACAACTTGCCGTGTTCTGTTGAACACAAAAATCCGCCCTGCGGGACGGATTAAATGTAACAGGGAAAAACGGCTCGAAGCCGTTCCCATTGCCCTCCACTTTGTCAAAATACTTTTGCATAAATCCGTTAATAAAAATCACTATACAAAGTAAACTCCTCTTTACGAAAGGATTGTACTATACAGAAGTGCCAAACAATGCCTTTAAACGCCAAACAATGCCACAATAATAAAAGCACCTATATGTCTACATTTCTTTGTGCTTATAAACAGATATAAGGGCATAAATAGCTATGCAGGTAACAACGCAAATACGTAAGTACCCATATAGAAAGGTGCAATAATATGGATGTAAATAGGTACTTCAATCTGTACCTGTTTATGTGGTTAAGCACATAAGGTTTTAAGCAGGTATGTTGATAAAAACCTGCATATCTGCCTACGGATATAAATGCGTATTCGGGTATATAGACAGCTCGTTGCATACTTGCTTCTGTACAGGTTTATGAACATAGATACAGTGATGCGTAGCTAACTGGGTATATGCGGACATAAGTAATTAGGTATATAAATAATTAAATAAGTAGAAATATGAACACAAAACACAAAACAGTATTCATCGCCTTTTCTTCTCAAAAAGGTGGTGTCGGCAAAAGCACTTTTACAACGCTTGTTGCAAGTACGATGCACTATCGATTGGGCTACAACGTAGCCGTATTTGATGCGGATTTTCCACAGCACAGCCTTATGAAAATGAAGACAAGGGATTTGGCAATGGTAATGGAAAATGAGGCTTTGAAAAAGCTGGCGTACAAACAATTTACCACTATCAACAAAAAAGCCTACCCAATTATGCAACACAAAGCGGATAGCGTATTGCAAGCGGCTCACGAATTTCTAAACGCTTCTTCCGTTCCAGTTGATGTTGTATTCTTTGACCTGCCTGGAACCGTGAACACGCCCGGCATTCTGAAAGCATTGGCAGGAATGCACCACATTTTTACACCCATCACGGCAGACCGTGTGGTAATGGAAAGTACGCTCATTTTTACACAGCTTTTGCACGACGTGATTATGAAAAAAGGGGAAACTTCCATAGAAACTATTAACCTGTTCTGGAACCAGGTTGATGGCAGGGAAAGCACACCCTTATATGGAGTGTATAACCAACTTATTAAGCAATTAGGGTTAAGTCTGATGCAAAGCCAAATCAAAAGCAGTACCCGTTTTCGTAAAGAAAGCGAAGTGGATAGCAAAACCGTTTTCCGTTCTACCGTGATGCCTCCCGATGAACGTTTGATGAAAGCCTGTCAGTTAGACCTGTTCATAGACGAATTTCTAAAAATCATTCAATTATAGCCCTATGGAGAAAGATAATAAAAGAAAAGCCACACTTGATATTAACGAGGAACAGATGATGAACCTTATGGTGGACGGCATTAAAAAGGACGGATTACAGCTTCCGCCTGAACCTACGGAAGAACCACAAAAGGAAGAGGTTAAACCTAATGAATTGCCAAAGGAGAAACTTACGGTTAAAGAAAAAGTAAAGGCTAAAAGGGCAAGTGAAACCGATTATGAAAGTATCTTTTTCAGAAGACCAGACACCAATGCCCGTGACGGGAAAACAGTTTATATCCGACCGGATTTTCACGAAAAACTATCACGGATTGTCCAAGTAATAGGAGAAGACAAAATAACCATTTATGCCTATTTAGACAATTTGCTGGATTACCATTTTCAGGAATTTGGCGAGCAGATTACAAAGAGTTTTAATGATAAATACAAACCCATTTTATAAAGCTATGGAAACAGTAATTGTGATATGCCTATTGATTATAATTGTCCTGCTTGTACAGGACAAGATTGTCATTAAAAAAAGGTCAGAGCAAAAGCCGATGCAAGAAAAAATTAATCCAAATCTGCCCGATATTATGGGGCAACCCAAGCCTGTAAGAAGACTTTACGTGCCAAACACTGCCAATGAAAGCCAAATTGAAGAACCAGAGATAAACCCTGATAATTTAGACATTGAATACGATGAAAATGAAAACGTAGGTATTCAAATTCCGCAGGAAGAGCTGGACGAAGTTTTCTGTAATATGCCTGATTTGGAGGAAGAGGAAGAAGAATGGAACAGGTACGGAATATTCAGTAGCGTTGACAGTCTTGCCCAAGGGGTTACCTATGATGAACTAAGCTCCGTAGGTGCGTTACTCCAAAAAGAAAATTTGGAGCAAGCCCAAAAAGAAACGGCGATTGCGATAGTTCAAAGATTACAGGGTACTGAATTATTCAGCCTGCTGGAAAATTCCATCGAGGGTGCTTCCCGAAAAATTGCCGAGCTTTTGGATAGCACACTCTCATCTGAAACGGAAGCCGGTTCTTCCACTTTGCGGAAAAGTGATTTGGAGGGGTTTGATATTGGGGAGTTTGTGTGAGCAAACTCCCCAATGTTTTTTATAATACTTTATCCAGTCTTTTGTGAATAAATGAAATAGTATTTAAAATATCGAGTGCCTCTTCTTCAGTAATCTCAAATTTAATTTTGGGTTGATGAGCGGTTGGATTTCTAATTAATCCAAAAATACCTTTAATTAAATTACATAACCCAATATGTTCACTTCTATCAGTTTCCGTTATTAGATTATTTATTTTAATTAATGGGTTTGTTGTAGAGAATGTAATTTCTACCAAAGCATTACCATCCGCATACAATCCAGTCATTTTTCTTAATCTGTCTGCAATACTTTTTGTTGCTTCAAAAACAGAGTGAAAGTAATTTTCTACTAATAATTCAGCTTTACAATATTCAAATATTTTATTATGAATACTACGGCTTTCCAATTTATGTTTTAACCGACTTGCTCTTTGTTCCGCTTCAGAAATTGTTTTTGCTTTTTGTACCTCCCTGAAAGTTCCTTCCTCGGTAATCTCTGCACCCATAAAAAATAATCGCTTATTTACTTCTAATCGTCTAGTATGAAAAAACTTCTTCCTTACCAATGTATCTAACAGGTTGTAATGCGTCTTGTACAAATCTTAATATATGATTTGAACATTGATTTTTATTTTGCCAATCTGCAAATGCTGAATATAATCTTCTCCACTTTGTATTTTGGGAATCGATATCTGGGATATTAGAATTTAAAAGGATTTGTCCAATTTCAGTACCAGTTAGACCATCTGCCGAATCCCCAATCGTTCTACACAATCCTTCCAATACGTGAGTCTCGAACATTGGACGTTTAATACTTGCCATTTTTTCTACTTTTCTTCTTGATAATAGATTTTATAATACTTTCTACCATCCTTTTCAATACCTTTTTCAATGAGATTTTTATCTCCGTGGATGTAGATGTCAAAATTTCGATCGAGTTTTAATACACTTTTGAAAATACGAGATTGTTTTTTTACAGCTTGAGAAGATATTTGGAAATTGTCTGCTAGTTCGACTTCATTTTCTTGTCTGTAAGTTTGGCTAAATTTCTGGAAAGATTCTATTAAATTTTCATCTCCAAAAACTTGTTTTTCAAATTCTTGCTTATTAAAGGTTTCACTATTTTTGAAATAGTCAACAGAACGATTTAAATAGTCAATTTTATCAGCTTTGGAAACTTCAAAATTTTCATCTAATTGTTTAGTAACAAACTGTTTTGCAATGCCTAAAAATTGATTGGTTTGATGAAAATCATTTTTGATTGTTTTGATTCCTAAAAAATCATCTTTCCAATATTGGGCTTCTGAACTTTTATTGGTATTATCAACGACAGAAATTAAAAAGCCATTCTCTTTTCTGGTATTAAAAATTAAGCATCCTTTATCTAATTTATTTGTATTTATTCCTTTTTCTCCAGTTAGTTCAAATCCATTTTCTTTATTATTTATTTTAAGAATAGTATCTTTATTTTCTGATTTAAAAATTCCAATACAGTCTACTATTTCATTATTTATTTTGCAATCGTTGAAATAGATTATACCTAACTCACCACTTTTTATTTGTGGATGAGTACTCTTATCATATAAATATCGACCTGCATTTTGTGATTGTTCAATAAATGATTCTTTGCTTTTAAAAATTGAACTTACGAATTGATATACAGGATTAAGTTCCAAATTTGGAAGAAAAAAAAATTGATATAATTCTTCGAACTTAAAACTATTGTTTAGCAACTGCTTAATATGCTCTTCAATTTTATCAAAATCAGTTAAAATATCAGAAAAACGTACCCCATCTCCATTGTTCTTATTTCCAATAGAATGAACTATAAATTTATTTATTTCGCCTAATGTTATATTTTGCATATTTAGTTGTTGTATATTTCTTTTGGAATTAATCCTTTACCATCTATAAATTCATCTACAGTATGAAAATGTGATAAATTGTTGTCGATCCAATACTCTTTAGGTGCGTGTTCAACCATAAAAATTTGAAAATGTGTATTTTTTTGAGTTGTTAGATAATCAATAAATGAATTTAACAAGGTAAACGCATCAATAAGTTTTGTTTTATCATCATTTCCTTTTTTATTGTCTCCAGTGTAATAAGGGATACTTGGTTGGTCAATAAATAAAAATTGAGGCACGTGTACTTGCTCTATATTTATTATGTGTTCGTGTAATCCTAAATAAACACATAAGTGCATAAACATATAATTAGATTTGCTTCCAACGTTATCTAAAGGAAATTGAAATTGATCTATAGGTGGATACAGTTTCAAAATCATTTCATTCTCATCAAATCTCGTTGTGTAATTTTTATAGGTAGGTAGTGAGTTTAATTGATTGTAGTTTCTTTGAATACTCTCGTCTAACTGAGTTTTCATCAAGTACTTTATCTGATTATTGTCTATTGGAACTTTTTCTAAACGAGCTTTTTCTTCATTCAAACTATTCAATTTTATTGTATCAATAGGCTTATTTATTTTACCTTTAAATATTTGTTCGAATATAATTTCTATTTTTCCCAGTTCAATGAATTTCTGTCCTTCTGATTGATGATTTTTCTTAATATCGTTAAGTTGAGTTATTCGTTTGTCAATTTCCTGAATTTGCGTTCGTAACTCCTTCACATCACCTGTAACCTTCAAGGGTTCGGTAATTTTCTTTGAAAGATTATCTTTAATATTTTTCAAAGAAGAGTCTAATGACTCTATAAAAAGTTTTGCTTCGTATGAATCTACTAATTGGTCTGATAATTTTTGACTTAAAAATTCTATAGGTTGTAAGCTGTCAGCAGATTTATTCAAGTTCTTCTTATATAGATCATATTCTCTTTGATATTGACTTATGGAATTAAGCTGTGCTTGTAGTCCGTTTTTGTTTTTGTACAAAACATTAATTTCCGAAAATAATTTTGAGTTTTCTGCAACCTTCTTTGTGTTGGCAATAATATCTTTAATAGTCAAGATTGCATCATCTACATTATCGAAAGAATCAGAATATTCAATGAATTTTTGTATTTTACATTTTTCAATTAGGTTAAATACTTCTTTTTCAAAATTCTTTGTGTTATTTTGATTATTTCTTTCTTGATTTTGAATTTTCTTTAAATCATTATCAATTTCTTGAAGCCTTTCGTTGGCTTTGATATTTTTCATATCATTTACTCCAATCACCAAATCAAAAATATGTCTTAAGGCTTTGTCATATTCTTCTTTACCATAAAATGTAGTGTCAAAATATGTTTTTGAAGTACCAATAATATCTTCTGTAATCGAGTTGAATAATAAAAAATGCCTAAATGAAATGTTGAATGATGTTTTTTCCATTTCTTTTCCATAAGGGAATCTTAATGTATCGGTAATTCCAAATTCTTCATCTAAAATTGATTTAATTTCTGCAATTTCTTTGTTTTTTACAGGGCTATTTGGAAATACACTCCAATTAAAAAATACTTCTGATGAAACCGCTCCATTACTTGGAGTTTTGCGAACTATAGATATTTCTTTTTCTCCTATTGTAAAATGTATTCCAAACCATAGTACTTTATCATTGATTGTATTTGCTACATTTACGTCTCCTGACAATAAGCAATAGTCAATTATACTCCAGAAACTTGATTTTCCAGTGGTTGCATCCCCTGTAATGACATTCACTTTATCGGGTAAAAATTGATAGCTTTTAGGTTCAGTATTTTCGTCCTTAAACCAAAGCTTTATTTCGTGAAGTATAAATTTCATAATTGTACTTTTAAGATTTTGTATAGTTGAATGGTAGAATATTTTTCTATCATTGATAAAAACTCTGGAATTATTCCCTCTATTTTAGTAAATCTTTCGCCTAAATTTTCATCTTTTGAATATAATTGTGTAGTCGCTACTATTTCATTTCCTATACTTATTTGATTGCTAGCATTTAATATTGTCAAAGAATTGATTGTAACTGGTAATAGTGTTAAATACCTCTTATTAAACGATGCAAACAAACGTGATTGCTCTTTTATCATATCCTCTAATTCCATATCTTTATTTTTGGACAAATAACTAACTGTTCTATCATCCAATAAGAATGGCAAAACCAAACAAGAACGAGCAATATCTAATCCTTCGATATTATTCAATATTGATAAAAATATGCAACTTGCAATTGCCTCGTTATTATATACATAGTAGATTTCTTTCATTCCTTTTTGTATTTATTGCCCCAATCAAAATGCCATCCAATTTCAAGTTTGTCTGATAGAGCGTAGTAATGTCCATTGCTAAATTCAATACCCAAATCTGAATATCCAGGTATTGACAAGTTTTGTCTTCTGATATATTCAACTAAATCAACGCCTAAGTTTTTAATATCATCTTCTAAATCCACAATGGCATAACCATTATTTATTTGACGCTCAATTTGTCTATATTTTGCTTTAAATTCATTTATCCATATTAGGATACTGTTATTTTTGAATTCTTCTATGTCTGTAAGTAAAATGAAATTTTCTTCCTCAGACCAATAAGTAAAATGATTTAAAAATTTCAGCATTTGGGTAGTGTAATTCCTAATATCATTAGAACCTGTTTGTACTTCGCCTATGTCAAGTAATTGCTTTATGAAAATCTGACTTTCTAAATCATCAGGTAATAAAACAGGAAATTCTCTTTTGGGTAGGGGTTTAATATCGGTTGTTACCTTGAAACATTTTCCGAATTTTTTTCCAAAATCTTCACCTGAAATTTCAAATCTTTGACCAGCTTTTATTTCTAAATACTTTGATAAATTCAAATTTGCTGATAACCTTTCAAATATTGGCTCAACTAAGTTTTCTTGATAATATTTTTCAAATATTCTTTTTTTAATCTTATCGATAATTCCGTCTTCACCGGTTTCTATCGTCAAATTCTTTAAAAATAGTTCAAGTTTACTTTTACTTAATTTGGAAACATTTTTAAAGTATTTCTTCAACGTTTCGTCTTGAGTTTTGTTTCCTAACTCAGCTATTTTCAATTTCACTTTATCAGAATCATTATCTGCTTTGAATGTATTAAGCGTAGTTATAAAATCATTGTTATTTTCACTCTTATTTGTGACTAAAATGAATGTATGTTTTTTAAGAAAATCGGAACTTTTATCTGCATTAATAAAATCAACCCAATTAGATAAAGTTTTCCATAAATCAGTATCCAAATCCGTTAAATTCTGAGGATTACCTTTTGAATTTTTTATGATTGTATGTTTTGCTTGATATAATACTGTTGTTCCATCTTCTTTGTCAATATGTACATCATCCTTAACTTCAAATCCAATTTTTTGACCAAATTTAAGATCAAGTGCTAAAAGCATAAAGTAATAGAATTGATAGTCAAATCCTATTGCTTGTGGTCCAGCTGTGTGTTGTTCTTGTATTGTTTTTGTTCCAGCCATATATCCTTTAAAATATTTTTGTCAGAAGTTGTTAAATAAGTATTTCGTTTTTTTTTAAGATTGGCTAATATACTACATTTTAACACATAATAAGCCATCAACAGCCAAACAATTCCTTTGACTGCCACTTTGTTATAACGCCTTTATTTCTGAAACACCTTTGTCCCGAAAGTCCGCAAAGTGCGGAAAAAGAGTAACAAAATAATGTGTTTCAATTATGAAAAAACAAAGAAAAAAAATTTTGCCAGTAGCCGTGGCTATGCTGTCAGGAATTGGTGCCTTCGCACAGGGAAACGGTACAGCTGGCATCAACGAGGCTACCCAAATGGTAACGTCCTATTTCGAACCCGCAACCCAATTAATCTACGCCATCGGTGCGGTTGTGGGCTTAATCGGAGGCGTTAAGGTGTACAACAAATTCAGTTCGGGCGACCCCGACACAAGCAAGACGGCGGCATCGTGGTTTGGTGCGTGTATCTTCTTGATCGTTGCTGCGACTGTTCTGCGTTCATTCTTCCTTTAATTTTTTGCCTTATGAACTACAATATCAACAAAGGCATAGGGAGAACGGTGGAATTTAAGGGGCTGAAAGCACAATACCTGTTCATATTCGCAGGCGGACTGCTCGGTACGCTAATCCTCGTGATGATACTGTATATGGCAGGTGTAAACTCTTATATCTGCCTGTTCCTCGGAGCAGGCGGTGCTTCGCTGATTGTATGGCAGACCTTTTCACTGAACAGGAAGTACGGCGAACACGGACTAATGAAAATCGGAGCAGGAAAAAGACATCCCCGATACATCATCTGCCGCAAGCCTGTACATCGCTATTTAAAATTCACTCCTAAATCGAATGCCCTATGAGAAACGTATCAAAGACAACAACACTGGAAAACAAATTTCCTTTGTTGGCAGTAGAAAACAACTGCATTCTTTCCAAAGATGCAGACATTACCGCCTGTTTCGAGGTGCGTTTGCCAGAACTGTTCACGGTAGCTTCTGCGGAATATGAAGCCATTCATTCCGCCTGGCACAAGGCTATCAAGACTTTACCAGATTTTACGGTCATTCACAAACAGGATTGGTACATCAAAGAAAACTACACTCCCGATTTGGCAAAGGAAGACCAAAGTTTTTTGGCTAAATCCTACCAACGCCATTTTAATGAGCGACCGTTCCTAAACCATTATTGTTACCTGTTCCTGACCAAGACCACTAAGGAAAGAATGCGGACGCAAAGCAACTTTAGTTCGCTTTGCAAAGGTACGCTGATACCAAAGGAAATCAGGGACAAGGAAACGATACATCGCTTTATGGAAGCCGTTGCACAGTTTGAGCGTATCGTGAACGATAGTAGTTTTGTAAGCCTGCGGCGTTTGACCGAAGAAGACATTATTGGTACGGATGAAAAGCAGGGATTGCTGGAACAATACCTTACACTATCAAAAGAAGCTGGAGCACCAATGCAGGACATCGCACTCTCAGCGGAAGAAGTTCGTATCGGGAACAAAAGGTTGAGCCTGCACACCTTGTCCGATACGGACGACCTGCCGGGAACCGTTTCGGCTGATACCCGTTTTGAAAAACTATCTACCGACCGGAGCGACTGCCGTTTATCGTTCGCTGCACCTGTTGGATTACTGTTAAGCTGTAATCATATTTACAATCAATATTTATTCTTGGATAACAGTGAATCCAATCTCCAAAAGTTTGAGAAGTCCGCAAGGAATATGCACTCTTTGGCAAGGTATAGCAGGGCAAACCAAATCAACAAAGAGTGGATAGAAAAATACCTGAACGAAGCACATTCGTTCGGTCTTTCTTCCATAAGGGCACACTTCAACATTATGGCGTGGTCGGAAGACCCTGCAGAACTGAAACAGTTGAAGAACGATTGCGGTAGTGCGTTGGCACTAATGGAATGTAAGCCCAGACACAACACTACGGATGTAGCCACTTTGTACTGGGCAGGAATGCCGGGCAATGCAGGCGATTTTCCGAGTGAGGAAAGTTTTTACACTTTTATAGAGCCTGCATTGTGTTTCTTCACAGAAGAAACGAATTACCACAATTCGCCCTCTCCGTTTGGTATCAAAATGGCTGACCGGCTGACTGGAAAGCCTATTCATCTGGATATATCAGATTTGCCGATGAAACGTGGGATTATCACGAACCGGAATAAGTTTATACTTGGTCCGTCAGGTTCGGGAAAATCTTTCTTTACCAACCATATGGTTAGGCAGTATTACGAGCAGGGTGCACACGTGCTGTTGGTGGATACAGGTAATAGTTATCAGGGCTTATGCGAACTCATCAAAGGAAAAACTAAAGGCGAAGACGGCGTTTACTTCACTTACACAGAAGACAACCCGATTGCCTTTAACCCTTTCTATACCGATGATGGCGTGTTCGACATTGAGAAGCGTGAAAGTGTCAAGACTTTGATACTAACACTCTGGAAACGTGATGATGAACCGCCAACCCGTTCGGAAGAAGTGGCATTGTCCAATGCCGTAAGCGGTTACATCGACCGTATTAAACAGCACAGCGAATTTCCTTCCTTCAATGGTTTTTATGAATATGTAAAAGGAGATTACCGCAAGGTATTGGAAGAAAAACAAGTTCGTGAAAAAGACTTTGACATCGCCAATTTTCTTAATGTATTGGAACCCTATTACAAAGGTGGTGAGTATGATTATCTGTTGAACTCCGATAAGCAGTTAGACCTGCTTTCCAAACGCTTTATCGTGTTTGAAATTGATGCGATTAAAGACCACAAAATCCTTTTTCCCATCGTGACCATCATCATTATGGAGGTCTTCATCAACAAAATGCGCAGGCTCAAAGGTATCCGTAAACTCATACTGATTGAGGAAGCGTGGAAAGCCATTGCCAAAGAAGGTATGGCGGAATACATAAAATATTTGTTTAAAACCGTCAGAAAATTTTTTGGTGAAGCGATTGTCGTAACGCAGGAGGTGGATGATATTATTCAGTCGCCCATTGTCAAAGAAAGTATCATAAACAATTCTGACTGCAAAATTTTGCTTGACCAACGCAAGTATATGAACAAATTCGATGACATACAGGCGATGCTGGGGCTTACGGATAAGGAAAAAGGGCAGGTACTTTCTATCAATATGAACAACGATCCAAGCCGACTCTACAAAGAGGTTTGGATAGGTTTAGGTGGTACGCATTCGGCAGTTTATGCCACCGAAGTTAGTTTGGAGGAATATCTCGCATACACCACAGAAGAAACCGAAAAACTGGAAGTGATGCAATTAGCTTCCGAATTGGACGGCAACGTAGAACTCGCCATTAAGCATATCGCAATGGAAAGGCGGGACAAATCAAATCAATAGTCATTAACATTTTAAAATTCAAGAACAATGAAAAAAGTAATGTATCTGGTGTGTACGGCACTAATGCTCGCCGTAGTACCGTCAGCGAAAGCACAATGGGTAGTAACCGACCCTACAAATTTGGCTTCGGGTATTCTTAACAGTGCGAATGAAATTATACAGACTTCCTCCACGGTATCGAATGTAATTAAAAATTTCAAGGAAGTGGAAAAGGTGTATAAACAAGGCAAGGAGTATTACGACAAGCTACAAGCTGTAAATAATCTCGTAAAAGATGCCCGTAAGGTACAGCAGACCGTACTGCTTGTTGGTGACGTATCCGAAATGTATGTACAAAATTTCGGTAAGATGATGAACGACCCAAATTTTTCTGCACAAGAATTGGCCGCTATCGCCAACGGTTATTCGGCACTATTGAATGAAAGTACCGAACTGCTGAAAGAACTCAAACAGATTGTAAGCTCATCAAGCCTTTCGCTGAACGACAAAGAGCGTATGGATATTATTGATAGAGTGTACAAAGAAGTAAAAGAATACCACAGTTTGGTACGCTACTACACCAATAAGAATATCTCTGTGAGCTTTTTGAGAGCAAAAAAACAGAACAATACCAAAAGAGTGCTTGACCTCTACGGAACTCCTAACCAAAAATACTGGTAGATATGGAATTTCAAAATCTTCACGAAGTCCTACGCTCATTATATGATGAGATGCTTCCACTGTCCGCCGATATGGCGGCAGTGGCTAAAGGAGTAGCAGGTTTGGGAGCTTTGTTCTATGTCGCCATAAAAGTATGGCAGGCTTTAAGCAGAGCTGAACCCATTGATGTGTATCCTTTGCTCCGTCCGTTTGCTTTGGGGATTTGCATTATGTTTTTTCCAACTATGGTATTGGGAACAATCAATGCCATGTTAAGTCCAGTAGTACAAGGCACACACACAATCCTCGAAAATCAGGTGCTTGACCTCAACGATTTACAGGCTAAAAAAGACCTGTTGGAAAGGGAAGCGATGTTGCGAAATCCCGAGACGGCTTATCTCGCTTCTGACGAAGAATTTGACAAGAAGCTCGAAGAATTGGGCTGGTCGCCCTCTGATTTGGTAACAATGTCGGGAATGTATATGGAACGTGGTATGTACAGTATGGAACAGACTGTAAAGAATTGGTTTCGCAATCTATTAGAGGTACTATTTCAGGCAGCAGCTTTGGTTATTGATACCATACGGACGTTCTTTCTAATCGTCCTGTCCATACTAGGGCCGATAGCTTTTGCGATAAGCGTGTGGGATGGTTTTCAGGCTACACTCACACAATGGCTGACACGATACATCAGTGTTTACCTGTGGTTGCCCGTGGCAGACTTGTTCAGTTGTATGCTTGCCAAAATACAATCCCTCATTATCGAAAAGGATATAGAAATGCTTGCCGACCCGAACTATATCCCCGATACATCCAATACTGTGTACATCATTTTTATGATAATCGGTATCGTGGGTTACTTCACTATCCCTACGGTAACAGGCTGGATTATTCAGGCAGGCGGTGCAGGAAACTTTACCCGTAACGTAAACCAAACGGCAATGAAATCAGGCAATATAGCTGGAGCTGGAGCAGGTTCAACAGTTGGAAATATCGGTGGCAAGTTAATGGGAAAATAAAAAACAATCAGATCATTTAAAAATGGAATTTAAAACACTCAGAAATATCGAAAACAGTTTTAGGCAGATACGGCTATATGCCATTTTATTTGCCACACTCTGTCTAAGCGTGGTAGGATTTTCAATATGGAAATCGTACAGCTTTGCAGACGAACAACGCCAAAAAATCTATGTGCTGGATAATGGAAAATCGTTGATGCTTGCCTTATCGCAAGATGCAAGCATCAACCGACCCGTGGAAGCAAGGGAACACGTTAGGCGTTTTCACGAGCTTTTCTTTACGCTTGCTCCCGACAAGAATGCTATCGAAAGTAATATGAGCAGGGCATTCAACCTTGCCGACAAAAGTGCTTTTGACTATTACAAGGACTTGTCGGAAAAGGGCTATTACAACAGAATTATTTCTGGTAATGTTCAGCAACGCATCGAGGTCGATAGTGTCGTATGCAATTTCGACACCTATCCTTATGCGGTGCATACCTACGCCAAACAGTTCATTATCCGTTCGAGTAACGTAACCAGACGTAACCTGATTACTTCCTGCTATCTCGTAAACTCTGTCCGTTCGGACAACAACCCGCAGGGCTTCAATATTGAAAAATTTGAGGTGATTGAAAACAAGGATATAGAAGTAATTGAACGTTAAAAGCTAACGATATGAAAAAAATCAGGGAAAATATGGACAGGCACTTTGACAAGCTGGACGAACGTTGGCGGGCATTGCCCTTGCGAAAACAGCACCAATACACGCTTTATTTTTTTGTGGGGTATCTGCTGCTTACCGCAGGTGTCATTTGCAAAGTAGGGTACGATACCTTAAAGTCTGGTAACGATATGGTCATTAAGCATATCGAAAACCCTGTCCTCAAAAAAAGTGAAAGTCCTGCAAGATTGCAGGACACAGTATCAACAATTCTAAAAAATAAGATTTATGAAAGAGAATGAGAACAAAAAGTCGGTTGTTCGGGTAACAGAGGGGAACCCGTCAGCAACTGCTGATGTACTGCAAGACGGTACACAGAACAAAGTCGAAAAACTCAAAAAGCCACTCCTATTTGTTTTGATGGGTGTCGTGTTTCTCGGCTGTATGTACCTGATATTTAAACCGTCTTCCGATAAAAAGGAAATTGAAAATATCGGATTGAACGATGAAGTACCAGAGGCTACCGGAGCAGGAATGCCTGCCAACAAAGGCAAGGCGTATGAGCAGGAAATGCTAGAACATAAAGAGCAGGAAAAGCGTAATGCTTTAACTACACTTTCTGACTATTGGAATACCGAAGACAAAGAAGAACCGATAAATGAACAACTTCCTGAAGAAGAAGAAAGCAACAGCAATGGAGGTGGCAGAAGTTCGGGAAGAAACGGCAATCCTGTATTAAGCAGTTACCGCAATGCACAAAGTACATTAGGTTCATTTTATCAGGATAACAATTCGGAAACAACAGAACTCCGTAGGCAACTGGACGAGCTGAAAGAAAAGCTGGCTGAAAAAGAGGTGCCTAAATCTGTAACCGTTGATGACCAACTTGCCCTAATGGAGAAATCCTATCAGATGGCGGCAAAGTATCTTCCAACGAGTACAAATTCGACAGCAACTCCACCTACTAAAAGTGCAGGTACAGCTACGACAGGTTCAACTCAAAAAGAAAATTTTGTAGCATTTACGCCTGCAAGGAAAAACACAATATCAGCATTGTACCGTGAGCCTACCGACAGTACTTTTTTAGCCGATTGGAGCGAAACAAGAAACCGAGGATTTTACACTGCTGGTTCTATTGAGCAAGCGGTACAACCGAAAAATAGTATCAAAGCCTGTGTACACGATGCACAAACAGTTATTGGCGAAACGGGAGTAAGATTACGATTGTTAGAACCTGCCCAAACGTCTGGACGTACCATTCCGAAAGGAACGATTGTAACGGCTAATGCCAAAATTCAGGGAGGACGATTACAGTTAAAGGTTACTTCCATAGAACTGGACGGAAACATCATCCCGGTGGAGATTACGATTTACGATTTGGACGGACAGCAGGGCTTGTACGTTCCGTATTCGCCGGAAATGAATGCCCTTACCAAAATGGCGGGCAATATGAGCCAGCAATCCGGGACGAGCCTGATGCTTACCCAATCAGCAGGACAACAGGTTGCGGCTGATTTGAGCCGTGGTGTTGTACAGGGTATTTCGGGCTATTTCGCCAAAAAAGTACGAACACCAAAAGTTACCCTAAAGGCAGGGTATCAGGTTTTCCTTGTATCCAAACAATAATGTTGAACTCAATAAATAAAACAATGAAAAATCTTTTTAGAACATTCTGGGCATCTGCCCTGACCATCGGCTATGCCGTAACCTCTTTCGCACAGGACAGTGCAAATGCAAAAACTCCGCTTGCTTTGGGTAAGATAGAACCGTACCGTATGGAAGTTACCTACGATAAAACTTCACACCTGATTTTTCCGACTGCCATACGATACGTGGATTTGGGAAGTGAGTTCCTAATTGCTGGAAAAGCGGAAGATGCTGAAAATGTATTGCGTGTAAAAGCATCGGTAAGGGATTTTGAAGCGGAAACTAATTTTTCTGTTATCACGAATGATGGACGTTTTTACAGCTTCAATGTGCATTACAGTTCCTGTCCCGAAGCGTTGAGCTATGACCTGCTGACAATGCAAAAGGCAGTGGACAAAGAAAACGGAAACGACGTCCTTTTTGAAGAATTGGGGAATAATTCGCCGTCATTGGCAGGCTTGCTTTTAGAAACCATTTACAAAAATGACAAACGTATTGTAAAGCATATTGGGGCCAAAAGTTTCGGCATTCAGTTTACCCTCAAAGGCATCTACATCCACAACGGAAAATACTATTTCCATACAGAATTGAAAAACCTTACCAATGTGCCTTTTGGGATTGATTTTATCAATTTTAAGGTAGTAGATAAGAAAGTCGCAAAACGCACCGTAGTACAGGAACACCCGATGATACCGCTTAGGACTTATAAACCATTGGACGAGATTGGTGGAAAAACGACCGAACAAAACGTGTTCCTGTTAGACCAATTTACCATTGCCGATGACAAGGTATTGTTGGTTGAGATTTTCGAGAAAAACGGTGGCAGACATCAAACGCTCCAGATAGAAAATTCAGATTTAATCAAAGCTCGTTTGATTGACGATATGCACCTGAAATTTTAATAACCCTTTAAAGTAATTATATGAAAAAGTATATCTATACCGTGATGTTCCTCTTTTTGTCCATCACGATTGCACAGGCACAACGAATGTTACCCAAACAGAAAGGATTGGAAGTAAGTACAGGTGTGTTGTCCGATGATAAAATCGGAAACGATTATTACATCAGTGTTGCGATGACCGTAAACGGTAAAAATGGCAATTACCAACTTTGGGCGTTGGAATACACGCACCAATACCAAAATTATAAAGACCTCCGCATACCACAGGAAACCTATACTGCCGAGGGCGGTTACAGTTTCTTTCTGTTGGGTGATGCCCGTAAGAACATCACGTTAAACTTTGGAATAACAGGCGTATTAGGTTACGAAAGTATCAACCAGGGCGAAACAATGTTGTATGACGGGGCAAAAATATTGAGCGAGGATAACTTCATCTACGGAGCTGGCGGACGGTTCACTTTTGAAACGTACCTGTCCGACCGATTTGTGTTAGTCCTGCAAGGACGTACAAAGGTCTTATGGGGTACGGATTTGGAACAATTCCGACCGTCAGCAGGTGTTGGATTAAGGTTTAATTTTTAAAAATAGAAACAATGATAGCAATATTCAATAAATTCAGAATAGGATTACTGCCGATATATGTATTCTTGACAATCCTCACAGCTTCGGTTACATTGGTATCTTGTACCAAAGATGATGAACTCGAAATACAAAACGATTTTCCTTTCGAGGTAAACATAATGCCTGTACCTACAGCTATTGCCAATGGGCAGACGGTAGAAATACGCATTACTATACAACGAACAGGGAATTACAGCAACACGCAATATTTTCTCCGTTACTTCCAATTTGACGGACAAGGTACATTGCGGTATTATGACGAACCGCCGTACCTGCCGAATGATTTATACCCGTTGCCTGTGGAGCAGTTCCGGTTATATTATACTTCGGCTTCTTCCGTATCACAATCCTTTGAGGTTTGGATTTCGGACAGCTTCGGGAACGAGAAACAATTGAGCTTTAAGTTCAATAGTAGTGATTAAAAGCAATTGTAAAAAAACAAAACCGACTACATTAGGTTGGTTTTTTGCTTTTCGGCTTTCGATATAGATGTTTTTGTTTAAATTTACTTGATTTATAATCTCAATAAGTATGGATGCGGTTACTTCTCAATTAGTGTTGGGTATTATTCCTCTTGTTACAGGGATAGGGCTTGTCTATTGGATAAGCCGTAGAAAATTTTACAGGCGTAATGCGGTTGGTGCAGAGGGGTTTTCGAGCTTTGAAGCATCTGTATTTACCCGTTTTATAGAACGTATCGGTAAATGGGTTGCTTACGCTTTGATTATCATCGGTATTCTTTTTATTTGGTCATATACACAAATGAAAAAAGACAAGGAGAAAGAACAACAGGAAATAAAAACAGAACAACCTGTCCCACGCTGACACATATTCTTCTGATAATTTAAAACAAAATCGGATAGCCCAAAAGGTTATCCGATTTTTTATTTGTGACAAAAGTAAACTGCCAAATACTGCCTTTCAAAGCCAACGGGTACAACATTTTCGAACCTTGTAATAAGCCTTTATAAATTCGACTTCCACAGAAAAATGGAGCAAGCTATGGAAGTTATCGCAATACAAAAATCCGTATTGGACGGAATGAAAAATGAGTTGAAGGAACTTTTGGAACTGACCGAAAATGCCACTCGGAAATATACCTCGATTTTCAAAGAAGAGAAATGGCTGGATAACCAGGAAGTGTGTCTGATGATGAATATTACCAAACGTACTTTACAGACCTATAAAGACAAAGGTTTATTGCCTTATTCCAAACTGAACCGCAAGAATTATTATAAACTCTCGGACGTACAGGCTTTGCTCGAAGCTGGACAACCATACAACACCAATGACAATGGATTTACTGACGAATGAAGCCGAAGAAATCATTGAACAACAGCAGATGATAATGCAGTTGAGAAGCCGTATCGAAGAAATATTAAAGAATTACCGTCCTGTAATGAATGGAGAAATATACTTCTCTGGTCAGGAGGTATGTGAGTTGCTACACATTAGTAAGCGTACTTTACAACAATACAGGGATGATAAAATACTTCCTTATATCCAGATAGGCGGTAAGATTATTTTCAAGCAATCAGATATACTCTTAGTACTTGAGCAAAATTACATAAACAAAGCTAAATGCTTATAAAAGTTCTTTATTCAATCGTTGAAGTCTGATTGTGTATCATTAGAGAGTTTAGTATCTTTGTAGCAATATATAGAAAAATCTTAAAGTGTTTTTACTTTAAGTCCCACATTGAAAACTGGTAATTTTTAAGACAACGGGACAAATAAGGAGGAACGCTCATGCCATTGGCGTGGGCGCTCACTTATTCGTTGTCGGGCGTACCAGTGCCTCAATGTTCGGTAAGTGTAGTTGCCTGCGTCTTCTTTTTTGTGCAGGGCTAAATCAACTCAAAAAAGGTATGATATGAAAACTGGTACAGCACAACAAAAAAAAAACCTAGCCTTTATCAATGATAAAAGCCCGATTTTGGATTTGACTTGCAACAACCTCGTTGCTTCAGGAATTGAAGTATTGTTTCGTTCAGAAAACATTAAAGACGGACTATCTCAATTATCCACTTTAAAGACACTTCCCCAAGTGTGTGTTATTGATCTCGATTTTTATGATAAGAATATATTGGCACAGCTTCAAGAATTGAGGACACAATACCCAACAATAAAACTGATTGCCCATAGTGATATTGATACCGAAAAAGTTGTAAACCCTCTTTTGGAAATTGGTTTTGCAAGTTATCTGCTCATTGGTAGCGATGCAGATGATTTTAAAAAAGCCATTGAAATTGTTATCAATGGCAGACGATATTTTAGTATGGGAGTAGCGGAAATTGCTAAAGAATATTTTCACAACAACTAAGGTTGCCTTTTTAAATCTGTAATTTTTATTTGAATAATATTAGTGTCATTTATTCCGAGTTGTAGCAATGTTTCTTTGTGTATTTGCTTTTCAAGCTCACTGTAATATGAAACACTCCAAATTACATTTTCGTTTAGTTTTGCTTTCAATATTTCAAAATATTTTAAATCAACTTCTGATATAGAATGTCCCAAAACAATAACTTTTTCGACTTCCGTAATACTTGTAAAAAAGTCAATATTGTTTTCTATAATTGAGGCTGTATTTTTAAATGCCGTTGTGTAATAAGATAGTATTTCTTGCTTGGCGCTTTCATAAGAGTAATCATATTCATCAGCTTTTTGTTCTCGCCATTCGTAAAATTCTTCTTCGCTTAAACCTTGTGGCGGTTCTTCTTCTTTCTCAATAAAATTTGACGGGTCGGTTCCGTGTCCTAAAATTAGCATACAATTGTCTGCATCGGCTCTGTTATGAATATAAGTTATTCGTTCCTCGGGAACACCGTAGCTTTCCTGTAATGTTTCAGTATAATTGAAATTTAAAAAATGGCTATCGTCTTCCAATTCAATTAGCGTATCATCAGGAATGTTTTCGTATTCGACTTCGAGGATGAACCTATTAAAATCGCTAATTAGATTGGTGGTTAAATCTTTGATGATTAGTTCCATCTCTATCTGATAACTATGCCAATCTCTATCTCGAAAATCTTCAGCTCCAGGGCGAGCAATTAAATCAGAATTATCGTCCAATACTGTTAAGTAATCTAAATCAGCTAATGCTTGCTCAAATCTTGACCATAAAGCATATTCTTCATCTGTCAATTCGGGATTTGTAATATCAGGAAGTCCATAATAATTTAATAAAAGGTCATAAACCTCACTGTTATTTTCAGCCAAGTAGTTCGCAAAACTTTGATATCTTGTGTCTAATTTATGATGGATGTCAAATCCATTACCGATAATGTATAATATTTTCATTAATTCAGTTGTTTAATCTATTTTATAAGGTTACAAACCACTACGTTTTCCAAATATTGGACTTAGTTTGTCCCAAAATTGCTGTTCAAGAATTTCGACAATGAAACGCTCTACCATTTCTTCACTTTCTGAAATGACTTCGTATGCTGAAATTTTCAAATCGTATTCCAAACAATTGTCCCACTTGCATAAATGCAAACTATAAACCCGAGTTCCCTCTGTGCCAAGATGGTTTTTAATTCTTGTTTTGAAATCTGTCGTTGAGCTTCCAACATATAATATATCTGATGATGTTTTATTGTATCTGGATAGATTAACACGGTCTTTATTTTTTATTTTTAGCTTATTTGATGAATGGTAATCTTCAAAATATTCAATCAATGTGCTTATAGTTTTTGTGGACTGAACTTGAAATATATAAATAAGCGGATTATTGCTTTTCGGAACTTTATATAAGTGTTTTTTTATGGTTGCTCTATCTCTAAATTCTGAGGAATGAAAAGAGATTTCGCAGAATGGTTTAACCGTAATTCTTGAGATTTGGTCAGCTGTATTCAACGCAAACTTCTCTGATTGCTTTACAATGTCTTTTGTGTCAATTTTCATTTAATTTATTTTCTTTCGTTTTAAAGTGTTCAATTTCACTTTTTCTTTACTTAATTCGTCATCCCAGAAAAAAACTGCCGACTTATGATTTCTATTTTGCGAAGAGGGATAAATAACTCCCGATATTTTATTCTTTCTGTTTTTATTAAATGGATACCTTAGAAATTCTGTTACAACTTGTGTTGGAACGTATTCGGTATGCTCTTTTCCATCCTTAGTAATTTGTTGAGTTATATCCCTTACAAATGAATAAAGAAATAAAACTAAGTAATATTTTTTCTTATCCTTAATTTCAAAAATACTAGGGATTTTTGGAAGCTTATTAAAATCAACAACGAACTGATTTTCTAAAGTTTCAAATTCTGCAATGGTAATATATTTTTTGTACTTATCCTCTCTACTTATTGTTTCTAAAATTGCTGTATCAATATCAAAAGCAGAATAAAACATAGATATTCCTGAAGGGCTAAACCTATTTGGATAGATTGCTCTTTTATTAGGGGGAGCAGAAATTTCCTCAAAATCAGTAATTTTTGTTTTGAAGTCGTGTTGTCGACAACGATAAAGTTTTGTTCCTGCAGGGATTACCTTTAGTATGTTTAGTTTCGATATCAGTTTGCCAACCTCTTGTAATATATGAAAAGCCTTAGATTGGTCACTATCTCCAGATGAAAAAAGATAACGAGACGTATGTTTAATGATTTCTTTGAAGTATTTCCATTGAAATTCTAAGTCATCTTTAATATTGTCGTAATACAAGTCTGGTTGAGCCCAAGCAATATCTTCAATTGAGTTAACAATGTCTTCTATAACTTCAAATGGTTCAGCATTTAACTCTATATGTTCTTGGATGAGTTCGTCAGGATTATAGATTTCTCCAAGATAACCTCCTTCTCTTGAATTGTAACTCATAAAATTGGCAGCATCTTCGTAGAAGTTTGAAATGCCATCCATAATAAATTCCATTAAACCTTCAAACTCTACAACTTTTAATTCCTTCCCACAATAATCACAATAACCATCTTCATAATTTTGTCTAATGAAGCGATTAATGCTTTTGTCATCAAAATGCTTGATACAAATATGTTTATCTGGAATGTTGCTTAAATTTCTACTTTCTAATTCTAGCCATCTTTGTTTAACTCCTCCCATTTGTCTTATATTGGAGAACAAATTTAACTAAATTAAAATGATGATTTAACGTGTATTAAATCAAAATTCAACATCAATAGAGCGACGTTCTTTTGCTTCTTTTCTTTGGTCGCAGTTTGGAAAGAAAAGATGTCAATTCAAAACTAAAAAAGGGATACTGAATATCCCACGAAAATATCTCGCAACCTGTTTGGAAAAATAGGGAAATGAAAGAATGAAATGAAAGATTTTTAACAAAGTGGTTGCACCTTTTTAAATGCAAAAATGCGTTTCCGACCGTAGTTAGGAATTGCATTTTTGCCGCCCGTCCTGATAGAGTAATCGGGGTCAGGTCAGGCGACTTTTATCGGGTGGGTGCGAAAATCTTTCAGATTGTGAAAAAATCCTTTGTATTCGGTCATTCCTCTGCGGAATAAATTCCACAATAAGGAACAACCCATTTGTGCCAATGATGAATTGATAAACAAATCTTGGTGTTCCAATGCTTCGGCAAGTGAGCAACTTGGCGTGTTGTCCTCTTGTTCGGATTGCTTCAGCAATTCGCCAAATTCATCGGTAACAAATGGCAGACTTGCCACCGTTTCGTATTTCTCTGAATGAGGTTGCTTTATGGCTCCAATAGTAGATAGTATTACTTGCCCCGTATCTTGACTGTTTCCAAAGTCTAACCAATATTTTGGTTCGTCTTGGTAGTGTCTGCGGTAGCTTATTTCTTTAAGAATTTCAGCAACGCCGAACCTCGCCTGTACATTGTCCACACAAGTAATGGTAATAGTAGCCCTTGCTTTTTCGGGTAGTCTGCCAAAGTTGTCCTTTTCAAATTTTACCGTTTCGGCTTTCCAATTTGTACCTGCCCAACGGTTGCAACGATTGATTAAAGCAACGGATTTGTATAATCCTGTTTCACTTTCTGCAAAACGCTGTCTGCCTAAATTGGCGGTGGTAATACTGTCATCGTCCCAAAGGCGAACTTGCAACCCTGAGTGTCCTAACGCTATTAAGCTCTCGTTTATTTCCATTAAAGCGGTCAATACCTTTGAGCCTGTACCACCTGCTCCGATAAGGTTTACCGAAATCGGGTTGGTAGGATTGAGTAAATAATTGTCCGTAAAATGGACTGCTGTTTTTGTAGTATTCATCACAATAGATTTTTAAGGGTTTTATTATTCTTTTTCAATACCTCTTTAGGAAAGGGTTTATCTGTATTGATTAGGTCTTTCCAAAGGGTTACAATATTTTTTCTTGTCACGTTTTCGCATAATGAATGGCTGAAATAGGAATTGAAAAAATAATGTTTCCACGCCTGTATAAATTCTTCAACCGAAGCCGAATTTTTAATATCAATACTAACAGTACCCATACATACATTGCCCTTTTCGTAAATATTGAAGAAAGGTGCGTAATGCAATAGCGTTTTCTCGGTTGGTCTTCTGTCGTTTGCCAAAGCAAATACTGAAAGGCTGTTTTTGTTGGCAAACCAAAGCATTGGTGGTACTTGTGCTTTTCCGTTAGGTATGCCCAAACCGTTTACAAAATATAGTTTCCTTTGCTGTGCTTTGGTGTACCAGAGTACCGTACCCTTTTCGCTTGGATTGATATGCAGAATGTTAGTCGGTAAAATTCCCTTTGGCTTTAAAAAGGCTGTGCTTTTTTCTTCATCGGTCTGTAAAGCCTTTGCCAATATGTTGGCTTCTTTTACTGTCAATGGGTGGGCATTTATAGGCGTTCCGTTGCTATCCATATCAAAATGCTCCACATACATATCGGTTTCTGTTCCTGCGGTTTCATAGAAAACCAAAGCGGATTTTGGATGGTACAATGTTCCGAAATTCTCGGCTATGTTATTTACGTTGTTCATTTTTCTGTTGTTTTATAGTCATATAGCAACCCACATAAATCCTTCAATAAAGCAAACAAACGGTTCTCAAAATCAAGATTGGTTGCTGTTATTTCGCTTCCGTCAAATTGTTTGCTAATGGTTGGTTCTTCCATTGCCCCATACTCGTTAAACTCGTTGTTGATGTTATCCGAAAGGCTTTCATACAGCCAACCTTTGGTATCGGCAATAAAAGATATATACTTTTCCATTCCGATAGTTTCGTTTTCATCATCATCATCATCATCATCATCATCATCATCATCATTATAAGGGTCTTGTTCGGGTCTTGGTGCATTTCTGAAAATAGTTGCGTTCGGATATTCTGTATAAAGGGCAAACGCATTGCAAGCCACCTGCCAACACTCCCTGTCGAAAGTATCACGGCTTTTAAATCGGTTCAAACGCTGTTCAAATACCTTTAGATTGATACGGTTAAATAGTTTCTGTTCTATCTTATCGCCAATATATTCTGCATTTCTTAACTCCCTTTTGTATGTTTCGGATTCATCCGTTTCATCGTCCTGTTCTATCCAGTCTTTTTGCATTTCATATAGCCAATACAAATAGCTGTCTTCCTGTCTGTAATAGGGTACATCGGCAATATGGTACAAATAACTGCATACCGATATAAGTAGCTGTGCGGTCTTTTTACGCTTTGAGTCTTTGAGCATTTGAAACAATGGCATAATGGGAATATAATACAAGGTTGTACCCACATTGTACCTTTCCTCGCTTACAAAAAATGTTTTCTTACTATCCTGTACCAATTTGAAACTATCCCAATTAATATGGGTGCGTTTTACTTTGGTTTCCATATCCCACATAGACAATACTACATTGTATGGAAAACCAAAATCTTTGGTTTGCATTGGTTCAATGCTGTAATGCTCGGCAAGTTTGGAAAGGGACTTGTAAAAATCCCTCTCCGTTTTCTGACAAGCCTGTACGGATTGTGCCGTTTTCAGTTTAGGCAGAAACGTACACTTTAGAATACCATTGGTAGCATTGCTATTGGTACGGATTTCTGCTTGTCTTTCTGCACTTGGTTTGCGTCCTTTGGTCTTTGTAGCCAATTTGCGAACTCGCCCAACTGTCGGTGTAACTGCCGTTGTCGTTTCTGTTCGGGTATGCTGATAACTCCCGATATAATGTTGCGTTGCATAATTCATCGTTTTACTATTTTGGTTTAACCTTTCGTACCCATTACGCTCTCAAATTTGTACTCTACTGCATCATCTTTGATTTGCGGTGCAGATACTTTTGCAGTAGTCAAAATAGGGTACAAATTGGCGTAAAAATTCATTACTGCCTCCACGCTCCAACGTGGTTCGGGGTCGGTCAATCTGATGTCCTGTCCTTTATCTTTGAGTATAAAAACTCGTTCTAATTGCGTTGCTAATAACATAGTTCTCGTTTTTAAGTGTTAATACTGTTCTTTTTCGTCCGTTTCATCAATGGGGTAATCGGTAGTAACTTCTTCCGCTTGTGGCAGTTCGGGTGTTGCTTCTTCCATTGCTCCAAAAAGGCTTGGCGTTCCAAACTTGTCAGATAATGATGTTTTGCGTTTGCGTATCTCGTCCGCTTTTTCAGGGAACTCCGTCATATCGGGAACTTTTATCCACGCTTCACGGAACTTACTCTCTTTTTCGAGTTCGTCAGCCTTTGCCATTCCGTCTTTAAACTTCTTGTCTTTGGCTTCCTGTTCTTTCTTTTGCTTGTCGGCTTTTTCTTTTTCCATAGCCGATTGACGTTTGACTTCTTCCAATTGTTTTAGGTATTTTTCCATATCGACCATTAAGCCCGATACCTTTTGAATAGGTGCGGTTATCTGCTCAAAAAATCCCTCGTCAAACTCCTGCGGTGTGGCGTTGAATGTCAATGGAGGAATACCGTTTTTGGCATTATCTCCGCATTGTTCGTTGTTGAGCATTACCGTTACTATTAGGTTGCTTTCTATTCCTTTTGAAATGTTCAGTTGCAATACTCCTGTAAAGTCCAACTGCTGTATCTGATTGAAAAAATTTGTGTTCATTGTTCTATAATTTTAATGTGTTTGATAATTGTTCTTTAATTGCTGTCAGTTTCTCGTACATATCCGACCAATAGGCATTTTGTCTTTTGTCGAACTCCGAAAAATTCTTGTCTTCGTGGCGGTATTCCTTGTACCTCCTTGCTATTTTTATTGCTTCTTTTAAATCTGTTATCTCTATTGGACAACCGTTTAAATCGTTTACTTTCATATCCCTTGTTTATATTAAGCTACCACCATTTAAGGCGGTAGCCTGTGAGTTCTTTAATTAAGATTTAGAATTTCTGCTCCGTCCAAAGCAAATACCGTACATAGGTCAAATGCTTTTTGTGATTTGAGTTGGGCAGTACCACCCAATACGATGCTTTGCAATTTGGCTTCGTCATTTTTGTAATTTCTTACGTTCTGATAGTAGCCTGTAACAGCGTTGTACGCTCCGAACAATGTGCCTTTTGTCGTGTCCATTTGTTGCGTGTCGCTTATCATTGCATAAGCAAATGCGTCCTCAACGGTATTTTTGAACACGGTTGAAATTTCATCTTCCGCACCTTTTTTGATTAAATCCAAAGTTTCTTTATTCGGGCAAAGTGCCAATTGGATGAGTTTTTTTACTTCTCTGTCTGTTACTTTTACCTTTGCCCACTCATTGAAAATTCCCTCTAATTGATTGCTCAATGTATCGGCAAGTCCCATAATCTTGTGAGCGTTCTCGATACGCTGTTTTGCACCCGAAGTGTGTTTGATACGGACTACATTTGTCATACTGCGTAACGAAGCGTTAAGGGTGTTTTGACAAACGATACGAATAGGCGTAAATGCGGCTGTGATACTTCCGCTACCATCGTGCGAAGTAGTCAGGAAAATGTACTTTTCCGTTACATCATCGCCATTGCCTACACGAATATAGTCGGGCAATTTCGCAGTGATAAATATGCGTTCTCCGTTGCCCAATGCTCCTGCGGTTTCATAGAGAATACCCTCGCCACCACCTACAATAGCATCGAAGAAATTAAAGGCTTCACGATTTTGTACAATGTGGTAATCTCTACCCACTACGCCCAATACTGCATTGTTATCGGTACGGATGTTGGCGAAATAGTTAGGTACTTCCAATTCGTTACTGCCTATTTCTATGCCGTTAGCCGTTTCGATAATGCCCGAACCTTTGGTAAATAATGGGGATTTTACGACTTCGTAATCTAACCCTGCATATTTGATAGCTTCCTCGCTTGTTGGGTATTGCTCCACGATTTGCCCCAAACCGTGCCACGCTTTTTGCTGTACGCTAAAGAATGAATAATGTCCTGTTCTCTCGTTGAAATTGATATTATGTGCCATAATGCTTAAAATTTTGATGTTAAAAAATGATTGAATACTAGTTGTTAGAATGGGAGGTCGTCCGCTGTTTCCTGTGCTGTAACCTTGTTGTTTTTGGTTTGTGCAGAAGCCTGTACGGTTTCGGCTTTCCTGCTACCTCCGTGCAGTTTGATTTGTGAGGTATGGAAATTCAGTCCTGCTCTTGGCTCTCCGTCATTACCTGTCCACGCTCTCGTGCTTATTCTTCCCGATAATTCTACCAATGTGCCTTTTGTGAGTAGCTTGGCTACTTTCGAGGTTATCCAATAGGAGCAGTCGAAATAGGTTGTTTGTTCTATGCGTTCGCCCGATTTGTTTTTGTAGCTGTCATTGATGGCTACTGAAAAATTTACTACTTGTTTGTCCTGTGAGGTTGTGCGTACTTCCGCATCCCTTGTCAATCTTCCTGTGATGTTCATGATTTTCGATTTTTACGTTATTGAATTTCTGTTTGATTTTTTTTGCCTTGATTTTTTTTGCCTTAATTTATTCGGCAATGAGAGGAGGTGCTGAAGTTTCGTTTCACTTTTTTTGCCATTTTCAATGCTGTATTTTTTCATTTCTGACATTTTTTTTATTCGTCTAAAGAGCCGGAGTATGCTTTGTTTCGTTTCACGAGCATAAAAGGTTCGTGTTTAGCAGAAACAAGGTTTTGTCAAAAAAATACGACCCGAATGGGTGGAGATTATTTTGCAAACCCGGAGGGCAAGACCTTGTTTCTGCGTTAAGAACACGGAAATACCTTTGCTCTTGAAATGGGACAAAACAGCATACCGGCTTCTTGAATAAAACTTATGTGGAAGCCAATGGAAAAGGCATTTAGGGAATGGTCTATGTGGTTACAAAACCTGCATCCTTTCAGGAGAATTTCTAAACAACTATTGTTTTTGGTGGTGGCTAGGGAAGCCACTGAAAGGGTATTTAAAAAATATCATCAAGCAATAGTGGCGGGATATTTTTTCAATATGCTTTATCAAGTATCCAATCAAAGCTCTTTTATGAGCAGCGGGATTTGCGTTGGGAAAATAAATGTGCTTTGAGGATTAAGTATGGGCATAAAAAAAGCAGGATGGTTAAATCCTGCTTCAATCTGTATGTAAAGAATAAATTTCAAACAATAATTTCGTTTTCCATTTCAATAAATGCTGCTTCCATACCAGAGAATTTATGAGATACCAGATCCATATCCTTACTTATCTTTTGGCTGGTAATCTTAGCATAAATCTGTGTCGTAGAAATATTTTTGTGCCCCATCATTTTACTGAGGCTTTCCAATGGGACACCCTCTGTTAAAAACATCGTTCCAAATGTATGCCTTGCTGTGTGAAAGGTCACTTTTTGTTCTGTAACAATCTTTAATTCCTGAATAAGCTTGTCTATATGACTGTTACAAATTTTGTTTGTAGGAACGGGGAAAATAGAATCATTTCTGGTAGTACCTTTATATTTTTCAATAATTCGTTTGGGTATTTCCATAAGTCTTACATTAGAAGCAACATCAGATTTTTGTCTTCGGCTTATAATCCAATCGTGACCATCAAAAAAGGATTGTATATTAGTCCTTTTAAGTTGTTTAATATCGATATAAGATAACCCTGTGAAACAGCTGAATACAAAAAGATCCTTTACAAGTTCATACTGTTGTTTTGAAGGATTGTGTAATAAAAGGGATTCTACGTGTTCTTTAAGTAGATAACTACGGTCATTTTCTTTCATAGAGATTTCATAATCTTCAAAAGGATTTATCCTGATAAGACTATTCTTGACAGCTATTTCTGCAACACGATAGAGTGGCATCGTATATACCCAAACAGTATTATGTTTGCATTCTTTGTCTATTCTAAGGAAGAAATCAAATTCCCTAATAAAATCACAGGTCAATTCCCGAAACGCCATATCATCACGATGATACCTGCTTTTTATAAATTCTGCGACGTGGTTATACACAATTTTGTATTTGTAGTAGGTGCTTTTGGAGCGTTCTCCTTTATCCACCATTTTTCCAAAATCCTCATTGTTCTTTTTAAATACTTTCAGTAAGGAATCGTCCATAACACCAACACCGAGAAATGCGAGTTTTAGCTTTTCTGCCGTGACAAAACCCTCCTGTTTCAGCATATCTTCATAAATAGTGTCGATACGTCCCCGTATGTTATCCAATTTTTGGTTAATGCTCAATGCTTTGACACTTTTGCCCTCAACTCTTCCATACTTTAAATCCCAATTATTGGAGTTAATTTCTAACTTTGTTCCCAAAGTCTTAGCTGCTCCATCAATGGTAATGCGTGCCATAATGGGAGCGTTACCGTTCTTTTTCGGTTCATTCTTTTTCAGATAGAAAAGCAGTTTGAACGTAGATTTTTTCGTCTGTTCCATAACTCAAATGTTTAATGTTTAAAATTAAATTACTTTGAGTTACAAGGGAATATGAAAAAGAGTGCAAAACACTGAAATATAATTAGTTAAACTCTATAGTTACCTTTATCAATCGGTAACGAATTAGTAACCTAACTTTGTGTTTTCACGACCAAAACGTATCAGACACCGAGTTCCAAACTAAGACTACTCTTTTAGAAAGCATTGTATAGCAACGGTTTTAATCGTTTTGCTTACTTTTGCTTTTTACTAATCTTTTTTATTTAAAAAATTCAACAATATAGTATAATTGTTTATATACAAACAAATTGTTATAATTTGTGATTAATAACTTTTAACTTGTAAGTATGAATAAAGAATAATAAATTTGTAAAAAAATATTACAATGCAAGCGAAAGATTTAGTACAATTAGCAGAACAATTTGGAAGTCCATTATATGTATATGATGCGGCAAAAATCCAATCCCAATATAAAAGATTAACCAACGCATTTTCTAAAGTAGATAAATTGCGTATCAATTATGCTATGAAGGCATTGTCGAATGTTGCTATTCTCCAATTGTTGAGAGAATGCGGTTCGTGTTTAGACGCAGTTTCTATCCAAGAAGTTCAATTAGGACTTCACGCTGGATATGCACCAGATCAAATATTCTTCACTCCAAATGGTGTTTCTCTCGAAGAGATCGAAGAAGTATCTGCTATGGGAGTTCAAATCAACATTGACAATTTATCAATATTGGAACAATTTGGCGCTAAACATCCAAATGTACCTGTTTGTATCCGTATCAATCCACACGTAATGGCTGGCGGAAACGCTAATATTTCTGTTGGTCACATTGACAGTAAATTTGGTATTTCAGTACATCAATTACCCCATTTAGTACGTATTGTTGAAAATACAAAAATGCATATTGTGGGTATCCACATGCATACAGGTTCAGATATCCTAGACATTGAAGTATTTTTATATGCAGCAGAAATATTATTTGATGCTGCTAGAAGCTTCAAGGAACTAGAATTTTTAGACTTTGGTAGCGGTTTTAAAGTACCGTACAAAAAAGACGATATTGAAACCGATATTGAAGAATTAGGTAGAAAATTATCAAAAAGATTTAATGCATTCTGTAAAGAATACGGAAAGGATTTGACCTTAATTTTCGAGCCAGGTAAATTCTTGGTAAGTGAAGCAGGGCATTTCTTGGCAAAAGTAAACGTAGTTAAACAAACTACATCTACAGTATTTGCCGGAATTGACAGTGGTTTCAATCACTTGATTCGACCTATGTTTTATGGATCTCAACATTGCATCGAAAACATTTCGAACCCAAAAGGAAAAGAACGCTTCTATTCAGTAGTAGGATATATTTGCGAAACGGATACTTTTGCTAACAATCGTAGAATTTCAGAAATCAAAGAAAGTGATGTCCTTTGTTTTAAAAATGCTGGAGCCTATTGTTTCTCTATGGCATCGAATTATAATTCTCGCTACAAGCCAGCCGAAGTATTATGGTTAAACGGAGAAGGTCATTTAATACGTGCTCAAGAATCTTTTGAAGATTTGCTTAAAAATCAAATTCCATTGCCAGTTACAGCAACTGTTTCATAAACTTAAAAATCCCATTTCAATGAAAAATGAAATGGGATTTTTTTTGAATGAAATTTAAATATATTTTATTTCGCAGTTCACTTTGTGAAAATAATTTAATTCTTCGGTATGCTATTGCTCGTGATCAATTTTGCACTATCCAACAGGAGATAGTTACTTGCATATCTGAACATCGTGTTTGTCAAATAAAAATAGCACATAAAAAAATTTACTTTTTGATTATCTTTGTATAAGTATATAAGTTTACGCAACTTAAAACATAAAATTATTCAACCAATCAATATCACAGCTTACACCGAAGATCCTTCACAAATTGAAGCCGTTAAAGCTTTCTTGAAAAGTCTAAAAATAAAATTCGAAATCGCTGCAAACAAACCTTTTACATTATCTTCTGAACAACAAAAAATATTAGATAATCAATTGAATTCCGACAAATCTCAATATTCCAATGCAGCAACGCTTTATTCCGACTTAAAAAAGAAGTATGAATTATAAGATTATTGTATCTCCAATTGCTTACAAAAACATTGAAGATGCTCTTGAATATTATATTTACAAAGCCAGTAAAAAAGTGCTCTTGAATTTTTGAAAGAATACAGAAAAATATATAAAGCTTTACAAACAAACCCTTATTACCAGGTTCACGATAATAATTATAGATTTTTACCTTTTGGTAAATTTCCTTACATCGCCTTTTTTATTGTTGATGAACCTAGCAAAACTGTGTTTCTAAATGCTGTGTTTCATACTTCACAGGATCCTGACAAATATCCTATTATTTAAAAAAAGGCAGTCGGAAAATTATTTTAGACTGCGCCCAAAAATTTAGACAAATTTACAACTTATTTCCCTCCCAAAACTTCTTCTAACACATTAGCATCTGTTCCGTTTGTAAAAGGAATTTTTAACATTTGTGAAAGCGTAGGTGCGATTTGAGTAATCACTTTTTTGCTAAACGACTCCCCTTGTTTTACATGCCATCCGTAAAACAATAAAGGGACATGAGTATCATAACTGTATGCCGTTCCGTGAGAAGTTCCCGTTGTGCCATATTCGATAAAACCAGGTTTGTCCAAGATAATTAAATCGCCATCTTGTGTTGGATCGTAGCCATTGGCAATGAAATTAAGATAATAATCATTTCCGGTTGAGCTCAGAATTTCTTCCTCAGTATATACCCTTTTCACCTGATTTTGTGTCAATAAAAAGTCTTTGAAAGATTGCTTTACTTTTGCTAATTCTAATCCTTTGGTTTTGATTATTTCTTTGTTGAAGAATATATTAAAATTAGAATAATTCAAAACTAAATCTTCACCAAAAGTGTCATTTGAAAATTTACTTAATGTTTTTCTAATTTCCCTAGGTTCTACATTCGTTACATTGTATTTATTGTCTTTTAAATATGTTGCATTTTCTGCACCAGCATGATCAGCTGTTAAAAAAAGCAAGTAATTGTCTTTACCCACAGTTTTATCTAAGTAAGTTAAAAAATCTGCGATAGTTTGATCCAATCGCAAATAAGTGTCCTGTAATTCTATTGATCGTGGCCCTAGCGTATGACCAACATAATCAGTAGATGAAAAACTAACCGTTAAAAAATCAGTTATTTCGTCTTTACCTAATTCTTCTTTTTCAATAGCTTTTTTGGCAAATTCAGCTAAAATATCATTTCCAAAAGGAGTCGCCCGTATTATACTCGCTCCATTTTTATCAAACATTTTTTTAAGATTATACGGAAAAACTGGTTTTTCTCCATTGAGCATTCCTTCATAAGGATTATCATCGGCAAGACTTTCGTTATATGTAGAAGCAGGTTTCAATAAATCCCATCCTTTATTAATATAAGGAATATATCGCTTCTCTTGATTGAATTCCGTAACCCAATTTGGCAAAACTGAACCATAAAAAGTACTAGAAATAAAAGAACCTGTATTACTGAACCAAAAAGCCCAATTGGCAAAATGACCTGCAGGCAAAATTGCACCTCGATCTTTCAGACTCATCCCAATTACTTTTCCTTTAAAGTTGGTTGCCAAACGTAATTCGTCAGTAATAGTGGTGCTTTGTAGATTTTTAGGAGACATCTCCCCTTCTTTTGATGTACCATCTCCAACTGTTTTTACAGAAGCATCATCTGTACAATACATTTCTTTTCCCAACTTTCTGCTAAACCACTCATTTCCTACAATTCCATGAGTTGATGGAGTCGTCCCTGTATATATTGAGGCATGTCCTGGACCTGTATAAGTTGGAGTATAATTAAAATGCATGTTTTGGAAAGTATAGCCTTTATCCATTATTCTTTTGAAACCATTTGGAGAAAAATCATCTGAAAAACGGTATAAATATTCCATTTTCATTTGATCAACCACAATTCCTACAACTAGCTTGGGACGTTGTTGTTGCGCATGAATAGTGTTAATCAAAACAAATAGCAACAACAGAAAGAACTTTTTCATAATACGTTTTTTATAAAAACAAAAATAAGTATTAAATTTTATAAACTAAATTAAGGTAGTATAAAAGGGGTAAAATTAATACAAACTTAACTTACAACAATTATTTGAAATTAAAAATATTATAGAGAATAATTGCATTATCATAATTGATATAAAGTTGTTTTCTATTGCCTTGGTTTTTTCTCGTAATTATAGATAGTGTACAGTTCTCACCATTATTGTCTTTACATGTAAAAGAATAAACACTATCTGTTTCGTTTTCTTCTAGTGGAATATAATCTATGATTTCGAATAATTGAATTGCTTCAGAGTAAACAATAATTCGGCTTTTATCAGTATCTAGTTTTACCAAAATATTCACTAACTTTAATTCTGACCATTTACCCCATTTACCATTTTGATCTTTTTGTAAAACACTTAATCCAGATGTTTTGAAATTATAAGTTTGACTATAGGATGGTTGAAAACCAATTCCCAGAAAAATCAATACTATGATTATTTTTATTCTTGACATTCTTTTAAATATTAGTGTGATGTTAAAAGTACTACAATTAGCTATTAGAAATCAAATTTGGCAACATCTTTTTTGACCTTTTCAAAGTCCATAATCATTTCTGATATGATTTCAGCAGCTGGTTTTATTGTATGAAGTAATCCTGCAATTTGTCCAATTTCGAGTTCCCCTTCGTTTACATCACCTTCAAACATCCCTCTTTTTGCCCTAGCTCTTCCTAACAATGTTGCCAATTCTTCTTTAGTTGGACATTGAGCATACAAATCCTGAATATCTTGATAAAATTTATTCTTGATTAATCGAACTGGAGCTAATTCTTTCAATGTGACATGGGTATCCCCTTCTTTTGTTTCTAAAATTTTATATTTAAAATTATCATGAGCAGAAGATTCTACCGATGCCGCAAACCTACTTCCCACTTGAACACCATCGGCTCCAAGTACCATAGCGGCAAACATACCTCGTCCATTTGCAATTCCGCCTGCGGCAATTAAGGGAATTTGGATTTTTTCTTTCACCATCGGAATCAAAGTAAAAGTGGTAGTTTCTTCTCTTCCGTTATGTCCTCCAGCTTCAAAACCTTCGGCAACAACGGCATCAACTCCTGCATTTTGGGCTTTTAGTGCAAATACTGAACTGCTTACTACATGAACCACTGTTATGCCTTTTTCTTTCAAAAAAGATGTCCATGTTTTTGGATTTCCTGCGGATGTAAAAACAATTTTAACCCCTTCTTCAACAATAATATCTAATATCTCTTCGATGTTTGGATACAACATCGGGACATTTACACCAAAGGGTTTGTCAGTTGCTTTTTTACATTTTTGAATGTGTTCTCGCAAAACTTCGGGATACATAGATCCTGCTCCAATCAGCCCCAATCCACCAGCATTACTCACTGCGCTAGCTAATTTATAGCCACTATTCCATATCATTCCGCCTTGAATAATTGGATATTTAATTTTGAATAGCTGGGTGATTTTGTTCATTTATTGCATTGAAAATTACTGTTTAATAATTTTTCCAGTTTTTAAATAACCATTCGATTCTATTTTATAGAAATAAATTCCGCTATTCAATGTTTTTAATGATATGATTGGTAGTTGGGTTGTGGTATTTTCCTCTATTACTTTTTGTCCTGTTAAAGAATAAATATAAATATTTTTAGTATCTATATTCTTAGGCAAATTAAATGAAACAAAATCATTAGTAGGATTGGGATAGATAGCCAACTCATCATTTAATAATTCCTCAACAGATAATCCATTGGACAAAGCCAAATTAAAATCTGGAATTCCATAACCAAATTGATTTGTTGGTGCTGAAAAACGATCCGCTGATTGGGTGATTAATTGTTTGATTTGTATATTCGTTTTTGAAGGAAAAGCCTGCCACAAACAAGCGACCATTCCTGCAGTAATTGGACATGCAAATGAAGTTCCGTTTGCAGTTACAATATTTCCATTGGGATCTGATAAAACTACGGTTTGTCCTTGAGCCATTACATCTGGTTTAACCCTTAAATCGTAACTAGGACCTATAGAGCTAAATGTAGCATAGGTTCTATCAGGCTTAACGGCTCCAACAGCGATCACATTATTGGCTTCGGCCGGAATTCCAATGTGTTTTTCAGTTGCTAAACCTTCATTTCCAGCACTTGCAACTACTATAATTCCCTTGTTAAAAGCAATATTTGCACCTTGTGAGGCAAAAGCCAGATTACCAATCATATCAGCATAAGTATGACTATAATTAGGATTGTCATAAGCAAAATACCCTAATGAAGTACTAATAATATCCACTCCTAGTCTGTCTGCTTCCTCAGCCGCTTCAACCCAATTGGATTCTTCAACAGGATTTTCAGATGCAGAATCTTCAGTAATAAATAAATAATATTGTGCATCAGGAGCCGTTCCTATTAATTGTCCATCGACATAACCTCCCATTGATGAAAGAACATTTGTTCCATGATTACTACCAGAATAAAAAATGGCGCTTTTATTTACATAATCATAGCCCCCCAGAATTTGATTGTTATCTCTTAACCTTTTATATGGCAATGCGGTATTCACTCCAGGAAAACCGGCATCCAACACGGCAATAATTTTTCCGTTTCCTGTATAATTTAATTGATGAAGTAAATGGCCATTCAACATTTGAATTTGATTGGCAGATGAGCCATAATTGTAGTTTACAGCTGTTTCTAAAACTTTGTTAACTAGTTTTGATTTTAGTTTTGCTGTTGTTCTTTTAGTTGAATTGAGCGAACGATCGGCGTAATCTACCCGAAGTACAGAAGACACTAATTTTAGTGCATTTATATCAGCTTGCGATCCACGGACGTGAACACAATTAAGCCACTTGGATTTAGCCTTTACTGTAATTCCATTTGATGCAATAACTTGATCTATATAAGGTTGATAAATAGGTACATCAACATTATCAAGAGCAATACCCTGATTGGTACGCCTATCCAAAGCTCTTTGTGTGAGCATTGTTAATGGGCTACTTAAATAAGTTGCCGAATTGGGTTTGTCTTTAAAATATACCCAAGCGTCTTCTTGCGAAAAGCCTGCAAAACTTGCTATTAAAAATAGAAAAAGAAATAATTTTTTCATTTTATTTGGGAATTAAAATACGAATCTAAGAAATAACACCCGAACCTACTAATTCATCTTGTAAATACCAAGCTGCGAATTGCCCCTCGGTTATGGCTGATTGTGGTTCTTCGAAAGTAATAAACATTCCGTCTTCAAACTGATGTAAAGTAGCGCATTGAAGAGGTTGACGGTAACGAATTCTGACCATTAATTCCATAGATTCTCCATTTGCTAAAGCCAAATCAGTACGAATCCAATGCACTTCGGACTTTTCGATAAACAAAGCTTTTTTGAATAATCCAGGATGTTGACTTCCTAAACCGGTGTAAATAGTATTTGTCTCAACATTGGTCGCTATTATAAATAAAGGGTCTTTTGTTCCGCCAACGTTGAGTCCTTTTCGTTGTCCAATTGTAAAATAATGGGCACCTTGATGTTTCCCGACTACTTTCCCCATTGAAGGAGTATACCCAATTTTTCTAGAATCGAATAATAACTCTTCTTCAACTGAAAGTCCTTCTTGTTTTATATAATCATATTCCGGAATCCCTTTGTCTATTTGAATAATCTGACCTTCTTTGGCTTGTAATTTTTGTTGTAAAAATTCAGGCAATCTCACTTTTCCAATAAAACACAATCCTTGTGAATCTCTTTTTTCAGCAGTTACTAATCCCAGTTGAGTAGCAATTTCGCGTACTTCTGGTTTGGTTAATTCCCCAATTGGAAACAAAGCTTTCGCCAATTGATCTTGTGATAATTGACAAAGAAAATAAGATTGGTCTTTGTTGTTATCTGCTCCAGATAAAAGTTGGTATACTTTTTCACCATTCACTTCGATTTCACCTTTTCGACAATAATGTCCAGTTGCTACATAATCAGCACCAAGACTCATAGCGATTTTCATAAAAACATCAAATTTTATTTCGCGGTTACAAAGTACATCAGGATTTGGAGTACGCCCTTTTTCATATTCGTTGAACATATAGTCAACTATTTTTTCTTTGTATTCCTCACTTAAATCAACGGTTTGAAATGGGATTCCCAATTTTTCGGCAACCAATAAAGCATCATTGCTATCTTCCAGCCACGGACAATCATTAGATATCGTAACGGAATCATCGTGCCAATTTTTCATAAAAAGCCCAATAACTTCATATCCTTCTTGTTGCAATAAATAAGCTGCAACACTTGAATCTACACCACCAGAAAGCCCAACAACTACACGTTTCATTTTGAAATAATTATAATTTTACAAGGGGCAAAGTTACGAAGAAAAAATGCAGTATTGAAGTATAAAAGTTTAGGTTTTAAAATTTGCCACGAAGACACAAAAACACGAAGCTTGCTTTAGTTTTACCACAAATTTTTTAGGAAACTAATTGTGCGAAATATGCAATACAATTAAATGTTGTTTTAAATTTTAAACCATTAGTTAGTTAATAAAATTTAAGGTTTAAAATATTCCTTAATTAAACTTAACTCCCTTAATGGTTTAATAAAAAGGGTTTTACTGGCAATTCTACGAAAGATCCAATGCTATTTAATATGGTTAAAAAAGCACCAAAACTAAAACGGCAAAACAAGCCCTTTTATTTTTTAATTTTCGATTGGCTTTGCGGATTACTCATATTTATTTCTTTGACCAGTTTACCTCTATCGTAAAATTGCCAAACACCTGTTTTTTTTCCATTGGTAAACTTCCCTTTCGAAACGATGGTACCTTCATCGGGGTCTCTAAAAACAGCTGGTCCGTCAAATTGATTGTTTTTGAAATTAGATTCTTCGATGACAATTCCAGTTTCAGTATATTTTTTATAAATACCGTTTTTTTGGTTATCCTTAAACATCATTTCTTCGGCAATTTTAGTACTTGGATAAAAAACAGATCGCAATCCTTCTAATTTTCCTTTACTATAAAATTCAGTAGACATAATGTTTTTAGAAGCTTTATGATAGTATATCCATTTTCCTTCTGACAATTTATCAACTACTTTTCCTTCGCTGACTTTATTCTTGAGTTGATCATAGACAATTGTGTAGGCTGAATTATCAAGAGGAGTAAATTCTCTAGTTGCAACAACTCTCTTTGTTTTCGCATTATCATAGAAGGTAAAAATCCCTATTTCCTTTCCGTGATCGAAAGTTCCTTCGTATTTAAGATTCTTAGTGTCCGCATATTTCCCTATCCAAGGTCCATTTTTATTCCCTTTTTCATCTAATTTATTTACTTGATTTTGTGCTTGAACACAAAAAAGATTTAATAAAATCAATACGACAACTCCCTTTTTAAATATCATCTCTATAATTATTTATTTATTCTAAACGAATTTTAACAACAAATAGTATTCCAAAAAAAATCCCGAAACTTCGGGATTTTTTAAAATTTATTTCTTTTTATCTTTTGCTTTTTGAGCTTCGGCCTGTTCCATCACTTCTTGAAGTTTCTTTTGGAATTTACCTTGTTTTTTAGGCTCTTTCAATTTATTTTCTTGAATTCGAGCATGTATCTTATCGCTATCAATAAAATAACGCTTGATGACAATCATAATACCAATAGTAATTAAATTGGAAATAAAGTTATACAAACTTAATCCAGCACCATAACTATTGAAGAAAATCAACATCATAACTGGTGAAATATAAATCATATATTTCATCATTTTTGCCATATCAGGCATACCTTCTTGTTGAGGCGCCGCCATTTGTTGGTCACCAGATGTCATTTTCATATAAAAGAAAATCGCAATGGCTGCTAATATTGGAAACAAACTAATGTGATCTCCATACAAAGGAATATGAAACGGTAATTTCACCACTTGGTCAAATGAAGACAAATCGTCTGCCCAAAGAAAACTTTTTTGTCTTAGTTCAAAAGCAGATGGAAAAAATTGAAACGAAGCATACATAAATGGAATTTGAATCAATGCTGGAATACAACCCGCCATCGGATTTACCCCAGCTTTGTTGTACAACTTCATTGTTTCTTGTTGCTTTTTCATTGGGTCTTTTTTAAATTTTTCTCCCAATTCAGCAATTTCTGGTTTCAATACTTTCATCTTAGCTTGAGACAAGAAAGATTTAAAAGTAATTGGTGACATTGCTATTTTTATCAATATTGTAAAAATGATAATTGCAATTCCATAAGAAATATAAGAACTTAAAAATCCAAATAATGGAATAAAAACAAATTTATTGATCCACCCAAAAATACCCCAACCTAGTGGAATTATTTTTTCTAGATTTTTATCGTACTGTTTTAAAGTTTTATAATCTGATGGTCCAAAATACCAACTCATTTTATAATCTATTTCACCGTTACTAAATGCCAAAGGAACATTTGCTTGTAAATGCTTAGTAAAAATGGTGTCAATTTTTTCATCATTTACTAAATTATTAGAAACTAATTTAGAAGTAACAAAAGGTTTATCAGTCAATAATATCGTACTGAAAAAATGTTGTTTAAAAGCAATAAAACTCACTTTAGCAGGTGTTTCTTCTTTATCTTTTCCTTGACCAGTATAATTATCTTTACCATCTTCGTATTCGTAACGAATATCGGTATACCTATTTTCATAAGAAATACTCTTCTCGTTACGGTAGGTTTTCATACTCCATTCTAAATCCAATGGTTTAGCAGTATTCAATACCTTATTCAACCCTTGAGAACGCAAATCAAAACCAACCATATAATCATTTGGTTTCAAAATGTATTTGTATTCTAAATATTCATTAGCACCTGCTTTCAATTTCATCGATAGCACTTGGTCTGCTCCTACTTTTGTTAAAGTAGGTTCAAAATAAAGTTCTTTTGTGTTTAAAGTACGATTATCACTTGTTAGCAATTGAATATTCAAATTAGAATTATTGTCTTTTACTAATTCTACTAATTGCCCTGAATTTTTATCGAATTTTTTGTGGTCTTTTAAGATCACTTCAACAACATAACCTCCTTTATTGGCAATTTTTAGTTGTACCACTTCATTTTCAAGAGTAGTTACATCATTTTTTGCTGATGGAAGTGTGGCAGAATATGCGAAACCCCCAAGTGTTTTTTGTGCTTGTGCTAATTGAATTGAATCGCCTGCAATAACAACATTTGAAGTTGCTGATGGCATAGTAACCGCATTTTCTTTCGCTTTTTCTGCCGCTATTACTTGTTCTTTTTTAGCTTTATCTGCTGCAATAGTAGCTTCAGATGGTTTGTTTTGGTACATTATCCAAATCAAAATTCCAAAAATCAATACGAAACCTATTATCGAATTAATGTCTAATTTTTTTTCTTCCATTTCTAATTTTTTATTCTGTCTTCAAGCTTTAAATTGAATCTAGAATGTGTTTATATGTATTTAACTATGATTTATTCTAATTAACGGATCACTATTTCATTTAACATTCTGAACACTACTTTTTCTTTGCTTTCACTGTCGCGGCAACAAAACTCACAAAAATAGGGTGCGGATTTTCAACAGTACTTTTATATTCCGGATGGTATTGCACTCCAATAAAAAACGGATGATTTTCAATTTCGACTATCTCAACCAATCCTGTTTCTGGATTAACACCAGAAGCTTTTAAGCCTGCTTTTTCAATTTCAGATACATAACTACTATTGTATTCATAGCGATGACGATGACGTTCAGAAATAGTTTCTGTTCCGTATATTTGATACGCTAATGTATCTGGTTTAATATTACATTTCCATGCTCCAAGACGCATTGTTCCTCCTTTATCAGTAATGGTTTTTTGTTCTTCCATTAAGTTAACTACAGGATATTTCGTATCAGGATTCATTTCTGTTGAATTAGCATCTGCATAACCTAAAACATTTCTAGAATACTCGATTACGGCCATTTGCATACCCAGACAAATTCCGAAAAATGGAATGTTATTTTCTCTTGCATAACGAACTGCTTCAATTTTTCCTTCAATACCTCGTTCTCCAAAACCCGGAGCCACAAGTATACCGTCAATTCCTGCTAGCTTCACATAAACATCATTAGCATCTAAAAATTCAGAATGTATCGATATTACATTTACTTTCGTTTCATTGGCCGCACCTGCATGAATAAATGCCTCTAAAATGGATTTATAACAATCCTGCATTTCAACATATTTACCAATTAAAGCAATATTAATGGTATGCTTTGGGTTTTTTATTCTTCGTAAAAAAGTATTCCAGTGTTTTAAATCCGGAGCCGCTCTTTTAGGTAAATCTAATTTTTTCAGTGCTACAACGTCTAGCCCTTCTTCCAACATTAAATTGGGAACTTCGTAAATTGTTGAAGCATCAATAGATTGAATTACAGCTTCTCTTTTTACGTTGCAAAACAAAGCCAATTTATTGCGAATTTCGTCCGAAATTTCATGTTCTGTTCTACAAACTAAAATATCGGCTTTAATTCCGCTCTCCATCAAAGTTTTAACGGAGTGTTGGGTTGGTTTTGTTTTTAATTCTCCGGCTGCTGCCAAATAAGGAATCAATGTTAAATGAATAACGATGGCATTGTGTTCTCCTAAATCCCAAACCAATTGACGAACGGATTCAATATAAGGTAAGGATTCGATATCACCTACAGTTCCACCAATTTCAGTAATTACAATATCAAAATCACCAGTTTCACCTAGCAATTTCATTCTATCTTTAATTTCGTTTGTAATATGAGGAACAACTTGAACAGTTTTTCCAAGGAACTCTCCTCTTCGTTCTTTTTCAATAACCGAAAGATAAATTCTTCCAGTAGTTACATTGTTCGCCTGAGACGTTGGAACATTTAAGAAACGTTCGTAATGCCCCAAATCCAAATCGGTTTCGGCACCATCATCTGTTACATAACATTCTCCGTGCTCATAAGGATTCAATGTCCCTGGATCAACATTGAGATAAGGATCAAATTTCTGGATTGTAGTTCTATACCCTCTTGCCTGTAATAATTTTGCTAATGAGGCTGCAATAATTCCCTTTCCTAACGAAGAAGTCACACCGCCAGTAACAAAAATATATTTTGTTTGATTCATTTTATTGTAATTGTTGTAGTTGTTTGGATAATTGCAAGCTTAAAGTTTGCAAAAACGATGCAAAAATACAATTATAAATTGACAAAAGACTAATTTAGAATTGAGATAATTTTGAATTTATTGGCATGAATACTATGACGTTCTTTTTTTAGATAAAAATCCTTCATAAAAATACTCACTATAAAATCCGCATTTCGAGTAGCTCTTTCAAAATCTAATTTCTCGTTTTTTTTTGGAACAAAAGTGAGGTCTGAAAATTTCAATTTAATAGCATAATATAATAGCTAATCTATTTACATATCCAAAAAAAAACACTAACCAATACCAATAAAAAGCACTGTTCTTAGCGTTTTTATACAATCACTTTTCAAAAACGTTTAATTTATAATCTGTTATTATTAAGCATATTATACTCCATTTACTTATTCTACTATTGCCTTGAGAATACTATTTTTTCTAATCAATTATTTTGTTTCTTCTCATTAAATCAATTGCATTCATACTTTTAGTAACTCCTCTTTGAAGTTTGTAGTCCGGCTCAAGTAAACCGTTATTATTATACAATTCAAAACAATAATTAACAATAGTATTAGGATATAAATCTTCCATTTTGGTAAGATCAAGATCGTGGGTAGCTATCAAACACGTATTAAATGTTTGCATTTTCATGATTTTCTCTAAAAACAATTCTGAGCCTTTTAATTTATCTACAGAATTGGTCCCTTTCAAAATTTCATCCAGAATTATAAATTGAGGTTCCTTATTCTCCAATTTATCGACAAGGATTTTCAATCTTTTAATTTCTGCATTAAAATAAGAACTTCCATCCGAAAGTGAGTCACTTGTTCTCATACTAGTAAAAATAGAAATAGGATAAAAACTAAAAGATTCAGCGCAAACAGGACAGCCGTTCATTGCTAAAACTAGATTGATTCCAATGCTTCGCAAGAAAGTACTTTTACCAGTCATATTTGCACCAGTAATAATGGTTACATTGTTATTTTGAATGGTCGAAAAATTATTATACACCCTTGCGTTTTTTGAAATCAAAGGATGAGAAAGATTAACCGCAGTAACAACCCTTACGTTTTCGGTGCAAATTGGGTAATTAAATCCTTCATTTTGATAAGCAAAAAGGCCAAAACAGATTAAAGCTTCGTATTCAGCAACGGCATCAAACCATTGTGGAAGTTCATTACTATTATCGAAAATAAATTTTTCAATTCGTACTGCAAATTGTAATTTCCATAAAAAAACAACATTAAAAATGGTACCAAAAATCATAATATTACCACTTTCAAAAGAATCAATTAATCCAGATAATTTTTTTATTAAAACAGATGCAGCCTCATTATTTTTTGAAATTATTTTTTGTTGCAATAGTATCTCCTCCTTTGAATTAAATTGCTCTTGTTCAATCAATGTAAAAACAGCAACATAGCCTTTTAATTCATTGGCTTTATTATCAACTGTTGCAACAATTTCATTAATTGATTTGCCGTAAAGCTTATTAATAATCATTGATATCAATAGTAAAACAAAAAAAACAAGAGAGCTAATTAGTGTCGATTTTATTGTAAATGCCAAAACAATTAGTATCACATTTAGTATTGGAATCGCAATTAACAAAAATTGTACTGTTTTGCTATTGAGTCTAAAATCGGTATAATTAAACGTCCATTTATCCTGCTTTTTAAAATCCCCCACTTTTGATTGTATCGATTTTGTATTCGCAAGGAATTTGACACACCACTCCAATTTTCCCGACAATTCCTTAACCGCATTTTGCCTCTCTATAATCGCATTCGGGTCTAACAAATGATTTAACAAAAAAAACTTTAATTTGTTTTTTCCAATATTCGTCTGACATCTATTTATTTTCTCAATTAAGGATTTGTTTCCAATAACATCCAAATCAAAGGCATAATGATGATCATTTACTGATTCTACGACCGTATTTTTCAAATTCTTTTTCCCTTGATTTTTAATTTCATCGCAGACACTTTTCACATTATTGTAAAATTGAATGGTGTTGGATAGATTAACAGAAATAGACAAAAGGAATAAAAACAGCGCAAAAGACACAACTCCTATTATCAATTCAAAAGTATTAGATTTAATAAAATACCTAACAATTTCAATTAGAGACACTACAAACAATACGATTCTAAAGAAAGAAACTAGGTCATATTTTTTTTTAGAATCAATAGTAATTTCAATTGCTTCTTGATGTATACTTTCAATATTTTTCATTTATATTATTTTGGTTTAAAACTGTTGAAGATTCCTCCTAGATCAAGCAAGGTGTCTTTCCGTTTTTATCAACTAGTTCAGTTTTAAATTCTTTGGAACAGTTATTTTTATGGCAACAAAAGTATCAAAATCTACCCCTTTACCACTAATTTTCATTTCATATTGTGCGAATAATTTTAAATTAATAGAAATGTATTAGTCTCGTACTGATATTTCATAGAAATTAAGATACAATAAATGGAATCACAAAAAAAACCTACTCAAGATTTAACATCCTGAGTGGGCCTTTCCATTCAACTATTCACCTTATTTTCTATATTTTTAGAAATGAATCGAAAATATTATAAATCTCTGAACAATTCCAATCGCTCCCATTTAGAATGAACTTCATCTTGGGCTTGATTTAATAATTCAGCACCTAACTCAGCATTTTCTTTTACAACTCCCGTAAAACGAGCCTCGTTACACATAAAGTCACTCAAGGGAATGCTTGGTTCTTTAGAATCTAATTTAAATCTTTTTCCTTTTGGTTGAGAAGGATCAAATCTAAAGAGTGGCCAATATCCCGAATCGATTGCTTTTTCTTGTTGTGAAACAGCATGTTTCAATTCATAACCGTGTTCACCACAATGAGAATAAGCAATAATTAAAGATGGTCCAGGATAAGCTGCCGCTTCTTGAATGGCTTTCAACGATTGTAGGTCTTTTGCACCCATTGCAATTTGAGCAACATATACATTTCCATACGAAATCGCTTGTATAGCCATACTTTTCTTACTGGTTTTTTTACCTCCAATAGTAAATTTGGCACTTGCTCCAAGCGGAGTAGATTTAGATGCTTGTCCTCCAGTATTCGAATATACTTCGGTATCCATTACTAAAATATTAATATCCTCACCAGTAGACAAAACGTGATCTACACCACCATAACCAATGTCGTACGCCCAACCGTCTCCACCAAATATCCAAACCGCTTTTTTACGCAAATACTCCGTTAATTGACTTAGTTTTTTGGCGTCTTCATTGTCTTTAAGACTTTCTAATTTTATCTTAAGTGCATCAATTTGAGCAAATTTTTCTTTTTTAAGAATTTCCTTATCTTCAGGATTATTGATGATAGCTTCTACTAATTCACTTCCAACTAATGGCTCTAGTGTTCTTAATAGATCTACTGCTATCTCTTGTTTTTTGGTTAAACCTAGTTTCATTCCCAAACCAAACTCGGCATTGTCTTCAAAAAGGGAGTTGGCCCAAGCTGGACCTCTACCAAATTCATTTTTCTTGTAAGGAGTTGATGGTAAATTACCTCCATAAATAGAAGAACATCCAGTTGCATTCGCAATCATTATACTATCGCCATACAATTGGGTAATCATTTTGATATACGGTGTTTCACCACAACCGGAACAAGCACCTGAAAACTCAAATAATGGTTCTAAGAACTGTGATCCTTTTATGTTTGTGGTTTGCAAATCCGTTCTATCATAATAAGGTAAAGTAACGAAGTGATCCCAGTTTATATTTTCTTCGACATCAACATCAATTTTCTTGTGCATGTTGATGGCTTTGAAGTTTTCTTTGACTTTAGAAACAGCAGGGCAAACCACAACACAAAGATCACAACCGGTACAATCTTCAGGTGAAACTTGCAATATGTAGGATTCGTTTTCTTTAGAAAATGGTCTTCCTATCGCTGGCACACTTTTTAGAGAAGTTGGAAAACTTGCAATATCTTCGTTAGAAACTACTTTAGATCGAATGGCAGCGTGAGGACAAATGGCGATACATTTATTACATTGTGTACATAAATTTTCGTCGTCCCAAACTGGAATAAAGTCGGCGATTCCACTTTTTTCGTATTGAGAAGTTCCGGTAGGGAAAGTTCCATCTACTGTGAAAGCACTTACTGGAAGTTCGTCTCCAAAACCGGCTAATATTTTCTCTAATACTTCGGTAACAAACCCATCAGACGCACCTCTCATTGCCGATAACATTGATGTTTCGCTAGTAATTACCTTTGGATAATCTACTTGGAATAAATTTTCTAATGCTTTATCAACTGCATTAAAATTCATTTTTACTACTTTCTCCCCTTTAAGAGAATATGATTTTACAATCGCTTTTTTAATTTTATCAATGGCTTCCTCTTTTGGTAAAATTCCAGAAATGGCAAAGAAACAAGTTTGCAAAATCGTATTGGCTCTTTTACCAAGATTGGCATCCTGAGCCACCGGAGAAGCATCAATTACGTGATGTAATTGATCCTTTCAAAGACGACCCCTCAGAATAAGTCCATTGGGTGTCTGGTTCGTAAATTGCATTGTTGGGACATTGAGTTATACAAGCGTCACAATTAATACATTCCTCTGTAATTATAATAGCCATTTTTTAAATATTTAATAATCAATTGGGTAAATTTATAATCAATTTCACTATATTTATATGATAATAATCATCTTTTAAATAAAATATTAAAAATACATTTGACTACTATTTCAGCACTCAAATCAACTGATTTTTAGGATTTAAACTTTTTATAATTATGACTGAAGATAAAATAAAACTTAAACTTCAACCTGAAGTATTGGAAGCTGTAGTGATTCGATTTGTTGGTGATTCTGGTGATGGAATGCAATTGACAGGAACTCAATTTTCAGACACCTCGGCTATGTTTGGTAATGATATTGCCACTTTTCCAAATTATCCTGCCGAAATTAGAGCGCCTCAAGGTAGTTTGTATGGCGTTTCTGGATTTCAAGTTCACATAGGAAGTGTTGAAGTAAGTACTCCTGGTGATAGTGTGGATTTATTAGTCGCTATGAATCCTGCAGCCTTAAAAACAAATCTATATGCCTTAAAACCAGGGCATACTTTAATTGTTGATACCGATTCCTTTACCAAAAAGAATCTAGAAAAAGCAGAATACACTACAAATCCTTTGGAAGATGGTAGTCTTGAAAATTATAGAGTTATCGAGGTCGATATGACTTCATTAACTAAAGAAGCTTTGAAAGATGTTTCTGATCTTGACACGAAATCGATTTCAAGAAGTAAAAACATGTTTTCTTTAGGTATGGTGTACTGGATGTACGATCGTTCTAAAGATTACACAATTGATTTCTTTAATAAAAAATTCAAAACACAACCTTCCATCATTGAAGCCAACACCAAAGTGCTGAATGCAGGCTATTATTATGCCGAAACATTAGAACTTATTCCTAATGCTTATACCATTTCTCCTGCAAAAATGAGCCCTGGAACCTATAGAATCATTATGGGTAACACAGCAACGGCTTGGGGATTTTTGGCCGCAGCCGAAAAAACAGGTTTAGAATTATTTTTGGGATCGTATCCAATAACTCCTGCCACCGATATTTTACATGAATTAGTAAAACACAAACATTTTGGTGTAAAAGCATTCCAGGCAGAAGATGAAATTGCAGGAGTAACATCCGCAATTGGAGCCGCTTTTGCAGGTGATTTAGCAATTACCACAACGTCTGGTCCAGGTTTAGCGTTGAAAGGCGAAGCAATAGGTCTAGCAATTATGACCGAACTCCCTTTAGTAATCGTTGATGTACAGCGCGGTGGACCTTCGACAGGTTTACCAACAAAAACAGAGCAATCTGATTTATTGCAAGCTATGTACGGCAGAAATGGGGAAAGCCCTTTGATTGTAATTGCTGCAAGTACTCCTGCCAACTGTTTTAATTTTGCTTATGAAGCTTCTAGACTTGCATTAGAACATATGACTCCAGTTATTTTGTTGACAGATGGTTATATTGCAAACGGTTCTGCCCCATGGAAAATCAAAACAGTTGCTGAAATGCCAGAAATTAAGTGCAACAGAATTACGAAAGTTAAAGAAAACTGGCATCCTTATGAAAGAAACGAAAAAACCTTAGCGAGAAATTGGGCCATACCCGGAACTCCAGGCTTAGAACATAGAATTGGTGGACTTGAAAAAGATGCCGTGACAGGGAATATTTCGTATGAGCCGATGAACCACGAAAAGATGACCGAAATTCGAGCTAAAAAAATTGAATTGGTTCAATTTAACATCCCTGATCTAGAAATTGAATTTGCCAAAGAAGGTGATTTATTGGTAATTGGGTGGGGTGGAACTTATGGTTCCCTACATTCAGCCGTGAAACAAATTTATGATGAAGGATACAAAAAAATTGGCTATGCACATTTTAATTATATTAATCCAATGCCAAAAAACACTGGAGAAATATTATCCAAATACAAAAAAATTGTTGTTTGTGAATTAAATACCGGTCAATTTGCCAGTATTTTAAAAATAAAATTTGGTCAATTTGAATTTTTACAATTCAACAAAATTCAAGGATTACCATTTTCGAATGATGATCTGATTCAAAAATTTAATGAACTAGTATAATTATGGAAACCACAACAGAAAATAAATATACAGCAAAAGATTTTACTACAAACCAAGAAGTAAGATGGTGTCCTGGTTGCGATGATTACGTGATTTTACGTACCATGCAAAAAGTATTACCCGAATTAGGCGTTACAAAAGAGGATGTAGTATTTGTATCAGGAATTGGATGTTCCTCCCGTTTCCCTTATTATATGGAAACTTATGGAATTCATAGTATTCACGGTCGAGCTCCTGCAATTGCAACCGGTGTAAAACTAGCCAATCCAAACCTAAGTGTCTGGATTGCAACTGGTGATGGTGATTCTATGGCCATTGGTGGAAACCATTTTATACACATATTACGAAGAAATATCGATTTGAACATTATTTTATTCAATAATGAAATTTATGGTTTAACCAAAGGGCAATTTTCACCAACTTCAACCATTGGACAAAAAACAAAATCGTCTCCTTACGGAAATACACAACCTCCATTTTCACCAGGGGAATTGGCATTGGGAGCTAATGCTCGCTTTTTTGCTAGAGTTGGTGGTAATACGCCTAAAGAAATGGCGCAAATATTCACCGATGCCCATCAATTTAAAGGAACTTCACTCATTGAAGTTTTACAGAACTGTGTGATTTTTAATGACGGATGTTTCGATCATATCACTGATAAGGCAGTAAAAGAAGACAAACAAATTTTTCTGGAACACGGAAAACCAATGATATTTGGCAAAAATAGAGACAAAGGATTAGTGCTAAATGGTTTAAAATTAGAAGTCGCTACCATTGGTGAAAACGGAATTACGCAAGAAGATTTATTGGTTCATAATGCAAAAGAACAAGATCCTACACTTCATCAAATGTTAGTGCGGTTAAAGTCTCCAATGGTAATGGGAGTCATACGCAGTTATAACGATGTTACATTTGAAGTAAGAGAAGATGCCTTAACTGCACAGGTCAAAGCAAATTCAAATTTCACAAAAACCGATGATTTATTTTTCTCTGGTGAAACGTATGAGGTGAAGTAAAAATACATACAAAAAAGCAAAAAAATCATTGTCCTATGGGATAAGTAGATTATTTAATGTAATTTTGCTTTTTTAAAGTAAACGAATAAATATATTAATGTAAATTTGCCTTTTAAAGCAAACGAATAAAGTAATAAAAGCAATAAAAATGGGTTCAGAAGCAATTATAGTTTTCTTATTGGCTGGTATTGTATTAGTTGCAGGCGCCAACTTTCTTTCCGATTTAATTTCACCAAAATCAGACAATTTACAAAAACGGGAGCCTTATGAAAGTGGTATGACTACAATTGGTCCAACATGGGTTCAATTTAAAGTTGGCTACTATTTATACGCGATTTTATTCCTTGTTTTTGATGTCGAAGTTGCCTTTTTGATTCCCTGGGCACTCGTATTCAAAGAAATTGGAATAGTTGCCTTTTACGAAATCATCATATTTTTAATAATTTTAGGTTTAGGCTTAGCCTACGCTTGGAAAAAAGAAGCATTAAAATGGGAATAAATTTCAACCCCGATTTACCCTCTGATTTCCCAGGAAAAGTACTTCCTGCCGGAAATGGAGCCAATGTATTAGTAACTTCATTAGACGAAATCATCAATTGGGGTCGCGCCAATTCGTTATGGTCCTTGTATTTTGGAACAAGCTGTTGTGCCATCGAAATGATGCAAACAGGAGCTGCCCGCCACGATTATTCAAGATTTGGATTTGAAGTGGCAAGACCATCCCCAAGACAAGCCGATTTAATTATCATTGCAGGCACGATTGTAAACAAAATGGCGCCAGTTCTACGAAGATTATACGATCAAATGGCCGAGCCTAAATACGTGATTGCCATGGGAGCTTGTGCAATATCAGGAGGTCCGTTTTATTACAATTCTTATTCTGTTGTGAAAGGCGCAGATCACGTAATACCTGTTGATGTTTATGTTCCTGGTTGTCCTCCTCGTCCTGAAGCATTATTAGAAGGAATGCTCATGTTACAAGCAAAGATTAAAACGGAAAACATGAAAAACAAGGAGTTCCCAATTGATGGATTTGACGAAGGTCTATAAAAATATAAATTATGACTAACGAAGCATTACAAAATTTAATAAGTACTTGGATACCCAATTTAGAATTTACTGAAGAAAAATCCCAGTTTTTAAATATTACAGTTCAACCGGAACAATTGCACCAATTAATGACCCAATTAAAAAGCAATCCCGATACCCATTTTGATTATTTGTTTTGTCTAACGGGCATTGATTGGGGAAAGGAATTGGGCGTAATTTATCATTTAGAATCAACCACACACCGACATTCTATCGTAGTAAAAGTAAAAACGGAAGATAGAGAAAACCCAACATTAGATACTGTTTGTTATATTTGGCGCACAGCCGAATTTCACGAACGGGAGGTTTTTGATTTCTTTGGAATAATCTTTACCAATCACCCGAATTTAAAAAGACTTTTTTTAACCGAAGATTGGGACGGTTTTCCGCTTAGAAAAGATTATGTAGATGAAATTAATATGGTTATCAAATAGCTTTAAACCAATTAGAAAATTAAGTTAAACCTAATTTATTTTAAACCATTAAGCTAATTAAATTAAAACTTAACAAACCTTAACTTTCTTAATGGTTTAAAAGAAAAATAAGCAAAGTGGTTCTAAATTATAAGAATATTTTTTTACCATTAATCAATAAAATTAAAACTTAACAAACCTTAACTTTCTTAATGGTTTAAAAGAAAAATAAGCAAAGTGGTTCTAAAATAATAAGAATATTTTTTTACAATTAATCAATAAAATTAAAACTTAACAAACCTTAACTTTCTTAATGGTTTAAAAGAAAAATAAGCAAAGTGGTTCTAAAATAATAAGAATATTTTTTTACAATTAATCAATAAAATTAAAACTTAACAAACCTTAACTTTATTAATGGTTTAAAAGAAAATAAAAAATTTTAGTCCAAAAAACGGACATTAAAATAAGTAAAAATGGACACACCAATCCTAAGAAATAACTTTAAATCCGAAGAATATCAAATCAATATGGGACCGCAACACCCAGCAACTCATGGTGTTTTGCGACTTTTATTGACTATTGACGGAGAAATAATTAAAAAAGTCGAACCCGATTTAGGATATATTCATCGTTCGATCGAAAAAATGTGCGAACGAGACAGCTACCAACAAATTGTGCATTTGACGGATAGAATGGATTATTTATCTTCACATATCAACAACGAAGCAGTATGTTTGACGGTTGAAAATGCCTTACAACTAGAAGTTCCAGAACGTGTTAAAGTCATTAGAACCATCATTGCTGAACTAACACGAATAGCTTCTCATACACTTTGGTGGGGTGTTATGGGAATGGATGTGGGAGCGCTAACTACTTATTTTTATGGCTTTAGAGACCGGGAATTGATAAATGATATTTTTGAAGAAACTTGTGGCGCACGATTGACCATGAATTACAATATTCCGGGTGGTTTAATGTTTGACATTCACCCTAATTTTGTCAATAGAACCAAAGAATTTATCGCTCATTTCAAAACCAAACTTCCAGAATACGACTTGCTTTTATCGGGTAATATCATTTTCCAAAAAAGGATGCAAGGCATTGGAATTTTATCAAAAGAAGATGCGATTTCGTATGGTGCTTCGGGTCCAGTGGGCAGAGCTTCAGGCTATTCTTGCGATGTTCGAATACACCATCCGTATAGCAATTATGACAACGTGAAATTTAATGAAATTTTAAAAACCGAAGGAGACACATTAGCTCGTTATCAAGTGAGAATTCTAGAAATGTGGGAATCGCTTTCGATAATAGAACAATTGATAGACAACATTCCGGAAGGCGATTTTTTTGCAAAAACGAATGTAGTAATCAAATTACCAGCTGGTGAATATTATCAAAAAGTAGAAACCGCAAGAGGAGAATTAGGCGTTTATATCAATAGTACGGGAACAAAAAATCCATACCGAATGAAATTCCGTTCCCCAGGATTCTCTAATTTATCATTATTAAATCATATTGCAGTGGGTGGAAAAATTGGGGATTTAGTTGCGACAATGGCAACACTAGACCTTGTAATTCCTGATATTGACCGATAATTAAAATACTATTTTCAAGATGAATATTACAAAAAGCATACATGAATGGCTTTTTAGCCTGATGCCAGAAATGACAGCAAGTATAGTAGAAATGGTATTGATAGCAGTAATTTACTTAGCAATTTTTGCTGTAGCTGGATTGTACTTAGTTTTATTAGAAAGAAAAGTTGCAGCTTGGTTTCAACTACGACTTGGACCAAACAGAGTAGGTTATCTTGGTTTATTGCAAACCTTGGCCGATGCCCTAAAATTAGTTTCAAAAGAACTTACTATTACAGAAAAAGCCGATAAATTTTTATACAATTTAGCGCCCTATTTTGTAATTATATCGGCGCTAATGGCTTTGTCTCTCTTTCCTTTTACGCAAGAATTTCAAGCATTTGACATCAATATTGGCATTTTCTTCTTAATTGCTATTTCATCTATCGGAGTAATCGGAATTTTATTAGCAGGATGGAGCAGCAATAATAAATTTGCTATGATTGGTGCTATGCGAAGTGGAGTTCAAACGATAAGTTATGAACTTTCGGTTGGGCTATCACTTTTGACAATGGTTTTAATGACAGGTTCTTTACAACTATCAGAAATAATAGAAGTACAAAAACACGGTTGGCTTATTGTTCAAGGACACATTCCCGCATTTATAGCCTTTTGCATTTTTTTAATTGCCGGAACTGCAGAGACCAATAGAGCTCCTTTTGATTTAGTGGAAGCTGAATCTGAACTTGGAGCTGGTTTCCACACAGAATATTCAGGAATGAAATTTGCCTATTTCTTCTTGGCCGAATTTATTAATATGTTTATTATTGCAGCCATTGCTGCAACTGTATTTTTTGGCGGTTATTTATCTCCATTCGGAATCACAGAATCGATACCATTACTAGGCATATTTTGGTTTTTAGCTAAAACATTGGTAATTATATTTTTAATGATGTGGTTTAGATGGACATTCCCTCGATTGAGAATAGATCAACTGCTAATATTAGAATGGAAATATTTACTTCCTTTAAACCTAATGAACTTGATTCTAATGGCAATGATGGTTTTGCTTGGATTAACAATTCAATTTTAAAAATTATGACTTATTTTAAAGATATATATTACGCAATAAAGTCGCTCCTCACAGGTATGAGTGTCACCGGAAAGTACTTTTTGAACGCTCGAAAAGGGGCTATTACCCAACAATATCCTGAAAATCGTGCCACTTTAAAAATGTTTGAACGTTTTCGTGGTGAAGTAGTAATGCCGCACGACGAAAACAATGAACACCGTTGTACTGGCTGTCAAAAATGTGAATTAGCTTGTCCCAATGGAAGTATCGAAATTATATGGGATAGACAAGTTGATCCCGAAACAGGCAAAAAGAAAAAAGTGATAGACCAACATATTTACCATTTAGGTATGTGTACCATGTGTAGTTTATGTATAGAGGCCTGTCCTACAGATGCCATAGTGTGGGCTCAAAATTTCGAAAATTCCGTTTACGACCGAACAACACTTACTAAAGTTTTAAACAAACCAGGATCCAAATTAATGCCTGGAGTAGAAGATTAATCTTATGGAAAAATTTGTGTTTTATATTTTGGCAATTATAATGATTGTTGCTGCAATTGCTTCTGTTAGCAGTCGCAAAATGCTGCGCTCCGTTGTTTATTTATTATTTGTTCTCATTGGAATCGCTGGTATTTATTTTTTAATTGATTATAATTTCTTGGCTGCTGTTCAACTTACGGTTTATGCGGGAGGAATAATAGTGTTGGTTATTTTCTCTGTTTTATTGGTTCACCATATAGAAATGGAGTTGGAAATGGCAAAATTACCTGCAAAAATACTAACCGGCTTGCTTTGTTTAGTAGGACTCGGCATTTTCTTGATTACGATTTATTCGTATGATTTTAAAGTGGTCGAAAATTACAAATCAACTTCAGTTGCTGATATTGGCAGGGGACTTTTAAGCTATGACGCAGGTGGTTTTATTTTGCCCTTTGAAGTAATAAGTGTCTTGTTATTGGCCGCAATGATTGGAGCCATAATAATAGGAAAAGGAGATAAACTAACTAAAAATGACGAAATAGTATGATATCTGGAATTAGCATCTATGAAATTTTCACCCTTACTTCCATCCTGTTTTTTATAGGTATTTATGGGTTTATTACAAGAAAAAACTTGATTTCGATATTGATTTCTATCGAACTTCTATTAAATGCATCAGCAGTTAACTTTGTTATCATTAACAAATACATGTATCCAGATGCCTTGCAAGGTGTTTACTTTTCGATTTTTATTATAGCCGTAGCCGCTGCAGAAACTGCTCTTGCTGTAGCAATTATTATCAATCTTTACAGACAAATTAGTTCTGTAGAAGCGAAGGACACTGAAATTATGAAGTATTAATATTCTAAAAATATGAACTTATCTTACCTCTTATTAATTCCGCTGATTCCGCTAGCTGTGTTTTTGCTTTTGGGAATTTTCAACACCCAAATCAAACCCGCAGTTTCTGGATATATCGGCGTTTTGGGATTGGCTACTTCAACTGCTCTTTCGTATTATGCGGCTTTTCAATACTTTTTTGTTAGTGGAAAAGTAGATGGGGTTTACCAAACTTTTGTAGAAAAAGTGGTGTGGATGAACTTCACCGAAACTTCGTCACTTAAATACCTACATATTGATATGGGAATTTTGATTGACCCTATATCTGTTATGATGTTAATCGTGGTTTCGACTATCTCTTTAATGGTCCACATTTATAGCCGAGGTTACATGAAAGGCGACGATGGATACACTAAGTTTTTCGCCTACTTATCGCTTTTCTCTTTCTCCATGTTAGGATTGGTATTAGCAACAAACCTTTTCCAAATCTACATGTTCTGGGAATTAGTGGGTGTTTCTTCTTTTCTTTTAATTGGTTTTTATTACACCAAACCATCAGCGGTAGCAGCCGCTAAAAAAGCTTTTATTGTTACCCGTTTTGCCGATTTAGGTTTCTTGATTGGAATTTTAATAATAGGTTATTATGCTGGAACATTTGATTTTCAAACTTTAAATGCCGTTAATCCAGAAGGGGAGGCTTTATTATTAAACTGGGCTTCCACTACATTTATGGGAATGTCTGTTTTTACATGGGCATTAATCCTAATTTTCATGGGAGGCGCTGGAAAATCGGCCATGTTTCCATTACATATTTGGCTACCCGATGCGATGGAAGGACCAACACCCGTTTCTGCATTAATTCATGCTGCAACAATGGTGGTTGCGGGAGTTTATTTGGTTGCCCGTTTATTCCCAATGTATTATTTTGTTGAAGAAGGTTTCGTCTTGAATATCGTAGCGTATGTGGGAGCTTTTTCTTCCTTGTTTGCCGCAGTAATTGCCATTACACAAACGGATATCAAACGCGTTTTGGCTTTTTCTACCATGTCACAAATTGGCTATATGATGCTGGCCTTGGGTGTTTCTAGTTATAAAGGAGAAGAGGGCGTTGGTTATATGGCGTCGATGTTTCATTTGTTTACCCATGCCATGTTTAAAGCCTTATTATTCCTTGGTGCAGGTTCTGTTATTCACGCGGTTCACAGCAATTATTTGAAAGATATGGGCGGATTGCGCAAGTATATGCCAATCACCAATATTACGTTTTTAATTGCAGCATTGGCAATTGCAGGTGTTCCTCCGTTTGCAGGGTTTTGGAGTAAAGATGAAATTTTGGTAGCAGCCTTTGAAAAAAATGAATTTCTGTATTTCATTGGACTTTTCGTAGCTGGACTGACTGCCTTTTATATGTTTCGACTTTATTTTGGAATATTTTGGGGTAAGGAAACGGAATACACACACACTCCACACGAAGCCCCAATTTCCATGACATTTCCTTTACTTTTCTTAGCCTTTATGAGTATTATTGCTGGATTTATTCCTTTCAGTGAATTCATAACTGCAGATAAAGTAGGGTTTGAAGGTCATTTAAATTATACCATGGCCGCTTTGGCTGTCGGAACTGGATTGTTTGGAATCATACTAGCTTGGATTTTCTATAAAAAAGAAAACGATTTGGCCGAAAAGTTTGCCCATTCCTTTGGAATGTTTTACAAATGGACGTACAACAAATTTTACTTTGACGAAATATACATTTTCGTTACCAAAAAAATAGTATTCAATCTCGTTGCTGCTCCTATTGCCTATTTTGACAAGAAATATGTCGATGGTACAATGGAAGGTATCGGAAACAAAACGGTTTGGATTTCAAGAAAAATCAAAGGAGTCCAATCCGGAAAATTACAAGATTATGCCTTTTCATTTGTTGGTGGAGTTGTAATTATAGCATTGGTTTTTATTTACTTATGGACAAACTAATCAATTAACATGGATATTTTATCACTTTTTATCATTGTTCCTGTACTAACCATTTTAGCTTTGGTTTTCACCAAAGGTTTACAACAAGCTCGAATTACGGCAATGGTCGGCAGCTTGATTCAATTGGGAATGGCTAGCAACTTGGTAATTGCTTATTTCAAGGAAAGAGCCGTCAATGACAGTATCATGTTATTTACCAAGGATATGATTTGGTTCGATCATTTCAACATACATTACGCCATAGGTGTCGACGGTATCTCAGTAGCCTTATTAGGATTGACTGCCATAATAGTTTTAGCAGGGGTTTTTATATCTTGGAAAATGGAGGATTTACCAAAAGAATTTTTCATCTCCTTATTGGTTTTATCAACCGGAGTATACGGATTCTTTATATCGATCGATTTGTTTACCATGTTTGTATTCTACGAAATAGCTGTGATTCCAATGTATTTGTTAATTGGAATATGGGGATCAGGCCCAAAAGAATATTCAGCAATGAAATTAACCCTGATGTTAATGGGAGGTTCGGCTGTTTTATTAGTTGGAGTCCTAGGCATCTACTTTAATTCAAATGCAGATGGAGGCGCCTTAACTTTCAATATATTGGAAATTGCCAAAGTACATATTCCTTTTGCAGCACAAAAATTATTTTTCCCATTGACCTTTTTAGGCTTTGCAGTTCTTGGCGCTTTGTTTCCATTCCACACTTGGTCACCTGACGGTCACGCTTCGGCGCCAACGGCAGTATCCATGTTACACGCTGGAGTTTTGATGAAATTAGGAGGTTATGGAATATTTAGAATTGCCATGTTCTTGTTGCCTTTAGGAGCAATGGAATGGTCTTGGTTTTTCATTATTTTAGCAGCAATTGGTGTTGTTTATGGTGCTTTTGGAGCAGTAAGACAAACGGATTTAAAATACATCAATGCCTATGCTTCTGTGAGTCACTTAGGATTAGTTTTATTTGCCTTATTGACATTCAATAAAATTGCTTGGAACGGAGCCATACTTCAGTCGCTTTCTCACGGATTGTTAACCGCCTTATTTTTTGCTTTAATCGGAATGATTTACGGCAGAACGCATACCAGAGACATCAATAAATTAGGAGGTTTAATGAAAACGCTACCATTTATTGGTGCTGTATATGTAATAACTGGACTCGCCTATCTAGGTTTACCGGGATTCAGTGGTTTTATTGCGGAGATGAATATTTTTGTTGGTGCTTTTGAAAATCCAGATATGTTCCACAGAGTACTGACCATTCTTGCAGTTTCATCGATTGTAGTAACGGCGGTTTACATTTTGAGATTGGTTGGTAAAATTATGATGGGGCCAATTATTGATGAACATCACCATGATTTACCAAAAGTGACTTGGTATGAAAAAACAGGTATTTTATTGTTACTAATTCCAATTATCGGGATGGGAGTAGCACCAATATGGTTAAGTGATATGATTATGGCAAGTTTACAACCATTTATTCAAGGAGTATTAACTCATTAATAACAAAACAATTAAAATGAATTTGAATAGCGTTATCTTAATGAGACAAGAAATTTTCCTATTGGCAATTTTACTTTTATTGATTGTCGGCGAAATTTTCATACCAAATCACAAAAAAAGAAGCATGGTACATTTGGCCCTACTCCTATTTGGAATTCACACCATGGTAGGTTTTTTTGCCATCGAGGAAGCCAGTTTGTTTGGCGGTATGTTTCGAACCAACCCTTTAATTCATCTTTTCAAAAATGTACTGAATGTTGGTGTATTTATATTATTGCTTCAATCAGCCGATTGGATTCAAGAAAAATTAGTAAAAGACAACAAAGGAACTGAGTTTTTTATGCTTATGTTCTCTTCCCTATTAGGAATGTATTTTATGATTTCGGCAGGCGATTTTCTAATGTTTTTCATAGGCTTGGAATTATCCACGTTGCCAGTTGCGGCATTAGTAGCCTGGGAAACCTCCAAAAGAATTTCAAGTGAAGCGGGTGTCAAATTTATTCTTTCGGCAGGACTGGCTTCAGGAGTTTCATTATTTGGAATTTCATTATTGTATGCCACTACAGGTTCAATCTATTTTGATGATATTATTGGATTAGTAGCCTCGAATAATCTAACAATTTTGGCTTCCATTTTATTTTTCTCTGGATTGGCGTTCAAAATATCGTTGGTTCCTTTTCATTTTTGGACTGCCGATGTTTATGAAGGTGCTCCCATAAGTATTGCCTCTTATTTATCTGTGATATCTAAAGGTTCCGCCGTATTTATTTTGATGATTTTGATGTTTACCGTTCTAAAACCATTACTACATATTTGGGAACACATCATTTATGGCATTGCAGTTGCTACGATGTTTATTGGTAATTTATTTGCCATTAGACAACACAATATGAAACGATTCTTGGCTTTTTCATCAATTGCCCAAGCTGGTTTTATACTTCTCGGTTTAATTACCGGAACCCAATTAGGAACTGCCACTGTAGTTTATTTTGTATTGGTTTATATCTTTTCCAACTTGGCTGCTTTTGGTGTGGTACAAGCCATTTCGTTAGAAACAGGGAAAGAAAAAAGGGACGATTATAACGGATTGTATAGAACAAACCCCAATTTGAGTTTGATTATGATGTTGGCTTTGTTCTCATTGGCAGGAATACCGCCTGTAGCAGGATTTTTTGGTAAGTTTTTCTTATTTACAGCCGCAGCAAGCAAAGGCTATTATTTTCTTGTCTTTTTATCTGTAGTCAATGTAACCATTTCACTTTACTATTATTTATTGATCGTACGAGCCATGTTCATCCGTAAAAGCAACCATCCAATTCCTTTTTTTAAGAGCAAAATCTACATGCGTTTGGGATTAATCGCCACTGTTTTAGGTATATTGGCACTTGGATTATACAGCCCATTGTACGATTACATTTTTGATATAAGCATCATTTTTAATAAATAAGTTATGGCATCATTAGACGGAAAACATTCATTTGGAAGCATAGGAGAAACAAGAGTCACTTTTGTCGAAAAAGGTGTTGACGAACACCGTAGAGATTTTTTGAAACAACTCTTAGAACATAACGGTTTTGAAGTAGTTCTCGAAGAAGAAAAGAAAAAAGACGAAGAAGATCCTCAATTGTATACAGTAGCCGTTACCGATATGGTTTTTAATCCTACGATTTGGATATTCCAGCGAAAAATGCAAACATTAGACGGGCATAAAGTAACTCCAGACTACTGGTTTCAAAGAACTGAGGATACCAAACCACAATATTGGAAGAATTCATAGATTCTAAATTCTATAATTTTCAAAGCCAATTCTAGCCTATTGACCTCACCCAAAAGTGTAAACAAATTAACAATGCCCCTGATATTGCAACTGGCTGAGTTAATTTTTATGGACTTGCTCCATTATTTTACTATATAAAATGTCTTCGTCTATAGGTTTAGAGATATAATCATTCATACCTGTTTTTTTAGACTTTTTAATGTCTAATGAAGTAACATCGGCTGTAAGTGCAATTATAGGTATTTGAAGATTTAATATATTCCTGATATAATCAGTAGCTTCAAAACCATTCATTACAGGCATTTGTAAATCCATTAAAATAATATCATATTCTTTTTCTTGTAGTTTTTCCAGCACTATTTTACCATTTTCGGCAATATCACATTCAAAGTCAAAATCGGCCAAAATTAACTTTATCAACATTTGATTTAAAGCGATATCTTCCGCAACTAGAACTTTAATTATTCTTCCATTATTTTCCGCGTTCAAAATTAAAGCTGTTTCTTGAGGAATTATGTCAGCTGTTTTAGCAAAATCCATTAAAAAACTAAAGGCCGATCCTTTTCCTAATTTACTTTTTACAAAAACAGATCCTCCTTGATGTTCAACTAATTGTTTTACAATAGAGAGTCCTAGTCCGGTACCACCATATTCTTTTGAAATTTCATCAGAAGCCTGCTCGAAATTATTAAAAATATGACACAATCTATTTTCATTTATACCAATACCGGTATCAATTACAGCAAATTCTATAGTTATTTTTTTTGCATCTTCATTTACAATACTAATATTTATGGATACTTTCCCTTTATGAGTAAACTTTATTGCATTGCTAATTAAATTTAAAATTATTTGTCGCAAACGAACCGCGTCACCAAGTAGCGTTTTAGGAATTGAAGCGTCATAGTCTTTGGTGAATTCAAGATTTTTTTCTTGACATTTTGGTTCTAACAATTTAAAAATATCCGAAACAGATTCTTCCAGACTAAACGGATTATTTTGAAATGACATTTTCCCAGCATCTACTTTGGCTATATCAAGAATATCATTAATTAAAATAATTAGGGATTCGCCAGACTTTTTGATGGCATAAATAAATTCTTTTTGATTTTGGTTTAATTCCGTTTTTAAAATCAAATTCGTAAAACCAACTATCGAATTCATTGGTGTCCGAATTTCATGACTCATATTTGATAAAAATTGTTGCTTGAATTTTAATGCTTCTTCAGCCATCAGCGTTTTATGCTCCGCAATACATTTAGAAGCAATCAATTCCACTTTAACATTATGATGATCAGTAACCTCTAAAGCAATAATGGTTATTCCTGAAATAGATTCGTCTGCTTCCAGGTAGGGTTGGTATACAAAATTAAAATAAGCATCCGATAATTTACCATTACGCATCATCGGAATTAGAACTTCATAGCCTTCAAAATGTATACCTGTTTTGTAAACTTCATCAAGAATTTTTGGTATTTTTCCGTCTATCAGTTCTGGTAAAACTTCTAATAATGGTTTTCCTTCAACTGCATTCCCTTTTCCCCAAATTTCTTTGATACTGTCGTTGGCCAGTTTAATTTTCATGTCTTTGCCTTTCAATATAGCAAAAGCAAAAGGAGATTGCATAAGCATCATATTGTAGCGCTTATTACTATCTTCAATCAGTTTATGTGCCTTTTTCTCTACTTCTAATTGTTTTTCTAAGTCCTTTTTTTCTTTTATTTGCAATTCTATGGCTAATAATCGCACTTCTGTTATGTCAACTATAGTAAGAACAATTAATTCTTCATTAAGGCTTGGCTGCACAATTCTATGGGCATTAAGTAACATTGTTTTTGGACCAATTGATGGAAAAACATGTTCTACTTCAAAATCAAAGAAGCTATTGTTTTTAGGAACAATTTCTTCCAATAATTCTCGTAATACATGAATGTTCCATTGATTATTTCCTAATTTAAATAACGATTTTCCAATACTTTCCGCTTCGGTTACTTTAAAAGTTTTGTAAAAGGATTTATTGGCCGATTTAATTTTAAAATCTTTGTCCAATACCAAAACCGGTTCGTGCACTGTCGAAAGAATGGCTTCATTATAATTATTTAACTCTTCCACTTGTTGAATGCGGGCTTGCAATTCTAAATTACTCGTGGTGAGTTCTTCATTGGTAGATTCTATTTCTTCTTTCGAAGTTTCAAGTTCTTCGTTTAAACTCTGAAGTTCTTCATTGCTGGAAACGATTTCTTCGTTGGCACTTTGCAATTCCTCATTTGCAGCTTCTTGATCATGGGTTATAGAACCCATGTCGGCACGAGCACAAGACAATTCTTCTTCCAGTTTTTTGATGCGTCTGTCTTTGGCAATCGAACTTTTTTGTCTTGCTTTTTTGGGATCTTCATCGGACACAATTTCTTGTTGACCCGTAAAAATAACTATTAATAAGGGTTCTTCTCCTTCTAATGTAAGGGGAATCACTTCAATATTTACTATTTGAATAGAATTGTCTTTTGAGTCCCGATTCATTTCTATCCCCATTTTTCGAACGGGCTGTTTGGTTTTAATGGCATGATGAATGGCATTGCGTAGCTCAAAAGTAATTTCGAGATGCACCATTTTTAAAATATTGAAACTGGCTTTTCCTGACGAATGTTGCAAATACAAAGCTGTATTTCCTCTAAATTGCAGGATGTCTAAATCATGGTTGATAATAACACTTGCTGGAACATGTTGCTCAAGTAAAACAGCATCAAAGGCTTGACCAAGATTTCCTTTGGTGGAAAGTGGTGTTTTTTTGAAGGGTGGTAGGTTCGGATTACTATTTTTATCTGTCATAGTTATATAAGAATTGCGGGAACTTAGGTTTGGGATGGAACGGAGAGCAGTATTATTTTTACGGGAATAAAATTTATATTTTTTATCAATTGCAGTGAATAGTTGGGCCGAAGCTCCAATAGTTTCCGATTTGCCGAGCATTAAACAACCGCTATCATTTAGCGCATAATGAAAAGTACACATTACTTTTTTCTGGGCTGGGATGTCTAGATAAATGAGCATATTTCGGCAACTGATAAAATCTATTCTAGAGAAAGGAGGATCGCGCAAAATATTATGATGAGCAAACACACACACATCACGGAGTGATTTTGAAATACGATATTTGCTTTTTGATTTCGTGAAAAACCGCTGCATCCTTTCAGGACTTATAGAAGAAACTTGCGAGGTAGAATACTCTCCAACACGCGCTATACTGATGGCTTCCGTGCTTAAATCCGAAGCGAAAATCTGAAAAGGCACATCAAGTTTCTCTTCTTCCTTGATTTCTAACAGTAACATGGCAATCGAATAGACTTCTTCCCCTGTTGCGCATGCCGCAACCCAGATCCGGAGTGTTTCTCCTGACTCTTTTGATTTTAATAATTTAGGTAAAACAGTACTTTTTAAAAGTAAAAAAGCATCGATGTCTCTAAAAAAGGAAGTAACATTAATCAGTAAATCTTGGTATAAAAGATCTGCTTCATTAGCATCTTTATTAAGTAATTCAGCGTATTGTTTAAGTGTTTGTAATTTATTGATGAGCATTCTTCGCAGGATTCTCCTATTGATCGTATTCATTTTATAATGACTAAAATCAACATCTTTTTTTTTATGTAAATACTGTACAATCCTTTTTAAATCGGGATTATTATTATCGAAATCAAAGGGGAAAGTCTTTTTTATTTTTTCTCGGATTTCTGAAGGATTTAAACTTATCCTCGATAATTCGATTCCTATTTCTTTTGGGGACATAATATAATCTACAATGCCTTCAGCAATAGCAGAATTGGGCATGCTGGAAAATTTCGCAGAATCATCTTGGGCAAAAGTGACTCCACCAGCTAACTTAATATCTCGTAAACCAACAGTTCCATCATGGGCACTACCAGATAATATAATTCCAATTACATCTTCTTTGTGGGTCTCTGCCAACGATGAAAAAAGAGTGTCAATCGAAATAGCGGAACCTTTACCTCCACGTGGAATTAATTTGATATGACCATCGGTAACTTCAATTCCTTTATCGTATGGAATGACATAGACATTATTTGGAATCAATTTTTCCATATCATCTATATCTTGAACTTGCATTTGCGTTGTTTTTGACAATATGGAGGAAAGCATGCTTTTATGGTCAGGACTTAAATGCTGAACGTAAATAAAGGCCATACCGGTAGTTGGCGATAGATTTTGCAACAATTGTGTTATGGCTTCAAGTCCACCAGCCGAGGCACCAATTGCAACAACAGTAAATGAATTCTTAATTTCACTTGAATTGTTTTTTTGTGGCAACAAAGTAGCATCTTCCTCGTCAATAGGTAGTTGATTTAAAAGTGTAGTGTTTTCTATGGAGGAATTTGATTTCATTTCAACTTTTTGGCATTAGATTTAAGTTGAGTCGTACTCTTTTAACAACTCCTTTTAGCAGGTGCTTTTCACTTCAAATATACGTATTAAAACTGTGTAAACTTTAAATCCTTCTCTTTTTCTATAATGGTGATGTGCATATTAAAATCATAAATTAAGCCGTTGGACTAATTATTAAAATGTTAGTTCTAGTGGTTTTGTGGTTTTGCAAAACCTCTCGATAGACTTCAAAATCCTATTGACTTATTACGAAAATTGTAATTGTCGACTATTTTTTAGTTTTTCAATACTCTTTTATAAAAAAAACAAATTACTCCTATCGCATAATAATCATTAACTTACTACTGAACAGTTATTTATACCCTACATTTTTTGTTTCTGGGTGATTTTATAGATGCTTTTTTGAAACGAGTTTTTTTTAATTCTAATTTTAAAAATAGTGTTGGATAAGAAAAAATATTTTATATATTTGCACCCGCATTCGGGGTGTAGCGTAGCTCGGTTATCGCGCCTGCTTTGGGAGCAGGAGGCCGCAGGTTCGAATCCTGCCACCCCGACTAAAAGCCGAACAAATGTGTTCGGCTTTTTTTTGTTTATTATTTAAATAATTACTATTTATATTTAATTCTCCACAGCTGCAGCTCCTGATCCAAACCTTTTTATAATACTGTTACAAATACCACAATAAAGGCCTTTCCTTTAAGTTTTAACTAGTAGCTATTTTATTTTTTAAAGGATCAAATATGTTCCACTGCGATTCCTACTGGATTAGAATTTTGAAAAAATTGAACCAATTCCTTATTTTTTAGTATATTATACAAATTTTAAACGTTACAAAAAAAAAAAAAAAAAATCACAATGAAAAAAATAATTCTTGTCTTAACTATACTTTTATTGATTGGATGTAAAACAAAAAAAGTTATTAATGAACCAGTCGAAATTAAATACATTAAACTCAATAATGATGAAGTGAGTGAAAGTCAAAAGAAAAAAGCGTATGATTTAGGCAAAAGAACTTTAATGATTTGCAACACTTCAAAATTCATTCCCTTCAATGAAAGTGAAGCCACCCAATCTGTAATTCAAAATACAACTTTGGAAAAACATTCTAAAATATGTGTGATTTATCGAGGAAGATACGGCAATTTTAAAGATCTCAAATTAGTTGAAATAATCAAAGATAATACCCAAAACGAGCTTATATTTAGATACAAAGCCATTTTTGATCATTCAAATGCCAATAAAGAACTCAGGGTCACATTAAATGAGGAAAATAAAGTTTCATCCTTAAGAACAATGAATTGGACAGATGTTTTCAAACAATAAAAAACCATTGATTTTACTATACTCATATTTAGGTAGTTAATTAATGACTAACTAATTAGCAGTACTAAAATATTGGAGTGAAATTATATCAACTTAGTGCTACTTTATTCGTAACTTTATAAAAATATTGATTTTATAACCCAAAATCGACCCCCTTTTTTTCCAAATTCTGCTATAAAACTACCTCAATTTCATAAACACATTTCAATTAAAATGTGTGAATTATACAACTTTTTATAAAAGTTGTATAATAGCTTTTATAAATAATTGTGAGACTTTTACATAATCTGTTAAAAATCAAAAAAATTGAAATTATATATAAAATACATGGTCAGCAATCGCTGTAAGATGGCAGTGAAAGAAGAGTTAAGAAATCTAGGTCTCCATTTCATCGTTGTAGATTTAGGCGAAGTAGAGATTATGGAAAACATCTCTTTGGCTCAACGAGAAGTATTGAAAACCAACTTGCTTAATTCAGGGCTTGAATTAATGGATGACAAAAAAGCGATGTTGATTGAAAAAATTAAAAATGTAATAATTGAAATGGTGCATCATTCTAATGAAATCATTAAAGTGAATTTTTCTGATTATTTAAGCGAAAAGATGAATCACGATTATACGTATTTGTCAAATTTATTTTCAGAAGTACAAGGAACGACAATCGAACATTTTATCATTTCTCATAAAACAGAACGCGTCAAAGAATTAATTATTTATGGTGAACACAATATTACCGAAATAGCATGGAAAATGGGTTATAGTAGTGTGGCCCATTTATCAAGCCAGTTTAAAAAAGTTACAGGTCTCTCCCCTTCCCATTTTAAAAAGTTGAAAGACAAAAGACGAAGCCCAATTGAAGAAATTGGAAATAGCAACGATATAAATTAATACATCAATAAAGGGTTATGAAATTAGCTTCCGAAAATAGAACACATCTATCCTATTTCATTATGGCTACTTTATTGTTATCAGTATTGATGATTTTTTATTATAATAATATAAAAGCAAAATCAACAAGTGAATTGATTGAGCACACACAGGATGTAATTCACAAAAACGACAATTTACTTTTGGGTATTCTTGACCTTGAAAATATGACCAGAGGTTATATGATAACAGGAAACAACTTTTTTTTAGAATCATTCAATTCCTCTATAGTTAAAATGAATCAGAACTTGATTGCATTATCGGTTCTCACTAAAGACGAAGCAAATCAACAAGTACGAATAGACTCCTTGAAAGGAAAATGCGCAGATAAATTAGTCTTGGTTAATCAGATTATTGAAGACCGAAAGCACAATCGACTGACTGAAATTGAAAAGGTAGAAATCCTTAAAAAAGGAAAAAATATTACCGAAAAAATAAAAAAATTGGTAACTGATATCAATTCAGCTGAGTTTAAACTGCTCAAGCAACGAAAAACAGAAAAAGAAAATAACAACACCTATTCTGAATTTCTATTTTTTATAATACTCATTTTCATTGTTGTGATTTTTACTATTATTTTTATAAATATCAAAAATTTAAAAACTAGAAATAATCAATTAGAAGCATTTACAGCAGACCAAAAATTAGCCTCACAATATTCCTTAAGTCTCATAGAAGCGAGTCTTGATCCATTAGTTACCATTAGCACTTTGGGTAAAATTATGGATACGAATCAAGCCACGGTAAATATTACAGGTGTAGAACGGAATGAACTTATAGGTTCTGATTTTTTTGAATATTTCACAGAACCACAAAAGGCTCGTGAAGTATATCAAGAAGTTTTTGCTAAAGGTTCCGTCGCCGATTCGCCGCTTACCCTACTCCATAAAGAGGGCAAACTCACTGATGTTTTATTCAATGGTTCGGTTTACAAAGATGATAAAGGTAATATTCTTGGAGTCGTAATTGTAGCAAGAGATATTGCTGAACAAAAATGGGCACAAGATTTAAGGATTGCCAATAAAGAATTGGCTTTTCAAAACGAAGAAAAAGAAAAAAGAGCAAATGAGTTAAGCGAAATCAATAAAGAATTGGCCAACCAGAATGTAGAAAGAGAAAATCGGGAAGCAGAATTAATAGTTGCCAATAATGAACTTGCCTTTCAAAATAAAGAAAGGGAAAACAGAGCAAATGAATTAGTAATTGCAAATGAAGAATTGGCTTTTCAGAATAAGATAAAAGAAAAACGAGCAGCTGAATTGGTGATTGCCAATAAAGAATTGGAATATCAAAATGATGAGAAAGAAAAACGGGCAGCTGAGTTAGTTATTGCCAACAAAGAATTGGCTTTTCAGAATAAGATAAAAGAAAAACGGGCAGCTGAATTGGTTATTGCCAACAAAGAATTGGAATATCAAAACGAAGAGAAAGAAAAACGGGCAGCGGAGCTAGTCATTGCCAACAAGGAATTGCTATTCCAAAACAAAGAAAAAATAAAAAGAGCCGATGAATTAGTGATTGCTGACTTAGAATTGGAGTTTCAAAACAAGGAGAAAGAAAAACGGGAAATAGCCAATATAGAACTTGAAAAAATCAATAATTCTTTAAAGTTAGCATCAAAATATGCTCGGAGTTTAATTGAAGCAAGTTTAGATCCCCTATTAACGATTAGTGCGGAAGGAAAAATAACAGATGTTAATAACGCCTCTACTGAAGTAACTGGAGTGGAGCGAGAAATACTTATTGGCACCGATTTTTCAAACTATTTTACAGAGCCTGAAAAAGCACAAGAAGGCTATAGACAAGTTTTTGAAAAAGGATATGTTGAGGATTACCCGTTAACCATAAAACACCTCAACGGGCAATTAATAGATGTATTATACAATGCTTCTGTTTATAAGGATGATAATGGTAATGTACTTGGGGTTTTTGCAGCAGCTAGAGATATTACAGATCAAAAAAGAATAGCAACAGAACTGATTGAAGCAAGAGTTTTTGCTGAATTGGCAACAGGAATAGCCGAAGAAGAAAAAAGAAATGCAGAAAATGCAACCGGAATTGCCGAAAATGCTGTAAAAGCAAAACAACAGTTTTTGTCCAATATGAGTCATGAAATTCGGACACCCATGAATGCTATTATCGGATTTACAAAAGTGGTTCTAAAAACAGATTTGACTGAAAAACAAAAAGAATATTTATCTGCTATAAAAATGAGTGGTGATGCCTTAATTGTATTAATCAATGACATTCTTGACTTGGCAAAAGTTGATTCGGGTAAAATGACTTTTGAAAAGGTACCTTTTAAATTATCTGCTTCCGTTTCGGCTATGCTTCATGTGTTTGAAACCAAAATACAGGAAAAAAATTTAGAATTAGTAACCGTATATGATGATTCTATTCCAAAAGTAGTATTGGGCGATCCAGTTCGTTTGCACCAAATAATTTTGAATTTAGTAAGTAACGCTATTAAATTCACTTCGAAAGGAATAATAACAGTTAGTATTAAATTGATAAATGAAGATGAAGAATCTGCTACCATTGAATTTGCTGTTACTGATACTGGAATTGGAATTGAAGAAAGTAAAATAGAATCTATTTTTGACGATTTTCAACAAGCTACTAGCGACACCTCAAGGTTATATGGAGGAACGGGATTAGGACTCGCTATTGTAAAACAACTGGTAGAACCACAAGGTGGGACGATTAGCGTAAAAAGTAAAATTAATGAGGGCACCACTTTTAGTTTCATTTTGAGTTTCAAGAAAACAACGATTGAAGCTGGTGTGGAAACTGAAATAGTTGAAATTGATTCCGAAATCAAGAACATAAAAGTACTAGTTGTAGAAGACATGCCGTTGAATCAATTATTAATGAAGACGCTTTTGGATGATTTTGGTTTTGAACGCGACATCGCCGAAAACGGAAAAATCGCCATCGAAAAACTAGAAAAAGAAACTTACAATATCATTTTAATGGATTTGCAAATGCCTGTAATGAATGGTTTTGAAGCTACAAAACACATTCGAAATACTATGAAATTAAAAATTCCGATTATCGCTTTAACTGCTGATGTCACAACGGTTGATTTGGCAAAATGCAAAGAAGTTGGTATGAATGATTACATTGCAAAACCGGTAGATGAACGCATATTGTACAGCAAAATTGTTGACTTAGTAAAAAAACAGAAAAATAGTAAAGGGAATGAAACTGAAATTATCCGTAAAAAGGAGATTGAATGTAAAAGTGAAACCGAAAAAACGAAATGCATTAATTTGGATTATTTAAATGCCCGAACAAAATCAAACCCCAAATTAATGGTGGAATTGATTTCAACCTATTTGCAACAAACTCCACCCTTATTAAGCACAATGAAACAAAGTATGGCGGAAAACAACTGGTCTCTGTTAAGTAGCACGGTTCATAAAATCATCCCTTCTTTTGCTATAATGGGTATAAGTCCACAATATGAAAATATGGCACGAAAAATACAGGATTGTTCCAATGCAGTCCAATTTACAAAAGAAACAGAAGGAATGGTAATCCAAATAGATGAAATTTGCCTGCAAGCTTGCGAAGAACTAGAAAAAGAATTTAACTTAATTAAAAACACTATATCGTGAAAAACGAAAATAAAATAAAAATATTCTTAGTAGATGATGATGCTCTATTTTTAAAATCATTAGAAATTGAATTTCTAGAACATGCCGATTTCACTATCGAAACCTATGCAACAGGTGAACTTTGTGTAGCCCATTTATCGCATAATCCAGATGTAATTATATTGGATTATCAACTGGATGGTATTGACCAAGATGCGATGAACGGAATAGCAACTTTGGACAAAATAAAAGATTTTAATCCCGATCTTTCTGTGGTCATGCTTTCCTCACAAGATAAAATTGAAGTCGCCATAAATTGTATGCACCATAAGGCTTTTGACTATGTAGTAAAAAGTGAAACTGCCTTTATCCGTCTTCAAAAAATAATTACTGCCATTTTTGAATTTAAAAAAATGGAAAAACAATTAAATTGGTATATGGATAGAATGTAGTCCTAATTTTCGCTCAACAAAAAAATTAGTAACAGCACAATGAATTATTATTAATTGGCAAAGATGAAATATGTCATAAAAAAAGAAGTAAGTTGCAAGTCAATACCACAAACACAATAATAAAAGAAATTTATTCTATAAAATGATCCATAAAGACACATCAGATATAGAAATATCATTACTATTAGAAGCTATTTTTCAGAAATACGGTTATGATTTTAGACAGTATTCTCAAGCCCACATCAGACGCAGGCTTATGAATAGGATGAAAATGACGGGATTTGAATATATTTCTCAAATGCAATCTGAAGTTCTTAATGATGAACTATTTGCCTCTAAACTATTGCAGGATTTATCAATAACAGTTACTGAAATGTTTCGCGACCCTGCCTTTTATAAATCATTGCGGGAAAAAGTGATCCCTATCTTAAAAACGTATCCTTTTATAAAAATATGGCATGCCGGCTGCGCAACAGGTGAAGAAGCCTATTCGATGGCTATCCTTTTGCAGGAAGAAGGCTTATATGACCGAACTACAATCTATGCCACTGATTTTAACCAATTAGCCTTGAATCAGGCGAAAGAAGGTATCTTCTCTAACAAAATGATTAAAGAATATTCTGTCAACTATCAGTTATCCGGAGGAAAAGATTCTTTTTCAAGTTATTATACATCGAATTATGATAACGTAATAATGAATCAGTCATTAAAGAAAAACATCGTTTGGGCAAATCATAATTTGGTAACAGACAGTGTATTTGCAGAAGTCAACTTAATATTATGCCGAAACGTACTTATTTATTTTGATAAAGATTTACAAAATAAAGTACAAGAACTTTTTAATAACAGTCTTATTAACGGAGGTGTTTTATGTTTGGGATCAAAAGAAAGTTTGTGTTATACCGATTTTCAGGAAGAATATATCGAATTGGATAAATATCAACGCATCTATAAAAAAAGATATTAATTAAAAATGAAGCACGAAGCAATCGTAATAGGAGTATCTTCAGGAGGAATGAGCGCGATGAAAGTCCTATTTTCTCTTTTGCCTAAAGATTTCAATATTCCAATAATTATAGTGCAGCATTTAAATGCCCGTTCAGATGGTCAATGGATACAACTATTAAATAATGAAAGTAATCTCCATGTAAAAGAAGCGGATGAAAAAGAAGCAATTGTCGCTGGAAACATTTACATTGCTCCTCCAAATTATCATTTAATGATCGAAAAAGACAAAACCTTTTCCCTAACAATTGATGAACGCTTCAATTATGCAAGACCATCCATCGATGTATTGTTTGAATCGGCAGCTGAAGCCTATAAAAATACGCTGATAGGAATCGTACTTACAGGGGCAAATCATGACGGGGCAAATGGTATAAAAAGAATAAAAGAATACGGAGGCCTTGCCATTGTTCAGGATCCAAAAACAGCAGAATGTGCTTATATGCCTGCATCAGCCATTGCGGCAATAACACCCGATTATATTTTACCATTAAAAAACATTGTTGCGTTATTACTAAAAATCGATAACCCAAAAAGTGAATCAGAATAAAACTTATAAAAATCAAAATGAAGATATCCCTTGGCAGAAAAATAGTATTAGGATTTATTGTTAGCATCTTAGTGATTTTTGGCGTTGCCATTTTCTCTTTTAAAAATAGTGAAAAATTTGTTGCTTCAAATGCATTGATTAATCATACCAATCAGGTATTGCATGAATTTGAGAAAATATTGATCTATACCCTTAGTGCTGAGACTGGAGTACGTGGTTATGTTATTACAGGAGATAATTATTATCTGAATTATTTTTCGACTTCAGATACATTTGTAAAACAACATTTGAATAAGGTTAAAGAGTTAACAAAAGACAATCTGAATCAGCAAAATAACATTGAAGAATTGCAAAATGAAATCAAAATTCGTTTTGATAATTTAAACACTGCCATAGCACTCCGTAAAAATAATTTTGAAAAAGCCAAAGAATTTATAGCAACACGAAAAGGAAAAATAATTCAAGAAAAAATAGGACTAATAATTGATAGGGCTGAGGAAATAGAATATCAATTACTCTCGGAAAGAAAAATAGCCAGTGAGGATGATGCTGCTACATTTAATTCCGTATTTGCCGTTTTACTATTGATTATTATTCTCATTCTTGTAGTTGTCTACTATGTAGTCACTGAAAATTTGAAAGCCCTAGAAATAGCTGAATCAGAAACTGCTAGCAAAAACTGGTTACTTACTGGTAACTTCGAACTAAATGAAAAATTAATTGGAGACCAAAGTATAACACAGTTGGCAAACGGCACCATTAGCTTTTTATGCAATTATCTCAAAGCCAATATAGGGGCTGTTTATCTTTTTAATGATAAAGACAATACCTTACAGCTGGGTGGGCAATTTGCTTTTTCGTCTCCAAATGACATCAAAGAAAAATTTACTTTACATGAGGGTTTAATTGGTCAGGTTGCTTGGGAACAAAAACAAATTTTTTTGACAGATATCTCCGAAGAACAAATACGAATCACATCATCTTTTGTAGATGCAAAACCAAAAAACCTACTTATAACTCCATTTTTGCTTGATGGTAAAACGGTAGGCGTAATAGAAATAGGCAAACTGACGCATTTCACCGAAACAGAAAAAGAATTTATCGCAGTTTCTATGAACAGTATTGCTATAAGCGTTTACACGGTTCAGCAAGCGGAAGAGAAAGAAAAAAGAGCCGCAGAGTTAGGTATTGCCAACACAGAATTAGCATACCAAAATGAGGAGAAAGAAAAAAGAGCTGCAGAGTTAGGTGTTGCCAACAAAGAATTGGCGTATCAAAATGAGGAAAAAGAAAAAAGAGCCGCAGAGTTAGGAATTGCCAACAAAGAATTGGCGTATCAAAATGAAGAGAAAGAAAAACGAGCCGCAGAATTAGGAATTGCCAACAAAGAACTGGCTTTTCAAAATGACGAGAAAGAAAAACGAGCCGCAGAATTAGGAATTGCAAATAAAGAACTCGCCTACCAAAATGAAGAGAAAGAAAAACGAGCCGCAGAACTAGGAATTGCGAATAAAGAACTCGCTTATCAAAACGATGAGAAAGAAAAACGAGCTGTAGAGTTAGTAATTGTCAACAAAGAACTTTCAAATCAAGCCGAAGAACTTCAAATTCAGCAAGAAGAACTCCGACAACTAAATGAGGAATTGGAACAACAGGCGCAAAATCTGAAACAGCAGCAAGAAGAATTGCAAATGACCAATGAAGAATTGGAAGAGCAAACCCAATCATTGGAAGTGAAAAATAGAGAAGTTGAAGCTTCAAAAAATAATATTGAACAAAAAACAAAACAACTTGAAATAAGTAGCAAATACAAATCGGAATTTCTCGCCAACATGTCGCATGAGTTGAGAACACCACTCAACAGTTTGCTGATACTCTCTAAAGATTTATCCGAAAACAGAAAGAAAAATCTGGATGATGTTCAGGTCGAAAGTGCCGAAATAATATATAAAAGTGGTCATGACCTTTTGGTATTAATCAATGAAGTGCTGGATCTTTCCAAAATTGAAGCTGGAAAAATGGCTGTCAATGTTGAAAATGTACCTTTGAAAAAATTCACAGACAATCTTATTCGCAATTTTAAACATCATGCAGAACAAAAAGGGTTAAATATAATTTGCAAACTAGGCAAAACATTACCCGAATTCATTCGTACAGATGAACAACGTTTGAGTCAGATATTGAAAAATCTTATATCCAATGCCATAAAATTTACCGAAAAAGGAAGTGTAAGTATTCTTGTAGACCGGAATACAGAAAACACCTTGATTTTTTCTGTTATCGATTCTGGAATCGGAATATCGGAAGACAAACAAACGGCTATATTTGAAGCTTTTCAACAAGCTGAAGGGGGAACTTCCAGAAAATATGGAGGAACTGGTTTAGGCCTTTCCATTTCTAGGGAACTGGCAAAATTATTAGAAGGTGAAATTACAGTACGCAGTAATTTAGACGAAGGAGCTACTTTTTCTCTAGTTATACCTTTAGAAATAAATCCTGAACAAGAATCAATAAGTACAAAAATTGTAAAACCTTTTGTATATAAATCGCACCCAGTAAATGACATTAATTTTCTAGATTATCCTGGAATAAAAGATGACAGGGAGACCCTAGTTGCAAAAGATAAAGTAGTACTTATTATCGAAGACGATTTGAAATTTGCTGCTATTCTTTTGAAACAAGCCAATCAAAAAGGGTTCAAATGTTTGACAGCTGCAACTGGAGAAGATGGTTTAGTGTTAGCTTCAAAATACAAACCACAAGCGATAATTCTCGATTTAGGTTTGCCTGGCATCAGTGGACATTCAGTCCTGCAAGATTTAAAAGCAAATCCAGCAATAAGACATATTCCGGTACATGTTATTTCAGCAAATGACCGATCGCTCGAACCAATTAGAGAAGGAGCTGTAGAATACTTGATGAAACCAATCTCTAAAAATGAACTTGAAGAAGCTTTTAACAGAATTGAAAATTTTGTAAATAGGAAAATAAAAAATCTTTTGATTATTGAAGACAGTGAAAACTCCAGAAAAGCAATGCGAATACTCATTGGTAATGGTGATGTACATTGTTTTGAAGCAGCAACTGGAAAAGAAGCGATGGAAATATACGAACAAAATCACATTGACTGTATTATACTTGATATCGGTTTGCCTGATATAAGTGGTTTTGACCTTATTCAAAAACTCGAAATGATAAAAGGGCGTCACATCCCTCCTATTATAGTTTATACTGGGAAGGAACTTTCAAAAGAAGAAAATGAAATGCTTCATAAATATGCAGAAAGCATTATCATAAAAGGCATAAAATCTGAAGAACGATTGCTCGATGAGACCGCTCTTTTCCTTCACAGGACTATTAGCAATTTGCCGAAATCAAAACAAATGATTATTAATAGTTTGCACGATAAAGAAGCTATTTTCAATTCTAAAAAAATACTATTAGTAGATGACGACATGCGAAATGTATTTGCTTTATCTAAAATATTACAAGAACGTGGAATCGAAGTAATAAAAGCTGAAAACGGCATAAAAGCTTTGAAAATGCTGGAGGTTCATACTAATATTGATATGGTTTTAATGGATATTATGATGCCTGAAATGGATGGTTACGAAGCAATGAAACACATCCGTTCCCAAATAAAATACAAGAAATTACCGATAATAGCACTAACCGCAAAAGCGATGAAGGACGATAAACAAAAATGCATTGATGCTGGCGCAAATGATTACATCACCAAGCCAATAGATGTGGAACGTTTACTGTCATTAATGCGCGTATGGCTAAGCAAATAATTAAAAAATGAAAGTAAAAAACCTTATTAAAATATTATTGGTTGATGATCTTCCAGAAAATTTGTTTGCTTTAGAAGTAATTCTTTCCAACAAGGAATATTTGTGCGTGAAAGCGAATTCAGGTAATGAAGCATTAAAGATTTTGCTCCACGAGCACGATTTTGCGATCATTTTAATGGATGTGCAAATGCCCGAAATGGATGGATTTGAAACTGTAGAATTAATTAGACAAATCGAAAATCTTCAACATGTTCCAATTATATTTTTGACGGCAAGCATGGATAATTCCGTTCAAATTTTCAAAGGATATCAAACCGGAGCTGTAGATTATATGATTAAACCACTTTCGCCAGAAATATTAAAAGCAAAAGTGGCCGTATTTGTAGATTTGCATAAAAAAAACCAAGAATTATTAGTTCAAAAGGAAAAATTGAAAGCGCTTTATAGCGACGTTAAAACTCAAAAATCACTTTCCGATTATTCGCTAAGTCTTATCGAAGCGAGTCACGATCCATTGTTTGCGATTAGCCCTGAAGGGAAAATAACTGATATAAATAATGCCTCCATAAAAGTGACTGGTCTTTCACGACAAAATTTAATAGGTACTAATTTCTTCGATTATTTTACGGAACCCGAAAAGGCAAGTAAAGTATATCAGGATGTTTTTGCCAATGGATTTGTAGCCAATTCTCCTCTTACTATTCGCCATAATGAAGGCAAACAGACCCAAGTTTTATTCAATGGATCTGTTTATAAAGACGACCGTGAAAATGTACTTGGAGTTGTAATTGTTGCCAGAGATGTGACCGCTCAAAAAAGATTTGAAAATGAATTGATCGAAGCAAAAACAAAAGCAGAAAAGGCAAGCAAAATCGCTGAAAATGCTGTGAAAGCAAAGCAGCAATTTTTATCAAATATGAGCCATGAAATTCGTACTCCAATGAATGCGATCATAGGATTCACAAAAGTGGCGTTAAAAACAGAACTGACTAGAAATCAAAAGGAATACTTAAATGCCATAAAAGTATCGGGTGATGCATTAATCGTGCTCATCAACGACATTCTCGATTTAGCAAAAGTAGATGCTGGAAAAATGGTTTTTGAACAAATTCCTTTTAAATTATCGGCCTCTATTTCTGCGATGCTTCATGTATTTGAAACTAAAATAAAAGAAAAAAACATTGAATTAGTAACAGAATATGACGACAGTATTCCAAAAGTAGTACTAGGTGACCCAGTTCGATTGCATCAAATAATATTAAACTTGGTAAGTAATGCTATTAAATTTACTTCAAAAGGAAAAATTACGGTGTCCATTCGTTTGTTGCATCATAATGAAGAAAATGCCACTGTAGAATTTGCCATTACCGATACAGGAATAGGTATTGAAGAAAACAAAATTGACACTATTTTTGATGACTTTCAACAGGCAACTAGCGGAACCTCTCGATTATATGGCGGAACCGGATTAGGATTGGCCATCGTTAAACAATTAGTAGAACCGCAAGGAGGCACCATTACCGTAACCAGTAAAATTAATGAAGGTTCCACATTTAGTTTTGTATTGAGTTTTCCCAAAACAAATGCCGTTACTGAAACAGATATCGCAATTTCGGAATTAGACAATAAAAACAAAGGCATAAAAGTACTTGTGGTAGAAGACATTCCTTTGAATCAATTATTAATGGAGACGCTTTTGGATGATTTTGGTTTTGAACGCGATATTGCCGAAAATGGGGAAATCGCCATCGAAAAACTCAAAAAAGAAACCTACGACGTCATTTTGATGGATTTGCAAATGCCCGTAATGAATGGGTTAGATGCTACAAAATACATTCGGAATACAATGCATTTAAAAACTCCAATTATTGCTTTAACTGCTGATGTTACCACAGTTGATTTGGCTAAATGCAAAGATGTCGGAATGAATGATTATATTGCAAAACCCGTTGATGAGCGAATATTATATAGCAAAATTGTAAGTTTAGCAAAAAAAACTAAGCGAATAAAATCAAGTAATACTGATGCTATGGACAAAAATAGAAATGATAGTGAAAAATGTATCAATTTGGATTATTTAAAATCCCGAACAAAATCAAACCCCAAATTGATTACGGAAATGATTGCGCTTTATTTAGAACAAACTCAACCAATAGTAACTACTATTAAACAAAGTTTGGAAGATAAAAACTGGACTTTGTTAAGCGCTGCAGTTCATAAAATCATCCCCTCATTTACAATTATGGGAATTAATTCGAAATATGAAAATATGGCCCGAAGTATTCAGGAATGTTCAAATGAGGAACAATTCACTGAAGAGATAACAACCATGGTCATTCAGGTAGTTTCCATTTGCACGCAAGCTTGTGAAGAACTGAAAATAGAATTAAACTTACTAAAAAATACATAAGTAAATTGAAAGTTTAAAAGTCGTAAAGTCAAAAGAATCAACATTAAGTAAAACAGCATCAAATCAGCTCATTACATATTTTTACCCTGATTTTAAAATACGACATTATACCATTGTTACTACTTAACTAAGGAAAACGGAAATAAAATAAAGAGTTTTTGATAGGTGGTAAAAAGTGAAACTGCTGTTTTGCGTTTGCAAAAATTATTGACGCTACTTTTCAACAAAAAATAATGGAAAACGAATTAAGTTGATAAATGGATAGAATGTAGTCACGCCATTTTACAAGACTTTTTGATTCATTTTTTATTTACAATATCATTAATGCAATTTATTAATTAGATTGCATTATTTTTTTACCAATACTTTATTTTATAGAAAAATACAACTGATATTTTCTGTAGGTAACTAAAAAATTTTGTTATTCTAAAATTTACTCTGATTTTAGTGTTAAATATGTGAATTATGTAACATATATCCTTAATTACGTACCTCTTACGGGAATTAATAAACCATCTTTGTTATGTGATAATTAAATCACATCCCAAATTCACATAAAATGAAAATTAAAAATTTTTTATCAATTTTAGCAATGCTAATGATGGTGTTATTGACAAGTTGTAATAACAATCAAGAAAGTTACTCCTCTCCTACTGCTTCCGCGACAACACCAGAATCGTTAGTAACAGCAGCATTAACAACCAAAAGTACTGGAGATTTATCCTTAAAAAATGCCAATCTTCTAAAAGGTGTGGATCTTGGAGTTGCAGGTGATTTTGTTATTTTATCAAAAACAGGAATTACTGACGTTTATAAATCGGCTGTAGTAGGAGATATTGGAACAAGTCCAATAACTGGTGCCGCTATTTTATTAGAATGTTCTGAAGTAACAGGAGCAATTTACACCGTTGATGCTGCTGGTCCACTTCCATGCAGTATTACAGCTCCTTCAAGATTAACTACGGCTGTTGGTGATATGCAAACTGCCTATACCGATGCAGCAGGCCGATCTAATCCTGATTATTTAAATTTGGGTGCTGGTGACATTGGAGGAAAAACGCTAACTCCAGGTTTATATAAATGGACTAGCGCACTTAATATCCCAACAGATATTACGATCTCTGGTAGTCCAACTGACATTTTCATTTTCCAAATTGCTGGTACGCTTAAAATGAGTTCTGCCGCTAGGATTACACTTGCTGGTGGAGTTCAAGCCAAAAATATCTTTTGGGTAGTTTCAGATGCTGTTACTTTAGGAACTACGAGTCATTTTGAAGGAAACATTCTTGGAATGACAGGAATAAACATGCAAACAGCAGCCACAATTAACGGAAGAATGTTGGCACAAACAGCAGTAACCCTTCAAATGAATTCGGTTACACGTCCACAATAAATAACGACCTACAATTTCTTAAAGAGGCATTCGAAAGAGTGCCTCTTTTTTATTGTCTAAAAACTAACTTTTTAAAATAGGTGTGAATATTATAACTCTTAAACAAAATTATGTAATAGAATTTAAGGCAAATTAAGCCAACTTTGGGTCTTGTATTATAATAATTAATTTTCAAAACAATAATCCTTAAAAATAAACCATCATGAATTTAAAAAGAATCTTTGGAGCATTGCTCACAGCTTTAGGAATCGGAGCTCTCATCTATACTGCTGTAGTTTTTACGAATACTTCAGGTAATACAGGAGATGTAAAAGAACTAATTATCTATGGTGTTCTTGGACTGGTATTTTTTACTTCAGGAATCAGCCTAGTACGTACTACAAAAGACGAATCATAACTAAAATAACATCGTATAAAAAAAAATAACGACTACTTATTTTTTCTAAATTATTGCTGTTACACTTTCAAATGCATGGCTTAAAAAGCTGAAAAAGAATTTGAAATTCAAAGCAAGCCTTTAGTATCTACATCCGTTATATATTTCAAATTCTAGGAATAGAATTCCGGGCTCTTGAATTTCTGAAATAACTGTTGAAATTTAATTGAACAACTTTCCAATATAAGAATTGGAGATTTTTTTTTGGTTTTTGTTTGGAGGCTGTTTTTTTTTAAAAGACAGCCTCTTTTTTTATACGAATTTGTATTGAATTTTTTGAGTCCATATATGTAAATAATATAAATTATAAACAAAGTTATATAAATACTTTATTTATAAAAAACAGACCTTTACCATTCATTTTCAGCAAGTTAATTACTAAATTTAAAAAATTATTAATGCAAAAATACCTTGTTTTTTTTAATGAAAAATTAATTAAAAGTGCTATAGGTGCTGGTAGTCTACTTGTAAAACTGAATTTGAATAGTTTGTCATTTGTAACGTAATTTTCAGTAACTAAAAACAAGGTTAGTTACGCTTTTATAAATAAAATGAGTATAGAAAACTCTCAATTATCAATTGCCCGATTATCTTATTGTTTTTTAAACCCGAGGAAATTTGGTAATTAATAGGCGAATAAAATAATGTAAGCTTTCCAATTGGAGTTGTAGTTTATGATGATACACTATTAATCTATTGTTGAGCTCCTATGAAAGAATAGTATGCACTTTTATAAGTGAATCCGAATAATTAAAATACTAATGAGAAATAAAAAACAAGATGAGAAATAGCAATAGTAACTATCCCACTAAATTTGGATCAATAATAAATCAGGAGAATTATCAAAATTTTCAGAGAACAATAAGCAAGTTGCCTGAAATTTTAATTATCACCACTTTTCCTCCACGAGAATGCGGAATTGCAACCTATTCTCAGGATTTACTATTGGCTTTAAAAAACAAATTCAATAAATCATTCACCTTAAAAATAGTCGCTTTAGAATTAGAAAAGGAGAAACACATTTATAAAGAAGATATTTATGCTGTTTTAGAAACTGACAATCAAAATTCATATTCAGAATTAGCTGAAAAAATTAATAAAAACACCTCTCTTGAGATCGTTTTAATTCAACATGAATTTGGCTTATTCAAAACCAATGAAGCCGATTTTATCACCTTTTTAGAAGCAATTCATAAACCCAAAATAGTGGTTTTTCATACTGTATTACCCAATCCAGATCAGCAAATTAAAAAGCAAGTGCAGCAAATAAACAATGCTGTTGATTCCTTTATAGTAATGACAAATACTTCTGCAAAAATAGTAGAGCAGGATTATGGCATTTCACAAGATAAAATCAATGTAATTCCACACGGAACACACTTGGTTGAACATTCGAACAAGGAAGTTCTTAAAAGAAAATACCAATTATCAGGACGAAAAATTATTTCGACCTTTGGATTGTTGAGTTCTGGAAAATGTATTGAAACTTCAATTAATGCTTTGCAAATCATTGTTAAAAAACAACCGGAAGTACTGTTTCTAGTTATCGGAAAAACACATCCAATGGTGGTAAAAAACGAAGGTGAAATATACCGAAATTCACTTGAAGCCCAAATTATCGCTTTAGGGTTACAAAAAAATGTAAAATTCATCAATCAATATCTACCTTTAGACACGCTGCTAGAATATTTACAGCTTACTGATATTTATCTTTTTACATCCAAGGATCGCAACCAGGCAGTAAGTGGCACTTTCTCTTATGCCATAAGTTGCGGTTGCCCTATTATTTCTACTCCAATTCCGCATGCAATTGAAGTATTGCAAAACGAAACAGGAATCATTATCGATTTTGAAAATCCAAAACAATTAGCAGAACAAGTGATTCGATTGCTGAAAGATGAAAAATTACGTAAAAACATTGCTTCTAATGGCATTCATAAATTAGCCCCGACCGCTTGGGAAAACACCGCAATTGCACACGCTATTTTATTTGAGACTATAGCCGATAAAAAAATTAAATTAAATTTTAAAATTCCCGAAATCAACCTCAACCATTTCAAAAACTTAACGACTCCTTTTGGAATGATTCAGTTTTCGATAATCAACCAACCTGATTTAGAATCTGGTTATACATTAGATGACAATGCACGTGCCTTGGTAGCCGTTTGCCAACATTATGAATTAACAAATGATCCAGCACAACTAGGTTACATCCAACTTTATTTCAACTTTATAAAATTCTGCTTGCAATCTGATGGCTATTTCTTGAATTATGTCGATAAAAACGGAAATTTTACAAGCCAAAACAGTGAAAACCTTGATGATGCAAATGGAAGGGCTATTTGGTCTTTGGGATATCTAATTTCGTTAGGTGAAAAATTACCTGCAGAAATATATGAAGAAGCTATACTGACAATGGAATTAGCTTTGAAAAATGTTCGTGAGATGAATTCTACCCGAGCCATGGCTTTCATAATAAAGGGCATATATTACAGTAAATTGAAACATAATTCTATTTCAAATGTACTTGTAATGCAACATCTTGCTAACAAGTTAGAGCAAATGTACAAACACATAGCAAAAGACAACTGGCAATGGTTCGAAAGTTACCTTACCTATGCCAATAGTATACTTCCAGAGGCGATGTTATGTGCCTATTTGACAACAGGCGAGAATAGATATAAAGAAATTGCAAAAAATTCTTTTGAGTTTTTATTATCAAAAATATATAAAAAAAACAGTATAAAAGTAATTTCAAATAAGGGATGGTATACCAATGGTGAAGAATTAAATCAAGAAAAAGTAGGCGGAGAACAGTGCATAGATGTTGCATACACTATTCTTGCTTTGAGCAAATTTCATACTACTTTCAACGATAAAAAATATTTAAAAAAAATGAAAATAGGTTTCGACTGGTTTTTAGGAAACAATCATTTGCACCAAATTATCTACAATCCTTGTACAGGAGGGTGTTATGATGGCTTAGAGGACAAGTATATTAATTTGAATCAAGGTGCAGAATCAACCGTGAGTTATCTAATGGCAAGACTAACCATGGAAAAACATTTTAAATTTAAAGCAAAAAAAAGGCAGACAAAATCTTTATTCCAAAAACGGTAAATTAAAATTAGGTTTTAATAGCTTAACATTATAACCTTATAAGGTAGGAATTATATAAATTATCGCAAAAGTTTTATAACAGTTTAACGCTCCAAATTATTGAATTTTACAAAGTAGAAAATTAATAGCAGTTAATTACTAAATAAAAACAATCAATGTTGTTTAGTCAAGAGAAGAAGATATTCACCACAAATTAAATTGCTGGTACTAACAAATGACATTGATTATTATTTTTAAAAAATTAAATTTCTAAAAATCTATACAATTGAAATTAATTAATAATTAAGCAAAATGAACTCTAATAAACATGTTGTGTATGATAGTCGAAACTCTTTTGCTAGATTCTTGAAATATGAATTTAGAAATAGTTTTGATTTTGACTCTTATAGAAAGTTTGATTCCTTTGAAAATGAAATAGATAATTATTCCACAATTCTCTTTGTAATCTATTCAGAAGAAGATCTTGATTATTTTATGAAAATTTATAAAAAAGGTGTTAAAATATTAGCCTGCACCTTCAATTATGAGCTGTTTTGTAAAATACAATCTATTTACGAAATACCCGTATTTGATATATCAAAACTTAAATCGGAAGTAAGACTCGAACTAAATCCCCATTTGGTTTAATTAATTTTTCTAAAGTAAAGATTAAGTGATGTTAGTTTGAATTGAATTCCTTTTAAAAATTATATTGAAAAGAATCAGTGTTGTTTAGTCAAGAGAAGAAGATACTCACCAAAAATTACAATTGGTACTAACAAATGACATTGATTATTTTTTTACTGTTTTTAAAAACTACATTTAAAATAAACAATTTGAATCAATTTTTGTTTATTCTGTTTCTTAATGAGACAGCTTTTTTCGAATTTATTCGTCGTATTTCTCAAATAAAAAGGTGTGAATGTTATAACTTATCTCTAAAGTTATATAACATTTTTTCAGGCAAATTAGATCACCTTTATCCATACTAAAATAGATATTTTTATCAATTATATTTTTAAAATAAATTCAGAAATAATAAAAATAAAATTATGAACTCAGCAAAAAAATTAGGTATATGGATGGATCATTCTTTCGCTTATTTATTAGACTATTCTAAAAATCCATTAGAGACTAAAACAATTGAATCAAAATTCACCTTTGATAAAAAAATGGAAGCTTTAACTAAAAGTGAAAGTCTGATGCATAATAAAAGACAGCAGCTACAATCCAGCTATTATAAAGAATTGGGTGCCATAATTAAAGATTATAATCATGTATTGCTTTTTGGCCCAACTAATGCAAAAGTGGAATTGTTTGCAAATTTAAGAGAAGATCTCCATTTTGCTAACATAAAAATCAAAATCAAAGAAGCAGATCAAATGACAGAAAATCAAAAAGCCGCTTTTGTAAATAGTTATTTTTTGACTGCATAATTTTACTTTATAAAAGCAATTTATTGTACAAAACAAGTTTAAAAACCAGAAAAAAATGAATACAAAAACACTTGGAATAGCATTGGTTATACTAGGAATATTAATGACAGTATATACTGGATTTAATTATGTAACCAAAGAAAAAGTGGTCGATATTGGTCCAATTGAAATAAATGCAGAAAAAAATCATCCCGTACAATGGACACCTATTATAGGTGTGCTAATAATTGTGGGAGGTATCATAATAATAGGAAGAAGTACTTCAAAAAATAATAGAATTTAATATAGAAACGCTACAGTTTCGAAGGTATCAATTAGGAAAAAAAACAAATATTTTGCTATCCTTATGTTCTTCAATCACTCTTCTTTTTAATTCAAAAAAAACAAAATTAGAATTGAAGCATGACAATGGTTTAAAAACAATTAATTAACCTCCAAAAAAATACAATTTTGACATTCTATCTGAAAAATATTTTTAATGAAGCAGGTAATATAACCCTATTTACCTTGCGGTTTTTTAAAGCACTTACTGAGCCTGCATTTCAATTCAGGGAATTTGTAAGACAGTGCTTTGCTGTTGGTTACAAAACATTGCCATTAATAAGCATCACAGGATTTATAATGGGTTTGGTGTTAACCATTCAATCTCGCCCAACCTTATTAAAATTTGGAGCGGAATCCTGGTTACCAAGTATGGTTTCCTTGTCCTTAATCAGAGAAATTGCACCTGTAATTACTGCTTTAATTTGCGCTGGAAAAATCGCCTCTGGAATTGGAGCTGAATTGGGTTCCATGAAAGTGACTGAACAGATCGATGCAATGGAAGTTTCGGCTATAAATCCTTATAAATATTTAGTAGTTACACGAATTTTGGCTACCACTCTTATGGTTCCTTTATTGGTAATTTATGCTGATTTTATTGGGGTCTATGGCGGTTACATTGGATACAACATTCACGGAAGCATGAGTCTATTTCGCTATTTCTCGGAAGTGTTGGAACATCTTGAATATTTAGATTTTATGCCGGCATTTATTAAAACCTTCTTCTTTGGATTCTTCATAGGATTAATTGGATCTTACAAGGGTTTTAATGCCTCAAACGGAACGGCAAGTGTCGGAATTGCTGCAAATGAAGCAGTAGTTGCTGCCTCACTTTCTGTTTTTATTATTGATATGATGGCCGTACAATTAACTGATTTATTTTTCTAAAATTATGGAAACACAACCTATAATAAACATTAAAAATCTACACAAATCTTTTGGGGAAAATAAAATTTTAAAAGGAATTAATCTTTCAACAAACAAGGGAGAAAGTGTAGTGATACTTGGTCGTTCTGGATCAGGAAAATCAGTTACCATAAAATGTTTGGTAGGATTAGCCAAAGCGGATAAAGGAAGCATTTCAATTTTTGGAAAAGAAATTACCTCATTGAACAACAACGAGCTCAATGCTATTAGAGTGCGGATTGGTTTTATGTTTCAAAATGGTGCTTTATATGACTCTATGTCCGTAAGACAAAATTTAAGATTTACATTGAAACATCATACTCAGGATTTAGCTGAATCAGACATTGAAAGTAAAATTATGGAAGCTTTAGACAATGTTGGTTTAAAAGAATCCATTGACAAAATGCCATCGGAACTGTCTGGGGGGATGAACAAAAGAATTGCCTTGGCAAGAGCCATTATCATCAAGCCCGAAATTATTTTGTATGACGAACCAACTTCCGGTTTGGATACTATTACAGCAAGAGAAATCAGCGAATTAATTTTATCTCTTCAAGAAAAATACAAAACCACTTCTATAATTATTACTCACGATATGGCTTGTGCAAAAATGTCAGGTAACCGAATATTAATTCTCAAAGATGGCCTAATTAATGCCGAAGGGACTTATGAAGAACTGGAAAAAAGTAAAGACGAATGGGTTCGTTCTTTTTTTATTTAAACAAAAAAAAATCTAATCATGAATAAAGATACCGGATCAAATTGGAAATTAGGAATGTTCGTAATAGTTGGTTTAATACTATTCGTTTTTGTTATTTATTTTATAGGGAAACAGCAAAATTTATTTGGCTCCACCTTTAACTTAAAAACACAGTTCAAAACTGTAAGTGGACTGTCAGTAGGGAATAATGTGCGCTTTTCAGGAATTAATATTGGCACTGTAGATGCAATTGAACAAAAAACCGATTCCAGTGTAATTGTAGTTATAAAAATTGAAAAAGATGTACAAAAGTTTATTAAAGCGGATGCTATTGCCACTATTGGATCTGATGGTTTAATGGGAGATAAAGTTATGACTATTTCTCCAGGTACTTCATCCAATCAAATTGTAAAAGACAATGATTTTATAAACTCAAAAAGTGCTGTAGAAATGGAAGACCTGATGAAAAGTTTAAAAGTCACCATTGATAATGCAGGGATAATCACCTCTCAATTAGCTCAATTTACCTCTAGTATGAATAACAATAATGGTACTTTATCAAAACTGATGAACGATGAGCAACTTGCCAACAGTCTAAAAAACACGCTTGCCAATCTGGAGATAACCACAAATCAATTTTCTAAATTCACAACAAGTATGAATAGCGGTAAAGGGATGTTATCCAAATTAGTCAGTGACGAAAGATTAGGTAAAAAATTAGATTCTACTATGACTAATCTCCAATCTGGAACCAAAGGATTGAGTGAAAACATGGAAGCGGCAAAAGAAAATTTTTTATTAAGAGGTTATTTTAATAGGAAGAAAAAAGCCGAAGCTAAAAAACAGGAAGAAATACAGAAAGCTCAAGAAATTACTCCTGAAAAATAATCTATTCGGTAGGGCTTAGAAAATGACAATCTGTAAATATTGCAACTTAATACTAAAGTTCTATAACAGCCCGTTTAATAAATGTAATGACCTTTACATAGTTGCAAAAATGAATTTGCAACGCTAAATAAATTAAAATGAAAAAAATAAAATTAATTTTGTCGATTTTTATGGTTGGATTAATTATGAATTCATGCAGTAGTAATGATAGTGCAAATTCAACATACCCTGTTGCCATAAAAATGACAGATGCCCCAGGTCCATATAGTGCAGTATTCGTTGACTTACAAGGCGTAGAAGTTACTGGAAGCGGCGGAGCGACAGTTGCATTAAATGTAAAAAAAGGTATTTATAACTTACTGGATCTTACTAATGGGGTAAGTACAATAATTGCTACTGATACTCTAGAAATGGCAACAGTAGAGCAGATAAGACTTATACTTGGATCTAACAACTCCGTAATAGTTAATAACATGAGCTATCCTTTGAGTACACCGAGCGCAGATCAAACTGGTTTAAAACTTCAGGTACACGAAACATTACAACAAGGTATTTTATATTCTATACTTCTTGATTTTGATGCTAACAAGTCGATTATACAATTAGGAAATGGAGGCTATAAATTGAAACCAGTTATCAGAACCATTCAAACTGCTATCAGCGGCTCTATAAAAGGAAAAATTTCACCAGTTGGATTGGCGGTTGTTAGTGTTGTGAATGTTGTTAATCCTACCCTTTCATTTTCAACAAATGTGAATGCAGAAGGAGGTTTTACGGTTATGGGAGTTACTCCAGGTACTTATGAAGTGACCATTACTCCTGTATCTCCTTTGCTTCCTGTTGTAAAAACTAACATTGTAGTTAGTGCGGGAATTACCACAGATATAGGAACGACAATTTTATAAAGAATTTAAAAAAGCATTTTTCAAAAACATCTCTAAATCTTAAAAAGTAGAGGTGTTTTTTTTTTTGTATCGACATTAAAGTGTTTTTTTTAAACTACATTATAACAATAATTACTGTTCATTCTAAAACATGTGAATATTATAACTTATGATAAAAGTTATGTAACACATTCATTCTTAAAACACGCCACCTTTGTATAGTCGAGATAACACTTTCTCTATAGAAACAAAACAATAAAATGAAAGCAGCCAATAACGGAACCATAGGAGACACCTCTCTTGATACTTTAAATAAAAATAAAGATCGAATTGCCAGTAGAACCAGTAATTCAAAATGCCACAAAGAAGTTGCTATGTCTTATCATGAAGCTTCTACTCGATTAGAACAAGAATATTATAATAAAGCGAGTGGATGTTCCGTGAAAGCCCAGGAGGACAATTTATTTGACTATAAATTTGGAATCAAATATTAGACATCATTTTAGTAACTTTTTAATAAATTTATAATGAAAACTGAAAAAGAAATCAATGAGGCTATATTTAAAATTACTTTGAAAATAAAGGAACAATTTCCTGAATTATCAAAATATATCGAAGAAATGCCCATCACAGTTCCCATTAATGAAGATCCCCAAATAAATAGTAAGACATTATTAGAGTATTATAATTCATTGAACATCATGTTAAAAGATTATAGTGAAAATAACAATATAAAACCAAAATAGAAAAACATTCGGCTCCTTTGAGATGCATTAATAAAAAGAAACAACAATAAAATTTGTATTTCTTGGAAACGCAAACATGTTCATTATAGCTCTTTGTTTGGAGAATTTAAAGTTATAAACATCTTTTTTGCCATAAGTTGAGAACCTGAAATTATTAAATAATGTTTTAACTCTTTGTTTTAAGTTTGATTATCATTCTAAAAATATAAAAGTATTAAACTTTATAAACCTTTCAAGGTGTAGCGATCAAAATAAAACTATACTTTTTTGTAATTTCAGTAGAATTAACGGCATTATAAATAACAGTACTAAATAAAGAAAATGCCTAAAGATAAGTATTAGTGAGAGAATCAATAAAAACAATTGACTTTCCCGATTCTAAATATTCAAGCATGAAATCTTCCTTTTTTGCCCCATAAAAAAGTGATAAACAGTAAATATTACAAATTATTCAAAAAGTTATGTAATACTTTCCACCCCAAAAGAGACCAACTTTGTAAAGTTATGAAACAACATTCACTATTAATATAATAGAAAATGAAAACCACACAATTATCTGGAAACTGGGAAGAGCAAAAGAGCAAATTGAAACAAAAATTTGCGGCTTTAACAGACGGTGACTTTTTATTTATAAAAGGCAAAAAAGAGGAAATGATTGCGAGACTCCAAAAAAAATTGGGTAAAACCAGAGAGGAATTATTAAAAATAATTCAAGCATTATAAATCTGAATAAACATGAAAAAAACAAGAAAAATGAATAAAATATTTTTTTCTATAGGCTTCTTAACGTTTATGGTTGGATTACTTCTGGTAGGCTGCAAACCGGAAACCAAAGAAGAAAAAGAGGCAAATGAAAATGTATTAGAGGCAAATGACACTTTAACTTTAGCCAAAAAAAATGATAATACAAAAGAATGGCAAGCTTTTAAAATTAGTACAGATTCGATAATCAATGAGAATGAAATTCGAATCACTGAATTAAAAACAAAAATGAAAAATACTGGCAAATCTATTGACGCAAAGTATGAAAAAAATATTGATCTCCTGGAGCAAAAAAACAGCGATCTCAAAGTCAAAATAGAAAAGTATAAAAAACAAACAAATTCAGATTGGCAATCCTTTAAACGCGAATTCAATCACGATATTAACGAAATAGGGAAAGCATTAAAAGACTTAACAATTGATAATAAAAAATAACTTAAAAAAACAGAAATCATGAGCAATCTACTTTACACCGTGGCAGTCATTCTAATCATTTTTTGGGCCATCGGATTCTTCGCTTACAGCGCAGGATCAATCATTCACATTCTTCTTGTTATAGCAATAATTGCTATTTTATTTAGACTTATTCAAGGAAGACGATTATAAATTAAACAATTAAAATAAAAATAAAGATTATGAGTTCAACTAAAGTAATATTAGGACTATTGGGCGGTGTTGCCGCTGGAGCATTATTGGGAGTTTTGTTTGCGCCTGCTGAAGGTAAAAAAACAAGAAAAAAAATTATAAATAAAGCAAACGATAGTGCAGACGTTTTGAAAGATAAATATGAATCCATTGTGGAAGCAATGAATAATAAATACGAAGACATGTTGCATAAAGAAGAAAAATTAATTTCGAATGGAGAAGCAAAACTAAATTCCTTAAAAAAAGAATTTAAAAACTTAGACCTTTAAAATCTTTGTAAAAAAACTAAATATCTCTTTTGGTTTAAAATAGATTTCTGATACGTTAATTGTTGAAGCTAAAAACACTAAGTAAAACAGTTATATTGTAAGAGAAATCTATTTTTTCTATACGAATATCCCTATTTTAATTATTACATCCGCTTTTCCTAACTAAGTTGAGTCGTAAAAAAACTCTTTGGATTATATTTTACTAATAAATCAATAGCACGATAAAATGAAAGAGATAATCGAAACTGATATATTAAAAGAATCCATCGCTTTGATGGAAAACAAGCTTGCTAGTAAATTAGTATTAACTGACAAAAAATTAGCGAGTAAAAATGCGGAAATAGAAAAAAGTGCTAATGAGTCAATCTCTGCATACAATGAACTTCACTTTCAATATAAAGAAAGAAGTGATCTTGCTACCGAGTTAATCCTAGCAAATAAAGAACTAGCCTTTCAATATGAAGAAAAAGCAAAACGTGCAGCCGAATTAGTTATTGCTAACGTTGAGCTTATGTTTCAGAGCAATGAGAAAGAAAAAAGAGCTTCGGAGTTGGTCATTGCAAATAATGAACTCAATTTTCAGAATAGAGAGAAAGAAAAAAGGGCATCAGAGTTAGTCATTGCAAAAAATGAACTAGACTTTCAGAACGAGCAGAAAGAAAAAAGAGCGTCAGAGTTAATAATTGCTAACAATGAACTTATCTTTCAGAATAAAGAGAAAGAAAAAAGGGCTGTGGAATTAATTATAGCCAATAGGGAACTGGCTTTTCAAAAACTGGAAAAAAACATTAGAGAAGCGGAGCTCGCTATTGCCAACAAAAAATTAATTTTTAAAACTCAGGAGAGAGAAATTAGAACTGCTGAATTAAACATTGCCAATAGAGACCTTAAAATTGCAGAAGACAAACAAAAAAGATATATAATTGGACTAGAGGAGATGATGTTCATCACTTCGCATAAAGTAAGACAACCTATTGCTAATATTTTAGGTTTTTCACAAGTGCTGGATCAATCCATAAATTCTCCAGATGATATTAAACGATGTGTAGCACACATAAAAGAATCAGCTATTATACTTGATACATTAACAAGGGAATTGAATGCTTACATTTGCAAATTAGGGCAAAGAGACGATTTCAAAGAGGAATAGAAACTTTTATAATTACGTCTTTTGAAACTATATTTAGTTAAAAAAAAAAATCGAGATTTAAAAATCTCGATTTTTTTTTTAACTTTTTTTAACAAAAAACCTATTTCTACTATAAACATTCCCTATGTAGGTAAATATTGAAAACAACTTTTTTAATTAACTTATATAAAAACAAATAAATATAATTCATATTAACATTCATTTTACTTCAAAAATAAGTGAATTATACAAATCTTCGATTGAATTGTGTAATTAAAAAGGTCTGCAACTGATCAACCTTTGTAATGTTAAATATTAACATATTATTATTAATAAACCCCAAATAAAAAATGAAAACAAAACAATTACTTTCGACAATCGCAATGCTATTTATGGTATTGATTTCGGGCTGTGCTAATGATGATTTCAATGAAATCGTTGGCGTATGTCCAGTTGTAACAACAACAAATCCGATAAATGGTGCCATTGGAGTACCATTGAACCAGATAATTACTGCTACCTTCAATGAAGCGATGAATCCGGCAACTATCCAGACATCATTTACTGTAACTGGTGGATCAGCTGTTTCTGGAGTAATATCCTATTCAGGAAATACGGCTACCTTTACTCCAAATGGAGTTCTATCTCCTAACACTATTTACACCGCTAAGATTACAACATCGGCCAAAGATGTAGATGGTAATGCTTTGCAAACGGATTATGTTTGGACATTTACTACTGGAATTTTACCATTTGTACAATCAACTGATCCTGTTAATAATGCTATTAATGTTCCTCTTAATAAAATTATTAGTGCAACCTTTAACATGCCGATGAATCCATTGACTATAAACGGACTCACATACACTGTAAAAGAAGGTGCTTCTATAGTTGGAATTGGAGGATTAATTTCAAATTCAAATGCTGGAAAAACGTTTTCTTTTACGCCAACTCTTCCTTTAATAGCGAATAAAGTATACACAGTTACAATTACAACTGGAGCCAGAAATGTTTCTGGTACCGCGATGGCTAATGATTATGTATGGAAATTTACAACTTTCAATCTAGTAAATAGCAATCCACCACCTGTGGTTACAACAACCGGTTTGGGATTTGGAGTATTTGGTGGAAATGCCGGAATAACGAATCAAGGATTACTTACTGTAGTGAATGGATCGATTGGTACCACCGCAGCTTCGACTTTGGTAACAGGCTTTTTAGATGGTACAAGTGGTGATGGTTATACAATAACGCCATTGAATAATGGACTTGTAACCAATGGAATATATACTGATGCACCTGCACCTGGAAATGCTAACAAAGCAGCAACTGCATTAGCTGGTTTGAATGCAGCCAGAGCACTTTACCTTAGTATTTCTCCTGCTCAAATGCCAAATTTAGGAGTAGCTCCTTTTGTCAATCCTGGAGCAGGTGAACTAGGTGGATTATCGTTAGCTCCTGGTGTTTATACAGCCTCAAGCTCTTTTAAAATAACTAACGGAAATCTTACATTAAATGCTCAAGGTGATCCTAATGCAAAATGGTACTTTCAAGCACCTTCTACATTAACAGTAGGTGATTCAGCTCCAAGTAGTGTTGTCTTTTTAAACGGAGTAGGTAATCCTAACAATGTTTATTGGTATGTGGGTACTGCAGCTGTCATTAACTACGCCGGTGGTGGAGTAATGGTCGGAAACATTATCGCTAATTCTGGAGTGACTTTATCTTCTCCAGCTAATAGTACTAATCCATTGTTAACAGTTCTAAATGGTAGAGCAATATCACTGGTAGCATCTGTTACGATGGTGAATACGATTGTTAATGTACCTACTAATTAATGATTTAAAATCAAAAAAAATACATCCCGTCTCCGGGCTGGATGTATTCAAAAAAATAAATAAAAACATAAAACATAAATAAAATGAAAACAAAAACTAATTGTAAAGAGGTTTTGTATGTATCAATAGCCCCTAATAACCTACTCAAAAGCATTCTAATAATTGCTATAGCCTGGCTAAGTATTCAAACACCTATTCAAGCCCAAGAGCTAAATTATACAAAACCATCATGGTGGTTTGGTGTGGCTGGTGGCGCCAATTTTAATTTCTATCAAGGTTCAACACACCAGTTGAACGCTGATTTTACTCCACCTGTTACTTTTCATGACGGAAAAGGAGTTGGTCTTTTTATTGCACCTCTTATGGAATTTCACCGACCGGATTCACGATGGGGCTTTATGTTGCAAGCTGGATACGATAACCGTAAAGCAAAGTTTGACCAAGTAATTTCTCCTTGTGACTGTCCTGCAGATTTAAAAACTAATATCAGTTACATTACGGTAGAACCAAGTTTGCGTTTGGCTCCGTTTAAATCAAACTTTTATTTATACGGTGGTCCACGTTTGGCTTTCAATATGGATAAATCTTTTACTTATCAATTAGGAATTAATCCTGCTTTCCCTAATCAGACACCAAGTCCTGAAGTAAAAGGAGATTTAAGTGATATCAAAAAAACTATTATTTCAATGCAAATAGGAATGGGATACGATATTCCATTGTCCTCACAAAATAATAAAACACAGTTCGTTCTTTCTCCTTTTGTCTCTTTTCAACCTTACTTTGGACAGAATCCACGATCTACAGAAACACTTAACATAACTACTCTAAGAGCAGGTTTAGCATTAAAATTTGGCCAAGGTCATTTAATTCCTATGCCAGTGGAAGAAGTAAAAGCGAAAGATGCAGAAGTTCAATTTTCGGTTAACGCTCCCGCTAATACTCCAACTCAAAGAAATGTAAAAGAAGTTTTCCCTTTGCGTAACTATGTTTACTTCAATACTAGTTCAACCCAAATACCAGATCGTTACGTAACTCTTAGTAAAGAAGAAGTAAAATCTTTCAGGGAAGACCAATTGGTAATGGTAACTCCAATAGACCAATCAGGTCGTTCAAAAAGACAAATGAATGTGTATTATAATGTGATCAACATCCTAGGTGATCGTATGATCAATAATCCTTCAACAACGATTACCTTAGTAGGATCCTCAGAAAAAGGACCAAAAGAGGGTAAGGAAATGGCTGAGTCAGTTAAATTTTACTTAGTAAACACATTTGGAATTAGTGCTTCAAGAATTAAAACCAAAGGACAATCTAAACCAAATATCCCATCAGTACAACCAGGCGGAACACTTGAACTGGATCTACTTCGCGAAGGAGACAGGAGAGTTTCTATTGAAAGTAATTCACCAGTTCTTTTAGCTGAATTCCAAAGTGGCCCAAGTAAATCTAATACTACAGAAACTGTAGTTCCACAAGAGGCTCCGATTGAAAGTTATGTGGTTTTTGATGTAAAAGGTGCAGAAGAAGCATTCTCTGTATGGACAATTCAACTTATGGATGAAAATGGAAAAATTCAATCCTTTGGACCGTATACTCAAGAAAGTGTGAGTTTATCTAGCAAATCTATTTTAGGAGATCGACCAGAAGGTGATTTTAAAATTACATTGACTGGTCAAAGTAAAAGTGGTACTGCAATAACCAAAGAAACTACATCACATATCGTGCTTTGGGCTCCAGCCACAATAATAGATGGAATACGATACAGTATAATTTATGAATTCAATGAATCAAAAGCGATATCTATTTATGAAAAATACCTAAATGAAGTTGTAGCCCCTAAAATTCCAATTGGTGGAACGGTTATTATTCAGGGTCATGCTGATATTATTGGAGATGATGCATACAATTTAAAATTATCTCAAGCTCGTGCAGACGATGTGAAAAACACACTAGAAAGTGCCTTGGCAAAATCGGGTAGAACTGATGTTAAATTTAAAGTTAATGGTTATGGTGAAGATGTAAATCATTCTCCTTTTAATAATAAATTTCCTGAAGAACGTGATTATAACCGTACTGTTATTATTGACATTTTCAACGCAGCTAAATAAAAAGACATAATTATCAATTAAAACCTTTGTTTTAATTACAAAAGGACAGGAACTTTAATTCCCTGTCCTTTTTTTTTGGGCAAAATTCCTGCTTTCAGAATATGTGAATTATGTAAATTGTTCTAATAAATGTATAACATATTACAGCTAATTACAGTCCACCTTTACATGATAAATAATTTAAAAAAAATCAATATGAAAAAATCAACTTTTTATTTAATGATGATCGTGTTGTCATTAAGTATGTTCCCGAACACAAGTATTGCTTCCGAAAAAAACACTGTTGCAATCGAAAACAAGGTAATGCCTCTAGAAGTCAAAGTGATGTTAAATCGATTAGAGGAAATAAAAGCAATGGATAAATCTGAAATGAAATATTCTGAAAAAAGAGAACTCCGCAAAGAAGTTCGTTCCATTAATACAGCTTTAAGATCTTCTAATGGAGGAGTATATTTATCTGTAGGTGCTATTATTATAATTATCCTTTTATTGATTATTCTTTTATAGGTCTTAGTTTAAAAAAATGGCATAATTGTTGGATTGAGCAAAATGTTGGATTAATTAGAAAGAATGAAAAAATTAAAAAAAAAATGAAAAAATTAAAAATGATTGCCATTGGAGTAATGATGTTATTTGCATCGAATTCAATAACTGCTCAAGTTTCAGTAAATGTAAATTTAGGTTTACAACCTTCATGGGGACCAGTAGGATACACCTCTGTCGATTATTATTACCTACCGGATATTGAAGCGTATTATGACATACAAGCTACTCAATTTATTTATTTTAGTGGAGGAAATTGGGTTCGAACTAGAAATTTGCCAAGACAGTATCGAAATTACGATTTAAATCACGGTTACAAAGTAGTTTTAAATGACTATCATGGTTCAAGACCCTACTCAAATTACAAATACGATAAAGTAAAATATTACAAAGGATACAAAGGAGCACCGCAAAGATCTATCGGTCATAGAGAATCCAACCATAAAGACTACGACAACCATGGGAACAATGGGAACAATGGGAATCATGGAAATAAAGGGAAAGGAAACGGAAAAGGGAAACATTAGTATCTAGCTATTACAGAAAAAAGTAATTTCTTTTCAGACAACCCATTAAAAAATATCGAGAAAATATCTCGATATTTTTTTTTATATAAAAACAAAAAAAAATTAATCCAATAATTTAATTTACTAATCAAAAGCCAGTTTAGGAGGCAAACCAAAAACTATTTTACTTTGTAATTTAGATTAATTCCTAAATCTAAAAAGATAAATCCCTATTTTTGTTCCAATAGAAACAAAACACACATTTTCATGCTAATCATAGGAATTGCAGGCGGAACAGGTTCAGGAAAAACAACCGTTGTTCATCAGATTATGAACGAATTACCACATACTGAAGTGGGGGTTATTTCACAAGATTCGTATTATAAAGAATCAAATAACCCAAGCTATGAAGAACGTTCCAAAACCAATTTTGATCATCCTAGAGCGATTGATTTCGAATTATTAGCATCCCAACTCAAAGAACTTAAAGCAGGAAATACCATCAACCAACCCGTATATTCCTTTGCAACACACAATAGAACAGATGATATCGTAGTGACACATCCTAGAAAAGTAATGATTGTCGAAGGCATTCTAATCCTGTCCAATCCTGAACTTCGGGACTTATTCGACATCAAAATATTTGTACACGCCGATTCTGATGAGCGATTAATCAGACGTTTAAAAAGAGATATTGCAGAACGTGGTCGCGACATGGACGAAGTACTAAACCGCTACCAAAACACGCTAAAGCCCATGCACCAGCAATTTATCGAATCTACAAAAGCATTTGCCGACATCATTATTCCAAATGACAAATTCAACACCGTAGCCATCGATGTAGTCCGAGCAGTAATAAACCAAAGGATTTTATAATTTTTTTGTAACTTTATTGCAAAATTCAAAAGTACAAATAGTGTCATCCTTTGTGCAATCTAAGGAAGGAGCTATTTCCCGCTATCCGTTGCAACAAAGTTCACTGAACTCAAAAAGACTAAAAACATTGTGAAGTAATCTTTCGTGCCGAACGCCGGCACAAAAGGATTTCCACTCCTATCGGGGCTAAAAAAACACAGAATTTCAAATGAAAAACTCACATAAGGACAAACCTTGGTTCAAATTTATAAGCAACAAATACATTTGGGTATTGTTGTTTTTTTCAACTTGGATGATTTTCTTGGATAACTATTCCTATTTCGACCATCGATTTTTAAATGACCAAATCAATGAACTCGAAGACAACAAAGCGTATTATCAAGAAGAAATTTTGAAGGATCAAAAAAGCATAAAACAACTCAAAAATCCCGAAGAAATAGAGAAATATGCTCGAGAAAAGTACTATATGAAAAAAGATAGTGAAGATATTTACATCATCGAATTCGAAGGTGACACCATCGAAAAAAACGAAAAAAAATAAATACTTGAATAAACTGTAATCAAAATTTATTTGATGACATCCAAAAAGCGACAAATTGAATGGCAACTTTTTTTTCATAATTAAAGGGGTTTCAAGAATGTAAAACAGAATATTACATCCAACGAAGTCAATGTGAATTTCAATTGGTCTATCTTAGCCATAATAAATAGTAATCTAAAATTGTTAAAATGAAAAATCATAAATACATTGGATTACAAAATAACATTAAAAACATAAAATTCAACCTATTCTCTTATCAACATAAAACTTCAAAAAACATTCTAATTTTAATATTTTTATTACTTTTCAAAATTGTCACCATAGCTCAAGTAGCTGGGTGTAATGATCCATTAGCATTAAATTATAATGCAAATGCAACCGAAAATAACGGTAGCTGTTCGTATAATTCTACAACTATCACAGTTAAATCCTCAACTGCGTTAGATGCTTCAATAAAGGAGACCTCAGGTTTGTTAGAATGGAATGGCTATCTCTATACCCACAATGATGGCGTAGATACTAACTTATACAAACTAGATAAAAATACTGGAGCTATTCTAAAAAGCATACCATTACCAAGTATTCAGAATATGGATTGGGAAGAAATCTCTCAAGATGACTCTTATATTTACATTGGTGATTTTGGAAATAATTATAGTGGAAACCGAACGGATTTAAAAATTTATAAGATTCTTAAAAGCACATTAGAAAGTTCCCCTCAAATAGAAATTATAAATTTTAGTTATTCAAACCAAACTGACTTTAGCACTAAAACTAATAATAAGACAGATTTTGACTGTGAAGCGTTTGTTGTTACTAAGAACGAAATTCTGCTTTTTACAAAACAATGGCTTAGTGAAAAAACGAGTGTATATAGTCTTCCTAAAAACGCTGGAACTTATGTAGCCAATTTACAAACTACCCTAGATGTGTCTGGACTTATTACAGGAGCTACATTAAAAGAAAATTTAAGACTAATTACACTTTGTGGCTATAGCAATCCAGTACAACCCTTTGTGTTTTTAATTTATGATTACAAAGACAATAGTTTTTCTACTGCCAATAAAAGAAAAATAAACATCTCACTACCCTACCATCAAATCGAAGCCATTTCAACAAATAATGGATTAGATTATAATGTAACTAATGAATCATTAAGTATTTTTACTCAAAAACTACATCAATTCTCTTTAGAACAGTATTTAGGCAATTATTTAAAATCCTTATCTTTAAGAAATGCTTCAACAAAAAACAACATACCGATACTATTTCCAAATCCAGCAGGAAGTGAAATTCATATTGGAAATATAGATTTAATTAATACTGATTTTGAAATTGTAAGTTTAAATGGAGAAATAGTTCAAAAAGGAAAACTTAAAGGTACTACTATTATTATTTCAGATTTAGAAAAAGGGGTTTATCTAATAAAGTTTATTGATCAATTTCAAGTGTATAAAATCATAAAAAAATAAAATAGCTCTTTATGATAAAATCATCTCTCTTCAGCGAATTTGAATCCGTTTCAGCAAAACAATGGAAACAGCGTATTCAGTACGAACTCAATGGTGCTGATTACAATGAAACCTTACTTTGGGAATCTCCAGAAGGCATTAAGGTAAAACCATTTTATACTTCGGATGATTTAGAAAGTGGTTTTGACAGTAATACAAAAGCTTCCCAATTCAAAATAGTCCAGAACATTTTTGTTCACGATCTCGAAAAATCAAATAAAAGAGCCATAGACAGCATCAATCGTGGTGCCGAAAGCATTCGATTTACTATCGATAACGAAACTATTGATATCCAAAAGTTATTAGTAAACATCCCAATAGAAAAAATAGCGATTTACTTTAATTTGACCTTCCTTTCCATCGATTTTATTAAAAAATTAGATCAAATTGCACAGAAAGAAAAGGCTCTGTTTTTCTGTAACCTAGATCCTATTGGACAATTAGCAAAAGAAGGAAACTGGTTCTCAACCAAAGAAAAAAATAATTTTGAGTCCCTTAATTTAATTTCTAATACCGCAAAAAAGGTTTCTTATATTGGGATCAATTTGGGTTTATATCAAAATGCTGGCGCCAATATGGTGCAACAAATTGCCTATAGTTTGGGACAACTCAATGAATATTTTAACCGATTAGATTCTATAAATCAACCCATTGTTTTCGAAGTTTCGGTGGGAACAAACTACTTTTTCGAAATCGCAAAACTTCGTGCCTTGCGTTTGCTTTTCAATCTAATTGCAAAAGAATATGATCATACTCTGGATTGCCATATTCTGGTTTCAACTACAAAACGAAACAAAACAATTTATGATTACAACGTTAACATGCTGCGCACCACAACCGAATGTATGAGTGCTATCCTTGGTGGCGCCGATGCCATAGCCAATTTACCATATGACGCCTTATTTCACAAGGACAATGAATTTGGCGACCGTATTGCTCGAAACCAGTTGTTGATTCTCAAACATGAAAGTTATCTTGATAAAGTCAATAATCCAGCTGACGGAAGTTATTATATCGAAACACTAACACAACAATTGTCTGAAAAAGCACTCGCTTTATTCAAAGACATTGAAGCCAAAGGTGGATTCCTCAAACAACTTAACGAAGGAATCATCAAACGAAAAATTCAGGAAAGTGCAGACAAGGAACAGGCTTTATTCGATTCAGGAAAAGAAATTCTATTGGGAACTAACAAATATCCCAATAAAAAAGACAAGATAAAATCCAATTTAGAATTATTTCCATTTCTAAAAACAAAACCCAGAAAAACCTTGATTACACCCATTATCGAAAAAAGACTTTCCGAAAAAAGAGAACAAGAACGCATCAAGGAAGAAAATTAAACCGAATCATAATAATGAAAAACGTACTATACATTTTATTATTCCTTTGTTCTTACAGTGTTTTTTCACAACAAAAAGCAATTGAAGTTACAAACATCATAACTGGAAAAATAACAGTTTACGAAATAAACCAACGCATCAAAATAAGAACCTTAGACGGAAAAAAAAGCATAGGAAAACTTAACTTTTCGGATAATGAAACTATACTGATCAACAAAAAATCCATAAAATTTGACAGCATACAAAGTATTCAAAAACAACCAAAAATCTTTGGCACTCTTAAAACTATAGTTTTAGCTGCAGGTTTATCTTTGGTTGGAACGTCATTAGTAGCTGCTTCAAATGGGAAAGAATCCGCTTTTTTATTCTTTACCATAGGCTCAAGCATATCTATTAGTTCGGGATTATTAGAAAGAATCAACGCAAGCAATACCAATAGAAAATGTGTTTTTAAAATTATTGAAAAGTAATTTGGAAAGGCTAAAAGAACTAGATATAACAGCTTAAAATACTACTATTTACAATTTAAACAGCAAAATTAAAGAGAAGATATTTAAACAATAGTATTATATTTACTTTTCAAATTAAATAATTATGGAAGCAATAAGACAAATCGTTAAAGTAAAAAATCATAAAATAAAAATTACACTTCCTAATAATTTTAATGCAGATGAAGTTGATGTTACTATTTTATCATCTTCAAAGAATTGTGAGATTTCACAATGGCAAAATGAACAAGTAAGAGAACGAACTGAAAAATATTTAAAAAATCCTGAAAGTGCAACTGACATAGACGATTTTTTAAAAGGAATAGACAATGAATTATAAAATTGTCATTGTTGAAGAGGCCAAAAATGATTTAAGAGAATCCCTTATGTGCTATAAACATGTGGATCCAAAATTAGCCAAAAGATTTTAACTTTCATTTAAAAAAAGTCTGGCGATTATTAAGAAAAACCCTTTTCACTTTCAATTAAGATATGATGATGTTACAATAATAATATTAACTACATTTCCTTATTTAATTCATTTTAGAGTAGATAAAAACAGCATTGTAATCAAAGCTATTTATCATTCTTCAAGAAAAAGTAATTTAAATGTATTATAAAAACCAACTTTGAGAAAAAATCTCCAACATATCAAATTAGTTAGTCTTAAGCCAACCCAAGGCGAAGCTAAAATCGATGGTCAAAAGGAAGGAACCTACAACACACAACTCATAACCCACAATTTCCTAACCGCTGAAGGCATAGAACTCAAAAAATCCTATTCTGAACTGGATATTGAAAACCTTGAACATCTGGATTTTGGAGCTGGATTTGTACCCAATTTACGAGGACCTTACACTACAATGTACGTACGTCGTCCGTGGACAATTCGGCAATATGCGGGGTTTTCGACTGCTGAAGAAAGCAACGCCTTTTACCTACGCAACTTGGCCGCGGGACAAAAAGGCTTGTCCATAGCTTTTGATTTACCTACCCACCGAGGTTTTGATTCCGATCACGAGCGCGTAGTGGGTGATGTCGGAAAAGCGGGTGTTGCCATCGATTCTGTTGAAGATATGAAGATGTTATTTGACCAAATTCCTTTGGATGAGATGTCGGTTTCCATGACTATGAATGGTGCCGTTTTACCCATAATGGCTTTTTATATAGTTGCTGCAGAGGAACAAGGTGTGAAGCCTGAACAACTTTCGGGAACGATTCAAAATGACATTCTCAAAGAATTTATGGTTCGGAATACCTACATCTATCCACCAGCACAATCCATGAAAATTGTTGCCGATATATTTGAATATACGAGCAAAAAAATGCCAAAATTCAATTCCATTTCCATTTCAGGATACCACATGCAGGAAGCTGGAGCAACAGCCGATATTGAATTGGCTTACACCCTGGCCGATGGTTTAGAATACATCAAAACTGGATTAGCAACAGGAATGAATATCGATGATTTTGCGCCACGGATTTCCTTTTTCTGGGCCATTGGAATGAATCATTTTATGGAAATCGCCAAAATGAGAGCGGGCAGAATGCTATGGGCAAAATTGGTAAAACAGTTCAATCCAAAGGACGAAAAATCAATGTCTTTAAGAACCCATTGCCAAACAAGTGGTTGGAGTTTGACTATGCAAGACCCATTCAATAATGTAGCTAGAACCTGTATTGAAGCCGCTGCAGCAGTATTTGGAGGAACACAATCTTTACATACCAATGCCTTGGATGAAGCTATTGCTTTACCAACAAATTTTTCAGCAAGAATAGCCAGAAATACACAAATATACCTTCAAGAGGAAACCAAAATCACCAAAACTGTTGATCCATGGGCGGGTAGCTATTATGTAGAAAGTTTGACCAATGAAATTGCACAAAAAGCTTGGAAACTTATTGAAGAAATCGAAGAACTGGGCGGAATGACCAAAGCCATCGAATCTGGCATTCCCAAATTACGAATAGAAGAAGCTGCTGCTAGAAAACAAGCACGAATAGACAGTGGCCAGGACAGTATTATTGGCGTCAACAAATACCGATTGGAAAAAGAAGACCCTTTGCAAATTCTGAATGTCGATAACCAAATGGTGCGCCAACAACAAATGGAGCAATTAGCGCATATTAAATCAAACAGAAATAAAGAAAAAGTTCTATTTTCACTTGATAAATTAACCCTTTGTGCTCAAACTGGAGAAGGTAACTTGCTGGAATTTGCCGTTGATGCAGCCCGTAATCGGGCTACCCTTGGAGAAATCAGTACGGCCTTAGAAATTGTTTATGGAAGATATAAAGCACAAATTAAATCCTTTAGCGGTGTGTATAGCAAAGAAATAAAAGACGACGAAAGCTTTGAGAAAGCAAGACAACTAGCCGACCAATTCGCTAAAACAGAAGGACGTCGCCCCAGAATTATGATTGCCAAAATGGGACAAGACGGACATGACCGAGGTGCTAAAGTAGTAGCCACAGCTTATGCCGATCTTGGATTTGATGTAGATATAGGTCCCCTTTTCCAAACCCCAGCAGAAGCTGCTAAACAAGCCATTGAAAATGATGTCCATATTCTAGGGGTGTCCTCTCTTGCGGCGGGTCATAAAACCCTGGTGCCACAAGTTATAGCTGAACTCAAGAAATACGGTCGTGAAGACATTATGGTCATTGTGGGAGGTGTGATTCCTGCTCAAGATTATCCCTTTTTATTTGATGCAGGTGCGGTGGCTGTTTTTGGTCCCGGAACCAAAATTAGTGAAGCGGCAATTAGCATTTTAGAGATATTGTTAAATTAAAAATCCCCATCAAACCTCTTTTAAAAAAAGAGGTTGGTTTGATAAAAGGGAATTATATTTGGCAATTTTGAAAATGGATTTACAACCCTATTTACAAATTTAAACCCTATTTTGAATATGTCCAAACTTCCAAATACAAGCACTTCCATATTTACAATCATGTCCAAAATGGCGACCGAATACAACGCTATTAATCTTTCGCAAGGTTTTCCTAACTTTCCAGTGGATCAAAGATTGACGAAAATCATTGCAAGTTTGGCAAAAAAAAACGTTCACCAATACCTTCCCATGTCGGGTTATCCTCCGCTATTACAAAAGATAGGATCACTAGTTTTGAAATCCTATCAGAGAACCGTCCAGCCCGAAAATGAAATTTTGATAACAGCTGGTGCAACCCAAGCCATTTTTACCACAATTATGGCAATGGTTAAAACAAATAATGAAGTAATTATTCTCGATCCGAGTTATGATTGTTATGAAGCACCCATTTTACTGTGCAATGCAATAGCTGTTCGGGTAGATTTGAATGACGATTACACGCCCAATTGGAATCGAATTGAGAAAGCCTTTTCTTCAAAAACCAAAATGATTATCATCAACAATCCCCACAATCCTACAGGGAAAATATGGACTAATACCGATTTTGAATCATTAGAAAAACTCTTTGAAAAATACCTTGATGTTATTTTGTTATCAGATGAAGTTTATGAATTCATCACTTTTGAACAACACCATATAGCAGTTCATACACGTAAAAAATTACGCCATCGCAGCGTTGTCGCATCCTCTTTTGGGAAATCATTTCATATAACAGGTTGGAAAGTGGGTTATCTCGTGGCACCGGAATACTTGATGCTGGAAATTAAAAAAGTCCACCAATTTCTGGTTTTTAGCGTCAATAGTATTTGCCAAGTAGCTATTAGCGAATACCTGGATTTGGTTTCAGTTAATCAACTTGGAGCATTCTATCAGGAAAAACGGGACTACTTTAGAAAATTGCTCGAAAATAGCCGATTCAAATTATTGCCTTGCGAAGGAACGTATTTCCAAGTGGCTTCTTATGCCTCAATTTCTGATGAAAATGACGTTGATTTTTGCAAACGATTGGTGTTGGAATACGGAGTGGCAGCCATACCTATATCATCCTTTTATGCCAATGGAAAAGATATTAAATGCATTCGATTTTGTTTTGCAAAAGACAACAAAACGCTTGAAGAAGCCGCTAAAAGATTGTGCATGGTTTGATAGTTGTCTTGTGACAAAAAGCTACAAAATAGCAGAAGAGCTAAAACAAGCACATGAAAATAGTTTCCAATCTGTTTAATCCGAAGTAAAAAACAAATAGCAGTCCAGCATGTAAACTGCTTATGTGTTTTCTTGTTTTACTATGCGTGCATAATAACTATTTTTCCTTATATTTACATCTCTAAAAAAATAAAATTATGGATTTCTCAGCAAAAATGCTTCGTGATGATGCTCTAATTGACAAAGTAATTGTAGTAACTGGTGGCGGTAGTGGCTTAGGTAAAGCCATGACGCGCTATTTTATGGAATTGGGTGCAAAGGTGGCTATTAGCTCTAGAAATTTGGAGAAATTGCAAAATACAGTTAAAGAACTCGAATCCGAAACGGGTGGAACTTGTCTGGCAGTACAATGTGATGTTCGGCATTATGACCAAGTTGAAAATATGCTTCAAGAGGTTATAAAAGCTTACGGCAGAGTAGATGTTTTACTTAACAATGCCGCAGGGAATTTCATCTCTCCAACCGAAAGATTATCGGCCAATGCTTTTGATACCGTTCTGGATATTGTTCTTAAAGGGTCTAAGAATTGCACGTTGGCTCTTGGAAAACACTGGATTGAAACCAAACAAAAAAGTGCAACCGTTTTAAATATCGTTACGACCTATGCTTTCACAGGTTCTGCCTATGTAGTGCCAAGTGCTGCAGCAAAAGCGGGAGTTTTAGCCATGACTAGAAGTCTAGCTGTGGAATGGGCAAAATACGGGATTCGTACCAATGCTATTGCACCGGGCCCCTTCCCAACTCAAGGTGCTTGGGATCGCTTATTACCTGGGGATCTCGCCGAAAAATTTGATATGTCCAAAAAAGTACCATTGAAACGCGTTGGAAATCACCAAGAATTAGCCAATTTGGCTGCCTATTTGGTTTCTGATTTCTCCGCTTACATAAATGGAGAAGTAATCGTAATTGACGGAGGAGAATGGCTCAAAGGTGCCGGTGAATTTAATATTTTAGAAGCTATTCCAGAAGAACTTTGGGATCAGTTAGAAATGATGATTAAGGCAAAAAAGAGGGGGTAATTGGTTAACTGGTTAATTGAATGTAACATTCAAAATACGATTAAAGAGTTAACCTTTCCGCTTTCCAACTAACCCATAACCTTTTAACCCATAACCAATTAACCTTTTCTCTAACCAATTAACCTTTTACTAACAAGTCAACTCCTAACCAGTTAACCCCTAACCAATTAACCTTTTACTAACCAGTTAACCACTAACCAATTAACCTTTTTCTAACCCCTTCCCCTTCTTCTCAAAATAAACATTAAGAAGCGATAAGGAATAGACAAATGCAGGTGCGGCAGTTCGCATGGCTGCATGGTTGATCGTAAAAAACCAGAAAGCAACAAAACACAGCAGGAACATATTGAATTTGTTGTCCAGATACAAAAACAAGGGAGTAAAAAACAGGATCAGTAAACCAAAAATACCCAAGGTGCCATGCTCAGCAAGCATACGGGTAATTTCATCATGAGATAAGGTGCCATTTCCCGTATCAGCAAGGCGTATTTCGACCGCTTTACCCACTCCCACTCCAAAAATGGGGTTATTTAAGAATGAATCAATTTCATTGAGTGCCACTTCTTCTCTTCCTGTAAATTTTGATTCTTTAGTTCTTCCTTTGGCATCCTGATTGGCATAACGCTTGTCAATTAGTCCACCCGTTTGAAAAGAAATATAGGTCCATGTCAACATCAAAGCAGTAGCAATCAACACAATTACATAATTCAATTTCACTCTACCAGTATAATTGGATTTATAATAAAGAAAAAACATCAACAAAATAATCATCAAAAAACCAGTTATCATCCCACCCCGCGAAAAAGTCACTAAACCACGATAGCTCATATTAATGGCTATTAGGAAATTGATAGCAAGCATAAATTTTGTCCTAGACTCCAAAATGGCCCTAGAGAAAAAAATAAACATTCCTAAACCCAAAAAAGTGGACACCTGGTTCGGACCAAATCCGCCTGAAGTTGTTCCAGTAGATTGGGTACTAGTAATCACATCCCGAATGTTGGGTGTGTAAAAAATTAAATACACCATACATGTCACAATAGGTAACCCTATACTGAGCAAAATAGAATTCATTTGATCTAATGGAATTTTTCGCCTAAAAGTATACAAAGAGGCTATCCCTAAACAGACAGGACCTGAGATATTGAAGGCAATGGAATTCCTTATATTAGTATCGAAATTGAGGACAAAGGTAGAGAGAACTACACTAGGCACAAGGAGGAGTAGAAAAATCCAATAAGGTGTCGCTCCTTTAGAGAAACCACTAAAGTACATTCCCAAGAAAACAAAAATAATCACCCCGTATTTGGAAATTTCATACAAAGGGTTTCCATTTGTCATCCTAAGAAAAACCTCGCTCCCAACAACATAAGCAGCAACAATCAAGGCTTCGTTGTTTTTGTTTTGTTTTTTTACAACGTAATAGATTCCAAATATTAAAATGGCATAGCCATATATTTTAGACATAAAAGGAAACAAATATACCAAAAAACCAATCCCGGCATGGAAGAGAATTAAATAGAGATAGTCAAAGTCTTCTTTTTTCATTTAATAATTATTATAATACCCAATTGTTAAGTTGGTTTGTAATCGGTACTTTTGAATGTTATTTCAATTCACTTTTTTTTTGCGATGCAAAAGGTACTAACCCCAAAAGGGAAATTCACAAACTTAAGCAGCCAGTTTTCAAGCAAAAGTAACTTCAATAAAATAATATTGGTCATTGCACCATCAATGATATGTCCTTCTTTCTTTTTGTTTCCCGATAAAACGGCATCAATTTTTCTGAAAATATAAAGCGGAATAAACAAAAAGAAATTCCAATAACTGGATTTCAAAATAGTCAGTTTCTCTTTTTGCAATATAACCTTTAATTCTGTACTGGTATATCTTCTAAAATGCATGTTTACCTCGTCATGTGAACTCCATAAAGATTGAAAAGCAGGAACAAACACATAAATAACTCCTCCTATTTGCAATAAATCGCACCAGTTCTTAATTGCCTTTGTATCATCTTGCAAATGTTCCAAACAATCTGAAGCCACAATGATATCAAATTTTTCAGTTAAAGTAATATTTTGAGCATCCATGACAAAGACATTTTGTAAACCATTATTTTTACAATTTTCTATTGCTTTTTCACTAATATCAATTCCATAAAGCTGCTCCATTTTGAAACCAATACTTGCTAGTTCTTTTAAAAAAATACCAGAGGAACATCCAATATCTAGTATTATGCTATCTTTTGGTACATTTTTAAGGGCATCAAGTAAAAACTTTCGTCGGGAAACAAACCACCAATTATCCCTTTCCACTTCGTGGTATTTTTTTTCGTACTCTATTTCCATCCCTCTTATTATATATACCGTCTTAAACCGTTTTGATGTAATTATTAAAAACATCGATTTGATTTATTTTAAACAAATTAAATCCTTTTGTTACAAATGAGTTAATAAATTACTTATATACTCTTCACTTTCAATCCAAAATTTCACAATCACTAAATAAAAAGATTTATTCTTATCAAATATTTATTCTTATCTACCACTGATTACTATTACAAATCCTTATTAAGCTTCATTTTTCTTTGGAAATACATACATTGAAATTTTATCTATTATTGCTTTTATCCAAGAAATTCGATACAATCCCGCGGCACTCATTAGATATAAAGCAACCTTAGATGGAAAAATATACCGGGGCTCCATATAGGTTAATCCGTGAAAAATAACTAAGCCAATCCAAATTCCCCAAAAAACCCAATATTGAATTAAGTTTTTTTCTTTAATAAAAAATAGTGTTACCCCTACAAGAACAAGAATGTTAATCGAATTGATAATCAATAGAAAAAACCAAAAACCAAAAGCCCCATTTAAGGGTCCCAATTGAAACTGATTGGGTTGCACTTTGCTGATAATATTAATATGTCCATAAAAACTCCGAACGACTAACTGCCTAGCAAACCAAAATGGATGTTCCAACACGTCGTTAACAATAAACGTCCTATAGACTTCATTATAAGAATGATTCGAATTGGTAATAACTGCATCCAATTCATTTCCACTTCGTATCCAATTTTGATAATCTTTGCTATCAGGCCGAATATCACTTTCCCAAAATCGCAAATCAGTAGGCTCTTCTCTAAACTGAAACCTTCCTATATGTGCTACATAATAGAAATAAGTTTCTTGATTTCCTCCGGACTGAGTTCCACTTATCTTTTTGGTCAATTGATGAGTTCCAATTCCTAAAATAAAAACACCCAGAAAGGTGTACATTAATTTTTTTGCATACTTATTATAGAATTCCTTATTGTAAAAAAAGGCATACACAATTACTAAAAAAAGAACTCCAAGAAGTAAGACAGCATTAGGCCTATTCATAATTAGAAACCACATTCCAAACACTAATAAGGCGCAACCCCTTTTTTTATTGGGTTCGTAATATACAATAGACCAACCATATAAAGCCAAAGCCAAAGAGAAAAAAGCAGGCATTTCTGCCAATATTCCTAGTGAATAATAAATATGTATGGGAAAAGCAAAAAACAATAACACACTCAAAAGCCCCACTTCTTTAGAAAAAAAGCTGGCCCCTACTTTAAAAATAAGTATTAAACTGATTGTACCAATTATAAAAGTAAAGACCACTCCATATACCCATAATTGATCATCAGTTGCATGTACATCTGCAAGTAAATAAACTGGAGTATAAAAAAGTATCGGACCTGGAGCTTTGGTAATGAATACTTTATTCGAAGCAACTTCTCCCTTTAGAAACAAGGCCAAATTTTTTGCCTCTTCGTGAAAGGTCATATCCCCAAAACGGTTTGCTTTGAAAGGGAAATTTAGAACCATAATCATCAACAAGGTCGAAATGAACACAATGGCCAGATTAAGTCTTCTGGTAGAAAATTCTATTTTATTCATAAACTCACATAACTTTAAAAAACTTTAAAAAACTTTAATTCTTGATTTTAGGTTTATTAAACCATAAACTCCACCAACCCACCGTTCTTCCCATGGCTTCGGTAAAAGCTTGATTTTTTTTAATGCTGGTAAATGTATTACTAAATCGTATGAATGTCAAAAGCAAACTAATAGAATGCCATTTCAGTTTGTCCTTTAGAGAAGGTCTTGGATTCTTGATTCGCCATACATACCACCCATTTCTGACTACCATTTTGCCATATTGGTATTGGTTGGGTCTTCCACAAACAACATGAAAATGGTTCAATTTGGCTGCCGTATTAACATACAGCTTCCCGATTTTCGCGACTCTCAGAGTAAAATCTGCATCTTCATACAAGCCATACCCTTCGAAATAAGTGGAGAATTGTAGGGTACGAAATATAGTTTTTCTAAAAGAAGATACACCTCCCATAAGCATTTCAACTTTATATATTTTCCCACTAGGAGGCAAAAAACCAACACTACGCCCATGGGAATACTTAGAAGAATATCCCGGAGGACAATCGCTATCCAATCCCAACCATTTCCGGAGAACAAAGCGACTACTGTCCTTTCGCTTCCAACCGTCGTAAAAATATTCATTAATGTGGGGATGATAGTCTTCCCCTACAAATTCGGATTCGGATTCATTGCTAATATAACCACCAACACCCAAAGCATCCGGATAGATTTTATAGGCATTGAGTAATTGTTCAAAATAATCGTGTTCCAAAATGGTGTCATCATCGAGAAAACAAACCACTTCCATTTCATTACCCACTCTTTCTATTCCATAATTTCTTTGTCTAGTTAAACCGCGATGTTCAGCAGGCACCATAAAATAGTGCAAATTACGAAACAAATTTTCTTTCAAGATTCTCTCTGTTTTATTGTTGGTCGAACCATCAATAATCAGAATTTCATCAGGATACGTTGTTTGCTCCTGAATCGATTGCAACAATTGGAGCAAAGGTTGGGGACGCATGTAGGTACAGATAATGAGAGAAAATTTCATGTTTTATTGGTGTCTTATGCCTAGAGTCCTTAGTTTTCGAGCATAAAAAATCGATTTTTTAAATTGCATATTCTTATACGGAAGTCTCAATAACCGATACAGAAAAGTAAGTTTTGGTCCATCAAACAGATAATAACTAAAATGCTTGTATTTATATTCAAATAATTGCTGAGGTGTAAACTGTTTCATAATGCCATACAAAATGGTTGGACTCGGAACTGGCCGGACCCATTTTACTGGAGTATCCAGTTCCCAAGGCTGCTTTTTACGTTTTTTGCCCATCATCTTGGCTTGGCTTCCCCAAAAACGATAGCCTCCACTTGGCGGTTTTAAATGTAAATTCACCGAAAAGGGGTTTTGTAAAACGGTAACTCCAATTTTCGTCAATGACATTCCAAAATCACTATCTTCGCCATAACCCCCATCAAAGTTGACATCGTTCCCTCTTAATTGGTCAACGTATTCTTTTTTTACGCAAGAATTGGCATTGCTAAAGGATTGGGCATTTCCAACGTAGAATTTTTTATCTTTTAATTTTTCTATTATATTTTTTAAATCATTCAAATCTTGGGTGTGGATATCGGCACGGATATCCAAACCATTGCAAGCACCTGTATTGTAGGTTTGTAAAAACCTAATGTGGTTTTCTATGAAATCGGGTAGGATTCGAATGTCATCATCTCCAAAAACAATATAATCGGAAGTACATAATGCAATCGCTTCATTTCTCGCCCTGCAACTGCCCTTGGTGGTTTGCCATTTAACGATTAATTCAAAAGGATATTTCTTAGCTTGGTACAAAGTTTCGTGTCTTTCAGATACGGGAGTGGCATCTACTACCACAACTTTTCTTGGTAAATAATTTTGATTAGACAAATCCTCCAACAATTGTAACGTATAGTCTTGCCGATACATTGTGGGAATAATATAAGCAACTGATGGTTTTCCTTGAATTTCATTAAGTTTTCTTGGTGGAATTATGATGTCGGCATTCCTTTTTTGAAAATTATTTATAACAAATAAAAACGCTTTCCACTCCGAAATTTTCCAGAAGCCGATCCTGTACATCATAAAAATGGCGTGGCTGATTTTATAATTTTTTCTAAAGAAAAGATGGCGATCTTTTGGTGAAATAATTACTTTTTCGGTAATTACAGAAGGAAATAAATTTTGTACATAGAGAGTAACTCCACCCATAAAACGGTTCAATCGAATTCCAAAATCCAAAGCCTGCATTTGAGGATTTTCAAAATCGACATCAAAACCTTTGGTCAATTCCCATACCGATTTACGAACGGCAAACGCATTGGGATTAACTCTCCAACTTACGCTTTGTTCCAAGTTATTAAAATCATTCAGGTACCAAAAAAACACTGCCGTTTGATAGACCAATTCCGGAAATGCATTTTTATACCCCTGATCCAATGAACTATGCCAAATATCTCCAGGTCCTTTTGACAATTCCTCTAATTTATCCAAATTGGGATGGCCTCTATAGAGAATGATTTCCTCCGATGCAGTAGTATATTCATTTAACTCAAAACTCATTTTATTTTTTTATGATAGAACGGTATAACTCCATATTCCTCTTGCGTATTACTTCAACACTAAATTGCTCTTCTACTTTTTTACGAGCAGCTTCTCCAAAAGTAAGTAATAAATTCGAATTGTTTAAAAAGGTGTTGATTCGGGCAGCATATTCTTCGTGATGCGTTGGATGCACCAAAAAACCCTCTACACCATCTTCAATCATTTCAGTTGCCCAACCTATATCAGATGCAACAATAGGTTTTTGCATAGCCATGGCTTCCAGCCATGAAACAGGTAAAGCTTCTGCAAAGGAAGGGAAAACGCAGACTGTTGCCTTGGCAATTTGTTCTTGTATTTCCGAATAAGGAACGCTACCTAAATAACGCACCTTTGACAATGTTTCTTCTGTAAATAGCGATTGCATCATTGCCCAAGTAGAAGAATTTCCAGTAAGAATATCAGCCACATCTTTCCCTATCAAAATAAGTGTAGCCTCAGGATTCTTTTCAACTACTGCATTAAAAATAAATGGTAATTCTAAAACTCCTTTTTTTCGAATCAGGCTCCCGAAATACAAAATAGTTTTATTACCATTGCTTTTGCAATTGCTATTAAATAAATCAACATTAATCGAATTGGGTATGATAGTAAATTCTTTTTCCAACCCAAAAACTTCATTGGTCAAATCAGCGGTGAATTGACTTACCGATAACAACACATCAGCCTTTTCTAGTGCTCTTCGTTCATGGTATTTATTTATCCATTTAACAGGACGATGATCCAAATGACAAAAATAAGTATCAGAACCATGCAGTCGAATAACAATGGGGCATTTTCGAGCTTTGATAAAAGAAGTAATTCCTGTCCAATCGGGTGCTTCCACTAAATCAATTTCCTTAGCTGTATACAATTGATTGATGAGACGCTCCAACTTTTTTCGGGTCAACCACCAAGACAAACCCATGAATTTCAAATTCTTTATTTGTTGAACTGTAATCCCTTTATCATCAAAAACACCTTCCTCCTTTTGACCATAAACCAATATCCGAACCGAACAACCTTGCTGCAAAAGTCCAACCGCCAAATTTTTAATACTCGTGCCAATACCTCCTGAACTTTCAGTTTTTGCATGGGGATATTCGGGAGTTAGAAAGGCGATTTTCATTTATTTGTTTTTTATCCAAATGCAAGAAATATTTCTTCCACTTAATAAATTATCTGATATGAATCCCTCTTCACTTTTTCTATATTTCTCATTCAAGTCGCTTTTTAAAGCTCCATAAAAACCATAAGATCTTTGATTAATTAATTTAAAATTTATTAGTTGTTTCTGCAAAAACTGAAATGAAATTCCTTTGGTAATTGAATTGTGTTTATTTTCGACATGAATATCGGTCACACTCCATATTTGGTCAGCTGACATTCTTTTCTTAATTACATTTTCGGCAATCAATTGATCATTTATTTTATCAATATATGTTTTCCTTCCTAATTGTCGATTAATATACCGTTTCCATTTTTTAGGAATCATATCTGTAATGTTTTTATTTTTTGGCATAGAATCCATTTCATTTTTATAAGCCCTTATTCTTTCTAAATAATTGGCATCATTAAGATAATCCCCATTTGGGTCTTGCAGGTGAATTAAAATTCCACCAGGATTAAGTACATTATCAACTTGATTCAAAAATAGTGTCAAATCCGGTATATGATGTAGCACTGAACAAATAATTACAACATTGTGTTTTTCAGTTAAATCCGATACATACGAATTTACAGTTGTATATTCTTTATTCCAGTTTTTAGCTTTTTCTTTCGCATGTTTTAACATATTAGAAGAAGTATCCAAAAGTGTTATGTAATCAATATGAGATCCTAATTTAGAATTCAACAATATTTGAGTGCTTAATCCTGTGCCACAACCAATATCCAACAAATTAAGTTTTTTTATTTGAATGGATTCTTTTTGAAACAAATCATCTATCAATAAATTAATCTGTTCTTGAAGGCTTTCCCACATATCCCTATGCATATTATCATAATGGCTCGCTTCGTGATCATGAAAAACAATATTAACTCTTTCTTGAAACATCTCAGGAGACAATTGACTTCCAGTCTTCTTTATTAACGGTAATAATAGGTTATAGCTCATAATTAATAAGAATTTTTATATATTGGTCAACCATTTTCCCTAAATTGAAATCATTTTCAATTTGAAAATTCACTTCATTATTGATTGCATTATTTCCTTCAACTATGTTTTTAATTATTTCAGACAAAGCCAAATAATCTTTCGGTTCAAAGATAAAGCCATTTTTATTATGCTCAACAATTTCAAGATTACCACCAACGGAAGTAGTGATTACAGGCACATTGGCTGCTAAACTTTCCAAAATAGAAAGACTGAAACATTCCATATAAGTGGGTTGTAGCAAATAATTGTAGTTGGACAATACTTCATTGAGTCTGGAAGAACTGCCTTTAAAATGAATTATGTTGTTTAAATCAAAATCATTGGTCATTGTCCTCAATTCTATTTCATAAGGACCTTCCCCAAACACATCTATCATGATTTGATTTTTGATATCACTTTTTAAAAGTGACAGTGCTTTCAGTAAATCCTGAATTCCTTTCGAATAACGCAAATGAGAGCATACCACAAATTTATTTTTATTTTCTTGGGTTCGTTTTACAAAAACTGAAGTATCAATCCCATTATAAATAACATTTGTTTTTCGAGCCAAAAAAGAACCATAATCCTGAAGTATGTGTTTTCGTGTGTAATCGGAAACACCTATAAATTGGTCAATATACGGGGAATACAAAATTCCTTTGATTTTGTTTTTAATGATTTTAGAAAGCGGAAAACCTTCCAAAGGTCTTGGATTATGATCTACTGCTATTAGCTGCTGGATTCCTGTAGCTCTTGCTTTTTTAAAAAAAGAGGTACACAAAGCTAGAAAATGAGTAACTAATACATCATAGTGTAAATGTTCCTCACGTACTTTTTCTAAGAAAAACGATTCTACATTTTGGTTGTTAGCACTATAAATGGTCAATCCCGAGTAGAAATCAAAAGCATTGTATTCTAAGAAATACCAATCGATATCATACCCCAACTCTTTTGCTTTAGTGTCATAGGCTACATAAAATCGATCCATACCTCCAATCCGGATGGGATTTAAAACATAGTTGCAAACAATGGCAATTTTCGTGGGTTTAATCATTCAAATGAGATAATGTTTGGGCTATTCTTTTACTGGTATCTATTAAGGGTTCACTTATTTGCAAGTCAATCATGGCACGCCTTTGGGTAGATTTCTCCTTTGGGTTATTCAAATTTTGATTGATTTGTTCAATTAATTCCTCCTCATTTTTCGCTATGGTTACAGATTGGCTATCAACCACTTTTTTAAAATGATCGTAATCCAAAAAGCGTTGGTCGTTATACAAACCATTTTCTATATTACCAAAAACGGTATTGATTACTGGGGTATCAAACAACATAAAATCGAGACTCATAGTAGAACACATATTAATATTCAAATCGGAATATTCTAATATGGCTCGTAAGTCGCTAATATCTTCTTCTGAAGGGATGCGTTGCGACCAACTTTCTGCATGATTTTCTCGGATCAAAATCCATTTTGGAACGTTCCATACAATTTCTGGGAACTCCTCTTTGACAGCTTTGAATCGTGTGTCATTTTCTGCAGGAGAAGTCCTTACTAATAATTGCACGTGGGCTGTAATGGCATTATTTCGTATAGCATGCGCAATAACCTTGATTACTAATGGATCATTTTGACCAATGGAAACATCGGCACAGCTGTAGCAAATAGTTTTCAAATTAGCAGCCAACTGAAATTTTGTAAAAAACGTTTCAGCTGAAATTTTGTATTTAGACATTACATAAGGCTCAAACTGTGGGGTCCCTACCACTTTTACCTTTTCGGTTGAAACATTTGAATAAAAATACAACAACTCAGCTTTCATCAAATGACTCCAAACCAGAAAATAATCAAAAGCACCCAGCATTCTGCCTTTGGAAGCAAGATTGTCCCAACTGAAAATAAAGGTACTTGAAGGTATTTTTAACTTATTTGCAGCGTATAAAAAAGGTGCTAAAAAAGGCGGTCTTTGGTGGGTGAAAAAGACGTGGGTCGGTTTGTCCTCTTTTAATAATCGAAAATAGGCATAGGTAATTTTATTTTTAGAAAAGGATAAGTATTGTAATTTTTCGGCAAAAAGAATACTGGCATCGGAATGGATAAATCGAGTAAAAAAATAGATCAATTTTACTAACAATGCCCGTGATGAATTGTTTCGGGGATAACCTGTAAGCAGATTATCTTTCATTCCATAAAAAGAGTAATGTTGTTTCAAATGCGCTACTTCCTTCCATTTTCTAAAAAACCAGGTCAGTTTTCCTTCCACAAAAACATCCAGTTCTTTTACACTAATTTTGTTTTGGCAAAATGAAGGAAAAACACTTATCGGCAAGCCAGAATAGATTGTTATTGTATCAAATTGATTGGCGGCTTCCATAATGAAATCACTCATAATGAAATTTCTATACCCAACACCATCAGTAATTACTATTCCAAGTTTTTTCATTTCTTTAAATATAATCTACTTTGTGATAAAAAACTTGTCAATTGAGTAAAAAAAATGCTATTATTAAAATAATCTCGATTCAATATCCTTTTTTTTAACTTCCTTTTTATCTACAATTAATTCCTTAATGATAAACAAAGGACGTTTTTTTACTTGAAAAAAAACGCGGATTAAATATTCGCCAATAATGCCTATCGAAATCAACTGCACCCCACCAAAAAGAATAATTAAAAATACTATTGCCGTAAAACCATCCGGTACATAATCACTTGAAAACCGCTTAATCAATGTAATGATAAAATAAATCACTCCTATTGACATGGTGGAAACGCCCAAGAAAGTAATGAATTTGATGGGAAACTCACTAAAATTGAAAACGCCATTCATAGCCAATTTTAAAAGTTGTATCAAACTGTATTGTGTGTTACCCGCTTGTCGATCAGGGCGAGAGTATTTGTACCCTATTTGTTTAAACCCAACCCAACTTCTCATTCCTCGCAGATACCTGCTTTCTTCCGGCATGTCATTCAAAACATCTACCACTCGACGACTTAGGAGAGAGAAATCTCCTGAATCTAATGGGATATCTATAGAAGCAATTTTTTGGAGAATACGGTAAAATAATTTATAAAACCCTACTTTAAAAAAACCTTCTTTTCGGGTTTCTCGTACTGCATAAACTACATCATAGCCTTCTTTACATAACGTAAACATATCTTCCAACATTTCTGGCGGATCTTGTAAATCTCCATCAATTATGAGTACTGCTTCAGAAGCATTTACTCTTGATAAAGCTGCAGTTAATGCCAATTGATGACCAAAATTCCGAGATAAAATCATACTTGAAAATCGCGCATCTATAAATGAAAGTTGCTTCATTAAAACAGCAGTAGCATCGCTGCTTCCGTCATCCACGAGTAGTACAGATATGGATAAAGTACTTTGATCTAATAATTTGCTAATTCTTTTTATTAGCAATGGAAATACTTGCTCTTCATTGTATAAAGGGATAATTATATTTATTTCAGGAATCATCATGATAAAATTTAATGAAAAAGAACCAATTCTATTGAATTGTGCCAAGAATTTGAGTTTACAAAGTAAGCCTTTTTTTGTATTTTGTAGTTAGTTCTTTATAAATTATTCCGTATCGATTTTTCAAAATTAAATTTTATTACTTTATAATTATTTATGAAATATTAAAAGCATCGTCCCTTTGTCTTTATATTCTTCTCGATTGAACTAGTTTGTACAAGTACTAATTCTAATTAAATAACATATTTATCTGAATTAAAACTTGAGCTGTTTTTTTGTATAAAATCAATACTCTGAATCAATCCTTCAGTTAATGTTACTTTTGGTTCCCAATTTAAAATTTCTTTTGCCTTTCGATTATCACAAATTAACTTAAAAACTTCACTTTTTTCGGGTCTTACTCTTTCACTGTCAACTATTACCGTTTTATTTGTACCTACAATTTCTTGAATTAAATTTACAATCTCACCAATTGTTACACCAGTTCCAGTTCCAACACTTATAACTTCACCATTTGAATGAGTAGACAAGCCTGCTTTTAGAAAACCATTTGCTGTATCCTTAACAAAAACCATATCTCGTACTGGCGATAATGAGCCTAATTTGATTTCATTTCCTTCTTGAAGAACTTGGGTGATAATGGTTGGTATTACTGCTCGCATCGATTGTCTTGGCCCAAAAGTATTGAATGGCCTAAAAATACATACAGGCAATCCAAAGGATAACCAATAGCTTTCTGCTAATTTATCCGCTCCTATTTTTGTTGCGCTATAAGGCGATTGCCCTTGCAATGGGTGTTTTTCATCTATTGGCGCATAAAGAGCTGTTCCGTAGGTTTCGGAGGTTGATGTCACCACCAATTTACTTACATTGTTTTTTCGACAAGCTTCTAATAAATTCAAAGTACCATTAATATTCGTTGCTACATAAGCTGCTGGAGCCACATAAGAATAGGGAATACCTATTAAGGCGGCAAGATGCAATACAATATCTTTATCGCGGGTTAAATACTCCATTTGAAATGCATCGGTTATATCCCCAAATACAATCGTTACTTTACTTAATATTTCAGAATTGATATACTTCAAATTAGCAATATTTGAGTTGGAATTATAATGTACAAGAGCTGTTACAATAGCTCCATTATTTACTAATTCTTCAACTACATGACTGCCAATAAATCCAGCAGCACCTGTTACAAACACTCTTTTTCCTATATAATTCGTTTTCATAATTTGAATAATTGATTGTAATCTTCATTTGCTTTTAAAAAATCATTTGGCATTCCTATATCCAACCAATATTCTTCAATTGGAAAAGCAGTTATAACTTTCTCTTGTGCAATTATTTCTTCCATCAGATCAGTTATGTCAAAATACCGATCATAGGGAATTAAATCCAGAAGTTGGTGGTTCAAAACATAAATTCCCCCACTTACTCGGTAAGAATACGTTGGTTTTTCCAAAACCCGTTTAACCCTTACACCTTCAGTTTCAATAACACCATAAGGCACTTTGGATGTGTAATTGGAGCACCCAATGGTCATTACACTATTATTATTCTTATGGAAGTCTAGGATGTTTTTATAGTTTAGTCCCGTTAGCAAATCCCCATTCATGACTAAAAATGGTTCTTTCAATTGATTTTCTACGTTTTTTACTGCGCCAACAGTTCCAAGTTTATTTTTTTCTTTGTAAAAAGAGATGTTTAATCCAAAATTAGAACCATCTCCACAAAATTCTTCAATAGCTTCTGACAAATGGCCCGTACATAAAATAATATTTCTAAATCCAAAATACTCCAATCGTTCCAAAATCGTTTGTAAGATGGGCTTACCTCCAACTTTTAAAAGTGTTTTTGGGGTAGATCGTGTCAATTCACCTAACCGAAGTCCTTCTCCTCCAACCATAATCACAACAAAATTTGAAACAGCTTCAAATCGATGTCCTTTTTCAGAAGTTTGAATGCCAATTAAAACGTTGCAACTATCTACAATTGGCAATAGCGTAATTTTCTTTTCAATTAAAATTTCAAAAGTTAATGCATCCGTTTCATGGTCTAAACATTTTATTGGGCTTGTATTATAACTCAAATTAATAGCATCGTCTATGCCCTTTCCAGCAAGAAATGCTCTTCTTATATCTCCATCGCTAATACTCCCAAGCAAGAGGTAGTTTTCATCAATAATAATTAAGCCTCCTTTTTTATTTTGTTCTATTCTTGCCATACAGGTTTTAATAGAATCATTGGGACTAGCTGTATACTTTGAAAAATCTTCCTTATTTCTAATCATAACTTTAAATAGTTTGGAGGTACGACCTTACATTCATTTTCGGCAAATAATCAAAGAGTTTCCTTATTTTTTTGTCAGAAATCGCTAATGCATTATCGTAGGGTTTGGCAATATCCAAATTTATTTTAAATTTCAGCTGTTTAATTTCTTCAAAAAGCTGAATTAATTGCAGTATGGAATAGTGGTCTGTTCCTATAACATTATAAATCCCCGTTGAATGTTGAATGTGATTGCGAATAAATTCGACTATTATGGCCGCACAGTCATTCGTGTGAATAAAAAATCGAACTAAGGAACCATCGTTATTAAAATCTAGAATTTGGTCTGATTCTGCAGCCTTATTCAAATACGCAAAAACACCCTTTAATTGCTTTTCTCCATAAAGATTAGACACTCTAAATATTACCAAACGATCCGCATTCAATTTGCTTATTAACAATTTTTCAGCTTCACATTTAGCATTTGAATAAGGTGTTTCGGGATTCAGCTCACTAAATTCATCTGCAAAATCACAGCTTCCATAGACTCCTACTGTTGAAATTTGAATTAACTTACAATTTGGACTGTTATGAATAATTTGAATCAAATTTTCAATTCCAACTGAATTAAGTGCTAAACAATCAGCAATTGGTTTGGTAATTTGTCCTGTCAAATTAATAATTAAATCGAAATTAAAAGCGGTTAATATCCTAACCAAATCCAAATCTAATAAATCTCCCTGAATATGATTGACTGAATTACTACTTACTCTAGAACAAGTAAAAACAGCCGTAAATTCATTTTTATTCAACTCCTTTTGCAAACTTTGGCCAAGAAGTCCATTACCTCCAATCAATAATATTTTAGAGTCCTTCATAAAATACTTTTTGAATGCTCACCTCATCAAAGTCAATCGTCTTTAAAAGAGTCACAATTGTTTCTGCTGAATTCCCAGTACCATAAGGATTTTCAATTCCTCTTACAAAATTTCTAAAATCGGTATCAAAAAGTGCTTTCTCTATAGCTTCTTCAATTAATTCTTGGTCATTTGGCACATCTATTACATTAGCAGCTCTTTCTCGGCCCATTTGACGGTTTCCAATATTAATAGTTGGAATTTTAAGGCTTGGCGTTTCATGAATGCCAGATGAAGAGTTTCCTATTAATGCCCAAGCATTACGATACAAGTTAACAAACTTAATCGTTGATAAAGAGGGAAGCCATTTCAACCCTGAATTTTTAATTTCTTCAATTATTTGAGCATGACCTGCATCATTATTTGGCAGTAAAACTATGGCTTGTACTCCTTTATTTTTGATAGCATTTATCGTTTCTTTTATCTGGTCTAATGATGATTTCGCTTCGGTTGTAACTGGATGCTGAATCATTAGCAGCAAAGGTTTGGAAAAATCAACATCAAATTCTTTTTCTAATTCTTCTTTTGGCAAATAGGGAGTGTTTACTAAAACATCTATCGACGGACAGCCTGTAACATAAATATCTTTAGGATTTTCACCTAATCGAATTAATCTGTTTTTGGCATCCTGAGTAGCAGGAAAATGAATATGAGAAAATTTACTCATCGCATGACGAATACTTTCGTCAATACTACCAGTAACTTCACCACCTTGTATATGTGCCACAGGAATATTCATATGTGCTGCGGCGATAGTTACTGCAAAATTACCTCCTATATCAAATCCTGATAAAACAATATCCGGCTTTGAAGCTTCTAATTCATTGGTTACACCTTCTAGAACCCGAGCCATTGACCTTACCATTTCAGCTCCATTATCTGGATTTCCTGCTTTGAACATGGGTATTTTCGCATTGATAACAAAGCCATCTTCTTCTATATAATTCACATCTTTCCCGTGCAAATCAAGTAAGCAAGCTCCTGTAACCACTAGATAAATCTCGAAAAATGAATCTTCTTTCATTTTCGCTAGAATTGGCCTGTAACGCGAATAATCGGCTCTTCTTTCAATTAATACAAAGACTTTCATGTTTCTTTTTTTATTCCTTTATTATTTAATTCTTAAAAATCACAATTATTATTTCGTTCCGAAAATGATAATCAATTTTCGATACTTTTTGTACACTAAGACTACAGTCAGTCATCCCGAGCGCAGTCGAGGGAAAAATTACGATGAACAAGACGTAACTATTTTTAAAAACAATCTCGACTGCGCTCGATTTGACAGTGTCTAATTCTTTACTACTGCTTTTTGTCACGTCGAGCGCAGTCGAGACGCTCGTGATTTATATAATGTCAATCGTGTCATCCCGAGCGCAGTACCGGATCGAGACGCTCGTGTTTTCAAAACAATCTCGACTGCGCTCGATTTGACAATTACTACTTTCCTTTATTTGGATTATATTTATGATGTGTTGCATTTCTGCATTCAGACAAGTCCTGCAATTTATTAAAATTTTCATCTATCAAACACTGTTTTTTTGCTCTACTCCATTTTTTTATTTTCTTTTCAAATTCAATAGCTTGATTGGCTTCTGTAAAATCTTGGTAAAAAACAAGTATAACAGGTCTTCGAGAATGTGTATAAGCATCTGGATATTTTCCTGCATTATGTTCCAATAATCTCCTTTCAATATCAGAAGTAATTCCAACATATAGAGAATTATCATTGCATTTGAGAATATATACGTAATAGAATTTCATATAAACATTGAATTTAAAATAAGAATCTCGACTTAAACCTGTCTTGAGCGAATTCGAAAGGCTCGATTTGACAGTGTCTGATTCTTTCCTACTGCTTTTTGTCACGTCGAGCGCCGTCGAGACGCGCGTGATTTATATTATGTCGAGAGAGTCATTCCGAGCGCAGTCGAGGGAAAAATTACGATGAACAAGACGTAACTATTTTTAAAAACAATCTCGACTGCGCTCGATTTGACATAAGTCATTTATGTCAGGTAGAGCGAGACATCTCAGGCCCAGTCTATGGACGAGACGCTCGTGTTTTTAAAATAATCTCGACTTAAACCTATTTGAGCGAATTCGAAAGGCTCAATTTGATAACCGAATTGTTAAATTAATCCTTATATCATCACGAGTGTGTCAAGTTGAGCGCAGTCGAGACTATTTTATTAAATTACTTTAATCATTTAATGTCCTCCCAACTTAATTGCTCATCATTTTCTATATTTCTAGTGGCCCTTTTTCCTAAAATTGAGTCAAAATGTTCGGCTAAAATCGCTCCTGTACCAGGTCTTTTGACCCAGATATAGTCTTTGGTATATAACTCTCCTTTTTTTATTGGAGCTATAGTACAAACTGTAGCAAAAGCAAAATCAATAGTAGCCTGTTCTTCTTGTGCTGGAGCTTTGACTCCTCCGCGCATTTGCCAGATTTCATTAGAATTTATAACAAGTTCTTTTGCAGCTTGTTCATCCATACTACAAACAATATCAGGTCCTATACGGTGCATAGTGTCCGTAAAATGACGCTCCAATATACTTGCGCCCAAAGCTACTGCTCCCAAACACGCATTGTTGTTCAAAGTATGATCGCTCAGTCCAAAAATTTTATCTGGAAAAGCAGCGTGCATTTCCATCATTGCACCCAAACGTACCAAATGAATGGGCGTTGGATACAAATTAGTAGTGTGCAAAAGCGCCACTGGAATTTTATGTTGATCAAAAATAGCCACCGCTTTCCGAATACTTTCTATGGTATTCATTCCCGTACTCAAAATAACTGGTTTGCCAAATGTGGCAATATGTTCTAATAAGGGATAATTATTGCATTCGCCAGAACCAATTTTATAAGCTGGAATATCAAATTTTTGCAATCTGTTGGCTGCAGCTCGGGAAAATGGAGTCGAAATAAAAAGCATCCCTTTGTTTTCCACATAGTTTTTTAGTTCCAGCTCATCGGCTTCATTAAGTGCACAGCGTTCCATAATTTCATAAATGGAAACATCGGAATTGCCTGGAATTACTTTTTTTGCGGCAGCACTCATTTCGTCTGCTACAATATGGGTTTGATGTTTTACAGCTTCTACTCCTGCTCTATGTGCTGCATCGACCATTTCCTTGGCTATGACCAATGAGCCTTCGTGATTAATTCCGATTTCGGCAATGACAAATGGTGGGGAATCTAAGCCTATTTTTCGCCCTGCTATTGTAATGAATGGGTTCATAGTAAATTATAAATTATGCTTCTCGACTACGCTCGAGTAGACAAATAAATTGAATGTAGTTAGCTCGATTGCTCCATACCAAACGCTGTATGGGTTTGTGATCCTTTGTTATATAAATATTCTGCATAATCCAAATCAGCTTGCGAATCAATATCAACACATGCAAAATTTCGCTTCACTTCAAAAGGAAAAGCTTGTTTTGAAATAATTATATTTTCTAAAATCAAATTCACTTTGCTTATGTACAACAAACCATTTTCATAATAAAGTGGTTCTAAATCTTGACTACGTTGCCCAATTGTATAATTAAAAGGGATAAATTGATTGTTCTCAATTTTTCCTAACTTTTGGTGATTCCTAGTTACAGTAAATAAACTATCATAATTTTGAGTCTGAAATTTATTAAATGCTTGTTCCAATAAATTTGCTTCACGAAGTGGATTCGTAGGCTGCAATAAAATTACATTTTCAATAGTACCCTCTATTGATTGCAAAACATGACGAAGAGCCGAAACTGTAGGTTCAAAATCCCCAGCTAACTCCTCTGGCCTATCAATTACTTTAACACCATAGTGCAAAGCAATTTTTTTAATATCTTCATCATCAGTTGAAACATAGATTTCATTGATAATGTCACTATTTTCCTGAGCATAAACTATACTATGTGCAATCAAAGGAATACCTCCTAACAAAAGTTTATTTTTATTGGGCAACCTTTTGGATCCTCCTCGAGCAGGAATAATAGCTATTGTTTTCATTTTGAAGTTTACTTATTGTAAAAACACTTTAGTTTAATTTGAACTTTTTATTAATAAATAATGCATCTGTTTTTGAAGCAAGGCCTTCATCTGTATAATTGACATCATAAAATCGTACTAATTCAAAACTATTTTCTAATAAATAGTTGTAAATATCACCAAATGAAGATTGATTGATATAATTCTCGTTAAAAAAAATCTCAACATATACGAACTGAATCATATTTTTTTTCATCATTTCTGAAGCGCCTTTCAAAACATTAAGTTCATAACCTTCAGTATCTGTTTTTAATAAGTTCAAATAGGAAATGCTATTATTTTGGCAAAATTGATCAATTGTTATAACCTCAACAAGATATGTCTCAATGATTTTTGCAGTCCCATAAGCTCTCTCTAAAAAAGAATTCATTGCACTCCAGGAATATTCATTAAATACATAATACCCACTATTAGAACCCATAGCCAAATTATGAAAACTAACATTAGTAATATCACAATTAATTTTTAGAGATTCAAAACATTTTTTGCTTGGTTCAAAAGCATAAATTGATGCCTTTGAATAATAATTGCTCATCTTTTTAGTCGTCTGACCTAAGTTGGCGCCTATGTCAAAAAAAACGACATTCTCCGCAGGTAATTTATTTTTAATGGCAACAAATGGATTATCATCAACTAACAATATTTTACTTATTTTAGAGATTTTATATCCAAAACCTTTAAATATTTTTTTTAATATTTTTATCATTTTATTTTTCCTTGTATTGGTTAAAATTCTAAGTTTTTTAATTGCCCCATGTTTTTTAAGATAGCATTATCTACTGGTTTCCTATATCTCATTATTTTGGGTAAATACCATATTGCTTCCAATATAGTCTGAAAAAATATCTTAAAAAATGTAACATCGGTTAATGCATATTTTTTAAAGTTATGCAAATACAATTTAAAAATTTTAACTATGGGAAAAGGATAATAGACCAAATAATAATAGGTTGTATTTTTTAATTGATTGCCAAATCTAAAGTAATTCTTTCCTGAAATTTTTCGCAATTCCTTATTTACTCTATGATTTACTTTAATTGTATTGGAATATAGTATATCATATCCTTTAGCGATAACTTCCAATGCAACGCAAGACTCTTCTCCATAGATATCTATCCAAACTGGAAAACCATTCGTGGATTCATATACCTTTTTGCGAATCGAAAAACCACATCCGATAAATTCGTTAGTGTAGTATTCCTCATCCGGAGATTGCGTTAAAGCCAGGGCCTCTGCATCTAAAGCATAAATTCCTTTTACTTCTTGAAAAGCAATAATACCAACATTGGAATGACTATCAAAAAGACGAATAGTTTTGTCAATAAAATCAGCATTTAAAGGGTGAGCATCATCATCAAATCCAAATAATATTTCTCCTTGTGCCATTGGATACAACTGATATCTAGCAGCTGATGCTCCTATGCTTTTCTCGGAAGAATACCATCTCACCCAAATAATATTATTTTCTAAAATGGAAGAATCATCTGTACAACCATCCAGAAAAACCAACACTTCATGTACTGATAAATCAATCACTCGAGCCAATACAGTTAGTGTAAACTCCAGTTCTTCTTTTCTGTTTTTGGACACAATAAGTATTGATGCTTGCATAAATCAATTATCTAATTATACTTTTAAGTAATTTAATTTTGTTCATAAATGTCACCTCTTTTAGTATTACTTTCCAAATTAATAAATCAAATCTGCTTACTTGTGAGCGTTTCCAAAAATCTAAAATTCTTCTAACCATCATGTAACTAAAATTCTTTCTTTCAGCTATAACAAAATTGTTTTCAGTATTTGCATAAAGTAGGTTAAATGTCTTTATTAATACACTTAATTTTATAATAAAATCGCATGGAGTCATTGTTTTATTCCCATAATAATAGTCATAAACCTGTTCTGGCTTAAAACTAATACCAAAATTAGTCCAATAGCTGGAAATAATCATAGACCTTTCCTCTAAATGCCTTTTGGTATTTCCTGAAGAACGATGATTGCTGTTTTCTAGAATTCGATACTTCATAACAAAATCAGGTAAATTGGCAACGTGCCCCATTTTTGCTACTCGAATCCATAAATCCCAATCTTCACAGGTTGAAATATTTTCGTTATATCTTAAATTAAATTTATCAAAACTAGCACTTCTAAATATTACGGAAGAATGCCCAAATGAAGCTGCAAAAAGCATATAAATCTTAATATATGCTTCACGAGTTGGATATTTCCAAGCTGAAATTGGATTTTGATTAATGTCTTTCAGCCAATAACCTTGTGTGCCACACATCACGATTTCTTGATTTTTATTCAAAAAATCCATTTGTTTTTCAAATCTTTCTGGGTAACACCAATCATCGGCATCCATTCGGGCAATGTATTCATATTGTGGAAGCAATTCTTCTAAACCTTTGTTCAAAGTTTTGGCAATACCTAGATTTTCTAAATTCTTTCTATAATAAAGCCGAGTATCCTTGTATTTCGAAACAATATCTTCAGTATTATCAGTAGAGCAATCATCATAGACATACAAATCAAAGTCAGTGAAAGTCTGATTCAATACTGAATCAATACTTTCTGGCAGGTAATCCACAGCATTATAAGTAGGTAATAAAACTGCTAATTTTTTCATTAGTTTAGAATGGTTTGAATATAATCAATTGCATCCCCGTTATTGGCACGGTTAAATTTTCGAGCAAATAAAGTCGATTCTGTGTTATTGTTTTGAATCTCTTCAATAGATAAGTATTGAGGATTGGCATTGACACCTTTAAAAATAATCAAATGTGTTGGACTATTTTCAATGAATACGCTTTCCGCTGTCAAAAAATTTTGGATAAGTGTTATAATGTAAAGTTCATCTGGTAGGAGGACCTGTTTGAAAAGCTTTTTGAATCCTTGTTCATTATTTGATTTTTCGATAACTTTATTCATCAAATTTTTTGAAAAAACCATCCACTGACTGCTGCCATATAGTACCAAATCAGGATATTGCTTTTTGATTCTATTGATTGGAAACAAAAAATTAAGTTTCAATTTTCTGATTGTTTTGTTTAACCAATAATGCATTTTTGGATGTTTATTAAAATCAAAAATATACAGCGATTCAAACCTAAAAAGACCTCCATTCCACCATTTGTCATAAGGCAATTTCCAATGATATATAAAAGAGGTATCTTGCTTTTTTTCTAAAAAATCATGGATTTTTGTATTGGCTTTTAGAGGCAAATCTTCTCCAGATAAAAAAATGCAATGGTAATTTTCAGTATTGTGATTGTTTATCATAAATTCATGAATCTCCATCATACCATTTAATGTAGCTTGTACAATACCAAACCCTCCCCAACGGCCTTGCTCTCTCCCTTTTATGAAATAACAATGCTCCATCTGTTGGATCGACTCAAATAATTCAATAGTTACATTTTTATCTAAATGAATAAAAAAATAAGATTTTCTATCTTGTAGCAAAGAAATCAAGGCTTTAAGTTGGGCTGGTTTTTTATGTGCAAGAATAAAATAAACTTTAGAATACATACAATCAATTTTTACTATTCAAAATGGCAATCAAAGAATCGGCAAAAACCAAGGCCGGATTTTCTGGAAGACTTTTAATTATTTCTTGCCGCGCCTTTTCTCCTATATGCTGCCAGTTCTCACGAACCTGCCAGGCTCTATCCATAGCTTCATCGACATATTCTGGTCTTGGTGCAGCTGCAATAAAACCAGTTTCATTATCTATTACTAACTCTTGATTTCCACTAACATTGGTTACAATTACCATCCGTTTACAAAGCATCGATTCAACAATTACAAGAGGCAAGCCTTCAAAGCGCGAACTTAATAGCAAGCCGTGATTATTTTTCCAAATATCAACCGTTTTAGTATGCGGATGAACTATGACTTTCTTGATTTGGTATAATTGAATCAGATCTTTAAGATTATCGATATCATTTCCTTCTCCATAAAAATTCACGATAAGGTTGCGTTGTTTCCATTTTTCTTGAGCTAAAACCCTCAACAACACATCTTGTCCTTTAGCATAAAAGTTGTATCTGCCTACACATGCCAAATGATAGATATCCTGCTGTGGAAACATTAAATCTATACTAAAAGGAACATTAAATGGATTCCTCACAACTTCGCTGTTTAACAATCTAAAACCTAATTGTGCCTCTGTAACTTCAAGATTGTCCTGACTTACAAAATAATTTTTTTGGCTGTAGCTATAGCCTTCAAACATTTTATTTCTCAAGTTCAAGTCTGGCCACATTCCTTCGTTGACAGCATGAGAAATGGTGACATAATTAATTCTGGATTGATGAGCAAAAGCCATTAGATCGACCCCATTGAAATTGAAACCTTGATTGATAACCAATAAATCAGGGCTGAATGCTAAAATAAATTCCTCACGTTTATCTTTCTGAATCATTCGGAATTTGTAAGGCAGAATTTTATTTAGTGTTCTTTTTAACTTTGATAATTCTGAAACTGGTGTCCTATAAATGCTGATTTGCTTCTCGGATTCAAGAATAGTAATCCAATCCGGAAGATGTAATTTTTGATTGACATAAATACTGATGATACAATCCTGATTTACCATTTCTAAAATGGTTTTTGTCCAAAGCAATTCACTACCGCCCCAAGAAACATTTTCAGTAGTAAATAGTATTTTTTTAGTGTTCTTCATTTTAAAATTTCAGGTTCCTTTTTATTTTTTTGAATAACTGTTCAAAAATAGCTGATACAGCAGGTTCCTCTTTTAACTTTTGGTTTTCAATCAGGCAATTTCGAAAAGTCAATAAATAATTTAATTCTTTTTTATTAAAAATATAGTCCAGCAATAGTGGTCTTTGTTCCCAAGCATCAGAAAGCATTGAATTGTCACGTACCCGATAATCAAAAAAAATAGCATCTACATATTGAAATTGACAGCCTATTACTCCCATTCGCAACCATAAATCCCAATCTTCAAAACCCATTACTGGCATATTTTCGTCATAGCCTCCCAATGCTGACCAAACTGATTTTCTGAAACCCGCACAAGCATCTATATAATTATTTAATACCATTTCGGCAATATCAAACGGTTTCCCTTTCCATAACGAATCTTCATTCCCAAAAATTTGCGCATTTCCATAAACAACATCAATACTATCATTTGAATCTAAAATGGCAATGGTTTGCCTTATAAATTCAGGACGCAATTTATTATCTGCATCTAAAGGAATAATGTATTTCCCTTTGGCTAATTTAACACCGTTATTTCTGGCTTTTGCCAAACCAATATTGGGCTGATGGAGGACAATTATAGATTTTTCCTGTTTCTCTATTTTTTTTAAAATTTGAAGAGTTGATTCATCAGTTGAACCATCATTAACCAAAATGATTTCATAATCACTTGAGGGTGAATATTCCTCGATGCTCGCAATAGCTTCTTCCAGATAATTTCCTAGATTGTAACAGGTGATTATGATGGAGAGTTTGGGTTGTGTCATAAATTCATTTTTTTTAAAATTCATTCAATAACCCAAATTTTATTAACCAATTTATTTTGCTAGATTTCCTCAGATTATAGACAATTTCTTTTAGCCTAAAATATTCCTTTGTTTCATCCCTAAAAATTGAAAAGTCTGAACTAATAACAAATTCCTTTTCTTTTAACATTTTTTGATAATTATCAATATGCGAACTAATTCCACCTATATAAAAAGTGGAGAAATCATCATCAACATATAAATAAGTCGCATTGTATTTACCCAATGCAATAATAAAGAATTTCCAGTCCGATACAATTTTTAATTGTTGATCATACAATCCAATTTTTTCAAACAAACTTTTCCGAATAAAAGTGGATTGATGCGGAATTGAATCTTTAACCATATATTCAAAGGTGATTTCTATAGGACATTTTTTTATACTAATTGAATTATCCCTGACTTCTTTAATATTAAAACACACTATTTCTTTGTCTTTTAAATGAACATAATTTTTTTTCAAGACTGATGAATCATTTAAATGATCCCCACTATTCAAAAAAAGCAAGTATTCTCCAGTAGCTTTTGCAATTCCTTTGTTCATAGCATGATAAATCCCTTTATCGGATTCACTTATCCAATAATCAATATCCGTGTTTTGTTTTTCTATATATTCAGCACTTCCATCAGTAGATCCTCCATCAACGATGATATACTCAAAATCTTTCCAAGTTTGATTGACCACACTTTCAACAGTCCTTTTCAGACCTTTGAGATTGTTGAAGTTGATAGTAATAATGGATAGTTTAGGCATTATTTATTCAATTTAAATATATTCTTTATTATTTTATTGATGAATGGCGGTAAAATATTATATAATATGACTTTATAAAAACTCTTCTTTTTAACCACCTTCTCCTCGACTTTAATATAATGACATTTAATTTCTGAAAAAAAAGTTATTTTATTTTGTATTAAATTATTATGATATTGATTATATAATTCAAATATTTCCTTTGACAGTACAATAGAATTATACCTATCATAGTGTTTTGAAAACAACTCTGGTTTTTTGTAGTTATAGGAGCTAAAATGATAAAATACTAATTTAGAGTTATCTTTCATAATATACTCGTCATCATTTTTATGTACCGAATTTCTTTCGTGTAAATTCCATGGTGCAACATTAAAACCATATTCCTGTAAGACCTTTACATTATTAAAAAATATGGGCGCCAAATTAATCCATAACTGATCTACAAACAATCCATCTGAAACTCTGTTAAAACCAATTTTTAAGGTCTTATCTTCCCACCAATCTAATAAACTTAATGCGTTTTGACTTTTTGAATTAAGAGCCAAAAACCCTAAATTATAAATACCATAATTTAAAAATAAATTTTCTGAAGGAGTTAATTCATCTACAATTATTGGATTTAAAATATGAGGCGTTAATAAAACATCATCTTCCTCTAAATATTTTTCTAACAAAATTAAGTTTTCAAAAATTTGAATATCCGGATCAAAATAAATAATAGTCTCCAAATCCTTATACTGACTTATAAAATATTTGAAAAATGAAGGCTTGATTGAAGTATTAAGTTCTATTAAATCATATTTTTTTATTAATTCATCAAAACAATAAATATTAATTTGTGAAACAGGAACAATTTCAATATTTCCAAAAAAAGAATAGTCAATATCATCTGACAATTCATCACATAAACCAATAATAAACTTGTAATCGATATTTTTTTCGATCAAAGAATCTCCTAATATTTTGGCTTGAGCTAAATAATTATTGGAGCATATAGTAAAGGCGATTTTCATTATAGTCTGTATCCAAATATGTTTAATTGTAAATCAAAATAAGTCCCTTTTTTTTCAATATAAGGGTTCTTCATGTTATTCCAAGCTTCTTTTACATATACTTTGAAACCTGCATTTTTTAATATAACTAATAATTCTCCTATCATCTGAGGGTTTTCAGAAAAACTATGATATTCAACAAATATATTATCAACATTTTTCAATGATTCTCCACAATCTTTCAAAATATCATATTCTGAACCTTCAATGTCAATTTTTAAGAAATCAATTTTTTTACATAAAAAATCTTTTAAACGGACAGTTTGAATTTCTATTGTATTTTCTGATTTTTCTTGAACTATATGGCCGCTCAAAGAACCTGTTTTAGCAAAAACTAGGGGCTTTTCGTTAATCCATACTGCTTTTGGAAAAAGTTTCACGTCATTAATACCAAATTGATTCAAATTATATTTAGAAATATTGAAAATATCATTATCGGGTTCAAATGCAATAATTTCAGAATCTGGGTACATCCTTTTAAAAAAAATAATACTTAAACCAATGTTTGATCCGCAGTCTATAATTTTAGGAATACTACTATTTGAATTAAATTTGTAAACTTCATCAATAAACAACTCATTTAAACTATGTAAATACCAGAATGAATCGGTAATTTTTATTTCCTTTCCAAATAGGATAGAGATTCTTTTATTTGATTTTTTTTTTAATTCAGAAAATTCAAAATATGATAAGCCAAGTGATTTATATTTTCTAAATTCTAGAATTTTTTTTATAATATTTTTAATTAATTTCATCTTTCCAATAGCTATTTTCAAAATCATAAGTCTTTATTAATCTTGCTGGAGATCCAGCTATCATTGAATAATCTGGAAAAGATTTAGTTACAACAGAATGTGATCCTATAACACAATTCATCCCGAGTTTTACACCAGATAGTATTGTTGCTCTGTATCCAATAAAAGTATTTTCTCCAATCTCAACTTTACCTTTAGAAAAAAGAGGTTGATCCTTAGGTGACTTATTTAATGCAGGATCAAAACCATGATAATGATCTGATATATATACATATTCGCTAATCAAACAACCATCTTTAATTAATATTTCATCTATAGCAGTAATACAAGCATAATTACCAATTCTCACATTATTTAATATCATAATTTTAGGTGTAAATGTTTGATTAATATATTTATCAAACGCTCCTAACCATGAACTATGACCAATACTTGAATTATCTTTCATTTCAATGAATTCTGCTCCATCTATTTTTTTTGGTTTTTCAATAAAAGAATTTAAACCAATTATAATTCCTAAAGAGTTATTTTTATTATAATATTTAGGTTCTATTTTCAGGAAAAAATTGTACAAATAATTAACCACCTTTCTTTTAATAAAGTTCATCATAACTGAAAAATGTTTTTAAATTTAATTCTCCTCTCCATTTTCTATCAAGAACAGATTCAAATTTGTTTTTAACGATTAAATTTGTTTCTGATACCCATTGGTCAATTATATTGTTATTACTCACTAAAGCAATATCAATTTCATATTTTCCATCTATAATAGGTAGAACTAATTGTATATTAAAAATGTATTTTCCTTTCTTAACATCAAAATAATCTCCTTCAAAATCACGACTATTACATCCAAAAAGTATTTTACCTTCAAAATTTCTAATAACAAGTCCTAATTCACAATTTTTCATACTCCCGTTAGAATCAAATTCAAAACAAATATTTTCTTTTTGATCAGAAGAAATGATGAATGAATCATTATCTTTAATGTACCATTTTGTAAAAAACCCTAATGAATCATTTATAATTTCAATTCTCTTCCCATGTTTAACTAGCTGAACTTCTTGAAAATAATTCTCTATTGCATCATCAGTTCTTCCTTCAAAAACCACAGCCCCATATTCTAATACTATAGCTTTAGAACACAATTGTTTCACTGCCGCCATATTATGACTCACAAACAACACTGTTCTTCCTCCTTTTTTAGAAATATCCTGCATTTTGCCAATGGCTTTTTTCTGAAACTCAGCATCACCTACGGCGAGTACCTCATCGATAATCAGGATTTCAGGTTCAAGAAATGCTGCCACAGCAAAAGCAAGTCGCACCGTCATCCCGCTGCTGTAGCGCTTCACGGGCGTATCTATATAACGCTCACAACCCGAGAATTCAATTATTTCGTCGAGCTTAGAAGCGATTTCCTTTTTGGTCATGCCCAGAATAGCTCCATTTAAGTAAATGTTTTCACGCCCCGTCATTTCACCATTAAATCCCGTACCTACTTCTAATAAGGAAGCTACTCGCCCTCCAAATTTAATATTCCCAGTTGTAGGTGCGGTAACCCGAGATAAAATCTTGAGTAAGGTAGACTTTCCTGCGCCATTTTTGCCAATAATCCCCAATACTTCTCCTCGTTCTACTTCAAAATTTATACCTTGTAAAGCCCAAACATAGTCGCTTTCCCCTTTTGTAGAACGGTCATTGGTATCGCCAATTTTGAGATACGGATTTTCTTTGCCTCGTATTTCGTGCCACCAGCGGTTCAGGTCATGACTGAGCGTACCCGTTCCTACCTGCCCGAGACGGTATTGTTTGGAGATGTTTTCGGCTTTAAGTATGATGTCTTTCAAAAGAAGGAGAATTGGTTATGTGCTTAAACGGTTCAACGATTAAACAGTTAATCTATTTTGTCACAAACGAGCGACAGCGAACTGACGAAGTAAAGTCACAAAGACACAAAGTTATTTAATTTTCTCAAATGAACTAATAAGTCCTCTGATGGTTTACTCCTTTTAACATTAAAGGTATTGGTATGGATTATTTGTTATCGGTAAAAACCTTTTTAAATTGAAATTGCCATTGAAATTGATTTTTTTTCGTTGACAATTAACCCAAAACCCACAACTTATCATACCGTATCTATAAAACTCTTCTCTGTCTTATTAAAAATAAGTACTCCGAATAAAAATACAACAAGAGTAACTAAAAATGTATACCCCAATCCGAAAATTGAAATGTGTCCAATATCGAGCAACATGTATCGCGAAGTTTCTATAACATAAGCCAAGGGATTATATTCTACCAGCCAACCGTAGGAAGGTAATTTTTCTTTTATCAATGCCATGGGATACATAACTGCTGATAAATACATCAACAATTGCACACCAAAACCAATCAGATAAGTAAAGTCTCTATATTTGGTGACCAAAGAAGAAATAATCATTCCCAAACCCAAGCCTAAAACACCCATTAAAGCAACTAACAGTGGAAAAAACAAGGTTGCTCCATTGATACTGATTGCGGCTCCATTCAGATAATAGACAATGTAAAAAACTACAAAAATTATAAATTGGATGCCAAATTTCAACAAATTCGAAATCACTACTGATAGTGGCATGATGATCCTAGGAAAATAGACCTTGCCAAAAATAGCCGCATTACTGGCAAAAGTATTTGAAGTACCATTGAGGCAGGCTGTAAAATAATTCCAAACCGTGATTCCGGCCAAATTGAACAAAAAAGGAGGCACAGTTCCTGTGTCTATCCCAGCTACTTTATTAAAAATAATCGTAAAGGTAATTGAGGTAAATAAGGGCTGTATCAAATACCATAAAGGTCCTAAAACAGTTTGTTTATAAACCGTAACAACATCACGTTTGACAAAAAGCAATAGTAAATCACGATATTGCCAAACTTCCTTAAGATTAAGTGAAAAAAATTTGTTTTTTGGCGTTATTTCAAACAACCAATCGGACTTCGAATTTTCTGTAGTGTTCATTAGTTATGTTATGTTCCCTTTTTCGAACAAAAAAAGAATAGTCGTAAACGAAATAAAAAAGGTAAAAATGGACCTTTGTTGCTTCGCAAATATAATAATTTATAACCCATTGTTAAAAATACATTTTAGAATATTCTTAACAACAAAGGAGATAAATAAAATTTAATGGCCTATTCAATTGGATTTACTTTTTTATCAGCCTTTTAGAGCCATTAATATAAATTTTAAATTCTAAAACTAATGGTTCTCACTGGGTAAAATCAATATTTTAAATTAAAATGATGATGAATTCGAATTGGCTATACTCCAAATAAATATCAAATGATGTACATTTGTGTTATGTTTAATTTATTCAAATCAAAACCCGCACTCAAAGATCTTATCCCCGATAATTATGTCGATATCCATTCGCATCTTTTGCCTGGAATAGATGATGGTGCCAGAACTTTTAAGGATACCCTTCGATTGACTCAAGCACTAATGGACTTAGGTTTTTCGGAATTCATCACTACACCACACAGTATTCAACATGTTTGGGATAATAGCACTAGTGATATTAAAAAAAGTGAAACTAGTACACTGCTTGAATTGGAAAAAAACAAAATTACAGTTCCTTTTCGGGCAGCATCTGAATACATGATGGATGATCAATTTGTAAAATTATTTAAAGAAGGCGATTTATTGACACTCAAAAAAAAGCATGTATTGGTCGAAATGTCTTATATCAATCCTCCTATCCAGTTGTATACTATTTTATTCGATTTACAGGTTGCGGGTTATATTCCGGTTCTAGCACATCCCGAACGCTATATATTTTATAACCAAAATTTTGAGCATTACCAAAAACTAAAGAATGCAGGTTGCCTGTTCCAGTTGAATTTATTGTCTGTAGTGGGCTATTATGGAGAAGGAATTGCCAATATTGCTGATAAATTACTCCAAAAAGGAATGTATGATTTCACTGGTTCTGATGTACATCATGACAAACATGTAGCCTCTTTTAATGAAAAAATAAAACTTAAAGATTGGATGCCATTGAAAGAAGCCATTAGCAATAACCAATATTTTAAAAAAGACTAGTTATTTTCGAAAAAAGAATAAACTATTCTTAATGAAATATCTGGATTAATGCGAATCCAAAATCCAAGAATCGTTTATTTATCCAATAATGCATAACTTGAATTCATGGAGATAAACTCAGGTACAATTTTTTTCATTTTGGACACAATATCCTCGTTATCAAAGAAGTCTGCAATTCCAATCAGTTCTTCAATATCTGTATGTAAATCTTCAAATTCCATTTGAATTTCTTCAGCAATCATAATTTTCTCATGATAGGTTGTTAACGTTTTTGAAGTGTCGTTAAGCAATTCTTCATATAATTTTTCCCCTGGTCTCAATCCCACTATTTTAATTTTGATGTCTCTTTCAGGAATAAACCCTGCTAATTTGATCATCTTTCTGGCCAAATCAATAATTTTGACTGGTTTCCCCATATCAAAAATATAAATCTCGCCTCCATTACCCATTGATCCCGCTTCAAGTACCAATTGGCAAGCTTCAGGAATAGTCATAAAATATCGGATAATATCAGGATGGGTAATAGTAATGGGCCCACCTTCAGCAATCTGTTTAGTAAATAAAGGTACAACTGAACCATTGGAACCCAAAACGTTTCCAAAACGAGTAGTAATAAACTTAGTTGCATGCAAGTCGTTTAATCCTTTGCTTTTTAAATATAAGGACTGTACATATTTTTCGGCGATTCTTTTACTGGCTCCCATAACATTACTTGGGTTTACAGCTTTATCTGTCGATATCATCACAAATTTATGGACCTTATATTTACAAGATAAATCGGCTAGGTTTTTAGTCCCTTCTACGTTAGTGAGTATCGCTTGAGAAGGATTTTCTTCCATTAATGGGACATGCTTATAGGCTGCTGCATGGTAAACCATTTGAGGCTGGTACATTTTAAAAATACGTTCTAATGCAACTTTATTTCTGATATCGGTTATGACAGTATGAATAATAGTATCTGATTTGATGTTTTCAACTTCTAAACAGATATGATGTAATGGTGTTTCAGCCTGATCTAATATTATTACTTTCTTGGGATTGAAACTCAAGACCTGACGTACAATTTCACTACCAATAGAACCTGCAGCTCCTGTAATTAAAATTGTTTTATCTTCTAATTGTTTAGAAATAGAAATACTATCCAATTTAATGGCTTCTCTTTCCAATAAATCTTCAATTTGGATGTTTTTTACTTTTTGAGAAATTTCTTTTTGATCTTCCCAATCAGTAATCGTAGGAATATTATAAACTTTATAATTAAATTCTAAACATTGTTCAATTAATACTAATTGTTCTTCTTTAGACAAACTTTTATCTGCAATAACCAGACCTTCTGCTCCAACAGAACGCATTAAAGCAGGAATTTTTTTCCTTTGAATAAGTATAGGTAAATCCAACATTCGTTTAGAAGCATTTTGATTATTTTTATCAACAAATGCAACAATTTTAAAACGAGAAGGAGTTTCAAGTTTCAACGATTTAGCAACTGAAATTGCATTGGCATCGGTACCATATATTACAGCCTTAATTAATTTATTTTCGTTTTTCTCAATAAAATAGAGCTCAAAAGTTTGTTTTACAATTACACGATATAAAAACAAACCGCAAAAAGAAAGGACAATATTTATAAAAAGGGCCGTGTTTAAAATTGCCTTTTCTTTATATAACATTTCAAATAAAAAATTAAAAAAAAGAAAAAACACCAAAACTGAAGTTTGCGAAAATAAAAGCTTGACAGCATCAATATAAGACGAATGTCGAATAATTCCCGAATATGTTCTAAACAACCAAAAGAAAAATAAATTTACTCCAAAAAATATAATAATAAAAGTAAAATATTTTTTTGTGATAATATAGTCTAATTGGAATCCTATAAATAATGAATAAGTAAGCAAGAAAGACGTAATCAGGACTGAAAAATCAATAATAACAATTATCCACCGCGGCAAATAACTTAAGTTATGTATATTAATTCTAAAGTTAGTTTCCGTAAAATTTATTAATTTCTTCATACTCGCTTTTTCTACCAACCTACATTTAAATATATGTGTATTCACTATTCAACAAAAATACAAATTAATCGTATTATTTAATACTTTTCAAAAATACATTTGACCATAATAGATGAAATGCTTTTAAAATCAGACTAATAACAAGTATTCATTTTATTTCCTATTTTTTTATTAGGAATAAAACTACTATATTTAAGTGCTTAGTAATTAGTGCTTAACTAAATTAATTTATTATTATTTTAAAATTTTTGTTTCAACAATTGCAGCAAATAATCGCCATAACCGGATTTTAATAATGGTACGGCTATACTTTTAAGTTGTTCATTACTAATAAACCCTTGTCGCCAAGCAATTTCTTCGATACAACCCACTTTTAATCCTTGACGTTCTTCTATTACCTGTACAAATTGTCCTGCTTGCATCAAACTATTAAAAGTCCCTGTATCTAACCAAGCTGTTCCCCTGCTTAAAATCCCTACTTTTAATAGTCCTTTTTCTAAATACACTTTATTCACATCGGTAATCTCATATTCACCTCTTGCACTCGGCTCGATATTTTTAGCGATTTCTACAACCGAATTATCATAGAAATACAATCCTGGAACAGCATAATTGGATTTGGGTGTTTTTGGTTTTTCTTCAATGGAAATCGCTTTCAAATCAGCGTCAAATTCCACTACTCCATAGCGTTCGGGATCAGAAACATGATAGGCAAAAACGACTCCACCTTTAGGATTGTTATTTGATTTCAATAACTCATCCATATTTGCTCCAAAGAAAATATTATCTCCTAATACTAGTGCTACACTATCATTACCAATAAACTCTTCCCCGATCACAAAAGCTTGTGCTAAACCATTAGGAATGGCTTGTTCGGCATAACAAAATTTACATCCAATCTCTGATCCATCGCCCAATAATTTTTTAAAATTAGGTAAATCATGAGGTGTTGAAATAATTAAAATTTCATTAATGCCTGCCAACATCAAAGTAGACAACGGATAATAAATCATGGGTTTGTCATAAACTGGCATCATTTGCTTGCTCATTGCCATAGTCAGCGGATGCAATCGAGTACCGGATCCACCGGCGAGTATTATTCCTTTCATATTTTTATTTTGAGTTATGAATTGTAATTAAAACCGAATTACAAAAAAAAACAGCTAACACTTTTCTTATAATCTTGCCATCATTTTCTTAAGACTTATTTTATAATCTACTGGATCTATATCATATACTGCTTTAATTTTAGCTTTATTCAATAATGAATAAGCAGGTCTTTCGGCTGGAGTAGGATAATTGGAAGCTGGAATCCCAATTATCTCACATGATTTATTTGCAATTTCTTTTATGTCATTTGCAAAATCAAACCAACTTATTTCTCCATGATTTGAATAATGATAGGTACCAGGCTCCCATTTTTCATTGTCTAAAATTGTTAAAATTACCTGTGCTAAATCTGCTGCGTATGTTGGAGAACCAACTTGATCGTTAACTACACTCAATGTTTCTCTTTCCGTCATTAATCGCAACATAGTTTTTACAAAATTATTTCCAAATTCTGAATAAACCCAAGCTGTTCTAATAATAATACCATCTGGACATTCTCTTTGACAAGCAATTTCACCTGCTAATTTGGTCACTCCGTATACACTTTTTGGATTAGGAATATCTTCTTCCTTATAGGCTATTGCTGATGTTCCGTCAAAAACGTAATCTGTAGAAATATGTATCAATTTAGCATTAGTCTCTTTACACAATTGAGCTAAAGTTTTAATGGCTAAATGGTTAATAGCATTCGCAGTTTCCTGATCTTGTTCTGCTTTATCTACAGCAGTATAGGCTGCGCAATTAATCACAATATCTGGTTGAATTTGGTTGAAATTGGCAACTATTTCAGCCTCTTTATCTAATGGAAAATCGGCAATATCTGTGAATATAAAATCAAATTTCGAATAATGAACCGCTAATTCTTTTATTTCTGAACCCAATTGTCCATTGGCTCCAGTTACAAGTACTTTTTTCATATTATTCAAATGACCAATTAACTTCATTTAAACTAGGCAATATCAAATCCTTTTCAGAAACTATCACTTCTTCCGGATTTATTTGCCAATCGATAGCTAAAATAGGATCGTCGTATCGAATCCCTCTTTCGCTTTCTTTATGATATATTTGATCCACTTTATAAAGTACAGATGCCGTTTCGCTCAATACTGAAAAACCATGCGCAAAGCCATGTGGAACCATTAATTGTTTTTTATTTTCTGAGCTCAATACTACGCTGAAATGCTTACCATAGGTAGGTGAATTTTTTCGAAGATCTACCGCTACATCTAAAATTTCTCCTTCTAATACACGTACTAACTTGGCTTGTGCAAAAGGATTGATTTGCAAATGCAAACCACGTATGACACCTCGTTTTGAAAAAGATTGATTGTCCTGTATAAATTGATATTCAATCCCATTTTTATTAAATTTAGACTGATTATAGGCTTCAAAAAAATAGCCTCTTTCATCATTGTAAATTGAAGGATTAAGTACTACTAAATCTGCTATGAAAGTTTTCTCTATGTTCATTTATTTATAAAAAATTGGTGAATATTAACTTGTTCAATCCTATTACTGAAACTCTAATTAATCGCGAATAAATTATAGATTACATTTTTTATTCTTAATCTGTCTTCATCTGATAGACTGGAACCTGATGGTAAACACAATCCTTTTTCGAATAAGGTTTCTGCAACTTGGTTACCATAATAAGGATATTTTTCGAAGATAGGTTGTAAATGCATTGGTTTCCATAAAGGTCGGCTTTCAATATTTTCAGCTTCGAATGCAAGTCGAACAGTTTCCCTGTCAATCCCATTAGTCAATTTGGGATCAATTAATATAGAACTCAACCAATAATTGGCATAATAATCTTTATCATCTACAGTAAATAAGGTTACTCCATTTATATCTTTGAATAAATCTTCATAAAAATGATGCATCTCTCTACGTAAGTTGACGCGTGATTCTAAAACTTCCATTTGTCCTCTTCCAATACCTGCACTAACATTGCTCAACCTATAATTATACCCTATTTCGCTATGTTGATAATGAGGTGCATCATCTCTGGATTGGGTTGCAAAAAAAATAGCTTTTTGTTTTAGAACATTCGTTGATGTTACAATAGCACCACCTCCCGATGTGGTTATGATTTTATTTCCATTAAATGACAGTACACCAATATCGCCAAAAGTACCACATTTTTTACCTTTATAACTACTTCCAACAGCTTCGGCACTATCTTCTAAAATTGGAATATTATATTTGTCTGCCACCAAACGAATGGCTTCAATTTGGTAAGGAATTCCATAAAGATGCACCGCAATAATTGCTTTAGGTTTTCTTCCCTTTTCTTGCATATCAAAAATAGCTTCGTCCAATACCTTTGGACAAAGATTCCAAGTTTCGAGTTCACTATCTATAAAAACTGGAGTAGCACCTAAATATAAAATTGGGTTTGCTGAGGCCGAAAATGTCATACTTTGACAAATCACTTCATCACCTGCTTTTACTCCTAACAAAATAAGTCCAAGATGAATTGCCGCTGTTCCAGAACTTAAAGCAGCTACAAACTTCTTTTCTTGAATATAGTTTTCTAAATCACTTTCAAACCCACTGACATTTGGACCCAGCGGAGCAATCCAATTGGTATCGAAAGCTTCTTGTATAAATTTTTGTTCACTGCCTCCCATGTGAGGGGAAGAAATAAATATTTTTGGTTTATTCATGGTATTTAATAGGTTTTGCAGGAATTCCTAGTGCAGTACAGTTTTTTGGTAATGTTTTAACAACAAGAGAACCAGCTCCTACTATCGTATTCTCCCCTATATTCAATTGGTTAATAATTACAGCTCCAGTTCCAATATAGACCCCTTGTTCTATTATTACTTCTCCTGAAATATTAACTGATGGCATAAAGGAACAAAAGTCATTTATAATTACATCATGTCCAACAGTACACATCAAATTTAGAATAACAAAATCTCCTATGGTAACATTAACAGTGATAATGTTTGATGCGCATATTATGCATCCTTTTCCAATAGTTACCCCATCATTATCAAACTGTACATTTGGATGAATTAAAGTAGGAAAAACAACTTTTTTGCTATTGATCTTATTTAAAATATTCTTTTTGGTGTTTGGATTTCCGATTGCTATAACTATAGCAATATCGTAATTAATGGTGTTAATATCGTCTATATTTCCTAATACAGGAAAACCATTCACCAATGAGTCTTTTTCAATTCCATCATCAAAAAAACCTATAAACTCATACTGCTTATGTTTTAAGTTTATCTGATCAATAAGCATTTTAACCTCTCTTCCAAAGCCCCCAGCTCCTATGATAGCAATTTTCATCATTTTTTTATTTGTATGGGTTTTAACAAATTATTTTCAATTAAACTCCAAAAGAGTTCTAAAATTACTATATATATTATTTACTTAACAGAATAACCACCATCAATTATAAAGCTTTGCCCTGTAATCCATTTTGAATCTTTAGATATTAAAAAAAGAATCATCGGAACAATATCCTCTACTTCACCTAATCCTAAAGGATGCATGTCTGTAATTTGTTTTATGTTCCCCTCATCTAATTGTGCAAATAAATTTTGTGTCATTGGAGTATTAACTACACCTGGCAAAACGGCATTAACCCTAATTTTCCTTTTGGAAAATTCCAGTGCACTTGCTTTAACCATCCCTAAAACGGCTGCTTTAGAAGAACAATATCCAATTTTTCCAGGTTGCCCAAGAATCCCCATAACAGATGACATAAAAACAACACTCGAACCCTCGTTACTGTATTTCTTTTTTGTAAAATGTCTTAATAATTCTATTCCTGCAAAAACATTAATATCATAAATCTGTTTTATTTTATCAGGAGTATATAAAGTCAATGGTAGTGTCTCTTCAATTCCAGCACAATGTATCAACCCATCCAACTTATCTTTTGCTAACTCAAATTTAGAAAATAAATCTTCAATATCTTGAATGTTTTTAAAATCAAAAACATACTTTATTATATGATTTTTATTGTCCTCAATATAGGCATCGATTTTTGAAAAATCTCTTCCAATTGCAAAAACAGTATGTCCGTTTTCTACCAATTGCTTTAAAGTTTCAAAACCTATTCCCGAAGTAGCACCCGTTAAAATAATATTCATTATATACTATTAAATAAATAAAGCATTTAATTAAATTTTTCCATACCTATTCTGCTCATAAGAGAATCAATTGTAGTCATTTCTTTAATGTCATCTGGATTAAGAATTACATCAAATTCATTTGAAACAAATCCAATCAAAACCATAGTCACCATAGAATCCCACTCATCTAATTCTTTTAATTCTACAGAACCCTCAAGAGTAGCTTCTAATTCTAACTCTTCTTTTAATCGTAACAAAAAATCTTGTTTTATCATTGTTATATCCCTTTTATAATTTTCTATTTATTTTTATTAATCCTCCACACCATGATAAACCTACACCAAACCCAACAACCAGAATGTTTTCATTTTCATTTATAGATTGGCTATATTTTTTCAAAGCTATTGGGATTGTACAAGAAACTGTATTTCCTCCGTCTTCCATATCAATGAAAAAGGAATTGGATTCTATTTTTAATCTTTTACGCATAAAATTTAGCATAAAAGCATTCGCCTGATGAAACACAAATTGATCAATTTTATCTAATGCCATTGCGTTTTTTAATACAATTTCTTTAGTGAAATTTGGTATTACATTATTAGTAAAATCGAAAACTTCTGGACCATTCATATACAAATGATTGTCAGAATAAATGTTATCTGTTCCATACTCAATTTCTTCAACTTCAGCATTAAATGGTGATTTACTGCACCCATTTTTAACTATTAATTTATCATATCCAGCACCATCAGTTCCAAATAAAAATTCACCTATATATTCCTCTATGGAAAATGAAATTAAAGTAGCTGCTGCTGCATCGCCAAAAATAGCTCTATTGGAACGGTCTTTCGGATGTAAATATTTTGAATATGTTTCAGCGGTGACCAACAATATGTTTTTTGCTTGACCAGAATTTATCAATCCTTTTGCAAGACTAAGTCCATACGTAAAACCCGAACATCCAAGATTAAAATCCAAAGCACCAATATTTTTTTTTAACCCTAAATGGTTTTGCAAAATACAGGCTGTTGTCGGCAAAAAATACTCTGGGCTTTGAGTACAATATAAAACATAATCAATATCGTCCTTATTGATTTTCTTAAATAATTCATTGCACGCTTGCTTTGCTAAATCAAAAGCCGTTTCGTTTTCCTGAACCCAGTACCTGTTTTTTATCCCAACCTTTTCTTCAAATTTAGAAAAATCATATTCTGGGAATTGATTTGACAAATCTTCATTACTTATTTTTTGTTTCGGATATACATATTCTATCGCCGTTATTATAGCTCCCATTTTAATTCCCTTTAAAAGCTTCTGTTGTCACTTGTCCTATACTGTTTATCCCTTCTCGAACAAATACTTTATTTAGGGTCCATAAAAATATTTTTAAATCCATACCAAATGAAATGTGATCAACATACCAGACATCAAATTCAAACTTTTGTTGCCAACTAATCGCATTCCTTCCGTTCACTTGTGCCCAACCTGTTATGCCGGGTTTTACTTCATGACGTCGATTTTGTTTTTTATTATACAAAGGCAAGTATTCCGGCAATAATGGTCTTGGCCCTATCAAACTCATATCTCCTTTAATCACATTTATCAATTGAGGTATTTCATCCAAAGATGTTTTTCGCACAAATTTACCAATTTTCGTCAACCTTTTTTCATCTGATAATAAATTACCTTCACAATCTTTTTTCTCGTTCATGGTTTTGAACTTGATAATCTTAAAAATCTCACCATTCAATCCGGGACGCAGTTGAAAAAAAAACGGTTTCCCGTGATTGGCAATAAACAAACCTACTGTTGCAAAAATAAATATTGGGCTTAATAGCACTAAACCAATAGTGGCAAATATAGTATCAAATAATAATTTAAAAAAAATTTTATACACCTTATTCTAATTTATTATATTCCGATAAAATGGCTTTCCAAACTACCTCTTGTTGATAGCGTAAAACTATCATTGGCCTTGCATTACTCCTCATTTCATGAAGATTATTTGGACTTTCAAACATTTGAATCATTGCATTTAGCAACGCACTTTCGTTTTTTACTGGAATAATTAATCCGTTTTTCCCTGATTCAACAATTTCGTTGCAACCATTTATATTGGTAACAATACTAGCTAAGCCCATGGCTCCGGCTTGCATCACGACATTTGGAAAGCCTTCACGATAACTTGGAAATACTAAAACATTAGAAACCGCAAAATAGGGACGAACATCGTTTTGATGTCCTACGCTTATTATATTCGGATTCGAATTTATCTGATTAGAAGTTTCTGATTGCAACGGATCCAGTTCAACTTCCTTAGAACCCACCAAAAGTAATTTTACAGAAGGATGTAAAACCTCCATTTTTTGAAAAGCAGCTACCAATTCGTTAATCCCCTTATCCCCCACTAACCGACCTACGAAAATAAACACAAAATCATCTGAACTAATCCCTAGTTCGGATTTTAAATTAGCTTTATCTGTTGGAGAAAATAAATCAGGATTAAAAATGGTTGTATTGATTCCGTTTGAACTGCCATTACCAATCACTTTTAATTTTTCAGGTTTGCAAAATTTTTCTTGAATGATAATCTCTTTCAAACCAAAGGAATTGGGATAAATCATTGTGGCTGCAGCATAAGTCCATTTTTCAACTAGATCCAATAATTTACGTTTATTCCCAGTTGTTTCTAGTAATGGAAGTCCAGCGATGGTGTGAAGTCTATGGGGAACACCTGCCAACTTGGCCGCAATCATGCCCAAAGTTCCTGCTTTTGGAGTATGTGTATGCACTATAAATGGTTTTTCATTTTTAAAGAATCGATACAATCTCCAAACCGCAATTACATCTTGAATAGGAGTTATCTTTCGGGTCATTTCTATTGAAAAAACCGGAACTTCTTGCATTAATCCCACCTTTTCTAAATAAGGTGCATCTGAAGAAACTGCAATTACATCATAATACTGTTTCATATAACGCAATTGGTTCTCGAGAAGTTTTTCTAAAGAAATGGGAACCGTCGTTATCCTAATTATTTTTTTCCTCATCAACTACTTATAATTTAACCAATGTTTTATTTTTTGAAAAATGGAAAAATAATATGAATTTTATTTTTATCTACATTGTTACAATAAATTTGATGCAACGCATAAAATAAAAAGGGCATAATCATTAATCGCATTCGACTCGCTAACCCTAAATTATAAATATAAACTGAAATCAACAGTAGATTACAAATTGCTATTAGAAAAGCCATTTTAACTTCATTAGCCATCTTAATTTGTTTTCTCTTGGCAAATAATCCAAAACTGATTAAACTGACCATCAATAAAACAACACAGTTTTCTATTGAAATAAAATATTGATTGTCCGTTTTTGCATCATAAAATAAAGGCCGAAACAATAGCAACCCAACTCTTCCTATATAAGATAATTCAGATAAATCAATACCACTACCGCTGTGCAAAGCAAACCAATTAATTTCTTTCCATTTTTCTAAAATAGTTCCTAAAGTTAAATTATTAATTTTTTCAAAACTCGCAATTATTGAAATTGAAATACTTAAAATTCCCAAAGCTAAAATTGACATTTTTATTTTCAATTCCTTAGCCACATCTTTTTGAGTGAAAAAATAAATTATTACAGCCACAAAAACTGCCATAAAAATATGAAGTCGAAGCAACAGAAACAATAGTAGGGCAAAAATATGTAAAAAGTGAATCGAAGCTTTATTTTTAAATTCAAATAATAAGTAGGTCAAAATAAAAAAAACCAAAACATCTTTTCCTAGAAATCCTGACCAATAATGCAAAGAAGGCAGTAAAAAAAAGAACTGGCTTATGGGTATTCCATAAAAATGTAAATTATTTGTTTTTGACTTCCTCATTTCGCCAAATAACAACAAAAATGCTTGGTAACTTATGGTCGCAAACAGTAACGTTAGAACAAACAAATTCACTCCCGCTTTTACCAACGGATAAATTAAAAAAGTCATGAAAGTACTTCCTAGTCCAATTAATTCAACCCAAGAGTCGGCCTCAACCGCATTTTTATAAAAATTAAAGGCATCACATCCTGGAAAATCAATAGTATCTTGATAGGCGAAACACATTGATGTATAATGACCTATTAAAAGCACCAGTAAAAACACTTTTTGATTCGTACTACACTTTATAAAAGATAACTTAGTGGTGTAAAAAATAAAACCAATAATTAATAATGATAAAATTATGTTCATTATTAATTTAATGTAAGTTGATTTTGAAATGTTTTTTTATACCACAATTGAAAACAATAAAAAGTCCAAACTCTAAAAGTATTGTCAATTTTACTTTCTAGATGATTGTTCACAATTTTCGAAATCGTATCATAATCAAATAATTGTTGGTCTTCAATAAATTTTTTATCTATAAAAGACACTAATTCTTCTTTTAGAACGCCTCGCAACCAATCGCCAACAGGTACTCCAAAACCTTGTTTGGATTTGTTTAAAAAATCTTTTGGGAAATATTTTTTAAACGATTCCTTAAGCAAATGCTTTTTATCCCATCCGTTTATCAAATAATTTTCAGGTAAACTGCTGGTAAAATCCCATAATGTTTTATTGAGAAAAGGCGCTCTGCATTCTAATGAAGTCAACATTGCCGCTCGGTCTACTTTTACCAATAAATCACCCTCTAGACTTAATAATCGATCTATATTTCTAAAATCCGTCAGTGATTTATTTTTTGAACCAATCTTCTTTTTATAATAATCCAATGGATTTGGCATATAATTAGGACTTGTAAAAATCTCTTTTAGTTCGTTTTCCAAAAAAGCAAGTGAAACTATATCATAATAAAAATCACCTTCATAATTCACCGCTTTCATGAAGCGTTTGGCTTTAAATAACAATCCTCTTTGATCCTCTTTTGAATGCCAAACCGTATTTAAAATATGTTCTGAAAAATTATGTATGGATTGGGGCATGAATTGGGTATAATTTCTATTTAATCGACCCATATAATATTTGTTGTAGCCTCCATAAACCTCATCTCCACCATCACCTGTAAGTGCAACGGTAACAAATTCTTTGGTTTTACTGGCAACTAAATAAGTAGGCAAAGCCGATGAATCTGCAAAAGGCTCATCGAAATTAAGAATTATTTTCTCAATATTTTCTGCTAAATCGGTTTCAGTTAAAATAAACTCGTGATGATTACTGTTGATTAACTTAGCAACTGCACGTGATTTATCCGTTTCATCGAAAGTTTTTTTATCAAAGCCTACAGAAAAAGTTTCTATTTTCCTTTCGGATTGTTGCGCCAAACATAATGAAACAATTGAAGAATCAACACCTCCAGATAGAAATGTACCAATAGGCACATCGGAAACGGAGCGACTATCGATACTTTGATAAACTAAATCATGATTGACTTTTATAGCTTCTTCCTTAGTTAATTTTGCCTTTTCAATCGCATTGTTCGAATTAATTTCTTTTATTTCAAATTTCAAAGTGGCACAATCTAATGCTAAATAATGATTCGCTTCCAGTTTTGAAATGGATTCGTAAATCGTGAATGGAGCAGGTATATAATTCAACTGAAAATACACATTTAAACCTTGTTTTGAAATTTCGGGTTTCTCAGCTAAGACTTTCAACATGGATTTTAACTCAGAACACCAATAAAAACTGTTGTTATTTAGGGTATAATACAATGGTTTTTCTCCAAAAAAATCACGGGCAATAAATACTTTATTTACTGTTTTATCATAAATACTAAAGGCAAACATACCGTCGAGCATGGCAAATGATTGTACTCCGTATTTTTCATACAAAGCTAATATCACTTCGGTATCGGAACTTGTTTTGAAATTATATTGGGATAAATGATCGCTTTTTAATTTCTTATAATTGTAAATTTCTCCATTAAAAACAATTACCTTTTGATTATCCGAAGAAAAAATGGGCTGTTTCCCTGTTTTTAAATCAATAATTGACAATCGTCGCATGGCCATTCCAATGGAAAAATCCAAATCATTTTCAACGAAAAACCCATCCTGATCGGGACCTCGATGCACTATTTCCTGATTCATAGCGTCAAGAATACCATTTATAGATTTTGTTTCTAATGATATTTGGGATACAAATCCGTTTATTCCGCACATACTTTCATAATTTTTATTTTCCGAAGCTCAATTTAAAACTATAGTATTGAAGCTATTAACACAAAAAAGCTTTTATTAATTTGATTTTAATTTTTTAAAAACTTCAATATACCGTTCATAATTACTTTCAATGGTATAATATTTTAAAAAATCATTGTAATTGGCTAAACCAACTTCTCTGTAATACGACTGATTTTCGTATACTTTTTCAAAAGCATCCATCCACTCTTGATTAGAAGTGGCGTGAAGATTTTTTTTGTTTCTATTAATTTTCAAATTGGCTTCAAGTGGGGAAGAAATTGTAGGCAAGCTACACCCCATATATTGCACTAATTTAAATCCGCATTTCCCCTGATTGAAAGCTGTGTTTTCTAAAGGCATTATCCCTACATCAAATCTTTTTATTTGGTCGATTTCAGTCTTGGCATCCCATTTTATAAAATGTACATTTAAATGTTGCAACTTACTAGATAGCTGCTCGTCAAATCCAATTAAATTCAATTGAAATTCAAATTTCGAACTTAATTTTTCAAATACAGGCAGTAGCGATAAGACATTGACACTCGTTGTTTTTGATCCAATCCATCCAATTGTAAAAACATTATTTACCTTTTTTTCAAATAACTGATGGTATATTGTACTGCTAACGGAAGTTGGAATTTCAACACAATTGGTATTCAATTCACTAATGTACTGTGTCAAATAAGGACTTCCACTTATTACATAACTAGCGTTTTTTATAACTGAATCAATTTTATTGGAAAGCATTAATCGAATAAACCCATTTTTAGAAGTATTGTAATGGTGAAAAATAGCATCATCATAATCCACAATGTATTTAACCTTTAAAAGCTTAAATAACTTTTCGAATAACGCTGGAAAATAAGGGAACAATTCGTATTCAACATAAATAATATCGTAGTTGAAAACATTAAGTAAACTAAGTTTTCTACGTAGATAACAATACAAAGTATAAACGATTTTAGCACCTAGATTGTTAGTAAAGTATCTAGATCCAAAAAAAGGCATTACATCAACCTGAATTCCAGCTTTTTCAAAGGAATCGATGTACTGATACACCCGATACCTGCTGCTAGGTCCTAATTCATTGTATTTTGTGAAAAATAAAATTTTCATTTCTAAATTTTATATATAAAATAATCCATGCCAAATCCCTTTACAAATCATTTTAAATTTCTCAGCTCTAAACTTCTCAAAAAAGAGAATAATAAAAATAGTTTTAAAGAAGGATCCTATATCTCTCAAAATAAAGATAGGAAATGAGAAAAAATAGTTTTTATATATATAAACTTTATTTCTAGCGTAATAAAACCTTCGAAAAGGGGAATGGTTTGTGCAAATAAATGGAATATTAAAAATATATTCAATACGACTATCGCCCAACTGATGGCATAAAACACTCTTCTGTGATTGCAAAATTTTATACCCGCTTTTTTGAAGTCGTAAACAAAGTTCAAAATCTACATAGTCGATGAATAATTTAATATTAAATCCTCCAATTGATTTTAAGTGTCTTACACTACATAAACAACCTGAAGTAATTGCTACAAAAATTTCTTCATAAATCTGAGCAACAGAATTAAAATTGTTGCTATTCATATCTTTTAAGCTTGGACAAACTATAGCAATTGATTCTTCGTTGAAACCTGTAATCAAATAGGACACCGTATTTTTTTCAAAATAGGAATCTTGATCCATGGTTAAAATATAATCAAATCTATTTTGATGCGCATAATTGAGACCAATATTTAAACCCTCTGCAATGCCCAGATTTCTTTCATTATTGACAACTTTGATTTTATTATTTTCAAAAGACAACAACTCAATTTTATTAATAGAATTATTATCAATAATAAGAATCTCATCGGCAATATCAATAAAGGAGGAGATGTTCTTATTTAATAAAATTATGTCCGGATTGTAAGTAATTATTATCCCTAGAATTTTTTTCATCTTATCGTTGCGCTATTTTAAATTCAATTAATATAACACAATAAGTGTATTGAAGTAATCATGACTTCTCTTTATTTAGAATCCCAACTTTTATATAATACTTGCCAAATAGGACTATCATAAATATGTAAATCCAAGTAGGCAATAAGGAGAAATATTGTTCTTGAAAAAAAGACATAAACAGTGGATACAACATAATGGCGTATATTATCGAAGGAGCAAATTTACGTTCTCTAATCGCTTTTAGATAAAAGTACGTATGAACAAGCCCAAAAATAAATAGAAGAAATATCATATATATAAATCCGAAATCTTGAAAATAGATTTTATATATAGTATACACGTTAGTATCAAAGGGTATTGAAACATATTGATCTACTAAATCCCCAGGTTTCGATTCAATAAATCCAAACTTATACAAAAAAGAGAAAACGAAACGAAACGAATTTTCTCCAACTGTATTCACATAATGAGAATGAAGAAAAGCGTCAAATGCACTTAGACTTCCAATAAAATAAATCACAAAACTTTCAACAATTCCTGAAATATTTTCTTGTAGATTATTTTCTGTAGAACCTCCTTTATTCAATAAAATACCGATTGTTGAAAACAAAACTAATATCCCTGAAATTCCATAATAAATATACTTTTTTTTAAATTTTTGAAATACAATTAATAAACCATAAATTAAACTAATATAAAATATAAAAAAAGTTCTTCCTGTTGAAAAAACACAAAACAATAACAAGACTATCGCCGATAGTATAAATTTTAATTTATTATTTCTTAAACTGAAATACTGATATCCTTGCACAAAAAAACTTACAAATGAAATTATAATACCATATTTTGAAAAACCTATGTCCTGTTCTTGTACAAATGAATTTCGTAATCCTGCGAATAAGCTATCAAAAATCATATATTCGACGGCTAATTTATAACTGCTAATTAGAAAAAAAGGCAAGAAAATTAAAGAAATAATTATTAAAACTACATCAAATTTATTTTTAATTCTAAAATCAATATCCTCTGGTTTTATAAATACGTCATTGTTTGACTTCAATTTAACGGCTAAACCTCCAAAGGTAAACATGACTACTCCAAGAGTATAGATAAATAATGCTTTAAATGATAACACAAAAATGGTTACCAAATCGAAAGTCACACATATAAAATGACAAAATATAACACCAAACCACAACAAACTAAATAAAAATGGTGGATAGCCAGACTTTTTATTTAAGTAATAATTAAATAATACATTGAGTCCTATAATGAACAAAAAAACTATGTACCACATACTTTCCTTTTACTTTTAAAACTAATTGCAATTACAATTAAAATCAAATAAACCAATGCACTCAAAAAAGTGGAATATGCTGCAAAAACAATTCCGTATTTAGGAATAAATATAAAATTGAGTACCAAATTAATTACTAAGGCTATGATACTGAATAAAAGCATTTTTTTTGTTTTAAACTCAAATTCTAATGGCTTGTGCACTAACATTGCCAATTGCCATACAAATGCTCCAATTATTATTGGAAAAACTAAATTAACATTTTGATTGTCAATACGAATACCAACTATGTTCTGGATAAAAAATATTTTTAAAAAATAGGCGAAAACTAATATTATTGTGATAATTAATACTTCAAAAGCTATCAGTTTTTTCAAAAACTGTATAGCTCCTTTTTTGTCTCCTGAATTGTATTTTTTAGACATAATTGGAAATCCTGCAACTAAAATTGGAGCATAAATAAGTGAAATTCCTTTATATAATAAATCATAAATTGCAGAATAGGTACCTAAATCTTTCTCTGTAAGATAATACCCAATAATATATCTGTCAGAAACATTTAATATCGATGATATAGTAAACCACAAGGCTAATGGCCAACCGTATTGAAACAAATACTTATTTTCTTTAAAAAGTATTTGAACATAATGCATGCTACATTTATTTAAAAATAATTGCATGGATGTCTTTAAAAATTTAAATTCTATTTTAAGTAGAAAAAAAAAACTTGCTAAATAGCTTATAAAAAAGCTTACTATTAATTTTAGTATTGTATAACGCTGATATAAAACAAAATTTAAAATCAAAACCATCGAAACAAATACAATAATTCTAATAAAATCAAAATAAAAAGATTTTCGAGCATTAAATTTCGATTGGTAAAAGACAACTGATAGCGCTACTAAACTACCTAAAAACATTGTAGCAGTTCCTATGAGCGAAATAAAAAGGCTCAATCCCATAAGCAATAACACTGCAAAGCAAAAAAAACTTATTGGAATAAATGCTATCAAATACAACTGAAAGACTGTAAACTTAAATCGAGTACTATAATCATTGAATCGTAATACACATTGATTTAACCAACCTCCACCAAATGATATGAGGACCAAAATTACATTTTGAACTAAAGAAAAAGTACCATAATTTTGAATTCCATAATATTTTACGATTAAAGGTATCGTGATAAAACTTATTAAACCACTAGTAATAAGACCTATAAAATAAATAGAAAAATTATTTAAAAATAACCGGTTTGACTTAAACATTTAAAAAATATAAATTACTGCCAATAAAGACAATGAAAGAGCACAGAATATTAAAAGGTTTATAAACTTGGCAATAGTTTTATTTAAATACTTTTTACAAAAACAGTTTTTTAAACATTAAGATAATAGCTAATAAAAGACCTGCTAGGAAACCACCAGACACAAGACCTTTCAACTTACCCAATTTTTCTACTTCCAAAGGCAAAATAGGACTGTCAATAATTTGAATTAATGGCGTTTCTCTTCTTATAGTTACTTTAGCTAATTCTGTTTGTTTAACTAATTCTGTTAGAATAGCTGTATTAGCCTGTACATCTACTTGTTTTCTTGCAGAAGGTACTCGACGGATATTAATCGAGGGATTCAAATTAAAAACATTATCATTAGCCGCTGCTACTCCAGTGATAGCATGGTTCAATTCTCCCCGAATGGAATCAGTTTGCCTTTCTAAAATAGCCATATTCATTCTAGCTTTTTTACTTTTAGTCATAATATAAAATTCACTTACTTCATCAGCTAAAGCTTCACAAAAATATTTAGCAAATAATTCATTATTAGATGACATATCAATGTTGATAATCGAAATCTTTTTATCCTTTTGAGAAACCGACAAACTATTTTTTGTTATGATTTTATACATCACTCCTAGTATACTGTCTTGAGTTCTGGTAAACAAACTCCGATTGGCATTAGGTGAAAATTGAATTTTTGCCAATTTTGGTTTTTTATTCCAAGCTTCACGCCATTTTGCATTTTGAATGAACATTTCGGCCAGAGAAATAATTTTCCCCTCCACTTTTACGGGACTTAAAAAAGTTTTCTCAACCATGGAACGTGACATAAACAACTCATTCAAGTTCGCACCTGAAAAAACATTACCACCACCCCCACCTAAATCTAATCCAAAAGAACTAGCTAAACCTAGAACACTACCAATTCCACCACTAGATTTTTCATCTTCAACAACAAATGTTAATGTCGCTGTATAAATTGGCTTGTTAATTATAGAGTATCCTAATCCTATTAGTGCTCCAATTACAACTACAATTATTATTAAAATCTTATGAGAATAAAAATAGCGATACCAATCTATCACTTTATCTATGAGTATTTTTATCGTAATATTATCATTAGACGCCTGCTCGTTACTTATCATACTGTTCAATTTTTCCAATTAATCCAAAATCTGAAATTATATTAAAATGCAATACTTAAAATCACGGTTTAAATGCAGTTACAATCAACAGCGCAATGCTGGTGATCACACTACCAATACTAACCCATTCTCCTGTACTCATTTTTCGAGTTTCTGGCTTTTCTGGCACTACAATCTGTGATCCAGGTAATACCTTTGGATAGGACCGGATAAAAAAGAAAGAGCTAGAAACTGCCGCTTTACCATTTGGATAAATAATATAGGTTTTTTTCTTCCATCCTTTTGCATTAGTACCTCCTACAGCATCTAAATAGTAACCAAAACCTTTTCCTTTACTATATGGAATCTCAGATGTTAACAATACATTACCTATTACTTTTACACTTTCATTATAAACCGAAACTTCTATTTCATCTCCAGGAAATAAGGTGACATTCGTATTGTCATTAGGATCTTTCAAAATCTTTCTCCATTCCACTGGAATGGTTGAATATTTCAAATCTTCTTTTAGCTTTTTCGTCAACTTTTTTTGAATACTATCTTTCTTACCTAAATTCAAATCCACATTTTCCAAATCTTCAATTTGTTTGGCTTGAATAGGTCGTTTTATTTTTACTCCGTCTAAATTGGCTACTGCTGTAAGTCCACCAGCTCTTTGTATAATATCATATATTTTTTCTTTTTTACTGGCCAAAACATATTTCCCACTATATTGTACGGCTCCTGATATACTCACCATTTCCGGTTTATTATACACTGGCATTTTACGTATATTAATTGCATCAAAAGGTTTTAATACAAAAACATTTAATTGTTCATTATTTTCTGGCGTTATTTCAAGGGTAAACAATTCTACTCTTTCTGGATTGGAGTCATCAATTATTTTTGATTTTCTCATACGGGCGATTTCTACTCTATTCGAAGCAGCCCCAGACAATCCACCAGCTTGAACTATTAAATCATTCAATGTAAGATTATCGTGATAGTCATATTCACCAGGGTTTTTAACTTCCCCATCAATTGTTATTTTATATATTTCTTTAAAATCTAATATAGAATAAACGGTTACAATATCTTCTCTTTTTAAACTAATGTCAGCATTTAAATCCCCCGCTAATACTTTATCCAAATTTACATGGGTCACTTCGGTAGTCAGATCAGAATTTAAACGAATTATTGTGGCTCTATTGGTATAGGCATCTTCTTTTAACCCCTCTGCCTGTTTTATTAAATCCGAAACCCTCATACCGTCATAATAAGAATAGATATTGGGTCTAAAAACAGCTCCTTCAATTTTAATGCGATTTTCGAAACGATTTAAAATTTTGGAAACCCGATATACGTCTCCAGCAAGTGGCTTGTATATCCCATATTCGGACGTTTGAATGTCTTTTACTTTAAATTCCTTATTGGTTTTTTGCAAAATATTCACAGAAGCCGTATAAGCAAAATCATTAAATCCTGAAGCAAATGTCAATAAATCTTTAAAGGTTTCTCCTGCTTTCATCTCAAAAATGCCGGGACGTCTTACTTCACCTTCAATAGTAACCCTATGCGTATAGGCCGGAATTCGGATCACATCATTGTCTTTCAAACCTACATTATCGGATTGATTACCATTCACCAAAAACTTATAAATATCTATGTTTTTGTACACTTTGTTATTACGCAAGAGTTCGATATTTCTGTAACTTCCATTTTCCCCTGGACCTCCTCCTAAAAACAAAGCGTTGTACACTGTGGCCAATGATGAAACCGAATAGTTTCCTGGTTGTTTAGATCCAATTAGTGTTATTTTAATTGTTCGAATGCCACTCAAACTTACTTCAACTTGAGACTGACCTGATCTTACAGTACTGTAAACACTTGCCAAAGCTGCTTTAATTTTTTGGGTAGCTGCCTCAATTGTCATCCCTGAAACAGGAATTTGGCCTACATATTGTATATCGACCTTACCTTCAACAGTTATTGGAATAGTCGCATTAAATTCCTGAACTCCATAAACACTTACCTGTATTTCATCTCCAGGCCCCAAAACATAATTTACTGGAGTAGCTAAATTTAAATTAGGTTCAAAATTAAGCGTTGGATTATCAAATAATTCCGATCCAAAAACTAAGGCATTTACTGTGTCTTTAATTTTCTTGTTGACAATTTTTTCTTGCTTTCGTGCTGTTTCCCTAGCATCTATTTTTTGATTATCCTTTGTGGAGGTAACATTCATAGTGGTTTGTTGACCCCCTAATCGTATCTTTAATTTGTCGAACTCAGTTTCCGACATTCCTTTGGCTAATGCCATAGGTTTTACTTGATCAATAGTGGCATTGTTACTTTGTAATTGTAATTTAATTTTTGCTATATCACTATCTGATAAATAATCTACTTTTAGTGTGCTTAAATCCGTACTTTTTAATAAGTCTTGCGCCTGTATTATACCCGATTGAAAAAAGACTAACAACAATAAAATGACAGTAAAAATTTTTCTCATAATGCAATAATATATAATATTTTGTAAATGTAAACGAAAAAATAAAGGTTGAAAAATTTATTAAATTCTGATAATTTGTGATTATAATATTTTTTTAAGACAAATAATTGTACAAAAGTAACTCATGAGAGAGTAAAAAATTTAATTATAAATTTAATATTTGACAATTTTCCACGGCTTCGCTTTAGTGAATCCCATTACAGTTCACTATCACTACCGATATTTACAAATTTATATTAAATTAAAAAGAGTATGCATTTTTTATTTAGACAATATTGTTTCGTAAATCAACAGCTACATCTTGCATACACAGCCTATCTATTGATTTAAAAACAACCTACCAGCGCTATAAAAACCAATATTCAGCAATCTTATTTAAACTAATATTCTATTAAAAAGATTACAACTCGTTTTTAGTTATTCGAAGAACACAACCTAATGATTCTAAAATCAAAAGATAATGGTTTTGTTTCACTTCTTTAATGATAGCAGAATGATTGACAAAGGGCCCCGACTCCAATACAATTGTATCTCCTTTTTTCCAATCATCCAACTCCAAGTTATATGTTTCAGGAGCTGAAAGCCAATTCTGAATAGCTTCAATTTCAAAGTTCTTTACTATGGCCGGTTTCCCTAACCAAAACAGATAACGAACAACACCCGGCACTTCAAATACCCTATTCCGCTCTTTATCTTCTAATTCAACAAAAATATAGGAATTAAACAAAGGGACACTTATCTTTTTTTTTCGATCTGACCATTGTCGCTCCCTAATAATCATAGGACAATACGTATGTACACCAATTGCATTCAATCGATCCGCTATTTTTTTTTCCCATTTGGGTTTAGTGTACACTACATACCAATTCATAGACTGTTTTATTTCAATTTCTTAAATTTTCGACTTACTAACCACTTTTTAAGAGTACATCGTCTCGTAATATTTTTCGTAATCACCAGAAGTTACACTATTGAGCCATTCCTTATTACTTAAATACCAATCGATGGTAATTTCCAGTCCTTGTTCAAAAGTCACCGACGGTTTCCATCCGAGTTCCTTGCTTATTTTATTCGCATCAATGGCATAACGCAAATCATGACCAGGTCTGTCTTTTACGTAAGTAATTAACTTTTCAGATTCCCCTTGGTTTCTACCTAATTTCGTGTCCATAATTTGGCACAATACTTTTACCAAATCGATGTTTTTCCATTCATTAAAACCTCCAATATTATAGGTTTCGTGATTCTTCCCTTGGTGGAAAACTAAATCAATAGCAACGGCATGATCTATAACAAACAACCAATCTCGGGTATAATTTCCATCTCCATAAACAGGCAGTGGTTTATTATTTATAATATTATTTATAAATAACGGAATCAATTTTTCGGGAAAATGGTTTGGACCATAATTATTAGAACAATTGGTCAACACATAAGGCATACCGTAAGTCTCGCCATAAGCTCTTACAAAATGATCTGAACTTGCCTTAGAGGCAGAATAAGGAGAATTCGGGTCATAAGGAGTAGTTTCTGTAAACAATCCTTCGGCACCCAAAGAACCATAAACCTCATCCGTACTTACATGATAAAAACGTTTGTCTTCTGAATTATTCGCCCATTGTTTTCGGGCAGCGTTAAGCAAGTTCACTGTTCCAATCACATTTGTTTTCACAAAAGCCATAGGATCTTCAATCGAACGATCCACATGAGATTCTGCAGCTAAATGAATGACTCCGTCAAACTGTTGTTCTTCGAATAAATTGGCTATAAATTGTTCGTCGGTAATATCTCCTTTTACGAAAGTATAATTTGCTTCCTTTTCGATATCGGTAATATTCTCCAAATTTCCAGCATAAGTCAAAGCATCCAAATTAAAAATTTGGTAATTCGGATAATTTTTCACAAAACGTCTTACCACATGAGAGCCAATAAATCCAGCACCTCCAGTAATTAATATTTTTTTCATCTTCTTATTTTTTATAACTTTATTTTTAATCTAACCTAAATACTATCTGAATATTTAACATTATCGCCTTCTGCAAACTATTTTCTGTACACTAATCACTGACCACTTAACACAGATTTCTACTTTCTGATCACTGATTGCTAAAAACTAAAGCTTCCCATCGACAATAGCACCCAAAACTCCTTTTACATCATAGAGAATACTGCTATCATTACGTAAAGAATTCATGTCCAGAGTCAAAAATTCCTTGTGAGCAACTCCCAAAACTACGGCATCAAAAGTGGTTGTTGGCAGCTGATTTGAAGTTGTTATACCATACTCCTTCATAACTTCAACAGGATTTGCCCAAGGATCGAATAGACTCACTTTAATACCATAATCCTCTAAGGCGCTGATCACGTCGACTATCTTGGTATTGCGTACATCGGGACAATTCTCTTTGAAAGTAATCCCCAACATTAAAAGACTCGCTCCATTAATAGCCACTCCTTTTTTTATCATCAACTTCACCACTTGCGAAGCCACATAATCTCCCATACTGTCATTCAGGCGGCGCCCTGCCAAAATAATTTCAGGGTGATAACCGTTTTCTTGTGCTTTTTGTGCCAAATAATAAGGATCTACCCCTATGCAGTGTCCGCCAACTAAACCCGGTTTGAAAGGAAGAAAATTCCATTTGGTACCTGCCGCTTCCAAAACAGCATGGGTATCAATATCCAAAATATTGAAAATCTTGGCCAATTCGTTGACAAAGGCAATGTTAATATCTCGCTGAGAATTCTCGATTACTTTAGCTGCTTCGGCCACTTTGATTGATGGCGCAAGATGTGTTCCTGCTGTGATGACCGATTGGTATAATAGGTTTACTTTTTGTCCAATTTCTGGCGTGGAACCCGAGGTGACTTTCAATATTTTATCGACCGTATGTTCCTTGTCACCCGGATTAATTCTTTCAGGCGAATAACCTGCAAAAAAATCAACATTAAATTTTAATCCTGATATTTTTTCCAATACCGGAACACATTCTTCTTCAGTTACTCCAGGATAGACGGTGGATTCGTAAATAACAATATCACCTTTTTTCAATACTTTAGCCACTGTTTCGCTGGACTTGTATAATGGAGTTAAATCAGGGCGGTTGTTCTTGTCTACAGGTGTTGGAACGGTAACAACATAATAGTTACAATCAGCTATATCTTCAAGGGATGACGTACAATATAAACCTACGGCTTCACTTGTACGATCAACCAATACTTTTTTTAAACTGTCAGCATCAATTTCGAGCGTACTATCATTCCCTAATTTTAAAGCATTGATTCTGGATTCATTAATATCAAATCCTACAACAGCGTATTTGGTAGCAAACAATCGTGCCAAAGGCAAACCAACGTATCCCAAACCGATAACGGCTATTTTTATCTTTGTATTCATTATTTAATATTATTTATTTTCAGTGAAAACGATTAATGTTTGAAAATAGTTAGGAGAAATGTCAATTATCAGTAAAGACGAATTTAGTAAAAGTAGTCTTATTTCAAATGCTCCCAATACCAACTTACTGCTTCTTTTAATCCTTCTTGCAAAGAAAATTTAGGATCATAACCCAATAGCTTTTTTGCTTTTTCAATACTAGCCAAAGAGTGAGGAATATCACCTGCTCTATTAGGTCCGTATTCAATAGCTATTCCTGCTATTTTTGGATCATATTCCGCTAAATTATCTTTTAAATAGAACACTAAATCGTTCAAAGTGTTTCGATCACCATAAGCGGTATTAAAAACAGTATTGATGGCTTCAGGGTTTTGAGTCAGCATTGCCAATTCGTTCATTTGAATCACATTATCGATATAGGTAAAATCACGGGAATAATTACCATCGCCGTTTATCAAAGGACTTTCAAGTTGCATTAATTGCATCACAAATTTTGGAATTACAGCAGCGTAAGCTCCTTTTGGGTCTTGTTTTCGTCCAAAAACATTAAAATAACGCAAACCAATCGTTTCTAAGCCGTAGGTTCTACTGAAAATTTCGGCATACAATTCATTTACATATTTGGTAATCGCATAAGGTGAAAGTGGTTTCCCTATTACTTCTTCTACTTTTGGCAATCCTTGAGAATCGCCATAAGTAGAGGAACTTGCCGCATAAACAAATCGTTTTACCTTGGCATCACGAGCAGCAACGAGCATATTCAAAAATCCAGAAACATTCACCTCGTTAGTGGTAATTGGATCTTTTATTGATCTAGGCACGGAACCCAAGGCTGCTTGATGCAAAATATAATCTACACCCTTAACTGCATTTTGACAATCTTCTAAATTTCGAATATCTCCTTCAATCAAACGAAAATTGCTATTATCAATAAAATCTTTAAGATTATGACGGTGACCCGTTGCAAAATTATCCAAACAAACTACCTTATATCCTTTTGACAAAAAATAATCACATAGATTCGTTCCAATAAATCCTGCACCTCCCGTAATTAATATACTTTTTTTCGTTTCTTCTATCATTCTATTTATATTTATAACAATGTCTTATGAATTGCGCATTTTACGTATTTTTTGAACTAATTTTTCATAAAAATTCCTTGGCTTATCCTCGTCATGATAGCCGCTAGAATACACCCCGTAACCGTAACCATAGCCATAACCGTAGCCGTAGCCTGCTCCATACTTCGCTTTGTTTTCAAAACTATTCAAAACAATGCTCACATTGCTTAGTTCTCCACGTTTGACCCGGTTATTCAGTTGAGAAATCATCTCCTTTTTAGAGAAGTTTTGTCTTACAATATACAAAATAACGTCACAGTATTGAGCCAGTTCCATTGCGTCTGAAACCAAACCAACAGGAGGCGTATCCAGAATTATATAATCGTATTTTTTCTTTAATTCTGCTAGTAAATCTCCCATTCCATCACTCATAATCATTTCGGCCGGATTAGGAGGAATAGGACCAGAAACAATTACATCAAGATAGGGAACTTTTGTTTTTTGCGTAATTTCTTCAATTGTTTTCTGGTTGATTAAGTAATTAACTATCCCCACTTCATTGGTCAAATCGAATTCTTCAAATAACTTTGGTTTTCTTAAATCGACGCCAATAATAACCGTCTTTTTTTCGCTTAATGCAAATATCGTTGCAATGTTAATGGAACAAAATGTTTTTCCTTCCCCACTGACTGATGAAGTAATCATGAGCGTTTTGCCTCCCGCTACTTTTTGTTGTTTGTATAAAAATTGAAGCGAGGATCGAAGTGCTCTAAATGATTCCGATAATGCTGATTTTGGTTTGTCGAAAACTGCTAAATTAGTTATTTCCCTATTGACACCTACCACACCTATTAACGGAATTTGTGTCAGTTTATTAATATCATCCGTATTTAGAATCGAATTATTAATCAAGAATATTCCAAATACAAAAAGTAATGGAATAAGTAATCCCAAAAAAAACGCTAATACATAGTTCACCTTTGTTTTAGGTCCTATTTGTCCACCACCTATATCTTTGGCCGGATCTATAAAATGGATGTCCGATAAGTTAGCTGCTTTTACAATATCAGCCTCACTTCTTTTTTGAAGAAACGTACTGTATATATTATCGCTTAAATCGTATTTTCGTTTGATTTTAATGAGCTCTTGTTGATCGTCAGGCAATTGTTTTATAGTACTTTCAGTGGAACTTATTTTGGCATTGACCGCCGCTAAATCATATTGCAAAGAGGCTTTGGCAGTTGTAATATTTTCCAGAAGCACCTTCTTGATTGCTTCCATTTGATTGTCAAAATCCCGAAATATTTTATCGCTTTTTACGGCATAGGCCATTTCAGATCTTTGGGTCGAAAGTGAAATTAATTTTGAAATATTCATTACGATATTAGGGTCATCAATTCCTGCAACAGACGGTGCCGGAAGTTTGGCATAGTCTACACTGTTTTTTAAATACGATTTTAGGGAATTATAATAGGCAGTTTTACGGGTAATTTCATCTTTCTTGACATCAAATTCCATAATTTGACCCGAAAAATTAGCCCCATTATCTTCGATATCGTAGATTTTTTTTCCTCTTTTAAACGATTTTAATTCGTTTGTCGTTTCTTTTAATTGCGATTCCATTGCAACTAGTGTACTGTCAATAAATGCAATCGTATTGGTGGCAAATTGATTTTTATCATCCAATTGCCTTTTAATAAGCATTTTAACAGTTTCATTCAAGTATTCAACCATTCGTGCCTTGTTCGCACCCTGCATTCCAAGGGTAATTATGGAACCACCGCGATCATCTGATTTTACATTGATACCTCGGTAACCTGCAACAGTACCATCAAAATCATTGAATAGTACAAAATATTCATTCCCAGTATAAAAACCTGGTTTGTCTTTTATTTGTAATTTCCAATTTAAAAAAGGGAGGCTCACCTGTGCACCTACTTTGTATCTTTTGACAAATTCCCCTTTAGCTACAGCTGTTGTACTATAGGAATTATCAAAATAAGAAATTAGAGAAACACTATTCCCTCCAAAAGGAATCCGGATTTCATATTCGTTTTCGCTCAAAAATTTAATTTTGATAAGACTTCCTGCTAATTGCCCTTTTGTTTTATCAATAGTTACATAAAAAGGAACCGCTCCGTAAGCGTCCACAATATTGTATTTTCCTTGTGAGAGGTAGCTAATATAATATTGTAATTTCCCAACAACTAACTCATTATGAGATCTGGATTGTAATGTAGTTGCTACTGTTTGAACTTGATCTGAAGTTCCACCCCAATTGAAAACCAAACTGGTGGTAGAAGTAAAAAGCGGATTGCTTTCTTCTTTTACAGATATGAGCGTTTCCATAGCGTAAATTTTCTCTTTACGTATGTTGACTTGATATGCAATCGTAAAAGTGATGATTAGACTTAATAAAAACCATTTCCAATAACTCCCGATTTGAACTAATAATCCTTTAAAATCGAAACTAGCTTGGCCTTCAAAAATCGAAAAATCTTTTATATCTAACATTTTTGGATTTATATTATAATTTTAATATTAAAATTGTAGTCGTTATCAGCGAAATTAAGGTCATTATGGATCCTAGCGATTCTATCCCTGTTTTCCCCGTTCCCCAACTTTTTTGTCTTAATGGTTTTACGTAGATAAAATCATTGGGTTGTAAATTAAAATAGGGCGATTTTAAGGCATTAATATTTGTTAGATCAATGTTGTGCATCTCAATTCCTGAAGGCAATTGACGAATAATTGTCACTGCTTTTCTATTTCCTGTTAGGGTAATATCACCCGAATTAGCAATGGCTTCCATAATATTGACATGATCTTGAAATAAAAATTTAGTACCTACACTGCCTACCTCACCAGTAATCGTATACTTAAATCCAGCCAGTTTTACTGTAACAAAAATGTTAGCCTCTTTTTTGAAATATTCCGACAGGAGTTGTTTCTCAATTTTATTTTGCAATTCCTCAACGGTAAATCCAATCGCATTTATGTCTCCTAAAACAGGAATTCTAATATTCCCATGATCGTCTACTGTAAAACCATCAAAATATAATGCTGTGCTTGATTTACCTGCTTCCCCTTGGTTTGTAGTATTAAAAATAGTTACTAATTTTGGATCATTGGCTTTTATTGAAATACTTAAAACATCATTAATTTGAAGTCTATAGGGCTTTTGCATTACTTCTGAAATGGGTGCTGCCGTTTCGGTTCCGTTTTTATTTTGTAAATAAATAAGGTCTTTATTAGGAATACAAGAAACGAATAACATACTGATTCCTAACACTAAATATAAAACGGCGTTGTTCATTTTTCTTATTTTGAAACAAATATAGCTTTTCATTTAACAAATTAAAAATATCGCGATTTAATAAATATTTTTATACTTTTTTTACTAATTAAAACCGTTCTCGATACAATCCCGCTCAAAAGCAGGATTACGTAAATTAACGTAGGAGTGGCTTTTATTAAAACAAACTAAATTCCTTACTAACTCTCAATTCCCGTCTCTTCGAGTGTTTTTAATAATAATAATGCGACAGCTTTACTAGTAAAAATGAATCAAGAAGTTTTTAGATAACGCATGGTTCTCGATACAATTTTTAAAGCTATACTATTATTTTTATTCATCAACATTTGTGTGGCTTTAAAAACCACTACCATTGACGTTTTTGTTTAATGTATTGAAAATCAATAATTTAACAAAATAAAAACATAAGAATAATACGTTATTTTATATTGCTTTTTTTGGTAAAAAAAATTCTACCTCGAACTGACGAACTAAAACCTGATCTTTTATATAGAGCGCGACCATCTTCTTCGAACGGATGAACCATAGTATCAATATCCCCTTTATGTTGTTTCAGCACGTCACTTCGTTTTTACTAGTAATGCGACAGCTTTACTTTTAAATTTGCCCAATTTGGTGCTCGTCCAATGTCATTAAGTTAAGAAAAAAGCGGCTCCTACAAGTTGCTCACTCCTCATTTGTCGCGCTGTAAAGCGTCTCACACAAGTTGCTCACTATAATTGAGATTGCTTCGCCCGTTCGCTTTCGCTCGTGTCCTACAGAATGACAAATTAAACCGCTTAGTAACCAACGGCTAAATTTTAATTATTCTTAAAAAACTTTTCAAAAGGTACTCTTTGCAAAATACTTCTGCCCAAGGTTACCTCATCAGCATATTCTAATTCGTCTCCCACAGATATACCTCTGGCAATTGTAGAAGTTATAATATCGCACTCTTGAATTTGTTTGTAGATATAAAAATTGGTGGTATCCCCTTCCATGGTAGAGCTTAATGCAAAAATAATTTCGGAAACGGATCCTGACTTTACTTTTTCAACTAAAGTATTGATGTTTAACTGGCTCGGTCCAACACCTTCAATGGGTGAAATTTTACCTCCCAGAACGTGATAAATTCCTCTAAATTGGCCTGTATTTTCGATTGCCATGACATCACGAATGTCTTCCACAATACAAATAATTTGCTGGTTTCTTTTGGTATTGGCACATATTTCGCAAACATCATTATCCGAAATATTATGACAACTCCTGCAAAATTTGACTTCTTCCCGCATCGTTGTTATTGCTTCCGTTAAAAAACGGGTTTGCTCTTTGGGTTGTTTCAATAAATGCAAGACCAATCGCAAAGCAGTTCGTTTGCCTATTCCGGGTAATTGTGCCATTTCATTGACTGCTTTTTCCAATAGTTTTGATGAAAATTCCATAACGACAAATGTAGTAATTTGTTTGAGAAGGTAAATCAGTTAGGGGGTTAATTGGTTAGGAAAAGTTTAATTGGTTAGGAAAGGGTTAATCGGTTAGGAAGGGGTTAATTGGTTAGGGAAAAGGTCAATTGGTTAGGGAAAAGTTTAATCGGTTAGGAAAAGTTTAATCGGTTAGGAAAGGGTTAATCTGTTAGGAAGGGGTTAATTGGTTAGGGAAAAGGTTAATCGGTTAGCAAAAGGGTGAACTGGTTAATCGTAATCTCGTACCTAAAAAACGATTAAGCAGTTAAACAATTAAACGATTAAACAGTTAACCCACAAAAATACAATCTAAACAAAAAAAGAGGCCAAAGCCTCTTTTAATTATTGATTAAAAATTTTTTTGAACCAGGGTTTTTCTTCTTCTTTTATTCCATAACCATAACCGTAGCCATAACCATAGCTTTTACTTAATACTGTATCATTAAGTACAACAGCCATATTTTTTAATTTACGCTCTTTATACAAAGTTTTTGGAATATGCAACATCCTTTTATCTAAAACATTGGCACGTATCACATATAAAGTAGCATCTGCAAATTTAGACAACATCAAAGTGTCTGAAACCATACTCACTGGAGCCATATCGACAACTACGTAATCATATTCCTTTTTGAATTGGTTAAATAATTCTCCAATTTTTTTACTCATTAATAATTCCGTAGGATTTGGCGGAATGATTCCCGCAGGAAGAATGGATAAATTCTCGAATATTTTTGATTTAAAAATATAGTCATTAATTGAAGCTTTATTGGAAGATATATAATCTGTCAAACCATGTGCGCTTGGAGCTTCTATATATTCCCCTAATTTTGGATTCCGTAAATCCATTCCTACCAGTAATACTTTTTTTCCAGATAATGCCATCGTTGCAGCTAAATTAACCGACAAAAATGTTTTTCCTTCTCCTGGTACTGTCGAGGTAAAAAATACAACTTTCGCTTCCTCTTCGGGAACCTGACTCAACATAAAGTCCAAATTTGTTTTCACAATTCGAAGTGCTTCGGCGGTACCAGTCCTGCTGGTGGCATCAATCATTTCACTAGGAGTAATTGATTTTGGAATATCTCCTAAAAAGGGAATGTCAAATTTGCTGGTAATATCGAAACGACTTTTAATTTTAGTATCTAATAAATCAATCACATAGAGAATACTAAAAGGAATTAGCAATCCTAACAACAAGGCTGCCAAATAAATAATACTCTTTTTGGGAGAAACTGGTATTTTAGATGCCTGAGCTGAATCAATTACTCTGGCATTAGGTTCGGTTGCTGCTAACGAGATGGCTGTTTCTTCCCGTTTTTGTAATAAATACAAATACAATTCCTCTTTTACTTTTTGCTGGCGGGCAATCACTCTGAATTGACGCTCTTGAACCGGAATATCACCAATTTTTGAATCTAACAATCCTTCTTGCCCTTTCAAATCTCTCTTTTGAATGGTCAAATTCGTTTGCATTCTAGCCAAACTTTCTCTCACATTCAATTTCAAGGAAGCGAGTTGTTGATCTAATTTAATTACAGTAGGATTCTCTACTGTTGCCGATTTTAAAATTCGGTTGCGTTCCAACACCAATTGATTATAGGATCCTATGATACTAGTCTCCTCTCCTTTACCTGCAATCATATTAGCAGGCAGTAAGTCCGAAGGAGCACTTTTCTTGATAAAATCTGACATTGAAGAAACCATATTCAATTGAATTTCGGTTTCTATTCTTTTTTTATTGTATTCATCAGCTCCTTTAATAAACAATTGGGCTTCGGTCTCAATATCAGTCAATTTATTGGTGGTTTTAAAATGTTGAACATCTTTCTCCACACCATCTAATTCCTGTGTAATCAATAACAATCGGTTGGCAATAAATTTTGAAGTACTTTCTGAAATAAAACTTTTATCAGTAGCGGCTTCTTCATTATAAATTTGAACTAGATTATCCAGAAAATCTTCCGCCCTTTTGGTAATAGGATCCGTAATTGAAATTTCTACTACACTACTGGTTTTACTGACTGGATTAATTTTAATTCTACTCAAATAACTTCCAACTACGTCATTTAATGGATTTACCATTATGGTGTATGATCTATTCGTTTCTTCGGAAAGGTTATTTAATTGTTTCTCTTTTGTAATAATTAAATCGCCGTTTGGCGTTGGAATTAGTTCCCCATAGTGAAATACTTTTTTATTTTTTAAGGATAAAGGCTTGCTTACTTCGCTAAAATTAAATTCCAATTCAAAAGTAGTTGGCGTTAATTCTACTAACTGAAAGACCATTTTATCCGTATAAAAAGAAGGTTTCTTATTTGTGAAATTTACTTCTATTTTTTTATCCAGATATAGTTCACTCTTTTTAACATTCCCTTTTTCAACAATTATAACATTTAAATCCAGCTTCTTGATTGTTTTTTCGATCAAGGTTCTCGATTTTAGAATTTCGGTTTCATTGTCCAAATTACTTTTAACCCCACTTCCGCCTATCCCTAAATCTGTAAAAGCAGATAATTCCGATAGCATCCCCCCTTTTCTATCATCTTTTACCAAAATGGTTGTAGAGGCTTGGTATTGAGGTGTTGCATAACGTAAATAAGTATACGCTATAAATACGCAAATACAAGCTGTCAATACAAACCATTGCCATTGATTAAGATATAACTCTAAAGTATCTCTTAAATTAAAATCTTCGTTTTGATCTTCGTCTGAAAAATTATTATTATCCATAAATCTATTTTGAAGTGGTAACAATTAAAGTTATTAAGGTGATTATTAAAGAAGTAATAGAAATGATGACCCCAGTATTGGCTCCCACTGCCGCTCCATTGATTCTGGTCTTATTGGGCTCTACATACACAACATCATTTTGGGAAAGATAATAAAAAGGAGAGTTGATAAAATCCGCTTTAGTAATATCGACGCGATTGTACGATTTTGTACCGTTAAGATCGCGGATAATGAGAATGTTGTTTCTTTTACCGTAGATGGTCAAATCCTTCGCCATGCTCAAAGCTTCGATTAAAGTCACTCGATCCGAATTAATTGGATAAGTTCCGGGATTATTTACCTCCCCTTGAACCGAAACTTTAAAATTCATGATTCGAATGTTAATAATTGGGTTTTTGATGTATTTGGCAATTTTCCCTTCCAAAAGTTCTAATAATTGGGAACGTGTCAAACCACTGACTTTCAATTTTCCTAAAATTGGAAAATCAATAGTACCTGGAGCATCAACTAGATACGATTGCATTGTTAGCTGCCCTTGACCTGCGATTGAACCATTTGCTAATGGCACACTGACGGTCGATAAATTAAAAGGGAGCGCTGTTTCGGGATCATCAGCTGCCACAATTATCATCAATAAATCATCAGCTTGTATTTTAATTTCGTAAGAATTAGCTTTTTCTGAATTGGCTAATCCATCAATATTTTGATAATAAACATAATCCTTTCTTTGCGCACAAGAAAACAAAAGAAAAATTAATAGGAATGGGATTGTTTTTTTTAAAACAAAGAAATACTTCATGTGATACACTTTTTAAAGTTGGCAAATATAGGGAATTACCCCTAGTAAAAAATATGTTTTATTGATGATTTTAGATTTTATTAGAACAATCAAAAGTCAAATTATCCATAAATTGTTTTCCAAAGTATGTTAAGGTCTCCAAGAAAACTATGATTATAATAGTATTCTAAATTTAATTTTACTTTATCTGGAAAAAGAATTTCGTCATTGTATTGCATAGGATTGTCTACCTGTGCCAATAGGACTTCCTCATTATAATATTTAAGTGAAGCTGTACTTGTTAAACCAGGTTTTAATTCTAATATTTTCCGGTCTTCCCCTTGCAAAGTATCATAATAGCCCACAATATCGGGTCTTGGACCTACAAAGCTCATATTACCTATGAAGATATTCCATAATTGTGGTAATTCATCCATCTTAGAATTCCGGAGAAACGAACCCAAAACTGAAATCTTAGCTGTTAGAGGATGCATCGTCTTTAGTTTGACTATTTTAAACGGTTTCCCAAATTGGCCGATACGTTCTTGTATAAAAAAACCATTCGATTTGGTGTCAAATGAAGCTAAAATCCAAAGGATTAGGATAAGCCAACCCACAACAAAAAGCCCAAGTAAGGAAAAAAAAATGTCGAATAGGCGTTTAGTCATTGGTGAACTGGTGAATTGGTTAGTTGGTTAAATGTTTAACTGGTTAAGTGGTTAATCAATATTTAGCATCCTATTTTCGATTAACCGATTAAACTTTTCCTAACCGATTAAACTTTTCAATGCTTCACCCCGTGGGTATTCAGTACCTTTGCAAAAGTAAGGACCCCAATTTTGAGGTCGAAACCAAATGATTTTCGTTCCAAATATTCTTTCTCCAACGCTACTTTAGCTTCTAATGAAATTTCATCTCTGCCATTTATCTGTGCCCATCCTGTAATACCGGGTTTTAATTTTTCTACTCCAGCCTTTACACGCAATGCCATTAAATCATCTTGATTATATAATGCTGGTCGTGGCCCAACAAAAACCATATCTCCTTTTATTACATTAATGAGATTAGGCAATTCATCCAAACTCAATTTTCGAATAATGCCTCCAATTTTTAAAATATATTGGGATGGATTATCTAATAAATGGGTGGCTACATTCGGTGTGTTTTTCCTCATGGAACGAAACTTGTAAATTTCGAAAAATGTATAATCCTTTCCCACTCTTTTTTGTTTAAAAAAAACAGGAAAACCATCTTCAAAAAAAATAAATAATGCAGTTACTAAAAAAAGGGGCGAAAACAATACTAAAAAAAGTAATGATAGTACTCTATTAAACATATACTTATGTGTTTTAAGTGTTATTTTTTGCAAGTAGTTAAACAAAAAAAAGTGAAACCTTTAAAAAAATATTTTTTATATTTTATTCCTAATTAATCAAAATAATCATCAACGAAACGATATTCATCATTAATCTCACCAAAGCTATAATCAGCCATAACCAACAACTTCGAATTCTTTTCAATAGCCTGAATACTGCTTACATATCCTGCAGGAACATGCAAAACATCTAATTTATCCGAAAGCAAAACAAACTCTATTTTATTTAAATTATGCAGCGGTTGTTCCCAATTATCTATAAATATCAAACGTATCTTAAAAGTACCTTTTATAACTGAAAACCATCGTTGTTCTATTTTATGTCCTTGCCATGCGCGAATTAAATTTGTGTCTCTATTTTCTAAAAGATAGATTTTTTTTATGGAAGTTGTATCAAATTCATTGTTATAAAACAAAATACCTCTTGAATCGGAATGAAAGTTCCCTTTTATTATTGTTGGCGTCATTTTAGTGGTAATCATTTTTAGCTAATATTAAATAAATAGTTTAAAATAAAACATTTCTAGAAAGGGACTTTTTACAAAAAGAATGTGCGAAATTCTTATAGATATTATTTAGTAATAACTTTCTTAGAATAATGAGTATTTTATATTCTCATTTCGCAATTTATGTGATAGTCTTTTAGTTTATTCTAGAAATATCCCAATTAATTTATCTATAACAATTGTCTTAGAAAAATTAGCATCATAATATCTTTTACCGTTAACTCCCATCTCAAAAAGTTTTTTTGAATCTAACCTATATGCTTTAATTACATTTTCTGCTAATGAATTAGGATTTCCTGCCATACCAACATAACCACATTTTGCATTTGTAATTACATCAGAGCCGATTCCATTTAACATTCCAATGATAGGTTTACCAAAAGCCATATAAGATTGGACTTTTGATGGTATTGTTAAGGCAAAGATATCTTCATTTTTCAATGTCAACAACATAATATCAGCGTGTACAAAAAAACTTGGCATTTCTTCAACTGGATATCGACCTACAAGAAATATTGTTTTTTCTAACCCTAATCGAACTATTTCTAATTCCAACCAAGCTCTCTTCCTACCATCACCAACAATAACCCATTTTATTTCTGGTATATTTCTAGTAAGTTCTGCAGCTTTAACGATAGAATTAAAATCTTGAGCTTCACCAATATTTCCAGCAAACATAACTTTAAACCCACTAGGAATAACTTCTTTATATTTATCAATCTGGATATTAGAACTATCACTATATAAATCTTCTGCCCAATTGGGTATATAGCCAATTTGCCCATCTGTAACTCCTTTTTCTTTTACAGACGAAACAAAACCTTCTGATTGCAATAACACTCTATCAGATTGACTATATATATTTTCGACCATTTTAGTTAAAACTTTTTGAATAAATTTTGAACTAATTTTACTTGCAGCAATTACACTTTCTGGCCAAAGATCTTGAACCCAAATATAAAGCTGAGTTTTATGACGTTTTTTATATACAATTGCAGGGTACAATGCTGTAATCGGAGAGAAATTTACTGCAAATATTTTATCGTATTTTATTTTATGAAAAATTGCAAAAAGTGAACCCGCAATGACAAATGACAAATAATTAAGAATTAGAATTAAACTATTATTACCTCGTGGAATAATAGGCACACGATATATTTTAATTCCTTTATAATTTTCAATTTTATAATTATAGCCATACCCTTTAAAAAACTTTCCTTGTGGATAGTTTGGATTTCCTGTTAACACAGTAACTGTATTCCCTCTTTTAACTAAATCAATAGCTAAATCATTAATGCGAAACTCTTCTGGCCAAAAGTATTGAGTAACAATTAAAATATTCATTAATAATTATAACTATTAGTATTAATCCAACTTTTCATCTCCAAAATCATTTCCTCATAAGTAGGAACCTTGTAATTAAAATCCATTCTTATGCTGTGCATGCTTTTATCAACTTTATAGCTAGGGTTTTCTGAAATAATTAATTTATCATTTTTAAAAACTTTATTGAAAATTTTCAGTAAACTAAACTTATCTATTTTCTCTACTCCTGCAACTATAATTAATCCAGCTATATTTTGTTGAATCGTTTGATGAATTACTTTGGCCAATTCAATAGTGGTAATCCCTGACCAAAAGGCTTGTGAATAGCCACTAATTTCATTATTTTGTTGCATAAACCAATGAAACAAACCTATTCCTTCTTGATTTATTTCAGGTCCAATAATAGATGTTCTAATAGTACAATCTTTATCATTCACAATTTCTCCCAAAGCCTTAGATTGCGCATAAAACCCAATACCATCTTTAAAATCATTTTCAGAATAGCCTCCTCTTTTCCCAGAAAAAACACAATCTGTACTGATACTAATTACTTTTGTTTTAGTGTTTTTTGTTAATGATTCTAAAAGATGTGGAAAATAACTATTGAACCATATTGCTTTATGTGGATTATCCTCGGCGTCTTTATTTAATATCCCAATACAATTTACAATTACATCAAACTCTAAATCGATTAGCTTTTTTAATCCTACAGTATCACTAACATCAAGATTAAACAATCGATCAGTTGGCTCAATATTTCTGGCAACACCGTATACTTCATATTCACCTAACTGAGGCAACGATTGAAGTACAACATGTCCAGCCATACCTTTACTGCCAATTACTAATATTTTTTTCATCCTTTTATTATTTGTCCCAAATTACTTTATTAACAATTGGAGTGTAACTTTGAATTACTTTCACTACTCTTTCAGATGTGTTAGTAACAAGGTATTCCCAAGGCAATTGTGTTGTTTCATTGATCGCTAGGCCTTTTGTTATTTCTATTGCATTAAGCATACTGTCCGTACTTACACCTCCTAAAACGATAGTTCCAGCATCAACCGCTTCAGGTCTTTCGGTACTTGTTCTAATACTTACAGCCGGAAAACCCATCATTGCAGACTCTTCGCTAATAGTACCACTATCCGAAAGAACTACATAAGCATTTTGCTGTAATTTAACATAATCAAAAAAGCCTAATGGCGCTATACTTTTAATTAAGGGATTAAAAACAAAATTAGATTTTTGCATTCTGTTTTTTGTTCTTGGATGTGTTGAAAAAATAATTGGCATTTTATATTTTTCCGCTACAGCATTGAGCGACTCAGCCAAAACTTCAAATTGATTTTTCAAATCAATATTTTCTTCTCTGTGTGCACTTACTACTATATATTCCCCTTTTATTAAATTTAATTTTGATACTACATCCGAACTTTGAATTTTATCCTCATTCTTTTTCAATACTTCATACAAAGGAGAACCAGTTACAAAAACATGGTCTTTTCGAAAACCTTCACTTAGCAAATACCTTCTACTATGTTCTGTATAAGTTAAATTTATATCCGATATATGATCTGAAATCTTTCTATTAATTTCTTCTGGTACATTTTGATCAAAACACCTGTTTCCGGATTCCATGTGAAATATTGGAATTTTCAATCTTTTAGCCGCTATAGTACTCAATACACTGTTGGTATCTCCTAATACCAAAATGGCATCTGGCATTTCAGACGAAAGTACTTCATACGACTTTGAAATAACATTCCCAATAGTTTCTCCTAAATGTTTTCCCGCAACATTTAAGAAAAAATCAGGTTTTCTTAAATTCAAATCTTCAAAGAAAATCTCATTCAATTCATAATCATAATTCTGACCTGTATGAATTAAAATATGCTCAAAATAAGTATCACAAAGCTTAATACATTCGGCTAATCTAATTATCTCTGGACGAGTCCCTAATATTGTTGCTACTTTTAATTTTTTCATTTTTAATGTTTTAATATTAACCTGGCATTTGTGCTACATCTTCTCCAAATACTTCTTTGCGAATTAAAGGTAATGTTGACAATAATTTTTTCATTCCCTCTATTCCTAATTGTTCTGTATTATGCGAATGATAATCTTCAATTAACGCTATATCTTGTTCTCCTTCAAAGAAGTACTTCGCATAATTTAAGTCTCTATTATCCGCAGCTATTCGATAGAAATCACCCATATCTTCCGCTTTCATCATTTCTTCTCTAGTACACAAAGTTTCATACAATTTTTCCCCATGTCGAGTTCCAATAACTTTGATTTCATTATCCGCCTTACATAATTCTTTTAGCGCTTGTGCTAAATCACCTATGGTACCTGCCGGTGCTTTATTTACAAATAAATCCCCTGAATTTCCATGTTCAAAAGCAAACAAAACGAGTTCTACCGCTTCATCTAATGACATCAGAAAACGTGTCATATTAGGATCTGTAATGGTTAAAGTATTCCCTTCTTTTATTTGTTTTAAAAATAAGGGTATTACAGAACCTCTGGAAGCCATAACATTCCCATAACGGGTCAAACAAACCGTAGTGTCAGTCAAATTCCTCGAAGCTGCAATGGCTACTTTTTCCATTAATGCTTTTGAAATTCCCATAGCATTAATTGGATATGCCGCTTTGTCTGTACTTAAACAAATCACTTTTTTTACCTTGTTAGCACTTGCAGCATCAATCACATTTTGAGTACCAAAAACATTAGTTTTAGTCGCCTCTAATGGAAAAAACTCACAGGAAGGCACTTGTTTTAATGCAGCCGCATGAAATACATAATCTACGCCACGCATGGCACGTTCTACACTAGCATAATCACGTACATCTCCAATATAAAATTTGAGTTTATCACTTTTCAATTGATTTCGCATGTCATCTTGTTTCTTTTCGTCACGCGAAAAAATACGGATTTCTTTGAAATGATCAGTTTTTAAAAATCGGTTTAAAACAGCGTTCCCAAAAGAGCCTGTTCCTCCGGTTATAAGTAAGGTTTTATTTTGAATTAGTTGCATTGGCTATTTTCTAAAATATTAATTAATTCATTAATTTTATTATTAATTTTTGGCGTACTTAAATTTGTGTAATAATTTAAACTAGTCTCAAAAGCTTTAAAAATACTTTCTTCTTTTAAAGGATCAAATACAACAGATGGTTCACAAACCGCGTAAGTATAAGGCAAATCTGCTGCAATTATTTTACATCCACATTCTATTCCTTCAATTAAACCTAATCCAAAACTTTCTGTTAAAGAAGGAAAAATAAGAAACTCGCTTTTTTGATATTCTTTTTCTAACTCTTCTCTGTTTACAAAACCAATATTTTTAATTGGGTATCCAGATTTTTGTTTTAAATCAATTAATGCTAAAACTTCAGGGAAATACTTATTCACTGTTAGAATCAATTGGCCTATTTTATATTTTTCATAAAAAACACAAAATGCATTAATTAATCTTGTGTGGTTTTTGTGAGGATTAGCATTACTAACATATAAATAACTATTCTTATTTTTAATAGAAACTACATTTAAAGAACTAAAATGAGGATAAAACGGAAGTACTTTAATAAGGTTTTCATTGAAAGAAAATTTTAATCCAAATTTATTTTTTGTCAAATTAGATTGAACTATCCAAAAATTAGTGTTTTTCGCGAAAATCTTAAGTATAATTCTTTTTAATCTGAATTTAACCTGATCTAAAAAAGAAAATTCTGTAGGTATATTTATATATATTAGTTGATGGAAATACGTGTAAACTTCAGTATTTAATCTTATTGTTGGAGGTAAATTAGCAAAACAAAGAACTTTTGAAAAATCATTTTTATGTACTTTGTAAAAATGATGCCTTTTAAAAATATTACCTTGTAGAAAAGAAACTTTATTACAGATAGAAATTTCTGGAATAGTATTCTTGATTCTGTCATCTAAAAGATAATGCACTTTTAGTCGTTTCTTTTCAATTTCTTCAATTAAATAATCAAGCAGAACTTTACCTCCACCATTATTTATAAATAAAGCGTCAATTAGAATCATGGTGTTTTTTAAATATTTTCATTTCGAATTGTTTCATAAATTTTATTATAGGATTCGAAAAAAATATGCTCCGAAAATCTTTCAATATTTTTATAACCTTTTTCTTTTAATTCTTCAAGATTTATTTTACCGTTTACGAATAATAATATTGACTCTTTTATAGACTCAATAGAATATGGATCCACTAAAACTGTACCATCTCCTGCAACAAAAGGCATAGCCGTAGTATTGGAGGTAATAACAGGAACCCCCAAAGATTGTGCTTCTAAAATTGGCAAACCAAAACCTTCTTTTGTAGAAGCAAAATAAAGGATATTTGAACAAATATATTCATAAAACAATTCATTCCTAGTTAAATCACATGCAATAGAAAAATTAATATTTTTATTTTTAAATTTAATTAATAATTCATCTGGTTGTTTTCCAATTAAGCGTATTTTAATTTTATCAATTCCCTCAACAGCATCTATTAACCTTTCAATATTTTTATTTTCAGTATTACCAACACATAATATCTGAAAATACAAATTATTTTTTTCAGGATAACTGAAATTTGGTGTTTCAAATTTTAAAAAAGAATTTGGTATAATTATTATTTTATTTTCATCAATCTTAAAATGATTTTGAAGTTGTTTTTTTGTATATGGAGATATTGCAACAATTTTATGAGCAATTTTTAAAGGCAAATAAAACCAAATAAACCCATAAATTATTTTTTTTAATCCTTTTAAATTTTCATAATGATTTAAATCATGAATAGTTATTATATTTTTTTTCCAGAAGAGTAGTATAGCAACATAATGAACATCACCCGTTATATGAATCACTTTTTGTTTTATCTTCAATAAAAACACCCATAATTTAAAAAAATTATATATTGAATTTAAATCTTCAGGCAATATAATTTTTTGAATATTTACTTGCTTATCAAAGGGTTTAAATAGCGTTTCAATGCTATAGCGTTTATTTTTCTCAGACCGATAAACTAATGCAATTTCTTTATCCAACATTTGCGACCTTTCCATATTTAATGACTAAATACTGACTTATAAGGAATAAATAACTCAGGGTAAATGGCAATAGATCGAAAAAATATAACAATACACATAACTGTATAAAGCAATAGTGCTGTACACTTTTCTTTAGAATTATATAAAATCATAAAAAACCAGGAATAAACAACACATTCAAAAACAGAAAAATAAATAATCATTCGACCCACCAAAAACTGTAAATTATTATTGAAAAGCACGTAGCAAAGGAATGCCAGAACTAAAATATTAAATATTATGTTGAAGTATCTATTTTCAAATCCTTTTCCTTTAATGTAAATCAAAAGGCATATGGGCAAGCCTTTCCTCATTAACCCAAAAAAAGTTCCTAATAGCGAATTCTTAAAATTATCATTATGAAATAAAAATGCTTTTGCCTGTTGTTCAAACAATGAGGGTAATAATTTTTGTGTGACAATTTCAAAAATTCCCATTACGCTATTCGAGATACTCAATAGGATACATATTACCAAACTTACCATTAATACTTTATTATTAATCTTTCTGTCTAAAAACAATATCACTAAAAACACAATCGATGTTTTATGAAAACCGAAAGCTAATACCATTAAACCCAAAAAAACCCACCATTTTTTTTCCACGATAAAACGAATGGAAAAAAAACATATTGCTACTGCGATTAGTTGCCTATTGCAGCCTAATAAACCAACCATTGAAACATATAAAAAGGAAAGTGCTAAAATAGTATATTTCGTGTATTTTTTTAAGGCTGTAATGTATAATGAATAAATGATTGTGGCATGTAGTAAAAGAAAAAAAGTATAGGAATGCGATAATAACCTAGAAAATTCAACCAATTTTTGGTATAATATTTCAAAATTTTTAGTTTTATTCGTTTTTATATTGGGAAAATTGAAATGATCTAAATAGACCTGAAAATCCGTTCCCATATTCCAACGTAAGCCATCATGCAAAACAAACAACAATCCTAACGAAAAATAAAAATAATTTTTTTTTCCCAAAGAAACTAAGTTATAATTCTCTATTAAAACCAAAAGAAAAATTATTATTAAAACTGCTATATACATTCCTAAATTAAATTAATCAGATTCTCTAGCATATAAAATAATTTAAATTTCATTGTATTTTCTCCATTATAAAAATTTTACATATTATTTCCGTTTTCTATTTTCTTAAAAAAAATCTTATAATAAATACTATAAATAAAAACACTTTGAAGAATCTGTGCTAACAAAAAATAAACATCATTCTCAACCACAAGCATTTGGACTATCAAAGTAGAATAAAAAATCAAGAAAAATATAGTTTTCTTATTTACAACATATTGAAAAATGCTAATCACAATTCCTAATAAAAAAAATTGCAAAAAAGCATAAATCAAACCACCTTCTAAATAAGCCCATCCATAAGCCGTAGGTGTAATTGAATTGTTTGTATCTTGAAAAATTAAATTTTGAAATTTTGAACCAGTATCACTTGTAGGTTTATTAGAAAGTAGAAACCTTGGAATGAATGAAATCGGCAAATAAAAATACCGTTCCATATTTTTATAAACATCCCATTTATTTTCTAGTTCAAGTGATTTAACTAAATAAGGAAACATTGATAACCGCTCATTGTAACTCGAGGAACTTTTTTCTCCAAAATCCTTAATTTGAAATGCACTATTAATAGCTAGACCCAAAGCAACATCTTTACTAATGTTTTCGTTATGCGCTAATATTTCTCTATATTCTGTATTAATTGGATACAATAAAAAACCTACAACTAAAATTGAAACAATCCAAGATTTTTTTAAACTTCTCCCACTGAAATAAAAAGGCAATAAAATATAAACAATCCCAAAAATAATAGTTCCCTTCATCCCAGAATACAATCCAAATACAAAATATAAAACACAGTATAAAATATAATAAAAGTTAAATTTTCTTGTATCAAAATCATATAAATACTTCAATATAGCGTATGTTATAAAAAAAAGACCGCTAAAACTACTTAAAAATTGCAAAACAAAAGAATACTGATTTTCAGCATAGTAGGTAGAATCAGCACCATAACCTATCAACCCTGCAAACAAAAGATAGAATTGAATACTTATAAAGAAAAAAGATATTGATATAAAAACATTTAAATTCTTTAAAACTACATTTTTCACTACTGGAAAGGTAACATTATTTTTCTCGTGAAATTTCAAACTAAACATTTTATCGGCTATCCCTATAGCCAATAGACAAATAAAAACACAAAATAATGATTCGGTAACAAAGTCTTTATTGATTAATAATATTCCATAAATACCAACTCTTTCCTCATTTAATTGATCTGCAATATTTAAATAATTTAAGGGTAAGAAAATGAAGGACGAAAATCTAAAAAAATCAATGATTTTTGGAAAACCGAATTTATAAATGTTTTTTATAAAAGGATAAACAGAAATTTGAAAAATACACCCAACCAAAATCAAATCAATAAAAACGGAGTATTCTGTTACAGACGTAAAAATCGAAATCGAACGAAATATTAATAATCCCCATAAGATACTTAATATAAGATGGTACAATCTTCTTGATAATTTAATCCCCATAATATTAATCAATATACTTAAATAATTGTTTTATCCTGTTTTCATAAGTATGATGATCTAAAAAATGTGCCCTCTGAATACTTGCCATTACATGTCTTAATTCTGGTTTATCAAGATAATATTGTATCAAATCTACTGCTTCCCCAATAGATTTGTAGGTATATTTTTCTACCTCTATAGCTGAATATTCTTCTAATGTTGGTTTGTAATCGCATATTTGAAAGCCACCGATTCCAGCTATTTCAAAAAACTTAACATTAGCCGATTGAATTTCGGCATAATGAAAATTATTAAAAACAACTTTTGAACCATACAAAATTTCTGATTTTCTATCTCCTGTAATAAATTCATTTTTAAATTTCAGATTAATTTCTGGCTTACTAAAACGCCTATCTGGAGTACCAAATATGCTAATATCAATTCCTGAATTCAATAACTGTCCAATCATATTAGTCCGATAGGGATACATCGTTCCAAAAGCAACCACATCTATATTGATTTTTTTTTCCAGTTCGTTTCTGTCAACCACAGGTGCTTTATGCACCCGAGGGTTAAAAGCCTCAGGAAGGTAAAAAGTATTCAAACCCATTTTATTCTTCATAAAATCAACCATAAAAGGATCTTTAGTAAAATAGGCGTCATAGGGTGAAGCAAAAATTTGCTGATAATCTAATGTGCATAATTGGTCTGGATTAATATGTACAACTTTAACCTTAGGCATAGCTTGTTTAAGCATACGGATGCATATAGGGTGAATAAACCGATAAGTACAGACAACTAATTCTGGTTGAGATTCAATTATTATATTAGCTATCTTTTTAAATAAATATTCATCGTATTGAGGAATAAATTTAATAGCATAATAATTGTATTTATAGGGAATGGTAAATACATCCTTGACATCCAAATGAAACACATCATTTCCTGAAAAAACTAGTGAATCATTGAGATGGTATTCTAAACTATCAAAATCTTTGCTTCCTAAAAGAGCTATTTTCATATTTTGTTTTTAAATTAATAAGTACTAAGAATCTCTTTAAAATAATTAAAATTTTCTTTAAATGAATATTTAAAATTAAAAAAATTCAGAAACAGGATAATGAAATCAAGAATAGCATATTTCGAGAAATTTTCTTTATCATTTCTCTTTAAATAAATGTTTTTGCTTTTATGGACTATTGTTCTTTTCCTATTAGAATACTTTTTTATGCTTTTGCCGCTACCATCTTCAAGATGTATTATTTTAGTATTTGTGGTTATATACCTCTTAAAGCCTAAATTATCCATTCGTTTCTGTAAGTCGGATTCCTCATAATACATAAAAAACTCTTTCGAAAAACCATCTAATTTTTCAAAAAAATCCTTTCGCATCAACAAATCGGCTCCAATTATATAGTCAATCTCAAAATACTCTTTCTTGATATCATATTGGTGATTTTTAGAAAATGAAATTAATTGACCAATAAGAGGTATTTTTTTTAAATTAATCGCATTTTCCTCTTTACAACTTGGAAAATGACTTCCAAAACCATTAGTTTGATTAGCTTCATCAATTAATACAGTTCCTATGGCACCTATATTTAATTTATGCTGATATTTTTGAAAAAAATCCAACATAATCTTTATTGAATTTTCCACAAGTACGGTATCAGAATTAAGTAAAAAAACGAATTCCCCCATGGCCGATCTAACTCCTAAGTTATTTGCCAATCCAAATCCCCTATTGTCAGGAGATTCAATAAGCTTGACGTCGGGAAAAAGCCTTTTTAAGGCTTCTTGTGAACCATCAGCCGAAGCATTGTCAACAACGATAATTTCGTATTCTAAACCAGTTGTAAATTTCTTAATTGACTCAAGACAATCAATAGTTATTTTTTTAGTATTATAGTTGACTATTATTATTGAAACCATTATCTAATTTTAAAATTTTAATTATATCATCAACTTCACTTTCAAATTTGAATTTAGAATTCTCTATTAGTTTTAGATACTCTTTAAAATTAGAATATTCTTTCTCATAAGAATTAAAAATATTATTAACCACCATTTCAAACTTATCAAAATCAAAATTTAATTCATCAAATTTATACTTAGAATCTATTGATACATCTTCAAAATAAAATGCTGAACCTTGAATACCTGTTATAATACACATACCACTTAAAACCGCTTCTCTAGGCAACCTGTCTTTACCTGGGTGGTTTCCAAAATCTACATACAACTTCGTACTTTGCATTAGTAAGTTAACCTCTTTATAAGTCATGTTTTCTATCGGAACCCATTTAAAATCCTTAAATTTATTAATCAAAATTTTCGTGAATTCTATTCCTTTTTTAGGATTGTATAAAATTACATTATCACGATTACTTGCATTTTGATTAGAAAAATCATTATTTAAATAATCTGATACAAAATATAAATTTTTAAAATTATTTTTGTTTAAAAAATCATAAGCATATTGAGATTGAACTAAATTTAAATTTTCTTCTGAAAACAGATAATTGTAACTTAAATAACCAGTTCGATCAGAGTTTAAAATTTTAAAAAAATATTTAACTTTAATTCCTAAAACTCTTAAAAACAATTTAGGCCATAATTTCAAATAAATCAGTGGTGACAAATTTAACTGTGATAGTATAAAAAAATTATCAACACTTAACCACCAATGAATTTTCTTTAATCTTTTATAAATATATCCTAAATCAATTAATGCTTCTGGCACAATTAAATAATTACCTTCAACATCATCAATCTCCTTACTTATATTTAAATTATATTTTTTATAAGGAGATGGAGTTATTGAATTTGAATCTGGATGATAAACTATATATGTATCGCAACCTTTATTATTTAAAGTATCACAAATTTGATGCAAAAGTTCAGTCCCACCAGTCACAACATTTGAAGGGCAATAAACATAAATTTTACTATTTGTATTTACACTAACCATCTTTTAATTTTTAAAATGTTTAAGAGCCGAAGCAATTACTTGATGCATATCATAATATTTATACTCAGCTAACCTCCCCCCAAATATGACATTCGCTTCTTTCTCAGCTAATTTATTATATTGTTTAAATTTAAGAGAATTTATCTCATCATTCACAGGGTAATAACTTTCCATACCTGATTTCCATTCGGCAGGATATTCATGAGTTATAACGGTTTTGTCTTGTTTGCCAAATTCAAAGTGTTTGTGCTCAATAATTCGGGTATAAGGAATATGGGCTTCCGTATAGTTTACTACTGCATTTCCTTGGTAGTTTTCTATGTCTAAAGTTTGGTGTTCAAAATGTAAACTACGATATTCCAATTCTCCAAATCTAAAATCGTAATACTCATCTATTTTACCTGTAAAAACTACAGTGTCACACAAGGATTCATATTCTTGTTTAGAAGCAAAAAAGTCAACTCCTAATTTCACTTCAATTCCTTCCAATAAGCCTTCGGTCAGTTTATTATATCCACCAATAGGAATACCTTGGTATTTATCATTAAAATAGTTATTGTCATACGTAAATCGAACAGGCAAACGCTTGATTATAAAAGCGGGTAATTCAGTTGCTTTACGTCCCCATTGTTTTTCAGTGTATCCTTTTATTAACTTATAATAAATATCCTTTCCAACTAATGAAATGGCTTGCTCCTCTAAATTTTGAGGATCAGTAATGCCTGATTCTTTTACTTGCTCTTCAATTTTATCCATGGCCTCTTGTGGCGTTTTCACACCCCATAATTGATAAAAAGTATTCATATTAAAAGGTAAATTATATAATTTATCTTCATGAATAGCTACTGGTGAATTAGTATATCTGTTGAATTCAACAAATTGATTTACATAATCCCAAAGTCCTTTGTCATTCGTATGAAAAATATGAGCACCATATTTATGCACATTAATTCCTTCAATATTCTCACAATGGATGTTACCTCCAGCATGGTTTCTTTTATCGATTACCAAACATTTTTTTCCTTGTTTAGTGGCTTCATGTGCAAAAACACTACCAAATAAACCTGCACCAACTATTAAATAGTCGTACTTTTTATTGTCCATAAATTATTTTTTAAACAGTAATAATACATTAAAAAAGAAACAAATAACTCCGTTACAACTGTAATTGTACAAAGAGAATAAATCGTAATAAAATTAAATATCCAAAGAAATAAAAATTGAAGAATAAATATAACTCCCGAAAACATAATGATTTTACTAAATAGTTTATTCAATCCAAAAGGAATCATAACTAGTATCCCGAATACATTACTAATAGCTACAATAGGCAATGTTAATCCTAATATGATAACAACTCCTTTTGCAGGTAACATTTGTACGCCCCCAAGTATTCTTATTATCATATCTGAAAACACAACCAATAATAAAAACAAGGCCGTATTAAAAGCTAATGAATATTTAAAAACTTTATTAATAAACGAAATATTTTTATCTAAAGAAATTTTAGGAAAAACAGATTGGCTGATAATGCCTTGCGGAATCCTTAAAATATTCAATATCTTTTCACCCAAATCATAATAAGATACCTCTGTCATGCCTAAAAAGGAACCTATCAAGACTTTATTGGTACTCACATATATTTGAATCGAAATATTAGATAAAAAAACAGGAATTGCCTCCTTAAAATAAAATTTCAAGACTGCAAATTCAGGTATGTAAAATCTAATTTTATGTTTATAAAAAACGATATACATTGAAGACATTCCTGCTAAAACTGCCCCGAACAAATTAAGCAGAGGCACATATAAATAATCTGTTTTATTGTGAATAAAAACAAAAATCAATGCAACAAAAATACATCTTACGATTAATGATATAATAGATACGTATTTCATTTTTTCGATTCCTTGAAAATAAAAAACCGGAAACATTATTTCATAAATACATAACCACAAAGTCATAAAATACAAAACCTTGTTCTCTGCAACTTGATTATAGAAAAACAATAAAGGAAGAAAAAAAACAAAAGAAACAATTAAAAGCAAAGTCTTTATAACAAGAACACTGCATACAATCTCACTTAACTTTTCTTTGTCCTCTCTATGAACACTAATTTCCTTAGTTGCAGTAATACTAAAACCAAAACCTACTAAAAGAGCTAAATATCCAATAATAGCTTGTGCAAAAATAATTTTACCATAAATCGATGTACCTAGCACTCTAATAAGATAGGGATAGGATAGCAAAGGCAAAATCATATTAAAAACCTGAAGAACTGATAAATAAGAGAAATTTTCAATTATTGACTTATGCTCTTTAAGTTTGTTTTTTATTTTTTTCAATTAGTTTTAACGTTTTCTTATACTATTATAAAGATGATATATTAAACTTTCCTATTCAAAATAATTCAAGGTAGTATACCCACCCTCTTTTAAGTACTGGTCTTTTTGCATCAATCTCACATCCGGCTGCATCATGTCTTGGAAAAAAGTCGCTTAACTGGTTAACTGCTTAATTGGTTATTTGTTTAACCGTTTAATTTTATAATCTATGGTAACATTCTATTTTCGACTAACCGATAACTGATTAACCTTTAACTACTCTTCTATTCAAAGTAGCCTAATCTTTTATCTATTTCTTTTTAATATTTCAAGATCACTTGCTACCATTTCTTTGACCAATCCAGCAAGGTCGTATTGCGGCTCCCATCCCAATTTTTTAGATTTAGAAGGATCACCAATCAACAAATCTACTTCTGTAGGACGGTAATATTGAGGGTCAACTCTTACTACTACTTTTCCTATTTCTAATTGGTATTCTGGATTGTTACAAGCTACAATTTTTGCAGTTTCATTTTCATTTTCACCTTCAAATGCCAATTCTATTCCGGCTTCTGCAAAAGAAAAACGCACAAAATCACGGATATAAGTAGTTACTCCTGTTGCAATAACATAGTCTTCTGCTACATCTTGCTGCAGAATTCTCCACATAGCTTCTACATAATCTTTAGCATGTCCCCAGTCCCTTTGCGAATTTAAGTTTCCTAAATACAAACAATCTTGTTTTCCCAAAGCAATAGCAGCAGTAGCCATCGTAATTTTTCGGGTAACAAAAGTTTCTCCTCTTCGTGGTGATTCGTGGTTGAACAAAATTCCGTTACAAGCGTATATATTATAGGCTTCACGGTAATTTTTTGTTATCCAAAAACCATATATTTTAGCTACTCCATAAGGTGAACGTGGGTAGAATGGTGAGTTTTCATCATAGAAACCTGCAGCATTTTTATTTTCTGCCAAACCTCCATATAATTCAGAAGTAGAGGCTTGATAGATTCTGGTTTTCTTCTCCAATTTCAAAATCCTAACAGCTTCTAATATTCTTAAAGTCCCTATTCCATCTACATTAGCAACATATTCAGGTGAATCAAAAGAAACTTTCACATGAGACATGGCACCAAGGTTATAGATTTCATCGGGTTGCACTTCCTGAATGATTCTAATAATATTTGTAGAATCAGTCAAATCGCCATAATGCAATGTGAAATTGACATTAGTTTCGTGCTGATCTTGATAAATATGATCAATTCTTTGGGTATTAAAAGACGAAGCCCGTCTTTTAACTCCATGTACTTGATACCCTTTTTCTAATAATAATTCAGCTAAATAAGATCCGTCCTGACCTGTTATCCCTGTTACAAGGGCTACTTTTTGTGTTGTACTCATATTAGTTGTTCGTTATTCGTTGCTCGTTATTTGTTGTTCGTTATTCGATTTTCGTTGGTCGTTTTTCGTTGGTCGCTTAGCGATGGACGAAAAGCGGTGGAAGATGGACGAAAGACGGTAAACGATTATTCTATTGACTTAATTAATTTATATAACATCATTTTTATTCTAGTACATAACTCAAATAAAACTATATATTCACTTTCCGATATATACTCTAAATCTTTAGATAAAAATAAATGATAATTTGTTTCTTCTAAAGAACCCTTTGCTATATATAAAAATTGCTTAAATTCTTTTTTATATTGCCTAGCTTGCCCTTCAATAATATTAGTAGGAACACTACTAACACTTCTTCTAACTTGACTTACTAAACCAAATTGCTCCGATTTAGGAAATTTTTGGGTAATCTTATAAACATCTATTGTCAATTGATGCGATAATTTCCAAACTTCTAAATTTGACTGCATACTATTCGATTTTCGTTATTCGTTATTCGCTTTGCGATGTTCGAAAAACTGTGGACGACTTACTTTGTTCGATTTGCGTTTCGCGATGGACGATAAACGGAAAACGAAAAACGATTCTACATTTTCACCTCTTTAAACTTAGTTGCATTTTGTAAAAACCAATTGTATGTTTTCTGAATCCCTTCTTCCAATTGCACTTGGTGTTTCCATCCCAATGCATGCATCTTGGAAATATCCATTAATTTCCTAGGAGTACCATCTGGTTTTGTACTGTCCCAAATAATTTCTCCTTGATGTCCTGTTATTTTTTGGATCGTTTCTGCGAGTTGCTTGATGGTCAAATCTTCTCCTGTTCCTATATTGTATAAATAATCGGGTAGTTTATTTTCTAAAGCAAAAACAACAGCTTTAGCCATATCATCTACAAAAAGAAATTCCCGCATTGGCGTTCCACTACCCCAAAGGGTTACTGGAGCATGATTGTTCACTTTTGCCTCGTGAAATTTTCGCATCATTGCAGGCAATACGTGTGAGGTATTTAGATCAAAATTATCGTTGGTACCATATAAATTCGTTGGCATCAAGCTTACATAATCTTTACCAAATTGGTTTCTGATAGCTTGACAGGTTTTTACTCCCGTAATTTTGGCAATTGCATACCATTCATTTGTTGGCTCCAATTCACCAGTAAGTAAATATTCTTCCTTTAATGGTTGCGGTGCCAATTTTGGATAAATACAAGAGCTTCCTAAAAAAATAAACTTTTCGATTCCTGCTTGTAATGCCGAATTAATCAAATTATTTTGAATTTGCATATTCTCCATCAAAAACTGATATGGATAATTATTGTTCGCTAATATCCCTCCAACTCGCGCGGCGGCATCAATAATTACGGCTGGTTTTTCACTTGCAATAAAATCTATAACAGCTTGCTGGTTTCTTAAATCCAATTTGGAACTTGAAACTCCAATTAGATTGTTGTATCCTTTGGATGTCAAGGTTTTCCAAATTGCAGAACCCACCATTCCTTTGTGTCCGGCAATATAAATTTTAGTATTTGTATCCATAGTTTTTAAAATTTATTTCTAAAAATGATCTTGAATTAGTGTCATTTTTCAAATGAAAAATAACTATTTATAAAGTAAGTTACAACATTTAATTAATCGTATATTCTAAAACCCTCATCACAAAATCTTATGGCTTCGCCCTTCCCACTCCCATAAAAGTCAGAAATTTGATTGTTTTTTTAAGTTGGCAAATATAACCACAAAATATTACTTATAATAGTTTAATATTAGCAGACTTTTCTAATTTATAAAGAAGTGTCTAAAAAAAACATACACTACTTATTGCCAGATAGTTACTTATTATCGTTTAACAATTTAATAACTTAAAAAAATAAAATAACCGATTGTATTTCCTATTATTTTAAAAACATAAAGTTATGACATTCAATTTTATCCAAAAAAAAGCCCGAAGTTGAACTTCGGGTGCAAAAACTAACACTTTATACTTTTGTAATTCAATACACTATTTTCTGAAACAAATTCCTGCAAACGTATTTCAAAACATTGATTAAACAAACTGACTAAAATGAAGTGTGCAATATGTCTTGAATTTACTAAATAAAAGTAACTTTTAAATTTTTGATAAAATAAAGGAATCGTCATATTTACTTCTTTCATATAAAATTTCTAGCCATTCAGTTCACTCAATTCTTCTGATGGTCGCAAAAACATAAAAACTATCTGTTACACACCTTTTTACAGTTAGTCCAAATAAATTTTAATACTGGTTTGTGGCCAATAAAACCAATGTACAAGACACTTCTGCCTTAATATTATTTAACTCTAATAATTGGTAGAATTCTGGATTTTCGGTACCGGGATTAAAAATCACTCGTTTTGGCTTCGAATCAACGATATAATTATAATATTCCTTCTGACGATTAGGTTTAAGATACAAGGAAACCGTATCAATATTTTTTACCGGGATTGCCTTGGTATAAATTTTAACTCCGGCTACTTCACCCGTATTTTGTCCAATAGCTATTACCGTGTGTCCTTTTTCAACCAACATGGTTATTGCCTTGAACGGATATTTATCTGGTTTAGTGTTAGCCCCTAAAACCAATGTTTTCTTGTTTTTCATTTTACAAAAGTATAAAAAATGAATTGTTTTGTAGGTACTTTTTTCTATTTGGTTAATTTAAAGTTTAAATTTACGCTTCGAATTCCCAATAATTTAGACGAAAAAAAATGGAAATCTTTATTTATCTTTTTGCAGCTCTTTTTTCTGTTTTAAATCCTATTGGAACTGTTCCCATTTTTGTAGGTTTAACACAGGATTATACAAAACAGGACCGATCAAAGGTTTCTTTATTGACCGCTTTTAATGTATTTGTCATCTTGATCATTTCTTTTTTTATTGGGCAATATGTTTTAAGCTTTTTTGGCATAACGATTTCGGCATTGCGAATAGCAGGGGGATTGATTATTGCAAGTTCCGGTTTTTCCTTGTTAAATGGGCAGTTTAAAAAAAATAAAGGGATCAATAAAGAAATAGAAGAAGACATTCAAAGTCGTAACGACATTTCACTAACACCATTGGCTATGCCCATGTTAGCCGGACCGGGTTCTATATCCTTATTAATCGCTTATCATCAAGAACATAACACTACTTCTGATATTGTTTTTTCTTGCTTTGCTATTTTAACTGTCGCCATTCTTATATTTATAATTTTAAAAAGTGCCCATTATTTGGCTAGAATACTAGGTTCGGCTGGAATTGTCGCTATTTCCAGAATCGTAGGATTTCTTACTATTGCTATTGGTATTCAATATATCATCAGTTCTATTTTGAATATTATCAAGGAAATATAGTCTCGTTTTGGTTATTTTGTGAAATGGTTAATTGGTTAACTGGTTAACTGGTTATTTGTTTAAACGGTTAATCGAAGTTAACATTCATACTGGTGTTTAAGAATTAACCTTTTCTAAACAATTAACCGATTAAGCGATTAACCTTTTAAATCTGTGGCAAAAACAGTTCCGCCATCATGCATCTGGCACTTCCTCCTCCACAGGCTTCGATCGTATCGAGACTTGAACTCAAAATAGTAACGTGTTCTTCGAGTTGAGCAATTTGTTTTTTGGTCAGACATTTATGTGCAGCAGTACTCATCACTAAATACCTTCTATCATCAGCACCTAGCACTTCGAGCATGTTCCCCGCAAAATTATTGACTTGTGATTCTGTAATCAGAATAATTTCTTTCTCATCACCGCGTAAACTGTCCAATACCATTTTACGTTCTTTTTTATCATCTATAGATTCAGCGCAAATTACAGCAAAAGTATCACCAATACACATCATGACATTGGTGTGATAGATTAACTTGCGCTCTCCGTTAACCGTTTGAAATGCCTCGAATATAACTGGAGAATATTCAAAATCCTCACAAAACTCAATAAACAATTCTTCATCGGCACGAGCTGATAAGGCACAATAGGCTTTGCCATTTTCACGATCCAAAACGATACTTCCTGTTCCTTCCAAATAAAAACCATCTTCTTCCGCTGATGTATAATCCATGATTTCGTTAATTACAAAACCATCCTCTTCTAGAATATCAAAAACATCTTCTCGGCGTTCTCCACGACGATTCTCGGCAAACATTGGATACATAACGACATCGCCATTTTCGTGAAATGAAATCCAATTGTTTGGAAAAATACTGTCAGGTGTGTCAGGATTTATGGTGTCTTCGACCACTATCACATTTACACCAACCATTCGGAGTTTGTTTACAAATACGTCGAATTCTTCTTGTGCTTTTGCATTTACAGTTTCTGCAGAAAGTTCGTCAAGCACTTTTTGATAATAATTATTTACAGCTGTTTGTTCGTTCATCCTGAAAGCAACAGGACGAATCATGAGGATCGAGTTTGTGGTTTGGTTCATCTTTTTTAATTTAAAGTTTAAGGTTTAAATAGTTTAAAACTGTGACATTTTAAACAAATTTAAACTTTAAACAAATTTTTGTTCTCTAATCAAAGGCAAAGTGGAACATCTTAAGAGTCCTTCTTGTTTCGCAATTTCGGCATATGGAATTTCTTCTACAATAAATCCATTAGAACGCAACCAGCTATTAAGTCTACTGAATTTTTTTTCAGAAACTACTACATTCGAGTCAATTGAGAAAACATTGGAATTCATTTTGTACATTTCTTTTCTAGTAATATGAAAAAGATTTTCTTTTCCAAAAAGATTTAGAAGGAATAAATAATCTGCTTCCTCTCGAAAACCTCTTTTATAAATAATTGCTTTCGTATCACCTACGGGTTGAAAACAGCAATCGAGATGCAAGGCATTGTCACGGGCTTCAATTTTTGATTTGATCAAATCGAATTCTTTGATTTTCTTATTGGGAAACAAATCTCTGATATATTGCACCCCTTCTAGATTTGTTCTAGCCGTTATGTAATCTTTATAATCACTTCCTTTATAAGTTCCTATAAAAATATAATCCTTCCATAGCATTACGTCTCCACCTTCGATATGCACTTCTACTGGAGGTCGAACTACTTTTTGAGGATTTATTTGATCTATTATATACTGTATAGCATCTAACTCTCTTTCCCTATCCGGTAAAATATTTGATTTAATAAAAACATCATCGATTACGAAACCAATATCTCTTGTGAAAATTTGATTGTAATTTTCAATCATTTCTGGCTGATAAACGGTAACTCCATACTTATCTAAAACTTGTTTGAAGCAATTCATCTCATGAACCATATCTGGCTCTTTTGGATAGGTGCCCGCCAAAATATGTTCTAATGACTTTGGGTCATAGGCTTCCTCAACCGATGGTGTGGGCCCATTATTTATTGCAGTTCCCATGATAACTGCTTTTAACTTTGATGTTTCGTTCTTTATGTTTAATTCCATATCAATTGACGCCTTGTTTTTACCAAAGATAAAAAAAAAAGCCCCGCAAGTGCGGGGCTTTTACAAATTATTTTCTTTTATCCGAAGGAACAAATTCTCTTAAAGGATAACCAGTATATACTTGTCTTGGCCTTCCTATTGGCTCTTTGTTTAGCCTCATTTCTTTCCATTGCGCAATCCAACCTGGTAATCTTCCTATTGCAAACATGACAGTAAACATATCTGTAGGAATACCCAAAGCTCTGTAGATAATTCCAGAATAGAAATCTACGTTTGGATATAATTTTCTAGAAACAAAATACTCATCAGACAAAGCCAATGCTTCCAATTTTTTGGCAATACCTAAAATTGGATCATTTACACCTAATGTAGCCAATACTTCATCAGCTGCTTTTTTGATGATTTTAGCTCTTGGATCAAAGTTTTTGTATACTCGATGACCAAAACCCATTAATCTAAAAGGGTCATTTTTATCTTTGGCTTTATCCATGTATTTATCAGCATCACCACCATTCGCATGGATTTCTTCTAACATTTCAAGAACTGCTTGATTTGCACCACCGTGTAATGGCCCCCAAAGAGCAGAAATTCCAGCAGATACTGATGCAAATAATCCCGCATGAGAAGAACCTACCATTCTCACTGTCGAAGTAGAACAATTTTGCTCGTGATCAGCATGAAGAATAAACAATTTATCCAAAGCTTCTACTATGGCAGGGTTTGCCGTATAAGGTTCCGTTGGCAATTTAAACATCAATTGCATGAAGTTTTCAACATACCCTATAGTATTATCATAATAATTTAATGGATATCCTTTAGATTTTCTATAGGTCCAAGTAGCAATGACAAGGAATTTCCCCATCAATTTACAAACCGCTTCATATAATTCTTGTTCGTTACCTGGATTAACTGCTTTAGGATTAAAAGCAATCAAAGCACTTGTCAAGGCAGACAAAACCCCCATTGGATGAGCAGTTTTAGGAAAACCATCAATAATCGTTTTCATTTCCTCATCAACTAAGGTATATCTTCTGATATGAGTTTCAAATTCCTTTATTTCAGCGGGAGTTGGCAATTCACCAAAAATTAACAAATAACATACCTCAAGAAAATTTCCTTTTTCGGCTAGTTCTTCAATTGAATACCCTCTGTAATGTAAAATACCTTTTTCTCCATCAAGAAAAGTAATATTACTTGTACAAGCTCCGGTATTTTTATAACCTGGATCTAGGGTTACAACCCCTGATAAATCACGTAATTTGCTAATATCGATCGACATTTCATTTTCAGTTCCAATGTAAATTGGTAACTCATATTTTTTGCCTTCGATCTCTAGTGTTGCTGTTTTTGACATAGTAGTTATGGAAATAAATCTTAATAAATTATATTTTCCAAAATTAGACTATTTCAAATGAATTAAAAAATGAAATTCGCAATGAAATTGTTAATTATAACAAAAAAAATATTTTATCTACTCCAAAACAATCCTGCCTTCTTATAAAAAAGGGGACAGATTAAAAAAAAATGCTTTATTCCAAATTAATTCTGAATTACTTTCTCTATTTGCTTCCTTAATATGTATTATTTTTTAAAATTAAATCCCTTTTCGTTGGATTGAATTTGCCTCTAAAAAACTCCCTTGTAAGTCATCCAAATCTCTTGTCTTGATAGTTATTTATTTTTTTACAAATGGAATATTTTTCTTTAAAATTACCAAATATTGTCTTTTACAATTGACTATTTCCATTTATTATAGCCATTAATAAAAGAACTGTCATATTATTATTTAATATTATCAATGGCAGATTAAAATTTCCATGTATAATAATTAGGACGATTATATTGAAAAAGCAGCTATTTAGTATTCAATTCGTTTGGGATAGTTTTTACGGACATTAGAAATTATAAATAAACATGAATTGGTTAAAAATAAAAAACCCTTTCAGAACTTAGGCTCTAAAAGGGTTTAAAAAATATAAATCTTTGAATTTTTATTTTATTTTAAAAGCATTTTTTCCAGGGAAATAGGCTGTATCTCCTAATTCTTCTTCAATTCTTAATAATTGATTGTATTTAGCCATACGATCAGAACGTGAAGCAGAACCTGTTTTAATTTGACCACAGTTTAATGCTACTGCTAAATCAGCAATTGTAGTATCCTCTGTTTCTCCTGAACGGTGAGACATTACTGAAGTATAACCTGCATTTTTAGCCATATTTACTGCTGCGATAGTTTCAGTTAAAGTTCCAATTTGGTTTACTTTTACCAAAATAGAATTAGCAATTCCTCTTTCGATTCCAGTTGACAAACGCTCTACATTAGTAACAAATAAATCATCACCAACCAATTGCACTTTGTCTCCGATTTTTTCTGTTAGCAATTTCCATCCATCCCAGTCATTTTCGTCCATACCGTCTTCGATTGAGATAATTGGATATTTAGCAGCTAATTCAGCCAAATAGTCCACTTGTTCAGCTGATGTTCTAATTTTTCCTGTTGGACCTTCAAATTTAGAATAATCGTATTTTCCGTCAACATAAAATTCTGAAGCAGCACAGTCTAAAGCCACCATGATTTCATCACCAAATGAATAACCTGCAGCTTCTACTGCTTTTTTGATGGTATCTAAAGCATCTTCTGTTCCTCCAGCTAAGTTAGGTGCAAATCCACCTTCATCACCTACTGCAGTACTCAAACCTCTATCGTGTAATACTTTTTTAAGATTGTGGAAAATCTCCGTTCCCATTTGTAACGCTTGTGTAAAAGATGTTGCTTTTACTGGGAAAATCATAAATTCTTGAAATGCGATTGGCGCATCAGAGTGAGAACCTCCATTGATGATATTCATCATTGGAACTGGCAATGTATTTGCCGAAACTCCACCTACGTAACGATACAATGGCAATCCAAGTTCATTTGCAGCTGCTTTAGCAACAGCAAGCGAAACACCAAGAATAGCATTTGCTCCTAAATTTGCTTTATTAGGGGTGCCATCTAATTCAATCATTGTTTGGTCAATCAAATTTTGTTCAAAAACTGATGTTCCAATTAATTCTTCTGCAATTTTAGTATTTACATTTTCAACTGCTTTTAAAACTCCTTTTCCAAGAAAGGCTTTTCCTCCGTCACGTAATTCTACAGCTTCGAATTTTCCAGTTGAAGCTCCAGATGGAACTGCCGCTCTTCCTAAAACACCGTTTTCTGTAACTACATCTACTTCAATTGTAGGATTTCCTCTTGAATCGAAAATTTGTCTTGCGTGAATTTTGATAATAATACTCATTACTTTTCTATTTTAAATTTTTTGTACTACAAAGATATTATTTCTTGAATAAATCTTTACTCAAAAACAATTAATCTTATTAACGATAACGTTATATTATTTTCAAGGAATTAACTTTTATTGATTCATTACCAAATTCTTAACTAAAAATCCCAATTTCGTTAAGATAATTAGATTAAAAATACGATTATTACAATAATACTCTGCTCCTAAACAAAATAGAGAACATTTTTTTTAAAAAATAAAGTAGAACTAGACTTTTAAGTCCCATTAATTGCTTTAGACTAAAATGCGACACTATTAATTGACTAAAAAAATTAAACTTCAAATGCAAAGCTCAAAATAATTCCTTTTTTGAATTGGCATATATTAATAGTACTTTTGCAGACTATTTATAAAAAAATATGAGCTTTTTAAAAGAAATACAACGCAGAAGAACTTTTGGAATTATATCGCATCCCGATGCCGGTAAAACTACTTTGACCGAAAAACTACTCCTTTTTGGAGGAGCGATTCAGGAAGCAGGAGCCGTAAAAAACAATAAAATAAAAAAAGGAGCGACCAGTGACTTTATGGAAATTGAGCGCCAAAGAGGGATTTCGGTTTCCACTTCGGTTTTAGCATTCAATTATCAAAATAAAAAAATAAACATCCTTGACACACCAGGTCATAAGGATTTTGCCGAAGATACTTTTAGAACCTTAACCGCTGTTGACAGTGTGATTGTGGTTATTGACGTTGCCAAGGGAGTAGAAGAACAAACGGAAAAATTAGTTGCAGTATGTAGGTTACGAAAAATTCCTATAATCGTTTTCATTAACAAATTAGACCGTGAAGGAAAAGATGCTTTTGACCTGATGGACGAAGTGGAACAAAAACTAGGATTGACCGTGACACCATTGAGTTTCCCTATCGGAATGGGTTATGATTTTCAGGGTATCTATAACCTTTGGGAACAAAACATTAATTTATTTAGTGGTGACAGCAGAAAAAACATTGAAGAAACTATCGCTTTTGGAGACGTCCAAAACAATCCCGAATTAGAAAAAATAATTGGTCAAAAACCTGCTGCTCGATTGCGTGAAGAATTAGAATTAATCGACGAAGTATATCCCAAATTTGATCGTCAAGATTATTTGGACGGAAAATTACAACCTGTATTTTTTGGATCGGCCTTGAATAATTTTGGTGTTCGAGAATTACTGGATTGCTTTGTTGAAATTGCACCTTCTCCACGACCAAAAGATTCTGAAACTCGTTTGGTTGATCCAAAGGAAGAAAAAATGAGTGGATTTGTTTTTAAAATCCATGCCAATATGGATCCAAAACACCGTGACCGTCTCGCTTTTATAAAAATTGTTTCTGGTACTTTCGAAAGAAACAAACCGTATTATCACGTTCGACAAAAGAAAAATTTAAAATTCTCGAGTCCAAATGCCTTTTTTGCCGAAAAGAAAGAAATCGTCGATATTTCTTACCCTGGAGATATTGTTGGATTACACGATACAGGAAATTTCAAAATTGGAGATACTTTGACCGAAGGCGAAATCATGAGCTTTAAAGGTATTCCAAGTTTTTCTCCAGAGCATTTCAGATACATTAATAATGCGGATCCAATGAAAGCCAAACAGCTAGACAAAGGAATTGACCAGTTGATGGATGAAGGTGTGGCACAATTATTCACTTTAGAAATGAATAATAGAAAAATAATTGGAACTGTCGGCGCACTTCAATATGAGGTAATTCAATACCGATTGGAACACGAATACGGTGCTAAATGTACTTATGAAAACTTCCCAGTTCACAAAGCGTGTTGGGTTAAACCTGACGACCTGAAAAGTGTGGAATTCAAAGAATTTAGAAGAATCAAACAAAAATTCTTGGCACACGATAAATACGGACAATTAGTGTTTTTGGCCGACTCTGACTTTACTATTCAAATGACACAAAATAAATACCCTAATGTGAAATTATTTTTCACTTCGGAATTTGAGTAAAAAGTTTCGCTTTAGAATTATTAGGATCTGCATTAAGCCACAGATTAAATTGATTACTACAGATTTTAAACTTTAAAAAAGCATGAAATACTACAATCATAATTAGGCTATTTTAGAAATTAAATTACATTTTTCAATTATTTTTGATAGACATAATTAGATACTATTATCTAAAAACAGCAGATTATAATTCTAATCCTTATTATTAAATTTACTTTTTATTCTACTAAGTAGGAGAAATACTTTTACTCACACTCACGATATTAGTTTTTAGATAAAAAATCAATGAAACATTAATTTTGTATTATGCGAAATTTAAACATAAAAAAAACGCCAGTTCATTGAATTGACGTTTTTATATATTTTAAAGTAATAGACTTAGACTATTGAACTTTCGAAATTTACTGCTTTTTTCAAAAATGCTTTAATTAACAAACGATTAGGTTCTGTACCCGATGTTATAAATTGTTGTTTTGCAGAAGTTCCTCTTGGCATAACAGATGAATTTGGACTTTGTTTTGAACCCATAAACCATAAAATAAAATTCATATTAGAATCACCTGAAGTAGGTTGTTGTTTCATAGCATTCATTTCAATATTAGAGTTTACTATCTCACTTTTTTCAATTGTAGCTACTGAACCAGAATTGTTTTCTGAAGCAACTTGAGCAAAAATTGAACTATTTAAAAGTAACATAAAAACTATCATCATAAAAAAGGTGTTGATTTTAGTGTTTCTGTTTCTTTTAGTTAATTGATTCATTTTCCTTGTTTTTATAAAGTGACAAAAGTATTTCTCTTATCTGATGTCAAACCTAAATCAAACTTAAACTACTAAAAAATATATTCGTTAAATCACCCCAAAACTCGTTTAAAGCACAAAAACGAAGCATGCATCACTTAAAACATTACCTTTATTTAATTACAAACCAATTATGTTTATAATAGAAAAAGGCTCCCACTGGAGCCTTTTCTGTTATTATGCTTGTCCCGGAGGACCAAAATTCAATGGTATTGGAGGCTGTTCAGTGTCTCTAATTTCGCCATGGGCGACTTCGAAACGGTGAATGTTTTCTCCAATGGCTTTCAACAATCTTTTTGCGTGTTGTGGCGTCAAGACTATTCTTGATTTCACTTTAGCTTTTGGAATACCTGGCATGATACTTACAAAATCCAAAACAAACTCTGATGAGGAATGATTAATTATGGCTAAATTAGAATAAATTCCTTCGGCCGTTTTTTCATCCAATTCAATATCCAATTGTCCTTGTTGTTGCTCTTTCATATTTATAAATTTTAAAAAATGAATACCTTTAGTAAATAGAGATTAGCCTATAAAACGACCAATCTCTAATTACTATTCACTAAAAACTTAAATTAGTATATGTACTCTTCTTTATTTGCCATCATTTCATTGTAATCTTCATTTGAACCTACAATAGTATTGTCATATTCTCTCATTCCAGTTCCGGCTGGAATTCTATGACCAACGATTACATTTTCTTTCAATCCCTCTAAGTAATCGATTTTACCTGCTACAGCAGCTTCATTCAATACTTTAGTGGTTTCCTGGAACGATGCAGCCGAGATGAATGATTTCGTTTGAAGAGACGCTCTTGTAATACCTTGTAAAACAGGAGTTGCAGTTGCAGTGATAACATCACGAGCCACAACTAAGTTTTTATCAGTACGTTTCAATAATGAATTTTCATCACGTAAATCACGAGGAGAAATGATTTGACCTGGTTTTAAATTAGCAGAATCTCCAGCATCTTCAACCACTTTCATACCATAAAGCTTATCATTTTGAACGATAAAATCTTTAGTGTGAATCAATTGATCTTCTAAGAATAATGTATCTCCAGGATCTTGAACTCTTACCTTACGCATCATTTGACGTATTACAACTTCAAAGTGTTTGTCGTTTATTTTTACCCCTTGTAAACGGTATACTTCTTGAATTTCATTTACCAAGTACTGTTGAACAGCAGCTGGACCTTGAATTCTCAAAATATCTTCCGGAGTGATTGCACCATCAGACAATGGCACACCCGCTCTTACAAAGTCATTTTCTTGTACAAGAATTTGACTTGATAATTTCACTAAGTATTTCTTAATCTCACCAAATTTAGATTCGATTATTATCTCACGGTTTCCTCTTTTGATTTTTCCAAAAGAAACAACACCATCGATTTCAGAAACTACAGCTGGGTTTGAAGGGTTACGAGCTTCAAGCAACTCGGTAATTCTTGGTAAACCTCCTGTAATATCTCCTGATTTAGAAGAACGACGTGGAATTTTAACCAATACCTTACCTGCTTTAATTTTCTCCCCGTTATCAACCATCAAGTGGGCTCCAACTGGTAAGTTATACGAACGAATCAATTCACCATCTTTACCGTAAACCAATAAAGTTGGGATTAATTTTTTAGCTCTAGATTCAGAAATTACTTTTTCTTGGAAACCAGTTTGCTCATCAATTTCAACCATGTATGATTGACCTTGTTCTAATTCTTCGTAAGCAATTTTACCTGTAAATTCCGAAACAATAACTCCATTATAAGGATCCCATTTACAAATAGTAGTTCCTTTTTCAACAATCTCACCATCTTTAACAAAAATACTTGAACCGTAAGGAATATTATGTGTATTCAATACAATACCTGTTTTGGCATCGACTAGTTTCAATTCAGTTGAACGAGAAACAACAATATCAACCGCATTTCCTTCACTATCTTCTCCTTTAACCGTTTTTAAATCTTCGATTTCTAGTTTACCCGCAAAACGAGTTAAAATACTAGATTCTTCAGAGATACCACCCGCAACCCCACCAACGTGGAATGTACGTAATGTCAACTGTGTTCCAGGTTCTCCAATAGATTGTGCGGCAATTACACCAACAGCTTCTCCTTTTTGGGTCATTTTTCCTGTGGCCAAGTTACGACCATAACATTTTGCACAAATACCTTTTGTAGCCTCACAAGTTAGTGGAGAACGAACCTCTAACCTTTCGATTGGAGAAGCCTCGATTAATTTCATGTATGGTTCAGTAATTTGCTCACCCGCTTCTATTATAAGTTCATTAGTCAAAGGATTAATAACATCTTGCAATGCAACACGTCCTAAAATTCTTTCCCCTAAAGTTTCCACGATTTCTTCGTTCTTTTTCAATGCTGCAACTTCAACACCTCTTAAAGTACCACAATCTACAGTATTAACAATAACATCTTGAGAAACGTCATGCAATCTTCTTGTCAAATAACCCGCATCGGCCGTTTTCAAAGCCGTATCCGCAAGACCTTTACGAGCACCGTGAGTAGAGATAAAGTACTCAAGAATCGAAAGACCCTCCTTAAAGTTAGACAAAATCGGGTTTTCAATAATTTCTCCACCACCAGCAGTAGATTTTTTAGGCTTAGCCATCAAACCACGCATACCAGTTAACTGACGAATTTGTTCTTTGGAACCCCTTGCACCAGAATCAAGCATCATATACACTGAGTTGAAACCTTGTTGGTCTTCTCTAATGTTTTTCATCGCAGTTTCTGTAAGCTGTGCATTTGTTGAAGTCCATACATCAATAACTTGGTTGTAACGTTCGTTATTAGTGATAAGACCCATATTATAATTTGCAGAAATAGCTTCTACTTGCTCTCTAGCATCTGCAATTAATTTTGGTTTTTCATCTGGGATTCTAATATCTCCCAATGAGAATGACAATCCACCTTTGAAGGCAAATTTGTATCCCATATCTTTCATATTATCCAAGAAGGCAGCTGTTGTAGGAACATTCGTTACGCTTAAAACGTGTCCGATAATGTCTCTCAAGTTTTTCTTAGTCAATACATCATTGATATAACCTGCAGCTTCTGGAACCACTTCGTTAAACAATACACGACCAGCTGTAGTTTGGATAATTTTATACACTAAATCTCCAGCTTCGTTATAATCTTTTGCACGTATTTTAACACGAGCATTCAATTCTAAACGACCTTCGTTCAATGCGATATTTGCTTCTTCTGCAGAATAAAATGTTAGGCCTTCACCTAATATCTTATGATCTGGAGTAGACAAACGCTCTTTGGTCATATAATAAAGACCTAAAACCATGTCTTGAGAAGGTACTGTAATTGGCGCACCATTCGCAGGATTCAAGATATTGTGAGAAGCCAACATTAATAATTGTGCTTCCAAAATAGCTTCTGGTCCTAACGGCAAGTGAACTGCCATTTGATCCCCATCAAAATCCGCATTAAATGCAGTACAAACTAAAGGGTGCAATTGGATTGCTTTTCCTTCAATTAATTTTGGTTGGAATGCTTGAATACCTAATCTGTGCAAAGTAGGAGCACGATTCAGCAAGATTGGATGACCTTTAATTACATTTTCAAGGATATCCCAAACTACTGGCTCTTTTTTGTCTATTATTTTTTTGGCTGATTTAACCGTTTTTACAATTCCTCTTTCAATCAATTTACGGATTACGAAAGGTTTGTAAAGCTCTGATGCCATATCTTTCGGGATACCACATTCGAATAATTTTAATTCAGGTCCAACAACAATTACTGAACGAGCAGAATAATCCACACGCTTACCCAATAAGTTTTGACGGAAACGACCTTGTTTTCCTTTAAGGGAATCCGAAAGTGATTTCAATGGTCTGTTAGATTCTGTTTTAACAGCTGATGCTTTTCTTGTATTATCAAAAAGTGAATCTACTGATTCTTGCAACATACGTTTTTCGTTTCTCAAGATAACCTCTGGAGCTTTGATCTCCATTAATCTTTTCAAACGGTTGTTACGTATAATTACACGACGGTATAAATCATTTAAATCTGAAGTTGCAAAACGACCTCCATCAAGTGGTACGAGTGGACGTAATTCTGGTGGAATAACAGGAACTACTTTCATAATCATCCATTCTGGACGATTCTCACGGTTCAAGTTAGACTCACGGAAAGATTCAACTACGATTAATCTTTTTAATGCTTCTGTTTTACGTTGTTTAGACGTTTCATTATTTGCTGAGTGACGTAAATCATATGATAATTGATCTAAGTCAATACGAGCCAATAAGTCCATAATACATTCTGCTCCCATTTTGGCAACAAATTTATTTGGATCAAAGTCATCTAAATATTGGTTGTCAGCCGGAAGTGTATCTAAAATATTCAAATACTCTTCTTCTGTCAAAAAGTCTAATCTTTTTACAGATTCTCCTTCTGGAGTTTTAGCAATACCTGCTTGGATTACAACATATCTTTCATAATAGATAATCATGTCTAATTTCTTAGAAGGAAGACCTAATATATATCCAATTTTGTTTGGAAGAGAACGGAAATACCAAATATGAGCAATAGGCACAACAAGATTGATGTGTCCTACTCTATCTCTACGTACTTTTTTCTCTGTAACTTCAACACCACAACGGTCGCAAATGATTCCTTTGTAACGGATTCTTTTGTATTTACCACAAGCACATTCGAAATCTTTTACTGGTCCGAAGATACGTTCGCAGAAAAGACCATCACGTTCTGGTTTGTGAGTTCTATAATTGATAGTTTCAGGCTTCAACACTTCACCTCTTGATTCTTTCAAGATTGATTCAGGAGAAGCTAGACCTATCGAAATTTTATTGAATCTTTTTACAGGATTCTTATCTTTATTATTATTTCTATTATTCATCATAGTTTTTACTATTGATTTATTGCAATTAAAAAATTGATTCTTTTTTAGTCTAGAGTCAAATGTCATAAAGTTTTAAAGTCTAGGACGACTTTGGACTTTGGACTTTCAAACTTTTGACTTAAAACTACCTCGGATTACTTCTCTAAACTTCAAACAAATTTTTGAAGTGCTAATTATATAGGATATATAAAAAATCGGAACGGCTTACGGGTATAAATCCTAAAAACCTATAAAAAAGTGATCAGTGCTCAGTGTTCAGCTTTAAACTGACTACTGAACACTGATAACTGAATACTATTCTTCTAATCTAATGTCTAAACCAAGACCTTTCAATTCATGCATTAATACATTGAATGATTCCGGTAATCCTGGTTCTGGCATAGACTCTCCCTTAACGATTGCTTCGTAAGTTTTAGCTCTACCAATAACATCATCAGATTTCACAGTCAATATCTCTCTAAGCGTACTTGATGCTCCATAAGCTTCAAGTGCCCAAACTTCCATTTCTCCAAAACGTTGACCTCCAAATTGAGCTTTACCTCCCAATGGTTGTTGTGTAATTAATGAGTATGGTCCAATTGAACGTGCGTGCATTTTATCATCAACCATGTGACCTAATTTCAACATATAGATAACACCTACTGTTGCTGCTTGGTGAAAACGTTCTCCAGTTCCTCCATCATAAAGATAAGTGTGTCCAAAACGTGGAATTCCAGCTTCGTCAGTCAATTCGTTGATTTGATCTAAAGTAGCACCATCAAAAATTGGAGTAGCATATTTTCTACCTAAATTTTGACCAGCCCAACCTAAAACCGTTTCATAAATCTGACCAATGTTCATACGTGAAGGTACTCCAAGTGGATTCAACACAATATCAACTGGCGTTCCATCTTCTAAGAAAGGCATATCTTCATGACGAACAATACGAGCTACAATACCTTTGTTACCGTGACGTCCCGCCATTTTATCCCCAACTTTCAGTTTACGTTTTTTAGCAACATATACTTTAGCTAATTTCAATATTCCTGAAGGTAATTCATCACCTACAGTAATAGTAAATTTCTCTCTTCGTAATGCACCTTGTAAATCGTTCAACTTAATTTTATAGTTATGAATTAAATCATTCACCATAGTATTAGTTGCATCGTCAGCTACCCATTGTCCTTTGCTTAAGTGAGCAAAATCTTCAACAGCATAAAGCATTTTTTGAGTATATTTTTTACCTTTTGGTAAAACTTCTTCACCCAAATCATTCATTACACCTTGAGATGTTTTTCCGTTAACGATTAAAAACAATTTCTCGATTAATTTGTCTTTTAATTCAACAAATTTAACTTCAAATTCCATTTCCAAAGCGCCTAAAGCATCTTTATCTTGGGTACGTTTGCGTTTATCTTTTACTGCTCTTGCGAACAATTTTTTGTCTAGAACCACACCATGTAAAGAAGGAGAAGCTTTTAATGAAGCATCTTTTACATCACCTGCTTTATCCCCAAAGATGGCTCGAAGCAATTTCTCTTCAGGAGTAGGATCTGATTCTCCTTTTGGAGTTATTTTTCCGATTAGAATGTCACCAGGCTTAACCTCGGCTCCAATTCTAATCATTCCGTTTTCATCTAAATCTTTAGTAGCTTCTTCAGAAACGTTTGGAATATCATTCGTTAATTCTTCGTTACCTAATTTAGTATCTCTCACTTCTAATGAATAATCATCAACGTGAATAGATGTAAATATATCGTCGCGAACTACTTTTTCAGAAATTACAATCGCATCCTCAAAGTTGTACCCTTTCCATGGCATAAATGCCACTTTTAAGTTACGACCCAAAGCTAGCTCTCCATTTTGAGTAGCATAACCTTCAGATAATACTTGTCCAAGAACTACTCTATCACCTCTTCTTACGATTGGTTTCAAGTTGATACTTGTACTTTGATTGGTTTTTCTAAATTTAATTAGATTGTATGTTTTCTCATCTTCTTCAAAACTTACCATTCTTTCTTCCTCAGAACGATCGTATTTGATAGTGATAATATTAGCATCAACATATTCTACAACTCCAGGACCTTCAGCATTTATCAATACTCTAGAATCTGAAGCTACTTGACGCTCTAAACCTGTTCCAACAATTGGAGCTTCAGGGCGTAATAATGGTACGGCTTGACGCATCATGTTCGATCCCATCAAGGCTCTATTCGCATCATCATGTTCCAAGAAAGGAATTAATGAAGCAGAAATCGAAGCAATTTGGTTTGGGGCAACGTCAGCATAATCCACTTTAATTGGATCAATTACAGGAAAATCTCCCTCTTGACGCGCAATTACGTTTTCGGCAAGGATTTTACCAGTAGCATCCATTTCAATGTTTGCTTGAGAAATCAACATACCTTCTTCTTCTTCAGCGCTCAAGTAAACAGGTGTAGAAACTAAATCTACAACTCCATTTGTTACTTTACGATACGGTGTTTCAATGAAACCCATTCCGTTTACTTTAGCATAAACACCAAGCGAAGATATCAAACCAATGTTTGGTCCCTCAGGAGTTTCAATTGGACATAAACGTCCGTAGTGCGTATAGTGAACGTCACGTACTTCAAAACCTGCTCTTTCACGAGAAAGTCCACCTGGTCCTAGTGCCGATAATCTTCTTTTGTGCGTAATCTCAGCTAGTGGATTTGTTTGATCCATAAATTGAGACAACTGGTTGGTACCAAAGAAAGAGTTGATTACTGATGATAATGTTTTAGCATTAATCAAATCAATAGGTGTAAACACCTCGTTATCTCTAACGTTCATTCTCTCACGAATGGTTCTTGCCATACGAGCTAAACCTACACCAAATTGTTGTGACAATTGCTCTCCAACTGTTCTAACACGACGGTTTGACAAGTGATCGATATCATCAATATCTGCTTTCGCATTAATCAATTCAATCAAATATTTCACTATGGTAATGATGTCTTCTTTGGTAAGCACTTGCTTTTCCATTGGCGTATCAAGACCCAGTTTTTTGTTTATTCTATAACGACCAACTTCACCTAAATTGTAACGTTGTTCAGAAAAGAATAATTTATCAATAATACCACGAGCAGTTTCTTCATCAGGCGGTTCTGCATTACGCAATTGTCTGTAGATATGCTCAACAGCTTCTTTTTCAGAGTTTGTTGGATCTTTTTGTAGCGTGTTGTGAATAATAGAATAATCTACTCCATTATTATCTTCCTTGTGCAACAAAATAGATTTAACGTTAGAATCAATGATTTCTTCAACATTATCTTTGTCGATAATTGTATCTCTATCAAGAATTATTTCGTTACGTTCGATAGAAACAACTTCGCCGGTATCTTCATCCACGAAATCTTCATGCCAAGTGTTCAAAACACGAGCCGCTAATCTTCTACCAATATATTTTTTAAGTCCTGTTTTAGATACTTTAATTTCTTCAGCAAGGTCGAAAATTTCAAGGATATCCTTGTCTCTTTCGAATCCAATGGCACGGAATAAAGTAGTTACAGGTAATTTTTTCTTTCTGTCGATATACGCGTACATTACGCTATTGATATCGGTTGAAAATTCTATCCAAGAACCTTTAAAAGGAATTACTCTGGCAGAATATAATTTTGTTCCATTTGCATGGAAAGATTGTCCGAAGAAAACCCCTGGAGAACGGTGTAATTGAGAAACAACAACACGCTCAGCACCATTGATTACAAAAGTACCACTTGGAGTCATGTAAGGAATTGTTCCAAGATATACATCTTGTACAATAGTTTCAAAATCTTCGTGTTCTGGATCTGTACAATATAATTTCAATCTTGCTTTTAAAGGCACACTATATGTAAGACCTCTCTCAATACATTCTTGAATTGTATAACGTGGTGGATCTACAAAGTAGTCAAGGAATTCCAATACAAAATTGTTTCTTGTATCTGTAATTGGAAAGTTTTCCATGAAGGTATTGTATAAACCTTCGTCGCCTCTTTCATCAGATTTTGTTTCCAATTGGAAAAAATCTTTAAACGATTTAACCTGAACATCTAGAAAATCTGGATATACAGGAATGTTTTTTGTAGAGGCAAAATTTAATCTTTCAGTCTGATTAGTTATCATCTATGGACAAAATTTTGATTAAAAAAGTAATTTTTTTGTGTATAAATACTATTTCTATACTTTACTTTTACAACCATTACATCTTTAAAAATCAATTTAAGATAACTACTTTTTTATTATCTGTTAATTTTTTTTCCTCGTAATGGGTAAAAATGTATTCTATTTCAAAATTCTATTTTGCAATGAAACAAAATAGAAATTTATTATACGAAAAATGGTTTAGGTCTTTGGATTGTATCCAAGACCTAAACCTAATTCTCTAAAAGAGGTGAACTATTTAATTTCAACAACAGCTCCAGCTTCTTCTAATGATTTTTTAAGACCTTCAGCCTCATCTTTAGAAACGCCTTCTTTAACATTTGATGGAGCAGAATCAACTACATCTTTAGCTTCTTTCAAACCTAAACCTGTAAGTTCTTTAACCATTTTCACAACAGCTAATTTAGAAGCACCAGCTTCTTTTAATACTACTGTAAATTCAGTTTGTACTTCTTCAGCAGCAGCTTCTCCACCACCTGATACTACTACAGCTGCAGCAGCTGGTTCGATTCCGTACTCATCTTTTAATATTGTTGCTAATTCGTTAACTTCTTTTACTGTTAGGTTAACTAATTGTTCTGCGAATTGTTTCAAATCTGCCATTTTTTCTATCGTTTTAAAATGATTTGTTAAATATAATTTATTTATTGTGCGCGTAATCATACGCTTAATTCATACTGTTAAGTATGGAATTAAGCCACCTCTTCTTCTTTGAATTGGTTTTGAAGAGCAGAAATAACTCTTTGTGCTGGCGATTGAAGTAATCCAATAAGTTCACCAATAAGTTCTTCTTTAGATTTAATAGTTGCCAAGGCATCTAATTGATCATCTCCAATATAAACTTCTGCATTGATGTAAGCCCCTTTCAAAATTGGCTTAGCATTCTTTTTGCGGAAATCTTTAATTATTTTTCCAGGTGCGTTAGCAACATCAGCAATTAATATAGCACTATTACCTGTCAATACTGAAGGTAATTCACCATAATCATTAGCCGAAGCTTCCATTGCTTTTGCAAGCAAAGTATTTTTAACTACCTCTAATTTTATACCTGCTTTAAAGCAAGCTCTTCTCAAGTTTGAAGTTGTTTCTGCATTTAATCCAGAAATATCAGATATATAAATGATATTTGTACCAGCTAACTGTGCAGTTAAATCTTCAATCGCGATTGATTTTTCTTCTCTAGTCATACTAAAAATTTTTAACTACAATTATACTGCTTTAGGATCCAATGCAATTGCAGGACTCATTGTGCTAGTGATGTGAATACCTTTAATGTAGGTACCTTTAGCAGCAGTTGGTTTAAGTTTGATTAATGTTTGAATAATTTCGTGTGCATTATCATAGATTTGTTCAGCTCCAAAAGAAACTTTTCCAATTCCTGCATGTACGATACCAGTTTTATCAACTTTGAAATCGATTTTACCAGCTTTAACTTCTTGAACAGCTTTTGCAACATCCATAGTTACAGTACCTGTTTTAGGATTAGGCATTAAACCTCTAGGTCCTAAAATACGACCTAATGGACCTAATTTACCCATTACAGCAGGCATAGTGATAATTACATCAACATCTGTCCAACCGTCTTTAATTTTTTGAAGGTATTCATCAAGACCAACATAGTCTGCACCAGCTGCTAAAGCTTCCGCTTCTTTATCTGGAGTAACCAATGCCAATACTTTAACATCTTTACCAGTTCCATGAGGCAATGTTACTACACCTCTTACCATTTGATTCGCTTTTCTAGGATCTACTCCTAAACGTACTGCGATATCAACAGACTCATCAAATTTTGCAGAAGCTATTTCTTTAATTAATGCAGAAGCATCTTTTAAAGAATATAGTTTGTTCTTTTCAATTTTTGAAGCAGCCTCTTTTTGCTTTTTTGTCAATTTTGCCATGTCTTAAGCTTGTTTTAGAGGAGAATCTCCAGTTACAGTTATACCCATAGATCTAGCCGTTCCTGCGATCATGCTCATAGCAGACTCGATTGTGAATGCATTTAAATCAACCATCTTGTCTTCCGCGATTGTTTTGATAACATCCCAAGTAACGCTAGCTACTTTCTTACGATTTGGTTCTCCAGAACCAGATTTAAGCTTTGCTGCATCCAATAATTGAACAGCAGCAGGTGGTGTTTTTACAACAAAATCGAAAGATTTGTCTTTATACACTGTAATTTGCACTGGGCAAATTTTACCTGGTTTATCTTGGGTTCTCGCATTAAATTGCTTACAGAACTCCATGATATTAACACCAGCAGCACCTAAAGCAGGTCCAACCGGTGGCGACGGGTTCGCAGCACCTCCCTTAACTTGTAGTTTAACTACTTTACTAATCTCTTTAGCCATTTTTTTAAAAAATTTAACACACTCTCATTGGAAGCGAAAATGTGGTTTATTATATATGTAACAAAATTATACTTATTAATGGTCTTACTGTTTAAAAGTCAAATGTCTTAAAGAATTTAAAAACTATATGTTTTTACTTTATGACTTTAGACTTTACGACTTTAGACCTTCTCTACTTGCATAAACCCTAATTCTAATGGTGTTTTTCTACCGAAAATTTTAACCATTACTTCCAGTTTACGTTTTTCTTCATTAATTTTTTCAACAGTCCCATTGAAACCATTGAAAGGACCATCTATTACTTTTATTGTTTCTCCTAAATTGAATGGAATTGCTCGTGTATCAGCATTTACCGCTAATTCATCTACTTTTCCTAACATTCTATTTACTTCAGAAAGCCTTAATGGAACTGGCTCTCCTCCTTTTATTTCACCTAAAAAACCAATTACACTTGTTATAGATTTAATAATATGGGGTATCTCCCCAACAAGATTAGCTTCAATCATTACATAACCTGGAAAATACACTTTGTCTTTAACAATTTTTTTTCCATCTTTTACAGTTACTACTTTTTCAGTAGGAACTAATACCTGAGAAACATAATCACCCATTCCTAATCTAGCGATTTCGGTTTCGATGTAAGCTTTCACTTTATTCTCTTGACCGCTTACTGCTCGAACTACGTACCACTTTTTCATATTATTATCTGCCATAACAAAAAAATTATGCTTTTATCCAGTTAAAAAAACCAGCCAATGTTTTTGCGAAAAATTCATCTGTTCCCCAAGTTGCCAAAGCAAATATCACGGAGAAAACAGCAACAACAATAGTTAAACGTTGTACTTCTGCCCATTCTGGCCAAGACACATTTAATCTTAATTCTTCAAATGCTTCTGATATGTAATTAACAACTTTCATGATGATTTGTTTTATTAGCACGGGCGGAGGGATTCGAACCCCCATCAACGGTTTTGGAGACCGCTATTCTACCCTTGAACTACGCCCGTTTGTTAATAAAAACCAGCAACACCATAAGGCGTTACTGGCTTATACTTATTTATATAATTAAGCTACAATCTCAGTTACCTGACCTGCACCTACAGTTCTACCACCTTCACGGATAGCAAAACGCAATCCAACATTCATTGCGATTGGGCTTAATAAAGCTACATTAATAGTTAAGTTGTCTCCTGGCATTACCATCTCAACTCCTTCTGGCAAAGTAATAACTCCTGTTACGTCAGTTGTACGAACGTAAAACTGTGGACGGTAGTTATTATGGAATGGTGTATGACGACCACCTTCTTCTTTTTTCAAGATATAAACCTCAGCTTTGAAAGTAGCGTGTGGTTTTACTGATCCTGGCTTAATGATAACCATTCCTCTTTTGATAGATTCTTTATCAACACCTCTTAACAATAAACCTACGTTATCTCCAGCTTCACCTCTATCAAGGATTTTACGGAACATCTCAACTCCTGTAATAGTAGAAGTTAATTTACCAGCTCCCATTCCAATGATTTCAACAGCATCTCCTGTATTAGCAATACCAGTTTCGATACGACCTGTAGCAACAGTTCCACGTCCAGTAATCGTAAATACATCTTCAACTGGCATTAAGAAAGGTTTTGCAGTATCACGAATAGGCTCTTCGATCCAAGTATCACAAGCTTCCATTAATTCAATGATTTTTGGTACCCAAGCTGGATCACTATTCAATCCTCCTAAAGCAGAACCTTGAATAACCGGACAGTTGTCACCATCATATTCATAGAAAGACAATAAGTCTCTAATTTCCATTTCAACCAATTCTAATAATTCCTCATCATCAACCATATCCACTTTATTCATGAATACAACCATTCTAGGAATACCTACCTGACGACCTAATAGGATGTGCTCACGTGTTTGTGGCATTGGTCCATCAGTTGCAGCTACAACAAGAATAGCACCATCCATTTGAGCAGCACCAGTAACCATGTTTTTTACGTAATCCGCGTGACCAGGACAGTCAACGTGTGCGTAGTGACGGTTAGCAGTTTCATACTCTACGTGAGATGTATTAATTGTAATACCTCTTTCTTTTTCTTCTGGAGCATTATCAATTTGATCAAACGATTTTGCTTGACAGTAACCAGCATCAGATAACACTTTAGTTATTGCTGCAGTTAAAGTTGTTTTTCCGTGATCCACGTGCCCAATTGTTCCAATGTTTAAGTGGGGCTTATTACGGTTAAAGGTTTCTTTTGCCATTTTACTTAGTTTTTAATCTTAATTAATTTATTAGTGTTCAAATTTATTCTTTCTTGAGCCAACTACGGGAATTGAACCCGTGACCTCTTCCTTACCAAGGAAGCACTCTACCTCTGAGCTAAGTCGGCAGAGAGTTCATTTTAGATTTATGATTTTAAAAATTAAATTTCAGATTAACAACAATCTTAAATCTAAAATCTAAATTCTAAAATTCATTCTTGTGGGGAGAGCAGGATTCGAACCTGCGAAGTTCACACAGCAGATTTACAGTCTGCCCTCGTTGGCCGCTTGAGTATCTCCCCTTTTATTTTAGATTTCTGATTTTAGACTTTAGATTACTCTAAAACCACATTCCATCATTCTAAAATACTTTTTCCTTTACGCATCGAAATCTAAAATCTACATTCAGAAATCTCCAATTTTTAGAGCCGGCGGAGGGACTCGAACCCACGACCTGCTGATTACAAATCAGCTGCTCTAGCCAACTGAGCTACGCTGGCAAAATCAATAAAAAAAGTCCGCTATTTCTAACGGACTGCAAATGTAGAAATTTTATCTCTCAATCAAAACATTTTTTTAAAAAAAATTAATATTAAATGTGGTCTCGTATTTTTTCTTTTCTTTTTACCAATAATCTTTCTAGAGATTCAGCCGAAATCTCCACTGCTTCCTCAAAAGTCTTACAATGTTTTTTTACTAAAAAATCATCACCTGGAACATTAATTTTGATTTCGACAAACTTGTTTTCCTTGTCACTCATGTTTTCTACTTTCAAAAAAACATCTGCAGATACAATTTTATCATAATACTTCTCTAATCTGTCCATTCTTTCCTGAACGAAATCTACTAGTTTTCTATCAACATTAAAGTTGACCGCCTGAACATTTACCTTCATAATCAAATTTTTATTGGTTAAACACTGCTTGAATTATTTTAAATTTCTTGGATGAGCATCTTCATATACTTTTTTTAGCTCTGACAAACTACTATGTGTATATACTTGTGTCGATGCCAAACTTGAATGTCCTAATAATTCTTTTACTGAATTCAAATCGGCTCCGTTGTTTAATAAATGAGTCGCAAATGTATGCCTTAATATATGGGGACTTTTTTTGACCTTTTCGGAGACTGTACTAAAGTAAGAATTTATTAAACGATACACAAAGGATTCACTTAATTTTAACCCTTTATTTGTGATAAAAAAATTGTCATTTTCCGTAATTAACTCTAAACGTGTTCTTTCATTGTAATACAAAATTAATTGCTCAGAAATAATTGGCAAAACAGGAAGAATCCTTTCTTTATTCCTTTTCCCGAGTACTTTTATTGAACTATAAGCAGCATTAATATTATGTGTCTTTAAAAATATTAACTCGGTTCTTCGAATTCCTGTGGTGTAAAATAAATCAATAATTAGTTTATTTCTTATTTCATCGAAACCTTCGGGTTTTGGAATTAGACTCAAAACATCATCCACTTCTTTTACTGAAAATGGAATTTGAAGTGTTTTTGGAGTTTTTAAAGCCTTATGTTTCAATAACGGACTTACCTCTATTTGTTTTGTTTTTAATAAAAACTTATAAAATGCTTTTAAGGAAGCTATTTTTCGATTGACTGTTACATTGGAAATTGAATCGTCTACAAGCGAAACAATCCAGCTTCGGATTTGACTGTAATTTACTTTATCAATAGCATCTTGATCGAATTGGTTTTTATTGAATGATTCGAAGTACTGTATATCATTCAAATACGCATTTACGGTATGTGGAGAATATTTTTTCTCCATTTGTAAGTAATCTCTAAAAGCATCTTTGTTTGTAGCCATAAAAAAACCGTTAGTATCAAAGGTATTAAACTTTAATGACTAACGGCATTTATTGCAATAGAAAATAATTAACTATTTTCCATATTATCTCTCATATTCTGGATATAAGCTGCTTTTTGAATTTTCGCTCTGTTGGTTACTGATGGTTTTATAAAAGCAGTACGCGCTCTTAGTTGACGAACAGTTCCAGTTTTGTCGAATTTTCTTTTATAGCGCTTTAATGCTCTATCGATATTTTCTCCGTCTTTAATTGGTATAATTAACATAATTTTATCACCTCCTCTCGTTAAGGCTGCAAAAGTAATTATTAATTATGAATTATGAGTTATGAATTATGAATTATTTTTTTAGATTAAATATAATAGACGACAGATTAAAATAAAACAAACAGCAACAAAAAAAGCCAAGCTACAATTTAGCTTCGCTCTGTTCGGCTTTGCCTCGGGTCTCGCTTCTTGGCTTTTCAATCTATTATCTCTTTGTCTATTTTCTCTTTGTCTATTTCAAAATATTCCTTGAAATCACTAGTTTCTGAATCTCCGTAGTTCCTTCGCCAATAGTACATAATTTAGAATCTCGGTAGAATTTCTCTACTGGATAATCCTTCGTATAGCCATAACCTCCGTGAATTTGAACGGCATCATTGGCCACTTTTACACAAACTTCGGAAGCAAACATTTTACTCATTGCTCCAAGTGTTGTCATATTACGATTGTTATTTTTCAAGAAAGCCGCTTTATGCAAAAGCAATTCTGAAGCTTCAATTTCAGTAGCCATATCAGCGAGTTTGAATGAAATTCCTTGAAATTCACTAATTGCTTTTCCAAACTGATATCTTTCTTTCGAATATTTTAAAGCTGCTTCATAAGCTCCTTTTGCAATTCCGAGAGACAAAGCTCCAATGGAAATTCTTCCGCCATCTAATATTTTCATAGATTGAACAAAGCCATCGCCTACTTCTCCTAATCTATTCGCATCTGGAATTCTACAATTATCAAAAATAAGTTCCGCTGTTTCGCTGGCACGCATTCCTAATTTATTTTCTTTTTTTCCAGAAGTAAATCCTGGCATTCCTTTTTCGAAAACGAAAGCAGTCATCCCTTTGGAATCTCCTTTTTTTCCCGTTCGAACAATAACAACTGCAATATCTCCCGATTTTCCGTGAGTAATAAAGTTTTTGGCCCCATTTACAATCCAATGATCTCCGTCTTTAATAGCAGTGGTATTCATTCCACCAGCATCCGAACCTGTATTGTGTTCCGTTAGTCCCCAAGCTCCAATATGCTCAGCTGTTGCCAATTTTGGAATCCATTTTTTCTTTTGCTCCTCGTTACCAAAGGTCAAAATATGATTGGTACATAAGGAATTATGAGCCGCAACGGACAACCCTATGGAAGGATCGACTTTAGATATTTCTTCAATTATGGTGATGTATTCATGATACCCCAGTTCAGAACCTCCTAAGTCTTGTGGGACTAAAACGCCCATAAAACCCATTTCACCCAATTTTTTAAATAAAGAAACTGGGAATGTTTGAGCTTCATCCCATTCCATTATATGTGGTCTAATATTTTTTTCAGCAAAATCTCTAATAGATTGCGCAATTAATGTTTGTGTTTCGCTATAATCGAAGTTCATCCTAATAATATATGAGTTTTAAAAGTCCAAATATAAGGCTATAATATTTGCCATTTCAATAGACAATCCTTTAATTTTTGTTAAATCCTCAATATTTTTAAAATCTCCATTCATACTTCTAAAAGTTACGATTTGTTTTGCTAATTGATAATTGAAATAGGGAAATTGAGACAATTCCTTTATTGACGCGTTATTGATGTCAATTTTATTTACTTTTGGGAGCACTGTAATTTTAAAATGAGTATTCAAACTCTCAATTACTTCTGGCGTTAATCCCCAGACATCTTTCATTTGTTCCATTGACACAAAACCCCCAAGACTTCCCTTAAATTTTAATATTCGAAGTGAAATCACCTCGCCAATTCCTTTTATTTTAATCAAATCTTCTTGAGTAGCTTGATTGATGTCGATTATAACTATTTTTTCATTTTTGCCGAAAGCCGTAAAGGGATACTTTTTATTCTCTTTGAATTCTTTTTTGTTTTTGACCCAATCTGGAAACTTAAAATATGGCGCAATGGCAATTAATAACGAATCGGATACTTTTGTGACGTGTTGAAATTCTTCAGGCGAATTCACATACTTATTTTCTTTTCTAAAAGCAAGAAGTCGATCAATTTCCTGAACCGACATTCCCAATTTATACCCTTTGAAATCTGTAATAAAATTAGGATTGAAAGGATATATTTTTGGAACATAATCCTGTTTTTCCTTTTTCAAGGAATCCATTTGAATTTGCAAAGACATCCATTTTTCTTTTTCAGGAGATTTATTAGACTGAACTTTAAAATCAAAGAAAAAATACACTGTTTGTACTAGTACAATTAAAAAAAGCAATAGAAAAACACCAGCTCGCTGTCCTCTTGAAAACTTAAAAAAAGATTGTATATCTTGGAAAGTCATCGCTATAATTTATGCTTATTTGGAACACACTGGTTTTCAGACTTTAAAAATAAAAAAATATTTAACAAACCTATACTTACTTAGGAAAAAATATTAAAAATAAAATACAAATTTCAAAAAACACGGCGAACTCTATCATCTCAATCTTAAAAAACAATATATTTGAATTTTAATAATCACAAACCTCAATTATATGTCTATTTGGAAAAGAAAACCATTAGCACAACTTTTAGACGAAGCTGCTGATTCTGAAAAAGGATTAAAGAAAACCCTCACTGCCTCTGGATTGGTTGCTCTTGGAATTGGCGCTATTATTGGTGCTGGATTGTTTTCAATAACTGGATTAGCAGCATCAGCAAACGCTGGCCCAGCAATAACCATTTCATTTCTTGTAGCCGCGTTTGGCTGTGTTTTTGCGGGTTTATGTTATGCTGAATTTTCTTCAATGATTCCTGTTGCCGGAAGTGCTTATACTTATTCATTCGCAACTATGGGCGAATTTATCGCTTGGATAATTGGCTGGGATTTAGTTTTAGAATATGCTGTAGGAGCCGCAACCGTATCGATAAGTTGGTCTCGTTATTTCGGAAAATTTTTAGGTGGCTATGGAATACATATCGATGATGCTTATATGCTTTCTCCTTTTGAAGGTGGTATTATCAATATTCCAGCTGTTATAATTGTTATGGTTGTATCTTTTCTATTAATTCGTGGAACCCAAGAATCTGCTTTTGTAAATGGTATTATTGTTTTATTAAAAGTATCTGTAGTCCTAGTTTTTATCGCTGTGGGATGGCAATATATCCGTCCAGAAAATTATACTCCGTATATACCTGAAAACACTGGTAAATTTGGTGAGTTTGGTTTTTCAGGGATAATCAGAGCTGCGGCGATTGTGTTTTTTGCTTATATTGGTTTTGACGCTGTTTCGACTGCTGCACAAGAAGCCAAGAATCCGAAAAGAGATATGCCAATTGGCATTTTATTGTCATTAGCAATATGCACTATTTTATACATACTTTTTGCACACGTTATGACAGGTGTTGTGAACTATCAGGCATTTGCAGGAAAAGATGGAATAGCTCCTGTTGCTGTTGCTGTTGAAGCAATGGGGAATGTAGGGCCGAACGGAATGATAACTCCAGCTTATCCTTGGCTTAATAATGCAATTTTATTAGCCATCTTAGGTGGGTATTCTTCGGTTATTTTGGTGATGTTGATGGGACAAAGTAGAGTGTTTTTCTCGATGAGTAAAGATGGTCTTATGCCAAAAGTATTTTCAGAAGTACATTCAAAATTCAGAACCCCAGCCAAAAACAACCTACTGTTCATGGTAATTGTAAGTGTTTTTGCAGCATTTGTTCCTGCAAGAGTTGTGGGAGAAATGACCAGTATAGGTACTTTATTTGCCTTTATATTAGTATGTGTCGGCGTATTAATTATGCGTAAAAAAATGCCCGATGCACCAAGAGGATTCAGAACACCATTTGTCCCTTATGTACCCATAGCAGGTATTGTTGTTTGCTTGTTTATGATGGTGTTTTTACCATTAGACACATGGATCCGTCTTATCGTTTGGATGATAATTGGTTTTGATTTTTACTTATTCTACGGCATGAAAAACAGTGTTTTAAATAAAGGTAATTTTAGTTTAAAAAATTACAAAACTGTTTCTGCATCAGGTCTAGGAATGGTACTAGCTTTGATAATCATAGCATATATTAACCATTTAGATGTAAATGTTGATGAAATATTCTTATTTTATTTCTCTATTGGTTTTGCAATTATACACGCATTTATATATGCTTATAGTTTCAAAAAGATGAGATAAAAACTTTAAGAAATAAAAAAGGGTTTTTAGAATTTCAAAATTCTAAAAACCCTTTTTCTGATTATATAACAGCTTATAAGTCGAAAACAGATGTACGTTTTGCTCGAATCAAATCTTTCAATCGAATCCAAAATGCAAGTGTCAAATACACTCCAAAACCTATTCCAGCGGTTACAAAGGAAATGTATATAAAGAACAAGCGAACGCTAGTTACCCGCATTCCTAATTTGTCTGCAAGACGAGAGGAAACATGAAAACCATGTTTTTCAAAAAAATATTTAATTTGTAGTACTGCTCTCATTCTTTTAGGTTTTGCCTCCAGCGACATGCTCAAGGTAACAATAGTTTTGGGTAAAATTACAAAATATTCGAATGAACATACATCCGAATCAACAATTTAACTTTTTTTCAATAATTCCATTCCGATACTACATTCTAGGCAACGACTTTTATTGCAATATTCATTTTTGAGTTGCAATAAAGATTGTGATTCAAAAGCATTTTTTGGTTTAATCCCAAAAGAAGTGAATTTATCCATTATCGCATTTTTCTCTGGTGCAACCTCATTCAACAGTATAAACAAATCTTCGGATATTTCTTTGCCTTGATTTTTGGCGTAAGCAAATTGTAATGGAATTAAAGTATTTATAACAATCAAGTCAATAAATGATTTAGAAATCTTCTTTTTCTTTTTAGGGCTTTCTTTGTCAAACTGATAATGATTTTGCCAATAACTGGATGCAGGAACTTCTACTATTTCATAAATATTCTGGAGTGAATTTGAAGTACTTATTTTAGAAAATAAATTTTGTTGAGTGTGATACAAATTCGCTAATTGCGAGAGTCGAATGGTTGGGAAATTATCCGGCCGATGTTTAAAAAATTGAACTGGTTCTACATTTTTTTTCTCAAATTGGTATTTATGAAGCAAATAGAAATACCTGAATTTCAGATTATTAAAGTAAGAATCTTCTTTTTCAGAATCCAACAAACCGGCTGAACCTAAAAGTAACGCTTCTAAATTTTCGACTTCAAAACTTTCTTTTCTTATAATTGAAAAAGGAATCGTTTGTGCAATTTTCATAAAAATAGCCCCATTAGTATTCAACCCGAAATTCTTCGCTAGTAGGCAAAACAAAACTGCTTCCCAATCATTATTCGTTTGTTCTAATAATTCATAAATCGATTTTGATTTTCTTTCCAGCCGTTCAAAAAACAAGCGTTCTTGCCAATTCTTTAATGTGAATTCATTTATCTCTTTCAGTTGCTTTTCGCAAAATATCCAAGATTTTGGAGTCATCAACGTTTTGTAATTGACAATTGTCAATATATCAACGTGATTTTTCAATTCCAAAACTGGAATTTCGGTATTGTTTTTTCTAAATATTTCGGTATCGTGTTCCCAAACTACATGAAGAATCACATTTTCATAAGCTTCATCTCTTTCGTGGTGATGAACATACCAATCCGAAGATTTGAGATGAATTTCTACATTTCCTGCCCATTTTTGGTCCCCAATTATAATTTGAGAATTAAAAAAATCAGGTCCAGCAAGTTCTAAATATTGTCCAACATTGATGATAGTGATCTCCTCTCCATTGGAAGTTTTTAAATTTAACGCATCAAATTTCTTAAATTTCCATAAGTAATGGAGAAAATCTTCTTTCATAAAATTAGACAATAGATTGAAGACTAAAGTACTAAAAAAATAAATGCGTGATAAAATTATCTCAATAAATACAATTTAGCGCAAGCCCGCGCATCAGACAAAGCCTCGTGATGATTCAAAGCAATTTGCATTGCCCGACAACAATCGCTTAATTTGGTTGGTTTTAATCCTTTTGCTTTGTATATTTTTACAGTACATTCCCATCGAGAACTAATATTTAATTCCTCATAATTCAAGCCATAAAGTGCCATCGACTTGGCTAATACATTACGATCAAAACTTTCGTTGTGAGCCACAACTATGCGATTTTGAAGACGTTTTTTAATTTCTGGATATACTTGTGCAAAAGTCTTTGCGTTCATCGTATCTCTTGGATGAATCCCGTGAACGGCAATCGTAAAAGGAGAGTATTCGTTTCTTGGTGGCTTGATTAGGGTAACATATTCGTCAACGATAATTCCGTTTTCAACGGTAACTATTCCAACTGAACAAGGATGGAATGCTGTGGCAGTTTCGAAATCTATTGCAGTGAAGGTCATTTGATTGTAGATTTTAGATTGCAGATTTTTTTGACATTAATACTACATTTCCATTTATTAATTCACTAATTAATTTCATTTTAAAATTGACAAGAAATTTTTATTGGAAAAAATTCCAAATCAAACCAATCCGAATTGTAAAATCGCGATACGGATTATTGGGTGATGCATAATAATTATAACCCATTAAAGAGGAATTGAAATGTTCGGCTATAAAATAAATTCGAGTTCTTTGAATTCGAGCATTAAAGAAAAAATCCAAATTAGCAAAATTCCCAATCTCTTTTTTGTTTTGAACAAAAAACTCTCCAATTACTGGATTGTATTCATTCGAATAATAATTAGTGAAATAATTTAGCGTCACCCCTGTTTGAAAAAACAAGGCTTTATGAAACATATCTTGTGAAAAATAAAAAGTGTTTCTGGTAACAAACTCCGGAACATTGAGGATAAAATTATTCTGAACCGTTTTTTGATATAAAACAGTATTATCTAAAGCCAATTTCCAAAATTTAAATTCTTTATTTGCCTTAACCGATAAATAATTGATGGTTTTGTCATATTGTTTGGGAGCAATTATTTGTTGATTTAGTGCTATTTGATTTGCACTGGAAACATCTTCAAAATACAAATGATCATTTAAAACAGTATATTGAGCTGAAGCGTTAACCCATGGAGTTGTTGCATTAGCACTAATAGAATTAATTTTTTCGTTCTTAAAATCATTCGACCAATTGTAATTTACAAAACTACTTTGGTATAAATTATAATTATTGTTTGGCAATTTATTTATGTTTTGATATTGAAATGAAAATTGAGTTTCGTCATTCAAATCATATTGCATCTTGGCATCTAAATTCGATAACGATTGATTCGTTATTGACCTTGAATACAAAAATTTCCCAACCCATTTATTCTTTTGATAACTGTATTGACCTCCAACATTATTTATCCTTTGAGATAGATAAGCTGGAATTGTGTTATTATCTAAAATCAATACTTGATGATAATAATAATTAGAGAAGAAATCATCGACAAAAAAATTAAACTGACCTAAACTAGAATTCTCATAAGTAAGCCCAATTTTATTATAGGTTTTATTGTAATGTGTTTGATCATTTATACCACTTGTTTTGTAGGAATCGCCAAATCTGTAAACACTTGACCCACCTACAGTGGAAGCAACTGTTACTTGATTGTATTCGAAAAACTTATTTTCGTAATTAAATTGATGCGTTACATAAAGATTATTATTTCCTTTTTTAGGGTTAATCCTATAAGAATGATCTAGAAAAAAACGTTTTCCTTTCAAAAATGAAGTTGCATCTGTTAAATACACTTCTAATCTTTCTCTATTGATATAATCAGGATTACCACTTTCGAAATCATCAGTAGTAGTAATTCCTCCATTTTCTTCATTTTCGATATCAGCTGAAACAAAATGGGCATTAGCAAAATAGCGTTTGTTTTTAGTGTTATAACTTGTGGTGAATCTAAAATTTCCCGAACTAACCAATTGGTTGATGTATTTTCCAGTGGAACGCAAACCTCTATAAGCAATAGAAAAATTAAGGTCGGGTGAAACATTCAATGTAAAAAAGGAGTCCAGAGATTGCCCTTGTTTCATTGTCGATTTAAAATACAATTCAGTTACTGGTGTTGCAACAGAACTATATCGAATTTCATTGGCTTCTAAAAAATTAAAATGTTTTGCTTTAAATCCAAATTCAGGAAGCGGTTCAAAACTGGTCAAACTATATTGCAAAGTGTTATACGTTTGTCCTTCATTAGGAAAAGGCAGCAGTCCAAAATTATCTCTTCGTAAATAATTAAAACTGTATAGCTTTTTAATAGTCAAAGAAGTGTCGATATAAGTAGTATCTCGCTCTAAAGTAATTATTCGGTACAGGTCAATAGTCGCTACTTTTTCTTTCGTTTTTTTTATCGAATCTGAACTATTGTACTTACTTTCAAAACCCAACATATTTTGGATTTTTTGTTGAGAAAAAACGGTTATTGGCAATACTAAAAAAGACAAGAAAAAGAGAATTCTCATTTGAAATGATATATAATTAGTCGAATTATTATAAACTGTAATTCAAGCAAAGGTAAATTATAAAAACATATAATTAAAAAAACAATTTCAATTCCTTGGGCATTCCCTCAAGATTGCTTCGTCTTGTGGCCTCGCAACGGCGGGTCGGGCTATTCGCTGTATCTTTTGTTTCGTTATCACTTCACAAAAGGATGCCGCTGCTATCCCTAATGCAAAACCCAATCACTTCAAAAAACAAAAATCCCTACTCTAAAACAAAAAAAATTACAATATTTGTTCTCACAAACCACAAAGTATGCTGCTTTCACAATTTTCAAACTTTATTCTAGAATCTGGAACCGATGAAGCGGGTCGAGGCTGCCTCGCAGGTCCCGTAACTGCAGCTGCAGTTATTCTTCCACCTGATTTTGAAAATACATTTTTGAATGACAGCAAACAATTGTCCGAAAAAATGAGAGAAAAACTCAGACCAATTATCGAAAGCCAAGCTATTTCATTTGCAGTAACGCATTTATATCCAAAAGAAATAGACGAAATCAACATCCTAAATGCTTCGATGAAAGGAATGCAAGAATGTGTTTTGAAATTAAATCCCACTCCCGAATTTATAATTGTAGATGGCAATCGAGCAATGAATGCAAAATTAGGTTTGAAAAATTTGTGCGGAAAAATATTTACTAAAACTGAAATCGAATTATTAAAATCGATTCCGAACCAAAGTATCATCAAAGGGGATTCAAAATATTTGAGTATTGCCGCAGCTTCTGTTTTGGCAAAAACGGAGCGAGATGATTATATGAATCGCATTCACGAAGAATTCCCGATGTACAATTGGAAAAAAAACAAAGGCTACCCGACCAAAGAACATCGTGAGGCTATTCGGAAATATGGAGTTACGAAATACCACCGAATGACGTTTCGATTATTGCCGGAACAATTAATTTTAGATTTAAGAATTTAGATTTAAGATTTCTCGAAAGTCGCTTCGAAAAGATTTGCGAAATGCTTCAAAATCTTCGCTTTCACTTCGGCTTCATCCACTTTTTCTACACCGAGTTCAACATTTAATGAAGTGACTGCTTTTCCTCGAATACCGCAAGGAATAATGTTATCAAAATAACCCAAATCTACATTTACATTCAACGCAAAACCATGCATGGTAACCCAACGTGAAGCTCGCACTCCCATAGCACAAATTTTTCGGGCAAAAGGGGTACCTACTCCTAGCCAAACTCCAGTTTCGCCTTCGCTTCGACCGCATTCTATACCATACTCCTGTAAAGTAAGAATAATGGCTTCTTCCAGAAAGCGTAAATATTTATGAATATCCGTAAAGAAATTTTCCAAGTCCAAAATGGGATAACCTACAATTTGGCCAGGTCCGTGATAGGTAATATCGCCTCCACGATTTATTTTGTAGAAAGTGGCTCCTTTGGCTTCGAGTTGTTTTTCAGATAAAAGCAAATTGTCTACATCACCGCTTTTTCCCAAGGTGTATACAGGTGGGTGCTCTACAAAAAGAAAATAGTTAGGTGTTTCTAATTCGAGTTCCTCTCTCCTATTCCTAATTTTTAAATCAACGATTCCTGTAAACAAGTCTTCTTGGTATTCCCAAGTCTCTTTGTAATCTTTATTTCCTAAATCTTGAAGTTGGATCGTTTTGTTCATTTTTTTTAGAGGTACCAAAGGTTTTTAAGTGCAAAGGTACAACGGTTTGAAACATGAATCTTAAAAATTAGACCACAAATCATATTTCAAGAAGAATAAATGGATATTGATAATCCATTTTGTAGAATTATTAATATCCATTTATTCCTACATGGAATCGCTCCATAAATTGTTCAGCCTCAGGTTTCAGTTTGTAATTAGAACAATCTATAACTTTTTACCCGTAACCATCTCTGGTTTAAGGATTACTTTCGTCCATCCTTTTTCACGGGCATCAAAATGTTTGTAGGCATCAGGAGCCTGGTCTAATGAAAGTTCATGCGAGACAATTAAAGATGGTTTCGCTTTGCCAACCGAAATTAATGTAGAAAGCTGACGGTTGTACGCTTTTACATTTGCCTGCCCCGTGGCAATTCGCTGCCCTTTCATCCAGAATTGACCAAAGTCAAAATCCATGTGTCCTTTTTTCTGCAATTCTTCTTTTGATTTCGGATCTTTGGGAACAAAAACTCCAACTACTCCAATAGAACCAGTTGCTTTTACAGCTTGAACGAGTTCGTTCATCGTTATATTAGAATGCTCCGTACCATGTTTATCACAACACTGGTAGCCTACGCATTCGCAACCCTTATCAGCACCCACGCCTTTGGTAAGCTCCATTACCTGTTCCACCGCGGAACCTTTCGAAAAATCTATAGCAATGGCACCCAATTCTTCAGCAAGCTTGAGGCGGTCAGGATGACTATCCACCACCATGATTTTACTGGCTCCTTTAATGCTAGCCGAATGTGCTGCCATAAGCCCAACTGGGCCTGCACCATAAATAACAACTGAATCACCTGGCTTTACACATGCCAATTCAGTTGCGTGATATCCTGTAGGAAAAATATCCGATAGCATCACATAATCATTTTCCTTTTCAACAGCGTCTTCCGGTAATTTTAAACAATTAAAATCACCATGAGGGACGCGAAGGTATTCAGCTTGTCCGCCACCGTAGGGGCCCATTCCGGCAAAACCATAAGCAGCACCAGCGAATCCCGGATTCATTGTAAGACAAAAAGCGGTTAAGCCGCTTTCACAATTGCGACAGTGACCGCATCCAATGTTGAATGGAAGACAAACCATATCTCCAACTTTAATCTGTGTTACGGCTTTGCCTATTTCCACGACTCTACCCATATTTTCATGTCCAAAAATCCTTCCCGATTCCATATCCGTTCGACCTTGATACATATGCAGATCAGATCCACAAATATTCGTAGCGGTTATTTTAACCAAAACATCCGTCGATTGCTCAATTATGGCGTCCGGCATTTCTGTGACCCTTACATCTCGGGGGCCATAATAAACTAGTGCTTTCATAATATTGTTTTTTAAATGTTTACTTAGTTTTGAAGTTGTTCTTCCTTTTAAGTTTTGAGTATTCCGCACGCATTACAAAGGAATTTCAAAAAAAATTAAAGTTACAATTCTATTTTTAATTTATTAGTTTTCAAATAGTTAATTAAACGTTACGATTTATGATTAATCAATTTACCAAAAAAAATGGATCCTACAACTTACGAATTAGAGCCTTGCTACTTTACTTCTTATACAGTATCATTGCGCTCTTAAAATAAGTACAAAAATGGCATTATCAGAACAAGAAATTATCCGAAGAGAAAAACTTCAAACCTAACTAACTTAGAAATCAATCTTTATCCAGCTAATCTTTTTGCTTTAAATCATACTTCGAAACAGATAAAGGAAAGCTCTGAAGCAGCTAAGAAGGTACTTGTTGCTGGCCGTTTGATGAATGTTAGAAGTTGCGAAGCACGAAGCGAAGCAATCTATTTTCGTTCACTTATTTGTTGGATACAAAGGCACTAGTAATTCTCGTTTTATGCCATGAAGACACAAAGTCACAAAGTTTCTTGGTTAAAGAATTTTTTAAAATAATAATTTACTCCATCACTACCTCAAGATTTTTATTAACGGGGTTTTGTAGAAAGTCAACTATACTGAATTGCAATTCTAGTGATTTTTTATCGGAGCTAATTATCGCATTGTTGTTTGAAACACTTTTTATTTTTCGTGGAAAACAATATTTTATGACATAAGACTGTACTAACTTAAACTTAGCAAGCTGCTTTTTATACATCTCCATTTCTTCTTTCTCTGTGTTAAAAAGAGCTTCATCTGTAATAGTCACAATTCTATTAAACTGATTTCCGTTTAAAGTAAGCGTATACTATAATAAGGCTCCTCGGCAGTTAAAGCACAATTATGTCTATTCTCATCAGCGTAGTATTCCGTTTTATTCAGGTCTACAATGTCTTCTGCTTTTTTGAAATCTTGCGAAATTGTTGTTCTGTATTCCTTATCAAAAGCGCTTTTTTTCATGTGCACTTTTACATTTTTAAATAGATTGAATAGTTCTTGCACTTTTGTAGTGTACTTAATAAAATTAGCATTGTATTATTAATGTATTGATCAAATACATAAGTAGTATCCTGAAATATGGTTTCTTTAAAATACGCTTCTTTGGCAATTTGCGTGTCGCTATTTTCGTTTCTATGGCTGTCGTACTAGATAGTTCCCGAATTATCTGGCTTGATATGTAAAGTATCAGTCACCTCACAACTTGGTAGGAATGATAATCCAAATAATAAAAGAACGGCTTTCTTCATGTTTTAGTTTTATTTTCGAAAGTTGAAAAGTACTAGATATTTGACTTTGAGGCATTCTTGTTAACAAAATATTCTTACAAAAAAAACAAGTCGTAGAATAGCCCCGATTGAAAGCGATATCCCGCGCTATTTTTGGCGTGGATAAAGCGGAAAGCGGGACAGCTCGTTATTGAATTCCGACTCTTTGTGCTCCAGAAAATCCACTTTAGAATATTCCTATTTTAGCAGTTCTTCACTTTGCAACTTAACACATAAAGACTATCTTTGCGCTCTTAAAATAAGCACAAAAATGGCATTATCAGAACAAGAAAACATCCGAAGAGAAAAACTTCAATCCTTACGCAACTTAGGAATCAATCCTTATCCAGCGAACCTTTTTCCTGTAAATCATACTTCGAAGCAGATAAAATCGCAATTTGAAGAAGGTAAGAAGGTAATTGTGGCAGGACGTTTAATGAGCGTGAGAGATCAAGGAAAAGCTTGTTTTGCTGAACTACAAGATAGCGAAGGACGCATACAATTGTATGTAAACCGCGATGTATTGTGTGAGGGCGATGATAAAACATTATACAATCAGGTATTTAAAAAACTAACTGATTTAGGCGATTTTATTGGTATTGAAGGGGAATTGTTTACTACTAAAGTAGGTGCACAGTGTATCCGTGTGGATGGTTTTACTTTCTTGAGCAAAACTTTGCGTCCGTTGCCATTACCAAAAGTAGATGAAGACGGAAAAGTACACGATGCCTTTAACGATGCTGAATTGCGTTATAGAATGCGTTATGTGGATTTGACGGTAAACCAAAATGTGAAAGAAACATTCATCAAGAGAACAAAATTGTTCAATGCAATGCGTAGTTTTTTTAACGATGCAGGTTATCTTGAAGTAGAAACTCCGGTTTTACAATCAATTCCTGGTGGAGCTGCGGCGCGTCCGTTTATCACTCATCATAATTCACTTGATATGCCATTGTACATGCGTATTGCAAATGAATTGTATTTGAAAAGATTAATTGTTGGTGGATTTGATGGGGTGTATGAGTTTTCGAAAAACTTCCGTAACGAAGGAATGGATCGTACGCACAACCCTGAATTTACCGCAATGGAAATATATGTAGCCTACAAAGACTACAACTGGATGATGGATTTTACCGAAAACTTACTAGAACATTGCGCGATTGGTGTAAATGGAACGAGTGAGACAACTTTTGGTGAGCACCAAATCAGTTTCAAGGCGCCTTATGCACGTGTTACGATGACAGATTCTATCAAACATTTTACAGGTTTTGATATTTCTGGTAAAACGGAAACAGAACTTTTTGAAGCTGCTCGCGGAATGGGAATTGATGTGAACAACACGATGGGTAAAGGAAAATTGATTGATGAGATTTTTGGTGCAAAATGCGAAGGAAATTATATTCAGCCAACCTTTATCACCGATTATCCAAAAGAAATGTCGCCACTTTGTAAAGAGCATCGTGATAATCCTGAATTGACAGAGCGTTTCGAATTGATGGTTTGCGGTAAAGAAGTAGCCAATGCCTATTCGGAATTGAACGACCCAATTGACCAAAGAGCCCGTTTTGAAGACCAAATGCGTTTGGCTGAAAAAGGTGATGATGAAGCCAACGGAACAATTGATGAAGATTTCTTGAGAGCATTGGAATATGGAATGCCGCCAACTTCTGGTTTAGGAATTGGAATGGATCGTTTGATGATGTTCTTGACCAATAATGCTTCGATTCAGGAAGTATTGTTCTTCCCGCAAATGCGTCCGGAGAAAAAACAGGTTCAACTAGAAGAAGATGAAAAATTAATTGTTGCTATTTTGCAATCTAACGGCAATCAATTGGAATTTGGTTCACTAAAAATCAAATCGGAATTGAGCGGTAAAAAATGGGACAAAGCAATGAAAAACCTTTCTGCTCTTGGAATGACCGAAGTAGTTGTTGAAGGTGACGTAAAAGCTTGCCGATTGAAAGAGTAAAATAATTATAAATGAAAAGGGGACTTCATAAAGGAGTTCCCTTTTTTATATTAAAAAAATACTGTTTAAAATACATTCAAATGCCGCTATCCTTAATTGTAATATTTTGTGTTATTTTTTCAATAGCAATTAGCTATCAAATTTATTTTGAAAAAATAATGGCTAAAAAAATTCCTGCGAAAAGAAAACAAAAAATATTTGAATTATTAAATAAAGAATTCGAGGGGCTAAAAGAAAATACACTTGGTTTTTTAGAATATAACTTAAATAATAAGAACATTCTATTTGAATACACAACTACTAGAATAAAAAATAGTTTTTCAAATGATTTAAATATATATCTTGATATTACAAATATTGAAAATGACATTAAAAAACTATGTAAAATTCATTTCTATTGTTCTACTATTGACAATAGAGATTGGGTAAAAATGCCAGTAGAAGTACTCTACGAATCATTGAATAATTTAGCTAAATATTCACCCAAAATAGTTGATAAAATAATTTCAGAAACCGAATTTTATATTTCTGAAAAAAGAGCAGAAAGAGATAAGAATTTAAAACAAATTAATTGATAAAATAATTAATTAGGTTAACCTAAAAATAAAACCAAATTAGCAGTAAAAAATGGGACAAGGCAATGAAAAATCTTTCTGCTCTCGGAATGACCGATGTAGTTGTTGAAGGTGACGTAAAAGCTTGCCGATTAAAAGAATAACATTCTACATCAAAACATAATTTACAAAAGGAACTCAATCGAGTTCCTTTTTTTATACCCCACCAACAAAATAATCCCACCCCCTTTCCATTTCATAAAAGGAATTTAAAATTGAACACCCGTTTTTAGTTCTAATTGACGAAAAAGAATTACTTTTGTTTAACTAAATAATGTTTTGATTAAACAAAACATATTCGATTGGAATAAATCAAAAAATACGATTAACTCATTCAAAGAAAATGAAGAACGGAAAACCTGACAATGTTGTTTTTTCTATAGAAAACGGATACAACGCCAATATTTTGCCTTATGCGACGAATGTTGGCGCACCAGTTATTAAAACTGACGATGTTGTTTCTTGGAAAAACAGAGGTATTAGCAATGTAAACAAAGAGTTTGCAAACAAGTTCAATGAACTGAAAATGCAATATCAAAAACTGATGGAAGAATACGAGTGGAACGAATTAGTTTATAATGCGAAATTTTCATTTGAACCCGTTGTTGGAGAAATCTATCACCTCTACATCGCAGAAGACAGCACTTACTTTTTGTCGTTGATTTCGCCTCAAGAATGGAACAAAGAGCACATCGGAACTTTCCAATTGAATAGTGACAAAAAATGGGTTCTCATAAACTAAAACACAAAACAATAATGAAAAAATATTTTTCTTTTGAGGCAATAATGAATATGAAAAAACAAGAACGTGTTCATTTCATTAATAGTTTGGGTGGATTCAAAAGCGTTTCCTTGTTGGGAACTATCAATAATCAAGGGCAAACAAACTTGGCTATTTTCAGTTCTGTATTTCATATTGGAGCTAATCCATCCTTGATCGCTTTGATATTTCGACCAAGTCCTCCCGAGCGAAACACGCTTCGAAATATTTTAGACACAGGATTTTACACCATAAACCACATCAACGAAAATATATACAAACAAGCACACCAAACTTCGGCTCGATACGATTCGGATATTTCTGAATTTGATGCAACTGGATTGCAACCGGAATTCAAGAATGATTTCAAAGCGCCTTTTGTTGCAGAAAGTAATGTCCAATTTGGAGTTGAATTCAAAGAACAAATTGAAATTACCATCAACAACACCATTATGATTATTGGCGAAATCAAAGAGGTTTATGTTCCTGAAAATTGCCTTTGTGTAGATGGTTTTCTAGATCTTGAAAAAGCGAATACACTAACCTGCTCTGGATTGGACAGTTATCATAAAACGGTAAAAATAGACCGATTGAGTTATGCCAAACCCAACAAAGAAATCACTTCAATAACATAAATTGAATAAAACAACCGTCAATATTGTTTGGTTTAAACGCGATTTGCGGTTCTTTGATAACGAAGCATTATTTAACGCACATCACTCAGGTTTGCCTTTATTGTTGGTGTATGTTTTTGAACCATCAGTTATGAATTACGATGATGCAGATGTGCGTCATTGGCGATTTATTTACGAATCGATTCAAGATTTGCAAAGGAAATTGAATGCATCAAAAAGCAAAATCTATTTTTTTTATAACGAGGTTGAAACTGTATTTTCAGAAATAATTAAAAATTTTGAGGTGAAAACCATTTTTTCGCATCAAGAAATTGGTAACAAAATCACATTTGATAGAGACATTGCTATGCAAGAACTTTTTCAAGAAAATAATATCGTTTGGAAGGAATTTCAAATGCACGGAGTAATCAGGAAACTTAAATCCAGGCAACATTGGGACAAACGTTGGGAAGAAGTGATGCGAGCAAGTCCCAAAATCTTGAAAGAATCCGATTTAAAAACCATTCATTTAGAATCCGATTTTTACGAAAGTTTAAAAGGGGAAATTTTACCAATTGAAATCACAACACCAAACAAAAATTTCCAACAAGGTGGCGAGACTTTGGCTTGGCGGTATTTAGACAGTTTTGTCAAAGAGCGTTATGTCAATTATAGCAAACACATTTCAAAACCCGCTTTGAGCAGGAAAGGCTGTAGCCGATTGTCGCCCTATTTAGCTTACGGAAACATCAGTATGCGAATGGTGTATCAATATACGAATCAGTTTTACGAAGCGTCCAAAAACAAACGAGCCATTCTCAATTTTGTGTCGCGTTTGCATTGGCATTGCCACTTTATGCAAAAATTTGAAGACGAATGCGAAATGGAATTCGAAAACGCTAACCGAGCTTATGACACTTTGATCAAACCAAAAAACGAAACCTACATAAAAGCTTGGCAAGAAGGCAAAACGGGCGTTCCCATTGTCGATGCTTGTATGCGATGTTTGGTCGCAACGGGTTACATCAATTTCAGAATGCGAGCGATGGTAGTTTCTTTTTTCACGTTTAATTTATGGCAAGATTGGCGCGAATTGCATTTCTTGGCCAGACAATTTCTGGATTATGAACCCGGAATTCATTATCCGCAAATTCAGATGCAATCAGGTACAACTGGAATTAATACCATCCGAATTTATAATCCCATAAAAAACTCCGAAGAACACGATTCCGAAGGTATTTTTATCAAACAATGGTTGCCAGAATTAGCTGAAATCCCTGTTCATTTATTGCACGAACCTTGGAAAATGAACGAAATGGAACAGCAATTTTATAATTGTAAAATTGGCGAAGATTATCCCGAACCAATCGTAAATATTGAAGAAACCCGAAAATACGCCAGCGATATTGTGTGGAGTTTCCGCAAAAAAAATGAAGTAAAACAGGAAGGCAAACGAATTTTACAAAAGCACGTGACTAACCCAAATTCAAGAAGAACTAAATCACCAAAAAAAACCTAAAAAATGGCACTATTTTTAAAAGCAAATTGGGAAAATATAATAATGGCCAATTATGAAATTGATCCAAAAATTCTAAGTCCGTTTTTACCAAAAGGGGTAGAATTGGATTTGTTTAACGAAAAATGCTACATCAGTTTAGTGGGTTTTATGTTCAAAAAAACCAAATTATTCACTATTCCAATTCCTTTTTTTGGAAATTTTGAAGAAATCAATTTACGGTTTTATGTGAAACGAAAAGAAGAAAACGGTAGTACAAAACGAGGTGTTGTTTTTATAAACGAAACTATTCCGTATCCAATTGTGGCTTGGACAGCCAATAAATTATACAATGAAAATTATACAGTTGTACCAACCAAGCACAAGATAATTGAAGAAAAATTAGTTAAAAAAGTAAAATTTGAATGGTTGTTAAACAAAAAATGGAATTCCATTGCCGTAACAACAGCTACTACATCCGAAAAGATGAAGCCAAATTCATTAGAAAGTTTTATCTACGAACACTATTATGGTTACACAAAAACTAGCGAAAATGAAACCGAAGAATACAAATTACAACATCCAAGTTGGAAGGTAAGTGAAGTTTTGGATTATAAAATTGAATGTGATTTTGAGGCAATGTACGGGAAATCATTTTCGGTTTTAAACCAAACAAAACCCGAAGCCGTTTTTATAGCCGATGGTTCCTCAGTGGGAATTGAATGGAAACGAAATCAATTAGATTTAAACAATGAAAGGCGTTAAAAAACAAAACCTACCCAATAAAATTTGCGTTGTTTGCAACAAACCTTTCGCTTGGCGCAAAAAATGGGAGAAAGTTTGGGATGAAGTGAAATATTGTAGCGATAAATGTAGAAGTAGAAAATAAAAAATTAAACCATTAAGTTCATTAATAAAATTAAGATTTACAGTGTTCTTAACTTTCTTAATTTTCTTAATGGTTCGAAAAACTAAGCAAATGAAAAAAACTATAAGATTAATTCTCGGGGATCAATTAAATATAAATCATTCTTGGTATCAAACCGTTGAGTATTCGGTCACTTATGTTATGATGGAAATCCGTTCTGAAACTGATTATGCAACACATCATATCCAAAAAATTGCTGGATTCTTTGCGGCGATGCAAGAGTTTGCCAATGAATTAAGAAAGCAAAAACATCAGGTGATTTATTTTCAATTAAACGATGAAAACAACTTACAATCGTTCGATAAAAATTTTCAATTTTTAATTAAAAAAGAAAAATTCACCCATTTCGATTACCAATTACCCGATGAATACCGATTGGACGAATTGTTGAAAAACTTCTGCAATTCGCTTTCCATTACAACTTCGGTAACGGATTCAGAACATTTTATGAGTTCCAGAAGCGAATTAGGCGATTTTTTTGAAGGCAAAAAAATTTTTCTGATGGAAAGTTTCTATCATATGATGCGAAAAAAGCACAACGTTTTGATGCAAGGCGACAAACCTTTGACCGGAAAATGGAATTATGACGGCGAAAACCGTAAAAAATTACCCAAAGACCACAAACCAACACCGCCATTGGTTTTCAATAATGATGTTTCGGAAATTGTTGCTGAAATCAATAAAGCCAACATTAAAACCATTGGAAACGTAGATGCTAAAAATTTTGTTTGGCCAGTAAACAGAACGCAATCCTTGGAATTATTAGAGTTTTTCGCTACTGAATGTTTGGCGCTTTTTGGAAGTTATCAAGACGCAATGACGCCCAACGAATGGTCTTTGTATCACGCTCGGCTTTCGTTTTCTATGAATTGTAAATTAATTTCCCCTTTAGAAGTCATCAATAGAGCTATTCAAGAACGGGAAAATCGCCCTGACGAAATAGAATACAATCAGTTGGAAGGTTTTGTTCGACAAATCATTGGTTGGAGAGAATATATGCGTGGTATTTATTGGAACAAAATGCCCGATTATGCTAGGATGAATTATTTCAAGCACGAAAATAAATTACCCGATTGGTTTTGGACGGGGAAAACCAAAATGAATTGCCTGAAAGACGCCATCAATCAATCCTTGAATTATGGGTATGCGCATCACATTCAACGCTTGATGATTACAGGCAATTTTGCGCTTTTGTCAGGAATTCACCCTGATGAAGTCGACGCTTGGTATCTCGGAATTTATATTGATGCGATTGAATGGGTCGAAATTACCAACACTCGCGGAATGAGCCAGTTTGCCGATGGCGGAATAGTAGGCACGAAACCGTATGTAAGTTCCGCTTCATATATTGACAAAATGAGTCATTATTGTGGTTCGTGTTATTATAAAAAAGCCCTAAAAACAGGCGATAAGGCCTGTCCTTTCAATAGTTTGTATTGGAACTTTTACGACAAAAACGAAGATAAATTAGGCAAGAATCCGCGTATTGGTATGATGTACAATGTTTGGCGAAAAATGCAACCCGAAGCCAAAGCCGAACTCTTGCAACAAGCCGATTATTATTTGAAAAATATCAATGATTTATGAAAACTTCAATAGTTTGGTTTAAAACCGATTTGCGATTAACGGATAATGAAACACTTATCAAAGCTATTTCGCAAAGTGAACAAATGATTCCGGTTTATTGTTTTGACGATTCCCATTTTGAAACCACACCATACGGATTCAAAAAGACGGGTCCTTTTAGAGCGCAGTTTTTGTTGGAATCACTTAAAGATTTAGATAAAAACTTAAGAGCTTTAGGTTCTGGTTTATTAATCGTCAAAGGGAAACCAGAAATTGAAATTCCGAAAATTGTTAAAAAATACAAAGCACAAAAAGTTTTTGCCAAACGAGAAGTAGCTTACGAAGAAAAACGAACTGAGAAATTAGTGCAAGACGAATTATTCAAATTGCGATGCGAATTAGAAACCTTTAGCACCAGCACCTTGTATCACGCCGAGGATTTACCGTTTTCTATCAAAGACATTCCCGATGTATTTACTAATTTCAGAAAGAAAACCGAACAGGATGCCATAATTAGAAATCCATTTGAAAAGCCTAAGCAAATTAATTCGCCAGAAATACCCGTTTTAGAACTTCCTACATTAAAAGAATTAGGCTTAAAAAAAATGAAAATCGATTCTCGTGCTGCTATTCAATTCAAAGGTGGTGAAACCGAAGCTTTAAAACGTTTGAATCATTATTTTTATGAAACGAAATGTTTGTCCAATTATAAAGAAACCCGAAACGGAATGGTTGGTGCAGATTATTCATCCAAATTTTCGGCTTGGTTGGCAATGGGTTGTATTTCCCCACGATTTATATATGCTGAAATCAAAAAATATGAAAACCAATTTGGAGCCAATGATTCCACTTATTGGTTACTATTCGAATTATTGTGGAGAGATTTTTTCCGATTTATGTTCAAAAAACACCAAACCAAATTTTTCTTGTATTCTGGAATAAAAACCGAGAAAATCAATTCAAAATCCTTAAACGAAAAGTTCCTTTCCCAATGGATTAAGGGTGCAACACCATCGGATTTTATTAATGCCAATATGCTCGAATTGAAACTCACTGGTTTCATGAGCAATCGAGGCAGACAAAATGTAGCCAGTTATTTTTGCAATGAACTCAATATGGATTGGCGATTGGGCGCAGCCTATTTTGAAGGACAATTAATCGACTATGATGTTTGTAGCAATTGGGGAAATTGGGCTTATTTAGCTGGCGTTGGCAACGATCCTCGTGGGCATCGTTATTTTAATATCGAAAAACAAGCCAATGATTATGACAAAAAAAAGGTTTTTAGAAATTTGTGGTTGAAATAATGAAGGAGAAAAACATCTAAAATCATCCCCCAATCTTAATCATACTTCGATTCTGGGAAAATAATTCGGGATTTTGAAATTTGGCATCATCATCCATTCCGCCTCGCATAGCATGTTTTGCTTTTATATTTTGAAAAATGAGTGGTTCTATTGATTCACCAGCTCTTAATGTATCTAGTAATGAAGTTTCGGAATTCGAAAATAGGCAATTTTTGAGTTTTCCATCAGCTGTCAATCGAATGCGATTGCAAGTACTACAAAAAGGATTCGTAACCGAACTAATGACCGAGAAGTTTCCTTTATACGATTCAATTTTATGGTTTTTAGCCGTATCATTCGGTTTATCCTGTATGCGTTTTACATTGGCCACAGCATAATAATTTTCTACTTGATCCAGAATTTCGGCATAAGAAACTAGTTTTTCTTTATTCCATTGATTGCCGTCAAAAGGCATAAACTCAATAAAACGAATCATTATATTGCTGTCTTTGGTCAATTCTATAAAATCGATAATTTCATTATCATTAAATCCCTTAATTACCACGACATTTAATCGTACCTGAAAACCATTGGCATCAAGCAAAGCAATATTTTCTATTACTTTGTCAAAATAATTTCTACGTGTAATTTGGTTGAATTTATCTTTTTTTAAGCTGTCGATGCTAACATTTAAAGTTGTAATTCCAGCTTCTTTAAATGTCTCCATAAAGTCGTCAACCAATATTCCATTGGTAGTCAAAGTAAGTTTAACTCCTAATTTTCCTAATCGTTGAATAATTTGTTTGGCATCTTTTCGTACCAAAGGTTCTCCTCCAGTCAAGCGAATTTTAGTCACACCGAGATTGACAAAAGTTTGGGCAATGGTCACAATTTCATCTGCAGTCATCAAATGAGGTCTTGGCGTAAGGGCAATACCTTCGGCCGGCATACAATACGTACATCTCAAATTACAATGTTCTGTAATTGAAATCCGCAAATAATTGTGTGCTCGTCCGTGAGTATCCTGCATATAAATTGCTTTATTTTCCATGGTTGAAACCATTTAATATTTTGAATAAATGTAATATTGATGGAAAAACAGCATCCATCGATTCACTAGCACCAGCAGTTGAACCAGGCAATGCCATGATCAAAGTAGATCCTTTGAAACCAACCACACTTCTGGACAACATCGCATAAGGAGTTCTGTCTTGACCATAAGAACGAATCGCTTCTTCTATTCCGGGAATACGACGATCCAATAATGGAACCACAGCTTCAGGCGTAATATCACGATTGGACAATCCCGTTCCGCCAGTAATGATTATTAAATCCTTTTTGTTGTCGCATAGTTTGTGTATCGTTTCTTGGATATCTGTAACCTCATCTGGAATTACGGTATAACTCGAAACACTTAACCCCTGATTTCTTATTTTTTCAGTAATTACTTTTCCTGCTCGGTCTTCTTTTTTTCCAGAAGCAACAGAATCAGAACAAACCATTACAGCCACCGATAAATCCATTTTTTCTTTGACACCAAAATCCGATTTCCCTCCTTTTTTGTGGAGTAATTTAATGGTCGAAATTTCCACTTGTTTGTCGATAGGTTTTAGCATATCATACATTGTCAAGGCTACAATTGATGCGCCGTGCATGGCTTCTACCTCTACTCCTGTTCTGTAAATGGCCTTTACAGTTACTTCAATTCGAATGGAATCTTCGAGCAATTCAAACTGAATTCCTGTGAACTCAATTGGCATAGGATGACAATCCGGAATGGAATTCGAAGTATTTTTTACCGCAAACAAACCAGCTGTTCGAGATACTTCAAGAACATTTCCTTTAGGAACAGTATTGTTTACAATCGCTTGCATGGTCGCTGGGGAACCTACTTTTACAATTGCTTGAGCCGTTGCCGTGCGTTGGGTTATTATTTTATGTGTGATGTCTACCATTGAGATTTTAGATTGAGGATTTTAGATTTACGATTTTAGAATTCAAGATTGCCAATGTTTTAAGACAAATTATAGAACTCCACCTTCGTGATTTGGTGGACTATTAACTTTCCAAGTATAACTCTCATCCTCAAAAATTTCTTTTCCAAAAATGGATACTTTTTCTTTTATTTCTTCGACTAAATATTCTAATGCTTTATAAACCACTTTCCGTCTTGGCGCCGATACAAAAACGAACAAACAAATTTCGCCTGTTTTTACCCATCCTAAACTGTGATAAATATGCAAACAACTCAATTCATATTTAGCAAAAGCTGCTTCTCGAATTTCATAAAATGATTGTTCCGCCATTTCTTCATAAGCCGAATATTCAATTGCTACAACTTTTTTACCTTCAACAATATCGGCACGCACTTGTCCCAAAAAGATATTGTGTGCGCCAATACTAGTTTTACTTTGGTGTTTGGCAATCGAATTTCCAATGAATTCCGATGTTATTTGCCCTTTTATAAATGAGCTTTTTTTTGATTTATCTTTCAACATAATTTTTATTATTATTCGCCACAGATGACACTGATTTAACGGATTTTCATCAATTCTTTTTAATCGATTTATTAAATATTCTTTTTAAATAAACCTTTGCTTATCTGTTTAATCCGTAATATCCGTAGCCTATTATTTGTTTTTTTTCATTGCCATTGAAATTGCCATTGATATCGAAATTGTCATTACCAGTGAAATTGATACTGCCATTGTTATTGAAACTGATTTTTCAAAGATTCGATTCCTTTTCCTAAATGAAAAACGCCTACAAATCCTGAATTTTTCAAATAGTTCAATGCTGTTTGGCTGCGTTGTCCCGTTTGACAAAACAACACAATTTCTTGATTTTTATCTAATTTCTCACTATATTCTTCTAATGTACTCAATGGAATCTTAATTACATTTGCCCCATTGAATTCTGGACTTTCTTCCAATTCCCTAACATCAATAAAAATTACTCCTAACTGTTTCAGTTTTTCTAAAAAAGCTTCCGCACTTAAGTGTTCATTTGTTTTTTTTCGGTTTAAAAGCTGCAAGCCTTTAATCATTCCTTTTTCAATTGCTTTTGGATTTTTTACAAAATCGATAATTTGCGTTTGAAAATGAAGTCCATCATACAGCAATAATTTCCCAGACAACACTGTTCCTATTTCTAGAATTATTTTCAACACTTCGGTGGCTTGAAATGTTCCAATTGTATTGGGCAAAACACCTAACACGCCTGATGCTTCACAACTAGGAATTGCATTTAAACCTTCCTGCTCTGGAAACAAACACCGATAACTTGGACCATTTTTATAATTAAAAACCGAAACTTGCCCCTCAAATTTATGAATCGAGGCATACACTACCGGAATTCTTTTGGCAAGAGCCACATCATTTATTAAATAACGAACTGCAATGGCATCAGTACAATCGACTATAATTTGGTAATCGGAAACAACTTCAAAAGCATTATCTGAATTGAAAAAATGAGCAAACACTTGCACCTTAATAGTTGGATTTTTTTCTAAAATAGCCGCAGCCGCAGTTTGTGCTTTACCTTTTCCACAATCTTGGATTCCATATAAAAGTTGTCGGTGCAAATTGGATTCCTCAACCACATCTCCGTCTACAATTCCAATAGTTCCCACACCAGCAGCTGCCAAATTCTGCAAAACTGGACAGCCCAAACCTCCAGCTCCAATTACCAAAACTCGGGAATTTTGTAATTTTAGCTGACCTAATTCCCCTATTTCCGGAAGGATTATTTGTCTGGAATATCGTTTGTTATTTGTCATTTTTTCTGTTTCAAAAATTCTGCATTCTGAAATCTAAAATCTGCAATTTAAATTTTCATCCTCCCGCGAATGGCGGCAATAAAGCAATCACATCTTGATCTTTTATTATATAATCTAAACTACTCATGGATTGATTTACAGCAATTGAATAATTTGCATTTTTAAGTTCTTCATATGTAGTTTCCATCTTAGTCCTCAAAAAAGAAATCGAGACTTTATTATCTTCAATATAGAATTGTTCCTCTTTTTTTTGACAGACATCAACCAACAAACCAAAATATTTTAAGGTTATTGTCATTATTTTAGTATTTTTTGATACTCTACGTTCGTATTAATATTTTTCACTTGAGCGCTCCATATTAAAGGAACTTGCAGCGTTTGATGATTAATATCATCAATCAACCCACGCAATTTTAATTGGTTACTAGCCAAATGTTCGCCTAAGGGAATTCGCAAAGCTCTATCATAAACCGCAACTAACGGACTTGCCTTATCAAGAACTTGAACTTGTGTCATTAGATAGGATTCATCATGATTTTTCAACAACCACTCTAATAATTCGGTTGTAACCAATGGCACATCGACACTCAAAACGAGATTTATTTTCGTTTTGGATTGTTTCAAAGCGGTATACAAACCTCCTATAGGTCCTTTATCAGCAATTAAATCCTCAATGCGATTGTATCCCATTTTATCATAGGCTGCATTGGAAGAAACTACCAAAATATTATCTCCAACAATAGGTTTTAAAGCATCATAAATATGACTAATAAAAGGTTTCCCTTTTAGGACTAACAAACCTTTGTCGGTCCCCATACGCTCGCTTTTTCCACCAGCCAAAATAATTCCTGTAATTGTACTCATTATGCAGTTGTATATAATTTTATAATAGCTATTCCAAGTACAGCAGAAAGGATATAGCGCAATTTCTTAGAATTGTATTTTGTGCTTCCATAATAGGCTCCCAATAATCCCCCAATAAAAACTACTCCTATCAAAACTGACGAAGAGGATGGTATAACTCCCCCTTTTGAAATAAATCCAAATAGTCCTGATATTGAGTTGACAAAAATAAATAAAGCTGAAACAGCGGCGGTTTGTTTCATTGTTGCCCAACCAAACAAGAGTAGAATTGGACTCAATACGATTCCTCCACCAATACCTATCAATCCTGATAAAAATCCAATTACAGCTCCAAAAAACAAAGCCAATGGTAAGTTAATCTCTTTGACGGTGCTTTTTTCCTTTCCAAAAATCCCCAACAAACGAACAACAGCAAAAATCAATACTGTCGCTAAAATAATTTTATAATAAAAAGCATCTATCTTTAAAAAACCTCCTAAAAACGAAAAGGGGATTGATGTCAATGCAAAGGGATAAAACAAATTCCATTTGAAATTTTTCTCCCTATAATAAAAATAAAATGAAACTGCCGAAACTAAAATATTCAGTACCAAAGCGGTTGGTTTCATAAAAGTCATAGGAAAAGAAAAAGCACTCATCAAAGCCAGATAACCGCTCGCTCCTCCGTGACCCACACTAGCATACAAGAAAGCAACTATTGGCAATAACAGCAATAATAATGGTGAATCTAATAAATCAATAATGGTCATAAATTGTGTTTTTTTAGTTCCTCATCCAAAAATTTCCAGCAAGAAGTATTGATAGCTTCAAAAGATTCGACTAGTGATTTCCCATAAGGAGTGAGAACTGTTCCTCCCCCATTATTTCCACCAATTTGGGTTTCTATGAGTGGTAATTTTGATGCTTTGTTAGAAGCATCAACCAACTTCCAGGCTTTTTGGTACGAAATATGCATCGCTTTAGCGGCTTTATTAAGTGAACCTGTAGCTTCAATTTGTTTCAATAATTGAATACGGCCTTCACTTATTATAATTCCCTCTTCTGACTCAATCCAGATTTTGCTTTTAATTTTCAATTAAGAATATTTTCGTTATACTTTTGCAAAGATAACGAAAGTGTTTTTTATGGAAAAGAAAATAAGTGATTTTCAGCAATTTTTTGCAAATGCATAATTCAACATCAAAGTCAATGCAAAATCTTCAAAAAATAACATCAAAAAAAATAATTTATTAAATTTATAAGATAAATTTTATATTTTTGATATTGAATAAAGTCTGCTGTTTGTCAGACCAATCTACCAAAATTGGGTGTAATAAGTCTTCTTTGTCATTACTATATGCAAGTTGGCAATAATTTTAAAAAAAACAATAAGAAAATGAGTACTACACCGGCTAAGTACGAACTTTTATTTTATAAGCAAGAATTCTTTCAACTGGGAAGTCTCAAGCAAAAAATAATAAAAAGTGTTTTTCAAATAAAAGTCCAGCAATTTGCTGGACTTTAAGTAGGCACGAACTATTATTTTTTAAGCCTAAATTCTGTTTCCTTTATTTGTTTCCTTGAACGTGAACATCCATTTGCGGAAAAGGAATATTTAAATTGTAGTCAGGGAATTTGGTATATACTTTTTCGTTCATTGCAAAAAACACATCCCAATAATCAGGAGTATTTACCCAAACTCTAACTTTAAAATTAACTGAGCTATCAGCAAGTGCTTCAAGTCCAATAAAGGATTTAGGATCTTCTAAAATGCGATTATCATCAGCAATAAAATCATTAATAGCTTTTTTAAAAACGTGCATATCATCTCCATATGCTATGCCGAATGTCCAATCTACTCTACGCAATTCTTCTGCTGAATAATTAATCAGAGCACCTGAGGATAATGGCCCATTGGGAATAATTACTAATTTTTTATCTGGAGTATTAAGCATGGTAGCAAAAATACTTATCTCTTTAACGGTTCCTGTAAATCCTTGAGCTTCAATAAAGTCACCGAGTTTAAATGGTTTCAAAATTAAAATGATTACTCCACCTGCAAAATTTTGAAGGGTACCCGATAATGCCAAACCTACAGCTAAACCTGCAGCACCAATAATAGCGACAAAGGAGGTCATTTCTATTCCTATCATTCCCATGACGGTGATGGCAACCAAAGCTTTTAATCCAAAATTGGTTAAACCTTTTAAAAAAGGAACTAGTGATTGGTCTATATTTGATTTTTCCAGAGATTTCCCGACACCTTTAGTAACCAATTTAGCAATCCATAAACCAATTATTAGAACGAGAATTCCTCCAATTAATTTTGGAGCGTATTCGATACCAAAATTGATTATTTTTTCAAAATAATTATTAACAACTAAAACTTCTTCTTTCATTGTAATCAAATTTGTTTTCTACTCTTTAGGCTTTTCGATTTCGCCCCGTTTATTTCAGTGGTTACTGGACTCCACATTTAAATCTATTTTGCTGGTTGTAGCTTAACTTCTTTTGGAATTAAATCAAGTTGGATATGCAAATAAAAACCGCACTATTAGTTAAGCAACATTTTTAAAAATATTTTGCTGTTTCCAGAATTCTTCGATTGTTTTATATTCTAAAGCGGAATGCCTTCTTTTTCTGTTGTACCAGATTTCAATAAATTCAAATAAATCGAGTCCCATTTGCTCTTTAGATATAAGCTTATTGCCATAAATCTGTTCCGTTTTCAAAGTCTTAAAAAAGCTCTCAGCCACTGCATTGTCCCAACAATTTCCTTTACGGCTCATGCTTCTTGTGATCAGTTTATAGGATTCTAGTACATTAG
>NZ_SMFK01000019.1 GCF_004349355.1 Flavobacterium cellulosilyticum | reverse complement strand
CACTGTAGTCCGCATTGGTGAAAGTAACACCATACACTTTCGAACGATCTGTATTAACTACAACAATTGATGCTTTGGTTACTGTTAAGGCGCCATTTGGATTTGTTATAGTATAGTTCGCTAATCTACTWGCTGAATCTACCAAAGTTCCTATTATTGAATATGTTGATCCTGCTACAGTTGCATTGGCTGGATCACCAGAACTAGCTCTTGTAACACTAATCACATCTCCCGCTACTACTCCAGTAATACTGCCACTGTAGTCCGCATTGGTGAAAGTAACACCATACACTTTCGAACGATCTGTATTAACTACAACAATTGATGCTTTGATTACTGTTAAGGTGCCATTTGGATTTGTTATAGTATAGTTCACTAATCTACTAGCTGAATCTACCAAAGTTCCTATTATTGAATATGTTGATCCTGCTACAGTTGCATTGGCTGCATCACCTGAACTAGCTCTTGTCACACTAATCACATCTCCCGCTACTACTCCAGTAATACTGCCACTGTAGTCCGCATTGGTCAAAGTAACACCATACACTTTCGAACGATCTGTATTAACTACAACAATTGATGCTTTGGTTACTGTCAAGGCGCCATTTGGATTTGTTATAGTATAGTTCGCTAATCTACTAGCTGAATCTACCAAAGTTCCTATTATTGGATATGTTGATCCTGCTACAGTTGCATTGGCTGTATCACCAGAACTAGCTCTAGCTACAGTAATCACATCTCCAGCTACCACTCCAGTAATACTGCCACTGTAGTCCGCATTGGTCAAAGTAACACCATATACTTTCGAACGATCTGTATTAACTACAACAATTGATGCTTTGATTACTGTTAAGGCGCCATTTGGATTTGTTATAGTATAGTTCGCTAATCTACTTGCTGAATCTACCAAAGTTCCTATTATTGGATATGTTGATCCTGCTACAGTTGCATTGGCTGGATCACCAGAACTAGCTCTAGTTACAGTAATCACATCTCCAGCTACCACTCCAGTAATACTGCCACTGTAGTCAGCATTGGTCAAAGTAACACCATACACTTTCGAACGATCTGTATTAACTACAACAATTGATGCTTTGGTTATTGTTAAGGCGCCATTTGGATTTGTTATAGTATAGTTCGCTAATCTACTTGCTGAATCTACCAAAGTTCCTATTATTGAATATGTTGATCCTGCTACAGTTGCATTGGCTGCATCACCTGAACTAGCTCTTGTAACACTAATCACATCTCCAGCTACCACTCCAGTAATACTGCCACTGTAGTCCGCATTGGTCAAGGTAACACCATAGACTTTCGAACGATCTGTATTAACTACGACAATCGATGCTTTGGTTACTGTTAAGGCTCCATTTGGATTTGCTATATTATAGTTCGCTAATCTACTAGCTGAATCTACTAAAGTACCTATAATTGGATAGTTTGATCCTACTACAGTTGCATTGGCTGGATCACCAGAACTAGCTCTAGCTACAGTAATCACATCTCCCGCAACTACTCCTGTAATACTGCCACTGTAGTCCGCATTGGTCAAGGTAACACCATACACTTTCGAACGATCTGTATTAACTACAACAATTGATGCTTTGGTTATTGTTAAGGCGCCATTTAGATTTGTTATAGTATAGTTCACTAATCTACTAGCTGAATCTACCAAAGTTCCTATTATTGGATAGGTGGATACTGCTACAGTTGCATTGGCTGGATCACCAGAACTAGCTCTAGTTACAGTAATCACATCTCCAGCTACCACTCCAGTAATACTGCCACTGTAGTCAGCATTGGTCAAAGTAACACCATACACTTTCGAACGATCTGTATTAACTACAACAATTGATGCTTTGATTACTGTTAAGGCGCCATTTAGATTTGTTATAGTATAGTTCACTAATCTACTAGCTGAATCTACCAAAGTTCCTATTATTGGATATGTTGATCCTGCTACAGTTGCATTGGCTGGATCACCAGAACTAGCTCTAGCTACAGTAATCACATCCCCCGCAACTACTCCTGTAATGCTGCCACTGTAGTCCGCATTGGTCAAAGTAACACCATACACTTTCGAACGATCTGTATTAACTACAACAATTGATGCTTTGGTTATTGTTAAGGCGCCATTTAGATTTGTTATAGTATAGTTCACTAATCTACTAGCTGAATCTACCAAAGTTCCTATTATTGGATAGGTGGATACTGCTACAGTTGCATTGGCTGGGTCTCCAGAACTTGCTCTAGTTACAGTAATCACATCTCCCGCTACCACTCCAGTAATACTGCCACTGTAGTCCGCATTGGTCAAGGTAACACCATACACTTTCGAACGATCTGTATTAACTACGACAATCGATGCTTTGGTTACTGTTAAGGCGCCATCTGTATAACTGATGCTGTAGTTTGCTAAACCGCTTCCAGTGGCTCCGCTCGCTACTATCGGATAGGTAGATCCCTCCACTGTGGCTGTGTTAACGGATCCTGTACTGGTCAAAGTTACTCCTGTTATGCTATCAAAGCTTTCTAATGCTGGGGCGGTGAATGCCGTAGTTCCCAATACTTTGGTATCGCCATAGGTTTTTGACTGGTTGTTCGCTAGGATTACTAATGCTTTCGTATTTACCGTCAAGGCTCCATCTGTATAACTGATGCTGTAATTCGCTAAAGCGCTTCCAGTGGCTCCGCTCGCTACTATCGGATAGGTAGATCCCGCCACTGTGGCTGTGTTAACGGATCCTGTACTGGTCAAAGTTACTCCTGTTATGCTATCAAAGCTTTCTAATGCTGGTGCGGTAAATGCCGTAGTTCCCAATACTTTTGTATCACCATAGGTTTTTGACTGGTTGTTCGCTAGGATTACTAATGCTTTCGTATTTACCGTCAAGGCTCCATCTCTATAACTGATGCTGTAGTTTGCTAAACCGCTTCCAGTGGCTCCGCTCGCTACTATCGGATAGGTAGATCCCGCCACTGTGGCTGTATTTACAGTTCCTGCACTGGTCAAGGTTACTCCTGTTATGCTATCAAAACTTTCTAATGCTGGGGCGGTGAATGCCATAGTTCCCAATACTTTGGTATCGCCATAAGTTTTTGACTGGATGTTCGCTAGGATTACTAATGCTTTCGCATTTACTGTCAAGGCTCCATCTATATAACTGATGCTGTAGTTTGCTAAACCGCTTCCAGTGGCTCCGCTCGCTACTATCGTATAGGTAGATCCCGCCACTGTGGCTGTGTTTACGGTTCCTGCACTGGTCAAAGTTACTCCGGTTATGCTATCAAAGCTTTCTAATGCTGGTGCGGTAAATGCCGTAGTTCCCAATACTTTGGTATCACCATAGGTTTTTGACTGGTTGTTCGCTAGGATTACTAATGCTTTCGTATTTACCGTCAAGGTTCCATCAACAAAACTTACATAGTAATTCGCAGCTGTAGCCCCTGATATGGTGATTACGTGTGTGCCATAAGTGACCGAAGCTCCTGTAGAAGTACTCAAGCTTACTCCTGTAATAACACTGTAAGTATCTCCAAAGTACAATATTCCTGATGCCGTGTATGTCAATGCCGGATCTGAAGCTCCATAAACTTTCCCTTTATTATCTGCTGTAACTGTAAGAGATGCTTTGGTTACCGTTAAACTAGCGTCACTGCTCGTAACAGAGGAGCACGTATTTGTAATAACAACATGATACAAATAACCACTCATAGCAACCGTAGGATTTGTTATAGTTAATGATGAGGAGGTTTGAGCCGGAGTCATATCTGTAAAACCTGAACCGGTATTAACCTGCCATTTATATGTTGGCGCCGGAGTACCGGATGCTACAACCGAAAAAATTGCTGAAGCTGTACCATAAGTAACTGTTTGACTTAAAGGATGTAAAGTAAAAGTGGGAGGCTGATTTACCATTATAGTTACACTGCCGCTTACAGATGCACTACAATCTGGTGTGTCACCATATGCGATACTAACAAGATTATAAGTTGTATTAGAAACCAAATTTGCTGTTGAAAGTGTATAGTTTCCGCCATTATTCAGACCAGCAGTCAGATTGCCTCCTCCGTTAATATTATACGTTACTATTCCATTATTAGGACCCGTAAACTTTACTGAAGAAGAAGAACCGGAACAAATTGGATTAGTCCCATTAATTGAAATAGTAGCTGTAGGTGTTGCTCTTACTGTTACCGTTGCCGTTCCTGAAATTGGATTAGAACAAGCAGGGGCAACCTGATAAACTGCACTTACCAAATTATAAGCAAACGTACCAGCTGAAGTTGTCGAAGCAGCAATAGTTGCTGTAGAACTTGCTCCAACATTTATGGAAGTGTTCGTTCCTCCATTAACATTGTATGTGATAGATATTGGTAAAGTTTGAGGGTTGGTAAATGTAATATCCGGTGCAGCGGAACCTTGACAAGAGGTAATTGTTCCGCTAATACCTGCAGTCGGTGTTGGACGAACGATAACTGTAGCTGCTCCTGAAATTGTACTGGAGCAATTAGCAGCTGTCTGATAGGCAACACTTAGTAAGCTATAGGTATATGTTCCCGCTGTAGTAGTTGGGATTGCTAAAGTCGTCGCTGTACTTGCTCCAACATTAACAGTTAAAGGTGCTCCTCCATTTATGTTATAAGTAATCGCTACTGCTAAGGACTGAGGGTTAGTGAACGTTATGTTTGGTGAAGCCATGCCCAGACAAACGGAGGTCGTTCCGTTAATACTTGCTGTAGGTGTAGTCCTTACAGAAATTTGAGCAACTGCATCTCCAAAACCGGTAGTTGTGGTACAACTATTACCATTTGTAATTGATACTAAATTGTAACTTGTAGTTGTTATTGGATTTACTGCAACATTAAAAGTAGTGGCTGAGGCACTAGAAATAGACTGGCTCCAGGTTGATGTACCATCTGTATAGCTAATAGAATATGGAGCAACAAATGATGCATCTAATGCATCGAAAGTTAAAGTACCTGTATCTCCGCCCCCGGAACAGATAGTATTAGCAATAAATCCGTTTGATGAATTATTGGGCAAAGCATAATAATTTACAGTAACATTTGCAACGCTTGGTGTACAAGTTCCATTGCTGATCGTCCAACTGAATACATAAGTGCCTTGAATACTTACTGTAGCTGTTGAACTTCCTGATGTTGAAGCACTAAAATTGACGGTACCAGGGCCAGATACTCTTGCCCATGCTCCTGTTCCTATAGATGGTGTATTACCACCCAAAGATGCTGTTGTTAAAGTACCGCATAGGTTTTGTGAAGCTCCAACGGTTGCAGTTGTTGGCGTGGCATAATAATTCACCGTGATGTTTGCTGCACTTGGCGAACAGGTTCCATTACTGATTGTCCAAGTATATACATATGTACCTACCAAAGAGGCTGTAGCAGTTGATGAACCGGAAGTTGGTGCACTAAAAGTTGAAGTTCCAGGACCACTAGTCTGTGTCCATGTACCTGCACCAACAGCAGGTGTATTACCACCCAATGAAGTACTCGTAAGAGTTCCGCATAAGTTATGTGTAGCACCTACTGTTGCAGTTGATGGGGTTGCATAATAATTCACTGTGACATTGGCAGAACTTGGTATACAAGTTCCATTGCTGATGGTCCAACTGAATATATATTGCCCGGATGCACTTACTGTGGCTGTAGAACTTGCAGATGCACTGTTACTGAATGTTACAGTACCAGGGCCAGATACTGTTGACCATGCTCCAGTTCCTATAGATGGTGTGTTGCCGCCCAACGAACCGCTGATCAATGTTCCGCAATAATTTAAAGGTGTAGTTACAACAGTTGCAGTTGTTGGCGTAGCATAATAATTTACTGTTACACTCGCGGTACTTGGAGTACAGGTTCCATTGCTGATGGCCCAAGTATAAACATAAGTACCTGGTAAACTCGCTGTTGCAGTTGATGTTCCGGATGGAGCATCACTGAATATAGTTGTACCCGGGCCGCTAATTTGGCTCCACGTACCACTTCCAATAGTCGGTGTATTACCACCCAAAGATGCTGTTGTTAAAGTACCGCATAAGTTTTGTGAAGCTCCAACGATTGCAGTTGTTGGCGTGGCATAATAATTTATTGTTATGTTGGCTGTACTTGGCGTACAGGTTCCATTACTGATTGTCCAAGTATATACATAGGTACCAACCAAAGAGGCTGTTGCAGTTGATGAACCGGAAGTTGGTGCGCTAAAAGTTGAAGTACCAGGACCACTAGTCTGTGTCCATGTACCTGCACCAACAGCAGGTGTATTACCACCCAATGAAGTACTCGTCAGAGTTCCGCATCTATTTTGTGCTGCGCCTGCAGTTGCAGTTGATGGTGTTGCATTTACCGTTACTGCTACTGAAGTCCTTGCTGCACTTACGCAATCTGCTGCTGTTAATGTCTCTGCATAATATGTAGTAGTGCTTGCAGGTGTTACCGAAAAGTTTACTCCGCTTACACTTGTTCCAATTGTCGTTCCAGCAATAGCAACGGTGTACCATCGAATGGAATTTCCTGCTGATGTTGCATTCAGATTTGATGAAGATCCGGCACAAATTGTGGTCGGGGTTGCGGTCACTGCAGTTGGAGCGGCTGGTAACGGATTTACTGTTACTGTTACTGAAGTTCTTGTTGTACTAACACAACCTGCTGCTGTTAATGCTTCGCCATAATATGTTGTAGTGCTTGCAGGAGCTACAGAAAAGTTCGCTCCGCTTACACTTATTCCAACATTGCTTCCGCCCGAAGCAGCCGTGTACCATAGTATTGTATTACCTGCTGATGTTGCATTCAGGTTAGATGAAGAACCAGCACAAATTGTAGCCGCTGTTGCAGTTACTGAAGTTAGTGCAGCCGGTAACGGATTTACTGTTACTGTAACTGACGTTCTTGTTGCACTTACACAACCTGCTACAGTTAATGCCTCGGCATAATATGTCGAAGTATTTACAGGAGTTACTGAAAAGTTTGCTCCGCTTGCACTTATTCCAACATTGTTACCACCTGACGCAACCGTATACCACTGAATTGTATTGCCTGCTGATGTTGCATTCAGATAAGACGAAGCACCAGCACAAATTGCAGATGGGGTTGGTGTTACTAAAGTTGGTGCTGCTGGTAATGGATTTACTGTTACTGTTACTGATGTTCTTGTTGCACTAACGCAACCCGTTAATGTGAATGCCTCAGCATAATAAGTTGTAGTAGTTGCCGGTGTAACCGCAAAGTTTGCAGCGCTTGCACTTGTGCCAATTGTAGTTCCGCCTGATGCAACCGTGTACCACCTAATGGTATTGCCTCCTGATGTTGCATTCAGATTTGAAATAGTACCGGCACATATTGTAGATGGACTTGCTACCACTGAAGTTGGGGCTGATGGTATTGTTTTTAAAGTTTGAGTTCCACTTGCAGTACTCGAACCTGTTTTACTCGCAGATCCAGCAGTAATGTTTGTCGTTGAAGTTCCACTAACTGTTATGGTGTGTCCATCAGTAATTGCTGAAGCAACATCTATAGTAATCCAATAATATACAATTGCATTACCATTTGAGGAATTAAGAGAAAAAGTTTGTGTGCCTAATGCGCCTGGACTACCAATAGTACTTAATAAAGTCGGTGTCGTAAAGGTAGTTCCAGTAGTTTTATATAACTTAAAATTCAAAATTTCAGAAGCCGAATAATTTCCAGTTGTAATAAAACTAATAATGGTGATTGCATCTGGATTTCCACTTCCATCTAAAGAAAAACTATGTATTGGAACCGAAGTAAGGCCTGCACATACATTAGCAGTTGTTACAGAATTGTTTCCAATTAAGATATTGCCACCTGCATCCGTAAATGTCCACTCTGTCTGTGATCCTGATGTTTGCCCTTTTGCAGTTAAAAGTAAGGTTGCTCCAAGAGCATCCCCCTCAGATTCTAAAGGCACATACCAAGAAGATGTGAAATTACCTGAAGCATCTGCAGTTGCAGAAAAAGGTTCGTGATATACTGGGTCAGTTCCTAGAGGATCTCCGTCAACATGGTGCACATGCAGATCAACATTTTCTCCTCCTTGGAATCCTGAACCTGTAATAATAGCTGTTGATCCCGGTGGATAATCCAACAAATCTGTTGTAACAGTAGCCTGTGCAAAAGCTCCGCTGGTAAAAAATAAATTGGCGATCAATAGTAAACTTATGACAGCAGCTTTCAAAAGGCTTCGTTGCTCCTTTTGAGGCACAATTTTTACATTATTATACGCTAATTCACAAACCTTATTCTTTAAAGTCAACGTAGTTAAAAACCTAAAAGGAAGCTTTACAAAAGCGCTAGTATTTAAAAAGCAACTTGTCAATAAATTAATCAGCTGAGGTAGAAATGTTTTCATAGTATTGTGGTTTATTAAAAAAAAAAATCTAGTAATAATTTTAAAAAAGGCAGAAAAAGCGCCACAATACATTGATAATCAGACGACACAAACGCTTTGCAATAATGAGAATATGAAATTATAAAAAAAAAACACAGTTGGTACTTTTAGTCGATAAAGTGTTAAAAAAACCTATGAATTACATTTAAAATATTTTATTAAGAATTATTCTAACTATATGACAGTCAAATATGTAATAAATTACACATAAACGAATCGTCAGTTATCTAGGTTTAAAAAAAAATCAACCAAAAACTTCTATTTTATTTCGATTGATCAAAAATGAATCGGTAGCCAATAAAAAAATGAATTCTTATATCTATTCAATATATTTTTATTGAACCTTGACAAAAAAGATACAGGAAAAATTGATTCACAACAGTTAAAAGTTAACGATACCATTGCTAAAGTCGTATTGAGAATTAAAAACCCAAGAAGTAAAAACCAAATTAATAATCAACAAAAGGAATAAAAAAAATGCTGATTTAAATAGAAATATTTTTTTTAATGAATAAAAAAACATAGTTAGGAAATGCGAAAATTCATAAAAAAAATTCAACTGAATGATGGCGGAATTCAGTCCATTTTGATTGAAAGAGCGTAACTATTTTTAGTTCAATAAAAAGCTTTTTATTAAGCTTTCAAAGGCTTATGTCACGACTTATTTTTAACAATCGGACTACTAATTTATAGTTTTATTACAATTCCAATTAACATATAATTTACATTTTTATTCGGAAGTGTTAAAAAACCATGTATTAAAGTATCACCAATTTATAAATTTGCATTTTTAACTTTTTGCACTTTATAGTACATGTTAAAAAGCGTTTCTAAAATTCAAAATTTTGAAATAAATGAAAGTATCTGTCGAAAAATTGGTGTTTTGTTTGAGCAGATCAATAGATTTTCATAAATAATTCCCTTCTGTTGTAGGCAGATTCTTTTGGGCAGAACCTAAGCCAAAAAAGATGATTTTTTCCATCGAAACTCATAGATAACTCTTGTTATTTCAAGACACAAATCAAAATACAACAACTACAACAACCTTATTTTCAGTACATTTATATAAAAAAAAAATAACATCAAAAATATTTTAAAATTATTATTTTTTTTTATATTTGATAGTATCTACTGGAACCTTTCATCAAACATAGCCAACCAAAACTGGGTAGATTGGAGTTATTTTATTAAGACAGCACTACAACTTATAAAACAAAACACATGGCAAAATACGGAAACATCTTGACCCTTTTTAATACGGAAGCAAACGAGAACAAAAAGATTGATACTATTTTAACAAAAAATCAAACCACTTTTTTGAATCTTAATAATACGTATTATATTGAAACCAATTCAAAGAAAAACACTAGTGAAGTGATCAATGACATTAATGCACTTGGAATTAAATATATCTTTTTTCACAACCATATTTCCGACGGATCATTAATTAAAAACAATGGAATAGACGAAGATAAAATCAGTAAAATAAATACGATATTATTTAAATAATAAACAATATGAGAAAATTGTATAGCTGCTTAATCCTATTTTTATGTTCCACTATTTATGGACAGAAATCATTCAATGATTTTGCTCAATTTTATCCAATTGGCGAAGACCCAAGTGTTCGTTATATGACGAGTTACACCAAACAAGAAACAATACTGTTTGAAGCTAACCCCATAATACGATATAGTTTGTATAATAATTTCATGAAGGGTTTAATGGACGAAAATCAAAAACATACTCAGGCCTGGTATATCGCTTTCAAACCTCAACTCCGAATGTATACTGACAATTCATTACCCGTTAGAACCCCATCCTATAAGATATTGTTAGGAACCCAACATTTATTCAGAATAAATGCTACGAATACAGAAAATCAGAATTTTTGGGGATTCTCTCTAGAAAGTGGACATTATTCAAACGGTCAAGACGGCAGTTCTTTTTCTGAATTGTATCCAGATGGCTCGCCCGAAGGAGATGCAATTTATAATACCATAGATCAATCTACTGATTTGTCTAAAATCATAAATCGCCGAAGCGGTAATTTTTCAACTAATTTAACTGAAATTATTTTCAATTACAGAACCTACAAAATAGATGATGATAACGTTCCCAAACAACTACACTCCTTCAACTTAGGCTATACGTTGTATCACAATCGTTTTGTGGGTATAGGAAACTTTGGAGGCTATACTCCAAACGATATTAAAATTTACGGGAGACACCGACTATCCGCAGGATATGAATTTATGAAGGTATTGCAAAAACTGGACGATAAGCGTTTTTCAATAAAACAAAATTTGGAACTCATCGAAAAACCACACCAATCCGTAAATCCTTTTCGTTCAGAAAGTATCGTTACCTTTTATCCTTTTACAAAATCAAAAACGGTTGGCTTTTTTGTGTCTTATATTTATGGTCACGACAATTATAATTTAAGATTGGTAGACTCGGGACACCAAGCTACATTTGGCATAACATGGAGTCAGTTTCCACCATTTAGTATAACGAATAAACTATGAGAGTAAGGACTCTACAACCACATTTTATTTGTTGTTAGACCAAACGAAAATACTTTTTAGACCAATTCTATTTTTGTCAAATCGATCGCAGTCGAGATTCAATACTATATCTCGACTGCGATCGATTTGACAAATTGGTCTTTTTTATAAATAGTATTGGTATTATTAACGAACCACTTCCTTAAGTCTACCCAAAAATAAAAATGTTTGAGATTTAGTAAAAGGATTCTCAATCAAAGTCCATTGGTAATAAACATTGGAAAAATTAATAGATAGCAATTAAAAGATTGGTATTTTTTTTTAGGAGCAGAACGATTGGTTTTCATAAGCAAATCCCTCCCGCTGTACGCAGTATCTTTTGGGCTGAACCCCAGCCCAAAAAGGATACTTGCTCCCATCGCGGCTCGAGAGGACCATTTTTTCAAGAAACAACATTTTATCAGCAACACACTCACTAACAGTATAGTTAAGTAAAATAATAATACATAAAAAATATTATATATTACTATTTTTTATATATTTGATTATAGATACCCCAAATCTTTTATGATACATATCCAACCTAAACGGGTTGGGGTGGAGTTATTTTATTAAGACCGAACTACAACTAAAAAAACCGAACACATAGCAACATCTTGGCAGTTTTTTAATCCTGAAGTAATTGAGAAAACAAACTTGATTTAATTTTGACAAATCACCCAATCACTTTTTTGAAATGTGATAATATTAATTTTATAGTAGCCAATATTCATTGACGCTAACGAATACTTAAAACAAGTAATTAGGAAACAGTAACAGGTAAAAAATCTAAATGAGATAGTAACAGCAACTTTTTTGATGCTAAATAAAATGATTAACTTATGATATGGAGTATTATATTTTTTGTACTATTCAATGCGTCTAGCAAAAAGAATCAGACAAAATAGACAGATTGCGTTATTTTATTTTTCGACAATAAAAAAACTGATAATCAAAAAGAAAAACAAAAGAAAACAACAACTAATTTATCTTCATATGTAAATGGATTATCGATATCTTTTTGAAGCGGTAATACACTAAAATGTAAAATATTTATCACAATTTGTAATAACACGTTTTGTAAACACAATTATTTTTTTAAATGGAAACCAGCTACCATTCAAAAAAACGGGGCTAAACCGAAAAGCCATATGAGTAGGAACTAAAACGGATTAAATGAAAACAGCAGAGTACAGCAAATCAGCAAAAGGCGAAGGCTTTCAATTTAATGTTACTCCTGCCCCTAAAATAATTGGGGGATGTGCGGGTATAATGTTTATCCTACTACTAGCCTTTTTTGTCGCTATGATATTGTCAACAATAAACACTGTAGTAGGAACAATTGCATTTATTGGCATTGCGGCTTGGGGTTTTTTAAAAATGGATATGAGAAAAAAAAACCATCGTCGTCCTAGTTCTTTCTTTGTAAATCCTGAAAAAATAGAAGTAAACGGTCAAAATATTTCTACCTCATCTATTCACCGATTAATCATACGAAATGCTTATGATAAAAGTCCCAACATACAATTGACTGGACAAACAGTACCAACTGGGGTGGGAATAGGATATGATATTAGAAATATGTTGGAACAAATTAGCTATTCATTGGAAGTTGAAACAGGTGGTAAAGCAACTCAACTTGCAGGTGGAATGGATGATGTTACTGCTAACGGATTATATACAGATGTTAGTCAGGTTTTGGGACTTTAAGATTTACAATAGAATTTGACGAATCTTCAGGGTGACCTATTTGGAAAGTTTTAGTTTTAAACGATAAATCCTTATTTAAATCCCTATTTACCTTCTTTCGTTGCGTACAAAGATTAACTTACATTGCTAGGTATGCATTAAGTAAACCCTCATGTGCATTTGAATTAATTGGCGGTATTTTTAATTCACCTTTCTTTTACAGTGAATATTTTTATTTATCTTATAAAAAGTAAAGACTGAAGATCATGCATGAAGATATAACATTACAAAACACTCCTTTATAAAAGCATTAAAACTTCAGCATCAAGAAAATAAAAGTGTATTCCTTAAATCCTTCTTGCTCGATTTCATTGATTATTTACAATCCTTTATAAACTAAAAAAAAGCGTTTGCAATTTGGTTAATAAACACAGATTAACATATATATTATATATTTATATTGCAAAAAAAACAGTATTATTTTCTTCATTATCCATAAAACTACTATTGCAATAATCTTATCTTAGTTCAAGTGAATATTGATGACTTGATAAATTTAATAAACCAATTATTAAACTCTTTAGAAATACGTAAACCTTTAGATTATGAATTTTAAATATTATAAGTCAAAAAGCCTAATACTGTTTATAATAATTTTATCAATAGTTTACAGTCAATTATCCAAAGAATTAGATCAGCTTTTACCCACAGACTCAACGTTCAGAGAGATTTGGAAATATGTTGATTTGTTTTCAACATTTAGTTTACTTTTCCTTACTTTACTTTTCATAAATGAAATTGGCTGGAAGTGGAAATTATTCAAATGGTTGGTCGATATTCCAAACCTAAATGGAAGGTATGAAGGAACACTTGAATCAACGTATCAAACAAATGGAGCCAACACAATAAAAGACTGTGCAATTGAAATAACACAAACTGCTTCTAAAATAAAAATATTATCCTATTATGGAGACCCCGAAACAGAGAATCAAACTTCAAGTGGAAAAAGTGTATCAGAAGAAATTTATAAAGAAGTTGATGGCTTTTTCATTATATATCATATTTATTTGGGGGAACCCAATAAATTAGAAACTCATTTAAATGTTCACTCTGGTTCATCATCTATGAAATACCATCCAGATGAAAAAAAATTAATCGGTAATTATTATAATGACCGAACTAATAAGGGAAAGTTGGAGGTCACTTTTAAACAGAAAAAATTACTTTCCAAACTGAGGAGATCATAAAAGTTTACTGCTATCATAGTTTTTTATATAATTGTATCCTAAAAAATTAAATAAATTATAGCATTATTATTTTTTGTAATACCGTCTCGACTGCGTAAATAATTTTCTTAAAATCTCCAAACCGTGATGGATGCGGCATCACCTGATTAAAAAAACAAAGCATTTATTAAGCCTAGTTTAACTTGTGTCAACTACTTTTATTTATATAACTTTGTCCTTAGTTTTTGAAAACTATTTTTCTAATAGTTCCAATCTAAAAAGCAGAAAAACGGAATGCAACTCCAATTGCTTTTTCCGAATCATCCCAATAGACAAAGAGCCCAGTTATCAATGAACCTTACCACTTTCAATTCTTTTAAAAACAAAAATTTTAGATTATTTTTTTCGGGTCAATTCATTTCCTTATTGGGAACTTGGATGCAAAAAACTGCGGTAAGTTGGTTGGTTTATTCCATAACGCAATCTAAGTTTATGCTCGGTGTTTCAGTTTTTGCAACCCTTTTTCCAACTGCATTATTTTCGCTCTATGGCGGCATTGTGGCCGACCGATATGACCGTTATAAAATCTTAGTAATCACTCAATTCGTTTCATTATTTCAAGCCATTTTAATGACCTTGGCCGTTATTTTTTTTAAAGAAAATATCGTTTGGTGGATTATTTCATTAAGTGTTATGCTGGGAATAATCAATGGGTTTGATGTTCCTGCTCGTCAATCACTAGTTCGAGAACTCATTATTGACAAAGCGGATTTACCTAATGCATTGGCCTTGAATTCATCGATGGTTAATTTGTCTAAGCTTATTGGTCCTGCTATTGCTGGTTTTGTTTTAGAACAATTTGGTGATGCGATTTGTTTTGGCAGTAATGCGGTCAGTTTTATTGCCGTTTTAATATCCTTATTTTTGATGCAATTACCCCAACAAAAAATAAAACTAAAAGCCGACAAAAATCTTAAAAAAGAATTTACAGAGGCTTTTTTATTTATAAAAAATACACCAACAATCAGTTCTGCTATTATTTTCACGGGGTTAATGGGCTTGTTCGTTTTGCCGTTTTCAGCACTTACACCAGTTTTTGCAAAAGATATTTTCAAAGGTTCTGCCTCGACACTAGGAGTTGTTGATGGTGTTATTGGTCTGGGAGCTTTTCTGGGAGCTTTGTTTTTAGCCTCGTTAAAAAACGGAACTAATTTATCTAAAATTTTAGCTAAAAATTCCTTTTTGTTTGGTATTGGATTACTATTGTTTTCTCAAACAAACAGCTATCCGTTGGCCTTAGTATTTTTAATTTTTGGCTCTTTTGGAATGATGTCAGTAAGAACAATTACAAACACGATCGTTCAAGTCAATGTTCACAATGAATTTCGGGGTCGCGTAATTAGCATCTATTTAATGGTATTAACTGCTATGGTTCCTATTGGTAGTCTACTGGTGGGTAGCGTTTCCCATTATATAGGAGTGCAAACCACCGTTCTGATTCAAGCCATTCTTGCAATGATAATTTCCGTTTTATATATAATTTATTTACGAAAAAAAGAATAATACATGAGCCAGTGCACTCCTATCCCTATATTTGTAAAACTAATATAACTACAATCGGAAAGTGTAACTTTTCGATTATTTAAAAAATGAATATGAAATTTAAAGGTGTTATTTTTGATTTAGACGGAACTTTAGTCAATTCTCTTGAAGACATTTCAGATGCTATGAATGCAGTTCTTCAAGGCCTTCACTACCCTACTCATAGTTATACAGCGTATCAATATTTCATAGGCAGTGGTCTTAGAAATTTAGTGAGCAAAGCATTGCCAGACACTCATAATAATGCAAACCAAATTGACATTTGCTACGATTTGATGATAGAAGTTTATAGTAATTCGTGTACCAATAAAACAAAATCGTATGATGGGATTTTCGAATTACTTGACCACTTAAGTTCCAATAATATTAAACTAAGTGTGTTTTCAAATAAATCGGATGAACTTACAAAGCAAGTAACAGCAACTATTTTTACAAACTATTTTGAATCAATCATAGGTTTAACAACAGAACTGCTCAAAAAGCCAAATCCAATTAAAGCGATAGAAATAAGTGAAATTATGGGTTTAAAACCCGAAGAAATCATTTTCGTCGGAGATTCGGATATAGATATGCAAACTGCTAGAAATGCCAATATGTTTGCCGTGGGAGTAATATGGGGGTATCGATCTAAAGAAGATTTACTTTCAAGTGGAGCGCAATATATTTTGAACCATCCTTCTGATTTAATTGCCCTGTTGTAATTATTACATTTCTATCCAAAAGGATTCGTACAGGAACATTTAAATTAGGTAGTCATTATTGTAGCTAACAAAAATGAAGCTTTAAGTTTTATTAAATTCGAAAATCACAAACTGCTTATGCTTTTCGAATAATTATTTGGATAAGAAAACAAGCAAAAACCATTTTGATTCCAAAAATTTCACCTTCTTTCAAAAATATTTCCCAATTTAAATTTATAAAACAATCCAAAGACTTATTTTTGCGCCATGGCAAAGAAAAATACAGACAAAATCGTTTTCGATCATATAAAAGTCCTTGACGCTGGTGCAAAAGGCGTATCAGTAGCAAAAGCTCCCGATGGTAAGGTAATCTTTATTCCAAACGTTGTTCCCGGTGATGTGGTCGATGTGCAAACCTACAAAAAGCGCAAGGCGTATTACGAAGGAAAAGCGGTAAAATTCCACGAATTTTCAGAACATCGCATTGAACCAATTTGTGAGCATTTTGGTGTTTGTGGTGGTTGCAAATGGCAGAATATGAACTACAGCCAGCAATTGCACTACAAACAAAATGAAGTTTTTAACCATTTGCAACGCATTGGAAAAATTGAACTTCCAGAATTTGAACCGATATTAGGTTCTGAAAAACAGTTTTTTTACAGAAATAAAATGGAGTTTTCGTTTTCAAACAGTCGTTGGCTGACCGAAAAAGAAATTGATAGTACCGAAGATTTAGGAAATCGAAATGCACTTGGTTTTCATATTCCAAAAATGTGGGACAAAATTCTTGACATCAACAAATGTCATTTACAAGAAGACCCATCGAATGCGATTCGCAACGAAGTTAGGGCTTTCGCCATTGAAAATAATCTAACTTTTTTCAACCCTAGAGAACATGGAGGTTTACTTAGAACCTTGATGATGCGTACTTCTTCAACTGGTGAAATCATGGTTTTGATTCAATTTTTCGAAAATGACAAAGCCAACAGAGAATTGCTTTTGGATCATATTTATGATAAATTCCCCCAAATTACCTCATTGCAATATGTTGTAAATAACAAAGCAAATGATACATTATACGATACCAATATTAAATTATATAAAGGACGAGATTACATTTTAGAAGAAATGGAAGGTTTGAAATTTAGCATCAATGCCAAATCTTTTTACCAAACCAACTCTGATCAAGCCTACGAATTATACAAAATAACACGTGATTATGCTGGATTGACAGGAAATGAAATCGTGTATGATTTGTACACTGGAACGGGAACAATTGCTCAGTTTGTTTCGAAAAAAGCAAAAAAAGTTATCGGTGTAGAAAGTGTGCCTGAAGCCATTTTTGATGCTAAAGCCAATGCTGAACGTAATAGCATCACCAATTGTGAGTTTTATGTGGGTGATATGAAAGTAGTATTTAACGAAAGTTTTATTGCGCAACACGGCAAACCCGATGTTATTATTACTGACCCACCACGTGATGGAATGCACAAAGATGTAATTGAACAAATATTGAAAATTGAACCTGAAAAAATTGTGTATGTTAGTTGCAACTCGGCTACACAAGCACGTGATTTGGCTTTAATGGACGAAAAATACAAAGTGACTCGAGTACGCCCAGTAGACATGTTTCCACAGACGCATCACGTAGAAAATGTTGTTTTATTGGAAAGAAGAAAATTTTAGATTGCAGAAGGCAGATCGCAGAATTTAGATTGCAGAAGGCCGAATCTAGATTTCAGAGTGAAATTCATTTTTGCCATTGATTTTGTTATTGCCATTGAATTTATCATTCTTTTGCCATTGCTTTGAAATTTAAACTTTATGAAAAAAATAATTACACTAATATTGATTGCAATGTTCTCTATCTCCAGTTGCGAGAAGGATGATATTTGTGATGCCAATACTCCAACTACTCCAAGATTAATAATTGAATTTTATGATATCAATAACTCTACTATTTTAAAAAATGTTACGAATTTAAAAGTAATTGGAAAAGGAAAGACAGAAGGTATCATTTTTAATACATCGACTACTGATTCTAAATATTTGACAAATGGCACTAAAATTTCGATTCCATTAAAAACAGATATGGACTCTGCAACCTATCAATTTATACTGAATTCAGGGAATGCAAATGCTTCACTTATTGATACTGATGAGGTCACCTTCAATTACACCAGAAAAGATATATTTGTATCTAGAGCTTGCGGTTTTAAAACTGTTTTTTCTTTAAATTTAACTAATCCTTATACGCAAACCGCTGTACCTGCAACTAAACCAAAATGGATGTATATTTCAGTTGATAAAAGTAACATAGAAAACGAAAATGAAACACACATTAAAGTATATTTTTAGCTTTTGTTTTCTTATGTCGTTGTTTTTAGTTCAGGCTCAGAAAACGGTCTCAACTCCTACTACAACAGATCAAAACAAACTAGAAGGGAAAATTACAGAAGCTCCAAAACAAGACTTGGTGAAACCAGCCGTAACTTCAGTATCAGACACTATTCCTGTAAAAATGAATCGTTATGGAGTTCGTGTAGGTGTTGATTTGTATAAATTAACACGTGGTTTTTACGATTCAAATTATAAAGGCGTTGAATTAGTAGGAGATTATCGATTGACAAAAAATTACTATCTGGCAGCTGAACTTGGAAACGAAAATAAAACTACTGTAGATTCCCGATTAACTTCAACCGCTAAAGGGACTTATATAAAAGCTGGTTTTGATTATAATGGCTACGAAAACTGGTTAAATATGGAGAATATTATTTCTATAGGATTACGCTATGGTATGAGCACATTCAACCAACAATTAGACAGTTTTAAAATATACAATCCCAATCCTTATTGGGGTGAATTACCTAGTATCCCTTCTGGCGAAAAATATAGTGGTTTAACTGCTGGATGGATCGAGGTTGTAGCAGGACTTAAAGTAAAAGTAATCAACAATATATTTGTAGGTTTCAGTCTTCGAATGAATACCTTACTTTTTAATAAACAACCCGACAACTTCGAAAATCTTTATATTCCAGGTTTCAATAGAACTTATGCAGGCAATTTCGGAGCTGGATTTAATTATACGGTTACTTATTTTGTCCCTTTATACAAGAAAAAAGCAATTCCTAAAAAAAATAATTAAGATATATCCTTTATTCCTTTTATAAACATCCATTTCATAAATAAACGTTCCCCTTCTTTGGTTTTTATAGCCTGAAATTTTGGACTCAATATAGTCCCTATTACAAAAGCAGTCATTGGAACCCACATTCCAGTCAAATTCGTATAAGTCCCTACTAAATATTTAAAAGAAATGAATAATATGGCAAAACCACCCAGTTGGTATAGAAATGCTCGTGTTTTTAATTTTGTCATTATTTTTGTATTTAATTATTTTTCAAAATTAATTGAAAAACTACACAATTCTCAAAAACCACCGCCTTTTATTTTATTTTATAACATAATTATCTACAAACCAACGTGTTAATATAAATTTTAACAATAATTTACCTTGGTTCATTTTGTATTGATTTATTTATTAAATTTATCTTTATAAATCATAACTTACTGAATAATAGCTATATATCAAAGCAAAAAAGCACTCATCTCTTTCGTGTATTAAATTAAAAATTAGTGAAATAATTTTAAAATAAAGTACTATGCCAATTGACTTTTCTATTAAAAGCAATCACTCATGTAGAAGTAGAAAAAACTTTAAATGCATTACGCATCAATTAAACCGAATAAAAGTTCATTATAGGTAATTAAACGCGTTTTATAAATCCCCATCATTCTTCTGACACTACTATTTCAAAACTTATTTTCATTTTCATTATCTAATCAAATTAGTTTAATCTAAAAAGGAAACAATTATGAAAACAAAAAAAGAAATTGCACATGAAAATTTAGGTATACCACAAAAAAAGAAAATTATTTTGAGTATTGATGGTGGTGGAATGCGAGGAATTCTTACTGTTCAACTACTAAAGAAACTGGAGGAAATTGCTGGAAGCCCTTGTTATGAATGGTGTGATATGGTTGCAGGAACTTCAACAGGTGCAATTATTTCTGGATTAATTTTAAAGCGAAATGATGCCAAAAAAATTGAAGAATATTATGTCAGTTTAGTTTCTAGAGTATTTACTAAAAGAAATTTTTTAGCCAATAGATACTATAATCCACCGGCATTTGATAAAAAAAATTATAGAAATTTATTAAAACAGATTATTGGCGATGACACTCTTGGGGAATTGAATCAAAAATCCAATTTAGATTGTTTTTTTACTTCAAAAGATTTGAGTGCAGGTGAGGAAACCTTTTTTACTTGCGTAAATATAAATGGAGTATCCAATGGAACTTATAAATCTGTATTATTAAGGTCCGTACTGGAAGCCACAATGTCAGCTCCTACTTATTTCTCTCCTTTTGAACGTTTTGTTGATGGAGGAACAACTACCTACAACAATCCAGCAATGACGGCTGTACTAGAAGCATTAACTTATACCGGAAAAGACAAATATAAAGCAGAAGAAATGGTTGTTCTTAGTTTTGGCACAGGCACAACTTTACGTTTTATGGATCCTTTAAAAACAGATTCACCAAAAGGTCTCGATGCCTTATTTTGGCTTAATTATGTTATGGAAGAGACCAGTAAAGATGCCAGCGAAATGCAGATAGATTTGTTACGAAGTGGACTTATCAAAAATTTAGATTTACGAAGATATCAAATTTCTCTAGACACAACTTCTATTCAAAAACTTTCAAATAAAAGTATTAAACACATTCCTAATTTAGAAGCAGATTCATTATACGAATTAGACGATCACGTTTTATCAAATATTGAAATGGACGATGTTTCCAAATTCCCTCTAATGAAAGTAATTGGCGAAGCCATGGCTGAATTCATTTGTCCAATCGAGGAAAAAGAGCTGGCTATTACAAAACGAAAAGGGAATTGGTTTACTACTGATTTTATTGATCCCGTGACCAAAAGAGGGATATTGGTAACAGCACACGGTTCCGATCATATACAAGAAATTAAACTTCATTTATCAAACAAAGATTGGATCGATCATCAGCCTACTGCGTAATCAATCACTCTTATACAATTTAATATACAGAACCAATTAATAACTCTAAAAGATTTAAATTATGATAAACCGAAAATTTTTCTTCGATCAGGCTAGAATTACATTATTTGGTGGTGGTTTTAATGCCAAACAAGTGAATGGATTAACCACCATTTTAGAGGAATGGGACAAAAACTACTCTCATAATGATGACCGTTGGCTAGCTTATATGCTTGGCACAGCACATCATGAAACAGGTCGAACTATGCAACCCATAGAAGAATGGGGAAAAGGAAAAGGAAGACCATATGCCAGTCGGCTAAAGATGTCTAAAGACAAAAACAAAAAAAACATACCCTATACTGATACCACAGAAGTTTTTTATGGTCGAGGCTTTGTTCAACTTACTTGGTATGAAAATTATGATAAAGCCGGAAAAAAACTCAATCAGGATTTTCTTCACAACGCAGCTGGAGTAATGGAAATTAATAATGCGACAAAAATCATGTTTTATGGAATGACCGAAGGTTGGTTTACCGGAGCCAAACTATCCAATTATTTCAATTCAACTACTGGTGATTGGAAAAACGCACGAAAAATAATCAATGGCCTTGATAAATGGGATTTAATTAAAGATCATGCCTTAAAATATTATGCTGCTTTAAGTCATACCGTTTAATACTAATCTTTGTAAAAAGATACAATCTTAAAAGACAAATATCATAATGAACAAATTAGAAATAGAATAAGAACTCTATCAGAATTAAAATTACAATCAAGAAACTTTAAATAATTTTAAACTATAACACTATGGCAATTGACTTTTCTATTACAAGTAGTATCGCATCAAGCGGAAGAAAAACCTTTAGCGCACAGCGCATTAAATCATCCGAACCAAAATTTATTATAGGTAGCAAGACCAATTATGAAGGAAATTATGGTTTATTCAACACTTCGGTTACAACTGGATTAGCTTATAATCCTGAAGATTATGTCTCAGAATTTGGATTTTTGGCATATTTTATATATCCAACAGCTATGGCTGAAAGTTCGGGTTCCTTCAAATGCTTAAATACATACGACAGAGCTCAATTTACCTTTAGTTTTATGCAATATGCTGCTCATGTCCCTAATGGTGATTTTATCAAATTTTTCAGAAGACTTTTGCAACTACCTAATGCATCAGACTATTTTCCAAAATTAGTATTATCCAATAATAGAATTTGTTATAAGGCTACCAATGGAACACTTTCACCTTTAGAAAGCGATACCAGTTCTCAAGCTTTGATGGATTACCTAAACCCTTCACTTAATGATGTCGAAAATCAAGAATTAATTTGTTCTGCCCGATTTATTCATTGGGCCACTAATGATGCCAATCATAGAAAAGCCCAAGTTGCGTCGGCAATTGAGTTGTATAAAGAAAATATGAAATCGTACCATAACCGTTATGGTTTAGATGGTGTTCCTGCACATGTGTGCCAAATGATTTGTGACATCAGACATCAAGGAAGAGCAAAAAGTGACCGAATAGCACTAGCACTTAATACAAATGGCAATTACGAAAAAGCCTTCACTAACTTGTGTACAATAGGAAATACGAATTATCAATCTAGAATAAATACAGTTCGGAATACAATAAAAAAACTTACTGATTTAGGGAAGTTTTCTATGAAATACAATGCTAAAACTGGCGAGTTTGTTAAGATTTAAAAAAATATGGAAAGGAGGAAATAGAGTAGTCAAAATTTAAATTATTGAATTTATGAATAAATCGTATAACACAAAGAACTTCGATGCCATAAGAATCCGTTTTGAACTATCAAACAATTTGGGTTTTATACCATTATACACGAAAGTATTTCTTGATTTACAAAATGGAATAAATTCCAACGACCCAATATTTACAACACCAATGCATCTCACTGATGCTTCCATTCCCTTAACGCCAATGTTCAAACATAACAAAGGTCTTTTATTCTTTGAAACTTATATTAGTTTTAAATCATTAAATACACTACCCAATGCTGTAATTATGGAAAAGGCGAAGAAATTAATTTTCAAATACCATATAGAAGATCCTAGTGGTGCTAATCAAGAATTTAATACTTATGATTTTGGACCAACCATTATCAAAAACAAAGAACTTATCTATTTTGTTGCATTAATCGATTTGATATGAAAAAACAATTTACTTATATTTATTTGATTCTTATACAAATTTGTTTCTCTCAAAACAATGCAAATAGTATTGATTTAAAAGGAGTACAAATTCTCAATTCTACAGCATTATCATTACTCGATAATACAGCGGCAATAATTACTTCAAATCCTGATTGTAAAGATTTCAATATTAATACTGAAAATTTATCAAATATCTCACTTGATTTCAGTTTAAACAAAGGAAAGCTTAATGGTCTAGAGTATTACGGTCTTGGAAAAAACACCAATGATTTTAAACAAGCTACCATAAATAAGCTACTGAGACCCAATATTTCAGGGGTCATCAATCAAACTGACAGCCTCACCAAAATAGCAGCAGGATTTAATGTGAATATTGTAACGGTTTTTCGATCAAATAAAGTAGAGATGATTGAAGCTTACAGCTATTTTAGAAGTATAACACAAAAAATAGTTGACAACGCCGATTCAAGAATGGAAAGAGATTTTCCTAATATAACTAGAACAAGTAATACAGAAGAATATTATAAAAAACGTGATGAAATAGTAGCATCTTTAGAATATGAAAAAGCTGATGATTTTGCTGAGATATTAAAAAAACCGCTGTTAATGCTTGATTTAGCCGTAGCATATAGTACTTTATATTCCAATAACACTTACAAAAATAATCAACAAGATCGACTAGGCGTTTGGAGTACTCTTACCTTTTCTCCAAAAGTAGATACTAATTATCTTAATCTTTATGGATTTGTTAGATATATAAAAGACAATGCAGTTTACAACAATTTGACTTCAGGCTATACAGACCAATTGGAATATTTCGATTATGGCTGCAAAATTCAATTAGACGTCGATGCACTTTCATTTGGTTATGAATATATCAAAAGGAATGGCAATGGAAAGGATTATAGATCTGTTGGCGTCATACAATATAAAATTAACTCTAATTATCATCTAACAGGAGGTTTTGGTAAAAACTTCACCTCAGATTCCTCTAAAGATTTAGTTTCACTTATAGGAATCAGATGGGGAATGAATAAAAAAGATAGCAAAGAATGGGATAAGTAATTCCTAAAAGATCATCAATAATCATTATTATCCGATAAATATGAAAAATATTTTATTGTCAAAAAACCATCTTATCTGTATTCTTTTTCTACTTATTATTTCATCATGTAATAAATATGAACTAGCAACTGAAGCAGGTCCGCCTGAAGCAACAGCTGTTGACTCAGCTGCTGTTGCAACTGACATAGCTACTTCTATATCTGATTCATTAAGTGGAATATCAGAAGCTTCTGATGGGTTAGAAGAGGGTTCAGAAATCACATTTGGCAGCAATGATAGTGACACAACGAAAATAGAAACGAAGTTGGGTAAAGTCGCTTTTTATTGCGAAAATGAAAATATGAAGGAAGACATAATGTTTGAAATGAAAGAGGATCGAACATACGAAATGAGAGCCATGTTAAATCCACTAATTGAAAACGATGAAATTAAAACAGAATTATTGAAAGTTATCAATGACTCCAGAGTTGAAAATAGACAACCAATACTTACCGTAAAAGATATTACTAGTAGAGATGTTAATTTAGGATATTATCTAAGCATTCAAATCAAAGATCCTGGGAATAAATTCAACATTGAGTTAGTATCAAGCGATAAAGAAAGCAATATTAAAAAGATATTTGATGAGGTTACTCATACATATAGTGATGCTTATTTTGAATGGAAATGGAATGTAACCCCAAAACCTAATTCAAAAGGTAAAAGTAAACTTGAATTAGTAATTTCTCCTTTAGATAAAAACAAAAAAATCATTAGTGAAAAAATAAAAACGTATGATATAAATATCAATTTCAAGCAAAATTTTATTGTTTCTGTTTGGGATGAAATGAATAGAAATGTAAAATGGGCGATAGCAGTTATTATAGCTCCAATTTTAGCATTCTTGGTTAGAAAATTTACTAAGAAAAAAGAATGAAAAAACCTTTTAAAATAAAAAAAAATCCCGATAATCACTATATTCAAATAGTCATTATCGGGATTTTATATTCTTTATTTAGAACTAATTATTCAGCTTCTGGGAGAGTCTGAAACTTTGTTCTTTTACTTCCTTCATACATTTCATATTTCACCAATCTTGCTTCGATGCTGGCATTAAAAAGTTTGATTTTTCTAGAAGGTTTTAGGCCTACAAATTTCAAGGCTTCCAGATTCCCTGTGATAAACCAAGCATTAGTACCAGGATAATTTTTCTTTAAAGTATCCCCAATATTTTTATAGAATTCTTCCATATGAATATCCAATCGCTCATCGTATGGCGGATTGAAAACCATGTGTAATTTTCCTTGAGACGTTTTCTCAGTATCAAAAAAGTTGCGTTCTTCGATGGTGATGTATTCGTCTAAATTCGCGTTTTTGATGTTGTCTTTGGCTTTTTGAACCGCCGATGGTGCTTTGTCGTATCCTTTTATTGTATAATGAAATTCTCGAACTTTTTTCAACAACGAATCCATAATCGAATCAAATAATTCATTGTCCCAGTCGTTCCATTTTTCGAAAGCAAATTCCTTACGGTTTATGTTTGCTGGAATATTACAAGCTATCATCGCCGCTTCTGCAAGGAAAGTTCCAGAACCACACATTGGATCCAAGAAATCACCTTGACCATCCCAACCAGAAAGCAATAGAATTCCAGCCGCTAAAACCTCGTTTATAGGTGCAATATTAGTTGCTGTTCTATAACCACGTTGATGCAAAGAATTTCCAGATGTATCCAACGCTACCGACACTTGATCTTTATCAATGTGAATATTGATTCTTAAATCAGGATGATTTTTTTCGATACTCGGACGTTGCCCTGTTCGTTCCCGAAATTGATCAACTATAGCATCTTTACATTTTTGGGAAACAAATTCCGAGTGATTAAAATACTCTGAGTGAACAGTTGCATCAATAACTAAAGTCTGGTTCGCATTTAGAAATTTTGACCAGTTTACTCCCGAAATTCCTTTATATAACGCCTGTTCATCTCTCGCTTTGAAAAAATAAATGGGTTTCAGAATTTTCAGCGCCGTTCTCAAAGACAAGTTAGCCTTATACATAAAACCTTTGTCTCCTTTAAAACTTACCATTCTCACACCCTGCTCTACATCCTGAGCACCAAGCATTTTTAATTCATTTGCCAATATTTCTTCAAAACCAAAAAAGGTTTTGGCAATCATTTTGAAATTTTCCATTTTTTAAAACTTAACAAATAGTCGTTTAATATACCGCTATTTTTTATAGTGGTGCAAAAATACACTAAATTTGCAGGAATTGAATTAATAGAAAAAGAATAAATGTCAGATTTTAAAAATCCTAAATCAGAAATCCCAAATCCTAAATCAGAAAATTGGTTCGCTTCCTGGTTTGACACTCCGTATTATCATATCCTTTATAAAGAACGAAATTATAGAGAAGCCCAGATTTTCATGGACAATTTAACCCATTATCTCAATCTTCCTGAGAAAGCAAAAGTGCTCGATTTGGCTTGCGGCAAAGGGCGTCATTCCATTTATTTAAACCAATTAGGGTTTGAAGTGGTTGGTGCTGATTTGTCTGAAAACAGCATCGCAGAAGCTAATAAAAACAAAAACGAGTCACTGCATTTTCAAGTTCATGATATGCGTGATTCATTCGAAGATAAATTTGATGCTATTTTTAATTTGTTTACCAGTTTTGGTTATTTCGAAAATGACGATGACAATTTGACAACATTAAAAGCAATGAAGGACAGTTTAACCGAATATGGATTTGCTGTTATCGACTTTATGAATGTCAGTCAAGTCATCACTAATTTAGTTCCGGAAGAAGTTAAAACAGTTGAAAATATTGAATTTCACATCAAACGATATGTGAACGACGGACATATTTACAAAGAAATTGATTTTGAAGATCAAGGCCAAAAATTTCATTTCACTGAAAAAGTAAAAGCCTTAACACTAAAAGATTTTGAAGAAATGATGGAAGAAGCGGGAATTTATCTTTTGGATATTTTTGGTGATTACAAACTGAAGAAATTCCACAAAAATGATAGTGAACGATTAATTATGATTTTTAAATAATGAACTATCTTTTACCTCTATTATCAGTATTACTAGGATATACCATTGCTTTGTTTTTGAAACCAAAAAACAAAACCAACCTTAAATTATTGTTGGCTTTTAGTGGTTCTTTTTTGCTGTCATTAACTGTAATTCATCTTTTGCCAGATGTTTATGAAAGCCACAATAAAAATATTGGAATCTTCATTATGTTGGGGATTTTATTCCAAATTATATTGGAGTTTTTCTCCAAAGGTGCTGAGCATGGTCACGTACACGGACATCAAGATATGGAACATATTCCGTGGTTGTTGTTTTTTAGTCTATGTATACATGCCTTTTTAGAAGGATTTCCAGTCAGTCATCATCACAATCTGGCTATAGGAATTGCCATTCATCATTTGCCAATTGCCATTATTTTGACAACTTTTTTCCTCAATTCGCATCTAAACAAAAAAGCTATATTTTTCTTTATGATGACCTTTGCTCTAATGACTCCAATGGGAACCTTATTGTCTGATTATATGCCTATTTTAAACGATTATTACACCGAAATCACCGCCGTAGTAATTGGAATTTTATTCCATATTTCATCTACAATTATATTCGAAAGTAGTGAGGGACACAAATTTAATATTGCGAAGGTTTCGATGATTATTTTGGGAATTGCATTGGCTTATTTTTTGTAGCCACAAAGATTCGAAATTGCAACGTTGAATTACATAAACAATCCATTTTCCATTACTATTCAATACTATTATTTGCTAAATTTGTCAAACATCAAAAATCTCTTTGAGCCATAGTGCCTTCGTGGCATAATACATATACACAATGAACTTCACAAAAACCACTGAACAATCCTCGAATTACGAACATTTAGAAAAGATGTCCGTTCAGGAATTATTGACCAACATCAATAACGAAGACAAAACCGTGCCTTTAGCTGTAGAAAAAGCATTACCTCAGATCGAAACTTTGGTAACTCAAGTCGTAACCAAAATGAAATTGGGTGGACGATTATTCTACATAGGTGCAGGAACTTCGGGCCGTTTGGGTGTGGTGGATGCTTCTGAATGTCCACCTACATTTGGTGTACCATTCGATTTAGTTGTTGGAATAATTGCTGGTGGCGACAAAGCCATTCGCCGTGCTGTAGAAAATGCGGAAGACGATGAGAAGCAAGCCTGGATTGATTTAAAAAAACATAAAATAAACACGAATGATGTTGTGATTGGAATTGCAGCTTCGGGAACCACTCCTTATGTCATTGGCGGTTTGAAAGCCTGCAATGAAAATAACATCATAACTGGAAGCATTTCTTGCAACGCAGCAAGTCCTATGTCACTAACTTCTCAATTTCCTATTGATGTGGTGGTTGGACCTGAATTTGTTACGGGAAGTTCTAGAATGAAAGCGGGAACAGCTCAGAAACTGGTTCTTAATATGATTTCGACGGCCACCATGATCCAACTCGGGAAAGTGAAAGGTAACAAGATGGTCGATATGCAATTGAGCAACAACAAATTAGTTGATCGTGGTGTAAAAATGATTATGGGCGAAATTCCTGTTCCTTATGAAATGGCTGCTGAATTGCTTGCAAAATATGGAAGCGTTAGAAAAGCAGTTGATAAATATAATGATCAGTAATCAAATTAAATAATTAAACCCATAACCGATTTAACTAAAAAATGGCAACAAATAAAGAAATATTATCCAAAGGAATCAAATATTTAGCTTGGGCTTTGCCCCTTCTTTTTATTGGCCCTTCCATAATATATAATGCCTTTATCAACAAACAAAATGGTTGGCATTATTTGGTTTTGGCTATAGGAATTGGGATTTGCGCATTTGCAATTTATTTTATGGTTTTGGGATTGAAAACAATGATGCGAAGTTTATTTAATGATTAATGGAAAACCTACTACACACACATAAAACCTTCGAAAAAGTCTCTTTTATAGACAAAAAAGTGAACAATCGCGAATTTGAAGATTGCGTTTTTAAGAACTGTGATTTTTCGAATAGTGATTTTTCGAATAACACTTTTATGGATTGTGAATTCATCGACTGTAATCTATCGATGATGCAATTAACAGGAACGAGTTTAAAAACAGTTGATTTTAAAAATTGCAAATTACTAGGAATCCAATTCCATTCTTGCACTGATTTCCTATTCAGTGTAAGTTTTCAGGATTGTGTTTTAGATTATTCTTCTTTTGCAAATAAGAAAATGCCAAAAACGAAATTAAATTCCTGTTCAATGAAAGAGGTTTCCTTTATTGGAACGAATCTTACCAATTCAATTTTTGAAAATTGCAATTTAGAAAATGCTATTTTTAATGACACTCAATTGGCAGGTGTCGATTTTAGAACAGCTTATAATTATAAAATTGATCCCGAATTCAACCCTATGAAAAAAGCCAAGTTTTCGACCAAAGGTATTGTTGGTCTTTTAGATAAATATGACATTAAAATTGAGTGAATTATGGAAACATCAAAATCCTATCTAGAAAGTGTAACAAAGCAGTTTCTCTATTATAAAACATTGGGCGAAAAAGCGATGGATCAACTCAAACCAGAACAACTTTTTGTTTCGATAAACGAAGACACAAATAGTATTGCTATAATCGTGAAACATCTTTCAGGAAATATGCTATCGCGTTGGACTGATTTTCTAACCTCAGATGGAGAAAAAGAATGGCGGAACAGAGATTCTGAATTTGAAGAAACTATCAAAACCAAAGAGGAATTATTAGACATATGGAATAAAGGTTGGGATTGTTTTTTTGAAGCCTTAAACACCTTAAAACCAGAACAACTTTCGGATATTATTTATATCCGAAACGAAGGTCATACTGTGTTTGAAGCTATAAACCGTCAATTAGCACATTATCCATATCATGTTGGCCAAATTGTATTCTATTCCAAAATATTGAAAGAAGGTGAATGGACTAGTTTGTCAATTCCTAAAAACAGCTCTAAGAATTACAACACTGACAAATTTTCAAAAGATAAAAGTAGAAAGCACTTCACGGATGAGGAATTGAATAAATTAAAATAAAACAACTAATCTCATTGGTTTTAAAAACTGATGAGGTCCACAAAGCAAACTAATGAAAAAAACACTCTTCCTTCTCCCAATTCTGACCCTAATGTCATGCTATAATGCGGAACACAATTGCAAAAATTTTAAAACGGGAAAATTTAAATTTGAATACACTGTTGATGGAATAAAGAAGACCACCTTTTTTGAACGCAATGATAGCATCGAAATTGAAAATTATGAGGGTAAAATAGATACTGCAAGTATTCGCTGGGTAAGTGACTGCGAATATGTTTTACAAAAAATTCATCCCAAAAATATGGCGGAAGAGAAAGCTATTTCAATGAAAATATTGAGTACCTCAAAAAATTCTTATATATTTGAATTTGGAATTGTAGGAAGTGATAAAAAACAAAAAGGAACCGTTTTTAAAGAATCCGAAAACAATTAAAAGCACCTATTTAATTCAAAATTTAATATTCACAACAAAATAAAATGGAAGTATTTTTAAATCTTGACGCTTGGATAGCACTATTAACATTGACTTTTTTAGAAATTGTTCTAGGAATAGATAACATTATTTTTATATCAATAGTCACAGGAAAATTGCCCGAAGAAAAACGCAAAAAAGCCACAAAAGTGGGTATGTTTTTGGCCATGTTTATGAGAATTGCACTTCTTTTGGGGATTTCTTACCTCATTGCAATGAAAGAACCTTGGTTTACGATTGATTTTAGTTTTTTAAAGGCAAGTATCTCAGGACAAAGTCTTATCTTATTTCTTGGAGGAATGTTTTTGATCTATAAAAGCACGAAAGAAATTCACGAAAAAGTAGACTTAAAAGGGGAAGAAGAAAAAGAATTAAAAAACTCCGCCTTAAAATCATTTGGAAGTGTAATTATTCAAATTATTTTAATTGATTTAGTATTCTCTTTTGATAGTATACTTACTGCTGTGGGAATGACAAATGGCGTTGCTGGAGCGCTTTATATTATGGTTACAGCTGTAGTTATCTCTGTTTTTATAATGATGCAATTTGCAGTTCCTGTGGGGAATTTTGTCAATAAAAATCCATCTATTCAAATTCTTGGACTTTCTTTTTTAATTTTAATAGGTTTAATGTTGATAACGGAAAGCGCTCATTTATCAAATGCTTTAATACTAGGAAATCATGTTACTCCATTGCCAAAAGGATATTTATATTTTGCAATTACATTTTCTTTATTAGTAGAATTTTTAAATATGCGAGTTGACAAGAAAAAGAAGTAAACTGCATTTAAAGTCAATTAAATATAAATTATATGAAAAAAATAGACATAAAAACTTGGAAATATAAAAATAATCCCTAGTTTTGTGTAATCGATTGCATTTAACGTAACCAAATATAACTTTTTAGAATTATGACAAAACAAAAAATCGGAAAATACAGATGGTCCATTTGCGGCTTATTATTTTTTGCAACAACCATTAATTATTTAGACCGACAAGTACTTTCATTAACCTGGAGCGATTTTATTGCCCCAGAATTCCATTGGACCAACAATGATTATGGAAATATCACTGCATTGTTTTCCATATTTTATGCCGTATCACTTCTATTTGCAGGTAAATTAGTAGATATTTTAGACACTAAAAAGGGGTTTCTTTGGGCTATTGGAGTTTGGTCTGTTGGAGCTTGTTTACACGCTTTTTGTGGAATCGCAACAGCTGGAATAATTACTGGCAACTGGTTTGTGGGTTTTGATGGAGCAAAAGAAATTATAGGTACTGTAAATGATACAGGCTTGGTTATAAACGTGAGTGTTACCTTATTTATATTTGCCCGTTTTGTACTAGCAGTAGGAGAAGCAGGAAACTTCCCTGCAGCAATAAAAACGACAGCTGAATATTTTCCTAAAAAAGACAGAGCTTTCTCTACTAGTATCTTTAATGCAGGTGCAACGGTTGGAGCATTAGCTGCCCCAATTACAATTCCATTTATTGCAAAAGCATATGGATGGGAAATGGCATTTATCATTATTGGAGCCTTAGGATTCGTCTGGATGGGTTTTTGGGTTTTTATGTATGACAAACCTCATAAACATTCAAAAGTAAATGCTGCTGAATTAGAATATATCCAGCAAGATGATATTGCTGATAGTAAACTAGTAGGTTACGTTCCTGAAACAACAACTAAAGTTACTTTTAAAGAAGCTTTTCGATACAAACAAACGTGGGCTTTTGCTTTTGGTAAATTCATGACTGATGGTGTATGGTGGTTCTTCTTATTCTGGACGCCAGCATATTTAAGTTCCGTTTATGGAATGGATTCTACTCAAGCTGCTTTCCCCCTATTTGTACTTTACATGATCACTTTACTTTCTATAATTGGAGGTTGGCTACCAACCTATTTTGTTGAAAAGAAGGGAATGAATCCCTACGAAGGAAGAATGCGATCTATGTTGATTTTTGCATTTTTCCCGCTTTTAGCTTTAATCGCTCAACCTTTAGGGAATATTAGCTATTGGTTACCAGTTATAATAATTGGTATTGCCGGTGCTGCTCACCAAGCTTGGTCTGCCAATATATTTACAACTGTTGGCGATATGTTTCCCAAAAAAGCAATTGCTACCATTACAGGAATTGGTGGCTTAGCTGGAGGTATTGGATCTACTGTAATTAACAAAGGTTCTGGAATGTTATTTGATTTCAGCAAAGAAACTGACATGGCCTTTATGGGTTTTCATGGTATTGAAGCTGGATATTTTATCATTTTTTCTATATGTTCTGTTTGTTATTTAATAGGCTGGTCTGTTATGAAATTATTAGTACCGCACTACAGTCCAATTACAGATTTGTAATATCAGATTGATTTAATAATAATTGCATATCTTCTCAAGGGAAAAAAGTAAAAACGGATTATTTTTACTTTTTTCCCTTACACAAATAAAAAAGGACAAAGATCGAATATTATCAAACATCCGAAGCAAGTTTAAATGAAACCTTATAAAAATATAAGGAACCATTTATTAAAATAAATTCACCCTTAAAAGGTGATTTCGGATAATATACCTCTTGGAATATTGTTTCCATTATAGAATTATTTTAAAGTTAATTTGTATATTTTATTATAATTAACTAGTTCTAAAAAATGAAATATACATTAAAAATTTTAATTTAATTGTAATTTATTAGAATAATAAGTACATTTGCGCAATCGATTACATTAAACATTTACATTATGACAAATTATAGTTCTAGATATGCTTCTAGCCCACAAGCAGTAAAAAAATACGATACTAAACAATTAAGAGATGAATTCTTAATTGACAATTTAATGCAAGAAGGTAAAATAAACTTTACCTATTCTCATTATGACAGATACATTACAGGTTCAGCTGTTCCATTAACCCCTATCAAATTAGAAACAATAGACATATTGAAAATGCCTAATTTTTTAGACAGAAGAGAAATGGGAATCATCAATGTAGGTGGTAATGGTTCTGTAGAAGTCGAAGGAACTTCATACGATTTAGGATTTAAAGATGCACTCTATATTGGAAGTGGAAATGTAGAAGTTATTTTTAAAAGTGATAATGCAACAAATCCTGCCAAATTTTATATCAATTCAGCACCAGCTCACACCAATTATCCTACGAAAAAAGTAAGTTTGGCGGAAGCCAAAAAAATAGAATTAGGTACAATGGAAACAGCAAATCATCGTACCGTAAACCAAATGATCATTGGCGGTATTGTGACCACTTGCCAATTACAAATGGGAATGACCGAATTAAAACCAGGAAGTGTTTGGAATACTATGCCAGCTCACGTGCATGATCGCAGAATGGAAGTGTATTTCTATTTAGACATTCCAGAAAACCAAGCCGTTTGTCATTTTATGGGTGAACCAGAGGAAACAAGACATATTTGGATGAATAATCACCAAGCGGTAATTTCTCCTCCATGGTCGATACATTCAGGTTCAGGAACTAGCAATTATACTTTTATTTGGGGAATGGCAGGTGAGAATTTGGATTATGGCGATATGGATGTATGCAAAATAACAGAATTAAGATAATAAAAAATGAAATTATTTGATTTAACAGGAAAAAGAGCTTTAATTACTGGTGGAACACACGGTTTAGGGCTAGCTATGGCTGAAGGTCTAGCTATTGCAGGTGCTGAGCTCGTTATTACAGGAACAACTCCTTCTAAAATGGATGAAGCTCTAACTTATTATAAAAGTAAAGGATATAAAGCATCTGGTTATTTATTTGATGTAACCGATGAAAAAGCGGCGGCTGAGAATGTAGATTTAATTACAAAAGAATTAGGAGATATACATATTCTGGTAAATAATGCTGGAATTATCAAAAGAGAATTGGCGATTACAATGCCAATTGCTGATTTTAGAAAAGTAATTGATGTAGATTTAGTTGGACCATTCATTATGTCACAATTAGTTGCAAAGCAAATGATTGAAAGAAAGGAAGGTAAGATTATCAATATTTGTTCTATGATGAGTGAATTAGGACGAAATAGTGTTTCTGCTTATGCTGCTGCAAAAGGAGGATTAAAAATGCTAACACGTAATCTTGCAACTGAATGGGCAAAACACAATATCCAAGTGAATGGAATTGGACCAGGCTATTTTGCTACCACACAAACGGAACCAATTAGAATAGAAGGACATCCCTTTAATGAATTTATAATCAGTAGAACCCCTGCTGCACGTTGGGGAGATCCTGAAGATTTAGCAGGTACTGCTGTCTTTTTATCATCTAAAGCCAGTGATTTTGTCAACGGTCAAATTGTATATGTTGATGGGGGAATTCTTGCTACTATTGGAAAACCATCTAACGAATAATAATATTTTAATACATCTAAAATGAACACAAAATTCATAAATGATAATTTTTTATTAGAAAACAAATTCGCTGAAGAATTATATCATACTTATGCTAAAAATCAGCCTATTATTGATTATCACAATCACTTGTCCCCTCAGTTTATAGCTGAAGACAAAATATTTAACAACATTACCAATGTTTGGATCAACGGTGATCATTACAAGTGGCGTGCAATGCGTACTTTGGGGATCAACGAACAATTCATAACAGGAAATGGATCGGATAAAGATAAATTCATGAATTGGGCAAAAACGGTCCCGTATACTATGCGTAATCCGTTGTACCATTGGACTCATTTAGAATTGGCTCGTTACTTTGGAATAACGGAGTTATTAAACGAAAAATCGGCTGAGAAAATTTACGAGGAAACATCTGCAAAAATAAATTCTCCAGAATACAGTACTCAAAATTTGCTTCGTAAAGTTAATGCTGAATTTGTTTGTACTACCGAAGATCCAATTGATACTTTGGAATTTCACCAACAAATAGCTAAAAGCAGCTACGAAGTAAAAGTAGGAACTGCATTTAGACCTGACAAAGCTATTCTAATTGGAAACGATGGGTACAATGCTTATATTGATACCTTAGGTGAAAAAGCAGGTGTAACGATTAATTCATATGCGGATTTATGTACGGCATTAAGAAACAGAATTGACTATTTCGATAAAAATGGCTGTAAATTATGCGATCATGGTTTAGACCAAGTGTATTTTGAAAACTATACTGAATCTGAAGTGAATGCTATTTTTAAAAAGAAAAGAGAAAATAAAGATTTAACTAACGAAGAAGCTTTGAAATTTCAAAGTGCTATTTTATTCTTTTTATTCGAAACATACCATGAATTTGGATGGGTTCAACAACTTCATTTAGGTGCTTTGAGAAATAATAATGCCCGTATGCACCGAATTTTAGGACCTGATACAGGTTGGGATTCTATTGGTGATTACCCACAAGCGCAAAAATTATCAGGTTTCCTTAATGCATTAGATAGCAAAGACAAACTTTCTAAAACTATCATTTACAATTTAAATCCTGCTGATAACGAAGTGATGGCTACCATGATTGGTAACTTTAATGATGGAAGCGTTCGTGGAAAAGTACAATTTGGATCTGGATGGTGGTTTTTAGACCAAAAAGACGGAATGACAAAACAATTGAATGCTCTTTCCAATATGGGATTGATTAGTTGTTTCATCGGAATGTTGACTGACTCTAGAAGCTTTTTATCTTTCCCAAGACACGAATATTTCAGACGCATTCTTTGTAATCTTTTAGGAGACGAAATCAAAAGAGGCGAATTGCCAAATGATATGGAATGGATTGGAAAAATGGTTTCTGACATTAGTTATAATAACGCAAAAGCCTATTTCAAATTCTAAAAAAGGAATGATTAAATAATAATACGATAGAAATTAACAACTATTAAAGTTGCTAATTTTTGTCTTTTTAAAATAATATCGAAAAATAAAAAATGGAAAAATTAAATAGAAAAAGCCAAGGATTAGAAAAGAAATACCCAATAAAAGTAGTACAATTTGGTGAAGGTAATTTCTTAAGAGCATTCGTTGATTACGCTTTTCAAAGACTAAATAATGAAGTTGATTTCAATGCTGGAATTGCAATTGTTCAGCCATTGAAAGAAGGTATGGTGCACCTGATTAACGACCAAGATGGTCTTTATACTTTGTTTATGAATGGAATCAAAAAAGGCGAAAAAATACAAGATATTGAGTTAATCACTAATATTGTAAAAGGTATAAACCCATATACTGAATTTGCTGATTATTTAGCGTTAGCCACAGAAGAAGAACTTCAATTTATTGTTTCAAATACCACTGAAGCGGGAATTGAATTCGTCGCAACTGATACTCCTGATATGCAACCGCCAGTTTCATTTCCTGCAAAGTTGACTGTTTTATTATATGAAAGATTCAAACATTTCAATGGAGATGCATCTAAAGGATTGACTATAATTCCTTGTGAATTGATTGACTATAACTCGGAGACTCTGAAAAAAATTATTTTGCAATATTGCGATTTATGGAAGTTAGACGATTCATTTAAAACATGGGCATCTGATGCTTGTACGTATCACAGTACTTTGGTGGACAGAATTGTTCCTGGATATCCAAGAGCCGAGATTGAAGAATACAACAACAAGTTAGATTATCAAGATAATTTAATTGTTGCAGCTGAACCATTCTTCCTTTGGGCTATTGAAGGTGGTGATGCTTTGAAAGAAAAGTTACCTTTTCATAAAACGAATTTGAATGTGAAGATTGTTGATGATATCCGTCCTTTTAAAATGATAAAAGTTCGTATTCTAAACGGTGCACATACTGCAATGGTTACTTTTTCACTTTTGCACGGTAACAAATTAGTTATGGAAACCGTTAACGGAGATTTTACTGGGAAATTCATAAACAGCGTTATTAGTGAAATTAGTGAAACTCTTGATATGGACAAAAATGAAATCATCGCCTATTCTGAAGAGGTAATGGATCGATTCAAAAATCCGTTTATCAAACATGCATTGGCTGATATTGCTTTAAATTCTATCTCAAAATTCAAAGTAAGAGTTTTACCTAGTTTATTAGGCTATTTTAATGCGAATAAAACACTTCCTACTAATTTGACTTTTTCATTAGCTTGTTTAATCCAATTCTACAAAGGAACATGGGATAACGAAGCATTACCTGTAAAAGATTCTCCAGAGATAGTGGAAGCCTTCAAAAAGGCTTGGGAATTAGGATCTTTAGATTTAATTGTAACTAAAATTTTAACTAATGCCGAATTTTGGGGTGAAGATTTAACAAAAATTAAAGGTTTATCTGAGGCTATAATAGTAGCTTTAACTGAAATTGAAGCTAATGGAGTTGAAAAAGGCTATGCTAATTTCAGCGCAAAATACTAATTAGAACTTTTTTAAAATTATTATCATGCAAAAAAAATTAATAAAAGTAAACCCATCTGATAACGTAGCTGTAGCATTAGTGAATCTAGTGGCTGGTGAAGTTATTAACTTTGAAGGTGAAGATATCACCATCGAGGCTGATGTAAAAATGAAACATAAAATTGCAATGTATCCTTTTGAATTAGGAGAAAAGATTATTATGTATGGTGTTTTAGTAGGTAAAGCTAGTGCTCCAATTGCAAAAGGAGGATTACTTTCTACTGAAAATGTAAAACATCAAAGTGCAAAAGTAACCGCTAAAACGGAATCAATCGGTTGGAATGTTCCTAATGTTGATAAATGGAAAGACAGAACATTTAATGGATACCACAGAACAGATGGTCAAGTAGGAACTGAAAACGTTTGGTTATTCTTCCCTTTGGTTTTTTGTGAAAACAGAAACATCGAAATCTTAAAAGGTATTTTCGAAAAAGAATTAATGAAACCTAAAGAAAACGATTACCAATTGTTACTTCGTTCTTTGGTTAACTCTGAAAAAGGTGCTGAAGATGTTGTAATAAAATCTAATGAAGTTGATTTATTCGAAAACATTGAAGTAAAATTCATCCAACATCAAGGTGGTTGTGGTGGAATTCGTCAGGATTCACACTCTTTGGCCAAGCTTTTGGCGGGATACGTTAATAATCCCAACGTGGCTGGAGCTACTGTATTAAGTTTAGGTTGTCAAAATTTACAAATCTCTATTTTTCAAGATGCCATGAAGGCGATAAATCCAAACAGTGACAAACCTGTTTTAATTTATGACCAACAACAAATTGGAACTATTGAAAAAATGTTGAGTACCGTAGTAAAAGATTCATTTGCTGCGATCAAAGAAGCGAATAAAATCAAAAGAACTCCTACTCCATTATCAAAATTAAGAATTGGTTTAGAGTGTGGTGGGTCTGATGGATTCTCTGGAATTTCAGCTAACCCAACATTAGGTGTATTATCTGATAAATTGGTTGCTTTAGGAGGAACTACAATTCTTTCTGAATTCCCAGAATTATGTGGTGTAGAACAAGAATTGGTAAACCGTTGTGTGGATGACAAAGACGGAAAACGTTTCTTGGAATTAATGCAATGGTACGAAAAAACAGTTGTAGATGCAGGTTCTGGATTTGACATGAATCCTTCACCCGGAAACATCAAAGACGGTTTGATAACGGATGCTATGAAATCAGCCGGTGCTGCCAAAAAAGGTGGGACTTCGCCAATTGTAGGTGTTTACGATTATGGTGAATACATCAACGAACCAGGTTTTACTTTGTTATGTACTCCTGGAAATGACGTTGAATGTACTACTGCAATGGTTGGTTCAGGAGCAAATATGGTATTGTTTACAACAGGTTTAGGAACTCCAACAGGAAATCCAATTGCGCCAGTTGTTAAAATATCCTCTAATACGCAATTAGCTCAAAAAATGTCTGATATTATTGATATTGATACCGGTGGAATTATCACAGGTGAAAAATCTATTGAAGAAATGGCTGACGAAATGTTAGAATTTATTATTGATGTAGCCAGCGGAACTATTAAAACCAAAGCAGCTATATTAAATCAAAACGATTTTATTCCTTGGAAAAGAGGCGTTTCTTTATAAAAATTATTTTTTTTTGATTAAAAAAAGGTGTTTGGATTTTATTCCAGCACCTTTTTTTTTTGCTTATAAATAGCATCTAAATGTATCCTTTCTAAAATTACAATAGAACTTAATATTAATTGTATAAATACTCTCTCTATATAATTAAATCGGTTAAACGGATTAACCATTTAACTCTGACATATAATGTAATCCATTACCCAAAATAGATTAACACTTATTATTTGTTAAAATTCAATTCCTAATTAATAGATAAATATCTTATATTTTTTTCATACTCATAATATTTTATATAAAAAATTAAATAATATTCTATTTTATTTGCAAATTAAATAAATAAGTCTATTTTTGTGCAATCGATTACCTGTTGTAAGTTCATCATTTATAGTTATATAAGATTAAAAAGAATCAAAATAGCGTAGAATGTTGATCTCACACTGATTTTTGCTTATATCAATTAAAAACTTATTAATTATTAACCAAACTAAAATTATTATTTATGACTAAAATTACACACGATTTTTATCAAACAAAAAGCAAAATAACATTCTCAAGAATGGTGTCGCTTTTTTTATTATTGTTTATCGGAACTCAGCTGAGTTGGGGTCAACAAGTTATTGATTTTGGAGGGTATCAATTGCCAGCTCCTTATACAAATGTCTATGTAGATGATGCTGCTTTACAGTTGGCTCTTTTTGGAACAGCTACTGTTGTTGTAGCACCTACTAGCACTTTTCCTCCAAATCCATTTACGATTGGTCCTGCTCCTTATAATTTAACTTATACTGCTAACGGTACTACTGATGCTAGATTGTATAGATCTAATCCTAATTTAAGCGGGTACAGTAACCTTACAAACGTGGTTCAAAATCCAAGTTTGACAGATTATGATGCTGTTGGTACAAGTTCTACCGCTAAAAATGGTAGGATTCAGCCTAATGGGTCTACTAGTAATGGAACAAATAGATTTTGGTCACTAAATATTCCAGCTGGAGAAACAGTGACTTTTATAATAATGAGTGATGGAGCTGCTCCAACAATAAGTCTTTCTGTAGATGGTGCTGCAGCAACTACTGATACGCCTGTAAATTTTAAAAGCTTGGTTCCTACTGCTTATAAAATTACTAACGCCACTGGAACAAGTCATGCTTATAAATTTTATTCACCTAATGGGAAGATGTCTCTGTTCAGGGTTTATTTTGGTGATGTTTCTGGTGTAATATCTCCTTTTTGGTATAATGGACAATGGGAAAATGGTGCTCCAACTGCAACAAAAGAAGCCTTTATAGGGGTAGGTAGTAGTACAGCTCCTGTAAATCCAGTGCCAATTTTTAGTACAGCCACAAATGGTACTTTTACGGCAAAAAAATTAACTGTAAATATAGGGAATACTTTGACTGTTAATTCAGGAACAAATGTTACAGTTCAAAACGAAGTAATCAATGTTGGCACTGGTACTACTGTTGTCGAAAATAACGCTAACTTGATTCAAGTAAACAATACAACCAATACTGGAAATATAGTAGTAAACCGCAATAGCAATCCTTTGTCTCGTTTGGATTACACGATGTGGGCATCTCCTGTAGCAAGCCAGAAATTATCGACTTTCTCTCCAATGACTTCACAATCACCAAGTCGTTTTTATACTTATGATTCGGCTGCTAACCTTTATAGTGCAGTTGCTAGTCCAACTACAACTAACTTCGCAGCGGGTACTGGATATTTAATTCGTATGCCAAATACGGCAGCAGTCTCTCCTGCAATTGAAACTTTCACAGGTGTATTTACAGGTGTCCCTAATAATGGAAACGTGAGTCTTACAGGTCTTACTTCTAGTTTGTATTATTCGGTTGGAAATCCTTATCCTTCTGCTCTAAGTGCTACAGCATTCTTGTCAGGCAATCCTTCAGCCAATGGGACTTTATATTTTTGGAGAAAAACAAATAATCCAGCAAATTCTTCATATGCTACTTGGACAACTGCAGGAGGTGTAGCGAATTCAGGAGGAGGTAGTGCTATTGTGCCAAACGGAACAATACAAGTTGGTCAAGGATTTATTATAAATACAGGTACAGCTACAGCATTAAATTTCACCAATGCAATGCGTGAAGTGTCTCCAACAAGTACTCAATTCTTAAAAACTAAACAAGTAACGGCGAAAAACCGCGTATGGTTGAACTTAACCAACACTGAAGGAGTTTTCAGCCAAGCCTTAGTAGGTTATATGGAGGATGCTACCCAAGGTGTAGATACAGGAATTGATGGTAAATACATCAATGATAGTAAAGTAGCCTTAACATCTAATATCAATAATGAAGAATATACTATTCAAGGTCGTGCTTTACCATTTGATCCGAGTGATGTAGTTGCATTAAACTTCAAAACAGATGTTGCTGGCGATTATTCAATTGCTATTGACCATACCGATGGATTGTTTGCTACTGGTCAAGATGTATACTTAACAGATAGCACAACTGGAACTCAAACTAATTTGAAATTGGATTCGTATACATTTACAGCACCAGAAGGTTCTTCTAATGCAAGATTTTCGTTGTCATACCAAAAAACTTTAAAAGTTAATGCACCATCATTCAACGAAAACAGTGTGACAGTATATAAAAACAATGGAACGCTATATGTAAACTCTGGCTCTGTAGCAATAGCCAATATCAAAGTTTATGATATTCAAGGTAAGTTGATGGCAGAACAAAAAAATGTGAAAGCAAATACAGCAACGATCAAAGATTTTAAAGCGACACAACAAGTGTTGATTGTCAAAATAACATCTCAAGATAACACAGTGGTAAGTAAGAAAGTAGTGAATTAAGAATCTTGATGAAACTTAATTAATCGAAATCATTAAATTTTAAAAAATAGCAAAATGAAAAAAAATGTATTAAAATATTATATCGCTGCCTTTTACTTGTGTTCAACTTTCGTAATGTTTGCACAAGCACCAGATGGAGGAACAGGAATAGAAGGAGATGGAGATACCACTCCTGTAGCTCCTATTGATGATTATGTATGGGTTTTAGCCTTGATAGGATTAGCTTTTGTATTTATAAAATTGAGAAACTACACGAGACAAACAAATCCATCTTAAGTTACAATTAATATTGGTTTTGTTTTTTTAAAGATGAACCCTGCTCCATGGGCAGGGTTTCTTTTTTATTTTATTTTAATAAATATCAAATTTAATTTCAGTTTTTAAAATAAGTATTCATTTCAAAAATTTTAAATTATGAATAACAATTTCAATTCTAATCTAAGTAGAGATAACTCAACTACGATTCCATTTGTATCTCAAACAATTTTAGATAACGGAATCCTTTTAGTGTTTAAAAACAAGGAGGATAAATACATTTTATTTTCTAAAATTGGCCGGATATTTATCAATAAATCTAAATTAAGCACTTCAAATAAATTGAGATTAAGTGCAATTGCATTGATGTTAGTTTTTCTAATGTTACTTTATTTACCAATAGATTTTATTGTTTTTGCAATTTTATTTGTTTGTATTCCAATTTTAATAAAAATACATAAATTTAAATGGTATCAATTCAATGTAAATTTATTAGATGGTACTTTATATAAAAAAAGATTTTTCATGAACTCAAAACAAGATCATGTTAATATGGTATATCTTGTTAGGAAGGAAATCTATAATTATAATTTATCATTAGATCTTGAATTTGTAAATAGCTTAAAACTTGAAATTATAGATGAGACTTCTAAAAGCAAACTAGCCGCCCCCTTTTTTATATAATGAAATATTTTACTATAGACAAATCTTTTATCTTATTCACGACGACATAAGCTCAGCTGAAGAGCTATTATTTAACGATAGCTTATAATTATAACTAATAAGGGCCGTTGATTTCGTCCTTATTTATACGTTTTGTTCACTCCTCCTACATTTAATAAAACAAACCTTATTTGGATTTATTTATTGGATTTAAATAGCTAATAATTTCTTTTCAGAACCAAATTTATGCCTAGGCATGACCTTAAACCAGATTCCATAAATATCCATCTATTTTACCAAAGAGGAGAATTTAATTAAAAACAGGACCTTCTGATAACATATAACCCAAATTCCGCATTAGAAATCTACTACAACCTAATTCTTCTTCAAAACCAAGTACGTACTCCTTTTTTTAAAAATGAAATACAATGTATTCCTTCTTTAACAAAAGTCCGTGCGCACTTGTTTTTATTGAATAATTCAGTTTCAAAACGAAGTCTAATGCGGAATCTGGGTTTAAGAAAACACAGATGTAAATTGCTTTTACTATAACTTGATTTCTTTGATAATTTATCAAAAACAACTTTACCAATTATCAAATTCTAATCCCAAATTTACTTGCTGTAATTCAAAACAGATGAATTGCAAGAGTTAAATCATTAATTGCACTCTTTACATTTAAATTGTTTTTTATTTTGTTGAGTACCCCATTTTATCGTGTAATGATTCATACACTTTGAACAATGTTTTTTTGAAGTTTTTATAAATAATAACAGTTTCTTACTTGAGTCAAAGTTGAACTGTCAAAATAAACGAATTTCAAAAAACTTTTGGAATCTTCCAGTTTTATGATGCTTAGCAGCTTTTTTTTACCAACTCTTTTTCATTTTTACACCAAAATAGTAGATAAAAAAAATAGGCTATCCAAACTGGAATAGCCTATTTTAAAATTAAAACAAAATTATTATTACTGCACAATTACTTTTACTGATTTTTCACCATCAACTGATTTTACGTTTACAATATAAACACCACCCTTGTTAATATCTAAATTAGTATCTGAATCTGTTTTAGTCGATTTTACTACTGCTCCCAAAACGTTGTAAACTTTAACTTGCGTACTTGATTTTATGTTAGATAAGAAGATTCTATTGTTTTTAGCATATACCATAACATCAGATTGTTTTTTGAAGCTTGTGGTAGCTAAAGAAGGAGTGGTCACAGTTGCTCCAGTAACTTCGATTTTATAAAGGTTACTAGACGTTGTGTCTCCATAAATATAAATTTTCTTCCCCAATGCCTGAGCAGCAGAAATATTAACCGTAAAAATAACTAAATCTAGATTACCACCACTATTAGAAGTACCTGAACCTAGAATAGCTGAACCATCAGTACATAAAACAGAACGAACGGCTCCATTAGAACCCGTTTTAAACCAAACCTTTACTGTACAGGCTCCACTTACGGTAAAATAGACATAACGCTGTGTAGGTAATACATTACCTGCTGTTCCACCACCTCCACCATTCAATTGGAAGCGATTCACTCCTACATATAAGTCATCAAACGAAGCTCCAGACGCATTGACAGCACCGAAATTTACAATTCCTGTATTGGCTGGGTCATTAGAAAATAATCCTAATTTATCGATGACGGCTTCAGTTCCAGCACCAATAGTACCAACTCCAGAAGCAGTAATAGGCCAATATCCACCACCGTTATTACCAAAATCCCAAGTTTTCGTTTGAGCATTAACAGTTAATCCTATAAATAGTATAGGAAGAATTAAAAGAAGTAATTTTTTTTTCATAATAAAAATTTTTAGTTGTTTTATAGTTTGCAATCGATTACACAAAAATACTAATTATATTAAATTAAACAAACTAATTAACAATTAAATAAAAAAAAAGGAACTATAAGCTAATATTCATTTTTTTATTCTAAAAATGATAGTAATTGACTACAAATTCATTTTTTTAAAAATAGAATCCCAATTTGAAATTTAAATATCCCTTCACGTGAAATTTATTTGTTTTAGGTTGGTTCAAGTACTTTATATTCGAGTAAATGAAATTAAAGAATTATTGTTTTAAAAGCAAAATAAGACTAAACGCCTCATTTTACTTTTAAAACTTGCTGTTTTGAGTTAAAAAGTTATCAGTTTGGTGTTTTTTTCACCATCTGTTGCTTTAACGACAACAATCCAAGTACCTGGATTTAAATTAAATTTTGTTTCTATATTGGTTTCAAATGATTTTACCAATGTCCCATTAATAGTGTAAACTAAAACTTTAGTTTTTGATTTAATGTTTGAAACCACAACTGTATCCTTATAAGCATAAACATTTACAGTAGTTTGAGTTTGAAATTTTTTGTTAGCAAGCGAACCATCAGCAGCAATTAAGACTGGAATAGGATCCCAATTATCGGCACCTTTGGTGAAATTGAAAGTAGATATTGCGGTACCATCGGTCAATGTAGGTACAGACAATAATGTAGCCCAAGAAGCACGACTAGCGTTATTGTTGACTCCTGAATTTTCTATTGTACCGTACTCGTACATTTTAGGAGATTCGCCACTTAATGAATTATTCCATCCCAAAGGTACAATAAGTGATTGTCCAGCATTTGCAGGAAAATTAGTTGTTTCGATTGTTGTGTTATAAAAAACGACTTCACTAGTATTGGCAGCCCAAGGACGTCCAAAATAACCTGGTTTAGAGCGATACACCGATGCTGTTTCTGTACCTGGAATAGCAGTCGTTATTTTACATTCGTACATCAAATACCCTCTTCCTGTAGCTTGTTGTGCAGCTGTTAAATAAGAAGCGTCATTACTGGTATCACTGGTATTCATTGCAAAATCTGTCTGATAAAAAACAGCATTCATACCACCAAAAATATAATCCGTAGAACCCATCATAACTCCTTTGTACACCACTACCCTAGCAGTTGTTCCTCCAAAGAATGAATCTTGACGACCTATAACTCGACATTTATTTAATATTACTTTGTCAATTCCGTTTTTAACAGCAAAAGCAGCAGCTCTTTCTACAAAAGCTTTATCTTGAACGGCAACGCTTCCGAATGTTGTAGAACGCACTCCCTTGTTTCCTGAAGCTAATTCCACTACATCTTGAGATTCTTTTAATGAAATATATTGGTTATATGAATTCTCTATTATTATATCTTGGGCTGTAAATCCGTTAGCACTTATTAAAAGTGTTGCATTCCAATAGGAATTATTGGTAGTACCACTTACGTTCACATAAGGCTGAGATCCATTTTCTTTATTTATTCGCAGAACGTCAGCATCCCATTTTTGATTATTTTTCATACTATAATAGTTGTAACCAATACCATAATACGATGTTATTCTTACTGCATTAGCATCAATATCTACCCCTTTGTTCAACAAGTTTATATTTGGAGTTGAGGCAGCGTTTTTTAAAGTTACATTAGGTTGAGTAACATCTATCATTTCTTCATAATTCCCTGGATCAATCATAATCGTAACACGATCGGTAGCAGTTCTATTCATAAATGATACAGCAGTAAGAGCCGCATTGATTGTTGGATAATTTTTTCCTACACCTACGGTAATTATTGGTGAATAGGTTGTAGTACCTCCACCTACTTGAATATTGGTAAAATAAGAGGTAAGCGACGAACCTCCTACAGTTATTGTAACATATCCAGGATTAGTTTCTGTACCTGTATAGGTATATTCAACATTTTCAAGAATATTAGTACTATTGCTAGTGGTAATAATTGGGGCTCCGCCTTCGATAGTGAAATTGGCAGCATAATAATAGGTAACTAATACTTTGTCACCAATGTTGCTTACAGGTATTTTAATTGTAGATCCTGTTTTAGCAGTTAAATCTCCTTGGGCGATACGATTTGAAACCGTTCCTGTCAATAACATTCCTTTATATCCAACCGTTGTTGTGGTTGAAATTGTTTTATCTTCAAAAGACCAAATAGTTACTGGTTTAAAAACCACATTTTTTGAAGTAGCAACGCCATTCACTTTTAAATTAGAAACCAAACCTGCATCAACAGGATAATCATCTAACCCGCTTAATGCAACACTATAAGTTCCGTTTCGCAAGCTTATTCCTGTAACAGAATTGAAATTATACACATAGCCACTTTCATTTAAATTCGTAAACGTCATTTTTAAATTACTCAATTGTATTCCAGTTAAGCCCGTGGTATTAATTGAAACTCCATAGGTTGGTTTTGGCGTAAATGTAATATTAGCTGATGTGGCTGCTGTAATGGTAATCGTATTGGCAATAATTTCATTGTCGTTTACTCCTTGCCCAGAAATTGTATACTGAGTGTTCGCTTCTAAATCTACAGTATAAGTTGCATTAGTTGTATTGATAACTGGTTTAGGAACATAAACTTTATTAGCTGCTGGGTCTGGCGTATATACTAGTGCTAGTTTTGATATACCACTCCCTAAGCCTGAAATTGAACCACTAAGGTTGTATAAGAACACTTTTACAACCGTCATATTATAGGTTGTGGTAGCATCTGTTACAGCCAAAGATTCTCCATTACTAATGATATATCCATTGGCATTCACCAAACTCATTTGGTAAGTAAAGCCTGCAGGAAGACTTACATTAAATGAACCAGCTGCTACTGGGGCTGTCCACACTTTACCCGCTGGATTTGTAAATGAAACAGAATAACCACCTATCCCAGGAGCGCCAGTTTCATCAATAGAACCCGTGATAGATTTGTAATTAGCAGGTTTTCTTAGGATTCTGTAATAATTCCCTTTTCCTGTTAAACACGATATTTTAAAATCTCCCGCTTGTTTTGCCTGAAATTTTACCAAACTAACAGTTGTTCCAGACTGTACAACTGGAATCGATTCCGATTGATTGGTACCCGCTGTAGTATTAACAATAGTCAATGGAAAACTTCCAGTTTCAGAACTTGAAACAATTGTTACCTCATCATCAACAGCTAATGTTAATGTAAAAAATCGAGTTGTAGTAGAAGCGTTACCATTACAATAATAGCGTGCGGAATAATTTGCATCTGTAGTTCCAATATTTCCCATTGCATAGCGAGTAATTGCAGTATTAGTTGTGTATAATCGATCCGAGCCTCCCGTTTTAAGTGTCAACACACCTGGAGTTAGTGTAAGGACTGTTGATGAAGGCAAATTAGTCGCATTTGTACCTCCAGCAACTCCGGGATACCAGGCATTAATATCGTCAACAGTCAATTTATTATTATACAAATTGGTGTCTAATTGTTGGCCTCCTAAATCCCAAACATCTGTTTTCTGAGCTTGAACAAAAGAGATGGAAAGCAACATCGTCAATAAAAGTAATTTTAATTTCATAATTAATTAATTTAAAAAAATGAGACATTAAGTATTTGATTGCCTAAATAAATGCAATCGTTTTTATATATGAGAATTGTATATTAGTTTTCAAAAGCTCCTATATCTGGAGCAGCAACATTAAAAGGCATCCTACATTGATACCCTTATCAATTAATTTGCTACCACTATTTAAATGAAAAAAGGTAACATCCGGCAAACTCCCATCGGCTTTTCTTGGAGCTAACAATTCCAAATAATCGATACTTTTAAAATCAGCTTCCGAAACCACCATTCCGTCTTGCCAACTATGTTCGTCATATCGACTATCGTAGCAGATGTTAGTCCAAAGACACCCAAAGTGTTGCTGTTTTTAACAATTAATTTCCCTAAAGGAATGGTAGTTCCAAAAGAGTAATTCACTGCATTTAAATAAGAAGAACAATTGTATAATGTCACTTCTCCTCTGTTACTGTGGTGGTCAAAACCTTTGGCGGCATTCCCTGCTGCAATACAATTTGTATAAAGTGCATTGTGTTTTAAATCTTTCGTATCACTTCCACCTGTTATGAAACCATTTCCACCATCGGTATTTTGTGTTTTCTAATAATAAAAAAACAGATTAACAATTAATTGTAAACAAAAAAAAAGGAGATGCAAAATAGTTAATAATGTCATCTCCTAATCTTAGTATTTAATATAGTTTAATAATAAATCTACCTTTAAATTGGTACTTACTATTAATAACCATAATCGTTAACTAATTTATTGTTACTACTTTCAATGAAAACTTGCCATATTGGCCAAAACTGTCTTGCATCCGGATTAGCTCCTGCTTTATATAGAGAATTGGATTTAGCTTCTGCAGTCGCACCTACCCATGCCCAACTAAGTGATGTATATCCAACTCCTGGATCTGTAATTTCCCCACGATTTAAACCATAAATAATTAAAGAAACATTATCAGTGTTGTATTTGAAATACAAGGTGGTCGGTACAGTGGCATATTCTCCAGTACGTTGTTGGAAACGAGTCATTTTAGATTTTGCATCGTCTAATTTGGTTTTCAATAAATTCCAACGAATAAGGGCTTGTTTACGCTCCATTTCTCCTGTAAACTCATATTTATGTTCTTCAACAATCGCATTAAACATGGCTTGTTTTGAAGTAATAGCATTTACATACGCATCCACTTTTACCGCTTGAGAGGCAGTAGAAAAGGCTCTTTTACGAATTTCTTTTAAGTAGGGTGCAGCAGCAGCTGGTCCTTCTATTTCATTCGCTGTTTCAGCAGCTATCATAAGCACTTCTGCGTAACGCATGTACATTTTGTTTACACCATCATCATTTGTAGAGGTTACAAAACGTTTCATCCATTCATAACGGTATTTACCAAAATACCATATTTCTGATTTATCTTTAGTTAAAGTTTGTTTAGCAATTCCAGAAACTGCTGCACCATACATATACGGCACACAAGTTACATCTCTACGCATATCGGATTGATCGTAATCATAAAATACTGTAGGAAGTGGACCTGATGTTCCACCTCTATTCGCTCCATTAGCATGAAACTGATCATTTGAAGTATGTTTTACTGCAAAAGTAAACAACATTCTACCACGACCATCAGCAAAAGGAAGTTCCCATAGTGATTCTCCACCTGCATTAATATCCTCTTGATTGTATTTTCTCCATAATCCTTCAAATGTAGGCTCTAATTTAGCCGTACCACTTGTGATTACTTCACGACATTCGCTAAGCGCTAACTTATACATTTTATCTACTGAAAGTTCAGGATCTGTACTTTTTCTAACTCCATCAGGATATTGCTGAAAACCACTCGCTACCAATGCCAAACGAGCACGAAAACCTTTTACAAAAGCTTTGTTTATTCTTTCAACAGTTGCTGTTGCAGGAGTTGCTTTTGGCCAAGCAACTAATGTAGCAGCTTCACCTAAATCTTTTATCAGTTGTTTGTAAATTTCATCACGATTTGTTTTTGGCAAATATATTGTTGCATTCGTAATAGGGTCAAAACGCATCGGTATATCACCCCATGATTTCAATAAATCAGCATAGTAAATAGCTCTTAAAGTAAGCGCTTCTCCTAATAATTGACCTAGTTCAGAACCTGGAGTTGGATTTCCAAAAGCACGTAAACCACGTACACAAATATTGGCACGTTCAATTCCAGAATACATCATAGCCCAGGCGTTGTTTGGGGTATTCATTTCGGTATTATTTGCTGTAGCACTATAGGTACAAAGTTGTGATTTAGCATCATCATTTTGTGAATTATTAAACCATTCTATATCCGTATTCAAACCATAATAAGGTAAAAAACGACCTCTATAGGAATTGGTTTCCGCAAAGGGAATCTTAATTCCGTCTATAGCTCCTTTAGCTAAACTTGGAGTAGAAAATATAATAGATTCATCCAAAGTTGATTTTGTGGGTGCTTCTAAAAAATTATCTATCGAATCTTGACACGAAGTAAGAAATCCTGATAGAATTAATCCTGAAATTATTATTATTTTTTTCATCTGTTGATTTTTATTGTTTTTTAATAGTCAGATGAAATTCGCATTTAATATTGGTTATTGATACCATTTTAGTTTATGCTCATTTCATCTTAATATATATTATTTAATTAAAAAGTAAGGTTTAAACCAAAAACAACTTGCCTACTACGTGGATAAGCTGAAGAATCTACACCAGGAGTAAGCGGAGTTTTTCTTCTTGTTGAAACTTCAGGATCTGGCCCTGAATAGTTAGTTAGTGTAAATACATTACTCATTGTTTGATAAAATCTCAATTTTGAAATACCTAATTTAGAAACAAAAGAATCCGGTGCAGTATAACCAATTGTAAAAGTGTTTAATCTTAAGAAAGAAGCATCTTCCATTGCCCAGTCACTAACTATGAAACGATCCATTTTAGGGGACCACATTGTAGTAGTCGCATTTAATGCCTGTAAAGCAGTTGGATCTGTTACTAATGTACCTGAAACAGGATCTAGATTAGTCCATCTTTGACCATCAGCCATCACTGTGCTCAGATTTCTATATTGACCGTTTGGTGATGATGCAGTAGTACTAAATTCTATTTTATTGGCATTATACACATCATTACCATAACTCCAGTTGAAAGCAGCCATAAAATCAAATTGATGCACATTTGCATTGATCACTAAACCTCCTGTATGTTTCGGATTTGAATTTCCTATAATTGAAACATCTTTTGCGTTAACAATACCATCGTTATTAATATCTTTTAATTTCATAGATCCTGGAGCAACAGTTCCAATTAAAGTGGAATTACTAACTACACCTTCAGGATTTTTGGTCACACCATCAGCAAGGAAATAAGGTTTCAATGTATAAGCTCCTGTTGTAGTATTATAGGTAAAATCTGAAACTTCATACCTGCCATCGTTTTTGAAACCCACCATCATTCCCAGTGGCTGACCTACATTGACGGCATAATCATTTGTTGGTAACATAGTAGAATTCCATGTACTTGACCAACCAAAGTTGTCCATGATTCCCAATGAATTAATATTGCTTTTATTGAAGCCAATATTAAAATTAAAACTCAATCCATAATCTTCTTTATCAATTGCAACAGCATTAAAACTTAGTTCAAGACCCTTATTTTGATTTGCTCCCATATTTCTGTATTGGGAATCATATCCACTACCACTTACAGGAAAATTAATCAATAAGTCACTAGTAACGTTTTTATACAAGTCCACAGTACCACTTAAACGATTTTTCAAAACACTAAAATCGATTCCTAAATTTTGCGTTATGGTTGTTTCCCATTTTAAATCTGGATTTGCCATTGTTTTTGAAGCAGCCCAATAATTTGAAACATTGTTAATCCAAGCTGAATTTGAAGATTGAAATGTTTGAATGATTTGACCCGTTGGTATATTATTATTTCCAGCCTGACCATAACTTAACCTCATTTTAAGTGCATTCAACCATGAAGCATTCTTCATAAAGTTTTCTTCATTAATTTTCCAAGCTACAGCAGCCGATGGGAAATAGCCCCAACGATTATCACCCAAAAATTTACTTGAACCATCTGCACGGTAGGTAGCTGTAAATAAATAACGGTTTTTGAAGTCATAATTTACACGGCCAAAAAAGGAAAGTAATTTATCATCTGGACTGTAGTTGTTATCTATTGATTGTGGTATACCTTGAGTAGTAAGATTCATTGCTTTCTCAAAACTAAAAGTTTTTGGATACCCTTGTATAGCACTAGTTACAGTATTACTTTGATAATCAATCATCTCTTCTCCTAAAAGGAATTTAAAATTATGATCTTTCCCTAATAATCCTTTTAAATCATAATTTATAGTATTTGCATTTCTAAAACGTTTTTCTTTTTCATCACTCATTACAAGCGATGGTGAACCTTGATTTACTGCAAGTGGAATGTTACTAGCATAATAAGTAGAACGTCCGTAAAAACGATAATCCAAACTATTATAAACATCCAAACCAAAGTCAGATTTAAACTGCATGTTATTTATAATCTTCCAAGAAAAACTACCTAACATATTAAAATTTGTTCTAATTTGTTTGCGATCATTATCCGCTACAGCTACAAATGGATTTACTAAATAACTCGAAACTGCTTCATCAGTATCGTCAGTAGTCAAACCTGGTAAGTCAATAGGAGAATAACCCACAACATGTTTCAAACGGGAATCTGCTGTAGATATCTCTTTTTGTTCATTAGCTCCTGACCCACCAATTTGCGTATTAGAGTATCTAATGGTAAAACCAAGGTCAACTTTATCACTTGTTTTATTCTTCAAATTTAGAGACAAATTATTCCTTTTATAATTAGAACCTACCATAATAGCAGTTTCATCATAAAGCGCATAATTAAAATTATAACTCAATTTATCGGTCCCACCTCTAACACCTAAATCATGACTTTGAGCAGTACCTTTTAGTCCATAAATTTCTTTTTGCCAATTAGTTGCCTCAACCCCAGCGTAACTTTGCCATGGTCCAAAATATTTGTCATAAGATGTTGTAGATCCCTTTGGATTACTAGAAAGCAAAGCGTATTCGTATTGCCATTTTGCAAAATCTTGTGGATTGAGCACATCTATATATTTAGCTATATTTTTAGTACCATAAAACACATTATAACTCACAGCAACCTTATTATTTTTACCACTTTTAGTAGTAATTATAATAACACCATAGGCTCCTCTAGAACCATATATTGCTGTTGAAGACGCATCTTTCAATATCGTAATGTTTTCAACATCAGATGGCGAAACATCATTCATACTGTTCACAGGAAATCCATCTACAATAATCAAAGGTGAACTGTCTTGAGTCAAAGACCCACCACCTCTTACTCTAATTTTGATTTCTGAATCAGGAGAACCTTCTGATGAAGTAACTTGTACTCCAGCTATACGTCCAGTTAATGTTTCAGCAATATTAGCTACAGGTACTTTTTTAAGATCGGCACCTGAAATAGTAGCAACAGAACCCGTTAAATCGGATCTTTTAGAAGTACCATAACCAATCACTACAACTTCATCTAATTTAGAAGTAGCGCTTTTTAATGACACATTAATCGACTTTTTTTGTCCTACTAATTGAGTTAAATTCTCATATCCAATATAGCTAAAAACCAACTCGCTTTTAGGACTAACAACACGAATCGTGTATTTACCGTCAATATCAGTACTTGTAGAATTTTTCGTTCCTCTTTCTACAACATTAGCTCCTGGAATTGGCATTCCAACTTCATCCAAGACAACACCACTTATGGAAGGTTTTGTTTGAGCATTCATTTCATTAATCATAAATAAGCTAAGAAAGAGCATAATAACAAAGCTCAATCTTTTGCTTTTTTTAAATACTTGTTTTGCAATCATGGTTTAAATTTTAGTTGGTTTGAATTCTATTTTAATTTATTATACACTAATAATTTATTTGAAAAATTTCAAGAAAACAATATTAGGCAATCGATTACGCAAACTTATGAATTAATTTCAATATAAAAAAAACAAAAAGATAAAAAAAACACATTTCGTATTTTATTTGTAAATTAATGTAAAACTTATGATAAATACATGTTTGCACTAAACATATAATAATAGTTTAAGCTATAATAGAAGAAATAAATAAGAAAATGACAGAGAGAAAAGAATGGAAATTATAAAAATATTTACATTTCAACAAAATAAAATAGTATTTTTAGAAAGATTCTCATGCGTTGATTAAAAACAACAAATATTCGAACCGTATAGTGTTAGTCAAACCCTTATTAAGTATATAGAAAAAACACTATTTTATAAGAATAGTAATTTTTATAAAATAATATTTCTTGAAGAGGAATCTCTAATTAGTAATTGAGATTTTAGAACTACTTTCTTTTCTATTTTTATGTTATCCTTGTTGTTGATTTGTTCTAAAAAAACTTTGGCAGCCATTTTTCCCATTTCTAAGGGGGCTTGATCTACTGAAGTCATTGAAAGTTCCATAAATTTGGTAAATGGTTCGTCTCCAAAACCTACTACACAAAAATCTTTTGGGACTTTAATACCTTTCATTTTCAATTGTTTTATTGCTCCTAAAGCAGTAAAATCACTGGAGGAAAAAATGGCGTCAGGTGGGCTTTCTAAACTAAAGAGCTCATCAACAGCTCTTTTACCATCTTCTAAAACACTCTTGGTTTGAATCACATAATCTTGATTAAATGCGATTCCATTATCTTCTAATGCTTTTTTATACCCTTTGAAACGGTTTTCAAATATTTCCAATGTTTGATTTCCCATAAAATGAGCAATACGAGAACAGCCCTGTTTTATTAAATGTACGGTAGCTTCATATGAAACATCAAAATCGTTTATAGTAACTGAACTGACTCCTTCGATATTCTTCTTTCTATCAAAAAAGATCAAAGGAACATTTTTTTCTATAATCCTTTTTAACAAATTACTATTATCTGAATTTACATTAGAAACTGACATTAAAATTCCATCAACTTGAGCATTTAACAAGGTATTGATACTTTCCCCTTCTCTCTTTTCGTTTTCGTGAGATTGACAAATAATAACATTATATTGATGTTCATTTAATTCTTCCTCAATTCCTCTAATAACCGATGCAAAAAAATTACTATCAATACGAGGAACAATAACACCCACATTAAAACTCTTTCCACTACGTAATGCTAAGGCTAATTTATTTTGTTTATAATTCATTTTAGCAGCAGTCTCCATTACCAGTTTACGAGTACTTTCACTAATTTTTGGATTATTATTTAAAGCTCTTGAAACTGAAGCTGCAGTAATACCGAGCTCTTTTGCAATATCATAAATTGTGGTTCTACGTGTCATATTAAAATGTGTGTGAAAAATTTTGGTAAATCTATAGTAAATAAATCAAATATTTAATGAATTTAATATTTTATTTGTATGTTTGCGTAATCGATTGTCTACTTTTAATTTCAAACTTCAAAAAATATAGTTATGTCTTCATTACGAAAAAAATTTAAAACAAAGAATATAATTAAATTCCTACTTGTTGCTCTTTTTATTTCTACAACTGCCAATGCACAGAAAGATCTGGATACTAAAAAATATTGGAAACAAAAAGAAGCTATAGTTTGTGGTATTAAAAAAACCAATTTCCATGCAAAAAAATATAACATAATTAAATATGGTGCAATATCAAACGGAATTTTTGATAATACACTTGTCATAAAAAAAGCCATTGAAGCTTGTACTAAAAATGGTGGTGGAATGGTATTAATTCCTAAAGGCAAATATTTATCCGGAGCTATTCATCTTGAAAACAATGTGAATTTACATCTTGAAGAAGGAGCTGAAATTATTTTTAGTGTAAACCCAAAAGATTACCTTCCTTTAGTTCATACCTCTTTTGAAGGAACCGAATTGATGAATTATTCTCCTTTAGTATACGCTTATAAAAAAACCAATGTTGCAATTACAGGCAAAGGTATTCTAAATGGTCAAGGCAGTAATAAAAATTGGTGGCCTTGGTCTTCTGGTTCTCAATACGGTTTTGTAAAAGGTGCTCCAAGTCAGAAAGACCCTGAAAATCGAATTCGACTAGTGGAAATGGCTGAAGAAGGACTGCCAGTAGATAAAAGAGTTTTTGGCGAAGGTCATTATTTAAGACCTAGTTTTGTTGAGTTTTTTGAATGCAACAAGGTTCTTATACAAGATGTTACAATTACAAATGCTCCTTTTTGGGTTATTCATCCTATCAAATCTACAAATGTGATAGTTGATGGAGTTACCGTACAAAGCCATGGTCCAAATAATGATGGTTGTGACCCTGAATATTCTAAAAATGTACTCATTAAAAATTGTACTTTTAATACAGGTGACGATTGTATTGCAATTAAATCGGGTAGAGATGCCGATGGAAGACGGGTTGCAATGAAAAGTGAAAACATTATAGTTCAAGATTGCAAAATGATTGATGGTCATGGAGGGGTTGTTATTGGCAGCGAAATTTCAGGAGGAGTTAGTAATGTTTATGTTGAAAACTGTGTAATGGACAGTCCTAATTTAGAAAGAGCCATTCGAATTAAAACAAATTCGAACCGAGGTGGATTAATTGAAAATGTCTATGTTAGAAATCTAGAAGTTGGTCAAGTAAAAGAAACACTACTAAAATTGAACATGTTTTATGAAGTATATGGAGCAAAACCAGGTACATTTATTCCACAAATTCAAAACATATACCTTGAAAATATAAAAGTAAAAAATGCGGGTAAATTTGGAATATTAGCCAAAGGATATGCTGAATCTCCAATAAAAAATGTAAATCTAAAAAATGTAGTTATTGAAAAAGCTGATAAAGAGTATTCAATAGAAAATCTAACAGGTTTAAATTTGATCGAAACCTACATTAATGGAAAAAAAATTGAAAGCCCAAAAGCAGAATAGCAAAGTATATTGAAAAAAAATTATAATTCGAGAATCTATATATGAAAAAAATAGTTTTTTTTTGATATCATTTTCTAACGTTGGTTTTACGCAAGAGACATTTCCTCTTGATACTACATACAATCTAAAAAGTGTTTACAAAAAAATAAAAAAAAACTATCCTTTTATTAGTTATGTAGCTCCAAGAAACTATGAAAATGTTATTGAAATAAAAGAAATCGTTTATAAAAATAGTAAAGAACGAAAACTTTATTTGGATGCATATTATAAAAATAATAAAGAGAGAAATCCAGCTGATGTTATTATTCATGGGGGAGGCTGGAGTTCTGGCAACAAGTCTCAAATGGAATATTTTTCTAAAGAACTTGCTTCAAAGGGATATTCGTGTTTCAATATAGAATTTCGGCTTTCTGGTGAATCGCAATACCCAGCTGCCATTCACGATGTCAAAAATGCGATACAGTTTATCAAAAAAAAAGCACGGGAATATAATGTAGACAGTTCCAAAGTGGCGGTTTTAGGTTGTTCATCAGGTGGTCAAATGGCTGCTCTAATTGGAACCACGAATGGCAATTCTGATCATGAAGAAAACAACAAACAGAATAATAAAATTTCTGCTGCTGTAAATGCCATCATAGACATTGATGGAATTTTAGCCTTTAAACATCCCGAATCAATAGAAGGAGTTGTAGCAGGATATTGGCTTGGTGGAGGTTACGAAGAAATACCAGATGTTTGGGAAAAAGCCTCCCCATTACATCATACGGATAAAAATACTCCTCCTATTCTATATATAAACAGTAGCATTACTCGATTTCATGCAGGTAGAGAGGATATGATTGCTATTTTAAATAAAAATAATATATATAGTGAGGTCAAAACAATTTCAGATTCACCCCATTCCTTTTGGTTTTTTAATCCTTGGTTTGATGAAACGATAGTGTAGACAGAACAATTTCTTAATAAAACATTTAAAAACTAAAAAATAAATTCATTTTATAAAATGAAATATCTAATTTAATCGCTATGGTCGCCCTTCTTGGATTTATATCTTGCCAATCACAAAATATAACAAAATCATCAACCAATTCGGGTGCTTATGACGAAATTTCTATGAAAGAAGGAGACAAATGGGATGGCCGAAAATACATTGGCGGAACTTTTAAAAATGTTACTACTTTAAAATTGGCTCCAGAACATACCGATCATTCCTTTGATATTCGTTATGAAGGATGAGGTTTCGAAAACAAACATATTGCGTATCGTTTGTATTTAGATTGGAGAAATGCAATTGACATTTTTGGTAAATACGCTGGTACAATCGTCCTTCCAAAAGTTGGACTTGATGGATTTGATTCATATCATGAAAAATGTGTTTGGGAATCTGATATTCTAAAAGCAGGAAAAGCTATGGGAATTGGTTCAATTGGACGATATGTAAATATGGAAGTTTTACATTTTAACAAGGTTGATTCTAATTTAGTTAATGTGCAAAATAAAAAAACCAATCGGATGTATCTGTAAATTATTTTGGATGGAAAACAGTAAATGATAAAATTGATTTAAAATCAAACCTCAAAGTAGATCCAGAGGAGCGGTATTTACAAAACACTATTGCACCTTCTAAAGATATCGATGGAATTTGTATTGGAATTGTAAAATTGCAAAAGCTTCCGTTAATTACTAAAGAAAGCACCAACGAAAAATGTGCCTATATTGCTACTTACGGACTACAATCTGTGTTTTCAGATAATTTAGGTTTAGCAGTTTTTTAGGAAACTACAACGATTGAAAGCAGTGTAGAAGGAACAGATGACCATTTATTGATTTTCAAACCAAGTATAAAACCTATAGTATATTACTTTTTAATTCCATAGGAAAAAGAAAAACAAGGGATAAAAACGAAGGAAGATTTTATTACTTATCTCAATCAAAAATTATCCGATTTAAACAAAAAAGGAAAAATATAATACAATGAAAAGCAACTTAAAGAAATGGCAAATATGCTGCTGTGTTTTACTGTTTTTTAATTACAATGGTAATGCGCAAATGCAAATTGCTGCATTAAAAAATAGTAATGACACTCAAGTAACCCAAAAATGGTCGGAACGGATGGCTTTTTCTATTATGAAAAAATATCCAGAAGCTTGGCAAATTGATGATCATGCAGAACCCAAATGGGATTATAAAATTGGTATGATTTTAACCGCTTTTGAAAAGCTTTACCATACGACTAAAAACCCTAAATATTACGAATATATAAAAGGATATGCCGATGTTTTGATTGATGACAAAGGAGCTTTTAAAAAATTTGATCCGCAAGATCACAATATCGATTTTATTAATGCCGGAAAAATACTTTTTAATTTATACGATACCACAAAAAGTCAAAAATATCTAATTGCATTAAAAACATTAAGAAGACAATTTGACGATCACCCAAGAACGCCATCAGGAGGCTTTTGGCACAAAAAAATCTATCCTAATCAGATGTGGTTAGATGGATTGTATATGGGAGAACCTTTTTATGCTCGCTATACAGCTGAATTTGAAAACAACGAAAAATTAAATGATGTCGCACTTCAATTTGAACTTCTTCATCAACATGCATTTGACAAAAAAACAGGCTTATATTTTCATGCATGGGACGAGAGCAAACAAATGCCATGGGCTGATAAACGAACCGGAACTGCACCACATATTTGGTTAAGAGCTTTAGGTTGGTATGGAATGGCTTTAGTAGATGTATTAGATTATTTTCCAAAAAACCATCCAAAACAAAAAGAATTAGTACTCTATTTGAATCAATTGGCTACAGCAGTTAGTAAATACCAAGACCAATCAGGTTTATGGTACCAAGTTCCAGATTTAGGAACTAGAAAAGGAAATTATTTAGAAGCTTCCGGTTCATCAATGCTGGTTTATGCACTGGCAAAAGGAGTTCATAAAGGATATTTGCCCTCAAATTTTGAATTGACTGCTACTAAAGGATTCGATGGTATAATTAAAAACCTAATAAAAATAGATGACGATGGTCAAATGCATATTACACAAGTTTGTGCAAGTGCTGGCTTAGGTGGTATCCCTTATAGAGATGGCTCTTTTGAATACTATATAAATGAAAAAATAAAAGTAGACAATTCTCATGGCTTGGGAGCATTTCTTTTAGCTGCAATTGAATTAAATAAATAATAAATTAATACTATTAAAACCAAAATTATGATAAACAAAAAATTAAACCTTTTCAAAACTCTAACGCTTTTGCTAACATTTGCAGTATTAGGTTGCAAAACTACAGCGCAAAAAACGGTTACTACTACCGATTCAAAAAATCCAATTTCATCAAACCTAAAATGGTCGGAAAGAATGGCTTTGACATTGATGAAAAAGCATGATAAATCTTACATGATTGACGATTCCAAAGCGCCAAATTGGGATTATGTTCACGGACTTGTTTTGCATTCATTTGAAGAATTATACGCTAAAACAAAAGATGCCAAATACAACAATTACGTTACGGATTATGTAAATACTTTAGTAAAAGAGGATGGTTCTATTGATAGTTATAAATTTAATAATTACAATATTGATATGATTGTAGCTGGACGTCTACTATTTAATATATACGACACTACAAAAGATAAAAAATATTTACTCGCCATGCAATTGTTACGCAAACAAATTGAAGAACAACCTAGAACGCCAAGTGGCGGTTTCTGGCACAAAAAAATATATCCAAACCAAATGTGGTTAGATGGTTTGTATATGGGAGAGCCATTTTATGCTCAGTATACTCAAGTTTTTGAAAATGGAAAAAGTTTTGATGATATCGCCAAACAATTTGAACTTATAAATAACAATGACAAAGACCCTAAAACAGGCTTGTTATACCACGCTTGGGATGAAAGTAAAAAAATGCCATGGGCAAACAAAGAAACCGGAAAATCTCCCAATTTCTGGTCTAGATCTCTAGGTTGGTATGCAATGGCGCTTGTAGATGTATTAGACTATATGCCAAAAGACCATCCAAAACAGAAGGAATTAGTTGAATATCTTAATGATTTAGCAGTTGCTTTAGTAAAAGTACAAGACAAATCAGGACTTTGGTATCAAGTCCCAGATATGGGAACTAGAGATGGAAATTATCTTGAAGCATCAGGTTCAGCCATGTTTGCTTATACCTTCGCAAAAGGTGCCAACAAAGGATATTTGCCTTCTAAATACAAAGCAATTGCAGCTAAAACATTTGATGCAATGACGTCTAAATTAGTAAAAGTTGAAGCTGATGGTTCTGTAATTATTACTCAAGCATGTGCTGTAGCTGGTCTTGGAGGGAATCCGTATAGAGATGGTTCTTATGAATATTATGTAAATGAAAGAAAAAAAGACAATGATCCTAAAGCAACAGGACCGTTTATATTGGCTGCTTTAGAGTTAAATAAATAAAAACAAAACTATAATTCAAATGAAATTTATAAAAATAATTTCACTTATTTTATGTTGTATAGCACTTCAAAGTGTAATAGGACAAGTATCGAATAATAGCTATCGTTCCCAAGTCTGGGTTGCAGACAATGGTGATGGTACATATAAAAACCCTATTCTCTTTGCTGATTATTCTGACCCAGATGTAATTAGAGTCGGTGATGACTATTATATGACTTCATCTTCTTTTAATGCTGTTCCGGGTTTACCTATTCTACATTCAAAAGATATGATCAATTGGGAGTTGATCAATTATGCATTACAAAAACAACCTCCTTTTGATGTGTATGACAAACCAGGACACGGAAATGGTGTTTGGGCTCCTTGCATTCGCTATCACAATAATGAATTTTATATTTATTATCCAGATCCAGATTACGGAATATATATGGTTAAAACCAAAGACCCAAAAGCAACTTGGTCAGAACCAATTTTAGTAAAAGAAGGAAAAGGATTAATAGATCCTTCTCCTCTTTGGGATGATGATGGTAAAGTATATCTCGGATATGCATTTGCAGGAAGCAGAGCAGGAATAAAAAGTCTTTTGGCTATTTGCACTATGAACTCAGAAGGAACTCTAGCCAATAGTGATGATGTTATAATAATTGACGGTCATGAAGGCGAAACTACTATCGAAGGTCCTAAATTATACAAAAGAAATGGATACTATTATGTTTTTGCACCAGCAGGAGGCGTTCCTATTGGTTGGCAAACAGTAATGCGTTCTAAAAACATTTATGGTCCTTATGAAAAAAGAAAAGTATTAGAACAAGGAAAAACAACTATTAACGGTCCACATCAAGGAGCCTGGGTAACAACTCAAACGGGTGAAGATTGGTTTTTTCATTTTCAAGACAGAGGAGCTTACGGAAGAATCGTTCATCTGCAACCTATGAAATGGGTAAATGACTGGCCAATAATGGGAACAGACCAAGATGGAAACGGAATAGGTGAACCTGTTTTGAATTATAAAAAACCGAATGTTGGTAATAAAAAATTATCTATTGAAACACCACCTGAAAGTGATGAATTCAATAGTCCAAGTCTAGGTTTACAATGGCAATGGCATGCTAACAAACAAGTATATTGGGGATTCCCATCTACAATGGGTTATTATACCCTGTATTGTCAACCTATGCCAAAAGAAGCCACAAATTTATGGGATGTGGGGAATTTGTTATTGCAAAAATTTCCAGCGGAAGAATTTACAGCCACTACTAAAATGACTTTTAATGCCCGTTTTGATGAGGAACAAACAGGTTTATTAATCATGGGATTGGATTACAGCTACCTAAGAGTACTACAAAAATCAGGAGAATTGTATGTTTCGCAAGTAAGCTGCAAGGACGCTGATAAAAAAGGAGTTGAAAAAGAAAGTGATTCAGTGAAGTTAAAAAGCAATACTTTCTATTTACAAGTAAGAGTAACCAAGGGAGGAATTTGTAAATTCTTTTATAGCGAAGATGGCACAAAATTCAATCCAATAGGAGAACCTTTTACTGCAAGAGAAGGAAAGTGGATTGGTGCAAAAATAGGTTTCCTAGCATTAAGAAAAGGAGTAATTAATGATGCCGGAAATGTTTTAATAGACTGGTTTCGAATTAATAAATAAAAAAAAATGAATACAATTAAAAAAATACTAGGTGTCCTGTTTATTTTAATAACAATACACACTTCGGCTCAAGTACACGATAAATCTTGGAGAAGTATCACTGAAAATAAAGAAGGAGAATGGTTTGCTTCAGATGAAGCCAAAGCAATTGCCGAAAATGTTTTGCTGTACCAACGCAATATTGGTGGTTGGCCTAAAAATATTCAAATGCAAATGCCACTTTCGAGTGCAGAAAAACAGCAGTTGATTGCTCTTAAAAGTGACTTACACGATATTACTACCGACAATGGAGCCACGTATCAGGAAATGGTTTTCCTTTCAAAAATGTACCGACAAGTACCTGATGAAAGGTATAAAAAAGCATTTCTATTAGGTTTAGATTATATTTTAGAAGCCCAATATGACAATGGAGGGTGGCCACAATTTTATCCTTTAAAAAAAGGCTATTATACACATATTACCTATAATGATGATTCCATGGTTAATATTCTTGATGTTTTAAAAGAAATCAAAGATAAAACAGACTATTTTTCTATAAAACCATCTAATGAAACTATTCAAAAAGTGCAATTGGCGTTTGATAAAGGAATCGATTGTATCCTAAAAACGCAATACAAACAAAATGGTGTACTTACCGTTTGGTGTGCACAGCACGATGAGAACACGTTATTGCCCGCAAAGGCCAGAGCGTATGAATTACCTTCTCTAAGCGGACAAGAGTCCGTAAATATTGTTTTGCTTTTAATGTCTATTGAAAATCCATCCAAAGAAATTGTCAATGCAGTTGATCATGCTGTAATATGGTTAGAAAAAACAAAAATTACGGGTTATAGAGAAGATCGTTTTCCAATAGAAAACAGCACAAAAAAGGAAAAAGTTCTCGTAAAAGACCCAAACGCGGATCCTATGTGGGCCCGTTTTATGAACCTTGAAGACAATACTCCTTTTTTCTGTGATCGTGACGGAATTAAAAAAGCTTCTTATGCTGAAATTGGTCAAGAACGTAGAGTTGGATACGCTTGGTATAACGATCGTGCCAAAAAGGTTTTAAAAGAATATCCAAGTTGGAAAAAAAAAACGGAAACCCTAACTGAAAAAGTTATTCAAAAAACGAATTCAGCCCCTAAAGACGAATTTAATATTGTAGTTGACAAAAATGGAAGCGGCGATTTTACCAGTATCCAAGAAGCCATAAATGCATCAAAAGCATTTCCATCAGAAAGAATTACCATTTTTATTAAAAACGGAACCTATTATGAAAAAGTAAAAATTCCGTCTTGGAACCCACAAATTTCTTTAATTGGCGAAAGCCGTGAAAAAACAATCATCACCTATGATGATTACTTCAATAAAATTAACCTAGGTAGGAACAGTACATTTTATACCTACACTGTTTTAGTTGAAGGAAATGATTGTATTGTCAAAAACTTAACCATACAAAACTCCTCTGGCCCAGTAGGTCAAGCCGTAGCATTAAATGTAAATGCCAATAGAGTTATTATAAGTAATTGCTCATTATTAGGAAATCAGGACACGCTTTATATATCGGGAGAAGGCGCCAAGAACTATTTTAAAGATTGTTATATCGAAGGCACAACCGATTTTATTTTTGGAGAGGCAACCGCTTTATTCGAAAATTGTATTATTCATAATAAAAGTAACTCCTATATAACAGCTGCTTCGACACCTAAAGACACTGAATTTGGCTATGTTTTTAAAAATTGCACGCTTACTGCAGATGAAGGTATAAATGAAGTTTATCTCGGAAGACCTTGGCGAATTTACGCTAAAACGGTTTACATTAATTGTAAAATGGGCAAACATATCAAACCAGAAGGTTGGGACAATTGGTCTAAATCAGATGCTGAAAAAACAGCTTTCTATGCGGAATACAATTGCAGTGGTGAAGGTTTTCAACCCGAAAAAAGAGTCAGTTGGTCACATCAACTAAAAAAATCAGAAGCAAAGAAATACACTTCAAAGAATATTCTTGGAGAAGACTTAAACTTATCTAGTCAGGTTTGGAATCAAAAAAAACAATAATTGTCAATATAAACTTTAACTATTTTTTTTATGAAAAGTAAGATTATTAAGGAATTTACCAGAAGAGATTTTATTAAATCTACTGGAGTTGTATTAGCAGGTTCGATGGTTTCAACTTCTGCATTCGCTAGTGTTTTAGGTGAAACTAAAAGCGGTAAAAGAAGAGTTGCCATGGTAGGAACCGGAAGTCGAGGAAATTCGTTGTACGGGAAATTTTTAATGAAAGAATATGGTGATTTAGTTGAATTTGTAGGTTTGTGCGATAGTAATGAAGGCAGAGTCAAGTATTCCAAAAAAAATATTGGAGTGAATTGCCCAACATTTACTGATTTCGATAAAATGCTCGACACGGTAGCTATGGATTTACTTATCGTTACGACTGTCGATGCTACACATCATGAGTTTATTATTAAAGGTCTGGCTAAAAACATTGATGTTCTTACCGAAAAGCCCATGACTACTGATGAAACGAAGTGTCAAATGATTATAGATGCTGAAAAAAAATCGAAAGGAAAATTGATAATGGCGTTTAATTATCGATATGGAAAAGTATTTACAAAACTGAAAGAAGTTATCGAATCTAAAGAAATTGGTGAATTAATTTCAGTTGATTTACATTGGTATCTCAATACTTATCATGGTGCAGATTATTTCAGACGCTGGCATGGATTAAGAAAAAACTCAGGTACTTTATTACTCCATAAATCGGCACATCATTTTGATTTGTTGAATTGGTTTATAGGTTCAGACCCAGTTGAGGTTTATGCTAATGGAGCACTTGAAAAATACGGTAAAAACAATTCTTTCCGCGGTACCAATTGTAGACCTTGTGTCCACAAGGACAAGTGTTCGTTTTATTGGGATATGACCAAGGATGAAGAATCTATGAAATTATATGCTGATAACGAAAAGTATGACGGTTATTTAAGAGACAATTGTTTGTTTAGAGAAGAGATAGACATCTACGATAAAATGTCGGTATTAATTAAATATGCCAATAATGTAGAAGTTACTTATTCCTTAACGACCTACTCCCCTTTTGAAGGCTACCGTTTTGCTTTTAATGGTAAAGACGGAAGATTAGAAACCGAGGAAGGAATTCCATGGAGAGGCAAAGAAAATGAAGATCAATCGAATATTCATAGTACTGAAATGAATCAGTCTTCGCATGCAACTGAAACTCAAAAATACCACGAAATTGTCTCACAGCGTAATTTTGAAGATTACAAAAAAACAGAATTACCCTATCTTCGAAGCGGGCATTGGGGAGGTGATAAATTAATGTTTGATGAAATTTTCAGAGGTCAAAATGAATATCCTACATTCCATCATGCTGCCAATGTCAGAGATGGTTCCACTGCCGTTTTAATTGGTATAGCTGCCCGAAAAAGTATTGAAGAAGGACGTCCTATTAAAATTGCTGAACTTACAGATTTAGTGCCACAAGTGAACAAATGGAAAAATATTTAATTCAAACAATATGAAAAATGGATTTTTATATATAGTCCTTATACTTTTCTCTAATTGTATTTTTGCTCAACTGAATCAAAAAGAAAAGGAAGTTGAAATTAATAAAATTGTCAATAGAATCCATTTGCCAAAAATACCTAATTATGCTATATCTGTAGTTAAATATGGTGCGAAAGGTGATTCTGTAACCAATTGCAAACGCGCTTTCGACAAAGCAATGAAAGCCTGTGAAAGAAGAAATGGTGGTACAATTATCGTTCCAAAAGGAACTTATACTATCAACGGCCCCATTCACTTTGTAAGCAATGTACGATTACATTTAGAAGAAGGTGCAAAAATCCGATTTGGTTCGAATCCAAAAGATTACCCACTTGTTTTAACCAGTTGGGAAGGTACAATGTTGTATAATTACAGTCCAATGATTTATGGATACAATGTCGAAAATATTGCTATTACCGGAAACGGGATTATTGATGGTGAAGCATCAAATTCTTGGATAAAATGGAAAACGCTAGAAAAGGAAGACCAACAACTTAGTCGGGATATGAACCATAACAAGGTGCCTATCGAAAAGCGAATTTTTGGTGAAGGACATTATTTACGACCTCAGCTAATACAGTTTGTAAATTCTAAAAACATTCTAATCGAAGACGTTCAGATAGAAGATGCTCCTTTTTGGTGTGTTCATTTATTAAAAAGCAAAAGTATCACCATAAGAGGTGTAAAATATGATGCCCATAACTACAATAATGACGGAATAGATCCTGAATATTCTAGTGATATTTTAATCGAAAACGTAAAATTCAACAATGGTGATGATAATGTTGCTATTAAGTCTGGAAGAGATGACGAAGGTCGAAGCAATTCGGACACACCATCAGAAAATATTGTGATTCGAAATTGTGAATTCAAAGGATTGCATGCCATTGTCATTGGAAGCGAAATGTCAGCAGGAGTACGCAACGTTTATGTAGACAATTGCAAGGCAAGCGGTTATTTAAAAAGAGGACTTTACATTAAAACTAATTCAGATCGAGGAAGCTATATCAAAGATATTTATTTCTCAAATATAGCCTTTGCAAAAGTAGAAGATTGCATTTATATTACTTCCAATTATCATGGAGAAGGCAGTGGATTAAATCCTTCAAAAATTTCCGAAATATATTTTTCAAATATTAGTTGTGAACTGGCGACCAATACTGGAATTGTAATTGAAGGTTACCCGAATAAAAAAGTGGAAAACATTAAATTAGATACCATAACAATACAATCAGCAAAAAACGGAATGACGATTACTAACACCGAAAATGTAAGCTTTAATGAAGTTACAATTGGCGAAAAAGCAACCATTCCAACTGCAGTGAAATAAATGATTTAAAAACTAACATGATACATACAATGAAAAGAATTTCATTTTTACTAGTACTACTTATCTCCCTAAATTGTTTTGCACAAAAACCAACAATCTACGGCATTGGCGATTCTACAATGGCTAATAAAGTAAATCCCAATGAAAATCCTGAACGCGGTTGGGGACAAATGGTACCACTCTTTTTAAGTGATAAAATACAATTCGACAATAGAGCTGTTAATGGAAGAAGCACCCGAAGTTTTATTAACGAAAAATTATGGGATGCTGTTTATAATAAACTAAAACCAGGTGATTATGTATTTATCCAATTTGGACATAATGATGCCAAAGAAAAAGATTCGTTGCGTTACACCAATCCGCACACTGCTTATCGACATAACTTGATTCGTTTTGTAACTGAAACACGAGAAAAAGGAGCAACTCCAATCATTTTCTCTTCGATAATACGAAGAAATTTCAACGAAGTTGGCGTTTTGATACCTACTCATGGCGATTACACACTAGAAGCCCGATTGGTTGCACAAGAATTAAATGTTCCCTTTATAGATATGGAATATTATACGGAATTATTAGAGCAATCCTATGGTCCTGAAAAATCAAAAAAATTACATTTGCATTATAAAGCGGGCGAAATCCCTTATTACAAAGAAGACAAAGCAGATGACACCCACCTTTGTGTCAAGGGAGCAACAGAAGTTGCAAAGATTGCAATAAACGAATTAATGAAAACCAAACTTGAGTTAGTGAATTATATTAAGAACTAAACATTCTAATTTTATTATTATTCGAAAAATAAATCATCTTATTTTTTAAAAATTATATTATAAATCATTATTGTCCTATAAAATTAATTCTTTATAAAAGTACAGTCCTTACGGGACAAATCACATATTACAACTTTATTACTACCAATATTTAACCTCTACGAGGTAAGCTCCGTTAAGAGCAAAATATTGGTAGAAATAAATCAAGCAAATCCAATCCTAATGTCCCGTAGGGACTGTACCTATTCTGTTTTATCTATTGAGAAAAGAATTAATCGGAAAACAATGATTTTAAATAAAAATAGTAGTAAACGAATTCTATCAAATTTTCAAAATGAAATTATTTTATTTATTTTAATACATAATCAATACCTTTCATTTCATAGTAAGTTCGTTTATTTTCTGATTTTTAACTTCAAAAATTAGAACTATATATTTTTTAATCTAAATAATTATATTTATATTTGCAATCGATTACATTGAACTGTTATAGTAATGTAATTTAAGCACTTATCGCAATAATTAAATTAATCATTTTTCAAAAATGAAAAAAATAGTTTTACTTGGAGTCTTTGTATTATTTCTGAATTCTGTTTCAGGTCAAAATTATTATATGGAAAATCCTGAAGGATTTGGTGCAGCTGCCACTGGTGGCGGAACTCCAACTTCGGCTAATACTGTAACCGTTGATACCTATGCCAAATTAAAAACTGCATTAACAGCAACCACAACAGCTAATTCTGTAATTTTAGTTTCAGGAATAATAGATTGTAGCTATACTAGCGTAACGCTTAACAATAAAACCATTATAGGATTACCAGGAGCAAAACTTAGAAATGTTCAGATAACCGTTACTTCAAATCCTCCTTCGGCTAGTGATTGTACAACATCTTCTGCAAATTCGGGTATTCTTTATATTAAACCTGGTTCAAAAAACGTAATCATTAGAAATCTTATTTTTGAAGGACCTGGTGCTTTCGATGTTGATGGTAGAGACAACCTTACTTCTGAAGGAACTGATATTTGGGTAGATCATTGCGAGTTTCAAGACGGAATGGATGGTAATTTCGACAATAAAGGAGCTTGTGATAACACAACTATTTCATGGTGTAAGTTTACCTATTTAAAACCTGCAATAGCTGGTGGATCTGGTGGATCCAACGATCATCGATTTACAGATTTAATAGGTTCTAGTAGTACCGATTTTCCTTCATCTGATACTGGATTAGGTCGTTATAGTATTACTTTTAAAAACTGTTATTGGGCTGATGGCTGCAAAGAAAGAATGCCTAGAGCAAGAAACGCAGAATTACATATACTAAATTGTTATTACAATACCAATGTTTCAGGGTCATTAGCCATAGGTTTAGGAGGAGGAGTAAAAAATACTACCTGTTATGTTGAAAACACTGATTTTGCTAAAATTGGTACTGTCTATAGAAGCTATATTAGTACCGATGGAGGAACAGTTGGTATTGCATTTGACGGTTGTCTTAAAGGTGCTGCCAATGTTGGAACGGTTTCCAAACCAACCTATAATTATTCCGTTCTTCCTGTTACAGATGTAGCTACATATGTTACAGATATAAATTGTGGTGCTGGAGCCACATTGAGTGTAACTTCTACAGGAGTTATTTCTACAAGCTGTCCTAACTTAAGCACAAAAAACTACCAAAGAAATTTCGGAACTATTTATCCAACTTCGGTTGATTCTAATTTAAATATAGACCTATCTGATTCGGCTTCAGGAGATGCAACCATAACCCTATTTTCTGCTTCAGGAGTAAAAGTATATTCTTCTTTAAAAAAAATCAATCCTTCTGAGAAATTATCTATTAATGTAGCCAACTTAACTAAAGGCTTGTATTTATGCCAACTTAAACTAGGGGAAACTACAACAACATCGAAATTTATTAAGAAATAATGCTGAACAACAGCATATTTAAATAGGAGAATGAGCAAGAATAGGTAGTAAAATAGAATGGATCAATCCCAAAACCTGTGGAGCGACAAAAATTAAGCATAAATATTTGTTAGTCTAAAAAGGAAAAACTCAATATTTCTAACCCCTCTGAATTGAGATCTAAATGCTTTTATTTTGGCATTGAAAGACTCAGCCGAAGCATTTGTACTTCTGTTATCAAAATAATTCAATATGGTTTGGTAATGATTGATTATTGTTCGGGATATTGTATTGAAAGACTTGAACCCTGATTGATTTACTTTTTCGTGCCATTTGGCAAGTCTAGCAAAACCAATAATTTTATCGGTAGTTTTTT
>NZ_SMFK01000018.1 GCF_004349355.1 Flavobacterium cellulosilyticum | reverse complement strand
TAATGTACTAGAATCCTATAAACTGATCACAAGAAGCATGAGCCGTAAAGGAAATTGTTGGGACAATGCAGTGGCTGAGAGCTTTTTTAAGACTTTGAAAACGGAACAGATTTATGGCAATAAGCTTATATCTAAAGAGCAAATGGGACTCGATTTATTTGAATTTATTGAAATCTGGTACAACAGAAAAAGAAGGCATTCCGCTTTAGAATATAAAACAATCGAAGAATTCTGGAAACAGCAAAATATTTTTAAAAATGTTGCTTAACTAATAGTGCGGTTTTTATTTGCATATCCAGCTTTTCGATTTCATTTTTTGATAATTCATAATTATAAACTCTAAAATCATCAACTCTTCCATTAAATAATGGATCAGAAAATTGACTGCGACCAATGTAATTCAATATTGGTTTAAAATCCAATGGACGTATGGTGATGGCAGTAGATGTAGCCACTTGCACACCATTGACATACATAGTTACTGCTGACTCACCCAATGTTACAGCTACATGTGACCATGCACCAAACCGCAGTGTACCTGCACTGGAATTAGGAGATAAAAACATATATTGATTTTGGTCTTTGCCAAAATCAAAGATTCGTTGCCAAATAGAACCTCCATTCCAATACACCCAGGCAGCAATAGTAATATTTTGCTGATTTGCCAAAGTTGCAGGCAATTGTATGAAAGCATTTGTACCGTTGAGTGCTAATGCCTGCGTGCCTACTTTCCCTGTAACGAAGGAAGTTGTACCAAACGATCCCCCGTGATTTAGATTAATCGAGTTGTCGAGGGTATTTCCGTCGAATAGGAATTGAGACACAAGACTATTCTCTTCTTTTGTAGTTGTAAAGACTTCACTTGTGTATGCTGAACTATTTAAGGATTTGTCCACCGCTTTAATTTTATAAAAATACGTCCCACCTATAGTGGTGGTATTATCCACAAAAGAGGTTGAAGTTATTTTACGTGCAATGGTATTATAACTACCTCCTGCAATTTCAGAACGAAAAATAGTATACCCAGCTACGTCGGCTTCTGGACTGGCACTCCAATTCAACAGGACAGATTCGGCATTAGCAGTCGCAACCAGATTGGCTGGCGTACTAGGTGCTACAAACTCGACAGCTTCACCAACAGGAATAAAACGCCATTGCTGATTGACTCCCCCATTTTTGTCCCATTGAACAATGTTTGCTGCTTCAACGGTGCTTCCATTAAATACATCAATACATTTTGCACTATGACGACTTCGAATATAAAACCAACCATCCTCTGCATAATCTAAGTACCATTGTTGGTTTCCACTTTTGGCATCATCCCATACAATAATATTAGCTCCATTATCTAGTGACCAATTTAAAATATCTGGAGATTTACCACTATGTACTGCTGTAAAAGTAAAGTAACTAAAATCTCCACCAATTCTTGAATTAACTGGAGTTACATTCCATTGTTGATATGTTGCACCCGTATTGGTTCCTTGCTGAAGATTGGCACCTGCTTTTGTAGATCCAGCAGCAACTTCCAGAACTTTACCACTATTTCGATTAACTAGAATGTAAAGTCCATTAATAACAGGTTGTATATCGTCTCCCCAAGTAATATTTACAACCCTTTCGGCATTTGTTTGCCCTTGCTGATAACCAGTTCCTCCAGGAATTACCATTGTATATTCACGCTGTGGGCCAAAGCCATCGTAAAAGACATCTCTTTCTTTAGAAACAAATCGATAAGTTGTAGTTTTAGCTTGTCGCTCAGACGAACCTCCAAAAGCCTGTAAATGCCCTTCTAGATTTCGATACACCGAAGCTGCGGTCCAATTTAGTCTATGCTCATTATAACCTAATCTCATGCCATGACTTGCTTTTACAAACTCGCCACGAGCTAACTCTGCAGTTCCCCACCAAATACCTGTTTGCATACCATATTGAACGCCAACCATGGCCTCCATGACATTATGTAACTCATCATTAGTAGCGTGAAATCCTTTTGAACTAACTGTTTGATAAAAATTCGCATAATTATCAAAACTACCAGCCAACTGATGTGTATTTCCTTCATCTAATACATTCTCCAAGGTGTTAAACCAACTTAAAGCCACATCGTTATTAAGTGTGTTACCTCCTGAAATACGAATATTATCAAAACGAGGATTCTGTTTTAGTTCTCTAGTAATATTATAAAAATCGTCAATAGTACCTTGTCCTGTACCTGTAAAGTCTGGCTCATTAAAAGGCGAAATTGTCACCACTTTCCTGCCATGTTCTTCATGGAGTCTAGCGGTAACATCCATTAATTGAGCCCAACGAGAGGCTATACCTACACCATTTTGATCTTTATACCAAGGATCCACACTAGGATGATCACAATTTAAAACTACTTTAGTATGAGGTCCCAGTAAATCAATAATTCCTAATCTTTCATTAAGCCTACTTAATTCTGTAAACTGAAGATTACCATTAATCAAGGAAGCGGTTGGAGTAAACGATGACCTCACTACATCCACATTATCTATTCCCATAAAAGCAATTCCTCTACGAATATTACTTTCACTTAACCATGCTAAATCCAAGCCCCAAATAATAGGTTTGAATACTCCTAAATCTGTCACATTAAACGAAACAGTCCGGTCTGGAACGGGTTGTGCTACAAAATTATCGCTACCACTAGCGGTTTGCGCATTAATTTGAATAGTTTTGAATCCAAGTAAAAACAGACCCATTAATATTATTCTAACTTTATTCATGATTTTGGTTATGTTATTTGTTAGTTAATCCTAAAAGGAGAACAGTTTTGTAAATAGGACAAGAATGCAATCCTTAGGAAACGTGCTGGCTTTATTTAAAAAGCTGAATTAAAAGAAATATATTGGTTTATGATTTGATTATGATTTTTGAGGTATCTTATATCAAGCGATCAGAATTAATGCAATTTAAAATATAAATGCCTTTTGATAAATGAGATAAATTTAGTTGGCTTTTCTTTGTATTATCCAGAAAGCTACTAAGCTGTTTTACTCCTTTCATATCAAACAATGCGAGTTCATAATTCATTAAATCTTCGTCGGGTAACTCTACTTTAATTATTCCATCAGTAGGATTTGGATATACTTTTATTTGCGTTCTTTTATTCGGATTAACCTCTATAGACATAGTGATAGCTTCTAGCTTTTTAACCCCTTCTGTGGTCATTTGAATACTTTTTATGGAATTATCCTCATTATAATATAAATAGTCCATACATACAGAACTTAAATAACTCCCTCCATTAGTTCTTGTTCCTCCATTGTGGTACACAAAATACCAATTATCTCCATATTCTACAATTGCATGATGGTTGGTGTTACTATTACCCGCTAGTTCATTTAGTATCCCCTTATATTCCCATGGACCATTTATACTCTGACCCATTGCATAAACAGTTTTTTCTGGCCACCATGCTGAATAGGAAAGATAATACCAGTCACCACGCTTATGAATCCAAGGTGCTTCAGTGAAATTTGGAAGACTTACATTCATAATTTCACTATCTAGTTCAATCCTATTATCCTTTAATTTCGCATAATAACATTTTGATTTACCCCAAAAAATATAAGCTTGTCCATCATCATCTACCCAAACAGTTGGATCAATATCATCCCAAGAAATGCCTGTCCATTTTGTTGTCATATTATTGGTAATTAACGCAGTCCCTTTTGCATCTATAAATGGACCTGTTGGAGAATTTGATACTGCTACACCAATTGCTTTTCTAGGCATTGAACTATGTTCAGTTGAAACAAACCAATAGAATTTCCCATTGCGCTCTATCACCTGTGATGCCCATGAAAAATTTCCTGAAGCCCATTGAAAATCACTTGTTTTTAAAGGAACTTCATATTCTTCCCAATTTTTCAAATCTTTTGAAGAAAATACTAACCAATTGGGTATATTTTAATTAGATCCATTACCGGTATCTTGACCAGTATAAATATAGAAAGTATTATCATATACTAGTGCCGCAGGATCTGCTGTATATTTATGTAAAAATAAAAGATTGTTTTCCACCGTATATCTTAGTGGTTGCTTTTGATAGGCAACATAGGCAATATTCATGTTGGATACTTCGGAGGCTAAAACAGAAACTTCGCTTGGTGATAACGCCTTATTATAAATTCTAAAATCGGAAATTAATCCTTTTAAGTAGGCATCAGCGCTGTAAGGTAATCTTACTAAAAAATTATAACGGGTTTTTCCAAGCTGCTGAGGCAAAATGCTAACATTTCCTGAAGTCACAAGACTTCCATCGCTATAGATGTTTCCAATTGTTCCTGACTGCGTATATACCAAATGTTTCCAGATTTTTTTAATCCTTTGTGTGTCACGCTTTATTCCCGTTTCTGTACAGTAATCGCTAAGCGTTATCTTATAACCGTCTATTTTTGCTGAGTAAAACCTACAACATTTTGGTTGTCCTATAATATCATCACTATTAGCAAATGACCAAATAAAATTTCCGTTAGCATTTAAATCAGCCAAATCATTTACACAGATATAAGTGGAAATAGAAAAACTATTTAATGAATTGATTAAATTACCTGCGCTTTCACCCATATCGAGATAACCATTATTAACTCCAAGATTAAGAATAGTATAGATTCCCATCTTATCTATAAAAGAATTGTTTTTTATTGTTGCATCATTCCCGTTTCCCGAAACATCTTCCACAATTCCCTTATTATTTAACTGTTGAAACTTATAATGTATTTTTAGATTTTTATTTTGTCCATTTAATAGTAAACCTGAAATTAGAATTAATAACGTGTAAAATTGTTTCATAATAATGTGGTTGTATTTTAAGCGCATCATAATTACTTTAAAAGCTATATAATTTAATATTTTTTTGTGTTGTAAAAATTTAAGATTAATATTTAGCTTCAAGTTTGCAATACTCACTCAAAAAAATCAGTTTTGAAAACGGGAGAAAACATTAAATTATGAATGGTATTCATCAGCAAAAAGTAAAACAGAAATTATACCCTGTAAAAACTTTCATTCAAATTAAGTTGAAAAATTTATTTTACTTAATGCCAAATCTTATCCTAAAACTATTTAACTAAAACCTTAACAGAGCTTACTCCTTTGCTATCATAAACTTTTACAAGATAAAATCCAGTTTTGTAGTTACCTAAATTAGTGCTACCCCAACTTAATAATTGACCTGTTGAAAGCAATTGACCCGTTATTGAGTAAACCCCATAACTCCCTTTCTCATCACCAATACAATTTACTTTTAATGTATTATTTACCGTATAAAAAGTATATTTAGATTTAGTCATCAACAATGTATCATTAACCCCAAGCTTGGCGTTCATTACATTTGAGATTTCAGTAGAACTTAAAGCTCTATTGAATATTCTAAATTCATCAATAGTACCGTTTAAATAAGGATCTGGCCATTGAGACTTACCAATAAAGTTTAATGCCGTTGTTCCTAATTTTGAAGGATTTATAGTCATCGAATTATTTCTACCAACCTCGACACCATCAATATACATAATACCTAATGCTCCTTCTAATGTAATCGCAACATGAATCCAAGTATTTATTGACGGACTAATTTGACAATTAATTTGTTCTTCTGGCCCACCATTTTTGAATGCAAAACGAAAATTACCATTGGCACCATTTTGTGGAGTTAGAAACATATAATTGCTCGTATCTGTACCAAAATCAAATATACGCGCCCAATTTTGGCTAGTTTCTAGTTTTAGCCAAGTAGAAATCGTGAAATTGGACAATTTTTTCAAAAAGCCTTCTTCTATACCCATATATGATGAACTTGCACCATTTAAGTATATACCACTACCTTCCTTTCCAGTACCCCAAGCTGAAGCACCAATTAATGTACCTCTATAGTTTCCCCAATGATCATGGGGATTTACACTTCCGTTTTCGTTAAAATTATAATATAAGTGTTGTCCTAAATATGGATTGGATCGTAACACTTGGGAATCTGCACTTTCACCAGCTAAATTAAATGCAGAAATCTCGTAATAATAAGTTGTTCCATTTACTACTGTTAGATCTGTATATTCATTCGTATTTAAAGTAGCTATGGTTACAAATGTGCCAAACTCAGAAGTAGAACGTTTTATATGGAACTGGGCATCATACATCATATCCCATTTCAATTTTACTTGAGCATCTCCAGAACCCATTAAAATATTTGAAACGGAAATTGGCTTGTCTATCGCAAAGGTTTTTACATTTATAGAAGAAGAATCTGTACTTTCACCACCAGAATTGATAGCCGAAACTTTATAATAATAATTAGTATCAATATTTAAACCCGTGTCTTTAAAACTTGTCACTGTCACATTTGAAGAAACAACATCATAGGTTCCATTTATAGATAATGCCCTTTTAATATTATATCCTTTAGCACCACTTACAACATCCCAAGTTAAATTTATAATTGAAGAAGATAAGGTTTCTCCCGCTAAATTTGTAGGAGCTAACGGAATTGCACTTTGTTGAAAAATAATTATTGCCGAATAAGCCGATTCCACATTATCCTTACCTACCACTTTAATTTTATACTCTGCTCTTGAATGTACAACATCATCAATATTTATAACCAAATAATCTGTAGATTCATAAAATAAAGAAAACGCGGTTTCACCTTCTAATTTTCTTTCAACAATATATTTATTAACTAAATCATTATTAATTCCTTTCCAATGAATGGTAATTTTTTTATAATTTGATGATAATTCAGAGGATAAGGTTTCTGTCATAGGCTTATATGCAGAGATGTATTCCTTACTTGAATTATACGCTTTTTTAGAAGCATTATTCGCATAATATTCACCAGCTGGAGTAAGAACCATATACGAGTTTGCAGAAGTAGAAATTATAGGAGCCGTTTTTAACCATTCATAATTTGCATAATTTGGATTTCTCCCCTTAAAAGCATCATCAATTGTAACAATCATTGCTCTGGCATCTTGTACCCAATTGTAAATAGAATATCTCTCTACATAATCTGTATTATCTAAAACATTTAATACACCAACAAGATCATTTTTGTGCTTTGTTGCATTAGCATCTGTAAGCATATTAGGGTCATCTGGAAAAGAGTTCCCTGTCCAGTTAGCACCTATATTCCATTCGGTTATCCATATTGGTCTTTTATATTTGTTATAAATATTAGCCAAATCACTAGCCCACTGTGCAGCTGATTTATACCAATAACAATGAAGTGCCATATAATCTACACGATAATTAAGACTCTCTGCTTGAGTCATAAACGAAGCTAACCAAGGATTAAATGGATCTGAAGTAGAAGGAGAACCTAATCGTAAACCAGATTGCATATAAGCCGGCCAGCCATCAATAGCTTGCTGAACAGAAATATTTGCTTGATCTGGACGATCTGGTTCATTGTATCCTAAAAAGTGTGTGTATCCAGCATTATTATTGGCAGGATCAAAACTTGGCCAATATAAATTATGTCTCATTGGAACATATTCTAAATCTGGTGTTGTAATTCCCCCTGTATCCCAATTATAGCGCCATGTACTGTTAGTGGCATTTGTTTCTAAAGTAGCTGATCCAGAACCGCACCATCCTTTTTTAGTAACATCATTCCACCTCATTGTTCGTATAAATGAAATAGTTCCATATAAATAAGAAGGTAAAACATTTATTTCTAAATCATCGTCTTCGGCTATATATACCCTACTATATCCAGTTCCATTTGAGTTGGACGCAAAAGTTGCCATATATCCTTTTTTTAGTTTAAACGATTTTATGTTATTATCGAATGAACCTAAACTAGTGTTTGGTGTAACTATCTGATATTGTTGTGAAGTACCGCCAAAATTTTCCTCAGTAAATACATTTAAAGGGGTATAATTGCTTGAATGCGGATAAATAACACTACCAGAACCATAAGTTGAAACATAAGCATTTGCATTGTTAATTGCTTGAACCCCTCCAACTGTTATTAAATTTAAAAAAGAATTAATGACTTCAGTTGGTTTGACATTATCAAAATATAGACGAGCATCCGAAGAATTAATATCAACAGAAGAATTAATTATTGGACTATATTCATTATTTAAGTACAATGAAGCCGAAGCATTTAATATTACCTTAGATTTAGCAAAAGCACCAACATGTAAGTCATCATTAATTGCAAAAGGAATTATTGAAGGCGCAATATTTTTTACCGGAGCATAAGCTTTATCTTCATATGTTACTGAATTAACCACCATATTAACAGCACCATCTGCATAATTTTTTCCTACTACAATATTGGAGAGAACAATCTCTTTTATACCTACTTTACCAATAGCAAATTGAGCTGCATCTCCAGTTAAAGTAATATAATAGGTTCCATCGCTAATCGGTTTTAATAATAATTCTCCATCTCTTAACGTATTTGCGCTAGCTGTAGTAAACACTTTTGATGTAATTGGTGCTGTTCCATTTTGAGAAGCAGACAAAGCAACTGTTATTTTGTTCCCTGTTGTTCCACTTAATAATTCATAAATCCATGAAAATTTATAAATTTTTCCTCCAATAAGAGTTAAAGGAAAAGAATATGTCGAATTTTGATAAGCTAAATCATTCCATCCTAAGTACATAAGGCGTCCTTTATATTGATTAGCATCAGATTCATAAGTATGCCCTGAAGTAACATCTACATATCGAACACCTGATGCTGCATTAGCAATTTGCCATGGAAGGCTACTATAAGTATTAGACCAACCATAAGTGGCTGGGGTGTTTTCATTATCTTTAGCAAGTCCATCCCAATTATTTATTAAATTTGATGATGATAATTTTAGATCACCTATGCCAAAAAGCCCCCAATCTCCTTTTATTGTCAAGTAGTATTTACCTTTTGATAACGATGTAAATGAGAAATTTCCTCTTTTTAATTTAAAAGCATTTCCACAGCCAAACTCTTTTGAGGCAATTGATCCCGAACCATCAGCATTGGAGGAAATGGCAACTTTTATTTTGGCACCAGAACCGGCATTAGCTACTAAATCATAAATCCAAGAAAAATCATATTGGTAACCATATTCAAGTTCAATAGGATAATTATAGGTAGAAGATGAATAATCATTCCCATCCCAACGAATATACATCAATCTCCCTTGATAAGTTAAGCTGTTATCTTCAAAGGTGTGACCAGATGTAACGTCCATATAACGAACCCCTCCTCCCCCATTTGCAGTATTAAAAATTGTATTAGAAAAGGTATTATTCCACTTGTAATCTGATGGTTTCCCTGAATTATTTGATGAATATCCTGCCCAAGCACCTAAAAAATTATCTGCTCCATATGTTGTTGTTATATTAGAAATACTGCCATCAAGAAATGTTAATTTATCAGAAGTCAAATAATGACCATCCTGATAAATATGTGCTACACCATCTTTTATAGCATATCGAAAGGTTTGTTCTTGAGCATTATCAACTGAAGTACTAATAGTACGAGTTTGAGACAGTAAGGTTGTATTACTAAAACTAGTTTTATCTAAAGATGTTCTAAGTCCTAATCCTAGTTCATTCCTAAATTCCACATCAAGACCTCTACCTATAGCTGAATTAACTTGAGCTTTTACCTCCAATGTAAATTCATCTTTATTTGTATAAGGTATAGTTATAGTGTCTCTTGCTAGTCCATTAGAGAAAACTTTAGCCCCAGTTAAAGTTGTTGCTAGTTCTGCTTTAACTGTAAAATTCGGTATTTGAGCCTTTACCTGAAAAGTAAAAACAATAAAAAATATCATTAAGAGAAAATAGTTTTTGATCATTACAGTAATTATTTTTATTAGTGTTCAATTTTAAAAAAATCAATTTTATAGAGCAGATACATATAGTAATTATTATAAAGATCTAAATTGCGAAATTGATTAGATAACAAATAAAATAAATTATCAATAACTAAGTAGGTTGTTTATTAGCAAAAGAAGGGGGGGTAAATGTCCAAGGTTGCAAAAAAACAACTTAGGATTAAAAAAATTATTCAATAAAAACAATTAACAATGAGACTTAAAAATAACAAAACAGACTATAGTATGCATATTTAAAGCAAATTCGAGAGGAATTGAATAGTCTTTTATTAAAGACCTGCAAGAAGTTTTACATCAAAGCCTTTTAAAACGATTTGTACCCCCTAGTACTAAATCTATTGGTATAATTTTGAAAATACAAACATTTTGAATTAGCACATTTACAAAAGTAATCTCAATTGTTGTCTGCAATACAACATACTACTCTCAATAAATGTTGAACTAAAACTAAATAATAATACTAATAATAAATGAAGAATTTGTTTTTAATGATGGTAAGGAGTACAGTGCTGACTATTACATTGTTTTGTGTAATAAATTTAAATGGACAAAATACAGTTTTAGCTAAATATGATTTTAACTCTGTTCAAGATGTGTCAGGGAATTATATAGGGAATTTAAAAAATGGAGCTCAATTAGTAACATACGGAGACAATTCTGTGTTGTCACTTGGAGATTCCGACGGATATTTTGATTTTGGTGCTAATTTTGGTGCTATTATTTCACAATTAGAAAACTTTAGTATTTCAACAAATTTATACATCTCTAATTCTTATGATAGTAGTGGTAATGGAAACTTTGTATGGACATTTGCCAATTCAACAGACATGGTTAAAACTGCCAATGGAAATCTTTTTTTTAATGCAAGAAACTCAAGGTATTCCATTTCCAAAACTAATTATACTGCTGAATCTAGTGTTATTGTCAATAATTCACTACCAAAAGGACGTTGGATAAATCTTATTTATACACAACAAAATGGAATTGGTAAAATTTTTATTAATGGGTCTCTTATGGCAGAATCGTCAATAACTATAACACCAAAAGAACTTGGTAACACAGCTTATAACTTTTTAGGACGTTCTTGTTACCTAGCAGACAAATATCTTGAAACCGCAATATTTGATAATTTTATAGTGTATAACGGAGCGCTTAATGATTCTGAAATACAAACATTAGGGCAAGATATTATCTCACTTAACAGCACTTTAAACACTACTGTATTAGCAAAGGCTGCTGAAGAACTAATAATTCCAAATGCAACTACAGTAAATTCTAATTTGCTATTAAATACAGATCTTGGCAATCAAGTTACAGTTAAATGGGTTTCTTCAAATACAAGTGTGATATCTGATACTGGAATAGTTACACGCATGCCTATTGATTCTAGCTCAACAAATGTGACTTTAGAAGCTACATTATCCTGCTATAATGCAACTATTACAAAACAATTTGCAATTACTGTTTTACCCTTTTATTCAGATGCTCAAAGTATCCAATTAGATTTAGCTAATTTAACAATAACAGGTAATTTAAGAAATATTAGAACTTCAATCCATTTACCAATAAAAACAGAAGAAGGTGCTGTGATTATTTGGACTTCTGACTCTCCAGATTTTTTAAATAATATTGGAAAAGTTGTTCAATTATCACCTTTAGGAAACGGAAAAAAGAAAGTTACTCTAACCGCTACACTTTTAAAGGGACAGGAAAAATCAAGCCGTACATTTGAGGTTTGGGTTGCCGAAGAAGAGGATCGTTCTTCTTATTTATTTGCTTATTTTACAGGAAATAATACTGATGGAGAACAAATTCGCTTTTCGGTTAGTAATGATGGCTACAATTATACGCCATTAAACAATGGTTTACCTATATTAAATTCAGATTTAATTTCAATAAAAAAAGGAGTTAGAGATCCTCATATTCTTAGAGGTGAAGATGGAAATACGTTTTATATGGTTGCGACCGACATGAAATCTAGTGAAGGTTGGAGTAGTAATCGAGGCATCGTATTATTAAAATCTAATGATTTGACAAATTGGACTCATTCAACCGTTAATTTTCCAACAAAATGGCCAGCAGCATGGGGAAATGTATTACGTGTTTGGGCTCCTCAAACAATTTTTGACCCTATTGCAGGAAAATATATGGTCTACTTCTCTTTGTATACGGGAGCTGGAGCAAATGCCTATGACAAAATCTATTATTGTTATGTAAATGAAGATTTTACGGATTTAATAGGTACACCTGAATTGCTTTTTGACAGAGGAACGGCCAGTATTGATGGAGACATAGTTTTAGATGAAGTTGATGGTTTATACCATATGTTTTTTAAAAATGAATCTTTAGGAGGAATCAGTCAAGTAATTTCGACTACACTTACAGCTGCAATTGGTCAAGAACCTGGGTCACAATGGAGCCAACCTTCATTGCCTTTACAGCAAACTACAGAAGCTGTCGAAGGTTCAGGAGTTTTTAGATTAATAAACACTAATCAATGGGTGCTCATGTATGATTGTTATTCAAACGGACATTATCAATATTCAATATCTTCAAACCTTAAAGATTTCAAATTTGTACAAGACAACTACAATATTAGTGCACGTCATGGTACAACAATTGCAATTTCGGATGCGGAAGCTGCAAGGTTAATTACAAAATGGCCGAGTACGAATTTATATTTAATACCTGAAGGAGCCAGAAATAAAAGAATTAGAAGCAATGGTGTCGAAATAAACAACACCAATAAAACAGTAAAATTAGCGGTGGATTATGGTACCGATTTAACCAATTTCGACCCGATGTTATATGCATCTCCAGGAACAAAAATTTTACCAGAAGGATTTCAAGATTTTAGTAATGGAGAAGTTAAGTATCAAATAATTAAAAATGGAGAAATAAATACCTATTCGGTAGTAGTAAACATAGAAGTAAACCCTATTATTCCTAGTTTTCATGCAGATCCTGAAGTGCTATATTCAGAGAAAACAAGACGTTTTTATATATATCCAACTACCGATGGTTATCAAGGATGGGGTGGTTATACTTTTGATGTGTTCTCTTCTCCAGATTTAGTGAACTGGACAAATGAAGGCACAATTCTTGATTTGAAGACTGATCAAGTCTCTTGGTCTACTGGTAATGCATGGGCACCAAGTATTGTCGAAAAAAAGATTGATAACTCTTATAAATACTTTTTCTATTTTAGCGGGAATACAGGTACACGCAAAGAAATTGGAGTTGCTGTTTCAAATGATCCAACAGGACCTTTCAAAGATTCTGGCTCTACAATAATTTCCCAATTACCATCTGGAATTAATGGTGGACAACTAATCGACGGTGCAGTTTTTAAAGACCCTATTTCTAGTAAAAGTTATTTCTATTGGGGTAATGGGTTTATGGCTGTTGCTGAATTAAATGATGACATGGTAACTATTAAACCAAATACAACATCCGTTATAACACCTTCTGGAGGAAGTTTAAATACATACCAATATAGAGAAGGAACCAATGTCTTTTACAGAAACGGATTATACTATTTTCTTTGGTCCGTAGACGATACTGGATCTGCTAATTATCATGTCGCTTATGGTACTTCGACTTCACCGACAGGTCCAATTAATGTTGCTAATCAACCAATTGTTATTATTCAAGATGAGTCTAATAAAATATATGGCACGGGACACAACTCAATTATTCAGATACCTGGAAGAGATGAATGGTATATAATATATCATCGAATTAACGCAGATCATATAAATTCGGATCCTGGTATTCATCGAGAAGTTTGCATTGATCGATTGAATTTTAATAATGATGGATCTATTATCAAAATAACTCCAACAAAAAGAGGTATTGATCCTGTAATATTAGATCATATTAGTACAAAATCTTTAAGCGTTTCTGATGTTAATCATATAAAGGATTCTGAACTTATCAAGGAAGAAATCTATAGTTTAACTGGAGCTTATTTTGGGAATAATATTAAAAAATTAAAAAATGGAATTTACATAATTAGAAGTGTTTATGAAAATGGTTCTGTTTCGGTTAGAAAGATTTTAAAAACTATAACAAATTAATAAATTATAAAAAAAGATATTGATGGTGTAAAATTTTCCCGAACAATAATTGCAACTTAATAAGTAAATCATTAATTTATTATTGTTTTAATTAAAAAAAATAAAAAAGTTGCAGCATTTTTAACTTGGTGTTTAATTAAGTAATAACAATGGTATAATATCATATTTTAAAATCAGGATAAAATTTTGTAGCAGATTGATTTTTAATGCTGTTTTACTTAGGTTGATTCTTTTGATTTTACAACTTATAAACTTTCGACTTACTTAGTAATAATATAAAATAAAAACAAGAATCGATTATAGATAAATCTAAAATAAAGCAACTGCCCTATTTGACAACTTTTTTTAATGAAAAGAATAATAATAAATTAGTACATTTAAATAAATATAAAAATCTAACACAAATAAACTTAATTATAAAACCCTAGAATATAAATAAGCATGAAAAATAAACTTGTAGTATTAATGTTTTTATTGGCAGTTCAAATCAATTTTGCACAAAAAAAACAAAATGAATGGGAAAACCCAAAGGTTTTTGAAAAAAATAAAGAACCTGGCCGAAGTAATTTTGTCATTTATGAAAATGAAAAATCGGCTAAAGAAAACAATCCTGAAAATTCAGAATTTTATCAAAGTCTAAATGGATTGTGGAAATTTAGTATCGTTAAAAATCCTTCCCAAAGACCTTTGGATTTTTATACACCTGAATTGAATGATTCCAATTGGAAAGAGATTCTTGTTCCTTCAAACTGGGAATTGCAAGGCTATGATATTCCAATTTATACCAATGTTACTTATCCTTTTCCAAAAAATCCACCTTTCATCGGAGGGGATTACAATCCGGTTGCTAGCTATAGAAGAACATTTAGCATTCCAGAAAACTGGAAAGATAAAGAGGTAATTCTAAATTTTGAATCGATTTCTGGTTATGCAAGAGTTTTTCTTAATGGTAAAGAAGTAGGGATGACTAAGGTCTCTAAAAGTCCCGCTGAATTTGATATTACTCCTTATTTAAATAAAGGAGAAAATCTAATTGCTGTGCAAGTATTTCGTTGGCATGATGGAAGTTACCTAGAAGATCAGGATTTTTGGAGATTAAGTGGTATTGAGCGTAATGTGTCTTTACAGGCTTTACCAAAAACCGCTATATGGGATTATTTTGTAAAAAGCGATTTAGATAATCAATACAAAAACGGAATTTTTAATGTTGATGTTAACCTTAGATCATTTGGGAAATCGAAAATTAAAAACCCAATAGTAAAACTGCAATTATTTGATTCCGATGAAAAATTAGTTTATTCAGAAGAAAAGAAAGTGTCATCAGAAAACGAAAAAATAAGTTTTGACAAAACAATATCTAATGTTAAAAAATGGAGTAATGAAGCTCCCAATTTATATCGTTATACCCTTTCACTATTAGATAAAAAAGGGACCGTCATCGAAGTTATTTCCAAAAAAACAGGGTTTAGAAAAATTGAGATTAAAGATGTTCAATTGATGGTAAATGGTAAATCTATTTTAGTAAAAGGAGTAAATCTTCATGAACATCATGGGGACAAAGGACATGTGCCAGATAGAGATATGATGCTCAGAGATATTCAATTAATGAAAGAAAATAATATCAATGCCATTCGTATGAGTCATTATCCCCATGATTCTTATTTGTATGATTTATGCGATGAATACGGAATGTATGTGGTCGATGAAGCCAATATTGAAACTCATGGAATGGGTGCTGCTCTTCAAGGAAAATTTGATGAATCGGTTCATCCAGCCTATTTGCCTGAATGGGCTCCAGCTCACTTGGACAGAATTAAAAGAGCATTCGAAAAGGATAAAAATCATCCTTCGGTGATAATATGGTCAATGGGTAATGAATGTGGTAATGGCCCTGTGTTTTACGACGCTTACGATTGGTTAAAAAAAACAGATTCAACCAGATTGGTGCAATTTGAACAAGCAGGTGAGAATAGAAATACTGATATTGTAGCACCAATGTATCCTGGAATTAAAACCATGATAGATTATGCTAAATCAGATAAAAAAAGACCCTTTATCATGTGTGAATACTCTCATGCAATGGGAAATAGTAATGGAAATTTTCAAGAATATTGGGATATCATCAATAGCAGCAAAAAGATGCAGGGTGGTTTTATCTGGGATTGGGTTGATCAAGGCTTAAGAGCCAAGACTGATACAGGAGAAATGTTTTGGGCTTATGGTGGTGATTTAGGTGGTGCAAAATTACAAAATGACGAAAATTTCTGTGCAAATGGATTAGTTACTGCAGATCGTATTGCACATCCAGGATTGGAAGAAGTTAAAAAGGTATATCAAAATATCGATTTTCAATTAAATGACGATTCGAACTTGAAAGTAACCAATAATTTTAATTTTACAAACTTAGACAATTTCAATTTCAAGTTGGAATTATTTAAAAACGGGATAAAAGTAAAAGAAAGTACTTTTGCTGTAAGTGCCAATCCTTCCGAAAGTGAAGATGTAATTCTAGATTTGGGTTCCTTAGCTACCAATGAAGAATATTTTTTAAATGTATATGCGTATTCTAAAAATGACGTTCCTTTGATTGCAAAAGGACATGAATTTGCCAGAGAACAATTTGCTTTAGGGAAAGGAAATTATTTTAAATCTTCAATTCAAACCAATAGAAGTAATGATTTAACGTATTCAGTAAAAAACAAAACCTTATTTTTTAAAACGAAAGATGTAACAGGAGAGTTTGACCTTGAAAAAGGGGAATTGAAAAGATATGCATCACAAAACGAATCTAAAGTGATGATTACTAATTTTCCAAAACCATATTTCTGGAGAGCGCCAACAGATAATGATTTTGGTAACAAAATGCCAGCTAAACTTGAGATTTGGAAAGATGCACATAAAAACCCCCAAGTACAAAATGTAGAAATAGGTAAAAAAACAGAGCAAGGAATCAATATTAAAGTCACCTATATATTAGCCCAAGTTGAAGTGCCTTATACAGTTACTTATTTAATTCAAAACGATGGTACAATTAATATCACTGCTTCAATAGATATGTCAGGAAAAGAATTACCAGAATTACCTCGCTTTGGAATGCGATTAGAACTTGATGGGGATTTTGATAATTTGAATTATTACGGGCGCGGACCATGGGAAAACTATTCGGATAGAAACACAGCTTCTTTTGTTGGAGTCTATACAGATAAAGTAGTCAATCAATTTACGAGAACCTATATTCGCCCACAGGAGTCTGGCTATAAGACAGATGTTCGTTGGTTAAGTTTATTAAATAAAAAGGGACAAGGTTTAAAAATAACTGGAAACCAAGTATTAGGATTTAGCGCATTAAATATTTCAACAGAACAAATTGACCCAGGAAAAACTAAAGCACAACGTCATCCAACTAATTTAAAATCGACTGATACAGTTTATTTACATGTGGATTACAAGCAGCGTGGATTGGGTGGAGATAATAGCTGGGGGGCCTATCCTCATGCTCCATATCGCTTAGAAGATAAGCAATATAGCTATAGTTATAGTATTACTTTAATTCCATAAATTTGAATTATAAGTGTTTTTTTTTTTACATATTTCTAAACCTGTGGAGTAATTTTCACAGGTTTTATCTTATAACTTAATTTCGATCGAAACAAAGTGATAGAATATTAAAAAAAACAGCACTAAAAAGAAGAATTTTAAAGAAAAAAAAATAAAAAATAATAGCATTAAAACGCTATAAATAGGATTGACACACATCCAAAATGTATCAAAAAAAAAAATGAAATTGGATTAGAATATTATAAATAAGGTATCTCAAAAAAAAGTCATTCCACTAGACTACAAAACAAATGAAAAAAGTGGAATCAGAAAAGTAAATTTTATAATGTTTGCTAACTAATATATTGATTTAATTTACATATCCATATCTTTGAAATATATCATAAATGATATTTAAAATGAATTCAAATCTTTTTTTTAAGGATGCCATTTTAATATAATAGAATTTGAATGTTATTTAATTTGTTAAAAAAATATATGAGAAAATTACTTTTTAGTTTGCTTTTTTTTTACTTAAGCTTTGGTTATGGTCAAGGACTTAAAAAACAATCTAAATTAATTGAAAAAGAGCTTTATTTTTATCTTTTAGATGTTGAATCGGGTTTATCTAATGACGGTATTAATAGTATTGTTCAGGATTCACTTGGATTTATTTGGATAGGAACACAAGAAGGTGTAGATCGATACGATGGAACGCATTTTGATGTTTATAAAAAAGATGATTTTCAAAAAAACAAGAATTTAAGCCATAATATCATTCACGAAATAAGTGTAATTGAAGGAGGAAAATTACTTATAGCTACTCCCATAGGTTTTAATATATACGATTCAAAAAAGGAAACTTTCAAAATTCTTAATTCATCAAATGGATTAATAGACAATAACATAAGTTGTTTTAAATACGGAATAAACAAAGAACTAATTTTAGCAGTTTACGGTAAAGGTGTTCAAATTATTAATAAGAATAATACATCAACATTTTATAAAAGCGATCCTAATACTATTTCTTCATTATCTTCTAATGAAATAATAAGTTTGGCCCAACAAGGTGATTCTTTACTCTGGGTTGGAACTAAAAATAGCGGGCTCAATAAAATCAACTTAAAAACAAAAAAAGTTACTCGAGTTTCACTTGGTAACAATAAAAATGACTATTCTATAGAAATTTCAGCACTTAGCACTAGAAAAAATGGCGATTTATGGGTTGGTTCAAATAAGGGCTTATACATGATTACAATTTCTGGAGATATCCTGCAATTAAAAAAGTCATTAGTTGAAGGTAATGGATTGAGTGACAATAAAATTCTTTGCTTTGAGGAAGATAGTTTTGGAAAATTATGGATTGGTACTAGAAATGGAGGTTTGAATATTATTACTATATCCGATTTTGTAAATAAAAGACCCAATCTTTTGGTAAAATGGTATCTGCCAAAAGATGACGGATCAAGTGTTTTCAATAGAACAGTATCTGCCTTAAAAATGGATTGGAATGGGAATATGTGGATTGGTACAAGTACTGGATTAAATTACGTAAATCCTGAAGGAGAGCCTATAAAACTATTACGGAAAAATAGTTCGAAAACCGAGAGTTTAGGTCATGATAGAATTGGAGCACTATCCGAAAGTACTAACGGTAATGTTTGGGTAGGCACAGATGGAGCTGGACTAGATTTGTACAATCCAATTACGGGGAAAATAAAAAACTTTAGACATCAAAACAACAATTTGTCTAGTTTAAGTAATGATTATATTATTTCATTACTCGAAGATAAGAAGAAAAGGATTTGGGTCGGCACCTACCAAGGTGGCATAAACAAAATGGATTCTAATACCGGTAATTGCAAACATTATTTGGAAGGTGAAACAAAAAACGGCAGTGACGTTCGGGTTATTTTTGAAGATAGCAAAAGCCAAATATGGGTTGGAACCAATAGAGGTGGTTTGTATAAATATAATGAAGAAAGAGATCAATTTATATATATTAATTCTATAGGTAAAATAGATATTAGAGATCTAACTGAAGATAATAAAGGGTATTTATGGATGGCAACTTATGGAAATGGTATTTTGAGGTATGAACCTCGCTTTGATAAAAGTATTTTTTATAACACTTCAAATACAAAAGGCGCAAAGAATGATATTATAAGTCTTTTGGTTCTTCCAAATCAAGAGATACTTGCTGGAACACAAAGTGATGGGCTCATTAGATTGAATTCTAAAAAAAGAACCGCCTTAAATTTCACCGAAAAGGATGGATTAAGTAATAATACTGTAGGGAGTATTATTATGGAAAATCCAAAGAGTATTTGGTTGGGAACAGATCAAGGTATTAGCAACTATAATGCGTTAACCAATGATTTTTACATATTAAATAGCTACACCAATATTCAACAGGGAAAATTTAATATAGGGTCTGGAATAATTACAAAATCTGGAATGATTTATCTAGGAGGTGATAAAGGCCTTAATATTTTTAACCCCGATAATTTGAAAAGAAAAAAAGAAAAAAACACAATTGTTTTTGAACGTTTGGAAGTTTTGAATAAAAAAGCCGAAGTTTCAGAAAGTGATGAAAATAGTATTTTAGATCAATCTATTCTTTATGAAGATCATATTTACCTCAATCATGATCAAACATTTTTTTCAATAGACTATACTGCTTTAAAATATCCATTTGTAAAAAATACCATTTATTCATATCGAATAGATGGATATAATAGCCATTGGATAAGCACTAATAGTTCAGGAAAAGTAAACATCATCAACCTTCCTCATGGTAATTACACTCTAAATGTGAAAGCCAAATTCGGTTTTGGTGATGAAGTGATAAAGAAACTTTTAATTACAATTAAACCTCCCTTTTGGAAAACACCTCTTGCATATTTTTTCTATTTGTTACTTTTGACAGGTCTTGTTTATGGACTAATACGATATTATTCTGAGCGCATTAAGTTGATAAACTCATTATTTCTTGAAAAAAAGCAACGCCAATTAGAATATAATTTAAACGAAGAACGAATTCGATTTTTTACAAGTTTTTCCCATGAACTAAAAACACCTTTAACATTAATATTAGCGCCATTAGAAGATTTAATATTAGAAATTAAATCAATTGAACACAAAAACAGTTTGAATTTAATATTTAAAAATGCGAAATTATTATTACAATCAATAAATAAACTTTTAGAGTTTAGAAAATCAAATTTAGGATTGAGTAAATTAAGAGTCGAAAAGTATAATCTAACTGAATGTTTAGAGCAATGGGTTCATAACTATTATCCTTTAGCAAAAAAAAGAGATATCGCATTGAGCTACGATTTTCCTCAAGAAAGTTTATTTGCTTGGTTTGATCTAGAAAAAATGCATATTATTTTCAATAACCTTTTGTCGAATGCATTTAAATATATGGATAATAAAGGAGAAATACATGTATCCCTTAATTACGATGAAGACAGTTTTGAAATTAAAGTAAGAGATACTGGTTATGGCATTGCAGCCGATGAACTTGAACATGTTTTTGTAAGGTACTATCAATCAAATTCTGTTAAAAGTAAAAATAGTATAGGTATAGGATTAGCTTTGTCCAAAAATTTTACTGAGCTTCATTTAGGAACCATTCATATAGAGAGCGAACTCAAAAAAGGTAGCGTTTTTTCTGTAGTAATTCCTAGAGACAAATCATTATTTGTAAATGCAATTTTTGAAGACCTAGGTTTAGAAAAAGAAAACATGAATCAAGATTTAGAAGAATGGGACGAAATACCAGAATTAAATATTTCAGAAAGTAAAGGAGCAAACATTAATACTAAAGAAAATAGGGAACTTCTATTATTAATTGATGACAACCCAGACATTTTAAGATATTTAGACGGTTTGTTAGAAGATCAATATGACCTTATTTATGCAAATAATGGTGAAGAAGGGGTGAAAAAAGCGTTAAGATATGTACCTGATTTAATTATTTCAGATGTAATGATGCCAAAAATGAATGGTATTGAGCTCTGCAATGTTTTAAAGAAAACCATAGAAACAACTCACATCCCCATAATATTACTAACTGCAAAAGCTAATATTGAAAGTATACAAGAAGGATATGCACATGGTGCTGATGATTATATTGTAAAACCATTTAGTAGTCAAATTTTGCAAACAAGAATCAGAAATTTACTAGATATTAGAAAGCAATTACATAGTTATTTCTTAAAAAAGGAGGATACTAAGGAAAATATAACCAGTGAAAATTCTACATTATTAGAACAAGAAAAAGAATTTTTAAATCAATTAGAGCAAATTATATTAGAACATTTAGATCAAGAAAAAATTGATGTTTGGGGCGTAGCAAAGAGTATAGGCATGAGTCGCACCTCTCTTTTCCGAAAAATTAAAGCCATTACAGGATTAAATATCAATCAATTTATAACAAAAATTAAAATTGATAAAGCCGCAGAATTATTAAAAAAAGGAGATTATACAGTAGCCCAAGCCTCTTATGAAGTTGGTTTTAACAATGTAAAATATTTCAGAAAATTATTCAAAGAACAATTTGGACAACTCCCTTCTGAATTAACACGAAATAACAACGGATAAAATAAAAGTGGTATACTATCAAAAAAAGAATTTTTTAGGAATTATATTTTCTCCAAAAACCGGTACATTTCTGAAGCCGCTAATAAAAAAGCGCCAACACCAAAATCGGCAGTCGAATTTATATCTACCACCTGTCCCGGAATGGCTCTTTCTCCAATTGGTTGCACATACCCTACTGTTCCATCTTCCTGAAGTGCTACTTTAGTTAAATAGTCCCAACTTTTCTCAATAACAGGCAAGTAGATTTTCTTGTCTAAAATACCGTTATTAATTCCCCACAAATATCCATAGGTAAAGAATGCCGTTCCACTAGTTTCAGGTCCTGGTGCCTGTTCGGGATCTAGAATGCTTCGTGTCCAATAGCCTTCTGGCTGTTGTGCCTCTTTTAAAGATTTTGCCATGGCTTTATACCTAGTAATATATTCCTCTCGAAATATTGCGTCTTTTGGTAAATCTTGAATAACTTTTGCCAATCCAGCAAAAACCCATCCGTCTCCTCTAGCCCAAAAATCCTTTTTACCGTTTGCACTTTTATGTTTGGGAAACAGATATTTGGCATCACGGAAATATAATTGTGACTCCTCATCATACATAATACTGTTGGCATAATTCAAATAGTCATGCAGCTTTTTTAAATACAGTTCGTTTCCAGTAACTTTATACAGCTTCGTCATTACGGGCATTACCATATAAAGTCCATCCGCCCACCACCAATAATCGTTTGCATTGGTACTCATCTGATACTCCATCACCTCACGTGCACGCTTTATCTTTTGTGGATCTTTTTGACCTTCTACAGTATAAATATCAATATACGTTTGAAAAGCGATTTGCCAATCGCCAAAAAGCACATGATCATTGGTTTCTCCATAATTATACTTCCATTCTGCCTTATTATCCGATTTAGCCCCTTTGTATTCGTTTTTTTCAGCCCAGGCTTTTGAATAATTCAAATAGTCTTGATTGCCCGTTACCTTATAAGCTTCAATGTTTCCCGTATGATAAGCTGCAGGATTCCAAAAAGCACGATCTGGCACGGGATGGGTATTTTGCCAATGTTTGTTCACTTTATTAATGATCGCCAATACATTCGCTTTGTTTTCAGAAATAGAGCTATTTGCAGGCTTAGTATGTGATTTATTAGCTATTTTAGAACTAGAACCGCAAGAACAAAATAAAGTTAGGGTTAAGCACATACTTAAAAACGGGACAAGTTTATTTATTTTCATTTTTATTGTATTAAACTATTTCGGTAAATTTTTCAATTCTACTATACGAATCATTGTTGGTTGCAGTTTCGCTACGCCTTCACCATCTATTTGAGTAACTTCTTGTGAAAAAATATTTAATTTTCGATCCGTTTTCCAAAGATTAAGATCATAATTAGGTTCCCATTGCCCGATAGAATTAGGTGTTAAATCTGTTATATTCCAATTGAATATTTCATTCAAATTCTTGTAGGCCAAAGATATTTTGTTTCCTCTTTCTTCATCTCTAAAAAGAAGATATAATGTAGTTTGTTTTCCTTTATCGTCAATAAAAATATCCGGTCTTGAAATAGGGATTTGTTTAGTTCCACCGCCGCCCAAATAGAAAGCCGTTTTTCGAAAACCGGTATTTTCTTTTTTCCAATTTCCATTGTTTAAATATACAATTTGAAATTGTGGGATTTCATTTTCACTCCAATAAGATACGATATAAGGATTCCCATTTTTATCCGCTGTCATTGCCGTTTGATTTATCAAGCTGCTTTTTTGTGGAATTTTCCATGCATATTCAGCTGTAGCAGCTGTTATGGGTAATGTATACTTCGTACCCGTAGATTTCTCCCAAGTGATTCCACCGTCTTTTGAACGAGCATAACATAAATCATGATTGGTGTATACATCCCAACTTTCTCGCCAAACCCACGAAAGATGAATTACGCCTTTATCATCAATACAAGATTGCCAATAAGCGCTTCTTTGTTCTTCTCCGTCAAGTAAATTTTGCTGCAATTGCACCCACTTCTTACTTTTAACATCATAGGAATCAATTACCATATTCCCTTTACCAGACGCTCCTGAACGGTAGAAAAAAAGTAGATTTCCATTAGGCAGATTATAAAATTCGGGATAAGTTACTTTTTGCTCTTCTATTCCTGTCATAGCTTGCTCTTCACCAAGTTCTAAACTCAATGGTGCTGCTCCTTTTGCATACCGTAATTTGGTATTATGATGATCCCAAGAAACATGCAAATAACCATCTCCGTCAATGGCGATACTAATAGTGTTATGAGCATCGCTACTATTCCCTTTATAAGCTGTTTGAACTGTTTTCCAGTTTTTTGAGTTTGATTTGCGTTTTCCTAAAATAAGAAAACCATTTTCATCATAATAGGCCGTAAATTGAAATTGCTTAAATGTAGTCAAAGCATTTTTTCGGAATTTTACTGTGTTTACCGAATTGTTTGACCAACCATATCCAACATTTGTTTGCACGATTTTATGAGTAGAACATGCTGAAAAGCTACAAATAATCAAGCAGTATAAAAAACGGTTGTAAATATTCTTTTTCTTCATTTTATTAAAACTAAAACAGTTATTTCTAGATATTGGTGTTATTTCATGATGTAAAAAGTAAAGTCGATTGTATAAAAACAAATTAACAATAACGAATCACATAAAAACCATCTTCATTGTATTTTAAGCAATTAAACAAATAATTGCTATACTTTATAGGCAGTTCGAAATAAAATTTAAACTATTACAATTATTTAATTGTAACTAAAAGTGGATTTTGAATTATTTTGGATTGTTTTTCCAATAAAAGATCCCAATCTTGAACAGATTGTATTTGGCCACTTTTCAACCATGAAAAACCTATATAATAAATTAAGCTATTATTTTCGGGTGCTGCTACTATTAAAATTTGGCTTTGATCAGGGGTTTTAGACTGATAATTTAGTGCCTTTTTTACAACTTTAGGATCAATAACAATTCCTTCTCCAACAAAAGAATCATCGATAGGTTCCCAATAACGGTAAATTCCTTTTTGAACGTTAAGGGCGGAAATTCCTTTTTTCTCATGTAGCGTAATACCTAAAGTGAAATTTGGAATTGAACTTGTTGAACTTATTTTACTTTCAAATTTCGAAAAATTAGTTCCTAAATCAAGAGAGATTCGTTTCGTTTCATTTACTCCATATTTACTCCAAGGAGCATAATCCAATTCAAAGATGGTACGCAAAGGTCCCCTTGCAATTATTCGACTTTTGACATAGTTTTTAGAAACATATAAACTATCATTTTCCCAAATTCCAGTTCCTCCTGTACCTCTGCTACTGCCTACATGATAAGGATCATAACCTTCACCGTGATCGATATGATAATAACCTGGAGATTTGACGTTTTTAAAGTACCAAGAATCAATTATTGAATAAGGAACCCGTTTTAGCCAAAGATCTATTCCACTGGAAAGTGTTCCATCTGTTCTACCCGCTTCTGTCAGTCTTTGAGCTTCTGGTCCATAAGTACGAAAAGCCACTTTGTCATTTTCCCATGCAAAATCGTCAATTCTTTCTGGAACAAATCGGGCAAAGGTGGTAATCGAATCTAAGGGCCTCTTTTGAATTGATTTTGAAGTTGTAATAACAGTATAAGTAACCTCCGAATTAGCAGGAACTGCTGCTTGAAACAGTAACTCATCTGGAATACCGTCTAGGTTATTGTCAACCAATTGAGTCACCAATTGTTTGCCGTTTTTGTCTTTTATCAATAAAGATTCGTGATTTTTACTATTAGAAAAGCATTTATAGTCCTTAAAACGAATGGATACTAATTCATTTCGTTCAAAATCAAGGCTGTTTTTAATGGTTATCTTGTTACTTATGTTTTTATAAAAAAAACTAGAAAACAACACTACAATTCCAAATAAGCTGACTATTCTTTTAAAACTTAATATCATACAAGTAGAAATTTTTGATAAAATCAAATATAGGACAACACTAATCTTAATCAAACCAGAACCTACCGGTTTCTCTTTTTATTTCCACTATTTAGAATCAGAAATGAATCGTTTTGAAAGCAAAAAAAAATCCCCCGCTTTCGCGAGGGACTTTCTATGTTCAAAATTCTAGTTTATGACTTAGGCAAAAGTACCGCATTCACAACATGAATAACCCCATTAGATTGATTTACATCGGCGATAGTAACCATTGACATCCCTCCTTTTTCGTCTGTGATGTACAACTTTTTACCTTTCATCCAAGCCGTTAATGTTCCACCACTTACGGTTTTCATCATTGCTTTTCCGTTTCCTTTTTTAATGGCCATAGCAATATCAGAAGCATTCATTTTTCCAGCTACTACATGATACGTTAAAATTGTTTGTAACATCATTTTATTTTCAGGTTTCAACAAAGTTTCAACAGTTCCCATTGGCAACTTGTCAAATGCAGCATTGGTTGGTGCAAAAACAGTGAATGGTCCTTTACCTTGCAAAGTTTCCACTAATCCTGCTGCTTTTACAGCTGCTACTAAAGTGGTGTGGTCTTTTGAATTGACTGCGTTTTCAATAATGTTTTTTGAAGGATACATTGGAGCGCCTCCAACTGTTACTGATTTTTGGGCAAAAGCCGTAGCTCCAAATACTACTGCAAAAAATGCAACTGATAAAAATTTTCTAGTTTTCATAAATGTATTTATTAAGTTATAAAAGCATTTACGGGATTACTTTAGTTTTGGATTTAAAAACATAAAAAAAACTTTTCTAAATTGCATACCCTTTCTTTTAAACCATTAAGTAAATTAAGATTAGTTAAGACTTAGTTTTCCTTAATTTAATTCTTAGTTATAGAATAATGAATTTTACTATAGTACTAGAAACTCAATTAATACTTAAAAAAGCACTATTTAAGCTTTAATAAAGTCATTACAGCTTTTTTAGCATGAGTTCAAAAGATTGACTTCACTCCATTGTATTGCGCTCGTACAATGTCAATAAGTTATACTTTTTTTATCATTTCGATGTAAAGTATTACAATTTGCTTTTTAAATTTAGATTTTGTTGTAAAATGGTCATATTGCTAAGGCAATAAATAACACTACTACTTTAAATCAACCACAGGCCATCCATTAACATCCCATTTCAATTCCGCAACGATAAGTTTAGAATCGCCTTTATCTGGTATAGAATAACCATGGGCAACAAAAAATTCTTTACCTTCAATTTTATAAACCGAATTATGCCCAATTGCAGCCCATTTCTTTCCATCTCCAAAAGCTAAAAGAGTTCCATTTCCGTCAATCATTGAAAAACCTGCTTTATCGAGATATGGTCCTGTTACAGATTTAGAGCGGCCAACCACCACATGGTAATTGCTGTTTATTCCTCTGCAACACATATCAAAAGAAACAAATTGATAAAAATAGTCTCCGTGTTTATAAATAAATGCACCTTCAATTTGACTGTCTGTAAGTTCATATTCATATAACTTCTGTGTACTTGGACGACGAGCTATGGTGTACCATTCTTCTGGCCATTTCAATTGCATCATATCATCAGTCATTTTTACTGCTTTGATGCCGTCCCAAAAAGAACCAAAAATAAACCATGGTGTTCCTTTTTCATCAAGTATAATGTTGGGATCTATTGCCTGCCACAGATCTCGATTTAAAATTGATTGGACAATTTTTCCGTGATCGACCCACTTAAATTTTGTATTATTTGGATTTAATGTCTGATTTGTTGCATGTCCAATGGCCGCATTTGGTTTACCAGGAGTAGCATTACAAGCATAAAAAAGATGATATTGTCCTTGATAAAAGATAATATCTGGCGCCCAAATATCTCCATCAAATCCAGGAAGGGCTTCTTTTGTCCATACTGGAATTTCATCAAAAACCGGTTTTCCTTCTTTCCATATTACTAAATCTTTTGAAGACAATGTGCTAATTCCTTTTCCAGTTCCGAAAACATAATACGTATCGCCTTCTTTGGCCATTACTGGATCATGAACATGTGGATTTTTGGGATTGAATTCCGGAATTGGAGGCATATTCTCTATAGGATGTTCTTGTGCAAATGCACAACTAATCGATATAAAAAAAAGGATAATACTATTTCTTATCATAATTTTAGTTTTACTATAAAGAACTATTTCGTTTGCACCAATATACCAAAATTTTTAATAAGTGCTAAAAAGAGATTTAAAAATATCAAAAAATAATATTAAATTATTTTCACAAAAAAATCCCCTCGTTTGCACGAGAGGATTTCTATTATTAAACTTAAAAAAGATTATTTCTTTTTCTCGTTTTTTTCCATTTGAGCTTTAAGACCTGCAAGCACATCGTTTGCATCTCCTAAAGTAGAAGCTGGAGCGTTTGTAGATGCAGATGAAGTGTTTTCAACAGCAGCTTTCACATTTTTCTCTTCTTCTTCACGGAAGATAGCAGTGTGAGACGCAACAACTCTTTTGAATTCTTTGTTGAATTCGATTACTTTGAATTCAGCAGTATCACCTTTTTTCAATTTCTTACCGTCTTCTTTTTCAAGGTGACGAGTAGGAATGAAAGCAACGATATCTTCTCCAAATTCTACAGTAGCTCCTTTGTCAACAATTTCAGAGATTTCACCAGAGTGGACAGTTCCAACTGCGAATGAATCTTCGTATTGATCCCAAGGATTAGCAGTAGTTTGTTTGTGACCTAAAGATAATTTACGTCCATCAACATCTAATTCTAATACAACTACGTCTAATTTTTCACCAACATTTACAAATTCAGATGGGTGTTTGATTTTCTTAGTCCAAGATAAGTCAGAGATGTAGATTAATCCATCAATTCCTTCTTCTAATTCTACGAAAATTCCAAAGTTTGTAAAGTTTCTAACGATACCAGAATGTTTAGAACCTACTGGATATTTAGCAGTGATATCAGTCCAAGGATCTTGTGACAATTGTTTGATACCCATAGACATTTTACGATCATCTCTATCTAAAGTTAAAACAACAGCTTCAACAACATCACCTACTTTTACGAAATCTTGAGCAGAACGTAAATGAGTAGACCATGACATTTCAGAAACGTGAATCAAACCTTCAACACCTTCAGCAACTTCGATGAAAGCACCGTAATCAGCGATTACAACTACTTTACCTTTTACTTTGTCTCCAACTGCTAATTTAGCATCAAGAGCATCCCAAGGGTGAGCGTTCAATTGTTTCAATCCTAATTGGATTCTTGTTTTCTCGTCATCAAAATCAAGGATTACCACGTTAAGAACCTGATCTAATTCAAGTACTTCGCTTGGGTGGTTGATTCTTGACCAAGAAAGGTCAGTAATGTGGATTAATCCATCAACACCACCAAGGTCAATAAAGACACCATAAGAAGTAATGTTTTTAACAACACCTTCTAATACTTGTCCTTTTTGTAATTTTCCAATGATTTCTTTTTTCTGTACTTCAATATCCGCTTCAATAAGCGCTTTATGAGATACAACAACATTTTTGAATTCGTGGTTAATTTTTACCACTTTGAATTCCATGTTTTTGTTTACGTATACATCGTAATCACGGATTGGTTTCACATCAATTTGTGAACCTGGTAAGAACGCTTCAATTCCGAAAACGTCAACGATCATACCACCTTTAGTTCTACATTTAACAAAACCAGTAACAATTTCACCTGTTTCGTTAGCCGAAATAACTCTATCCCATGATTTGATAGTTCTTGCTTTTCTGTGAGATAATACTAATTGACCTGTTTTGTCCTCGCGGATGTCAATTAACACTTCTACTGTGTCACCCACTTTAAGAGCTGGGTTGTAACGGAATTCGTTCAATGAAATAACACCTTCCGATTTTGCGTTGATATCAACAATTACGTCTCTATCTGTAATTCTAACAACTGTACCATCAACTACCTCTTCTTGATCTGTAGCGATAAATGTTTTTGAAACTAGTTCTTCGAATTCTAATAAGTTTTTTTCATCCACTACATCAATTCCTTCTTCGAAATTGTGCCAGTTAAAATTAGCTAAAAACTCTTCTTGTGATTTTAAAATTTCAGACATGCTGATTAAAAATTTGTATTCTGTATTCTCTTGAGTTTCATAACATGAAAGAAAACAACAGAAGTTGTTTGTATAATTAGTTGAACCCTAAAGGAAACTCTTATTCACCAAAAGGTGTGCAAAAGTAATTCTTTTTTATTTCTCTACAAAATAATCTCCCCTATAATTGCCTGATTTTTAGGAGTAGGACGATTTTGAGGTTTTCAGGACCTTTTCTCCCGCTTTTCGTTGCAAATGAAGCTCACTAAAGTAGAATTAAAATTGAAGCTAAGTGAAGAACTCGGGGTTATTTTTAACCTCTGGTGGTTTCAAATTCTAGTCGCTCCACTTTATCGAAGATTAAATCTAAAAAAAAGTCGTTTTTATAAATAGTAAATCAAATTTCAACAGTCAAATAATCATTTAAACACCATAATAAAAAATAATTAATCAGTATAAAAATAAATAAATTTTATCATAATTTTTGTAAGAAAAAAAATTATATTTGTTGTGAATTTAAGCTAAATTTTAGTGTAAAAATCCGAAGTAAATATTGCATACAGATTCCAACAAAAAAATCAAAAAAATAAATTAAAAATCATGAAAACACTTAAAATAACGTTTGCTTTTCTTTTTGTTTTGACAGTTACAAGTTGTGTAACAACAATGCCCTTAAATCAACAATTTTATTCAAACAATAAAAAAGTTGGAGTAATACTTGAAGTTGACAGTATTGGAATGGCAAAAGCAGGATCACAAGGCTTATTAGATATGGCTTTTACACCTGGGAATAGGTTTAAAGAACCATTACAGAAAATTGAGCCAAAATTAAATTTAAATGAAACTTTAAAGACAGAAATCACAGCAATTTTAAAATCAAAAAACAAACAATTTCAATTTATTACTGATAAAATTGATTACCAAAATCTGTCTAAATTTGAGAAACCAAATTCAGATAAAAAATATAGCAAAAAGGACTTTAGAAATATAAAAAAATCAAATAATGTCGATGAAATAATATTTCTAAAAGTAAGATACGGATTATTAGTAAGCTATTATGGCGTAATTGAAATAGGAAAACAAGGCTATGTAAATATCGGAACTGAATTTATAGATTTAAATGACAATTCACTTTTGCAACAAGACAATATTCAAACCGTAACTAATATAAATGGAAATTGGAAAAAAGAGGAAGATTATGAAAATCTAAAAACTTCAATTCAAGAAGCAATAAATAAATCGGTTATTTCTTTAAAAACTAAAATTTAAGCACGCCCTTTTCCATTAATAGGAAGCGTTTTTTTTTTAATTATTATCAGTAGGATTGCTGTTCGATTCCGATAGCTATCGGAACCTGATTTCGTACCCATCATTAGCAACCAAACGATTTCCAAATAAAAAAAAATCTACACAAAAATGAAAATAAGATTACTTGCGCTATTACTACTTTCGATTTCTTACATTGGATTTTCGCAAAACACAAATTATGGTGTAATTGCAGGAATGAATTATTATATGATCTCAATTGAAGGACCATTATATGCAAATTCAGGTTACGGCCCAAGTTTGGGGGTTTTTGTAGATCATAAAATCAATTCTAGTTTTGGTGCAAAAGCCAATTTAATGTACAATAAAACCATTGAAGAAGATTATTACTTTTCAGATCAATACAGTAATGCCACTCCACTTTTTAATAAAGTAGAATTGAATACAATACAACTCGATGCACTTTTAAAATTTGATGTCAACAGAGAATATAATAAAGGTTTTTATGTACTTGGAGGAATTAAATTAACTACAATATTGAATGCAAAATCAGATACGAATCAATATCTTGTGAATGATTTTTATAAAAAAGTGAATTTTGGCGGTTTATTTGGTTTTGGTTTCACTTTTTTGAATAATTTTAGTATTGAAATAATGGGGAATACCAATTTTACGAATACTTTAAAATCTGATTTTAATAAAGCCAAAAATACAGGAGGGCAAATAAACCTGAATTTTAATATCGACTAAATAATAAATCCAAAACCCACAACTTAGTCTACTGATTTCATAATTACAATTATATGAAGTTATAGCATTACAAAAAGCGACATATTCAAAAACACTAAAAATGAATTAACTTTGATTCTCTAAGTAACACAACCTATAAAATAGATTCTGATGGCAACAGAAATTATAGCAACAACACCGGACAGCGAAATTGTAAGTTCAAGAATTATAAATGCACCTAGGGAATTAGTATTTCGCGCTTGGTCTGAACCAAACCATCTAAAAAATTGGTGGGGGCCAGCAGGTTTCACAAACACTTTTAATACGTTTGATTTTAGAGTGGGTGGAAAATGGATTTTTATAATGCACGGTCCTGATAAAGGAAATTATGAAAATGAATGTGAGTTTATTAAAATAGAAAAACCAGCACTCATAGCTTGGCAACGAATTTCAAAACCCATTTTTCAAGTTGTGGCAAGCTTTAAAGATATTTCTGAAAATAAGACGAAAGTTATTTTTAAAATGCTGTTTACTACTGCAGAAGAGTGTGCAAAAATAAAACGTTTTGTGATTGATAAAAATGAAGATAATTTTGACAGATTAGAAAAGGAATTAACCAAAATGATTTTATAAATCAAATCAATCCAAATCCAAAGAAACCCCGAAAAAAAAAACACTTTGACAAAAAAATTACCTAATCAATATGAAATCTATTGCTAAGAATAAAAAGAATGAGCCCGATACTATATCGAGCTCATTTTAATCTAAATAATTTTTAAAAAGCCTAACTCTATATAGGATTTGTTCATTTTGCAACAATTTTTATGGACTATTTTTAAATAATCTACTCTAGTCAAAACCTAGGAAGAATTAAAAAAGTTACTTCCTATTCAACACCCTAATTTAGCGAATTGATTAAGCAAAGCTTTTAGAAAAATGCAACCAACAAAGCTTTTAGAAATTAAACCTAAATAAATTTAAAATTTAAAACCTAAAGTGGCTTGATATAACATGTTTTTATAACGAGGCGTTGTTGAATTTCCGTTTCCTTCATTGTCTTTAACATCCCAAGCGGCTCTCAAACCTACAACTATATTACCAAAGTTTAAATCAGCACCACCAGTTAATCCCATAATATTTTTACGAATATTATTGTTGTTAAAATCTTGTTGCTGTGTTGAACTAATAGTTCCTCCAGTAAAATCATCTTTCTGTTTCATCAAATAGGAAAACTGAGGTCCAAATAATAAGGTTACTTGTTCTACTGGTTTCACCGCGAATAAAAGTGGAATATCAATAAAATCAGTCGTTCTGGTCATCATATAGGTACTTCCCAAATACGTTCCTGAAGATTTATACCCTTTTTGAGAAAACATAATCTCTGGTTGTATTCCAATAAATTTACTGAAAGGAATAACAACAAATGTTCCTGCTGCAAATCCAAATTTTGAATCAGCAACGAAATCCTGATTATTTGAATCATAAACATTAGAATAGTTGGTTCCTACTTTTAATCCAAAAAACAATTCTTCTCTATTGTCAGTTGTCGATTGTGCATTTGAATTGGTTACTGAGACAGCAACTAATGCCATAAATACTATTAATTTTTTCATTTGTTTTTTAATTTTAGTTATACGTTTTTATTTTACAAAGATGAGTGAGATTTGCAATAAGGATGTTATACAATATGTAGTAAAATTTACATAATTGCCACTTATATAAAAAGAATAGTATGGTAGAAAAGGTGTCGAAAGTTCAGAACCATTTCTCTATTGTCGATACGTATTAAATAAGATGTAAACAGGAATGAGAAAAAATTCATTTCTTTAAACGAATAAGTTTTTTACTTTTACAGTTGTCTATAAATACTATTCAACCAACATAATTTATGAAAAATTTCACTAATCTGTGTTTTTTTATAATCTTGTTTTCAATACAATCATTCGCTCACATTAAAGTTACTAAAATTTCAGCTAAAAATAAAGCCCATTTTATTACAACAAAAATTAATTATCCTATACTTGGTCTTTATCAATATGAAAATATATCAGAACCAATAGTAATTTTAAATGCTGATGGAATTGGAATTTTTCAATATAAAGATTTGTCAAAAAAAGATATAACTTGGGGATTAGAATGTACTGAAGATGGATTACTAAGATTCAAAGAAGGTTTCGATAGTTCGGCCTATTCTTTATGGTATAAAACTAATGACAGTTTAATTAATCCAAAATCAATCGAAACAAATGACTGGAACAGAGCCGAATTTTCTATTCATTTTAGAACAAAAAAAATTTATATCATGGGAGAAAGAGTAAAAGTGTATGTGGATTAAAACTATTTCTTCTCCGCTTCTATTTGTTTTCTGCTTTTATAGGCTTTCAAATAATCTCCTTTAGGTTTTCCATCATCAAAAGAACTCCATTTTATAAGCGTTCTCACTCCAGACCGAGCATCTTCATTAGTGAAATTTTCATATTCTATTCGATATATTGCCGAATACAATTCTGCTCTTCCAGTTCCGTGATAACAATGAATTAATATTGGATAATTTGCTTTATTGTCCATTATTTTGGTGAATATTTCAATGTTTTTTTTAGTTGGAATTTGATCTGAAGGATTACTAAAGTAATTCACACCTCCAATTTTTGCAACAGCTATTTTTTCTGCCATCAATTCCCCTGGTTTTTCAGGATTTAAAATTAAGTCATTGGTTCCAGGCATTCTCAAATCGACAATCGATTTAATATGAAATTCTTTGACATAATCTTCAATCTGATTGGGTGGAATCATTCCTGATTTATATACTTTACCTTCAGTAATAATTTCGAAATTATGATTGATATTCATATCATAAACATATTTACCAACAAATACTAGTACTATAGCAAGTATAGAAAATCCAATAATTTTTTTGTTTTTTTTCATCATCAATCTTTAATAAAAATCTGCTAATCAATCACTGCTATTTAATTAATAATTTAACAATTAAATACAAATATATTGCAAATTATATCATAAGTGTTGATTTATAAAAATACAATCCTTTTAATTTTATAATTATTAAATAAAAGTATTATAATTGCTCGATTAATATATAATACTTAATTTGCAATAAATAAACTTCTTTAAAAAATGGCAGAAATCACGAGATTATTTGATTTTCCTTATTATCAACTAGAGCATTTCAACATAGCTGATTCTTTGGTTACTAAGTCCAACGGTGTTTGGATAAAAACTTCTACTCAAGAATATATTGACAAAGCCAATACTGTTTCTAGAGCTCTCCTAAGAATGGGAATTCAAAAAGATGATAAAATTGCTGTAATATCTACCAATAATAGAACGGAATGGAATATAATGGATATTGGCATTTTACAAACAGGAGCCCAAAACGTACCTATTTATCCCACAATTTCTGAAGGAGATTATGAGTTTATTCTGAATCATTCCGGTTCAATTTATTGTTTTGTTTCTGATGAGGAAGTATTAAGAAAAGTAAATCTTATTAAGGATAATGTTCCTAATCTAAAAGAAGTGTATTCATTTAATGATATTGAAGGTTGCAAAAATTGGACTGAACTACTTATTCAAGGTGAAGATAAAAGCAATCAAAATGAAGTGGAAATCAAAAAAAAAAGTATACAACCGGAAGATCTGGCAACGATTATTTATACTTCAGGAACAACTGGTAAGCCAAAAGGTGTCATGCTTTCCCATAAAAATATTGTATCAAATGTTCTTGATAGTGCTTCGCGAATTCCTTTTGAAGCAGGGAAAACTCGTGCATTAAGTTTCCTGCCTATTTGTCATATATTTGAAAGAATGATTCTGTATTTATATCAATATTATGGTGTTTCAGTCTATTTTGGTGAGTCAATAGAGAAAATTAGTGACAATCTTAAAGAAGTAAAACCTACAGTTATTACAGCTGTTCCAAGATTGCTTGAAAAAGTGTATGATAAAATTTATGCAAAAGGATCAGAATTAACAGGAATCAAAAAAATGCTTTTCTTTTGGGCAATCGATTTAGGTCTCAAATATGAACCTTATGGGGCAAATGGGGCTTTTTATGAACTTCAATTGACAATTGCACGTAAATTAATTTTTAGTAAATGGAAAGAAGGTTTAGGAGGTAATTTAGAATTAATGGTATCTGGAAGTGCCGCATTACAAACTAGATTAGCCAGAATTTTTGCAGCTGCTGAAATTCCTGTTATGGAAGGTTATGGATTAACTGAAACTTCTCCTGTAATTTCAGTAAATGATATGAGAAACAAAGGATTCAAGGTGGGAACTGTTGGTAGAGTAATTGATAATGTTGAAGTTAAAATTGCTGAGGACGGTGAAATTTTGTGTAAAGGCCCCAATGTCATGATGGGGTATTATAAAGACGAAATTTTGACTAATAATGCATTAGCAGACGGCTATTTCCATACTGGCGATATTGGCGAATTTGATAATGAAGGTTTTCTTAAAATTACCGACCGTAAAAAAGAAATGTTCAAAACATCGGGCGGGAAATATATTGCACCCCAATTACTTGAGAATACAATGAAACAATCTCGATTTATTGAACATATAATGGTAATCGGTGAGGGTCAAAAAATGCCTGCAGCTATTATTCAACCTAATTTTGAATTCATTAAAGAATGGGGAAAAATTCATAAAATTGAAGTAGGAACTAACAATATCGAAATTATAACTAACCCTAAAGTAATTGAAAGAATTAGGGAAGAAATTGATTATTTAAATAAAAAATTCGGAAACTGGGAACAAATAAAACGTTTTGAATTAACCCCCGATATTTGGTCCATCGAATCTGGTCATCTAACTCCAACGCTTAAATTAAGGAGGAAAATTATATTAGAAAAATACAAACTTCTTTTTGAAAAAATATACAATTAATCGCATTCAAAAACTCATCCAAATATTGATGAGTTTTTTTAACTAAAATAAATTAAATTAAAAATTAGTGTGTTTTTATTATGCATGCATAGTAATTTTTATTATATTTGAAAACGATTTCGTAAATACAACGTATTAAGTTATTATATGAAAGACAAAACTATAGATTATGTTCTTCGTGCCACATGGCAAGCAGTTGCAAGAATGTATAACGATGAAGCGTCGAATTATGGTGCGACAATGGCCACTGGTTTTACATTACTTAGCATTGACAAAGAAGGTGGAACTCCATCAACAGCATTGGGTCCTAAAATGGGAATGGAAGCCACAAGCCTCACTAGAACATTAAAGTCAATGGAAGAAAAAGGATTAATAATCCGAAAAAAAAATCCAGAAGATGGTCGTGGGGTGTTAATTTACTTAACAGAATTTGGAAAAGAAAAAAGAGAATTATCAAAAAATACCGTTATAAAATTTAATGAAATTGTAAAACAAAATGTTTCTACAGAAAAGCTTCAGAATTTTATGGAAGTTTCAGCAATCATTAATGATCTCATTTCTGAAAATAAAATTTTTCCAGATTCAAAATAAAAATATATTACAAACAGTTTATATGAAGTGAGTCTCATCGAAAATCAGTTGCTAAAATTAATCAATATATGCAACTCGAATAGACGAATAGAAGAATCAATTACATAGGACTAAAAAAAACATTAACATATGAAACGAACTATTAAAAAAATTGCAGTAATAGGATCCGGAATTATGGGTTCAGGAATTGCTTGTCATTTTGCCAATATCGGTGTTGAAGTTTTGCTTTTGGATATTATCCCAAGTGAACTTTCCGAAGGCGAAGTTAAAAAAGGATATAGTCTTGATAGCAAAATAGTACGCAATCGAATAGTTAATGATCATTTGCAATTCGCTTTAAAATCAAAACCCTCGCCTATTTATAATCAAAAATTCACTGGTAGAATTACTACTGGAAATACTACTGATGACATAGCTGAAATAGCCAATGTAGATTGGATTATCGAGGTAGTTGTAGAAAGACTTGATATTAAAAAAATAGTTTTTGAGCAAGTTGAAAAATACCGAAAACCCGGGACTTTAATAACATCAAATACTTCCGGAATTCCGATTCATTTTATGAGTGAAGGTCGCAGCGAAGATTTCAAGAAACACTTTTGTGGTACTCACTTTTTTAACCCGGCTCGTTACTTAAAATTATTTGAAATCATTCCTGGTCCAGAAACTTCAACTGAAGTATTGGATTTTCTTTCAATATATGGAGAGAAATTCTTGGGCAAAACTTCGGTCGTAGCCAAAGATACTCCTGCTTTTATTGGAAACAGAATAGGTGTTTTCGGAATCCAAAGCCTTTTTCACTTGGTTAGCGAAATGGGTTTGACTATTGAAGAAGTAGATAAATTGACTGGAACTGTTATTGGTAGACCAAAATCGGCTACGTTTAGAACGGTTGATGTAGTAGGTTTGGATACTTTAGTTCACGTGGCCAATGGAATTTATGAAAACTGCCCAAACGACGAAGCACACGAATTGTTTAAATTGCCTTCCTTCATCAACAAAATGATTGAAAACAAATGGTTCGGAAGTAAAACTGGACAAGGATTTTACAAAAAAGAAGGACGTGATATTTTGTCATTAGATTTAAATACTTTAGAATATCGCGCTGCTAAAAAAGCTTCTTTTGCTACCTTAGAATTAACAAAAACCATTGACAAACCAATTGATCGATTCAAAGTATTGATTAAAGGAAAAGACAAAGCTGGTGAATTTTACAGAAGAAGTTTTGCCGCTATGTTTGCTTATGTTTCCAATAGAATTCCTGAAATATCTGATGAATTATACAAAATCGACGATGCAATGAAAGCTGGTTTCGGCTGGGAAAACGGACCGTTTGAAATTTGGGATGCGATTGGAGTTTCAAACGGAATTGATTTAATCAAAGAAGAAGGATTAGCTCCAGCAGCTTGGGTTAGTGACATGCTAGCCTCTGGAAGTTCCAATTTTTATTCCATTAAAGAAGGAGCAACTTATTTCTACAACATTCCAAATAAAATACAAACAAAAGTTCCTGGACAAGATTCATTTATCATTCTAAATAATATACGCGAAAGCAAAAAAGTTTGGAGTAACAGTGGTGCAATTATACAAGATTTAGGAGATGGAATTTTAAATTTAGAATTTCAATCTAAAATGAATACTATAGGTGGAGATGTTTTACAGGCTATAAATAAAGCAATAGACTTATCCGAAAAAGAATTTCAAGGATTAGTTATTGGCAATCAAGCTTCCAATTTTTCTGTTGGTGCCAATATAGGAATGATCTTTATGATGGCAGTTGAACAAGAATATGAAGAACTGAATATAGCCATCAAAATGTTCCAAGACACTATGATGCGCGTGCGTTATTCTGGAATTCCAGTTGTTGTTGCTCCACATGGCATGACCTTAGGTGGAGGTTGTGAAATGAGTATGCATGCTGATAAAGTAGTGGCTGCTGCTGAAACTTACATTGGATTGGTCGAATTTGGAGTTGGTGTAATTCCAGGAGGTGGAGGTTCAAAAGAAATGGCCATGCGAGCATCTGATTTATTTCGTAAAAATGATGTGGAATTAAATGTATTGCAAGAATATTTCCTAACTGTTGCTATGGCTAAAGTTTCGACTTCGGCTTATGAAGCCTTTGATTTAGGAATATTGCAACATGGAAAAGATGTTGTCGTTGTAAACAAAGACCGTCAAATTGCTGAAGCAAAAAAACACGCATTATTATTGGCAGATGCTGGATATACACAACCTATAAGAAGATCTGATGTAAAGGTTTTAGGAAAACAAGCATTAGGAATGTTTTTAGTTGGTACAGACCAAATGGAAGCTGGAAAATACATATCTGAACACGATAAAAAAATTGCTAACAAACTGGCATACGTTATGGCAGGAGGTGATTTATCAGAACCAACTTTAGTTTCAGAACAATATTTATTAGATATAGAAAGAGAAGCTTTTTTATCGCTTTGCACCGAACGAAAAACATTGGAAAGAATTCAATTTATGTTAACTAAAGGGAAGCCTTTGAGAAATTAGTTAAAAGATAAAAGACGAATAGAATATAGACAAAATCTGATTTTCGAAAAGTCTATCATCAATTATCTAACCGCCTATCATCTTAAAAAATAAAAATTATGAAAACAGCCTATATAGTAAAAGCATACAGAACAGCAGTTGGTAAAGCTCCAAAAGGGGTGTTTAGATTTAAACGTCCTGATGAATTGGCAGCCGAAACCATTCAGTATATGATGAATGAATTGCCCGATTTCGACAAAAAAAGAATTGACGACGTTATGGTAGGTAATGCCATGCCAGAAGCAGAACAAGGATTGAATGTAGGAAGATTAATATCCTTAATGGGATTAAAAATTGAAGATGTCCCTGGTGTAACCGTTAATAGATATTGTGCGTCTGGAATAGAAACTATCGGAATGGCAACAGCTAAAATCCAATCTGGAATGGCTGATTGCATCATTGCGGGAGGTGCTGAAAGCATGAGTTTTATTCCAATGGGAGGTTACAAACCAACACCCGATTATAAAGTTGCTGCAGCAGGTCATGAAGATTATTATTGGGGCATGGGACTAACAGCAGAAGCTGTTGCAAAACAATTTAATGTATCAAGAGCTGATCAAGATGAATTTGCTTTTCAATCCCATATGAAAGCCCTGAAAGCCCAATCAGAAGGAAAGTTCGATTCACAAATTGTACCAATTACTATTGATCAAACTTACATTAATGAAAATGGTAAAAAAGAAACTAAATCATACATAGTAAATAAAGATGAAGGTCCTAGAGCGGGAACTTCTGTAGAAGCACTTGCAGGTTTAAGAGCCGTTTTTACTGTTGATGGAAGTGTGACTGCTGGGAATTCGTCTCAGATGAGTGATGGTGCCGCTTTTGTTTTAGTGATGAACGAAGAAATGGTCAAAGAGTTAAACCTCTCTCCTATTGCACGTTTGGTTAACTTTGCTTCAGCAGGAGTTGAACCTAGAATTATGGGAATTGGTCCCTTAAAAGCAATTCCAAAAGCATTAAAACAAGCAGGATTGCAATTGAAAGATATAGAATTAATTGAATTAAATGAAGCATTTGCCTCTCAATCGTTGGCATTAATACGAGAATTAGATTTAAATCCTGAAATCGTAAATGTAAATGGTGGCGCAATTGCACTTGGACATCCTCTAGGTTGTACGGGAGCAAAATTATCCGTTCAATTATTTGATGAAATGAAACGTCGTGGCAACAAATACGGCATGGTTACCATGTGTGTAGGAACTGGCCAAGGAAGTGCTGGAATTTATGAGATAATTTAGAAGTTAGACAAAAGGGATACGAGACAATGATATAATAGAACAATAAAAATAGAAGGTGCGATTTCAAAAGACAACTATTTCCTTTCAAAATACTTTAAATAAAAAATAATTTTCAAACCAAAGAAGGACGTCTATCATCTATTCGTCAATTATCTTTAATCTTTAAAAAAAAAAACTATGTCAGATAAAACACGTGGTGGTCAATTCATCGTAAAAGAAACAAAATGCGAAGATGTCTTCACTCCCGAAGATTTCAACGAAGAGCAACTAATGATGCGTGATATGGTAAAAGAGTTTGTTAACAAAGAACTCTGGCCCAACAAGGATCGATTTGAAAAAAAAGATTTTGCATTTACAGTGGAATGTATGCGCAAAGCTGCCGAACTAGGACTTTTAGGAATTGCGGTACCAGAAGCCTATGGTGGTATGGGAATGGGATTTGTAAATACCGTTTTGGTTTGCGATTATATTTCTGGCGCCACAGGATCGTTCTCTTCTGCTTTTGGAGCTCATACTGGAATTGGAACTTTGCCAATAACTTTATACGGAACAGAGGAACAAAAACAAAAATACGTTCCAAAATTAGCCTCAGGAGAATGGTTTGGTGCTTATTGTTTAACAGAACCCGATGCAGGATCAGATGCTAATTCTGGAAAAACTAAAGCAGTTTTATCTGAAGACGGAAAACATTATAACATTACTGGTGGCAAAATGTGGATTACCAATGCTGGTTTTTGCAGTCTCTTTATAGTTTTTGCCCGAATCGAAGATGACAAAAACATTACAGGGTTTATAGTAGAAAATGACCCTAAAAACGGAATAACATTGGGTGAAGAAGAACACAAACTTGGAATTCGAGCTTCCTCTACTCGACAAGTGTTCTTTTCAGATACAAAAATACCTATAGAAAACATGCTTTCAGAGAGAGGAAATGGATTTAAAATAGCAATGAATGCCCTGAATGTGGGACGTATTAAATTAGCTGCGGCCTGTTTAGATGCCCAACGCAGAGTTATTTCTGGTTCGGTAAAATACGCCAACGAAAGAGTTCAATTTAAAACACCAATTTCTCAATTTGGAGCCATTCGATACAAATTAGCTGAAATGTCAGCTTCTTGTTATGCAGGCGAAAGTGCCACTTATAGAGCTGCAAAAGATATTGAAGATCGAATCAAGGTTCGAGAAGCCGAAGGAGCTTCAGATCAAGAAGCTGAATTAAAAGGAATTGAAGAATTTGCTATAGAATGTTCTATTTTGAAAGTTGCTGTTTCCGAAGATATTCAGAATTGTGCTGATGAAGGAATTCAGATTTATGGAGGAATGGGATTTTCAGAGGATACACCTATGGAAAGTGCGTGGAGAGATGCAAGAATTGCTAGAATTTATGAAGGAACAAACGAAATCAATAGAATGCTTTCAGTAGGAATGTTGATTAAAAAAGCGTTCAAAGGTCATGTTGATTTACTAGGTCCAGCTACAAAAGTTCAGGAAGAATTATTAGGAATTCCTTCATTTGAAACTCCTGATTATTCTGAATTATTTGCTGAAGAAAAAGAAATGATTGGCAAATTAAAAAAAACCTTTTTGATGGTTGCTGGTGGAGCAGTTCAAAAATATGGTCCTGATTTAGATTCTCATCAACAATTGTTAATGGCTGCAGCCGATATATTAATTGAAATTTATATGGCAGAAAGTTCGATTTTAAGAACAGAAAAACTAGCAAAATCCGTTGGAGAAGATAAAGTACAAGAACAAATTGCAATGGCTAAAATATATTTGTACAAAGCTGTTGATGTAGTTACTCAAAAAGGGAAAGAAAGTGTAATATCGTTTGCACAAGGCGATGAACAACGCATGATGTTAATGGGCTTGCGTCGTTTTACAAAATACACTAATATGCCAAATATAATTGACTTAAGAAATATAATTACCAAAAAATTAGTAGCAGAAAATAAATACTGTTTCTAGTTGTAAAGAAAAATAGTTCTAACTAATTTATTATAAACCGCATTTGTTTTTTTAACAATGCGGTTTTTATATGATCTGAAAATTTTATAAAAATTAAAAAGATTCTCCTGCATTAAGATAAAAAGCTTTTGAATGACGTCCCATAGCATAATTAAAAATTAGATTAGTTCGTGTGGCTTTGTCTATTAATATCCGTAAACCAATTCCAATAGCAGGCTGAATGTATTGGAAAATATGGATATTTCGGTCAGCATCACTTACTGTAGTAAAATTGGAAAAAATTGTTCCACTTATTAACTGATTATTACTGATAGGAAATCGATATTCAGTTTCAAAATAAACTAATCTTTGACCTCGAAATAAACCTTGAGTATATGCTTTTCCACTCCTACTTCTTTGATCCCATCCAATTGAAGGCAAATTTAGATAAGGCAAATTTCCACTGGTAACAAATTGTCCAAATGTCCAAAAACTTAATACGTGTTGCATATTGTATTGACTCATCGGAAAAAAACAGCGATATTCCATTAACAAAACATTACTAGCACTTTGATTGTCTTTGTCAATTGCTGGGTTTATTCGATAATTTATATTGGCAAACATTCCATTATTTGCATTTATTTGACTGTCCCGAGAATCATATAAAAAATTAAAACTTATCCCATTTACAGCATATTCGCTTTCATTATATCCATGTTTATTATTATAATTATAATATTTTGTATAAATCCCTTTGTCAATATCTAAATCTTCGTCTTCAATATTTGAATACCAATCTAAGTGAATTCCTGCTCCAGCATAATAATTGTTTTTAATCCTTACAGAAACTGTTTGATGTAATTTAAAATAATTGTAATCCATGGGTTCTTTTAAATCATCCAAATCAAAATTAGAATCTCTATTTGAAGGAGGTATAATGTCAGTTCCTAAACCATAATTATCTTGTGAAAAAATATAATACCTCCAATCACCATTTAAAAAGTATTTATTTTGTTTTAACATTACACTATTTTTAAAATTGAGAATTACCTGTTTTTTTTCGGTAAAAGTCGCTCCTAAATTCAATGAAGAAAATTTATCTTTTAAATTTTTTCCTTTAAAAGTGTATTGCCCAACCATTCCATAAGAAAACCCAGTAGATGGTTGCGAACCAATAATTGGTATAATTAAAAAAAAGTTGTTTTTTAATGGTTTAATAATATGAATTGAATCTCTTTTTTTAAAAACATCCGCAATTGATTTAATTGGATGTTCTTTTATAGAATCTTTCGTCGTTTGGGCACTAATATTAAAATTTGAAAAAGCAATCAATATTATAGTTGTACAAATTGTTGTCAAGTTTTTCTTTTTGATGACGACTATCATATTTTAGGTTTAATATTAAATTTTTACAAAATTAACAATTCAAAAATCAAAAAAAACAAATAAAGGATTTCATTTACATATTCCTAATTGAATTGAATAAATAGGTGTAAAATTGCCTATCTTTATACTATTTTTAAAAAAAATGAGATAGTAATAAATTAATTAAATTAAAATTATGAAAAAAATAATCGTATCCATTGTGCTTATTATAGCCGTAATCATAGGTTGTAAAACTAAAGGTAATTCAGGTGATTCAAAAAATTTAAGCATCACTTTTGAGTCCAAAAGTAATAGTCATGTAACAGGAACTGCAACGTTTAACGAAAAAAACGGAAAAGTGACATTCGTTGCCAATTTATCTGGATTAAATCCTGGAATTCATGCCATACACATTCATGAAAAATCCGATTGTTCAGCTGCTGATGGAAGTTCAGCTGGAGGACATTGGAACCCAACTTTTAAAAAACACGGTGAATGGGGAGTTGGAGAATATCATAAAGGAGATATTGGCAATTTTATTGCAGATAAAAACGGAAATGGATCTATAACATTAACAACTGATGAATGGTGTATTGGTTGCGAAGATGAAACTAAAAATATTCTTGGAAAAGGATTAATAGTTCATCAAGGTACAGATGATTTTGTTTCACAACCTTCTGGAAATGCTGGTGCAAGAGTTGCTTGTTCGGCAATTATAAAATAAAAAATATCCTAATCTCTTTTTAACCATTGCATTTATGTGCGATGGTTTTTTTATTTTAAATTAACATCCAATACATAAAATAACATAAATTTGCATTCTAAAATAAAACAATGATTAACCCTTCTGCTCTCGGCTGGATCGATAAATTTTTTTTGAAGCAAAAAACTTTATTGCACATTATAGAAACTGATCCTACTATTTTTTACAAAAAAATTAGGGAAACGGGTTTTATTTATGGACATATTGTTTCTTTTGATACTCCTTTCCCGATTGTAACAAAAGGATGGGACGAAAATGAAATTTCAAAAGTGGCGTTGATAAATACTTTATATGGGATTTATGGTTTAACAACTAAGGAAAATAATCCTGAAAATTTTATCATTAAAACGGTTGCTTTCTATAACGAGATGAATCCTGAAGGTTTTAATTTGTTCAAAAAAGTATTACCAAATAGTACTCCCGCTTTAAATTTAGAAAAAATAATAGATAACAGGGTTCAAACTAATATCGATATTATCAGCAAGAATTTTTCGCATATTGTTACTAATGCATTACTTTTTATTGATGTTTTGGCTTATAGACAATATTTAATTCACGGAAAAATTCCAGAAAAATATTTAAAAAGAATAGAAGAATCCATAATTAATATGGTTTCACTTGCGTTAAAAACTAAATCCAATAAATCGAAATATGATGATTTGTTAATTAAACTTTTTGAATCATCTGTACGATATAGTAAGTTTTCTAAAATGAATTTTCAATCCATATCTTTCAGAATGGAAGACTTAAAATTAGATTATTTTTCAAGCGAATTAGAGAAACAATATTTAATTGATATGGCCGGAATGGCATTGTGGAGTGATGGTTTTCTTGAAAATAACGAAATTTATTTTTTACATAAACTAGCAGAATTAATGGCAATTCCAGACGATTTTGTTGTTGATAGTATTAATGAAACTAATGAATTTATTACAAAACACAAGAATGAAATATCGTATTTCAACTATTCAAATCCTGTCAAACATTTCTATGACCAAACTACCCAATCAGTTATAAAACTAATGACCCGAAATAAAAATAGATTAGTAAAAGAAATCATAGAAAGTAAGGAATTAATGTTATTATTGGCATACTCTACACGAAGAGACTTGGATGAAAAAGAAAAGAAAAAAGTACGAAAACAATTGTTGGATATCTGTAAAACCATCCCTTCATTAACTATATTTTTACTACCAGGTGGAAGCTTGCTACTTCCAATTTTAATTAAATTTATCCCCACATTATTACCCTCTTCTTTTAATGAAAATCTGGACACTGAGGAATAATTGATGTTTTTTTCCTAAAGTTTTTTAATTAAAATAATAATTTTATCATAATTAAAAATGATAGTTTTTTATATTTGCATTATAAATTACTATTTAAAATGACAATTACCCAATTACAATATGTTTTGGCAGTCGCCGAACACAAAAACTTCACACTTGCAGCCGAAAAATGTTTTGTGACTCAACCTACATTAAGCATGCAAATTCAAAAAATTGAAGAAGAACTCAATATTTTGATTTTCGACAGGAGTAAAAAACCCATTCAGCTCACCTCAATTGGTCAAAAAATAGTTGAACAAGCAAAAAACATTGTCAATGAAGCGGGTAAAATAAAAGATATTGTTGAATATCAAAAAGGATTTATTGGTGGTGAATTTCGCTTGGGAATAATCCCAACAATAATGCCAACCCTTTTACCGATGTTTCTAAATAATTTCATTAAAAAATATCCAAAAGTTAAACTCATTATTGAAGAACTGAATACTTCTGAAATTATTTTTCGATTAAAAAACGGTCATCTTGATGCTGCAATTGCAGCAACACCTTTGGAAGATGAAAAAATTAAGGAAATTGTTCTTTATTACGAACCATTTGTGGCTTATGTTCCCGGAAATTTTTCTATTTCGAATAAAAATGAAATTGAAATTTCGGATTTAAATCTAGATGACATTTTATTACTGCAAGATGGCCATTGTTTTAGAGATGGAATTCTAAACTTATGTAAAAATCAAAATGTTTCACCTAAAAACTCCTTTCAGCTAGAAAGCGGAAGTTTTGAAACTCTCATAAAATTAGTTGATGAAGGAATAGGGACAACACTTCTACCCTATTTGCATACACTAGATTTGAAGGAAAAAGACAAATCAAAATTGAAGCATTTCAAGGAACCAAAACCTGCTAGAGAAGTTAGTTTGATTTATCCAAAAAGCGAATTGAAAATCCATATAATAGATGAACTTAGAACAACCATTTCTGGAGTTGTAAAAGGAGCAATCACTTTTCAAAATGTACAGATAATTAGCCCAATTCAAAAAAAATAAAAATTGGACTCCAGTAGTTTATTTCTGGAATCCATTTATTTTTTATACAATTAATTTACAATACTTAAGTACTGCTTTAGTTCTGGTTTTCCTTTTGTAAAATCTTCAAGCCAAATTCTTAAATGCTCTATTTCATAAGGCAATAAATTTTTATTTGCTTTTCTCAATTCTTTACAAAAAAGATTAGGGTCAATACTTACTTTTTCAAGTATAATTTTTGTGTGATCATATATCATTCTATAAGGCATAATAAAATATATTTAAGAATTATTATAAAAAAAATATTATAAAAAAAAAATAAATTAATAAAAATACACGACAAAAAACAATAATACACGTTAAACAACCATTATTATCATATTGTTTAAGAAATATTTTACAAAATATTTAAAATAGTAAAATTAAGGACAATACAAATCAACACATAAAAAAAGAACCAGCTAGGTTCTTTAATATTTATTAGTTGACAATAAGTAAACATTGTTTTAATTCTGGTTTTTCAATTACAAAAAACAATAACCACTCTCTTAAGAGTTCTAATTCGTAGGGTAATAAAGCTTTAATGGCTTTTTCTAATTCTTTACAAAAAAGCATGGTATCAAAACTTACTCTTTCTAATACAGATTTAGTATAATCAAACATTACTTTGGACATAATAAATTTATATTTTTAGTTAGATTATTATTTAATACATTGTAAAAATAGGAATTTAATTGGGTTAATGCACTATAAATTAATGTTAAATAAACGAATAAATATAGTACTAATATAAATTATTAATTTCATTATTTTCCTTTTCTGGCTCGAAACATCTCTCTTTTACCCGGCGGTCCTTCAAGTTTTTCTACAGTGAAACCAACTTCTATCATGCTTCTCTTTACTACTCCTCGAGCAGCATAAGTAACTAATATTCCATTTGGCTTTAGGGCATTATACATTTTTAAAAATATTTCAGTACTCCACAATTCAGGTTGCACTCTAAATCCAAATGCATCAAAATAAATTAGATCAAATTGTTCAATATCATTAATATCATTAAAAAATTGATTCCGTTTTGTAAACTCAAAACCATTTCTGAGACTTATTTTTTCATCCCAATTCGATTGGTGCATAGTTTCGAAAACCATTCTGTCGTGTTCTGCATTTAATTCGGAAACATAATTCATCAAATTAGCTTCATCCGATGAGACTGGATACCCTTCGACACCAACATAATTTATGGTTTGATTCAATTTTAAAGATTCTAAAAAAGTAATGAAAGCATTCAGTCCCGTTCCAAATCCAATTTCTAAAATAGAGATTGATTTATTTTCGAGTTGAGCGAGTCCATTTTTTATAAAAACATGCTGAGCTTCTTGTATTGCTCCAAATCTGGAATGATAGCATTCATCCCAATCATTAATCTGTATTGTTGTAGAACCGTCTCGCGTTTGAATTATTTCTCTTTTCAAAATATTTTGGATTATTTTTGATATTCTTGGTCATTATAATTGTCAAATTTAATTAATTTCAATTTATGGATAACTATCAATGATTAGAGTTTTTTATATAATTCATAAAATCAACTCACAAATATTCCTTTTTTTTGGACTATAAATAAATCTCAATTATTTGCAGTAATTATTGTTTTTTTGGGAAGTCATTTGATGTTTTTTATTTAATTTTGCAAGACGTGATTTTTTTAAGTCTAAATTACATTATACTATCTTTTTAAATTGAATTACCTACTATGAGTACAACATTAATCAATACTATCGAAATAATAAAAGCTGGAACTACAAAAATAAATGACGTAGATTTTGATAATTTACATTTTGGAGAGGTTTTTACGGATCATTTATTTGAATGTGATTTTAAAAATGGTGAATGGCAAAAGCCAATCATTAAACCGTACGCTCCATTTTTATTAGATCCATCTGCAAAGGTATTTCATTATGGACAAGCTATCTTTGAAGGAATGAAAGCTTACAAAGATGACAATAATGACATTTGGTTATTTAGACCCGATGAAAATTATCTTCGTTTTAATAATTCTGCTATTAGAATGGCAATGCCAGAAGTTCCTGAAGATGTTTTTATGGAAGGTTTGAATCAATTGTTGAAATTAGATTCTGAATGGATAAAAAAAGGAAAAGGAAACTCAATGTACATCAGACCATTTATGATTGCGACTGGAGCTGGAGTAATTGCAAATCCATCTGAGGAATATAAGTTTATGATCATCTTGTCACCAGCTAAATCGTATTATTCTGGTGAAGTAAAAGTATTAATTGCAGAACACTTTAGTAGAGCTGCAAATGGTGGAATTGGTGCTGCTAAAGCGGCAGGAAATTATGCTGCTCAATTTTACCCAACAACATTAGCAAATAAAGCTGGTTTCCAACAAATAATTTGGACAGACGATGCCACCCATACCAAACTGGAAGAAGCTGGTACAATGAATGTGTTTTTTAGAATCAATGACACTTTGTATACTGCTCCAACAAGCGAGAGAATTCTTGATGGTATTACCAGAAAAAGCCTAATTGATATGGCAAAAAGAGAAAATATTGAAGTAGAAGTTCGTCCAGTACTAGTTTCTGAATTAGTGGAAGCTGCCAAAAACGGAAATTTGAAAGAAATATTTGGTGCAGGAACAGCAGCTGTAGTGAATCCAATTATAGGTTTCTCTTATAAAGAAGAGTATTTTGAATTGCCTAAAATTGAAAATTCAATTGCCTCTCAATTGAAAGAAAAATTAACAAATATTCAGCATAAACTAGCCGAAGACACTTTTGGTTGGACTGTGAAAGTTTAGGCTTAAGTTTGCAGAAGTCAGATTTCAGACTTTAATATATAGAAATCAGAGATTTATACATAAATATAAAGCAGTTTAAAGGTGATTCATTTCATTTTTAAACTGCTTTCTATTTAAACTGCTTTCTAATAACTCAACACTGATTACTCCCCCAGTATTTTAGTAAAATCAGGTTTAAAATAACTTGGCCCTTTCATGACTTTACCATCTTCTCTGTAAATTGGATTACCGTCTTCTCCTAATTTGCTCATATTAGAGCGTTGTATTTCGTCGAAAACAGCTTCGATTTTATGTTGCAATCCATGCTCAATGATTGTTCCACAAAGTATATACATCATATCTCCAAGAGCATCAGCGATTTCTACTAAATCATTATTCTGGACAGCCTCCAGATATTCTTCGTTTTCTTCTTTCATCAAATTATAACGAAGCGTTTTTTTAGTTTCGCCTAAATCAGCAATTGGATCTTCGCTATGACCAATTTTGAATGCTGTGTGAAATTCCTTAACGGCATTGATTTGTTTTTGCATAATTTTATTTAAATAAATGAATGGGCAAATTAGTAACTTTTACTAAACAAAACCTTAAATTTGCAAAAAAAATTATACAATGTTTAGTAAAGGACAATTGATATTTGCAGGCTGCTTTTTTGTTGCATTTGTTATCGCAATGATTTATGCTTATAGAAAAGATGCTATGTTACATAAAACTTTTTATAAAGGAAATTATAAAATATTAATTGGATTCGTCCTTTTTATCATCATTTTATTTCTAATAAAAACATCTTTTAAAAGATAAAATTTAACGATAGTGCATAAAAAAAGGATGTCATACTCTTGACATCCTTTTTGTAAATATTTTTAAAATGGTTTAATTTTCTAAAGGCAGAAAACTATATTTTTTAGAATAATTCAACATTTGTTCTTCAAAAGATTTAGGCTGAGTTACTTTAATTGAAATAATATTTCCTTTCGTATCTAATTTTGGAACCAAAACTGGATTCACAAATCCACTATAAGGTGCAGAATTAAATTGCTTATTTCTTTCTAAAACTTCGGCATGCAATTTTTGATCTACTTTTACGCCATAATTTTCAACCAAAGCTTTACCGGCTGCATAATCTCCTTCGGATTTGATTCTTTGAACTTCACGTAACAATTGACCGAATAATTCGTGTAACTTTTCATAATTTGTAATATTGAAATATGTTTTTCCGTTGCGAGTAATTTTTTCGATTACATTATCTGCTTTTCCTTGTTCGAAAGCCCAGGCACTCACGAACTGACGATTTCTCATGTGTGCTTCTTCAATATTTGCACCTGGTTCCAATCGAACTAATTGCCCCATTAAACCATTGCGAATATAGCTATCATAAGAAGCCATCCCTAATTTTTTCCAATCATCAACTAAACCTAGTTCTTGAAGTTTTGGATTGTAAGCATAATATAATCCTACCAAATCTGCTCTTCCCTCTTCAAGTGTTGAAGCATAATTTTTCAAAGTTTCTTTAGGAGTTCCAACACCTGGATTTATTTGACCAGAAGCATGTCCTACAACTTCGTGCAATGCAGTATGCATTTTAGCGGCTAATTCAGAATATTTTTCAGACAGAGCAATTTCTTCGGAATCATTTGCAAACTCTTCTAATTTTCCTTTTCCTCCAGCATTATTATAAGAATCAACAATATTACCCAATGATACAGATTTAGAACCGTGTTCAGTACGAATCCAATTAGCATTTGGAAGATTAACTCCGATTGGTGTAGCAGGTGAAGCATCGCCTGATTCTCCAGCAACAATTACCGTTTTATAGGAAACACCTACTACTTTTTTCTTTTTATTTTCTGGAAGTAATGGAGAATTATCTTCAAACCATTGGGCGTTTTTAGAAATCACTTCCATTTTTTTAGACATATTAAAATCTTTGATTTGGACTATACTTTCAAACGAACCTCGATAGCCTAATGGGTCATTGTACACTTCGATAAAACTGTTGATATAATCTATATTTCCTTCAGTAGCCTGAGACCAAGCGATATTATAATCATCCCAAGTTTGCAAACTTCCTGTTTTGTAATAACTGATTAGCAATCCTAGAGCATCACCTTGAGCTTTATTTTCGGCTACACTTTGGGCTTTTTCTAACCAATAAATAATTTTATCAATTGCAGCTCCATACATTCCGCCACTTTTCCAAACTTTTTCTTCTAATTGTCCTGTTGAATTTCGAACTAATTTAGAATTTAATCCATAAGAATGTGGTTTTTTGGGATCGGGACTTGTTTTAGTTGCATAATAAGTTTCAACATCTTTTGCAGAAATTCCTTTTCCATAAAAATTGATTGCAGAACCTTCAACTAATCCTTTTGATTCATCTAAATTGACTTTTTTAGCATCTTTATCATTAAAAAGAATATCAACTATAGCTGGAGATAAATTAGTTTTAGTAGCTTTCAATAGACCCATTAAATAGTTTTTAGAAAAATCAGGTTTGATTTTATCATTAGAATAATGGTGATGAATTCCGCTAGCAAACCAAACTCTTTTTAAATAGATTTCAAAATTGTTCCAATCCTTTGTTTTTTTGTCACCTTTGAAATTTAAATATATATTTTCAAGGGCTTTTCTAATTTTCAAATTATATTGATAATGCTGATCCCATGCTATATCTCTTCCTGCATATCCTGCCTGAGTCAAATAATAGACTAATTTTTGTTCTTTAAGCGATAGATCTTCCCAACCTGGAATTTGGTAACGCAAAACTTTTATGTCTGCAAATTGTTCTACTACATAGTCGAATGGGGCTTTTTTGTTAATTATATCGTTAGTAGTTTTTATTTGCGATTGACAAACAAATGAAACTCCAATGGACATAAAAATACCTGCAATTTTAGTTAATTTCATTTTTTTAAAAGGATTTAGTTGTTTTATTTATAACAATATTGAACAAAAGTATGTGTTTTATAAACAATTTGCAATGCTTGCATAGTATTTTATGAAAAATTAAGGACATCTTAACTAAAAATTGGATTTCAAAAAAGATAGATTTTCAATACACACACTTAATTTAATTTCTACTAAATTTTAAAAAAATAGAAATTGATAAAAAATAATTGTATTCTTATAAAATACAATTGTATTAATATAATTTCTAACTTTACATCTGAAATCAACCCATTTATTATGAGAATTTTAAAATATCTATTTCTTTTACTTTTATTGAGTATAGTTGCCTTATCTATTTTTGTAGCAACCCAAAAAGGTAATTTCACTGTTGAAAGAAGTAAAGTCATTAATTCCCCAAGACACTCCGTCTTTAATTATGTAAATGACTTAAAAAATTGGGGAGAATGGAATTCAATAGCAGTAGAAGATTCATTAATAAATTTAACTTATTCTAAAAATACAATCGGTAAAGGGAGTTCATGCACTTGGAATGGAAATCAAGATGATGGTGATTTACTAACTATAAACACAAAAGAGGACACCAATATTGTTCAAAAAATTAATTTTAACGGTAATTCTGCCGATATAATAATGAATTTTAAAGATACCATTGGAGGAACTAAAATTACTTGGAAAGCAATTGGCAAAATGAATTTTATTTATAAAGTGAAGAATGTATTAAGTGGCGGTGCAGAAAAGATATTAGGAATACTTTTTGAAAAAAGTCTAGTTAATTTAGATAATAAATTAGATTATGAAATAAATACGTTTTCAATAAAAGAAGTTGTTTTAACAAATAGACCTGAAACATTATATTTAGCTCAAACATTTACAAGTGAATTTTCAAAAGTGATAAAAAATTCTGGAATTGTGATTTCTAAAATCACTAATTTTTGCAATAAAAATAATATTACAATAAGCGGAAAACCTTTTATCATATATCATACTTATGATGAAATCAACAAACTAACGAAAATATCAGTGTGTATTCCTATCAAAGATCCAATATTTATAATAGAAGGAAGTGATATTTCTTCTAAAAAACTGAAAGCATTTCAGGCTGTGAAAACAACTTTGACAGGAGATTATTTTCATACTAGTAAAGCACTAGACAAAACTAAAGAATATATTCGCACTAATCATCTTATTTCGGATCCGGATTTTTCGCATATTGAAGTTTTAACTATTGGTATAAACGAAATAAAAAATCCTTCAAAATGGATGACTGAAATTTACTATCCTATTGCTACAAATATTGTTGTAAAACCAACTATACAGCCTTTAGATACAGTTAAAAAAACACCCATAATAAAAAAGATTCCATTAGTAAAAACTGAACCTACAATAAAAATTAAACGTTCTGTAAAAACGGTTCCATCAGTAAAAAGTGATCTTCCAGTAAAAAGCACACCAACCTTAAAAACAGAGCCTGCAGTTAAAAATAAAAAAGAAACTTCATCAGAATTTTAAAATTTATTTTAATAACCATTAAACCTTTTTGATAAAACACATTCAAAAAATAAAAAATAGCTTTGCAAGAAGAAAAGGAATTTATTCAAGAATTATTAAATCCAAAAACGCAAAATGTTGCGTTCGAAAAACTCTTGAACGATTTTCAGAAGCCACTTTACAATCATATTCGTACTATTGTTGTAAATCATGATGATGCTGATGATGTATTGCAAAACACTTTTATAAAAGTGTTCAAATATTTGAATAAATTTAAAGGTGAAAGCAAACTTTTCTCGTGGATGTATCGAATTGCGACTAATGAAGCGCTCACTTTTATTAATCAAAAAGCAAAGTTAAGTGGTATTTCTTCAGAAACCCTTCAAAACAAAACTATTGATAATCTAAAGTCCGATGTTTATTTTGATGGAGATGAAATTCAAATCAAGTTACAAAGGGCCATTGCGATATTACCAGAGAAGCAACAATTAGTATTCAAAATGAAATATTTTCAAGAATTAAAATACGAAGAAATATCTGAAATACTAGGAACTTCGGTAGGTGCTTTAAAAGCTTCATACCATCATGCTGTAAAAAAAATTGAAACCTTTGTCACTTCAAATTAAACCCTTTGCTTGTAAACGAGTCTAATAAGTATTATGAAAACATTTAAATTAGAAAACGAAACTAAAATTGAAACTGGATTTAAAACTCCTGAGAATTACTTTGACACTTTTTCAGCAAGAGTTATGGAACAATTGCCTAAAGAGGAACCAAAAGTGATTTCAATTTATGAAAAAAGCAAAATATGGATGTATGGAGTTGCTGCAATCCTTATAATTGGATTATCAATTCCTGTGTATACTAATTATTTTCAAAAATCTACCGAAATTGATACTGTAACTATTGAAAACTACATTACTTATCAATCCTCAGTTTCTGGTTCAGACATTGTAAATCTTCTAGATGAAAAAGACATTCAAAACATGAGTATAGACTTAAATATTGATGATGCAGCTATAGAAAATGAACTTATATCAAATAAAAATTTAGAACAATATTTATTAAATTAATTTACTTATGAAAACGTATAAACAACTACTTATCATACTATTTTTACTTTCAATTCCTGTTATTGCTCAACGGCATTCCGACGAAAAAAGTGAGAAAATAAAAGCATTAAAAATTAGTTTTATTACAACTGAACTTTCATTAACTTCGGATGAAGCAGCTCGATTTTGGCCAGTTTATAATGTATTCGATGATAAACAATTCGAAATAAGGCATCTAAAAATGAGATCTTTTAAAGACAAAATGAGTGATGAAAATTTAAGTAAAATGAATGATAAAGAAGCAGCTTCTCTTCTTGCAGAGATGGAAAGTAGTGAAGATGAATTATATCAGATTCGCAAAAAATTTATTTCTAGTATTAAAGGGATTCTTCCGCCAATTAAAATAATAAAATTAAAAAAAGCAGAAATCGATTTTAATCGAAAATTATTGCAACAATATAGAGATAAAGGCCAAAATAAATAAATATTTATTTTAAAATTTTACAAACCAAGAGATAGTTCATTCTATTTCTTGGTTTTTTTATAATTTTATTTTTTTATTTTATTTTTAATTTCATCATCTGTGTTTTTTTTATGTGTGTGTGTAGCCTGAAAGCAGCAATATTACTTAAACCTTTGGTTAAAATTATTTTTATTTTTTAATCGCTATATTAAAAATAAGCTGTGTTTTATTTCTTGGCACAATAATTGGATATTTAAGATTAGACAACTTAATTCTAATTATTATGAAAACTAAAATATTTTTATTAGCCATTATTAGTTTTGTATTTACCTCTCGAATACAAGGACAGAATAGAACAATTGTTAATGCGAAAAGTTCCGAAATTAGTGATAATTTAGATTTAAGAGTTGTAGCATCTATTTTTGGAGATTCAAAAAACCTTCAGGATTTTGAAAGACGATTGAACGATCCAAAATTACAAATATCTAATCTAGATTTGAACTACGATGATGAAGTAGACTATTTAAGAGTTATTGAATCAGTAGAGAATAGAACCCATGTAATTATAATTCAATCTGTAATTGATCGCGATTTATATCAAGATGTTGCTACCATTGAAGTGGAGAAAGACAGATATAATGAAGTACATATTCAAGTGGTAGGAAATGCCTATATGTATGGTCAAAATTACATTTATGAGCCAGTATATTATAGTACACCTTTCATTTATGCCTCTTTTTGGTCCTCTAATTATCGACCTTATTACTCATCATGGTCATGGAATTTTTACCCTAGTTACTATTATGCATGGAATCCATTTCCAATATTTAGATATAGAAGTAATGTTAACATTTGTTTGAATACATATAATGACTACAATTATGTAAATTATAGAAGAAGCAATTATGCAGTTAATATATACAACACAAATAGATCCGATGGATATGAAAGACAACATCCTAATTATTCTTTTTCAAAAAGAAATTCTGGTGTCAACAATCGATATGATTTAGATCAAAGAAGAAACACTAGAAATGTAGGTTATAGTTCTAGAGAAGGTTCTTCTCAAAATAGATCAGAATCACAAAGAACAGCTGCTCCTCAAAGATCAGAAAATCAAAGAGACTATTCTGAAAACAGAGCAGAATCACAAAGAACATCCGCTCCTCAAAGATCAGAAAATCAAAGAGACTATTCTCAAAACAGAGCAGAATCACAAAGAACAGCTGCTCCACAAAGATCAGAAAATCAAAGAGACTATTCTCAAAACAGAGCAGAATCACAAAGAACAGCTGCTCCGCAAAGAGCTGAAAATCAAAGWGACTATTCACAAAACAGAGCAGAATCACAAAGAACAGCTGCTCCACAAAGAGCTGAAAATCAAAGAGATTATTCTCAAAACAGAGCAGAATCACAAAGAACAGCTTCTCCACAAAGAACTGAAAATCAGAGAGATTATTCACAAAACAGAATAGAATCRCAAAGAACAGATGCTCCACAAAGAACTGAAAATCAGAGAGATTATTCACAAAATAGAGCAGAATCACAAAGAACAGCTGCTCCACAAAGAGTTGAAAATCAAAGAGACTATTCTCAAAATAGAGCAGAATCACAAAGAACAGTTGCTCCACAACAAAGAATGGAAACACAAAGAAGTTCTTCTCCTCAAAGATCAGAAATGCAGAGAGATAATTCTTCAAGATCCAGTAATAGAAGATCTTAACATAATTAAAAAGCTTTAAAATAAAACACGTTTTTAATGACCGTGTTTTATTTTATTTTTTTTTACTATAAAAAACAATACTATTTTTAAAAACAGTAAATTTGACAAGTTTTTTAAAAATTATAGATGAGTGTTTCGCATAAAGACTTACATAGTAAGTTAACATTAGGTGGTTTATTGATTTCTTTGGGAATTATTTATGGTGATATTGGAACATCTCCTTTATATGTAATGAAAGCCATAATTGGCAATAGTATCATAAATGCTGATATCGTTTTGGGTGGAATATCTTGTGTGTTTTGGACACTTACTTTACAAACTACTATAAAATATGTGCTGATAACTTTAAGTGCTGACAACCACGGTGAAGGTGGGATTTTTGCATTATATGCGTTGGTAAAAAAAACAAAAATTAAATGGTTAATTGTTCCCGCCATAATTGGGGGAAGTGCGCTACTTGCTGATGGAATCATTACCCCACCAATCTCAGTATCATCTGCCATAGAAGGAATTCAAACATTTTATCCAAATATAAATACCATCCCAATTGTAATTGGAATCCTATTTATATTATTTACAATTCAGCAATTTGGTTCTAAATTAGTGGGACGATTTTTTGCGCCAATGATGCTAATTTGGTTTTGTATGTTGGGAATTCTAGGACTTATTCAAATCACGCAACATCCAGAAGTTCTAAAAGCATTTAATCCTTATTATGCGTATCATCTATTAAAAATTCATCCAGAAGGTTTTTATGTTTTAGGTTTTGTATTTCTATGTACTACAGGAGCCGAAGCATTGTATTCTGACATGGGACACTGTGGAAGAAAAAATATTAGAATTAGTTGGATTTTTGTAAAAATATCCTTGGTATTAAATTATTTTGGACAAGCAGCTTATTTAATTCACCATGAAGGAAAAACACTAGTTGGTTTAGGCGGTGAAAATGGAAATCCTTTCTATTTAATTATGGCCGATTGGTTTCAGCCTATTGGAATTGTAATCGCTACCTTGGCCGCTGTTATTGCTTCTCAAGCATTAATTAGTGGTTCTTTTACTTTAATAAATGAAGCCATGAGATTGAATTTTTGGCCAAAAGTAAAGATTAAATATCCTACAGAATTAAAAGGTCAGTTGTATATTCCGTCTATAAACTGGTTGTTGTTTTTAGGTTGTGTTGGCGTGGTGCTTCATTTTGAACAATCAAGTAATATGGAACATGCTTATGGATTGGCCATTATTCTTTGTATGATAATGACTACTATTTTACTCAATTATTACATGATTATGAAAAGGGTAAAATTATATTTTATGGTCCCTTTAATTACTATTTATTTAACTATTGAAATTGGATTCCTTATTGCTAATGTTACCAAATTTGCTGAAGGTGGATATGTTACTTTAATTATTGCTTTACTTTTAATATCAGTAATGACCATTTGGCATTTTGCTAAAAAAATTAACAAGAGCTATACCCAAATTGTTAAAATTGAAGATTATAAAAAAGTTTTGAATGAGTTATGTCATGACTTATCTATTCCAAAATATGCAACCCATTTGATATATATGACAAATGCAGGTAGAGTCGATGAAATTGAAGAAAAAGTAATGTATTCTATTTTACGCAAAAGACCTAAAAGAGCCGATTTATATTGGTTTGTGCACGTAAATATATTAAATGAACCTTATAAAACGGAATACAAAGTAACCGAGATAAATAAAGACAACTTATTTAGAGTTGATTTTAATTTAGGTTTTAGAGAGCCTACTAAAATCAATTTGATGTTCAAAGAAGTTATAAAAGATATGGTTAAAAAAGGGGAAGTTGATGTTACAAGTAGATATGAATCATTGAATAAAAATAATATCATTGGTGATTTCAAATTCGTATTGTCCGAAAAATATCTTTCTCATGATAGCGATTTGACATTCTTCGAAAAAATCATAATGAATTCTTACTTCTTTGTCAAAAAATTAAGCTTGTCTGAAGAAAGCGCATTTGGCTTAGATAGTAGTTCTGTAAAAATTGAAAAATTCCCAATGGTCCTTCATGCGCCGGAAAATATTAGCTTAACAAGGATCTACAATAAAAAATAATTTACTATTTCCAGAATCACACACTGTTTCAAAGCAGTGTTTTTTTTTGTAATAAATTTAAAATTAACTTTTCATCAATTAACCCTATCTTTGCACCTCAATAATTAAAAATGAGATTACACAGAAATTTAGTTTATACTACAATAGATTCCCTAAATGCCATTTTCAACGAAGGAGAATATGCAGATAAAGTAGTTGCAAGAGCCTTGAAAAAAGACAAACGCTGGGGAAGTTCCGATAGAAAATTTGTTGCTGAAACCATTTACGAAGTGGTACGCTGGAAAAGATTATACGCAGAAATTGCAGAAGTTAAAGAACCTTTCGATAGAGATAATCTTTGGAGAATGTTCTCTGTTTGGGCAGTTTTAAGAGGGTACCCTATACCCGATTGGCGTCAATTAGAAGGAACTCCAGAAAGGAAAATTAAAGGTCGTTTTGACGAACTTTCAAAAACTAGAGCACTCAAAGAATCGATTCCTGATTGGATGGATGAATTAGGGGTTAAAGAATTAGGAGAAAAGACTTGGGCAAAAGAAATTACTGCTCAAAACCAACCTGCAAAAGTGATACTTAGGGTAAACACTTTAAAGACAACTAAAGAAAAACTAAGAGCCATCTTGATGGACTTAAATATTGATACCGATTATTTAAAAGATCAACCTGATGCTTTAGTTTTAAAAGAAAGAGCTAATGTTTTTATGACAGAAGCGTTCAAATTAGGTTATTTTGAAGTTCAAGACGCCAATTCACAATTGGTTGCCGCTTTCCTTGATGTAAAACCTGGAATGAGAGTTGTTGACACTTGTGCTGGTGCTGGTGGAAAAACACTGCATATTGCTGCTTTGATGGAAAACAAAGGACAATTAATTGCTATGGATTTGTATGAAAGCAAATTAAAACAATTAAAATTAAGAGCAAAAAGAGATGGTGCTTTCAATATTGAATATCGCATCATAGATTCGACAAAAATCATCAAAAAACTGCATGAAAGAGCGGATAGAGTTTTAATTGATGCTCCTTGCAGCGGTTTAGGCGTTCTAAAAAGAAATCCGGATGCCAAATGGAAACTAAAACCCGAATTCATTGATAATATTCGCAAAATTCAAGCCGAAGTTTTAGAAAGTTATTCTAAAATTGTAAAACCAGGTGGCAAATTAGTGTATGCTACTTGTTCTGTTTTGCCATCGGAAAATCAAGAACAGGTTCAAAAATTCTTAACTACCGAGATTGGAAAACAATTCAATTTTATTAAAGAGCAAAAAATATTAGCCCACGAATCTGGTTTTGATGGATTTTATATGGCTTTAATGGAAAGAAAAGAAACTGTTGTTGAGAATAAAGAATTAAAAGAAAAGAATTAAGATATTAGTATTAAGATTTAAGTATTAAGTATTAAGATTGAACGCATAAAAAAATCCTCTAATGAGGATTTTTTTTGTTTTAAACTCTATAATTATAATCAATTTTCTAATCTTACTACTTAAATCTTAATAACTTCCATTTCTAATCATTCATCGAAATCAAAAACTCCTCATTATTTTTAGTTTTCTTGAAACGATCATTGATAAAATCCATCGCTTCGACTGGGTTCATGTCTGAAAGATATTTTCTCATAATCCACATTCTTTGCAATGTTTGTGCATCTAACAATAAATCATCACGACGTGTACTTGAAGATGTTAAATCAATTGCTGGAAAAATACGTTTGTTAGCAATTTTACGATCCAATTGTAATTCCATATTTCCAGTTCCTTTGAATTCCTCAAAGATCACTTCATCCATTTTTGAACCTGTTTCTGTCAAAGCAGTGGCAATGATACTTAACGAACCACCATTTTCTACATTACGTGCCGCTCCAAAAAATCGTTTTGGTTTTTGTAAAGCGTTCGCATCCACACCTCCACTTAGTACTTTACCTGATGCGGGTTGTACCGTATTGTATGCTCTTGCTAAACGAGTAATAGAATCTAATAAAATCACAACATCGTGACCACATTCTACCAAACGTTTTGCTTTTTCAAGAACAATATTAGCGATTTTAACATGTTCTTGTGGTTCTCTGTCAAAAGTAGAAGCAATTACTTCTCCACGAACACTACGTTGCATATCAGTAACTTCTTCTGGACGTTCATCTATCAATAAAACAATCAAATACACTTCCGGATGATTAGCTGCAATTGCATTGGCAATATCTTTCAACAACATTGTTTTACCTGTCTTAGGCTGCGCCACAATCATTCCACGTTGTCCTTTTCCAATAGGCGAAAACAAATCGATAATTCGAGTAGAAATCGTGCTTTGTCTTTCGGCTAATTTGAATTTTTCGGATGGAAAAACAGGTGTTAAATGTTCGAATGATACTCGATCACGAACTACTTGTGGATCGTGTCCGTTAATTTTTAGTACACGAACTAAAGGAAAAAATTTCTCTCCTTCTTTTGGAGGACGCACCACTCCTTTTACTGTATCTCCAGTTTTTAAACCAAACAATCTGATTTGTGAAGTCGATAAATAAATATCATCTGGCGAAGCCAAATAATTATAATCAGAGGATCGTAGAAAACCATAACCATCAGGCATCATTTCTAAAACACCTTCACTTTCTATAATTCCGTCAAATTCAAAATCCGAATCTCTAAAGTTGTTTTTCTTGTTTTTAAAATTTGGATTGGCATTGCCACCACCATTTTGATTGGAGTTTTGTTTATGAAGTTGGTTGGGATTTAATTTTTTTGTTGGAAGTTTATCTTCTTCATTTTCCGAAGAGTCTGAATTATCAACTGTTTCAGGTTCTGATTCAGAATTATTTTCAGCATTTGCTTCCTTTGCATCTTCTTTTTCCTTTTGTAACGCCACTTTCTTTTCGTATGCAGATTTATTAAATTTAATAACTTTGCTTACTTTTTTTTCAGTTGATGTTTCCGATGGAATTTCAGTTGCTTCTTCAGGAACTACTATTTCTTCTTGAATATCTTGAGCAGTAAAAAGAGTGTTGTTTGATTTTTTTTGAATAGCCACTTTTTTTGCAGCTATTATTCTGGCTCTTTTAGGCTTATCTTCATCTATTAAAGCATTATCTGCTTTCATTTCAGAAGTAGAATCCAGGGTAGCCGATTGAAGTTCTAAAATCTTATTGATTAAAGTATCTTTTTTCACACCGTTAAATTTTATTGTTTTGGCTGATTTAGCTATTTCTTGAAGCTCAGAAAGCTTCATTTCTTTTAATGCAGAAATGTCAAACATAAATGTTCTAGGAGTTTAATTAATTTGGGTATACTTACAAAAGTGTGTAGTAATTTTTTGTTTTGAACTAGCCGAAGAATGAAGTACTTACGGATTTGTCATGCAATATTACGAATTTATTTTAATTTACAATAGTATTTGTTAAAAAGAAAATATATTTTTGTCATAGAAATTTATAAAATGATTCAGAGAATTCAAACCATATATTTACTTCTTGCCTTTGTTGCAAGTGGAATTTTACCTTTCGTTTTTCCATTATGGACAATGAATGACGGCAAAGAATTTTATTTTATGCAAAATCAAGTATACGTTATTTTACTAGGACTCAGTACTACGCTTAGTTTGTTAAGTATCGTTTCTTATAAAAAAAGACAAAATCAATTTGTTATTGGCAGATTGAATATAATTTTAAATTTAATTTTATTAGGCTTGTTTGTATATCGTTCACTAAATGTATCTGGAGAAACACTTGCTGTTTCAGAGAAAGGTATTGGGATGTTTCTACCTATTGTTGCTATCGTGTTATTAGTTTTAGCTAATAAGGCCATCAAAAAGGACGAAGATCTTGTAAAATCTGTGGACAGATTGAGATAATCCTATAATCTTAATTTATTAGTGCGAGAAAAAACCGAATGTAACAGTTCGGTTTTTTTTGTGGAAGATCCTCTCCCCAACAAAGCACAGGGAGCCGAAACCGTAAAATGTAATAGTTGTATTTATCTGATCAAGTTAACTGATCACTGAACTCTGATTACTGACCATTGAACACTATCTCTTCCCTATTTCAATAATTTCCAAATCCTTTATCTTATCGCTATCAATCACAAATCGCAACATGGTTCGCATTTGATGAAATCCACTTTTCCCAGCAGCGCCAGGATTCATATGCAAAAGATTGTTTTTCTTGTCAAACATTACTTTTAGAATATGAGAATGGCCGCATATAAACAATTTTGGAGGATTTGAAGCCATTTCATTCTTGATGTTTGGATTGTACTTTCCAGGATAACCACCAATGTGTGTGATCCAGACATCGACGCCTTCACACATAAATCTATTGTGCAAAGGAAATTCCATTCGGGCTTTATCATCATCGATATTACCGTAAACACATCGCAAAGGTTTTAATTTCTTAATTGTGTCCGTTACTACCAAATCGCCCACATCTCCAGCGTGCCATACTTCATCAGCTTGAGCAACGTATTTCAAAATTGTGTCATCAATATGACTGTGCGTGTCGGAAAGGAGGAGGATTTTTTTCATGTTTATTTGCCACAAAGGCACTAAGCCGCAAAGTTATTTATTTATGTTGGATCTTGTCTATTTTAAATTTCAGTTTTAAGAAAATTTTAAAGATAGAATCAATTGAAATCTTTGTAAATTTGCATTTTAAAAATTGAGTTCTATTTCTGCAATCTGACCCGAGCGACAGCGAACGGACGTAGCAAATCTGAAATCTAAAATCTGAAATCTGAATTGAGGTATTTTATCAAACTAGCCTACAAAGGAACTAATTATCACGGATGGCAATCCCAACCTAATGCTAGTTCTGTACAAGAAACATTAGGAAAAGCGGTTTCTGTTGTCTTAAATTCAGACGTAAATCTTATGGGCGCTGGACGCACAGACACAGGAGTTCACGCTAAAGAAATGTATGCGCATTTTGATTTTGAGAAACCTTTTGAAATTGAAAGTATCGTTCATAAACTCAACTCCTATTTACCTAAAGACATTGTGGTTTATGCTATTATTCCTGTTATGGATGAAGCTCACGCCCGTTTTGACGCTACAAAAAGAACGTACGAATATCATATTAATTCCTTCAAAGATGCTTTTTTACAAGATGACAGCTGGTATTTTCATCAGAAATTAGATCTTGAAGTAATGAATGCGGCAGCGCAACTATTATTTAATTATACCGATTTTCAGTGTTTTTCTAAGGTTAATACCGATGTAAACACATTTGATTGTACTATATTTGATGCCTATTGGATTCAAGAAAACAACAAACTAATATTTACCATTTCGGCCAATCGTTTTCTACGAAATATGGTTCGTGCCATAGTGGGAACACTGGTTAATGTTGGAATGCGAAAAATAACTTTAGATGATTTTGAAGCTATAATAAAAGGTAAAAATCGTGATAAAGCCGGTTTTTCAGTCCCAGCGCACGGATTGTATTTGACAAAAATTGAATACCCCTATTTGAAGTTAGAAGAGGGAAATACGAAGTACGAAGTGCGAAATAAGAAGTAGGAGATTAACGTTTTAAGTGGGAAGTCAGAGGTTTGGAATTCCTATATTGAAATTGATATTGATATTGAAATTGATATTACCATTGACATTGAAATTGCCATTGCCATTGAAATCTTCATTGATATAAAAAAAGAAATCACTAGCCCTGATGGAAGTGAAAATCCTTTTTGTTTTTCTTTAAAAACAAAAAGATTGTAGCGTACAGCAGGACGAAAAGTAATTATAAATAACTGAGCGTTATGCTCCTTAATAATGAAAGCAAAAGCATTTGACACCCGATTATTCAAGCGAATATTAAAGTATACGAAACCGTATCAATCCCGATTTAATTTTGTGATTGTATTTGCGATTTCATTATCTATTTTTTCGGCATTGCGTCCTTATTTATTAAAACAAACAGTTGATGGCTATATCAGCACACAAGATAAACAGGGGCTTTTGATCTATGTTAGTCTCATGGGAATTGTACTTTTACTGGAAGTTTTCTCCCAATTCTTCTTTGTTTATTGGGCGAATTGGCTGGGCCAGGATATTGTTAAAGATATTAGAACTAAAATGTTCAAACACATTTTGAGTTTCAAAATGAAATATTTCGACACAGTTCCTGTAGGACAATTAGTGACGCGATCCGTATCGGATATTGAAGCCATTGCACGAATTTTTAGTCAAGGATTATTTATGATTATAAGTGATTTGATGAAAATGTTTGTTGTACTCTTATTTATGTTTTACATGAACTGGAAATTGACTTGGATTGTAATCGTTGCTATGCCAATACTGGTTTTCTTTACCCGAATATTTCAAAGAAAAATGCAAGTCGCTTTTGAGGAAGTTCGAACTCAAATTGCCAATATGAACTCTTTTGTACAAGAACGAGTTACTGGAATGAAAATCGTTCAATTGTTTAATCGTGAGGAAATTGAATTCGAAAAATTCAAAGAAATTAATGACAAACACAAAAAAGCTTGGATTAAAACCATTTTATACAACTCCATCTTCTTCCCTATTGCCGATATTATTACCTCGTTAACACTTGGTTTTATTGTGCTTTATGGTGGATTTAAAATCTTGAACGGGGATAATTTTACCACTTTTGGAGATTTGTTTTCTTATACCATGTTTATTGGAATGCTTTTCAATCCCTTGCGTCAAATTGCGGATAAATTCAATGAGATGCAGTTGGGAATGATTGCTGCCAATCGTGTTTTTGACATTTTGGACACCCAAGATCAAATTCAGGACACAGGTAAAGTTGAAGCCCCAGTTTTTGAAGGTAATATTCAATTTAAGGATGTACATTTTAGCTATATTGCTGATGAATATGTAATTAAAGGAATTGATCTAAATGTAAAAGCAGGTAAAACTATTGCTATTGTTGGATCAACTGGAGCAGGTAAATCAACGATTATCAACTTGCTGAATCGTTTTTATGAAATCAACAGCGGTACCATTTGTATTGACAATCACAATATTGAAAATTACACTTTAACTTCATTACGAAAACAAATTGCAGTCGTATTACAAGATGTCTTTCTTTTTGCAGACAGCATTTTCAATAATATCACGTTGAACAATCCTGACATTTCTCGGGAACAAGTATTGGCTGCAGCCAAAAAAATTGGAGTGCACAAATTCATCATGAGTTTGCCTGATAACTATGACTTTGATGTGAAGGAACGTGGCGTAATGTTGTCGTCAGGACAACGCCAATTAATTGCTTTTTTGCGTGCTTATGTCAGTAATCCAAGTATTTTAATTCTTGATGAAGCAACATCATCTATCGACACTTATTCAGAAGAATTGATACAGCGAGCAACCGAAACCATTACCAAAGGAAGAACTTCAATCGTAATTGCGCATCGATTGGCAACCATAATCAATGCGGACAAAATTGTAGTAATGGACAATGGTTTAATTGTCGAAGAAGGTACGCATCAAGAATTAATTAATCTAGAAAGTGGGTATTATAAAAACTTGTACGATTCCCAGTTTAGTAATGCAATGTAGATTAAAGATTCAAAATCAAAAAAATAATTTGTTGATTCCATTTATCATATATTCATTACTATAGAACTCTAGTTGTTATAAAATTAATTTTGAATTCGATTTTAAGTAAATTACTAACAATTTTCATTAAGAACTCGTCAAAATTTTAAATACTAAGCTTTTCATTCATAAAATAAAACCTTAAATTTGCTCACTGAAATTAATTTTCAATTAAAGAAATAAACACGAAAAAATGACACGAGCTTTTGCGACTGCATTTTTACAACTAAAGAAATAAATACGAAAAAATGACACGAGCTTTTGCGACTGCATTTTTACAACTAAAGAAATAAACACGAAAAAATGACACGAGCTTTTGCGACTGCATTTTTACAACTAAAGAAATAAACACGAAAAAATGAAATACGATATTATAGTTTTAGGAAGTGGCCCAGGCGGATATGTAACTGCTATTAGAGCATCACAATTAGGCTTTAAAGTTGCCGTAATCGAAAAAGAAGACCTAGGTGGTATTTGTTTGAATTGGGGTTGTATCCCAACCAAAGCATTACTAAAATCAGCTCAGGTTTTTGATTATTTAAAACACGCTTCTGATTATGGTTTAACTATTTCTTCTTTCGATAAAGATTTTCCAGCTGTAATTCAACGTAGCCGCAATGTGGCTTCAGGAATGAGTAAAGGGGTTACTTTCTTGATGAAAAAAAATAAAATTGACGTTATCTATGGTTTTGGAAAAGTAAAACTAGGTAAAAAAATTGACGTTACCGATAAAGATGGAAAAGTAACTGAGTACAGTGCGGATCATATTATTATCGCTACCGGAGCCCGTTCACGTGAGTTACCAAACTTACCACAAGATGGTGAAAAAGTAATTGGATACCGTCAAGCCATGTCATTACCTACGCAACCAAAAAAGATGATTGTTGTGGGTTCTGGTGCAATTGGCGTTGAGTTTGCTCATTTCTACAACTCAATGGGAACTGAAGTTACTATTGTGGAATTTATGCCAAACGTAGTTCCTGTTGAAGACGAAGACATTTCAAAACAAATGGAAAAATCGTTGAAAAAATCAGGTATTACTGTTATGACAAGCTCTACAGTAGAAACAATTGACACTAGCGGAAAAGGCGTAAAAGCGTTTGTAAAAACGGCTAAAGGAGAAGTTGTATTGGAAGCAGATGTTTTACTTTCGGCTGTTGGAATTAAAAGCAACATCGAAAACATAGGTCTAGAAGAAGTTGGTATCGCAGTGGACAGAGATAAAATCTTGGTTAATGCCTACAACCAAACTAATATCCCAGGTTACTACGCTATTGGTGATGTAACTCCAGGTCAAGCTTTAGCTCACGTTGCTTCAGCAGAAGGAATCAATTGTGTAGAGAAAATTGCAGGAATGCACGTAGATCCTATCGATTACGGAAACGTTCCTGGTTGTACGTATGCTACACCAGAAATTGCATCAGTAGGTATGACCGAAAAACAAGCGATAGAAAAAGGATACGAATTGAAAATTGGTAAATTCCCATTCTCAGCTTCTGGAAAAGCACAAGCTTCTGGTAGTTCTGATGGATTTGTAAAAGTAATTTTCGATGCCAAATATGGCGAATGGTTGGGATGTCACATGATTGGTGCTGGTGTTACCGATATGATTGCTGAGGCAGTTGTAGCGCGTAAACTAGAAACTACAGGACACGAAATCCTAAAATCGATCCACCCACACCCCACAATGAGTGAAGCTGTTATGGAAGCAGTTGCTGATGCTTATGGCGAAGTAATTCACTTGTAAATTTCAGTATTCAGTGTTCAGTGTTGAGCAGCAGTTTGCAGACTGAAATAAATATCAATCCGTTTTGTGAAAGCAAAGCGGATTTTTTTTGGTTTAATTTGAAAAAATCATTTAATTATCCTTCCACATCAAAATTTCGTTAAGCCGAAAATTGAGCTAGTATGAACTTCCAACCATCTCAAAGAAGCGAAACGTCAAACTATCAAAAAACCTCAATTTTAGAGTTTTTACTATCGGTCTCTTATTTTTTAAAATAGCGCGAAGTTTCTTTAAATATTAATAATTCCATTTATTTATGGAATTATAATAATCGAAAAGACAAATATTCTTTTTGAGGCATTATTCTTTTAGTATATACGTTTTAAAACACAATTTTGTTGCTTTTGGCTTGTTTACTTTCAGTTGCAACTAATTCAAGGCCGATTATGATTGCACCACAAGTTTTCCCTATTTTTCCTTTGACTACTTATATAAACACAAACGAAATAAGTAAACTGCTAACAATTAAAATTCCGAAACCTAAAATTATATCTTTCCGAATTGATTTATCGCACAATGAAATTCCATAAATCATTTTCAAAAAATTATTACTCGTAGTTGCATTAACGATTGCCATAACAAGAAAACTATCTGAAATATTCAATTTACTTTGTAATAAATTAATAATGAAAGGATCGATATCTGTCACTCCAACAACAAATGAGAGTACATTAATTCCGCTACTACCAAAGGTTTGGTTGACATAAGTGGTAATGAGTGCAAAAAGTATAAAAAGTGAACCAAATAACAACGAAGTTTTAAATTCTAACGGATTGCTATAGATATTTGCTTGTACTTGGGTTTCTATTGGAGTAGCATAGTATTTGTATTTATATAAATATACCGCTATTAATGCACTAATAATTATCAAAACGCCAAAAGTAGGTGCGAGTTCAAATGCTAATGTTGGATTAAAAAATAAGGCTAACAAAAAAATTCGCAAATACATCATCGTTGTAGCCAAAATAATTGCAACAGAAACTCTTTTGTCATTCGGTGTTTCTTTACTTTTTTTGGCAAGAATTATTGAAGTTACCGTACTACTATAAAGACCCCCCAATATTCCCGTAAGTATTATACCTGATTTTGGAAAAACAAACTTTTTGAGCAAATAACTACAATAAGATATTCCTGAAACAGCGACAATGGCCAACCAAAATTTGTAAGGAGAAATGTTAATAGTGGCACTAATAGGTGCAGTGGGTAACAAAGGCAAAATAACACCAGCAATTACGATAAATATAGACAATGTAATGAATTCGTTGTTATCAAATTTTTGGGTAAATTCAAATAAGGATTTTTTCATTTCAGTCAAAATCAAAACCGAAACAATTATTAATAGAACCAACCAAACCGATTGTGTGTATATTAATGGTGCCAAGCAATACGTAATTAAAGCAGTTACAAGAGAAGTCATTCCATAGAATTTTTGTTCTCTCATTTTGGCAAAATAAAACAAACCTAGAAATAAACTAATTACAATAATTCCAACTAAAAACGGAATTAAATCTTGTGGATTGATACGGTATAATATGAAACCTAAAATTCCGATTAGAGTAAAAGTTCTATCGGTTCCAAATATACTTTCAAATTCTTTGTTTGAATGTAGTTGTCGTTGCTCTAACCCTATCAACAATGAAAATATTGTAACTAAAAAGAATTTAAAAATATCATCAGGTATTTCTTTTATTATTTCTTGAAACATATTTTCTTTATTAAATTAGAAATAAATCTATTCAAGGTAATTAATGAGCGTAATTTATAATTTAAATTGTAATTTTTTATGTATTAAAAATCAAATTTCGATCAAGTAAATATATACATTTCTCTTTTTCTAATCACTTATTTCGTCATATAGTTTTGTTCGTTAATTGAATAAAAATATTGCACGTTTTTACATTGCCAGTTCGTTTTAAAAAGTATATTGCAAATTCACCATTTCTTAATCTACTATAATTAAAAAAAACTTTTCAGTAGGACTAACTAAAAAGCCTTACCAACACTTATAAAATTTTGTGCTATTCTATAGTGATAACATTCCATAAATTACCTTCTTTAGTAAAAAATAACTTTACGATTTACTTTGTCTTTTGAAAATTTTACAACATTAAATTTAGGGTTTTCAATGCTATTTAAGTTTCTCGACGATACCAATCACTTTCAAAATCAAATTTTGGATATGTAAACCAACTTTCAATAGTTAACACAGGAAACTCTGTAATAAAAGTCGTTGTGACAACTTTTGGCAATTTTGACTTTTCTATTTTTTTGTTTGCTTTTTTATTTTTACCCATTTTTACTTCTTTTGTTTTAGAAGATTTTACAAATGTCGTTCGAGCATTAACCTTGGCTGTAGCTAATAGAATTAGCATGGCTAACATCAATAGTTTTTTGCTTACGCTAAATTTAGTAGCTGTTTGGAATTCGTGACCCGAGTCTAAAAGGCGAACGGATGAAATAATCGTTGATTTCATTTTTCCTAAAATTTAAATTATTATTTATTCTAAATTTCACTATTTACACAACAAATGTATAGCGATAAAATGAAGAGAAAATGAAGATGTTAACTTGTATAGAATTTTAACTTTACAATAATAGTGGATATGCAAATAAAAACCGCACTATTAGTTAAGCAACATTTTTAAAAATATTTTGCTGTTTCCAGAATTCTTCGATTGTTTTATATTCTAAAGCGGAATGCCTTCTTTTTCTGTTGTACCAGATTTCAATAAATTCAAATAAATCGAGTCCCATTTGCTCTTTAGATATAAGCTTATTGCCATAAATCTGTTCCGTTTTCAAAGTCTTAAAAAAGCTCTCAGCCACTGCATTGTCCCAACAATTTCCTTTACGGCTCATGCTTCTTGTGATCAGTTTATAGGATTCTAGTAC
>NZ_SMFK01000017.1 GCF_004349355.1 Flavobacterium cellulosilyticum | reverse complement strand
CCGCAACCCAAACGATTTGTTCAGGTACCAATGCTAGTTTTAGTATAATAGCTACAGGAACTGGTTTAACGTATCAATGGAGAAAAGGAACTACCAATCTTAGCAATACAGGAAATATCACAGGAGCAACCACAGCCACATTAAATTTATCTAATGTAGCCACTTCCGATGCTGGAAGTTATAATGTCATAGTTAGTGGCGCAAGTCCTTGTTCATCTGTAACATCAAATGCTGCTACATTATTAGTAAACCAAGCCGTAGCAATCAGTACTCAGCCTATATCAACACAAACTCTTTGTGCTGGAAACTCCGTAAGCTTTAGCACAACTGCAACGGGAACAGGTTTAACCTATCAATGGAGAAAAGGAACAACAGTTTTAACCAATACAGGAAATATTTCAGGTGCAAACACTACTACTTTAACTATCAATCCAGTTGTTTCAGCAGATGCAGCTTCGGATTATAATGTTGTTATAACTGGAACAGCACCTTGTACAGCAGTAACTTCAAACAATGCAGCATTGGTAATCATTGATGCTGTAGTGATTACCTCACAACCAGCCGCAACCCAATCAATTTGTTCAGATACCAATGCCAGTCTAAGTGTAACAGCAACAGGTACAGGTTTAACTTATCAATGGAGAAAAGGAACTACCAATCTTTCTGATGGAGGAAATATCTCTGGAGCGAATACCAGTATTTTAACTCTGACAAATATAGCAATTGCTGATGCCGGAAGTTATAATGTCATTATAAGTGGCACTAACCCATGTCCTCCGGTAACATCATCAAATGCTGTTTTAACCGTAAATAAAAAAGTAGTTATTGGAACACAACCATCAAACGTTGGAATATGTGCAAGTAGTCCTGCACAATTAGGAGTTGTAGCTAGTGGTGATGGTTTAAGTTATCAATGGTTTAAATATAAAGGAACTTCTCCCATTACTACTGTAACAAATAATGCCTTTATCACTGGTGCTCAAACAAATATTTTAAATTTTAGTCAAGCTTATTTACCCGATGATGGAATTTATTATGTCGTTATAAGTGGGTCTAGTCCTTGTACTTTCGTAAAATCTAATGAAGTGACATTGAACGTTGACCAATCTATAGTAGTCACTACGCAACCTGTTTCTCAATCCTTATGTGTAGGATCAAATGTTTCTTTCACTGTAGCAGCAGATGCTAATGGTGATCCATTGTCTTATCAATGGAGAAAAAACGGAATTAATATTAGTGGACAAAACAATGCTACATTATCTTTAAATACTATATCATCTGGAGATGGAGGGAATTATGATGTTGTAATTTCCGGACCTGTTGGATATACTTGTTCTTTAGTGACATCGACAGCTGCTGTGTTAACAGTAAATCCGTTACCAACAGCTACGGCTGGAGGTACTCAAACTATTTGTTCCAACGGAACTGCAACCGTAAATGGTGCAAATGCAACTTTCGGATCGATATTATGGTCACATAACGGAGCGGGTTCTATCACTGCGGGTAGTACAATTTCGACACCGACTTATACAGCTACTACAGGGGATGCTGGCAAAACCGTTACTCTAACAATGACGGTGACCAGTAACAATGCCTGTTCATCACAAATTGCAACTGCAACTTATTCAATAATAGTGAATGCTTTACCGACAGCAACTGCTGGAGGATCTCAAACTATTTGTTCCAACGGAACTGCAACCGTAAGTGGTGCAACTTCAACAAACGGAACGATTTTATGGACACATAACGGAGCGGGGTCAATTACTTCTGGCAGTAGCACTTTGACACCAACTTATATTTCTGCTGCAGGAGATGCTAGCAAAACCGTTACTTTGACCATGACGGTGACCAGTACAATTGGATGTACTCCTGCTATAACAGCAACCGCCACTTATTCTGTAATGGTGAATCCTTTGCCAACTGCCACTGCTGGAGGTACTCAAACTATTTGTTCCAACGGAACTGCAACAGTGAGTGGCGCAACTTCAACAAACGGATCGATTTTATGGACACATAACGGAGCGGGTTCAATTACTGCGGGTAGTACCACTTTGACACCAACTTATACTGCTGCTGCAGGGGACGCTGGCAAAACCGTTATTCTGACAATGACGGTGACCAGTACAATTAGCTGTACTCCTGCTATAACAGCTACCGCAACTTATTCAGTAATGGTGAATCCTTTGCCAACTGCCACTGCTGGAGGATCTCAAACTATTTGTTCCAATGGAACTGCAACCGTGAATGGTGCAACTTCAACAAACGGAACAATTTTATGGACACATAACGGAGCAGGTTCAATTACTGCGGGTAGTACCACTTTGACACCAACTTATACTGCCGCTGCAGGAGATGCTGCCAAAACAGTGACTCTGACAATGACAGTTACCAGCACAATTGGTTGTATTCCAGCTATAACAGCAACAGCTACTTATTCAATAATTGTTAATCCTTTGCCTACTGCTACTGCTGGAGGTACTCAAACTATTTGTTCCAACGGAACTGCAACAGTGAGTGGTGCATCTTCAACAAACGGAACGATTTTATGGACACATAACGGATCGGGTTCTATTACTGTGGGTAGTACCACTTTGACACCAACTTATACTGCTGCTGCAGGGGATGCTGGCAAAACCGTTATTCTGACAATGACGGTGACCAGTACAATTGGCTGTACTCCTGCTATAACAGCAACCGCCACTTATTCTGTAATTGTAAATCCTTTGCCAACTGCCGCTGCTGGAGGATCTCAAACTATTTGTTCCAACGGAACTGCAACCGTGAGTGGTGCAACTTCAACAAACGGTACAATTTTATGGACACATAACGGTGCGGGTTCCATTACTGCAGGTAGTAACACTTTGACACCAACTTATACTGCCGCTGCAGGAGATGCTAGCAAAACCGTTACTCTGACCATGACGGTGACCAGTACAATTGGCTGTACTCCTGCTATAACTGCAACCGCCACTTATTCTGTAATTGTGAATCCTTTGCCAACTGCCGCTGCTGGAGGAACTCAAACTATATGCTCCAACGGAACTGCAACAGTGAGTGGTGCATCTTCAACAAACGGTACAATTTTATGGACACATAACGGAGCAGGTTCTATCACTGCGGGTAGTACTACTTTGACACCAACTTACGCTGCTGCTGCGGGTGATGCTGGCAAAACCGTGACTCTGACAATGACGGTGACCAGTACAAATGGTTGTACTCCTGCTATAACTGCAATTGCCACTTATTCGGTTATCGTGAATCCTTTGCCTACTGCCACTGCTGGAGGATCGCAAACTATTTGTTCCAACAGCTCTGCAACAGTGAGTGGTGCATCTTCAACAAACGGAACGATTTTATGGACACATAACGGAGTAGGTTCTATCACTGCGGGTAGTACCACTTTGACTCCAACTTACGCTGCTGCTGCAGGGGATGCTAGCAAAACCGTTACTTTGACCATGACGGTGACCAGTTCAATTGGCTGTACACCTGCTTTAAAAGCTACAGCTACTTATTCAATAATTGTGAATTCTTTGCCCACTGCCACTGCTGGAGGATCTCAAACTATATGTTCCAACGGAACTGCAACAGTGAGTGGCGCATCTTCAACAAACGGTACAATTTTATGGACACATAACGGAGCGGGTTCTATTTCTACGGGTAGTACCACTTTGACACCAACTTATACTGCTGCTGCAGGAGATGCTGGCAAAACCGTTATTCTGACAATGACGGTGACCAGTACAATTGGCTGTACTCCTATTATAAAAGCGACAGCTACTTATTCAATAATTGTAAATCCTTTGCCAACTGCCGCTGCTGGAGGATCTCAAACTATATGTTCCAATGGAACTGCAACAGTGAGTGGTGCATCATCAACAAACGGAACTATTTTATGGACACATAACGGAGCAGGTTCTATCACAGCAGGTAATACAACTTTGACACCAACTTATACTGCCGCGGCAGCGGATGCTTCCAAAACAGTGACTCTGACAATGACAGTGACTAGTACAATTGGCTGTACTCCTGCTATAACAGCAACAGCATCTTATTCTGTAACTGTAGATGCCACTTCTGTAGGTGGTGCAGTAAATTTAACACAAACTAAAGATTCAAATGGAAATTTCATCCCATTATCAACTCCTACAAACACCTATACAGATTGTCATAATTCTTCTGGAATTTTAGTACTTAGTGGGCAAACGGGAGCTGTACTTAGATGGGAATCGAGTATAAATGCGGGATCAACTTGGACCAATTTATTCAATGCTGGAAACACATCCTATACCTATGCCCCCATTGCAAACAATACAATTTTTAGAGCAGTTGTTCAAAATGCAAATTGTAGTATCGTAAACTCTGCTACAACAATAGTATTTATAATTCCAAACATCAAACCAAATCCTGTTAGTGCCACTCCTTCAACTATATGTGAAGGCGATTCATCTACTTTATTTTCAGGTGCTAGTTTCTCTTCGAGTCAAAACTTACTAGACGGAGGGCTCTTTAATAATGCTAATCCTCCTGGGTGGTTAGTAGATGGAAATGGTGTTTTCAGTGCTAGTGGAGATAATGAAAACTCAAACACTTGGAAAGAAACCAACGGAAATGCTGGTGATGAATATAACACAACCTCTGGTGATAAATTTGCAATTGTAAGGGGAAATAGAAATTCTACAATGCAAACACCTATTTTTGATTTACTAGGTTTAACATCAGCTTTTTTAACATTCGACTATGCCTATAAACTTAGTACAGGTGCATGGGGAAAAGTAGAACTATCACTAGACGGTGGTGTAACTTACCCTGTAACTTTAGCAAACTATAGTGGAAATAAAGGACCTTACAATCAATATAACTCTGCAATGAGCCTTGATTTAAATCCCTATTTAGGTTATACTAACTTGAGAATTAGATTTAATTATAACGGATTATTAGATAAAGCATCTGGAATTGCCGGTGATGCTTGGGTAGTTGATAATATAAAAATTCCTCAAGCCCCCATCCCTAACATAACATCAGTTTGGGAAGATCTTAATACACACTCCATAATAAGCATTTCAAATACTACAAATGTTGTAGTATCTCCAGCAATTTCAACAACGTATGCGGTTACTTCTTACCTTAATGGATGTACAAGTTATGGTCCTGAAGGAACTACTTATGTTACAGTAACCGTAAACAAAAGACCTACTGCAAATATTGGGATAGACCAACTTATCTGTCACGGAGGTTCAGCTTCCCTTTCAATTACCTTAACAGGTAAAGCACCTTGGGTTATAACATACAGCAATACCGTAACTGGATCAACAACGGTAACTACCAGCACAAATCCTTATAACTTTAGTGTAAGCGGAATAACATCAAATAGAGTTTATACGCTAACCAATTTAAGAGATGCCAATTGTAATGCTGCATTACCTGCTGCTCTTACAGGATCTGCCTCTATAACTGTTCTTACTGGAACACCAGGAGTTTGGACTGGATTAATCAGTACTGACTGGTTTGACTGTAGAAACTGGGAGCAAGGATTACCTTCGCTTACCATTGATGCACAAATTCCAAGTTTACCAAATAATAACGGAAACCCAAAAAGAATGCCTGTAATCGATCGATCTTCTACATTTGCAGCACTATATAGTGGCATTGCAAGTGCTCGAGATTTAATTGTTAACCCGGGGGCTTCGGTTACTATGGTTTCTAACAATAATTCCGAGTTACAAATAAGTCGTGACTGGAGAAACAGTGGCACATTTATTCCAGGAACTGGAACTGTAACTTTTAATGGCTCTGCTGCAAATCAAATTCAAAATATAAATGTTGGTATAAAAACCAATGAAACTTTTTATAATTTAACCACAAACAATTCAAATGGTGCCAAAGGAATAAGTCTCGTTACTAATTTTGATTTAACCGTTTCAAACATGGTAACTCTCACTAGTGGTGATATTCGATTAACTGGAGAAGCACAACTTGTTCAAGTTGGAACTGCAATAAATCCCGCAACTGGAACCGGAAATTTATTGATAGACCAACAAGGCAAAAAAAACAGTTTCAATTACAATTATTGGTCATCTCCTGTAGGTCCTGGTTCAAATTTGCCTTATACTATTCGGTCTGTTTTAAGAGATGGAACTGATGTAACAACAAATCCGTTTAGTCCTCCATTGATAAACTTTGGTTCAACCTTTGATTTTGCTGATTTGTCTAACGTAGGCGCCATTAAAATAACGGACCGTTGGATATGGTCTTACAACTCCCAAATTATAGAAGGTGATGATTGGGGTAATTATTATAAATGGTATCCCATTACAAGTTCTGGCGCATTAAAAGTTGGTGAAGGATACACAATGAAAGGGACTGATGGCTCTGCTCCTATTTCATCAACACAAAATTATACATTTATAGGAAAACCAAATTCTGGTACAATAACATTAACAATGATTCCTAACAACAGTTATTTAGTAGGAAATCCTTATCCATCTGCTCTCGATGCCGATGAATTTATAAAAGATAATATTAAAGAAACAATAAATAGCAAAGTGGGAAGAAATACTGAAAACAGATTTAGTGGAGCACTCTATTTCTGGGATCATTTCGGCCTTTCAAACAACCATTATCTAGCTGAATATAAAGGAGGATATGCCACCTATAGTTTAGCCGGAGGTGTAGTCGCTATCAATGACAGTCCGCTAAATGCAAATGATGGAGCAAAAGGATCAAATAAACCACAACAATTCATCCCAGTAGGGCAAGGATTTTTCATAGATGGTTATTTAAAACCCTCTTTAGGAGAAGTGACTACAACTGTTATAGGAGGGCCAATAGTTTTCAAAAACTCACAAAGAGCCTTTGTTAGAGAAAATAGTGGAAGCTCCATCTTTATGAAAAAAAGAGGAACAACTAAAACAAATAGTGACAACCGACTTAAAATTAGATTAGGCTTTGACTCTTCAATAGGTGCACATCGACAACTTTTAATTACTGCAGACTCCAATTCTACAAATCAATTGGACATTGGGTATGATGCACCAATGTTTGACACCAATGACAATGATATTTTCTGGGATATAAGTAATAGCCAATTTGTAATTCAAGCTGTGCCGAATTTTAATAAAAACCAAGTGATTCCCATAGGTATTGTAGTTGCAAATGAAGGTGAAGTAACCCTAAAAATTGATGAACTTGAAAACATCACATTAAATACAAACATATATTTATTTGATGCTCAAACAGGAATTTACCATGACCTAAGAAATAGTGATTTTAAAACTATACTTGCAATAGGAGAATACAATAAAAGATTCTCATTAAGGTTTGAAAATCAAACCCAATCTCTTGAGGTATTTGAAAATGAAATAAATAATGGAATCATTGTATTTTATTCGAATAATTACAAAACTTTGATAATTAAAAATAATATAAAAAATGCAACTGTTTATTCAGTAACACTTTTTAACATGATTGGTCAAAAATTAACCAATTGGGATGTAAGAGATAGAGAACAAACCAATATTCAGATTCCAATTAAAAACTTGCCTTCTGGAATTTATATTGTAAAAGTTAAAGATTCGAATGGTGAAAGCAGCAAGAAAATAATCGTAAATTAACAAAAAATGCCTCAAATTAATTGAGGCATTTTATTACTATATCAAATAAAATTAGAGTAAAGCCGTTTTCAAACCTTCAAAATCAACCAAAAACTGTTCGCCAGATATTAAGTTTTTTAAAGAAAATTTTTCTTCTTTCATTTCTGTTTCTCCAACAATTACTGCATAATTAATTGCCCTCTTATCAGCATGTTGAAATTGTTTTGCCACCTTAACATTATCGGGATACAATTCTACTTTTATATCAAAACTACGCAGTTTTGTAATGGCTTTCATAGAATACAAAGCTTCCTTTTCTCCATAATTGATAAACAAAGCCTTTGAGGTAGAAGTTACAGTTTCTGGAAATAAATTTAATTCCTCGATAACCAAATATATTCGATCCAAGCCAAAGGAAATTCCAACACCGCTCATATCTTTTAAACCAAAAATACCTGTCAAATCATCATATCTACCACCACCACCGATAGAACCCATTGAGACGGATTTTGGCGGAGCAACCTCAAAAATAGCTCCTGTATAGTAATTTAAACCACGAGCCAAGGTTACATCTAAATCTAAAATGGCAGTATTTAAACCAAGATTCGAAACATTTTCACAAATAAATCGCAATTCCTCAACTCCTTTCATTCCTTCTTCGGAAGCGGCTAATAATAATGAAAGTTGGTCAATTTTCTCTGAAATAGTTCCCTTAAAATTGAATAAAGGCTGTACTTTTTCAATTGCCGATTCCGAGATTCCTTTTTCAACCATTTCTTTTTTCACACCATCCTCGCCTATTTTATCGAGCTTGTCCAATGCAACTGTGAAGTCAATTAATTTATCTTTGGCACCAATCACCTCAGCAATTCCAGAAAGAATTTTTCGGTTATTGATTTTAATGGTTACACCTTCCAATCCTAATTGGGTAAAAACGGAATCGTACAATTGTACCAATTCCACTTCTTGCCATAATGATTTTGAACCCACAACATCCGCATCACACTGAAAAAACTCCCTGAAACGTCCTTTTTGAGGTCGATCAGCGCGCCAAACCGGCTGTATTTGGTACCGCTTAAAAGGAAACTCAATTTCATTTTGATGCTGAACCACGTATCTAGCAAAAGGCACGGTTAAGTCATAACGCAAGGCTTTTTCAGATATGCTTGAAGTCAGTTTGTTACTTTCTTTATTTTGTAGTACTATAGGATCGGCTTTCGCCAAATAATCTCCCGAATTTAAAATCTTGAAAATCAATCGATCCCCTTCTTCTCCGTATTTACCCATCAAAGTTTCAGAATTTTCAAAAGAAGGAGTTTCTATTGGTTGAAATCCGAACTTCTCAAAATTACTTTTGATAACAGCTATAATATAGTGTCGTTTTGCCACCTCAGCTGGTGAAAAATCTCTAGTTCCTTTCGGAATGCTTGGTTTCTGAGCCATTTTTTTTAATTTGGATTTTCGATATAAGAATTAGGATTTAATTGTGGGAAATCCCAAATCTTAAATCTCAAATCTTAAATTCTCGCTGCAAATATCTTGATTTTAAAATAAAAATCAACCCTTCTAAAACAAACTTGTAACAAAAATTGTAAATTCGTGTCAAATAAGTATTATGTTTAAATTATTTAGAGAAAACGTCCGAATTGCATTAGGTTCTATCAAAACCCAATTGTTGCGAACCATACTTACAATGTTGATTATCGCAATTGGGATAACAGCATTGGTTGGAATTTTGACTGTTGTTTCCGCTTTGGAAAACACTATTTCTTCTGATTTTGCTTCTATGGGAGCTAATACTTTCAACATTAATCAATACGAAAACACCGTTAAACGTCATGGAGGTGAAGAAAGAGAAATTATTAATCCTATTATTTCTTATCCAGAAGCTGTAGCGTTTAAAAACAAATTTAAATATCCTTTTTGCGAAACTTCTATCTCATTTAATGCCACTTCTACAGCCGAAATCAAATTCGAAAACACTAAAACGGATCCCGAAAACAGCGTATTGGGAGTAGATGAACATTTTTTAACAAATTCTGGATTGGAAACTAGTTTGGGAAGAAATTTTTCTGGTTTCGATATTCAAAACAATTCTTATACTTGTATCGTTGGTTCTGATTTTCAAAAAGGTCTACTAAAAGACGTCAACCCAATCGATAAAGTAATTTCAATTCGTGGAGCTAAATTCAAAGTTATTGGAGTGTTAAAAGAAAAAGGATCTACTTTTGGTAACAACCAAGATTTAAGGGTTTTAATCCCAATTCAACTAGCACGATCCTTATTTACAGCTCCAAAGATAAATTACACCATGAGCATTATGATTGCGCAAAATGAAATGATGGATCAAGCCATTGACGACGCAACTAATACGATGCGAAGAGTTCGAAAATTAAGCCCAGTGCAGGACAATAATTTTGCCATTGTTCGAAGCGATGATCTTATCAATAAAATCCTTGGAATTACTAAATACCTTGGTGTTGCCTCATGGATTATTGGAATAATTACAGTTCTGGGTTCGTCAATTGCTTTGATGAACATTATGATTGTTTCCGTAACAGAGCGCACGCGTGAAATTGGTGTCCGAAAAGCATTAGGCGCCAAAAAAAGCACTGTTGCTTTTCAGTTTTTCATCGAAACACTTTTAATTGGCCAATTGGGTGGAATAGTAGGCATAATTTTCGGAATTTCGATTGGATTTGCAATAGCAACTGCAATGAAATTCGACTTTGTAATTCCTTGGGGAGCAATAATGGCAGCTTTTCTAACGAGTTTTACGGTTGCCATAATTTCTGGATTGTACCCTGCTATAAAAGCTTCAAAATTGGATCCAATTGAAGCGTTGCGATATGAGTAAATAAAGATACGAAGTGGGAAAAACGAAGTACGAAGTGTGTTACTTACAAAGTTAGGTATTGCTATTTTACAACATAAAAAGTCACGTAATTATGATATAACATAAGAATTTAAAAGTATAAACTACTTTTTTATTTGGTTATTTCTTGCTTTTTTTATTGAAGCTACTATTATTGATAAAACTTCATTTCCTTCTTTAAGAAGGTTTTGCAATTCATTTTTAATTTCTGAATTCTTATTAATTTCAATCAGAATTTCAAGAAAAAAATTACTTTCATCTGCTTCTTCTTCAACAATTTTTAAATTATTTATAAAATCTGCTGATAATTTTGCTCTCTGAGATGTCTGATAATTTGCTCCAACTGAACTTGAACTTCTAATAAGTTGATTTACATATGCATTGTATTCTCTATTGTTTGGCAACTTTGAACATAAAATAGCACAATCAATAGTAAACTTTTTAGTTCAAGATTTCAATTCTATCATTACTTTTTATTTATAAAATTATAAATTCAACTTTCTGTATTTAAAATTGCCAACCTTGTACCTCGAACCATTCTATTTCTTTACTTCGTATTTCTCACTTCGAACCATTCTGTCATTTCCGTAAATATCTTTTCGCAATTCAATGTTTTTGAAATTAATTTTTTCCAATAAACCAATCGTTTCTTTTCCCAAATATTGATTGATTTCGAAATACAATTGTCCGTCAGGAGATAAGTTTTTCTGAGCTAATTCAGCAATTTTTCTATAAAAAATAAGGGCATCATGATCTTCAACAAAAAGAGCCAAATGAGGTTCATAGTCCAAAACATTTTTCTTGATTTCCTGTTTTTCCAATTCTCGAACATATGGCGGATTCGAAACAATAATATCAAATTGCTGTTCTAAATCTTCGGTTTCAAGAATATTTTTTAATAGAAAAGTGACATCTACCTCATTATTAATTGCGTTTTTTTGGGCTGTTGCCAAAGCTTTTTCCGAAACATCAATTGCAAAAACTTGGGCATTTGGAATATTTTTTGCCAAAGAAATAGCAATACAACCACTTCCTGTTCCGATATCCAAAATTTTTACTTTTTGACTTTTGACTTTCGACTTTTGACTTTCTACAATCCACTCCACCAATTCTTCCGTTTCCGGTCTTGGAATCAAAACATTAGAATTGACTTCAAAATCCAAACCATAAAAACTAGTTTTTCCCAGTAAATATTGAACTGGAATTTCTTTTTTGAGTTGTTCTAAGATAGCAATCCAAACTTGAATTTCTTCATTTGAAAAAATCAAATCAGGATTCAATGCTAAATCGACCCTTTTTAATTGATGTTTCTCTGCTAAAATCAAATAGAAGAAACTTTCTGCTTCGTCAAAATCGAAAATAGGCGTGAGTTCATGAATAAATTGGGTTCTATAATTTTTGATTTTCATTAATTCAATAGGAATAAATTCATAATTCTTTCGTAAATTTTAAAAACAAGTTTGTTATGTCATTCCTGACAAACCTCAAATCCTTACTAATTATAATTCTTTCAACATCCATACTGGGCATGAAACGTGACCAGTGCTTCCCATTGGTGAACAAATAGATTCGAAACCCACTTTTTTGTACAATTTCTGGGCATCGTGCATAAAAGGCATCGTTTCAAGATAACATTTTTCAAATCCAAAATCGCTAGCACTTTTTAAACAAATTGCCATCATTTGACTTCCAATTCCCAAACCGCGTGCTTCTGGTAAAAAATACATTTTTTGCAATTCGCAAATGGAGTCAGCTTCATTTTCAAGCGGAGCAATTCCAGCTCCTCCAATTATTTTCCCCTTACTTTCAACAACAAAATACACAGATTTCGGTTTAGAATATTCCTCAAACATGAAATCCAAATAGGGATCAGCATAAGCAGTTCCAATTTTTGGAATATTCAATTCATCAAAGACAGCTCTTATTACTTGTGCAACATCCTGACTGTCTTTTTCCTCAATTTTTCTAATGACCCAATTTTCCATTGATACAAATGCTAATTTTTTTACAAAAATAGAAATTGTTCGGCGTTTATTTCTATAGATTCAAAACTAAATCCCAATCACAAAAATCAGTACTTTTGTATACTATGGATACAGATGAGAAATACATGCGCCGATGTATCGAATTGGCAAAAAATGGTTTGGGGACTACCTATCCCAATCCTATGGTTGGAAGCGTAATAGTATGTGAAGGAAAAATAATTGGCGAAGGTTGGCATCTTAAATCAGGAGAGCCACATGCCGAAGTTAATGCAGTGAATTCAGTAAAGAATAAATCATTACTTAAAAAAGCAACCATCTATGTTAGTCTAGAGCCTTGCAGTCATTTTGGAAAAACGCCACCCTGTTGTGATTTAATTATCGAAAACGAAATTCCAAGTATAGTTATTGGAACTGTAGATCCTAATATAAAAGTGGCTGGAAACGGCATTAAAAAACTAATCGATTCTGGCAAAAAAGTTACAGTTGGTGTACTAGAAATTGAATGCCAAGAATTAAACAAGAGGTTTTTTACTTTCCACAATAAAAAAAGACCTTATATCATTCTAAAATGGGCCGAAAGCTTGGATGGTTTTATAGCTCCAATTTCAAAATTGGAACAAAAACCTGTTTGGATTACTAATGAATTTTCACGTCAATTAGTTCATAAATGGCGAAGTGAAGAACAAGCCATTTTAGTTGGAACACAAACAGCAATTGATGACAATCCCAAATTAGATGTTCGAGACTGGTCTGGAAAAAATCCTGTTCGAATCGTTTTAGACCAACATCATCGTATTCCAGAAGGTCATCATATCTATGACAAGCATGTTAGAACAATTGTTTTAACAAATTCTTCAAATGCAATTAACAAAGAAAACACTATCTTTGAGATAATTGATTTTAAACAAAATATCAGTAAACAAATAGTAGACCTATTGTATAAACACCAGATTCAATCGGTAATTATAGAAGGTGGAAGGCAAACTTTGCAAAGTTTTATTGACGAAAACCTATGGGATGAATCTAGAATATTTACTGGCAAAACAAGCATTGGAAAGGGAATTAAAGCTCCTTTTTTTCCTATAATGAATACAGAAAAACATACTTATAATGAAGATGAACTACGAATTTCAAGAAACTATGATTGACACTATCATTTTTGACTTTGGCGATATTTTTATTAATTTGGATAAACGAGCTACTATAGATGGTCTTAAAAAGTTAGGATTGTCAGAATGGAACGAAGATCTAAACCATTTGAATTTCTCCTTTGAAAAAGGAGAAATCTCTCGTGAAAACTTCTTGAATGGAATACAAAAACACCTGCCAAATGCTTCATTGAATGAAATTGAAAATGCTTGGAACGCAGTTTTATTAGATTTTCCTTTAAAAAGACTGGAATTTCTACAAAAACTATCACTTAAATACCGATTGTTTTTATTAAGTAACACCGATGCAATTCATATCGAAACTTTCGAACAAGCTAACGGAGTTTCTTTTTACAGTGATTTTTACCAATGCTTTGAAAAAGTATATTTCTCCTTCGAAATTGGTATGAGAAAACCCGACACTGAAATATACAACTACTTAGTAGCACAACACGGCTTGATTGCAAAACACACTTTATTTGTTGATGATAAAAAGGAAAATACCGATGCGGCCTTTTCTCTTGGTTTTAATATTTGGAATTTACAAGTAGGAGAGGAAGATGTAACAGATTTATTTGACAAAAAAATAATATCGCAATGAAAATGGTAATTTCAATGGCAATGGTAAAAATCAATTGTAATAGCAATATAAAAAAAATAAAAAATAGAGCTTAGGAATTGAAATAGTATGTACTTGTAATTAAATTGTAAAATTGAAATTGATAATTAACTTATTCTCATTATAATTTAAAAATTGATATTGATATTGTCATTGAAATTGTCATTGTCATTGTCATTGAAATTGAAAAATGGACACTTATAAAACGATCCTCTTTCCTTCACCCGAGATTCTTTTCAAAGAAAAAAACAGTAAGTTTTTTGGCTACGCATATCCACTAGATTCCGAAGAGGAAGTAAAACCAATAATTGAAAGTCTACATAAAAAACATCCCAATGCAGTACATTACTGTTATTCCTACCAAATTGGAACTGATAATGTAACATATAGAGCAAACGATGATGGAGAACCTAGCAATACGGCTGGAATGCCTATTTATGGACAAATGCAGTCTTTTTCGCTAACAAACGTACTAATCGTAGTCGTTCGTTTTTATGGAGGCGTAAAACTTGGCGTAGGCGGATTAATAGCTGCATATAGAACTGCAGCTTTCATGACATTAGAGAGTTGTGAAATAATAGAAAAAACAATTAACGTTCATTATCGTGTTTTATTCGATTATAAAAACATAAACAAAGTAATGCGAGTAATTAAAGAAAAAAATCTAGCCATTATAAGTCAAAAAATGGAAATGAGTTGTGAAATAGAAATTGTAACTCGAAAAAAAAATGCCGAAATTGTATTCGACATTTTTAATGCTATTTTTGAAATTGAAATTGAATCCATTTGATGAAATCTCAAAAAAAATCTCTTTTTTTAAACATTTGAACTGAAAAAATTTGGTTTATTCAATTCTGTTCAAAAGCTCAGAAATATATGTTGGTGGACCGATTGGTTTTCCGGTTTTCATATCTACAAATACTAATATGGAATTACCAGTTGTTAATAACTCTTCCTTTTCGTTATACAATTCGTAGTCAAATTCTATCTTTACAGTAGACAATTTTTTCATAATAGTTTTCAGGGTCAACAACTCATCATAACGAGCAGGTTTCTTATAATTCATTGTCAAAGAAACAACTGGAAGCATGACACCGTTTTCCTCCATCCATTTATAAGAAATCCCTTTATCCCTAAGCCATTCAACCCGACCGATCTCAAAATATTGTGCGTAATTTCCATGATAAACAACTCTCATTTGGTCAGTTTCAGAATAGCGAACACGAATTTGCATTTGATGATTTTTCATTACTTTTTTTTAAAATTAACACTACCCATACAACAATCTTTTATAAATTTTTTATGCTAAATATTTTTTTTAAGAGAATTTTATTCACATATTTGTTATCCTGAAAAAGCATTTCTAAATCAATCCTTTTTTACAAAATTACAATTACCAAATAAAGATAATTTAACCAATAACATGAACAAAACTGCTCAATCAGTATGGGAAAACTGCTTGTCTTTTATAAAAGACAATATTCAAGATCAGGCCTATAAAACTTGGTTTGAACCAATCAAATCAGTTGAACTTACCGATAACGCATTGTATATTCAAGTTCCAAGTAAATTTTTCTACGAGTGGCTAGAAGAACATTACGTCAAATTATTAAAAGTTGCTCTTACAAAAGAACTTGGGAAAAATGCAAAGTTACTCTATAAAATTAAAATGGAGAATACTTATGGTAATAAACAACCTTTTACAGAACAACTACCAAGCGCAAATCGGGTTTCAATGAAACCTCAAGATGTTGATGCGCCTTATAAAAACCTAAATCCTGAATTAAGAAATCCGTTTGTTATTCCTGGTATTCGTAATTTAAAAATCGAATCACAACTGAATCCAAATTATAGTTTTGATAATTTCCTAGAAGGTGACTCTAATAGATTAGCACGTTCTGCAGGAATGGCTGTAGCCAATAAACCTGGCGGAACCTCATTTAATCCATTGTTAATTTTTGGAGGTGTTGGTTTAGGAAAAACCCATTTGGCTCACGCAATTGGTGTTGAAATCAAAGATAAATATCCCGAAAAAACAGTCTTATACATATCCGCTGAAATATTCACCCAACAATATATTGACTCGGTAAAGAAAAATAATAGAAATGATTTTATCCATTTCTACCAATTAATTGATGTTTTAATAATTGATGACGTTCAATTTCTTTCTGGAAAATCAGGAACTCAAGATGTGTTTTTTCATATATTTAATTATTTACACCAAAACGGAAAACAAGTCATCTTGACTTCGGACAAGGCTCCTGTTGATATGCAAGATATTGAACAAAGATTATTATCTCGTTTCAAATGGGGTTTATCTGCTGAATTGCATCAACCTGATTATGAAACAAGAATTTCAATCTTAAAAAACATTTTATATCGTGATGGAGTAGAAATTCCTGAAGAAATTATAGAATATGTTGCTCGAAACATAAAATCTAATGTAAGAGAACTCGAAGGCGCCATTATTTCCTTAATTGCACAGTCTTCCTTCAACAAGAAAGAAGTGACGTTGGAACTTGCTAAAAATGTTGTCGAGAAGTTTGTTAAAAATGTAAAACGAGAAATTTCAATTGACTATATTCAAAAAATTGTTTCCGATTATTTCCAATTAGACCTAGAAACGCTTCAATCCAAAACTAGAAAAAGACACATTGTACAAGCGCGTCAATTAGCTATGTTTTTTGCGAAAAAATTCACCAAAGCATCATTAGCAAATATCGGCTCACAAATAGGTGATCGCGATCATGCTACGGTATTACACGCCTGTAAAACTGTTGACAATCTAGTAGCAACCGACAAACAATTCAAAAAATTTGTTGACGATATCAATAAAAAACTAACGCTTTAAAAATTTATGTCTGTAAAGATTTTAATGGTTTGTTTAGGCAATATTTGCAGGTCACCATTAGCAGAAGGAATATTAGCTTCCAAACTTCCAAAAGATAAATTCATTGTAGATTCTGCAGGTACAGGTTCATGGCATATCGGTCGTTCGCCAGACGAGCGTTCTATAGCCGTTGCAAAAAAATATAAAATAGATATTTCTCAACAAAAAGGAAAACAATTCAAATCTACTGATTTTGAGGCATATGATTATATATATGTAATGGATAATTCAAATTATAGTGACGTAATATCTCTTTCAAAAAACGAAGAACAAAAAAACAAAGTTCATCTTATTTTGAACGAATTATTTCCCAGTGAAAACGTTGATGTTCCCGATCCTTATTATGGATTATCAAATGGATTTGAAACAGTATATCAAATGCTAAATGATGCTTGCGAAAGTATTGCTAAAAAACTTATTGACAACAAGTAATCTTTTTTAGATATCCTTTCTTGAGCAAGTATGAATAAAAACAAATAAATGAAACCAAATCATTCTTTAGGAAAACTATATTTAATCCCAACAACTTTAGGAGATGGTGACCCAATGGATGTTTTACCACAAACCGTAAAAAGAATTGTTGAATTGTTGGATGAATATATTGTAGAAAACGAAAAAACAGCTAGGAAATTTATAAAAAGTATTTATCCCGAGAAAGTACAATCGACACTAATACTAAGTTCCTTAAACAAACATACCGAAGTTTCTGACCATGCCAAAATGCTCCAATCTTGTTTAGAAGGAAAAAATATTGGATTAATGAGTGAGGCTGGATGTCCTGGAGTTGCTGATCCTGGTGCAGTAATTGTAAAACTGGCACATGAAAAAGGAATACAAGTAATACCACTTGTTGGTCCTTCATCAATTTTATTAGCGATAATGGCTTCTGGAATGAATGGACAAAGCTTTGCATTTAATGGTTATATTCCTATTGAAAAGGGAGAGAAAAAAATTGCATTGAAAAATCTGGAAAAACTATCCCAAGATAAAAATCAATCTCAAATATTTATCGAAACTCCGTATAGAAATAACAAAATGCTCGAAGACATTCTTCAAGCTGTAAATCCCTCAACTCATATTTGTATCGCTACGGACATAACATTACCTACAGAATATATAAAAACGATGCGAGCATCAGAATGGAAAAAAACACAAGTGGACTTACATAATCGTCCAACTATATTTATCATTCATAAGATGATTTAAAACCAAGAATATATTTTCCCATAAAAAAACGGTTGCAAATAAAATTTTGCAACCGTTTTTAATTTAATATTCATTGAAGACTATCTTATAGCTACTTTTGCATTTTTATTAGCAATAATAAAAGAAGTATCAAAACCTCCAAATGCTTTCATATAACTTCTGATGGAAGTTCCATATGAATCCTTGTAATGTTTTTCTCCATTATTCTTAAAGAATTTTAAAACAGAACCAGCTCCTCCTAAATGTGCTGCAGCTAAGATTCCGGACTCGGTTATCTTGATACCATTTACGACAGTTCCTTCGTACTTTTCAATAACATTATGTAGTATCCATTTGTTTTTAGCTAAAAGAGCTATAAAAGCTTTTTCCTGCATTTTTGGACTATTCAAAAAAGCACTACTGTCATGAATCCCAACTGTTTTTAGGGTTTCTTTTCCGAACTGATATTTACCCATGTAACCAAGAGAATTAATTTTTTTATATTTCCCTTGAGATTCTTTGTGAGCAATCGCTTCTTTATAACCAATAAAAAACTTCCCTGTAAATGGAATATTTAAATCTGTATATTCCTTTTGTTCTTTAGATGGAAACAGGTATTCTTTACCATCTTTGTCACTTGTAAGAAACCAATCATTGGCATCTAAATTGATCGGTTTAAAACCGTAGCTTAAAAAAGCAATAATAATAGTCAAACTTGTATAAAAAGACCATTTCTTTATCATAATTTGTTTTTCTTCAAACGCTGTACCATTTGAAATTTCTACGGTGCAAATATACAATAAAAAATAGATAACCTGATTATCAGGTAGTTAAAAAAACCTAATAATAGAGAGGATAAAATTTGAATCCATTCTGAAGTGAGTATTCAAGGGTCGGGGCAGGGATTTTGATTGAATTTAAAACCGAAAAAATGGTCTCCAAAAAGTGTGATTTTGTGTCTATTTTTGTTAAATCTAAATCCAAACTTAGGTAAAATTTTCTGTATTTTTCCATATTTGTAGGTAAAGTAATAAGTTTTTTAGAGTCTTTTTCGCCAATCATACCTTCGGCTCCATAACCCAAAGCAATATTAAACCACTTAGGGATTGTTGCTTTTTTGGAAAAAGAATGTAAATTAACAGACAACCAATAGGTTTGTCCATTGTAATCTTTTAGAAGTTTTTCTGAAAACGTGCTTCCTAAAACATCAGGTCTGAAATTCGCATATTGAGTAGCATGATAGGAGAATTTAGGAACTATACGCTGTTCTTTCCAAATCAATTCTTGAGAAACATAAAAAGCTGTTCCACTTGCATTGGCAGCCACATCTCCTATTGAGGCTCCCCATTCCGCAGAATACCCATCAAAAACCTCAACAGCTGTAAGAAAAACAAACCCTAAACTCGCCCCATAAATCAATTGATTTTTTTTACTAGCTCCACTCCAATGCAACATTTCCACACCAAATCGCCCAAGCTGGTAAGAGGAATAACTATGGCCAAACTTATCCATTTGAAGCCACTCAGCATTATCATTTATGAAATGAAAATTTGATTTTGGATAATCAGCATACCATAATTGGTTCAATCCAATCAAAGCCCCTGAAGCCATAATTGCTTCAGAAATAAATACGGTATTTTGTTTCTGTTTATTTAGAGAATCAGAAGGTTTAAAAAAACTATTCTTTGAATTTTGTCCACTTAGACTTTGGAGCACTATTACAATAAAAAATGCGAAAAGCAGATTGTATTTCAACTTTATCTTATTACGCCTTGACTAATTATCCAATCTGAATATTTCTTGGCATTTTTATTATGTTCTGGCAAAGTAGCAGCAAATTCATGATAACCAAAACGATCTACACTGGCACAAAAATAAATAAAATCATTTTGTTCTGGATTCAAAACTGCTTCTAAAGCGGTGATGTCAGGCATGGCAATTGGTCCTGGAGGAAGTCCAATATTCATATAAGTGTTATAAGGTGATACCATTGTCAAATCTTTAAAAAATACTCTTTTTATTACTTGATCAAAATCATTCGATTTCTTTTTAATAGCAAAAATCACGGTTGGATCTGCTTGCAATGGCATTCCTACACGCAAACGGTTCAAATAAACCTGTGCAATTCTTGGTCTTTCGTCTTTTTTAACGGATTCTTTGTGCACAATCGATGCCAATATAGTTGCTTCTACAATTGTTAGCCCTTGTTTTTTGGCTTTTTCAGTGCGTTCTTTATTCCAAAAATTACGATATTCCTTGATCATTTTATCTCGGAATTTCTCGGCAGTTGTATTCCAATACAATTCATACGTATTGGGTATAAACATAACCATTACGTTTTCATCCGTAAATCCATTGTCTTTCAAGAAAATAGAATCTTTAAATGTCGTTAGTAATGACAAACTATCTGCTTCAATTTGAGAGCCGACTCTTCCTGCCAAATTTTCAATCCGTTCTTGATTATTGAAAGCTAATTTTACTGGAATATTACTTCTCAAAGCTTTCACCAAGGCATAACTATTCATTCCTTTTATAAATAAAAATCGCCCTGGTTTTACATTTTCAGGATAATTTCTTTTGTTGGCGACCAACTCAAACCGTTTGGTATTTTCAATATAGGGTTCAATTATTTTCTTGACATCATCATATGTAGACCCAGTTGGAATATGAACATAGATTTCACTTTCAGAAAACTTAGTGTTTTTCGAAAATATTTGGTTGGCCAAAATAAATCCGTAAATCAATAATCCGGACATTAAAGCGACTGAAGCTATGGTAATAATTTTCTTTAAGTTCAAAACTAATAATTTTAAAGTTGATTGTTGATTAATTGAAAAATAGCTTCGTCATTATACATTCCGTTGACTAAAACCCAATCTTTTTTTGTGCCTATTTTTTGAAATCCAAATTTAGAAAAAAGTGCCAAACTTGCAACATTTTCTGTGCCAATATTTGCATACAATTGATGTAAATTTAGATTGTAAAATGCATAATAAATTAGTAGCTCCAAGGCCTCTGAACCAATATTCTGCTTTCTGTTATCATTTCCTTGAATTACAATACCAACTCCTGCCCTATTATTCTTTGGATCAAATTCAAATAAATCAATTAATCCTATCGCTGGAAAATCCTGATCTTGACAAATAGCCAATCGCAATTGTTTGGCTTCATAAATATCCTGTTGTGCATTTTCAAGATATTGTTTTACCAAAAACCGACTATATGGTGTCTGTGTATTGCTTACTTCCCAGATACTTTGGTCGTTTTCCATGGCATATATAAACTCCAAATCATTGGGTTCTAGTGCACGAATATAAATATTTTCGCCTTTTAGTGTAATCATTTGGGATTTGGGATTTGGGATTTGGGATTTACAAATTCTATTTAAATATCAATTTCTCCTTTAAACACAAATTCTGCTGGTCCTATCAGGAAAACATTTGTGTACGTATTATCCACCTTATCAAAAGAAACGGCTAATTTCCCCCCTTCGACATTCAATTTAATCGAAGAAGCATCTGTTTGTCCTGTAGCATTCATAGCAATTGCAACCGCTGTAGCACCTGTTCCACAAGCTAAAGTTTCATCCTCCACCCCTCTTTCATAAGTACGAAGAGAAAAAGTATCCTCATTGATTTTCTTTACAAAATTGACATTACTTCCTTCTTTTCCATACAAAGGACCGTATCGCAAAGCTGCTCCGTTTTCTTTAATATTATAATGTTCCAAATCATCAACCAATTGAACATGATGTGGCGAACCCGTATTCATAAAAGTATAATCACTTTCTATTTTTATACTAGTTACATCGATCATCTGCAAAGAAACAATTCCGTCATTGGCAATAGTTGCCTGATGCACGCCGTCGGTTGCAATAAAAGTACAGCCGTCTATAATTACATTTAACTCTTTAGCGAAAGCTACTAAGCAACGTCCACCATTTCCGCACATGGAACTTTGGTTTCCATCGGAATTGTAATAGACCATTTTAAAATCAGTATCATAATCGTTTTCTAATAAAATTAGTCCGTCACCACCAATTCCAAAACGTCGATCGCATAGATGAGCAATAAGTTCGACATCTTCCTTTGGAAAAATATCCATTCGATTATCAATCATTACAAAATCGTTTCCTGTTCCTTGGTATTTATAGAATTCTATTAGCATTACATTTTAATTTAAGTTTTACAAAAATACAAATATTGCAAGTATTTAGATTCGTTTTACAACTAAGAAAACAAAAAAATTACTTTAAAGACCCAAAAATAATATTTGGCAGTTATAAGTAATCTACCCGATTAAACAAGATTTATACTGATTTACTTGAAATAAAAACCTGTCCTTTGCAACTTTGAGATAAAAACACTATCAATTTTAGTACTAAACTTCAATATATTAATGATAAGTTAAAGATTGTTAAACGAGCGTTAAACTGTTTTTTTGAAATATCAAAAAACATAACTTTACATTGTAATACTTTAAAAACGAATTAATATGAAACGATTTTCAACTCTTTTTTTAGTGTCATTGTTAAGCGGTGTCACTACACTCGGCGCCTACAAATTGTTGTTTGACGACAACGGCTATTTTTCAAAAAACCATAACAACATTACCACTTTGGCTTCAGAATATGGAGTAAAAACAGTTGGACTATCTGCTAATACGGTAGATTTTACCGAAGCTGCAGAAAAAACCATACACACGGTGGTTCACGTAAAAAATGTGTCTAGAACCACTGTTTCAAATCCATTATTAGAATATTTTTACGGCTTTAGAGGCGGTCAAGAGCAAGAACAAGTGGGAACTGGATCAGGTGTTATTATTTCTGAAGATGGGTATATTGTTACCAATAATCACGTGGTAAAAGATGCTTCGCTAATAGAAATCACATTAAACAACAAACAATCCTTCAAAGCAAAAGTCATTGGAACAGATTCAAAAATGGACATTGCTTTATTAAAAATTGATGCTGGCGAAAAATTACCTTATACGACTTTCGCAAATTCCGATTCTGTACGAATTGGCGAATGGGCATTAGCCGTTGGGAATCCGTACAATCTAACTTCGACGGTTACAGCGGGAATTATTTCGGCGAAAGCCAGAAATTTAGATACGAGTGGAATTCAATCTTTTATTCAAACTGACGCGGCTGTAAATCCAGGAAACAGTGGAGGTGCATTAGTAAATACGCGGGGTGAATTGATTGGTATTAATACCATGATTTCATCTCCTACCGGAAGCTATACAGGATATTCATTTGCAATCCCGTCGAACATAGCTCGTAAAATAATTCAGGATTTAATGGAATTCGGAAATGTACAAAGAGGAATTTTGGGTGTTGAAGGAGGTGAATTGAATGCCTTAGCATCAAAAGAATTAGGCGTTAAAGAAACCGAAGGTTTTTATATTAAAAAAGTATCTAAAAATTCTGGAGCTGAAAAAGCAGGTCTAGGCAAAGGCGATATTATTATAAAAATCGATGATCAAAACATTGCTACTTATGCCGATTTATCAGGTTATATCAACGCTAAAAGACCAAACGATAAAGTTGAAGTTACTATTATTAGGAATGAAAACACAAAAGTAGTGCCAGTTATTTTAAGTAAAAATGAAATTTTCAACACTGAATTCAAAGGATTGGAATTAGAAAATATTGATGGTCTCGACAAAAAGAAGTTCCATATTGATTATGGAGTAAAAATAAAATCGATAACCAATGAAAATTTAAAACAATATGAAAATGACCTAAAAGGAAATATCATTCTAAGTATTGATAATATTAAAGCCAAAGATTTAGAGACGGTTTCAAATATTCTAAAAAATAAAGATGAATCCCAAAGCATTCAGATGGAGATGATTAATAAAAATGGACAAATCATTAGAATAATAATTTAAATTAACAAACACAACAAACTATAGCCATCTTGAAAATAAAGGTGGCTTTTTTTATTTTAAAAAAAAGTTACGAAATCGTTTTCGTGAAAAGTAATTTAATTATACTTTTGCATTAAATTTAAAAAAAGCATTCATTTATTGCAAATCATTTTCTATATGAACAATACCCTTTTGTACGAAAAAGAAGTTTCAACTCAAACTGCCAGACGCAGAGCTGGTGTCGAATTTATTAAAATAATAAGTGACTTATGGTACGATAAATCCATTGAAATAGTTTTGTTTAGGAATCAATTAATTGATAGAAATGTAAGCGAAATTATCAACTTACACGAATATGCAAGAGAATTTGTAGGCAAACCCATTTCTATTTTTGATACGGTTGAAATTGCAAATGCAATAGTGTCATTAGATTTACCTCCTTCGAAATTAGACATTGGCAAACTAGCTTATGAATATTATTTAGAAAAAAACAATTATCAAAACGCCATTGATTTCACAATTGACAAATTAAAAGACGCAAAAGATTCCGAGGAAATACAACCGAAAGATGTTGTTCTTTATGGATTTGGTAGAATTGGGCGATTATTGGCTAGAGAATTAGCTTCAAAAATGGGAAATGGAAACCAATTGCGATTGAGAGCTATTGTTACACGCGACAAAAATGATGTGGTTTCATTAGAAAAAAGAGCTTCATTGTTGCGATACGATTCTATTCATGGCGATTTTCAGGGTTCTGTAACAGCTGATCATAAAAACAATGCTTTAATAATCAACGAAACAACGGTTCATATTATCACTGCAAATAGTCCTGAAGAAATTGATTATACCAAATACGATATTGACAATGCGCTGATTATTGACAATACTGGCGCATTTACGACGCAAGAAGCCTTGTCAAGACATTTGACTTCAAAAGGCGCTCATAAAGTTTTGCTTACCGCTCCAGGAAAAGGAGTTCCCAATATTGTACATGGCGTAAATCAAAACGAATACAATCCTGATGAAGTCGATATTTTCTCGGCGGCCTCATGCACAACTAATGCTATAACTCCAATCCTAAAAGCAGTCGAAGATACTTTAGAAGTTGTAAAAGGACATTTAGAAACCATTCATGCCTATACCAATGATCAAAACTTGGTCGATAATATGCATAAAAAATACCGTAGAGGAAGAGCTGCTGCCTTGAATATGGTAATCACCGAAACGGGAGCAGGAACGGCTGTTGCCAAAGCTTTACCTTCACTTGAAGGCAAACTGACATCTAATGCCATTCGAGTTCCTGTACCCAATGGTTCCTTAGTTGTTTTAAGTTTGGAGGTAGTTCATAAAACATCCATTAATGAAGTCAATGCCATCATAAAAAAATATGCTTTGGAAGGAGAATTAGTCGAACAAATCAAATATTCATTAAATAATGAATTAGTTTCTTCTGATATCATTGGCACATCGGCACCAGCAATATATGACAGCAACGCTACTATCGTATCAAAAGACGGAAAGAATATTGTGTTATATATTTGGTATGACAACGAATACGGCTACAGTCATCAAGTCATTCGATTAGCCAAATATATTGCCAAAGTAAGACGCTTTTCGTATTACTAAATCGCATACATTAACCAAATTTTATTAAACCAGAAAATCCGTCCTGATCACTTAGGACGGATTTTTTTTTATACTTTTAAATTGGCAAAACCGTTGTGCTTTTCACTTCTGAAATAATGAAAAAGCTACTAATCAAGGAAACACCAGGTATAACGGACAGCTTTTTTTGATGAAAATGGTGGTAACTTTCCATATCTGGCAAAATTATTTTTAGCAAATAATCAAAACTGCCTGAGATAAGATTACATTCGACTACCTCGGGCATATTCATAATCACCTGATTAAAACCTTCGGACAAATCAGATGTTTGTCTAACTAGGGTTACTTGACAAAATACCATAATGTTTTTGCCTAATTTTTTTTTGTTTAAAATCGAAACATATTTTTCAATAATCCCCTCTTTTTCTAACCGTTTCACGCGATCATGAACAGGTGTAAGCGAAAGATTTATTTTATTAGCAATATCTTTTAATGTAAGATGGGCATCTACTTGAAGTAAACGCAGGATTTTTTTGTCGGTTTCATCTAAAATCATAGTGCAAAAGGTATTAAATGAGTGATTTTTTTATATCTGAAATCAGATTTTTTTTCTTTTTTAAATGCAAAACAAAACCTAATTAAGAAAATTTTAATGTAAAACTAATAATTAAAATTAATATTTTCTGAAATGATCTTCATATAACATAAGTATTTCTTTAGGTGCTACATTTGCTTATCAATTCATTAACTCAAAAACCTGCAATTATGATAATCGGAATCCCTATAGAAATTAAAAATAATGAAAACCGTGTTGGTATGACTCCAGCAGGTGTTACCGAATTTATAAACCACGGACATCAAGTCTTTATACAAGAAGGTGCTGGTCTAAATAGTGGTTTTAGTGATGAAGCTTATATTGAAGCTGGAGCAAGATCGTTACCAACAATTGAAGCCGTATATGCCATTGCCGAAATGATTATCAAGGTAAAAGAACCTATTGCATCCGAATATAATTTAATCAAAAAAGACCAACTCTTATTTACCTATTTTCACTTTGCTTCATCTGAGCCTTTAACATTGGCAATGATAGAAAGCAAGTCTGTTTGTTTGGCTTATGAAACAGTAGAAAGAGTAGATCGCACTTTACCTTTATTAGTTCCAATGTCTGAAGTAGCAGGTAGAATGTCGATTCAGGAAGGTGCAAAATATCTAGAAAAACCATTAAAAGGAAAAGGAATCCTTCTAGGTGGCGTACCAGGAGTTCCGCCTGCAAAAGTGGTGGTATTAGGCGGAGGAATAGTAGGAAGTCAAGCAGCAAAAATGGCGGCTGGACTTGGCGCTCAAGTTACCATAATCGATGTGAGTTTGCCTCGTTTGCGCTATTTAACAGAGATAATGCCAGCAAATGTTACTACTCTAATGTCTAACCATTATAATATTTGCGAAGCCATTTCAAAAGCCGATTTAGTTATTGGAGCGGTTTTAATCCCAGGAGCAAAAGCACCGCATTTAGTTACTCGTGACATGTTGAAACTGATGAGTCCAGGAACTGTAGTAGTTGATGTTGCAGTTGATCAAGGAGGTTGTATCGCAACCTGCGTTCCTACAACTCACGAAAATCCAACTTTTATTATTGATGATATCGTTCATTATTGTGTAGCCAATATGCCAGGAGCCGTTCCTTATACTTCCACTCTTGCATTGACAAACGCAACTATACCTTATGCGTTGCAATTGGCAAATAAAGGTTGGAAAAAAGCCTGTGACGAAAACGAAGAGCTTAAAAAAGGACTTAATATAGCCAATGGAAAAGTAGTATATAAAGGAGTTGCCGAAGCTTGGGGCTTACCATTCCATGAAGTAGAAAGTGTTTTCTTTGAACCTGTTTTAGTCTAACAAATTTATTATAATCAAAATTTAATCCGTCTCCATTTTTTTGAAGACGGATTTTTTTTGGAGCTAATCCTGCTATTCGTTTCAATCTCCCGAAAAAACGGGAGGATTTCCACTGCTATCAGGGCTAAGGTATCGGCCTTGCAACTACTCTTTCTGTTTTGTCAAATAATAAACTGGAATTCCAATCAACATAATAAAAACACCCCAACCACATGTACTTGTTTTTGTAACCAATAAGGTAATCGAAATGATGGAAGAAATCACAATAAACAACATAGGTAAAAACGGATATCCAAAAGCTTTATAAGGCCTTTCTGCATCTGGCATTTTTTTACGAAGGATAAAAATACCATAAATGGTAAGAATGTAAAATATCAAAACAACAATCACAACAAAGTCTAATAAAGCCCCATATTTACCCGTTAGACACAAAGCCGAAGCCCAAATACACTGTGCCCACAATGCCCAAGCAGGAACACTCGCATCATTTAAATTTGCCGCTTTTTTGAAAAACAAGCCATCTTTAGCCATCGTATAATATACTCTTGCACCAGCCATAATCAGTCCATTATTACATGCAAAAGTCGAAATCATTATCATAAGGGCGATAATTATAGTTCCAATATCTCCAAAAATTACTTGAGAAGCCACTACTCCAACACGGTCAGATTTCGCTGTAGCAATATCTTGTAATGGCAATACGGCAATAAACATCACATTGGCCATCGTATAAATAACGCCAACAATCAATGTTCCCAGAAAAAGGCTCAAACCCACATTCCTCTTTGGATTTTTAATTTCCTCGGCAATAAACGTAACTCCTTCCCATGCCACACTCGAAAATTGAGAACCCACAAAAGCAGCCACAAATCCGGATAATAATGCGGTCCCACTTATAGGTAACCATGAACCTGTATTTACATCCAGCGATTTTGAAACCCAAGCATCTGTCCAATTCGCATTCCAAATTTCCGCTTTGGCAGCCAAGATAAAACCAAAAATAATTAAACCCAATAAAGACGATATTTTTATAACCGTTAAAACTGTTTGCATAATTTTGCTGTTTTTCACTCCGCGACTATTAATATAAGTCAGTAAAATAATAGTAATTATAGATACAATTTGAGCCGCATTGAGCACGAAACCTCCCAAGTTAATCAGAATATTTTCATCACTAAAAGAAGGAAAAATATAAGCGGCAAATTTTGAAAAAGCTACACCAACGGCAGCAATGGTACCTGTTTGAATGACGGCAAAAAAGCTCCAACCGTATAAAAACCCAATAAGCTTTCCATAGGCCTCCTTGATATAAACATATTGTCCGCCCGCTTTAGGAAACATAGCACTCAATTCACCATAACTCACCGCGGCGATAATAGTCAATAAAGCAGTAATAATCCAAATTGCAATTAGCCAACCTGCAGACCCTACTTGGCGCACCATGTCCGAACTTACTATGAAAATTCCCGAACCTATCATCGAGCCTACTACGAGCATTGTTCCGTCGAGTAATCCCAGTTCTCTCTTAAAATGATCTTGACTGTGGTCTTGCATAAAATTTAGTTTTTGGTGGGTTAAAGTTATACTTTTTTAGAAAACAGCGATGTGTTTATAACTATAAAAACTAACATTTTTTTTATTTAAATTAACCTGAATATTTTTTAAGAAATCTATTAATATTGTATTATCGTCTTTTATTTTATCTACTTTTCCCTGCTTTCCAAAGTGTTCCTTGAAAAATAATTAATCTTAAAAGTCGAGTGCGCTGCTAAGTTCATGGCTGTTACCAGTAACTTTTATGCTAAACCGAAAAAAATTGAATTTAATACCAATTATTGGTATCTTTGATAAAAAAATTTATGGCACGAAATACATCAATATTATTAGGCGACCATTTTGAAAACTTTATTAATGAACAAATTGCTACAGGAAAATATAGTTCAGTAAGTGAAGTTGTTAGAACTGCTTTACGATTTTTTGAACAAGAAGAAACCAAAACAAAATCTCTAATCAATGAGCTTAAAATTGGTGAAAAGAGTAGTAAAATCAAAAATTTTGACCGCAATAAAAATCTTGAAATGCTAAAAGCTAATTTCCAAAAATAATGTCAGAATATATAATTAGTGAAAAGACATTAGATGATATTAATAACATTTGGATTTATACAGCAAAAAATTTTTCTGTTGAACAAGCAGATAGATATTATAACTTAATTTTTGACGAAATTGAATATATCGTACTTAATATGGATATGGCTCATGATATTGGAAAAATTAGAATCTCATATCACTATTCAAAAGTAAAATCACATTTAATTTTCTTTAAAAAAGACAAAACTAATAAAATTGAAGTCGTTAGAGTTTTACACGAAAGAATGGATATCGAAAACAGATTAGCGGAATAACTAAAAAAGCTACTGCTAACACAGAGATGCTCTCTCCGAACTGTTCCTTAAAAAATAAACATACTAAAAATCCAGTGTGCTGGCGAAGTCTTCCGACTTTGTACACAGCTGTTAAAAAATTAAAATTATGGCTCTAATTAATCCTCACATTAACTTCAATGGCAATGCCGAAGAAGCATTTACATTTTATAAATCAGTATTTGGCGGAGAGTTCACAATGATTATGCGTTTCAAGGATATGTCAAGCCTTGAATTTCCAGTCGCTGAAAATGAAGCAAATAAAATAATGCACATTGCTTTGCCTATTGGCAAGAACGTTTTAATGGCCAATGACGTTCCAGAAAGTATGGGACGGACAAATGAAAATGAAAATAGAAGTAAAATTTCAATCAGTGCAGAAAGTAAAGAAGAAGCAGACAAATTATTCAGCGGACTTTCTGCAGGTGGACAAATTGAAATGCCTATTGCCGACAGCCCATGGGGTTCTTACTTTGGAATGTTTAGAGACAAATATGGAATTGAATGGATGGTTGACTTTGACCATAAATACAAAGGAAAAATATAAGCGGACCAAACAACGATTCCGCTCTTTGAAGTGTTGCTTAAAAATAAATTCACTAAAAAAGTCGCGTGTGTTGTGCATTCTATTACTACTCTAATTATTTTTGAATAACCTAAACAAATTAAAATATGAAACAAACAATTGCTAGTGTCTATATCCTTTTACTAACCTTTGGATTTAATGGATTGGCACAAAAAACGGTTACAACTGCTGCTCCAAAAGTAAAAGTAGCAGACCAAGAAAAAACGTTAAACTCACAATGGCAAGGCAAGAAGGTCGCTTTTCTGGGCGACTCCATGACAGACAAACGCCGCATTGGAACTACTTGTGTGTACTGGGAATATCTAAATGAATTGCTAGGAACAACACCTTTTGTATATGGTGTTAGTGGAAATCAGTGGAATGACATTTATAAGCAATCGGTGAAATTGCACGACGAAAAAGGAACGGACATTGATGCCATACTGATTTTTGCAGGTACGAATGATTATATGCACAATACGCCCTTGGGTGAATTTTTCAGTGAAACAACAAAGCAAACCAACTTCAACGGAAATGAAGTGATTAGAAAATACCGCACTCCAAACCTGAATGACACCACTTTTTGCGGACGAATCAACAAAGCGATGTCGTACCTGAAGAACAATTACCCACAACAACAAATTATTATCATGACTCCTATTCACAGGGGTTTAGCCAAGTTTAACGAAAAGAATGTGCAACCTGACGAAAACTATGCTAACAGCCAAGGATTGTATATTGATGCCTATGTTGCTGTTTTAAAACAAGCGGCTTCTTATTGGGCGGTTCCTCTTATCGATCTTTATTCGGAAAGTGGTCTGTTTCCAATGGCGGATTCGCAATTGCAATACTTTCATGACAAAGAAATGGATAGATTGCATCCCAATGCCTTGGGTGATTATCGCTTGGCAAAAACTATTCAATATAAATTATTGGCATTGCCTTCAGGTTTCATTACAGAATAAGGAACAAGAATGCAGCTTAACTCGAGTTTTTAATTACTTGACCAAAATCTTTTTAAAAAGTACCCCATACGCTACAGGAATTAATTTGGCAAATAATTCCATTTTGTAGCCATCGGATTTACAATTGAAATCCCTATATTAGTAAAATAGTACAGGGATTTTTTGCGTAAAAGAAATTGTTTTTAGTTAAAATAAAAACAAAAGCTGCTAGAAAACGAACCATAAGTTGATTTGAAATACATTATTAATCAAAGCAGCTTTTATTTATTATGTAAGTCCACTACGTATTTAAACTTATATTATATCCTAGTGTACATACACTTAGAACCATTTTATGCGAAAACACATAAAAAAAAACTTTTTTTATGTGTTCCAACTTATGTTATAAAAAAGCATTTTACTCTGTCTTATAACATATATCTAAGTATTACTACTTACGTACATTTGTTTCATACTAATTTAAACAATTAAATAAATATGGAACAGAATAACACTAACCAATCAAGATGCATTACATTAAATAATAAAGTAACATCTAGTAAAAACATTTCAAAATCCTTTTTTTTAGGTCTAACCTTATTAGTACTTGGTCAAAATGTAGCTCAGGCACAATTAGTTGCTACGGGTCAAATTAGAGAAAGAACCGAAGCTAGAGGAGGTCAAGGTACTTTACTAAGTAATGGCAAAAAAGGAGCTTTATTTACTTCTCAAAGAACAAGATTAAATGTAGGTTTTTCAGGATATAGATATAAAGTGTATGCTTCTTTGCAAGATGTTCGTGTATGGGGTCAAGATGCTTCAACCATAAACAGAACTACAACTGAAGCGAATGATGGCATCATGTTTCACGAAGCATGGGGAGAAGTCTTTTTAAATGACACCATTAGTACAATTCAAAATTTATCTTTAAAAATTGGACGTCAAGAAATTTCTTATGATGATCAAAAAGTTTTAGGCGGCTTAGATTGGCTGCAACAAGGACGCCGTCATGATGCCATTATCTTAAAATTTGCCAACAAAGGTTGGATTGCCGATTTTGGAGTAGCATTTAACCAAAACAAGGAGCTGGCCTCAGGAACTATTTATAATGGATTACCATCTGCAACAGCTGGATACACCGCAGGCACAAATGGTATTGCGCATGAATATAAATCTTTCCAATACGCTTATTTAGGTAGAAAATTTTTCTTTGGAGACGTATCATTCTTATTCTTCAAAGATGATTTTAGCAAATTTACCGGTACAGCAGCCGCACCAACTTTTACTCAAGGAGTTAACGCTAGAACTACAACAGGTTTCTATTATAATGTAATGCCAAATAGAAAATTGAACTTAACTGGTAGTTTATATTACCAAGGCGGTCATGATAAATTTGGAACTTCAATTAGTGCAAAATTAGCCTCAATTACAGCAACTTACCAAGTAAACAGAAAGTTTTTTATTGGACCTGGAGTTGACTTCGTATCAGGAAACGATGGTACTACAACAGCAACTCAAAACAATCGTTTTGATCCTTTGTACGGAACACCACATAAATTTTGGGGAACAATGGATTATTTTTATGTAGCAAGCCCTTTTGGTAGCCAAGGTTTATTGAACTACTTTATCAAAACCAAATACAATGCTAGTGACAAATTCACTTTATTATTAGACATTCATGGATTTGAATCTGCTAATAAACTTCCTGGAAATTTATCCAAATATTTAGGTACTGAATTTGACTTAACAGCACGATATAATTTTACAAAATTAATCAATATTGAAGGAGGCTATTCACTGATGAATGCGACTCAAACAATGGCATCAACTTCAGTAAAAAATGTTACAAATCCAAAACTGACTGCACAATGGGCTTATATATCGTTGAAAATTTCTCCAAATTTCTTGGCAACCAAAAAAATATAATTAAAATTTAAATAAAATAAAATGAAAAAATTAAACAAACAAATAGCAAGTCTTATAACGACATCGATACTAACGATGGTAGTAGCGCTAGTTTCATTCTCATCAAATGCACAATCTAAAGAGCCTATAAAATTAGGATTTATTCCACTTACCGATTGTTCTCCGATTGTTATGGCAAAGGAACTCGGATTATTCAAAAAATATGGAGTTGAAGTAATTGTAACTAAAGAATCTTCTTGGGCAAATGTTCGTGATAAAATCTTAACTGGCGAACTTGACGGAGCGCATTGTTTATATACTATGCCTTTTTCAGTATACACTGGAGTTGGTGGAAAAGCGGGATCAGAAATGAAAATTGCAATGATGTTGAGTGAAAATGGCCAAGCCATCACACTTTCAAATGATTTTTGTGGTAAGGTAGCTTTTAAACAAATGAATAAAATTGCTCCAGTTGTAGCCGCAAAAATAAAAGCGGAAAAAGAAGTAACATTCGCAATGACTTTCCCTGGTGGAACTCACGATTTATGGTTAAGAAACTGGATGGCAATTGCAGGATTGAACCAAAAAGCGGTGAAAATAATCACTATTCCGCCTCCTCAAATGGTGGCCAACATGAAAGTGGGAAATATGGATGGATTTTGCGTAGGTGAACCTTGGGGTGGAGTTGCCGTAAAACAAGGAGTTGGTTTTACTCAAATTGCAACACAAGATATCTGGAAAGACCATCCTGAAAAAGCATTGGTTGTCAATAAAGAATTTAGTGAAGACCGTAAAGAAGATCTGAAAAAAGTTATGAAAGCTATTATGGAAGCCTGCATGTGGCTAGATGTACCTGCAAATCGTAAAAAAGCTGCATCAATTATCGGAAAAGCGCCTTATGTAAATGCACCAGCTGATGTAATTGAAAACAGACTAATGGGGAATTATGATTTAGGTTGCAACCAAGGAACAGAAATTTACGACAATGATTATATGGTATTTTACAAAGGTGGAACTGTAAACTATCCACGAAAATCTTATGCAATTTGGGCGATGGCACAATTTGTTCGCTTTGGATATTTGAAAGATGCACCAAATTATAAAGCAATTGCTGATAAATTGATCCTTCAAGATTTATATGAAGAAGTAGCCAAAAGCATGAAAGTAAAAATACCTACTGATGATATGAAACCCTTTTCATTGACTATGGATAAAACCCTTTTTGACCCTTCAAATCCTGCTGCTTATTTAAAAGTAGTGAAAAAATAATTCAAACATTATATTCTATTCCCTCTCTTAAGGTGAGGGAGTAGCATACAATTAAAATACAATATTAAACTAAATCAAATATTATGTCTGACAAAAACACTTTAACCCTACAGGAAAACGACGAAACAATCAACATTTTTGAAAAATCAAATGTAAAAAGCTCAATTAGGGATTTTAAATTTAAATCAGCATTAAGCACAATACTTTTAAAAACAAAATCGTTGATTTTGGCTTGTATTGGTTTACTCTTATTTGGTGGATTATGGAGTTTATTAAGTCTTTACACCAAAGACGCACTTCCTGGACCAACAGCAACATTAACTGTTTTAAAAGAAATGATTAGTGATCCTTTTTACGATTATGGACCTAACGACAAAGGAATTGGTTTACAACTATTTAACTCCATAAAAACGGTATTACTTGGCTTTACTTTAGGTTCTTTAATTGCAATTCCAATTGGAATACTAATGGGAGCAAGCACAATTAGCAAACAAATTTTATATCCTATTGTACAATTACTTAAACCAGTATCCCCTTTGGCTTGGTTCCCAATTGGCTTAGTTGTATTTAAAGACACGGGGCTAGCAACTATTTTTATCGTATTCATAACTTCTCTTTGGTCTACCTTAATCAATACTTCGTTTGGAGTTGCCTCCATTCCACAAGATCATAAAAACGTGGCAAAAGCTTTTGGATTTTCAACAACGAGATATTTAACTAAAATATTAATCCCTTATAGTTTGCCTCATATTATTACTGGGCTACGATTGAGTATTAGTGTTGCTTGGTTAGTTATCGTTGCAGGGGAAATGCTATCAGGTGGATCAGGAATTGGATTCTTTGTATGGGATAGTTGGAATGCACTGAGTTTAGAAAAAGTAATTTCTGCAATAATCATTATTGGTGTTGTTGGATTGCTTTTCGACAGAATATTTACTTATATAGAAACTAAGGTAGCCTATAAAGCTTAACAAATTAAAACATACGACTATGAGTTATTTAGAAATTAAGGATTTGGAAATTTCGTTTCCAACACCAAAAGGAAAATATGTTGCTGTAACAGGTATTAATTTATCCATAAAAAAAGGAGAAATAATATCAATAATAGGTCATTCAGGTTGTGGCAAATCAACCATTATGAATGCCATTGCTGGAATGATAACTCCAACTGGAGGAACAGTTGTATTAGATGGTAAAACAATAAAAGGACCTGGACCAGATAGAGGAATTGTTTTCCAGAATTATTCACTTTTACCGTGGTTGTCTGTACATGAAAACATTTTTCAAGCAGTTGATTCCGTTATGGATTGCTCTAAGAAAGAAAAGCATGACATTGTAGATCATTATCTTAAAATGGTTAATTTACTTACCCATAGAGATAAATTACCCGGACAATTATCAGGTGGAATGAAACAAAGAGTGGCTATTGCAAGAGCATTCGCCATCAATCCAGGAGTATTATTATTAGACGAGCCTTTTGGCGCTTTGGATGCATTTACCAAAAGTACTATGCAGCTGGAAGTGTTGAAATTATGGAACTTAAATAATAGAGACAAAACTATTATCATGATTACACATGACATAGAAGAAGCCTTATTTTTATCCGATAGAATTGTGGTATTAAATGATGGTCCAGCTTCAACTATTAGAGAAATAGAAGAGGTTCACTTACCTAGACCTAGAAACAAAATAGAAATTGTAAAATTACCTGAATATATAGAACTAAGAGATCGATTATTACACTTATTAACAGACACCTTTTCTATTGAAGATATGGGAATGGTGTACAAAAGTTAGCGTAAAATTGGTTTTGTTTAGAATTCCTGTGATGCACTGCATTATGGGAATTTTTTATATTAAAAAAATACTGTAATTAATTTAAGAAATAGTAATGACAAGTACGATATATGATTTCGTCGGTGATAAAACTGGAGACTGGAATGTAACTTCAATGGCAACTCTTATGGGTAATCCAATACCATTAGTTTCTCACCTTTCAAAAGTACCTAGCAATTTAGCTCAAAACAATACATGAATCTCGACTCTCAAAGGAATTATCAGCAATTTATGTTACACTGAAAAAGATGACAAAGACAAATTGACTTCAATTCAAAAAGAACTTGATAGATCAAATGCTAGCCTAGCTGCTTTTATTCCGATTAAAAAATCAGAAACTTGGTGGAGAATCTGGCGCAAGATGAACGGAGGAAAATAATGGAAAACAAATCACAACATACGCAAACGGGAATGAAATATCTTCCAGCAACTGCACGCAAATTATTCCATTCACTAGATATTGGTGAACCCTTTGATTTTTTAACTTGGTTCGAGTATACTCATGCTGATGCCGATGCTTTTGAACAACTTTTATACACACTGAGGAAAACTGAAGAATGGACTTATGTGGATAGAGAAATTAATATTAGATTGGTGAAAAATAATTCCTGAATTTTATAAAACTCTACATAAAATGGTAATCGCTATCCTAAATTTTGTCTGGTCATAGAAACCGAAGAAATGGGCAAATCTGTCTTCGAGTTAAACAAAAAGTAATTGGATATAATTAAGGAGTTGTAATCAATTAATTGATTCCTTATTAAAACACAAAAGCCTTTAAAATTCTTCAAAGGCTTTTGTGTTAAACATTTATTAAAAAATTTATTTCTTTTTTGAAGATTGACGCTCCATTTGTAAGGATAAATCTTGTTGTTTTTCGTTCATCATTTTAGTAATAGTTCTGTGCATCCAAATCAAACATAACGATGAAAATACTAATACAAACATCCATGAACTCGCCCAGAAACCAGTGGCAGTCAAGAGATATCCAAAGATTATTGGTCCAAAAAATCCACCAAGTCCTCCGAGTAATCCTACCATTCCTCCTACTACACCCACTTCATTTGGAAAATAATCAGGAATGTGTTTGTAAACTGCTGCTTTTCCTATTCCCCAAGAAATACCTATTAAAATCACTAAAAATAAATACACCCACACATTTGCATCAAAATGAATATGAGTTACGCCTTTAGCTAACAATTCCTTCTTCTTCACTTCTTGGTTCTGAGCTACAACAACCTCTTGCCAAGAACTTTTAGTTGGAAAAATAGATCCTTCCATAGTTGCATCATCCTTTAATTTAACTGGAAAATCTTTGTCTCCTACTTTTATATTTGTAGCTGAAACTTCAGTAACAATTCCTTTTTTACCTGCCATAACTCCAGGACCAGCTGTAAAAACATCCATTCTAGGAATCATCAATAAAAAACTTAAAATTACCGTTGAACTAAGTACCCAATACATCACTTTTCTGGCTCCAAATTTATCCGACAAATAACCTCCAAAAGCCCGGATGACACCCGATGGCAAACTAAACATAGTGGCAAACATACCTCCCATAACAAGAGTGGTGCGATACGTATTCATAAAGTTAGGCAACAACCATTGTGAATAAGCTACAAAAAAACCAAATACTAGAAAATAATACGCTCCAAATCTCCATACACGTGGACTTTTCAAAGTCGAAAGCATTTCAGGAATTGTTTTATTCGATTTTTCCACTTTTTTGTTGGTAGTAAATATTAAAAATATTGCTCCAATAACCAATAAAGCTACACCATAAATTACAGGTAATATTTTCCAACCATTTTGAGGATCTTCTATTGCAAAATGATTCAATAAAGATGGCGCCATAAAGGTTGTTATGGCAGCTCCTGCATTTCCCATTCCGAAAATACCCAATGCTCTACCTTGCCATTCTTTAGGATACCAAACGGAGGTAAAACCAATTCCAACAGCAAATCCAGTACCTACCATTCCAAACAAGAAACTTAAAACAGCAAACATTGCAAAACTATCTGCATAAGGCAGAAGAAATAAAGGTATAGAACACAATAAAAGTAATAAACCAAATACATATTTCCCACCAAATTTATCTGTCAAAATACCCATTGGCAAACGCATAATAGATCCTGTCAAAATTGGAATTCCTAAAAGCCATCCCACTTGAACTACACTCCATTTGAAAATACCATTGTCAACCAAGAAAGTAACTAATACTCCATTTAAGGTCCAACAGGCAAAACATACTGTGAAAGCAAGTGTATTTAAAAATAAAATTTTGTGTGATTGAGATAATGATGTTTCACTTTTCATAATACTTATATTTTTTTTACAAATATAAGTAGTAAGACTTATTAAAAACCTGCGAAAACGCAGCTTTTCAATAATAATTAAGTATTTATACGTACTTTTTTAAGTTTTCATACGTATTTTTAAGTTGCAATACCTCAGATTAAAGAATATTCAGACGCTTTATTAGAAAGTTCCATTAAATTTTTTACTTTCAATTTTTTCATTAAATTAAAACGATGCACTTCTGCAGTTCGTTTGCTAATATCTAATGCCTCTGCAATTTCTTTATTTCCTTTACCCGATAATAACAAAGTAAGTATTTCTTTTTCTCTTTTGGTTATTTGCATTTCTTCGTTGATTGTCACTTTTGTCTCAGCAGAAATTGCAGTAGGATGAACCAGTTGACCTATCAAAATAGAGGAGATGTCACCACTAAAATACTTACCACCATCAGCAACGGTATTCAAAGCCTTCAGAAACTCCTCTTTGCTAGATCCTTTCAACAAATAACCATCAGCTCCTGCTTTTATTGATTTAAGTACATATTCTTCCGACTCATGCATCGAAAGCATTATTATTTTGACTTGATTGTTTTGACTTCTCAATTTTTCTACAACTTCAATACCAGTCATGTTTGGCATTCGAATATCCAGAATCAACATATCAGGTTGGTGGATTTCAACAATTTTCAATGCTTCCAATCCATCTGTGGCTTCGCCTACAACAACAATATTTACTTCGCTTTCTAATAATGATTTAATACCATCTCTTACAAAAACATGATCATCTGCTATAACAACTCTAATGGGATTATTCATAATTTACTTACTGTTAAATTTTATTATTACGTATATGTAGCTATTATATTGCTAAGATACGTATTTTCAATAACATTTTCAAAATTCAATTTCAATGGCAAAATCAATGGCAAAATCAATGGCAAATTCAATGGCAAAATCAGCGGCAAAATCAGTGGCAATATCAATGGCAATATCAATGGCAATATCAATGGCAATATCAAAAAATAATGGCAATGACAATTTAAAAAAAAACTAAATAATTTGTTCTTTGAAAATCATTTCAATATTAAAATTGTCATTGCTTTTGAAATTGAAAGTTCTTTGTTTTAAATCGGAATATTGAAAGTAATGCGAGTTCCTTCATTAACGATAGAATTGACAAAAACCCTACCATTGATATACTGAATCCGTTCTTTCATGAACAAGAGTCCCATTCCAGATTCGCTGTTTCTCTTTTTTTCTACTGCTGAAACATCGAAACCTTTTCCGTTATCATCTACTATAATACTCAAAATTGCATTACTATGAGAGAGCTGAACAACTATATGTGAAGAATCAGCATATTTTATAGCATTGTTTATCGCTTCTTGAGTCAAACGATAGATATTAATTTCGACTAACGAATCCATTCGAATATCAAAATTGGTTTTATTAATAAATAGAATATTTTTTCCAGTGAGTTTTGACAATTCTTGCGCAAGTTTGGCCAAAGCCGAATTGATGCCATGATCGCTCAATTCAGGCGGCATCAGATTAAATGTGGCCGTTCGAACACCCTTAATAATATCTAATGACAGTTTTTTGAGGTATTCAATTTTTTGAGCTGATTTTTCCTTATCATTAAGATCGATGCTTTCTAGACTAAATTTAAGTCCTGTCAGCATTTGACCAATTCCATCATGTATTTCTTTAGCAATTCTATTCTGTTCGTTTTCTTGGTTTTCGACTATCTTACTCGAAATTATCTTTTGTTGATTTATTTTGTCAGCAATATTTTCAGCATTTAATCGCTCAACTTCCTCTTCAGCTATTTTGCGTTCCGTAATATCAAAACAAATAATCAACAATTCTGACTCTTCTTTTCGAATGATTACTGGAACCATGGACATATCCAACCAAATTGACTGTCCTCTTCTTCCACTAATACTGAGTTCTCCTTGCCAACCAGTACGTTGCTTTTCTGAAATTATCCTTTCTATTAATTGCTGTTCTTTTTCTATTGGTGTCAATACCTGAGCAAAAGGTTTTTCCGATAAAAAAGGATTATAATCCAGTAGTTTAGAGAATTTTTCTCCAATATGAATAATAGAACCATCAGGTGCTACACGGCAATAAAGCAAGGTATTCTCCATGGCATAATTCAGCGACTTCAATTCTTTTACTGAATTTTCTTTTATCTCGCTTATTAATTCAGTGTCATGAGCTAATTTTATAGCCTTTTTTTCAGAGGATAAAAGTTTAGAAATTAAATTTTCAACTTTTTTGTTGGTAGGTTTGAAAATAAACAAGAATTCTAATAGTAATACTAACAGCGTAAAGAAAAGTATAAAATATTCCGTTTTGCTTTGAAGGGTTACTTTCTCATGGGCTTCCTTGTCGTATTCGCCCACAATTTGATTCATTTTATTAAGAAAAACATCTCCATTTTCTAAAATAATTTGAACTAATTCTTGATTCTCTTTGTAGTACAACCCTGCAGTTTGATTGTTTTTAAATTGTATTGCAGCGGTAACAATAGCATCAAAATTAGGTTTTATAGCAACAAATAAATGAGACAATTCCTTGCTCATTACTTTTGGAAATCCAAGGCTATCATTACCCTTTTCTAAAGCATTTTGATTAAATTTCCATAGTGTAATGATGTCATTTATGCGTTTAATTCCTTCGTCCTTTTTGTCTTTGTTGGGCACAAAGTTTAGAATCAAAATTTCTTTTGTCAATTTTTGACTCAACATACGTTGTCTTCCCGAAATATTGATAATTCGGGAGTCACTCAACTGACTTTCAAGATTATATTGTATTAGAAATTGGCTCAAAATCACCGTTACAGCAATAGTTAACAAGGCGAAAATATAAAATCGCCTTAACTTATTGAATGTAAATGTATCATTAGATAATTTGATTCCGTTTTTCATAGTAGACCAAATTACAATCCAAGAGCCTCTTTTATTAACTCAAGGTTTTCAGCACTATAATTTATCTTTAAAGCTTCTTGATGTCCATTGTCTGACATCTTATTCCAAGTTTTTAGAATAATGTTTTTCATTTTTTCTCTATCGTGTTTGTGCACGAAAGGGTCAAAATAATGCTCTAAGAAAACCAAACAAATTACATCTTCTAGGAGTTGTGTTTCTTCGTCTTTTTTAAGTAATTTTTTCTCGATTAGAAAAGAAACTCTATCGATAAACTCTTGGCTATAACCACATTCTTCAAGTATCGTTGCAGTTGTTTTTGCATGAAATTTTTTCAAATCCTCACGCCATTTTAAATAGCCAATACGATCCATTGTATAGGATTCTCGAGGCATTTTCCATCGGCAAATGTGTTGTGCTTTTGCAGCAATTTGCACTTCCTGAGAGGCATTAGGAAAAAAATCCAAAAGCTTTTCATACATTCTAGTCGAATATAATAATTCTTTTGGATATGTTTTTGATTGAACTATTTCACTGTTAGGATCTTGTGCATTTTCTGCATCAATCCTTTGACTGGCGTTCTGAAATGGTGTCATTGTCTTTTAAATTGTTTAAATTCAAAGATACATAATTATTCTAAAAAGCCAACGAATACTTCATTATCAACAATTTTTACTGGGTATGTAGCAATTGAATAATCCTCATCATTTAAATTGGTACCGTCAATCAATGAAAATGTTTTTTTGTGCATTGGGCAGGCAATTTTTGGAATTTCATTTGTAGATCCAATCATTCCTCTTGAAAGTACCATCTCCATTTTATGTGGACAAACATTCTGACATGCATACCATTCATTTCTGCGAGAGAAATTGATAACAGCAATCTGCTTATTTTTATATTTGATACATCCACCACCATCTATAGGGAAATCAGTAGTTTCTCCAGCTTTGAACCAAATTTTTACGTCGGTTAGTTGAACCGTTTCGTATTGATTTAAAATTTCTTCCATAATGTTTGTTTTTAAAATTTCCATCACTTCAACATTTTTAAATATTGACTGCGATTTGTCCGTATTAATCTGTTGAAGTTGATGGAAGAATTTATATTTATTTATTAGTTTACCAAAGTCTAGGCATTTTTTGATCTCTCATTGGGACAAAAACAATGTTTTCATCTCTTTCGTCTGTATTAATAAAATGACTGAAACGTTTTTGCATTTCAGGATCTTCGACAACTTGAGTCCATTCACATTCATACGTATCAACTAATCCTTGCATTTCTATGTCTAAAGTATTCGCAATTCCTAGGCTATCCTCTATCACTACTTCTTTTAAGTAATCCAATCCGCCTTCTAGTTTTTCCAACCAAGTAGAAGTACGTACTAATGGTCCTGCTGTACGGATATAAAACATCAAGAAACGATCTAAGTATTTCAAACAAGTTTCTTTGTCAACTTGTTCCACAAATAAAACAGCATGTTTTGGATTTGCACCTCCATTACCACAGATGTATAAATTCCATCCACCATCAACAGCTATTACACCAAAATCTTTTCCTCGAGCCTCAGCACATTCCCTGATACAACCTGAAACACCACCTTTAATTTTATGTGGAGAACGCAAACCTTTGTACCTGTTTTCCAATTCAATTGCAAAAGTAGTACTGTCATCCATACCGTAACGACACCAAGTATTACCTACACAGCTTTTTACTGTACGTAGTGATTTTCCATATGCATGACCACTTTCGAAACCATTGTCGATAAGTATTTTCCATATTTCTGGCAAGTCATTTAATTCAGCACCAAACAAATCGATACGTTGTCCACCAGTAATTTTGGTATATAGATTGTATTTTAACGCTACCTCACCTAGGACGATTAGTTTTTCGGCTGAAATTTCTCCACCAGCTACTCTTGGAACAACGGAGTAGGTTCCATTACGTTGAATGTTTGCCAAGAATCGGTCGTTTGAATCTTGTGCTTCAACATGTTTGTTAGCGGTGTCATTATAAATACTGGAAAAAATAGAAGACAAAACAGGTTTACATATTTCACAACCATCCCCAACTCCGACTGTTCCCAATACTTCATTGTGATTTGTGAATTTATTGATTTTAACAATGTCATAAAGCTCTTGTCTGTTGTAAGCAAAATGCTCACAAACCACATCCTTTACTTCTTTTCCTAATGATTTTTGAGTTGCTTTTACTAAATCAACCACCATTGGTTTACAACCACCACAACCTGAAGTGGCTTTAGTAGATTTGACTACATCTGAAAGAGTTTCGCAACTTCCTTCAGTAATAGAGCAACAGATACTTCCTTTAGTTACATTTTCACAAGAACAAATTACGGCAGTATCAGGCAAGTCCATAGCACTTCCCATTGCTGAACTTCCCCCTCCTCTTGAACCCAAAATTAAATCTTCTGGATTTTTCGGCAATTTCATCGCATTACTATAAATCTGGAACAAGCTGTTGTAATCACTCGAATCACCTACAAGAATTCCACCTAACAATGTTTTTCCGTCTTTAGTAACATTGATTCTTTTATATATTCCGCTAAATTTATTTTCATAAACAATTGCAGTTACGTCTTCATTTTCGATAAATGGGTCGCCAAAACTAGCCACTTCAACACCAATCAATTTTAATTGAGTTGACATATCAATGGTGTCTCTCATCTGCTTATCGCCCTGCATGATTTGATCGACAGCAACATCGGCCATCTCATAACCTGGAGCAACAAGTCCATAAATCATATGATTGTAAAGAGCTACTTCACCAATCGCATAAATGGATGGGTCAGTCGTTTGCATTTTATTATTTACTACAATTCCACCGCGAACTCCAACTTCTAAACCAGCAACTCTTCCTAGTTCATCTCGTGGTTTTATCCCAGCGGAAATTACAAGCATATCCACTTTCAGAAGTTTTTCACCTTCAAACATCATTCCTGTTATTGCATCTTCACCAGCGATAAATTGAGTAGATTTGTTTAGATGAATTCCAATATTAAGTTCCTCAATTTTAGACTGCAGCATATCACTAGCTCCTTTATCCAATTGTCTTGGCATTAATCGAGGTGCAAATTCAACTACATGAGGATTCAGACCTAAATCACGAACCGCTTTGGCTGCTTCTAAACCTAACAATCCACCACCAAGAACAGCGGCTTCAGTTGATCCATTTTGTTTTATTTTTTTGGCATAAGCCATAATTGCATCCAAATCTTCGATAGTCCTATACACAAAAACACCTTCTTTATCTACCCCTTCAATAGGTGGTACGAATGCGGAAGAACCGGTTGCTAAAACTAAGTAGTCATAACTGTGTGTGTTTTCTAAATGTGTATGAATCGTTTTATGCTCTCTACTAATATCTGTAATTAACTCCGAAGTATTTAAAATAATATTGTTATCTGCATACCAATTGGAAGTTGACATAGACAAATCATCTGCGCTCTTACCTGCAAAGTACTCACTTAGATGCACTCTATCATAAGCACGTCTTGGCTCTTCTCCAAAAACTGTAATTTGAAAATTTTCTTGTCCTGATTTTGCAACAAATTTTTCACAAAATTTATAACCTACCATGCCGTTTCCGACTACTATTACTTTTATCATTTCGCATTAATTAAGTATTACGTAGCAAAAGTAAGTATAATTACTTAATTATAATACTTAATTAATGATTTTTTTTTGAATTACCATTAAATAACTTAAAACATTGCACTACTTACTGTTAAAATAAAGATTAACAGTTTTTTATCGTAAAGATTAATAAGTAATTTATTATAACGATTAAAGCGCAATCAGTAATATATATGTAAGTGACATACTTATTACTGATTACGAGCATCATTTTATGATTGGAAGTAAATTATTGGACGTAGAAGTAAATAAAAATAAGTATTCGTAACTAGAAACTTGACTTCCTACTTAGTGATTATTGTGGAATAGCATTAAAGCCAATTAATTTAACGAGGTTTTCGATATCGACAACAGCGACTATTTTCGAAGTATAAACGGTGAATTCTCTTGGAAAAACAGTATTATTTATTTCAACGCGTTTTACGCCATCAATTTCTAATATACGCTTTTTGATATACAATAAATCCTGTTCTTCTACTGTATTTGTTCCAAAAAGTTTACCGTAATTTCCTGGAATAATATTATCTGATAATAAACTCATTTTATTTGTTTTAAATTAATTAAAAAGAAACCCTATTAATAGTACTTAAAGTTAGTAATTTTACTTGAATTATAAAATAAAATCTACTAATTTCAGTGTAATTTACATCAATCATTATGTCTTATATTTTTGATTTGAACAGCAGGCAACTATTAGAATAAAAAAGAACCTAATTTAAAATAATCATTTGAAATATGCTGTCTTATCGATTTTTTATTTAATATTAATGAATATTATTAAAGGTATATAAGGCTGAAAGTATCACTAAAACCGAAAGAATCACAATATTAATACTAATTATCAAGCTACTTTTATATAAGGATTTTAAAAACCCATGTTCATAAAATCGACGGTGAGCAGGAAAAAAGTAATAAATCATCCAAAAAACACCAACTGATTTTACACTTAAATGTATCCATTCTATAATTTGCGTGGATTCAAACATTAAAATGATTTTTTCTATCAAAAAAAGAATTAATGTTAATAGCAGTAAAAAGGAAAAATAATGCAATGTAAAAATTCCGTGATCAAAATAATACCATTTTTTCTTATCATGGAACAACCAAAGAACAAAGGCAAAAACAGGCATATATAAAAACAAAACTTTCGGAACATTATTCATAAAAGAATATACGAACTTTTCAATAATTTGTTCATTTGTATTTTCTTCTTTTACTTCGACATATTTTTTAAGAAACCAATATTCAGAATCACTTATTATTGGATTATTAATACTGGTGCTTTGAACCGAATCCAATTCTTTGATAGATTTGTAGCCAAAATCTGTTTCTTCTGCTTTTTTGGCTGTTTTTTCAACGCCAATTTCGTTTGTTTGTTGTAAAATCTTAATTATAGTATCCTTGTTCTTCTGGGATATAATTCCGACCTTAGTAAGACCACGAATACCTTTTTCTTCTATATGAAGAGAATCAATAGTTGGAATTACAACTTCTTTTTGATTTACCTTAATCGATATGGGCTCTACGTTATTTACAGGTAAATTTGGAAAAAGAGAAAATGTTAAAAACGTTACAAAACTAATAAAAATATACAATCGGACAGGTGCTAAATAAGTCAAGCGTTTCCCTGCCATATATTCCTTAGTTAGAACAGCAGGTTTAAAGAATAAATAAATTATGGTTTTCCAAAAGGAATTGTCATAATGAGTTAGATCTTCAAAAAAATGAATAAATATATGATGGAAAGATTTTTTGCTTTCAACATTTTCTTGTCCACAGTTTGAACAGTACCTATTTACTACTAAATGATCACAATTAAGGCAATTGTTATAATCGCGTATTTTTTCTTTTGACATCTAAACTTTATAAAATAAATTTTAAGAAGCAAAATTATAGCGTTTTGAATACTTATAAGTTACTTAATTACAGCTATTCATTGTAAAATTTACAGGTTTTATTTCAGTTATTTACCAAAGCTCAATTAAAAACAATGTTTTAATTTGTATTTAATTTAACTATAAATTTCAATTAATATAACTACATTACCCACCTCTTAATCAGATAAATAAGTAGAACAATGAAAAAGAAAGAAAAACTACCAGACTCTTTAGTTTATCCCCCAAATGAGGATATTTACAATAAATTAAAAAAAGAAATTGATATTAATCCAGAAGATATTTCCAAAAGAAAAATCTCTATTGAAATTAATAATTCTAGCAAAATGAATCAAAAAGATTTTGAGGATGATATGTCTGGGGGAGATTTAGATATTCCTGGAGCAGAATTAGACGATCAACAAGAAAATATTGGTAGCGAAGATGAAGAAAACAATGGCTATAGTATTGGAGGTGATAACCACCATAATTTAGAGGAAAATAAAGAGTAAAAAATTTTTTATAAATTGAAATATCAAAGAGACATTCCAAAACAGTAGTAAGCTCCGATTTACTACTGTTTTTTATTGCTTTAAAAGTACTCACAATCTAATTTACTATGCTAACCCAACAGTTTGCAAAAATCCATTCGAAAATAAATCATACATATCTGTAGATAACAACTTCTTCCTTTCGTCAATCCATTTTACAGCATTTTCAGCGTACATGTGATTCAATAATCCAGAAAATGCCCAGCCATTATTTTTGCCCCAATGTAATGTAAAAGGGATATTATTTTGCTGCAAAACTTCGATCATACGTATAGAAAAATGCTCTAAACTCATGATTTTCTCGCTCTCAGACCAGAGAACACCATCTATTTCTAACATGCAGGTAATAGGAAATTGGGTAAAACCCAACGTAGCTTTAGTTTGTTTGACAAATCGCATGGCAAAAATCCCCGGAATAGGCCCTTCATCACGTGTTAATTTACCAAAAAGCTCCATGGCTTTAGGAGAATCTTTATGATCTATTCCAAAGGAACACGCAAATGCTGGCCCTTGATAGGGTGCGTCCCAAAATATTTCTTTAAGCATTCCTGTTGTTTCTTCATTTACTGTTGGAAGTATCGTATTTCGTAACTGCTTTACTAAAAACGGAATGCTTTTAGGCAAATTTTCTGCTAATTTGACAAACAGATAGATAAGATCTTTATAAAGTGATTCTTTTATAATTGGAAATGGATCAGGATAATGCTTTTGATACGCTTTTTTATACATTAGTTCAACGACACAATTGGGATCATCACTATATTGATTGATGAATATTTTAAAATGATAGGGTCTTTTTCCTTTACCATCAGAATCCGTTTCTTCAGGAATAGTGAATACAGCATTTTTAAAATCCATTGTACTAGCCAATTCAAAAGCGATGTTCTTATCCATTTTTTTTACGTAGCGCTTCAATAAAAACATTGGCTCCGCCTCAATTACAATTCCGTGCAAAAAACCAAAGCCACCTAATCCAACCAAGGCGGCATAAAACATATTATCATCTCGTATCACTCTTGCATTTAACTTAGTTGCAAATTCATCACTTAATGCAGGTTTTGAATGAGGTTCTATATAAACTATATCCTCTTTGTTTGGTCCAATAATTAGATTCAATCCAACTACATAATCTTGTACTGAACCAACATCTAAAGCGGAGCCATGTACCCCAGTAGAAATACAACCAGCGATTGTTTGTCCATTACTAGCACCAGATGTTTTTAGTGACTTACCATTTTCTGCTAAAGTTTCAGATATTTCTTTTATTGTATTTCCACATTCAAATAGAAATAAATTTGTGGGATCATAATTGGAATTTAAATGGCAATCCACATCATGAATAGGCATTGAAATATTCATAAAACCATTATAATGCATTCGGTCTTTATGGCTAGCAATATTATTTAGTGACCATGCAGATCCGTATGCACGAAAACCTTGTCCAGCGTCTAAAGTTTCTTTAATTAAACGCTGTATTTCCGTTGCAACATCATTATAACGATCCATTTTATTGGGCATTACCCTTGCTTCTTCTAATTTAGTTTGATATAGAATCTTTAACGCAAATGGACCATTATTATGTAAAGTATCCCATTCTGCTAAGAATTTTGTTTTAGTGGTAGCCTTACATTTTAATTTGAAGGTTTTTCACAGACATACTTAATAGTTACTTTCCGTTTTTTTCCAAAAGTGATTGCACTTAATAATACACCACCGAAAGTATTACGATATTCAATAATATTTAACTTTCCAGATTCACAAGCTTCTTTTTCTTTGATGAGATAAGTAAAATCTTTTGAAGTAATTTTAATACTTATGATCGTATCTAATTCTACAACAGCCATACCTCTATAATAATCTTTTCTATTTGAAAACGGGTCTGGTTGAGGAGTTCCATTAACATTTCGGAGCCGCACCGAGTAACAAGAAGTTAGTATAGCGCAGCTAACAATAATTAGTAACCATTTTAATTGTTTCATTATTAATTGCTTTTAGGATAAATAATTTAACGATTTCATAAATAGTCGAATTAAAGTTTTATTAAAAATATAAATTCAATTCCAATTAAGTAAAACACATTCTACAGTTATAAGTCTAGAAAAAAAAAGAAAAAACAGACTTAGACGACTTATTACCAAGTGACTATACCAAATATAAGAAAAATTATAAATCAATTCTACATGTTCTGGGGAAATAGTATAAAGTAATTCCAATAAAAAAACCATTCATTTCTAAATGGCTTGCTTAGTAGCGGGAACAGGACTCAAACCTGTGTCTTTCGCGTTATGAATATGAAGAATCTTTTTTATTCTGTTGATATAATTAAAGTAATTTTAGGCAACTTTTTTCAGGACGAGACAGTTGGCTTATTTATGAAAATGGTTTACTTCATTTTTATACCTATATTCCTAACGCATCGTAATTTTGGATTTCTTTAAATAATGAACGATCTAAATCTACATTTAGTATAAGGAAGCATTATGATATTAAATCGAATTACGTTCGATATAATTAAATGGATTTTTGAAAATTTCTTTTTTATTATTTAATATAAGTTCCGCGGCATCTTCCCCCATTTTTTTGAAATCGGTACTGATAACCGTAATTCCTAGAAGGGCTTTCAAAGGAGTTTCATTATAGGATATTAGACCTACATCTTTGCCCATAACAAGATTTTTTTCTCTGATTTGCTGTATCAAATAGACCAACTCACCATCTTCTACTGTAATATAGACTTCTTTTGATTTAAATTCTAAATCGCCATCTATTCCATCAAGGATTTCATAATCAAATTGATGTTCTTCGCAAAATTGTTTAAAACCCACCATCACACTTGTGGGGTATGGAAAGACAGCTTTAGTAGAATAAACAAGAATTATTTTTTTATATTTTTTTAATTTTTCAAGTCCTTTTTCCAATGCATACATGATATCTTCTTTGAAATCTTGATAGATAGCCGCAAAGGAACCTGAGATTTCATTGTGAGAATTGTCAAGTATAATGAGTTTGTCTTTTGGTATAGTTTCAATAGCCTTGATTACTTTTGAGGTATAATTGACATGATTTTTTACTTTACTTCTAAAATGAGGCATGATAACAAAATAATCATAATGGGCGATGTTTTTCTTTAGCGCATTTATAAAAAGTGTCTCATCACAATAATAAAGATACATATTCACATGTCCATTGATTCCTAGAGTATCTACAAAGGCATTATAGACTTCCATTTTATAAGAGCTGGGTTTGTTAATCAGAAAAAAAACATCGATTTTGGACTCAGAAATGACATCAGTTACAAAATTACCTACGCCTTTGACCGAAAATATTAAGTTACGATCTCGGAGTATTTTATATGCTTTTTCAATAGTATCACGAGACATTGAATACTTATTACTAAGTTCTCTAATCGATGGGATACATTCTCCTAATTTTATTTTTCCTGATTTTATTTCATCAGTGATTCTATCAGCTGCCTGAATAAATTTTGGAATACTCGATTTTTTGTTTTTTTTAATTATTATGTTTTGCGGCTCTTGCTTCATATCATATAATTGTAAAGGTATATTTTGAGGTATAAATTTAGGACATATTATAGTACAGTTAAAAAATATTCGTGCTAAATATGTTTTCAGACCCATTTATTAGTTAAAATAAACTTCATTCAATTCCCATTTCCAATCCTCTTAATTCTGCCAAACCTCTCAAACGACCAATTCCTGAATACCCTGGATTTGTTTTTTTGTCCAAATCGTCAAGCATTTGATGTCCGTGTTCGGGACGCATAGGAATGATTCTTTTGGTTTCCTTTTGTTTTTTAAGAATTAATTTTACCACTTCATACATATCCACATCACCTTCTAAATGATTGGCTTCGTAAAAATTCCCTTCGGCATCTCTCTGTGCTTCTCAAATGAATAAGCAACTGGTATGATTTCACGAAGGAAATAATATAGATTTTCTTTTAATTTTGCTGCACTATTCCATCATATCCTTTCAGCACTTTCAAGAAATCTTCTACTGAATAGGATTCTTCAGCACCTGGCAAACCTGCAATTATGTTTTGTTGCAATTTGATTTTATCAGCATCAGTCAACTTTTCAAAAGTCGCTTTTGCTTGCACTTTTTGTGCTTCTGAATAGGTGTTTTCTGCTCCAGGTCTTTTTTAAATAAACAATTCAAAAGCAGCAAATTCGTTGACATCAAATCGTAATGCTTTGGACCCATTTGACTTTTCATACGCCAAGTCCGTTGTGAACCAGTCTAAAACACGCATGAAATTATAGCAAACTACATAAATACCACACTTTGCCAAATTTTTGATGCTTTGTTTATAGTTTTCAATATATTTCAAATAATCACCCGATTGTTTTTTGTTGTCTTCATGTACCGGTATATTTTCGACAACTGAAAAAGTCAATCCTGCCCCTTCTACATCATTTTTCCGTTTCATGATTTCATCTATTTCCCATACCTGCCCATTTTTGATATGATGCAAAGCTGTTACGACACCGGTTGCTCCAGCTTGTCTGGAATCTGCTAATTTTACTGGATCGTTGGGTCCATACCATATCCATATTTGTTCCATAATATTAATATGCTTATAAATTTTATTAAATACTTGAAGCTGCAAATCCACCATCTACGTGAACTACAATTCCACTTACAAATTTTGACATATCACTGCATAAAAACAACAATATACCATCTAAATCTTCTGGCACACTAAAACGTCCCATTGGGGTGTACTCGATAATTTTTTCTCCTCTTGGAGTTAAACCTCCTTCTGGTTTCAGCAACAAAGCTCTGTTTTGTTCTCCAATAAAAAATCCTGGCGCGATCGCATTTACTCGTAATCCTTCACCATATTTTCCAGCTAATTCCACTGCCATCCATTTCGTAAAATTATCAATTGCTGCTTTTGAAGCAGAATACCCTACTACTCTTGACAATGGTCTTTGAGCCGATGCTGATGAAATATTGATGATAATTCCCGATTTTTGCTTAGCAAAAACTTCCGAAAACACCTGCGAAGGCAACATCCAATAAAACCGTAAGTTGATTCATCAAGTTTTTTATTAGAATTAATAAAAGCAAATAGCTTTCAGTAGCGTTTCTCAACATATAAAAGAGATTCTAGTATTTGTGGAATCCGTTTTCAATGCTGATTTGTACGAAATCAAAACAGTTAAAACACTATGAAAAATGATTTTGAGAAATTTGAATAAATTTAAAACTTTATTATTTTTTAAAAGTTTCCCTAGGGAATGCATAGGAATTTTTCCATCCTCCCAAATCAATTAAAATTTGGTCTAACATGACACCCGAATCGACCATCCAAATTTTCAAGGTATGTTTTCCTGCCTTATTTATTATTTGTTTCGCCGATTGTACACTGGCATTTTTTAGCACATTTTGCATCCATTGATCACTTCGCCCAAAGGTTTGAAAATTCACAATGACAGGTTCTGCATTATCAATGGCTATTGCACAACGTACTCCTCGCCCATTATAATCCGCATGTGTAGGTACGGCTTGAATTCTAACATCTGCCTCCCCAAAATTGAAGCTGTAAAAATCATATTCTACCACAGGACTATTTTGCTGGATTGTTTTTAAATCAGTTTCTGGACCGGCACTTCTTGGTAAGGCGGCAATGACTTTTCCGCTATACCCTAGTCCTTCAAAAGTTTCCCATTTAGCCTCTTTTCCTGATTGATTTCGAGTGAAATTTTCGGCATTTATAGAAACAAAACCTTTGTCTTCTATAAATCCAGAATAATTTTCTAAAGCTTCAAATTTGGGATTATACACCGAAACACCAATGGTAATCGTACCGTCTTTCGTAACAAAATCAATCGCATTGTTTACTTTATAACTTGGCGGAATCAATTGAAAATCGTGTCCCAAAGGGGCTTCTTTTTTATTTTCGCCCTGAGGTACTTTTTCCCAGTCAATACTTACCCACAATCTCTTTTTTTGATTTCCAGAGCTAGCACTCAAAGTACCTTGCGCTTCTGAAATGCGAATCCAATCGGCTTTGGGAACTGCTTTCCAAGAAATACTTTCTTCTCCTTTTAAATAGACATCAATAAAATAATGATTATCAGTATATCGATTGAAAACGGGGAGTACATCGGCAAAACAATTCACAATTTCGTGATTCACTTCCATTTCATAGCCTTCCAAAGCCAAGCCTAAACTCGCTTTTTCTTTCGGATGAACCACAACAAAAGAAGGTTTGCTAAATGCTGGCAAAAATCGTGGTTCCATCGTCATGATGTGATTCCATTTCCCCTTACTCACCGTCTCATTGTAATGCTGCGTTTCTTTAACAATGCGCTCGTACGCTTTGATAGCTTGTTCGCCATCGTCATTCGCACTACGTTTATTTTGCTTGGCATCAAAATCGTTTTTGAAACTGTACAACCATTTTTGATTGATTTTTGAAGCCGCAATTACCGGGTAATACACCAATTGATAAAAAGCATCTTTGCGGAATGCGGGAATATCCGCATATAATTTTTCTACCGTATTTTCTATCGCTTGATAGTCATTTATGCGAGTGGAAACCTCATCTCCATAATGAAATTGATTCAATTCGGTTACGCCTGATTTGGTCACAGGTTCTACTTGGCTCCAAGCCATAAACTCGGGACGTCTTATAAATGCCAATCGGTTATTTTCGAATAGTATATCGGTAACTGCAGTGGCATTTTCGTTTCCAAATTCTCTTGCAGCCCAAGCATTCATATGATTCTTTACCGATGTGCTTTTTTCGAAAGCATCCATATTCCAAGCCATATCTAGGAACAATTCGATATTGTATTCGTGGGGTTTAATGTCACCACAATTCAAAATCCATAAGTCACGGGATTGAAATTCATAAGCTTTAGACATTTCCTCCCACATTAAAACTGGATTAGTAGAATTCAACCACAAATAATCATGCGGTCGTCCCCAATACGAAGTATGGTAATACACCCCTGCTCCACCTGAACGGGTTTGTTCTTTTGGATTACTAAGCTGGCGCATGTAACCGTAATTGTCATCGGTCCAAACTAAGGTGATGTCTTCAGGAAGTTGCAAGCCTTTTTGATAATAATCTAAAACTTCCTTGTAGGGAACAAAGGCTTGCGGAATCGTATTGGGTTCTTTTTTTATTTCTTTCTTTAAAATCGCTCTTTGGTCCGTAATAATATTTTCCAACAATTTCACTTGCTGATCCGTATCATCTTCGCCCACAATCATAGGTGAATCGTGTTCTCCACGCATACCTGTGGTATAAATATTTTCGAATTTTGCCGTTTCTTTGACGCGTTTGCTGAATAAATTTTTAATCACAGTAGAATTGGTGTCATAGCGGTATTCTCCCATGGTTTTATGATTCCACTCTGTATTAATATTACTTAACATCGGTTCCGCATGCGAGGTTCCAATTACAATGGCATAATCGTCGGCAACAACTTTATTTTGAGGATAGGAATAAAAAGGCTTGGTACTCGAATGCATTGCTGGCCAGATGGTATTGGCTCGCAAACGCAACAATAATTCAAAAACTTTAGCGTAGGTTTTTGGACCAATATCGCCCGTTTCTGGTTCGAAATTGAGCGCAGCCCAACGTTGTAAACCCCAATCTTCATCATTTAGAAATACTCCTCTGTACTTTACGGAAGGACTTTTGGAAACTTTATTTTCAACTGAAATTACAATCTCTGATTTTTTCTCTGGACTAACATCGGCCCACCATTCCCAAGGAGAAATTCCCATCATTCTAGACAATTCTAAAATCCCATAGGCAGTTCCTCTTCGGTCGCTTCCAACAACAACCAATGCTTTTTTTAATCCCTTCATTGGATTTTGAACGACTTGAATCGAAAAACGTTCCCATTGTCCCTTAAATTCTGAAACATCCAATTTTTTATTGGCAATCATAGCATCAATGGTGCTGTTTTTACCAATCGTTCCGGCTATAATGGTAATGTCCGACTTTTGATTTTTTACAGCAGCCGTTACTACTTTCCTACCAGAAATTTGAAACACATCATGAGCAAAAATGCCAGCGGCTATTTGAACTACTTTAAAATCTTTTTCATCTGTTAAAATGCAAGTTGATTTATTGTTTTCGACAATAGAAAACTCCGATTTAGGTTGTTGCGCCTGAACAAACAAACTAAATTGAAAAACTACTAGAAATAGAAAGGTATGTTTACACATATTAAAATTGTATCGTTTCTGGGTTTAACTTGAAATTCTTATTTTCAATTGGAATTAAATAAAAAGAATAGCTATAAACGCCTCCTTTAATTTTATATTCCGCATGCGGTTCCGCTTTAAAAGACCAAGTATTATCTCCTCCCACTCCCATCTGCATCAAATCTACATTTACAGTAAGCGCTTTTCTATCTATTAATTGATTGACATGAGTAGCATCATTAATGTTTTGTGTGCTATAAGGCCACACACTAAAATTGATTGGATTTTCGCCTTTAACTAAAAGTCCTTTGTCCGATGAATTTAACAGTTTAAACCAACGCGTTTCCATATGATTTCCATATTCTTGAGGCACAATATAGCCGTAACTCATCGTATTAGCGTTGCCTTTGTAAATTCCCATCAAAGCACCTGTATTTTTATCTTGATAATTGGCTTGTGGGCCTTTACCAAAATAACTGACATCTTGATACGCATTTGAAACATCAAACTGCATTCCTATTTTAGGTATATCTGGACTACTTTTATCAATAGTTACAGTGCTTTTTACTTTTACATAACCCTCTCCTAAAACCGTATACACCAAATTCACTTCTGTTTTAGGTTGGACAATAATCCCAGTGACATTAATTGTAACTTTTCCCTTTTCTGAGGCTACAGAAGTTTGAGTAACTTTAAATTGCTCTCCCGCATGCATCCATTCTAATTCATCACTTTTATTCATAGATCTTCGATAGGCTTTGTCATTCTCCGTTTCGGGTCTCCAAAAGTTCAATTTTAAAGGTTTTTCTAGGATATTAATTCCGTTGACTTTGTAAGTTGTAATACATCCTGTTTTCTTATCAAAAACCAACTCAACTAGCTTATTTTTTACCTCAATAGCATCTTCAGTTTGTGTTGTTGTCAATTCAATTTTACTTTGAATAGAATGTATTGCAACTGAGGGAACGTCTAATTTGAATTGCTCTTCAAAAACTACATAGCCTTTGTTTCCCCAAAGTGTATTTTCTTTCAACATTCCATTGATGTTGATAAAGTACTCACTTCCAGTTTTTGGTTTTATGTTTTTAAAATCAATCGTAAAAAGTTCCTCTTGATAAGGTTTTGTACTCATAGAAGGAATGGCTCCTGATTGAATAATTACTCCATTTTCGGTTATATTCCAAACCAAATTATAATGGGACAAATCGGAAGCATGATGACGGTTTAGAATTGAAAAGTTTCCCTTTAAAGCATCGACCGCTTTTATTACTACTGGCTGATTTACCTTTTTTGCTTCATATATTTCTGGCTTGGGAGTCCTGTCTGCTGCTACAATTCCATTGATACAAAAGCTACCATCGTTGGGAATGTCTCCAAAATCGCCACCGTAAGCAAAAAATGCTTTTCCGTTACTGTCCTTTTGCAAAATACCTTGATCGATAAAATCCCAAATAAAACCGCCCATGGCTCTATCATACTTATAAACTACATCCCAATACGTTTTGTAGTTTCCTAAAGAATTCCCCATAGCATGTGCATATTCACACATTAAAACGGGTCGTTTATCAAATTGAGTGTCTACTATTAGTTCTTCTAATTCTTCCGGTTGAGGATACATCCTACTGAGCATATCTACCCATTTAGGATCCGTTGGATTGCCTTGATTAGATGGCCAAAAGTTCTTTATGTACCTCTTATCTGATGGGTCTCCTTGCGCTCCTTCATAATGCACATATCGTGTAGGATCCAGCCCTTTTATCCAGGCCGACATAGCTGCATGATTGGGCCCCATTCCCGATTCATTTCCTAGTGACCAAATAACCACACTTGGATGGTTTTTATCCCTTTCGACCATTCTAATTCCTCTTTCTAAAAAGGCGTTGGCCCAAGCGGGATCATTGGCTAGTTTCCCTCCTAGACCATGAGTTTCAAGATTGGCTTCGTCCATCACATAAATTCCATAGGCATCGCATAAATCATAGAAATAGGGATCATTAGGATAATGCGACGTACGAACTGCATTGAAATTGAATTTCTTTATCAACTGCACGTCTTTTTCCATGTCTGCTCTTGAAACCGTTTTTCCATTGGTCATGTTATGGTCATGACGGTTGACTCCAATTAATTTTACTGGATTTCCGTTTACTAAAAACCGCCCTCTATCATCGATTTTTATGGATCTAAAACCAACTTTAGTACTTGTAGCCTAAATTAGATTCCCTTTATCATCTTTAACAGAAAAAAGCGCGGTGTACAAATAAGGTTCATCGGCCGACCATTTATGCGGATTTTTAACATCCATTTCAATCATCCCAAAACACACTTGATCTCTGGCAGGATGTTTTTCGCCTAAAGAGGTTCCTAGTTTTAGAATATTTTCTTTAATTACAACATTTCCATCAGTATCTATCAATTGTGTAGTTAAAGTCCAATCATCAACAATTGTTTTTAATGGAGTCGTATTAAAATAGCCTACTTTTTCTATAAACTTATCTGGAATATTTACCGTAAATTGAGGTCTTATTTGCAATGTCGCATTCTCGTAATTTTCATCTAAATTGGTTCGAATGGTAAAATCTGATAATCGTACTTTTGGCACTGCTTGTAAAAAAACTTCTCTTTCTATTCCGCTCAAACGCCATGTATCTTGATCTTCAAGATAACTTCCATCTGACCATCGGTATACTTTTACGGCAATTTTGTTTTCGCCTGTTTTGAGATATTTCATAATATCAAATTCTGATGGCAATCTAGTGTCTTCACTATAACCAACAAATGCACCATTTATCCAAACATAAAAAGCCGAAGAAACCCCTCCAAAATGAAGAATGACATCTTTATTTTTCCAAGATTCGTCAATGGTAAAACTTTTTACATAATGTCCAACGGGATTATCACTATGATTAATGTTGGGATAATTGCTAAAAAAAGGATAGGTAATATTGGTGTAAATGGCTTTTCCATAGCCTCTCATTTCCCAATTGGAAGGAACGTCAATGCTTTTCCACTTAGAAACATCAAAATTATTTTCCTGAAATGTATCGGAAGATTCCTCAGGTGTAGCGACCCAATTAAATTTCCAATCCCCGTTAAGTGATTTAAAAAACTTTGATTTTTCACGTTGGTTTGCTATTGCTAAATCTAAATTTTCGTAGGAATAAAATGTAGCTTTTGAAGGCAATCTATTAATTTGATTAATGGCTGGATCTTCCCAAATATTGTTTTGCGACAACAAAACATGAAAAGTCAAAAAGCAAAATAGTAATGGAATTCTTTTGATCATCTTTCTGTTTTTTTTTGTGTTTTAGTTTATTTCTATTAGCTCTGACATACCATTATCTACATGATTTTGCGAGCTATTTTTTAAAATTATTTGTCCTTTTTTGCTATCCGGTATGGCTATTTTGTTCATCGTAATATCTTGAACATCGTCAAAAACAAATGCTGGTCTAAAATCCGAATTATCCAAGGTTAACTTTATATTTTTCATAGTAATTCCATTTACATGTCTAATATAAAAACCATAAGCAGGCAATTCACCAAACATTGAAAACTCAGGATAACTTTTTACTTCTTCTGGCACTTGTTGCAAACGACTTAATGGAATATACGCCATCCCTTTTGTAGCTCTACCCGGTAAATTTATTTCTATATTTTCTAAAACCACATTTTCTATTGTATAACCTGGAATCCCCACAATAGAAGATGGAAATGGATTGTGAAAAAAGTCGACTTCGGGTCCTCTTAAATCATAATTATTATCAGGACGACCGAAAGGAACCTGCACTTTTACATTACTAATCGTAACATTTCGTATTACTCCTGGTTTTTCGCCATCTCGATGTCCCAGGCGTATAAAAATAGCATTTCCTGTATTCAATGCAGTAATATTCGACACAGATATATTTTCGATAATTCCTCCATCAACAGATTCAATTGCTATTGCAGATCGAAAAGTATCAAATACTTGAATATCTTTTATAACTACGTTTTTAAAACCTCCATAAGAGGCTGTACCAAATTTTATAGCGCTGGCGCTGGATCTTATGGTACAATTGGCAATATAAATTCCATCATTGGCATAACCTGGATAATAGGATTTTAAGCAAATACCATCATCGGCAGTGTCTAAATTGCAGTTTATCACTTTAACTTCTTTGCAATCGGTGATATCAATACCATCATTATTCCAATACGAACGGTTGACAATCGTTAATCGATCTAAAGTAAGATTCGTACATAATTCAAATGACAATCCCCAACAGGAAGCAGCACCAAGCTGTAAATCAGTTATGGTTATATCATTGCATTGCGAAAATCGAAACAACTTAGGGCGCATGGTTTCATTGGGTCTGTTTCTTCGGATGCTATAATTAGGATCAATAGCTATTCCAGCATGATGCAAACTATCAATAGTAAGGGCTAATTGCAACCCTTGTCCATCAATTTTTCCTTTTCCAAAGAGCTTTATAGCATTTGCTTTGTGGGCTAATAGTAAAGCCAACTGTGAATTATCATCTTTTTTAGGAGAGTCTGGTCTTCCTGGGAAATCCATTTTTTTATAATCTAATGGATTAGTGCTTCCTAGCAGTACGGCTCCTTCTTGCAGATTCAAGCTTACATTGCTTTTTAGTTGAATACTGCCGGATAAAAAGGCGCCTTTTGGAAAAACAACACAGCCTCCTTTATTTTTTTTGAAAGCGGCATCAATTGCTTTTTGAATGGCTTGTGTATTTAAAGTAATTCCATCTGGAACTGCTCCATATTTATTTATTAAAAACTCCTTTTGAGGTTGGGATGTTTTTTGCGCATTGGTTTTAAAACCAAATAAAAAAAGGCAGGATAATACGACTGTAAAAAACAGTTTTCCTTTAATTTTTGACATTTTATTCTTTTTTAGTATTTTTATAATCACTTCTTTTAAAACACATTAATTCGCTAAAAATGAAAATATTAGAAAATTAAATATTTATTTTCGTTAAAAAATAAACAAAAAAAAAATAGTACACAGATGACACCGATTGATCAAATAAAAGATTGATTTTCTTAATTTCAACCTAATAAAATTCGTTTCATCTGTGCACTATTTTTTGGATTTTAGAAATTTAAAATACTACAAAAAATAAAGTGCCTATTTAGCTTTATTTAATGTAAGCTTCTAATTTATCCAAGTTATTTAATTCTTTTTCTCTAGCACTTGCTGAGATAATTCTTGTCTCTAAATGTTTTGTTTTTTTAGAGATTAATAAATATTGTGTTCCGTCATCAGTATCTTTCACATAATCTTTAGGATTGTACATAATTGCTGCACCAATCCCAATCACTTCAGCAGCTACATCTTCTGGGTGTTTTCCCCAAACAGCGATGTAATTAGCTCCTTTTTTAGTTTCAAAACCTTTAAAATAATTGACTCCTGTAACAAACTGAACTTTTTTACCACTTAAGCTAAATGCTTCCACTTTAGCCTCTCTTTTCCCTGAAAACACAGTAACACGAACTTTAATATCAACAGTTTTTCCTTTATAAGGCACTCCTGTTGAGATCATTTCCATCCATGAAGTAGTAGCTGTTTTACCTACACGAGCCAAACGATTGGTTACAGGATTTAACGGAACCACTTTTTCTCCATCCCAAAGGCGTACTCCTCCTAAGCCAACAGTTGCTCCCACTTTATAATAATCTGCTCCCCAACCTTCTTTTTGTTGTTCTGGTGTTGGGTACCAATGTCCTTTTTTTAGTTCTAGACCAGGATTTGCCTTAGAATACACATCTATCGCTACTTTATCACTAAAATATATTCTCAATGCCATCCACTCGTTTTCAACCGCTGGTCCATGATGCCCAATAACGGAGTACAAATCTCCTGACTCCGAACCAATGTCAGTTAAGTAGCTTATTTTTTCGGCCTTCATATACAGACTCGTATCTGTATTATTTTGTCCAAAACAAATACAAGTAAATAGCAAAATAGCCATAAATGATAATTTCATAATTTCAAATTTTTATAGATTAAACTTAATTTTGATAAAAATAAGTAAACTTTCCATAAAGCCCGAAAAATTCTTTATTATTAACTCAATTTCATTGTATGTTGAAACGGCGTGTATCCTGTCAAATAAACATGAACTCCATCAGTGCGCAAACTACCTTGATGATAGGTATACTGTTCACTATCCAAATTATTTATATTATTATGTTCCCTCTTTCCTGGGCCAAACGATATAACATTAGATTCCATGGACAATTCACCCAATCCAGATTTCAAGTAATAATTCCCATTGGAGTCTTTTTCTACTCCCGAAAGTACACTTCCTTCTTTAAAACACATCTCAATGACAACTTCCACATTTGGTGGGCCATTAACTTTAAAATCTAAATTTAAAGTTCCATTATTTTCGGTAATTTCAATGACTGAAATTTGAGTTTTCACATTGCTTTTGGTTCTTGAATCAAAATCCATTTTATTCCAAAACCGTCCATCTTGAGAAGGAGACAGTTTATAATCTCCATCAGCACGGCGAAATTCTTCGGCAAGCGGTTGGTAATAATCGCCTTCTTTGGTTTCTGTCAAAATATATTTATTCCCTTCTTTGATTATCCCATCAGCACTGAAATACCCCATTCTAAAAAACGAAGTAGACAGACGCATGTATTTGAGAATCGCATCACCTTTTCGATACATTAAAAAATTTGGATTAGATGATCTTCCCGAAACTATCATTACAGGCTTGTCATTTCCACCAAATATAGTTATTGATGTTTTTCCACGTCGAATTCTCGCCAAATTGGAGACTGCAAAAAACTTTTCAAAATCATTTACTACATTAGCAACAAGTGAAATTTGTACTTGAAGTTCGCTATTTTCCATAAAATGCGCCAGGGAATTCGATAGAATATCAGTGGTGAAATTAGGCAGATTCTCAATTACATGAACCATATGTACAAACATTGGATTATTGGTACGAATGGCCATATAGCGGTATTGCAAATAAAATTTAGACACATTCATGTTCATAAATTGATCCTGTCTTTTTGAATCAACGGTAACCAAATCTCCATTGGTTTCTGTATAATAATAGTATGTCGTTAAGTTCTTATTTACTTTATCTAATAATTCGGGCCTATTCAACAAGCGAGCCATTGTTATAAAGGCTTTGTCAATAACAGCCGAATACACTCCACTTCGTTCCGAATAATGTCCATCAGCATTCAAATAGATTCCTTCTGCCAACCACTGGTCAATTCTTTGTAGATATCTGCCATCCGGATATAGCGCATTGATATTTGCTAAAGCTGCACAAACTACCCATCTGTGATTTGGCGTATGCACCCCTCCTGTTATCATAGCTTCCCCTGCCTTTACAATGAAAATTTTGAACTTATCTCTAAGAACTTGTAATTCTTTTTGTTTTTCTACATTTAATACTACTGCAGCCGCACAGATGTACTCCAAAACAAAAGCAGTATCAGGTGGTGATTGTCTGTTGCCTCCCGCATCAATGGTTCCCACTGGCGCTCGTTTATCGGCAACGCTGGTGCTCGTCTGCCACGAGTACCTACTTACATTAATAAACCAATGGTAGTGTTTGCAAAGCGGTTAATTAAAAACAGAGAAGATAATGAAGCTTCTGTTTTTTTTATTAAATCGGTTTCTTAAAAACGTTATATTTGATAGAAAAGCGATCTCAGAGAAATACAAAGTTATTGATAGCACTGTGCCAACATTTATAACTATAACTGTTATAGATTGGGTAGATTTGCTAACACGTCCCGTTTATTGCAACATCATAGACGAATCCTTAAATTATTGTATAAAAGAAAAAGGGTTGAGTGTGCATGCTTATGTGTATATGACAAGTCATATACACATGATAGCCACTGCTTTTGAAGGCGAATTACAAAATGTTATTCGTGATTTTAAAAAATTCACCTCTAAGAAACTAGTAGAAGCAATTCAAGAGCATCCAGAGAGTAGGAGAGAATGGCTTTTGCGTAAGTTTAGTTATGAAGCTCAAAAATCAGGAAGAGCTGACAATTTCAAATTGTGGCAAGATGGTTTTCATCCGGTTATATTAGACACCTTAGAAAAAATAGAGCAACGAGTAAATTATATTCATTATAATCCTGTAGAAGCCGAAATTGTATTTCATGAAAGAGATTATGTGAATAGCAGTTATAGGAATTATGAAGAAGATAATACCGTATTTTGTAATGTGAATGTTGAACCTTTATGGTGATTTTTATTCGAACCGCGTTGCAAACGCTCCCATTTGGGTAAAAATGTAAGTAGGTACTCGATGCAATCGAGCACCAGAGAAGGTTCATTAGATAAAACGGGAGATTTAGCTGTCTATTTGGTTGACGGCATAACTGACTTGAGTGGCAAATCAGCCTATGGAGAGACAGTTCAAACTTCGGACCAAAAACATGTACAAAGAATTAACATATGTAAAAGTGCATTATCTAGCTGGAGATTAGCGGCTTCAACTGTAGGTCACGAACTAAACCATGCTTACCATTTTATTTCAGGTGCTTATAATAGATGGAGTAAAATAAGTGCTGATTACGCATTTGCAAAATCTGAATATATCTCTCAAGCATGGGAATATATGAACGGTGGTGTTCCCACAAATAGCATAATGATGGATAATTTTAACACGATGATTTCAAAAGAATATGCAGTTGGTAGAAAAAAATAAAAACTTAAAAAAATTCTAAGATGAAAATTTTAATTTTAATTCTAGGTATAATATTAACATCATGTAACAATAAAAAATCAATTGAACCTGAAGTTTCATTTAAAATTCATAATAAGGAACTTTACAGAAATAATTTTTTAAAAATTGAAATTATAAACAAATCCCACAATGACTATTTTATCTGTTTAGACGCAACAAGTATATATTTTAATTTAGGTATTGATTACGAAACCAACGAGTTTATTCATCCTAAACCTATATTTTATTTTAATCAAGAAATTATTGAAATTGCATATCCTTCAACTAGAATGATTAAACCTATGTATAGAGATACTACTTATATTAATTGTATTAAAAGGAATGTTAAATACAAGCAAAAGGTTTGGGATGATTTGACAGAATTAAAGAAAACACTTTTGTTAAAAAAAAATACTAGTATTGTGTTAAAATTACCCTTCAATAATAGTTACACTAGGTGTAATAAACGTTATACCTATATAACTGAAAAAGGAAATTTTGAAATACAATTTAAATATAGAATGAATAGAGAATATTTTAATAAAATAATTGACAAGAAATTTTTGTTAAAATATCAAGATATAAATTTTAAACCATATTTTGGAGAAATAGTTTCAAACAAAGTTCCATATATTTTAAAATAAGTTTGGAAACCTCCAGCTGGTGCGAGCAGAAATAATCTAAACAGCTAGCGCGATGCCTCTGGCTCGTGCCCATAAACGAGATCAAAACATAAAAATGGTTTTTTGAAAGCCAAACGTTAAATTATAATGAACAAAAAAACAACAAAAAATAAACATTCAATCATACAAATATGAAAAAAACAATTTTAGGCATAGGGAATGCCTTGGCAACTATTTTATGGTCTTGCAGTAAAGAAGATACAGGAGAAAAGCAGTTACCGTTAACTTATGAAAACATAACCGGAATTTGGTATTTCAAAAGTGTCATCACAGCCGATGGTACCATAATAGAATTTTCAAATATTCAATAAAATATCAATGAATCAATATGAAATAAAAAAAATAGAGGCTACCTTTTTAGACAGCCTCTATTTAATTTCAATTTTATAAAAATACCATTAAATACTTTATTTGGTTTTTAAGAAAACTTCATTCTTAAACTCTAAAAAAGCATTAAGTTTGCGATATGATCACTAAGAAAAAAACAAACTGGTTTAGAATGCTCTTTGAATGGAATGGATCTGTGCTACCACAGCTTTTGCCGCGTTTATTTATCCTCTTTAGTTATTCGGTATTAGTAGTCTATTTTAGAGATGATTTACTTAGCTACGACATCCATATCAATCCTGCCATTTTCACTCTTTTTGGAATAGCTTTAGCACTATTTTTAGGGTTCAGAAATACCGTAAGTTACGATCGCTTTTGGGAAGGAAGGAAATTATGGGGCGCATTATTAAATGATACTCGATCTTTAGCCAGGCAAGCTCACACTCTCGTTGAAGGAGATAATTATGATAAGGAGCGGACTGATTTTATTCACTTGTTAACTGCTTTAGTACATGCTTTAAAACACCAACTAAGAGAAACTGAGGCCGATTCTGATTTGAAAAGATTGCTTCTTAAATCAGATCATGATAGAATTAAAACGGCTGTTTTTAAACCAATCATTATTTTAAAAGAATTAGGTCTTTGGGTTAATAAAGCAAAACTTTCTGGTAGAATAGATTCGATTACTCAAACTAGTTTTGATGTAAATTTGAATAAATTATCAGATATCATTGGTGGCTGCGAAAGGATTGCTAGTACACCAATTCCTTATACCTATAGTGTATTACTGCATCGAACGGTCTATATTTATTGCTTTTTACTTCCTTTTGGTTTTGTAGAATCTACGGTTTGGATTACACCTTTGGTAATTGTTTTTATCGCTTATACTTTTGTCGCTTTAGAAGCAATAGCCGATGAACTCGAAAATCCTTTTGGTATCCAACCTAATGACTTAGCCTTAGAGGCGATGTCGGAAATGATTGAAAATACTTTAGCGGAAATAGATAATAAAAAAATAGAAACAATTCCTCGGCCAAAGAGCTATTATATTATTTAGTTTAACGTTTACAACCCCAGAATTTCTTCAGACATCATAGGGCCGCCAGGATATTTAGCGGTATAGTCAAGATTAAGCCATACTTGTCCGTGTTCGTCTATATGATAATGAATTTGTTTCTTGTAACTTTCATTTATAAACAAAACATTTTTAATTAAAAAATTTACGGTTTCGAGATCATTCAGCGTTCCTATTAATATTTCTGGATAAATATGGCCTTTCGTGTGAATAAGTCTTGGAGTTCCCCCAATAGCTCTGACACTCGCCGCCATTAAAATGGAATGGTCATCACAGTCTCCAGAAAAATAACCCGATCTCTCGGAAATGAAGTAAATATCTCGCCAACGGATAGCGCAGAATTGCATTCTGTGCCCCCCGCTACCGCACGAATCCTTTCGTGTGGTACGCTAGGTTTAAGCGAATTTTTCTATATTTACGATAAAATCTAAATCTCAATAACTATGAGTAGAAATTATAAATTCCATAATCCAGAGGGTTTGTATTTTATTAGTTTTACTCATACGTTTTTATTGTTTTTTATAGGTATTCGTGCATCCGTTTCGCTCTAGTGCAGTTGTAGGTTGGCTAGATGTATTTACTAGAAATGAGTATAAAGACCTATTTATTGACAGCCTAGTTTTTTGTCAAAAAAACAAAGGATTAGAAATTCATGCTTGGTGTATTATGAGTAATCATATACATTTAGTTTTTAGGAGTATCAATGGTCAAAAACCAGAGTTATTAATTGGAGATTTAAAAAGATTTACCAGTCAATCTATTGTAAAAAGCATACAAGAAAATCCAAGGGAAAGTAGAAAAGAATTCTTGTTGGATTTTTTCAAGAAAGAAGCTGAAAAAAGTTCTAATGTAAAGCATTATCAATTTTGGAGACATGATAATAAACCTATTGAGCTTTGGAGCAATAAAGTTATTCAGCAAAAGATTGATTACGTTCATAATAATCCTGTAGAAGAAGGCTTGGTTTACAAAGCAGAAGATTATGTATATAGTAGTGCTATAGATTATGCAGGTCAAAAAGGCCTGATTGATGATATAGTAGTTTTTAGAATGTTTGACGTTTAACGATAACGAACCACACGAAAGGATTCGTGCGGTAGCGGGGGAAGAAAAAAAATATCGGATTATTCTTTACTTCAAGAAACGCGATCTATTACCATCAATCGAGAAGGTGAAGCTCTAAAAAAGACTTGGATATGGAAGCTTGCAGGAGAGAGGGATTGTCTAATCAGACAGAAAATCGAAAAACTGAATTTAAATATTTCGAAATAAGGACTTAGCTCTATGTGGCGTAATTTTGATGGATCAGGAGCAAATCCTGGGGAGAAGTTTTAGAAAAAAGAATATTTTTGTAGCATTAACATTGAGATATGACTTCTATAGACCTTTTAAAATTTATGCTCCCTGATTTTTTAATTGAAAACTTTGAAATAGTTTCTGCAACTACTTCTGAAGAAAACTTACATCTGTATTTCGAAGAAAAAGCAAAACCTCCAAAAGAGTTTGATGCTGTAGAATTAGTATCCAAAGGCTTTCTAGATGAAATAACAATCCAGGATTTTCCTCTTAGAGGTAAGTTTGTCTATTTACACATTAAACGTCGTCGTTGGACCAATAAAGCCACTAGAGAAATCATCAAAAGAGACTGGCAATTAGTAGCTAAAGGAACTCGTATGACGCAAGAATTTGCGGCTTTTTTAAAAGAAATTAATAGATAACACACCCATTAATTGTCATGTTATTGGAGGTTTCTTTGGTGTTAATGGCAAAAAACTCCAAAGACAATATAAAAAACACCTTAGTTCTTTTAGTACTTGGGAACCTAGAGAACATGCACATCAATGGATTATTTACCCAGAAAACATAGGTACTCATTTAGCCATTGACGAAGTAGCCTTATCTCAAGGTGAACTATACACTATTGTCACCAATAAAAAATCCAAAGGCAAGAAAGGTTCCTTAGTGGCAATTGTTGCAGGCACTAAGACAGAACAAGTCATTGAACAGGTCAGTAAAATTGATTCTAAGAAAAGGCAAGCCGTTATAGAAATCACATTAGATATGGCTAATTCTATGAAGTTGATAGCTAAAAAATGTTTTCCAAAAGCTATACAAGTAACCGATCGTTTCCATGTACAAAAACTAGCCTTAGAGGCTTTACAAGAAATTAGAATCAAGCACCGATGGGAAGCTATGGATATAGAGAATCAATTGATTTTACAAGCTAAATGTAAAAATGAAACATATACTCCCCAACTTTTAACCAATGGTGATACTGTAAAGCAATTATTAGCCAGAAGTCGCTATTTACTTTATAAACCCCGATCGCTCGGATATGCAGTAAACATCTCGCCAACGGATAGCGCAGATTTGCAATCTGTGCCGACAAAGTTGAGCAAGTAATACAAGTCAAAAAGCTATACCACGTTATGGCTTTTTTAATATCTTTAAAGAAAAAAAAATGTCAACAAAATATAAAGCCACAACCACAGATGAAGCTTATTTTATAACCATAACAACCGTAGGCTGGATAGATATTTTTACAAGATTGAATCAGAAATATGTTATTACTAATGCCTTGAAATTTTGTCAAGAAAAGAAAGGTTTAGAAATTTATGCCTATTGTTTAATGTCAAGTCATTTACATTTGTTATGCAAAGGCACTGAGGGTTTTATATTGTCGGATATTATGCGTGATTTCAAGAAGTTTACTTCTAAAAAGATTGTACAAACCATTCAAGACGAGCCAGAAAGCAGAAGAGAATGGATGTTGGAGTATTTTCAAAAATCTTGTGAACATCTCAAAAAAGAGCAGAAATACAAAGTGTGGCAAGGTGGTTATCATGCCGAAATAGTTCAATCAAATTGGTTTATAAAACAAAAAGTAATTTACATTCATAACAATCCAGTGAAGGAGAAAATTGTAACACTTCCAGAAGATTATTATTTTAGTTCAGCAAGAAATTATGCAGGATTAGATTATGAATTAGAGGTAATTTTATTAGATTTGTTTTGATTGCTTATAGGAGTAGGCACGGATTGCAAATCCGCGCTATCCACACAAGGACTATTTGAATATCCGAGCGATCGGGGGTTGCAAATCCGCGCTATCCACACAAGGACTATTTGAATATCCGAGCGATCGGGATGGACAAGACCAAGCGACTTTTTCTGCAGATAATACTAAATTCAGTGATAAAATTGGAAAAAGAAGTATTGAACTACATAAAAATACCATGGGCTGGTCAATATCAAATGATGATTTTAGTAAATGGAAAGCTAATGTTGGGAAAGCATTTAAAGCTCCCCAAACTAGCTTTACTCCAACAGGGAAGGGTAAATTTAATAAGTATTTTCAACCTAATACAATCCATTTAAAATCGACAGCTGTTTATGGTGGTACAATATTTTGGAAAGAGTTAAAAGGAGAATCAATAATTAAAGGAAAATGATAGTATCCAAGATGAAATATTTAATACTGGTAATTATACTTAGCATTATCAATTGTTCTGGGCAAAGTATAGAAATAGTCACAGTTGCTACAAATAATATAAATGAGGGTATATATTACCTCAACAAAAATGGATTGGTTGTAAAATTTATTTACAATGATCATTTATCTCCTAAACAATACACGGTTCTTTATACCTATTTAGAAACAAATCTTGTTGAAAAGATTAATTATTTGGGTGGTGGAGATATAGATGGATTTGATGAAAATGAAGAAAAAAAACACATTAGTGATGCCTCTTTTCAAAATAACTATTTGTTAAAAAAAGGCATTACATTTCCTCTTCCATTTGTCAACTATGAAGAATTGGGTGATATAGTAAAAATATTCTCTAGTTGTGATAAATATCAAGTAATAACTACAAATAGTGAGAAAGTATTAAGTTTTAATAATCTTAACAAAAAGATAACTTTCAGATCTAACATTGAAAAATATATTCAACATTTAACTGTAATAAAAAAATACAAAATAATTATGAAAGATAACTTCATAGTAAAAGAAGAATACACTTTTGATGGAGGTATCCTTACCCGAATTTATCATTATGACAAAATAAATAAACTGAGCTCTATTATATGGAATTGTATATATGATAATGATTCCAATAAATACACTGAAACTAAAACCTTTTCATATAAATTAGAAAGTCGCTAACCCCCCGACGGCGCGAGCATTAGGTAACACTGGGCTAGTGCCCCGATCCAGAAGGGAATATAAGCACAATGCAGTATTCTTTAGATACCGATGTCGATGGAGTAAAAGCCATCAAAACGGTTTCGGATGCCCAGCTGTCCGAAGTGTTCAATAAAAAGAAAACGTTCTTAAAACTAGCGGATTGCTGTGCGAAGCTGTGCTGTGCGAAGTCTCCCGACTTCGTACCCATTCCAATAGGCAACTTACGAGGGCAACCAAAACAAAGAATTAAGATGAAAAATAAAGCAGGAACGGCATATAGTTGTGGGTACGAAGTCGGGAGACTTCGCACAGCGTTTTGCAAGAATATTTGCGGTTACGAGAAGACCCCAGCTCTCCGAAGACTTCCCTAAAAAGGAAACGTTATTAAATCTAGGGTCGTGCTGTGCGAATGTCTCCGACTTCGCACCCGTTCCTATAGTCCACACAGTTAAGCAGGCAAAACAAATGTTTATTTGTAGTAAAAAACTATATATTTGAATAAAAAAATATGTCAGAAGGATATAAAATAAGAGACCAAACTTTGCCACATTTTGTAACGGCAACAGTTGTAGATTGGGTTGATGTTTTTACAAGAAAAAACTACAGAGACATCGTTATAGCCTGTTTAGATTTTTGCATCAAAGAAAAGGCAATGGTTTTGTATGGTTATGTGATTATGAGCAATCATATTCATATGGTAGTGCAATTTGGCGATGGCGAGTTGTCGGATTTGTTGCGAGATTTCAAGAAATTCACGGCTACAAAAATTATAGAAAAAATAAAATCAGATCCCGAAAGCAGAAGAGAGTGGATGTTAGAGCGTTTTAAATTAGCAACCGAAAGTCATTCCAGAAACAAAAATTATCAATTTTGGCAATATGGCAATCACCCAGAAGAAATTTATAGTAACAAGTTTATGTGGTCAAAGTTAGATTATATTCACTTAAATCCTGTTCGTGCAGGAATTGTAGAGAAAGCATCACATTATACTTATTCAAGTGCCAGTAATTATGTTTCGGATACAGGCTTACTAAAAATAGAAAAAGCAGATATTCCTATTGTTGATGTTTTGAATTTGAATAATTTTACAAAATATAATGAATATTGAGTTTTAGAAAATTGGAACGGCATATAGGAGTGGGTATGAAGTCGGGAGACTTCGCACAGCATCCTTCAATTGAACAATGTTTTATTTTAGAGAACGATTGGTAGAGTGATTGTTACGCTTGTGTCCGCAAACCAAGACAACAATAAAAAGGATAATTAAAAGTAAAAGTATAAGCCCGTTGTTTGCTAAAAACAACATCAAAAAGTAATACCTTAATGAAAAACCAAATCCTACTATTTTTTCTTTGCATTAGCAGTCTTGCCTATTCTCAAAAAGAAGCCAGTTATTGGTATTTTGGTGAAGGAGCAGGAATCCATTTCAATACAGACGGCTCACTAACTCCATTAACAGATGGTAAACTCATCAACCTTGAGGGTTGTGCTGCCTTATCAGACTCCAATGGCAATTTGTTGTTTTATACTGATGGTATGACGGTGTATAACAAAAATCACCTAGTAATGCTAAATGGTACAGGACTGAAGGGAGCTTGGTCAAGTTCTCAATCGGCAACCATCGTTCCCAAGCCCGGTTCTCCAAACTTGTTTTATGTCTTTACCTTAGATGATAGCGCAAAAATTAATGGCGTACAATACAGCGAAATAGACCTTACGTTAGACGGAGGATTAGGAGGAATTACAGCCAATAAAAACATCTTGGTTTATACGCCCAGTTTAGAAAAAATATCGGTAGTAAAACACGGCAATAATAACGATTTGTGGATTGTTACCCACGGCTGGAACAGCAATACTTTTTATGCCCACTTGCTTACCGCTGCAGGGTTGAGTGCAACTCCTGTTACTTCGAATGTTGGTGGAGTTATAGGAGGTTCTCAAAACAACGTACTGGGTTATATGAAGATTTCGCCCGATGGTACAAAATTAGCCGCAGGACATTGCTTTAATTTTCTGGAACTTTTCGATTTTGATGTTGCCACCGGAAAAGTGTCAAATCCGATAAGGCTCAAGTCTAGTGGTTTTGATCAATTTTACGGAGTCGAATTTTCGCCCAACAGCAAACTTTTATACCTTGCCATTTCAAATAAGCGTGAAATTTATCAATACAATTTAAACGCTCCCAACATTGTGGCCAGTGAACTACTTATAGCAAATGGAACCAATCATTTAGGTGCTTTACAACTCGGTCCCAACAATAAAATTTACATTGCCAATTATGATGTGACCAATTTAGGAGTCATAAACAATCCTGATAATGTTGGAGTGAGTTGCAATTTACAAACCAATGCCGTTGATTTAGCGGGAAAAAAATCACAAAGTGGTTTGCCTTGTTTTGTACAATCTTTTTTCAATTCTAGTTTTACCGTTAACAATCAATGTTTAGGTGATCTAACTACTTTTTCGTTGAGTGGTAATCAAATAGTAACTTCTGCTACTTGGGACTTTGGCGATGGAACTACTTCAACAACCATAAGTCCAACTCATAGTTATACAATTGCAGGAACTTACACAGTTTCAGTTACAGCTACTGGAGCAAGTGGCACGAGTACAAATACTAAAGTCATTACCATTTCAGCAGTACCCACCGCAACAAAACCGCAAGATTTACTCATTTGTGATAACAATAATGATGGTTTGTATAACTTCGATTTGACCACACAAAACACGGCTATTCTCAACAGTCAAGATCCAAATTTATACACTATAAAATTTTTTGCCAATGCCACAGATTATGCTAATAAAATTGCTATTGCTGCACCAAATAATTATATAAATAAAGCGGCTTACCAAGCGCAAACCATTATTGCTGAAGTGAGTAATAATGCAAATTCCGAATGCAAAAGCACGACCAGTTTTGATATCGATGTGTTTGATTCGCCGAAACCAAATACTGTAATTCCAAAAATTAGCAGTTGCGATAATTCCAGTGTAGGAACAGATACCGATGGTCGGGTAATTTTCGATTTAACCCAAAGAGCCACCACAATTTTGAACGGTCAATCGGCAAGCCAGTTTGTACTTTCGTATTACAAAGATTCAGCTTTAAGTCAATTGATTACTACTCCAAATACTTATGCCAATACCAATGCTTCGGAAACGATTTATGTAAAAATGACCAATAAAGACAATGCGTCTTGTTTTGCCACAACTTCCTTTTCGATCGAGGTTTTGGCTTTGCCAGTTATCACAAATGTGGTTTCTTTGAAACAATGTGACGATGATATTGATGGTTTTAGTGTTTTTAATTTGGAAGAAGCTATTGGAAAAATCACGACAAACGCTGCCAATAAGACCATTGCTTTTTTCAAAACCCAAACTGATGCGCAAAACAATACAAACCCAATTGCAAACCCAACCACTTACACCAATCAGGTCGTTAGCAATGATGCGGTTTATGCCAAAGTATCCAACGGCAACGGCTGTTTTCGAATTGCAAAAGTCAATTTATTGGTTTCTACTACCCAAATTCCATTGAACTATGCCAAATCCTTTACCGAATGTGATGATGCCTTTTTAGGCACAAATACAGACGGCATTGCTAGTTTTGATTTTAGTAGCGTGACGAATGATATTCAGAATATTTTTCCCGCAGGTCAATTGTTAGACATTCGTTATTTTAGAAACCTTGCCGATGCTTTGGCAGAAAAAAATGCTATTACAGATATTTCAAATTATCGAAACATTGGTTATCCGAATACTCAAAAAATCTATATTCGGGTAGATAGTCAAGTCAATAATGATTGTCTGGGATTAGGCAATCATATTACCTTAAATGTAGAACGTATTCCTATTGTACAATCCTTGACACAAATTCATTGTGATGATGACCAAGATGGAAAATTTGCTTTTGATACTACCAATCTGCAATCGCAATTAATAAACGGATTGACGGATGTCACAGTCACTTATTTTGACGGAAACAACGTGCAATTGTCAAGTCCATTGCCCAATCCATTTGTGACGGCTTCACAAACACTGAAAGTTGTTGTGACTAATAATACCGCAAAAGCCTGCTCGTACAATTCAACACTACAATTTGTCGTGGATGATTTACCCGAAGCTTTTCCAGTTCCAACAATTTTAACAACCACTTGCGATGATGAAGCAGACCCTAGTTTACAAGATGGAAAATATGCTTTTGATACGGCCACTTTTCAAAACACCATTTTAGGAGGACAAACGGGAATGATTGTTAACTATTTTGATCAAAATAACAATGCATTGCCTAGTCCGCTGCCGAACCCTTTTGTAACGACAACCCAAAATGTGAGAGTTGAAGTCATCAACCCAGTAAACACAACTTGTACTGCAACAATAACGCTGCCCTTTGTTGTGCATCCAGTTCCTAAAATCGCTTTAAAAGGAGATGAATTAGTATGCAGTGATTTACCTTCGTTTACCAAGGATTTGGATGCTGGACTTTTGGACGGTTCGGATACAAATGACTATACTTACACCTGGTCGTTTAACGGAAACGCAATTGCGGGAGAAACGAATTACATTTTAACCGTAAACACGGCAGGTCTTTATACAGTAAAAGTTACCAACGCTCAGGGGTGTTCGAGAACGAGAACGTTTACTGTTCTAGCCTCGGATAAAGCGAATATTACCGATGTGAAAATTGTAGATTTAGCCGAATCAAATAGTATAACGGTAAGTGTCGCTGCTAGTTTGGGCAATTATATATATACTCTCGATGATGAAAACGGTAGCTATCAAACGGACAATGTTTTTACCAATGTGAGTGCTGGAATCCACACCGTTTATGTTAAAGATTTGAATGGTTGTGGTATAAAACGAAAAGAAGTTGCAGTTCTTGGAATTCCTAATTATTTCACGCCAAATGACGACAGCTATAACGACTATTGGAACATCAAAGGCGTAAATGCCTCCTTCAATACTAATACAATTATCCATATTTTCGACCGATATGGAAAATTAGTGAAACAAATCAGTCCATTAACCCAAGGCTGGGACGGCACTTTCAACGGACAGCAAATGCCAGCAGCGGATTATTGGTATTCCATTCAATTAGAAGACAGTCGGGTTATTAAAGGCCATTTTGCATTGAAGAGGTAGAAAAATATATTTTTACAAATAACACTAAAACAAAAATACTATCATCCTAATTTGAGCTGTACTATTTGATCTAAAAAAAGCAATATAAAAATGACGTTTGTTATAATTACATTCAACAAATTACAATAGTAAAGCTATAATCACAACTTACTAATTTACCGAAGTAAAAGTCAAATATTTTTTAGTTTTATAGAAAAAAGACATAATGCAAAAACTTCAAAAACTACCTTTGGCATAGCGTAAAACCCAACAAAACAAGGAGCTTACAGAATACTAAAACAAAAATTTGTGAAGAATAAATTTTTGTGATATTTTTTTATCACAAAATTATCACATTTTTATCACAATTATTCCACATTTTTATCATCGTGTTTTATTTAAATTTTGGTTGCAAAATAACTATTCATCTCATTTAAAATAAAACTCTCGAGCTTCTCATAATCAAATCCTGGCGTAGTGTAACTTTGCCCACAAAATTTAAAGAAACGAAACGAACTTGTATCACCCTGAACTCTGATCAAATCCATTAAAACCTTGTCAAATTCAATAACGAGCGAATCTGGCAAAATACCTTCTAGCTTTTTAATGGTTCTTATATAGCGATTTAATTGATCGTTTGTAGCTATACATTTTTCGTTTTTCCTTTTACTAAAAACCCAAACGACCAATTGCAAAAATTCGTTTGAATTAATCAATTCATGGCTATGGTCAAAAACGATTTCTTTTTCAAATAATTTTCCAGAATAAAAATCATCCAAGTGATTTCTCAAATAATTCGAAACGGTAACATTTAATAGTTCTGCTTCCTTTGCTACTTGAGCTCTTAACTCTTTTGGTAACCTAAAATTTAAAGATGGATCTTCATTTTTTATGTTTTGTTTTTTCATTGGCTTTTCATTAAAGGAAAATAGTCCTGTTTATTATTTTGAATCTAACTTCATATTAAACACCGTTGTCAATATAAAATCTTCTACTTCCGCATCTAAAAGTAGAGGTTCTTTTTTTACTCTCTTTTTAGAAAACGCATCACTTTTAGGTGTTTCTGATTCAGCAATTTTATTGTCATTCTGGTTATTTGAGTTAGGAAATTCAGTTTCAGATTCAGTCGTTAGCTCTTTATAATAGATCCCTAATCTTGATGTAAAGTCAGGTAAGTAGGTTAATAACAATTCATCATAATCATAATGTTCTTTAACAACAACTTCTTTCTCTTTATAAAAGCGACTTATCAATTCCAAAAGATGACTTTTGTATATATTAAATTGAATTTCAAAAGAGCCCTTTACACTAAAATCAACTGTATCCTTAAAGTAAAAACCCAATTTACCACTTAACAAACTAACTGCTTTACAATAAAAATTAACTTTATCAAAATACTTTTCAAGTATATAATCGAATGCAGCTTCCCCTAATTCATCTCTCTTTTGAAGAAGTTGAATGATATTGCTCTCAAATAATCGAGGCTTTTCCGCAAGCTTCTCCATAAATAGATTGTTATCAAAAAACATCATTCCGTTTTTTAAATCCAAATAAAAAAGTTCATCAAAAAAATGTTCAGGAAAATCAAAGCCCATTTTCTCCAGCACTATTTCAGGAAAAATTGATTTTGGAATATAAAACCCAAGATCTTTTACTAGTACCTGAACTAAATGATCTAAAAAAGTTTCTATTGATTGTTCCTTCATTTTAATTGGCTTTGCCTTATTATTATACTTGTGTACTCTATTTTAAACTTTTCGAATAATCTTCTGGCAACTCTGCATCTATTTCACGTAAATATTTGCTTAAGGCTTCCATTGAAGTATGTCCTGTGATCAGCATCAATTTGCTTTTGGTTTCAAAAGGTGTCATCGTTTTAGCAAAATCTTTGTATAGTTTGGTAATAAATGTATGTCTAAAACTATACAAGCCATAATCCACTCCTAGATTGAAATGATCTTTGATTACCGACTTGAACCTTTTGGAAAAATAATCCCTTTTATTATCAATTCGAGTGCTCCACTCTCCTCCTATTTTCTCTGGCGTGAATAACACTAAATCCTTTCCTAACATAGAAAGATCTGGTAAATCATTTAGTAATATCTCTGGAATGATCTTCGTTTTAAAGGAACTATTCTTTGCTTTAAATTGAATCGTTTTATTAGTTAAATTTAAATCCCCCACCTTTAACCTGCAAACTTCAATAGGACGCAAAAAATTATAGGAAATAAACTTGATAAAGAGCAATAAAATAGGATCATGCTTTTCGAGATAAGTAAAAATATCTTCTTGCTTTTCTGTAGTGTAAGTTTTGTTACGTTCGGGAATTGATTTTAAGACTGGTATACTTTTAACAAAATTGAGTTCAATGATATCATTATCTTCCAAGGTTTGCATTAAACTACTAAGATCCACTCTAGAATTATTTCTAGAACGGGCTGAAGTCCTATAAAGTTCTTCATTTAAGAATTGAATGACATCTTTTTTCCCTAATTGATTTATGCTCTTGATCTCAGGACGATTTGTAGTTAACCATTTTAAAAAGTTATCGACCCTGTTTTCGTCATTGCTTTTCGTTTTAGGACTAATCAGTTTCTCTTTCAATTTAAGACTCAAATCGAAAGCTTCTCTTAAAGACATTTTAGGCTCTTCTTCAACTGCAGTAATACTTACAGGAGATTCTTCCATAACGGGTGGCGCAACACTTTCTTTCTGTACTCTTTTAGCATATAACTCCGCATTATCTTCAAAGGGATTAAAACCAGCTTTTAAAAGCGTTACCAATTTTTTGGATCAAGTCTAAAAGTTGTGGGGAAATATTAAATTTCGATATTTGTATTTCAAAATTATATAGAAATGCAAGACTCTTTTATTGAACTTCTCAAATTGTTATTACCTGAAATTATTGTTGATTATTTCGAACTTACTTCCTATAAAAAAGGGGAAGAAATTCTTCATCTTTATTTAAAAGAGATCAATTCTATACCCAAAGAATATCGTCAAGCTAAATTAAGCTCCAAAGGTTTTTTTGATGAGATAACTGTTCAAGACTTTCCTATTCGTGGACATCAGGTTTATCTRCACATCACTCGCAGAAGATGGCTTAATGAAGATACAGGAAAAGTCGTTTTTAGAGATTGGAATTTAGTAGCAGACGGAACTCGGGTAACACAGGAGTTTGCGTCTTTTTTAAAAGAAATCAATAGATTCTAAGCCTAATGATTGCAATGCTATTGCTTCTTTCTACGGTGTAAGCGGTAAGAATCTACAACATCAGTACAAAGATTTCTTAAGTGATTTTAAAATGTGGAATCAAAAACCACACGCAAAAAAATGGCTTATTTTCCCAGATAACATTGGAAAACGAYTATCAATAGACGAAACCTCCTTATCTAATGGCGAACTCTATACAATTCTAACTAATAAGTCAGCCAAAGGTAAAAAAGGAACTATAGTAGCAATGGTTGCTGGAACTAAAGCTGAAACTGTGATTGCTATCATTGAAAAAATACCGCTTAAACAACGAAATCTAGTTACCGAAATAACCCTAGATATGGCAGGAAATATGGGACTCATTGCCAAGAAATGCTTTGCTACTGCAACTCTTGTTATCGACCGATTCCATGTTCAAAAACTAGCTACAGAGGCTTTACAAGAAATAAGAATC
>NZ_SMFK01000016.1 GCF_004349355.1 Flavobacterium cellulosilyticum | reverse complement strand
AGCAGCATTTGATGTTACAGATGAACAAGGACTTGCGCCACTAACTATGACATTATAACTTCCAGCATCGGAAGTGGCTACATTAGATAAATTTAATGTGGCTGTGGTTGCTCCTGTGATATTTCCTGTATTGCTAAGATTGGTAGTTCCTTTTCTCCATTGATACGTTAAACCAGTTCCTGTAGCTATTATACTAAAACTAGCATTGGTACCTGAACAAATCGTTTGGGTTGCGGCTGGTTGTGTGGAAATCACCACAGCATCATTGATTACCAATGCTGCATTATTTGAAGTTACTGGTGTACAAGGTGCAGTTCCAGTTATAACAACGTTATAATCCGAAGCTGCATCTGCTGAAACAACTGGATTGATAGTTAAAGTACTAGTGGTTGCACCTGTAATATTTCCTGTATTATTTAAAACTGTTGTGCCTTTTCTCCATTGATAGGATAAACCTGTTCCCGTTGCAGTTGTGCTAAAGCTTACGGAGTTTCCAGTACAAAGAGTTTGTGTTAATATAGGCTGAGTACTGATTGCTACTGCTTGGTTGACTACTAATGTAGCAGTATTTGATGTTACAGAGGAACAAGGACTTGCGCCACTAACAATGACATTATAACTTCCAGCATCGGAAGTGGCTACATTAGATAAATTTAATGTGGCTGTGGTTGCTCCTGTGATATTTCCTGTATTACTAAGATTGGTAGTTCCTTTTCTCCATTGATACGTTAAACCAGTTCCTGTTGCTGTTACACTGAAACTGGCATTGGTGCCAGAACAAATCGTTTGGGTTGTGGTTGGATGTGCGGTGATTGTTACAATTTGATTGACGGTTACATTTAAAGTTGCAGTTCCGGGCTGAGTTGAACAACCTGTCGGCGTATTTGTTGTTATTGTTAAAGCAACATTTCCTGAAGATATTGATGGGGTATATGTACTAGATACTGTAATAGGATTAGTTCCTGATATAACCATTGGGCTAAATGTGCCACTAGGTGCTGTCCATGTACCTGAAGTGGCATTCCCTGTTAAAGTTCCTATAACCGAAATAGAACTACCAGAACAAACGGATTGAGGTATTGGAGTAACAGTTACTCCTGTAAAAGTATCTACGCTTATTGCTTTATTACCGCTTGCAGGAGAAGATATACCAATATTTCCACATGAATTTACAGCCTGTACTGTTACAACTTGGTTACCTGTTTGGGCTGCTGTAGTTACAGAAACAGAAATGGAACTAGTTAAGTCACCTGAAATTATTGACCATCCTGTAGGCAAAATCCACTTGTAATACTGCACATTACTTGCTCCATTTGGAGCGCTAATAGTAATATTTGCTGCTGGTGGACATATGGAGTTATTAGAAATGGTAATTGATGAACTTCCATTCCAACCACTAGGATTTCCATTCCAAACAACAATGGTTCCTGAAGCTGATGTATTAACGCAAGGGCCAGTAGTGTTTATGGTATAATTATAAGTTCCTGCCGCAGCTGGCGTACCACTAATAGTGACAATGCCACCAGAAAGAACAGCATTTACACCTGAAGGCAAACCTGCTGCATTTATTGTGCTTGCACCAGTAACATTATAAGTAATATTTGTAATAGCCGAAAGTCTACATATATTTTGTAAGGTTGTAGCTGGTGCTGATGTTAGTGTTATTGCTGCATTTGGATTTACTGTTATTGTTCCTGTTGCTGTTGTTTGCGAACAATTCCCAGTTGTTGTAACAGTATAATTAAAAATACCAGCTACAGAGGGAGTTCCGCTAATAGTAAAGGTGCTTCCACTAAATGTTCCAGTTACACCAAGCGGTAATCCAGAAACACCAGCTCCTGTTCCTCCTCCGCTTACTGCATATGTAATATTAGCTATAGCTATATTGATACATCTTGTTTGATTGTTAGTTCCTGCTGCTGAAGTTAAGCTGATAGCTGCATTTGGATTAACCGTCAATGTGATTGGGCTACTTGTAGCGGGGTTACCTGTCGCACAAGGAGTCGCATTTGATGTTAAAACAACGGTAACTACATCATTATTTGATAAAGTCGTTGAGGCGTATGTAGTATTATTTGACCCAACATTACTACCATTAAGTTTCCATTGATAAGTAGGTGTTGATCCTCCATTTGTTGGGGTTGCAGTAAATGTCACATTTGTTCCGGAACAAATTGTTGTAGCTGATGCGCCAACACTTACACTAACGGGTAAATTTGGATTTACAGTCATAGTAATTGGGCTACTTGTGGCGGGGTTGCCTGTTGCACAAGGAGTCGCATTTGATGTTATAACAGCAGTTACAACATCATTATTTGATAAGGTTGTTGAGGCATATGTAGTACTATTTGTTCCAACATTACTACCATTAATTTTCCACTGATACACAGGTGTAGTACCCCCATTTGTCGGAGTTGCAGTAAATGTAACATTGGTTCCTGGACAAATTGTTGTAGTTGATGCACCAACACTTACACTAACAGGTATATTTGGATTTACCGTCATAGTAATTGGGCTACTTGTAGCGGGGTTACCTGTAGCACAAGGAGTCGCATTTGATGTTAAAACAACGGTAACTACATCATTATTTGATAAAGTCGTTGAGGCATATGTAGTATTATTTGACCCAACATTACTACCATTAAGTTTCCATTGATAAGAAGGTGTTGATCCTCCATTTGTTGGGGTTGCAGTAAATGTTACATTGGTTCCGGAACAAATTGTTGTGGCTGAAGCGCCAACACTTACACTAACGGGTAAATTTGGATTTACCGTCATAGTAATTGGGCTACTTGTGGCGGGGTTGCCTGTTGCACAAGGAGTCGCATTTGATGTTAAAACAACGGTAACTACATCATTATTTGATAAATTCGTTGAGGCATATGTAGTATTATTTGACCCAACATTACTACCATTAAGTTTCCATTGATAAGTAGGTGTTGATCCTCCATTTGTTGGGGTTGCAGTAAATGTTACATTTGTTCCGGAACAAATTGTTGTGGCTGAAGCGCCAACACTTACACTAACAGGTAAATTTGGATTTACCGTCATAGTAATTGGGCTACTTGTGGCGGGGCTCCCTGTTGCACAAGGAGTCGCATTTGATGTTATAACAGCAGTAATAACATCATTATTTGATAGAGTTGTTGAGGCATATGTAGCACTATTTGTTCCAACATTATTACCGTTAATTTTCCACTGATACGCAGGTGTGGTTCCTCCATTTGTTGGGGTTGCAGTAAATGTTACATTGGTTCCGGAACAAATTGTTGTGGCTGAAGCGCCAACACTTACACTAACGGGTAAATTTGGATTTACCGTCATAGTAATTGGGCTACTTGTGGCGGGGTTGCCTGTTGCACAGGGAGTCGCATTTGATGTTAATACAACGGTAACTACATCATTATTTGATAAATTCGTTGAGGCATATGTAGTATTATTTGACCCAACATTACTACCATTAAGTTTCCATTGATAAGTAGGTGTTGATCCTCCATTTGTTGGGGTTGCAGTAAATGTTACATTGGTTCCGGAACAAATTGTTGTGGCTGAAGCGCCAACACTTACACTAACGGGTAAATTTGGATTTACCGTCATGGTAATTGGGCTACTTGTGGCGGGGTTGCCTGTTGCACAAGGAGTCGCATTTGATGATATAACAGCAGTAATAACATCATTATTTGATAGAGTTGTTGAGGTATATGTAGCACTATTTGTTCCAACATTATTACCGTTAATTTTCCACTGATACGCAGGTGTGGTTCCTCCATTTGTTGGGGTTGCAGTAAATATTACATTGGTTCCTGGACAAATTGTTGTGGCTGAAGCGCCAACACTTACACTAACAGGTAAATTTGGATTTACCGTCATAGTAATTGGACTACTTGTGGCGAGATTGCCTGTTGCACAGGTAGCATTTGATGTTAATTGCACTGAAACAACATCACCATTTACCAATGCTGAATTGGTATATGTGGCACTATTTATCCCAACATTGCTGGCATTAAGTTTCCATTGATAAGCGGGTGTTGTACCACCGTTTGTAGCGGTAGCTGTAAATGTTACATTGGTCCCAGCACAAATAGTGGTAGCTGATGCTCCAACACTTACACTTACAGGCAAGTTAGGATTTACTTTGACTTGAATAGGATTGCTACTAACCATTGCAGGTATTGCACAAGTTGCTGATGAGGTAAGATCCAGTGTAATAATGTCATTATCCACTAGTGAATTTGATGTATAAGTGGAACTATTTTCTCCGGATATTGGATTGCCATTCCGTTTCCATTGGTAAGTTGGCGTAAGACCTCCATTAGTTATTGAATTAATGCTAAATGTTACTGATGTACCTGTACAGAATGTAGTTTGTGAGGCTAAAATATTAACAGATGGAGTCAGTACTGGATTTACAGTGATCGTTAGAATATTTGATGTTACAGTTGCAGGAACTGGACATATTGCATTAGATGTCATTTCTACTTTTACTTGGTTGCTATTGTTCAATGTGCTTGTTGTAAATGTTGAAGCAGTTTGGCCATTTATTGCAACATTATTAATGAACCATTGGTAAGAAGGAGTGCTACCTCCGTTTTTAGATGTGGCTGTAAAAGTTACTGAAGTTCCTGAGCAAATAGGGCTTGTCGGATTTGCTAAAATTGATGCTGAAGGTACTAAAATTGGATTCACAATTACTGTAGCTGTCGTACAAGTGGTACTATTGCAAGTTCCAGCATAGCGAACATAATAAGTTGTATTCGCTGTTGGAGAAACACTAATACTGTTTCCTGTTCCAACGGAAGTTCCACCGCAGGAACCCGAAAACCATTCTGCAATACCAGCTGTGCCTAAAGTTCCTCCACTTACTGTTAAAGTTGTAGATTGCCCGTTACAAATTGTAGTTGTCCCCGAAATTGTAGTGGGTGCTACTGAAAGTGTATTTACTGTAACAGAATTTGTACTCTGAATTGTTGAAATAGCTCCACATGCATCAGTGACAATGACTGAATAAACACCAGAATTAGACGTAGTAACAGTATTAATAATTGGATTCTCAACAGTAGAAGTATATCCATTTGGACCAGTCCAATTAAATGTGTATGGAGCACTTCCACCACTTGGATTTGAAGTAAGTGTCAGGCTACTCCCTTCACATAATGTAGTAGATGAAACACTTGGTGTTGTTATAGGATTAGTTATAGTAAAACTAGCCTTATAATTAGCGCCTAAATTACTGATGTATTTTGTAGTTTCGCAAGTAGAAATGCTTGTGTCGGAACCTGTATATCCAAAATTAATTTCAAGGATATAACTGCCCGGTGATAATCCTGTTATGAAATTAGTGTTTAATGAATAATCTTTCCATTTTTGATCATTTCCAGTACATGGTCCAATACCATCTGCAAATACAGAACCCGCACAATTAGTTACCATTGATAAAGGAATAGCGTTAAATATTCCCGATGGTGAACCATTTGGATATGTGCGCCAATACAATGTTGCAGTACACACATTTCCTGAGCTAGTTTTCCATGTTTTAATTTCGCTAGCCGTAATTTTTGCGCAGGAAGAATTTTGACCAAAAACACCCAAATTTGCCCTTTCAAAATTTGGTGCTCCAGAATCTGAGTTGATTTTATTTGGATCAATTCCAGTTGTATTATAGATGATGTTGTTTATTTTTATTCCAGAGGCAAACTGATCAAAATTTTGGCTGATTCCAAAATAATAATTGAAAAATAAAAGAATTAAAAATAGGTAGATTTTTTTCATGGTAACAACATTTTTTTAAATAATAGTTAGAATGATTAACTTTATTTGGTCAAAATAAAATGCGTACTAGTCTCAAAGTTAGGTAATTAAGGGGTATTTTTATTGAAATGAATTTTATTTTCGATAAACAGATATTTTTTATCGACAAAAAGGTTTTATTAACAGTTTAATTTTATTTTTCTGTTTTTTTTTAATTTATATTAATAGTATTTTTACATTAAAAATGAATTATTCTCATGGATTTCTCTTTTTTTTAAGAAATAATTTACTTTAGTTTTTAGAATATAGAATCTGTTTTTATAAAAACCGATAATGATCAAATTAATCAGTTTAAATCAGTTAAAATTTTTATAGAGATAAGAAAAATTTTGTGAAAACTAATTTCAATATGAATTGTAGTTTATTACTTCATAAAAAAAATTGGAAGACGTTTTGACAATGATCCTCAACTCGTTTTGCTAATTAATTCGCCTAAGTTTTTAATGTTTTGAAAAACTTTACTTTTGAAAAACGCTTTTAATTTTTATTGTTTTTTAAAATGGGAAATAAGAGTATTTGGATAGTAAATAGTTGCCCTAAATAGAAGAAACTGTCTAAAAAAGAACAGCCTTGCTTAATTTGTTTTTTTGAATCATCTTTCAATAATGATCCGCAAATAATTTTGTTTAGAAATTAATTTAGGTTTAAAGTTTTTGATACCAACTAGATTATAGCATGTATTAAAACTTCAACTGAAAAGAGAAATTGCGGAAGACTTTATTCCAGTCACTACTTAAATCTTTTTTTCTAACTTAACAAGAATTGATGAAAGTTACAAGTGTAATCGTAATCCTTAATTTGAATTTACGGATTGTATTAAGTATGTATATTGAAGTGCCTCAAGAAGTTAAATTGAGTTTCAGAATATACAGAAAGAGTTGTTTTTCACTGTATAAGAAATGGTACTAATAGAATTAATAGACGCTGAATAGGTATTGTTAAATCTCAATGTAAATAGCCACATCTTTCTTTTTTATGAGATTAACATTTCTTTATCTTAAAATTATCGGCTAGGGTTAGACGGTTGCGTAAATTCAAATGAACTATAAAAACAATTCTAATAATAAACTGCCCCCAAATAGTGTCTTACTTTTTGGGGGCAGTTAACAAGGTCAAGGGGGTGTTTTTTTTGATAGAATATTTTTAAATTTTCTTACTTCTCTACTTAGAACATTATTTTTTTACTGATTTCTCCTGTAGTAGTTGTTAATTTTACAATATAAATTCCAGAGCTCATGTCTTTTAGTGGGATTTGTATATTGGTTTGTTCAGACATTTTAAGATCCCAATTGGCAACAGATTGACCATTTATATTATATAAGACAACCGAATTAATATAAGAATCCAGATTGTTATTATCAATAACTAAAGTTTTGTAGTTTTTGGAATATAAAACAAGAATTCCTTCTTTTCTTTCAGTTTCATCAACAACAATTAATGTTTTTTCTGCATTCTTACTTTTATCACTAAATCGCAATGAAAAACGAGTGTCATTCACGCCAACAGGTAAATTAACTTCATAAGGTGTATTATGGATATCGTTATATGTTTTGGTCTCATTGTCATAAATATATATTGATTGTTTTGGACTAAAGTTTACTAAAGCATCAATAGTAAACGAAACTTTTCCTTCAATATCTGTTTTTACCCCAATAGGATAGGATGCAGCTGGATCAAAAAATCCTACACCTTGAATTACTAATTGGTTTTCTTCAGTTAAAAAATACATGTCATTTGGAAAATCATCAAAATTAATTGCATCGTACCCATAATCCATTCCATCAGTAGCTTTTTCATTCATAAAACCTAACAAAATTTGCCTGTGATAACCATTATTCGAATTAAAACCTAGACGGATTTTCTTTATTGTGTCTTTTTCAACAAATAACTCAGAACTATCGTTCGCTTGATTTAGTTTTGTTCCTGAGCGTTTTTTGTAGATGATATTAGATTGAGCATCATTTTCTTTTACAAAAGCCCTTTGACTGTTTTTAAAAGTAACCGTTCCTCCTGCCCCAATTTTACCGTTTACAAAAAATCCTTGTCCTACAGGGATGTATTGGTTAGGGGCACATCTAGTACTAATTCCGGTCTGACTAATGAAATCTATACCTGTTGAAACGGGTGCTAAACCGTCTACTAAATTTCGTACACCATATCCGCCCTGATAATTAGCTAGTACATGGGAGTTGTTTGCAGGGTAATGTTCCCAGAAATACAAAGAGCCATCAATTGAATTTGAATTTGTATTGTCAGTAATGAAAGCTGTTGCGTCTAATGCCGAAGGATATGGATTTCCAGTCAATAATAACTGATCTGAACCAACAGTATTTGTTGCAATAGTACCATTATTGGGTTTTCCAACAAAAGTATAATTCTGTGTTCCTGAAGTACCACTTCCTTTCATTGTAAATCCTTGGCCTACTCTTAATGTACTATTTTCTGTGATTTTGACCCAACATGAATAGGCATTGGCATAATTATCAAATTTATTCAACCAATATCGCGCAATACTCATGGGTGTAGTTGAATTTCCAGCAACTCCATCAAAACCTGCAATCCAAGTAATTGGCCTTGGGACAGCATTAAATCCATCTTTCATAACAGCGGAGATTGTATAGTCTTTATTGTTTTGAGTAGAATTGATTGGGCTAACAGGCGAACACCAATAATTATAATTGTATTTGTTAGCTTGTCCTTGTTGGTCTCTTTCAATTGATCCAGTACTAGTGACATCTAAATCGCTTTCTGTTGTTTGTAATAATTGAGAATTACCCACTAAGTCAATTTTCCCATCCAATTTTAAATACCAATCATTTTGTATTTTAGTATTATTATTCATGTAGATGTTTTTACCTGGATCTACAATCATACCTAAGGCATTAACATCTAGTGTTTCGGTTATATCATGTTTTATTTTTACGATTGAATAGTTGTTTTCCATAATATCTTGTCCTCTCACATCAGTTGTCGAACTATTTACAGCTGTTGCAAAATTACCTGATGCCACAGTTACAAAAGGCAAAGGTGCTTGTTGTACATAAATGTTTTTATGATTGTAAATTCTTGCACCAGTAATATCTATTGCAGGAGTAGTTAAATCATCAATAACATCATCTTTATAAGTGTCCATTCGATAATATCGCAATAAACTGGCAAATGGTAATGAGGATGGAGAAGTAGCGATATTTTTAGGAACTATTTCGCCATAAATTTCAGATCCTACATTTTTTATCTCTTGGTACACCATTCGTTGTAATTGAGAGTCGGTTAAAGCACAATCAAAAACCCGAACTTCATCTATTTTTCCTTTAAAATACTCCGTATTTGTTGCAGGGTTTTTTCCTAATGTCAGCAAGGAAGTATCAGAAAAGGTTCCTGTTCTAGACTGAGTTTTTACCAATACACCATTAATATACAATTTCACATTTGTTCCATCATAAGTAGCGCCCAAATTGTACCACTGGGATTTATTTAGAATTGTAGTGTCTGTAATTAGTGTTCCGTTGACCACTGCTTCTAATTTTCGAGTACTTGTAATTCGGATGAGGAATTTAGTTTGCCCTACAATAACTCCAGTGGTTGAAAAGCTAGAATTAAGATCGATCCAAGCCATAAGAGACCCTTTATTAAAGCTGCTCAGTACGTTTGTACTTTGACCATAATCGTTTCGACCATCAAAGTCAAGCAATAATTTATTGTTTAAATCTCTGGGTGATCCAAATATTGAAGTATTTGTGTCAAAAGAATCTAAAATTCCATCTTTATCAATATCCGTATTTCCATCTAGAATCCCGTCATTATTGGCATCCAATACTTTATTACTATAAATTAATTTATTATTGGCAATATCAAAAATTCCTGTTGTGATGTTTCTAATGTCAATATAATCTGGGATTCCTTCACCATCGGTGTCTTTTACATAATTAACCCATCCAGCTCCTGTTGAACCTTGATTTGTGTTTCCAAAGGAATCAGCATAGGAAGTATTTCCAACGAAATAATCAAAAACATCTAATATACCATCGCCAAATTGTTCTAAAATACCATTATTATTGGTGTCTCTTATTCTAAAAGATTCTGAATCTATTCCGTCTCCTACACCATCACCATTAATATCACCATCACCATTAACATAACCAACAGCAGCATTTGTATTACCAGCTCCCGATTCGTCAATGTCAAAAACGCTATCATTATCACTATCTAAATCGATATAATTGGGTACGCCATCTCCATCAGCATCTAATGGCGGTAAATTGGCAGTCGACTCAGCACTATCGTGTAAACCATTTCCATTTGCGTCTGCCCAAGCAATACTTATTTTTCCTTTTCCATTACTCAAATTTCCTAGTCCAGCTTCTACTACATCCGGTATTCCGTCATTGTCACTGTCTAAATCAAAATAATTGGGTACGCCATCTCCATCAGTATCTTTACAATTCGGAATTACAAATAACTGTACTTTATCAACAAAATTTCCGGTACTAGTAGATCCTGATGCTGCTTTGATTGCTGTAAATGTTAATCGAGTTGTTGTTTGCCCTGCAGGAACCGTATAAGTGCCCCAATGTTCAGTCCAAGAAGAATCATTTGCAGAAGTGAAATCACCCTGACTAATCATTGTACCACTTGGATTTCCAATCATTAATCGTGCAATGTCTTCACCACCGCCAGCGTAACCCGTTCTTTTGCGATGTGCAAATGACCATTGCAAAATATCTCCGGGAGTTGTTACAATATCTTGGAAAAATCCATCATTAGTACTTGCATTGATTTCTGCCCATTGTACCCCTGAAAAGGCTTTCCCACCAGAATCGTTTGAAGCAGCTTGTGAATTGTGCCAGATTTCTAAATGATTATTAGGAAAAGGCTCTGCACTTTGCCAATTTGGAAAATTGGCACCAGGTCCTTTCCAAATACCAACAGTTGGCACAACATCTGTTGAACCTCCATCAAGTCCTGAAGTTATTATATTTAAGTCTTCAAAATCTGCATTATAAATTCTTGGTTTTGCGAAATTGGGACATTCTACATCATCTTTGATGCCATCATTGTCATCATCTGTATCTACATTATCATTGACCCCATCTCCATCACTATCAAAAAAACCAATTAATTCAATATCATCAACACGAAATGTGTAGGATGTAGAAGTTTGTCTAAATCTAATATACAAGTTTGTTGCAGTTGGAATTGTGCCGTTTGTATCAACTAATGCCCAGCCAGAAGATCCACCTGAAGTTGCTCTATCGTATGAAAGAGCTGTGTATGTTGTTCCATTAGTACTAACCTCTACAACTATTTGGTTGCTTGCCGCATCAGACGATTTCCATAGGGCAAAACGGAGACTAAGATTTAAAAACCTTGAAGTGTTAATTCCAGAAATAATAAAATTTTTAGAAGTGTTATTAGAAAAATAGACATTTCTACCGCCTGAAACACTATTGTATCCAGATGATGGAGTGTCAGTTCTAGTATCAGCAGTTCCTGAAAAGGATAAACCAGTATTTAAAAAAGTGGTACTTGCAATCGATGTTACTGTTGATCCGCAACAAACTCCTATATTTTCTTTAAATATAGTTTGTCCCGATCCAACTAATGTTGAAAGAAGAAAGAAGATTAAAATAAACTTTTTTGAAATATTATTTACAGTTGTCTTCATAATTTAATTTGTATTTAAATTATATTATTTTAATATGGAAGGTTTTGGCTAAAGAATTATTCTTAAAGGCATGTTTTACTTTAGTGCCTACATGAACAGAATTATTTAAATAATTGATATTAAAATCTCCGTTGGTATATTTTGGATTATTTTAAGGTGTAACTGCAAAAACGCTTTGTAAAAAAGTCGCTTCATGAGTTGTTTGTGTAAACCCAATATAGGATAGCATTAATAAATTTAAAAAGGTGTAGGTCCTTTTTAGAGGTAGGTAATTATTTTCCATATAATTTAGATTTGGGGAATCGTTATTATTTTTTACTTACAATTGTATCTTACTAAATGCCTCATTTTTAAAAATGAGGATAATCTATAATTTATTTACAATTTTAGATTATTAGTTGTCATTAATCGTTTTATGTCTGTTTCGTCAGATTATATGATAAATGTTATTCTTTAATTCCTTTTTTTTACTATTGTTTTTATTTGAATTAATGCAGCACGTTTTATAAATAATTTAAAAAAAATCGGATCAATCTATAAATTACATTTTCGATTATCTATAATATTCTAAAATATTATGGTTCAGTAAATTACTATTTATATGTTTTTTAAATTAAGTAGCTCTATCAGGCAATAAAAATAGAAATAATTATTTAATAATAATTGAAATATAACGTTTAAATACATAAAACAACGATAAAATACATTATTTACTTATTAAAAGTAAGAAATAGATCAAACAGTTAATTTAAAATTTTAATTTTATTGCAAAAAGCCTTCTGCTCTATAAGGAAAACAGAAGGCTTTTTTAAATAGACACTTTTAGTTTATTTTCTATTTGACTTGTTTATTTGTTATGGATGTTTTATTTATTTCTCCATCAGAGTATTTAAGTATAATAATGTATATGTCAAGACATCAATTTTAATGGAAATTTGATAATTTTGATGATCCTGATTGACAATTTTACAAGTTGCTAAAGTTTGCCGTAGCATGTTAAATAAAGGCAATTTTTTTAAAGTATTATTTACTAAGTTGCTTTCAATTAAAAGTAAATTACCTTTTTGAAGATGTTTGATTTGTACAGTATTGCATAAATTGTTTTCCTTTATTTAAAAAATAAATGTCATTTGGTAAAACATCAATATGAATCTGATCATGCCTATACTTCATATCGTCGGTAGATTTTTCATTTAAAAGCCTAATAAAGCTTGTTTATGGTGCCTGTTACTAGAATCTACATTTAAAATAAATCCTTCATTTTTTGGAAATTATTTATTTTCTAAATCAAAAGATTGTTTTTTGAGTAAATATTGGGTTTAAAAAAATAATAAGTAGGGGGAATGCAGAATATATGTGGTAGGTAAAGAAGTTAAAATAGAAAATTGGATTCCAGATTAATGAATATATAGTCCGGTTTTAAAATTGCTAGCACATAAATTATTTGCAAAATTTAAAAAAGGATGTTTTTGACTTTGATTTAAGGAATAGTAACATTTATATGTAAAATAATTGGGATCAAATCAAATTTTATATTTCCCCACAGCTTTTCGACTTGATCAATTGTGTGTGAGCATTAAAAGTTTAGGCATAAAAAAACGGATCAGTTGGTGCTAATCCGTGATTTTCAAAACTTTAAGTTTGTAGCGAGAACGAGATTTGAACTCGTGACCTCAGGGTTATGAATCCTGCGCTCTAACCGACTGAGCTACCTCGCCATATTTTCAGATGCAAACCATCTTTCAATGCGGGTGCAAATATAAAAATTAAATTGCAGCTTGCAAGTATAATTGCATTAAATAAAAATATTTTTAAAAAGGCTTTTTTTTTGGCTTTATATTCTATACATTTCGACAAAATTAGTTTTAGCCCATGGATCCAAAAATAAAATATGAAATAGAATTTCCAATAAATTCTTCTCCTCAATTATTATATCAATATATTTCAACTCCTTCTGGATTATCAGAATGGTTTGCGGATAATGTTAATTCTCGTGGTGAGTTTTTCACATTTATATGGGATGATTCCGAAGAAAAAGCAAGACTTTGTTCTAAAAAATCAGGAGAAAAGGTGCGATTCAAATGGGTTGACGGAAATAGTAAAGATACAGAGTATTTTTTTGAGTTAAATATTTTGGTAGACGAAATTACTAAAGACGTTTCATTAATGGTAATTGACTTTGCATTTAAAGACGAAATCAGTGAAGCAACCTTGTTATGGGAAAATCAAATTTCGGACCTTAAACATGTGATTGGTTCTGTATAGTAAAATTGCATTTTTAAACATATATTTGCCCTGAATTAAATTCAGGGTTTTTTTATGATTAATTTTAATGGTTCTATAGTTTCACAAGATTCTAATTTATTGACTTGTAATCGTGCCTTTTTGTATGGTGATGCTGTTTTTGAAACAGTTAAATTAGTAGATTCTAAAATTCTTTTTTTAGAGGATCATTATTTCAGGTTGATGTCATCTATGCGTATTCTTCGTATGGAAATTCCTATGAATTTTACAATGGAATATTTAGAAGAACAAATATTGATGTTGGCAAGTACAAAAAATACTATAAATTCTGCTAGAGCCCGAATTACTGTTTATAGAAATGACGGTGGGTATTATTTGCCTAAGACAAATACAGTTTCTTTTTTGATTACAGCAGAATCATTAGAAAACAAACTGTATCTAGGTAATCAAAAAGAGTATATAGTTGATTTGTATACGGATTTCTATGTAGCCAAACAATTGTTATCATCCATAAAATCAACAAACAAAATTATAAATATTACAGCAAGTATTTTTGCAAATGAGAACGGTCTTGACAATTGTTTGTTGTTAAATGACAGCAAAAATGTAATTGAAGCATTGCAAGGCAATATTTTTATGTTGAAAGGAAATACTCTAATTACACCACCAGTTTCTGAGGGTTGTTTGAATGGTGTAATGAGAAAACAAATAGTAGCGATTGCTCGAAGTATTGAAAACATTGAAGTTGTAGAAGAGGTAATTTCTCCATTTGAACTTCAAAAAGCGGACGAATTGTTTATTACCAATGTAATTATGGGTGTACAGCCTATTAGTAGGTATCGTAAAAAGGATTTTACAGCTAATTTTTCAACTTTATTAGTTCAAAAACTAAACGAATTTATAGCTAATTAAATCCTGGATTTTCGGGTGAATTAGACCAAATTTGATAAGTTCCTCCGAGCTCCATAATTTGTTTTTTCCAAAAATGAGAGGCTGATTTACCAATTATTTTATTACGATAATTATTCTTAGTAAGAATCCAAGAACATTCTTCCATTTCGGTTTCAAGTTGGTCTTCTTCCCAGCCAGTATAGCCTAAAAAGAAACGAATATTATTTTTGTTAATTTTACCTTTGTTGATCAATTCTTTCGTAGTTTCATATTCACCTCCCCAATATATTCCATTTGATATTTCAATACTATTTGGTATTAAATCGGGTATATTATGTATAAAATAAAGATTGTCTTGCTCTACAGGGCCTCCGTTATAAATCTTGAAAGTTGCTTTGATATCAGGAATCAAATCTTGTATAGTATATTTTAAGGGTTTGTTAATTATAAAACCTACGGAGCCATTTTTATTATGGTCAGCTAGAAGGATTACGGATCTATTAAATGATAAATCACCACTTATTGAAGGTTCTGCAATAAGCAAATGTCCTTTCTCTATTTTATCGGAAATCATAGCTTTACATTTTTAATTAAAGTTAAGATTTTTTTTAAAAAACTACCTAAAAAAGTCGTTGAAGTGCATAAAAAAACCTTCCAAAGGAAGGTTTTTGTTATATTTTAGAAATCTTAGATTAGTTTACAGCTCCTTCTAAGTCTGCACCTGCTTTAAATTTCACTACATTTTTAGCAGCAATTTTAATTGTATTTCCTGTTTGAGGATTTCTTCCATCTCTTGCAGCTCTTGCAGATACTGACCAAGATCCGAAACCTACTAAAGATACTCTTCCACCTTTTTTCAAAGTACCACCTACGTTACCTAAAAATGATTCTAAAGCTAGTTTTGCAGCAGCTTTTGTAATTCCTGCATCAGCAGCGATAGCGTCAATTAATTCTGATTTGTTCATAATATTTAGTTATTAAATGTTGGTTAAAAAAACTTTGTTAATAGAACAAATTTAGCAGGAATTACTTACCTCACAAGCGTTTTTCATAAATTTAGCTCGATTTGTTAATAACTTATTTTTTTTGTTCATAAAGAGATGTGAATCCATTAAAAAACATCAAATAACTCCTATTTTATTGGAGTTAATGTACTTTTGCATCAACAGAAAATGTGATCCCATTCAAAAATTCTGTAGTATTCATCTTCTTTTTTCCTGGAAATTGTAAACTAAGCACCTCAATAAACGCGTTTTTTACTGCGATTTTCATTTCTTTTTTACTGCAAATCAAGCTGCCTATTTGATAATTATGGTTTTCCGTGATTATTTTTGCATCGTGAATCTTGACATTCCATTCCTCGTTTTTATCATTGAAATAGCACCAAGCTGAAGGATAGGGATTCAGTCCGCGTATTAGATTATATATTTCAAAGGCTGATTTTGACCAATCAATTTTACAATTTTCCTTATTTAACTTGTAGGCTGTTTTTATTTCGGGATTGTCTTTTTGAATAATGGTATTAAAATTTCCTTTTTCGATTAGTTTCAATGTGTCTAAAACTGTTTCACTTCCTAAAACCATTAATCTATCGTGCAAATGGCCCACATTTTCATCTGATACAATATCAGTTTCCGCACTTAAAATAATTGCTCCTGTATCTATCTTATCATCGATAAAGAATGTGCTTACCCCAGTTTTTGTATCTCCATTAATTATTGCCCAATTTATCGGGGCTGCACCTCTATAATTAGGTAATAAGGAAGCATGAAGATTAAAAGTTCCTAATTCAGGCATTTTCCAAACTACTTCTGGCAACATTCTAAAAGCAACGACAATTTGTAAATTGGCGTTTAAAGCTTTCAATTCCGCTAAAAACCCTTCGTCTTTTAAACTTGTCGGTTGAAGTAAAGTCAACTTATTGGCCAAAGCATATTCTTTTACCGCCGAATATTTTATTTTTTGTCCTCGACCTGCTGGTTTGTCTGCTGCGGTGATGATTCCTACAACATTGTAATTGTTTTTGATTATAGTATCCAGAATACCAACTGCAAATTCTGGCGTTCCCATAAATACGATTCTTAATTGATTCATTATGTTTTATTTTTTATAACTATGAAATATACATAGTAGGATAAATAACTTTTTTTAAGTTTCGGCTCCTTTCCCTTCTGGGAGTGGTGGAGATTGGATTTTTATCGTTTTAAAGTATATTTATTATTCGGTTTTACCGCTATTTTATCTTTATCCAATAAGTTTTGTAAGGCAAAGATAACATCGTCTTCTGTCTTTTTAGTTAATTTTTGAATTTCTCTTGAACTTAAATCCTGGGTTTTTAATATTTCAATAATTTGATTTGCAATTAAAGTAGTGCTCTCGGGTTTTGTTTTCTTTGAAATACAATAAGAACAAATTCCGCAATCGACATTGGTTTTTTCTCCAAAATAGCCCAAAATTAATTTGCTTTTGCACACCTTCTTTTCATTGACATAATTTAAAACCGATTCAAATTGGGCGACTTTTTGTAAATTTTGTTTTTCTAGGTATTTAGAAACACGATTAATTGTTCTTTCATCTTCTCTAATTTCAAGGAACGTAATAGAAGCATCATTGTTCTTTTTGTGGTAATCTATTATTTCATTATTTTTTAACTTTTCTAAAATAGAAAGAATCATATTTTCTTCATTATTTGATTTCTTAGCTATTAGAGTTGCGTTTATTGATGTTTGAGTTTCATAAATACCGGGATATGTTCGTAATAATGTAACTATTACATTTTCCTCTTTTGGATTCAAACTCATATACCGAATCACCTCTTTAGACGGAATTATGAATTGTATGGTGATTTTTTCGGAATATTCCTGTGATAAACTGAGAATACCTTGTCTGTCTAAGAACTGAATAGCATTGTAGGTTTTCAAGGTTGGAAACCCATATTTATGACAAAAGTGGTTTAAATTAAAGGAATACTGTTCGTTAATTCCTTCGCCATAAGCAATTTGAAAATAGGCGCACATTTTAATGTAAATCTGAGTCAGGATTTTTTTGTCTGGAAGGACGTTTATAAATTGACTTTGGGCTTGAGCCTTATCAGAAGGACTGGTAAGTAGTACAGCAAAAGCTTTATTACCATCTCTTCCGGCACGACCTGCTTCCTGATAATAGCTTTCGATGCTTTCCGGAAGATGAATGTGAATTATCGTTTTTACATTCGATTTATCAATCCCCATTCCAAAAGCATTGGTGGCAACTATAATTTGAATCTCTTCATTTATCCAAAGATTCATGTTTTTTTCTTTCTCCTTAGCGGATAAACCTCCGTGATAAAATGTGGTTTTGAATCCTAAGGTTTGTAATTGTGAAGCAATGTCGTAACAGGATTTTCTGTTTCGAACGTAAATAATAGAGGACTGTGGATTTTTTTTCAAGATTTGCTCCATTCGATACAATTTATCCTCTACTTCGAAAACCATATAAGCAATGTTTTTTCGAGCGAATGATTTTTTAAACAGTATCGGTTGCTCTAATCCTAATTGAATAATTACATCTTCAAGAACTGTTTTTGTAGCCGATGCAGTAAGTGCCAGAAAAGGAACTCTTGGAAAATAAGTTTTTAAGTTACTAATCTTTAAATAAGCGGGTCTAAAATCATGCCCCCATTGCGAGACACAATGGGCTTCATCGATGGCAATTAGGTTTATGGGTAAGTTTTTTATTCGCTCTAAAATCCAATCAGATTGCAATCGTTCGGGCGATAAATACAAGAATTTATAATTACCAAATTCACAATTATCTAAAAGCGTGATCATCTCGTCCGATTTGATTCCGCCAGTTAGAGCTATTGCTTTGATATCGAGTTTTTGTAGACGTTGCACTTGGTCTTTCATTAAAGCTACCAATGGTGAAATGACTAAACAAATTCCGTCTAGCATTAAAGCAGGAACTTGAAAACAAATTGATTTCCCGCCACCCGTTGGCATCAAACCAAAAGTGTCTTTTCCTTCCAACACTGAATTTATTATTTCGTCCTGAGGAGACCTAAATTTGTCGTGTTTCCAGTATTTCTGAAGAATTTCTAATGCTGTTTGCATTTGTAAGTTTAAGCTTTAAACAATCAGTTAAATTCGCCCTAAGGTAAATAAAATTCTATTATGTCGGCTATTCTCTTTGAACTTCGATATTTTAAAAGCTGTGATTTTAATCGGTTTCTGCGAGATGATTGTGAATTGGAGTAGTTGTTTTGAGGATCTCATAGTTTTTATATTTGATTGGGTATATTTCTTCACATGACGTTAGAGTAACTATTTTTAGATAAAAATTTTGACGGCAAGCCATATCAAATGAGTAAGATAACGGTTGCCTTTGCAATACCATCAACAAAAAAACAACTGGAATTCCACGATTTATAGAAATAATTTGTTGAGATTATTTTTCTGCATCATCAATTTTTTATTTAATAATAATTTACAAAAAGTAAGTAGACTTTCGATTCAATATTTTCTATATTTTGTCTGGAAATTTCTGGATATCAACAATACGAATTTTATAAATGAACATTAATAATTGTGCTTTTTCTAGTTCTTGGTCCGCCAATAATGAATCCAATTTCCTTGTTCACGATATGTAAATAAGTATGTGAAATTAATTAATCTAAGTGGGATTTATACAAAATAGTTTAGTTTGCTTTTTCTTATTTATAAAAATCCTAAATCCTAAATCCTAAAACTAAAATCAAAACTGTATATTTGCTATTATTTTAAGTATATAATGGATAAGAACACCCAAGAATTTTATGAAAGGCTGAAAGTTGAGTTGGAAAATAGTTCCACTTGGCCGGCTTTGTATTTGTTTAAATTTATTGTTCCATCATTACAAGAAAATATAGAACAGGTAGAACTGGCTTTTGATTGCATGGGAGCAGTGATCAAAACCACCAAATCTAAAACTGGTAAATTTACCAGTATATCTGTTGATGTACAGATGAAAAATCCTCAAGAAATAATCGATAAATACCTTGAACTTTCAACAATAGAAGGTATAATTTCACTTTAATACGATGACAAAATATATAAAAGAAATAGCAAATGATGTTGTTTTTAATTTAGAATATAATTCTGAAAGAATACATTTAATTATTCCCGAATACGGACGGCATTTGCAAAAATTGATAGATCAAGCTACTGCAATTGATGACAGTGTTGAGCGTAATAAGGCTGCAAAATACATTATTCAGGTAATGGGAACTTTGAATCCTCATTTGCGTGACGTACCCGATTTTCAGCATAAATTATGGGATCAATTGTTCATTATGTCTGATTTTAAATTGGATGTCGAATCTCCATATCCTGTTCCTACTCGCGAGGTACTCCAATTGAAACCAGATGTTTTAAATTACCCTCAGAATTTTCCAAAATACAGGTATTATGGGAACAATATCAAATATATGATTGATGTTGCCAATAAATGGGAAGAAGGCGAAATGAAAAATGCTTTGGTGAAAGTTATTGCCAACCATATGAAAAAATCATATTTAAGTTGGAATAAAGACACCGTAAAAGACGATGTGATTTTTGAGCATCTTTATGAATTATCCGATGGAAAATTTGATTTACGGGAAAGCACCGAAGAACTATTGACTACTACAGACTTGATGCGAACGAACAAACGAGTTTCTAATAAAATAACTCCTGCAGGTCAACCAAAGATTCAAAGTAATAAAAACACAAAAACGGGTAAGTCAAATCCGACTCATAAAAACCAGAATAGAAAACCATAGTAATACTGTAATGAATTGTGAATAAATGAATTAATAGTAAAAAATTCATTTTTTCACAATTCATATTTTACAGCTAAAATTAATAACTCATAATCATAAAAAATGGGAATTTTCAAAATTGAAGGTGGCGTAAGATTAAAAGGTGATATTACACCGCAAGGAGCTAAAAACGAAGCGTTGCAAATATTGTGCGCTGTATTATTGACCGAAGAAAAGATAACAATCAACAATATCCCAGATATAATTGATATCAATAAATTGATAACTTTATTAGGGAATTTAGGAGTAAAAATCCAAAAAGTAGGCTCAGGTTCCTATACTTTTCAAGCTGATGAAGTAAATATAAGCTACTTAGAAACGGAAGCTTTTAAGAAAGAAGGCGGTTCACTTCGTGGTTCTATTATGATCGTTGGACCACTTTTGGCACGCTTCGGAAAAGGATATATTCCAAAACCTGGGGGTGACAAAATAGGAAGACGACGATTGGATACCCATTTTGAAGGATTCATTAATCTTGGAGCTAAATTCCGTTACAATAGAGAAGACCATTTTTATGGTGTTGAAGCACCTGATGGTCTAACTGGAACTGATATGTTATTAGATGAAGCTTCTGTGACTGGAACAGCAAATATTGTAATGGCAGCCGTTTTGGCAAAAGGGACAACGACAATTTACAATGCTGCATGTGAGCCTTATTTGCAACAATTATGTAAAATGATGAATGCTATGGGAGCGAAAGTTTCTGGTATTGGATCCAATTTACTTACTATCGAAGGTGTGGATAAATTAGGCGGCTGTACTCATAGAATTCTTCCTGATATGATCGAGATAGGGAGTTGGATTGGTCTAGCTGCAATGACTCGAAGTGAAATCACTATAAAAGATGTAAGCTGGGAAAACCTTGGATTGATACCAAATGTATTTAGAAAACTTGGGATTACTTTAGAAAAAAGAGGCGATGATATTTATATTCCAGAACATAAAGAGGGTTATCAAGTAAGAACAGATATTGACGGTTCAATATTAACTATTTCAGATGCGCCTTGGCCAGGATTTACTCCGGATTTGTTGAGTATTGTTCTTGTTGTGGCAACGCAATGCAAAGGGGATGTTCTTATTCATCAAAAAATGTTCGAAAGCCGTTTGTTCTTTGTGGATAAATTAATTGACATGGGAGCTAAAATTATTTTATGTGATCCGCACAGAGCGGTTGTAATTGGTCATGATTTTAAATCAACACTCAAGGCAACTACCATGTCTTCTCCTGATATTAGAGCTGGGATTTCCTTATTAATTGCAGCACTTTCTGCGAAAGGAACAAGTACGATTCAGAATATAGAACAAATAGACCGTGGATACGAAAATATAGACGAACGATTGAGAGCCATAGGTGCAAAGATCGTTAGAGCATAAGAATACTTAAAAGTAAAAAATGAAACACTGATTCCTCAACTACAATTTTCGAGGTGGAATCAGTGTTTTTTTATATCATAAAATACTCCTGTTATTTAAAAAATAAACTATCAAAATGACAAATGAACAAACAGCCATAAAAGCCACTTATTTTAGTATAATTGGCAATATTTGTTTAGCCTTTATTAAAGGCTTGGCTGGCTTTTTTGGTAATTCGTATGCGTTGATAGCGGATGCAATAGAATCCACTACTGATATTTTTTCTTCATTATTAGTCTTGTTTGGGATCAAATATTCCAATAGACCTCCTGATGAAAATCATCCCTATGGACATGGGAGAGCTGAACCTTTAATTACTTTTTTAGTGGTAGTTTTTTTAATTACATCTGCTGCTATTATTGCGTATAAAAGTATTATTAATATTGGAACCGCTCACGAATTGCCAAAATCATGGACACTTTTTGTTCTTGGCGCTATAATTCTATGGAAAGAATATTCGTATCGGTTGGTAATGAAACGAAGTATAGAATCCAACAGTTCTTCCCTAAAAGCGGACGCTTGGCATCATAGAAGTGATGCAATAACATCAATAGCGGCATTTATCGGAATTTCGATTGCCATAGTTTTAGGAAAAGGATACGAATCGGCTGATGATTGGGCAGCGCTATTTGCTTCGGGATTTATAATTTATAATAGCTACATGATATTTAGACCTGCTTTAGGTGAAATAATGGATGAACAATTGAATGAAGACTTGATTGTAGAAATTAGAAAAGTGGCCCAACAAGTAGATGGAGTAGTAAATACTGAGAAATGTTTTATTCGAAAAGCAGGTATGAAATACCACGTAGATTTGCACGCCATTGTCAATGCCAATATATCTGTGAAGGAAGGTCACGAAATTTCGCATCTGCTTAAAGATACTTTACAGGAACAAATTCCAGCTTTAGGACACGTTTTGATTCATATTGAACCAACATATTCTTGATTTTACTTATATCAGTTCTCTAAAAAATTCAAAATTTTAAGCCCAAAAATCACTCCCCCTTCTTTAAACCCACTTTGATAAGAACGAATATAATCGAAACGGAAAATTTTTAATTTCCCAAAACCTAAATTATCCAAACCAATTGTGAACTCAGAATATGGTTTTGAATTAGCAACTACAAGGGAATGAAATCCTACGACTAATGAGGAGTTTAATTTGTTCAAAAAAGGAATTTTATTCATAATATATCCTTTGTCGTTATGCTCTAAATGGGCTTCAAAATACGATTTGTTGGTACTATTCGAATAATAAGGCAATAAATTAAAAACATTCAAATAGCGGTCGCTGGTTCCAATATGGGTTTGATTTCCATTGAAATGATTGTAGTCTATAAAGGAGATTTTTTTACCTTGAATAAACGTTCCCGCTTTCAGATTAATGCCTAATGTCCCTTTGATACCGGCATTTAAATCATATTTTATTTGTGCAAAAAAAGATTGGTATTCGTATTTCTTTTCATTGGACGCAAACGCGTTTTCATAATTTAAAAATAGAGAGGGATATTTAAGATTTGGAATGTTTATTTTTCTATCTGGCCTTGAAATGTATTTGTTTCCAAAATTTATTCTTGTAGAAATAGAAAGTTTGGTAAGATGATGTTCTTCAAAAGAGGGTGTCGTATAATCATAAGGAAGCAAAGGATTGTTTGAACTATATTGATCTTCATTTTTAAAAAACGTGTAATCGCTTGTATTGTACAAAGGATTTCGTTGTTGGTATTCTAATTTTCCTTTTAAATAAAAATTCGTTCCCACATTTTGACCGTAAGTAATATTCACAAATTCATTGTTGTACAATTTCATATAATTATCCTTAAAGAATAAAGTACTCACTGAGTTTAAAAATTTTGATATGGGTTCATTAGCATTAAACTGTGTTATTTGTGTTCCGCCAGAAACCGTAAGAGTTGCATAATTTTGATTATTGAATTTTTGTTGATAATCTGCGGTTATCCGAAGTCTATCTTCGGCAAAACCATAATTAAATTTCGTTTTTATCGAAGTGGTGCTACCTTTTTCTTCTTCGTTTTTCCAATTTCTAAAGGAAAAAGCAGAATCCATATTCCAACCTTGAACAGTATTGAAGTTCAAAGAAGATAAATGGAACAATCCATCATAAGAAAAGGATTTTTTTTCAAAACTATTTTTCCACTTATAACCCGAAATCGGATTAAGGAATTTGAACTTATTTTCTTTTTTATCAATAGAATCTAAATAGGTTTTAGAATTTCTAACGATGTGAATGCTGTCTTTTTTTATGTAATCAGTATTTTCTTCTCTTGTAAGTGGAATGGGGCGAATTTCACTCCAAAACAGCGTGTCTTTTTTATTGGAATTGTCTTCAAAACTTACAATTTCATTGGTAAACGTTTTTTTGGTAAACACTTTTTCAAACTGATAATTACTGTAAACATAAGAGAATTTTCCGTTGAATTTTATTCCAAAAATGCCTGCCGAAAATTCAAGACTTTGTGTGTTTTTAGCCCAAATTTGGTTGGTTTTGTTGTAATTGAAGTTTTGTTTTAAATGCATTACGTCTACAAATTCCTGATGCATTCGGTAGCCTTTTATTTCTAAATCTACAGCGTAAATTGCCCAAGAATTTTCAACAATATAAATATATCCTTCAAAAACTGGTTCGGCATCACGTTTTGCAATTACTTTTATTTTATTAATCATCAAGTTGTTTTCATCTTGAAAAGTACCTACTAATTTGTATTTATAGTAGTTGAATGCATTATCAGCAATTGGAGAAATCATGTTGCTGTTAAAGGTTAAAGTGTTATCATAAAAATCATAAGTTGTTGCTCTTGCTGTATTGAAACTAAAACCATTGTCGTTGCCACTTACTTTTGAAGCAATAATTCGTTCTTTTAAATGATCTGGTTTTTCAAAAATAATTTTTGAAACCGTTTCCGATAAATAGATGATTCCTGTTCCTGTCGAGTCTACTGCGCCGTCTAAATCGCCCAGTTTTTGCCCCAATATTTTCTTAGGTAAATCTTTGACTTTAAAAATGCCACGAGAATAAAAATCTGCTTTGAAACGAGCTGTTTTATCTGAATTTTCTTTTTTGTAGGCAATTGCTTCCCTAATTATTGCATTGGCAGGATTCTCTTTTGTATTAATTACAATCTCGGAAAGCGATACGTTTTCTTCAACTAATTTAATATTTTGAGTAAAAGGGAGCCTGTCAACTGTAATTGTTATTTTTTTAGTTTTGAATCCTAAATATTGGAAAACTAATGTATGGTTTCCCATTGTTTTAATATTCAATTCATAATTTCCTTGCTCATTTGATGAAGTACCATTATAAGTATTCTCTTCTAAAATTGTGACGAGTGAAAGCGCTACGCTTTTATCGTCGGTTACTTTACCAATAATTTGAGCATAATTCGATTGAAAAATTATCAGAATAAGAATCAAGGGAAATCTTTTCATTCTCTTTTTTTTTACAAGTGTACAAAAAGAAAGAAAGTGTTGAATAAAAAAACAGTTAAATTGGTATGGTTTAATAGTATAATATAGCTGCTCTACAAAAACGACTGAATGGCTAATTCATAGCTTTTCATTCCAAAACCCAAAATAACGCCTTTTGCATTACCGGAAATATAGGATTGATGACGGAAACTTTCGCGTGAAAAAGTATTCGAAATATGTACTTCAATTACTGGAGTTGTTATGGCTTTTATGGCATCACCGATACCAATGGAAGTGTGGGTGTAAGCGCCAGCATTTAAAATTATCCCATCATAAGAGAAGCCAAATTCTTGAATTTTATCGATTAATTCGCCTTCAATGTTGCTTTGAAAATAATTCAATTCAATTGATTGAAATTTGCTTCTCAAAATTTCTAAATAATCTTCAAAAGTTTGTGTGCCGTATACTTCGGGTTCTCTTTTTCCTAATAAGTTAAGGTTTGGCCCATTGATGATGATGATTTTCATAAATTATATTTTTGTAAAAATAAAAAAACCGTTCTAATTAAAGAACGGTTTCTATTAATATATGTTATTTTTCTTAAAACAGTAATCCAGCCGATATTTGTACTACGGAGTTTTTTATTTCTGCATCCTTTGAAGCATTGGTTAATCCAAGGCCATAACGGGCTTGTATGAAAATATTTTTGGTTAAATTTAAACCTAAGCCACCTACTGCTGAAAATTCGAATGTTTCTGCATTTTTATAATCAAATTTATTTCTTTCACTTAACAAAAATGAAGCTTGAGGGCCTAATTCTAAACTTAAACTCTTACTCAGACCTAGCTTTAACAGTACCGGAATAGAAATGTAGCCCAATTCATTTTTAAATTCTTCAACGGCATTTTTATAAGTAGCACCTTTTGTTGAATATAATAGTTCGGGTTGAATACCGAATTTATCTAATAATTTGATTTCAGCTACTAATCCTACATGGTAGCTTGTAATTGCATCAGTATTGTAATTAGTACTGTTTATTGTAATATCAGAACCTGTTTGATTGGCGTAATTTAATCCTCCTTTTAATCCAAAACGTAATGACTGTGCTTGAATAGAAAAAGAAATTAATGTCAATAAAATTAAAGCAAAATTTGAATTTTTCATAAGGTTATTTTTTAAATTAATTTGTTGAGTTTAGGAGTATATATAAACTCTCATATATAATAATTATTGTACGATTTCTTTTAAAATGCAAATTAAATTGATAATAGTATTACAAATATTTATAATTTAACATGAATAATGATTGGAAATAATATAAAAAATACAGTTAAAAAATTGTCAAAATATTGAAAATCAATTATTTTTAATTGAAGAAATTGCTCAATTATTTTAAAAAAACAACAAAGCTACTTTTTTTTCAAACCACTCAAAACGCGTGGTTTTTTTATGTCTAAAAATAGCTTTACTTTGTGTTATGAGTTGGAGCACTTATGTCAAAAATTATCAATCGTATCTTAGAATCGAAAGAGGTTTGTCTAAAAACACGATCACTAATTATTCTTTTGATATTGAAAGATTATGCCTTTTTTTAAAAAACAACCACATTTCAGTTTCTCCATTAACAATAAGTGAAGAAACGATTCAACAATTTATATATAGTGTTTCTCAAGAAGTAAATCCTCGTTCCCAAGCCAGGATGATTTCAGGACTTAAAAGTTTTTTTAGTTATTTGATATTTGAAGATTATCGAATTGACAATCCAATGGAATTAATTGAAACACCTAAAACTGGTAGGAAGCTTCCAGATACTTTGTCTGTTGGTGAAATAGATGCTCTTATTGCGGCTGTAGACTTAAGTTCAAAGGAAGGAGAGCGCAATCGAGCGATGTTAGAAACGCTTTATGGTTGTGGACTTCGTGTTTCGGAATTGGTTTCTCTTAAAATTTCTGATTTATTTTTCGAGGAAGGGTTTGTAAAAATCACGGGAAAAGGGAATAAACAACGTTTTGTTCCAATTGGAAGTTTAACTCAAAAATACATTCTAATTTACAAAAATTCGATTAGAACTAATTTAAATATAAAGAAAGGTCATGAAGATACTTTGTTTTTAAATAGGAGAGGTAGCCAGCTTACAAGAGCTATGATATTTACAATAATAAAAGATTTGGCCACCCAAATTGATTTGAATAAAAAAATAAGCCCGCATACTTTCCGACATTCTTTTGCCACTCATCTACTTGAAAATGGTGCCGATTTAAGGTCAATTCAATTAATGCTCGGGCATGAATCGATTACTACAACCGAAATTTATGTTCATCTGGATCGAAAGTTTTTAACACAAGTTATTAATTCTTTTCACCCTAGGAAATAGTGGTCAGTGGTCAGTGTTTGGTATTCAGTTGGCAGATGTTGGAGTACTGATAGTTAATATAAAAATTGGCATTGCAGTTAAAAATAAATCGCGGTATTAAATCACCATTAATGATTCAATACCGCGACTGTAAACTGAAACTGATTACTGCAAACTATTATTTCGCGATATTCACCGCTCTCGTTTCTCTAATTACAGTTACTTTGACCTGACCTGGATACGTCATTTCTGTTTGTATTTTTTGTGAAATATCAAATGATAAAGTAGCAGCATGTTCATCAGAAACTTTTTCGCTTTCAACAATTACACGAAGTTCTCTACCTGCTTGAATAGCATAAGCGTTTTTCACTCCATTAAAACCATAAGCCACTTCTTCTAGGTCTTTTAAACGTTGAATATAAGAATCCAAAACTTGTCTTCTTGCACCTGGTCTAGCTCCTGAAATTGCATCGCAAACTTGAATAATAGGTGATAACAATGATTTCATTTCGATTTCATCGTGATGCGCCCCAATAGCGTTGCAAACTTCTTCTTTTTCACCATATTTTTCGGCCCATTGCATTCCTAATAAAGCGTGAGGTAAATCACTTTCGGCATCTGGAACTTTACCAATATCATGTAGCAAACCAGCTCTTTTGGCAAGTTTTACGTTCAACCCTAATTCGGCAGCCATAATTCCACAAAGTTTTGAAACTTCGCGAGAGTGTTGCAATAAGTTTTGTCCATAAGAAGAACGGTATTTCATTCGACCCACAACTTTTATTAATTCAGGATGCAAACCGTGAATTCCTAAATCGATTACAGTACGTTTACCAACTTCTATGATTTCATCGTCAATTTGTTTGGTAGTTTTAGCTACTACTTCTTCAATTCGAGCTGGGTGAATTCGACCATCAGTAACTAATTTATGCAAAGCTAGTCTAGCAATTTCTCTACGAACTGGGTCAAAACAAGAAAGTATGATTGCTTCTGGAGTGTCGTCTACAATGATTTCTACACCAGTTGCAGCTTCGATAGCTCTAATGTTTCTTCCTTCACGACCAATAATTCTACCTTTTACATCATCCGATTCAATGTTGAAAACAGATACGCAGTTTTCTACCGCTTCTTCTGTACCAACTCTTTGAATAGTGTTAATAATGATTTTCTTGGCTTCTTGTTGTGCGGTAAGTTTAGCTTCTTCAATCGTGTCTTGAATGTGAGACATCGCTTGTGTTTTGGCTTCTGCTCTAAGGCCCTCAATCAATTGATTTTTTGCATCCTCAGTAGATAATCCTGAAATAACTTCTAATTGTTGCAGTTGACTTTTGTGTAGTTTGTCTACTTCTGCCTGTTTTTTCTCTAGGATTTCAACTTTAGTTGAAAACTCCACTGTTTTTGATTCAAAATCATCATTTATTTTTTTGGCTTTAGAAAGTTCGTTTGAAATTTGCGATTCTTTATCACGAATTCGTTTTTCAACTTCAGCCATTTTTTGATCTCGAGAAAGAATAACTTGCTCGTGTTCTGATTTCAATTCGATAAACTTTTCCTTTGCTTGAAGAATTTTATCTTTTTTAATGTTTTCGGCTTCTAAATTGGCATCTTTTAAAATAGAAGCTGCTTCTTTTTTTGCGCTTTTAATCAAATTAGAAATGTTGCTTTTCTCTATAATTTTGGCTATGCCAAATCCACCTGCAATGCCCGCAATGCCTAGAATAATTATTGTTATAATGTCCATAGTTTATTTAAAATTAATATATAAAAAAAGCCTACATTAGATTGCTTGTATAAACTCTGAAAGACAAGTTTTGAGCTAACTCGTTGTTCAAGCTTCCAAACTGAATTGGCTTGCTATAGTAACGATGATTTGCTCATTCTAAATTGTTAGTGTTGAGTTTACCAAATATGAACTAATGTAGGCAGTATCTTAGTCTTTTTAAAGAACGTGTTTATTCATTGAGATATTGATCTAAAAGCAAATTAATTTTTTTAATTCTTTCAATGGTGTCATTTCCATCAATTGCGTTATCAATTTGTTTTTGTTCAGATTGTGATGCAAATTGCAAAGCGCACATGGCTAATACATCTTGCTTGTCACGTACAGCATAATTTTCTTCAAATTGCTTTATCATTACGTCAATTTTTTTAGAAGCGCTTCTAAGACCTTCTTCTTGAGATAAATCTACTGTTAGTGGATATACTCTATCTGCAATTGATATTTTAATTTTAAGCTTCTCGTCCATGTTTTTTACTAATCTGAAAGCTGTGCTATACAGTAATCAATTTCACGAATTAATGAATTTATTTTAAGCTTTGTATCTCTTTTGTTGTCTTCACTGCCTAGTAACGAGTTGGCAATTTTAAGTGTTTCATACTGTGCTTTTAAGGCTTCAATCTCTTTAGATTGAGTTTGTATGATAGTTTCAGATTTTAATAATTCAATTTTTAAATCTTGATTTTTTTTCTCTAAACTTTTTGATTTAATAAAAAGTTTTTCAATTTTAATTTCAAGAGCATCAATTATTTCTGTAATTACACTCATAATATATCCTACGTATTACTTAATCTTACAAAGTTAGTATTCCTTTTTATTAATACAATATTTTATTGCCTTTTTTATTTTAAAAAACGTAATCTACAGTATGACAGAAGTTTGAAAATTGTGAAGTTATATTTAGTTTTCTAAAACACTTTTTTTATCTTAGCAAAAATGTATACGATGAGATTTTACTTGTTTATTTTATTATTTAGTAGTTCGCTTTTTTCTCAAAAGGATTATCCAAAAGATTATTTTAGATCACCACTTGATATCCCTTTGCAATTATCAGGAAATTTTGGTGAGCTTAGGCCTAATCATTTTCATGCTGGTTTTGATATAAAAACACTTCAAAAAGAAGGTTTAAATGTTTATGCTGTTGCAGATGGTTATGTGTCACGAATAAAAATTTCAACTTTTGGAAACGGAAAAGCCATATATATTACACATGCAAATGGGTACACCTCAGTTTATGGACATTTACAAAAAGCGGTAGGTGTTATTGAAGATTTCATTAAAAAAACACATTATACAGAACAATCTTTTGAAATTGAAATGTATTTGAAACCGGGTGATTTGGAGGTTAAAAAGGGTCAAATAATAGGACTTTCCGGCAATACAGGTGGTTCAGAAGGGCCGCATTTGCATTTTGAATTTCGTGATAATTTAACTGAAAATATTATTAATCCAATGTTTTTTGGTTTTGATCAGTTTTTTAAAGATACTAAAAAACCAATTATTTCAACCATTTATGTTTATCCAATAGATGATAAAACAGTTGTGAATCAATCCAAACGACCATTATTGTTAAACTTAGCGTTACAAAAAGACGGAACCTATATTTCAGACAAAGTTGTTTCAAATGGGAAAATAGGTTTTGGTATCAATACTTATGATTATGATGATGTTTCATTTAACAGAAATGGGGTGTTCAATGTGCAAAGTTTTGAAAATGGAACGCCAAGTTTTGGATTTCAATTCAATACTTATTCCTTTGATGAAATGCGGTATATTAATGCATTAATTGATTATCCTAGATATAAGAAAACGGGACAAAGAATAATGAAATTATTTATGATTAATCCCTATAAATTAAGTATAATAAAGGCCGCAGCTTCTAACGGAATTGTTTCTGTTGTTCCAAATTTGAGTTCGCAATATCGCATAGAAGTGGCTGATTTTTATGGAAATAAAACGACAGTTACTATTCCAATTAAGTATGATAATTTAACGACAATCGTTCCGTCAGAACCTGTTATTTCAAAATATTATATAAAAGCGAATAATGACTGTAATTTTACTAAAGATAACATGTCAGTTTTCTTTCCTGCTGGAACATTTTATGATAATTTCAACATGAATTTTGATGTAAACAATGACACCTTGTTTCTTCATGACGACACTGTTCCAGTTCATTCTAATTTTACTATTTCAATTGAAGATATAAAATTCTCAGAGTCACAAAGAGACAAAGTATTCATTGGGTCCATTAACGGAACTAAAATTAATTATATACCGACAACTAGAAAAGAAAAAATGTTAACTGCTAAAACAAAAACACTAGGGAAATTTGCTTTGGTTTTAGATACAAGTCCGCCTATAGTTTCGATTGCTAAATCAATAGAGGGTCAATGGTTAAGTAATGTAAATTCCATTCAATTTACAATAAGTGATGCATTGTCAGGAATAAAATCTTACAATGGTTATCTCAATGGGAAATGGGTTTTATTTGAATATGACAATAAAACAAGAAAAATAACGCATGCTTTTAGTGACGGAATTGTAGCTGAAGGTGCCAATGATTTAAAATTAATAGTAACAGATAATTTAGGAAATTCCACTATCTTTGAAACGCATTTTTTTAGAAGCCAAAAATAATATAAATCAATTTCTTTGAGCACAAATAAATTATTACTTGCTGTCTTTTTTTTCTGTTTTGGGTTTGTTTCTTTTGCTCAATCTGCCCATATAAAAGGAGTTATTCTTGATAAGGATAATCAAATTATTGATCATGTAAATGTATCCTATAATGGTACTAATACTCAATCAAATAAAAATGGTTTTTACGAAATAAATGTGCCCTCAAATCAAAAGATTGTACTTGTCTTTTCACATATATCCCTAAAAAAAGCCACGGTATCCTTTACACTTCAACCAAACGAAGAGTATGAGTTCAACTTAGTGATGAATGACAAAGATGAGCAAATAGGAGAAGTTGTTATCACTGTAAATAATAAGAAAAGAGTTCAGGGAATTACAATAATTGAACCGGCACTTATCCGCAAAATTCCTGGCGCCAATGCTGGTGTCGAGAATATATTGAAATCTTTGCCTGGTGTAAATTCAAATAATGAATTAAGTACACAATATGCCGTACGTGGTGGAAATTACGACGAGAATTTAGTTTATGTAAATGAAATAGAAGTATATCGTCCATTCCTAATTCGTTCTGGTCAACAAGAAGGATTAAGTTTTACCAATACCGATTTGGTTCAAAATGTTGATTTTTCTGCTGGAGGTTTTCAAGCTAAATTTGGTGATAAATTATCGTCTGTATTGGATATTACCTATCGAAAACCCACAAAATTTGGAGCTGTCGCCGAAGCTAGTTTTCTAGGGACAAGTCTAGCTGTTGATGCCGTTTCTAAAAATAAAAAATGGTCAGGAATAACAGGTGTAAGATATAGAAACAATTCCTTGTTAGTAAATAGTCAGGAAACCCAAACCAATTACACACCGACATTTGTTGATTTGCAAACAAATATAAATTTCAATCCTTCAGATAAATGGGAGTTTAGTTTTCTGGGGAATGTTTCACAAAACGATTATCAATACCAACCATTGACCAGACAAACAAAATTTGGAACTATTGATGAACCAAAGGCTTTGCTGATATATTATGAAGGACAAGAAAAAGATAAATACACTACTGTTTTTGGTGCAGTAAAATCTACTTATACCGCTTCTAAAAATTCAACCTACAAACTGATAACATCTGCCTATCATACGCAAGAAAAAGAATATTTTGATATTTTGGCTCAATATCGATTAGGAGAAGTGGATTCTAATTTTGGTTCTCAGACTTTTGGCAATGTTACTTTTTCAAGAGGAATCGGTTCAGAAATTAATCACGCTAGAAATGATTTAGACGCATTAATTATAAATACCGAATTAAAAGGGATTCATAATTTAAAAAAGAACCAATTGGAATGGGGTGTAAAATTTACCAGAGAATCCATTCGAGATAGAGTAATTGAATGGGAAGTAATTGATTCTGCAGGTTTTTCCATAAATCCACCTAAAATTCTGCCCAAAAACGACCAACCTTATGTCTCTTACACCGGACCATTAGTTCCATATACTAATGTGAGAGCGACCAATTTTGTTGATATTAATCGTTTTTCAGGCTATGCGCAATGGAGTCGAAAAGGATATATAGGAAATAATGAAATATGGTTTAATGCTGGGGTGCGTTCGCAAAACTGGACCGTTTCTGGAGAAAATATCGTTAGTACAACACAATTTACATTTAGTCCAAGAGGTCAAATTTCATTGAAACCGGATTGGAGAATGGATATGTTTTTTAGACTTTCAGGAGGCATGTATCATCAACCGCCAACTTTTAGGGAACTTAGGGATGCAGATGGGGTAGTACATTCGGATGTCAAAGCCCAACAATCCATTCATATAGTTCTGAGTAATGATTATAGTTTCAAAATGTGGAACCGTCCATTCAAAATGGTTTCGGAAATCTATTATAAATCGTTAACAGATGTTAATCCATATACATTAGACAATGTTCGCATTCGTTATGCTGCTGCTAATAATGCCGTTGCTTATGCCCAAGGATTCGATTATAGGCTAAATGGTGAGTTTGTGCCTGGAACCGAATCATGGTTTAGTTTTGGTTACCTAAAAACGGAAGAGAATATTGATAACAAAGGATATATTTCTAGACCAACGGACCAACGGTTGAAATTTGCACTTTTGTTTCAAGATTATATGCCTAATATTCCAAGTTTAAAATTGTATTTAAATTTGGTGTATAACACTGGATTGCCAGGAGGTTCGCCTTCTTATTCAGATCCTTATTTGTATCAAAATAGATTGAGAGATTATCGTCGTGCCGATGTTGGTTTTTCTAAGGTTTTAATAGATAATCAAAATCCTACTACTAAAAGATGGTTACGAAGCTTCAAGGAATTGGCTATTGGATTTGAAATTTTTAATCTTTTCGACAATCAAAATGCAATTACCAATACTTGGGTTCGCGATGTGTACACCAAAAATCAATATGCGATTCCAAATTATATGACCACCAGGGTTTTTAATATTAAGGTCAATGCAAGGTTTTAATCTAAATCAAAATATCACTTTCCAAATCCGATTTTTCAATCGTAAAATCAAATCCTAATTTTGAAACTAGTTCGATAACGAGGTTTTTGTACCAGTTTTCTGATTTTGGGTGAATGTAGATCTTTTCGATTAATTGGTCGATATCCACGTCAATTTTCATCCCATCATTAATTTTGATATTGCTATCGGAAATATCTGAAATGATACGCACTTCACGTTCATATTGGAAACTTTTTCGCTTGAATAAAAAAGGAAAAAACATATCGTCAAACGGAATGTATTCTTTTTTGTAGTCGATGTAATTGACTTCTCCAATATATTGTTTGAATTTTTTGTCGGGAATTAAGGCATTTTCTAGTCTGCCAATTGTGGATTGAATGGCTAAACCTTCGCTATTTCCAGTAAAGATTTGCCACATGGCGAACGATTCATATTCATTGATGTGCCAACTACTTATAACCACTTTTTCACGATGGGATTTATAGTATGAGAGAAATTTAGGATTGTTTATGGATAATTTTTTGATTTCTTCAAAAGTTGGTTCACTAAAAGTACCCTCGTATTGGTCCTCAAATTTGTCCGAACGTGACATAAATAGTTTTTTAGACAGTAACAATTCGAGAAACTTTGACAAGTCTAAGTATTTCCAAACAATGGTATCTGGATCTTGAGGAAGCTTTATGCTTGGGTTTTTGAGGTACATTTATCAAAAAATTGTTTTTATCCCTAAATTCCCCCAAGGGGTTTGGGGGTTTTTATTTTTATTCAAAAGATTGTAAAGTCACTAATTTATTATAAGTGCCATTTAAAGTAATTAATTCGTCGTGAGTTCCTTGTTCTACAATTTTACCTTTTTGCATTACCACAATCAGGTCCGCTTTTTGAATGGTCGAAAGACGGTGTGCAATTACAATCGAAGTTCTGTTTTGCATCATGTTTTCCAAGGCCACTTGCACAAATTTTTCGCTTTCAGTGTCCAATGCTGATGTGGCTTCGTCCAAAATCATTATTGGTGGATTTTTCAAAACTGCTCTTGCAATTGATAATCTTTGTTTTTGACCACCTGAAAGCTTGTTTCCACTATCGCCAATATTAGTGTGAATTCCTAAAGGTAAATCTTTTACAAATTCATAAGCATTGGCTATTTTTAAAGCTTCAATAATTTCATCATCGGTTGCGTCGTCTTTTCCTAATGAAATATTGGCTTTTATCGAGTCGTTAAATAAGATGCTGTCTTGTGTTACTAATCCCATCAATCCTCGAAGCGATTGTAAGTTCATATCTTTAATATTGACAGAATCAATAGTGATAGTGCCTTCGTTTACATCATAAAAACGAGTTAATAAGTTGGCAATGGTACTTTTTCCACTTCCGGACTGACCTACAAGTGCCACAGTTTGGCCTTTTTTAACTTCAAGAGAAAAATCTTTTAAAACAGCTTCTTTCTCGTATTTAAAATTGATGTTTTTTATGGAAATAGTATCTTCAAAAGTATTTTTTTTAATAGCATTTTCTTTTGAAGTAATTTCATTTTCAACTTCTAGAACTTCAAAAACACGTTCTGCAGCGGCAAGTCCGTTTTTTACGGAATAGGAAGCTTTAGAAATCGCTTTTGCTGGAGTAAGAATATTGAAAGCTAAAGTCAGATACACAATAAAGGCTGCACCCTCTAGCGTTTTATCTACTAAAACTAAGTTTCCTCCATAAAAAAGTAAGATTGCAATTGTGGTGACACCTAAAAATTCACTTAGAGGAGTTGCCAAATTATTTTTACTCCCTATGCTATTGGTTAAATTCAATAATCGGGTTACTGAATTGTTAAACCTGCCTTTGAAATTTGTTTCAGCATTATAGCTTTTAATGACTTTCAAACCTCCTAAAGTTTCGTCTACGATAGATATCAGGAAGCCACTTTCATTTTGAGCCTGTAGCGATTTCGCTCTTAGGTTTTTGGCTACTTTTGAAATGATATATCCCGATATTGGCATAAAAATCAAAACAAATAAAGTGAGTTTTGTGCTTATTATAAACATGGTTACTAATGCGAAAATAATTGTCAATGGTTCTTTTACAACTAATTCTAATATAGAGAAAAAGGAGTTTTGTACTTCATTGACATCACCAAGCATTCGCGCCATAATATCTCCTTTTCTTTTTTCGGAATAATAGGAGATAGGTAACTCTACAATTTTATCATACATTGATTTTCTCAAATCTCTTAAAACACCATTTTTTAAATGCATGATATGGTGTGAAGCGAGATAGTTAAACAAGTTTTTGAATAAAAAAGTAATGATTACCATTAAAACAACAAACATAAGAACTACTTGAATGTTATTTTCTTTTGTTAATTCTGAAATTTTATAATAAAAAAAATCGGAACCAAATTCCTTTAAATTTCCTATTCCCGTATATATCGGTTCTTTTAGTATTGTTTTGGTTTTGCCAAAAAGAACTTCAAGAACTGGGAAAATAGTTAACATTGAAATAGTGCTAAATAAGGCATATAAAATATTATAAATCACATTCCAAATAATATGTGATTTATACGGTTTAGTATAGGGAAGTAATTTTATTAAGTTTTTATCCATTAGTTCAATTGCATTGAAGCAATAATATTTTTAATTTTTTCATTTAATTGATTTTCTACTTTAGTGAAATTTTCAACACTATCCAATTCAGCATTAACACTAATGTAGAATTTAATTTTTGGCTCAGTTCCGCTTGGTCTTGCACAAATTTTAGAACCATCTTCAGTATAATAAATCAATACATCTGCTTTTGGCATGTCCATCGTTTCTTCCTCGCCAGTAAGTAAATTTTTAGCTACAGATGATTTGTAATCTTCTAACATAATTACACGTTGGCCATTAATTTCTTTCACAGGATTGTTACGCATGGTAACCATCATTTGATTGATTTCAGCTAATCCTTCCATTCCTTTTTTAGTAATAGAAATCAAGTGTTCTTTATAAAAACCATGCTCTACATATAATTGTAATAATTCTTTGTACACAGTGCTGCCTTGTGCTTTTGCTTGAGCCGCCATTTCGCAAATCAATAAAGTAGCTGCCACAGCATCCTTATCACGAACAGCGTCTCCAACCATGTATCCAAAACTTTCTTCACCTCCGCCAATGAATTCTTGTTCTGGGAAATCTTTAATCATTTTGGCAATCCATTTGAAACCAGTTAAACCTACTTTGAAACCAACTCCATAAGCAGATGCCAATTCAGCAATCATAGGAGTAGAAACAATTGTAGATCCTACAAATTGATTGCCATTGATTTTTCCCGCTTTTTTCCATTCTTTTAATAAAAATGCAGTCATTAAAATCATAGTTTGATTTCCGTTTAACAAAGTCATTTTTCCTTCATTATTGCGAACAGCTACACCTAAACGATCGCAATCAGGGTCGGTTCCAATAACGATATCAGAATTGGTTTTGTCTGCCAATGCCATTGCCATAGCTAATGCTTCTGGTTCTTCTGGATTTGGAGATTTTACCGTTGGGAAATCGCCATTTGGAACTCTTTGTTCTTCAACAATGTTCACGTTTTTATATCCAGCTTGAGCAAAAGTATCGGGAACTAATGTAATTGAAGTTCCGTGTAATGAAGTGAATACTATATTAAGATTGTCTTTGGCTTCTTGCGAAGTTCCAAAACTTGCATTTTCGATTGTTGATTTTATGAAAGCTTGATCAACATCAGTGTCGATGTAATGTATCAAATCTTCGTTTGCGTCAAACTTGATTTGGTTGTAATTTAGGTTTTCAATAGTGTCAATAATGGCTCCGTCTTGCGGAGGAACGATTTGTCCGCCATCTTCCCAGTATACTTTGTAACCATTGTATTCCGGTGGATTGTGAGAAGCTGTTAAAACTATTCCACATTGGCAACCTAAATATTTAAGTGCAAAAGACAATTCTGGTGTGGGTCTCAAATCAGAAAACAAATACACTTCTATTCCATTTGCCGAGAAAACATCGGCAACCACTTTTGCTAATGATTTACTGTTATGGCGACAGTCAAAGGCAATTACTGCTTTTAAAGGTTGCTTAGGGAATGCAATGTGCAAATAATCCGAAAGTCCTTGTGTGCTTTTTCCAAGCGTGTATTTATTAATTCGATTATTTCCAGCTCCCATGATACCTCGCATTCCGCCAGTTCCGAATTCTAAGTTTTTATAAAAACTTTCTTCAAGATCTTTTGGTGAAGAAGTCATCATTTCTTCAATTGCTTTTTGTGTTGCTGCGTCAAAAGTAGGAGTAAGCCATTCGTTTACTGCGTCTAAAATGTTTTGTTTAATTTCCATCTTGGTTCGTTTTGAAAGTTATTTTTTATTATTTTTTATATCCTATTTGGGTTCTTTCCTTGTTAGTTTATGAAACATCCTCTTTGTCAACTAGGTAATTTATGGCTTTGTAAATATCCGGGAATTGGCTTTCTATAGCTGTAAATCTTTCTTTTAATTCACTGTAAGTCAATGAAAATTGTCTAAAAGTTACAAATGCTCTAATAATTGAAATAGTTAGTTCAATTGCTTTTTCACTATTTAATACGCTAGATAAGATTGCGATCCCTTGTTCTGTAAATGCGAAAGGTAAAGCGCCACCTCGATTGCTTTTTGATGGTATCACAGATTGTGGTACCATTTGATTTATCTCAGGCTCAGTAAGTCTAAACATGAAATCTTCGGGGAACCGGTTGCTGTTTCTTTTTACAGCTTGTTTTAAAACACGTGTTTCGATATTATATAAAGAAGCCAAGTCAAAATCAAACATTACTTTGATTCCTCTTATTTCAAATATTTTATTTTGAATAACATCTATCTCCATTGTTATTAATAATTGAAATCACAAATTGTATCCTCAAGTTTCTTTAATTTAATTCCATTGAAACTTTATAGCGTTTCTCATTGTTTTTTGTTCTTAGAATGATTTCACCTAGAAAACCTGCCAAAAACAATTGAGTGCCTAATATCATTGTGGTTAGTGCAATGTAAAACCAAGGATTATCTGTTACTAAGCTATATCGCATGCCATTATACATGTGGTACAATTTTGAAAACCCTATATATCCAGCTGAAACAAAACCTATGATAAACATCAAAGAACCTAAAGCCCCAAAGAGATGCATGGGTCTTTTTCCAAATTTAGAAATAAACCAAATCGTTATTAAATCGAGAAACCCATTAATGAAACGTTCCATTCCAAATTTTGTTTCTCCGTACTTTCTGGCTTGATGTTGGACTATTTGTTCTCCTATTTTGCCAAAACCTGCGTTTTTTGCAAGAACAGGAATGTATCGGTGCATTTCACCTGAAACTTCAATATTTTTGATCACTACGTTTTTATATGCTTTTAAACCACAATTAAAATCATTTAATTGAACACCAGAAGTTTTTCTAGCAGCCCAATTGAATAATTTTGAAGGCAGGTTTTTTGCCATAATAGAATCATAGCGTTTCTTTTTCCATCCTGAAACCAAATCATAATTTTGAGTTACAATCATCTCGTATAATCCAGGAATTTCCTCAGGACTATCTTGCAAGTCTGCATCCATTGTAATCACCACGTCTCCTTGTGCTTTTGCAAAACCAGCGTGTAAGGCTTGTGATTTTCCATAATTCCTCATAAAACGGATGCCCTTTACATTTGGATTTTCGGCAGCTAGCTCTTCAATTATAGCCCAAGATTTATCCGTGCTTCCATCATCTAAAAAGATGATTTCATAGGAATAGTTTTTTGACTTCATCACTGAAACAATCCAAGTGTAAAGCTCTCTTAATGATTCGTCTTCGTTAAGAAGTGGAATAAGTAGGGATAAATTCATTTATAATTTTATTCTTGAGAAGGTTTGCTTTTAAAAACTAAAGCTAATAATAATCCGAAAAGAGCACTAAATACAATACTAAATACAGATCCTTTTAATTGCTCAATAATTGAAAACTGGTCATTTTCTTGTAATTTTTTCACAGCTTCGTTAATTGCAGCTGTTGGTGTGTTGAATTTTTCCATCATTCCAACGGCATATTTTATGGAGATTTCTTTAACTGCATCTTTAGCTGACGGGTCAATTACGTTGAATAAGATAATACTAAAGGATACGGAAATCATAATTCCTATAACTGCAGAAATAAAATAAGTTGTAAAAGCATCTTTAAAAGTAAAAACACCATTTAATTCATTCTTGGTTTTAGATAATAGCACTATTGCGATTGTGATAGAAATGGTGATACTAATAACTGTTACCCACCAAGCCGTAAAGAGATTTAAATCAATAGCGTATATTGTTGCTGTGATTAATGCGGCAACAACACCTGTAATTATCCCAAAAGAAATCCCGTTTTTCTTTATAATTTCATTCATTATTGAAAGTGTTCATTTATTAATTGACAAATATAGTAATTCCCAATTTATTCACCCATAAAAATCGTTTTTTACAATTATATAAAAAAAGCGATACAAAGAATTGTTTATTAAAAAATTAGTGTAAATTTGCACACTCAAAATAATAAATAGTTTTAAACAAAAAGAGTAGTTGCATTTACACCTTTTTCGTAAAGTGAGAAAGCTTCAAAATTAAAACGCTCAAAAAATAAATAAAAATAAAGATGAAAAAAGGAATTCACCCAGAAAATTACAGATTAGTTGCATTTAAAGACATGTCTAACGAAGACGTTTTTATTACTAAATCTACTGCAGATACAAGAGAAACACTTACAGTTGATGGTGTTGAATATCCAGTTGTAAAAATGGAGATTTCAAGAACTTCTCACCCTTTTTACACAGGGAAATCTAAACTTATTGATACTGCGGGACGTATCGATAAATTCAAAACTAAATACGCTAAACACGGTAAATAATATTTATCAGTTTATCAATTATATGAAACTCTCCATTTTTGGGGAGTTTTTTTATGGAATTAACTTTGTAACTTTGACAAAATTAAATAGTGATTTTAATTTCATTTTTCAGTCGAATAACAGCTGAAATCTGAAATCTAAAACTAAAATCTGAAATCTCAAATGAATTATATACTTTTCGACGGACCATCAAGAAACGCTCTATTGCCTTTTACTTTTACAAAACCAGTTGCTGATATTCTTATTGGAATAATGACGATTCGTCAAAAATGGGAAATGCGATTGGGTTCTACAACAACAACGCTGACCGAGGATTATTTATCAGATAAGTTTCCAATGGTTGAAATGGAGGACAATGTGATGATCAATGCTTCCTTTCTTCCAAATGAAATTTTAGCAGAAATGGTAAGTGATTTGAACGTGAATCAGGCTATTTTTAAAGGGGATGATGTAATTGCATTTTATACCAATGAAAATCAAGAAGAAGTAAATTTTGACACCTATGATATCATTGAATTTGAAGGAGAATGTATCCGAGTTGAAAATACTTGGGATATTTTTTCTAAAAATGATGCCGCTATTCGTGAAGATTTTGAACTATTGACTCAAGATAGAAAATCACAACCGATTCCTAAAAGTGTCAATACCATTGCAAAAGAAAACATCTTTATCGAAGAAGGCGCAAAGTTGGAATTTGTCACCTTGAATGCTGCTACAGGTCCAATTTACATTGGCAAAAATACTGAGATTATGGAAGGCTCTGTTATTCGTGGGCCATTTGCTTTATGCGAAGGAGCAGTAGTAAAAATGGCTGCAAAAATATATGGCGCAACGACTGTTGGCCCGTATTCAAAAATTGGTGGTGAAGTAAATAACTCGGTAATATCCGCTTGTTCAAATAAAGGTCACGATGGTTTCTTAGGGAATTCTGTTCTTGGCGAATGGTGTAATATTGGAGCTGATAGTAACAATTCGAACCTTAAAAATAATTATGAAGAGGTGAAGTTATGGAGTTATGAAACAGAAGGTTTTGCAAAAACAGGACTTCAATTTTGTGGTTTAATGATGGGAGATCACAGTAAATGCGGAATTAATACCATGTTTAATACAGGAACTGTTGTAGGTGTGAGTGCTAATATTTTTGGAACTGGATTTCCTCGTAATTTTGTTCCGAGTTTCTCTTGGGGTGGTGCTTCAGGTTTTTCAACTTATATTACAAAGAAAGCTTTTGAAACGGCACGATTAGTAATGAGTCGCAGAAACATTGATTTTGACGAAAAAGAAGCTGCTATTTTGGAACACGTTTTTGAGGAAACTAAAAAATGGAGAAAGGATTAAATTAATAAAAGACTTCAATTTAAATCATAAGTATTAACTGCAAATTCGGAAATTAGTAATACAGTACCAATGTGTTTAATTTACGAATTGGCAGTTTTTTTAATTATACCATTATATCCAAATTCTGAAGAACAAACTCATCATTCGAAAAATCTTCCTGACTAAAAGTAGTCAGTTGAGAAGAATGTTTTACTACTTCGCCAATAACAATAATGGCAGGTGACGAAATTTGATGTTCTTCAACTAATTTAGAAATGCTACTTATGGTTCCAACTACCTTTTTTTCGGTGCTTTGTGTTCCATTTTGAATAATGGCAATTGCTAAATCGTCTGTTCTATTATTTTGATAAATTGAAACAATTTCAGCTAGTTTATTCATTCCCATCAAAATCACTACGGTTGCCGATGATTGTGACGCAAGATGAACATCTTTTGATATTTTATGGTTGGATGTTGTGCCCGTAATTACCCAAAAACTCTCAGATATTCCACGTTGCGTAAGGCTAATTCCATTCGAAGCAGGAACCCCTAATGCGGAGGATATTCCTGGGACAATCGCAGTTTCTATTCCAAATTGTTGTGCAAATTCAATTTCTTCGCTCCCTCTTCCAAATACAAAAGGATCACCTCCTTTTAGTCGCACCACATGACCCATTTTTTTCGCTTTTGAAACGATAAGGTCGTTAATCTGGTCTTGACTGTAAGCATGACAACCGATTCGTTTTCCAACAAAAACACATTCCGCTTTCGTTGCATACTGCAATAATTCCTCGTTTACCAGGGCATCATACAAAACGACATCGGCATTTTCTAATGCTTTAATCGCTTTAATGGTAATTAATTCAATATCACCAGGTCCAGCGCCTACAATTGTTAATCTTGGTTGAATGAAATTTTTCATATTCGGATATTTTATACAAAACTAAGTAAAAATACTTATGCAAATATACGTATTTTTAGATTCAAGATGATAATAAAGACAATTTTTTTAAATTCTATTTTTTATCTCCTGTATGGATTTACTGAAAAGTTCAATAGAATCGTTAATTTACCTACCTTTGCAAAAATAAATAAATAGCAATACTTATTAAAATCCTTTGGCTTTAAATAAGTGAAACGAACATACAATATGACACATAAAGCAGGTTTTGTAAATATAATCGGAAATCCAAACGTAGGGAAGTCGACTTTGATGAATGCTTTTGTTGGCGAAAGATTGTCCATCATTACTTCAAAAGCGCAAACTACCCGTCACAGAATTCTTGGAATTGTAAACGGTGAAGATTTTCAATTGATCTTATCTGATACTCCTGGAATCATCAAACCTGCCTATGAAATGCAGGAATCAATGATGAATTTCGTGAAATCCGCTTTTGAAGATGCTGATATTTTGATTTATATGGTTGAAATTGGCGAACAAGAACTTAAAGACGAAGCGTTTTTCAATAAAATTATCCATTCAAAAATTCCGGTTTTGTTATTGCTAAACAAAATCGATAATTCTAATCAAGAGCAATTAGAAACCCAAGTGGCCTTTTGGACAGAGAAAGTGCCGAATGCTGAAATTTATCCAATATCCGCTTTGCAGAATTTCAATGTTCCTGAAGTTTTTCAAAGAATAATTTCATTGTTACCAGAATCTCCAGCGTATTATCCAAAAGATCAATTGACGGACAAACCGGAACGTTTCTTTGTAAACGAAACTATTCGTGAAAAAATCTTGTTGAATTACAGCAAAGAAATTCCTTATGCTGTCGAAATTGTAACTGAAGAATTTAATGAAACGGATACCATTATCCGAATTCGTTCCCTTATTATGGTAGAACGTGAAACCCAAAAAGGAATTATTATTGGTCATAAAGGAGCTGCTTTGAAACAAGTAGGAATGGAAGCTCGTGCCGATTTAGAGAAATTTTTCGGTAAACAAATTCATATTGAATTGTATGTGAAAGTCAACAAAAACTGGAGAAGTAACGCCAATATGTTGAAACGTTTTGGGTATAATCAGTAATAATTAGTGGTCAGTATTCAGTGTTTAGTGGTCAGTAATGACAAAAAAGTCCTTAACTAAATGACATTGACCGCTATCCTTCACGTATGAATAGGGGTTGTAAAACGTGTTTTAGAGTTCAAATGAGCCCTGATAGTAGCGGCATCTCCCGTTTTAGAAAAACAGGGCTTTTTTGTCGTAGTTTTTGTTAATCGGGAATATAGCGAATAGCAGTATAAAGCTCCTAAAATAACTACGATTCTAAAATCTCTATAAATTTTGATTCCAATTCATTCATTTGACCATAGCCTTTAAATCGGATTTGTCTGGCAATGAAATAGAGTAATAACCAAACAATCACCATGAGCAACATCACGATTAAATCAGTGGAATTAGGTAGCGCCAACACATAATTGGAGTAGGCGAAAGCGCTAAAAATAATAAATATTCCGGCTATCATAAAGTGCAGAAATATAAAAAACGTCCATAAGTTGGGTTCGGGACCAAATAATCCACTGATATGTGTTTCATTATTTTCTTTTGAATCCAATTCCAGATGCAAATGAGGAGACCAAAATTCTTTTTTTGATTCTGGCATATCCATCCAAATATGATTGTGTTTTATCTTTAAAAGGCAATCAGAAGTGCCATTTATAGTGTAATTCTCGAATTTTTCACGAACAGTATCTATGTTTTCTTCTACATCTTTATAAAAACGCAAGCGAAGTCTGATGTCATTTTTATCATCCATAATAGAAATTTTTAATTCGAAAGTATTATTAATATTGCAAAATAGTAAAAAAATTGATAGTACGGGATTTAACACTACCTTTGCAAAAAATTAAAATATCATATTGCCTGCATTTTAAGGAATTATAGTTTTGGTATCTCCAGAATCTACTATCTAAAATCTGCACTCTAAAATAATAAAAATGAACAACATTGTAGCCATAGTAGGAAGACCAAACGTAGGAAAATCGACCCTTTTTAATCGATTGATACAAAGAAGAGAAGCGATTGTAGATTCAGTATCGGGAGTTACCCGTGATAGAAACTACGGAAAAAGCGAATGGAACGGAAAGGAATTTTCTGTAATAGATACAGGTGGATATGTTCGTGGATCTGACGATGTTTTTGAAGGTGAAATCCGTAAACAAGTGGAATTAGCCATTGATGAGGCGGATGTAATTATTTTTGTGGTTGATGTTGAAGAAGGCATTACTCCAATGGATGATATCGTTGCGAGACTTTTGCGTAAAGTAAAAAAACCAGTACTTTTAGCTGTAAATAAGGTGGATAATGCGATGCGTGAAAAAGATGCTATCGAGTTTTATAACCTAGGTTTAGGTGATTATTATACATTTGCCAGTATTTCTGGAAGTGGAACGGGAGATTTATTAGACGCTGTGATTGAAGCTTTTCCTGTAAAACCAGAACCAACTCAAGAAGAAATTGCTTTGCCTCGTTTTGCAGTTGTAGGTCGTCCTAATGCTGGAAAGTCAAGTTTCATAAACGCACTTATAGGTAAAGAACGCTTTATGGTAACAGACATCGCTGGTACCACTCGTGATGCTATTGATACTAAATTTGACCGTTTTGGTTTTGAATTCAACTTGGTAGATACAGCAGGAATTCGTCGTAAAGCGAAAGTAAAAGAAGATTTAGAATTTTATTCGGTTATGCGTTCGGTTCGTGCGATAGAACATGCCGATATATGTATTTTGATCATTGATGCCACTCGTGGATTTGAAGGTCAAGATCAAAGTATTTTTTGGTTGGCCGAAAAAAACCGTAAAGGAGTTGTGATTTTGGTAAACAAATGGGATTTGGTCGAAAAAGAAACGATGTCAACCCGTGATTATGAAGCTAAAATTAGAGAAGAATTGATGCCATTTACTGATGTGCCTATTCTTTTTGTTTCTGCATTAACGAAACAGCGTTTGTTGAAAGCTTTAGAAGCAACAGTTCAGGTTTATGAAAACAGACAACAGCGTATTGCGACTTCAAAATTCAACGAATACATGTTGAAAGTGATTGAAGCCTATCCGCCACCGGCAACAAAAGGGAAATATGTAAAAATTAAATATTGCATGCAATTGCCAACAAAAACTCCTCAATTTGTGTTTTTTGCCAATATGCCACAATATGTAAAAGAACCTTACAAACGTTACCTTGAAAATAAAATCCGTGAGAATTGGGATTTATCAGGTGTGCCAATTGATATCTATATTAGAGAAAAATAAAATTCACACTCCTAATTAGAAATAAATACCCCATAAAGTTAACTTCTTTTTGGGGTATTTTTTTATGGAATGCTTTTTTAGATAATTTTTACGACATTATTGTTTGAATTCTTACCCCTCAATTTGAACCCAATTTAAATAAGTGTTAGTACTACAATTAAACCTTTGGTATTTTATCTAGTCTTAATCGTTTAATAAAGCACCTTATGATAAAATTTCATTCTTTTTTGTTCCTTTTTTCTTTTATTATTTTTAATTCTATAAATGCTCAGAACACCATTGGAATCAAGGGAACAGTTTTAGATATTAATACCCAATTACCGTTAGAATTAGCTACAGTATATTTTATGAATGTCAAAGATTCTACAGTTTTAGAACTTTCTAATACGGATAAAAATGGTGAATTTATATTTAACACCAAAAAATATGAAAAACCGTTTTATTTAAAGGTGAATTATATGGGATACCAGACCTTTATAGAGGAGCAAAAAGGACTTTTTGAATCTAAGGATTTTGGTAAAATATACTTACTTCAAAATGTAAATACTTTAGAAGATGTAATAATTACCACAGCGCCCCCCATTCGTATTAAAAAAGACACTTTAGAATTTAATGCGCAATCTTTTAAGGTTCGACCCGATGCTAATGTTGAGATTATGTTGAAGCAATTGCCTGGTTTCGAAGTGGATAACGATGGTAAAATCACTGTTAACGGAAAAGAAGTAACGCAGTTTTTGGTAAACGGAAAAGCTTTTTTTGATAAAGATGGAGCAATGGCTCTAAAAAATTTGCCAGCTGATATTATTAATAAAGTCCAGGTTTCTGACTTTAAAACTAAAAAAGAAGAATTATCGAAACAAGATTCTACTTCTGATTATTCTAGTATTAATTTAACCATTGACGAAAAGAAAAACAAAGGCTATTTTGGTAAATTTCTTGCGGGTTATGGTACCGATGATCATTATGAAAGTAGTGCGATAGTAAATTTCTTTAAAGGAAAGCAAAAAATAAGTGTTTTGGCCTCCTCCAATAATATTAATGCTACTGGATTTTCAATGGATGAGGTTTTTGATAATATGAGCGGTGGAAGGAATAGTAGAGGAGGGAGAAATACAGGTAGCGGAAAAGGAATTACCCAATCCAATTTAATTGGAGTCAACTATTCAGACGATTGGACTAAAAAATTATTAGCTTCAAGCAGTTATAATTTTAATGATTCCAGTACCAAAAACGAAAGTAAATCAAGTCAGACGAGTTTCTTGCCTACAGGAAATATTTTGACTGAATCAGGTTCTAAAACCAAAAATGATAATACTGGAAATAAAGCTAATTTTGAATTGGAATATAATATAAATCCAAAAACAAGACTTGTAGTTTCGCCAAAACTCAATCAATCTCGTTCTAATAATAGTTCGGATTCCTCCAGTTTTTCAAAAGATGAAAATGGGCAATCATTAAACGAAAGTGCTTCTAATTCAAACAATGAAAATTCAAACACTAATTTTTCAAATTCCATTAACTTCAATAAGGCGTTTGAAAGAAAAGCACGTAATGTTAGTTTGGTTTTTAATAATAACAACTCAAAAACGGATTCTAATGGATTCAATCTTTCAAAAACTATTTTTTACCAAAATACGAAGCCCAATGACGAAAGAAATCAAAACAGTAGTAATGACAACTCTTATAATTCCTATTCAGCCGATATTGAATACACAGAACCAATAACGGATTCGTTGCGTATTCGATTTGGTTCTGATTTTGATTGGAATAGTGAAAAGAATGACCACAAGACGTATAATTTTGATACAAGTACTCAAATGTATTCAGACTTAAACGGATCTTTGAGTAATTATACTACTTCACGTAAAAATTCGATAAGTCCAAAAGTGGGGATTTCTTTCGAAAAAAATAAATTCACAGTGAATTTAAATTCAAGTACAACAATTATTGATTATGACAATCATTCCTTTTACTTGAATACTAATACGGATTTGAATAAAAAATATGTGTTGCCTTATGCTAGGTTTCAGCTAAGATATAAATTTGAAAGATCTAAATTTATTACTTTTAAGTATGATTATTCTAATAGTCTTCCAACACCAACCCAATTAATGCCTGTATTGAATTTGTCTAATCCATTAAATACTATCATAGGAAATCCAAATTTGAATCCTAGTGAGAAAAACACCGCAAACATTAATTTTAGAAATTATGATTTTCGAACTCGATCTGGGTATTCCTTGTATATAAATGGAGATTATAGTAACAATGAAGTTGTTGCCACCTCTGTTTATGATGCCGATGGAGCTAGAAATACTACCTATGTCAATATTTCAGGAACCTATTCTGCTTCAATCGGAGCAAATTGGAATCAGACCATCAAAAGAGAAGCTCATGTTTTTAGATATGGATTGGGATTAAGCGGAAATTATTCTTTTGACAAGGGATATACAAATGCTGTTTTATTTAATGCAAGAGCGATAGGAATTACTCCTAGAGCTTATTTGTCCTATGATTATGGTGAGTTACTTACCATTGTACCTGCTTATAGTTTATCCTATAATGAAACAAAATATGAAAATTCATCAAGAGCTGCTTCTTCAAATGTAGTTCACAGAATTAATTTGCAAACGACATCCTATTGGCCTAAAAACTGGATTTTTGGTAACGATTTTGGTTATACTTACAATTCCAAAATTTCTAATGATTTCAAAAAAGACTTTTATTTATGGAATACCAGTTTGTCTTATGGTTTTTTCGATAAAAAAATGTATTTAAAAATAAAGGTTTATGATATTTTAAATCAAAATCAAAGTGTTACAAGGACTATCTCTGCAACATCGATTCGAGATGAAGAGAATACTGTTTTAAAGCGTTATGCTATGTTTTCCGTATCTTATAAATTAGGGAATTTTATGAAAAAAGAAAGAGGGTCAAGAGGAAGAGACAGAGAAGAGGATTGATTTTAAGTCTTCCTCTAATTCGTTTAAGCTTAGTGATTTATTTTATAAACTAAGATTAAACCTTTATTAAAAACTACTGTCTTATTTGTTCAAACTTAAATAATTTATAAAATGAAAAAATTAATTATTGCTGCATTGTTAGTTGTAAGTGTATCCACTTTTGCACAGGAAAGCACTGGAATGAAAAACAAATCGGATAATGGCTCTCGTGAAATGAGGTCACCCGAAGAAAGAAACGAAGCTCGATTAAAAAAAATGACAGCCGATTTGAATTTAGATGCCAATCAACAAGCTCAAATCAAATTAATTATTACGGAGCAAACCAGTAAAATGGAAGCGATGAGAGCAGAACGAATGGCTAATAAAGACAATGCTAAACCTTCTAAAGAAGATCGCGAAGCCATGAGAGCGAAAAGAAATGAAGAAAAAACGGAAATGGATAATCGAATAAAAGCGGTATTGAACCCAACGCAATTTGAAAAATACAAAGCGATGGAGGAAGCCAATAGAGCAAAAATGCAAGAAAGAATGCAAGAACGAATGGGTAATAATGCGGGTGGAGAATAGGTTTTTGTCTTTCTTTTGCTAATGAAACTAAAAAGTCTCAATTTTGAAAATATTTCAAATTTGAGACTTTTTTAGATTTATGTGGTTTTTGGGTTAACTCAAAAAACCTTTTACATATTCTTTGGTTAGTTTTTCTTTAGGGTTAAGTAAAATTTCTTCAGTCGGACCAAATTCTATTATTTCACCCATATAAACAAAACCGATGTAATCAGAAACTCTTCTGGCTTGGCGTAGAATATGTGTTACTAATACAATGGTATATTTGTCTTTTAATTGCATAAACAATTCTTCTATCGCTTGAGTCGAAATCGGGTCTAATGCTGAAGTTGGTTCATCACCCAAGATAATTTCAGGTTCAATTGCAAGCCCTCTAGCCAAACACAATCTTTGTTGTTGGCCTATAGAAAGTCGAGTGGCAGGTGATTTAAGTCGGTCTTTTACTTCGTCCCAAAGGTTAACCCCTCGAAGATATTTTTCGACTATTGCATCTAATTCGTTTTTTTTATGTTTTCCGTGAATTCGATGACCATAGGCAACATTATCATAAATGTTCATTGGTAAAGGAAAAGGTCTTTGAGAAAGTAAACCCATTTTTTTTCGGATGTGAGTGACTTCCACTTTTGGGTCATAAATATTTTCACCGTCAACCAATACTTTTCCTTCTACACGAACATCTGTTTGATGGTCTAGTAATCGGTTCATAGTTTTTAATAACGTAGTTTTCCCACAGCCGGAAGGGCCGATTAGTGTTGTGACTTTTTTATCTGGAAAGTCAAGATTAATATTTTTAAGGATATGGTTGTCACCAATATGCACATTTAAATTTTGTATGCTGATATGAGGTTGTAGGATCATATTTTATTTTTTGAAAGGTTTTTACTTGCTGTTTTTGCTGTTATACTAACGATTAATACAATTATTGTAAGCACTACCGCTGAGGCATAGGCTCGGTTTTGTACTTCTTGAATTGGACTACTCAATTGAAAAAAAATGGATAATGGTAATGTGGCTGCAGGTTGGTCTAAAGAAGTTGGTATACTATCTGTAAAACCTGCTGTAAATAATACACAAGCAGCATCACCTATTGCTCTACCAAAGGATAATAATATGGCGGTTATAATCCCTGGAATTGACTGTCGCAAAACAATTTTTGCAGTTTCATATCGTGTGCCTCCTAATGAATAAACAGAATTCTTCATGTCTTCCGGAACGACTCTTACAACTTCGTCCATTGTTCGCACCAAGATTGGAATTATAAGTAATGTTACGGTTATTATTCCCGCTAATAATGAGGTTTTTAAACCCATATATACCATAATTGTAAATCCAAAAGCTCCATAAACAATAGATGGAATTCCAAATAATATGTCATAACTCAATCGAGTTATGGTAGTTAACATCGAATTTTTCTTTGCATAGATATTGATGTAAATTACTATTGGAATACTAATCACAAGTCCCAATATAGTCGCTCCAATTGAGATATAAAGGGATCCAATAATGGCATTTAGAATACCTCCGCCTTTTCCAATATAAAAACCTCCTTCGGGAATTTTTGAAACCATGTCCCAATTTAAAGATCCCAAGCCTTTTGAAAATATGGTGTAAACTATCATAAATAAAGTGCTGCTAACTATTAAAGTGCACGCTATCATTATGATTTTAAATATATTTTCTTCTAATTTTCTCATTTCTTTAATTATTAATTGTTGCTTTTTTCAATTCGAAATAAAATCAATCTCGCTATTGCATTAAACAAAAAGATAATGACAAATAGGAGTAATGCAGCAAACATTAAGGCTGAATCGTACATCGGGATTGACATCATTTCTCCATAATTATTAGCTATTAAAGCAGGCAATGGATAACCAGAATCAAAGATACTATTGGGAACTTGTGCCAAGTTTCCGCAAACCATCAAAACGGCGATGGTTTCACCAAATGCTCTCGAAATTGCCAACACTGTGGCGGCAACGATGCCATCAACTGATTTTCGAAGTAATACCTTTTTAACGGTTTGCCATTTTGTAGCTCCAACCGATAATGAAGCATCTCTCAATTCTTGCGGAACATTGTCGAATACCTCAATTAAGATGCTTATTATTAAAGGAAAAATCATAATTGCCAATACAATTCCTCCTGCCAAAACAGAATATCCTGTTGTAAATTCCACAAAATGAGGTGCTAAATGATCTTGGATTATTGGAATAATAACTAAAACTCCCCAAACTCCAAATAACACAGGTGGGATCCCTGACAATAATTCGATCAATGGCAACACCGTTTTTCGAATTCTAATAGAAGCATATTCCGATAAATAGATGGCTGTAAAGAGCGATAATGGTAAAGCTATCACAATGGAAATCGCAGTTACCCATAGCGTTCCCATAATAAAGGGGTAAAAACCAAAAGCTTCTTTAAAGGGTTTCCATTCAGATGATGATAACAAATTCCATAATGAACTATTGTTTAATAGAGGAATAGATTTATAATACAAACCTATTCCAAGAAAGACTACAGTAGATATGGAAAGAATGGTAAGCGTAAAGAATATTTTTCCGAATACATTGTCTTTTACTAATCGTATGTTTTTCATTTATTTGTTATTAAGGACAACTCGTGAATTTATTCAAAACCTTTGGTTTGTTTTAGTAATGACGAGATGCAGGTTTAATATTTGAATTAGATTTCCTTATTTCACTTTCTCTAATTCTTTACTTAGTTTTTCCTTTGAAAATTTGATGTATCCCGCTTCATTAACAAACTGTTGGCCATTAGTCAAAATATATTTTATAAATGCTTTAACAATCGGATTATTTGGTTTGCCTGAGGTTACAAAATATAAATCTCTTGCAGGTGGCGAAGGGTATTTTCCACTAATAATTGCAGCAATTAATTGGTCAATATCACCATAAAAATTTTCATCTGGATCTAATTTTCCATTGTTGTTCAGGTCAATTGGCACAGGAACAACTCCATTAGTAGCTTTATTCGTTTTCATGTCATAGATGTATACAATGTTATTGAAACCTATACCAATTGGATCTCTTTTAACAGCTTGTGCCAGTCCAGGATCTCCAAAAACGGCAACCCCCAGTAAATCTTCTTGTTTCTTGCCAAAATAGCTTGCCCAAGTTTCTGCTGCTCCTGCAGCGTCTGAACGAGTATAAACATGAATTGGAGCATCACTTTTCAGGCCTAAAGCATTCCAAGTTTTATATTTTCCGGTAATAAAAATATTGTTGAAAGTTTCTTTTCGCACCCCTTTTTCATACAATGCTTTTTTATAAGGGCTTGAAGCACTAATTACAGGAATAACTGCATCTTTAGTTACCGCTACTGCGTAGGCTCCTTTTTTATATTCGGCACTATTCAATTCACGAGACACCAATCCAATATCTGTTACTTTAGATAATACATCGGTTATTCCTTTTCCAGCTCCACCTGCTTGAATGTCAATTTTTACATTTGGATGTATTTTTTTAAATTCTTCAGCCCATTTTACAGTTATAGGATATAAGGCAAATGCTCCAGAAATAGTGATGTTTCCTTTTAATTCTTGTGATTTTGCAGTTTGGACTATTGTTACTATTGCAATGGCTAATGCTACTATTTTAAATGTTTTCATTTTTTTTTAGGTTTTAAATCAAGCAGTGTTTTTTCTGCTTTAGTCTGTTGTTTTATTTAGTTAAATACTGTTTTGAATATTCGAGGAGTGAATTTTAATTGTACGTAAAACCATGTTGGTATTTTGCCCGCATCCCCAGACTTTTTGATTGCTGTCATGGTTTCGGTTGGCAAAGCAAATGCAAATCCAGTTTCAACATGTGTATAGTTATTCGGCTTGTAGCCAATTACTAAATCATGCTCATATCCCATGAATTTTGAAAGTTTTTGATTTGGAGTGAGAATAGCTGTTTTTTGAGTATAAAATAAATGACTATTGGAACTTACCTCCCATTTTGGACTAATGACTTTTGTTAGGTATAAATATGGATTTACTAAACCTGCGTTATTTAGATCTGCAGGGAATTTTGTAAATAAATCCAAGAATCCATTGAATCGATGTGCCACACCATATAAAGGCACAAAATTATGATCTACATTTCCGATAGTTCCATTGTCTCCACTCATGATTTCGGCTCCTAAACGGATTGAAATACTGTTTGTTTTGTTAAATTTAATTTCTGGTTGTACATACCAAGCTTTAAGTGATTTTTCAGTATTATTTCGACCCGATTGAATATACCCGCTAGTTGTTGCATACCAGTTTCCATAGGTGTATTCTAAACGACCTCCATAAGTTAGTCTCCAAACTGTTTTTTCTGAATTTGTTTTACTCTGATATCCATCTGCAGCTACAATGCTCGTTGCTGTAAATTTTGGTGTAAATTCATATTTCACATAACTTACAGCAAGTGTTTTGTAATTTGTCCAGGCACTTGGTGTTGCATTTGCTGGTGTAAGACTCAATTGATTAGGGGAATAGTCAGTCCCAAAAATACGCTCGGAGGTTTGATTAAAGGCTCCAATTAATTCTAAACTTATTTTTCCTTTATAGTATCTAAAATTTATTGCGTCATGTGCATTTGCATTTACTCGCCACTCATTTTCAGCAAAAAGCCTTTGATTGTCAAGAACGATACGTTGTCGACCTATACGGATTGAGAAGTTAGGTGTTATAAAAGGCTCTACATAACCTTCAAATAATTGTATAGTGCCATCTAAGCCTCTTGGATCATGTGAACCCCAAACACGTGCGTCTTGTAATGAAAGTACGGTGTTAAAGGCGTCTCCATGTTGATAGCTAAAGTTTAACCTACTACGTTGGTTTACAAAAGCAGCTGGTACAGTTGCATCGGTTGGAATAGATCCATATCCATCTCGGTATTCAAATCGGTTTTTAATTTGCAAATCAATCTGAAACGTTTTGTCTTTTGGTTTTGCTTGTTGATTTATCGCGTAATTAGCTCTTATGGAATCTGCTTCGGTTTGTTTAATTAGCCCTTTTTGTATTAGTATGTTGAATAAATCATCTGTAGATTGTGCAATTGCTGTTCCAATACTAAAAAAGGTAAGGATGATTAAGAATTGTTTTTTTGAATTCATTTTTTGTTTTTTTAATTCTAGATATGTTTATGTTTTTTTAAGCTGTAGGGTTTTGTTCATGAACAAAAGTTCCAATTGTTTTATACTATGCCCTTGGGCACATGATTATATTTTCATACCTAGATTTAAAAATTGATATACCCATTTTATTTGTTTTACTATATAACCAATTACATGTAATTAGTAGAATTAAAAATTAATTTCCGTGCAAATATATAATTAATTCTATATAATTAGTAGAGTTAATGAAATATTTTTTTATTTTTTTATCAATGAACCTATTGTAATGTTCTTCATCACCTTTAAAGTTTCATCTCGAATAGTTAATAATCCGAGTCTTAGTGAGCACTCAGACTCGGTTGTGCAGTCAGAACAGGGTTCGTAAAAATTAAGAGAGGCGCAAGGAAGTAAAGCAATTGCACCATCAAATAATCGGTGAATATCCGCTAATGTTATCTCGTTTTTAGATTTTAGAAGATAATATCCACCCAGTTTCCCTTGTTTGCTACTCACAAAATGACCTCTTTTTAGTTCCAATAAAATTTGTTCCAAAAACTTTTTTGGAATATTTGCACCTTGAGAAATATCCATTGTTTTAGCAATGAATCCTTCCTCTTGCTGCGCTAAATAAAGCAATGCTTTAAGTGCGTATTTGGCTTTGTGAGATAACATATTTATGGTTCAAAATTTATTTTAAAACCCTGCCGTGAGACAGGGGAGTATTTGATTTTTTTTGAATAATTTCATTTAAGAGATTAAAAAGTTATTCAGAAATTAGTTCAGATTTATTTGGGCTAATTTAATTAAAAGTTCGCGAAACTCGGCTGCGTAATTTGTGGATAAAAATGAATGTAAATAATCTTGTTGCTTTTTGATTAATTTCTCATCACTGACCACTTTTACTGCTCACTGCTCACTAATCTACCATCCACCGCTGCTTCCGCCGCCAGAGAAACCTCCGCCACCGAACCCGCCACCAAAACCTCCGCCTCCGCCAAATCCACCACCAGAGGAACCTCCTCCAAATCCGCCTCCGCCGCTGTTTCTACCTAAACTACTTAAGATTATTACATCTAGCAAGCTTGGTCCACCACCTGAGCTACCAGAATTTCCACCCCCTTTTTTGTTTTTAGAAAGAATAACAAGAATAACAATTACAATAATTATTATAGGTAAAACAGGAAAGTCTTTTTGTTTGTTTTTTTTTCTTTCGCCTTTGTATTTTCCTTTGAAAACATCAAACAGCGCATCAGCACCTTTGTCTAATCCATTATAATAACTTCCGGCTTTGAATTCTGGGACAATGATATTTCGTATGATTTCACCGCCAATTCCTGCAGTCAATCGGTCTTCAAGTCCGTAACCGGGATTAATGGCAATTTTTCTTTCATCTTTGGCAACCAAAATAACAACGCCGTTATCGTCTTTTGCAGTTCCACCTATTCCCCAAGTTTGTCCCCATTTTGTCGCGAGTTGACTTACATCTTCGCCTTTCAAACTTTCGATTGTGATAACGACAATTTGAGTAGTAGTAGAATCGGAATAACGAATGAGTTTTTCTTCTAATTGGGCTTTTTCATTAGCACTTAAAATGTTGGCATAGTCATAAACCGAAGTTTGAAGTTTAGGAATTTCAGGAATGGTATATTGGGCAAAAAGACTATTGAAAGTTAAAAAGATGACTAACAAAAAAGAGAATTGAAAAAGTCCTTTAGAATTTGAATTTTTATTTTTGGAAATTTTCATTGGTTATCCTTTTGATATTTCGTTAGATAGTTCATTAATGTCACCTTCTTGATACGGAAAGTTTTTCTGTAATTGTTGGCCAGCTTTGGTGATACCATCGATGATTCCTTGTTTGAAATTTCCAATTTTAAATTGAGTAGCCATAGCATCTTTCGTTGAGTCCCAAAAATCACTGGGAACGACATCATTTATACCTTTGTCTCCACAAATAATAAAAGCCTTATCTTTTACAGCAATATAAATTAAAACACCATTTTTGAGGTCGGTTTCATCCATTTTTAATAAATGAAAAACTTCCAAAGCTCTATCGTAATGCGCTAAGGAAGTTGTTTTCTCTATGTGAATTCGGATCTCGCCAGAAGTTTCTTTTTCGGCCACGCAAATAGCTGCAACAATCGCTTGTTCTTCTTCTTGGGTTAAAAAATTTTCAACTTTTGACATGTAAATTGTGTTTGAATGTAGAGTAACAATTTTTGATTCGAGAGCCAGCGAACTGGCAAAATATTTCAGAATTAACATTCTGGAATCAAAAATCGGTACTCATGAATTTTTAATTTTTTTTTAGAATTTTACTTCAACTGGTTTTTCAGCTCCTGCAACCGCTTGGAAATAAGCTTTTTCTTTAAAACCGAACATTCCAGCGAATATAGAATTCGGGAACGTTTTAATGTGGGTGTTGTAAGGCATTACAGCTTCGTTAAAACGTGTTCTGGCAGTTAGAATTTGGTTTTCAGTACTGGCTAATTCATCTTGTAATTTCAGGAAATTAGCATTGGCTTTCAATTCAGGATAGCGTTCAACGGAAACTAGTAATCTTGATAATGAACTACTCACTCCACTTTGGGCTTCATTAAATTGTGATAATTGTTCAGGAGTTATGTTTGTTGGGTCAATGGTTACCTGAGTAGCTTTTGCTCTAGCTTCGATTACTGCTGTCAAAGTACTTTTTTCAAAATCAGCTGCCCCTTTTACGGTGTTAACTAAGTTGCCAATAAGGTCATTCCTTCTTTGATAAGCTGTTTGTACATTTCCCCAACTTTGCTCTATAGTTTGATTTAAAGTTACGGCAGTATTGTTAATTCCTTTAACCCAGCCGTAAATTCCAAAAATCACAACAGCTGCAATAATCCAAGGTAAAAATTTTTTAAAATCCATTTTTTTGTTTAATTTAAAGTTTAGTATTTGTTTTTGTTTATTTTTTTAATTGCCATTGTCATTGATATTTCTAGTATCATTGCTTTTTTCAGATTTCATTTTTAATCCCAATCAACTGCGCTTTTATCGTTTCCAGTTTACTTATAATGTCAAATTTATCCAAAGTTTTCTTTTGACCTTCTTTCAAATGTGTTCTAGCCCCTTCGAGAGTAAAACCCCTTTCTTTGACCAAATGATAAATCAATTTTAAATTTTTCACATCTTCGGGCGTGAACATTCGATTGCCTTTGGCATTTTTCTTTGGTTTAAGAATGTCAAATTCACTATCCCAAAATCGAATAAGTGAAGCATTAACGTCGAAAGCTTTGGCAATTTCGCCAATACTATAATATCTTTTGTCTTGAGAAAGTTCTATGTGCATATCTTTACTTTATTTTTTTCTATCTGACCACTGCCTACTATTTCAGTATTAATCAAATGACTGATTCTCTTGGTTTGCTAATTGTGCAATGGCAACATATTCCACCGCCGAAATATTTCCGTAATAAAAGTTCAGCGGATTAACCACTTTTCCGTTTTTATGTACTTCATAATGTAAATGTGGCCCTTCAGATCTACCAGTAGTTCCTACATAACCTATCACGTCTCCGCGTTTTATTCTTTGCCCAGCTTTGCAATTGTATCGACTTAAATGAGCGTATAATGTTTCATATCCAAATCCATGATTTATGACGATGTGATTCCCATAACCAGAGGCAGTATTATCTGCTTTTGCAATAACGCCATCACCCGTTGCGTATATAGGTGTTCCAGTTTTAGATGTAAAATCCATGCCTTCATGCATTTTTCTGGCCTTGGTAAATGGATCTGTTCGATATCCAAAACCTGAAACCATTCTTTTCAAGTTTTCGTTTCTCACCGGTTGAATGGCAGGAATTGCAGCAAGTAATTTGTCTTTTGCTTTTGCTAATTTCAAAATATCATCCAATGATTTTGACTGGACCGACAATTCTTTTTGCAATATATCAATACGTTTTGTTGTATTGATAACCAGTTGCGAATTATTATAACCCTCTAAATCTTTGTATCGATTCATATCCTTGAAACCAGATTTTCTTTCCACTTCAGGTATCGGAGAAGCATTAAAATAGACTCTATAAAGATTATTGTCGCGATCTTCAATAAATGAAATTACCTTATCTACTTCATCCATTTTTTTATCTAAAATAGCATAACGCAATTTCAAATTTTCGATTTCTCGAGCTTGCGATCTGTTTTTTGGAGTTTCAAAATAAGGGGTGTTCAATAATACTAAGAAACTCAATAATCCAAACAATGCCGAAGCCAATAAAAACAGGAATGCAAATCCAAATTTTTTCCTCTTTTTTGTTATAATTTTTCGATATGCTAGATTTTCGGAATCGTAATAATATTTTACTTTCGCCATATTTTAAAATACCCTATTTTTGCACCTTGTAAAAAGTTAGTCGAACAAATTTAATGAATGTTTCATTTGTTACACCCTTTTTTCAAGAATAATTATTTTAATGTGCCTTTTCCAGCTATTCGTTACAAGTTCTCGTCCTGAAATCTTTTTTTCTAATGAGCCAGCAGGAGCTTCCTTCGGTCGCTCTGCTAACTCAAGAAAAAATAAATTTCAAAACTTCTAAGCTTTCCACTGTTATCTGGGGCATAAAAAGTTATTTCGATGATTTGGTTATTCGTTTTTACGAGACAGCCGATTAAACAATTAACCCATTAACCGATTAAACAACAAAAATGAAATCACAAGACATTCGCAAAGCGTATCTACAATTCTTTGAAAGTAAAGGACATTTAATTGTTCCTTCTGCTCCTATAGTTCTAAAAGACGATCCAACCTTGATGTTCAATAACTCAGGAATGGCTCAGTTCAAAGAATACTTCTTAGGGAACGCCACCCCTAAAAGCAATCGTATTGCTGATACTCAAAAATGCCTTCGTGTTTCAGGAAAACACAATGATTTAGAAGATGTAGGTTTTGATACTTATCACCATACTATGTTCGAAATGCTGGGTAATTGGTCATTTGGAGATTATTTCAAGAAGGAAGCATTGCCATGGGCATGGGAATTCTTGACCGATGTGCTGAAATTAGACAATGACCGTTTATATGTTTCCGTTTTTGAAGGAAACGAAGAGGAGAACGTACCATTCGACCAAGAAGCTTTTGATATATGGAAACAATTCGTTCCCGAAGATCGAATCATATTAGGAAACAAAAAAGATAATTTCTGGGAAATGGGAGACCAAGGGCCTTGCGGACCTTGTTCAGAAATTCATATCGATTTGCGTACTGATGCCCAAAGAGCAGCTGTTTCAGGACGAAGCCTTGTGAATGCAGATCATCCACAAGTTGTCGAAATATGGAATAACGTATTTATGGAATTCAATCGTAAAGCCGATGGATCACTTGAAAAATTACCAGCACAACACGTAGATACCGGAATGGGATTTGAGCGTTTGTGTATGGCTATGCAAGACGTGACTTCCAATTATGATACCGATGTGTTTACACCGCTTATTGAAAAAATCGAGGAAATCACAGGATATAGATACAGTTCAAACGAAATAATAGACGTTAGCGAAGAGCAAAACAAAACCAATATTGCCATTCGTGTAATCGTAGATCATGTGCGCGCTGTTGCTTTCGCTATTGCCGATGGTCAGTTGCCATCCAATACAGGAGCAGGTTATGTAATTCGTCGTATTTTGCGTCGTGCTATTCGTTATGGATTTACGTTTTTGAATACTAAAGAAGCGTTTATTTATAAACTAGTAACTGTTTTGGCGGATCAAATGGGCGATTTTTTTCCAGAAATAAAATCACAACAAAATTTAGTTACCAATGTAATACGTGAAGAAGAAGCTTCATTCTTAAGAACCTTAGACCAAGGATTACAATTGCTCGAAAATGTAATTGCAGCCACAAAAGGAAATGAAGTTTCGGGAGTAAAAGCTTTTGAATTGTATGATACTTTTGGTTTTCCAAAAGATTTAACAGCTTTGATTCTAAAAGAAAAAGGAATGACTTTCAACGAAGCCGAGTTTGACGCTTCGATGCAAGCACAAAAAACGCGTTCTCGTGCCGCTTCAGAAGTTTCGACTGAAGATTGGTCTGTTTTAATTCCAGGAAATGTGGAAACATTTGTAGGTTATGACCAAGCAGAAAATGAGGTGAAAATCACACGTATTCGCAAAGTAGATTCTAAAAAAGACGGTGTTTTATACCAAATTGTATTAGATGCGACTCCATTTTACCCAGAAGGTGGTGGACAAGTTGGAGATAAAGGAAGTTTAGTTTCAGCCAATGAAACGATTGAAATTATAGATACTAAAAAAGAAAATAACTTAATTCTGCACTTTGCCAAAAAGTTGCCAGAGAATATCAATGGTAGTTTTGTTGCTCAAGTAAATCAGGATTTGCGACGTTTATCTTCTAGAAATCACTCGGCAACACACTTGATGCACCAAGCTTTGCGCAGCATTTTGGGAACTCATGTAGAACAAAAAGGTTCTTTAGTAAATCCAAATTATTTGCGTTTTGATTTTTCGCATTTTGCAAAAATGACGGAAAATGAATTGCAAGAAGTAGAGCAGTTTGTCAATGCAAGAATCCAAGATCAATTACCTTTAATAGAACGAAGAAGCATTCCTATCCAACAAGCTTTAGACGAAGGTGCAATGGCTTTGTTTGGAGAAAAGTATGGAGATTCAGTTCGTGCGATTAAATTTGGCGAAAGCATAGAATTGTGTGGTGGAATTCACGTAAATAATACTGCCGATATCTGGCATTTCAAAATTGTGTCTGAAGGGGCAGTTGCGGCGGGTATTCGTCGTATCGAAGCCATAACGTCGGATGCGGTGAAAGCCTTTTTTGCAAGTCAAGAAACTACTTTAGGTGAAATTAAAGTGGCGCTGAAGAATCCTCAAGATGTGATAAAGGCAGTTCATTCCTTGCAAGAGGATAATGCAAAATTGAAAAAGCAATTGGAAGCGCTATTGAAAGATAAGGCAAAGAATATGAAAGGGGAATTGGCACAAGAACTTCAGGAAGTAAACGGAGTACAGTTCTTGGCTACGCAGGTTGATCTAAGTCCAGAAGGAGCTAAAGATTTGGCTTATGAATTGGGAACTTTAGGAACTAATATTTTTTTGGTTTTGGCGACAGCCGATGAAAATAAACCCATGTTATCCTGTTATATTTCCAAAGAATTGGTTGCTGATAAAGGATTGAATGCAGGTCAAGTGGTTCGTGAATTAGGAAAGTTCATTCAAGGTGGCGGAGGTGGTCAACCTTTTTTCGCAACAGCTGGAGGAAAAAAAGTAGAAGGAATTCAGGAAGCATTAACCCATGCAATTGACTTTATCAAATAATCCAATTTAAAAAAAAAATCAAAAACCCTTTTTGTAATCAAATACAAAAGGGGTTTTTGATTTTTAATTCTATTGCGATATTATTCTTTTTTTCAATTCAAAATCATTTTAATGCGCTGTTGGTCTGATAAATTGGCTAAATAGCGGAAAATTTTGTGGGTTTTTTTGAATTGATATATTTTTGATATTGTATCTGAGTTGCCCCATTCAGTTATATTATTGAATCAATATTTATGATGAAAATCTTTCAAGCCTACCATTGGATTGTTTTCCTTTTTTTAACGATACTATGTTCTTGTACTAATGATATAGATGACCACTTACAGCTTCTTAAACAAATAGTTGAAGTTAATGTTGATGGTTCTTCAACTACTACAGTACTTAGTTATGATGGAAATAAAATTTCAAGTATAGATAATAATGTTATACGTTCTGACTTTTTTTATACTGGTGATTTAATAACAAAAATCGAAGAGTTTGACAAAGTAAATAAGCATGAAAACACTTTGAAATATATTTATTCTAATAATGATTTAGTAAAAATAATTTCTTCTGATAACGATGTTATGAATTATACCTATAATACGGATGGTTCTATTTCTTATGAAAAATTGATGAAAAATTCAAACAACAATGATGTTAGAGTTTTTCACGGAATTTTATATTTTCTAGACGCGAATCTTATTAAAGATGATTTGATTTTTGACGATACTAGTGATAAAGTGTTACGTCGGAAATCTAGTACTCTAGAATATGATTATAAAAACAATGCATTGCGGAATATTTTAGGGTTCAATAAATTGCTAAATTATTATAAATCAATTTCATTAAATAATAGCATACTCAGTACTGAAGTAACTGAAGTTAAAAATTTAGATACTAATCAAGTCATTTCGTCAATTAAACTATTTAAAAGCGAATACAAATATAAATCTGGAGGTTTTCCAATAGAAATAATTTCAGAGAAGGTAGTTTTAGGTAACGGAGGAAGTTCAATTCATTTAAAAACAAAACTGTATTATGATTAATTTACTTATTTTTCTATTTCATAGAATAAAATCGCACAAAAAACAAAGTTCAGATGCTAAATCACGATTGTTTTTTATTTGGGATACATTCTAAATTGGCCTATAATTGCGCTTCTTTTTGTGTATTTTGACTGACATTTAATGAGTTTTATACTCCCATCATCTTTTATGCTGTTTTAATTTCAGCATCCTGAGATGTGGTATATTCTTCAGATTTGACTTTAAAATCATCTTCACTTAAGGAAGGATCAATTTTAAGATTTTTTTAAAGAATTAGTATTGTCTATGAGATGTTCTAATTTTAATTTAGGCTGCAGTTTGTGCAGTTTAGAAAAATATCTTAAAGATCAGCTCCTTTGAAAGCTTTTACAGCTGAATTTTCTTCTGTCGAAAGAGTTTATTGCTTTTGACCATTTGTATGTTTTCAGTTGAACAATTACTGCTTAAGTTAATTTATAATTGCAAATTATTATAATCTAAAGTTTAACTTTCCGAAATTATTAATCTTTTAAAAAGAAAGATAAATATTCAAGCAGGTTTTAAAACTAATAAATCATGTAAATTTGTAATTTTTAAATGTGTTTTTTATATTGTTTTTTTTTAATGTAAAAAAAAACGGAATAAAATTAAAAAACATATTAAGAAATTGTGATGCTTTATTAGCAATTAAATTATGAATTTCACCACAAAAGTTCCTTTATTAAAAAGTAAAAATCCAATAGATTATAATTCTAAAATTATGTCTTTGGGGTCTTGTTTTGCGGTTAATATATCAGAGAAATTTGATTATTTTAAATTTCAAAACACCTGCAATCCTTTTGGGATTTTATTTCACCCATTGGCTATCGAAAAATTAATTCATTTTGCAGTTTCCCAAAAACAATTTTCAGAGTCAGCTATTTTTTTTCAAAATGAACTCTGGCATTGTTATGATGCTCATTCGGATTTAAGTAATGCTAATAAAGAGGAATTAATTGCTAATTTGAATATGGTAATTACGTCAATGTTGAAGCAAATTTCAAATTCCACACATCTTATTATCACTTATGGGACCTCTTGGGTTTATAGAAATCGATCCAGTAATTCGATAGTAGCCAATTGCCATAAAGTACCTCAAAAGGAATTTGAAAAAGAAATTTTAGGAGTTGATACGATTGCCCAATCGATAAAAAACACCATTGCAAGCATCCAAAAAATAAATCCCGATTGTGAAATTATTTTCACCATTTCGCCAGTGCGTCACCTCAAAGATGGGTTTGTAGAAAATCAGCTTAGTAAAGCACACTTAATTACCGCGATCCAACAAATTCTAAATCCTAAATCTCAAAACCTAAATTATTTTCCTTCTTACGAAATAATGATGGACGAATTGCGCGATTATCGTTTTTATGCTGAGGATATGATTCATCCGAGTCAAATAGCGATAGATTATATTTGGGAACAATTTGCTGAAACTCATATTTCTCCGGAAACTCATTCTATTATGGAGGAAGTGGGTATGATCAAGAAAGGATTAGCGCATAGACCTTTTAATCCTGATTCAAAAAGTCATATGCAATTTATGGAAAAATTAGGCAGAAAAACAAGGGATTTAGAATCAAAATTCCCTCAAATACAGTTTTAAAATGACACAAAATAAGGATAACAAACCCAACTTTTTTAGAACTATAGCAAAAAACAGGAAACTAATATTGCTAGCCCTTTTAGTAATTTTTTTATTTTTGGGATATCGCTATTATAATTCAAATAAAGAGGACACTTCCACCTTAGATTACAATACCAATCTCATTCAGCAACAAATTCTAAACGTAGGAAAGCTGGTTGTTACAGAAGGTCATTTTGCCGAGGTGATCACCTATAAGGATAAAGATAAATATTTAATGGATATGATTTCTTTCGAGAAGAAAGCCATTGTAATCGTTAATGCCGATGTAACCGTTGCCTACGATTTGCATCTTATAAAATATGATATCGATGAAAAAAACAAAACTATTACGATTAAAAATATCCCAAAAGAAGAAATAAAAATTAGTCCTGATTTGCAGTATTTTGATGTGCAACAAAGCAAAATGAATCCGTTTACCGCTGAAGATTATAATAAAATCAATAAGATAGTTAAAGCTAATTTGGCTAAGAAAATTGAAAAATCTTCCTTAAAATCCAATGCTCAAAACAGATTGATTTCAGAGTTGTCAAAAATCCTTATCATCACCAACACCATGGGTTGGAAATTACAATACGAGGGACTAGAAATTCAAAAAGAAACTGATTTTAATCAAAAAATAAAGCTTTAAAGAGAGATTACTTATTCCACTTCGAAAAGTAAAATTTGTGTTTTTTGAAGTTTCGAGAAGTTGTTATCGGTAACAAAAAGCAAAGACTGTTTGCCGCTGGCGAGTTTTGGACCAAAAGTGATTCCCTCGATATTGTCTACAAACACATTTAAATCATCCATGTTTAGCACTAATTTTTTGGAAGCTAAAATGAATTTTTGGTTTTGTAATGAGGTAAAGTCTTTCACATTGGTTGCTTTAGTAAAATCGCATAAATAAATTTTTATAGTGCATTTTTGAGTCCCCACAGAGTAGGAACGTTCTACTACCAAAAGTTGGTTTTTGTCATAATACTGTATCGCCGAAACACCATTAATTGAAAATCCGTTTTCAGGTATGGGAAAATGGGCAACTGGGTCTAAAAGATAGGCGTATTGAGCAGTATTCGTTTTCGATTTTACCTCATATTGATACATACGAATTAAGGCTCCTTTGGTTGTAGTGGCTTCTTTATCATCTTCAAATAATGGCGATTCAATATTGGCAAATAGTGTGCGGTATTTTTTATCAAAAGTAATTCCTTCTAAAACAGCATTACTACGAGGCCCTTTATCTTCTTTTTGCATTTTTAGATTAGAAGATAAATTATAATTATTGACAAAGTTTCCTTCTAATGTAGTGGTTTGAATACTTGGGTTTTGTAATATAGTAGTTTGGTCCGAAATCACTCTTGCACCTTCACTACTCCAAACAATATTTTTTGTTTTTGGATTGTAACGAATGTCTTCTGGATCAATAGAAGTAGCAGGTTTTTTCTGCCAATTGCTGTAATTTTCCTTAGCTTTATTTTTGAAGGAAACCACATTTTCAAACTTAATACTTTTTATTTTATCGGTGGTCAAAAGAATTTTAGCAATGTAAAAACGTGCTATATTATACTCCGACCGATCATCGCTTATGAGGTAATATATATCGTTTTTCGCATCATAATCAATGCCAGATAAACCTCCAACAAGGGTGTTTTTAAATTCCTGATCAGAGGGAATTTCAATTGAATTGAGGAATTTCAATTGAAGAGTTGCAGAAGAAGTTGCGGTAGATTGTATACTTGAGCAAGAAACAATACAAAAAAGAATAACGGCAAAGAATGCTAATTTGTTCATAGATAATTATTAAATAGGGTAGCTCTCTCGCTTATTAATTGGTTTTTTTTTAAAATAATGTAAAGTGAAAGTGCTACAATTTAATTTGTGTAAAGGTAGAACGGATACTTATATATTTATAAGTTTTTGCATTAAATTATGGTTATAAAAAAACCGCAACAATACTGCTGCGGTTTAACCTATTTATAATCAGGACCTACTTTTTCACTGGAGGATATTGGGATAATATTTTGGCGACAAATTCATTTATTCGAGCTTCTTTATCGTTGCGACTTTTTGTTAAATAACCTACACCTTCACCTTGCCAAATTAATTCTTTTTTTCGGGCATCGATTAAATCAATAAAAAGAGTTCCTTCTGTCGAAGTGCTAACAATAGGTTGTCCTCCCCATAAATATGGATTCCAGCCATATCCCCAACCGTATCCCATTCCAAATGAAAATTGGTTTACATCAACACGTTCTTTTTCTTTAGTTGAAAAATTAATTAGTAAGTCAGGGTTTTCGCTTTTTATCATTCCTTTTTTTGAAAGTTCGGTGTCAATTGCATTTAGAATTCGTTTCTTGTCAAAGTCAGATATTTGAACTTTATCAATTCCTGACTTGTGAAAGGCATATGTTTTATATTGGCTAAAATCAACATTTTTGTCAAAATCAGAAAATACATTTACTGAACTGCAAGAATTCAATATAAAAAGGAGTAAAACAGGGATTAATTTAAAGGTTTTCATATCTAATTGTTTTATATTTTAATTTAAAATAAATTTTCGTCTACCAAGTTTGGCAAGGTAACTTGTAACAAAGGTTGCGTCTCCATTGCTCTTTTTATCGCAAAAATAGAACCTTCATTTCGAGCCCAACTTCTTCTTGAAATTCCATTGTTAACATCCCAAAAAAGCATTAATGCTATACGTTTTGAACTCTCCTTAGAACCATCAAGAACCATACCAAATCCTCCATTAATTGCTTCGCCCCAGCCAACTCCGCCGCCATTATGTATTGATACCCAGGTTGCACCACGAAAACTATCACCAATCACGTTTTGTATTGCCATATCGGCAGTAAAACTGGAGCCATCATAGATGTTTGAGGTTTCTCTATAAGGTGAATCGGTTCCTGAAACATCGTGATGATCTCGACCCAAAACCACAATTCCAATTGCTCCATTGGCAATAGCCTGATTAAAAGCTTCTGCGATTTTCATTCTTCCTTCGGCATCGGCATACAATATTCGGGCTTGGGAGCCCACAACCAATTTGTTTTCTTGCGCACCTTTTATCCATCGAATATTATCCTGCATTTGTTGCTGGATTTCCTTTGGAGCTGTTTTTGCCATTTCTTCTAGCACTTTACAAGCAATTGCATCTGTTTTGTGTAAATCGTCTGGATTTCCTGAAGCACATACCCAACGAAAAGGACCAAACCCATAATCAAAACACATAGGACCCATAATATCCTGTACGTAACTAGGATACCTGAAATCGATTTTGTTCTCCGCCATTACAGCTGCGCCAGCGCGTGAAGCTTCCAATAAAAAGGCGTTTCCATAATCAAAAAAGTACGTTCCTTTAGCAGCGTGTTTATTAATAGCAGCTGTTTGTCTTCGTAAACTTTCCTGAACTTTTTCTTTGAATAAATCGGGATTTGTATTCATCATTTCATTAGACTCTTCAAACGAAAGATTGTCGGGATAATACCCACCAGCCCATGGATTATGAAGCGAAGTTTGGTCGGAACCTAAATCAATATAAATATTTTTTTCGTCGAATTTTTCCCAAACATCTACCACATTTCCTAAATAAGCGATGGAAACAATTTCGTTATTGGCTTTCGCCAAAGAAACTCTTTCAACTAATAAATCAATGTCTTCTATGACTTCATTTACCCAACCTTGACTTAGACGGATATGAGTAATTTTTGGATTTACATCAGCGCAAACGGTGATGCAGCCTGCAATGTTTCCCGCTTTTGGTTGAGCGCCACTCATTCCACCCAATCCCGAAGTGACAAATAATCCTCCTTTTGGACTGCGATTTATTTTTCTAAAAGCATTCAAAACTGTAATTGTAGTGCCATGAACAATGCCTTGTGGACCAATATACATATAGCTTCCGGCTGTCATTTGCCCATATTGTGAAACACCAAGTGCATTCATTCTCTCCCAATCATCGGGTTTCGAATAGTTGGGAATTACCATTCCATTCGTAACTACAACTCTAGGCGCTTCTTTGTGGGAAGGGAATAATCCCATTGGATGACCAGAATAAATGGTAAGAGTTTGTTCTTCGGTCATTTCAGATAAATACTGCATGGTCAATAAATATTGCGCCCAATTTTGAAAAACAGCACCATTTCCGCCATAGGTTATCAATTCATGAGGATGTTGTGCCACTGCATCATCCAAATTATTTTGAATCATCAGCATGATCGCTTTTGCCTGTTCGCATTTTCCAGGATAATCAGTAATAGGGCGCGCAAACATGGTATAATCAGGTCGAAAACGGTACATGTAGATTCGGCCACAAGTAGTCAATTCTTGGGTAAATTCCTTTAGTAATTCCGCATGATGTTGCGGTTCGAAATAGCGAAGTGCATTGCGCAATGCTAACTTTTTTTCGGCTGCCGAAAGAATGTCTTTTCGTTTTGGAGCATGATTGATGTATGCATCAAAAGGTTTTGGCTGTGGCAATACTTTTGGAATTCCTGCTAGAATTTGTTCTTTGAAAGTCATTTTTATATTTGTTATGCTATTTTCAAAAGGACTTATTTTTTGATTGTACCAGTTCGCTTGTCAAATCCATAAGGACAATGACGACAGCCGTTTTTGCAGCAATACCCTTTTTTAAGATGGTATTTTTCAGTGAAGCATTTATACCCTTCAGGTGTATAATAAAAATCTTCGCCTTCTATTAATTTATTTTCATTACTTTGTTCGTGCATAGTAACAAATTTATACACTTTATAGCAATGTTTCTAATAGTTAGCAAATATTTAATACCTAAAGGATATCGTGGACTAACCCTTTTTCCTTTTGTATTTGTAAAATATCGATTCGATATAGATAATTTGGTTTTTATTAATCATGAACGAATTCATCTTCGCCAACAACTAGAATTGCTTATTATTCCCTTTTATGTCTGGTATATTATAGCATTTTTTATACGATTGATTCAATTTAAAAGCAAGGATTTGGCATATAGGAACATCAGTTTTGAAAAGGAAGCTTACAGCAATGAGCGCAATTTGGACTATTTAAAACAAAGACCATTTTGGGAATTTTTGAAATACGGATAATAAAAACATAATCGTATTTTGATTGGGATTTTAAGCAATAATTACTAAAATCATTTTGTGTTGTATATTTGCATTAAATACAATTTAGTTTGCAAGAAATAATTACACAAGAAATACAATTAAACACAAAGAATATCTCGTTATCGATACGGCGCGAAGATCTTATTCATCCCTTTATTTCAGGAAATAAGTTTAGAAAGTTAAAATACAATCTTCTTCAGGCAAAAGCCGAAAATAAAGATACGTTGCTCACTTTTGGTGGCGCTTACTCGAATCACATTGCAGCAGCAGCTTTTGCCGGAAAAGAGCATGGTTTCAAAAGCATCGGCATTATTCGTGGTGATGAATTAGAAAGTAAGATTGCTGAAAATCCAACCTTACAATTTGCTCAGGAATGTGGTATGAAATTCAAATTTGTCAGTCGAGAATCCTATCGTCAGAAAACAGAACCTGATTTTTTGGAAAATTTAAAACAGGAATTCGGCAATTTCTATCTAGTTCCCGAAGGAGGAACTAATGAATATGCTGTGAAAGGTTGCGAGGAAATTTTAACAAAAGAAGATGCTCATTACGATTTTATTTGCTGTTCCGTAGGAACGGGTGGTACAATTAGTGGGATTATACGTAGTATTTTGCCTCATCAAAAAGTTTTGGGATTTCCTTCTTTAAAAGGGGATTTTTTAAAAGATGAAATTCGTAAATTTGTCCAAGATCAAAACTGGGAATTAATTACAGCTTACCATTTTGGTGGATACGGAAAAGTAAATCCAGAATTAATTGCCTTTATAAATCAGTTTTATAAAGAAAATACAATTCCTTTGGATCCAATTTATACAGGAAAGATGGTTTTTGGCGTTATAGACTTGATTAATAAAAATTATTTTCCTGAAAACTCAAAAATTTTACTCATTCATACTGGCGGAATTCAAGGAATTCAAGGGATGAATTTAAAATTGAGTGCAAAAAAAATACCCATAATAAATTTTTAATGAAAAAAATAAATGTGCTTTTAATTCTGGCAGTACTTTTCGTAAGTTGTAATACGAATAAATCAGTCATTCAAACAACTAGAAAAGGATCAAAAAATACAGTGTCCCGAAACTACTCAAAAAGATCAAAAACCATTGAATCGACTCCTCGAGTAAAAGTAACCAATGACTTGATTTTGAATTATATCGAAAAATACAGTGTTATTGCTCAGTCTAATATGAGAACTTACGGTATTCCAGCAAGTATAATTTTAGGACAAGCCTTATTAGAATCAGGTTATGGAACTGCAGCTTTATGCCTGCAAGCCAACAATCATTTTGGAATAAAATGCCACAAAGATTGGGCAGGATCCTCTGTGCAATATGATGATGACACTAAAGGAGAGTGTTTTAGAAAGTACAATGATCCTTTTGATTCCTTTCGTGATCATGCTGTTTTTCTAACTTCGGGATCCCGTTATTCCCAACTTTTTAGTTTAGATATAAAAGATTATAAGGCGTGGGCAAGAGGACTAAAAGCTGCCGGATATGCGACTGATTCTCAGTATCCTTCAAAATTAATCACTTTAATCGAACGATACGAATTGTATAATTATGATAATGTTGAATTTGTAGGTGAACGACTTGCAAACAATTCAAATGCGAGAGTATATAACAATAATAGAGATTATAAAGTGCAACAAGGGGATACTTTATATTCTATTTCAAAAAAATTCAACCTTACAGTTGATGAATTGAAGCAAAAAAATAATTTTGAAGACAATTCAATTGCTATCGGACAAACGATACGAGTCAAATAGTTTGCATGATTTATTTAGCCAATTCAAAATCAAATATAAAATCGAAAACATACATTTAAATGCTATATCAAAGAAGTAGTCAGCTTTTCGCTGAAGCAGAAAAAGTAATTCCAGGAGGAGTAAATTCACCAGTTCGTGCCTTTAAAGCAGTAGGAGGAACCCCAATTTTTGTAAAAAGTGCCAAAGGAGCTTATTTATATGACGAAGACGGAAACAAATTTATAGATTATATTAATTCTTGGGGACCAATGATTTTGGGGCACGCTTTTCAGCCTGTTGTTGATGCAGTTATTGAGAAAGCCAAATTAGGAACCTCTTTTGGAATGCCAACGGAATTAGAAACGCAAATCGCCGCTCTAGCGGTTTCTATGGTGCCAAATATAGATAAAATACGATTTGTAAATTCAGGAACCGAAGCCTGTATGAGTGCCATTCGTTTGGCTCGTGGATTTACCAAAAAAGACAAGTTCATTAAATTTGCTGGCTGTTATCACGGACATTCTGATTCATTTTTAATACAAGCTGGAAGTGGAGCAGTAACTTTTGGTACACCCAATAGTCCTGGGGTTACAGCTGGAACTGCCAAAGATACTTTACTAGCAAAATACAATGATTTAGATAATGTTGCTGCTTTAATAGAAGCCAACAAAAACGAAATTGCTGCCATTATTATTGAGCCAGTTGCAGGGAATATGGGTTGTATTCCACCAAAAAAAGGTTTTCTTGAAGGGCTACGCCAATTGTGTACTGACAATGATATTCTTTTGATTTTTGATGAAGTAATGACTGGTTTCAGATTGGCCAGAGGTGGAGTTCAAGAATTATTCAACATCAAAGCGGATATTGTTTGCTTCGGAAAAGTAATTGGTGGTGGTTTGCCTGTTGGTGCATTTGCTTCCAGAAACGAGATTATGAATCATCTGGCTCCACTTGGACCAGTGTATCAAGGTGGAACTTTATCGGGAAATCCACTAGCAATGGCAGCTGGATTGGCAATGTTGCTGGCATTGGATAATGATCGTGCAATTTTTAAACGATTGGAAGAAAAAACTGCTTATTTAGAGTCTGGATTTAACAAGGTTTTAAAAGAAAATAAGGTTGATTATACCATTAATCGCATTGGTTCTATGATTTCAATTCATTTTGATGCGAATCCTGTTGTCGATTTTCAAAGTGCTGCAAAAGGTGATAACGAAACCTTCAAAAAATTCTTTCATGGAATGCTACAAGAAGGAATTTATATTGCGCCATCATCCTACGAAACTTGGTTTATCACTGATGCTTTAACGTATGAAGACTTGGATTATACCATTCAAGCAGTAGATACAATTTCAAAAAAATTCTAGTTGTTTGTAGACATAAAAAAAACTTCCGGTAACCAGCCGGAAGTTTAACTAACTAAACAAACAATTTTCAATCTTTTCTTTCTTACTACCCTTTGTTAAATTGATAATTTCTTGGGTGATTTCCTTTTCTATTGCCTTTGTGTTGACCACGAAAATTATCCTTACGTTCTTCTTGAAGTTTTTCATTCATAGCAGTCCATTTTTCATATTGCTTAGGATTAAGAATTTTTTCCATTCTTTTTTTAGTTGCAATTTGTTCATCTAACATTTTAGATTCCATAGCAAAACGTTCGTCACTTGTAGGTCGAACTCCTTTTTCTTTCATTGTTTTCATTGCTGTTTTTTTGGCTTCCATTTTTTCCATTTTTTCTGCAATAATAGATTTAAACTCTTTTTGTTGAGTATCATTCAAATCCAATTCCAAAGTCATTTTTTTTAACATCAATTGGCTTCGTTGTTCTGAAGTGAAGGGAGTTCTTTCTTCACCTTGATGTCTTCTATTTCTTTCTTGTGCTACAATGATAGTACCAACCATTAAGAAAACTACTAAAACTAATTTTTTCATTTTTCTATGTATTTAAATTATAGTAGTAAGACGATTACAGCTTAAAAAGGTTTAATCATTAACATAATTTTATACTATGTAATTATAATTTTGATCCAGTTCAAATTTAGATAGTAAGATATTAATCATATTTATTCAAGCTTTCTATTCGGTAATTTGTCAATGGAATTTAAAAACAAATTATATCTACAAATTATCTTTATTTAATTTGCACTAACCATTTTTATTTCATGTGATAAGAAGGAATAAGAAGCGAAAGACTTTTTAACAATAGGTGCAAAAAAAACTGAAACAGGAAATCTGTCTAGTTGTGATTCAAATCGTGGATTAGGTAAATTTACTGTTGAAGTACTTGGTGATAAAGTAGATGTAGCTATGGATTCCGAAGGGGGAAAATTCAAGGTGTAAAATAATTTATTTATTCCAAATTAAATCAGAATGCGTTTTTTTTAATGGTTATCTGTAATTAGTCCATGCTAGTTAAATAGATAACTAGTAAACAAAGAATGATTATGAAGTCATTGATTATGAAATTTAACATTTCACGAAGTTGAGTTGCATTTAGTAATGGCTTTAAGTAGTGCTTAAAATGATAGAAAAGCAGTATTTAATTTTTTTTAGAAAACAAATGTAGGTGCTTTTTATGCCAAAAAGTGAAACAACTGCAGCAACAAATTGGAATTTATTAATGTAAGAAAATAGTAGGTAGTTTATTGAAGTCAAATCTTGATTTGGTAATAAAATTTCATTGAATAGTATGCCTATTCAAATTTTACGCCATTAGTTACAACAAAAAAGCAGTTGACTTGGCTATATAATAAAATGATTTTAAGAAATTTAATTTTCGATTCTCAATTTTACAAAACCGCCACGGTTAAAGTTACGATCAATAGACATTTGGACGATTAAAAGCCCAATAGTAATCATATTGTGTAATTCGTATAATTCTGCGTTAACTTGATGGTTTTCGATTGTGTTTTTAATTTCTTTTTGCCAGTCAACGAGTGTTTCTTTGGCTTTTAGTAAATCAATATCATTACGAACAATACCAGCATTTTGACGCATTAAAAGTTGTAATTCGGCTTTTCTATTACTAACGTAATCCGGATTTATTTTGGGTTTTTGACTAATTTTCCAATCTGTCACTTTCGATTCCAATGGTTTGTTTTCAAAAGGGTTTTCTGCTAGAAAATGATAAATTTTGTCTGAATACACTAAGGCTTCCAAAAGGGAATTTGAAGCCAGTCGATTCGCTCCATGTAATCCAGTTCGAGAACATTCGCCGCAGGCAAATAAATTTTCAACACTTGTTCGTCCCGTTTTGTCTACTTCAATACCGCCACAAAGATAATGTTGGGCTGGAACTACAGGAATCCAATCTTTGGCAATGTCAATTCCTAAGTTTTTGCAATGATTATATATCATTGGAAAATGTTTGACAAAAGGTTCTAAATCTAAGTGAGTGCAATCTAAATATACGCATTCCTCGCCACTTTTCTTCAATTCTAAATCGATACATTGCGAGACAATATCTCTTGAGGCCAAATCGCCTCTTGGATCATAATCAAGCATGAATTGATGCCCGTTTTTAGTACGCAAATGAGCGCCAAATCCCCGAACGGCTTCAGATATTAAAAAGGAAGTTCCCGTCCTAGAATCGTATAAAGCAGTAGGGTGAAATTGAATGAATTCCATCTCCTTTATGCTTGCATTTGCTCTATGTGCCATCGCAATTCCGTCTCCTGTAGCAATTACTGGATTTGTAGTATGGCCATAAATATGACCAATTCCTCCGGTGGCTAGCAAGGTAAAATCGGATTGAAAGGTAAGTACTTCGTTCGTTTTTTGATCTAAAACATAGGCCCCTAAGCAACGATTGTTTTCAGTAATTAAGTCCAATGCTAAGTGATAATCTAGAACAGAAATATTTTCTTTTCTATGTACTTGCGTTAAAATGGCACGTTGAATCTCTTGACCTGTTTGGTCTTTATGGTGAACCACTCTGTTTTCTGAATGGCCGCCTTCTTTGCCTAAATCTAAAGTTCCTTGATTGTTTTTATCAAATTTCGCCCCCCATTCAATTAGTTCTTTTAATCTTTTTGGACCTTCGGTAATTACCATTTCTACAACGGCCTCATCACACAATCCGTCGCCACAAATTATAGTGTCTTCAATGTGTTTTTGATATGAATCCTCTAATTTATCTGTCACGATAGCAATACCGCCTTGGGCATATTTAGTATTGGATTCGTTTTCGTTTGCCTTGGTGACAATGGTTACTTTTTTATTAGGAAATTGTTCTGCAATTTTCACTGCAAAAGTCAATCCCGCTACACCTGAACCTATGATTAAAAAATTTGTTTGGATCATTATTTTGATAATTCAAGCATTCTTTGAATTGGAATTAATGCTTTTTTCATAATGGCTTCAGGAACGTGAATTTCTGGAGTTTCGTTCAGTAAACAATCGTATACTTTTTGTAATGTATTCATTTTCATATAGCCACATTCGCTACATGCACAAGTGTTATCTTCTTTTGCAGGAGCAGGAATTAATATTTTATCAGGAACTTCTTGTTTCATTTTATGAAGAATACCAGCTTCGGTAGCAACAATAAATTTCTGACTAGGATCCGTTTTTACAAAATTTATCATTCCTGAGGTGGAACCAATATAAGCTGCTGTATTTAGAATATGGGTTTCAGATTCTGGATGTGCAATAATTTTTGCATCTGGATTTTTTTTGTAAAGCGCAATTAACTTATCTAGGGAAAAAGCTTCGTGCACCACACAGGCACCGTCCCAAAGTAACATATCTCGTCCAGTTTGTTCCATTACATATTTTCCTAAATTTTTATCAGGAGCAAAAATAATAGGTTTGTCTTTTGGAATTGATTCTACAATTTTAACAGCATTTGATGAAGTTACTACAATATCAGTCAAGGCTTTTACTTCGGCAGAACAATTTACATAACTAATAACGACATGGTCTGGATGTGCTTCAGTAAACTTTTGAAATAAATCAGCAGGACAAGATTCAGCAAGAGAACAACCAGCTTTTAAATCGGGAAGAATTACCTTTTTGCTAGGGTTCAGAATTTTTGCAGTTTCAGCCATAAAATGCACGCCTGCAAAAAGGATAATATCGGCATCAACCTTCATGGCTTCTTGCGATAATCCTAAACTATCTCCTACATAATCTGCTACATCTTGAATGTCGGATTCCTGATAATAATGTGCTAAAATAACAGCATTCTTCTCTTTTTTTAATTCCAATATTCTTTCTTTTAGACTTTTCATTGTCAATATTTTTAATTTTTCAATTTAATATCATCTTTATTTTTATAAAAATAATATTTACACAAAGATACACATATTTAAAAAAATAAAAGAATTCAATTTATATCGAATTTGTTGTTTTTTTTAAGGTTTTTAGAGACACTTATAGTATGATAAATATCAGTTTTTTTACTAATGTCATTCCCGACCTTTGTATCTTATTATAAATAAACCAAAATAGATTATGAGCACAAAAAAACAAATACATAACTTTCATATTCCGGTGATGGGATTGGCTTACACGATTGATAGTCCTATCCGAGTAGCAAAGTATGGTATATCATCAGTTGTTTCTATTGCAGATGATGATCTTATTGAAAAAATGAGGGCTTTTTATAGCAAAAAATTTGACGTTCCATATCAAGAAATTACTCAAAAATTTCACGATTATCGTGCGGAACGAATTACGTCTTACTTGAATTTAGTCAATAAAATAGTAAATGAAAAGTTTGAAAATTTCAAAACAGAATTGGCGGAAAGCAAATTAGCATTAGCTAATTTTATTGCAATGTTGCCTAATAAATCCGAAATTAAGCAAGGATTAGAAAGCTTAATAGAAGATGGGATTGAATTCAAGGAAAACATCAAAAAATATCTTGAAAATAATCTTTCTCCCGGAGATATCGATGTGAATATCATGACCAAGCTTGATAAGGATAACTTTAGTAATAATGAGCAATTACCAGTTGAATTTAATGATGCTCACGCTGCACTTCGTGGATTTGCAAAAAGTGATTTGACTTCTTCAGTAGTTCTTTCTGCTGGGATGAATCCAAGGTTGTTTAGTTATTTCGAAAACTTCACAGCCTTTTTCCCGGATAGTAACGATGTTTTGAAGAAAAAAATCATCTTGAAAGTAAGCGATTTCCGTTCAGCAATGATACAAGGAAATTACTTGGCTAAAAAAGGACTTTGGGTTTCTGAATACCGAATTGAGTCTGGATTAAATTGTGGCGGACATGCTTTTGCAACTGAGGGTTATTTATTAGGACCGATTTTAGAAGAATTCAAGCAGAAAAAAGAACAATTAGTTGAGTCAGCACATGGCTTAATGGTGAAAGCATTAGGGCAAAAAGAAATGCATGTTCCAGCAACGCCAATGGATTTGAAAATCACTGTTCAAGGAGGAGTAGGAACAGCTGAAGAACACAATTTCTTATTGGATTATTACAAAGTAGATTCTGTAGGTTGGGGAACTCCATTTTTATTGGTTCCAGAAGCGACTTCTGTAGATGCAGAAACAAGAAAATTGTTAATAAATGCCAATGAAAAAGATTTGTATTTGAGTCATATTTCGCCTTTGGGAGTGCCATTTAATACTTTGAGAGGAACAACAAATGAAATGTTTAAACAACGACGTATTGATGATAATAAAGCAGGAAGTTCTTGCCCGAAAAAGTTTTTGGCTTTAAGTAAAGAATTTGGAGCTAATATTTGTACTGCTTCGAAAAAATATCAGGATATTAAGCTAGCCGATTTATATGCTCAAAAAGAGTTGCTTTCAAAAGAAGTTTTCGATAAAAAGAAATTTGATATTACAGAAAAATCATGTCTTTGTGTAGGTCTTGCTAATGCCGCTTATTTAGAAAATGACATTAAAATATCAGGACAATCTCAAGGAGTTATTGTTTGCCCTGGACCTAATATGGCTTATTTTGACAAGGAAGTTTCGCTTTCTGAAATGGTAAAACATATATATGGTCATGCAATTGTTATGTGTGATATGAACCGTCCGAATTTTTTCATAAAGGAATTGAAAATGTATATCGATTATTTGATAAATGAAATACGCAATTTTTCGAATGAACTAACAGCAGGTCAAATAAAAAAATGGAATGCTTTTAAATCGAATTTATTTGAAGGAATTTCATTTTATCAAACTTTTTTTTCAAACACAAATTATTTTGAAAACAATATAAAAGATATTTTAAACCAGCTCGAAAATTCAATTTCCGAATTAAATCGAGTAGAAATTCCAGAATTGAAACTAGTGTAAAAAAAACGCAATTTGTAAAGTGAGAAGGCCCGATTCAATTTTTTTGAGCGGGCTTTTTTTGTATATATTTTTAACGTTTGTTATTCGCTTAAAAAAGCAGAATACATCCAAACTAATTTTTCTTGTTCTCTAATGTAATCGCTCATTAATGCATTTGTACCCTCGTCATCTGCTTCTGCGGATAATACAAGTAATTCCCTTTGAAGTAAAATCGTTGTTTTGAATGAGTTTAGAATGTCTTCTACTGCTTTTATTCCATCAGAAACTTGATTGCTTTCTACTATTTTTGAAGATTTTAAATACTTCGTGTAATTGTGTTTTGGTGTATGTCCCAGCGTTAAAATACGTTCTGCTACTTCGTCTATTTTTAATAGAAGGTCGTTGTAAAGTTCTTCAAATTTAACATGAAGTTCAAAGAATTTTTGTCCTTTAATATTCCAGTGGTATCCTCGTGTGTTTTGATAAAAAATCGAGTAATTAGCCAATAACTCGTTCAATTTGTTTGATAATTCTTCTGATTTGACGGAATCTAATCCAATTGCGTTTAAGTTTTTCATTTTAATTTTTTTTATATGAATACAGTTAAAAAAACGCTTAACATATTTATGGATCCACTATGAATTTAATGTATAAAAACGCTTTTTTTTTTCTATATCAAAGATACGGTAAAATGTCCTTTTTTATTCTTTTAGAAGGGTTAGATTCAATATTTTTTAACTATTAGCTATAGAGAAAAAGCATTCAAAACACGCAGTGCTTTTTCGATGTCTTTGATATCTACAAAAATGTGATCATGATAAAATCCTGCAACTACATTACAGCTGATTTGATTATCAGAAAGTGCTTTAGAAAATGCTGCGGTAAGGCCAACTGCCTCTAAGGAAGAATTAACAGTTAATGTGATCCAAGAGGCAATAAACGAATAATTTAGGAGCAAGGAATCTGCAATTTCTTTTCTTAAAATGATTGTAATTCCTTCCTCTTCTTTGAAAGTCATTAGTATGTCCTCAAACTTAACGATATCTAAATTTTCAATTACACAAAACACATATTCGCCCAAATTTTGTTTGGGTTTCATGGTTTTTAGTAATTTTTCTAAGTTTAGTTCACCACTCATTTTATTTGTGTTTAAAATAGATAAAAATGCCGAAGGCAGATACGATAGCCCAACAGCCTTCAAGAATAATAAAGGGCAAATAATTCATTAATATCGAAGCAAAACAAGCTGTTCCAGCTCCAATAAAATTCATTGTTAAATAAGTTGCGCTGTCTTTTTTTATTTTGTTAGTTAAATTTAAAAAGAACGCAACCAGAAGAATGGTCACTCCAATAAATCCTACAAGATCAGTTTGTGTCATTTTTATTATAATTAAATTCTCTATTTTTAATTTAGCGTGCAGTCGAATGTATTTAATGCAAAAAAGATGAATTTCGAATAAAGCAACTAAGTTTTATACAAATTTCATCTCGTAAATATAATGGTAATCCTTTATTAATACTTCAAAAAATTTTCACCTGATTTTATTCCTAATGCGAGTTCTTCTAAAGTAGTGTTTTCTAGCATTAAAGCCAATTCACTACGTATTGCTTTGAACTTTTCGTGAGCTGGACATGGATGGTCACCGGAGCAATAAGTAAGCCCAAGTCCGCAACCTGTAAAAACCACATCTCCATCTATTGCCAATACAATTTCAACAAGTTTGATTTGACTCAATGTTTCCTTTGGAATTTCAAATCCGCCACCTACACCTTTAATGGAATGAATAATTTGGTTTCGAGCAAGAATTTGTAGAAATTTTGCCGTAAAAGCCTCCAGAGAATCCATCTTTTTGGCAATATCTTACAATCCCACTCTATTGCCTTTCTGCGATTCTGCAGCTATATAAAAGAGACACGTATTCCGTATTCACAGGTTTTTGAAAACATTTGTTATAATTTTGCTGTCTTTTTCACTCTCTTAAAATGACTTTAATAGTTGGGGTTGATAATTTTTCGTGATCTATTTTATTTATTGAACGTTCCAGTTTACTAATTGTGTTGACATTGTTTTTGAAAAATTGAATGTAATACTTGCCAACATAATTTTTGCTTTCTAAAAAAGCAACCATCTCTATTAAATCCTCTTCTGTTATTAAATCAGAGTGATAGGTGGTTCTTACTTCAAAATCAATTTGATATTCTAAAATCAATTCTAATGATTTTTCAAAAGAATCATACAAATCAGATTGTGTAATGTTTTGAAATTTTGATTGGGGAGCTTTATAATCTAAAGCAATATAATCAATTTGGTTTTTATCCAGCAATTGTTTTAGAATATCAGGGGAACTTCCGTTGGTGTCAATTTTTACTTTTAAACCCATTTCTTTGACCTTTTCGATCAACGGAATTATGTTTTTATGCAAGACACATTCTCCTCCGCTAAAAACTACTGCGTCGAGTAAGCCTTGTCTGGATTGCAAGAAGCGTATCGTTTCCTCATTTGAAACACGACCTTTTCCAAGAACAATTTCGGGGTTATAGCAATAAAGACAGCGCATATTGCAGCCTGCAAACCAAAGTATGCAAGCTGAGTTATGCGGATAATCCAATAAAGTGAAAGGGGTTATACTATAAATAGGTCTACTAATAGGTGCCTTCGCTGAAATGTGTTCGTTGTTTGTGTTCTCCTTTTTTTCCAATGTTAAAACTTTCTACGGGTCTGTGATAACCCATTACACGTGTGTAAACAAGACATTTGGTTCTTAAATGCGCATTTTTTTCTAGAATAGGATTGTTTTCTGTTTTCATAAAGGAATAGTTTTTAAGATTATATGTGATTACATTTTTTATAAATATGTTAAACGACTAAGTCGTTTACTGTGTTTCTAGACTTTTCGATTATAACATCATCACATTTTGGACAATATTCGTGTTCTCCATTCAAGTAACCATGAACAGGACAAACACTAAATACGGGCGTTACAGTTATATAAGGCAATCTGAAATTAGTAAGCACTTTTTTAACAAACTGCTTACATGCTTCTGGTGAGCTGATTTTTTCACTCATATACAAATGCAAAACTGTTCCTCCCGTATATTTGCATTGCAATTCATCTTGCAACAGTAAAGCTTCATAAGGATCTTCGGTATGGTCAACTGGAATTTGAGAACTGTTCGTATAATAAATATTTTCATCTTGTCCAGCTTGCAAAATATTAGGAAAGCGTTTTTTATCTTCCTTGGCAAAACGGTACGTAGTTCCTTCAGCCGGAGTAGCTTCCAAATTGTATAAATTGCCAGTTTCTTCTTGGAATTCTTTCATCCTATTTCGAATATGTTCCAAAATATCCGAAGTAAATTCAATCCCAGTTGATGAAGTTACGGTGTCTGTGTTTTCGCTAAAATTTACAATCATTTCGTTCATTCCATTAACGCCAATGGTCGAAAAGTGATTTCTAAAATGTTGTAGATAACGTTTTGTATATGGGTACAATCCACGATCATACATTTCCTGTATGAACACTCTTTTTTTCTCTAATGTAGATTTAGAAATATATAAAAGTTTGTCTAATTGTTTGAATAATTCCCCGCGGTTTCCTTTATATAAGTATCCTAAACGCGCCATGTTTATCGTTACTACGCCTATGCTTCCTGTCATTTCAGCACTTCCAAAAAGCCCGTTTCCACGTTTTAATAATTCTCGTAAATCCAATTGCAAACGACAACACATACTCCGGACAGCATTGGGTTTATAGGCTTCTTCATTTTCTATTTTCTTTCCATCTTCGTCTAATTTGTATTGGCTTCCTATAAAATTTTGGAAGTAAGACGAACCTATTTTTGCCGTATTTTCGAATAGTAAATCGGTGTTTTCACCGTCCCAATCAAATTCTTCGGTAATATTCACTGTTGGAATTGGGAAGGTGAAAGGTTGGCCGTTGGCATCGCCTTCGGTCATTACGGTATAATAGGCTTTGTTAATTAGATTCATTTCTTTCTGGAAATGTTCGTAACGCAAATCCGTTACTTTTGAAACCCCGCGTTCTTTTGCTCGAACCAATAAATTTGGATTGCTATTATTTTCGAAAAAATGATGGTCATTCTTAGTTGGAATTTGAGTTTTTAAATCTTCAGGAACTACCCAATCCAAAGTGATATTAGTAAATGGTGATTGCCCCCAACGAGCTGGAACATTCAAATTATAAACAAAAGTACGAATGGCTTTCAAAACATCTGGAAAAGATAAATCATCCTTGAAAACATAAGGTGCCAAATAAGTGTCGAAAGAGCTGAACGCTTGTGCACCGGCCCATTCACTTTGTAATATTCCTAAGAAATTGGCCATTTGTCCCAAAGCTTCCCTGAAATGGGAAGGAGGTTTGCTTTCGACACGACCACGAATTCCATTAAAACCTTCGTTAAGCAAAACTCGCAAACTCCATCCAGCACAATAACCGGTTAGACAATCTAAATCGTGAATGTGAATATCTCCGTTTCTGTGAGCATATCCTTCTTCTTTTGTGTAAACTCGATCAAGCCAATAATTAGCAATAATTTTTCCGGCAACGTTATTTACCAAACCAGCATTAGAATAAGAAGTATTGGCATTGGCATTAATTCTCCAATCTGTTTGCTCAATATATTCAGCAATAGTTTGGGAACTGTCTACATAAGTGGTGTCATCATTTAACCCTTCAACATGTTCCCTTTGTAATTTTCGAGTGTGACGAAACAACATAAATGATCGCATTACTTCAAAATACTGTTTTTCGAAGAGACTTTTTTCAATTAAATCTTGAATTTCTTCGACAGCCCAAGTTTCTTTTACTTGCAATCCTTGTATCACATCTTCAAAAACACTCTTATCAAATACTATAGTAGTACTTTCAAAACTTCGTGCAATGGCATCTTCAATTTTAAAACTTTCAAACGGTTTGTAATCTCCATTCCTTTTGATAACGTATTTTTCCATAGTATTTATTAATTTGGTTTGTAATGGTTGAGTGTTTTTTTATTTCTCGAAAGAGAAAAATTTCTCTAATGCTTTTGATTTAGGAAACACAATATTGTTTTCTAAGTGAATGTGTTTGTGTAAGTCTTGTTCAAATTCTTCTAACATGGCATAGGTCACTTTAAAAGTGTTACAAGCATCTTCTGGTAGTGTATAATTGTTTGTCAAAGCCGCTATGGTTCTAAATCGTAGTCCTTCATTATCATGTTCGTCCATCATCGTAGCAATAGGATTGTCTACTGTTCCAAATTGAGGTTGGTTAATTGCTTCATGTGATTTTGTTGCACCCATCATTTTTCTAATGAAAGGAAATAAAATCAACTCCTCTTTTTTCATGTGCAATGCCAATTCTCCTGCGCTTCCTTTAAAAAGTTCGTAAACTTCAAACAATTCAGGATGGTTGCTTCCGTGCACACTACATAATTTATCTAGAAATTGAATTATAATTGGAGCTTTTTCTTCAACATATCGGTGGTGCGTTTTCTCAATATAATCAATCAATAAATCCAACGACCAAGAATTGAAATCTATTCCAGTATCATTTTTTGAAGTTAAAACTGCATTGATCTCAGCTAATAAATGGGATTCATTAAGTTCGTTTTTTGTACAAACTTCTTGTAATGTTCTGTTTCCTCGACAACAAAAATCGATTCCGTATTTTGTGAAAATTGCTGCTGTTCTAAAATCTTGAGCTACATATTCTCCAATGGTATTTGTTTCTAATAGTGTCATAATTTGTTGTTTTTAAATTTAATTTCTAATGCAAATTTCTATCTGTTTTTAATAAAAGAGAGGTTTATCTGAAATTAAAAATAGATATATAATAAAATCATTATTGATTTATAATCAGTATGTTGTGCTATTTTGTTTTGGTTTTTTTCAAGAGTATAATTTTAAGTATAATAATTAGTGTAGAATATGATTTAAATCATACTTCGCTTTTTTTATTAACAGTTGTTGATAAAAAAGGAGAACTGAAAATGGTTTTTTTTAGAATTAAATGAAATTTTTAATTTCAGTTTCAGTTTTTATAATTTATGATTTGAGTCATATTTAAAAAAATATTTCTATACGTCCTTTGTATTCATAAATAAATAAAATACAATGTACGATACGACAGATACAACAACACTTCCGGAAGGACATCCAGTAAATGTTTATTTTCAGGAAAAAGAATAAATAATTAGCCTTCTTGACGAAAATTCAACAATAGATTCAAAAGCAGAAACCCAGAAATACACCAATATTTTCAACCAACTACAAACTATAGAGAAGCGATTTGCTCGCAAGGTAAATCAACTGTTTCCTTTTTTAGAAAAAAAGGATGGAATGGTCCTTCACAATGAATGTGGTCTTTTCGTGATAATTTAAGAGATCAATTTGGATTGTTACGCCAACATCTTGATGCTAACGAATTTGACTAATTAGCAAAAAAACACACCCTTTTTAGTCGATGGAATTTACCGATTGATGAAAATAGAAGAAATGGTTTTGTTTCCCAATGCAATGGATTTGCTAACTGAAAAAGATTGGATTACAATGCGTCAAGGAGAATAAGAAATAGGCTGGATGTTAAATGAAACGCCTGTTGTTTTTCCAGAAGTGGCTTACATTCATCCAAGTGAAGATATCACTAAAAGCGAAATGATCTTTTCGCTCGAAAACACCTCTCATTTTGATGAGGGTTATATGACGGTGGAGCAAGTGAATTTGTTGTTACGAACCATGCCACTCGATTTAACTTTTGTAGATGAAAATGACAAAGTGATTTTTTATAATCGTGGTTGAGAACGTGTTTTTCCTAGAAGTGCAGGAATCATTGGTCGTGAAGGGAAATTTTGTCATCCACCAAAAAGCGTGGGAATAGAGATAAAAATAATCGATAGTTTTAAAAACGGTCAGCAAAATGAAGCTTCGTTTTGGATCAATTTTAAAGGAAGGTTGATTTGCATTCGCTATTTTGCCGTTTGGGATGCCTATAAAAAGTACAAAGGTGCAATTGAAATGTCGCAGGATATTACGGATATTAAAAATATTGAAGGTGAAAAATGATTATTGAATTGGGAGTAGTTTAGCAAAATAAAAGGTTTATTAATTCAATCGAAAGGCTATGGTATTTAATATCGCAGTCTTTTTTATTTTGGATATGGATTAATCACATTTGAGTTGTATTTTTGAATTTCAAAATAAGAACCTTATGATTTCAGTTCAAGACGCCTTTACGATTTTACAAAATAATTTACCTGCACTCCAGCAAGTTGACTGTCCGCTTATTCAAGCTCGAAAGCATATTTTGGCTCAGGATATTTTTTCTCCTGTAAATATGCCTCCGTTCCAACAATCGGCGATGGATGGATTTGCACTTTGTCTTTTTGATGGTTTAGAATATGAAATTATTGGCGAAATAAAAGCAGGCGATTCACATCAAGTGAATTTATCTCCAGGTCAAGCCATAAAAATATTTACAGGTGCTGCAGTTCCAGATTCTGCACAAGCGGTGATTCAAATCGAAAAAGTTACTGTAAAAGACGCAAAATTAGTTTTAGAAGAAATTGTAAAACCAGAAACTAATGTGAGGCCACTTGGCGAACAAATTAAAGTTGGTGAATTGGCACTAGAAAAAGGGACTTTGCTCAATGCTGCTGCTATTGGTTTTTTGGCAGGATTGGGATTAACTACAGCTAAAGTATTTCAAAAACCCCGACTAGGAATTGTCGTAACGGGAAACGAATTGGTAAAACCTGGCCAGCCATTAGAGTATGGAAAAGTATTTGAGAGTAATGGGATTATGCTTGAATCAGCTTTAAGAGACGCTTTTTTTGAAAATATCAATAGGTATGAAGTAAACGATGATTTTGAAAATACTAAAAGTAAACTTCAAACAGCCTTATCTGAGAATGAGGTTGTCTTGGTTTCGGGAGGGATATCAGTAGGAGATTATGATTTTGTGGCTCATGCATTAGAAGAATTGCAAGTGGAAACACTATTTCATAAAATCAATCAAAAACCTGGAAAACCTTTGTTTGCAGGAAAACGGGAAGATAAAATAATTTTTGCTTTACCTGGAAATCCGGCAGCTGCATTGTCCTGTTTTTATGTGTATGTGTTGCCCACCATAAAAGTGATTTCGGGCGAAGCCGCCAATTACAATCAGTCAAAAACAATTGCTATAGCTCACGATTATTCGGTTCTGAATACCCGTGCTCAGTTTTTAAAAGCCACTTTCGTTAATGACGAAGTGAGTGTATTGTCGCACCAAGCTTCTTCGATGTTGAATTCTTTTTCAGTTTCTAACGGTTTGGTATTTGTTCCTGAGGGAAATTATGAGTTGAAAAAAGGCGATAAAGTAGCGGTTTATTTGTTGTAAGAAAGAAATGTATAACTGTGTTATTGATAGATTCTCAATTTTGAATATCAAATGTAATCCATCTAGTTTTCTATTGTAAATTTTGAAAGATTTATACATTAAATAAGGTTCTAAATCAGTTTGTTAATCGAATTTGGTTTTTTTATTGATAAATTTAAATACTGTTTCATTTTAAATTATCCATTTTATTTCATAACTTTATCAAAGAATTCAACAGTTATAGTGGTTGAAAATAAGAATAGTAAGTTAAACCCATTTAAATATAGAAGTATGGAAGTACAGTATCAAGGTAAACAAAAAGGAAAATCGACAAAATTTACAATAAAAATTATTAATAACAACATATCAAGAACGAGTTCTAATTATCAAGTTGCATTATATGTTGGTGACAATAAATTACCTCTTTTTAAATCTGCAATTCACAAGAGTTTGTCCAATTGCTTAAAAGAAATCTACTTGTTCAGGAAACACAATCATATCGATTTTGTGACTTCATCAGAAAAAGTAGTGCCTAAATTAGCACCTTACGATTTGGTTTTATATAATTATAATAAAAAGGTCTTGTTTATGGCTTAAGAGTTTACTTTGTTAATTATGAAAGGACTGTTCTAGCTTAGAACAGTCCTTTTATTTTTCAAAAAAGTTGCTTATTCAACTTTTGCAAGTATTTTTTCAAAAGCTTTTCTTGGACTTCCTCTGAAATAGACTTCCCCACAATACGAGTAGCTTAATTGTTTAAAGATAGCCAACATAGCAAAGTTGTCAAAATTAGTATCGGCTTTGATGCTGTAGATGTTGTTCTCAATAGCGAATTCTTCAATAAATTGAAATATCATTTTAGCAAAACCTGTTCCTAAATATTTTTCAGAAATAGCCAAACGATGAAATACTACAAAGTCCTCATTCGTTACCCATTTTCCCTCAATTTTAGTGTATTCCGGTTCGTCATTGATTGCAACAGCGCAATAACCAATGATACTAGTTCCATGGGTCAAAACATATCCTACTCCTTTTGCAAGATCTTTTTGCACCACTTCCAGATTGGGATATCCGTCTTGCCATTGGTTGCTGCCGTCTTTTTTCCTTCGAACTATGGCTTGTTGTAAAATTTCCCATATTGTAGAAGCTTCAGAAATTTCGGCTTTTCTAAAATGATGTTTTGACATTGGAATTATATGATTTGGTTTTTAGTTTCAACGATTTAAGAAATGTAAAGTTACGAGTTTGGATATGTTCTAATCGTTAAGATTAAGTTTAAAAACATTCTTTTTAATTTAAATTTTCTTAATTATTTATATGCTACATTTTCAAAAAAGCATAAAGACCCATATTGGAGGTAAGATCTATCTATCGAAAAATCTATTTGCTTACTGATCACTTCACCCGACGTTATATTGAAAGTGAAAGATATAAAAACGAAGAATAAGAATTGTAAAATGAAGTTTTCATTTGTTTAAGACCTTTCACAAAACGTAGAAATGACTTTTAATTCCTTTTTTAAAGAGGTATATTTGAAAATAAGCAACTTAAGTGTTATACATTGAATCCTATACTTGGACATGCTAACTTTACCCGCATAAAAAGTTAAGAATAAAAACCTTAATTTTAATTTATGAAAAAAACGCGAATAATTTATGACCGAGCTTTTAAAGAGAAAGCAGTCCAGTTGAGTTTTGAAAGAACAAATATTTCAGAACTGGCCAGAGAGTTAGGAGTTACTGCTCCACAGTTGTATAAATGGAGAAAAGAATATGAAGAGTTCGGACAAGGAAGTTTTCCAGGGAACGGCAATTTAAAGCAAACGCCAGAACAGGAACGCATTTCGGAACTTGAAAGAAAGCTCAAAGATGC
>NZ_SMFK01000015.1 GCF_004349355.1 Flavobacterium cellulosilyticum | reverse complement strand
TCAAGTCTTTCAATACAATATCCCGAACAATAATCAATCATTACCAAACCATATTGAATTATTTTGATAACAGAAGTACAAATGCTTCGGCTGAGTCTTTCAATGCCAAAATAAAAGCATTTAGATCTCAATTCAGAGGGGTTAGAAATATTGAGTTTTTCCTTTTTAGACTAACAAATATTTATGCTTAATTTTTGTCGCTCCACAGGTTAAAACTACCGATAAAATTATTGGTTTTGCTAGACTTGCCAAATGGCACGAAAAAGTAAATCAATCAGGGTTCAAGTCTTTCAATACAATATCCCGAACAATAATCAATCATTACCAAACCATATTGAATTATTTTGATAACAGAAGTACAAATGCTTCGGCTGAGTCTTTCAATGCCAAAATAAAAGCATTTAGATCTCAATTCAGAGGGGTTAGAAATATTGAGTTTTTCCTTTTTAGACTAACAAATATTTATGCTTAATTTTTGTCGCTCCACAGGTTTTGGGATTGATCCGAAAAATAACGCTGTTATTTCGGAAAAACAAGACATAAAAAAACCCTTAAAATGTTGATTTTAAGGGTTTTTTATCATTTAAAGTGCGGATAATAGGACTCGAACCTACACGCCTTGCGGCACCAGATCCTAAGTCTGGCATGTCTACCAATTTCACCATATCCGCTCAATTGTGGGTGCAAATATAATCATAACTTCTGTATTTCAAAGAAATTATTCAAAAAAAATATTCATTCCCTTTTTTGTATATTTGAAAGTATAAAAATTACTTAATTATGGAAACTATTAAATCTTATGTGCAGCAGCATAAAGATCGTTTTATCAACGAATTAATTGAACTATTAAAAATCCCATCCGTAAGCGCCGATACCGCTTACATTCAAGATATTATTGATACCGCGAATGCCGTAAAAGAAAGTTTGGAGAAAGCAGGTTGTGATATTGTCGAAATTTGCGACACCCCTGGAAACCCAATTGTTTATGGCGAAAAGATTATAGATCCGTTATTACCTACTATTTTAGTTTATGGTCATTATGATGTACAACCAGCAGATCCAATACGATTATGGACTTCCCCTCCATTTGAACCTGTTATCAAAAAGACAGAAATTCATCCTGAGGGAGCCATTTTTGCAAGAGGCGCTTGCGACGACAAGGGACAAATGTACATGCACGTGAAAGCATTGGAGTATATGGTTCAATCCAATACTTTGCCATGTAACGTAAAATTCATGATTGAAGGTGAAGAAGAAATTGGCTCCAAAAGTTTGAGTTGGTTTGTAGAACGTAACCAAGAAAAATTAAAAAACGACGTGATTTTAATTTCGGATACAGGAATGATTTCCAATCAACAACCATCAATTACCACAGGATTACGTGGTTTGAGTTATGTAGAAGTTGAAGTTACTGGTCCAAATAGAGATTTACATTCAGGTCTTTATGGTGGCGCAGTTGCTAATCCAATAAATATCTTGGCAAAAATGATTGCATCACTTCACGACGAAAACAACCACATTACCATTCCTGGTTTTTATGATAAAGTTGAAGAATTATCACTAGCTGAAAGAGCTGAAATGGCAAAAGCCCCTTTCAATTTAGAAACTTATAAAAACGCCTTGGACTTAAACGATGTCTATGGCGAAAAAGGGTATACAACTAATGAAAGAAATTCTATCCGACCTACACTTGACGTAAACGGAATTTGGGGTGGTTACACTGGCGAAGGAGCAAAAACGGTTATTGCGAGCCAGGCTTTCGCCAAAATTTCGATGCGCTTGGTGCCAAATCAGGATTGGGAAGAAATCACCGAATTATTCACCAAACATTTCATCAGTATTGCTCCGGCTGGTGTGAAAGTAAAAGTTAAGCCGCATCATGGGGGTCAGGGCTATGTAACGCCAACAGACAGCATTGGCTATAAAGCGGCTAATAAAGCCTATACTGAAACCTTTGGTGTGCCAGCAATTCCAGTTCGTTCTGGCGGAAGTATTCCTATTGTAGCATTGTTCGAAAAAGAACTTAAAAGCAAAACCATTTTGATGGGATTTGGTTTGGACAGCGATGCTATTCACTCACCCAATGAACATTTTGGGATTTTTAATTACTTAAAAGGGATTGAAACCATTCCTTTATTTTACAAGTATTTTGTGGAGTTATCAAAATAAAATTTTTTTAAAAGTCTTGAACTTTAAAAAAAATGAATATAAAATCCGCTCTGCAATGAGCGGTTTTTTTTTCGAATTATTTGCTGTATTCCCTATTTAATAAAACTAGCTTATCAGTCGAATTTTACAATACTCGAGGGATACTGTTTCTAACCCCATGTCATAAAGTTAAGATTTGTTTGTCATTTCTATTTATTTTGTTTCCTATATTCCATAGGAGTAACATCATATTTATTCTTAAAGGATTTACTGAAATATTTCATGTCTGAAAACCCTGTCATAAAAGCAATTTCCTTTATTAACAACTGGCTACTAATAATTAATTGAGCGGCTCTCTTTATTCTGATATCTCTAATGAATTCTACGGGGGTATATCCCGTAAGACTTTTAATTTTGTTCCCAAATGTAGTTCGGTTCAATCCAACCTTTGAGCCTAATTCCTCTACAGAAAAATTGTTGTTATCTATATTTTCTTCTATTAAAAGCATAACTCTTTGCATAATCTCTTCATCTTGGTCGGAGATTAAACAAGGCATAGGATTAAAGTCTTTTAACTCATTTTTATCAAAAACACCAAAAATATTTTGTAATCGCTTTCGTTGGTTAAGAAGATTTTCAATTCGAGCCGATAAGTAAGAGACACTAAAAGGTTTGGTAATATAATCATCCGCACCATAAGAGAGTCCTTCCAATTTGCTTTCTATATTCGCTTTTGCAGTTAGTAAAATTACTGGAATATGACTGGTCTCTATATTTTTTCTAATCTTTTTTAATAGATCAACTCCACTTAGTTTTGGCATCATAATATCACTAATAATAAAGTCTGGATTATCTTTAATAGCTAATTCATACCCCTTCTCGCCATCATCTGCTACTATAACTTCATACTTATCCTCAAGTACACTTTTAATAAATGATCGTAATTCTGGTTCATCTTCAACAACCAAAATTTTATATTTTTCTTGAATGTCACTTACAGATAATTTTGGAGTTAAAGTTAAATTAGATTCCGATTCCTGTTTTTCTTCTTCATTAATAAAATCAACTTCGTTTGAAAAATGTTCTTTACCTAACTTAAAATAAATAGAAAAAGAACTTCCTTTATTCGGTTCACTTTCAAAAAATAATTTAGCATTATGTTTTTCGGCAAGTTCTTTTACCATTGACAAACCAATTCCTGTACTAGGGTTATTACTTATATCGCTAAACGAAACGAAACGAGTAAACAGCTTACTTTGGTTTTCTTTTGGAATCCCAATACCCTCATCAATAAAATGAATTCCTACTTGTTTTTCTTTTTTTGTAATTTTTACTGTAATCGACTTTCCTTTTGGGGTATACTTAAAGGCATTGGATAATAGATTCATTATAATTTTTTCGAATCCATTCCTATCGGCCCAGATTTTAGTCTCTTTAGTATTGTTCTGAAAAGTGAAATGAATATCTTTTTCTTTTGCTACCTCTATAAAATCGTTAAAAATATTTTTCACAAACGCAGCTACGTTTATTTCAGAAACCTTTATACCTGTATCTTGAATTTTACGAAAATCTAAAATTTGATTTACAAGTCTTTGCAGTCTGTTCGAGCTATGGGCTATATAGGAAAGTTGTTTTTTTATAGCTTCAGGAGTTCTATTGTCATTAATTAGGTATTCTATAGGCGAAGAAATTAGAGTTAAAGGTGTGCGCAATTCATGTGAAATATCTATGAAAAATTTTTGTTTTATATTCGAGATTTCTTTCTCTAACTTCACATTGCTTTTTAATCTAAATATGGTTATTAAAGTATGGTTAATAAGTAAGAAGAGACCAATTAGAATTAAAACATATATAATATACGAAAAGTTGGAATTCCAAATTGAAGGTTTGATGATTATTGGTAATTGACGTTCGTTCTCAGCCCAAACACCTTGGCTATTGGCCGATTTTACTTTAAAAACATATTTCCCTTTGGGTACATTGGTATACGTTGCTGTACCATGCGCTTTGACGTAATTCCAATTTTTATCAAATCCTTCTAATTTATAAGCATAATTAATATTGGCAGGATTTTTATAATCGAGTGCTGCAAATTCAATAGTAAAGAAATTTTGATCGTGCGATAAAACCAATTCCTTACTATCATCAATGGAGAAATTTAAAGGAGAATCTTTGTTAATCGAAACTTTTTGATTAAAAAGTTGAAGATTGGAAAAGGCTAAATAAGGAGTGAAATCATTAGTTTTTATTTGGTCTGAAAAGAAATGTAAAATCCCCTCTGAATATCCAAATAGCAATTCGCCAGATTTTAATTTTAATGCTGTAGCTTCAGAAAAATTATAATTGGATATAATTCCTTTCACCTCATGAAATATTTCAAAAAATTCTTGATTGGGATTAAAACGAGATAAGGTATAATCACTTGCTATCCATATTTTTCCATCGACATCTTCCAAAAGCGAAAGAATATTATCAGAGGGTAAACCGTTATTTTTAGTATAACTTTTAAATTTTAGTGGAAAACCTACAGCATCTTTTTTAACAACTTTGTTAATCCCTCCTGTAGTAGTAGCTACAAAAATTTCCTTTTTCTTGGTGATGCAAATATCTATAACATCATTACCGTTTAGCCCAATATGAGTTTCATCAAATCCAATTTCATATTTTTTAATAGAGGAAGAAGCAAACATTTTATTGGGATCAAATACTAGCAGTCCTTTGGTTGCTCCTACATATAGCAGTCCTTCAGCAGACTGTTTTATGCAGCGCACTTTATCAAAACTGTCTATTGGGTACGATTTCCATTTATTTTTATAGCTAATAAAATGTGTTTCTCCATTTATATTAGTGTTGATCAGGTTAAGACCATCAAAAGTCCCCAACCAAATTCGATTATTTTTATCTTGAAAAACGTTATAAATATCATCACTTGTTATGCTATAAGGATTTGATTTATCGTTTTTATAATTAATTACTTTATAAGTAAACTCTCCTTTTTGTGGAATTAATTTATAAAGTCCATCTCCGCGGGTACCAATCCAAATATTCGATTGGTTGTCTTGCATAATACTATAAGCAGCATTGTTCCATTTTGAATTTTTCTTTAATTGTCCAGAGGAAGAAAGACTCCCAATTTGATTGAAATTTTTATCTAAAACAACAATTTGATTTTGTTTGTTACCTACCCAAATATTACCTGTTTTGTCCTGAAAAATAGACCGTACAACTTTAGTAGAAGACTCAATTAATTTATTGGTTACACTAGATGTTTTGAAATTATTTTCACTAAACACCACTTTCACTAAACCTGCTAATTCAGTGCTATACCATAAATTTCCCTGCTTATCAAAAAAAGTGGTAATAAAACTATTTGTAAAATTACCGTTAGGGAAATAATCAGTATAATTAAATGGAATGAGTTCATGATTACTTGGGTTAAATTTTGAAAAACCTCCGCCATAAGGTTGTACCCATACGTCTCCTTTATAATCAGTAAAAACATATGGTACTACAGGTATAGTTGGCCTAGTTAATCCCTGTAAAATTGGAGGGTAATAATACAGTTTTTGTTCAGAAAAATCAAACAGATAAATACCCGTTTTTCGATTGCTCACAAACCATAATTGACTATTCTTTACAAGCTCAATAGGGTTTATATTATTAGTTATAAGTCCTTTTACGGTATCTGAATTATAAATTCGAATGCTTCCTGTGAAAATATTAATAGTACAAAAACCTTTTTGATCAGTTAAAGCCACAATTGTCTGTTCATCCAATTTAGCCATCCAAGTAATAGTAGCATCCAATTCTATTTTTTGTGTTCTAAATGAATGTCCTTTTTTAGAATATTTAGCGATTTGACCGTTTGAACCACCAAACCAAACCTCATCATCCAATTCAACGGCGGAATAAAATGAAGTAGTTTTACCATTTTGACTTGAAAAGTAATTAATTGGCTGACTTAGTTTATCAAATTTAACTAGAGTTAATCCATTATCTGTTAATAGCCAAGAATTTTTTTGCTCATCTTCATGTACTGAATAAACAGCAGAAGATGAAAGTGTTTTTTGTTTTTTGCTGTATATTTTTGTTGTAAACAAAGAGTCGGAAATCAAAATACATCCATCTGTTTCAGAAAGCAGCCATACTAAACCGGATTTATTGACTTTTATTTTGCTTAATGGAAATCCAGTTTTTGATAAATTGGGAATTAGTTCAGTACCCCAAAAAGTTTCCGTTTTAGGATCAAAACAATAGGTATTTGTTTTATAAATATCCGATCGTATCCAAATACGACCAAATTTATCTTCAATAATTTTATTGATTCGGTTACTTTTCATTAAGACCTTATCTGATGCTTGAGTTTTATAGTTTTGAAAAGTAGAACCGTCATATTTACTGAGACCATTAAAGGTACCCAACCAAATAAATCCTTTTTTATCTTGGATAATTTGGCTTATGGTATTGTGAGGAAGTCCATCTTCTACTAAAAAATGTTCAAATGAAAAATTTTGTTGCCCTTTTACATCAAAAGGGAGCAGAAAAACTATTAAAATTAATAAAAAAATTTTACCCAGTATTTTCATTAAAATTGTTTTTTTTAAAGTAGTCCTAACGAAATTAGAACAATTTGTAAAATAAACCTAATGGTGATTGGTTCGAATATTAACAGTGGTTTTAGCATATTAGACTCTCAGCTTCTAAAAAAAAGTTATTTTATATAATACTTTTTTAAAAGATGGAACAAAATTAAAAGGCCGTAATTTTTTAGTTTTTTTTAAAAGATTGATTACTAATCCTATTTTTTGCCACATTGCTTTTTTTTAAATAAAATCGAAGTAATTGGGAGTCGAATATTGAACACAAATTAAGGTTTAGAAATTTGAGGTATCTATTAGCAATAAACGCTCTTAAAGTAATCCATTTGTTATTTAACCCCTATCATTTTGTATTTAGACCATGAAAAGAATTATAACAACAACCTATATTTGTAATCGATTACAATGCGAATATTGTATAATTAACAAATTTAAAATAAATTATATTAAAAAAAACTACTTATTACTATGAAACTACTCAAAAAAGCAAGTCTCTTCTTTATTGGTCTTTTATTATCAAATACATTATTTGCACAAAACTTTAGTCCAGATATTGTTGTAGACATTAACGGAACTGGAAATTTCACCTCTATACAAGCAGCTTTTAATGCAGTACCGGCAGGAATACCTACTGTTATTTATGTAAAACGAGGTTTATATAATAAAGAAAAATTAATTGTTCCTGCTAACAAAACCAACATTACTTTAATAGGTGAAAGTAGAGAAGAAACTATTATTTCTTATGATATTTATAATTGTAATGATGGCGGAGATGGTTTATGTCCAGATTCAAAAGTAGCGCTTTGGAGTAGTAATACTGAACTTGTAAGAACAGCTGCTACACTTACAATTCAAGCCAACAATTTTAGGGCTGAAAATATAACAATTCAAAATACTGCAGGTAATGTAGGTCAGGCACAGGCCCTCACCATTCAGTCAGATCGAAATGTATTTGTTAATTGCAATTTATTAGCCTATCAAGATACTATTTACTTTTGGATGGGCGAAACTTCGCGTGCTTATTTTGACAGCTGTGTTATTGAGGGTAGAACCGATTATATTTATGGTCGTGGTGTGGCCTTTTTTAATAAATGTGAAATTAGAAGTTTTGGAGGAGGATGGATAACAGCGCCCTCAACTACAATTGCTCAAACTTATGGTTTTGTATTTTATAAGTGTAATTTAACTTATAATTCTAATAGTCCTTCATCATCAGATAATGGCGCTTTAATAAGGTTAGGTCGTCCATGGCATGAATACCCAAAGGTTGCGTGGTTATATTGTACAATGCCAGCGGAAATTCATCCACAAGGTTGGGGTGATAAATGGAATATGGATTATTCTGATACTAGTACTGATCTACATTTGTATGAATGGATGAATACAGGTGCAGGTGCTAATATGAGTGGTAGAGCTAATTGGGCAGGCCTTAGAGCTATGGTAAATCAGGCTGAAGCCAATTTATATGAGCCAAAAATTGTATTAGCAGGTTCAGATAACTGGGATCCTACGGCAATAGCACCAGCTGTAAGGGTGTATAATTGGGATGGTGGTGCTACTAATAATGGATGGTTAGAAGCAAATAACTGGAATCCAGATGGTGTACCAGCAGTTTCGGAAGTTGCAAATGTTGACGGTAGTTTGACAATAGATGCAAATGGTGGAAGTTTTGCCGCAGATTTAAATTTATTGAATGGAGCAACAATTGATGTTTCTGCAAATAGTTCAGCCACTTTACTTACACTTAATCAGTCAACAGTTTCTTCTTCTGTTAGTGCATCGTTATCAGGAAACATTAAAACTAAGGGAACGTTAAACATCAATACTTCTGGCAATCTTACTATTACTGCAGTAATTACTGGAGTACACCAAATAACTAAGAGTGGTACTGGTATTTGCCAATTGAACGGAAATAATTCAGGTTATACTGGAGAATTAGTTATTCAAGCAGGGAATTTACAAGCTAAAATAGCAAATTCTCTTGGAAATGCTGGAAAAATAAGTGTCAAAACTAATGGGAAATTAACTATAGATGTAAGCACTGCATTTCAAACCAAAACACCCCTTTATACCGAAGGATCAGCATCAGTTGTTCTGAATCAAGACATTACCATTAGTGAGTGGTATGTTGATGGTGTTTTAAAAGGAACGGGGCAATATGATGCAACAACTAATCCTGGAACCATTAGTGGTACAGGGAAAATAATTATTGGAAGGCCGAGCCAATTTACTTTTAATGGTGGAACAGCAAATAGCAACTGGGATAATGCAACTTATTATTCTCCGGCTTTATTACCAGAATTAGGTGAGAAAGTAATAGTTAGTGGTCGTTATATAGAAGCAGTTTCAACTGTATTTAAAGGTGATATGTATTTGTCTAATGGTGGATACATTCTTTTAAGAAAAACCTCAATATCCCAATGTCTAGGACCTGTTAGAATGGAACAAGGAACTTCTTTTAATTATGCAACAAGTGGTACCGGTTTTTATTTAAATGCTCCTGTTATATTAAATGGTGATATCACATTATTTATGAGCAGCGCTAACACTGCAGGTAGTACTATGGATTTACCAGGCACCTTTTCAGGCAATTATAAAATAAAAGTAAATAATAATAGAAGCGGAACTTCAAATACTGCAACTGTGAAATTAGGTGGAGATAATAGTAATTTTACGGGAACTTGGGACTTGACTACTGCTCCAACTACCGTTGGAGGCTCAACTGCAATTGATGGTGTTGTTGAAAATGCATTTGGAAAAGGAACTATTAGTCTAGCTGCAACTAATAAAGCCATTTTCAATCATGCGAAATGTGCTGGAGATATTTTAAATATGAATATAAATGGATCAGCTTCGGCAGTATTAAACACTGCTGTTGCAGTAAAACAATTTACTTTGAATGGAAATAAGCTTGCAAATGGAACATACAATGCCACCACAAATCCAGGTTTACTTGCAGGTACGGGTTCTATTACTGTAAATTCTACTTCATTAAGTATAGAAGATAAAGTCATGTTAGAAAATGGTGTGCTAAGAGCAAATGGTGTGATTGAGAATCTTGAAGTTTACTCCCTTACGGGACAGCGTGTGTATCAAACCAAGATTGCTACAAAAATAGATTTAAACAGTTTGAAATCAGGAATCTATATTGTCCGTTATAAAATAAACGGAAAACAAGGATCTACTAAAGTTTATAAAAATTAAAGCTAAAAAAATGAAAACATTATTAACAAAATTATTTACAATTACTTTTCTTTTTTGCAGCATTATTGCTTCGAATGCACAAATTACCCTCCATACTATTGGTGATTCTACCATGGCTACTTATGACGAAAACACTTCCGACATTCGAGGTTGGGGCATGATGTTTCAACAGTTTTTTTCCTCAGATGTCAAAGTTAATAACCGTGCTAAAAATGGTGCTAGTAGCAAAAGTTTTTATATGGAAGCACCTTATTGGACCACCGTAAAGCAACAGATAAAAACAGGTGACTATGTCATCATTCAATTTGCTCATAACGATGAGAAAAACGGAGGACTTGATGGAGGAACTGATGCTGCAAATCCCATTAATGGAACGGACTACAGAGGTACAAATCCACAAACAACTTATAAAGAATATCTTAGAAAATACATTGATGAAACCCGTGCTTTAGGTGCTACACCAATTTTAGCAACTTCATTATGTCGAAAATATTTTAGCGGCGGTACCATTACACGTAAAGGTCTTCATGATTTAGGTCCTGATTTCAGTCTTCCCGCAACAGATCACACCTATGACTATGCCTATGCGATGCTAGAAGTTTCAGTAGAAAAAGGAGTAAAACTTATCGACTTAACTACCTTAACGAAAAATCTAGTTGAATCATATGGCGATGCTGCCAGTACAGCTCAACTTTATGTTTCTGCAGATTCTACACACCCTACAGCATTATTAGGGACGTTAACTGCTAGATTATGTGCTCAGGAAATGGTAAAACAGAATATTTTAGCTTCTTATATTAATACATCAACTGATGTCTTGATAAATCCTACCAATTGTGATTTTGGGGATGCTTATACAGGTCAGACACTTACAAAAGAAATAACCATTACTGGTTTTGATCTAGTTCCAGCTGCTGGAGCATTTAGTCTTTCTGTTAGTAGTGGTTTTTTGATAGCCCTAAACAAAACTGATACTTTTACTTCTTCCATCAATATGAATTATGCGTCCGGTAGTTTAGCATTCACTAAATTTTACATTTCGACAACTCAATCAGTTGGAGGAACTAAAAGCGGAACACTTACCGTTACTAATGGAACCGTGACAAAAACAATACCTTTAACAGTCAATTTCATTCAATTAACTGGAGGGACAGAAGTGAGCGTTTTATGGCCATTAATTACAAATAATACCCCAATATTGCAAGGACCAGCCACTATTTTTGACCAATCCTATAGTAATATGTATGTCTCAAATTATGCTGCACCTAATGGTACTGCTACAGTATGGCCTTCTGGTAGCGGTTATGATACCACAAGAAAAACACAAAGAAATTTACTTACTGGCGACGCATGGCCTGCAGGTGATATTGATGAGGTTTCAACGCGTTATATTCAATTTGGAATCAAAGCCAACGCTGGAACAGAATTAAATATTGATTTGATCAGTTTATATGTTGGTGGCGCCGGTGGAAGCGGTATGCGCTGTCGCATTTCTTATTCGAAAGACGATTTCACTACTACATTTGTTGCAGGAGAATTTCAGAGCATGACATCCAATACGATGAACGCTGTTTCAAAGATACCTGTAATTAAACTTATTGATGGTGAAACTTTAAAACTAAGAGTATATCCTTGGTATAGTTCAGCAGCAACAGGCAAAACAATTTGTCTAGCAGATGTTAAAATTCACGGAGTTGCCCTCCCTGCATCCAATTTAACTACAAATCAGTTTTCTAAAAAAAAGGTAATATTAATGGAAGAGGATGGTTTTATTAAAATCAAAAATACTCCATTAAATAGCAAAATCTCAATCTATGACTTGGTAGGAAGACAACTGATTAAATCATCAATTACTAACGATGATTTATCAATTATAGATTCACCGAAAACTAAAGGAATCTATATTAGTAAAATTGAATCAAAAGAAGGTACAGAAACAATAAAGTTTTTAGTAAAGTAAAATCTTTTCTCACCTCAGCGAGATCGTAATCAGTATTTTACATAAGAAGTAAAAAGATGGAAATCTAATGCAAACTCTTGTACAAAAATCATTTTACTTTCTTAACTAAGTAGAAAAACGATATAATATCATACTTTGAAATGGTATAAAATTATGGAATATGTTGATTTATCATTATTTTCATTGGCATAAACCCTTTTGACTTTACGACTTTTAAACTTTCGACTTACTTAGTTTCATTTTATACATTTTATTGAAAACCAATTTGGAAGTTTACTTTGTGAGTTTCGCCGTTAAGTTTTATATAGCACTTTCTGAGTTCCTTTTATAAAAATTACCACCCCAAGTTAACTCATTACCAACCTACTCCATTTTGAATTTATTAACTAACTAAATATTTTTTTTATGACCAAAATTACACAAGATTTTTATCGCTCAAAAAGCAAGAATACAGTCGGTAGATTGTCAAAGCTTTTTCACTTATTATTGTTGTTGCCATTGCTAATGTTTACTTTAGCTACAAATGCTCAAATTAAATATATCGATTTAGGAGGATATACCATAACTGATAATGCTAATTATACTTCTTTAGCAAACCATTGTTAGGCAAATAAAACAAACAATTTTTATTGTCCATTCAACATTTACATTAAAGTTTCTAGCAATAAACAATAAAGTTTCGCCTGTGAAATCTCGACGTACAAAACCACCTTGGTAGTTGATTAAAAATTCAGAAATATACCAACTATCGTATCCATATTTTGTGAATAATTGCTTACTAAAAATTCGCAATAAGGACAGTGAAAACAGTATATAACTTGCATCTAATAGAATTTGTTTTGTGTTATTTATCTTGAAAATATTTTGTAATCTTGTTTTCATTTAATTTTTTTTTATTGATTCTAGATGAGTATTAACCTTGAAATGAGCTTTATGATTCATGTTTCCTGTAATTTTATCCTATTTTAAAATCTTTTTATTTTTTTTGAACGACTACCAAATGATTTACATCCATAATATTCAAATCAATCTAGTCAAAATCTATTCATCAAAAAGGATCAAATAGTTTATCGGTCAAAGAAAATAATTTTTGAAAGCCCCAAATAGATCTTTATTGAATATTGCTTCCGATAGTCGTCGAGGTTTGGACTTTTCTACATCAGAAAGAATATCAAATAGTATCTTATTGTGTTCTTTTTGTTTAAAACTCGGTTTTTCATCAAGTTGGGCCTTTCCTCCATCCGTATGAATTATGTGACGTACTATCTCGAGGAGCCCTTTCTGAAACGGTTTGTTAACTACATGACAGCCAATTTGTATTGCAGCGCTTCGGACATTTGTATGTGATGGCGCATATGAACGATTTGCAACTCGAAACATTGATAAATCAGGCTCTGTATCTCCAATTGCGATAGTGTCACATGTACTGCAATCTAGTAATTGAAGAAGAGCGATCATGCCCGTACCTTTATCAATCCCAGGAGAAAGTACCGCTGTATCGGTACCAGTTTGATGGACGAAGAGCTCTTCAGCCCCACATTGAACCAAGACACTATTAATGAGTTTCGTTGAAACAGGGATAGTTCCAGTAATACTTTCTCCATATCTAAAAGCTTTAATAGAATATCGATAGTAAGGATTTGTAAATACGCCTGGTATTTGTTCTAGAGCTAATTTTACCCGTTCTATTTTAGTCAAAGTCTCCTCACTAACCAGTATTTTTTCTTTATCTGTGGCGGCATCCCAAATATAACTTCCTGATTCGGCGATGCCACCCATAAAACCATAAGCCTTACAATATTCTTTGACATCGTATACGGAGCGGGCGGTATTTAAAACAATTGGATATCCATTCGAATGCAACAGAGAAAGTGCCTGAATACCTGAAGGAGTATTTGATGGGATACCAATAATATGTTGATCTATAACTCCATCCACATCAGAAACTACAATTGTCTTAAAAGGCGATTTGACTACCAGTTTGGGTACAAAAGAGGCAGTGTATCTGGCTAATTGAATCATTGTAAAAGTCCAAGCCTTTATAAAATCATCGCTATATTCTTGGTGACGAGAACTCAGTTTATCATCATGAATTTTACCAAAGCTCTGCATTGTCTGTATGCCAGTTAATACTTTATAAAGAGTAATCCGTTCAATAACTTCCATATCTCCAGAAATACTCATATACCTTTGTAACAAGTCCGTTTCTTCCTGTTCAGACATTTCAAAGGATAGTATACTATTTGCTAAATCATAGGCGGGATCCGTAACATTAACTTCAATTTTACCCAGACCATGCTGAGCATAATCAGTCTTTACTAATTCAAGGTCCCGCTGCAGCCAATCGGCGATACGCATATTTCCATCAATAAGGCATGGAGAAAGACATGTTAAAGTAGATAATTTATAACGAAAAGCATCTATCTTCAAACGATTAGTAATTCTGCCTAAAAGTGTTGTAGAATGATTCCTGTATACGAGCAACATTCCAACTTGTGCTTCGGAAATAAACGAGGAAGGATCTTCTTCGAAAGACAATCCCTTAACACGAGATGCTATATATTCTGAAACAGACTCGACTATCTTGTTTCGGTCTATTTCTTTTGCACTATTTGCACTGTCGTCAATCCATTCAGAATACAAAATACCATCCCGTAATCCCAATATCGATGGAACAAAATCTTTAAGACAATTAGCTGCAAAAAATTTACGATAGGACTGCCAACCCCAGCCAACACTTTTTGCAATGATATACTGTGTTTCTATTTCACCAGATTGTCTTTCTAATTGTACACCATATACTCGCTTTAAATGTTCTGTCCAACTATTTTCTGATTGATTGCTAAGCGTTTTATTGAATTTATGGACATTGGCATCAGAGATAAGGCTTACTTTTTTATAATCGCGCGCAAAAAAGTATTCTTCCAACTGTTTCTCTACTGTTGCTTTTCTGAGTTTCCCAAACTTATAATATTCATCAGGTGAGGAGGTGATAAAATTGCAACCCTTTAAAGCCGAAAGTGCTTCTGTTTTATTCAAGTCTGTTGCACATGGGTGCAGCGGAAACAGCACATTAACAGATTGGCGCTGAACTCCTAATTCATCAAGTATTTTTATACAAATCTTAAGAGTTAATCCCACATAAATTGGTTCATCAATAATAATGACACTCCCATCTTGTTTTGTGAATTTTTGAATCGTTTCTTTTTCATTTCGGCTCGCTCCCTTCTTTGGACGAAGTGTTACGGTATTAATATTAGTATAGCCACGTTTGGCCAAATCTGCGCGAAGAACAGGAGCAAAATAGGATCCCGCAGAGCGAAGGCCTATAATCAATATGGGGCTATTCTTATTTGTATTTTCTTCACAGTATTTCTTGCTCAATGTTAAAACATCATAGGGAGTCAAATCCTGGCAACGGAAAGCTCTTGGGGTAGTAACAGCTTGGTTTAACAACTTTGTAGGAAAGTCAGCTCTCGAGAGATCGGCAAGTTCCAGTGCGGATTTTTGACAGGTGTTCATATCAATGGAAGTCTTTGCTAAAGAACTATCTAAAAGTAAAGCAATGGTATCTTCCCATCTGATGCGCCATTGCTGCAATGATTTGAGAGAAAATTGCCCATATCGTTTTTTATTTAAAAAATCATCAGTAGCACAGGAAACAGCACATGCTAGTGAAAAAATAGTCATTATACTTTCATTTATCTGCCAGGATCCTTCGATTTTTTCTAAGTCCTTTGCTTCAATACGAATAAAATCCATAACCTGGGATACCTTCGGATATGGATTCAAGCACCAAGAATACCTGCTATAGAATTTCTGTTCTGAATAAATGAAGTCACTCCTTGAATCACAATTTTTACTATTATATAAATTTGCTTTTTGCTCGACTACATTTTTTTTCATTCTGTTATCCTATTGAATTTTAAAGAAAACTTTTAATACAAAATATTACCAAAAATATTAATAATATTTTAACAAAAATAGAGTGAAAATTATTGTTGTTTTATAAAAGTAACTTTAATAAAAGCCATAAAATGAATTCTCAATTAAAATTGTAATTTGGTATTGCAAAAGACATTGCGTAAAAGTAAGTGTTTTACCCGTAAATCTGCTTTCGGACAACTGTTCTTTTTAATTGACAATATAAAGTTAAAAAAAAATGATTTTGAAAGATGTGGAATGTGTTTTAAGAGTGAAAAAACATTTGATATGTATGTCTATTTTGCTTATTTGCCAGATAAACATCCTATTTATTTAAAATCAAATGTATCCATAAAACATACAAATTATTACTTAAAAGAATGTATGAATTCTATTTATCCGGATTATACCCTAAATAGGGCATTTGCTCTTCGCTAAAAACTACTCCACATTCTTGAAGTTCTTTCAAAATAGGCTGGTATACTTCTTTCCGGATGGGTAATTGCACACCTGGATTTGTGATCTTTCCATTCAATATTAGCAAGGTGGCCATCGCTACAGGTAATCCAACAGTTTTTGACATGGCGGTATAGGTTTGGTCTTCGCCAAGGCAAACCATTTTAGAATCTATTTGGTATTTTATGCCTTCTAATTCGTACCCAAATTTATGATACATGACAATCATATCCTTTTCGTTGGGTTGCAAGGTCCAACTATCTGTAAGTATTTTTTCGAGAATTTGAGCTGGAGTGGCCTGTTGCAAACCCACTTTTTTATTGGGATCGAATAAATTTAATTCCAACAATTTGTCCCACATAATATCGTCTTGATCGATTTTTAAAATCAATCGCATTTTTATTTCAACTGAATCTGTGGGGTGATAGGGTAAGAATGAATTCACGAATTGACGATAACTCATGTTTTCGGAATCTTCCATAATATAACTATCATCGGTCATGCCAAGTTGTACAAACACATTCCAAGCTTTTGAAAAACCAACTCTTCGAATGGTTCCTCTATACATCGTTAAAACATCATCTAAACCATAAATAGTCATGTATTTTAAGGAATCTCTATTAGAATACGCTTCAAATCTACCATAACCCTCTACATTCAGAAACTCTGTTCTGCGAAATAAGTTCCAATAGGGAATATATTTATACGTTCCTTCTTGGATAAATTTAGCTGCTCCACCTTGTCCTGCCAAAACAACATTTCGAGGAGACCAAGTGAATTTATAATTCCAAAGATTGTTGTCGGATTCTGGAGCTACTAAACCACCACAGAATGATTCAAACAAAAGCATTTTCCCTCCTTTGCTCCTAATATCGTCAATTACTTTCATCGCACTCATGTGATCGATTCCGGGATCAAGACCTATTTCATTCATGAAAACCAAATTGTTTTCCTTGGCCAAAGCATCCAATTCTTGCATGGCGTCACTACTATATGAAGCGGTGACCAAATGTTTTTTGTACGCAATACAATCTCTCGCCACCTCAATATGAAGATGAGCCGGCAACATCGATATAACAATAGTTGCTTTTTGAATAGCCAGTTTCCTTTCATTTTTATCAAAAACATCAAAGGAAATTGCCGTTGCTTTTGGATGATTATTCGTTTTCTTTTGTGCAAATTCCAATGATATATCTGCAATGATGAGTTGCAAATTCTCCACATCTGATTTATTCAATAAATATTGAATTAAGGACGAAGAAGATCTTCCTGCACCGATAATTAGAATTGTTCTCATAATCATTTTTATATAACACAAATATATGTAATTGTTATATTTTTAACAAATATAAGCTGCATATTAACTAAGTGTAAAAGTAATCCTAAATTTATTTCTCTTTGAATATAAAGAGATACTTTTGCAATTCAATTAACTCAAAATGGATAAAAAAATAATTTCAACCGGAGCAATTTTCGGAATGTTGGCCATCATATTAGGCGCTTTTGGTGCTCATGCTTTAAAAAAAGAATTGTCAATTGAGGAGCTCTCGACTTTCGAGACTGGAGTAAAATACCAAATGTACCACGCTTTGTTTTTATTATTTATTGGAATGAATGATAAAATAGCTCAAAAAACAAAAAAAAATATTTTCATCTTAACATTGGTTGGAGTATTATTTTTTTCGGGTTCTATCTATTTATTGGCAACAAATTCGATCACATCATTTGATTTTAAGATTATTGGATTCGTAACTCCTATTGGTGGTTTACTATTAATTTCAGCTTGGGCACTATTATTATTGAATTATCTTAACAATAAATCATAAAATTGTTATATTTTTATTTCGTATGAATTAAATTTATAATTTTGTCCATAAATAAAGTAACCTAATTGTCTACATTTATGGAGAAGCACGCCTTGTTTACGAAATCGATTTCGCTACACTATTTAGGAATCGAAAAAGCACTAATACGGTATCAATTACCTGCAGATGAATTACATGAAATCACTTTGCAATCAGGTCAGGGAATAGCAACTTCTACAGGCGCATTAGCTGTCAATACAGGCAAATTTACTGGACGCTCCCCTCAAGATCGTTTTATTGTAAAAGACAGCATAACCCAAGACAAGATATGGTGGGAAGATATTAATATTCCTTTTGAAACAGAAGCCTTTGATGCTTTGTATAATAAAGTTACTTCCTATTTAAGCTATAAAGAAGTGTTTGTTCGAGATTCCTACGTTTGTAGCGATGCTATTTATAGGTTAAATATTCGGGTTATTACGGAAACAGCATGGGCAAATTTGTTTTGTTACAATATGTTTTTGCGACCTGAAACTGAAGAATTGAAAAACTTCACACCAGAATGGACATTAATCTGTGTTCCAAGTTTTATGGCAAATCCAGCAATTGATGGCACACGACAAGAAAATTTTGCCATTCTTAATTTTACCAAAAAAATTGCCCTAATTGGAGGAACTGGGTATACTGGAGAAATGAAAAAAGGGATTTTTTCAGCCTTGAATTTTATTTTACCCGTTTTCAAAAATACGTTACCAATGCATTGCAGTGCCAATGTTGGAGTCAATGGAGATACAGCAATTTTCTTTGGACTTTCAGGAACTGGAAAAACCACTTTGTCAGCTGATCCTAACCGAAAATTAATAGGTGATGACGAACATGGATGGACAAATGAAAACACTGTTTTTAATTTTGAAGGAGGATGTTATGCAAAAGTTGTGAATCTAAGCGAAGAAAATGAACCTGATATTTTTAGAGCCATTAAAAAAGGAGCTATTTTAGAAAATGTAATTATTGATAAAAACACAAAGAAAGTTGATTATACATCTGTTTCCATTACCCCAAATACTCGGGTAAGCTATCCAATTTATCACATCAATAATATTCAACCTAATTCTATAGGGAAAAATCCAAAAAATATATTTTTTCTCACGGCAGATTCTTTTGGAATATTACCTCCAATAGCTAAATTAACACCAGGCCAAGCTGCCTACCATTTTATTTCTGGCTACACAGCAAAAGTGGCTGGAACCGAAGCTGGAGTAACAGAACCTCAACCCAATTTCTCGGCTTGTTTCGGAGCTCCTTTTATGCCTTTACATCCTACAAAATATGCTGAAATGTTGAGCAAAAAAATGAAAGATGCCAATGTTAAAGTTTGGCTAATAAATACTGGATGGACAGGTGGCCCTTATGGAATAGGATCTAGAATGAAATTAAAATATACTCGTGCCATGATAACTGCCGCTTTAAACGGGGAATTAGACACTGTAGCTTTTGAAACACACAAAGTATTTGGAATTGCGATACCAAAAACTTGTCCCAATGTACCTAGTGCTATTTTAAATCCTAGAAATACATGGGATGATAAAAATTTATACGATACTAAAGCCCTAGAATTAGCCGCAAAATTCAAAGCTAATTTTACCAAATTTACATCAATTGCTAATGCAGAAATATTAGCAGGTGCACCGATAATTTAGTTAATTTAATTTGTTGAGAAGAAGTATAGTCGCATGTAATTATGTGACTCTTCTTGTTTTTAAACTAAAAAAGAACCACAACAATTTGTAACTATTGTCGTTAAATAACTACTAATCAACATCAATCAAAATCAATCGTTATGTTGAAACATTTCTTCATCCTGTGTTCAGGTGCTGACAAAAAAGTACTTGCCAGTTGCTCTGAAGGGGAACAAACAAAATATGTAGGTATTGGCGCCACCGTTTTCTTTACAGCAGTTATGGCTTTTATTGCCAGTTCTTACGCCTTGTTTAGAGTTTTCGATGCTATTATTCCTGCCTTGCTATTTGGTATTGTTTGGGGATTACTCATTTTTAATTTAGATCGATTCATTGTATCAACCATTCGAAAAAGAGAACATTTTAGCAGCGAATTGTTACAAGCAAGTCCGCGAATTGTATTAGCAATAATTATCGCCATTGTAATTTCGAAACCATTAGAAATTAAAATTTTCGAAAAGGAAATCAACACTGTTTTATTGAAAGAAAAAAATGCCATGACGTTGAATAATAAAAAAGAAGTGTCGAACTATTTCAAAACTGATTTAGACAAAAACAAAGCGGAAACGGATCAGCTAAAAGAAGAAATTGTATCCAAAGAAAAAGAAGTAAACACCTTATACGAAACTTATATTACTGAAGCGGAAGGAACGAAAGGCACCATGAAATTAGGAAAAGGCCCCGTTTTTAAGGAAAAAATAGCCAAACATAATTTAGCTTCTTCTGAACTAGATTCAATACGGAAAATAAATTTGGCGAAAATTGCTACTAACGATAGCAAAGCCAAAACTATAACAGCAGATTTAGATAGAAAAATAACCGAAACCCAACCCATAATTGATGGGTTTGATGGATTGATGGCGCGAATAAATGCCTTAAACAAACTGCCCTTAATTCCTTCCTTGTTTATAATGTTATTGTTTTTAGCAATAGAAACTTCGCCAATTATTGCAAAATTACTATCGCCAAAAGGGGAATATGATTATAAATTAGAAGATATTGAATCCGCTCTTAAGGCAACGATAATCCAAGACAAATACCAGCGCGATTTACTAATTAAAACCAGCGCTTCAATGCATGATAAAGTATATGAAGACATTTCTCAAGACAAAGAACTATATAATTTGCAACGAAAAAAAGCAACAGAATTGTTAGAATTGCAAGCACATAATTTCGTAGAAAAACAGAAGAAAACCTTATGATTAACACCATAAAATAACAGTTTCAAATTGATTGATATTTTTCAAAAATCTCTTTGTCCTGAAAATATATTTAAACATAAAACCCGACAAAAATAATTATTTGTCGGGTTTTGTATTTATTACTAAGAATCGAAAATTACATCAAACTCAAAATCTCTTTCTTAAAAGCATCATATTCACCTTGTAAAATTAATCCGTTATCCAGTAGTTTTTTATAGTTCTGAAGCTTGGAAAAAAGCTCATCTTGTGTTAATTCATTGGTTGGTTTTTCAGGTGAAGAAACTGAATTTTCCATAAAAGATTCTACATTAGAAATTGCCGGCATAATTTCAGCAAAACTTGTCACTTCTTCAGTTTCTATTTCTTCTATAACTTCATAAACTGGTGGCGTTCCTACTACTACTGGATTTTCATTAATACTACCCCCATTTTTCAGAATATCCAATTGTTCTTTTGCAAAAGTAAAAATCTTTCTGGCTTGAGTTTTTGGGATGTAATCTATAGAAACCGTTAAATCCGTTTTGGTAGTAAATGAAAACTCGGAACCTAAAATATTTTCTTTTACAAAAGTACCTTCGATTTGATCCCACGTAAAATCAGTAAAACTCATTGTAATTCCAAGGTTTTTTGGCTGACAAATAATAATTCGTTTATTCGTCATCACGATACTATCTGGAAGAACGGTTATTGCAGGTTTTTTTTGTACAGCGATATAGCCTATTTCCTCATTTTTCATCAACAAATCGTTCAGCTTTGAAGTGATTTTTTCTATGGCTTTCGGGTCTTGCTCCTCGTTTAAGAATTTTTTTATTTGATCTTTCATTTTTCTATAAATGTGTTTGAATCTGAACTGATTTTATTTCGCAAAAGTAATGCCTAATTTTCTATTTCAAGAATATCATTTTGATTTTTTTTCGATAAACTAGTAAAAACCAATTCATAAGAATGATTGATTAATTCGATCATCTTTTTATCTGAAATATCACAATTAAAATCGATCGTATTCCAATGAATTTTACTCATGTGGAATCCTGGTTTTACTGCCTCATATTCCGCCCGAAGTTCTAATGCTTTTTCGGGATCGCATTTTAAATTGAGTGATGGAGTCCCATTTTCCCATTCTTGTAATGAAGTGAGGCAAAACATTTTTCCTCCAACTTTAAAAACCAAAGCATCATCATTGAACGGGAAATGTTCGGTAACTCCTTTTTTAGAAAGACACAATTCGTAAAGTTGCTGTATGTTCATAAATTTAGTGATCAGTTTTTAGGAATCAGTGTTCAGTGCTAAAAATATAAAAATTAGTATTACGGTTTTAAAATAATTCTTTGATCTTAATTTCAGTTTTTTGACGACCTAAACTGAATACTAATCACTGTTTACTAAACATTACTTATTCTTTCCATCATCCGGTCGGGATAAGCCAACGCTTTAAAGCCAAATTTTTTATATAAAAAATGAGCGTCCTTTGTTGCCAATCGCCATATTTTTATTTCTTGTAAGGCTGGTTCCTTAAACATTGCGTCAATTAAAATAGAAGAATAGCCTTTTCCTCGATGTTCTTCACTTATAAAAACATCCATTACATAGGCAAAAACCACATAATCTGTAATTAATCTTGCAAAACCAATTTGCACATCATTTTGATAAATGCCGAAACAAAATGAATTATCAATACAGGTTTGAACGTCATCGATTGTCCGTCCAGCTGCCCAATAAATAGCCACTAGGAAATTATGAATAAAGGCTACATCGAGTTTCGTTTTATCAGTTGAGATTGTAATCATATTTTTTAATTTTTACACTAAGTTCACAAAGAAGGCTCGAAGCATACAAAGCTTAGTGAACCTTGCACCTTCTTTGCGGTTAAACTTCCAAATTTAAATAAAACAAATCGCTTGCAATTCCATCGGTCAAGAATTTTCCTTTTTTGGTAGTTTTCAAAATCTTCTCGATACAATTTCGCCCAAAAGTGGAATCACTCGAAGTGACGATTTCGAGTAAATCATCTTTTATAAATTTTTGCACCTGATTATTAAGGTAATCCAAGTAAGAAATGCCAAATTCTTTTTCTATTCTTTCTAAAGAAACGCCCCAAATAGTGCGCAATCCCGTCATAATATATTCGTTATAACGGTCGGTTTTGGATAAAATTTCAATTTCATTGGGTAATTTATTTTCGTCTAATGATTTCAGATAGATTGAATTATTTGACACATTCCAACTACGAGAAATCCCGTCATAACTGTGTGCCGAAGGACCTATTCCGATGTACTTTTTTCCTAACCAATAGGCCGAATTATTCTTTGAAAAATAGTCTTCTTCTCCAAAATTCGACAATTCATAATGAATAAAACCATTCTTTTCAAGGGTTTCGACCAATATTTGAAAATGTGCTGCGGCAACCTCATCGTTAGGTTTGGCAATTTTTCCGGTTTGGATGAGTTTGTTCAATGCTGTTTTGGGTTCAACGGTCAAAGCATAACTTGAAATATGTGGAATATCAAAACCTAATGCTGTATCGATGTTTTGTTTCCATTTCTCATTGCTCATTCCTGGAATGCCATAAATCAAATCAAGAGATATATTGTCGAAATATTGGGTTGCTACTTCTAGGCATTTTTTGGCTTCCGCCGAATTGTGCGCACGATTCATCATTTGCAAATCATCCTCAAAAAAAGATTGAATTCCAATTGAAAGTCGGTTGATGGAAGTCTTTGATAATTCTATTATACGTTCTGTCGATAAATCATCAGGATTGGCTTCAAGCGTGATTTCGGGATTTTCTGAAACGGAATAATTTTTATAGACGGCATCAATTAAAAACTGAATTTCGTCCGTTGTCAAAACGCTTGGAGTTCCACCACCAAAATAAATGGTTTCTATTGAGTTGTCATTTCGAGCGGAGTCGAGAAGTTCAGATTCATTCTTACGCAAATGGATTTCTTTGGCCAAAGCCAAAACCATTTCGTCCTTCTTTTTCATAGAAGTCGAAAAATGAAAGTCGCAATAATGGCACGCCTGCTTGCAAAAAGGGATATGGATGTAGATTCCGCTCATAAATTAGTGGTCAGAAATCAGTGGTCAGTTTTGCAAATTGAAATCTGACCACTGATTACTATTTTTTAACTCGATTTTCATTATTCTTTACAAAAGCGTCCCAACCGGTATAACTTTTCTCGCCCACCACTTTCCCGGAATTGAAAAAATGACAAACCGCAGCAGCCAATCCATCAGTTGAATCGAGATTTTTGGGTAATGTTTTTAAACCTAAAAGTTGTTGCAGCATTTTGGCCACTTGTTCTTTACTGGCATTTCCATTTCCGGTAATGGCCATTTTTATTTTCTTGGGTTCGTATTCAGTTATCGGAATATCTCTCGAAAGTCCTGCTGCCATGGCCACGCCTTGAGCTCTCCCTAGTTTCAACATCGATTGTACGTTCTTGCCAAAAAAGGGGGCTTCAATCGCAATTTCATCTGGATTGTGGGTGTCGATTAATTCGATGGTACGTTCGAAAATGATTTTTAGTTTTTGATAATGATTGTCATATTTGGATAATTGCAATTCGTTGAGTTGTAAAAATTTCATTTTTTTGTTCACGATTTTTATCAATCCAAAACCCATAATGGTGGTTCCAGGGTCAATACCTAATATAATGCGTTCGTTTGCCATACTTATTTTGTTACCAATTTTAGACGCTTTAAAGAGTCTGTACGATGGATTGTTTTAAATTACAAATAGATGTTTAATCTATTTTTGAAATAAGCCCATTAGCAATCAACCATTTTTCACAAGCTTTTGGCCAATTTAAATTGGTTTCTTGTCTGCCTAGACCAAAACCGTGGCCGCCATTTTCATAGATATGCATTTCGACTGGAACTTGATTTTGTTTTAAAGCAAGGTAATAATTAATGGTGTTTTCGACAGGAACTACGTTGTCATCTGTAGCGTGTACTAAAAATGTTTTTGGTGTTGTGCTAGTAACTTGTTTTTCAATCGAGTATTTATCTATCATTTCAACACTTGGATTGTCACCCAAGAGATATTTTTTCGATCCTTGATGTGTTATTCCTTCTTGCATTGAAATTACTGGATAAATTAAAATTGAAAAATCGGGACGAGCACTAATATTGTCAGTCACTTCATAAACTTTATCATTAAAATGTGTTGATACCGTAGCTGCCAGATGCCCACCCGCTGAAAATCCCATGATTCCAATTTTATTGGGATCGATATGCCACTTATCCGAGTTACGACGGAGGATTCGTACTGCTTGCTGAGCATCTTGTAAAGGCCCAATTGATTTGTCTTTCATAATTAAATCACTCGGTAAACGGTATTTTAAAACAAAAGCTGAAATACCAAGTGTGTTGAACCATTTTGCAATTTTATAGCCCTCTTTATTTATGGCTAAATGAAGATAACCACCTCCAGGACAAATGATAACCGACGTACCGTTAGCTATTTTAGGATCGGCTAAAAAAAACGTTATTGAAGGTTGAGTGACTTTACTAATCCCATTAATTATTTTATCGTTATCATATGATACTTCTTCTGTATAACCAACTGACGAAATAGCATCAGGAATTTTTTCCCATAAAATAATTTCCTTGTTTTGCGCTAAAACAGAACTAAAACATCCAAAAAATAAAAAAATTAATACTAAAACACTTTTAACTTTCTTCATGATCTATAATTTATGGGATTGTCAATAGACAAAGCATGTCTATTTCAAATTAATAATATACAAATCTAATTCTTTTACTGCTGTTTGTTCTATTATTTATTTTATAAATATCAGATCAAATCGATAAATAACATCCAAACCTATTTGTTTTTTGATAATTAAACAACATGAAATTCAGTCAAAAATATGAATAGTCATTTTTTTTTCATATACTTGTGCAATCGATTACAAAATAATCTGATTTTACAATTTTCTAATTAAACCCTGTAATTATATGAATAAGCTTAAAGGATTAATGGTTATCATCTGCCTCTATTTTTTATCGGCATGCAGTTCCGATAGTGTTGTTAAAGAAAATCCAACCGTACCTACTGTTATTACTGAGAGCATTACAATAAACGGCAGTGCTATTACAGATGGAAAACCAAAACAACTCACTTTGAATATTTTACCCATTAACGTAAGTACCAAAGCCGTTTCTTGGACTACATCATCAGCTGCAGCCACCATTTCTAGCGATGGGATTTTAACTCCCAAACTAAACGGAACAGTTACTGTTACCGCTACAGCTACTGATGGCAGCGGAAAAGTAGGTGAATTACAAGTCAATATTTCTGGTGTAACAACAGTATATACAAGCATAACCAGAGCCGAAAGCATTTTAATTTGGCAAAGAAATAATGGCGGTTGGGGCAAAGCTGTTCCTGATTTGAATTCATACAGTGCTGTACAAACGGAAGCTCAAAAAGCTACTGCTTTAAGCACCAAAAACAGCACAGATACCACCATCGACAATGGACACGTTGTAACAGAACTTAGGTATTTACTTGCCGATTATAAGACTAGCAACAATCCAAATTATCTTTTTGCCGCTGAGAAAGCCATTGATTACCTTTTTCAAGCCCAATATTCAAATGGTGGTTGGCCGCAATACTATCCTGATAAAAGTTTGTATAGACATCAAATAACATATAATGATAATGCCATTGTTAATGTGATGAATTTGATGTGGGATATCATAAAAAGCAAAAACAATTTGGAGTTGGTCAATCCAAAATACAAAGCTTTGGCAGATATATCATTCAAAAAAGGAATTGATATTATTTTGAAAACGCAAATTACTTCCCCTTCTGGCAAAAAATCAGCTTGGTGTGCACAACATGATGAAATTACCTTATTGCCTGCTTTAGCTAGAGCCTACGAACTTCCTTCTGTGAGTGGCTCAGAATCCGTTGGTGTCATTAGAACTTTAATGCTTGTAGAACAACCTTCCGAAGCCGTAAAACAAGCCATTAAAGATGCTGTAGATTGGTTTGCACTTGCAAAAATATTTGATATCTCAACGAAACAAGTACCTGATGCTACTGGACCAAACGGCTATGATGTAGTAATCTATACAACACCTGGCACAACTACTTGGGCTAGATTTTATGATTTAAATACAAATTTGCCTTTTTTCTGTGGAAGAGACGGAGTTAAAAAAGCGTCATTAGCTGAAATAGAAATCGAAAGAAGAGCGGGATACTCGTGGTATGGAAATTGGGCTTCAACGATTATTGGCTCGGAATATACCGCCTGGAAAACTAAAAATGGATTGTAAATAAACCATAAAATATTATTTAAAAACAGCCCGAAAACAATTTGTTCCGGGCTGTTTCACTTTTAAGGTGCAGTGAAATCTCTATCACTCGAAAATAGTATTCTAAACGATTAATTTAAAGCTAGATTCGTTTGCTAATATTATTTTGTTACTTTGCAAAAATGATTTCAATTCCTGATCAATCTAAAAAGTTACTTTTTCTTCTAGTCAAAATTCTGATTGTTGGCGGAGCGTTTTATTTTATTTATTCCCAATTGGCGAATAATGACAAATTAGATTGGGAACAATTTATTGTTGTATTCAAAAAAAATCAATCTGTTTTAGGAATTGGATTTATCCTTTTATTGAGTATTTTGAATCGTTTTTTCGAGATTTTGAAATGGCAAAATTTAGTTTCCTTTCTTCATAAAATTTCGTTAGCCGAAGCAACTAAACAAGTTCTTGGCGCTCTGACTGCGGGTTTATTTACTCCTAATGGAGTTGGGGAATATGCCGGAAAAGCCATGTTTTTCGATAAGAAATCTACTAAAAAAATAATTTTTCTGAATTTAATTTGCAATGGAATTCAGATGATTTTATCAGTTGTTTTTGGAATTTTCGGCTTGTTTTATTTCAATTCCCAATTCAATATCATCACTCCAAAAACCGTACTAAGCCTTTTTGCCCTTTGTTTTTTGCTTTTTGGGATTCTGTTTTTTTCGAAGAAAATAAATATCAAAGGCTATTCTTTCGAAAAATTAATTCATAAAATCAACGACATTCCAAAATCAATTCATCACAAAAACATCCTTTTAGCCATCTGTCGTTACTTAGTGTTTTCGCATCAATACTATTTTTTATTTTTGGCATTTGATGTTGATTTACCTTATATAACTTTGATGGCAACCATAGCGAGTGTTTACTTTTTGGCTTCCTCCTTACCTACTTTCCAATTTTTAGATTTTGCTGTAAAAGGTAGTGTGGCAGTCTATTTCTTTGGAATTCTCGGTGTAAACGAATGGATTGTGGTTTTTATAAGCACCTTGATGTGGTTTTTGAATGTGGTTTTACCTGTTATTATTGGAAGTTATTATGTGATGAATTTCAAAATAAAAACCGTACAATGATTTTGGTTTTACACACCATACTACTTATTTATTGCTTTGCAATTATTGCCTTGATTTATGGGTTTACCAAAGTTAATTCTTTTGAATCTCTGGGGCTGAAGCCAAAAACCAAATTCTCCATTATTGTTCCGTTTCGGAATGAAGGGAATAATCTGCCAAAGCTTTTAGATAGCCTTTCAAAATTGAAATATCCATTTGATTTTTTTGAGGTTATTCTGGTTGATGATGACTCCGAAGAAGTGTTCAGTGTTCAGGATGTAGTGTTCAGTGTTAAAATAATAAACAACATTCGGGTTTCGAATTCGCCAAAGAAAGATGCGATTACAACGGCTATGAATACGGCAAAAAACGAATGGATTATCACCACGGATGCTGATTGTGTAGTTAATGAAAACTGGTTGTTAGCCCTAGACAATTATATTCAAATAAATCCTGTTTCGATGATTGCTGGAGCAGTAACTTATGATTTTACCAATTCCTTTTTGCATCATTTTCAACAATTGGACTTAGCTAGTTTGCAGGGAGCAACGATGGGAAGTTTTGGAATTGGAAAAGGATTTATGTGTAATGGCGCCAACTTGGCATACCAAAAATCTTTTTTTGAAGCACTAAATGGTTTTGAAGGCAACAATAAAATTGCCAGTGGCGATGATGTTTTTTTGTTACAAAAAGCTATGGCAAAATACCCTAATAAAGTCCATTATTTAAAATCGAGTAACACCATTGTAATTACAAAACCGCTGAACGATTGGAAATCTTTGTTTTACCAAAGAGTGCGTTGGGCTGCTAAAACGAGCTCCTACCAAAGCCGTATTGGAATTGGATTGGGATTGATAGTTTTTGGAGAAAACTTATCCTTTTTGTTAGTTATTGGTTGTTGGTTGGTTGGTTTTGGAAACACCTATTTATGGTGCTTTTCATTGTTAGCTAAAATTTTGGTTGACTTTATTTTAATTCATAAAACAAATCGTTTCTTAATTAATGAAACTCGTTTCTATTTAATTAGTAGTTTTTTGTACCCATTTTTTAGTGTGATTGTCGTTTTGTATTCCCTTTTTTTTGGAAAATACGAATGGAAAGGAAGAATATTTTCTAAATAATTGATTTCTTTCTAAATACAATGCCCGATATTGTAATGGCAATAATAATTGGCGTAAGGATACTTACGATGAATATCCCAATATCATCCATAGGAGTTCCAAAATAGAATCGTATTGCTATAATAATTACCGATAATAACGCATTCAAATACCAATAATTCATATTAATAGTATTGATTTTAGTATTACTTTTAGGAAGATTATATATGTAAATAAAAATTAAAATCAAACCAATAAGCGAACATACATACTGTGCGATTACATAAATAGCGATTACATAAACACTAAACGAACCAACTTCATAATAAAAAAAAGGAAATCGTTCCACAAAAAAACCATCTGAGTGCGTAAATGAATCCCATAAAAGATGAGAAAAAGCTCCTAAAAAAAAGGAAATTAAAACGGTGAATACATTACTTTTAAAATACTGAACCCAATTAAATTCCTTTAATTCTTGTAATCGTTCTTGCAAAAAGACTGGGGAATTTTCGATAAATACCTTTTTAATTAATCCATGAAAAGCAAACATTACAATTAAACCTAAAGGCAAATCGATTAAAAATATTCCTAAAAAAGTATGACCAAATTCCAATTGACCTTTCATTCTAAAAAAATATTCATAATCAGGAGACATCGAACCTGCAATCAAGGCAGTAGCAGATAGCTTTTTATTTTTTAAAAAGGGTAAAATAATAGCTGGATGAGAAAACGTAAATGGCATTGATTATTCGACTTTGAGAATTACGGGTAAAATAAATTGGGTTTTTACAGGAATCCCTCTTTTAATAGCTGGATTTATTTTTGGAAAACCTACTAAACGTGCTTTAAGAATACTATCAATTTTTATAGTATCATAAGCAACGGAATCTTTGGGAAAAAGGGGCTCGAATTGTAATCTTGAATTAGGATATATTGTAACTTTTACTTCTATGGTATCTAATTCTGGATAAAGCATTGATAAGGTGTCGACGCTTAATTTAAATTGAATAAGTTGGGTCATGTATTCAAAAAAACACTGTTGGCGCATGATTTTACTCTCTATTTTATCACAATCTGCAACAGAAGGAAATTCATCAACTTCCTTCCAATTGATGGCTTTCAATTCCTTTTGCAGCAAATCTTTCTCTGACGGAACTTTCTTGTCAAAATATTGACAGGAGTTAAAAAGAATGATTATAAAAAAAAGTAAAAAGTGTTTCAATGGTGTGTGTTTGAATGGAACTAATATTGGATAAAAATACAATTATTTTTTTTGGATTTGTTTAGAAAGCAAACAATCTTCATAGCTTTCTGACATCCACTTCTTTTTACTTGCTTGGGCAACTTCTTTTTCCTTAGGATATAAGGTTGCTAATCGATCCGAATAAATAGCCATTTTAACTGTGTAAGTGTAAAATTCCTCTTTCGTTAAAACCAAACTGTCATTTGTTTTTTTACTTAAAAACTCAAAAAAAAGAGTTTCAAATTCTTTCATAGAGTAATTCATAACTTCTTTTTTATTCTGGTTATAAATCGATTATTTTAATGCTTCATCAACAGAATTTACTTGTTTTTCTTATGCATGAATGCTATAAGCAAAGAAGAAGAACAATAGTAGTATTAAAATATTTTTCGCATATTCATTTTTAAAACAAAGGTTTTTATACTTTTATTTCTAATTACCTTTTAATTTTCAAAAATACTAAAAAAAAATTTATGGATATATTCCTGTTGATTCTAGGTTTTGCGTTGATGCTTCTAGGCGTTGTAGGGAGTTTACTACCTGTCCTACCGGGGCCTAGTTTGAGTTGGATTGGATTAGCTTTACTTTATTTCACGAATGCAGTGCCCGCGAATTATTGGATCCTTGGAATTAGCTTTATAATTACAGCTCTAATTTCCATACTAGATTATGTGATTCCTGCTAAAGGCACCAAAAAATTTGGTGGAAGTTCTTATGGCATTTGGGGAACAAATATTGGTTTGCTTGTTGGGATTTTTGCTCCAATACCTTTGGGTTTCATTATTGGCCCTTTTGTAGGTGCCTTTATAGGTGAACTCATTTATGATCACAAAGACCATCATCGCGCATTTAAAGCGGCAACAGGATCCTTTATTGGTTTACTAGCGTCTAGCTTTATGAAGTTTGTTGTTTGTATGGTGTTTTTAGGATTATTTCTTTGGGTTGTTTGGACAAATAAAGCGGGATTTTTTTGAAATAAAAAACAAAAAAAAGCCCTAAAAAATTAGGGCTTTTACTTATGCTTATTTAATTAATTAATATGTCATTAATTTAACTGCTTTTTGACCTTGGGCATCCTTAACTACAACAACCCACACACCTTTGTTTAAATTAAACTGCGTGTTTTCGCTAGTTTCGAATGATTTTACCAATGCGCCATTTAAATTATAAACTTTAATTTTCGTGCTTGATTTTACATTAGATACCACTATTGTTTCTTTGTAGGCATACACACTTACATTAGAATTAGCAAGATATTGCTTGACTCCAAGTGGATCATTTGTAATTAATTGAGGAATTGGATCCCAACCATCTGAGCCTTTAGTAAAATTAAAAGTGGTAATAGCCGTTCCATCTGTTAGAGTTGGCACAGATAATAAAGTGGCCCATGATGCACGACTAGATGAGTTATTTAAACCCGAATTTTCAATAGTTCCATACTCATACATTTTAGCAGAAGTACCGCCCAATGTGTTTTGCCATCCAAGAGGTTTAATCAATGATAAACCTTCAGATCCTGGATAATTAGAGGTTTCAATTGTAGTATTGTAAAATACTACTTCACTAGTTGTAGCTTCCCATGGGCGACCGAAATAACCTGGTTTAGAACGATAAACAGAAGCTGTTTCGGTTCCAGGTATTGCAGTAGTAACGTTACATTCGTACATTAAATACCCTCTTCCTGAAGCTTGTTGCGCTGCACTTAAGTAGGATTCATCGCCACTTACATCACTAGTATTCATCGCTAAATCAGTTTTATAAAAGACAGCATCCATACCACCAAAAATATAATCAACAGCTCCCATCATTACTCCTTTATAAACAACAACTCTAGATCCTGAGCCTCCAAAGAATGTATCCTGACGACCTACAACTCTACATTTATTCAACACCACTTTATCTATATTATTTGCAATCGAAATCGCAGCAGCTCTCTCCACAAAACTTCTGTCTTGAACGGCAGTGCTTCCCATAGTTGTTGGTCTAAGCCCTTTGCTTCCAGAAGTCCACATCACCACTACATCCTCAGATTCTTTTTTCGAAATATATTGATTATATGAGTTTTCGAAAATAATATTATTGGCTTCAAAACCATTGGCATAAACAACTACTGTAGCATTCCAATAAGAACCATTCGTTGTTCCTGATCCTTTGTTTTCATAAGTTAAATACCCATTTTCTTTATTTACTCTTAACACATCGGCATCCCATTTCTGATTATTTTTCATACTATAGTAGTTATAACCATGACCATAATACGAAGTAATTCGAACTGCACCCGATTTTATATCGACTCCTTTGTTGATTAAGTCAATATTAGGAGTAGCCGCCGCATTTTTCAAGGTGACATTTGCTTGTGTGATGTCAAGCATTTCTTCGTAGTTCCCTGGATCTATCATGATAATTACACGATCTGTGCTGGTACGAGTCATTTTAGAAATCGCACTAAGTGCCCCATTTATAGTTTGATAATCTTTATCTGTACCTACTGTAATTACTGATTTATATGGATTACTACCTCCGACTGCAATATTTGTAAAATAGGTAGTAACGGCACCAGAACCTACTGTAATAGTAACAAAACCAGGAGCAGAACCAGTATAAGAATATTCAACATTTTCAAAGACACTTGTACTATTGCTTGTAGTTGTTATGGCTGTACCACCTTCAATTGAAAAATCTGCTGAATAATAATAAGTAATAGCCACTTTATCTCCAACATTTACTGGAACTTTAATAGTTGCTCCTGCTTTTGTTGTTAAATGTCCTTTGGAGATTTCGTTTGCAACTGTACCTGTAAAAAGCATTCCTTTATAGGCAGGATTTCCATTTACAATCACTTTATCATCAAAAGACCAATTAGTTACTGGTTTAAAAGCAAATGACTTGACTGTGTTTACTCCATTCACTGTTAGGTTAGAAATTAAGCTCGTTTCAACTGGATATTCATCTAGACCACTATAAGCTACTGTATAAACACCATTTCGCAAAGCGATACCAGAAACGGAAGTGAAATTATACACATAGCCCGATTCATTCAAATTTGTAAAAGTTAATGCCAATTTAGACAATTGAGCCGAATTTAATCCCGTGGTATTTATAGCAACTGTATAAACTGGTTTAGCTGTAAAAACTACATTTGAATTTACATTTGAATTACCAATAGTAATTTTATTTGAAAGTATTTCAAAATTATTAACCCCTTGACCAGAAATAGTATACTCAACATTTGGCTCTAAATCTATTGTATATGTTGATGCTCCAGTATTTATAACTGGACTAGGCACATATATTTTATTAGCTGCTGGATTAGGAACATACTTTAACGTTAATTTTGATATATCGGTTCCTAGTCCTGTAATAGAACCACTTACTGTGTACAATTGTACTTTTACAATTGTTATATTATAAGTTGTTGTTGTGTCAGTAACATTTAAAGAATTACCATTACTGATAATATAACCATTGGCATTAGACAAACTCAATTGATAGGTATAACCAATTGGAAGTTTTACACTATAAGATCCTGATGACACGGTTGAAGACCAAGTTTTTCCGGCTGCATTAGTAAAAACAATAGTGTATCCATTAGGTATTCCAGATGCCTGAGTAACATCTACATTTCCGGTTAACGTTTTATAGTTAGCATCTTTTCTTAAAATTCTATAATAACTTGGTTTGCCTTGAGTATCAAAAATATGATAAGCACCTGCTTGTTTTGCAACAAAGTGAAGTTCTGTCAAGCTAGTTGGCACTGAAACAACATTCGTTTGAGAAGCGGCATCTGCAACATATTGAAAGTTAACCATTCCACCTGAATCTGTACTTGCAACTACAGTAACCTCATCATCTGCGCTTAAGGTAAGACTCATATATCGTCCTGAAGCAGCAGCCCCATTAACATATACCCTACCCTTATATCCTACTGCACTACCTATGTTCTCATCATAACGTGTAAGAGCTGTATTTGTAGTTCTCAATCTGTCGTTTGAACCACCAACCCAACTCAATACTCCAGCAGTAAAAGATGGCAAAACATTAGCTGAACTTCCCACTACAATCGATGGAGAATACCAAGAATTTATAATACTTGATGTTAATTTGTTATTGTATAAGGCTGTATCCAATTGTTCTGCACCAAAATCCCATACATCAGTTTTTCCATTTGAGACAACGATTGCTGCTGCATTTTCTATATTCATACCATGAATATAAAATTCAGCATTTGGAAAACCAGCACTTTTTAATGTTGCGGTAATTACCCCTTTAGTCCCTGTATAAGTAAAACTTACAGCGGTAGCATCCGCTCCTCCAATATTTTGAGCATTTACAGAACCTAATATATTTGAATTCGCATCTTTAAATTCAAAAACACCGTCAACTCCACTACCATAGGTACAGACTACAAAAGTAATTGTTGCCTTACCTGCAACTATCATATTCATAGAATTTCCTGGAAAAAACACTGCACCATGCGCTGCATCGTGATAACCAAACTTATTGGCATCGGTAGCGGTGTTGCTTTTTAAATTAAGAATGCCATCACTTGTTGTAAAAGTGTTGTAACGCAATGCTTGGTAACTTGTTTGTGGAAGAACAGTCCCATCTGTAAAATTATAAGCATAGGTTTGTCCAGCAACAGCTTCAACTATGACGCTATTATCTGCAATATTTAAAGTATAGGTTTTGGGATTTGATGTAGGATTTGAAAAAGTAATTGTAAGTGCATTTCCACTTGCTGAAACCGAAGCTATATCACCTGTTAATGTTGATGAATAACTTGATAAAGCATTACCATTTAAAGGTATTTGTATCGAAGCTGCAACATTTGTAGCACTTACAACTGTTCCAGAACTTAAATTTACTGTCGCATTAGTACTAATGTCTGCACCTGCTGTGAAATTTATTACTGTTCCATTAATGGTTATTGTTCCTGTTTTTTGAACCCAAGGAGTTAATGAAACAGGAGTTGTTACTGGAACAACCTCAATGTATGGAACATAATTCGTTCCAGTAAAATCTAATGTTACAATCCCTGCAGTTCCCACATAAAGAAAATCTACTGAAGTTCTATTAGTATCAAAATTTGCTGATGTGGTTGAGGATTGGGATGCTTTATCAAAATTACCAGTTGCACTTGAAACAGCAATTGTTCCAGCAGAATAAATACTTCCTCCTATTTTAATATAGGAATTACCATATACTTTGAGTTTAATTTGATTCCCTGCTTTTAGAATAGAACCATGTTGTGTGCCATTGTAACCATATGCACTAGTTGAACCTGGGACAATTTCTACTAATCCTTTATTTATACCCGTATTCCCAAGAGTGACTTTTGGAACAATACTTCCATCTCTAAAGTCAAAGAAGTAAGGCACATTTTTTACTGTTGCAGCATAAGCAGCCCCCATTTGAGCAGGTATAATACTTACCGAAGGAAGATAAATGTCTGTTCCAGGAGTAACAGCTTTAAAGTTTAAAGCTTTTGAAGCACCTGAATAAACAAAATCATAAGTATCCGTTAAATCCGTCGTAGCTTTTGTAGCTTGTGTTCCTAAATCTCCAGATACCGTTGCAGTTCCCAACATACTCATTGATGAATATTGTGAACCTAGAAACTTTATTGCACTAGTTCCAGCAACAGTAAGATTCATTTCTTGATTCGCTTTTAAATCAAGACCATAAGTTGCACCGTGAAAAGTATAAGCTCCTCCTAAAATAAGTAAACCATCTGTGCTTTGTTTTGCAGTAATAATAGTTCCATCTCTAAAATCATATTTAGTTATTCCGTTTAAATAACTGTTATCATAGAGTTTTATTGTGTATGTTTTTGGATCATTACTGCTATTAGCATAAGTAATATTTAAATTACTACCAGAGATTGTTGCTGATGCAATATCTCCAGAAACAGTAGGAGTAATTGTTGACATGTTACCTCCCAGATTAAGGGCAACAAAACCATTATCACTCAAAGCACTTAATACAATGCCACTACTTAAAGTAATTGAAGCATTGTCAGTAGAAGTAGCACCAGAAGTTAAGTTAATGGCTACTCCATTTATAGTTACTGTACCGGATTTCTGAGTATAGGTACTTAAAGAAACATTATAAGGATTCGGAGAAATTTCAATGTAAGGCAAGTAAGTTGTACCACCACCTGTGTGTTCAAGAACAACTGTACCTGCAGTACCTACATAAAGAAAATCAATATATAGAGGAGCTCCATCACTAAATGTAGCTCCAGTATTGTTACTTTGAGAAACAATATTAAAAGCTCCAGTTGCACTAGTTGCCTTGATTGCTCCAGCTGAATATTGATCTGCTGCAACTCTAATATAACTGTTACCCGCAACTTTAAGCGTTATTGCATTCCCATCTTTAAAAGTAATACCATGCTGACTACCGTTTAGACCAAGACCATTTGAAGTTCCAGCAGTCATCTTGAATAAGCCTACTTCAATATTGTTTGGAGGGCTAGAAGGCACAATACTTTGATTTCTTAAATCAAAATAATAAGGAATATTTTTTTCTGCTACTGTAAAGTCTTTCCCTAATTGAGCAGGAATAACTTGAATTGTAGGAAGATAAGTATCTCCACCTGTTCCCGCTACCGTTTTGAAATTTAAAGTTTTCGCAACTCCAGAATATACAAAATCATAAGTATCTACTTTATCAGCAGCTACTTTTGTAACTTGAGTTCCTAGATCTCCTGAAACCGTAGCTGTACCGACCATTTTTAAGCCAGAATATGCAGAACCTAAAAATCTAATTGTACAACTACCAGACACAGCGATATTAACCTCTTGATTCACTTTTAAATCCAGCCCGTAACCTGTTGGACTACTGTTATGCCAAATATACGCACCAGCTAATGTAAGTTTACCATCAGCGCTTTGTTTTGATGAAATAATTGTCCCATCCCTAAAATCATAGGTAACAGAATTTGTTATTTGTCCATGAATTATGGCAGCAAAGAACATCAACGCAACACATAATAAGTATTTTTTTTTCATAGGTTTTTTGGTTTTTAAAGTTTATAGTACAATCGATTGCGCTAATTTAATAAAAAATAATGTTTGTTTTACATTTCATAAATTTCTGTCTTGATTTTTATTTAATTTTTTAATAAATTCTAAACAATTTTATTAATGCAAGAAACGAATCGAACCCAAGAAATACTTTTTGGGATTGATCCTATAATTGGAAGTGAATGGAGAGAAAAAAATTAAGAAGAAATACTAAAATTAGGAATTGCCCTAAAATCAAAAAAGCCATCCACAAAGTGGAAAGCTTTTCATTGGTCTAACTACTAAACCGAGCTACGAGTTACAAAGTGGTAGCGAAAACAACACAACTGCTTTAGATACTATTATTGGCAAAAAAAGCGATTCATCTCTGAATCGCTCTTTACCAATTTAGCGGTCTGGACGGGACTCGAACCCGCGACCCCATGCGTGACAGGCATGTATTCTAACCAACTGAACTACCAAACCTCTGCTTTATTGCGGTGGCAAAGATACACTACATTTTCGTTTCTGCAAGCCTTTTACAAGAGAATTTTAAATTATTTTTAGATGACCTATCCAAGGTTTTGTTTTTCAACTAAATAAGTCGTTAAAATTTTTTCAAAATTTTCACCAACACCAACACGAACGTACTTAATTTTGTTTTGCGAACAAGTCAATTCGAGTTTTTTGAAGTAGGCATTGATCCCTTTTTCGTATTCCTCCTTTACATTTTGGGCAAAAAGATTTACTTCATCACCTGTTTCTAGATCAATAAATTTTCTTGGAGTAGTATCAAAATCAAAATTAAGCTCTGTTTTGTTGTCTATAACATGAAATAAAACCACTTTGTGCTTGTTGTGTTTCAAATGTTGTAAGGCTGTAAATAAGGCTTGTTCATCGCCCAATTGAAACATATCCGTAAATAAAACAATCATGGAACGGCGGTGAATCTTTTCGGCTATTTGATGCAAGAATGTAATGGTGTCCGTGTTTTTTTGAACTTTCGGTTTTTCTAAAAGGCTTTCGAGAGTGTTCAAAATCATCCGGTGATGACGATCACTTCCCTTTTCAGGTGAATAATACTCATACGTATCCGAAAACACACTTAGACCTATTGCATCTCGCTGTTTCTTTAATAGATTCATCAGCACCGCTGATGCTAAAACAGAAAATCCTATTTTATTTTCGAAAAATTGTTCGTTATTTTCTAATTTTGGATAGTGCATCGATGAAGAGTTATCGATGATAATATGGCACCTCAAATTGGTGTCTTCTTCAAATCGTTTCGTGTAAAGCCTATCCGTTTTGGCAAATAATTTCCAATCGATGTGCTTGGTACTTTCGCCTACATTATAAACCTTATGCTCTGAAAATTCTGCCGAAAACCCATGAAAAGGACTTTTGTGCATTCCTGATATAAAGCCTTCCACAATTTGATTGGCTAACAATTCAAGATGCTGAAAACTGGATATTTTTTCTAATTGCGATTCGATCTTCATCTCTCAAATGTATTAAAAGATTGAATGATATAAAAATTAAACCGCAGATTCGCAGATTTTAAATTCATTATTTAATTTGTAAAAAAAAATATAATTTGAAATCGCAGACATCAGTAGAAATTATAATTAGCATTAACAATTTCAACTTTTAAAAAATAAAATTTAATAACTAAATAGCCAAAATATAAATCCTTTCCAATTTTTAAAATCTGTGAATCTGCGGTATTTTTTAAATAAAAAAAAGGCTTGACTTTCGCCAAACCTTTATATATAAATCATAATCTATAGATTACAACAATGCGTCTAAACTATCAGCGTAAGTTTGCTTAGGAGCTACTCCTACTTGCTTTCCTACTACTTCTCCGTTGTGAAAAACCAAAACTGTTGGAATATTTCTCACTCCGTATTTTGCAGCAAATTCTTGATTTGCATCTACATCTACTTTACCAACGACTACTTTACCTTCGTATTCATCTCCAAGTTGGTCTATGATCGGTCCTACCATTCTACATGGTCCACACCAAGCTGCCCAAAAATCTACCATTACCGGTTTGTCGGATTTCAAAACTACTTCATCAAAAGTAGCATCTGTTATTACTAATGCCATATTATTATTGTTTAAGGTTTAAAAAGCATGAAAGTCTTCCATTTCAAACTGAATACAAAGATAAAGAAAGATTTGAGTTACCAAGTGTAACTTGTATTACATTTAACTATTTATAAATTGTTATAATTGATTAATTCAACTTAAAATTAAGCTGCATCTTCTCTAATTCCGTCAACAACTCATGCGAAATCTTAATTTTCAACTTTCGGCTAACCATCGAAATATGTGTAATCACCTTGGTTTCTTCAACCTCTGTAACTGTCGCTGTAAGTAAAGGTTCTTCATCTTCTGAAAGTTCATCAGTAAAAATAACTGACTCATCTTGTACTTCATCATCGAATAAAGTTGTTTCTGTTTTCTCTTCTTCTTTCTCCATTTCTGGAACGGTTTCCACTTGTTTTTTAATAGTTTCTAATTCCAAAATATCAAATGTAACCGAATTATCTCCTTTATTAGCTTGAAAAACGGCGTTTAAATTCGAAATAAAATCCGAATTCAAATCTTTCACATTCAATAAAATATTTAATTTTTTGGCAAAGTTTTCGAATACATCTTGCAGCATTTTAAATTCTGTGAATTGTAATCTTGGATCCCCTTTTTTGCCTGTATCCCTATCGGTCCAGCCCTCTTTTACCAATATTTTTATATAGGTAAAACTATTAGCAATAAGGTAATGCCTGTTTTTCATGTATTCTTCTCCAAAAATTTTGAACTCATAACTTTCGTCATAGCCTTCTAAATTAAAGATTGCCCACCCTTTTCCATTCTTAGCAACACGGTGTTGCACATTGCTAACAATTCCTCCAAAAGTCAAGTTTTTATTCAAATGCTGGTTCAAATCTTTCAGCGATTCCAATTTCGAATTACAGAAATATTTCATTTCATATTTAAAATCATCCAGCGGATGACCTGAAATATAAATTCCAACTACTTCTTTTTCTTTGGCTAATTTTTCCATAGTTGACCAATCCTCGCAAGGTGGAACTACCGGTTCTTCAATTTGAACATCGCTGCTTTCGCCAAATAAACTAACCTGCGATGAATTTTCGTTTTCTTGAAACTTAGCACCATAACGAATGGCTTTTTCGTAAAAAGTAACACCATCTCCTTCTTCGTGAAAATATTGAGCGCGAGTTGTGTCTCCAAACGAATCGAATCCACCAGCCAAAGCCAGATTTTCTAATGCTTTTTTGTTTGCTGCACGCAAATCGATACGCTTGGTTAAATCAAAAATCGACTTGTATTTTCCGTCTTTTCTACTATCAACAATAGTAGCAACTGCTCCAGAACCAACACCTTTTACCGCTCCCATTCCAAAACGAACCGCATAATCATCATTTACGGTAAATTTATAAAAAGATTCGTTTACGTCTGGCCCTAAAACCTGTAATCCCATTCGTTTGCATTCTTCCATAAAGAAGGAAACTTGCTTGATATCACTCATATTATTCGACAATACCGCTGCCATATATTCCGCTGGATAATTCGCTTTTAAAAAAGCCGTTTGATAGGCAATCCAAGCATAACAAGTCGAGTGCGATTTGTTGAAAGCATATTCCGCAAAGGCTTCCCAGTCTTTCCATATTTTTTCTAATTTATCCTCGGCATGTCCTTTGGCAGCAGCCTGACTGATAAATTTGGGTTTCATTTTATCCAAAACATCTTTCTGCTTTTTCCCCATCGCCTTACGCAAAACGTCGGCATCACCTTTGGAGAAATCCGCTAGTTTTTGAGACAAAAGCATTACCTGTTCTTGGTAGACCGTAATTCCATAGGTATCTTTTAGTAATTCTTCGCAGGCGTCAAGGTCATACACAATTTCCTCTTCTCCATTTTTCCGCTTGACAAAACTCGGAATGTAAGCAATTGGACCCGGACGATACAAGGCGTTCATAGCTATTAAATCAGGAAAAACCGTAGGCTTCAACTCCTTCATGTATTTTTGCATTCCGGGACTTTCATACTGAAAAATCCCCACCGTTTCTCCGCGTTGAAAAAGCTCGTAGGTCTTTAGATCATCGATTGGAAATTCATCCGGATTCAAGTCAATATTACTTCGGTATTTTACTAATTTAACGGTGTCTTTTATTAAGGTAAGGGTCTTCAAACCCAAGAAGTCCATCTTCAATAAACCGGCACTTTCCACCACCGAGTTATCAAACTGAGTAACATACAAATCCGAATCCTTAGCGGTTGTCACAGGAACAAAATCCGTAATATCACTCGGCGTGATAATCACTCCACAAGCGTGTATTCCTGTGTTTCTAAGATTTCCTTCTAAAACTTTGGCTTGTTGAATGGTTTCTCCACCCAAATCATCTTCATTAGACAAACCAATTAATTCTTTGATTTTATCATATTCTTCTGGGCGAACGGCTTTCTTAATTAAATCTTCCTTTTCACTTAAAAACCGTGCTAGATTCCATTTTGACGGCATCATTCCTGGAATCAATTTGGCAATTTTATCTGCTTCGAATAAAGGCAAATCCAATACACGAGCCGTATCTCGAATGGCCGATTTTGTTGCCATTTTACCATAAGTAATAATCTGAGCCACTTGTTTTTGGCCGTATTTTCGAATTACATAATCCATAACGCTGCTTCGTCCTTCGTCATCAAAATCGATATCAATATCGGGTAGTGACACACGATCCGGATTTAGGAAACGCTCAAAAAGCAGGTTGTACATTAAGGGATCAATATTGGTAATCTTCAAACAATAAGCCACCACAGAACCCGCTGCAGAACCCCTTCCAGGTCCAACAGAAACTCCCATATTGCGAGCTTCGGCAATGAAATCCTGAACAATCAAGAAATAACCAGGATAACCTGAATTTTGAATAGTTAACAATTCGAAATCCAATCTTTCCCTAACAACTTCTGTAATTTCGGGATACCGCTTTTTTGCACCTTCATAAGTAAGATGTCTCAAATAAGCGTTTTCACCTCGCACACCGCCATCAACCGCATCTTCTGGAACTATGAACTCCTCCGGAATTTCAAATTTAGGAAGTAAAACTTCACGCGCTAAATTGTAAATTTCTATTTTATCGACAATTTCGGAAATGTTCGAAATCGCTTCTGGCAAATTGTTGAACAATTGCTTCATTTCATCTCCCGACTTAAAATAATATTCCTGATTCGGCAATCCAAAACGATAGCCCCGGCCACGACCGATTGGCGTAGTTTGTTTTTCGCCCTCCTTTACACACAACAAAATATCGTGAGCATTGGCATTTTCTTTTTTAATGTAAAAGGTGTTGTTTGTCGCAATTAGCTTGACTTCATGCTTTCTAGCCAATGAAATCAACACCTCATTGACACGATTTTCATCTTCTTGATTGTGACGCATGACTTCGATATAAAAATCATTGCCAAATTCATTTTTCCACCATAACAATGCTTCTTCGGCTTGGTTTTCACCCAAGTTCAAAATCTTAGACGGAATTTCACCATAAAGATTCCCCGACAACACTATGATATCTTCTTTGTATTGTTGAATGACTTTGCGGTCTATTCGAGGCACATAATAAAATCCTTCGGTATAACCAATAGAGGACATCTTGGCCAAATTATGATAGCCTTTTTTGGTTTTCGCCAACAGTACCACTTGATAACCATTATCTTTTACCGACTTGTTTTTATGGTCTTCACAAACAAAAAATTCACAACCGACGATAGGTTTCATTGAAACTTCGGTTGGCTCCTCCCCTTTTTCGATTAATTCCTTGTTTTTGGCTTCAGCCGCTTTATTATGATAAATAACATCACGAACAAAATGAAAAGCACCCATCAAATTGGCGTGATCAGTCATCGCCACAGCAGGCATTTTTTGTTGTGATGCTGCTTTAACTAAGGCTGGAACACTAATTGTAGATTGCAAAACCGAAAATTGTGTGTGATTGTGCAAATGCACAAAACTAGCGTCAACTAAAGTCTGTTTGTTTTCTGAAAGTTCCTTTTTCGAAATAGTTGCCGATTGCTTGGCACCCAATTGTTGACGAATTTTATTGGAAGCTTCTTTTAAATTGATATGCTGTAATCCAATAAGTTGAATTTCTCTTGGATTTTTATTTTTGAAATCTTGAAAGTATTCCTGTTCGACTTCAAGTTCTTTTTTAGTAAAAACATCTGTACGAATCAATTCGAAAAAACAACGGGTAGTTGCCTCCACATCGGCAGTAGCATTGTGCGCTTCCGAAAATGGTTTGTTGAAAAGATATTGATGTAATTCAGTTAAAGTAGGCAACTTGAATTTCCCTCCACGTCCTCCTGGCAATTTCAATAAAGAGGCGGTAACTTCGGTACAAGTGTCGAGCATTTTCATCGAGCCCATTGGACTTTCGATTCCGGCTCTATAAAATTCACAACCCATAATATTGAGATCAAAACTTAAATTTTGACCCACAATAAAGGTGGCTTTCGATAAGGCAATGTTGAATTTTTCTAAAACTTCGGCCAGCAATATCCCCTCGGCATCGGCCAATTCAGTCGAAATTCCGTGAATTCGTTCCGCATCATACGGAATATTGAATCCTTCGGGCTTAACCAAATAATCCTGATGCTCAACAACTTTCCCCATGTCATCATGCAACTGCCAAGCAATTTGGACACATCTTGGCCAGTTATCCGTGTCAGAAATAGGTGCGCCCCATTTTTTTGGTAATCCTGTGGTTTCGGTATCGAATATTAAGTACATTGAAATTTTAGATTTTAGATTTTAGATTTTAGATTTGTGTTTATAGCACGACGAACCCAAAAAGCTAAATCTGTTTTAGTCATTTCCAAAATTACATTTTATGAGATTGAAATTCAATTATAGTTATCAACAAAAAACCTTTCTTGAAAATAAAAATAGAAAATAATTAAAAACTTGAGATTTTGAATGTCTAAATAATTATCACCCGTTCGATATAATTTATGAAACAGAATTTGTACATTGGTGAGGCACTATTAAAGTTATCATTACGAGTACATCGGAATTAAAAAAGCAACTACATGAATTTGTTAATCAAGGAGATGAGAAATTCATTAAGTTATTCTATGCAATGGCGAAAGCGTATAGTATCCAAATAACAAAAGACAAGATGATTGCTGAATCTGAAGATGACATTAAAAAAGGAAAAATTCACAACCAAACTGAAGTGCAAAAAATTATCGAAAGGTGGAAAGAATAATAAAACCTGTTTTTTGGACTACAAGGGCATAAAGGATTTAGGAAGAACAACAAGATTTAACGCACTGCTTTATGGGTTTAAAAAAGCGATTGCAATTGCAATAGAATTAAGAAAAAATACTGAAATTTTGGAGACTGATAATTATAAAGAAATTGGTTCTATTGATGAAGATTTTGTGGATTTAAAATACGAATACAGAAAGCTAATTCACCATCATTGGTAAATTACTTATCGAGAAGGCAGAACAAAAATCTATATCAATAGAATTTTTGACACTCGACAAAATCCTAAGAAAAACAAATAAATAGTAAGCAACGACTACACATTCATTCTTCAAAATTCAACTCAAATATTTATTAAAAAAGTACTATATATTCTTATGTTGAATTTTAACTGGTATTTTGAATCATTAAAATTCAATTATAATTTGTTTTAAAAAACCCTTTCACAAAAACTAAAAATACACGAACTCTAATTTTTGGACGTCGTAGTAATTTATCAAAATTACTAGTAAAAAAAGCTTCGAATATGTTTTAGTAAAATGTAGTTATTAGCATGCTTTAAGACTAAAAATCAACTATAGAACAATAGACTATAAAAAAATAAAAAGCACAATTAACTAGAAATATTTAGACATAATCCCACTTTTATTAAACTATTTTCAAACAAACGCGCCATTTTTATCAAAACAGTATAATAATCATAAATTTTAAAAACACTTCAATTCAAGTTAAAAATTAGGTTAAAAATCAAAATACTACCAAAATTAAAATAGAATATTTGATCCAATTCAAACAAACTTAGTTCGTAATGAGTTGTAAAATCATTTTGGGTATCGTATATAAACCAATAATTAAATTGACGGTTGTATATCTTTTTTTTAAATTCGCACTCAATGTTACAATTTCAACCAATTGCCGTGGTTGAAAAAAAAGAAATACACTAAAAAACAGTTAAAGATGAGTACTACATTATTCGACAAAGTATGGGATTCGCACGTGGTGCGTAAAATAGCAGATGGACCAGACGTGTTTTTTATTGACCGTCATTTCATTCACGAAGTAACTAGTCCTGTTGCTTTTTTAGGTTTAAAAGAAAGAGGAATTACGGTTTTATATCCAGAACGCACATTCGCAACAGCGGATCACAATACACCAACAATAAACCAGCATTTGCCAGTAGCCGATTTTTTATCAGCCAATCAGTTGAAAGCATTAGAAGATAATGCTGCAGAATACGGCATTTCTCATTGGGGATTAGGACACAAAAAAAATGGAATTGTTCACGTAGTAGGTCCTGAAAACGGAATAACATTACCAGGAGCAACAATTGTTTGTGGGGATTCACATACATCTACTCACGGAGCTTTTGGTTGTATCGCTTTTGGAATCGGAACTTCTGAGGTGGAAATGGTGCTTTCTACTCAATGTATTATGCAACCGAAACCAAAGAAAATGCGTATCAACGTAAATGGTAAATTAAGCAAAGGTGTGGGTCCAAAAGATGTTGCACTTTATATTATTGCCCAATTGACTACATCTGGAGGAACAGGATATTTTGCAGAATATGCAGGAAACGTTTTCGAAGAAATGTCAATGGAAGGTCGTATGACAGTTTGTAATCTAAGTATCGAAATGGGTGCACGTGGTGGTATGATTGCTCCAGATCAAAAAACATTCGATTTCCTTGAAGGTAGATTATACGCTCCAAAAGGAGAAGCTTGGACAAAATCAGTTGAATATTGGAAAACCTTAAAAACAGATGCTGATGCTGTTTTTGATGCAGAAATAAACATCGACGCAGCAGATATCGAGCCAATGATTACATATGGTACAAATCCTGGTATGGGAATCGGTATCTCTAAACATATTCCAAGTGCCAACCAAGTTAAAGGTGGCAAGGAAACTTATAGAAAATCTTTAGCCTATATGGGCTTCGAGGAAGACGATGTGATGATTGGTAAACCAATTGATTTTGTTTTCTTGGGAAGTTGTACCAATGGTCGAATTGAAGATTTTAGAGCTTTTACAGAAATTGTAAAAGGTCGCAAAAAAGCAGATAATGTTACGGCTTGGTTAGTTCCAGGTTCTCACGTTGTTGAAGAACAAATCAAAGAAGAAGGTTTGTTAGACATTCTTACTGAAGCTGGTTTCGTATTGCGTCAACCAGGATGTTCTGCTTGTTTAGCAATGAATGATGATAAAGTACCAGCTGGAAAATATGCAGTGAGTACTTCAAACAGAAACTTCGAAGGACGTCAAGGTCCAGGTTCAAGAACGTTGTTAGCTTCTCCTATTATGGCAGCTGCAGCAGCAGTTACTGGAAAATTGACAGATCCAAGGGAATTATTTTAGATTGAAGATTTTAGATTTTAGATTTCTGCCTATAGCGTAAAAACTTTAAAATCTAAAAAATTCAAATTAAAATTCTTTTACATTAATAATATAAAACATTTTAGCCTTTAGCATTTCCTTTTACTGAGAAATCTAAAATCTAAAATCTAAAATCTAAAATTAAAATGGCATACGATAAATTTAATGTCCTTCGCAGTAGTGCAGTGCCACTACCAATTGAAAATGTAGATACCGATCAAATCATCCCAGCTCGTTTCTTGAAAGCTACCAAACGTGAAGCATTTGGCGACAATCTTTTCAGAGACTGGAGATACAACGGAGATGATTCTCCAAAAGCAGATTTCGTTTTAAACGATTCCACTTACTCGGGAAAAATTCTTGTTGGCGGAAAAAACTTTGGCTCCGGTTCTTCAAGAGAACACGCAGCTTGGGCAGTTTATGATTACGGATTCAGAGCTGTAGTTTCTAGTTTCTTTGCAGATATTTTCAAAGGAAATTGTTTGAACATTGGCGTTTTACCTGTTCAAGTAAGTCCTGAATTTGCTGAAACAATATTCAAAGCAATTGAAGCTGATCCTAAAACAGAATTGGAAATCAATCTTCCAGCTCAAACAATTACATTAATGGCAACTGGAGAAAAAGAATCTTTCGACATCTCTGGATACAAAAAAGACAATATGGTAAATGGTTTTGACGATATAGACTACTTGCAAAACATTAAAGAAGAAATTGTAGGCTTTGCCAACAAACTACCTTACTAAAAAATAAAAAATAAAAATGCAGTTACTGTAAGTTCAGCTTTTAAGTTGAACTCAGTAACTGCTTTTAATCTTTATATAAAAAATACAATTTTCCGATTTTATTTATAAAATCAATTAGTATCAAATTTAAAATGGAAAAAAGAAAAATTGAAATAATGGACACGACTCTCCGTGATGGGGAACAAACCTCGGGAGTCTCTTTTTCTGCTGCAGAAAAACTAACCATTGCACAATTGTTGCTTGAAGAATTAAATATTGATCGCATCGAAATCGCCTCAGCTCGTGTGAGTGAAGGAGAATTTCAAGGAGTTAAAGGCATTATGTCTTGGGCTGAATCTAAAGGATACTCTAATCGAGTTGAAGTTTTAACTTTTGTTGATGGTGGTTTATCAATCGAATGGATGAAAAAAACAGGTGCCAAAGTTCAAAATTTATTGACCAAAGGTTCCTTGAATCATCTTAAATACCAATTAAAGAAAACTCCAGAACAACATTTTACTGAAATTGCCCAAACTATTGCTTTGGCCAATGAAAACGGAATTGCAACCAATGTATATTTAGAGGATTGGAGCAACGGAATGCGTAATTCTCCGGAATATGTATACCAATATTTAGATTTTTTAACACAGCAACCAGTTCAAAGAATATTATTACCTGATACTTTAGGCGTATTAATTCCTTCAGAAACATTCGCTTTCATTTCTGAAATTATAGCTAAATATCCTAAAATTCATTTTGATTTTCACGCCCATAACGATTATGATTTAAGTATTGCTAATGTCATGGAAGCGATAAAAGCGGGCATCCACGGTCTTCACGTAACCGTAAACGGAATGGGAGAACGAGCAGGGAATGCTCCGCTTGAAAGTACTGTAGCCGTTATCAATGATTTTATGCCTGAAGTAAAAATCAATGTGAAGGAATCTTCTTTATACTCTGTGAGTAAATTGGTAGAGACATTTACTGGCTATAGAATTCCTGCAAATAAACCCATCGTTGGAGACAATGTTTTTACACAAACTGCTGGAATTCATGCCGATGGCGACAACAAAAACAATTTATATTTTAATGATTTACTTCCAGAACGTTTTGGAAGAAAACGAAAATACGCTTTAGGGAAAACTTCAGGAAAAGCCAATATCGAAAAAAACCTTCAAGAATTAGGATTAAAGCTAAACCAAGAAGATTTAAAATTAGTTACTCAACGAATCATTGAACTGGGTGATAAAAAAGAAACGGTTACTAAGGAAGATTTACCTTATATCATTTCGGATGTATTGGATAGTCATACTTATGAAGAAAAAATAACAGTTGCATCCTATGTTTTATCTCATGCTAAAGGAATGCGTCCTTCAACAACACTTTGCTTGAAAATTGATGGAGAAATAATAGAAGAACACGCTCAAGGTGACGGACAATTTGATGCTTTTATGAATGCATTAGTGAAAATTTATAAGAACAAAAAAATGATTTTACCAAAACTGATTGACTATGCGGTAAGAATTCCACCAGGAAGTAGTTCAGATGCCTTATGCGAAACCATCATCACATGGACAAATAACGGAAAGGAATTCAAAACTCGTGGACTAGACTCCGATCAAACAGTAGCAGCAATCATTGCAACACAAAAAATGCTTAACATTGCAACAGTATAATTAAACACAACCAATAACACAAAACAATAAGAATGAAATTTAACATAGCACTTTTAGCAGGAGACGGAATCGGTCCTGAAGTAATTGATCAAGCTGTAAAAGTATCAGATGCAATTGCACAAAAATTTGGACATGAAATTACTTGGAAACCAGCTTTGACTGGTGCTGCAGCGATTGACGCAGTAGGGGAACCTTATCCAGATTCAACACATGAAATTTGTAAAAACGCTGATGCAGTTTTATTTGGTGCAATTGGCCACCCAAAATACGACAATGATCCTTCAGCACCTGTCCGTCCTGAACAAGGATTGTTGAAAATGCGTAAAGCATTAGGTTTGTTTGCAAACGTAAGACCTACTTTTACTTTTCCATCTTTATTAGATAAATCTCCTTTAAAAAGAGAGCGTATCGAAGGAACTGATTTGGTTTTTCTACGTGAACTAACTGGTGGAATCTACTTTGGAGAAAAAGGAAGAAGAGACGGTGGAGAAACTGCTTTTGACAACTGTGTGTACACAAGACATGAGGTACAACGTTTGGCTAAAAAAGGTTTTGAATTAGCCATGACACGTTCTAAAAGATTGTGTTGCGTAGATAAAGCTAACGTTCTTGAAACATCTCGTTTGTGGAGAGAAACAGTTCAAGCTATGGAAAAAGATTATCCTGAAGTTACTGTTTCATACGAATTTGTTGATGCAGTTGCGATGCGTTTGGTGCAATGGCCAAACACATATGATGTATTGATTACAGAGAACTTATTTGGAGATATTTTAACTGATGAAGCTTCTGTAATTTCAGGTTCTATGGGATTAATGCCTTCAGCGTCTATGGGAGCTGAGGTATCTTTGTTTGAGCCAATTCACGGTTCATATCCTCAAGCAACTGGTTTAAACATTGCTAATCCTATGGCTACTGTTTTATCCGCAGCTATGATGTTTGAAAACTTCGGTTTGATGGAAGAAGGAAAAGCAATGAGAGATTCAGTAAACAAAGCTTTAGAAGCAGGAATCGTTACCGAAGACTTAGCCGATGGCGGAAAAGCTTACGGAACTAAAGAAGTTGGAGATTGGTTAGCGGCTAATATCTAATTCACTGATAAGAAATAATATGATTTGACAACTTTTTGAAAGTTGTCAAATCTCTTTGAAAACAAAAAAAGCTGTCAAATTTGACAGCTTTTTTTGTGGATATTTTTTTCAACAATTACTTTTCCGAGATACTCAAAATAATACTAGGATTTTATAGGAATTGGTAAACTATAAGTAGTTCTTACTTTTTGACCATTTTGTTCCCCTGGAATCCAATTAGGACATTTTGACATAACCCTTATAACTTCCGCTGCCGTTCCATAACCTGGATCTCTTAATACTTTAATATCTGAAAGACTACCGTCTATTTCAATTATAAAAGTCACAAAGACATTCCCTTTAACACCCTTTGAGGGAGCAATGTAATTATTTCTAATAAATTCATGTAACTTTTCAATACCTCCCGGAAATTCCGGTTTTTTTTCCATCCCAGCTGAATTGTAAATAACCCCTTTTAAACTTTGTTGAGCAGAGTAAGTATGGATCTGATAATTATAAATTAATTTTGAGATTGGAAGAGTAAACTTGCATCTTACTTTTTGACCATTTTTTTCTCCAGGAATCCAATTAGGGCATATTGATAAAACCCTAACAGCTTCTTTATCGGAATCATAATTAACAGACTTCAATACTTTGAAACTGGATAGACTACCATCTTTTTCAACTATAAAACGTACCAAAACTTTATCTGAAAGAGTCTTAGATGGAGCAGTATAATTTTTTCTAATAAAGTTATAAAACTCATTCATCCCCCCTGGAAACTCGGGTATTTTTTCAATTTCATCTAGATTGTAAATAAGGTTATTTGAATCAGTTGTCGTTTCTTGAGCTGAAACGAATTGAATTGCCAAAAAAGCAATTGTTGCAAAAAGTAATTTCCTCATTTTATGGAATGTTCAATTATTTATAAACAACCAAATATATAAATTATTTTGAATTATCCATTAGACCGCAAACAAGTTAATGGTGTAATTTCTTGTTTATTATTCCATAATTCAAGCAATGAAAAAGATTGTCTAGAGAAAAATCAGATAGTACTAAAGAAGTTGGAAATTGGTTAACAGAAAACAAGAAATTCTCTCCCACTCCTCTGGAGAGGGTTTGGAATGAGAGCAAACAAAAAAGGTGTCAATTTTCATTGACACCTTTTTTTATGTTTTAAAAGAAAATATTAATATCTTCCTCCTCTGTCTCCACCTCCACGGTTGTCTCCACCACGGCTGTTTCCACCACCATAACCTCCGCGTGAATCTCCACCACGGCTGTTGCTGTTAAAACTTCTTCTTTCGCCTTCTGGTTTTGGCTCAGATTTATTTACTACGATAGCACGACCTTGAACAGTCGCTCCGTTTAACTCATCGATTGCTTTTTGAGCCTCGTCATCATTTGGCATTTCAACAAAACCGAATCCTTTACTTCTTCCAGTAAATTTATCAGTAATAATTTTCACAGAATCAACTGCTCCGTAAGCCTCGAAAGACTCTCTTAAATCTGCTTCCTCAATACTGAATGGAAGGCTTCCAACAAAAATATTCATATGTACTTATTTTAAATAACTGTACAAATGTACTCTTATTTATTTCTAATCTACTATGTATTAGCTAATTTATAGCATATATTTTTGTGAAATACTCAATAACAGATCCGAAACTCGCTAAATACAAGAGTTTTTCAAAATAAATATTGAATTATAAAACCAATACAGTTACTGGAACTTTATAAAAATGACCATATTGAAAATTCAATATTGGTCCAGCCAAGGGATTATTAAAGACGTTTTCAGCATTAAATTTAAATGTACCTGTAACGGTTTTATTTACCGTATCATATTCATCAATAACTATTTGCCCTGAACCTCTCCCCGTTCCAGTAGCAAAAGTTATTGTTCCGCTGCTATCTGTTAAAACATAAGTTGCCATATTTGACGTACTTGTACCTAATATATAGGTTTGTAAAATTGTAGAAGTAGTTTTTAAAGTCACTTTTTCATTTCTTGTATAGGCTTCTATACTTAATGATCCACTTTTGGAAAGAAAAGCTTTTGCATCAACCGCTCTCCAGAACACATTATCTTTTTGTCCTTCAAAAGCAGGATTATTAAACTTAACGTCATCCTGACAAGAAATAAAAGCTAGGAAAAGCAAACTATATAGAAAAAAATATTTCATAATATTGATATTGAACTACACAAAAGTATAGTATTTTGATTAAAAAAAAGGAACTACATCCAAAAGTTACATCGAAAACACCACAATAAATTAGCATTCATTAAATCTAATAACGAATTAGTAATTACAAATAAAAAATGTATCTTTGCACCCTTAATTAATCGAGGTCGAGTACCTCAAAATTTAATCATTAGATTATGTCAGTAAAAATAAGATTACAAAGACACGGTAAAAAACAAAAACCGTTTTACTGGGTTGTAGCAGCAGATGCTCGCTCAAAAAGAGATGGTAAATACCTAGAAAAAATTGGTACTTACAATCCAAACACAAACCCTGCAACTATCGAATTAAACTTGGATAGCGCAGTAAAATGGTTGCACAATGGTGCTCAACCAACTGATACAGCAAAAGCAATTCTTTCTTACAAAGGAGCTTTATTGAAACACCACCTTGATGGAGGTATTCGTAAAGGAGCTTTGACTCAAGAACAAGCTGATGCAAAATTAGCTGCTTGGTTAGAAGCAAAAGCTGGAACAGTAGATTCTAAAAAAGACGGTTTATCTAAAGCACAAGCTGACGCTAAAGCAAAAGCTTTCAAAGCAGAACAAGCTGTAAACGCAAAACGATTGGCTACTGCTGCTCAAGTAGAAGCTGACGCAATTGCTGCTGCTAATCCTGTTATTGAAGAAGAAGTTGCTGAAGTTGAAGCTGCCACTGAAGAAGCTCCTGCTGCTGAAGAAGAAGAAACTCCAGAAGCATAATTTAAGTAGCGAAGATGCGTAAAGAAGATTGTTTCTATTTAGGTAAAATCGCAAAAAAATTCAGTTTCAAAGGGGAAGTTCTTGCCTATTTAGACACGGACGAACCTGAGTTATACGAAAACTTGGAATCAGTGTTTGTTGAATGCAACAAACACTTGGTTCCTTTTTTTATTGAAAGCAGTTCGCTTCACAAAAACGACTTTCTCCGTATCCGTTTTGAAGATGTAAGCACCGAAGAGGAAGCAGAAGCTTTACTTGGAAACGATTTATATCTCCCTATTAAAATGTTACCCAAACTTTCGGGCAACAAATTCTACTATCACGAAGTTATCGGTTTTGAAGTTGAAGACAAACGCCTTGGCGTAGTTGGAGTAATTCAATCCGTTAACGATTCAACTGCCCAACCTCTATTCGAAGTTTTAAAGGGTGATGTTGAAATCTTAATTCCAATGATTGACCATTTCTTGGTAAAAATTGACCGAGAAAACAAAAAAGTCATCATGGACTTACCAGAAGGTTTGATTGAAATGTATTTGTAAAAAGTTTAATCGGTTAATTGATTAATCGGTTAATCCAAAAATAATCTTAAATCTTTATGTCAAAATTCCAATTCAAACAATTTTCAGTCGAACAAGACCGATGCGCGATGAAAATTGGAACTGACGGAGTACTTCTAGGAGCTTGGGCGCCTATTGAAAACAATCCTTTCAGTATTTTAGACATTGGAACTGGAACTGGAATTATCGCCTTAATGCTGTCACAACGAAGTGCCGCAACTCAGATCGACGCAGTAGAGATTGACGAAGAAGCCTACGAACAGGCCACAGATAATTTTGAAAACTCCCCTTGGAACGATCGTTTGTTTTGTTTTCATGCCGGAATAGATGAATTTATTGAAGAACCAGAAGACGAATACGATTTAATTGTTTCCAATCCCCCTTTTTATTCCGAAGATTACAAATCTAATGATGAACAACGCGATTTAGCACGTTTTCAATCAGCAATGCCCTTCGAGGATCTGATTGAGGTAGCTGATTTGTTATTATCTGAAAACGGACTATTTGCTGTAATTATCCCATTCAAAGAAGAACAAAATTTCATAGCTCTAGCCAAAGAGTTTGAATTATTCCCTGTCAAAATAACTCGCGTAAAAGGAACTCCAACAACGGAGGTAAAACGCAGCTTATTGGCTTTCAAACGATATGACCCTAGCGACAGCGACCGGGCGGAGCAGTTGAGCACATTTACTGCTGATGAATTAACAATAGAAACAGCTAGACATATTTATACTCCTGAATACATCGAATTGACAAAAGATTTTTATTTGAAGATGTAATCGAATACTATTCTTCCATTCTTTCAATAGTATCCTTTCTTTATGGATAATTCAAAATATAACATTTCATCTTTGTATTGTTATATTTCTTTATGTAGCTTTGTTACATAAAATTCATAATCATGAAACCAGACTTATTTCAATCTCCAGATTATTACGACCTTGATGCTTTATTATCGGATGAACACAAATTAGTTCGTGAAGCTGCTAGAGGCTGGGTAAAACGAGAAGTGTCACCAATTATTGAAGACTATGCTCAAAAAGCAGAGTTCCCAATACAAATCATTCATGGCTTGGCAGAAATTGGTGCCTTTGGGCCTTATATTCCTGAAGAATATGGTGGAGCAGGACTCGATTATATTTCTTATGGTTTGATAATGCAGGAAATCGAAAGAGGGGATTCTGGTGTGAGATCTACAGCTTCGGTACAATCTTCTTTAGTGATGTATCCTATCTGGAAATACGGTAATGAGGAACAACGCATGAAATATTTACCCAAATTAGCATCAGGAGAATTCATGGGTTGTTTTGGCTTGACTGAACCAAATTATGGTTCTGATCCCGGAAGCATGATAACTAATTTCAAAGACAAAGGTGACCATTATCTTTTAAACGGCGCCAAAATGTGGATTTCGAACGCTCCTTTTGCAGACATCGCAATTGTTTGGGCTAAAAATGAAGAAGGACGAATTCATGGTTTAATTATAGAAAGAGGAATGCAGGGATTTTCAACACCTGAAACACACCACAAATGGTCACTTCGAGCATCTGCCACTGGAGAATTAATTTTTGATAATGTAAAAGTTCCAAAAGGAAATTTATTGCCTAACAAATCTGGATTAGGAGCTCCGCTTGGCTGTTTAGATTCAGCTCGATATGGGATTGCTTGGGGCGCAATTGGGGCAGCCATGGATTGCTACGACACGGCGCTACGATATGCCAAGGAAAGAATCCAATTTGACAAACCTATAGCCGGAACTCAATTACAACAGAAAAAATTGGCCGAAATGATTACCGAAATCACCAAAGCACAATTACTCACCTGGCGTTTAGGTGTTTTAAAAAATGAAGGAAAAGCTACTACTGCACAAATTTCAATGGCCAAAAGAAATAATGTAGATATGGCGATTCATATTGCCCGCGAAGCACGACAAATCCTTGGCGCAATGGGAATTAGCGGCGACTATTCGATCATGAGACATATGATGAATTTAGAATCTGTTATCACATACGAAGGAACGCATGACATTCATTTATTGATAACTGGAATGGATATTACTGGAATATCAGCATTTAAATAGCATTAAACGACTATTAAAGTATTTATAAAATTGATAGCGAATGCTTTCTAGAAACAGGAAGTTTTTCTATTTTTACAATAAAAAGCAAAATGAATATTGAAAAAATAAACGATATAATAAACCCTCAAAGAGAGCAATTATTAAAGCATTCTTTATATGAAAAGGTGTTGACAATTGATGACTTAAATTGCTTTTTAGAAAGTCATGTCTATGCTGTTTGGGATTTCATGTCTTTACTAAAAGCCTTACAAGAAAAACTTACCTGCACAACAACTCCATGGTTTGCTACAAATAATCCAGAGACAAGATATTTAATAAACGAGATTGTTCTAGCTGAAGAAAGTGATTTAACAATTGATGGCCGTAGACAAAGTCATTATGAAATGTATCTTGAAGCGATGGAATTTTGCGGCGCAAACACAAGTGAAATCAAGTCATTTTTATTAGAAGTCCATTCCCTTAACAATATATTTGTCGCCATTAAAAAAAGCAATTTACATCCAAATATTAAAGCTTTTTTAGATTTTACTTTTAGAGTAATTGAGGAAGGTAAAACACATGAAATTGCCGCAGCTTTTACCTTTGGTAGAGAAGATTTAATTCCAACAATGTTTACTGAAATAGTAAAGAGCTTTCAGTCTAATTTTCCAAATACTGATTTAAGCAAACTAATTTACTATTTTGAAAGACATATAGAACTTGATGCAGATGAACACGGACCGATGGCAATGAAAATGATAACGGAACTTTGTGGCACTGATGCTCAAAAATGGGCAGAAGTTGAAATTATTTCGGTATTAGCTCTTGAAAAACGAATTGGATTATGGGATGCAATTGAAGAAAACATCAAAATGAAGATTGAAATGTCGTAATACAAAACCATTTCATTAAATAATTCGTAAATATATGGAATTAATGAATTCTCATTTTTATGAAAACACTTATAAACGTTGTAGCAGTATTTTTTATATCCTTCACTTTTTTAAGTTGCAGTAGTGAAAATACAACTCCTGAAATTTTATCACTGCCAGTAAAAAGACAATTGAACTACTTGGCTCTTGGGGACAGTTATACCATTGGGCAAAGCGTTTGTGAAAGCTGTCGGTTTCCGGAACAACTAAAGTCAGGTTTACAAAAATCCTTCTCTAATAACACTTTTTCTCTTGAAATCATTGCGACAACGGGTTGGACAACAACCAACTTAATTTCGGATATAGCTACTCAAAATCCACAGGCCAATTATGATTTTGTAACCCTATTAATTGGTGTTAACAATCAATACCAACACCAACCTTTTTCGGTATATGAACAAGAATTTCCACAATTAGTAAGCACGGCTATTAAATTAGCCAAAGGAGATAAATCTAAATTAATTGTCGTTTCTATACCTGATTATGCCTTTACACCTTATGGTAAAAGGCTTAATGCAACTACTTCGGCAGCCATTTCTTTAGAACTGGAACAATACAATACTTTTGCAAAAAACTATTGCGTACAAAAAAATATTGAATTTGTGAATATTACCGATATTACACAACAAGGATTGGCAAACCCAGATTTGGTTGCTTCTGATGGCTTACATCCTTCAGAATTGGCTTATGCTAAATTTGTAGAACGCATTTTACCCAAAGCTATTCCAATTTTTGCGAATTAAAAAAAGCGCGAATTTCTTCGCGCTTTTTTTATACTATGGGAGCCAATGCTATTTCTATGCCTTCCATAGCTACAGTTATTGGAATTTGACAACTCAAACGACTATTGGATTTTAGGTGCATTAATCTCGAAAGTGTCGCTTCTTCCATATCTCTTTTTTCAGGAGTATTTACATCCTTTAAAACATAACAATGACAACTAGAACACATCAATTTCCCGCCACATATTCCAACAGTTCCAAGTGGTTCTATTTCATAAGCTTGAACGACTTGCATTAAATTCAAAGCCATATCTGTTGGCACTTTAACTTTATGCGGTTGCCCTTTACGGTCTGTAATATATATTGTTATATCCATTGAATAATAAAGTAATAATAGCAAATCCTAAAAAGCTATTGGGCATGCGTGAAAAACGATTTCACTTTAATTCTGTTTTACAGAGGAATACAGTGACATTCATTTGAAGTAAAAATTCTATTTATTTATTTTGGGAAAGTGCAACAAAAACCCCAACCACACTGCAATGCAAGTGAAAGTGTAGGCCTTGCCCCAATTCCTAAAAGCAAAGACAGAATGATTATGCTATATTGACGACTGTTTCAATTTGAGGAGCATATTTTTTGATTGTAGTTTCCACCCCAGCTCTTAGTGTCATGTGACTTACGCTACAACTGGTACAAGCTCCTTCGAGTCGCACTTTTACATGTTTACCTTCCTCTATGGAAACAAGTTGTATATCACCCCCGTCAGAATTTAAAAAAGGACGAATTTCTTCAAGTGCTTTTAAAATATTGCTTGTTAATTCTTCTGTTGTCATTTATTAAAATTATAAATTATTTTTTAACTGCGGCACAACCAGCCATAGTTGTTATTTTAACTGCTTCGGTAGCAGGTAAATTTTCATTTCTATCGATCACTTCTCTAACTACATTTCTTGTAATTTCTTCAAAAACTGTTTCAATAACGGAACCCGTTTGCATGGCCGCTGGACGACCACAATCTCCCGCTTCACGAATTGATTGCACTATAGGAACTTCGCCTAAGAAAGGGACTTGTAAATCTTCTGAAAGATCTTTAGCGCCTTCTTTTCCAAAGATATAATATTTATTATTTGGCAATTCCTCAGGTGTAAAATACGCCATATTTTCAATAATTCCAAGAACAGGAACATTTATCGCTTCAGACATAAACATGGAAACCCCTTTTTTTGCATCAGCAAGTGCTACAGCTTGCGGTGTACTCACCACCACTGCACCTGTAATAGGTAAAGCTTGCACTATAGACAAATGAATATCCCCAGTTCCTGGAGGTAAATCAAGAAGCATAAAGTCTAATTCGCCCCAATCAGCATCAAAAATCATTTGGTTTAACGCTTTTGAAGCCATTGGTCCACGCCATACAACTGCTTGACTTGGAGACGTGAAAAATCCAATCGAAAGAATTTTAACTCCATAACTTTCAACAGGTTTCATTTTAGATTTTCCATCGACAGTTACTGACAATGGTTTTTCTGATTCTACATCAAACATAATTGGCATTGATGGCCCGTATATATCAGCATCTAAAACACCTACTGAAAAACCCATTTTTGTTAATGTCACTGCTAAATTTGCGGTAACTGTAGATTTTCCTACACCTCCTTTACCAGAGGCAACGGCAATAATATTTTTGATTCCAGGAATCGATTTTCCTTTGATTTCTGCTTTTTCAGGAGCTTCAATTTTTACATTAATTTTTATTTTTGCATCAGGAAAAACTTTTTCAAGAATTGTTTTCTTTATATCATCTTCTGCACGTTTGCGTATATGCATTGCCGGTACATGCAACACTAATTCAATTACAACCTCATCACCAAATACTACAACATTAGCAATTGCTCCGCTTTCTACCATGTTTTTCCCTTCGCCTGCAACAGTAATCGATTCTAAGGCTTTAAGAATTTCTTTTTTATCTAATTTCATTTGATGCTATTTATCGTTTTCAATCGGAAAAATCCAATCGAGATATTATTTTTATTTAAACTAATTCTATTGAAATATCTAGAGTGCAAAGATACAATGAAAAGTTCTTATTATAAAGGTTTTGGATGCGATTAATTGCAATCGAAAAGCAGTAGTTCCACAACTCCTTTTGCTGTTATTTATGAATTTACAATCCTATTTCAGGTTCCCAAAACACTTTTTCGAAATCCACAATTTGATTGTTTTCGACTTTTACACCTTCACTTTCCAACAGTTGTTGCATCAAATTTGTTCCGTCAAAATGGTGTTTTCCAGTCAACAATCCCTTTCTATTTACCACTCTATGTGCTGGAACATCTTCTAAGTTGTGCGCGGCATTCATTGCCCATCCTACCATTCTGGCTGAACGTGCGGCGCCAAGTGTTTTTGCAATTGCTCCATAAGAAGTTACTTTTCCGTAGGGAATTTGTCTGGCAACGGCATAGACTCTTTCGAAAAAATTATCGTTTAGCTTGTCCATCCCTATTACCAATAATATTGAATAATATTGATCAAAGTAATAATTGAAATCAGACCCGTAATAATTCCAACAATGGTATTCATGTTTTTCATAATAAAACCTCTTTTATTTTCAGTTCTATTAAAATAGGAAATATAAATATAGAGAACTAAAAACGAACCAAATACAACCCCGATTAAAAAGATCAAAATAGAATCCGTCTCAAATGAAAAAAGATTGTATGAAGCTAGAGTAATGCTCATAAAAACATAGTAAGGTATGGGTAAAAAATTAAGAGAAGAGAGTAACATCCCATGAAAGAAACGTTTGGTTTTACTTTTCTTTTTTAATTTTCTTATTTTGTCTTTAGGCTTCTTGGCCAACCATAAAAAATAAACCGTTAGAGTAGCAAATATCCCAAAACCAATTTCCCGCATCAAAGTGACTAAATCAAGTCGACGATTGATGATTTTAGCAAATAATACCGCAAAAAAAACTTGAAGACAAATTACAATCATTGCCCCAAAAACAAACCATAACGCATTACGCCTTCCTTCCTTATGATTTACTTTTGCAGCTGTCATATTGATTAATCCTGGAGGACTAATGCCTACAAAAGCGGAAATAAATCCTAAAAATAATGGCGTTATAAATATCATAAATTATGGATAAGCTTCATAAAAAGACCAACCTTTTTTATTAGAATCAAGATACTATTCTTTAATTTTAAAACGAATGTACGTAATTGCCTTGTTAATTTCTAAATATTGTTTTTCGTAAAACGTCTGAAAAGCAGTCACTTCCTCAGGACTTCCTTCGTTTACATATACATTGTGATTCGCGTACAACACCTCATGCCCTTCTCCATGTAACAATCCCAAAGTGTAACCGTGCATGAATTCACTATCCGTTTTCAGGTTGACAACACCATCCTTTTTGAGTACTTTTTTATACAATTGTAGAAATTCCGAGTTGGTCATTCTGTGTTTTGTCCGTTTGTATTTGATTTGTGGATCCGGAAAAGTAATCCAAATCTCATCGACTTCGTTTTCGGAAAAAATATGATTGATCAATTCGATTTGCGTTCGAATGAAGGCCACATTATGCAAACCCGTATCAACAGCCGTTTTCGCTCCACGCCAAAAACGCGCGCCCTTAATATCGATACCAACAAAGTTCTTATTTGGATATTTTTCAGCCAAACCCACTGAATATTCTCCTTTGCCACAACCCAATTCTAACACTAATGGATTGTCGTTTTTGAAAAAATCGGTATTCCATTTGCCTTTTAGCGGAAATAAATCTCCCACGACATCTTCTCTACTTGGTTGAAAAACATTATCGAATGTTTCGTTTTCCTTGAATCTTTTTAATTTATTTTTACTTCCCACGCTTCCTTAAATATTTTCGGCAAAATTAATCAAATATATAAGACCGAATGGGATAGCTAAGAAAAAATAAAACAAGTGCCGTTTTTATCCAACAAAACAGCTACATTTCTACGTCCAATGTTTTTTTAGGAGCACCACATTCTGTTTTCTGAACACGCCTTGGCCTGCTCTTTGCATTATCCAAGCCCAATTACTTTATTGGAACCCTAGCAACTTCTCGCGCAATGTCATTAAGCTAAAGATTATTCTTCGTCTGTTCGAGGTGTAATTTTTTCTAAACTAATCATCGCTCAATGAATTAATGAAATAGAAATAGGCTCAAAATATACTAAGTGAAAAGATATTACTACCATGGGGGAAATTCATTAGAATAGAACTCACCAATATTGCTTAATATAATATTTTGAAACAAAACTCGAACTCAGGTAATTAACACTAATTGATTTACTGCTACACTGCCTAATTCTAATTCAGATTATACACAAAGATAACGTCATCTTTATATTGCTTTTTTTTGAAAAAAAATTACACCTCGAACAGACGGTAAAAAACTTCATGTACTGGTGCGGGTTAATTTGCTGCTATCAGGGCTCAGAAAGAATTATTTCACACAATAAAAAAACAGTCTAAAAAAATAATTTTCTTAGACTGTTTTTAGTTGAATTAATATTTAATCTATATAACCAATTTCTTAATGGGCATGTTGCTTATCGAAAGTCGAAGTAAGTGTTTTTTTAATTTTTTCGACCGCCTGAAAAAAAGCTTTTTCGATTGTATCTGCATGAGCAGTAACTGCAATAGGCTGCAATTTCGCCGGACGAGCTTCAATCACACATCGTTTATCATTCACCCCACTTTTTGCATTGTTTTCGTCTCCTAGATGCACCTCAATACGGGTTACTTTTTCCTCAAAACGAGCTAAATCTTTTTGTATTTCTTCAGTAAAATATATTTCTAATCTTTCGTGACCTTCTATGTTTTTGTCTGTATTAAATTGAATCTTCATAAGTATATTAATTATTGTTTTCTCAAATCTAATATTCTTTTTTCATTTTATCATGCCCTTTACCAAAATTTTAAGAAATAAAAAAAACACCCTTCATTCGAATAGCATTTTGATTACAAAACAAGAATTAATTAACTGTTTGCTATAAATATTGAAACTATTCCTTTTTATTTTTTTGCCGTCAAGCCGCTAAGACAGAAAGAATTTTACTGTTTTAACACTTTGTAGCTCAGGATAAATCATTCGTATTCCCTTTAGATGAAAAAGATTGCCCCTGATAAACTATTGTAAATCGAATTAATAGGTGGTTATACTTATTTTGCAGCAAAAGCAAAAACCCTATACAAAAACAATGATTTAGGCCTGCACGGATTAAAGTCGAAGTGCAGTTAAAAAAACAGACTTGAAATACAGCTTCAAATTAATTATACTTATTAGCTAGTGAACTTTCTTTTTATTTTTCTAATACTAATTCGGGTTTTATACGCTTCACCGTTTCCTTGCGTGCAATCAACATTGGAATAGCAACTCCTGCCGCCAATGACAAAATGATAAACAAAGCCGAAAGTCCATTGTTCACGGTTTCAAAAAAGAGTTTCCCATAAGCAACAGGATCTTTTTCGGCAGTCAATTTCATTATTCCTACCATGGCTTTATAGGCATAAAGTCCCGGAATCATAGGTATCAATGCTGGAAGCGCAAATGTCATTGGAGGTGATTTTCGATAATGAGCGGCCAATATACTTGCAAAACCAATAAGACTCGCACCGCTTAAAGTGGATAAAATCAGACCTACTTCGAGTGATAAAAAATAAAATTTAAGCATGCCGCCCAAAGCTGCGATAAGATAAATAACGCCCAAAGTTCTTCGTGGCACATTGAACAATACCGCAAATCCGACACCGGCACAACCCAACCATATTCCTTTTTCTAATAATGCTAAATAATCCATATTAGTGTAAATTAAAAATTAATAAAGAAGTCATCAATCCTAAGGCAATAGCAAATGCAATCACCAAGACATTTACACCTCGAGTTGTTCCGTTCAGGATATTCCCGTCTATTAAATCAGAGAAAGAATTAATCATTGGCACTCCTGGAATCAAAAACAAAACCGAAGTGGATAAGGCATGAATAGACTCGGCTTCAGGATTCAAGAACGAATAAAGTCCGACGATGAAGGAAGAGGTAAAGGCTGCAAAAAAGACACACAAATAAAAATTAAAGTGCATCTTCATCGATTCCTGTCTCACATAAAGACCAAGGAATGTTCCAACAAAACAAACTATCATTTCGACTGTCTCGCCACCCATCAATCTACAAAAAGAAGATCCTGCGAGTGCTACTAAAAACAACACTAAAAAACGTGGATAAAGTGCTTTTTTGTTGAGCAGTTTCATTTCGGTATTGATGCGCTCTACCGACCATTTTTCTTCTACAATTTTCCAACTCATCGCACTGATGTCAGCAATAAGATTGAAATTAAGATGCATGTTTGGCACCCATTTTACGCTGGTAAAGGTTTTCACTTTACTATTATACGTCAAGGTAATCATTAAGGCATGATTGGTAATCATGAGTTGCGAATCGCATTCAAAGGCACCCGCAATTCTACTAATAGTAACTTTGACACGCTCGGTATTGGCGCCAGCCACCATAAGCAGGGAACCTATTTCAAGCAGCATTTCGCCCAATTCATATTTGGTAGGTTTGGTCACTATTTCCATATAAACGCTTTTGTTGTTTTTATGCCAAATTTAATCTTTTACAAACCATGAAAAACTGATAAAACTCATGTTTATGTAAAGTGATTATTAAGTGGGGGTTTCTAATGATTTCGGTTGGCAAATGATGGAGGGAACAGAAATGGTTTTTATCTATCAAAAATGGTGTCTAAATGGAATTCTAGAAATTCTAATCTAGGGAGATATTTTATAGGTTCAGCTATTTTTAGGTTTTCAATTGCTCCAAAATGAGTTTGATAAAAACTAAACTTCATTTTCTTTTTTAAACTAGTAGATAAAATGACTTGATACTTTTGGTTGATTCCAATTAATCCTTTATCAAATGCTTTATCGTAAAGTGCCGAAAGACAAATGCCATTTTCAGGATTTAACCTTTCATTTTCATCTGTTGACCAAGGAACAATATGACTGGCTAATAATAACTCCGGAATATCAATTCCTGTAATAGCACACTTAACTCCATAGTTAGCCAAAATCATTTGTCTAAAAACGGATTGATTCACTCTAGTTTTTACTTCTCTTATTTTAGTTTCTCCTTTTATATCTTTTAATTCCAAAAAAAGATCATGGTATTTATCCTCAATTGAAATATTTTCCTTTTGTGCTAATATCAGTTCACTTTGAAAAATTAGTTCCTTTTGGTTGTGAAAATATTCATCCCAAATTGGCTGAACTATTTTTGTTCCGCCATCCATTCCTTTAATTCCCCTTGCTTGCAGAGCCGGATCTACACTGGCGAAGTTTACCAAACGTAAAGCAATCGAACTTGGCGTACGGTCAATTAAGCCAGCAAGATGAATAATGTCTTTATTAGTACTGTGCATCTTCCCGAAAGGAATTTTTAAATACAAATTAAAAGCAAGAATTAGTTCTTCTTTTGTCCAGAGGTTACGGGTTGCCATTTGTTTTTTATTTAGCAGAATTTCGCAACCATTCTGATTCGTCTAAACCAACGCGTGATAATGTTGAAGCATATTCAGCAACAATTCGTTGAGCATGTAAATCTTTTAAATCTAAAACCCATTCAAACTGTTCGTCAGAAGTATCTCTATATTTTTGAATAAAAATAAACTTACCATCTTGAATGACAGCTTCAACAACTCCATTACTATTTTCTGAAATAAATTTAATTGTCCTTAATGAAAAAGATTTTGATTCAACTTTTAATTTGACTCCCTCAGTAGTTAAAATATTAAAAGGTTTGTCTATAACTACATTTAATGGTATAAATAAAAATTTTCTTTCTGAATCTCTAATAATTCGAACACTATCACATCTTTGTTGAATACAAACGTAATATTGTTGATTATTCTGAATACTTCTGATGATTGTTCCCAAATTTAATTTTGGCAATGTAGTACTAGGTAGAAAAATATTTTTATGATGTGTTAATCTGGCAAATTCTTTGTTTATTTTAAATATATAATCTTCTTCGTTTTTGTCAATGAATAGCTTGGTTGAATCTTTAGAAAAACTTAACTTTTCTTTTTTATTCAATGAGTCAGGTAATAAAGTTTCATATCTTTTATTAACATCTTCAATTTTTGATGATAAAAGCTCTTTTAGTAATGTGTTATTTCTTATAAACTTACCTAAATTTAAATCAGGTATAGTGTCAATATAACTTTCTAAAAGTTCTACCTGAATGAAATCATCAATATTCTTATATTTTAAAATATCAATAAGTGAACTTGCAAAAAGTTCTATTAATAATAATTCTGAATCATTTTGATTTGGCAAAACAGACTTATGTCCTAAATATGCAGAATCTAAGTCTATATTAAACAATCCTAATAACTTACTCGAATTTTCTCTTAAAGTAGTTAATGAAAGTAATGCAAAATTTGATAAAAGACCAGAGGTCATCGTTGTAAATTCATCTAAAACAAAATTAGGCAAATCTCTATATTTGACAATTTTATCATTTAGACCAACAAGATGATTAAATTTGTTGTCAACTTCATCATCTTCAACAGAGGATTTTGCCCTGATTAATATTTTAATATTATTTGAAGATACTTCACATGATTCTTTTATCAAATCAGGTTTTAACCCGATTAGCTCATCAAATATTTGACTTGTAATTTCATTTAAATCTATTTCTCCAGTATAAACCACTATTAATTTTAAACTTTCTTTATTATTAGAAATATCTAGAAATATATTTTTTAAAATATCTAAAGTATAAATACCTCTAGGATCATCATCATCGTCAGCATTTGGGTCTTCTATCTCATCTTCTGAAAGAATTATTTTCCAATCTAAAATTACAACATCAGCCTTTTTGACAATAGATTTAAAATTTTCTATATCTAATTTGGTTTTTGGTTGATAAACTCCACAAATTTTTTTTTCTGTAGCAAAAGCCATTGATACTTTCTGTGCATCAAAATCATGATTAGGATCATCTTCTGTTACTCCAGAATACGCTTTATCATCAATAAAAACTATGCTTTGCAAAAAGTTATTTGCAATTTCTTTTGATTTTTCAAAAAACGGATTACTCATTATCAGTAGGTTTATTACGTTCAATTCTAAAGGTAACTGTACTTCCTTCTTTAGGAGTGACAGCAGATATGTTATAATTTTCCGCATTTAAAACTTCTTTACTAATACTTAAACCCATACCTCTTCCATTTTGTTTTCTTGAAAAGCCTAAATCAAAAATTCTATCTTTATCTTGAATCGTAATTTCAATACCATTATTTGAAACATATACACCCGATTCATCAGCATGCATTCTAATTATTTTGTTTTCTACATTACTGTGGTTTAACCAATATATCGCATTGTCAATTAAATTAACAAAAACTGGATAAAATGTTGAACGAAATCCATTCATTTTTTGATTTGCAAATCCTTTAGTATGTTTAAATTCTATATTATGTCTTTCCATTCTTGACTTAAATAAATCTATTAGAAATAATTTTATTTCCATAAGTGATATTTCTTCTCTTTTTCTGTTTAGTCTCCTATTTAGTGGAGTAAACAAATTTAAATAACCATCAAGATGTTCAAAGTTTACTTTTATATTTTTATAAACGCTATCCAATTGTTGATTGACATCAGACCATGCTTTTAAGTCTTTTATACTTCCTCTGATTGATCGAACTGTACTGCTAAATTCATGATGTAGAATTCCAACAGCCAGCCCAAGTTGACTTAATTCAATATCAGCTTGAACTCTTTCTCTCAATTCTTCCAACTCCTCAGACATTGCATCAGAAATTTGATCGTTTGTTATTATTTGACCGTCATTATCTTTTTCAATATAAAAGCTTTCAAATTGTCTTATAATTCTATCCATAACAAAAGTGTTACGATTACTTATAAGTTCAATTTCATCTTCCATAGATTTTCTTTCTTCAACTAGATTAAAATCTTCAACATTATTAGTACTTAAAAGTTTGAATTTATCTTTTACTGTTCTAATTTGATTATCTAAATCTAACATCAGATCAGAAGTCAATTCTTTAATTTTCTTTGAAACATCAGTAACTATTTCATTTGTTTCATTTCTTTTTTTAGAATTTGTTTTTTTAGCTTCAACTGAAATAAAATCAACTGCCTGCTCTAATCTTTTCCTTTTACTAATTTCAATCTTTAATTTAGAAATATACTCTTCAATTAAAAAGTCAATTTTGTTATTTGCTTTGTTAAATATATTTTGTTCTAAAAGCTGAAATTCTTTTAAATAAGTTTCAAAATCTAATCTATTACCCTTAGACAAACTAAAGCCTTTTGGTCCAGATAAAGTAATGCTTTTTTTGTAATCATTTATCTTTTGTCTTGCTTGAAACTCATAGTCAATAATTTTTTGACTAGCTTCATCCGTATCTTTTATATAGATTACTGAGTTTAGATTCTTATTAGTTTCATCTAAAATTGAATCAACATCTTGTTCAAATTTAGATGAAGTTAAATTTTTAAAGAAAACATCTAAATTTTGAATAAACTTTTCTTTTTTCCCTTTTGCAAGTTTGTCTCTTCTTTCAAGTGCATTATGAAATGAATTAATTTCTTCTTTCTTCTTTTGATAAAATTCCGATTGAATATTTTTCCCAGTTGGGTCAAAAAAATCACTTGCTAACTGAATTACAAAATTCCTCAAGATGTCTTGAAAATGTCTATAAGCTTTGTTTTCAATAAACCCTTCTCTACCAGCTTTTTCTACTAACTTGAAATTAATTTTTGAATTAATTTCAATAACTCCAAACATTCTTCTATGGGAGAAAAAAAATGTACTTGCTCTTTTAGTTCTGTTTTTTTCAATATGAAGAAAATCATAATCTATATCTCCATAAGGTAAAACCCTAATATTATCTTTATAGATATACAATGCACCAAATTTATTAGTCTTGTTACTCAAAACAGCCCAGTTATGTGGGTCAATTTTAGAACTCTTTAGATCCCCTTGAATATAAACAAAATTAATTTTAAATGGACCGCAATCAGTTTCTTTAAAATTGTTACCGTTCCAATTTATAATATGGTTTTCATATTCTTTTTCTCCATAAATATTAATATTACCCTTAAATTGTCCAAATTCATCAAAATCACCTTCAAAATGATGATCCGCAATTTCAAATTCTTGTGGAGTGAAAAATTGTTCTTTTTCAATGATATCATAATAAGTTCCATCATCTCCTCTATAGTCTCTAAATGAAATGTCAATTACTGACTTAGGATGATTTGGAGTCATTGTGTTATGAAAACCCATCAACATTTTTTCAATTTTAGTGGCTTCTTTTTTTTCTCTATCACCCTCTATATCAAAGATTAATGTTTCACTTACGGGGTTTATATAAAAAAATGTACCACCTTTATTATCTGTTAACTTAAAGTCTCCAATAAGATTATTATTGAGTTCTTTTGGGTCAATATCAAAATTAATTACAGAAAGAGCTATTCTTTCATAATCTTCAAATGAAATTATATCTTTTTCTTTAAGTCCTTTTAGAGAATTCAGAACTTCATGTCTTAAATCATGAAATTCTATCAAATCAGGAATTTCATCGAATTCTTTTATAGGTATTATAATATCCTCTAAATTTATTCCTGGCAATTCAAATAATTCCCAATTAATAAATACCGCAACAATTTTATACTCTTTTTCCCTCTGTTTAGCTTTTGAAATAATTAAAACTTGTTTACCAATTGAAGCAATAGCTAATCTTCCAATTCCTTTTTCACCCATAACAGGTCTTAAAGCTTTAGTCGAGTCTTTTGGAGGTAGTACTGTTTTTCTATTTATAAATTTACTTTCCGTTCCAATAGTTAACCATCTTGTTTCAAATTCTTCTTTGGTCATACCCAAACCATCATCCCTCAAAATAAGTAAATTGTCTTTTCTTAAAAAATCAACATCAAATTTATCAGCATAAGCATCATGAGCATTTTTTATAAGTTCGTTAATTGCTGTAGGAATCCCAGCAATTTGTTGGCGACCTAATAAATCTAATGCTCTTGCTCTGGTTTTAAATTGCGCCATTCAAATGATTGTTTATTATTGCCTCGCCAATACATTTTGCATATTGAGGTGGAACTGCATTCCCTATTATTCTTGCAATAGAGGATGTGCTGGTTCCATGAAATTTATATTCTTTTGGGAAAGATTGCAAAGTTGCACCTTCACGTAATGACAATGCTCTGTCTTCATCAGGATGGACAAAACGACCATTAGAAATACTAAAAAACTTTGTTGTAATTGTTGGTGATGGTTTATCCCACCACAAACGACCAAAAGTATCTTTAAAAGAACTATCCTTACCTTCAAAACAAGCTAATTGCAATTCTGGATCATTGGCAAAACCTAATCGGTTTCCTCCATCTTTTGCTACTTTCTTTAGTCTTCTTTTATTCACTGCCGAGATAGAAGCTACGGTATGTAAAAATTCTGTTTCGTCTTTGTAACCGTCTTTTATTTGAGGAAAACCATTTGTTAGTCCTAAAACATCTCTAACGGTAATTTTTTTATCTACGCTTTTTATTAAATCTATACGTTCGTCAGTTACTCGATTAGCAATCAAAGTAAATCTTTTTCGGCTTTGTGGAACACCATATTCGGCAACGTTATGAACTTCAAAGTGCACTTTATAATGATTCTTTTCGAGCCAAATTATAAAATCTTCAAGTCCGCTTTCAGTTTTCTTTCTTAAAACTCCAGGAACATTTTCTACTACAACATATCCTGGATTAAAGTATTTCACAAAACGAGTAAACTCAATTAATAAATTTGCTGATTTTGTTGATTTGGTTTTATCAGTATTAATGATACTCCAAAATTGGCATGGACTACAACCTATTAAAATTAAATCATTATCATTACGATCAAGATTTAATCTTGTTTCCAATTCTTCTTCTCTCAATTCAAAAACATCAGCTTGGATAAATTGTGCGCCAGTAATATTGTCTTCGTAAGTTTTTTTACAATTTGGCTCATAGTCAATTCCAGCTAGAACATTTATACCTGCTTCTACCATACCATAACTCATGCCGCCACCGCCACAAAAAAAGTCAACAGCTTTTAAAGGGATAACTTTATCCTCCATAATTTAATAATTCTTGAATTTTTATATCGAGTACTTTTGAAAGTTCTAAATTTTGAATATAGTGATATTGTTTTCTACATCTTATTTGTAAGAAAAACATATACGTCAAAGTTAAAAATAAATGTCAAATATTCTACAAAAGAAACCTTTAGTTCACCATTGACTATTTTATTTCACTTTTACTCATAATAAATGTATATTTATTCTAACAATTGACCTGCTTACTATTGTCCTCATTGTAAAATAACCATTAATCTTTACAACAAAAAACCACCAATCTCTCCATCCAGCTTTTTAAAAACACCCTTTCAAAAATCAATCTGCAATACTTTCGAACCTTCTTCCTTTTTTGTATCTTTATGATTGCATAAAAAATTCATTCTTTATGAAACACTTTCGTACTAGCATGCTCGACCTTTTCGGTTGCTTATTGCTGTTTACTTTTTCGTGTCAATTCAAAGAGAAAGAAGCTGTTGCTACTGTGCCCGTTCGAGTTCCCATTCAGGAATTCGTTCCCCAAACTTTCGACAGTAGCTTAGTGGCTCCTTTCTTTGTAAAATACCCCAAATTCAGTTTTTTGAAACGCGAGGTGTTGCAATTGTACCGCAAACGCCACTACCAACATTTGTGGTACGATCGAAAGGGCTTGAACGAATTTGCCAAATTACTCTATGACAAAGCCAATAATTTGGATCAGGAAGGCTTGCATATTGAGATTCCTTACAAAGAGCGCATCAGCGATTTGCTTGCCAAATCAGATAACAGTGACAAACAAAATTTAGAAGCCGAACTTTTTATGTCGTCCCTTTATTTCTTTTATGCCGATAAAGTTTACAAAGGAATTGACGCCGAAAAATCGACGGAATTGGGCTGGTATTTACCCCGAAATAAACAATCTTTCGAAACCAGATTAGATTCCCTTCTTTTGGATCCAAAGCGGATTAACTCACCCGATAAAGATGTTTTAGACCAATATTATTTATTAAAAACGGCCTTGCAAAAATACCGTACTATAGAAAAAAAAGGCGGTTGGGATGCTATTGCTATTCCCGACAATATGAAAACCTTGAGATTGGGCGATTCTTCGGAAGTGATTCCGGAAGTACGAAAACGTCTCGTAGTTACTGGCGAGTTGACCACCGATTCAAAAAGCACAACATTCGACAGCGAATTAATGGCCGGTTTATACAAATACAAAGAACACATTGGGATTTCTCCGGATTCTATACTGACGTCGAAAAATATCCAAATAATGAATATTCCGGTAAGTGAACGCATCAAGACGATTATGGTCAATATGGAACGCTGCCGTTGGTTTTCGCCTAGTTTGACCAAATCCAAACAATTTATTGTAGTGAATATTCCTTCCTTTACGCTTACTTATTTCAAAGACGGTAAACCAGCGTTAGTTTCTAAAGTGGTGGTAGGAAAAGAATTGAACGAAACCGTGGTTTTTAGTGGCGATATGAACCAAATTGTATTTAGTCCCTACTGGAACGTACCTCCCAGTATTTTGAAAAATGAGATTTTACCAGCTATTGCCAAAAACAGCAACTATCTGGAAGAAAACGATATGGAATGGTATAAAGACAGGGTGCGTCAAAAACCGGGTCCTAAAAATGCATTGGGTTTGGTAAAGTTTCTTTTTCCAAATTCGCATACGATTTATATGCACGACACCCCATCGAAAACCTTATTTAATAGAGACAGCCGAAGCTTCAGCCACGGTTGTATTCGCGTAGCGCGTCCTCGTGATTTGGCTATTATGATACTGAAGGACGACCCGAAATGGCCTGTTGAAAAAATTGATGAAGCGATGAACGCTGGCAAAGAAAAAGCTTATACCTTGAAAAAAAGAATTCCTGTGTTTATAGGTTATTTTACGGCCTGGGTAGGATCGGATGGTGAAATCAGCTTTTATAATGACATCTATAACAGGGATGAACGCTTAGCTGAATTATTACTTTCGAATTGATTTTTTGTGTTTTACAAATTTGAAATGAGATAGGCCTCTCGACTTTAGCCTTATGTCCTTATAAATATATAATTTTTCGATAAAAAGTGACTATTGCGAGATTGGTGTTTTTTGAAAACAGAGACTTCTCGTTTATCGTGATGCCATAGCCCTGATGAAAGCGGCATCTCCCGCTTTAGAAAAACAAGGCTTTTTTTGCCGTAGTTTTTGTTAATCGGGAATATAGCGGACAGCAGGATAAAGCTCCTAAAAAAACGGATTGTATAATTGATATTTTAATACCTGCTTTTTTTCAAGGCATCGAGCAATTCTACCATATCTACCGTGCCATAAGTGGAGGAATAATCCGAGACGGCATAAGGCAATATTAGACTGTTGTTATGGATTATCGATCCGCAGGAATAGACTACATTTGGCACATAGCCTTCGCGTTCATCTTCTTGAGGCGAAAGTAAAGGCTCCTCAAGTCTTCCTATTTCCTTTGAGGGGTCATCGAGATCAAATAACGAAGCTCCAATACAATATTGTCGCATGGAACCTACACCATGGGTTATTATTAACCAACCTTCCTCGGTCCATATCGGAGATCCACAGTTTCCAATTTGCGTGAATTCCCATGGATAGCGTGGCTGTTGTATACAAACAGGATTATTCCATTCCGTTGCTCTATCAGAGTACATTAGGTAATTATTTACCCCATCAATCCTGGAAAGCATGGCGTATTTCCCTTTGATTTTTCTAGGAAACATCGCTAGATTTTTATTTTTAGCACCATCACCCCGCAATGGCATTACATGGAAAGAATAAAAATCCTCTGTTGAAATAAGTTTAGGAAGTATCGCGTGTCCATTATAAGCGGTATAAGTTGCAAATACTTTTTCGGATTTATCGTCCTCTATAAAGCGAACGAAACGGGCGTCCTCAATACCGCGGCTTTCCGATTCTGATATTGGAAATATAACGCGTTCCGTAATATCTGAATCGTGTTTGAATTGAATATCGTAAAATGAATCAGCCAACCATAAAATTTCTTCGAGTGAAGTTTTCTTATTAAGGCTTAGTGGTTGTTCAGCTAAGGATTTATCAATGGCATTTTTTAAAGCGTGATATCCAAATTGTCCTGGAAGGTCATTTAGAATTTTGGCTGAGTATTTTGTAGGGGTATGCATTTCTTCCAATTTCATGGCGAATCGTTTTTTATTATACTCCCCTTTATGCACAATCTCGGCCTTATCAATCAGATTTCCAATTTTCATTATTTGCAAATCATTGTTTCCATCGAGAATTCCTCTTCTAAAAACAATGGAAGAAATATGCCCTTCACCAGTAGCTCGGAAGGAAAGAATGACCCGTTTTTCTCCCCTTTGAAGTCCTGACTGGTCTAAATCTTCAATAATAGAAGGATTGAAAAAAGCCGCCGATTCAATAGCATACTCCATGGTGCAATAGGAACCGATCAGCATTTTACGCTCATAGGATAAGGTATTGTAATTGATTTGCATGTCCTCTATTATTCCCCGTATGCTTTCGCAATGTCTAAAAAAAGTATGGGAAATATTTCGGTGCCTCCTTGCAAACTCGCGAAGTGTGCGTTCAAGAGTGTGATTTACTTGTTTTTCATCCAATATCATAATACGAGCTATTATTTCTTTGGTTCTTTGATCACCATTCACAAAATAACGGGCAACAACTCTGCTAGAATCAGGAAGGAAATTTATATTTTTTCGGGTGACAGTAACTCTCATGTATATATATTAATAAATAAAGTTTAGAAACATCGATAAAATGGGAATTTAACAAATCCCTAATTTCGATTCTAAAATAATACTAAAGGTAGTGAAAATCTTGCTTATCAATAAAATATTTAAAAAAACACTGGAAATAGCAATGCAAACAGTTATGAAACAAAAAAACCATAACTACTAAAAAAGTAATTATGGTTTTAATTTAAGTGGAGAATATCGGATTCGAACCGACCACCTCTTGCCTGCCAGGCAAGCGCTCTAGCCAAATGAGCTAATCCCCCAATAGTGCCGCAAATATAACATTAAAATCATGCATCAAGCAAATTTAGAAAAATAAATTATCCCCTTCCCCTTAATATTTTTAACTTTACATTAAAATTATTGAAATGAAAAATAATAATCCAAACGGCATACTCCAATCGACATTCGAAAACTCGATCGCAACTCTTGAATTTGGCCACCCAGCGAGTAATTCTTTCCCTTCGGATTTACTAAATCGTTTGACTAATGAACTTAATAATTTAAGCCAGAACCCAGCTGTTGCAGTGATTATTTTAAAAAGTAGCGGAAAAGGTACTTTTTGTGCAGGTGCTTCTTTTGATGAACTTTTGGAAGTTTCAAATCCGGAAGAAGCTACAAAATTCTTTTCAGGTTTTGCCAATGTGCTCAACGCAATGCGCAACTGTTCGAAAATAATTATTGGTCGCATTCACGGAAGAGCCGTTGGAGGCGGAGTAGGCATTGTTGCTGCTTGTGATTATGCTTTTGGAACTGTCGAAAGCAGTCTAAAATTGTCCGAATTAGCAATCGGAATTGGTCCTTTTGTAATTGAACCTGCCGTTAGCCGAAAAATAGGAAAATCGGCAATGACCGAAATGACTTTGGATACAGAATGGAAAACTGCAACTTGGGCAAGCCAAAAAGGGCTTTATTCTAAAGTCTTTGCCAACCAAAATACCCTAGATCTAGAAGTCATTTCATTTGCTAAAAAATTGGTAACTTATAATCCAGAAGCTTTAACGGAAATGAAAAAAGTACTTTGGGAAGGAACAGAAAATTGGTCCACTTTACTGTATGAAAGAGCTCATTTATCTGGAAAATTGGTGTTGTCTGATTTCTCCAGAAACGCATTAAGTCAATTTAAAAAATAAACAATGACCCACCTAATTATTCTTTTTTTACAGTTAAATGTTGTCGATACATTAAAAAATGAAGCTGACAGTAATTATGAAACCGGAGTACTAATTGGTTCCTTTCTCCCTTTTTTACTTTTGGCCACAGTAGCCGTGTGGATGTTTTATCGAGTAAAAAAAGCGGATAGAAAGGATTAGTTTCACTAAATTTGCACTCAAAAATAAAATAGCATGAGCAAAATCAGAATCACAAAAAAATTTAGTTTCGAAACAGGTCATGCCTTATACGGTTATGATGGGAAATGTAAAAATGTGCACGGGCATAGCTATAAATTGTCGGTAACCGTTATTGGAACACCTATCATTGATCGAAATGACACTAAATTTGGAATGGTTATCGATTTTACCGATTTAAAAAAAATAGTCAAAGAGGAAATCGTAGATCAGTTTGATCATGCCACTGTTTTCAATGAAACAACGCCACATCTCGAATTGGCTAATGAATTAAAATCTCGCGGTCATCATGTAATTCTAGTCGATTACCAACCGACATCTGAAAATATGGTGGTCGATTTTTCTAAAAGAATTATCAGTAGGCTGCCTAAAAACATTGGTCTTTTTTCCCTTAAATTGCAAGAAACGGAATCTTCTTTTGCCGAATGGTTCGCGAGTGATAATTTGTAAAAAAACAAACACAAATTGCACGAATTCACACGAATTAAAAATGAGTTTATTTCATTTTATAATTATTAGAATTAGTGAAAATTAGTGTAATTCGAGTTGAAAAAAAAACTTATTTTAGCTTTATGCAAATCTCACCCAACAAAAAAATATATTTTGCCTCCGATCAACATTTTGGTGCCCCAACACCAGAATTGAGTTTTCCAAGAGAACAAAAATTTGTCGCTTGGCTCGACCAAGTCAAAAAAGATGCCGAAGCGATTTTTCTATTGGGCGATTTATTCGATTTTTGGTTCGAATACAAGACCGTAATTCCCAAAGGTTTTGTGCGTGTTTTAGGGAAACTTGCCGAAATTCGCGACAGCGGAATACCTATTTATTTCTTCGTGGGCAATCATGATTTATGGATGGAAGATTATTTCCAGAAAGAACTTAATATTCCCGTTTATCGCGACAATCAAGAATATACTATTAACGGAAAAACCTTTCTGATTGGCCATGGTGACGGAAAAGGACCTGGTGATAAAGGATACAAACGAATGAAAAAAGTCTTTATACATCCTATTTCAAAATGGTTGTATTGTTGGCTTCACCCAGACATCGGTGTTCGACTAGGACATTATCTTTCCGTTAAAAACAAACTAATTTCGGGCGATGAAGACGTGAAATTCCTTGGTGACGAAAACGAATGGCTCATCCTTTATGCTAAAAGAAAATTGGAAACTAAACATTATAATTACTTGGTTTTTGGCCACCGCCATTTGCCTATGATAAAAACTGTTGGCGAAAACGCTGAGTATGTCAATCTGGGCGACTGGATTAATTATTTTACCTATGGTGTTTTTGATGGAGAGACCTTCGAAGTGAAGAAATTTGAATAACTACTTCTTTTATTTGAAATCACGATACATTCTTCTCTTTTAATAACAAAAGCGTCACCAAATATACTCCAAAAGCAAAAGGAACTGCAGTCAACATCCACCCTCCCAATCCGCAAAGCAATTCAAAAGAAAGATAACTTAGTGTTGCAAAAAAACCATCCTGAAAAGAGTTGATTATTTCTTCAACCGAATGATGATTAGACGGAACAGAAAAAATAAATTGCCCCACTTTTATAAACGGAATAATCATCAAAATTTGTATTGGCCACATCAAATAACTCAAGGCAATCATTACGGGCAAATTCAATTTGCTTTTAAGTGATATCGTCGTAATTATAAAAGTACTCACCCCTAAAATTGGTATGGTCGAAATTAATCCCGAAACGATAATACTTTGACTTAATTTCTTTGGACTTAATCCTTGTTTAAAAAGCACGGTGAATTTTGCAATGAATGATTTTAATTTCATGTTTATCTAATTATCGCAACATTCAAAAATCTAGTTTTCGTGGTTTTCGTGTTCATCCAAATCTTTTTGTAAATCCAGATTTCTAAAGGAAGGTAATTTAAGACCTGTATAAAGCACTACTAATAAAGTCATGCTTCCGCCAAAAACTACTGCAGTAACTGTTCCCATTAATTTTGCAGTCAACCCACTTTCGAAAGCACCCAATTCATTAGATGAACCTACAAATATGGAGTTCACAGCTGCCACACGACCTCGCATGTGATCTGGTGTTTTGAGTTGTAAAATCGTTTGTCGAATCACCACCGAAAAACCATCCGTTACGCCACTCATAAACAAAGCGAGAACCGACACCCAAAAAATCGTGGAAAGACCAAAAGCAATAATACAAAGTCCGAAAGCAAAAATGGCTGCCAATAATTTTATTCCTGCATTTTTATAAAAAGGAAGATGTGCCGAAACAAACATCGTTAGTAAAGCACCCACAGCAGGAGCTGCGCGTAAAACTCCAAAACCTTCTGGTCCTACTTTTAAAATGTCTTGGGCAAAAATCGGCAAAAGAGCCACGGCACCGCCAAAAAGTACGGCCACCATATCGAGCGTTAAAGCCCCTAAAACAGATTTATTAGTATACACAAAAATGACACCTTCCTTCAAGCTTTCCATTATGGGTTCTCCAATTTTTGGATTCAAAATAGGTTTAGTTGTTATTTGTGTCAAAATTACTAATGCGAAAATCGAACAAGCAAAAATAGTGCACATCGACCAATGGACTCCTATCCAAGTAATGGAAAATCCGGCAACTGCAGGTCCAACCACAGAGGCAATTTGCCATACTGAACTACTCCAAGTTGCTGCGTTAGGATACGCTTTTTTAGGCACTATTAGCGACATTAGCGAGAATATGGTTGGTCCTAAAAAGGCACGAACCAAACCACCTAAAAAGACCAAAAAATAAATCGAATACAAAATTGTATTAGTCGAAAAATCACTAACTATTGTAGGCCAAGTCAATAAAAACAGCCCAAAACTTATTATTGAAAACCCAAAAATACATTTCAAAAGCATTCCTTTCTTCTCTTTTTGATCTACAATATGACCCGCAAACAAAGCCATTCCAATCGCTGGAATTACTTCCATTAGACCAATCATCCCAAGTGAAAGTGCACTTTTTGTCAAGCTATACACTTCCCATTCTATAATAATAAATTGCATAGACCAGGCAAAAACCATGGCGAAACGCAACACTAAAAACATATTGAATTCTCTATAACGCAAGGCTGCGTAAGGATCTTTTTTCTTCATTTAATCGGTAATTATTTTAAATCTTTTAATCGCAATTGAACAGTCGTTTTGCCATTCCATTCGTTTTCATCAATACAATACACCGCTTCAAACGGTTTTTGATGAGTTGTTATTTCCATCTTATTCCCTAGACCAAATCCAATTGCCGACATTCCTTCGGAAGTATCTTGTCGAACAAACAGTTTCAAATGTTCCTCTTCGGCACCTAGTCTTTGGGCATATCCAGTGTCTTTTACATTTTTTGATATAAAAATGGGCGTCATGTTTTGTGGACCAAAAGGTTCGAATTGTTTCAAAATCCGAGTTAACTTGGGTGTAATATCCGAGAAATTGATCTCGGCATCAATCGAAATTTCTGGGATTAGCATTTCGGGATGAATCGTTTCTTGTACCACTTTTTCGAAAGCATCTTTGAATGTTTGATAATTTTCTTCCAATAAAGTCATTCCCGCTGCATACATGTGTCCACCAAATTGTTCCAAATGTTCCGAACAACTTTCCAATGCATTGTATACATCAAAGCCTTTTACAGATCGAGCAGATGCTGCATATTTATCACCGCTTTTGGTAAAGACCAATGTTGGTCGATAATAGGTTTCTATTAATCTCGAAGCCACAATTCCTATCACACCTTTATGCCAATCTTGTTGAAAAACTACGGTTGTAAAACCCTCAATTTCTGAATTGTCAATAATTTGAAGAAGTGCTTCTTTAGTAATTTGTTTGTCTAAATCTTTGCGTTCCGAATTATAAGCCTCAATTTCTGATGCAAATTGTTGCGCTTGTTCAAAGTCAAATTCCGTCAATAATTCCACTGCATGATTGCCATGTTTGATTCTACCCGCAGCATTAATTCTTGGGGCAATAATAAAAACAACATCGGTAATATCAAGTGTTTGTTTTTTTATTTGATGGATTAAAGCTTTAAAACCCGGTCGAGGATCTGAATTAATGACTTGTAAACCAAAATAAGCCAAAACACGATTTTCTCCCGTCATGGGAACAATATCAGCTGCAATCGCCGTTGCCACTAAATCCAAATAGGAAGTCAAATCTTCAATAGTTTGGTTTCGGTTTTCACCTAAGGCCTGAATCAATTTAAAACCTATTCCACATCCGCACAATTCATCATACGGATAAGTACAATCGGCTCTTTTTGGATCTAAAACTGCTATTGCATCGGGTAAAAACTCACCCGGTCTGTGGTGATCACAAATGATGAAATCAATATTTCTATCCTTGGCGTAGGCCACATGATCTATTGATTTTATGCCACAATCCAATGCAATAATTAGGGTAAAACCATTATCATCAGCAAAATCAATCCCTTTGAAAGAGATTCCATAACCCTCATCATAACGATCTGGAATATAAGTTGCAACATTTGGATAATAGGTTTTCAAATAAGAAGAAACTAATGAAACTGCAGTCGTTCCATCGACATCATAATCTCCAAAAACGAGAATATTTTCGTCGTTTTCGATCGCTTTTTCGATACGTTCGACCGCTTTATCCATATCTTTCATTAAATATGGATTATGCAAATCACCCAAAGTAGGACGAAAAAACTGTCTGGCTTCTTCGTAAGTTTCAATTCCGCGTTGTACCAAAAGTGTGGCTACAAATTCCTCTACTTTCAGAGCCTCAGCAAGTTGTTTTACTTTATCATCCGAAGGTTTTGGTTTAATGGTCCAGCGCATAAATAATTATGAATTGAGAATTATAAATTATGATTTTGAGTATTTTGACAAATTTAGTTTAAAATAGTTGAATAATTTAATAACAAAAAAATTAACCGCATATTCGCAAATTTAACAAAACCATTACTAATCCTTATCTAAAAAATATTTCAAAATAATCTGTGAATCTGCGGTGAATTTTTAGAAGTTAAAGTAAAATCGTAGTACTTTTGAATATCATTTTAAAACATACAAAATGCAAATTCAAGGACAAATTGTCGATATCCAAAACCGACGTATTTATGCTGGAGAAATAACTGTAGCCAACGGAAAAATCATTTCGATAATTGAGAAAAATCACGGGCTTAAAAATTTCATTATGCCCGGATTTATAGATGCCCACATTCATATCGAAAGTTCCATGCTTGTTCCATCTGAATTTGCAAAAATCGCCGTGTTACATGGAACTGTGGCAACTATTTCTGACCCACACGAAATCGCCAATGTTCTTGGTTCCGAAGGTGTTTATTATATGATTGAAAACAGCAAAAAAGTGCCATTGAAATTTCATTTTGGTGCGCCATCTTGTGTTCCTGCAACTTCTTTCGAAAGTGCTGGCGCTATGATAGATTCAGAAGGAATTGCGGAATTACTAGCTTCGCCTGATATTTATTACTTGGCAGAAATGATGAATTACCCTGGCGTTTTATTCGATGATGATGAAGTTTTGAAGAAAATACAATGGGCAAAACATTTCAACAAACCAGTTGATGGCCACGCCCCAGGACTACGAGGGAAAGAAGTTCGTAAATACATTTCGGCAGGAATTACTACCGATCACGAATGTTTCACTTTTGAAGAAGCTGAGGAAAAATTGTCGCTTGGAATGAAAGTGTTAATTCGCGAAGGAAGTGCCGCCAAAAACTTTGAAGCACTCATTGATTTACTTCCTGATAATTATGAAAACATTATGTTTTGTTCGGATGACAAACATCCAGATGATTTGATTGTTGGTCACATTAACTTGCTTTGTGCTCGAGCGGTTGCCAAAGGAATTGACGTTTTTAAAGTCTTGCAAGCTGCTTGCGTGAATCCTGTGAATCATTATAAAATTAATGTGGGATTGTTAAAAGAAAACGATGCTGCCGACTTTATTATAGTCGAAGATTTAGTTAATTTTAAAGTGCAGCAAACTTATATCAACGGAGAATTAGTCGCCGAGAATGGCGAATCTTTTGTAAAACACGTTGCGTTTGAAACGCCTAATAATTTTACAATTACTGCAAAGGAAATTAGTGACTTTGCTTCGCCAGTTCGCTATCGCTCGGGTGCCATTTCGGGTTCTAATTCTACAATTCGTGTGATTGAGGCCTTAGAAGGACAATTAATTACCAATGAAATCCATCACAAATCATTAATCGTTGATGGAAAAATAGTTTCGGATACAGAAAATGACATCCTGAAAATGGCAGTTGTGAATCGCTATCAAAATACGAAACCCGCAATTGCTTTTATAAAGAATTTTGGATTAAAAAAAGGCGCAATCGCCAGTTCTGTAGCGCACGATTGCCATAATATTGTGGTTGTAGGAACATCTGATGCCGAAATTTGCAGTGCTGTGAATCTTATAATTGAAAACAAAGGCGGCGTTTGTGCCGTAAATGGATCTGAAAATAAAATATTACCTTTACCTGTTGCAGGAATTATGAGCGACAAAAACGGCTGGGAAACCGCGAAATTGTATCAGGAAATTGATGCTATGGCGAAAGATTTAGGCAGTAATTTGAAAGCTCCTTTTATGACGCTTTCGTTTATGGCTTTGCTTGTAATCCCCGATTTGAAATTATCAGATAAAGGATTATTTAGTGGGAATACTTTTTCGTTTGTGGATTTGGAAGTGGAGGGTTGATTTGCCGCGAAGACAATAAGTCGCAAATATTTCATTAATTTTTAAATTAAATTTGACACAGATTTCACAGATTTTCACAGATTTTAAATTTTGCAATCTGTGAAGATCCATTTAATCCGTGTAATCCGTGGCCAAAAAAAATTATGCTTTCAAAACCAAAGCTTCTCCTTCAAATTGAATTCCATCCCATCCTAATTTTATAAAATTACGAATGTTTTGGTGGTTGGTCCCTTCTGCTTCTCCCAATACTTCCTCGAAATAAAAGGCTCCAAAACAAGCTAAAGTTTCGGCTTGGGATAAGTTTTGTAATTGGGCAAATGCAAATAATTTGCAAGAACCTGAGTTTTGCCCAGCGGCATTATGTTGTGTTCCATTATCGAAAGTCGTTGGAGTAAAATCGTAATTTTCTTCAATCACAGCAATGGTTTCTGGGAAAGTAATGGAATTTGGTGTTTGTTTTAATTTTTCTAAGAAGGATGCAATGCTCATTATATATTTTTTATTCTGATTGTTTTTTATTTTCTTTCATTGTTGATTTTCCACCAACCACGACCACAATTTCTCCTTTTGGCGGTTTATTTTCGAAATGTGTCAAGACTTCTCGTACCGTTCCACGAACATTTTCTTCGTGTAGTTTTGATAATTCTCTTGAAACGCAAATCGATCGGTCTTCACCAAAATAAGTAATGAATTCGGCTAAAGTTTTGACTAATTTATGGGGCGACACATACAAAATCATCGTACGAGTTTCTTCGGCAAGTGCCAAATATCGGGTTTGTTTTCCTTTTTTGTCAGGTAGAAATCCTTCGAAAACGAATTTATCATTCGGCAAACCACTATTCACCAAAGCAGGTACAAAAGCTGTTGCGCCAGGCAAACATTCGACCGTGATTCCGTTTTCGACACAAGCACGAGTGAGCAAAAATCCAGGATCAGAAATCGCAGGCGTTCCTGCATCAGAAATTAAGGCAATGGTTTCTCCTGATTTCAAACGGGAAATTAAATTTTCGACCGTTTTATGCTCATTGTGCATGTGATGGCTGTACATATGTGTACCAATCTCATAATGTTTTAATAGTTTTCCGCTTGTTCGGGTGTCTTCTGCCAAGATCAAATCGACTTCCTTAAGAATCCGAATTGCTCTAAAAGTCATGTCTTCAAGATTGCCAATAGGAGTTGGGACAATAAATAATTTACCCATTTAAGTGAATTTTTTCTCGATGATTTCTAAAAACCGTTGTGAATAATCCTCTTTTCCATCCCAATTATTGTAATCTGGTTTTACCATATCTTCAATAAAATTTTGGGCTTCTTCATAATTATCATAGGTAATTAACTGATTCATTACACGGTTATAATCTTCGACGCTATTCCCAAAAAGGTGCTTTACAAATGCAATTCTATCATTTAAACCTATAGTAATTCCTTTTGCAAATTTATCGTTTAGAGAAACTGTTTTAGGCTCAATTTTTTTTATATTCACATCAATAGATGTTGCTATTTCTTCTTTATCCAATTTAAAACTAGTCTCTTTTGGAAAACTAAAAGGCGTTTTCGATCTTATTGGATCAGATTGATCTGCTTTCACAAACATCGGCTCACTAAAATCGCCTCCTAATAAATCCATAAAAGAAATTTGTACTTCTTCTGATTTTTTAGGTGTTTCTTCTTCCACTTCTACATCCAACTCAAATGCTGGTAGAAATCCATAATCTTTATAGGATTCAGTTTTTATTTCCTCTTCTACAGGGATTTCCACTACTACTTTTTCCTCAGAATCTTTTGCAGTTACTTCGTTGATTACAACTTCTTCAATGTCAGTTGCAACAACAACTTGTATTTCTTTTTCTTCTGGAACTTCATCAATTGCATTTACCTCAATAGCAGTTGCAACAACAGCTTCTACTTCTTTTTCCTCTGCAACTTCATCGGTTGAATTTACTTCAACAGCAGCATCCCTTTCATTTTTCTCAGGAACTTCTACTGGAACTTCATCGATTACAACTTCTTCAATGGCAGTTTCTTCAACAACAATTGCTGGCTGAATCATTTTAATCAAAGGATCTGCTACGTGAATTTCTTCAAAATAATGCTCCATTTTTTCGACTATTTCGGCTTGACCAATTGTAGGTTTTGCATCAGCAAAATGATCTTCAACAAATCTTAAAATCGCTAGTTTTTCATATAATTTCTGCGTTTCAATGTACAATTGATTGATGTCAGATTTGTTTTTAATTTGCAATACTCTGTGAGCAATGCTCATTAAGTCAGCTTCCAGTTTTTTCTTCATAACATTTGAAATTATAGTGAGTAAGTCCTGTCTTTTTTAATAAATGAATTTGTTTTGTTTTTTAACTAGAGAACAAGCAACGATCAACAGCAATTATAATTTTACAATTAAAGGCTCGTGAATCTTAGTTTTGATAAAATTTTTCTACATTTGAAACGATGTAAAAGTATAAAATTTTCATGTCGCTTAGTGCCGCCACAAAGTAATAAAAATTATTCATTTCTAAAGGTAGAAAAATACAAAATGTTTCTCGAAAATACAGTAAATCATAAAGAACAATTTGGTTGGATCGAAGTTATTAGCGGTTCTATGTTTTCAGGTAAAACTGAAGAACTCATTCGCAGACTAAAAAGAGCGCAATTTGCCAAACAAAAAGTTGAAATATTCAAACCCGCCATTGACACTCGCTATCATGATGATTTGGTTGTGTCACACGACGCCAATGAAATTCGTTCTACACCTGTCCCTGCAGCAGCCAATATTGCTATTTTAGCACAAGGTTGTGATGTTGTAGGCATTGATGAAGCCCAGTTTTTCGATGACGAAATTGTAAAAATATGCAATGATTTGGCAAACCAAGGCATTCGCGTAATTGTTGCTGGATTAGATATGGATTTCAAAGGCAACCCTTTTGGGCCAATGCCTGCCTTGATGGCAACTGCCGAATACGTTACCAAAGTTCATGCTGTTTGTACTCGTACAGGAAATTTAGCCAATTACAGCTATAGAAAAAACGACAATGACAAACTTGTTATGCTTGGTGAAAACGAGGAATACGAACCATTGAGTCGTGCAGCTTATTTTTACGCGATGAAGAAAAGTGAAGAAGACCATAAATTAGCATCTGATAAAACTAACAAAAATCAAAAGTAAATTTTGACTTTATCTATAAAAACCATCGAACAAATCCTTCATGCCAAAAGGTTTGGAGGTGTCTCTAACGGTACCATCGACAACATTTCCATAGATAGTCGTTCTTTGCAAAACAATGAAAAAACATTGTTTTTTGCATTAGTGGGTCCCAATAATGACGCTCATATTTATATTACCACTTTAATCGAAAAAGGAGTCCAAAACTTTGTTGTAACCCATATTCCGGATAAATGCGAGAACAAAGCCAATTTTTTGATTGTAGATAATACATTAGAAGCACTACAACAATTTGCGGCTCATCATCGTAGTCTTTTTGATTTCCCAATTATTGGTTTGACCGGAAGTAACGGCAAAACAATCGTAAAGGAATGGCTTAATTTCTTATTAAGTCCCGATTTCAATGTTGTTCGAAGTCCTAAAAGTTACAACTCACAAGTAGGCGTTCCTTTATCTATACTTGCTATCAACCAAAAATACAATCTAGGTATTTTTGAAGCAGGAATTTCGAAAAGGAACGAAATGGATAAATTGGAAGCGATTATTAAGCCAACAATTGGAATCCTCACCAACATCGGTTCAGCACACAATGAAGGTTTTACCAATATTGATGAAAAAATAAAAGAAAAATTACTTCTTTTCCAACATTCTAATATCATTATATATCAAAAGAATAGTATTGTAAAAGCGCTATTAGATTCAAATAGTAAAACATTTTCTTGGAGTTTTACTGACAAAACCGCAGCTGTTTTTATAATATTAAAACCAAATCAAGAAGGAACAGTTTTACAAATACACTATGTCAAAACTAATTTTGAAGTTCAAATTCCTTTTAAAGAGGACGCTTCGATTGAAAATTCCATCTCTTGTTTGATGGTTTTATTGTATTTCAATTACAATATTGAAACCATTCAAAATAGAATGAAATTATTGTTTCCAGTTGAAATGCGTTTAAAAGTCAAAGATGGAATTAACAATTGCACTCTTATTGATGATAGTTATAGTTCCGATTTTCAATCGTTAAAAATAGCCTTGGATTTTCTGGAAAGTCAAAAACAACACGAGAAGAAAACGCTGATTTTATCGGATATTTTCGAAAGTGGTTTGACAAACGAAGAATTATATTCTAAAGTTTCACAATTGATTGTAGCAAATAAAATAACTAGAGTTTTTGTCATTGGAGAAACGATTTCAGCTTTTGAAAATAAATTTCCTAACTGTTCTTCATTCGAAAATACGAAAAAATTTATAATCGCGTATCCGAATTTAACTTTTGGAAATGAAACGATTTTGATAAAAGGAGCGCGTCATTTTCAATTTGAGACCATTGTTTCCTTATTAGAAAGGAAAACACATGAAACGATTTTGGAAATAAATCTCAACGCAATTAGCCATAATCTCAACTTTTACAAATCAAAATTGAAACCAACCACCAAAATTATGGTAATGGTTAAAGCTTTTGGCTATGGAAGCGGAGGTTTTGAAATCGCAAAACTACTCGAACATCACAAAGTAGATTATTTAGGTGTGGCTTTCGCCGATGAAGGAATTACATTAAAAAATGCCGGAATTAAATTACCAATAATGGTTTTAAATCCTGAAAGTACTAGTTTTTTGTCTATTATCCAACATCAATTAGAACCCGAAATATACAGTTTGAAAGGTTTACATGCTTTCCTTAAAATTGCTGAACAATTAAATTTAGTACACTTTCCGATTCACATTAAAATCGACACCGGAATGCATCGTTTGGGCTTTGAAGAAGAAAATATTAATGAATTAATTTCAATTCTACAAAACACTAACTTGGTGACTATAAAAAGTATTTTGTCCCATTTGGCCACTAGTGACGACCTTAATCACCTTGAATTTACTCACTATCAAATTAATTTATTTGAAAAATTATCATCGAAAATGCTATTTGAATTACAAATAAACCCAATTCGTCATCTATTGAATACTTCGGGAATTACTAATTTTCCTGACGCACAATACGATATGGTTCGACTTGGAATTGGAGTTTATGGCGTCTCTAATGATTTAGAAGAGCAAAAAGAATTGGAAAACGTGAGTACCTTAAAATCCGTTATCTCACAAATAAGAAGCATTCAAGCTGGCGAAAGTGTGGGCTATGGAAGACGTTTTATTGCTAACGACTCTTCAAAAATAGCCACTATTCCTATTGGTTATGCAGATGGTATTTCGAGAGCTTGGGGCAATGGATTGGGTTTTGTTACCATAAATAACCAAAAGGCAATAATTATAGGAAGTATTTGTATGGATATGTTGATGGTAGATTGTACTAAAATAGATTGTAAAGAAGGAGATGAAGTGATTATTTTTGGTAAAATACCGACAGTTAATGAAATAGCAAAAAAACTAAACACCATCCCTTATGAAATTCTGACAAGTATTTCTCAAAGAGTAAAACGTATTTATTATCGAGAATAATTTTTTTCTTGTTAATCTTTTCTTAACTTCGTTTAAAATATTATTATTTAACAACCAATAAATCAAATAATTATGGGATTTTTTGCAGATTTTAAAGCTTCTTTAATGAAAGGAGATGTACTGAGTTTAGCAACTGCGGTTGTAATTGGTGGTGCATTTGGCAAAATAGTCAGTTCAGCTGTCGATGATGTAATCATGCCAATTGTAGGATTATTAACTGGTGGAATAGATTTTACTCAAAAATTTATTACACTTGACGGTAATAGTTATGAAAGTTTAGATGCTGCAAAAACTGCTGAAGCCGCTATTATAACATATGGAAATTTAGTGCAGGCTACTATTAATTTTGTTATTATTGCGTTGTTTGTTTTTGTTGTTTTAAGAGCAGCAGAAAAAGCAAAAAAGAAAGAAGAAGTTGCCGCTCCTGCTGCACCAGCTGGTCCGTCTCAAGAAGAATTGCTTACTCAAATTAGAGATTTGTTGAAAAAATAATTTCCGCTACATTATATATTCTAACTTAACCACGCCGAAAAGCGTGGTTTTTTTACGCGTTGTTATATTTGTAACATTTTGTTATTTTTTGTGAATGCGTTTGTTTTACATTGAAGATTCCATACTTTTGTACCACAATAAAAAGAAATAAAAAAAATAAAACGATATATTATGAAAATTGCTGTTGTAGGTGCAACCGGAATGGTTGGAGAAATAATGTTAAAAGTATTAGAAGAAAGAAACTTTCCTTACACCGAATTAATTCTGGTAGCCTCTGAAAAATCTGTTGGAAAAATTATTGAATTCAAAGGACAAAAACATAGCGTTGTAGGCTTACAAACCGCAGTTGATATGAAAGCGGATATTGCTTTGTTTTCGGCTGGAGGTCAAACTTCATTAGATTGGGCACCAAAATTTGCAGCTGCTGGGACTACCGTAATTGACAATTCATCTGCTTGGAGAATGGATCCTTCAAAAAAATTAATCGTTCCTGAAATTAATGCAAATGAATTAACAAAAGAAGATAAAATCATCGCCAACCCAAACTGTTCTACTATTCAAATGGTTTTGGCTTTGGCACCATTACATAAAAAATACAACATCAAACGAGTAGTTGTTTCAACTTACCAATCCATCACTGGAACTGGAGTAAAAGCTGTAGAACAATTCGAAAATGAATGTGCTGGAATCGAAGGTGACATGGTATATAAATATAAAATCAATCGCAATTGTATTCCTCAATGTGATAGTTTTGAAGATAATGGGTATACCAAAGAAGAAATGAAATTGGTAAAAGAAACCAAAAAAATATTAAGCGATGATTCTATCAAAGTAACCGCTACTGCTGTACGTGTTCCAGTAGTAGGTGGACATAGCGAAGCGGTAAACGTAGAGTTTTCAAATGATTTTGAAGTTGGTGACATTAGAACCATCTTGAGTCAAACAGATGGAATTGTAGTTCAAGACAACTTAGATACATTTACCTATCCAATGCCAAGATATGCCGAAGGCAAGAATGACGTTTTTGTAGGTAGAATTCGTCGTGACGAAAGCCAAGAAAATACCCTAAACATGTGGATTGTAGCTGATAATTTAAGAAAAGGAGCGGCGACAAATACAATTCAAATTGCTGAATATTTGATCGCAAATAAATTGGTATAAACCTTACATTTAATTTTAAATGTATTAATTTGTTCAAAAAATGAAAAAAATTGAACATATTGGAATTGCTGTTAACGATTTATCTAGTGCTGTTTTAATATACGAGAAACTTTTTGGCGCTGCTGCTTATAAAGAGGAAGAGGTAATTAGCGAAGGTGTTAAAACAGCATTTTTTTTGAATGGTCCCAATAAAATAGAATTACTCGAGGCAACAAATCCCGAAAGTCCTATAGCAAAATTTATTGCCGAAAAAGGAGAAGGAATCCATCATATCGCTTTTGAAGTAGAGGATCTTTTAGCTGAAATTGACCGATTAAAAAAAGAAGGATTTGTTGTTTTAAATGAAATTCCAAAAAAAGGAGCCGATAACAAATTAGTTTCATTCCTTCATCCAAAAAGCACAAATGGTGTTTTGATAGAATTATGTCAGGAAATAAAATAATACGTCAGAAAGCTTTTTATGAATGTTTCTCAAAATCAGATTGTTCTGAATTAAAAAAGTAATTAATTAAATTATATATAAAACTACTTCAAAAATAGTTGCAACAAATATAAAATTGTAGTAATTTCGCATTCGCATAAACGGTCCTATAGCTCATTCGGTTAGAGCAACTGACTCATAATCAGTAGGTGCTTGGTTCGATTCCAAGTGGGACCACTAAAACCCTTTTAAATTCTAATTTAAAAGGGTTTTTTTATGCTCAAGCCGAAACTGCATTTCATCGATAAAAAATGGGTTTTAATCTAAATTTGTATTGATTTATAATTAAATAAAATAACTTTGCGATCACTATAACATCTATTTTTGAGTTATAACAACAATCGGTAATTGACAATACACTAAAGATTAACATCTTATTATAAATATGAAAATCAATAGAAGTAAGTTTTATTATATTATTATTTACCTTCTTGGGGAAATGTACGTCTATGCAGCACCTCACCCTCCTTCGCCAGGTGCTAAACAACCAGTAACTCCTCCAGGATTATCGATAGACAATGAAATTTTATTATTATTTACTATAGCATTTTTATACGGTATTTATATCATTTTAAAGCATCACTCAAAACTAAAAACTCCATTCATGTAGATGAATGGAGTTTGGACATGCTAACTTTACCCGCATAAAAAGTTAAGAATAAAAACCTTAATTTTAATTTATGAAAAAAACGCGAATAATTTATGACCGAGCTTTTAAAGAGAAAGCAGTCCAGTTGAGTTTTGAAAGAACAAATATTTCAGAACTGGCCAGAGAGTTAGGAGTTACTGCTCCACAGTTGTATAAATGGAGAAAAGAATATGAAGAGTTCGGACAAGGAAGTTTTCCAGGGAACGGCAATTTAAAGCAAACGCCAGAACAGGAACGCATTTCGGAACTTGAAAGAAAGCTCAAAGATGCA
>NZ_SMFK01000014.1 GCF_004349355.1 Flavobacterium cellulosilyticum | reverse complement strand
GACCGTAAGGCATTATTAGAATATAAATCCAACAACAAGAATAGTACTAAACAAGAATATACCGCTCCTCGCACAGAAGCAGAGAAGTTAGTAGCTGATATTTGGAAAGAAAGCTTAAACATTGAGCAGATTGATATTTTTAGTAACTTCTTTGAATTGGGTGGTCATTCAATAAAGGCTGTGAATGTCATGTTTAAGATTGAGAAAAAAACGGGTAAACGGATTCCTCTTTCTGCATTATTTCAACATTCTACTGTATTTGAATTTGCCAAACTACTAAACATTGATAGCAAAATATCATCTGATTGCTTAATTCCTATTAAACCTAAAGGGAATAAACCCCCTCTTTTTATGGTTCATGGAGCAGGACTTAATATCTTAAATTTTTTAAATGTGATTAAATACTTTGATGAAGATCAACCTGTTTACGGTATTCAAGGTATAGGTCCAAATGGCTATGATAACTGGTATGAATCCATAGAAGCCATGGCAGCTCATTATGTAGATGCAATTACAAAAATAAATCCGAAAGGTCCCTATGCTTTGGCTGGTTTTTCTTTTGGTGGTATCGTTGCCTTTGAAATGACGCGTCAATTAAAAGAACAAGGAAAAACAGTTAGCTTGTCAGCATTACTAGATACTTATGTCGACTCATCATATTATTATCCTACAGTTCAACAAAAAAAAATAATTAGATATTTGGATCGTACTCGTAGAAGATTCGATTTTTTATTGGAAATGCTCATGAGTTGGAAGGCTTTTAAGAAGCGCATTAATGCGAAAAAAGAGTATCTATTAAAAACACATTTTGATCAGAACAATACAATGACTGAACAAGAAGTATTAGCCCTTGAAGAATTTATTGTTGCTGATAGTATGGTAAGTAAAATAACTGACTTGTACCACCTTGTACCTCAGAATTTTGAAGTAGATTTATTCCGTGCAAAGGATGACACAAACCATAAATTAGATCCTACACATTTAGGTTGGAAAAAGGCAGCATTAAAAGGTGTTCGGATTCATAATATTCCAGGAGATCATTTAGATATTGTAGAGCCGCCTAACGATAAAATATTGGCTCGTATGCTTCAGGATATTCTAGACCAAAGACATGCAAACGTATAATTTAATCATTAATAACGACTTACCATCCTATTTAGCTAATTTCTTATTTCTAAACAGATGAACAGAGCCGATTGCTTTTACAAGAAAAAGAATTAAACCTATTTATTAATTGTACATTGGTTTTAAAATTCAGATAAATGCTTTCGAAATTAATATGAACCTTATTTTTAAAGATCTTAAAATAGGACACGCTTTTAAACCAATTAATAATATAAAAAATAAATGATTATGTAAAAAAAAACTGTTTTAGCTAAATTGGAAGTGATTATCTAGATAATTACATTACTGAAAATTATGATTTTGTAAATTCTCTAAAACATATTTACGATCATAGAGGAAGTATAAATCCTTCAAAATACTACAATAAAACCATACTTTTCACAGCATACAAACACGTAAAGAAGCCTTTTACAAGGTCTTAAGCATAAAAAAATGGTTATAAAATAAAGTCTAATTAAATCATAAAAAAAATGAAAATTACACCAATTGGATATACAAAATACCTTAAAAGAATACATAAATCTCATATGATGTTACGTCAAGGAAAAAATCTTGAAAGCCTTGCAGTAAAATCTTGGGAAATTGAGCCTGGAAATATAACTATTTCACCAAAGGCCTTTTTTCTAGATGGTCAGCTTGATCGTATAACTCATACTGAATTCGAAAATCCAATTTCTATAATGCTGGGGGGGGCAACAAAAAATGAACCGACACGTGCCTATATGTTGAAAAATACTTGGATGATTGATGGTTCCATTTATAAAGATTTACATCGATTTGTATTTCACCATTGCTCAAAACTTAGTACTAGAAAGTATTTTTTTCCACCTATTATAATAGATACCGAAATAGATAATGCATCAATTTATAATTCATATAATGGCAATTATTATTTTTATTCTTGGTTAGTTGATGATTGTCCATTGTATCAATTAGCTGCGTCTGTAGGTGATCCTGTGACTACAAATATCTTTGCATTCTCACATACACCTGAATATGAGAATGCATTAGAAATGAATCCAATCAGAACCAATGCAGCATTTATGAAAAAAGCCATATTCTTTGATGATAACTGGTGCAACAATATAGGTAAGCATGAAAGGTTTTCAGCTAATCGAAATAAATTGTTGTCTAGGTTTCCAGGAATATCACATCCAGGAGTATTTATTTTGCGCCGTGATTCGGGTGACATTCGTATAATGATTAATGAGATGGAAATAGCCGAAAAGCTTCGTGATAAATACGGATTTCGGATAGTGGATGTAACCACCCAAACTGCAACTGAAATTATTTCTGCCTGTGTAGGAGCTAAAATTCTTATCGGAATTGAAGGTAGTCAAATGGCACACGGATTTGTTGTACTTCAACCAGGTGCTTCCGTAATAATGCTCCAGCCTCCATACCGTTTTGTAGGTGCTATGAAAGTGATAACAGATATGGAAGACATTAATTATGGATTTATTGTAGGAATTCCTAAGGAACAAGGATTTTATATTAATTTTGAAGAAGTTGAAAGGACGATGGAATTATTTCCTTCAATTTAATACAAAAATTGGAAATATATTTTTTTAATTTATAAAATTATAAAAAGTGGATTTTGATTTTTGATAAATGTTTTCCTATACTTTAGCGGAATATTCTTTTGGTAGTTTTGTTGCTTTTTGAAGGAGGAAAATTAGTTTGATATTATAATGGCAAATGTGGAAAGATCGATTTCTCAAAGGAAATATTAATTGGATGGAAGGTATTTAAGAATCATATTCATAAAAAAAAGATTGCCAATTAAATAAGTATTTTAGTCTGAGCAGCACAATGATGGAACAAGATGCATTAATACTTAAACATTATATAGAAGCTAATGCTAAATCTAAAGGAAATATAGATCGCTACCGTATAAATAAACAATACTTTGACTTGGATTTTATTCGATCAAAATATGATGAACACGATAAAACAAACCCAACAAAATTTCGATGGAAAAAAGCGGTATTTAATGGTAATAAGATTCATAACGACCATTTTGGCATTTTAGATTCTTCAAATGACAAAGAATTAATACAAATGATTCAGGATATTTTAAATAAAAAACATGCAAACATCTAATCTCTTTATTACTTTTTCAAATATCAAGGGCGTTAGTTTACCGCCTAGGAAAGAGTATGCTCTAAATGAAAATGATATAATAATTTATACTATTTATTTGCCCAATTTTATAGCCTTCTCACCTTATTTATCCAATTTTCTGAATAATAATGAGCTTAACAGAGCTGATAGATTCTACAGTGAAAAAGATAAAAACCGATTCATTATTTGCAGGTCGATTCTAAAATTTGTTATAGCAGCATTTACAAATTTAGATGCAAAAAATATTTCTCTAGACTATCGTCCTAACAAAAAACCGTATTTAGACTCCCATCCTTGGTTTTGTTTTAATATTTCACATTCTGAAGACATTGCAGTTATTGCCATTTCCAAAAGCGAAGTGGGTATCGATATAGAACATATTTCTGATAATTTTGACTTTACAACCCTTCTTTCGGCAATCTTTAATGAAAAAGAAATTTCGGCAATCCAAAATGCTAATAATAAAAAACTCGCTTTTTACACTTCATGGACACGAAAAGAAGCCTTTGTGAAAGCATTGGGTAAGGGTATCGATGATGAATTTAAGAACTTTCCTTGTTTGGATGGCCATCATAATTTAAATTCCAAATTAATTAAAACTTCAGAATACTGGCAAGTAAATAGTTTTGAAATTGCTCAAAATTATATTGGTGCTATTGCATATAATAAGGATGCTAACCCCAAGAATATTGAAATGTTCAATATGCCAAGTACTATGGATAGTCTATTGGAGCTGATAAAATATAAAGTGTAATATTACTTACACTCCTATTTCTATTTATTTATAATTGAATTACACCTTGGCTTTCTCGTAGCCATACCGTTTCACATTTTTCTAGTTCATAACTATTTTCCCTCTTTTCCTAACAACCCATTTCTATCTTTCTTATTTTTGATAGTATGAGCTTAGGATGCTTAAATTCAGTTTTGTAGGTCAAATTTTAATTCCTGTTTATTCCTAAAATTGGAATTGCCTTTCTTTGATAAGACTACTATTCTATTTACAAAAAATTATGGCATTACAAACACCAGGGGTTTATATAAATGATAAAATCGCAGTCCCCAATTAAGTTGTGGCGGTCGAAACCGCAATTCCAGCCTTTATAGGTTATACTGAGAAAGCCGAATTTATTGTAATTACCTTTCAACAGCAACAACAAAAATCATAATAGCCTACTAATTCTTTAAAAAAATAATCATGGCAGACGACGGATCAAAACAAAGTGAAAATTTATGGCCCATTTCTAAATTTTACTTCACAGTACATTTAGGTGGAGAAATGCAATACGCCTCGTTTCAGGAAGTTTCTGGATTAGATGTTGAGGGACAAATTATAGAATACCGACATGGGGATACCCTATTTTTTCTAATCAAAAGATGCCCGGATTAGTGAAATTTGGAAATATAACGCTAAAAAAAGGTGTCTTTATAAAAGACAACCTATTTATCGAATGGTATACTACCGTAAAAATGAACACTGTTAAACGGACTACCATAACTATTAATTTAATAGATGAAGGTGGGAATCCAACAATGACCTGGACTTTACAAAATGCATGGCCTACCAAAGTTACTGGAACTGATTTGAAATCAGATGGTAATGAGGTCGCAGTTGAAACCATAGAAATTGCACATGAAGGTTTAAACATAGTTAATAAATAAATATTTAATTATATTAGTTTAATCAAATTGCCTTGGACGAAAAATATAATTTATACTTCATGGAGATAGCTGATTCTTTTGCAACTGCAGTTTTATATGCAAAAGGAATTTGAGAGCGTACACAAACCTACATTAACGGAATTCCATCCGACCAAAGCGAACTTCCCCCTGCTGACACCGAAATAAAATTCGACGAAGTCAATGTTTTGAGTGTTTCCTGCTAAAATGTGAATACAAACTATTTATCAAAAATTTAGAAGATACAAATAGTAATTAATGCGTGTTGCTATTTATTCCTTCAAAAACAACCCGTAAATTATAAACATTAAATATTAGCGCTCATGATGTTTTTAGTTTGACTATTTTTGTTTTTTAAAAATCCTTTAAACAGAATTGAATTGACAATCACAACTAAAATAGGAATCGGATTAGCAGCCTTGGGTAGACCTGAATACATCAATATTCGGGAAAATCATGCTATCGATAAATCAGAAAAAGCATTCCGAGAAAATGCTTTTAAAGTATTGGATTTTGCGTATAAAAAGGGTGTGCGTTATTTTGATACCGCACCTTCATATGGCAAAGGTGAGTCGTATTTAATTGATTGGAAAACAGACAGAAAACATTCGGATGTGATTTTAAGTACCAAATGGGGCTATACTTATGTTGCCAATTGGGAATTAGGATACAAAGGAAAGCATGAAGTAAAAGAACATTCTCTTGAGAAATTACTCGAACAATGGAAAGTATCTCAATCACTATTACCCGATTTAAAAATATATCAAGTCCATTCGGCTACTTTAGAAAGTGGTATCTTAAAAAATGAAGCCGTACTAAAACAATTGCACACGATTAAAAAAAATAATAGCCTTCAAATTGGAATCTCTACAAGTGGTGCTAATCAAAACGAAATCCTACTCGAAGCTATGACTATCAAAGTTGATGACGACTATTTATTTGATAGTTTTCAAGTCACTTATAATATTCTAGAGCAATCTACTTTTGACATATTAACTATATTACATTCCAAAAATAAAACAATTATCATCAAAGAAGCTTTGGCTAACGGTAGAGTCTTCAATATAGAAAACGAAACAGTCTTTCCCATATTAGATAAGCTTTCTAAAAAATACAAAGTTGGTATTGACGCCATCGCTCTACGTTTTGTAATGGAAAGCATCAATCCAACCTATGTTTTAAGTGGTGCATCGGACACGAAACAATTGGAACAAAATCTAAAAGCATTAGATAAAAAGTTGACTTTTACTTCAACAGAAATGAATCAACTAAAATTATTAACAACCAATCCAAAATCGTATTGGGAGGAACGTAGTCTTTTGGAATGGGATTAATATAAGTAGTTATTCTTTTTCAAATACGAACAATAATTAGTAGCATTGTTGAAGTCTTTACAATTAGACCTCCTATATTTAATCCTCTTTTTCCACTAATTTATTAGCCCAATTTATCGCTTGTTCATCATCTTTTTTTATTTCTAAATTATCAATTTGATGATATACTAATTCGTTATTATTTATCACTCTACATGAAAGTGTAAATAAATCGATAACTGCGTATAAAGAAATTACTCTATATGGAATCCAATATAAGAACTGTACATCCCATTTCCTAAGTATGCATAATGAAATCTGAAAAAGAACCATAAAAGATAAGCTGTTTCATTAGATTTTATTTTCGATTACAAATAGTACTTGTATAAAATATCCCTATTTGGTTTGAATTTTCTAAAAAATAAGAATTTCAATAGTAGAAAAATTAAGATCGTTTTCAATAAAAGCAGCTTATTTCATAAGCGACACAATCAAAATTTCGGAGACTAATTCAGGAATTATTCTAGTTAATTATACTTTTTCTATGATGATGTTGAAAATCCAAAACGGCTGGTGCGGGACAATCTATGGAAATATATGACCCTAGTAAAGTCGTTTTATTCACCAAGTCCAAATGATTTAAAAGGATATGAAAATAAAAATAAACCCAGAATGCGGGAAACCGTAAAATATTGAATAGTGAATAATTTATTTTTGAAACCATTAAGGACACAAGTGATCTAATTATTGATGAAAATAAAGTGATACCCATTTATAAAATATTTGAAAACTTATTAAAAAAAGAGCAAAGTGGCGACAAAAATTTATTCAGGAAAGCATTCTAACTATTCAGACCAAATCTTTTTAGTTGATAAAGGAAAAATATACAGAGGAAAATATTCAATTGCATCAGATGAATTAATAAGTATTCAGCCTGAAGGTATTCTAATTGTAAAAAACACAAAAATTTTCAAAGGGAACCATGCAACTTCATCCAATCAAATAATAACTGTATCAAATAAAAACATTTACAAAGGAAGACATGTAATTGCATCTAATCAAATAGGAGTTATTGAGGGAGACAGACTAAATAATGATGAATTTGCAAAAATTATTTATTTGTTGGCAAAAAAAAATAATTTACTCTAATTCAAAAAGAACATCGATTTAGAAACTATATAATTATATGGCAATGTCTATTTCAGAGCTCTTGAACCAAGATTTTTTTATAAATTAAAAACAATGGCAATGCATTTCCTGCACAGACTCAAAAGTAAATTTAGCGACTATAAAAGAGCCTTCTAAAATTAATCCTTACATTCTTTTTATTGGCATTAAAAGAGTATTCAAATTGTAAATAATACTTTTTAATGGAGTTCATTAAATTCATTTCTGCCAAATTATTAATACTTCTACTCTTTATTAAAATTATCATTTAATGATCTTGTTCTCCCAACCAATTCGTTTAAACAATAGCGTCTTGAAAGCGCAACTTTCATATTTGACTCATTTTATTCACCGATAGCATGAAGTAAAGTAATTCAGTTTTTTAGGATTGATAAATGTAAAAGCACTATAAAATCCAACTATAGGTCAATATTTTACGATAAAAAAAGAGTTTTTGTTGCTCTATTGAGGTAAAATCACTAGATTAGATTTTTATTCTTTACGAAAGCAAATGTTTCTGATTAAATTGCTTTTAAGGATTGATAAAATCGAATCTTCGTACAAATATCATAATTACCCAATAAAATTAATTAATGAGTCTATTTATTGAAATTAAAAGGGGATTGAATCTCAAATTGATTGGCGAAGCAGAAAAGACTATTCAGGATCTACCCATAGCTGACGTATTTGCTATTAAACCAAACGACTTCACTGGTCTCCATCCAAAATTACTAGTCAAAGTAGGTGATACTGTATTAGCTGGAACTCCTTTGTTTTATAATAAAAATAATGAAGCTATTATAGTAAGTTCCCCCGTTAGTGGAGAAGTGATTGAAATTCTTCGTGGAGATAAAAGAGTAATTTTAGAAATAAAAATACTGGCCGATAGGGAAATTAAATATGCATCCTTTCCTAAGTCAAAGCCTAATGATTTAAATAGAGAAGAAATTATTGAAAAATTACTAAACTCTGGTGCTTGGCCATTTATCCGTCAGCGACCTTATGGTTGTATCGCCAATCCAAGTGAAAATCCAAAATCTATCTTTATTTCTGCTTTTGATAGCAGTCCATTGGCACCCGATAATGATTTTATCATGTCTGGTAAAGAAATTGATTTTCAAACCGGCCTAGATGTTCTAAAGAAACTAACCGATGGAAAAATTCATTTGAATGTTCAGCACAAAACTACTCCTGCATCCATTTTTTCGAACGCAAAGTCGGTACAAATTAACAAAATTTCAGGTCCACATCCTGCTGGAAATATTGGTGTACAAATACATCATATTGACCCGATAAACAAGGGAGAAGCAGTCTGGTGTATCAATCCACAAGATGTATTGATACTTGGTAAATTATTTAATGAAGGCTTATTTGATGCAACCAGAACAATAGCATTAACTGGTTCACAAGTCAATACCCCAAAATATTATAAAACCATAGTGGGTTGTTCTATTAAAAACATTCTTGCTGACGGTGGTTTAAAAAAGGAAGAAAACAGAATTATTAGTGGTACTATTTTAACAGGTAGTAAAATTCCAGAAGATGGTTTTTTAGGCTTTTATGATTCCCAAATAACGGTTATTCCAGAGGGTAATCATTCTGAATTTATGGGCTGGTTGACTCCGGGATTGAATAAATTTAGCCTATCTCGTACTTTCTTTTCTTGGCTAACACCCAACAAAAAATATGATATGGATACCAACCTTCACGGCGAAGAACGTCCTTTTGTAATGACTGGCGAATATGAAAAAGTTTTTCCGATGGATATTTACCCGGTACAACTTTTAAAATCAATATTGATTGAGGATATCGATATGATGGAAAAATTGGGGATTTATGAAGTGGTTGAAGAAGATTTTGCCCTCTGTGAATTGGTGTGTACGTCTAAAATAAAATCCCAGGAAATCATCCGTCAAGGACTTGATATTATACGTAAAGAATTCAGTTAAGAGTAGTTTACTTTTAATTCAAATTCACTTTTTATACGATTAACATTTTTACTATAATTAAAAAAACAAATAATATATTCTGTTAGTTTAATTTTTGATTACAATGAAACTAATCTCTCAATAATCAATAAAGAATATGACAATAAGCATTAAAAACAATAGCATTTGAAACAACTTAGTAAATTACTGAACAATCTAAGACCTAACTTTGAAAAAGGGGGAAAACTGGAAAAATTGTATCCTGCATTCAATGCAATAGAAACTTTTCTGTTTGTTCCTGATCACACAACTGCAAGTAAAGGGGCACACGTTCGTGATGCAATAGATTTAAAACGCACGATGATCTTGGTTGTACTTTCCTTAGTTCCCTGCCTTTTATTTGGAATGTGGAATGTGGGTTACCAACATCATCTCGCCTTGGGTTTAATGGAAACCTCCATTACAGATAATTTTATTTTTGGAGCCATCAAAGTTTTGCCGTTAGTTCTTGTTTCTTATGGTGCCGGCCTTACAGCAGAATTTATTTTTGCAATCATAAGAAAACATACCATTAATGAAGGTTTTTTGGTTTCGGGTATGCTGATTCCACTTGTCATGCCTGTTGATGTGCCTTTATGGATGGTTGCAATTTCAACCATTTTTGCGGTTGTTATCGGAAAAGAGGTGTTTGGAGGTACAGGTATGAATATTATGAATCCTGCACTTATCGCTAGAGCATTTCTGTTTTTTGCTTATCCATCTAAAATGTCGGGTGACCAAGTTTGGATAAATACCAGTTTGGGTAAAGGACAAACTTTAGTAGATGCATATAGCGGGGCAACTCCATTAGGCAATGCCGCTGCGGGTCTTGCAGAAAAAATTCCTGGAACGTTGGAATCCTTTATTGGTGCCATTCCTGGATCCATTGGCGAAACTTCTACAATTGCATGCTTGCTTGGCGCAGCCCTTCTGTTATACACGGGCATTGGTAGTTGGCGCATCATGTCTTCCGTTTTTGTTGGTGGATTTTTAATGGCACTAATTTTTAATTTTTTTGGATTGAATACCTTAATGCAGATTACTCCATTGCATCACCTAGTGTTAGGGGGATTTGCTTTTGGAGCCATTTTCATGGCTACCGATCCCGTGAGTGCGGCACAAACCAATACAGGAAAATACATTTATGGATTTTTAATTGGAATGTTTGCCATTATGTTCCGAGTTTTTAACCCCGCATATCCTGAGGGGATGATGTTGGCCATTTTATTTATGAATGTAATGGCACCGCTAATAGATCATTATGTAGTTGAAGCAAATATTAACAGACGATTAAAAAGGATCCAGTAACAAAAAATATAAATGAATAAAGACAGTAACAAAGCCACATTTCTTTTTTCTACCGTTCTGGTGGTAATTATTGCCGTATTGCTATCTATCACTGCTATTAGCCTTGCTCCATATCAGGCAAAAAACATCAGGATTGAAAAAATGAAAAACATCTTGACTAGTGTGGACATTCATGCTGAAACAGCTGAGACCGAGCAATTATACACACAATATATTACCCAACAAATTGTTTTAAATAATAAAGGTGAAGAAGTAAAAGGTGGTGTGGCTGCATTTGATATCGACTTAAAAAAAGAATTGGACAAAGCCAAAACGGGTAAAACAGATGAACAATTGTTCCCGCTCTTCATTTGTAATAAAGAGGGAAAAAAGTATTATATCATTCCTGTTCGAGGCAAGGGATTGTGGGGCCCAATTTGGGGATATCTCTCACTTGAACCCGACAAGAATACCATTTACGGAGCCAGCTTTGGACACAAAAGTGAAACTCCCGGACTTGGGGCAGAAATTGAAACCGAAAAATTTCAACATCAATTCATTGGAAAAACAATATTTGATGAATCTGGAAATTTTGTTTCGGTAACAGTTATCAAAGGTGGTGCCTCACCAAACGACACGCATGGTGTAGATGCCATTTCTGGCGCAACAATCACCAGTAAAGGTGTTTCAGAAATGTTTAAAAGAACACTTAGTAATTATATACCTTATTTTAAAAGTAGATAAAGCGATACCATTTGTAACATAATACAACAGCACATGAACACAGAAACTATAGCAACTCCTGCAAAACCTAAAAAGCCAAAAGAAGATCTGTTTTCTCCAAAAAACAGACGGCTTTTGTACGACCCTCTGAACGACACCAACCCAATTACAGTGCAAGTACTGGGCATCTGTTCGGCATTAGCGGTTACTGTAAAAATGAAACCCTCTATTGTCATGGCCCTTGCGGTTATTGTAGTTTGTGCTTTTTCAAATGTTATCATTTCATCAATTAGAAACATCATTCCAAATCGTATTCGTATAATCGTTCAGTTAATCATCGTAGCTACAATGGTTATTTTAGTCGATCAATTTTTAAAAGCATTTGTATTTGACGTAAGTAAACAACTATCGGTTTTTGTGGGTCTGATTATTACCAATTGTATCATTATGGGCCGATTAGAAGCTTTTGCAATGGCTAATAAACCCTGGCCCTCTTTTTTGGACGGCATCGGGAATGGGTTTGGTTATGGATTAATATTGGTCATTGTATCGATGATACGAGAACTATTTGGTTCCGGTGAATTGATGGGGTATCGCATTATACCCGATTCCATTTATAAAATGGGATATTTCAATAATAGCCTTGTAATTATGCCACCTATGGCGTTAATCATTGTTGGCATTCTCATATGGATACAACGAAATAGAAACAGAAAATTAATAGAATCCAACTGATTAAAACTAACATTAAATAATCACTAACGCTACTTATTATTTTTTATGGAACATGTAAATATTTTTATAAAAGCAATTTTTATTGAGAATATGATATTTGCCTATTTCCTAGGCATGTGTTCGTATTTAGCCATTTCTAAAACCGTAAAAAGTGCTGTAGGATTGGGGCTCGCAGTAATATTTGTTTTACTAATTTCAGTACCAGTTTGTTATTTACTGGAGAAGTATGTATTAAAAGCAGGAGCATTAGAATGGGTATCTCCTGATTTTGCTACAATTGACCTCAGCTTTTTAAGTTTTATCATGTTCATTGCTACTATTGCTTCCATAGTTCAGTTAGTAGAGATGATTGTCGAAAAATATGCTCCTGCTCTCTATACATCACTAGGTATATTCTTACCTCTTATTGCAGTTAACTGCTCTATTTTGGGAGGTGCATTATTTATGCAAGAAAGGGAATACGCCACCTTGGGAGAGGCTACTGTTTTTGGATTTGGTTCTGGCGTGGGTTGGTTTCTTGCAATCGTCGCATTATCTGCCATACGAGAAAAACTAAGGTATTCTAATATTCCAGCGCCTTTACGAGGTTTGGGAATCACTTTTATATTGACTGGATTAATGGCCATTGCATTCATGAGTTTTATGGGAATAACATTATAAATTTATAATCAAAAAAGGGATGATATTTTTAGCATTTGATAGTTTAACGGTTTTTAGCAGCATAGTTGTTTTCTTAGGATTCAATTTATTGCTGGTGTTTATTATTCTCTATGCCAAATCTAAACTTACCCCTTCCGGATTAGTTAAAATTGTCATTAATGGAAAAGAAGTACTGGAAACTGAAGCCGGTTCTACCCTATTGACTACTTTGTCCAATCAAAAAATATTTTTACCCTCAGCCTGCGGTGGTGGTGGAACTTGTGCCATGTGTAAATGTCAGGTTTTATCAGGTGGCGGGGACATTTTGCCCACAGAAACTCCTTATTTCAATCGAAAAGAACAGCAATCAAACTGGCGTTTGGGTTGCCAGGTAAAAGTAAAACAGGATATGAAAATAATAATTCCTGAGAGTATATTGGGAATTAAAAAATGGGAATGCGAAGTGGTTTCAAATGATAATGTAGCTACTTATATTAAAGAACTGGTAGTGAAATTACCCAAAAATGAATTTCTGGATTTCGAATCTGGTTGTTATATTCAAATCGATGTTCCTGTATGTGAAATTGATTTTAAAAAGGACCTTTATAATATTGACGACCGATTTAAGGAAGGTTACGATAAATTTCATATTTGGGATTTGAAAATGAATAATCCTGAACCTATTTTCCGTGCGTATTCTATGGCCAATCATCCAGCCGAAGGAAACATCATTATGTTGAATATCCGCCTTGCCACCCCTCCATTTGACAGAAAATCAGGTGGATTTATGAAGGTAAATCCAGGAGTTTGTTCCTCTTATGTTTTTTCCTTAAAACCTGGAGATAAAGTAAATATTGCAGGTCCATTCGGTGATTTCCACATTAAGCCAACAAAAAACGAAATGATTTATATTGGTGGTGGTGCAGGAATGGCTCCTTTGCGATCTCATTTATTTCATATTTTTCATACTCTAAAAGAAAGTGAGAGAAAAGTGTCTTTCTGGTACGGAGGAAGGTCGTCAAAGGAAGTTTTTTATACCGATCATTTCCGAGATATCGAAAAGGAATTTCCTAATTTTCAATATAATATAGCACTTTCTGAACCGCTTTCTGAAGACAATTGGACTGGTGATACTGGTTTTATTCATAGTGTTCTTTTTGAAAAATACTTGAAGCATCATAAAGCACCAGAAGACATTGAGTATTATATTTGCGGACCACCTATGATGAATTCTGCAGTTTTTAAAATGCTTGATGATCTTGGTGTACCACCTGAAAATATCGCTTTTGATGATTTTGGAGAATAAAAAACATTTATGACGAAGTTCCTATACCCTATTCTAATATCCTTTTTATTTATAAGCTGTAACTCCAATAAGAAATCTTTACTTAAAATTGAAGGAAATGCGCAGGGAACTACCTATCATATTTCCTATGTTTCAAATGATGGAATCAATTATAAAACGGCCATCGATTCCTTGTTGAAAGAGATTGACAAATCCATGTCAACTTGGCTGCCTTCATCAATTATTTCGAAAATAAACAATAACGACAAAAATGTGATTGTTGATCCCTATTTTATTGATGTCTTTAACAAATCCATTGAAGTTTCAAAAAAAACAGATGGGCTTTTTGATGTAACGGTGGGCCCTTTAGTGAATTCTTGGGGATTTGGCACAACTAAAAAAGCTTCTATGGATGGCAAAAAGATAGACAGTCTACTCCAGTTTGTTGGCTATAAAATGGTAAAACTGCAAGGTAACAAAATTGCAAAAGCAAAACCAGAGGTAAAACTAGATTTTAATGCCATCGCTCAAGGGTATTCTGTAGATGTTTTGGGAAATTATTTGGAAAGCAAAGGAATCTTTAATTATTTAGTTGAAGTGGGCGGAGAGCTGAAAGCAAAAGGAAAAAAAGAAAATGAAAACTGGAAAGTTGGTATTGATAAACCAGATGAAAAAGCAAGCTCAGAAAGAAAATTGGAAGCCGTTATAAATTTGAAGGATAAAGCACTGGCTACTTCAGGAAATTATCGGAAATTTTATGAAGAGGGTGGCCAAAAATTTTCCCATATCATCAATCCAAAAACGGGTTATCCTGCCAAACAGAATTTATTAAGCACTACAGTAATTGCAAATGACTGCATTACTGCTGATGCTTATGCTACTGTTTTTATGGTTATGGGATTGAAGAAATCGATTCAGTTTTTGCAAGACAATAAAGACTTACAACTTGAAGTCTATTTTGTTTATGACGATCACGGAATCTGGAAAACATATACATCCGAAAGCTTAAAAAAATGGATAAAAGAATTGCCTTAAGAGTTGCATTTTTCTTCAGGCTTTGCCCCACAAATTCCGCATGCTCCACCCTCCTTTTGAATTAATGGATTATTGCTGCTACAAGTACCAGAAAACCTACCGTCTTTTTTTAACAATATCTTGATGGCAATCCCAGAAATAGCAAGAGATAAAAGAAGAATTGAAATAATAATTGTTTCCATATTTATATTTATTATACAGCCTTAGTTCCACTGATATAGGAATCCAAATGATCAATTGTGCTTTTTTGAATTTCCATTATTGCTTTAACCACATCACCAATGGAGACAATTCCAACTACTTTTTCGTCTAACAAAACAGGTAAATGTCTAATTCTTTTATTGGTAATCAAATCCATGCAATAATTTATATCGTCAGAAGGTTTTACAGTAATTACATCCGTATCCATGATTTCATGGACAAAAGTGTCTCTAGAAGACTTGTTATTTAAAGCAATTTTTCGAGCATAATCTCTTTCAGATAAAATACCTTTTAAAATAGTATCTTCTATTATTAAGACAGCACCAACATTTCTTTCTCCCATTATTCTTAATGCTTCATATACTGTGATTGTAGAAATTATAGAATGAACTTCTTGTCCTTTTTCTTTTAATATTTGATTTACAGTCATAATAGATAAGTTTAGTGAACTATAAATTTAAAGAAAAATAGTTTATAAAGGAATTAAAACTTCAATAATATTTTAAAATATGGGGGTTTTGTAACTGAAATTCATCAATAATATTTGTTATTGACACCTACTATTTAAAATTTATTCCATCCAAGTTTAATTTTTGTAAATGACAAAACTATTCGTTTTGAGCATTGTACTTCCCATCAGTATTGTTGTCCCTGGAGAAAGTTGTATTCGTTTTTCTATACCAAAGTTGACTTTCACCGTGATACTATCTCCATCATAAGAACGGCTATATGAAATTAGATTATCAATGAATTCTAGCTTCTCATATTTTCCATATTGCAAAACTTTTTCTTTATTCCTAATTGATATTAACTCTTTGTATTTATTTAAAATCGAATTCTCTTTTTTTTCCAAATTTTGAACATTAACTTCCTTGTAATCGGAATTCATCTTAATCCAAGGTTTTCCAGTTGAAAATCCTGCAAATGCATCTCCATTCCATTGCATTGGACTACGAGATTTATCCCGATTGTGCGCATTTCCTTCTACAAGAGCTTTAACAGAATTTTTACTTTTAGCTATTGCCAAATCATAATGAGTTCTTCCTTGAATATCGACTATTTCTTCCAAGTTATTTGCTAAAATGTTATGCATTCCAATTTCTTCTCCGTAATAAATAAAAGGAACTCCTTTTGCCGTTAGGATTATCGCAGCCAATGCCACCGCTTTCTCTGAGTTTCCATCTGCAAGCCTATCAATCATTCGAGGCATATCATGACTTCCAAAAAATAAAGTTGGAAAATTGTCACTGCTTTTTTCCATACTTTGCAACTCGTCAAATATTCGTCGAGCCGAGAATTCTTTGATGCTTCCAAAGTTGAAATTAAAAACTACATCCATTAAATCCGGAGATTGGTATTGTTTTAACACCTCCATTTTATCACTTCCAATTTCTCCTACTATAAAGCGGTTATCGTATTCATTAACCACCGATTTAATTGCTTTTATGGCCGTTTGAACCCCTTTTTGATTGATGTCATTCAGATGTTCTTGACTTTTCTCTTTCATAGGATTGTCTTGTGTTATTCCATCCGTCGTTAGAAAATTAATCACATCCATGCGGAAACCATCGACACCCAAATCCAACCAAAACCGAAGCATATTTTGAATTTCAGCCACCACTTTTGGATTTTTCCAATTGAGGTCTGCCATTCTGATATCAAATTTATGGTAATAATATTGGTTTGTAGTTTGGTCTAATTCCCATGCCGATCCACCAAAAAACGATTCCCAATTATTCGGTTTATCTTTCCAGATATAATAATCACGATACGGATTATCCTTTGATTTTTTGGACTCTTGAAACCATTTTGAATTGGTGGAAGTATGATTGACAACGATATCCATAATTATTTTAATGTCCTTTTTATGGGCTGCTACCAAAAAGGTTTTGAAGTCTTCCAATGTACCATAAGTGGGATCCACCTTGTAATAATTGGAAACATCATACCCATTATCAACTTTGGGAGATTCCAAAAAAGGTGTCAACCAAATCCCTTTTACACCCAGACTCTGAATGTAATCTAATTTTGAAGTCAATCCTTTAAAATCGCTAAAACCATCTCCATTGGAATCTTTATAACTGGGCATATAGATTTCGTAAAAGACGGTTTCTTTCCACCATACTTTATCTATGTAATTCTTTTTTTCTTTATTGCAGGAAAACATTACAAACAAAAAACCGATAAATAGTATAGTTTTTCTAAAGCCCATTTTTTATGAATTACAATGTTTAAATATTAAAATAAACAGCTGAAACACTTATAATTTTTAAATCGTTATTTATAGGATACTACAATAGTATTAGCATAATATTTTCCATCCTTTAAAACAATTTGAGAACCAGAAGGAATTTCGACAATTAATCTTGAAGAAAGACTAGGTATGGTTATTTCCCCAACTTTAGTAACATTTTTCAATACGACTTGATGAGTAATTGCATCATATAAATCAACGTTTGTGGAGGTTTGAGTCAGATAAGTCACTGTTTTTTCTTCCCCAAAAGGATTGTATAATAAATAAGTTGGATAGGCATCAGTACGATAAAAATCAGTAGCCAAGCAATTCAATTTTAAAATTTCTGGAACATCTGTTTTTTCAACAATAGCACCAGCTATTCCCACATGACCACTTCCGTAGACACTAAATTGAGAAACATCAGGGTTACCTGCTATCCAGTTGGGACCATCACCAATCGCAACAGGAGCTTGTATGTTTTCATATTTTTTAAGGTGTGATTTTTTAATTAAACCTTCATAAGCAATCACTCCTTTGGTATATTCTTTTTGCTCTGGTATCGTTTGATGGTCATCAGCAATTTCATATGGATAGAAGAATTTAATGGCATTACTGGCATTCAGCATCCATTTCCCAACCACATTGGCATATCTGGGATCGTAACGAACCATAGGAACCAAAGGCCACATAGAATCATAAGTATTCATCAAAAAGGCAAAACCTCCATGATCTACAGTACTTCCCATTAAACCTGAAACATCGTAACCGTTCCAATTATCGAGAAGCATTCCCCATCCTTCTCTACATTCAGGAGTTCCGTTAAACGTCCAATCCAAAATTTTTGAGTAATCGTAGTTTCTACCTTCTTCAGCGTTCAAGCGAGCAGCAACATAAGCTCCAAAAGGCATTAATATTTCATAATACCGATTGTCTTTTTGATCTAATAGTGCCTGCAATGAAGATTCAGCTCCCTTTAAATATTTAGGTTCTTTGAATTTTTTATAGGCTGCATATAAAACATAAGCATGACCTGCAGCCACATCTTCTTGTTTGCAAATCCAGCTGTCTTTTGGTTCTAAAGTTGAATAATCGAAAAAAGAGTGGTGGTAATTTCCCGCCATTGTTGAATCCGCTTTATAGAATTTATCAGCAATAGTATGTTGAATAGTTGAATAGTCTTTTTCATTCGGATAAAAATCAGCAACAGCATAAAACATCAAATTAGGATATACATCATACCACCAATCTCTGGCATAACCACCTCCTAGAAGGGCTACTTCGGGAGAAGTGTTGTTCATGATAATATTCCATTTGGTATCACTATTGTAATAATTTTTTAGCATGCCAACATAGTCTTTTCCGTTTTGGTCGGACTTGTCGATTCCAATTAAACTCGCACCCATTACGGATCCGATACTGGCTAAAGACTCATGAAAAATCCCTTTGTGATGTTCTACACCTTGTCTTACATCTCCCATAGCAGTGTAAATCCCAAAGGTTTCCTGATCGAAATTTTTACGGGAATCATCTTTCCAGATTAATGGCCAATATTTCCCTGTTTGATTCACATCATACACTTTCGCATCATAATCTTTTGCCAATTGATTAAAATCAAGAATTTTGAATGGTTTGGGAAAATTAGGCATTGCCGTAATGCGCTGTATTGACTCTTGCTGTACCGCAGGAATCGTCGTCAATTTAGTTTGAGTTACGTGACACGAACTCAAAATAATAAAGAGTAGAAGTGTTATTAAATAAATTGTTTTACGCATCTTTATTTTCTAATTTAGTTTGTTGTTCCAATAGTTGTTTTGCAATTAATATCGAAAGTAATTGTATAAAAGCTATAATTAATAAGGCATAACGCAAGGCATCGTCCGCATTTCCAAAATAGGCTATTCCTAAGAAAGTCCCTGCTCCAAAAAGTCGTCCCACATACAAGCCAAATTCATGATTTAAGATATAAGAGAATTCATTTCTGTTTTCTATTGAAGACAATATATCAATGACTTTCAATTGTATTGGAAAGTAGGCAATATCAAGAATCGGTCTTGCAATCAATAAAAGAAAGATAAATATAATTGCTCCTGTGGAATTAAACATCAAACTATTGAAAAAGGAGGCCAAAAAGAAAAAGATAAGCCCAATACTAAAAATAACCAATCGATGTTTAGGTGATGATAGTTTGCCCAGAATTAACATAATGACCGCTGCAATAACTGCTCCTACAGATTGGGCCGTTCCTAATGCTCCTTCAGAAGCAAAAAATTTCATCATCAACATGGCAGGAGCTGTAACTATAAAACCTTGCGCCAGCCCTTTGAGTAAAGCCATCTGAAGCATTTTTGTCCAAAGTTTGTGAAATTTAAAATAAAGAAATTTTTCATTTCTGGGTTTCTCATAAACTCCAAAATGAAATACTATTGATGCCAAAATGGTAAATATAAAAACCACTCCGGTGACAACTCTATACCCTGAATTTACACTTTCATTTGAAGCAGAATCACTACCATTCATTAAATACCAACCTATAATAACAGGTACAATAACTGCGGTCAAAGTATAGAAAAAGGTATCCAGTCCATAATAGAAATTCCTCGTTTTATCAGTTGTTGTTGCTAAAACTAGATAATCTCTATTGGCCCAATATAAACCGAAGGACATTCCCATTATCAATCCTGCAGATATCAATCCCGTATAACTAATTTCATCAAGGGACATCATATATACCATAGAAACACCACTCAATAACATACCGAGTGAAAATAGTTTTTTGATATTTACAGAATTCAGCAAAAAACCATTAATAAAAAAAGTTATCGGAATTCCGGTATAAATAGCTAATTGATACATCATTACTTTAGATGGATCATTCGAATTCCGCATGATATATGAAGCCACGAAAATGTCAATTACGGGTAACACAAACGCGTAAATTAAATTGGTCAATATTAAAATCTTTGTACTCCTGGAAAAATCCTTGAGCCCTATTCTTGCTAGTTTTTCCATTATACGTGAAGTGTTTTTAAGATTTCCGCAATGGAGAATGTGGCCAAACACACAAATTCATCTGCCGCACCATAATACATTTGTATTTGATCTCCATCAACAATATGACCATTTGTAAATATAACTTCGCCAAAAAAACCAGTCCTTTCATACTTTTCTGTTGGCACCATAATGGGCTCTTCTGATCGAGCTATAACTATTGAAGGGTCTTGTAGGTCTAATAAAAGCGCTCCTAAACAATACCTGTTTTCTTTAGTTGCACCGTGATAAATTTCTAACCAGCCTTTCTCCGTTTTTATGGGTGCTGCTCCTGCTCCTAATCGTTTACTATCGAATTTTCCTTCACGAGTTTTAGCGATACATTTATGGTTTCCCCAATGTACTCCATCTGGAGATTCTGCTAACCAAATATAATTACCTCCTAATTCAGGACTGCTTGGACGATGCAAAGCATAGAATTTATTATTGAATTTTTCTTCAAAAATGGCACAATCTTTATTGTGCGGACTAAAAATCATCCCCTTTTTCTCAAAAGTTTTCCAATCCTTGGTAGTTCTAAGTCCAACACCCACACCATTTGAAGAAACCATAGTATAAGTGAGGTGATAGGTACCTTCAATTTTAGATACACGACAATCTTCTATGCCATAAGATTCATATTCGCCTTCTCCAAAAAGGGAAGAATAGGCAGGGTCTTCTTTGAAATCAATTCCATTGACACTCCAAACCAATCGCAAATGAGATATAGTAGTCAGGTAATCAATTCCATCGTATTGTATTACTCTTGAGTCTGTAGCATTTAATTTTGGATCATTCAGCTTAAAATTTTTGATTTCAACTTTACCAACAGCATTATAAATGGGTACCGATAAAAGACCTTCTTTCTGGATTGTTCTTTCGGCTACTCTTAGAAGTAATCCTATTTTGCCATTGAATTCAAATGCACCTGGATTAAGAAGGCATTCTATGATCATGTTTTCGTCACTTGCCTTTAAATCTTTGGGTGACAATAAGGGATTTTTTCTATTTCGATTTGCAATATCTGTCATAATTATGCATTTTTATTTTTTAAAACTATTATGTTTAAATAATTAAAGCGTTACTAATTCAAACCATGTATAAAACTGATTGTTAGCTATAGGTATCAATTATTTTAGCAGCTATTTTTAAGTACTTAGAAGCTAAAAAAAATCATATAATCTTTAAAATAAAAGAGCCTTGATCTGTTTTTTATCTTATTGTTTTAATTTTTCCATTTCTAATAAAATCAATAAGGATTCAATTGTCGACTCAGCACCAGAATTTTTATTTATTTGGGTTGCACTAACTATTCCATCAAAACAAATACCCGAATCATGGTTATAAATGGCTGTTCCAGCTTCATTACTACCAGACAACCAGGCCGCAAAATTTTTAGCGATTGTTAGATGATTATTGTTTTTAGAATAGCTGTAAGCTTCTGCAGATGCGGACACTATTGGCCGGATACCATAAGCAATTTGGGGAAATTTAGTACGACTGATTTCAGAGAAATTACTTCCTACAGCCTCAATAAAAAAACTTTCTGCAAAACCATTTTGAAGCAATTTTGGATAAAAATTGTCCACTTCTTTTAATGCACTATTAATGTATTCTTTTTTGTTTAATACTTTACCTGCTTTTAATAAAGCATTAGCTTGATCATTTCCATAAGCATGCCACTGATTTTTGTAACTTAGAAAAGCGTTATAGGGATAGTGATCAGCATCCCCTTTTTGCAAAATTATTATACCTTTTGCGAGTGCATCAATCATTAAAAGATCATCACTATCTGAGGTTCTTTCGTAATTTTTCAGCAATCCTAATATTAATATAGCTGCTTGATCAGCTGCATATTTTTGAGGTAGCCAAGTTGGTGTTTCTATATTGTTTATAGTTTCTTTATTCAAAGAATTGATTGGAAGATCTCTTTTTATATTTATTTTTAATTTTGATATGGATTGCTCCATTCTTAGTTTAATATCAGCATCGTTTTTCAGCAATGGATAAGCAGTTTCTAATCCCCATAATGCTCTCAAAGACCACCAGTTTAATTGCGCCACAGAATTTTGGTGCCAAGTGTTTATTGTTTTATCCCAAAATATAAAATTATTAAAATAACCATTATCGTTTTGCATAGACAAAACAAATTCAGTTAATTTTTTGATCTTGTCTAGTGAACTAGCTTCATTTCCATAAACTTGCACATATTCTGTTAACATAATTACAGCTCTTGCCACATCATCAACACATGAAATTCCTTCGTCTGGATCTTCTAATGGTAGATATCCGGGAAATTCACTATAAATACAAACCATAGCGGCTTTTTTTCCTTTGAAATCCATTTCTTTATAAAGATTGTTAAAATGCTGTAAATTAACCTTCCTTTCTACAGGAGGTGCAACAACTGTAGATTCTTCACTCTTACTACAAGAAATAAATAGTAGAAGACTATAAAAAAGGATTGTTTTGTTTATTAGGTATGCCATTGTAATTATATTTAAATTCTATAATTAATTATTGAGTATATAATAACTTCAGAGAGATCAAGAGTAATTCAAATTCTATAATTGATAGTGATAAAAAAAAAGATTTAGTGATAAAAAAATAGAGAAGTGAATATGATAAAACACTTCTCTATTCAATTTTTACATCCAATTTAACTTAACTAAAACAAGAAACTTGTTTAGTTAATTACGGTTTTTTCTCGGTGTCATAAATAGCTTTAACCTGAGCTTCAGTAAGTACAGATTTGTATATTCTGATTTCATCTAAAGAACCATGGAAAAACCCACCCCAAGCAGCAGGAATAATTTTGTCAACATCATAATTAACATCTGTTGCAGCATATTTACTAGAATCTACACCAAAAGTCAAATCATGGCCAACAACAGTGATTAAAGATCCAGGTGTATTATCCCAATCTTTAACTTTTGTACCATTAATATAAAAAACAGTATGTCCATCTCCAAAAGTTACAGATATATGGTACCAGGTATTTAAAACAAGAATACCTTCTGCATCATCCCTGTCATAAATTCCATTTGCAATTGTTGCTCCAGTAAAAAATGGTTTATTATCCCCTTGAAGTTGAAATTTGTAACCATTCCAAGCATGCAGTCCCATAAAACGATTATTATCATTTTTTGCTGTTGCGTAAATCCATAAAGAAATAGACATTTTAGTAGGATTTAATTTAGCATTATAAGGAACCGTAATCTTTGCTCCGTTATCAAACGCAATCGCTTTTTTAGCATTTCCATATCTGTCAGTTGCCCATGTTGGCAAAGCTGTTCCAGTTCCTAAAACAGATGATCCAAAAGTCCCTGTTGCATTAGTTGTAGAATAATCTTTAACTGTAGTTCCAGTTCCTTCATCAAATGTCCATTGTCCCACTAAATTGGTAGGGTCAATTGGAGTGACTTTTTTAGTCTCAAATAAAGCAATAGCTTGATTTAATTGAACAGTCATGTTGTCAATTTGTAATTGTGTAGCAGTTGAACTAGCAACTAAAACTTTCGACGCGTCTAAGACTGTTTGTAGGGCAGCTTTGGTTCCCAAAATATATTGTCCTTCAGCACTTCCTTCAAGAGAGGTGTCAAGCTTAGTTTGTGTAGAAGTGTTTAGTGTTGTTAAATTGGTTTTGTTAACAACAGGAACATTGTCCGAACTTGAACTTGAGCAACTTGAGATAAGGAATAATCCTCCCAATAGTAAAGCAAGAAAGCTTGCTTTCATGTTAATCTTTTTTGTAATTTTCATAATAATAAATTTAAATGTTAGTAGTGGTAAATTCTAATGAAATTGTTAAAATTATAATTTTGTATTAGTATCTCTCTCACTTTGAGGCAATGGGAAATATCTATTTTTTTCATATGAAAAAGCTGTTCCACTTAGTGCATTTTCCGCATACACTTTCCCGTATCTCATGATATCATAGAATCTATGAAATTCTAATCCTAATTCAACTCTTCTCTCATGACGAATTGCATTTCTCAAAGTTGACTGATCTACGCTTGTCACATCAGGAAGTAAAAGAGCAGGTACACTTCCAAAACCAGGAAGACTAGGGTCAAATAAATAACTTTTACGTGCTCTTTCTCTAACTTTATTTAAAGGAATCAACGCTTCCGATCCTCTTCCCAATTCATTTAGCGCTTCCGCTTTTATCAATAAAATTTCGGAAAATCTCATAAAAACATAATTTTTCTCACCGTCACCAATTGGAGTAGTTCCAATAACATCGTTAGCTTGTTTTTTATCCAAATAACCGGATGCTGGAGACCAATCTGGATCGAAATCTTTTCCATCAACCCATTTATTCCCTAATCTTCCAACAGAATAATCTAATCTTGGATCACTTACTAAACTTGCGGTTTTTTCAAATTCATTGACAAAATTTGCAGTTGGAGCATTAAAAAAGTAGCCATTTAAATAGGCCGGCGAAAAATACTGATTAACATAGGTTCCTTGAAAAATAATCTGATTAGAAAGATGTTGAATCTCAAAAATAGACTCCGAATTATTTTTGTGTATTAAATCAAAATTATGTGCGTATAGCGGTGTTAATACATACCCCATACTTTCCACTTGATTTGCAGCATTTAATGCTTCTGTGTATTTATTTTGAAAAAGAAATACTTTTGAAAGTAATCCTAAAGCAGCACCTTTAGTTGCTCTGCCCTTTTCAGCAGGACCATATGTTGGCGGTAGCGTATTTGATGCCTCATTTAAGTCTTTTACAATTTGAGCAACTACTACCTCAACTGCAGAAAGTGGTACACTTAAATCATTTACATTGAGTACTGGAGTTATTCTTAATGGAACGCTGCCAAAAATATTTGTTAAATGATAATAATAATAAGCTCTTAAAAATTTTGCCTCTCCTACTATTCGATCTCTTAAAACTGGGTCCATGTTTATTAAAGGCACATAATATATTATGTTATTTGCTCTAGCAATTCCCTCATAATAATGTTTCCAAAAGGCTTCAATTGCGCCATTGTCAGGATTGACTAAAAATGAATCAACATAGCCTATATCGCTTGCATCCCCGGCATTTCCGCCTTTTACGGTATCATCTGACGCCACATCTCCAAATACCCACAAATTGTTATTGGTACTATTAAATGATGCAATCTGATACGTTGCATTTATCGCGCTAATAGCCTGATCTTTAGTTTTAAAGAAAGTATCAGATGTATACTGCCCCTTGAGCTCCGTATTTAGATCGCTACAATTTACCAACAGCGTTAATAAACTTATTGTTAGAAATATATTTTTTATTTTCATAATCTTAAAATGTTAATTGTAAACCACAAAGGATTACAGTTGAATTAGGATAAGTCCCAAAATCTATTCCGGCAGCTAAATCTCCTTCTGATTTAGAATTGTCATTAGTCGAAAACTCCGGATCTAATCCGGAATATTTAGTTAATGTAAATAAGTTTGAAGCTGAGATATAAATTCTTAATTTATTTATGTTAAGAGGCTGAATAATTGCTTTATTGAAATCATATCCTAGCTGTACATTTTTCAAACGAACATAGGAACCATTTTCTAAAAATCGCGTTGAAGGCTTTGTATTGTTAGATTTAGCTGACCAAGATGCTCTAGGCTGTGTATTACTCGTGCCTTCACCTGTCCATCTTTCATCATAATACCTTTGAGTAACATTAAATGGTCTATAAAAACCTTCAATATCTGTGTTTATTTGATTGTAAATTTTATTTCCGTATGCTCCTGCAAAGAAAATCTCTAATGATACATTTTTATATTTAAACTCTGTATTCAGTCCAAAAGTTGCATCAGGAATTGAACTTCCAACATGTGATCTGTCTAATTCATTAATGATTCCATCTCTATTAATATCCTTGTATTTCACGTCACCGGGATGAATATTATTCCCTTGAAATGCACTTGTTAATATATCAGTAGTATTTTGAAAAATACCTTCCTGTGTATACAGGTAAAAGGAGCCAATTGGATATCCAACTTCCGTTTTGGTTGCATATACATTATTGTCAATTCGTCCTCCTAAAATGGGAGCTTCTAATTGTGTAACTTCATTATTCAAAAAAGAAGCATTCGCTTTAATAGAGAAGCTAATATCATCGTTAATATATTTTCGATAAGTCACATCAAACTCATAGCCTGAGTTCAATACATTTCCAGTATTGAAAAATGGAGCACTTGCATATCCATTTGAAGATGGCATCGAGATTCGCAACAGCATGTCTTCGGTACTTTTATGAAAATAATCGAATGAAAACTCAAGTTGACCATTAAAGAAACTTATGTCTGTACCAATATCTGCTTGCTTACTTGTTGCCCATGTTAACGATTCATTTCCTAAAGAAACTACTGCATTTCCTGGTTGACTAATGCCTCCAAAAGGATAATTATAATTTCTCCCTACTAAAGAAGAGTATGCGAAATTTGGTATTTGTTGGTCTCCCACTGCTCCAAATCCTGCTCTAAGCATCCATTTCTGAATTAAAGTGTTGTCTTTCAGGAAATCCTTGTCGATTCTCCAACCTAATGAAGCAGAGTAAAAATTTCCCCATTGATGGCCTTCTGAAAATCGGGACGATCCATCTCGACGCAACACACCAGAAACAAAATATCGGGAATCATAATTGTAATTCGCTTTCCCAAAATAAGACTTTAATACTGACTTGCTAGATGATTCATTTGAATTATCAAGTCCTTTGCCATTACCTAAAGTTAATAATAATGGATTTTGATCCACAAAATCTCTATCCGACGCTTCAAAATATTCTTCATTATTAACAATATTCTCATTTCCTATTAATACTGTAAAATTATGAATATCGTTGAAGGTGTGTTTATAATTCAATACATTACTAACAGTATAATTGGAAACTAAATTTGAACTAATTGTAAGTGAGTTTGGATTATTAATTCTATTTTGATCCCCCCAATTTTTATTAAATCTTCTTTGTTTGAAACTTGATTTATCTAATCCTAAAGTAGACACTACAAAGAAATCATCTGACAAATTAAACTTGAAATTTACATCTCCAAAAAGTCCGTTGTTTCTTCTAACATTATCTGTGTTTTTTAAAACACCTACTGGATTATAACCATCTCCGAAAAAATCTGGTCTTTCTGGTTTATCTACAAAGTTGCCTTCCGAGTCATATATTGGAATAGCTGGAGTTCTAAAAAACGCATATCTAATGGCACTCCCTCCATTTCCTCCAAGTCCATCACCAGAACTACCTACAATATTGTTTTCATCACTGTATACATTTAAGTTTAAACCCACATTAAGCCAACTTTTTACTTCTGTATTCATGCTCATTTTGGCATTAGCCTTATTATAAGAACTTCCTAATAAAATTCCTTCTTGGTCGAAATAGCCACCAGAAAAATTATAAGTAGTCTTTTCTGTACCCCAGCTAATACCCAAGTGATATTGTTGCAAAAGTGCTTGTCTAAAAATAGACTCCAAATGATTTATGTTTGGTAAGGAAGTCGCATATTCTGGAGTAATTTTCTTTCTTATCAAAAAGGATTGATCAGGAGAAAGAAAAGCATTATCATTATCGGCAGCCTCATTATAAATTGTTACATACTGATCTTTATTTGTCATTTCGGTCAGCTTTCCTTGAGATTGGACACCTAAACTAGAGTTGAAAGTAATTTTAACATCTTGTCCTTTTGTACCTTTCTTAGTCGTAATAAGTACAACTCCATTTCCTGCCCTAGAACCGTAAATTGCTGTGGAAGCTGCATCCTTCAACACGGAAATACTTTCAATATCCGAAGAGGATATATTATCCATTCCATTATTAGTAGGAATTCCATCAACAATATATAAAGGGGCATTGTTACCACTCAAAGATCCAACACCTCTAATTCTAATTTGTGCTCCTTCACCCGGTGCTCCAGTATTTGAAGTCACCCTTACTCCCGATACTAAACCCTGCAAAGATTGAGAAGCAAAAGGCGAAACAGATTTACTCAAATCATCAATATTTACTGTTGATATCGCGCCGGTAAGATCTTTTTTCTTTTGTGTACTATATCCTACAATAACAACTTCGTCTAACTTAGTTTGACTAATCTTAAGTACAACATTTAAATTGGTTTTTCCATCAAGTGCTATTTTTTGACTTAAATATCCTGAATAGCTAAATTCAAGTATCGCATTTGAATCTACATTTACAAATTCATAATTTCCGTCCAAATCAGACTGAATTCCTTTGTTTGTTCCTAAAACATGGATATTCACTCCAATTAAAGGTAAACCCGATTCATCAGTGATGTTGCCCTTTACATTTACTTGTTGACTTATTCTTTCTGATAAAGAAAGTTCAATGTCATTTATTAAATTAAGGGTCGTGGTTTTTTCGTAAACATTAGCTGATAAGCAATGTTGAAAAGTGAATAGGAAATAAGAAAATAATTTTCCGTAATTCCAAAACTTACTTGAAAATTCAATCATTTTACTTAATTTTTTTTGGTTGTTTTTTATGTCCATATTCATTAAATAATCTGTAATTACAAATGGAAGGTCTAGCTCTGTAAAGTTATATGAAACATAAAATTTAGGTGTACACTATTTCATCAAAAGTGTACACTGAAATTTAAATTAATGAATTACAGAAGTTTAAAACATTCAACTCTTTGAAAGATATTTGAGTTGATAATTTTTTGGAGTAATTTTATACATTTTATTAAATTCCCTGTAGAAATAGGAACGGTTATTAAATCCCGCTTGGTAACATACCTCAGATACAGTCGATACATTTTTACGCAAAAGTACGGCAGCATGTTTTAATCGTATAGTTCTAATTAAATCAACAGGAGTAAGTCCAAATATTTCTTTGATTTTTCGATATAATTGCGAATTACTTATCCCCAATTCTTTTTCAATTAATAAACTTTGAAGATTTTCGCTGTCAATGTTATTTCGTATTATTTCAATTACCTTTTTTATAAAATCCTTTTCTGCATTTTCTATGGGCAAAGTAGACAGATTTTCGATGAGAGTGTCTTGAGTAAAATGTTTGAATATAAGTTCTTTTTCTTCAATAAGTTTTTGAATTCTTACTAATAAGTGATCTGGGTGAAACGGCTTCGGAATATACGAATTTGCGCCACTTTCTATACCTTCAATTCGATGTAAAATTGAATCTTTTGCAGTAAGCATTATAAATGGAATATGGCAAGTTTTGATGTTTCTTTTAATTTTTGCGCACAACTCCACTCCATCCATCAAAGGCATCATTACATCACTTACGATAATATCGGGGATTCCCTTTTCAAGAGTTTGCATTGCTTCTACTCCATTATAGGCTGTAATAATTTTATATTTCTCCCCAAGTAATTCATTAAGAAACACATGAATTTCCTTTTCATCTTCAACAATTAATATTGTTTTACGGTTATCTTCAAGTGTATCAATGGATGTGATTTTAGTTGGTGTTTCATCTAAATTAGTTGGAATTTCTTCCAGAATGTTTTTTAAATGTTGTGAAATCAAGATGGGACTTTCCTTTATATCTAATTCTTTTTCATTAAATGCTTCTTTACTACAAGACAATAGAATAGTAAAGGTGGTCGTTTTATTCGGGATACTGGAAACCAGAATCTCACCTCGCAACACGGTTACTATTTTTTTTATATAGGCCAATCCAATTCCCGTTCTAAACAAATCCTTATCCGTTGATCTATTCGATTCTGATAAGAAGAAACGATCAAATAAGGAATCCATTTTTTCCTTTGGAATTCCTTTTCCCGTGTTTGTAATCGTAATGTTTAATTTTTTGGGGTTTTCGTCCTGAATGCAAAATTTAAGATTAATTTTCCCGTTTTCAGGAGTGTATTTAAAAGCATTTGACATCAGGTTAAACACTATTTTTTCGATTTTATCTTTGTCAAACCAACCTGTTAATTCAGAAGGTATGTCAAGATGATAGTCAATATTTTTATCCAATGCCCATTCATCGAATAATTCCGCAATTTGTTCTACCAAGTTGACTAAATCAAATTCCCTTACAGTTACTTCTAAATAATCATATTCCGCTTTTCTAAATTCGAGTAATTGTTGTGTTAAAAATAACAACCTTGATGAGTTGCGCTGAATCATATGAATGTATTTCTGATTTCTTTTATCGAGATTTGTTGCTTCAGTTAATTTTTGAATCGGACCAACAATCAAGGTTAAAGGAGTTTGAAACTCATGGGCAATATCAGTAAAAAAAGTAAGTCTGTTTTCATGAAGTTCCTCTTCTCGTTTTCTAAAAAAAATGTTCTGACTCAATGATTGACGTTTATTATAATAACTCCAAACAAATAGTATAAAAAGCACCAATAAAACTGCATAAATAATAATCGCAACAGTAGATTGCCAAAATACAGGTTTAATCCTGATATCTATGGCATGAACCGGTTTACTCCATACTCCATCGCTATTGGACCATTTTATCCATAACGAATAGTTTCCTTGCGGTACATTTGTAAAGGAAATTATTCTTCTATTATTGATGAAATTCCAATTCTTATCAAAATTCATCAGGAGATAGGCGTATTTACATTTTTCGCTATTAGTGAATGTCAAAGCAGCTAATTCAATATCAAAAAAGTTTTGATTGTATTTCAATACTATAGAAGGATGCGTATTTGAATTTGGAGATATTACTAATCCTTGATAATAAGGAATTGCTTGATTTTGACCACTTATTTTATTGATAAGAATATCAGGAACAATAGAAGACTCTTTTATTTTTTGAGGTAAAAAATAATTAAATCCTTTAATCCCTCCCATAAATATATAATCCGATTTTATACTTTGGTAAAAAGCACCATCGGCAAATTCATTGTTCTGAAGTCCTTCATTTTGGGTATAATTTATAAATTTTGATTCGTTAAGAATAAAATTAGAAAGCCCGAAGTTCGTGCTAATCCAGAGATTGGCTTTTTTATCTGAAATTATTCCGTGAATTGTATTATTTGGGAGACCCTCTTTTACAGTATAGTTTTTAAAAATTGCATTTCCATCTGTAGTAATGCTTTGTAATAAATTCAAACCAAAACTGGTTCCGATCCAAAGTCTGTTTTTGACATCCGTTTGAAGACACAAGATATCATTATTGGATAAACTGTGTGAATCATTACTTCGGTTTTTATAGGTACGAAAAACCTCTGTTTTTTTATCAAAAAGATTCAATCCGCCCAATCGGGTTCCTATCCAAAGTTGATTTTTATTTTTTGGAACTATAGCAAAAATAATATTACTACTTAATGATTTGTCACCATTCGTATTGGCCAAATATTTCTTGAACTCGGTAACTTTGAGTTTTTCACCTGATTTCTCAATTTTAAAACGAATCATTCCATAACCATTAGTTCCTAACCAAATATACCCTTCATCATCTTGATATATAGCGTAAGTAGACTTAAAATATTCGCATTTTTCAATCCCTATTATATCCGACCAATTGATCATTTTTGATTTTTTTAAATCAAAAACATTAATTCCATTTCCATCGCTTCCTATAAAAATAAGATCCTCTTTCCCTTTGCATAATGAAAATACGGCATTATTTATAGCACTATTTCCTTCGTTGTAATTAGTATATTTTAAAGGTTTTTCAATATCCTTATAAAAATTAGAAGAAAAACGAAACAAACCTTTTCCTTTTGTTCCAACCCAAATAGAATTCTCATCTATTTCCAAAAAAGCTCTTACAATTCCACCATCCAGTTCTGGAATTTGAGCCTTTGAAATTAAATTAAAAGATTTTTTTAGAGGAAACATTTTAAAAACTCCATCTCCATCAGTTCCAGTCCAAATAATATGTTCATTTCCTTGAATTAAAGTAGTTATCTTTTGATTTTTAAGATAATTTATCCAAGGTTTAATAATAGTATTTCCGTTATTATCTATAATTGAATATCCAGCTTTGCTTGAAAGAACCAATCCATCAGGAATATTTCCAATGATATTCCCAATAATTTTATTGGGGAGAACGAGACTTATTTGATCTTTTAATGAATAAAAAAAAGTATTTCCTTTCTTAGAAACAATACAAACTTTAGCATTCGACATTACCTCGAATGTTTTGATTTCATTAGAAATCAAATTCACTTTTGAGATGTTTTTTTTACCATTTTTCTGGGTTTCAAATGTCAATGCATAAAGTTCATTGTTTTCAAATAATACCAATAATTCACCCGTTAAAGTGAATTCCATTTTTTTAACTGCCCTTTTTGGAAATTTTTTGATTTTCATTTTTTGAAAATCATTACCGTCAAAATAACCAACACCCCATTCCTTCACAGCACAATAAACATTTTTAGATGCATCTAATGCCAAGTTAAATTCTGATTCTGATAAGGGTGGTTTATTTTCTCTAGTAAAATAAAAACGCTTGAAAGTGTCTGTTTTTTTATCATATTTATTAATTCCATGAATAGTCAATAGCCAGATATTCCCAGTATTATCTTCATCTATTTTCAGAATTACCTGATTGCTTAAGCTATTTTCATTATCTAACTCCGGCCTGAAAATTTTAAAACTATTCCCATCATATCGGTTTAGTCCATCCCAAGTTCCTATCCAAAGTAAATTTTCAGAATCTTGGAAAAGGGAATTAACAGAACTATTAGAAAGTCCTTTAGTATTGTCTAATTGTTCTGAGGAATAGTCTACTTCTAAAGGCTTTAAAGAGTTGAAAATTGATTTATCATCATTATAGCCTTTAGGTAGTACTTCGTGAAATTTAGTTGTTTTACTAAATAATGGTCTCGATTCATCTTTATTGTTACAGGAGACAAATATTATAAAGCTAACAACTAAAATCTTAATTTTTAATTTAAAAGATGTTTTCAATATCTTGATTTTATTTGTTCTTTGTATAAACTATAAAATTTTGCTGTAAAATATTTATTTTAAAAAGATAAGGTAAAAAAGAATTGTCAATAATTAGTCTGATATTTTTACAGTATTCACATTGTAAATATTCCGATAATACAAATATAACGAAATTGTAAATAAAGACTATATTATTATAAAAAATGATAGGATACAGCAAACCCTACATAATAGTTTCTTGGGTTTCCAGGGTAATAATACCTTGGAGCAGCTGATCCAAAACCTACAGCATTTGGCAAAATACTTGCTGCATAATGTTCGTTTAAAGCATTATTAATTCCAGAGGAAAGTTCGGCTTTTATAACTTTAAGGATATTAAATGCGTATGCAATTTTAAAATCCAGTAAGCGATACGCATCACTGTATTTTGTGTTTTGATCATTCATTGGAATTCTACTCCAGTTTCTATAAGAGGTATTGAGGCGAAACCCCATTTTTGTATTCAAATCAATCCCTAAATTCCATTGAGAATTAGGAACTCCCGTAATTGAATTACCAGAATAATCAGAACCTGAATCTATAAAATTAATAAACTTAAAATTATTAAATGCTCCTGAAAAATAAGAGTCTATTTGCCAATTTGATTTTTCAATAAGAGTATAATTTATCATTATCTCCACACCTTTATGGGAACTTTCTCCTGCATTAATTCCTACATACTGATCATCTGCGGTACGTCTGGCAACTAATTGGTTTGTAATTTGGGTGCTAAAAAAGGTAAGTTCAGTACGTAATTTGGTGTCTAGCCAATTTCCTTTGAAACCCAATTCGTAATTCCAGCCCATTTCTGGTTTTAGACTGGTATTGATAGTTCCATCTGGATTTAGAGATTCTGCGATTGTAGGTATGGCGAAACCTTTACTTACAGATGCATATATATTTTTTCCTTGTGATAATTTATAAGATAAACCCAATCGAGGTGATAAAATTTTTCCAAAAGTATAGTGTGATCTTTGGCTTGAATTGCTCTGTTGAAAAAGGTCTTCTAATGAATATTTGGTGGTATTTATTGCAATCCCAGTTTCTAGATAAAGGTTGGTTATTAGTTGCAATTCTGCTTGTAAATAATAATTAGAATAATTCCTGTTTTCACCAATGCTACTGAATTCAGCGCCAGTAATGCTGCCTTGTCCTGGATGTGAAAGATATAAATTTCCGAAAAGGGAATACGAATATTTATCAAACATATGCTCTGACCCAAGACTTATCTCAAATGGTTGTAAAAATAAAAGATCTTTATAATTTAGAGAAGTTCGAAACCCAAAAGAAGAGGTTTTGTCATTTAAAATATTAAAAGGCCTTGCTTCATTTCCTTTTTTAAAATTCGAAAAAGCACTTGCATCAAACGTCCATTTTTTAGATAATTTGTGATTGTAACCAATTCCTAAAATCAATTTATCATAAGATTCATATCCTTTTGCCGCTTCCCAGGTGGGAGCCGCTTTTTCGGGATTGTTTATAAAATTTTTTTCACTTATCGAACTTGGAATAAAGGCCTTTAGACGAGTAAAAACTCCTAAAAAAGACAAGCTCCCGTTTGAACTTATTTCTTGCTTTCCATTTAAGTTAAATGATTTTCTGTCATACCCACTATTCGATCTAAAACCATCTGTTTGTAGGTTGGTGTAGTTGGTAAATAAATTTGATTTTGAATTGCTTAATCCTGCAGCAATACTTTGTTTTAACAAACCAAAACTTCCGTAAGTAGTAGTTGTTTTTCCAAACGAATCATCAAAAGGAGTTGTTCTTGCCGTGAGATGAATTACACCTCCCAAACCCGATCCGAAGCTGGTAGAATTTGGCCCCTTAATAATTTCTATCCTTCCAATGGTTGCAATATCTATATCTTCAATAACCGTTTCGCCTTCTCCACTGGTTAATGGAATATTTTCAAAATAAGCCTTTATTTTACTGGTTCCATACTGTGTTCTTGCGCCAATTCCCCGAATGGTAATTCGATTGGTGTTTAGTGCTCCTTGCTGCATATAAAGACCCGGTATTTTATTTAAAACAGAAGTGAGTATCACGCCATCTGTTTTCTCCAAATCCTTGATTCCAATAACCGAAACGGAAGCGCTAGTGTTTTGAATAGATACTTTAATGGGTGAACCTTGAAGAATAATCGTAGAAAGAGCGGTAGTGTCTTTTTGTACTTGCCCAAAAACAGGAATGATACAAATAAAAAGCAAAAGGATGCAAATAGATTTAGATTTCATGAAATGGTTCTTAGATTTAAGTTATACATGTATGCTGTAAATTTAGCTTTTCATTTGCCAAATCAACCTATTTTTCTTTTCCAGCAGCCCAAAGTAAAGCACCAGTTAAATGTTTCCGGAACTTTTCATTATCGTACAACTCAGCTGTATGACCAAGAGCTGTAAGAAAACTTCGTCCGCAACCAATATTTTGACACCAAACCAACGGATGGTCTCCCATCACTATATTCACGGCTTTGAACCAGAGGTTTTCGTCTATATTATACGATTTTTCATCGATAGAAACCAACACTTTCATATTACTATTTTTTCTAGGATTTCTGTCAAAACTATAAAATTCGTCAGTCCATTTTATAGTGTCGGCACCAAAACACTCTGTTGCCGGATGATTTCTGTCTTCTATAATTAACGTTCCTTCGTGTACAGGCGGATGTCCAAGAAAATGAGCTCCTACCAATTTTTCGTACCAAGGCCATTTGTATTCTGTATCGGTCGCCGCATGAGCACCGACAAAACCGCCTCCGCCTTCAACATACTTTTGTAATGCAAGTTTTTCTGTATCACTCAGCAAATTATTTCCTGTAGTTAACAAAAATACAACCACATTGTATTTACTCAATTCCTTATCCGAGAACAACGTAGAATCTTCAGTAAAGGTAATTTGCCATTTATGATCATGACCAATTTCATATAATGCCTTTATAGCATTCGGTTTGGAAGCATGATAAAAGCCAACCGTTTTGGTAAATACCAATACATTCATTTCAGGTTTTTGTGCACTTAGCGTACCGAAACTCAAGAAAACAGAACATAAAATCAATAAAATCTTTTTCATAAAATATTTGTTGTTTAAAATAATAAGATAAGTTCAATTTTGATTTTTTTTTAAATCAAGCTCGCATATTAACTTAATGATGGTTACTAGTAAATTACTTTTATTTAGTCTTTAAAATTTCAAAAATTGGTTTAAAAACAATGGTTTATCAGGCAGTGCTTAACGATTATTTTTTGAGAGTTATAATTTTTATTTCTTTTCAAATCTTAAACCCTCCTATGTATTAAAAAAAAATGGAACGTCTAAATCTGAACCCAACTATTTCCTTTTTCATTAGACTCCACAACGGCATAAATAAACCTCATTCCTCTGACACCGTCATGAACGGTCGGAAATTCTCCGTATCTGAATGTTTCACCCCGTACTGATTTGGCTACACCCTTGTAAATATTTGCTAAAGCTTCATACAAGCCTTCGGGATGACCCGCTGGTAAGCTGTGACTGTCTTCGGCAGATGGATTGTTATAACTGTGCGCAGGCTTATAAATCTTTGTAGGTTCGGTATCGCTCAATAAATAAAGGTAATTCGGATTTTCCTGCGACCATTTAAGGCTCGCCTTTGAACCATAAACGGCTATTGTAAGGTTATTTTCTTCACCAGCACACACTTGACTAGCTCGAATAACCCCTTTTAGATTTTCGCCTAAACGAATTAATACCGTTCCATCCAAATCCAATCGAATACCTTCCTTTACGGGACTCAAATCTGAAAGCACTTCTTTCACCTTCAATCCTGTAGTATATTCAATCAAATTAAAAGCATGTACTCCGATATCTGCCATACAACTGCTCACTCCAGTATATTTGGGATCAAGTCTCCACACTCCCGTTATCTGGCTTTCAGTTTCATGAATGATGGAGTTAATCCAGCCTTGATAGTATTTTGCATCGACCCGCTGAATAGTGCCAAGAGCACCTTGTTCAATCAAACCTTTCATCTGGCGGATCATTGGATAACCAGTATAAGTATGTGTGAGTGCAAATGTCAACTTGTTTGATGCCACCAACTCCTCAAGTTCTTCTGCTTGCTCAACAGTAATTGTCATAGGCTTTTCACATACTACATGAAAACCCGCACTCAAAAGACTTTTTGCAAAAGGATAATGAAAAGCATTCGGAGTAACTATTGACACTATCTCGATTCGGTTTTCAACAGGCAATACTAATTCACCTGTAATTAATGCATCAATACTTTCGTAGCAACGACTAAGACTCAGTCCTTCGTTCAATGCAAATTGTTTGCTTTTTTCATAATCAACAGCAAAAACCCCGCCCACTAATTCAAAATCATTACAAATACGGGAAGCACGTCGATGGGCATCACCTATGAAAGCACCAGTGCCACCACCTATCATTCCGAGTTTTAATTTTCTCATCTAAATTTTAGTTTTTAATGATTTTACATTAATGAACCTCTGATTCTATTTAACTTTCAGTTTGCCTACACGACCGATAAATAACGAAATAACCAATAGCATGCCTGCCATAATTCCAGCTATCGGTAAACTTTGTTGGACAGTTGATCCTACACTTAAATCACCTATAAACTTTGGTATCAATGTTCCTCCCAATAATCCGGCCGAGAAAATAATACCGAAAATACTGCCATACAAACTTGGATCAAACTTGGAAAAAGTGACCCCCACGATAGTAGGAAAAATAGGAGCAAATGCTATTCCTGCAAGCAAAACAGCAATGATTCCAAGTACGGGGCCTTTAGCTACAATCATTAAAAATATTGAAACTAAAGCCAATACTGAAGAAAAAATGATCACTCTCGATCCTATGGCTGTAAGGTTTTTGATGGTCGAAGTCAGAAAGCGACCTATCATCATTGATCCTCCAAATAAACTCAAAACTAATCCTGCCTGGATGGTAGCGTTTATATTCTCACTACCTCCGAAAAGTTCTTCCATCAACTTTTTAATCCAGGTACCCATAGATATTTCCAACGACATATAACAGAATAAGGCAAAGGCTGCTAACAAAACTGCCGGTTTAAAAAGTACCTTGAATGCTTTTGAGTATGTAAAACCGCTCGGAACTTGTGGAAAGCTCGTCGAGAGTGCAAATACCAAAAAGACAAGTGATAAAACGCCAATAATGATTAAAGCCGTGGTATAGTTTAACCCCTCTGTTTGAAGTATAAAAACTATGAGAAGAGGCGTAAGAACATACCCTAAACCGAAGAAGCCATTACCAAAGTTACTGGCACGGGCAGGATCTTTTCCATCGAAAAGGACTACCGGGATAAGCGTATTTCCTACCGTATTTAACGACATACCACCAAATCCTAAAAGGATACACGCCATAAAAGCTACCGAAAATGTGGTAGCAAAAGCCAATAGAAACATGCTCAAAGCTGTTACACTAAATCCAAAAACCGCCAACGATTTATAACCGTATTTATCTACCAACGGACCAATAAGAAACTGAACAATACAACTCGTCAAAAATAAACCCATGACCAGTGAACCGAATTGTCCAGCATCAATTTTCAATGCTGCCATTAATTCGACCGATACAGAACCCAAAATTATAAAACAAATAGCCAAGGTAAAAACCGCCATAAGTGCAACAATTGCCGTCATTTTTTTCATCATTATATAATATTTATTTTTTATAGGAATATGGTATCTCCATTCTTCCTTTCTGTTTGTAATTTGGAATCATGGCGATTTCATACGTGTGAATTTTATTACTTAACGTTACTGTTTGAATACTTTTTGAAATTATTTTTCAAAAGCGGCATCAAAGGCGATATTGGAAGATGGAAAATCAATCCGGCGCACAAACTCACAAGCCTCTTTTGCTCCATGTTCACGATCCATGCCGCCGTCTTCCCATTCCACCGATAAAGGTCCTTTGTAACCAATTCTGTTTAATGCCCTGATAATTTCTTCAAAATTTATATCACCATGTCCCAGACTTCTGAAATCCCAGTTACGTCCAAGGGTTCCGAATTCGGTATGTCCGCCAAATACTCCAGCCTCTGTGGGTACTTTCGACCAAGCTACATCTTTCATGTGTACATGGAAAATCTTTTTGGCAAAAGCATAGAGAAATCCAATATAATCTACTCCCTGATAACCTAAATGGGAAGGATCAAAGTTGAACCCGAATGCAGAATGATGATCAATAGCTTCAAGCGTTCTGCGAGTGGAAGCGATATCAAAAGCAATTTCTGTCGGATGAACCTCGAGAGCAAAACGTATTCCCAGTTTCTGATAATGATCAAGAATCGGAATCCAACGGGTTGCAAAATCAGAATAACCTTCGTCAACCATGGCCTGAGTAACAGGTGGAAAAGAATAAATCAAATGCCAAATAGGACTTCCGGTAAAACCGTTTACGATATTCACTCCAAGTCGTTTAGCTGCTTCTGCTGTACGGATCATTTCCTGTGCAGCCCGTTGACGTACACCTTCCGGTTCGCCATCGCCCCAAACATAAGCAGGTAAAATACTTTTATGACGTTGATCAATCCGATCAGTAACAGCTTGTCCTACCAAATGATTAGAAATAGCATGCACGGTAAGACCGTAAAGATCAAGAATTTTTCTTTTATTCTCACAATAAGCGTCGTCCGCTTTGTCGACTTCGAAATGATCTCCCCAACAAGCGAGTTCCAAGCCGTCATAACCAAAAGATTTGGCTTTCTGACATACAGTTTCAAAAGGTATATCCGCCCATTGACCTGTAAAAAGGGTAACCGATCTGTTCATATGTGTTTTCATTAATAGTATAAAATAGTATAGTTCGCTATTATTGTTGTTTTTTGCTCTCAGTTTGAGCATAGTATTGAAAATATTTTGCTGGAAGTGATTCCAAATGCTTTATTTCAATATCTTTAAAAAACACCTCGGCAGCTTCACTTTGTAGCTGAATTTTTCCTTTTATAAGCGGAGTTTTTTTCCCATTCTGTTCGTACCTTGAATTTTCCAAAATCATTACCACATGACCATTTACAATGTGTAAACTTTTATTATCAAAACAAATCAATTCCAGTGTGTTCCATTCTCCTTCTTTATTCTCATAATTTGCGCTTCGCATGCAATAACCGGGTATTTTTTCACCCTGACCCAGAGAAATAAAAGCTTGTCCTTTATCCGCCACAGGATTCATCATTGATTCGGGAATAAATGCTTTTATGTCAATGGCAGAAGTAGCCTGATTCCAATAATCACCCATATGACCTTGCATAATCTGAAATTCTTGTGAAAGCATCCATGTTCTCCAATATTCAGCACCTAAAGGCTCTATAGAATGATATAATATACCTGTATCTTTCAACAAATTCGTTCTGGGAGTCCATTTCTTATCACCCCATTTAACCTTTAATTTGAGGTGATAATTAGCATATTCTTCTTTGGTAAAAATACATCCGTAGATTTCGCCACTAATTTTTAAAACGAGCTCGTTATTTTCTTTTATTACTGTGAAAACTTTGTATTCATCATGATTGAAACCAATTGGAGCAATCAGGTTTCCGTCCTTGTCTGTAGGCGCTTTACCATCGTATCCGGGTTGATGTTTAAAACTCAGATATGAATCCCAATAAGATAGGTCTTTGTCTAACAACTTTGTCCACTTATCTTGCGCTTGGATGGTAAAATTCGTCATTACTAAGAAAAAAAGAAATAGTGAGTATCGCATATTATTTATATTTAAGTAATTGATAATTATTTTTTAATTGATGCAAATCCATGGTATCACGATTTTCTTTGGCCAAATTTATCCAAACATTGATTTAGTCGTCTCTTTACTATTTTATGCTTCAAAAAAACACTTTTTTTAATAAATTATTCTAAACATAGATAACCAAAATTTAAAAATAGATATAATTGACTGAAATTAATTATTTAGGGCATGAATGGGAACTTATTTTATTGTTTTTAAAATATAGGTGGATGATGCAATCTAGATGATTACTTTAACTTTTTAATTTTTATGTTCTTAAATTCGATCCCCTGGCCTTCTGCCTGCAGCGCAATATAACCAAGTGTAAGCGGCTTTCTATCAATTTTAATGGCAGGATCGAAACCAGTAACTACTTCGCCCCCAATTTGTGGTTTGGTATATTGCAATACAGTATCACCTTCTACCACATGAATGACTAGCGAATCCTTGTAAACAATTAATTCTCCGCTTACCCATTTGTCCCATTTATAAGTTTTAGAAGAAGAATTTACACAATGTTGGGGTTCCATTACATTATTATAAAATATTTCCGTTCCTGGAGAACAAACATTAGCTGTTGGTCGGGGAGTTCCGGCTTTTTCCTCAGCGAGTATTTGGTATTCAACAGAAATTGGCCAATCCTGATCCTTCAAAATGGTCTTTGGATCTTGGGAATGAAACATTACACCACTGTTCCTATAGGTATACCAAGGAGCATCTTTGAGCCATTGATCAGTAAAACGGTATTCGAATTTTAGGTGATAAGAAGAAAATGGTTCGTGAAAGTATAAATGTCCATAGCTCTCATTGAATTTACCATAATCATCATAATTCACTTGAATTTTTCCGTCCTTTACCCTAAAGGTATTGGCATAATTATCACCAACTTCATGGTGGTTGATTTTAACAATCCACCCATCCAGATTTTTGCCATTAAAAAGGGTTTGCCAATCGCTATCACTACTTCCGTTTATTTTCGAAAAATAAGAGGTGCATGAAACTATAGCCATAACGATAACCAATGATAGAATAATTTTTAGTTTAATCATTTATTTAAGTTTTTGAGTTTTTAGTTATGGAAATAATATTCATAATTTTAAATGCGCATTTTTTTACAGATTCGAATATCTGGTTATCAGTTATTTTCGTTTTCCATATCAAATTGAATATCCTATTTTATTTTCATTTTGCTGTGTTTTCGTCTTTTACCTTGAATTGCGCTTAATAAACTAATTTATTGGTATTTAGATATTCTTCTGTATCGTTTTCTAATTCAGAAAGTCAACTTTTTTGAATCAGAGGGATATTTAAGTAATTCTTTTTAGTCCCTCTTTTTTGAAATTTAATGAATAGCTCCAAAAAAGACTTTTTCAGTAGTATGCGGTTCGTTTAAAGGAATAATAATAATAATAATAGTTGAAGGATCGAGGTTCGCTGGTTCATTCCACGACCGTAAAGTCCATACATTTTTTTTATCGGCAGTGATTTCTATGGCCTGAAGCGGTTGGTTACTAGTATCTATCGTATCGCTTCATGTATTAAACCAGTTATTGATAAGCGTTTTGCCATTAGCGAGACGAATAGCTATTTGTAAAAACGCAGGACCGAAAATTCCGACCCAAGTCCCGAAAATTATTGGGACAAACTATCCAAGCACACTAAAAAAACTTTTATTTCTTATTTTCCGCCATTTCCTTATAATACTTTTGCAAAACAAAAAAGGCTTTCTTTTTATTTCCTTTATCATCGATTAAGCCTTTTCTATTCCATCCTTCTTGGTATTTTGGGTGGTTTCGTTTAGGAGATCTAAAATCCCTAAGTATCCATGGGGAAAGCCCACAATAGTTTTCGGGCATTTTTTTCATCATTTTGATTTGTTCTTCATAAAACCATTCTTGATATTCTTCGCTCCATCTGGTTTCTTTGTCGGCATGATAGCCTCCTTTTGCACCTGCTCCTGTTTCGCTAAAGAAAAGTGGTTTGTCATACACTACTTTCCAATGTGCGGTTTGGGTGTCATTAGGATGTCCGCCATACCAGCCTAAATATTCGTTAACTGAAACAATATCGGTATATTGACCTAACGGATCGTCGATAGTATTTACTTCTTTGTTATAAGCTACTTCTAAGGCTGCCGAAACTAATCTTGTTTTGTCTAATTCCTTAGCTCTGGTTATAAGCGATTTCATAAAATTAGTTCGAGTTGGACTTACGGGAGTTTCATTACCCACAGACCAGATAATAAGTGATGCCTTATTCCGATCTCTTGTAATCATTTCTTCTAATTGTACCTTCGCTTTTTGAAGTACGGCTTCATTACCAAAATCGATTGCCCAGTAAACAGGGATTTCTGACCACACCATTATTCCAAGAGAATCGGCCGCTTTAAGCATGTATTCATTATGTGGATAATGAGCTAAACGCACCATATTTGCATTAAGTTCCTTTACCTCTTTAAACATTTTATCAGCATCCTCTTTGCTATAAGCTCTTCGTTGTTCTTGAGGTACTTCCTCATGAATACAGATTCCTCTTAAGAAAATTTTAGTTCCATTAAGCAGTATTTTATTTCCTGAAGTCTCGATTTTTCTGAAGCCAATTTTTTCTTTAATTTTTTCGCCATTAAAGTTAAAGCTTACTTCATACAATTTTGGATTGTCAGGAGACCATAAATGGATGTTTTTTGCCAATATAGAAAAACGAACCTCATCACCATTTATAGTAAAGTTCTTTTTGATTTTTAACTCTGGAATTTCAACTGTAACGGTAGTATTAGTGGCTACTGCATTTAGCTTGATACTTCCGTCAATTTGAAATTTATTATTCTTTAATGCTGTCTTTATATCTTGATCCTGATTCAGCGTAAGTCCATAATTAGTTATAAAGTTGTCTTTTGTAATCACTAAATTAACATCTCTGGTAATTCCACCATAATTCCACCAATCGGTATTTAAGGTTGGAATTTCATCTTTATACCTTTTATTATCGACTTTAACGACTAAGAAATTGCCTTCTTTTTGTAATAGCGCTTTAGGGATTTCAAAATTAAAAGCGGTAAATCCACCTTTGTGCATGCCTAATTTTTTTCCGTTCAAATACACATGAGCCTCATAATTTACAGCTCCAAAGTGAAGAAATACACGTTCGGTTGCATCCATTTGTGGCACATCAAATTCTCTTTGATACCAAACTGTGCCTTCATAATATTTAAATACTTCTTTTTGTGAATTCCAATCTCCGGGAACTTTTATTTCATAAGGTGCTTCATACCCATGTTCCACTCGGTCTATTTTATTTTCTTCGTTTGGTTTATTCCAATAGGCTTCCTTGTCGTCCTCATTCCTTTCTTTATATCTATAATTGTAGAATCCCGTTTCGTAGGGATCTATAATATAATGCCAAGTACCATTAAGCGAGATCGTTTTGCGTCCTTGAATATTGGTGATGAGATCATTTTGCGCAAATGAAAATTGAAGCGTACTTACTAGCAGCACTAAAGTCAAAAATAGGTTGGTGTTTTGTTTCATTTTTTTATCGTTTAACTCTTAATCCCAAGTAGTAAGTAGGGTTGTTTTTCAGTTTATTTTTATTCAATTAACTGGATGCCTAACTCCATTGAAGAAATCAGTAAGCAAGTTAATCATTATTTTAATTCTTAACCGATTGAATCGTAACTACAGCATCTGGCAACCAAGGAGAAGAAAAAGTAACTTTTATATCCCCCACTTCACCCGAAGATTGAATATAGGCCAACGTTCTGCCATGATAAACACGTTGCACATTATCAGAATAACTGGTCATATCAGTATTATTACTACTTTCTAAACCTAATAATTTCCCAGGACCATCAACTGTACAGGTTATTTCATTGTCAGACATCATCACTGGAACACCATTTTTATCAACAACTTGAACCGTTATATGAGCAATCCCTGAATCACTTTTTATGGTGTTTTCATCAACTGTCACATTCATTTTACTTGGACGTTCTGATGATTGGATCGCATACGTACAAATCGTTTTATTATCCTTATCAAGCCCTACGACTTCAAGTTTTCCTGCTTGATACGGAAGATCCCAATAAATAATTCCCGTGCTGTCATCTAAGCCTTTTATTTCGCCTATTTGCTTGCCATTCAGTAACAATTTGTTATTTGGTGCATTCGAATAGCAAACGACTCGTACCATTTCGTCTTGTTTGTAATTCCAAATAGCATTGGCATCCATAGATAAATTATCTTTTTTCGCTGGCAAAGGATAGGTTCCGATATAAATACTAGGTGCTGTACTCCATAATGCTTTACGGAAATAACCACGCGGTTTTAAAAATCCACCAAAATCCAAAAGCCCCGAATTGAACCCACGTGAAGGCCAAGCATTTGACTCTCCTAAATAATCAATACCCGTCCATAAAAACTGACCAAAAACATAGTCTTTGTCTCTTGTCGCTTTCCAAGACCTCATACTATGCCCTGTTTCACTTCCGTAAATAACTCGCTCAGGATATTTTTTATGATCTACGTCATATCGACTCTCTGTGTAATTGTAACCCGTAACATCTAAAGCAAATGGATAAGTTGTTTCATTTGACATTATTACCCCTGCCAATGCTGCAGTAACTGGTCTTGAAGTATCGAATTTTCGAACTATGGCCGAAAATCTTTTTGCAATATCACCCAATCGTTCAGCATTAGGGCTATCAGGCTTATAACCTCCATAAACCGGTTGGTCAAGAGTTGCACCATTCAAAACGGGATGAGAATACGGATCGTTTGGATAATCTACTTCGTTTCCTATACTCCACATAAAAATTGAAGGATGACTTCTGTCTCGTAGCATCATGGCTTCTAAATCACGGTCTCCCCATTCTTTAAAGTAAGAGGCTGCTCCTTGATATTCAGGAACACCTACATTCCAGCCGGTTATCCATTTTCTTTTTGGAAATTCCCATTCATCAAAAGCTTCATTCATAACCAACATCCCTAATTCATCACATAAATCATAAATATCGGAGGCATGTGGATTATGACTTAACCGAATGGCGTTACAACCAATGCTTTTCAGCGTTTCCAAACGTCTTTTCCAAACTTCCTTTGGCACTGCAGCACCAAGTGTCCCTGCATCATGATGAATACAAACTCCTTTTATTTTCGTTCCTTTTCCGTTTATAGCAAAGCCTTTATTGGCATCAAACTTTAATTCCCTGATACCAATCATTTGCTCACTTTTGTCAATGATTTTTCCGTCACTTTTAATAACCGTTCTCAATTGATATAAAAATGGCGTTTCGAACGACCATCTTTTTGGTTTGTTCAAAGTCAATGTTTGATCAAAAACGGAATTGGCATTCGCCTTAACTTTATTTTTTACTTTTTGAGAAGCAATCACTTTTCCAGTTGCTGGATCTACAATTTCTTGGGAAACTTCAATATTGGATGCTTTTTCAGAGGTGTTTTTAATAGTTGTTTCTACAGCAATATTGGCCTTGTTTTCAGATATATCAATCGCCTTAGAATAGACTCCCCATAAATTAATGTGAACTGGCGAAGCATACACTAAATAGGTGTCTCGGTAAATTCCGGAACCAGAATACCAACGCGAATCATGATCCTCGGAATGATCTACTCTAACTGAAAGAATATTTTTTTCGCCAAACTTTATATACGGTGTTAGATCATACTTAAACGAAACATAACCATTAGGACGTTTTCCCACCGATTTTCCATTTATAAACACTTCACTATGATTATAAACCCCTTCAAAATAGATGTACACTTTTTTATCTTTTTGGTTTTTTGATACCTCAAAAGTTTTACGATACCAACCTATTCCACCGGGCAAATATCCCTGACAACTCGCTTTGTCTGGGCTATAGGTTCCTTCCACACTCCAGTCGTGTGGCAAATTCAAAGCTCTCCATTTAGTGTCTATTGGTTCTAAACTTGCTCCTTCTTTTACATCCGAAAGAATAAATTTCCAATCATTGTTAAACAAAACAGCATCCCCAAAACGGGGTTGTGCCTCCAATTTAAAACTTAAAAGCAACAACAGTGTTACGGTATATAATAATTTAGTTTTCATTATTTTATATATTCTAAAGGGTTTATTATTGATTTTATTAAGTTGGTCAGACATTAAATCTATCCATTATTTTTATAATTATATTACTTTTAATTATTCATGTTAAAAATCTGTACCCTAATTCTTTTCGTCTGAATTGACGTAATGATCCTATTTCATTATACGTATTTAAAAATTGGCTTTGATTTCTGAATTTGGTTTTGCTTAATATTTTACTTGTGATAATAGCAGCTGGAAGTTCAAACAATTTACTAAACTATTTCAATTTTAATAATTTACCAGTCTAGTTTCAACAAGGATACTGCTTGTCTTGGCAACACAATATCAACTACTAAATTACCCAATGTAACGTCTAGTTTTTGAGGATTTCCAACGGTTTCCAATTGACCCGCTTTTTCTAGTATTGAAATTTGTTCAGAAGTTGGATTTTGTGGTGAGCCCATTTTTTTCCAAACTTCATATGAATTACTATGTTGGCTATCTATTGTGTAATGAGTTAGCGTTACTTTCTTGGTTTTTATTCCACTAATGCTAACACGAACAGGTTCTGCGATGCCCAATTGGTCTAGGTCATGGTAGTTCCATAACATGATACCAGCAGTTTTTTTATCAACACTAGCAAGTGCACCTATTTCTGATTGCTCACCACGGACACTATTTTCTACAATAGATTGTAATGGCGTCATGCGATCGCTTTGGACAGTTACACGTTTACCACTCATTTTGCCAAACATACGAAATACATTGAGTATCGGTTTGTCTACACCGTTAGTAGCTAAATCTCGAAATCCATAAAACCAAGGTTGGTTTTCGAATTCAAAGGACCACGAAACAGCCCCTAGAAAATTGATCCCATATTTATCGGCCAAAAGGTATTTTCTGGCAAACGATGCAGCGGTATAACTACTATACATGGTTCCGTTTCTGTAGGCATTTTGTGGGTTAGTCGCCATTCCGCAAGCGGCACATCCTTCAGGATCACTTTCACCAATGATAATGGGTAAATTCTTTGTTTCTGGATAAGATAAAGCAATTTTGAAACCTGTAGAAATATCCTTTAATTGAGGTGACATATCCATGCGAACCACACCATCTACTAAGGTTGGGTTTCCTTTAGCATGAAAAAGAAAAGCATCCAGTGGCGCACCTTTTTTGCCTGTTGCATAATTAGTACCACTGATGCAATGTTGTATAAAAGCATTCGTCCATTTTTGAGAATTTTCACTCCTTGTACCAGCAATATTGAGACCTCCTATTTTAGCCGTTGGAAGCGCTCGTTTAACAGCATCGGCTGAATAATCATATAGTTTGAAGAATTCATCCATAGTGCCTTTCCAGTAATAGTTTGGTTCGTTCCATACTTCCCAATACCAACTTTCCACTTCTTTTTTTCCATACCTTTCCACACTATGCTTTACCCATTGATATACTAATTCAGCCCATTTATTATAATCTTTTGGAGGATAGGCCCAACCTGTGAAAATTTCGCTATAGGGGTCACTCGGTTTCCAAGAATGTCTATAAGGTTCTGGTTTTGTACTCATTGCCTTTGGCATAAATCCAATTTGAGCTAATGGTTTTATACCGCGTTTGATATAGGTATCAAAAATACTGTCTATAATGCTCCAATTATATATAGCATTGCCTTTTTCATCTTCGGTATATGCATTTGTGCTACCCCATTTTAATGCGGCAACTCCATCTCCACTTACCAATAAACTGTGTGTCCGAACATATACTGGAGTAGGTGAAAGATTTGCCAGTTCTGAAAGTAGCTTTTTACCATCTTTCATATAGGTATAATTTGGCTCATCATAACCAAACCATGCCCACATTGGATACATTTCACCAACTGGTTTGTCTAGCATTATTTTTACATCGACGTACTTTTTTGATACTAAAGTATCCTGTGCTTTAACTGACAGTATTAAAAAATTGGTGCATAGACACCAAAACAAAAATTGTTTAATCATAATTTAAATATTTAATATTATTTTTAAAATAAATGCTTCCTCAAAACCGTTAGAATATCGTCTTATTTCATTAATCGTACTTCATAAATGGCAGTAATTTCAGAACTTGGTTTCGCCTTAAATTTTACTTGCAAAATTTTGTTTTTACTATTTATAATCGCGGCTGGAAGTGCTATCATTCTATCAACAAATTGCTTTCCTTCAGTACCGTTTAGGATAATCGAAGCTACCAAAACATCATTAACATAAACATCGAAACTCTTGTTTGTGTCGGTGCCAAAATAAGTGAATTGTAATTTTTGGGCTTCTAAAAGAGTGTTTTTCATGTCATAACTAAAGAAACCTTTTCCATAACGATAATGACGTTCTTTATAAAATCCTGTATCCGTTTGCTCTCCTTTGAAATTATGATCTGATTCTGGTTGCTGTTCTCCGGATGTAACAACATCAACCGTTGCTGCTTCTAATTTCATTTGAGCCTCTTCTCTACTCTTCATTGCTTTTTGTATTTCCGGCAATTTTTCTTTGGTCGTAAAGGGCCAATAAATCATGTAACGCTCATCGTGAATTTGGAAAAAAGGAACCAATTCTAAATCTTTATATTTCTCCTGAAAAATAATGTCCGAAGCGGTAAAAACAAAGGATTTACCTTTTTCTGCGATTAAGGAATTCGCTAAATCAGCATTGTTTGAAATAAGCAATGGTGCTTCTTCAATAGGGTAAATAGGTCCATTAGCAATATGCCCCATTCTACTACCATCGCCATGAAGACCAACTAAATCAGTCGTATCTGTAACAGCGGCAAGTACGATTGGTCCACGAACAAAGGAAACCCAGTTGGAATGGTCAGGAAGTTGTTCGGTTTTGTTTTGCATTGGCAACACAATCGAAATGACATCTCCCGTCTTCCATTTGCGTTTTACAGAAACATAGGAATTCGCATCTTTTTCAATCTTCATTTCTTTATTGTTGACACTTATTTTCATTTTACCGTCTGCTATCCATGATGGATAACGGAACTTTATGGCAAATTTTTGTGCTTTTTTTAGTTTCAATTCGATTGAAGTTTTTTCTTCAAATGGGAATTTAGTAGTTTGCGTTAAGCTGATTCCTTTTTCTTCCCATTTTAAAGTTGAGGGAATAAATAGGTTCACATACAGATTTTGGTTGTCGTGTGCGTAAATTAGTTCACCATATTTTCCGTGATTTTCTAGTCCTGAACCTACGCAGCACCAAAAGGACTCTTGTGGTGTTGAATAGACCCTATAATGACGAGGGCGGATTGGAGTGAAATAGACAAAACCACCATCTGGATGTTGAGATGACAAGATGTGATTATATGTTGTACGCTCATAATAATCCATATATTTAGAAGAAGGGTTAGCAAGAAACAAATGTTTACTTAATTTCAACATATTGTAACTATTGCAGGTTTCTGGACCTTCTCTCGATTCCAACATAGAAGAAAAATCAGTAGCAGGGTTAAAGTGTTCTCTTACACTGTTTCCACCAATAGAAATAGTACGATTGTTCACTACTGTATTCCAGAAAAAATTAGCGGCATTGGCCCACTCTTTATCTCCCGATACTTCAGCTACCCGCATGAAACCAATTACTTTTGGGATTTGTGTATTGGCATGCAATCCATTTAACGCATCTTTATTTTCTAATAGCGGATTTAAAATTGTTTTATGAGAAAATTTTTCGGCTAATGTCAAGTATTTTTTATCTCCTGTAATGGCCGCAACATCAGCAAAAACTTCATTCATTCCGCCATGCTCACTGCGAAGCATGTCTTGAATTTGTTCGTCGGATAAATTGGCGGTAAGTTTCAAACACCAGTCCGAAAGTTGAATCAGCATCTTTTTAGCTTTTTCATTTCCGGTTAATGTATAGGCATCTACTAATCCAGCATACACTTTATGAATATTATACCAAGGCACCCATTTATCATTCAATGAAAAGCTACCCGCATTAATTTTGCTTTTTTCAATTTCTTCCCATAAAGCTTTACTACCAGGAACACCACCTATGTATCCGTTTCCGTTTTTTTGTTGGCATTTTTCGAACCAATAGAGCATATAATCGAGTCTTTCCTTTATTTGCTCATTGCCTGTGGCGGCATACATTTCAGATAAAGCCGAAATATAATGTCCACCAATATGACCATCAAGACCTGTATTTTCCCAATTGCCGTAACTTTCCCCTTTCGTTTCTATTCCTGCCTCTCTCAAATAAGGAAACAAAAGACGATCCGCATCAAGTGCTAAAATATATTTCATGTCCGTAAGTTGGGCCTCCTTAAATGGGCCTTCCAATAAACGAACTGATGATAAGGGGAAACTTTGAAGTTTAGCTGATTGCCCGTAAAGAGTCACTACTGAAACGAATAGCAGTCCAATCCAAAGTTTTTTTGTTATACAATTGCTTGTCATTTTGTTTTAGCTGAGAAATTAATCTATTGATTGATTGATACGATATACGGTGAAGGAATAAGCGGGCAATGAAACCGAATTCAGTTCCGTTGCAATACCTTTAGAAACCACCGGTTTTGCATTTTTGTCGTTTGGCGTTCCTTTTAATACTGTTTTTATGGTTTCTGAATTTCCAAAATTTCCATCTTTCAATGCAACCGATGCATTCACAGTTACAGGCAACATATTAACCATTTTTACAATGAGGTCATTGCTTTTGGTATCGCGAACGACAGAGATGGCAATACGATTTTTTACATTTTCCTGATTGTTAGAAAGACTGATTTCAGTTGGAATATATTGGTCCCCTGCATTTTCACCATATAACTTTTGTACTTCGTAGCCAACAGTTGGCCTCACTTCGGTGTTATTGAAATAAATAAGATCAGGATTCCATTGTGTATGTTTGTCTTTCGCCAGTAAGGGCGCATACGAAGCCATGCTTACCACATCTCCATTGCGTTCAACCGAAGTTAAATATAAGGCTTCCGCCAAAGCTGTTTCTATGTTATTAGGTCTGCCCGGCAGGTGCGCAGCATATTCACCAAGATACACTTTTGATTTTGAGCGATCATATTGATCGTAATATTCTTGATTGTAAATAAACCAAGCTGGTGATTGATAATAATGTTCGTCGACCATGGGCACACCCAGTTTTGAAGCGATATCCCAGCCTTCTTGGTAATCAGTTCCTTCGAAATTTGGACCGACAGTTCCTATAACTGTTATTTCAGGATGTTTTTCTTTCATCGCTTTGAAAATCATCGTGAAACGCTCTTCAAAAATATCGGTTATCAAATCTTCGTTTCCAATACCTACATATTTTAGGTTAAATGGTTTTGGATGTCCAGCTTCTGCTCGTTTTTTACCCCATTTTGTCGTTACAGCACCATTCGCATATTCGACCAAATCAAGTATGTCTTGTACATAGTTATCCATATCACACATCGGAATTCCACCTTGTTGTCCTGGACCACCTACTGAAGAATTCTGACAAGGAACTCCTGCTGCAATAACGGGCAGTGGTTCAGCACCCATATCCTCACTAAATTGAAAATATTCAAAATAGCCTAAACCAACGGTTTGATGATAGCCCCAAATATTGCGCATCGGAGTACGTGCTTCTAGTGGTCCAATGGTATTTTTCCAGTTATAAATATTCGCAATACCATCACCGTGAGCCACACAGCCACCAGGAAAACGCATGAATTTAGGTTGCAGGTCCGCAAGCGTTTGGGCTAAATCAGCACGCAATCCGTTTTTATGTTCTTTAAATGTTTTTTGAGGAAAAAGTGAAATCAAATCCAAATGAATTGTTGCTGTCGTTTGTGGGATAATTTCCAGATGAGCATCAACAACGGACTTTTTGGCAGTAATAACCGACTTGTAATTTCTCCAATTGGTAGTCATGTTTGGAGTGGTTGTTTCCCCATAGATTGTTCCATTCTTATCCACTAGCCGAACCAATAATTTGCCTGCTTTACCTTCTGGAATTCTAGCAAATAGGGAAAAATCGTACTTTTCACCAGCTTTCATTACAATGCCATCAAAACCTTCATTTACTAAAGCTGCTCCAACTTTGGCAATCGAAAGCTTTGCGTAATGAGGATTGTTTGGATGAATGGGAGCAATCGAATCAATGGTTAAAGTGGCATTTTCGCCCTTTAGAGTCCACGCTTTTGTGCTTGTCCAAGAAGCATCTCTACCTTTGGTATCACTTATTTTATATTCGAAATCACGGTTTTGAACGAGTTCAGCATACAAACCACCATCAGCAGCATAATTTAGATCTTCGAAAAAGATACCAACCAAAGTAGTGCTGATTTTTTTGCTTTTGCTCACATCTAAACTGAATTTTGCATTTACTGGTTTTAAGTTGGCAAAACGATCCTTTTCTGTTTCAGTAGTTTCGGACCATAATTGTTTTTTGTAGGTGGTTAATTGTTGTGTTTTAATCAAACCATCAATAACTTTCCAGCCTACTTTATTTATAGAACCTATTTGTGTTTTTCCATTAATGACAATGGTACTGCGCGTGTTTTTATATTCTGATAATGGAATATTTTTGGTTTCCGAATAACTTTTGAAATCTTTGGTTGTGGTGTAGCAAGCGATTGTTTCAGTTGAGTTTTTGCTTAACCATGATATAATGTATTCTTTTTTTTCTTTATTGAATGCTACTTTGGGAGACAGACAGTTTTTATTTGTCATTACAACAGGATAGGATTGGCGCCCCCAATAAATGAGGTCTTTGGAAGCTGCGTGAGCAAAAGTTCCATCAGTTTCATTTAGACTCCAAAGGCAATGCCATTGACCATCAGCACCAGGAAATAAAACAGGAGTAACCATTCTTTTTTCAGAACCCCATCTTCCGTAATCGGATTGTATATAGCTGAAATCTGGCCCAATAGGATGCCAATTGGTCTGATCGATACTCCACGCAAAATGAAGGCCATCAGAACTTTTTCCTGAGGTATATGAAAAAATAAAAGCGGAATCAGGGTGATTCCCGTAAGCGGTTATTGTGCAAAGACCACAAAGCATTACGCGAAGGAGTTGTTTTTTTAGTTTTTGAAAAAAGAATATTTCTCTCATTATTTATAATTTAACTGGCTTAATTCCTTTATGGGTTGGGATTGTTGGTTTGATACTTCCATCCGTATTAAATTCCATTTTATCGATACATACTTCTCTATTGTAACCTGCAGATTCTCCCATAGTATTTCCTTTAGGATAATTAAAACGGTGGTACACAATATACCATTCGTCCTTACCGGGAACTTGAATTACCGAATTATGTCCTGTCCCTAGTATTCCCGCCTCTTTATCTTTTGCAATTACAAGATTCTTTTCTGGAATTTCTATAGGTCCCAAAGGAGAATTAGAAAATCCATAACGGACTTTGTAATTTTCACTTCTTGTATCGTCTTCTGACCATAAGAAATAGTAGGTTCCATTTCTATAAAAAACAGTAACCCCTTCACGGAATGACTTATCTGGAGTCATGATTTTGATAGTTTCTTCTTTGATAGAAATCATATCATCATTGAGTTCAGCACAAGCCAAATACGAATTCCCCCAATACAAATAATTTTTTCCTGTTTGAGGATCAGTGAAGACATCGGGGTCGATTTCTTGTCCTCCTTTGGCTCCGGCAGGTCGTTTATCGATTAATGCTTTTCCAGAATCCACAAAAGGACCTGTTGGATTATCGGATACAGCTACACCAATTTTCTGTGCCGCACAGAAATAGTAGTAATATTTATAGCTGTTGCCTATTTTCTTTTCTGTAATGCAAGGTGCCCAAGCATTTCTATTGGCCCAACTCACATCTTTATTAAGGTCTAAAATAACACCTTCATCCTTCCAGCATACTAAATCTGAAGATGAAAATGCTTTGAAGTAAGTACCAGACCAACCGTCAAATCCGTCACTAGTAGGATAGATGTAGAATTTTTTCGTTTTTTCTGAATACATAATATCAGGATCTGCATATAGACCCCCTAAAATAGCATTGTGATTTTCGGCAGCATAAACTGTCCAAGTTTGTGAAGTTTGGCCTTTGATTGAAATAGTATATTGTACCGGTCCTGAACTAAAGTTTTGTGGAGTATTGGGTTGAACCTGAATACCTGGATAAGTAATAAACGATGGATTGAAAGCTTTTAGATTTGTATTTGGCTTAACCGAGAAATAGACCGATTTATTTTCTACGTCAATTTTAGTATTTATTTTTTTGATTTCTTTGGCATTGGCCGATCGAATTATATCTTCTGAATTACCCCATTTGATTTCTAATCTAGCGGCTTCTTCAGCTGTGATTGGCAAAACAGTTCCGTGTCTAGGATGAAAATTCATCGTTACTTCTTGGTCAATTATCGTGAAATGTTCCAAATCTTTTGTTTTGGTAAACTGATATTTCCCTTTCATATATACATCATACATTAGGATATACTCATCAGTGTTGTTGAGTTTAAAAACACTTGCTCCTTCAACAGCTTCTTTGGTTTGTTGCACATAAGTGTCACTCAAAACATAGCCTTCCGTAAGTTTATCTGAAGTGGCAATCTTGATTCCAGCTCCTTGTCCTTCTGTTTTAAAAAACAAATGGTATTCGCCGTCTTTAAAAATGATATCCCCATCAATACAAGCTCCGTTAGTAGGACTGAAAAATAATTGTTTTGGTGCAGATTCTAAATCAGTGAAAGTTGCATTGGCGTATGCATAATAAATAATATCTGGATTTTTTCCGTTTTGCATGGACCAATAAATCATGTATTTTTTAGCTTTTGCATCATAGATCGTTTGAGGTGCCCAAACGCGAAGTAAATCTTCGTTACCAGGAAATTTTTTTTGAATGTTAACGATACTCGAAGTCCAATTAACCAAGTCTTTCGATTTTAATAAGACCATCGCTCTATTAGAGTCCCAACCTTTGGCCGAAACCATATCGGTTACCACCATGTAAAAAGTTTTTCCATCTGCTCCACGAAGGATATGTGGATCTCTCACCCCTCCTGTTTCACTTATTTTTTCGGAGCTGATGACTGCGTTATTGTCATTCAATGCTCTAAAATTATAACCGTCATTACTGATGGCAAAACGAATTTGTTCTTCTTCTTTTTTATTACCTGTAAAATAGGTAAACAAATAAGCACTAGTATTATTATTAGAAACCTTGATTTCAGGTGGAGTCGCTTTCTTTTTTGGAAACTGTTGAGCCGAAATTGGACTAAGCGTATTTAGAGCCATGAATAAACCCAGCCATTTATAATTGTTTGTTTTGATCATCGGTATTTTGGAATATAACTTATGTTTCTTTAGCGACTATTTATTTAGAAATTTTAACGATTTTATACAAGCCTGCACCATGCTTGTTAATTTCAGGTGCAAACTCGCCAGAAAAAGTACCAACAAGTTTACCAGACCATAAATCAGTTACTGAATATTTACCTTTAAGTCCCATTTCCTTCAAATTGATTGCAATTTTCATGCTTGCTGGTGGAGGTGTTTCCGAAGGGTTTTTTGTAAATACAGAAAATTTAACGGTAGCTCCCGTATTTTGAGAAACGCAAGCGTTATCTAACCCTACAAGAGATTTAAATCGGGTGTAACCCTCAGGAATATCAAATTCGATAATGGAATTAGAATGGGTACCAATACCATCTTCATACTTTACTTTATTTACAATAAGTGCATTACCTGAGATACTTTGATTAACTCTTGGATGTTCCCATCCTGAGGTTGCTTTTATCCATTTTAAACTAGTAAGTTTCATAGACTCTTTTCCATTGTATAATGTTGGCTCAATCCAGTCCGCATGATCCCAGTCGGTTTTGTCACCACCATCATTAACCACTAAATATAGTTTTTTAGCACCTGAAATATCAAGGTCAACTGCAGTACTTTGGTTGGGTGTTGCTTTTGTAATCAACCCACTATTCCACGCTGCTTTATCTTCGTTAATCATTTTTTGGTCAGCAGTATTGAAAACTGCCAAGTATTTAGCTCCAGTTCCCGGTTCATCTGCAATCCAAGCCGCTTTGTCTGCATCAGTAAAAAGGGGTTTGTTATTAGTGCTTTCATTCAACACTTTTAGCACATTTTTATTAGTCAATAAAGAGAGTGTAAAAGGATCATTATCCGGAAGATTTCCACCAAACATTAATGGAGATTTAAAAATAGTCCATAAGGTCATTAAGGTATATTGTTCGTCTTTGGTAAAAGCAGTCATTCTTGGGTTTCCTCTTTCCGCACGTATACCAATATGACCCATTGGCAACATATCCCCATCAGGATAAGCACCATAGGCACGCCATTTATTCCAACGTTCAAACACATCAAAATGTTCTTTTAATTGTCCCCAACTATCCCAAAAATCTCCCACAGTACGCCACATATTGGCACTTTTTTGAACATGATCCGCATGTGCAATAGGGGTTTCTCCTGGAGAGGTACTCAATACAATTTTACGACCGGTACGATCGATAGCTTTGCGAATCATATTGATTTCTTCTTCAAAATAAATTGGTGAAGAAAGGTCGTCTATTTTTACAAAATCAAGTCCCCATGATGCATACAATTCAAAAAGGGAATTATAATATTCCTGAGCTCCTGGCTTACTTGGAACTACCGTGTACATATCATGCAACCAAAGACATTGGTCTTTTTCAGAATAAATATCTCTTGCCGTTAGATTAGTGCCTTTTATAGGCAAGTTTTGTTTTACGGCGATTACAGGAATTCCTCTCATGATGTGAATCCCGAATTTCAATCCTTTTTTATGAATATAATCAGCTAAAGGTTTAAAACCTTTTCCACCTTCTGCAGAAGGGAAACGATTTATGGCGGGCATAAACCTGCCGTATTGATCCAATACATAATCAGGATTTTCTTCATTATATCCATGTGCTTTATCGTTTCCAACATACCATCTGATATCCACTACAATATAATCCCAACCATAAGGTTTTAAATATTTCGACATATAGTCCGCATTGGATTTTACTTCAGCTTCGGTTACAGTTGGACCATAACAATCCCAACTGTTCCAACCCATAGGTGGTGTTGCGGCCCAATCATGAAAGTCTTTTTTTGTTTGTGCAGTTGTAGTGTTAACGGATAGCAAAAATAGTAATACTGAGATTGCAATTTTGTTAAATTTGGATTGGATCATTTAACTTTATTTTGAAAATGTTATTTAATTAAAGGTATAATTTTTGTTTATAAGTGTATTATATACATTTGTAAATATAATTAAAAAACACATATAAACAAATCAACTTGATAAAAAAAAGGGAAGTAAATTATGAGGAGTGTAATTTTATTTTGAAATTTGTGTTTAATTTATTTAAATAAAAACTAAGAATAGTTGGGTTTAAATAAAATTAAATATAAAAATATACAGGACTATGGATTAAAAGACCTGATTTAACTGTTTTTATTTTTTTTTTTAGGATGAGACATACATAAAAACCCCGCGAAAAGACTCCACAGGGTTAATTTAACTTTATTTTTTTTTTAATATAATTTAAACATTATGGGTGTTTAATTATTATACCCTTGATTTTGCTCTAAAACCGCATCCTTATTAAGATTTATTTCACTTTGAGGAATTGGTAAAAGTGTATGAAAACTTTGTAAACCATTTGTGGTTTCAATAGCACCTCCAGCAAGAGGAGCAGTTCCTGTTAAGTTAGTTGCTCTTTGAACCAATGTTCCTGTTCTTACTAGTGTCATTCTTCTGTTTTCCTCTCCAATTAATTCTCTTGCTCTTTCATCTAAAATAAAATTTAAAGTGATATCACTAGAACTTACATTGGTTGCATTTGCTCTATTACGTAATACATTAATATCAGCAGCAGCACCTAATAAATTCGTTTGTTTAAATCTTGCTTCAGCCCTTAGTAGATATGTTTCTCCCAATCGCATAATGATAAAATCTTTTCTCATACCATATCCAAAAATATCTCTACTATCTAATTGTCCCCATTTTAAAGTATAAGGAGCATATTTATAAATTGTATCACTAGCAAATATTTTTAATTGACTGTTATCCGCCAATTTAAAAGTGGCATCCTGTCCATAAGGAATGGGTTTTCCATATACAGTGCTGTATTTCGCATCAGTGTTATTAAAATAATGTTTGCGGTGAATATTAAATTTAGAATTACGCATATCATTACCTTTATAAAGATCATAAAGAACCCAATTGTTTAGTCTAATTCTTCCAATTCCTCTTCCTCCTATTGTATCAGCAACTGTCATGCCAGGGAGGTCATAATATGCTCCTACCCAAACTCTACGTTGTTGAGGGTTTCCTGTGCTCCCTCCTGGAACGTCAGTCGGATTTTCTTGTTCTAAAACCCAAATAACTTCTTTGTTACCTTGGCTTCTTCTCTGGTTACCCAGTATAAACATGTCGGAAAAAGCGTCTCCTGACTTATTTGCTCTTACTCCAAATCTACTCGTTACAAGTCTGAAATCTTCACTTTTAATAATAGCATCGCATTGATCTTCGGCTAAATCGGGTTTATTTAATCTTAAATATACCTCTGCCAAAAGCTGGTTTGCAACTGCCTTATGAATTCTCCCTTTATGGACCAATGAATTTATATTGGGTAATTTACTAATTGCAAATAGTAAATCTTGTTCAATAACAGTATTGACATCAACTAAAGTAGCTCTCACAAAATCAGTTTTAGCATCAGAAATTGGATCAGTTATTAATGGCACTCCTCCATAAAGTGTGGCTAACATATTATAAGAATAGGCTCTAAAAAAACGAGCTTCTCCATTAAAAGCATCTAGCTCTTCTTGAGTCATACCAACAGTATTTCCGCTTTCTGATGACTTTATGATTATGTTAGCATTGTTAATAAGTTTATAGAGGCTAGTCCAAACCTTGCTAGCTGCAGCATCTGTAGGTGTAAGTTGGGAATAGTCAAAATAAGGACGAGCCATTCCATTTGATCTTCCTGAAGGAGCCCAAACTTCATCAGTACCTAATACCCACATACCTAGAAAGGTTTGATCTCCATCAGTAGTGTACATAGTACTAAAAGTATTGTGAAGGCCTATTGCTGCAGCCTCAAAACCTAATTTGTCATTCAATGATTGTGGTGCAAATGCATCTAATACCTTTTCATCTAAAAAGGAATCACTACATGATGTAGTTAACAGGATCATGCTAACCATACTAATTAAAAATTTTATATATTTCTTCATTTTGATTCTTAGTTTAATTAATAATATTAAAGAGTTATATTAACCCCAAATGAAAAAGATCGCACAACAGGATAATTGTTTGTCCAATCTCCAGCTCCTCTTGATGAATATTCCATTTCTGGGTCCCAACCATACCATTTTGTAAAAGTGTATAAGTTTCTAACTGAAGTATATACTGTTACACCGTCAAGATGCTTGCCTAATATTTCTTTTGGGAATTGATAACTAAATCTCACATCTTTAATTCTAACATAGCTATAGTCTTCCCAGAAATTATAACCTTTATAATTTTTATAAGCGGAAAGCGATGGCCAGTAATTATCTTTGTTTTCAGCAGTCCAATACTTGAAATCTTCCGGTAAATTTCTTCTGCCAGCTTCATCAGCATAAGTTAAATCTCTATTACTTCTTAGGCCTCCTTGGGAGGTTTCAATAAATAGACTAAAATTGAAATTTTTATAACGAAATGTATTTATCATACCTCCAGTCCATTTTGGGTCTCTTTGTCCTAGTATCACTTTATCGTTTGAATCAATTTTCCCATCATTATTTTGGTCTTTGAATTTAATATCCCCAGGTTTAGCGACAGGGTCTTGTAAAGCAATTTGAGCTTCTTCTCCTACTTGCCAGATTCCTGCTTTTTCATAATCATAAGCTACTCTCAATGGTTTACCGATAAACCAATTGTTACCTAAATCGTCTTTACCATCCCCATACAAGTCTGTCAACTCATTTTTATATTTAGAGAAATTAAAGTCAGTTTTCCATGAAAAATCTTCATTACGAATGTTTACCGTATTTAAAGTAATTTCAAGCCCTTTGTTTTCCATTTTCCCTAAATTAGCCCAAACATTGCTATATCCGGTTACATTAGGAATACTTCTTCTAAGTAAAATATCATTTGTTTTAGATTTATATACTTCAATAGAACCTCCAATTCTATTCTCTAATAATGAAAAATCTAAACCAATATTACTTGATATAGTAGTTTCCCAATTAAGATTTGCATTACCTAAATTATTATATAAAATACCTGTAAAAGCCACACCATCAAAAGGTTCTTGTACAGTACTGGCTGTAGTTGCTGTTTGATTTACTCCAATAGCCTGATTTCCTGTTTTTCCATGTGATAGTCTAAGCTTTAAATTATTTACAAGATTTACATCTTTTAAAAAAGCCTCGTTTTTAATATTCCAACCAAGAGCTAGAGAAGGAAATATTCCATATTTATTAGTATTAACTCCAAACGCAGAATATCCATCCCTTCTGGCTGTAACAGTAAATAAATAACGACTATCATAGGAGTAATTCATTCTTCCCATCTGAGAAAGTAAAGAATACCCATTTGCATTTGAAAAATTTGATTTTGTTGTTCCTGCACTTAAATTATTATAGGATAATCCATCATTTATAAATCCTACAGCACGACTTTCGGATCTATAATAGTCTACTTTTTGAGCACTGTACAATCCTGTTAAATCTATATGATGTTTGTTAAAGTCTTTATTATAAGTTAAAATATTTTCGACAACCCAATTGGAGGTTTCAGCATTTGAAACAACTGCTGTACCACTATTATCATTAGCTGCTCTACCTGCATAACTAGCAAAACGATCTAGATTATAGGTATAAGCACCATTAAGTCTATAGGTTAATCCTTCTAATAGTTTTACCTCTGCATAAGCAGAACCTGATAGATTTTTACCTCTGTTCAAGCGATCAGTAACAAGTCCTAGAAGGGGGTTGGCAAATAATAATTCTGGAGCCATTGGGTAGATTAAATAACTTCCGTTTGTGTTTTTAGGCACTGAATAAGGACTCATAGCGGTAGCATATAAAAAATTTGCTCTTCCTCCATCATAATTGTTTTCAGTAAAAAATGCTGAAGTTCCTACTTTCAAATAATCAGTTATTTGGGAATCAATATTAACTCTAAAATTAGTTTTTTGAAATTGATAACCTTTTACAACACCTTCTTGTTTCAATTTTGATCCAGAAATAAAATATTGAAATTTGTCTGTACCACTAGAAATACTTAAGTTGTGTTCCTGAATTTGACCAGATTGAGTTGCTGCTTCTAGCCAATCAGTTGTGATACCAGCATTGTAATTGTCAACTTCTGCTGCATTTGGTAATACTGCTGTTTGTGGGAGACCATTTGCAGTTAAAAAATCCGCATATTTTTTAACATAAGCGATTGGTCCCATTGGTTTTAACGGATTAGAAATTTCTTCAGTACCTATATATCCACTATACTTAATAATTGGTTTTCCATTAGCAGCACTACCTCTTTTACTTGTAATCAAAATAACGCCATTACTACCTCTAGTTCCATAGATTGCAACAGCTGAAGCATCTTTAAGAACTTCTATTGATTTAATATCATTTGGATTGATGTCATTTGTAGTACCAAAAAAAGGAATTCCATCTAAGACAATCAAAGGGCTTGTACTCGCATTTATGGAATTAACTCCTCTAACTTGAATTGACGCTGAACTTCCTGGAACTGATGAACCCTGAGCTATTTTTAATCCCGCAGTTGTACCTTGTATCGCATGTAAAAGATTTGTAACAGGTAAGTTTTCTAAACGTTCTTTAGGGACAGAAGCAACAGATCCTGTAATATCGGAACGTTTTTGAGTACCATAACCAACTACAACTACCTCATCCAGTTTAGAGACATCTTCTTTCAAGGATATATTAATCGTTTTTTGACCTGAAACAAGAATCTCTTTGGAGGTGTATCCAATATAGGAGATTACTAGAATATCAGTTTCTGAAGCAATAATCATATAATTACCATCTAAATCTGTTGTTGCACTTTTGGTAGTGTTTTTAACAAGTATGGTGGCGCCTGGTAGAGACATTCCTTGTTCGTCGGTAATTTTACCTTTAATAGTTATGTCTGTATTGTTTTCTTCTAAATGTATTTTCTGTGTTTGATCTACGTTAGGACCTTCATTTAGAGTGTTTTCTCTTTGTAATACAATTCGATTGCTTATTTCGATATAGTTAATATTAAGCGGTGTTAATATTTTAGCAAGCAAATTCGATAGCGATTCATCGGTCGCAATTACACTTACCTTTTGTGACAATTGAGTCATTCTCGAATTATATGAAAATTTAACATTTACCTTATCTTCTATTTTAGACAAGGCACTACTTAAATTCATGTCAGAAATTGCAATAGTGATTTTTGTGTCTAATTTTCCTTGTCCGGCTATATTATTTGCCAAGGCAAAACTAGAAAACACATAAGCCAAGACAAATTGAAATAATGTTATCTTCATAATTCGAATAAGTAATCGTTGTTTAACAACAGGTTTTTTCATAATTTTGGTTTGATTTAATTAATACTGGTTAGTTGGTGTTTTTTGAATCTTGCAAATTACTTTTTACAGAGAGTAAATTTGATTTATTCAAGCGTCGAAATGTTACAGCATTTCGGCGCTTTTTTTTGTGTTTTTTTTTCACATAAGCAATTTTAGTTTAGTTACATCCGTTTGATAAAATTATAATTTGGTTTCCGTTCATTATATAATTTGAATTATTTCCAAGAGATTTACAAATAATTTTTAACTTTTCAGGCAGTGGCTGATCAATAAGTGATGTGGTAAGATGACAATCTTTCAGTTTCTCTCGTGGATAATCAATTTCTACGAGATAAGCCTGCTCAATAGTTTTGAATATCTGGTCAACAGGAACATCTGTGAATTCAAAATTTATTTTTTCGATAGTACTGCATAAGGTTTTTGCTAAAGCTCTATCTTGAGTAATATCTGTGATTTTATTAAACGTAAAATTTTTGCGTTCAAAACGTAATGCTTGATTTGGAAGTAATGACACTTCTTTTTCGTTAGCCGTTTTAATTTTTTGATTTGAATTCACTTTTACATTACCAGTAAGAACTAACACCTCTATATCGGGTTCATTTGCATATGCTTTTATTCTAAAACTGGTTCCTACAACTTTAGTAACAATTTCATTGGCATAAACATAAAATGGTCTTTTGGCGTTTTTACTTATTTCAAAAAATCCTTCACCAGACAAATATACTTTTCGTTCGTTTTTCGCAAAAACCTTAGGATAACTTAACTTACTGTTGGGATTCAATAAAACAGAGCTTCCGTCTGACAAGGTTGTTATTTGTGGTTTAGAAGTATTATTAATTTGTTCAACAAGCTCATTTTCTTTTATAAGATCATGGTAGTTAATAATTCCGCTTTCTGAAATAAAATAATTATTATAGACCCAAGTAAATGAAAGACCAAAAAGAAAAACAGCTGCAATACTCCTATACCAAGTGTTTTTCCAAATTTTTACCAATTTTACATTCTTATTTTGGGCTTTTTCTTTTTCTTCAATTTTTATCCAAGTAGATTCCAGAGCTGACTTTATTTCTTCTGTAGATAAGTTGTTTTCAGGTATTTTCATAGCCAGAAGAAACAATCGAGCTTCTTCGACTACTTTAGCCATTTTTGAATTTCCTAAAGTCCAGTCTTCCCAGTCTTGTTGATCCACTTTTGACCTTACCCATAATTGAAATGATGGGTCAGCTAAAAAATCTTCTATTTCTGTATATTGATTGCGATTTTCCATAAAAAAAGGTTTACTCTATTATAGAGGACAATTTTTTTATTACATACTCACTAAACTAGATATTTTTTTACATTACTAAAAAAAAATTAGTGAATATTTGAAGATAATAGCAAAATAAGCAAATATTCATGCTTCCATTCTTTACGAAGTTTCACTAAAGCACGATGTAATATGTTGTTTGCTGATTGGTAATTAACCTGAAAATTATCTGCAATTTGTTCGACAGTTAAACCCTGATAGTACCGTAGATAAAGCGCCTCTTTTTGCCTAGGAGGTAATTCATTTAATAAGGCATTTATGCGAACTACTTTTGAAGTCGTTTCCTCATCTGTAATTAGATGATATTCTATGGAAAAATCAAACAAAAAATTAATTGAATCGATAGAAGTAGTTTGACGAAAAATATGATCGCGTTCCTGTAGTCGAGAAATACGCTTACGAACAGATGATAAAAGATAGGCCTTTACTACAACAGATTCATCTAAATTCTGTCGATACACCCAAATGTCTGTAAAAACATCTTGTATACAATCTTGAACTTTTTCAGGAAAAGAAGAAATCGAATTTCCATAATGTACCAAATGATTATAATACTTTTCAAAAAGTTTTGAAAATGCCCTTTCATCTCCCATTTTAAGATACTTCCAAAGGATGGAATCATCAGTCAAATCGCAAGATATGGTAAGGTTTTTCAAAATTTATAGGGTTAGCTGTTAAAAAATGGTTGCCAAAAACTCAAGTGTTTAATTGTAAAAAAGAATTAACGGTACTTTTGCGCAATTTACAAGTGTGCGTTTTACATTTGTAAATGTACTTAAAAACAATATACAGAAACAAGTTTATTTAATATAAAAGGCAATTTAAAAAAATTAATACCATAAAATAATTTTAACATACATGTTGTTTATTTTATTAAAAAATAAAATACAATTCGACTATATAAATCTAGAGCAAACATAAAAACAGACAATTATAAAAATATTTTTTTTAAATATTACTAAAAATAAGCAATCATAAAAATAGAGTTTGTATAGACATATGAACAAGGTTAATCCTGAACTATTAGATAAATTTTGTGAAATTTTACCTAAAAAGTGATAATTCATAAAAACACACTAAATTATTATTTATAAACACTTTATCTACTTAAATTAGTAGATTTCTAAAGATCTTTTATTCTTAATAAAAACTCCTTAAAATTAACAATTTTACAAACCAACAGCCGTACTAAAAAAAATCAAAGTGAATTCCGGATAATTAAAGAACACTTATTTTCTATTTGTTTTTTCTTACCATTTAAAATCATTTCTGCCATAATTTTTCCCATAGCTTTAAAATCAGTAGAGATAGTTGTAATCCCATTTTCTACTACTTTTTTTAATGGAGTTTCATTATAAGAAATAACACCTAAATCTTTGCCCAGTTTCAAATTTTGTAGTTTTGCTCTTTCAATAACACTTACTAAATCTCTATCATTTGGTATAATGTAGACATCGCCAATTTTAATTTCTCTATTAGTAAATTCAGTAATTATTTCATTTTCGAATGCAAAATCATTGCAAAATTTCTCAAAACCTTCTTTCATACCAAGTGGTTCTCGATATCCAGGAAATATTAAAATCATTTTTTTATAGTTTAATAATTTATGTTTCCCTTTCAATAAAGCGTCGTTAATGTCGTTCTTGTGATTTTGATATACTGCAGGATAAAGTTTTAGATCTGAATTTGTTTGATCTAAAATATAAACTTCATTAGCTGGTAGAGATTTTATATACAAATCAGCCCCTTGTAAATTAGTAGGCATTATTACATATTTGGTATAGTCTCCATTATTATCATTTATTAGTTTTTGAAAAACTTGCAGGTTAAAATGATGAAAGAAAATATCCACCTGAACATTTTTACCTATATTTTCTAAAAAGGAATTATAAAGATCTTCTTTAAAAATATTCAGCTCTTCAAAAAGCAAAAAAATACGTTGTTTTATCTTTATTTCCGTACTTTTTACATAATATCCTTTGCCTGGAATGGCATAAATTACACCTCTTTTTTTTAAGTCTTCATAGGCTTGCAGAACTGTATCTCGCGACAAAGAGAATTCTGCACAAACTTTATTTATAGAAGGAAGTCTCCCTCCTTTTACTAATTTTTCTTCATCAATTGCTTTTTCGATTGAAGAAATAATCTGTTTGTATTTTGGTATACCAAAATTGTTTTTTATAGAAATTAATTTCATATTCTTGAAATTTTTTTTGCAATATACAATAAAAACTAGTAGGTACTGGTGTGTATTTATCAAAAATACTTTAGCTTTAAAATACCATTATTGATTACAAATCATGATTAAAAAAATGTATTATAATTTAAAACATTGTTGTCCGGTAAAATCTTTTTACAATAGATAAACGGAATAGGTACAGTCCCCACGGGACGTTAGGATTAGATTGACTTGATTTATTTCTACCAATATTTTGCTCCTAACGGAGCTTATCTCGTAGGGGTTAAATATTGGTAGTAAAATAGTTGTAATAGGTGATTTGTACCTTAGGGACTGTACTTTTATAAAGAATTAATTTTATCGAACAGTAATAATACCGAAATTTTCCTTGAAACTAATTGTTAACTACTAAAGGCTCAACATTTGCCGTATGCGGAATCGAAATATTTTCCCAATTGGTACTATTTTTATCTTCCTTTGTAAATTGCCAATCAGATCCAAAATTAACTTTTATTCTGGTTTGTGCATTTATAGTACCAATAGAAAAAGTAATATTTTATTAGATAAAAGTTTCATAAATAATTTAAATTAATTTTTAAAAGCATCTAAGGCCAAAGAAGGTTTTCCGTCAGATTGCCATGCATTCAGTTGGTATCTACTCCAACTTTTCTCGCCTTCAGGCTCCCAATAAATCACACCTAAACCTTTGTTATTGGGCACATTTTTCACAGCTGCAATTACTGCAACTAGCATGTCGTATGTATTTTGAACTAAGGTATAATCGCCTCCAACTTCCACAACCATTACTTCTTTACCATATCTCGAAGCCATATCTTTAAGGTTGTTTTCTAAATCAATAATTGTGCTTGTGTAATCGCTTTTTATCCAAAAAGGATAATACGAAAGCCCGATAACATCATATTTTACATTATTTGCTTTAGCAATATCAAAAAACCATCTGAACTTGGCACTATTATTTCCCTCATCAACATGCACGATTACTTTTATTGATGCATTAATTGCTTTTGTAGCTTCATATCCTTTATTAAGTAACTGTGCTAATTGACTCCAATTTGACGTACTCCCTTCTGGCCACAACATCCCTCCAGGAATTTCATTGCCTACTTGTACCCATTCCGGTGTTACTCCAGCTGATTTTAGTGCTAACAAAACATCATAAGTATGATCATAAACATCTTTTAACAGCTCTTCAAAAGAATGATTTTCCCAAGCTGCTGGTTTTTTTTGTTTACCAGGATCAGCCCAAGAATCACTATAATGAAAATCAATCATGATGCGCATTCCCATTTTCTGAGCTCTCAAAGCCATAGTCACCGTTTCTGCTTTACTGCAATGTCCACTAATTTTATCGTCATTTGGATTCACCCAAACACGAAGTCGTATGGTATTGATTCCTCTGTCTTTTAGCAATTGCAAACAATCTTTTTGCGAACCATCCTGATCAAAAAATGTGTATCCTGTAGCCTCCATTTGGGGCAACCATCCAACATCAGCTCCCTTTGAAAAAACAAAAGGTTTTGAAGCCGTTTTATGATTTTGAGCAATACTAGCACACGAAAAAACAAATAGTCCTATAGATACTATAAGAGCTAATTGTATTTGAACAGATCTTTTTTTCATCACTTATTTTTTTATTTTTTACTAAATTTCAACTGCTGCGTTTTACCACCTGAATTAACAGATAGTATATACATCCCTGAACTTAAATTAGAAACATCAATAGCGCTCTTGTCGGTTGCATCCGTATCAGAATAAACCGTTTTACCTAAAATGTTTGTGATTTTTACTGATTGTATTGCTGTCTCACTAGTGTTTTTAAAATTTAAAATATCCGTTACAGGATTTGGATACATTAGTAATTCGTTTTCAAAATTGTTATCGTCAATACCTAATGATCCTGATGCCGCAATGGTCAATTTAGAAGACAAACTAGACCCCAATTTACCACCCCAATTTGCTGTCCAAAGTTCCACATATAGGTCATAATATTCTCCATTAGTTAAATTTGCGGTTGGAATAGTAGCTAAAGGTATACCAAGGGCGATTTGACTTGTAACATCTGTTCCAGTTGATGCCACTAAAAATTGATTTGCTGTACTCTCTGCTATGGTTTTTAACCAACCACCACTTGAATTTCTTTTAAACAATCCTACATAAAAATAATCGCTGGCATTGTTTGAAGTGTAAGTTAGATTAGCAACAACATTTTTACCCTGTTCAACTGGATTAGCGGCAAATCCGTTAATTTTCACCTGTTCATTAGCTACAATTACAGGAGGCCCTAAGGTATCACTAAAAGCATTTAGAGCTTCCGAAGGTTTTCCATTAGATTGCCAAGCACTCAACTGATACCCACTCCAGCTTTTTTCGCCTTCCGGCTCCCAATAATTCACGCCAATTCCTTTTCCGTTTGGCACATTTTTTACAGCTGCAATTACTGCAACTAGCATATCATAGGTGTTTTGAACTAAGGTATAATCGCCACCTACTTCTACAATCATTACTTCCTTTCCGTATCGAGAAGCCATATCGTTTAGATTGGTTTGCAAAGCTCCAATTGTCGCTGTGTAATCGCTATTTAACCAATACGGATAATACGAAAGTCCAATAACATCATATTTCACATTGTTTGTTGTCGCATTATCATAGAACTTTCTAGATCTTCCATTGTCATTTCCTTTGTCAATGTGAACGATTACTTTGATAGATGGATCAACAGCTTTTGTAGCATCATAGCCTTTGTTTAATAATTGTGCTAATTGTGACCAATTCGAAGTACTTCCTTCAGGGAATAACATTCCATTTGGGATTTCATTACCGATTTGCACCCATTCTGGTGTTACCCCAACATTTTTTAGTGCATTCAAAACATCAAAAGTATGATTGTAAACATCATTTAATAATCCTGCAAAAGTATGGCTTGCCCATGCAGCTGGCTTAGCTTGTTTTCCCGGATCAGCCCAAGAATCGCTGTAATGAAAATCAATCATGATACGCATTCCTAAATTTTTTGCCCTAACGGCCATTACAACTGTTTCTGCCGGACTGCAATGGCCACTGGCTCTGTCATTGGAAGGATTTACCCATACACGTAAACGAATGGTATTCAAACCCTTATCTTTGAGAAGTTGCAAACAATCCTTTTCAGAGCCGTCTAAATCATAAAACTTATATCCAGTAGCTTCCATTTGTGGCAACCAACTTACATCACCACCTTTTGAAAATAAAGGATTTTGGGCATTACTATAATAACAAGTCATTAACATCAATAAAGACATTAAAATTATTCGAAATTGTGCGTGTATTTTTTTCATTAAGACCTGTATAAAAGGTTTTGCATTTCTATTTAACACTATAAAGATTGAATCTCATAATTAGATCACTTTGTGTAATAAGTGTCATTTCATTTGTACGACACTATCTTGTTTATTTTTTGTAAAATTTTGACTATTGTATTCCATCCCCCGAATTTACAGATAATAGGTATATTCCTGAACTTAATTTAGAAATATCTATAACGTTATGGCTCAAATTATTAACTTCATAACAAACAGTTTTACCTAAAATGTTTGTGATTCTATAGGATATAAACAGTATAAATTAATTTAATGTAATTGTTCTATCGATTGCATTAATTGTCACAGTATCATTAATTGCCTTATGTACCAACGAATTTAAAATTGGCATCAGGACTTCCTTCATTTTCCAATTTTGAGTCGATTTTATATTCTGCATTCTTATCGTGTCCATCGCCAGAATACACTTCAGCATTTAAATAAAGTCTTGCCAAAAGCGACCAAAGTGCAGCTTGATCTGCACGACCGTATTCGTTGGATTTTGGAGCACTCATTGTTCCGTCAATAGCTTTCAATTCCGATTCGATATAACGAAATAAATCTACTTGTTTTATTTGTTTAGGTATTTCACCATTTGCCAATGTTTGATCCGTTGCACATGAGGGGCTGCAAAATATGTCTCTTAAAAAAATTTAATTCGATAAATCAGTTAAAACAAGAAATCAAATAGTATTATTTGTATTATAATAATGAAAGAATTAAATCAAATATAAACAAAATGAGCCCGGTACAATACCGAGCTCATTATTATCAAAATTAATTATCAATTTGTCTAACTTTTTGGGTCCAGACTATTACTACTGTTTAAAAATGCCAATTTTCTTTTAGAATAGTACTGAATCACTTTTCAGAACTATACATTGAAAAGTCATTCTCATTTCAATATTGATTCTATTAAATTTAATTCAGCAGTAGAAAATTCCAGATTTTGTAATGAATCGATATTATTATTTAACTGCTTCGTAGAACTGGCACCAATTAAAACAGAAGTAATTCTATTGTCTTTTAATACCCAAGCTAACGCCATTTGTGCTAAAGATTGGTTTCTTTCTAGGGCAATTTGGTTTAAAGCTTTAATTTTATGAATTCTTTCTTCTGAAACATCCTCTGATTTTAAAAAACTATTTGGCTTTGCAGCTCTAGAATCTTTAGGAATCCCTCGTAAGTATTTATCGGTCAAAAGTCCTTGAGCCAAAGGTGAAAAGGCAATGCAACCAATTTCTTTTTCTCCTAAAACGTCTAATAAACCTTCTTCGGGAGTACGCACAAACATTGAATATTTCACTTGATGAATCAAGCACGGAGTTCCTAATTGTTTTAGAATAGCAGCCGCTTCTTTTGTTTTTTCAGGATTATAATTGGAAATACCTGCATACAAAGCTTTTCCACTTCGAACTGCATAATCTAACGCCATCATGGTTTCTTCTAAAGGTGTTTCTGGATCAAAACGATGCGAATAGAAAATATCTACATAATCCAAATCCATACGTTTTAAACTTTGGTCTAAACTGGATAATAAATATTTTCGAGAACCCCAATCACCATAAGGACCTTCCCACATGGTATAACCCGCTTTGGTCGAAATCACTATTTCATCCCTTAAATTTCCTTGAAAATTATTTTTGAGTATTTTACCAAAATTTGTTTCAGCAGAACCAGGGACTGGTCCATAATTATTGGCTAAATCAAAATGAGTAATTCCTTTGTCAAAAGCCTCTTTAGCGATGCTTTGTGCATTTTCAAAATCATCAACCGAACCAAAATTATGCCATAATCCCAAAGATATTTGTGGCAATAATAGTCCGCTTTTTCCACATCTGTTGTATTTCATTTGTTTCTGTTTAATATTAAAATTAAATCACTTTAATTACTGTTTACTCCAATTACAAAGCTCTCCTATTTATAAAATAAGAGAGCTCTAGTTTTACTTTTTATAATCTTACCAGAACACAGAATATAATGCTACTAAGATGCCCACAATTATTAAACTACCAGCTAAAAATGCATTGTTCACTTTAAACATAGTAGAGTCTATTTCTAATCCTTTTGTTTTAAGACCACGTTTTTGATCATACAAACTGATGAAAATCATAATAATTACTGATGCAGCAAATACAAATCCCATACGGTCTAAGAATGGAATTTCGTATAAACTTATTCCATCTTCTTGCTCCACCAATGTTGAAAATCCTGTTCCGCTTAAAAACTCTAAATTCATAAATTGAGGTAAGAATTTTAAGATTACAGAAAACACAAACCCACCAATAGTAGCAAACATAGCTGCATTTGAGCTGGTTTTTTTCCAAAAGAATCCCATTATAAACATGGCAAAGATTCCTGGACTTACAAATCCGCTATATTCTTGAATAAAATCAAATCCCCCTTTTTTATCAATTCCTAAATGTGGTGCAATGAATACGGCGATGAGCATGGCAGCAACAACTGTTATTTTACCAACGGTAACCATTTTATTCTCACTTGCATTTACATCTATTTTTTTCTTGAAAATATCTAAGGTAAAAATAGTTGCAATACTATTTACTTTACCAGCTAATGAAGCCACAACTGCTGCAGTAAGAGCTGCAAAAGACAATCCTTTAAGACCAACCGGCAATAAATTTAATAATACAGGATAAGAACGGTCTGGGTTTATGATTCCGTCAGGTCCTAATAATTCTGTTTGCAAACCTCCTTTGGTATAAATCACATACGCTGCAATTCCAGGTAATACCACAATTACTGGCATTAATAATTTTAAGAAGGCAGCAAATAAAATACCGCTTCTAGCAGTTTTTAGGTCAGCACCCAAAGCACGTTGAGTAATATATTGGTTACAACCCCAGTAATTTAAATTTACAATCCACATCCCTCCAAATAAAACTGTAAGACCTGGTAAACTTGGGAAATTGGCATTATCCTTTTTTAAGATCATGTGAAAGTGATCTCCAGATTGATCGATCATATAATTAAACCCTTGGATCATACCGTGTTGACCGTTTAATTCGGCTACTTTATCTAAAGCTAAATAAGTAGTTACCAATCCACCGAAAATCAAGAAAACTACTTGAATAACATCGGTATAACCAATAACTTTCATTCCTCCTAATGCAATAATAATAGCAAAGAAAGCCAAACCATACATACATAAGTCTAAGTTAATACCTGAAATTCCGTTTACTGCCAAAGCTCCTAAATAAAGAATAGACGTTAGATTAACAACAATGTAAAGCAATAACCAAAACACTGCCATAATCATTGCTACGTCACCATTATATCGTTGACTTAAGAACTGAGGCATAGTAAAAATCTTATTTTTCAAGTAAACTGGAATAAAGAATACCGCAACAACAATAAGAGTGATGGCAGCCATCCATTCGTAAGTTGCAATTGCTAATCCCATTTTGAATCCATTTCCAGACATGGCAATAAATTGCTCAGATGAAATATTTGATGCAATTAAGGAGGTTCCAATTGCCCACCAAGTTAAAGAACCTTCTGCTAAAAAGTAATCGTGTGAAGCGGAGTGTGAAGCGGTTTGTTTTCTTTTATATATCCACAAGCCGTAGCCCGAGACGATACAAAAGTAAACCAGAAAGACTAAATAGTCGGTAAGCTGTAAGGTGTTCATAAATAATTGATTAGGTATTTGATAAAATTATAGTTTGTGATTTATTTAAATTTTAAAAGTTATTTAGACCTAACTTTTTGTTCCCATTTCCAAGCACTTTCAATAGATTCGTCTAATGAAGATTCTGTTTTCCAACCTAGTACATTATTCGCTTTGTCAGTGTTTGCATAAGCCTTGGTCACATCACCTTCTCTTTTAGCTACAATTTTGTATGGAAAAGGTTTTCCACTTACTTTTTCAAAACTTGAAATCACTTCTAAAACTGAACTACCAACTCCAGTACCTAGATTAAAAACTTCAACCTTATCGGTGTTTTTCTTTTCAATAAGGCGTTGTAAAGCCACAACATGCGCTTTAGCCAAATCAACCACGTGAATATAATCGCGAATACAAGTACCATCAGGAGTTGGGTAATCATTACCATACACCATCAATTCCTTACGCAATCCCATTCCAGTTTGTGTTATAAATGGAACTAAATTTTGAGGAACTCCTATTGGCAATTCACCAATTTCGCCAGAAGGATGAGCTCCAATTGGATTAAAATAACGCAATAAAATAGCATTAATATTACTCACTTTTGTTACATCTGTAATGATTTCTTCACCAATTTGTTTGGTGTTTCCATAAGGAGAAATCGCTGGTTTAATTGATGCGTTTTCGTCAATAGGCATAACATCAGCTTGACCGTAAACCGTACAAGAGGAACTGAATATAAAATGAGCTTCCGGTTTTTGTTGCAATTCTTGTAACAAGTACACTAAGGAAGCAATGTTGTTTTCATAATATAATAAAGGATTGGCAACACTTTCACCTACCGCTTTTGAGGCTGCAAAGTGAATGACACCACTCACATCTGTATGTTTTTTGAAAAAATCTTTTACAGCATGTTTTTCTCTTAAATCTAATTTTTCAAAGATGGGTTGTTTTCCGGTAATGGCAACAATTCCTTTCAAAACATCTTCAGACGAATTGGAAAGATTGTCAATTATCACTACTTCAAAACCTTTGTTTTGCAATTCGACTACTGTATGCGAACCAATAAATCCTAAACCTCCAGTTACTAATATTTTCATTTCTTATTTTGTTTTATAATGTACATCAGATAAATCTCTTAACATTTGAGCACTCTTCTCAGCTGTAATATCGCGTTGTGATTCTCCCATCATTTCGTAACCAACCATAAATTTTTTCACAGATGCAGAACGCAACAAGGGTGGATAAAAGTGCATGTGAAACAACCATTCTGGATGCGCTTGACCATCTGTTGGTGCTTGATGAATTCCAGAAGAATATGGAAAAGAAGTTTCGAAAAGATTGTCATATTTAGCCGTTAATTGTTTTAAAATCAAAGCATATTCAGCAACTTCTTCTGCGTTAAAATCAGCGATGTTAGTCACATGACGTTTGCAAACAATCATCGTCTCGAAAGGCCAAATCGCCCAAAAAGGGACCAAAGCAACAAAGTGATCATTCTCAATAATAATACGTTCTTTGGCTTCTAATTCTTTTTTTAAATAGTCCAAAAGCAAATTACTTCCGTTTTTGTCATAATAGGCTTTTAGACTATTATGTGTTTTTTCTATTTGAGTTGGTAATGAAGATTGCGCCCAAATTTGTCCGTGTGGATGTGGATTACTACAACCCATGACGCTTCCCTTATTCTCAAAAATTTGAACATAGTTAATGTAATCTACCTTGCCTAATTCTGTGTATTCTTTTTGCCAAGTACGAATAATATCTTCGATAGTTGCCAAATCCATTTCTGGTAAAGTGATGTTGTGTTTTGGAGAAAAGCAAACCACTCTAGAGATTCCTCTTTCTGGTTTTGCTTTAAAAAAAGTGGTTTCACTACTTTCTTCAAAATCAATTTCCTCTTGTTTTAATGCTGCAAAATCATTTTCAAAAACAAATGAACTCGTGTATTGTGGATTCACTTCCCCGTTAGCACGAACATTTCCAGGACATAAATAACATGTTGGATCGTATTCTGGTCTACTATCATCTGCAATGGTCTCTTTTTGACCTTGCCAAGGTCGCTTGGCTCTGTGTGGTGAAACTAAAACCCATTCGTTGATAAGTGGATTAAATCGTCTGTGCGGATCTTCGTATATATCAAATTTTTTCATTCTTTATTTAGTTTTTATATAATGATGTTCCGTTAGAAATTTTAACATCGTAAATTTTTAATTCTATTCCAAATTGGTCAGCATACAATTTAGTAAACTTCTCTTTGATAACATCTTCACTACCTTTTTTTACTAAAGTGATGGTGCAACCTCCAAAACCACCGCCCATTAATCGAGAACCTATTACATCTTCTTCGGCAATAGCCAAATCGACTAAATAATCTAATTCATCACAGCTAACTTCATAATCCTTCGATAATCCTTCGTGAGTTTCAAACATTAATTTCCCTAATGTTAGAATATCACCTTTGTCAAGCGCATCACAAGCTTGAATTACTCGTTTGATTTCTTTTACTGCATACAAACTTCTTCTATATACATTGTCCGTCATTTTAGATTTCAAGTTGGTTAAATGGCTCACATCACAATCTCTAAAGCTTTTAATTTCCGGATAATTTTCTTTGATAATAGCAAGTCCTTCGTTACATTCCTTACGACGGTTATTGTATTCTGAAGTAAATAAAGAATGTTTAACATTACTATCAAACAAAACTAATGAATAATCAACAAAATTAGCCTCGTGGTAAGTATATTCTAAAGTACGACAATCAATTTTTATCACTTTATTTTCCATTCCCATTACACTTGAAAACTGGTCCATTATACCACAATTAATACCTACCCAGTGTTCCGCACTCTGGCCCATTAAAGCGATGTCAATAGATTTTATTCCTAAATTAAACATTTCGTTTATTCCGAATAAAAACCCACATTCCAAGGCTGCCGAAGAAGACAAACCTGAACCAGAAGGTATATTACTACTAAAAGCACAATTAAATCCGCCGACTTCATGTCCATTTAATTTCAGTTGGTGCAATACTCCACGCAAATAATTAGTCCAAACAACTTCACTTAAATTGGCATCTTTTGTCACATCTATAGCTATGGATTCATTTAAATCAATCGCTTGGATGTTAGCCATATTCGTGTCATTTTTTTCGAATGTAAAACAAATTATTTTATCGATTGCAGCTGGCAATACATAACCATCATTGTAATCGATATGCTCACCAATGATGTTAATTCTTCCTGGTGAAAGTACTGTTTTAGATGGGCTGTTTCCAAATTTTTCTTCAAAAAAAGCAGTAGTTGTTTTTATTAATTTAGTATTCATAAAGTTATATTTTATTGTTTTTTTTTCTAATATTATTTGATATGCCTTAAACAAATTGAAATTTATAAATTGTTTTATGATAATATTGATCCCCTTTTTTTAATACAGCACTTGGAAAATGCAGGTGGTTTGGTGCATCTGGATAGTTTTGTGTTTCAAAACATCTCCCACGCAATGGATGGTAATCTACTTCTTCTTTTCCTTTTAAAATTCCAAAACAATTTCCGCCAACATAAATGTGTACTCCGTGTTGGTTCGTAATTACATCCATTTTCAAATTATTTTTCGAACTATACAAACTCGCAGCCACTAGATTATTATTTTCAATTACATATGTATTATCAATAGAAGTTGGGCATTTTTTGGGTGTATTAAAATCTAAATAGTAGTTTTTTGTATCGATGAAGGACCCAGTTGGAATACTATCTACATCCGTTTCAAGTAGTTTATCCGAGAAAACCGTTAATTCTTGATATTCTACCGAGCCTTGAAGTCCATCGAGATTAAAATAACTATGATACGTCAAGTTTATAATAGTGTCTTCGGTGGATTTAGCCCAATATTCAATAATCTATTCATTTTCTTCTGATAGTGTATAGCTCACTTTTACAACTAATTCTCCGGGGAAATTTTCTTCATTAGCAATACTACAATATCCCAAAACAACTGAAGGATTTATAGCTAATTTTTTTTGATAATCGTCCATTTCTTTTGACTAAAACCTTCTTTTCCCCCTGTAAAGAATTTTTATTATTGTTTTGGTACAATTGGTTTTGTTTGTCATTCAAAGTAAAAGCTCCTTTTCTTATTCGGCCTATATACCTCCCTACAATATCCCCAAAATAAGGAGCAGACGGCAAATAAAAAGATTTTTTGTTTGCTTCATCAGAATCAAAACCTAAAACTATATCTATTTTTTTTACCATTTTCACTGGGACTTTCAATGAAGTTAGACTTGCTCCATAATTTGTGACTTTTATTTCAAATCCATTTTCATTCGTTAATACCGTGCTATCCAATTCCATATTAATTTTAGGTAAAATGCAAATTATTGACATTAAAAAGGAAACATAAAATTATGGATTCATTTTTTTAAGGTTTCTTTTTTGACATATATAAAAAACAAATGTAAAATAAAAAACAACATAACCATACTAGTACCTACTAGTTTATAATAATTTTAAACATTGTTGTCCGATTAAATCTTTTCTCAATAGATAAAACAGAATAGGTACAGTCCCTACGGGACATTAGGAGTGGATTTACTTGATTTATTTCTACCAATATTTTGCTCCTAACGTAGCATACCTCGTAGAGGTTAAATATTGGTAGTGAGAAAGTTGTAATATGTGATTTGTCCCGTAGGGACTGTACTTTTATAAAGAATTAATTTTATTGGACAATAATGAATTTAAAAAAATTATAAGCTTAATCAAAAAATAGAAACCACTTTTTCTTATCTAAAGTAAAAAACAGCAAACTACTTGACGTACTTTTATGTGGTTTTTACTATTACAAATAAGTAGAAAAAAAAAGAATACCTCATACTACTTTTTAAGAAACGAAATGAGTGTCTTACTAATAACTTACTTTCAAAATTACATCCACTAAAAAACTGCTTTTTTTTGACATTTAAACAATTAAAACAGCAATTTTACTACTAAAAACAAGCGAAATATCAGCAATGATAAAATAACTTTCTATGTTAAAAATAGCGAAGTAATTTTTAAAACGACGATAAAAACCTATAACAAAATACCTTATAAGCTCCAAAACGAATTAACGAGTAGTGACTTGTTTTGCAAAATACAATTCTGAAATAGAAACTTATAGAACCTTTACTATTTTGATCCATTAATCACTTAACTTATTCAAATATTATTTAATAAATAACGCTAAAAAAATCTATAAATCTTTTACTTTTAATATCTTAGCCTTGAAAACATTACGCCTTAATTATGCTGAAACTACCAGAATGTCAACTTATTTTGAATAAACTTAGAAATGAATTGTCGGCAAAGCTGTTTTATCACTCCATTTATCACACTCTTGATGTATACCATAGTGCTGAAAGTATCGCGATTGAAGAAGGAGTTTCTGATTCAGATATGAAACTGCTTCTTGTTGGTGCCATTTATCATGATGCTGGATACCTTAAACAAAATAATAATCATGAAGAAATATCCTGTATTATAGCTAGAGAATATTTACCTCTTTATCATTATTCAAAAAAAGACATCGATATTATTTGTGGAATTATAATGGCTACAAAAATACCGCAAACTCCAAAAACCCATTTGGAAGAGATTATTTCCGATGCCGATTTGAATTATTTAGGTCGTACTGATTTTTTTGAAATCGGTGAGTACCTTTATAATGAAATGCTTGCATTTGGCTATATAAACAATAGGGATGAGTGGAATAAAATCCAATTGAACTTTATGTTACAGCATCATTATTTTACAGCTACAGCTATTAAAAAGAATCAATCATTAAAAGAAAAGAATTTAAAAGAAGTCCAATTACGAATTAAATGACATCAAGGATGGGAACAACTACTTTGAAAAATATAATTGATGCTATTAGTACTATTGCCGGCATATTGTTTTGTGGTTTTGCTCTGAAAGGTTTTTTAGTTCCCAATCAGTTTTTTGATGGAGGAGTTACTGGAATCTCATTGTTACTCCATGAATTATACCATTGGAATATTGGATATGTTATTGTAATTGTCAATATTCCTTTTATTATAATGGGAGCATTTCAGGTAAATAAAACGTTTGCTATACGAACTTTTTTAGCCGTAATAGGTTTGGCGCTTTGCCTTCATTTTATCCCATATCCACAAATTACCTCAGATAAATTATTGGTTTCCATTTTTGGTGGTGTATTTATGGGATTGGGCGTGGGTCTGGCCATACGAGGCGGTTGTGCGCTTGATGGAATTGAAGTTTTGGCATTGTATACTGGAAAACGCATCAGTTTTACAATTAGTGAAATTATATTGGGAATCAACATAATCATCTTTTTAATAGCAGCTATTAAATTAGGACTTCCAGTTGCTTTATATTCCATTTTGACTTATTACACCGCTTCGCGGACGATAAATTTTGTAATTGAAGGTATCGAAGAATATACGGGAGTCACTATTATTTCAGGTCAAAGTGAGAAAATAAAAGAACAACTAGTAATGAGTTTAGGGCGTGGAATTACTGTATACAAAGGAGAGAGAGGCTTTATGAAAGAAAATTTTGAAATGAGTCATCCTGTAGACATTGTATTTACCGTTGTTACCCGTATGGAATTACGTCGCCTTAAAAACTTGGTCGAAGTTATTGATCCGAAAGCATTTATTTTTACCAGTTTAATTAAAGAAGCCGCTGGAGGAATACTAAAACGTAGAGCCAGACATTAATACATTTAACTATTCGATAACTTCATAAGTAATTACAGGTTTAGCTTTATTTTTCAAGGTAAATTCACCATTGAGTTGCATTAATTAATTGAATCTAGTTTTTCATTAGCATCACTATTTCTATATTGATAAGAATAATAGAAAAATAATAGCTATCGGCAATATGTAAAAATCAAAAACTAGATCTTGTATTTTTATCCTTAGAACATGCAATAGTCACAATAACCCATAAAAAAAACCAAAACAGTAAGGTTTCGGATTATTGGAATTAATCCATATCTTATAAATGTACTTTTTGAAGGTTGTTAACAGATTCTAAATTTATTGCACTGATTTTTTTGAAGTGTTAAAAATTATTCAACTTTCTAGGACCTTTTGAACTTCCACGTTACTAGGAAATTCTCTTTTTAGGGATTTGACATCAATAACCAAGTTACTCAAAGTATTGTGTTATGATTTTCGCACGTTCTTTATCACATATTTAGAAGTTTTCTAAAATAAAAAAAAGTTTATTGAAATTCATTTCAATAAACTTTTGGAAAAACCCTATTGTATACTAATTTGCAACTTTTTGACCAACTTCTTTGATCACATTACTTACTAAATTTCAAATGCTCAATACATTGATTTTACTGGTGTTTTACTTACTTCGTAAGTTTTAAAAATTTTATCATTTGATAAATAAAATAAGATAATTCAGATTTAATCTAAGATAAAAACTTAAGGTTAATTTACTAAATCTACATTATTTACAATTACAGTATTATCTTTTTTCAAATTTTTTGATTTTTTAATTTTATCATTCAATTTCAAAATGCGTTCCAATTGTTTTCGTTGGACCATATACCTCATATAATATTTATACAATTCTTTGCCAACGAAAAAAGTAGCGACGGAAACTCCTGTGAGTAATCCAACTAAATAGTAAGTAATGTTCATAATTTCTATTTTTTAAGTTTAAAAAGCGTTTTCATCCCCTTTCAAGGTAACAATAACTGTTAAAAAGCAAATTTTAATATCTTTAATTAAGCTCCAATGTTGTACATAATCTATATCTGTACGAACACGTCTCTTCATATCCTTTACTGTTTTAGTTTCTCCTCTAAGACCAGAAACCTGAGCTAGTCCTGTAATACCTGGTTTAACAAAATGACGAACCATAAAATCATTTATATGATCATTGTAGTCGGAAGTATGCTTGATCATATGTGGGCGTGGTCCAACAACACTCATGCTTCCTGATAAAACATTAAAAAATTGTGGCATTTCATCTAAACTCGTACGACGGATGAATTTACCTATTGGAGTGGTTCGAGCATCTTCTTTTTTAGCTTGTTGACTTTCATCACCAGAATTTATATACATGCTACGAAATTTATAACACCAAAAGGGTTCATTTTTTTTACCAGTTCGTAATTGCTTGAACAAAACGGGTCCCTTACTTTGTTTTTTAATAATAAAAGCTAAAATAGGATATAACCATGACATGATAAACACTATGATAAAAACACTAAATAAAATATCAAAAATCCTTTTAGCTAAGCGATTATAGGCATTTTGCAATGGCTCATTACGGGGCTTTATGACATGAAAATTATTAAAATTACTTGTACTAAAATGATTTTTTGATATCGTCGATAAATCAGGTACAAATTTTAATCGCATACAATGCTTATCCCCTAGCTCAAAATAGTAATTTAAATCAGAAATGAAATCTGGTTTTGCCACAATATACATTTCATTTATATTTTCTTCAGAAGCTTCATGGATTGCAGTTGTAAGCGCTGTACTAAATTCATCTTTTGTATTGTAATTAATATCTGAATCCTCATTGAGAATACCCATAAAATGAATAAAAAAAGAATTAGATTCTAATTGTGAAGCCAATTCAATACTCGTTTTATTAAATCCCCAGATTGCAATTGTATACCGTTTATCAATCCAACCTTTAATTTTTACAATTACTAAGGTAAACATTATTCTAGATATCATAAAATAAGACAGCAAAAAACTCAATTGAAATAAATTTGCTTTACTAAAGAAGGAGTATAAAGGATTATCCGGAAAAATAAAAACATAACTATACCATAGTACTCTTTGTGTTAAAAAAGCACGCCAACTATTCCGATAAAAATCATCTAAACTAAAGAGAACATCTATTCTATACAATCTAAAATACGAAACTGAAAATAACCAGCTCAATATCGTAATAGGAATCAATTTATTAAATAACAATGCGTCCCAACTAATCCCTTCTGGATTGGTAAACTTTAAAAAAATTAAAGTGCCTATAATCATTGCGGTCATATCTTCTATGACTGAACTAATCATAAATGAAAATTTATGTCTATTTCGCATTTCTTATTTTTTTAAAATAAATTAATACATTTATTAAATGGTACCCCAGGCCACCTACTATACTTCCTAGAATTCCAAAAAAAACATCCATCAAATCTGGATTTCTATTTTTAATTAAAAACTGTCCACCCTCTGCAATACAAACTATAGTTGCTGAAATAGCCAAGTTCCTCAGGTAAATTATAATTGTATTTTTTATACTTCTGTTTCTAGTGTTAAAATCCGAATATTCTTCTAATAAGAATCCAAATGCAACAAAAGGAATGGCAGTACGTAAATTGTAATAATAATTACTCCAGTTTAACAGCCATTTGGGTATATAAGATTCAGAACTTAAACTAGGGTCAGGCAACCAGGAATAATAAAAAACTGCTCCAACAACACAAAACAACAATATTTGGATCGTTTTCTTTATTACCATTTGAAGATTTATTTTTGAATTAAATAGTACAATTAACTCATTAGGTGTTATTAGTATTAATGAATAAACCTAATGAGCTTTTATTATCCAAGATTATAAAAGCATTTAACTAAATACTTTTTTATACCAAGGTTTCTTTAATTTACTATCTTGATATTGATATCCATAGCTATACCCATAATTATATCCATAAGTACTTCTAGTACTGACTTCATTAATAATAATACCAACATTTTTCAATTGCTCTTTTTTAATGAAATTATTTACTTGATTTAATGTACTCTTATCCGTAAAATTGTATTTCGTAACAAATACAGTCACATCAGCAAGTTGACTAAAATTGAATGTGTCCGACACCATTTGCACTGGAGCACTATCTAATATTATAAAATCATAAATACCTTTTGCTTCTTCAATTAATGTTTCAAAATTCGAATTTGTTAACAACTGAGTTGGATTAGGAGGAATTTCTCCTGCGAATAAGGTGTCCATATTTTCAGAAAAATTACTGTCTTTTATCAAGAATTTTTTCCAATCTTCACTTTTATTAGACAAGTAATTCGTGAGACCTAATACATCTTTATCTATATTAAAATATTCATGCAATTGAGGATTTCTTAGATCGACACCTATAAGCAATACTTTTTTATTAAGGTTACTAATTGTTATGGCGTTATGAAAGGCAGAAAAAGATTTTCCTTCTCCTTGAAAAGAGGAGGTAAAAAGGATTACATTACCTTTCTTTTCTTTTACTGTAGGTAGTAAATAAGATATATTAGAATATAAGGTTCTTGTTGCTTCTGCTATGATAGAACGAGAGTTCGCTGAATTATCTAATATTTCTTTTGTGTCAATTACAGGAATGGTTCCCAAAAAAGGGATATTCGGATATTTATTTTGAATGTCATCCTCATTATGTATTTTGGTATCCAACTGTAATTTAAGATACACAATTCCAAATGGAATAAGTAGACCGAACAAAAAAGCACCTAACATAAACGGTTTAGGCTGCGGAAATACGGGGGAGTAATTCGTTGCAGGTGAATTTAAAGTCGTTAAATTAGATTCTAAAATAGCTCCATTTAAAATAGCTTCTTCTCGTTTTTGTAACAATAGCACGTATGTTTCTTCCTTCATCCCTAATTTACTATTGATATTCCCTAAAATTCTATCTTTGGTAGGAATACTTTTAGCAGCAGAATTGGCGATACTTTGTTCTGATCTATTAACTTTATTGTTTTGTTTTAGTAGGCTTAAATACCCTTCTAAAGAATTCAATATAGCCTGCTTTTGTACTCGTAATTGTGAAACCAAACTGATGTAAGCAGGATTGTTTTTCTGAGCCCTTTGTAAGATTAATTCACTTTCCAAAAGTCTTGAATTATAATTCATAAGCATTTGATTAACTGAAGGGGATTCTAAATTGTAATCGGTACCCAAAGCTGATGTTATACTGGAGGATTTTATATCATTAATGGCATTATAAGTGAGCGCAATTTGTCTTTCATTGAGCATGGAACTCTCGTTTTTATCATACTTATCTTTCGTTTTATCAACAATATAACTGTCCATCACCAAGATGTCATTGTTTTTTAAAAAGTTTTCTTTGGCACTTTCAATAGAATCTTTTTCCTTAGAAAAACTCTTTATCCTTTGATTTAAATAGGCAACCGTATTTTTAAATGATTTTTGTTTATTGATTACAATATATTTATCAAACAAGCTGATAATCTCATTTAGTATTTGTCTGGAACGTATCGGACTAGTACCTTTATGAAACAATTCTAAAGTTCCTTTTGAATTTTCATCGGGTAAAACAACCAGAGATTCTTTCAAATTATTCAAAACAACAGCTGTAGGTTCAAGACGCACTACATATTCATTATCAAAATAAGCCGAAGAATCTTGCTTCGCTTTGCCAGATAATTGGATGCTAAAGGGTAAACCAGCAATCACTTGTTTTCCATCATAACCATTAGAATTAAAAGTCTGTTTGGTCGCTGGATCAACAATAATAAATCCTTGTTGATCTAATTTAATATCATACGCTATTTGTGGTAATGAATCATTAGAAACCGTAGGGTATAAAACAAAAGGAACTGCATTTAAATAACTATTTTGGATATTATATACCTTTTGAAAATAACTAATATTAAAATTCAAATTCTTTACTACTTTAAGCAAAAAATCATTGGATGTAATCAATCTAATTTCATCCTCTAAATTATCATCTTTACTTTTCTGATCGGAACTAATGGTAATTATTTGAGTTTTTTCTTCTTTCTTCTTATCCAGAAAAATGACAGCAGTAGTTTCATAGGTAGGGGAAACTGATTTTATGAATAAAAATGCAGCACCTAAGCTAATTATTAAACTAAGTAAAAACCAAGGCCAATATTGGAAATACTTGAAAAATTCTTTTTTGAAATCCATTTTTATCGAGTTCTAATTAAATAATAAAGTGTCAGTAGTGTAGCCAATACTCCAAGTGTTTGAATTGGATCTTTGAGTATACCTGTGTTTTTAACTTTTTGATTGTTTGGGGTTACCATGATAACATCATTTTGTCTGATGCGATAAGTGGGATTAGACATCCAATTGGCCGTGGTTAAGTCAACATGATAAACCAACCTTTTTCCGTCTTCCTCACGGATAAGTTTAACATCTGTTCTAACACCTTCATACGTAAGATCTCCTGCCTTGGCTAGCGCATCAATTAAGCTAATTGACTCTTCAGTAAAAGGGATTACTCCCGGAGTTTTAACCTCTCCTATTACAGTGAATTTATTGTTGATGACTCTTGCCTGTACTGTTGGATTTACCAGATAGCCTTCTTTTATTAAAATATTTTTAATTTTTTTCTCTACATCAGAAGGCGTTAATCCACCAATATTTACTTCATTTAAGACTGGCATCATTATATTTCCCTGAGGATTAACCAAATAACCTGATAATTTCATCATCTCAACGGAATTTTGAACACTTGACCCCGTATTGATATTAAATGGTGCTGCCACTATTGGATTGATATCACTTATATCTATTTTTAAGATGTCGTTGGGTTGTATTTTCGTCGTTGCATAGATGATAGTTGAATTAGAATATTCATCTAAATCTTGTAGGTACAAGATGTTTTTGTTGGATGTACATGACTGCAGAATCAATAAAAACAATAAAATTATCGGAAGTGTTATTTTATTCATGTAGATTGGGGTTTAAATTTATTTTTAAAATTTATTTTATATTTATGTTTTTGCTATTGAACTAAGTATTGCTTCAAAGCAATTGTTTTTTTTAGAAACACCACTCGCATTGCTGCCAAGCCATGGTATTTGTAAATTGTATAATCTTCAAATAAAACTTCGAAAGCTCTTTTTGCATTGGTACTCATTCCTCCCATTCTCATTTTAACGATATATTCATTAATATAACTCATTTTAATTTTATACTTATACAAATAACGTAATAAAAATTCTGTATCGGAAGCAATATTAAAATCTAGATTATAAAAACCATATTTATCCAGTATCGATTTCTTCACATATACAGTCGGATGCAAAGGCAGCCAACCTGATTTTAGTTTCTTTTGACTAAAATTACCTCCAATACGGTTCCGAATCAATCGCTCTTGATCATCGTTCGAAACATAAATCCCATCACCATAAATTCCTTCAATAGTGGAGTCTAAATTAAAACGAGCAACTATTTTACTTACCGCATTTTTATCATAAAATTCATCATCCGAATGCATCAAACCAACAACATCCCCTGTTGCTAATTTAAGGCCTTTATTAATAGCATCATACATCCCTTTATCTGATTCTGAAATATATTGGCTTAATTTATCTCGATACGATTCTATAATTTCTTTAGTTCCATCAGTAGAATTGCCATCAATTACTATGTATTCGATGTTCGAATATTTCTGATCCAAAACACTTTTCATGGCCTTTTCAATGGTTGCCTTTCGATTGTAACATACCGTTATAATAGTGATTCGCATAAAAATTTAGTTGTTAGGGTAAAGATGTTTTTCCTGTTTGAAGACAAAACTAAAATAAAGGAGTACTACTTAAAAATGTTTCCGATGAAGCACCTCAATACTCGTTAAAAAAAACAATACTACTATCTTGAGCCAATTGAGCGTAAAAGGAGGCCATTACTTTTAATAATTTAAAAATACATTAAAAATTAATCCGCTGGGTAAAATTCAAAATTTATATTATTAATAATTCTAACTAACGATTAAAAATTTATCTTTCTATTTTGCAAAAAAACAAAACTTTTATTGTTTTAACAATAACTGATCAAAATAACTGATTGTTGTAATCAAACCTTCTCTTAATTGTATTTTTGGCTCCCATCCTTCTAATTTTTCTTTAGCAAGAGAAATATCTGGTTGTCTTTGTTTGGGATCGTCTTGTGGCAGAGCCAAATGAATAATTTTGGATTTAGAACCCGTCAATTCAATAACAGCCTGCGCTAATTCGAGCATTGTAAACTCATTAGGATTCCCTAAATTTACGGGGCCTAAAAAACTTGCTTCAGAACCCATCATCCGAATCATTCCTTCAACTAAATCATCAACATATTGAAAAGAACGGGTTTGCAATCCATCTCCAAAAATGGTGATATCTTTTCCTTGCAAGGCCTGCACGATAAAATTAGAGACTACTCTCCCATCGACAGGATTCATATTGGGTCCATAAGTATTAAATATACGAATGATTTTTATGGCTACATTATTTTGATTGTGATAATCCATGAACAAAGTTTCTGCACAACGCTTCCCTTCATCATAGCAAGAACGGATTCCTATTGGGTTCACATGTCCCCAATAACTTTCCGGTTGAGGATGCACCAAAGGATCACCATATACTTCACTAGTACTGGCTTGCAATACCTTCGCTTTTACCCTTTTAGCCAAGCCTAAAACATTAATAGCACCTAAAACAGAGGTTTTAATTGTTTTAATCGGATTGTACTGATAATGCACTGGTGATGCAGGGCAAGCCAAGTTGTATATTTCATCCACCTCAGCATAATACGATTCTGTAATGTCATGGCGTACCATTTCAAAATAAGGATGATCTAATAATTCAACAATATTTTTTTTGGCTCCAGTAAAGTAATTGTCCAAGCAAATTACTTCGTTACCTTCATTTAATAATCGTTTGCATAAATGGGAACCTACAAATCCCGCTCCACCAGTTATTAATATTTTTTTCATATTGTTTTATTTGTTTTTTAATGATTCTATCTTTGTTTGTATTTGAAAAAAGTAATGTGATTTAAAACGCGCTAAATAAAAACCTTCTTTTCCGTCTAAAAAACCTAATTTAAAAAAATAAGCTCCTATAAAATAAACTAGGGGAAGTAAACCTGTAGTAAGGAAACCGTATTTTATTTTTTGATTTAAGGATAAGTGGCTATCCGAAGACTCTTTTAGCTGCAAATACCGTTGCGCTTCCCAAGTAGAATAGGCATTATGTTTAGCAATATAATGATCAAGATTTTTAAAATCTTTATGAATCACCTTGGCCTTTATCACACCAACCTTACCCTCAATAATAGGATGTTCGTGTACTTCCATATCGAGATGACTCCACAAATCTTCCTCTATTTTTTCATAAGCACCTTTAGATTTTTTGAAAAGTGCCGATTTCTTGAAACCATAGCCATAACGCAATTTTTTGCCCATAAAGTAATTTTGAAACTGTATGGTAAAGCCGTTATAATTCGCATCTTGTGTTTTAATAGCTATTTCGTTTACAAAATCCTCTGAAACAAACTCATCTGCATCTAAAAACAGTATCCACTCATGCAGCAGATTGGCATTTTGAAGTGTCCAATTGCGCTTTTTAGGAAATTTACCATTCCAATGAAACTGCAATACCTCAGCACCCATAGTAGTTGCTATATTCATCGTATTATCAGTACTTCCCGAATCAACAACAATGATTTGAGCAAAACGACTTAGTTTCTCCAAACAAGTAGGTAAATTCAGTTCTTCGTTTTTCACGGATACAATGACTGTAATTGGTATATTATTCAATAGTTCTAAATTTAATATGTATTGCTAAATCTTTTTTTAGATTATCATTTAAAGATTGAAACATTATTCTGAATATGTTTTTTATTAAACATAGAGCATAAAATAACACTTTTAGGAAAATCTAGATGCAATTTTAATAACTTTTCCTCAGCAGTCAATTTATAGTCCCCCCCATTAATCGGAGAAAAGAAAATATTTGAGGCTCCACCTCTATTTTTAACAAGATCATTATAGCCAGTAATACCAGGTGAATTATTATATTGTAAAATATCAAATTCATCTAAATATTCCCTGTGTATTTCATTTTCACTTTGCATAAATGCAATCCCAAAAGCTCTAATTTTACCAACTTTTTTAAGATTCATTCCTGTTTCCAAAAGCTCATCAATATTTAATATCTTTTCAAGAGGTTCATGAATAAAAAAATAGTCCAAATAATCAGTTTTTAAACTTTTTAATGACTCTTCCAAACTTAAAATCATCTCTTTAGGATTTAACTCAATACGGTTATGGAATGTATTAGAAATTATATTTTTTTTACTTACTTTTTCTTCATTTGCTTTAACTAAATATTTTTTCTTAATATCAATTACATTTCTTGCAATAGGCTTTAATGGTCTAAATAATTTAGCTTTGAAATTTGCTTTGATTCCAAATTTACTTGATATTACTATATTTTTTCTATTTGATATTAAAAGCTTACCTACAAAGTTTTCAGCTTCACCATAGCCGTATGATCGTGCCAGATCAAAATGATTAACCCCCATCTCCATGGCAAAATTGATAGCCTCTTTGGCTTTTTGGGCATCTACTGCACCCAATATTGGAGCGCAACCAAATCCAATTACAGATGATTCAATATCTTTATATAATTTTACTTTTTTCATTTTATGCTTATAAAATTGGCTAGGCGAATGGCTAAAACACCTAAAAAGAAGGTGGTGTTTGCTTGACTAGATGTTGGAAATACAGATCCACTACAAACAAACAAATTGGTGGTACCAAAAACCATTAGATTTTCATCTACAACCCCATTTGTTTTGTCCTTTGCAATCCTAGTAGTTCCAGATTGATGGAGGCCATCTTTTGACATTAACTTAATCTTTTCAAATAATTCCTCTTTAGGATACCAATATTCTAATTTACCGCAATTAATTTTTCTCAAATAGGTATCTAATTCATCATGCAATAGAATAACTGAATTAATATCACTGTCGTTTAGATTATAATCAATTATCAAATTATTCTGGTCATCTGATAATCTCATCGTGTTCTTGCTATCAGGTGTTTGTTCCGCATGAAAATGAAGTGCGTATTTATTCGTTTTATTATATAAAAATACGCCTGGCAATTTTCTTTTCAATAAATATCTTCTAACAAAAATATCAAATGTTGTAGTAATTGAAAAAGGAAAATCTTTCAAAATATTCCAAAGGTGTTTATCAATATCTTTGCGTTCCCCTTTTGTAATAGACTCAGCAATAGCAGGAGGAGCTAATTTAGACCCTAAAAAAGGGATTAACATAATTAGATACATTAAAGACATAGAGCCACTTTTATGATTAGGATCACTATACAATGGATTATCTAACCAAATTGCGGTATTTAACAGATTTTTTTGTTTTAGAAATGCTGAAGTAAACTGAAAGCGCCTTCTTAAATAAATACCTTCTTTATCTCTTAGAAAACCATATTCAGTTTTTTTAGGATCCCCACTAAAGATAACTGAAGCTATTTTACCACTTAGATGACATTGATAATATTTCCCTAAGGCATCAGGAACTTTATTTAATTTTTTAAAAACTGTTTTATTTTTTAATAACAATCTCGTAGTTTCCTGTGTACCACAAGCAATTACAAATTTTATGGAACTAATTGTTGATTGTTTTAAATCTCTATTTACAAGATGCACTTCATTAATTAAGCCATCATCTGTAGGCTCTGAAAAAGATACTGCTTGATATCCCTCTAAAATTGTAATATTCGATAAATCTTCTAAATCTTTACGGTATCTTTTCCCAAAACGTGTTGGCATACTCCAGCGTTCCAATTTAGTATCTGTTATATGGGCATTAACAAAATTTTCGGCTATTCTTTTATCTTTAAAATCTTTTGAATATTGCAAATCAAATAGAGGTTCTCCACATTCAAAATAGGTACTAGTAAGTGGAATATATTTTTGAGAATCCTTAAAAATTAGTTCATCCCAAGTACATCCATCTAATAAAATAGATCTTTCTTGAAAATCTACTGCATCATACATTACACATCGACCACCATAAGTTTGAGTAGAACCGCCTAGCCCTTTGTTAGTACACTCATATGGATCATGATGATTTATTTTATTTTTAATTATTATTGTATCATCCAATGTATTATGAACCTCTTTGGTATTACCATATTCGATTAAAACAACTTGTTTATCAGTATTAAGTTTTGCGTATTCAATAGCAGTAATAATACCTGCTGGTCCACCTCCAATAACACATAAGTCATAAATACTATTTACCATTATGCTATTTTTTTTCTTTCTTTAATAATTTTAGAAGGATTTCCACTATATATGGTCCACTCTTCTAAATCTTTAGTTGCAATTGAACCAGCCCCTAGAACACTTCCTTCTCCACAAGTTACTCCTGCTAGAATAATAGCTTTAGCACATATCCATGAATACCGTTTAACTATTATTTTTTTTGATATATAGTCATAATCAATTGAATCATAATTATGAGTAGCTCCACATAAATAAGAATCTTGAGATAAGATTGAATGATCTCCTAAAAAAACACCTCCTGGATTATATATCTCAACTCCTGGACCAATGGTTACCACATCCTCTGTTTCTAATAACCAAGGTGCCCATATTTTTATATTCGGATAAATATAATTTTTATTTCCTATTTTCGCACCAAAAAGCCTTAAAATAGTTGTTCTCCAACTATGAAAAATTATTGGACTGTAACGGCACAAAATTAACCATACCAACTGCCAGATTGCCCTTTTAATTTTGTTTTTAATTCCAAAAACAGGCCTCTGGTAAGCATCTGAATTACTTATATTATGTTGTAGCATTTACTTTTATATTAAATTTTGATACAATTCATTTAAATTTTTAGCTACTATTTTGATGTCATATTTATCTTTTATCAAACGACGTCCATTATCTCCCATAGTTTTTATTTGATCATCTGTTGAATCAATAATTTCCTCTAATTTTAGTTTTAAATTCAATACCGATAAATCAATCCACCAGCCACAATTGTATGTCTCTAAATCCTGCCAAGGCGTTCCTTTCGTAGTGATTACTGGAATACCTACTACTAGTGCCTCAGCTACTACAATACCAAAATTTTCACTATAAGTTGGTAGAACCATTACATCAGCAGAACGCAAAAAATCCCATTTGGCTTCACCATATTGGGCTCCTACAAAACTAACATTTTTTATATCTTGAGCGCTTTCAATTAATTTTAATATATAATTTTCATCCCCATTACCTGCAATTTCGAGTGTCCAATCTTTGGTATCAGTATTTCCCCAAGCTTCAAGAAGTAGCTCAATACCTTTTTTTGGATGAATACGTGATAAAAATATCATTTTTTTACTTCCAAATCTCTCTTTCTTCTTTTTAATTTCACTCAGATCAATTCCATTTGGTATAATAGTGATAGCATTCGTATATCCTAAGTTTCTAATGCTATTTTTTTCCATCTGTGCAGTAGCATGCAAATGTTGAGCATTACAAATAGCCTTGTTTTGGTATATAAAAAGGCCTATTTTTTTTTTCCAAGGATTTTGAGCCAAAATCCAGGTCTCAAGCATCCCATGGGGAGACAATACTACTTTAACACCTAAATCTTGTGCTATTTTTTGAAATCCCCAGTTTTCTGGACTCCAAATACCATTTATATGAACAATATCTGGAGATTCTGCTTTTAAAAAAACTCGAAACTCATTTAAAAGACTAAACCAACGCAAAACTTTAGTATCAAAAAATTGAATCCTAACTCCATCAATTGTAATAGGAGAATCTGATAGGCCTGTAGCTACAATTAATTCTATGCTTGATTTCAAAGCATTACCTAATAAACGTATGTATTCCGTTGTTCCACCTCCAGTTTTGTCAATACTCCCTATAAAATGAATTACTTTCATTTGTTTTGTATAATTTGTTGATACACCATCTCTATAGAATTGATAAAACCTTGGGATGAGAATTCTTTTGAACGTAATATCGATTTTTGTATTGCCTCATCATGTAGAATTGGGTTAAGTTGCATTACCTTATCTAATTCCTGAGCTGCAGTTTTTTTCCATTGCACCATCTCTTCTAAATTGAATGTTTTTTTTGGAATATAAAACCCAGCATCTCCAGCTACTTCCCGCATCGGATCTTCATTTGTTGTAATTACCAAGCTTCCCGAAGCCATAGCCTCTATTATTGGCCAACCAAAACCTTCATATAGAGATGGAAAAACCATAACAGAAGCCCCTTGGTAAAACTGTTGCAATTGCAAATCATCAATATTAGTTATAAAATAGATCGATTTTGATGCGATAGATTTTTCTTTAAATACAATCATTTCTTCAGTTGGCAATTCTCCAACTAAAATCAAAGGAACATTGACTTCAAAATCTTTGGTCCATTGGTCGTAAATTTCAAGAACTCCTAATTTATTTTTATAAAAAGCATTACCTCCAACATGCAAAATATAACCCTTAGATAAATCGATACTATATCTATTAGATAGTTTTTCTCTTAATTTGAATTTATTTGTTACTGGCTCAATTTTTTGATTCAAACCATTATAAACCACCTGAGATATTTTTGGTGCTTTGGTTAACAATAAATGCAAATCAGATTGCGTTTTTTTTGATATACAGATAAAATTGTCTGCTTTTCGATATCCCCAACGAATGAATTTTTGATAATACTTTCCTGTTAATCCAGTCTTATTTTCAGGCAATAAACCAAATGCTGATTGTTGTGCCAAAAAATCATGGCAATGCACTACGTGCTTTCTTTTATTTACTAAAGGTATCCAAGGTCCTAAAGCATTATCAGCAAAAACAAACAAAGTATCTTTGCTACAATTGAACAATCTATATTGTACTAGTATCGGAAAAACAACATATTGATCCAGATAGCCCAACCACTTTTCTAGAATTGGTTTATTAAATGCTAGTTTAAAAAACAAAGCAGTTGGACTCCAAACTATCACCTCATGTCCCTTTTGTTGCATCCCTTCCTTAACCATTTTGGCAAAACGAGGCATACTTTGATGGTCTAAAAAAGAAGGATGTGTAAAAAGTACTATTTGCATTTATTCTGTTTTAAATGTGCTATTTATACTTGCTTCTAACAAACCTGTAGCAATCACCGCACAGCCTAAGATACTGGGTTGCGCCCATTGTCCTTGTGTAATCAAAAATAAAGCCGTACCACAAAAGGTTAAAGGCAACAATTTGTATGGATTGGGTAATCGTATCGATTTAAAAAACAAGGCTATTGCTAAAAATAATCGTACTGCGATAAGACCACCTCCCAAAATAAGCCCTTGTTCACCTCCCAAACGGCCTAATTCCCCTTCAGATATTAAAAATTTTGTTTTTCCTGTTAACATTTGTGCGCCTGCATTTGTACCCATCCCTAAATTACCTTTAAATAAAGACTCATTCATAAGATTAACTATTGGTTCCGTAAATCCTTCTAGAGTTCTCAAAAAAATTGATCCCCCTTTCTGACTACCAGCTGTATCAACACGATTCATAAAAACCTCAGTACCCAGACTAAAAATTGCAGTCGTTTTTTGTAAAACAGTAAATAAACTAAAAATAATTATAACAGTAAAAAATACCTTTATAATTGATTTAAAACTGGTGGATGAACCCATAAATGTAAATAGTCCTACTAATAAAACACCCAAAACGGCTGTTCTACTCACGGTAAGTGGCAGAGCAATTAGCAATGCAATGGTACTAGCAATAAGCAATAATTTTGAACAAGAATCTTTAGACAACCAAAAATAAAATACAAATACTGAAGCCAAAATGTAAAATGCAGATAATCCTGTTATAAAAGAATAGGTACCTGAAGGACGAAAATACCCCATAGCACCATCAAAACCTGCACTTCCTTCTCCTCCTAAACCAATATTAATATAAGCAGATTGCGGGCTTGTGAATTGAAAATAAATTATAATTGTCATCAAAATAGTGATCCACAGCATCACACGTCCCATAATGAGTACATCTTCTTTTGTAAAAACAGCTCCGATAATAAAAATCATAGGAAAATGAAACAACATAATTCGTGCCCCATATAGCCCAACAAATAGATTTTCATGTCCAAAAGTAAGAGTTATGGCTAAGCCTAATAGGGTAAATATTAAACTTAGAACTACATAAGGATTCATAAATTTAACATTTAAATATAATGCTCTTAGAACTATATATATAGCAATAGGATCACGCACTACTAATAAGGGAGTAGCCAAACTAGGTAAAATCCATTTACGCAAAGCCCCTTCAAAAATCCATAACAAAAAATACAACCAAACGGCTATTTTTATAGAATTATAATTTGGAATTACTTTTTGTTCTGTAATTGTATGCATTTATCCGTTTGTTTAGCAAATATTTATGGAAGAGAGTGCATCAGCCATTTCTTGACCATAAACGGACCAAGGTCTAGATTTCGCTTTATTTTGAGCAGCTAATCCCAATTGTTCCAATATTTCTGGGTTATCAAAAATTTTATGGAAAACTTCTTTTATTGCGCTGGATGAGCCCGCTGGAACAATCCATCCATCCACTTCATCTTGAATTAAATCGGGTCCTGCGGTTCGATCTGTTGTAATGACTGGTACTCCTTGTGACATGGCCTCTGTAATAACCAAACCAAAACCTTCAAAAAGCGAAGGAAAAACAAATACATCATTTTCACGCATGCAAGTCAAAACTTCATCATGAGACAAAGAAGGAATCCATTTGTGCTGCTCTAAAGCATTATTCAATGCCTTGCAATTGGAAACTGCTTTATGCCCAACTATAGTCAACTCTACCGTGTCTTCTAATCCATACACGGCTTCAAATAAATAGGAAAGCCCTTTTCTCTGCGATAGACCACCGATGAATAAAACTTTAAGTTTTCGATTACTAAGTGATGAGTATTCTTTTTTTTGATTTACTTGTGGAAAACCATAAGGAATGACCTTTATTTCTGGTAAAATACCGGAATAGTCTTCTAATGTCTTTTTGGTAAAACTACTGGCTACAAAAATAACATCCGCTAAGGCTAACTCCTGGTCTTTTTTATCCAATTTGGCTTGAGAATCATTAAAGCCAGTAAGTGTACTGGACCAATCAGGATTAATCTCAAATTCCTTTTGCATTAACAAACGAGCACTTTTCCAATAGCCAATTGGCAAATCATAAATACAATTTATTCCTAAATGTTTTGCTTTTGTAAAAGTAGCTAATGCCCCATCTTCATAGGCATAAACTCCTGCTATTCCTTCCTTTTTTGCTTTATTTAAATTATTAGCAACCCATTGATCGTGCATTTTATACACCCGATCAACACAAAAAAAACCTTTTTCATGTGTTAGTAAAAATACTACATTAAATTTTAAAGCTAACACGCGTCCAAATTCAAAAAAAGATTTTGAAACTGTAAAGGTTTGCCATGATTGATCTAGTCTTCTTCGTTTTAAATCTTTTAATCTACCGTTATCTCCTAATTTAAATAAAAATTGACCAGGAAAAACAGCAATACAAGTATATAATTTATATAAAAGTTCATGTTTATATAAACCATTGATTAATGCCTTAGCATTGGCATTTAAAGTAGGGTGCGAAAACAATATCATTTTAACCATGCGTTATTTGTAGCTAGAAATTCACAAGGATTATAATTCAATATATCACTTCTCTTTTTTGTTATTTCTTTAGCAGGATTGCCAATGACAATGGCATAATCATTTACATTTTTACTTACTACGGCACCTGCTCCCACAACTGCTCCTTTACCAATAGTTACTCCAGGTAATATAATGGCATTAGTTGCGATCCAGGCAAAATCACCAATAAAAATGGGCGCTTTTTTATGACGCCATAATGGATCCAAAACATCATGAGAAGCACTCAAAATAACTACTCCATCATTTATACATACATAGCTACCAATGGTCACTTTGTCATGTAAGGCAATTTCAGCCCTGCCTATAGTACTAAAATCCCCAACTGATAGATTATTTTTTCTACCATTAATAATAGCTATTCCAATCTCAGCTGTTTCAGCTATAATAGCACCATCATTAATTAGTTTTTTTCTTCTTTTATTATATTTAATCAATTCAAAAAAAGTCAACAGTCGCTTAGCCCAACATTTAAAAAATGATTTACTAAACCACTTAAATTTAGTTCTGTTATTCCACAAATATTGAAGAGAAGCCATATTAAATACCTTATTTCAAAACGTTTAAAAAATTATTTGCTACGAATTCTAAATTATTATTATTTGAAATTATAAATTTTCTATTCAAAAAATCTTGTATTGAATCTAAATTTTCATAATTAATTAAATTTAAAAATGGTTCTTGATAATAACCCTTAACTTTCCAATTTCTTGCAACACTCAAAACTGGTATTTGGTGATTAAACATAGCAGCCACACTCCCACTTTTTTGACATAAAATGTAGGGTGTTGTTGAAATACCATATTGGCAACTGGTCAATAAAATACTTATTTCTTCATCACTAACAAATCCCGTAATTTCAAAATTAATGTTATTGGCTAGCAATACTTGTTTCCACTCTTCAATAGCAATACCACAATTACCTATAAAAACAAATTTTAATGCCTTTTTTTCATTCGACAACAATAAAACTTGTTTCAATTCATGAATAAATTTTTCTATAGGTGCTCCATAATGAATACTTCCAAAAAAGCAAAATTTCAATTCCTTTACATCGGTAGAAATTTTTACAGAATCATTATTTTTAATAATATTACTTAATAATGGTAGTAGTTGCGCATCATATCCTAGTTTTGCTATTTTAGATTGATATAAATCTGTTTGGGTATTTATTATAATTTTATCGTTTCCTTTTAAAATTTTTATAATCAAGCCTTTTTGTAATAAACCAATACATTTGCTTTTAAATGTAGCATTCAAATTCATTCCAATCCACAATTCATGAAACATAATATGCCATTGATGATTGCCCTTTAATTTCATTAAGAAAGAAGGTATCCAAAAAGGCAATCCTCTTGGGTTAAAACTATAAGGAACAAATTGCAATGAAATCCAATCGGGTTGAATTTTATTCAAGGTTTCTTGTGCCCAAACACTTCGCTGATTATTTGAGGTTGAATTAGAAATACGATGTGCTATAACTTCATTTCCATCTACTTCTTGTTTTTCAATAGAAAAAGTAGTAGAATGCTTATCACACAAGCTTAATATTTGAACTTGGTGACCATTTTTTATTAGCTCTCCACACAAACGTCGAGTATAATCGCCTACACCATCATGTCCTGGTTGTAATGAGCCACAAAGGAAGAGGATTTTCATAGCTGTTTTTAATTTTCTTTAGTTTTAATACTACAATATCAAAATATTTATTTCTCCATCAACATACTAATCTTGCTAAAAAAACCAACTGGAGATAAATATTCTTCCCATATCTTACGTAATTGTACTTGTCTTTTTTTAAATTCATCATTTGACAAATTATTGTGATATTCTTTTACGATTTCACCAATCCTATAAATATCTTTTTCCTCTACCCACACACATAGATTTTTCCAATCAATACTATCCTCAAAAGGCAAAATACAATCGGTATTTACAAATATGGGGATTCGTCCACAACACAGCGTTTCGTAAAATCGTATAGAATTGTTCCCGATCCCACGAACACAAAGAGTATAATCGTTATCAAGAATGTTATTAATATAATTTAGTCGATAGGTATTCTTATCTACTTTGTGCTCCCCTGTATTCAAACCTGAAGGACCAAAACCAAAATTTCCTTTTATGATAAAATTTGTTTTTATACCTTTTGCTCGATTCAATTCAATAATCACTCTTGCACGATAGGAATGTGAAGACAAATTAGGAATATACTTCATCAAGCCAAAATAATTTACCCAAAGTTTAGCCAATCCAATCAACTTAGCTTTTCCAAATGATAAATTTAAAGGAGGTGCAAATCCGCAAAAACCGATTTGGGGAATAACAGATTTATCTCTAATTTCCAACTCTCCTTCTTTATATCTTTCTATAAAGTCCTCAAATAGATGAGGGAAGGACAACAAACCATCTGCATTTTTCGACTTATAGGCAGCTCCAGAAAAAATAACAGCATTTTTTATTTTTATAGACACATTGCCAACATCATGACCTGAAAAAACAACGATTTTTTTTCCATGTTTAATACACTTCTCTATAAATAACACCAGTTCTTTAGGTGTTTCAGTTGAAGGGTAGCTAAATGGCATATAAATGGGTATAACAACAAAATCAGCTTCTTCAATTCCCGTTATTACTATGTTATCTTTAGCATATTCACAATAAGAATCAAACCTCCCCTTTATAACCTCATTATCATCTCCTCTATTAGAGGTATTATGTTCAGATGTGTAAAAGGGAAATAGCATATCAACCCCTTTGCCGTATTCTAATAAAGCAAAATCTGTGTGTATTTTCATCTCTTAACCATTTATTACATTCGTTACCAAAATTAAACTTATTATATTTATGAATTAAATAACATTAATATTTACAAAGCAAATAACTTATAACATAAATCATCAAACAACCTATGGATAAAATCACTAAAATCTTCTTTACTACGCAGAATTGTGTAGCAATTGAAAATAATTATCATATAATTATTGCGCCAAAAAAATTACACTTTATAAAACCTTCCAATTAACTTACAAATTTTAATAGCTATTTTTTTCTTACTTATTTCGTTTTTAGAATGTGCTAAAATGGGATAGCTAGTGTTTTTCCAGTATGCGAGATCTACTATTCTCGGTGTTCTTCCATTAAAAGCTCTTAGAAATTGATTTGTCTTCCAAGGTTTGGGACTTCCCAGAGCATGAAACATCGTTGCATCACCCAAGACAAACCCCATCCCATCTTTGCCCATATAACTTATAGTGCCATCATAAGATTCAATGGTAGCATTAAGGGCATCTTGATCTGGTTTATCAAAAATCTGAAATCCTTCTAATTTCAATACGGTAGAATTATGAGTTTGATTTAAAAAAATGGAATTTTCTAAACCTCCAATTGCGGGTCCCATAACCTCTTGAAATTGAATCCATAAATTCAAAAAAGAAATGTTCTTTTTAAGAAGTCCGACAAAACCCGCATTTACATAAATTTGATTTTTAAATTCTAAATCAATATTGTGTTTTTTATAATAATTTCTCCAACCTTCCCTGCGAGGGTGAAATTCCTGTAATGGAGAATTAACATCTTCACAAAGAGCTATCCCACAGTTTACCCATTGTTCAAAACAAGACCAGGAATCATTTACAACAATATCAGGGTCAAAATAAAAGAGTGCTTCTTCATATTTTGCTGGGCCTTCCCATAATTCCAACATAAAATCGGGTTTGTAATTTGCCATATTATAATTGGTGACTATTGGTAAAAAAAGAAGTTGTATTCCTTCAACTGGAGTTAAAGTAATCGCATCTTTCCATTTACCAATTGTTTCTCTTTTTCCGTTCATAACCCAATTAGGCAAAGCACCACGGTAACCAACATATATATTACCACGAAATCCTTTTTTATATAATGAGTTAGAAAGAGCTGCTACACCATAGTGATAGTGTCCTTCAAAAACAGTACAAATTGCTGAATTCATTTATTGTTGTTTTTTATATAATTGATTAAATTTCCTTCTAATACGCTTGAATTGATATTTTATGTATGTAATGTAAAATAGATCTGAACTATGAATTTTATATAAACTCATCATCTTTTTTTTATTATTTTGATAAGAAAACATCAAATCATCAATGGACTCATTCCCTATATAGCCTCTACCCGAATAATGCAAATGACTAATTGGCACATTTAAAGATGGAGATATAGATTCTTGATTGTATCTTTTTTTGTCCTCATCTGACAATTTTGAATTCCAATTATTATAGGAAGATGTATTTTGTATATATCCTCCTTGTATGGCATGAATCAAATCCAAACTATTTTTATAATCTCCGGACCAAGAACTCAACCAATTGAATGGTGGTTTACAAAGGTTAAGAATCTTCCAATCCCCAAGTAATGAAGCTATATGTAATAAAGATTGATCATGTTTCCTTGGTATTTCTGGATATTGCTTAAACCATTCTACTGCTGCATTCATATCGGCTATCATCTTAGATTTTTTGTTTACAAGTATATGTCCTGCTGTAATCGCAGAATTTAAACTATCCTTCCCAAAAATTTCTTGAACTTTTATTGGTTCTATATAATTATATATTCCAATAGTGGTATATTCTGTATCTGCATGTACCAAGTCATACCCCTCTGCAAAATCAAACAAACGTTCCCAATTCATCAAAGCAACAATATCGTTATCCGCATAAATAAATTCATCCCAATCGGAATACCAAGATAAAAAACGGTATAAAAATCCCATTGGACAATCCGTTAATACATTGCGTAAATTGAGTATAAAAGCTTTTGCTTCCTCTGAAAAGTCATCAACAGTTAAAAATTCTACTTCGTCAAGGATATTTTTTGAGTTTACTGGCTCTCCTCCAAAATGAATCAATCGAATAGGTAACGTGCAACCACTTTTTCGAATGGAGTAAATTAAATTTTCACAATACCATTGACTATTCAAGTTCGCCACTAAAACAATGCCTTTTTTCATTTTTATTCTTTTATAAACCTAAATGCCATTTGTAATTATTTTGCCACATTTTATGTCGAACTGGCCCTGTATAATGACGTACAGCCATCTGTTTTGGTTTAAATAAATAGGAGAAATCAAATTGATCTCCTATATCTAAAATGAAGGTTTTAGGAGTTAATGGCATGAATGAATTATCCTTTAATATAATCTGGAAAATAGTTTGATCGCTAAAATACTCATACTCAAAATTCATAGTTTTAAAAAAATCCAACCCATTTTTCAAAACCTCAAATTCTTTAGTTAACATCATCAAACCAGCGTTAACCTGATAAAATTGCTCAGAGTGAATTTCTTTATACTTACTATCCAAACACCCCCAAACTGGATCAGGCATAAACCAACCATCTGGTTTTGGATTTTCTGTTAAAATGAGATTAAATAAACTAGCTTTATCATAAAACAGAATATCGGAGTCAATGAATAAAGTTGGAACTTCAATTTTATGATGTAAATAATAAAATAATCGTCTTCCTAAAGCAAACTTTTTACCATAATCCAAAATATAGGTATGATAGGGTTTAATTTCATCCTTACACAAATGTTCAATAGATGATAATTCCGCAAAATTCATACTTTTAAAAACAACAAAATTAAAATTACTTTCAACAAGATCAATCTGCTTTTGAGTATGCGACCCATCAGAATAAATAGTCCATTTTATAGGAATCCCTACATAACGAACATAAGATAATAGAGACAAAAGTTGTTCAGGATAATCATTACAAGAGGAAAAACTAGCCACTTCCATAGCAATGACTTTATTCTGATTGACTTCTGCTAATAAATGAGCCAAATTTGAATCAACCTCCTTTAAAAATTTTGCCTTATTGGAATTACCAATTGCCGTGCTTATTTTTTTGGTTAGACCTCCTTGACCAGCTAACTTTTTCATGCTTTCGAAATTTTATTAGAAATCCTTTTTAATTTAAATTCTTTAACTCTAGTTTCAATATAATTAACAAGCGGTTTCCAAAATATTTTTTTAAACCATACATCAAAAATATAATTAATTGGAATACATATTAAAATAACTAATAATACAAAAAGGTAGGACTCTCGTATACCTAAATGATATAAAAAAATATATAGTGGTATGTGAACTAAATACATTGGGTAAGAAATAGTTCCTAAAAAATTTAAAAAAGTTAAATACCTTTTTGATAAATTTAATTTAGTATATAAAATAATAAAAATCAATATAACAGAAAAAAAGAACCAAACATAAGAGTATTTTTCGAATACCGTGCCATTTAAAAAATTATAATAAATACCGTATGTTCCTAATAAAATAAAAGGTATTATACTCCAACTTTTTTTTCTAACAGTTATTATAAACCCTAAAATAAATGGCCAAGCATACATCAAATGTTGGAAGCCAAATAATGATATAGAAGGTAAATACGAATGTCCAATATAAAAAAACAATGATATGATTACTATTAAATAAAGAAAACGCGTCCGAAGTATAAAAAATATTGGTAACATCATATATAAAAAAACTTCTACACTTAGTGACCAAACAGGGGAATTATACATAATATTTAGCGCAACTACACCTTGCAATAATAAAAAATTTGCTATACTAGTAGCGTTTCCAGCCGCAACAAAAACCATACTATTATTTACATGATACGGTGATCCCACGTAAAATTGTAGTATAACAGTACCTAATATGGCCATAAAATACAGGGGATAAATTCGTAAAAAACGACGCTTAAAAAAGCCGTTTTTATTTTCAGAATAAGAATATCCAACAGAAATACCGGAAACCATTAGAAAAACCATTACTGCCGTTTTTCCTCCAAAATCTTTTAGGTAATTAAATATACTGCCTTCACTGGTAAAATCACTTAAATGCCCAATAGAAATCATAACAACTAAAGCCAATAAAAAACGAGTTATAGCAAGAAGAGCCCAAGTCGAATCGGTAAAGCTTGGTTTTGAGTAAAATATTTTATTCATGTTTCTCGATTATTAAAGGAATGATAAAGTCTTAAAAGCAATGAAGTAACATACATTCTTAATACTCTTCTTTGTTTTAAGTGCTTTCAAACTATACTGACCAGCAATCTTAATATCAATATGCCTTATAAGTCTAGCATAAGACAAATAAGCATCAGCCAATTGATCAATTCTTATTTTTAATGGAATGGCTTCCCAGTCAAAATGTTTTTCATATACATATATGGACCCTAATGCCATTTTAGATGCATTATTAGAAGCAGCTATTGCATTAGAATGCTTTCTATATAAAGCGGTATTTTGCTTTGAAAATTTAAATTTAGTTCCCATTTTTGCTAATCTGAATAATAAATCTTTATCTTCTGCATGGTGAAGGTTTGGAACCATACCACCAATCCTATTCCAAGATTTTTTGTTTAACAAAACAGTACATGGATTAATTCCTATTTGATGAGTAAACAAAGAAATATTAAAATTATTTAGCATTCCATCTGTAATTACTTGTTCGAATATAATATTTTTAACATCATCTAAAAACACGAGACATCCAGCATAAACTAAGTTTAAATCTGAATCTTTTGCTACCTCATTTATTAAAGTTTCAAGATGATTCGGCAACCAAACATCATCACTATCGAGTAAAGCCAACCAAGAACCAGATGCATTAGCCACAGCTACATTACGTGTTTCACTTACACCTAAGTTAGTTTGATTTATAATCAATTTTACATAATTAGAAACATTGCCCGAAAATTCATTTACTATATCGATGGTATTATCGGTGGAACAATCATTTACCAAAACAATTTCCCAGTTAGTATAGGTTTGTTGTTTAACTGACTCTAATGTTTCTAATATAAAATCGGAAGCATTGTAAGCTGGAATTATGATACTTATTAGTGGAGTAATCATTGCTTATCTACAAATTAATTTATAAAAACTAAAACTATAATTCACCATTAAAGAAATACATTGGTATAAAATACTATAATACAAAATTCCGTGAAGTGTTGATAAATCCCAAATAAAAAAAGCTGCAGTTACAGTAGCTAAATTCATTGTCATTACTAGTATTGGATTTAAAAAATGACCTCTACTACCTATCAAATTTCCTGTCAAAGAAGAAATTAGACCAATGCAATTAGCCAATATGATTAAAAAAAGCTCTGAAGTTAATCCACTATATGAAGCGCCTAAAATCCATAACATTTGTGCAGGAAATAGCAAAACAATCAACATGACAAAACCTGAAAATAAAAAAAGTATCAATTGAAAAATAAAAAAAGCTTTTAGTATTTTCGATTTATGATCCCCCAATCTAGAAAATCGAGGTATAAAAAGTGTTGCTAATACACTAGTAAAAAGCCCTATAAGTATAGAAAACCGACCTAAAGCTCCAATACTAGCTAACTCATTGGTATTTCCAAAAACCGATAATATCCAAATAACAATTTGTCCTGAAAAAGCAAAGAAAATAATATTGGGCAAAATACGAGTAACAATTCTCAAAATTTCTTTTCTTATTATTGGATCTGGCTTTTGGTTGCTATCGACAAACTTCTCATTAATTTTTTTTAATTTTAAATTACCATATATTCTGGGGAGTCCTGATGCTAAAAGTATGACATAGGTCCAAGGAAAAATAAATATAGTCAACAGGGTTAACATTAATCTTCCAAATCCAACTGTTAATTGGTTTTTTTGTAAACTTGCAATATCTTGATGTAATTTTGGTGTTATTTCTAATAAGGAATCCGATAAATCAGCATAAAAAGCTGGAATTAAAGATAATAATATTAATAAAGCTGTTAACCAACTAGCTTTATTGAGAACTAATAAATAGATAATAATTGGTGCTGCAAACAGTAATGTAATAACCGCAAATTTTCGTCTTAAGTCCAAACCTGTTGCTAAAATGGAACCCAATTTTTTAGGGTCTTGCCATACTTTACCACTCAATGCCATAACTCCATTAGAAATTCCTCCATCAGTCAAAACAACCAAAGTGCCTAACATAGTATTCGCTAGTGTGTAAAAAGCATATTCTTGAATAGGTAGTAATCTTACTATCAAAATTCCTGAAATAAATCCAATTCCTTTTAGTAAAATCTCGGTACTACCAACAATTGAAATTAACTTTAGAATGTTTACGCTTTTATCGTAATGCCTGTGTTGTTTTAATTTATCTAAACTCTTGCTCATTCTTTACTATTGGTTTATATCAATATCAATAAAACAACTTATTGCTTATTTTGCTTTTGAAATGCATTATTTTATCCTTTTCCAATCCCCTTAACCTGAAAACCAATTGTTGTCAATTTATCTGCATCTAAAATATTACGACCGTCAAATACAAAAGCAGGTTTGTACATGTTTTGGTAGATAGATTTCCAATCGTATGTTTTGAATTCATCCCACTCGGTCAATACAGCAACTGCATGCGCTTGATCTAAAGCCTCCATTGGTGTTTTGTATACAAATAGTTGTTTTAGTTTTGCGGTTATTTTGTGTTCAGTTAGTCCGTTTAATTCCCATAAATAGCTCATGTCGGCTTTTATTTTTGCCTCAGAAACTTTAGGATCATATACATGTATTTGAGCACCATCTTCTATAAGGTGATCGGCCACATAAATGGCTGCAGACTCCCGTGTGTCATTGGTATCTTTTTTGAAAGCCCAACCCAAAAAGGTGATTTTTTTATCGCTAACGGTATTAAATAGTGAACTGATTATTTTTTTTGCAAAACGGTATTTTTGATAATCGTTCAAAATAATGACTTGCTCCCAATAATTGGCTACTTCAGGTAAATTGAAAAAACGACACAGATACACCAAATTCAAAATATCTTTTTGAAAACAAGAACCTCCAAATCCTACTGAAGCTTTTAGAAACTTTGGACCAATTCGACTATCAGTTCCAATTGCGTTGGCCACTTCATCAACATTTGCTTCAGTCGCTTCGCACAATGCAGATAAAGCATTTATTGAGGAGATCCGTTGCGCTAAGAAAGCATTCGCCGTTAATTTAGACAATTCGGAAGACCAAACATTGGTGGTTAAAATTTGTTTTGGTGTCAACCAATGGGCATACACATCAACCAAGGCTTGGATTGCAACTTTTCCTTTTGGAGTTTGTTTCCCTCCTATCAACACCCTATCTGCATTGAATAAATCTTCGATAGCGGTGCCTTCGGCCAAAAATTCAGGATTGGATAAGACCTCAAAATGCACCCCATTTCCAGTACTGTCCAGTATCGTTTGTAAGGTTTCGGCAGTACGAACGGGTAATGTCGATTTTTCAACAATAATTTTATCGTTTTTAGCTATTCGGGCTATTTGTCTGGCACACAATTCCACAAATTTAAGATCAGCAGCCATACCCTTTCCTTCACCATAGGTTTTAGTAGGTGTATTAACTGCAATAAAAATCATATCTGCTGCATCAATTGCTGCATCCACATCGGTAGAGAAAAAAAGATTGCGACCTCTTGCTTCGCCAACTACTTCTGCTAATCTGGGTTCGTAAACTGGCAAATTATCTAAATTATCATCATTCCAAGCTGCAATACGTGCCTCATTTAAATCGACAACGGTGACTTTAATTTCAGGACATTTTAAAGCGATTACCGACATGGTTGGTCCACCTACATAACCGGCACCCAAACAACAAATATTTTTTATTTTCATTATGACTTTTTTTTATTAATATAATTATAATTTGTTTTGACCGCTACTCGAAATAATTCAAGTTGGCGTATCCGCCTTCCTATAATAATTGATTATTTATTTAAGTGGTTAATTGCTTAACTGGTTAATTGGTTAACTGTTTTAAGTGGTTAACTGGTTAATTGTTTAATTGCTTAATTATTTCAACTGTTTAACTGGTTAATTGGTTAATTGGTTAACTAAATTAAACATTCAAATTTATGACTAACCGCTTAACCCCTTTCCTCTAACCAATTAACCTATTCAATAGCCGATTAACCCGATTTTTTAAACATCAGAATTATTTCCATATTTCTAAACTAATGTTTTTGAATTATTGTTGTCCTAAATTGTATAGTTAAACCTTATCTGCTACCTAAAAGCTGTTGTGTGCAATTATCAAGCCGTCAGTTCAATTTTTTTGTAGTAAAAAGCATAAAAAAAATCAATTAAGAACCGAATTTAATAAAATTATCTTATTCTCAATACGCGTCATTTCAAATATATAACTTATCGATAAATTTTGTTCCTTACTGATAGTTATAGGGACACGCTACTCAAAAACTATTGACTTAATTACATTAAAAAGTATGCCCTGGAGATTAACTTGAATTATTAGATGTTTTTTTGAAAAATATAAAGTTTTATTTCTGCATGCAATCAATTCAATAGCCTAAGTATCAACGTTAAAATAAAATATTGAATGGTTTTATTTGATAATTGAATAAGGGTTCCCCTTGAATAGTTACATAATAACTATCCCTAAATATAATATTTGCAAAAAAAAAATAATTATTTTCTTTATCATTATAAATTGAAATGTAGATAAACATGAATTCAAATCAATACTATAATGCTGCAAATATATATAATAATGCCAAAATTAAGGCAATACCAAAGTTGAAAAATTATTTTTTAGTTGTTAAATGTCCTCAATCAGGAAATATAACCATTAAAACTGCAGGCGAAAAGACTAATATGAAATTAAATTTACATCCTATACGATTAGTGAAAAATTTAATTGGTATGTTTCCTTTAAAACTTTTAAATTATTAGTAGTTCTACTGCTAACAAAAACCTTTTGACTACTTTTTTTATAATAAAAAAAACTAATTAATTGTTAAGCAGTTCAAATAAATCACTAAAAAAATTGATTATTGTAAAATAGACTTAATTACACTCTTTCGGTGCAATTATTAAAAATATAAAAAATAACCCGTTGGCTGTAATTAGTTTTTGATGATAATTTTTCGTCAGTTCGAGGTGTAATTTTTTTTCAAAAAAAAGCAATATAAAATGACGTTATCTTTGTGTATAATCTGAATTAGAATTAGGCAGTGTAGCAGTAAATCAATTAGTGTTAATTACCTGAGTTCGAGTTTTGTTTCAAAATATTATATTAAGCAATATTGGTGAGTTCTATTCTAATGAATTTCCCCCATGGTAGTAATATCTTTTCACTTAGTATATTTTGAGCCTATTTCTATTTCATTAATTCATTGAGCGATGAGTAGTTTAGAAAAAATTATTAAAAATTGTGCTGGCATCG
>NZ_SMFK01000013.1 GCF_004349355.1 Flavobacterium cellulosilyticum | reverse complement strand
AAAAAACTACCGATAAAATTATTGGTTTTGCTAGACTTGCCAAATGGCACGAAAAAGTAAATCAATCAGGGTTCAAGTCTTTCAATACAATATCCCGAACAATAATCAATCATTACCAAACCATATTGAATTATTTTGATAACAGAAGTACAAATGCTTCGGCTGAGTCTTTCAATGCCAAAATAAAAGCATTTAGATCTCAATTCAGAGGGGTTAGAAATATTGAGTTTTTCCTTTTTAGACTAACAAATATTTATGCTTAATTTTTGTCGCTCCACAGGTTTTGGGATTGATCCATTTTGACTTTATATTTTTTTTCTCTAGTAGCAGAACTATGGCGATTTCAAGCACAAATCCTCCTGCTGTCCACTATATTCCCGATAAGAAAAACTACGGCCGAAAAAAGCCTTGTTTTCTAAATCGGGCGATGCCGCTTCCATCAGGGCTACAAATATCTTTATGTACTTTTAAGAAAACACAAAACCCCACTCATATTTTATAGTAAGCAAGGTTTGGATGATGTAATTACTTGTTGAAATGCAAAAATCCTTAACGATTTATTACTATAGCATTTTGACTCATTTTGCATTTTTATCGTTGATGTTCACAAAATATGAAGCTGCCAATGCATTGACGAAAGATATTTTGCCTTTCAGAACAAACGGATATTTATTTTTTCTCGGAGTTTTTAATTTCCTCAGACTTATCTTGAATCATTTTTTGAATTTCAGGCATATATTTTTCCATCATTATCGACATAAAATCTTTTGAAATATCCGGTGTCACCTTAATGTATTTTTGACCCGACTTCGATTTATAAAAAGAAATATAATCATTAATTTCCTTTTGAGAAAAATACTTGTCATAGACCGCAACCATATCTTCGTCAATCAATTTTTTTAAAATTGCCTTGGCTTTTTGCATCGTCGCTTTCATCAATTCTTCTGATCGATTATTTATCATTGGATCTTGACTTTTCATTTGGTTCATCATCATGGGAATCATTGCGCTAAAAGTTTTATCCATAATGGAATCCTGCTGCATTACATGAAACAATTCTTTAATCGATTCTTGCTTTTTTGTCTGTGAATATCCCATTAACGATGGGATACAAATCATTATAACTAAAATCAATTTTTTCATAATTATTTGGTTGTGTTACCTATTACTATTCATTTATAAATGTAATTTTTTCACTGACACTTACTTAAAATAACTTATTTTATTTGTGTTTATGAAAGAGTGGCTCTTGCTCTATTGTATAGGGCAGAAAGCTAGGGTACTTCGCACGATAACTTGGATCATAGATCATTTTCGGTTTTTGAAAAGACATCCTAAAGTCCTTGTGATTCTGAGCTCTAAATTATGGATTTGTGATACAGCTATGATGCAATTTATTGTTTTTTTTATATACTCATAGATTTGAAATGTTTTAAATTTGTTTTTTTTTATGATTAACAAATTGACGTATAAGTTGTTAACTAAAAAATAAATCAAAAAAAATCAAGTTTCTTATTTATTATGTTTACATTTATGTTCAAATAGATATTTAAATTTATGTTTCAATTTCACTAATTATTAATCTTAATTAAAAATGAATTGTTATGAAAAAAATTATGTTATTATTAAGTGTTTTATTAATTTCATATTCTGTTAATTGTCAAGTTAAAGTTTATGGATTTAATTTGAATGGTGCAAATGAAAATGCCCCAAATACATCTCTAGGAACTGGAACTGCAACAGTAACAGTAGATGTAGGTCTTATGACTATGAGAGTGCAATGTGATTTTTCTGGACTAACCGGAAATGTAACTGCTTCTCATATTCATGCTGCAACTGCAACTGCAAATACCGGAGCTGCTGGTGTTGCAACTACAACTCCAACATTTCCAGGGTTTCCTTCAGGAGTTACGTCAGGAACTTATGATTATACTCTAGACATGTCTTTAAATACAAGTTATAACAGTTCGTATATTACAGCAAATGGAGGAACTGCGGCTAGTGCTTTTATTGCTTTAGTAGCAGCATTAGATGCAAATAAAGCGTATTTTAATATCCATTCCTCAATTTATGGAGGTGGTGAAATAAGAGGTTTTACATGTACATTGAATTCTAATAGTTTTGAGTTACACTCTAAATTGGATGTATATCCTAATCCTTTAAAAGATGTTTTAACTATTAATAATAAAACCAATAAAAGTTTAAAAGTTGAAATATTGGATCTGGCAGGTAAATTAATTGATTCTAAAACCGTTAATTTTAATACCTCTCAATTCGATTATTCTTATTTAAAATCGGGAATTTACCTGATAAAGATAAATACTGCAGATAAGCAAAGTACAACCTTTAAAATTATTAAATCCTAAACTAAATAGGCATTTTAAATTTCATTTATAAATGACTAATGTAATAAGGCTGTCTCAAAAAACAAATGAGACAGCCTTATTTGTATTTATTTTCTAATGGTCGAACATACGATATCAAAAAATCTATTGAACTCTAGTTGAGTTGAAGTAGAATACAAAATTAAAAATCAGCTCCTTAGGCTGATTTTTTTGTAATTTTTGTACTTTTGCTCGTAACCTCAAAGCGTTTGATATGCATATTTTTTTTACGGATAGCGTTGAATTACTTCGTCTATACGCTATCCCTCGGGTTATTTCATTCTATTTAAAATAAGTTTCATTTGAGTTATTTCTTCTTCTTGAGATTTTATGATGCTATCAGTAAGCCTACGCAATTCAGGGTCTTTAATATTTGCATTTTTGCTTGTCATTATTGCAGAAGAATGATGTGGAATCATTGCTTTCATATACTGAGTGTCGCTAATAAAAGCTTGGCTTCGCAACGCTGTTAAAGCAAAAACAAAAAGTGAAATTGAGGAAATAATAATTATCGAATTTAGCTTCTTGTTTGTATACATTTTCCGCATTAGTAACAACATAACCAAAGCCATTGCTGCAATCATTAAAAGTGTCATATATGTTCTGGTATAACTTAAATATATATGGCTTAACTCATCAACATTCATAAACATTACAGCGTACATAATAACGAAAGATATTGCCAACATCATTGCAAACTTTATATACTGAGAATTGTCTTTATTTTCCATAACTCAAAATTTTAAATTAATTTGTAAGATACGAATTTTTAACGAGCTACGCTCATGCAAGCTGGTAACGTAAGTTTATCTAAAAACTCCTCTATTCTTCATTGTAATCGAGCAGCAGAGAATTTGGAGAAACGAGCTCAAGTAGGGAACGATATAAAGTGTTTGCCATGCGGCGCAATAATAATTCCTCTGGTACTCGATGCAACCGAGCACCAGAGATCTTGGACAAATGAGCTCTAGTGGGGCAAGCAGTGTTACAAACCCTACGAATAATTTTTTAATTTAAGTTGGTACTCGTACAGACGAGCACCAGTTTGGGGTTAGTGCTAAACTCCGTATGTTGCTAACGGAGCCGTCTACTCTAGTAGCTTCTGACCGAATTTTCATTGTTATCGCTACTTTTTCACAATTTTAATACTGAATATTTTTTTATCTTTTGAAATTACACGCAAAACATATAAACCTGATGAAAGAAATTTGGTATCAATGCTTGCTGTTTGATTTATAGTTTTATCAAAAAGCAATTTACCTTCAATGGTGTATAACTTAACATTGGCAACATCCACATTTTTAAGAATCAAATTTAATTCGTCAAAAAATGGGTTGGGGTAAACAGTAACGCCCGATAATTTTGTTAATTCATCTATTCCAACAGTAGAAAGGTTTGATGTATCAACTCTAGTAGTAATTGACCATTTGCCTCCTGTGCTGTCTTGAACTCTCAAAAAAAGTTTATCGTTGGTAGTCCATGTTGAAGGAATCTGATTGAAAGGAATATTGAAAGTCCAAGTGCTGTCACTTGAAGGAACAAGTTGCATTGCATTGTTAATGCCAAATCCGTTGTCTACGCCAAAGAAGTATTCAATATTAATTAAGTTTAGTGCGCTAATCTTTTCATCAGCTTCTACCAATTTTCTTTTAGTAATACTCCAATTTCCATTTGCATCCAATATTCGGATAAAAACATAGTGATAACCTGGAGTAGAGAAATTACTATAAGGTATGTTTAAGGTCTGCGTGATATCAGTATCTGGAACTGCTATTGCAAAAGGAATTCCATTTCCAAATCCAGTTTCAGCATCAATAAAATATTCTCCCCTTATTACATTTTGAGAATAGGCAAATATGGAAGATGCAATAAATGCGAGCACAAATATTATTTTTTTCATGGTGCTAATTATTTAATAGTTCTTGCTTTAACAGTAATGGGCAAACCTGTGGTTGTAGAAACTACACCAGTTGAAGTAGCTTCATAAACAACAGGAACTGGTGCTAATCCTGATAATGTGTATCGACTGGCCGGAACTCCACCAAACACTCCTCTATCTGTTCCATCGCTGCCGTTTTGATAAGCTTGTGTTCCTGATTGAATTTGATAGTGACCATCAGTTGAAGTTCCAACTGTAAATAATGTTGTAATTGCAGGCACAACGAGGTTGTAGTTGTTAGTACCAAATTGAGTATTCTGTGTGCCGATGTTATAGGAAATTTGACCAGGAGCTGCAGTAATGTTGACTGTTGAATTAGTTGGGATTAAGATATTATTGCTAAAATCGGCTGTGGTAAACTCAAGATTCAATGAATTACCTGGCCCGTCAAACACATTGTTTTTGCATTGCGTAATGTTTGCGATGGTACCATTTCCCCGATGCCAAATCAATGTTTTCTGACAAATATTATTATTAAAAATCAAATCAACTGGTGGCACAAATCCAGTGTTAGTTATATATAACGCATTGTTTGGTGTAAAGCCAGAAGGAAAAAAATTTTGATTAATTGTTGCAAGCTGCAGCCCCGAACCGCCTGTTATAAAAAAATATACTGACCGCTCTATACGACATCTTCTTACCATAATATTATCGGCTGCAATCTGAATATACCCATGCGCAGTATTGCCATTATCAACTACATTCATTCCCATAACAACAGAGCCTGCCGAGCCGGTATTAAAATTTATTCTTACAATTTTGGCTTCGTATAGGTCATTGCTTGTTTTGGAGTTGTCGCCTAAAAAATAGCCTGGTCCGATAATAACGCACCTTTTCACTACTGTAGCAATATCATAAATACCTGCAGTCGAGCCTTCCATATGAATGGTGTCTCCAACTGTAAATGAACCCCAACCGCTGGAACCTACTACTTGGTCAAGTTCTTTAAAGACAGGATAAGCGGCTGTTCCGCCAAAGTTGTTTCCAAACAAAGTAGTTCCGTTATAATTGGAACCTTTGTTCACTCGCCATATTTTTGCTTGACTTGGCGAATAACACATCATTAAAACTGCAACAGCAGTTGTTGTCAAAAGTAATTTTGAATTTTTCATTTTTTTTGAAATTTAATTGTTGGTAATTATTGAATTGTATGTCCTGCTAAAGCATTGACTGTAATGATTCTGTTAGAGAGTTTATGATTTTTTATACATTTTCTTACAGTTCGTTTAAAGCACCACAATTAAAAGTGTCCTAAACTGATTGGCGGTCACAAGCGAAGCTTTGAGTTGGCTTTGCGCTTGGTAAAGATTAAGTTGAGAGAAGGTCTGAAAGCACTTCCTCACACTAAGCTTCGCATGTTGGAGAGGAAGTCGGAGACTTGTTCTCCAACGTTTGGCTGAATTATGAAGTGGGGAAAAGAAGGATATAATTTTCGTTTATGTCCAGCATATTAAAATTACAAAAACACTTTTAAATTAAAAACTAAAATCCTAATTATTTTTTTAAACAGTTGTAATTGTGTTACATACGTAAAAATATTCCTAAAAAGGACTTAGGAAAAAGAGACGAAATTGGCAAAATTATAGCATTTAAGGAAGTGAAGCACTACTGTGATGTTTTGATTGCAATGAGCATCAAAGAACTTGGACAAACGAGTTGGGAATTCGTAACCGCTCAATTTTCGGCTGAACGAAAACTTGATGTAAAAAAATAATTCCACTAAATTCCAGCTAGCTAAAAATGGCTGTTGGCAGATCGGTCTATTTTCCGTTACGTTTTTTCGGAATTCTTCTTTATGTGTATCAATACTCTATCGTGAATAGTGTGTATTATCAAATTACTCCATATTTGCCAATAAAAAGCGGGTTTTATATTGTGATAATACCAAGTTGTTCCTTCAAGTAACGTATTTCCGTTTTTTAGTTCAGTTAATTTAAATTGTCCTTTTTTTGAAACAAAATAGTCGTGTAGATGTGGTGCGTCAATATTCCAAAAACTCAATTCTTTCATTGGTGCAGGTTGTTCAAGAACATTAAATTTCAATAATTTACCATTGTTCCACACTGTTACAGGTTCTACGAAACTTCCAGTTGTAAAATTACAATGTCTTACAGAACCTATTCCGTTTCCAACAATTTTTGCGTTAATCGGATATGCAATTCCTGTTTTAAATATAAATTCAGTTGGTTTGTCTAATTCTGGAAATTCAATTACGTTTTTCCACACTTCCATAGGTTTTGCGTTTATAATAATTGAAGTTGATACCGAAGTCAATTCGGGTTCGATTTTATTTTCTACAAAAGAAGTTAAAGGAATTATTGCGATAAGAATTAATAAAGCAGATGAAGTAGTGTTTTTTGAACTTTTCAAAAAACTATATCCAATTAAACTACCAATCCAAGTGAATAAAATTCCGATTGGTGCAGCCATTACGATACAAATCAAGCCTTCCATTGCAAAAACAATTAAAGCCAAAGTGCAAATTGCAAGAGTTGTAAAACCAATCCAAATCGCATCACTTTTCTTTATTCTATTTTTGTAACCATAAAGGAATGTTGAACAAAATCCAATTAAAAACGGAGTTAGCATAAAAAGTGCAATTCCATATTCTCCAATTCCATAAATTCCCCACAGCGATAAAATTCCAGCAATACAAACTGTAATTATTACAGAAACCCATTTTCGGATGGTTTCATTCAATTCTATTAATTTGTCAAATATTTTCATTTATTATAAATTGTTCTTTCGTTTTTCTTTCGCACAAAACTGTGTGCCAACATCCATATTGGCGAAACAAACCATCGTGTATCCACCCAATTTTTGGTAGTTTAGCGAAGGTTTGTTTCGCTTTACTTCTTTTCTCAAATGTAAATATTAATTCCGAAAAATCGGATTAAATATTTTGTACTTTCTTGTTTTTCAAAGATAATTGCTTTTGTTTGAGGGATTGTACGGGAAAACGTAAACGGCCTAATTTATCGCAAAATCCATAGCCCCGGTAGCAGTGAAAACCGATGCAGGTGGAGAACCGCTTTTTCTGGTGGGGGCAGAGCGACCAAAGGAAGCTACTGCCAGCACCTAGAAAAAGGGTTTGAAACCAAATAGGTTGTAACAGATGACGGGAACAGCTCCTAGAAAAAATAGATAATGGCTGCTAATTATCTGGGGATTTCAAAAAGCAGCAATTGCACTTAGTAAAATTCTCTTGTGTTTAGCCACAAAAAAAATCCATTATTGCTAATGGATTTTTTTGCGGTATTGTTATCAGCTATTTTTGTTTGATGATTTCATCTAAAACCGCTTTTTCTGGGTAATTAATGACTTTTAGAATGACCTTTTGATTTTTGACTGTTTGACCTTCGATAACGTATATTTTTCCGCTTCCGATTTTGATGTTACTGTTGTCAAAATCAATGTCTCCTAATTTCAAACAGTTTTTGATATCAGTGGTGTCTATCCATTTTTCGGCCAATACTTTCGAAGCTTTGTCAGAATAACCAAAAGGCTTATTCCTTAAATCATTTAAAACCCGGGCATTTGGAAAATAATTACAGCTGGTATCTTTGCCTGCAAACACTGCTGCCACAAAGAAAGATCCCATAATTAACCCTAATAAATAATAAGCGAAACGGTGAGCGAATTTCATATTTGTAAAAAATTATTTGGTTGTTGTCATCAATGGTAACGCCTTTATATTTTTTGATGTTTGTTTACAACATCCTTTTTTAGTGGCAAAACCATAAATTAAATTTTTTGCAAAGATAAAAGAAAGTTTCCTTAAAACACTATTAAATTAATGTCATTGCAAGGTAAATCAAACCAATCACCGATAGCAATTTTTGTAAGAATTCCGTGGTACAAGTACACGCCGTTTTTTAAACCGTTATTTCTACGAATCGCTTTTTCGATTCCACCATCTTCTGCAATTTGTAATAAAAATGGAGAAATGATATTACTTATTGAAAGTGTTGCTGTTTTTGAATAGCGCGACGGAATATTGGGAACACAATAATGGATTACGTTGGATTTTATAAATGTTGGTTTTTCGTGAGTCGTTACTTCCGATGTTTCAAAACATCCTCCAGTATCAATACTTACATCGACAATGACCGCTCCTTTTTTCATGTGTTCTACCATAGTTTCGGTGACAACAACAGGACAGCGTTCTTTGCCTCGCATAGCGCCAATGACCACATCACAACGTCTTAAGGCTTTAAGTAAAGCTTTGGGTTGAATGGTAGATGTAAAAACACGGTGATTGATATTGTTTTGCAAACGGCGGAGTTTTGTAATCGAATTATCAAAAATCTTGACGCTTGCGCCTAAGCCAATGGCAGTTTTTGCAGCAAATTCGCCCACAGTTCCTGCTCCAATTATTACCACATCAGTAGGAGGAACGCCTGTAATATTGCCAAAGAGGAGTCCTTTTCCAAATTGATTTGTAATCATCAACTCCGCTGCAATTAATATAGAGGCTGTTCCTGCAATTTCGCTTAACGATTTTACAGCTGGATAGGATCCATCTTCATCTTTAATGTATTCGAAGGCTAAAGCTGTTACTTTTTTCTTGGTTAAAGCTTCAAAATAGGCTTTCTTTTTAGTTTTGATTTGAATTGCCGAAATTAAAATCGTTTCGGGATTGATCATTTCAATTTCAGAAAGAGTAGGAGGTTCTACTTTTAAAATCATGGGACAGCTAAAGACTTTTTTGGTGTCTTTTGTTATTTCTGCTCCGGCATTTGAATATTCTTTATCAGAATAACTCGAATTTTCACCTGCTCCAGATTCAATCATTACGCGATGTCCTTGATAGGTCAAAGAGTTTACTGCATCAGGAGTCAAGCAAATGCGACGTTCTTGAAAGCTGGTTTCTTTTGGTATTCCAATAAAAAGTTTGCTTTTTTTTCTCGCAATTTCAAGCTTTTCTTCTTGAGGCAATAATTGTTGTTTTGTAAATGGAGATATCGACATTAGGTGATGAAATTAGGGGTACAATTTACAGAAAAAAAAAGAATTAATTCGGAATGGATGGATAATTCAGGAAACTATTTAACTTAAACTTAAAGAACGTTTCCCATCCGCTAGCAATTCTAATGAAATAACCGAATGCAAATCAGGAATTAGATTCGGAATTTTATCTGCCCACTCAATGAAACACCAATTCCCTGAAAACAAATATTCGTCGGCTCCCATGTCCATAGCTTCCATTTCTTTATTTAATCTATAAAAATCAAAATGATATACAGGTTGATTGTCAGTAGTTTGGTATTCGTTAACTAAAGAAAAAGTTGGACTAGATGTAGTTTCAGTTATCCCCAATTGTTTTGCCAAAGCTTTTATCAAAGTGGTTTTTCCCACACCCATTTCTCCGTGAAAAAGCATTACTTTATTCGGATTTTGTTCTAAAATTTTTTGGGCAACTTCATTTATTTCTTCTAGTGAAAAAGTGATGTTCATGGTTGTAGTGTTCAGTGTTTAGTTTTTACTGATCAGTATTCAGTGAGCAATGTTCAGTGATCAGTATTCAGTAATTAGTGTCCAGTATCATGTTTTATTGTAATCTGACCACTTTTTTAAATCTGATCACTGACCACTTAATACTGACCACTTTTATTTCGGGTTTAAAATTAGAAAAGGAATAATCATTTCTTCTAATGAAATTCCGCCATGTTGATAGGTGTTTTTATAATAACTCACATAATGATTGTAATTATTTACATAAGCCAAAAACATATCGTTTTTCGCAAAAATATAAGAACTACTCATGTTTATCGTTGGTAAACCTATTTTTTTGGGTTCTTTAACAGCATACACATCTTTTTGTTCATAAGATAAACTACGCCCAGTTTTGTATCTTAAATTAAGACTCGTGTTTTTATCTCCAATTACTTTCGAAGGATTTTTTACGTTTATCGTACCGTGATCGGTAGTCAATATCAATTTAAATCCTAAGTTTTGTGCCTGTTGTATAATTTCTAAAAGCGGCGAATTCTTAAACCAACTCAAAGTCAACGAACGATAGGCTTTATCATCTGAAGCCAATTCTTTTACTACATCCATTTCTGTTTTTGCATGCGATAGCATATCGACAAAATTGTAAACTACTGTGATCAAATCATTGTTTTTTAATGATTTGAAGTTTTCTACTAGTTTTTTTCCTGCGGCTAAATTGGTTATTTTGAAATAATCCTGGGTTATGTTAAGTCCTAATTTTTTTAAATGTGCTGCCAAAAACTCAGCTTCATATAAATTTTTCCCGCCTTCTTCAGGATCATTTTTCCAATATTGTGGAAATTGTTTTTCCATTTCAAGTGGTGTCAATCCAGAGAAAATAGCATTTCGAGCATATTGAGTAGCAGTAGGTAAAATAGAATAATAAGGAACTTCTTTTTCTGTTTTGTAATGATTTCCCACGACACTTTCAAAAATTTTCCATTGGTCATAGCGTAAATTGTCAATGACAACAAACAAAATTGGTTTGTCTTTTTTTACAATTTCGGGAACCACCAATTCTCTAAATAAATTGTGAGATAATACCGGTTTATCTGCTTTTGGAGCAAACCAATCTTCATAATTGCGCTCAATAAATTTTCCAAATTGCGAATTGGCCTCCGCTTTTTGCGATTCTAGGATTTCAATCATTCCTTGATCATTGATATTTTCAAGTTCAAGTTCCCAAAAAATCAATTTTTTATACAATTCAATCCAATCTTCATAGGTATTAACCATGGCCATTTCCATAGAGATTTTCCGAAATTCCTTTTGATAATCCAAGGTTGTTTTTTCAGAAATCAATCGAGAATGATCCAAATTCTTTTTTAAACTCAGCAAAATTTGGTTTGGATTTACTGGCTTTATCAAATAATCGGCAATTTTAGAACCAATCGCTTCCTCCATAATATATTCTTCCTCGCTCTTGGTAATCATAATCATCGGAATCGAAGATTTTTTTTCCTTCATTTCTGAAAGCGTCTCCAAGCCACTCATTCCAGGCATGTTTTCGTCTAGAAATACAATGTCAAAATTATTTTCATCAAAAAGATCAATCGCATCACGACCATTATTGCAAGTCGTAACACTATAATTTTTCTTTTCCAGAAATAAAATGTGAGGTTTCAAATAGTCAATTTCGTCATCGACCCAAAGTATTTTTATCTTGTCCATAATTTTATAAATAGTATTCAAAAGTAATAAATCATTATGCCAATTTACTTTATTTATAAACGGAAGTTGTGAATTGCATTAAAAATTATAACTAATTTAAGGAATTGCATTCAAATTCTATTTTGTGTGGACCGACTGTGCAAAAAATAGTAGCGCCTTCGGTCTGTTTGATGCATTTTAGATTTATAATACTTTTATAAAAAACCATCATTTATAAAAGAATTGAAACACCTTCTTTATTGGTTTTATTTAATCGTTTCGCTACATTTTTGGATGTATAATCTATACGTTATGTTATTCAAAACGAAATGATCATCTTTTAGTAATTCGACTGAAATAGAGAGAAACCAATTATTAATCTAAATTAATTTTGGTTTTAGCAACCAATTCACTTCTATCAAAAACACTTATAAAATAGATTCCTTGTTCAAATTTATCTGCAGTGATATCAGATTCAACATGACTGGTTTTGCCGTCAAACTGAACTACTTTCATTGTGCTATAAGTTAGTGTTTTGCCATCAATGTATTCAGTGATTTTTGATCCTAAAACATTGTTTTTACTATTGATAACCTGAATATAATATTTTTTTTCTTCAGTTAATGAGTTTGGATTACCTGTAACGGAAAATGAAACTCTGATAAAATTTGTTTTTTTTGCCAAAGAAGTATTTTCACTAACGTCAGCAGATTTTATTCTATATCCTATTGTTTCTAAATTGGCAACCTTCAATTCGGGAACTACTTTATTGATTAGCTTCAATTCAGTAGCTGTTTTTTCTGCTTTTTTTTCTGGAATATCTTCGGTTTTTATTGGTACAATAATTTCAGTTTTCGAAATTTGAGCTATTACTTTTTGAGGAACTTTATAAATGTGTCTTGCTTTTTTAGATGCAATTACATTAGACACAGCTTTGATTTTATTTCCTTTTAGCGTTACAATTTCGTCAACTAAAAGACGCATTTTTCCTTCTAAATTTTTATATTGTTCTTTGTATTTTAATAGTGAATTTGCATCCCCTTTTGCATCATCAAGCTCAATTAAAAGTTCTTGAACTTTATTTCTCTCCATTTCCAATTCTTTATAATTTGCTTTTTTTTCAGCAATTTTAGAATTATAAACCGATTTTAAATCATTAATTTCTGAATTAATTTTAGGATTATCTTCGGGATTTGTTGCAATAGGAGTATTTTGCTTATTAGCATTAGAATTTCCAATAATATATCCAATACTTGTAGCGGAACAAATTACAAGAAAGAATATGATTATTAAGAGGTAGGTGATGCTTTTTTTATTATTCATTTTAAATAATTTAAGCAAAAATAGTAAATAGTTTTCTATCCATAAATATAGTTATTACAATTTATAAACAGAATAAGGCATTCAACATCACTATATTAATTTCTTGTATGTCAAATAGGTTTGAGTATATGAATAGATGAAAAAAAGCCACAAAGTACAGTACTTCGTGGCTTTTATAAATGAACAAAATAGGCTGTTTTTTTTTGAATCCAAACTAGATTATTTCCATCCACCACCAAGTGCTCTGTACAATTGGATAATTGCTTTGTATTGTTGGAATTTATTATCAGCTAAATTTAATCTAGTATTTAAAGCATCATTTTTAGAAGTCAAAACTTCTAAATAATTGGCTAAACCATAAGTCAATAATTCATCTGAAAAAGTAGCCGCTTTTGTTAATGCATCAGCTTGTTTTTCACGAACTGTAATTTTATAGGTTTCATTATTGTATTGTGCTAATGCATCCGAAACTTCTTTGCCCGCGATAAGCAACGATTGCTCAAATTGTAAATACGCTTTTTCCTGATTGGCTTTGGCTATTTCAAACTTGGTTCTCACTTGCCTTTGATTTAAAATTGGTTGTGTCAAACCCGTCACGATATTGGCAAAAATCGAATTGGCACTAAACCAATTTTTCAAATCAATACTTTGAAGTCCACCAGCAGCTGTAATTTTTAAGCTAGGATAAAAACCGCTTTTAGCTACATTTGTCAATTCAAAATTAGAAATCAAATTGTATTCGGCAGCAATAACATCAGGTCTGTTTCTTAATAAATTAGTTGGAACACCAAGTGTTATTATGGGTTGCAGATTTTGAGATTCAAAATTAGAACGCTCAATTTTTCCCGATGCTTCTCCTAAAAGTACACTCATCGTATTTTCTAAAATAATGATATTGTTCTTCAAATCAGCGATAATTATTTCAGTAGCATATTTTTGTGCTTCGGTTTGTTTAACGCCAACTTCAGTTACATTACCCGCTTTTTTCAAAGCCAAAATAGTTTCAACACTTTTATTGCGGTTGATTAAGGTTTCTTCGGCAATTTTAATTTGAGCATCAACAGCAAGTAATTGGTAGTAAGTAGTTGCTATATTGGCAATTAATTGCGTTTTTATGGCTTGATTTACGGCTGTTGTTTGCAAATATGCTGCATTGGTTGCTCGTTTATTACTTCTAATTTTCCCCCAAATGTCAGCTTCCCAAGAAAGATTTCCATACAATTGGTATTGATGTGTGTTTAAGTCATTTAAAAACGAACCTGATTGACTGTTTTTGGATATTTTTTGCTGCGTCCAATCGGTACTAGCAGAAAGAGTAGGGAAGTAGCCCATTTCTCCTTGCTTCATTGTAGCCTGTGCAGCCGCAATATTTTGCATGGCAATGCGGATATCCAAATTGTTTTTCAATCCTTTGGATATGTATCCCTGCAAAAGAGGATCTGTAAAAATTTTATCCCAAGCAACATCGGCCAATGAAGTAGAGTCGGTAGACACTACTTCAGTTCGATATAAATTCTCCGTTTGTAATTTGGGACGCTGATATTCTTTAGCAACAAAACACGATTGCATTACCGTTGCTGTCACTCCTAATAAAGCGAGTCTATATATTTTATTTTTCATTTTTTTGATCTAAAAGTGCAACATCTGATTTATCCTCTTCAATTGGAAGTGGCTGTATTGAAATTTTTTCTTGTAATGTTTGGAATATGATAAACATTACAGGTATTACAAATACCCCTAAAACAGTACCTATTAGCATACCTCCAATGGCACCAGCTCCAATAGCTTTGTTACCTACAGCTCCTGCACCTTTGGCAAACATTAGTGGCATTAAACCAAAGATAAATGCAAATGAGGTCATCAAAATAGGACGCAATCGGGCAACAGCTCCCTGAATGGCTGCTTGTGTGATGCTGACGCCTTTTCGTCTTGCGGCTATAGAAAACTCTACAATCAAAATGGCATTCTTGGCGAGCAACCCAATAAGCATAATCAGCGTAATTTGTAAATAAATATTATTACTCACATTAAATAAATAGGCAAATATGTAGGCGCCTGCTAAACCAATAGGTAGTGTAATTAATACTGCAAATGGCAACATATAACTTTCATATTGAGCGGCTAGTAAGAAATACACAAAGACCAAACACAATAAGAAAATATACAACGTTTGTCCGCCTGAACTAATTTCTTCACGAGTCATACCTGAGAACTCATAACCATATCCAATAGGTAAACTTTGACTGGCTACTTCTTCAACTGCTTTGATGGCATCACCAGAACTAAATCCTTCATTTGGTGCTCCAGTAACTTTAACCGAAGTAAACAAGTTAAATCGTTCAATAGCTTGTGGTCCAAAGACTTTTTCTAATGTCACAAATTGTGAAATTGGTGCCATCTTTCCATTGTTATTTCTAACTAATACTTTGTTTAAGGATTCTGGATCACTTCTAAACGATGCGTCAGATTGATATACAACTCTATATTGTTTTCCAAACTTGTTAAAATTGGAAGCATAAACGCCTCCATAATACCCTTGCAACGTTCCTAAAACATCTGTAACAGTTAAACCTGATTTTTTTATAGCTGGAACATTTAAATCAATTCGGTATTGAGGATAATTAGGTGAAAAAGAGGTAGCTGCATATTTGATTTCCGGACGGCTGTTTAAAGCGGCCAGAAACTTGGTATTTACGTCACCTAATTCTTGAATAGTCCCCCCTTTTTGATCTTGTAACTGAAATTCGAAACCATTGGTAAATCCAAATCCAACAAGCGTTGGACGAGCAAAAAACAACACTTTAGCATCTTTTACGGTAGCCGCACGTTTGAATAATTCTTGTACAATAGCGCTAACTTCCTGATTGGCTTCTTTACGTTCTGCCCATGGTTTTAATTTAACGATAACCATTCCGTAGTTACTACCTGTTCCACTAATTAAACTTCGACCCGAAACACGTAGTACTTCTTTTATTTCAGGAATATCTTTTATTTTATTTTCAATTTGTAATAATACTTCCTCTGTTCTTTTCAAAGAAGTTCCTGGTGCCAGGGAAACATCCGAAAGAATAGCTCCTGTATCTTCTCCTGGAACAAATGCCTTAGGAGTAATATTCAATAATAAGACAAAAATTCCTGCAAAAAGTGCGATTCCTAAAAAAGCCAACCATTTGCGTTTAATGAAAAATTCAACTGACCTTTTATATTTATTCGTTGTAGTTTCAAATCCAACATTAAATGCCGTATAAAAACGTTCTAAAAATCCTTTTTTCTTTTCTTTTCCATGTGGTTTTAAGAAAATAGCACATAAAGCCGGTGATAGGGTAAGAGCATTAACAGCAGACAATAGAATTGCAACAGCCAATGTTAATCCAAACTGTTTGTAGAAAACACCAGCTGAACCACTAATAAAGGATACGGGGATAAAAACCGCAGCCATAACTAGAGTAATGGAAATAATCGCACTACTGATATCATTCATGGCACTATGAGCTGCTTTTTTTGGATCGTGTTCTCCTGCTTCCATTTTGGCATGCACGGCTTCGACCACAACTATGGCGTCATCGACGACGATACCTACAGCAAGTACCAATGCAAACAGTGTTAACAAGTTAATAGTAAAGCCAAATATGCTTAGGAAAAAGAAGGTTCCCAAAATGGCAACCGGTACAGAAATAGCCGGAATAAGTGTGGATCTCCAATCTTGTAAAAAGATAAAAACAACAATAAATACTAATAAAAAGGCTTCGAGTAAGGTGTGAATTACTTTTGTGATGGATTCATCTAAGAAATCATTGGCATTAATTAAAGTAGTGTATTTTACTCCTTTAGGAAAATTTACAGCTGATTTGTCTAATATTTTTAAACAACCTTCAATAACATCCTGCGCATTGGAACCTGCAGTTTGTGCTATTGCAATCGCCACCGATTGATTGCCATTGGTAAGCGTATTACTAGCATAATTGACAGCGCCCAATTCAATTCTAGCTACATCGCCTAACTTAAGGACTTCACCATTTTCCGTAGAGCGAACAACAATTTCTTCAAACTCTTTAATGTTTTGCAAACGTCCTTTATACTTTAAGGTATATTGAAACGATTGGTCGCTATTTTCACCCAATTGTCCCGGTGCTGCTTCAATATTTTGTTCGGCTAATAATGCACTGATATCTGATGGTACCAGTCCATAAGCACCCATTACATCTGGTTTGAGCCAAATGCGCATCGAATAATCTTTTTGACCAAATATCATTGCATCTCCTACACCTGCAACTCTTTTTATTTTTGGTAAGACATTGATGTTAGCATAGTTTTGTAGAAAAGTCATGTCATAATTAGGATTCTTACTATATAAGGAGAAAATCAAAATATTATCACTTTGTCTTTTGGCTGTTGTAACTCCAGCTTTTGTAACTTCTTGTGGCAATAAAGGAGTGGCGCGAGATACACGATTTTGAACATTTACAGCTGCTAAATCAGGATTGGTTCCTAATTTAAAATAGATGCTTATCGATGCTGAACCATCATTGTTGGAAGTTGAAGTCATATAGGTCATGTCTTCAACACCATTGATTTGTTCTTCTAAAGGAATGACTACTGAGCTCATTACTACTTCGGCACTTGCCCCTTGATAATTTGCAGAAACTGTTACCGTTGGTGGCGCTATTTCTGGATATTGCGAAACGGGAAGCGCAATTAAGCTTATAACCCCCAAAATGACGATGATGATAGAAATCACCGTTGACAATACTGGTCTGTCAATGAATTTTGAAAACATATGTTGTTATTTTGTCAATAGTTATTTTGTCAATTATTTTTTTGCTGGAGTAATTATGGAAGCATAATTAACTAATTCTGGTATGATAGCAGTTCCCTCAGTTACAATTCCAACTCCTTCAATAAGTATTTTATCGTTGGTATTTAATCCACTATCAACTACAAAAAATTCTCCACCAGATACCGCCCGTACTTTAATTGGAACGGCTTTTACTTTGTTCTGTTTATCAACAACAAGAGCTATTCGTTTGTCTTGCATTTCTAAGGTTGCATTTTGTGGAATTACAATAACATCTTTTAGATAAGTTGGGATTTGAATCGTTCCGCTTCCTCCAGAACGCAATAACTTGGTAGCATTTGGTATGCTTGCTCTTACATTAAACGAACCCGTTTGTGAATTAGCTTGTCCACTAAAGGTTTCAATTTTCCCCTTTTGTTCATATTCCATCCCATTACTTAAAATCAAATTTACAGCGGGCATATTATTGATTTTTTGTTGAAATGTTTTTCCTTCTGCATTCATCATGATATCTAATTGCTGTTTTTCATTTACTGAAAAATAAGCATAGATAGTACTCACATCTGAAATACGAGTTAAAGGTTCTTCAGTTTGACTGCTCACATAACTTCCCAGTCGTAAAGGTAGCGTCCCAACAATTCCGTTCACGGGACTTTTAATGGTTGCATAATTAATTTTTGCAAGAATACTTTGGTACGTACTTTTGGCACTTGCCAAATTTGCTTTTGCAGTTTCTAATTGTACATCACTAATGATATTACGTTCCACTAAAGGTTTCAAACGACTTACTTCAACTTGTGCGGCAGCAACTTTTGCCTTTGCAGCACCAGCTTCTTGTGTGGCTGTTTGTGTCTCCAATTTAAAAAGCAATTGTCCTTTTTTAACTTCCTGACCTTCTCGAACATATATTTTTTCAATATATCCATCTACTTTTGCACGAATATCTATATCTGTAATTCCCTCTAAACTTGCAGGATATTCGGCTAACAAAGTGCTGTTAGATTTTTCGATTTCGATTACCTTATACGGCATTGCCAAAGGAGCCGTTTGAGTTGTTTCTTTTTTGCAGGAAAGCAAGCCAATTGATAACAAAAGGGCACTTATAAAATATCTCTTTTTCATTTGCGAATAGTTACTAAATTTGATTTATTTATTGATTTTTATTATTGGTAATTTCTTTTTTCTTAAATTCTTCAATTGTTTTTCGAATAGATTTATCTACTTCACTAATATGAATTTTATACGCTTTCACATTTTCTAGATTGCATTTTTCTTTAGGACAGGAGGCCGTTTGTTCTCTATAATTAATCATTCGAGTAATGATTGTCATTTCAGAATCAATTAAATTCAAATAATTTTCTAGTCTTTTACTTAAATCTGCTGATTTAAAATATTTTTTTCGATCTCCGCATAAAGTGAAATACGTGATCTTATCCATTTTTAAAAGTAAATTTAAATTAGTGGAAATAGAGCTTTTACTGGCGTTCATTGTTTCTACTAATGTCTCAAATGTAAGTCCAGCTTTGCAACCATCAATAATAAGAGTTCCTAATATTCGTGCAGCTAAAGGTGGAATGTTGTATAATTTTTCAAAATGAATACCAAACATTTCTATAAGTTCATTTTTTTCTTTCTGAATATCCATGATATTTAAATTTGTGCAAAGATAGAATTGGTTCGCTAGACACCGAACTAATCGAACTTAATTTTATGTTAAATTTAATCAGTCTAGATTAATTTAATTAAATGAGAATGTTATTATATTTTACTATTAAGAAGAAGCAATTAAAAAAACACTATATAAATTAAAATCAAATTTGCCTATATTTGTTGACCTAAAAAAAAGTTCTAGTGAGTGAAATTAATAAGCTAAAAATATTTAATGATCCCATTTACGGGTTTATTAGCATTCCCAATGCCTTAATTTACGATTTAATTCAACATCCTTATTTTCAAAGATTACGTCGAATTACTCAAATGGGATTGTCCTATTTGGTCTATCCTGGAGCAAATCACACCCGCTTTCATCATGCTTTAGGTTGTTTGCATATTATGCAAAAAGCAGTCGATACCCTTCGTTTTAAAGGAGTTTCTATATCTAAGGAGGAAGAAAATGCATTGTACATAGCTATTTTATTGCATGACATTGGCCACGGACCATTTTCTCATGCAATGGAAAAAAGTATTGTAGAAGATGTTCATCACGAATCAATTTCTCTTTTGTTCATGAACCAATTAAACACAGAATTTAATGGTCAATTGAGTTTAGCAATTCAAGTTTTTGAAGGGGATTATCATAGAAAATTCATGCTACAACTCATTTCCAGTCAATTGGATATGGATCGAATGGATTACTTGAAACGCGATAGTTTTTACTCGGGTGTATCTGAAGGAAATATCAATTCAGAGCGACTGATTCAAATGATGAACGTAGTTGATGACGTATTAGTGATTGAAGAAAAAGGCATCTATTCAGTCGAAAAATTCCTGATGTCTAGACGTTTGATGTATTGGCAAGTGTATTTGCATAAAACCAGTTTAGTTGCCGAGTTGATTTTGACGAAAGTATTAAAACGAGCAAAAGAATTAACTCTGAAAGGAATTGATTTGCCGTGTAGTGATCCATTAAAATACTTTTTACATAATAAAATCAACCTAGAAGCATTTGATATAGAAAATTTGGATTTATTTTCACAATTAGATGATTTTGATATTATTAGCGCATTGAAATCGTGGCAAAAACAAGATGATTTTATACTATCTTCACTAAGTACAATGTTAATTAACAGGGATTTATTGAAAATTAAAATAAGTAGTGAAAAAGTTTCAATAGAGGATTTACATAATTTAAAAGAGCGCTTTGCATTAGAAAATAATCTTAGTATATCAGAAACTAATTATTTTATTTTCAAAGGCAAAATTAAAAATCAAGCCTACAGTATTGAAGCAGAACCCATACGAATTTTGAAAAAAGATAAGTCAATTGAAGATGTAGTGGAAGCCTCTGACCAATTGAATTTAAAGTCTTTATCAAAGTTAGTGACCAAGTATTATATTTGTTTTCCAAAACAACTTATATAAAATCAATATTTAAATTCTATTTTTTATATTTTTGTCAAGATGAAATTTACAGCAGAACAAATAGCGGGAGTTTTAGAAGGTGAAGTTTTTGGCAATCCCAATGCAGAAGTTAATACGCTTTCTAAAATCGAAGAAGGTACAGAAGGGTCAATCACCTTTTTGGCAAATCCAAAATACTTACCTTTTATTTATACTACTAAAGCGTCAATAACAATTGTAAATAAAACTTTTGAGCCTGAAGGAGAAATAACGACAACCTTAATAAAAGTAGAGGATGCTTATTTATCTTTTACTAAATTATTGGAGTTTTACGATCAAGCCAAAAAAGGAATTATGGTAGGCATAGAGCAGCCTTCAGTTCTGCCGAAAAGTGTCAAATATGGTGAGAATTTATATTTGGGAAGCTTCAGCTACATTGGAGAAAATGTAGTTTTAGGCAAAAACGTGAAAATTTATCCCAATAGTTATCTTGGAGAGAATGTTGTGTTAGGAGATAATGTTACCATATTTGCAGGTGCAAAAATATATTCAGAAACTATAATAGGTGCTAATTGTATCATACATTCTGGAGCAATCATTGGAGCAGATGGTTTTGGCTTCGCACCAAATTCTAATGGAAACTTTTCTAAAATTCCTCAAATTGGAAATGTAATAATAGAAGAAGATGTAGAAATAGGTGCAAACACTACTGTAGATAGAGCAACAATAGGATCTACTTTCATCAGAAAAGGGGTGAAATTGGATAATCAAATCCAAATTGGACATAATGTAGACATCGGTGAAAATACTGTAATTGCTGCTCAAACTGGAATTGCTGGTTCTACAAAAATTGGCAAAAATGTAATGATTGGTGGTCAAGTAGGGATTGTTGGTCATTTGACAATAGGTGATAATGTCAGAATTCAAGCTCAATCTGGCGTGGGCAGAAATATAAAAGACAATGAGGTATTGCAAGGAAGCCCTACATTTGGATATAATGATTTTAGTAAATCATATGTTCATTTTAAAAATTTACCAAAGATTGTTACTGAACTAGAAAAATTGAAAAAAGAAATATTAAACGATAAAAAACAAAAATAATGGTTAAACAGAAGACCATCCAAACAGAAATTTCACTTACTGGTGTTGGATTACACACAGGGAAAGAAGTTAAAATGACTTTTAAACCTGCGCCAATTAATAATGGTTTTACTTTTATTAGAATTGATTTAGAAGGACATCCCATTGTTGAAGCAGATGCAAACTATGTTGTAAATACTCAAAGAGGAACCAATTTAGAAAAATTAGGAGTTAAAATTCAAACTCCTGAACATGTTTTGGCGGCATTAGTCGGTTGTGATATAGATAATATTATAATTGAATTGGATGCTTCAGAGCTTCCTATTATGGATGGATCATCAAAATATTTTGTTGAAGCTATTGAGAAAGCAGGAATTAACGAGCAGGAAGCAAAACGAAATATTTACGTTGTAAAAGAAGTAATTTCCTATACAGATGATGAAACAGGTAGTGAGATTTTAGTTATGCCAAGTGATGATTATCAAGTAACCACAATGGTCGATTTTGGCACCAAAGTACTTGGAACTCAAAATGCTACCATGAAAAATATTTCTGATTTTAAAACCGAAATATCCAATTCAAGAACGTTTAGTTTTCTACATGAATTAGAATCTCTTTTAGAAAATGGATTAATAAAAGGAGGTGATTTGAACAATGCAATTGTTTATGTGGATAAAGAAATTTCCGAAAAAACGATGAATAATCTAAAAGTTGCTTTTGGGAAAGACGAAATGAAAGTGAAACCAAATGGTATTTTAGATAATCTTACTTTACATTATCCAAATGAAGCGGCTAGACATAAATTGCTAGACGTTGTAGGTGATTTGTCCTTAATTGGAACTAGAATTCAAGGGAAAATAATTGCAAACAAACCGGGTCATTTTGTAAATACTCAGTTTGCAAAAAAAATGGCAAAAATCATTAAAATTGAACAAAGAAATCAAGTTCCTGTTTATGATTTAAATCAAGAGCCATTGATGGATATTCATAAAATCATGTCGGTTTTACCACATAGACCACCATTTTTATTTCTAGATAGAATTATTGAAATGTCTGAAAATCATATTGTAGGGATGAAGAATGTCACTATGAATGAAAGTTTTTTTATAGGGCATTTTCCCGGAGCTCCAGTTATGCCAGGAGTAATAATTGTCGAAGCGATGGCTCAAACTGGCGGAATTTTAGTTTTGAGTACCGTTCCTGATCCAGAAAATTATTTAACTTATTTCATGAAAATGGACAATGTTAAATTCAAACAAAAAGTTCTCCCGGGCGACACCCTAACTTTTAAATGTGAACTAATCACTCCTATTAGAAGAGGAATTTGCCACATGCAAGCCCATGCTTATGCCAACGGTAAATTAGTAGCTGAAGCAGAATTAATGGCTCAAATAGCCAAAAAACAGTAGTATAATTGTTTTAATCGATTAACGGGTTAGACGATTAAATAATTATAGTACCTAATAAAACAAATAAATAACTAACCAGTTAAACATTTATACGATTAACCAGTTAAACAATTAAACTTAAAAAATGAATCAACCGTTAGCTTATGTTCATCCCGGTGCGAAAATTGCAAAAAATGTAGTAATAGAGCCTTTTACAACCATACATAACAATGTCGTTATTGGAGATGGAACCTGGATAGGTTCAAATGTTACCATAATGGAAGGCGCAAGAATAGGGAAAAATTGTAATATTTTCCCAGGAGCAGTAATTTCAGCTATTCCTCAAGATTTAAAATTTGGTGGTGAAGATTCTCTAGCTATTATCGGTGATAATTGCACTATTAGAGAATGTGTAACTATTAATAGAGGTACTATTGCCTCAGGTCAAACTGTAATTGGAGATAATTGTTTAATTATGGCTGCAGCTCATATTGCTCATGATTGTCATATTGGACATAATGCAATAATTGTGAATGGAGTGCTCTTAGGAGGTCACGTAACAGTTGGGAATTATGCCATTGTGGGCGGATTAGCTGCTGTTCATCAATTTATTACTATCGGTGATCACGCTATGATTTCTGGCGGCTCATTGTTAAGAAAAGATGTTCCTCCCTTTACAAAAGCGGCAAAAGAACCTTTGTCTTTCGTAGGAATAAATTCGGTTGGATTAAGAAGACGTGGATTTACGCCTGAAAAAATCAAAGAAATTCAAGATATCTATAGAATTTTATATCAAAAAAATTACAATACCACTCAAGCAATTGGCATTATAGAAGCTGAAATGGAAGCCACTCCAGAACGAGATGAGATTTTGGATTTTATCAGAAATTCATCAAGAGGCATTATGAAAGGATATTCTGGAAATTCATAAAATTAGAAATATAAATTCTAGTTCCCATAATTTAAACATTAATTAAACCTATTTAGAATCAAAAATCTAAATTATTAAATCTAAAATAAAAAAATGGCATCAACATCAGATATTAAAAACGGATTGTGCATCAAATACAACAATGATATTTATAAAATTATCGAATTCCTTCATGTTAAACCAGGAAAAGGTCCTGCTTTTGTCAGAACAAAACTTAGGAGTTTAACTAATGGAAAAGTATTAGACAATACGTTTTCTGCTGGGCATAAAATTGAAGAAGTGAGAGTTGAGAACCATAAATTCCAATATTTATATCCGGAAGGGGATGAATTTCATTTTATGAATACAGAGACTTTCGAACAAATATCCTTAAATAAAAATATTCTAGATTCACCCGGTTTATTAAAAGAAGGTGAAAGTGTAATGGTGAGCATTAATACAGAAACTGATTTACCACTTTCAGTAGATATGCCAGCATCTGTGGTACTTGAAGTTACTTATGCAGAGCCTGGAATTAAAGGAAATACGGCAACAAATGCAACTAAATCAGCTACTGTTGAAACTGGAGCTACTGTGAATGTACCTTTGTTTATCAATGAAGGGGACAAAATAAAAATTGATACTACTTCTGGTAATTATATGGAAAGAGTTAAGGAATAGTTTGCAGTGTTCCGTATTCCGTTTGAATGCAAATGGTATACGGAACACTAATTACGGAACACAGATATCAAATTTATGAAATTTCACAAAACGCACACTTTAGAAGAAATTGCTACACTACTTAATTGTGAATTTGTAGGCGATTCTGATTTTTCAGTATTAGGAATGAATGAAATTCACGTGGTGGAATCTGGTGACATTGTTTTTGTGGATCATCCAAAATATTACGACAAAGCTTTAAATTCAGCTGCAACAACCATTTTAATTAATAAAAATGTAACTTGTCCTGAAGGAAAAGGCTTGTTGATTTCTGATGATCCATTTAGAGATTTTAATATTTTAACCAAACATTTCAAGCCTTTCCAATATTCAAATTCAGCCATTTCAGCTACAGCCAAAATAGGAGAGAATACCTTAGTACAACCCAACTGTTTTATTGGAAATCATGTTGAAATAGGAAAAAATTGCCTAATTCATTCCAATGTTTCTATTTATGATCATACGATTATAGGAAATAACGTAATTATTCATGCCGGAACAATACTTGGAGCAGATGCTTTTTATTATAAAAAAAGACCTGATGGTTTTGAGCAATTAGTTTCTGGAGGAAGAGTGGTTATTGAGGATAATGTTGGAATTGGTGCGTTATGTACTATCGATAAAGGTGTAACTGGAGATACAACTATTGGAGAAGGAACAAAAATTGACAATCAAGTACATGTTGGTCACGACACAAAAATTGGAAAAAAATGTTTGATTGCTTCTCAAACAGGAATTGCTGGCTGCGTAATAATTGAGGATGAAGTAACCATTTGGGGACAAGTAGGAACTACTAGTGGAATTACAATAGGTGCGAAAGCAGTAATATTGGGACAAACAGGAGTTACCAAATCAGTTGAAGGAGGTAAGTCCTATTTTGGTACCCCTATCGAAGAATCAAGGGAAAAATTGAAACAACTTGCTAATATTAAAAAGATTCCGGAAATTCTTCAAAAATTAAAATAAATATGACAACAAAGAACATTGTATTAGCATTTTATAAATCGGATGTTTTTTTAGACACTAAAAAAGTAAGTGAATTATTGCATCCCGATGTTACAATTGATTGGAACACAACTAAAGGTGTCATTCAAATGAAATTTGATGATATAATTTCGCTTAGCTCTGATTTAGCAAAGGCCTATGTTCGTTCTAAAATTAAAATTAGTCATATTGTGCATGAAAATAATATGGTTTCACTACGTTATTCCCACATTGTAAAAACAATTGAAAATCCCCGAGAAGACATGCTTTTGGCAAATTTTTTCGTGATTTGGGAAGTGAAAGACGGAAAATTATTCAAAGGTTTTCAAATGAGTCATATTTCTTAAATAAATTTTTCGAAAATCATCTGCAAAACCTTACTTTTGCAACTTCAATAAAAAAAGACAACTTAAAAAATAGAATATGAGTGTTTTAGTTAATAAAGATTCCAAAATAATTGTTCAAGGATTTACAGGAAGTGAAGGTACTTTCCATGCATCTCAAATGATTGAATATGGTACAAACGTAGTAGGTGGAGTTACTCCTGGAAAAGGTGGTTCAACTCATTTAGACCGCCCTGTTTTTAATACGGTAAAAGAAGCCGTTGAACAAGCTGGAGCTGATACTTCAATTATATTTGTGCCACCAGCTTTTGCTGCTGATGCTATAATGGAAGCTGCAGATGCAGGTATCAAAGTGATTATTGCAATTACTGAAGGAATTCCAGTAGCCGATATGATTAAAGCAAATAATTATATCAAAAATAGAAATTGTAGATTAATAGGCCCAAACTGTCCAGGTGTAATTACTCCAGGTGAAGCAAAAGTAGGTATTATGCCAGGTTTTGTTTTCAAAAAAGGAACAGTTGGAATCGTATCAAAATCTGGTACTTTAACTTATGAAGCAGCAGACCAAGTAGTAAAACAAGGATTAGGTATTACTACAGCAATTGGAATTGGTGGAGATCCAATTATTGGAACTACAACTAAAGAGGCTGTTGAATTATTCATGAATGATCCAGAGACCGAATGTATCGTTATGATCGGTGAAATTGGAGGTCAATTGGAAGCTGATGCTGCACAATGGATTAAAGCAGATGGAAACCGCAAACCAGTTATTGGATTTATTGCTGGTGAAACCGCTCCAAAAGGAAGAACTATGGGTCATGCAGGTGCTATTGTTGGTGGTGCTGATGATACCGCTGAAGCCAAAAAACGTATCATGAGAGAATGTGGAATTCACGTTGTAGATTCTCCAGCTGAAATTGGAAAAAAAGTAAAAGAAGTATTAGGATAAAAATCCAAATTACTTAAATTATAAGTATAAAAAAAGTCTCAATATTGTGTTGAGACTTTTTTCTATTATTAAAGTTTATAAAATAATCACTTTGCGCCTAAGTGACTTCAGTTATTAGTTAGCTGACGCTCGGGTGTGACAAAACAAGAAAATATGTACAAAGAATTAAAAAAAATAAAAGTTAAAGATCAGTTCAGTTTTGCAATTGAGGATAGCTTAGAAGAAGTTTGTAATGCATCAGAAACTGGAAGTGGAATATTTTTGGTTTATGCTCTTGATGGGGAAGAAAAAGAATTGATCATGGTAGGTTCTACTGGAACGATTCAAAATGACGGGACTTTGAAAAGCAAAAATGGAGGTTTATTCGAAAAAATCGTAAATGGACATCAATTTGCAAAAACAGGAAGAAAATATTCTTGGCCAGCACAAATGAAATTGGAAAATATTGCCCGATTAGAAGTATATTGGTACGAAACTTTTAACGATAAAAATAAAGTAATTCCAACTTTCCTAGAAGGTCAAATTTTACAAAATTTCTTAGACGAAAATGGAAAATTACCAAAATGGAATGTGGCTTTTTAGTACATTGTATTACAAAATATAAATGCCCACAAATCGTCGGGCATTTTTTTTGGCACTCACTACATTATTCTTATATTTGAAAATCAATAATAAATAAACTTATATCGAACGTATGAAATTACTCGAAGGAAAAGTGGCTATAATTACAGGCGCAAGTCGCGGAATTGGAAAAGGAATTGCTGAAATTTTTGCTAAAAATGGTGCTAGTGTAGCTTTTACATACAGTTCATCTGTAGAGTCAGCTCAAGCATTAGAAAACGAATTGAATGCTTTGGGAGTAAAAGCCAAAGGATACCAATCGGATGCTGCTGATTTTAATCAAGCACAAGAACTTATTGATGCTGTTTTGGCTGAATTTGGAACGGTTGATATTTTAATTAACAACGCAGGAATTACCAAAGATAATTTACTGATGCGTATGTCAGAAGCTGATTTTGACAAAGTAATTGATGTTAATTTGAAATCGGTTTTTAATATGACAAAAGCGATTCAAAAAACATTTTTGAAGAAAAGAGCAGGTTCAATTATCAATATGAGTTCGGTTGTTGGGGTTAAAGGAAATGCTGGTCAAACGAATTATGCTGCGTCGAAAGCAGGAGTTATTGGATTCACAAAATCAGTAGCACTCGAATTAGGATCACGTAATATTCGTTGTAATGCCATTGCACCAGGATTTATTGAGACTGAAATGACAGCAAAATTAAGCGATGAAGTAGTTCAAGGCTGGAGAGACGGAATTCCTTTGAAACGAGGTGGAACAACAGAAGACGTTGCAAATGCCTGTCTTTTCTTAGCTTCAGATATGAGTGCTTATGTAACAGGACAAGTATTAAACGTTTGCGGAGGAATGCTTACTTAAAAAAGTATTCAGTGTTCAGTTTTCAGTAAGCAGCTGAATACTACACACTGATTAAAGATCACTACTAAATATGACAACAATCACCGTCCTACTTATACTACTTTCAATAGTGATAGCAGGAAGTTTGTCTTTTTTTCAATATTATTATAAGGCCAAAACCAAGTTGAAATCGAACTTGGTTTTGGCTTTTTTGCGTTTTGTATCCATTTTGGGGATTTTGTTGTTGTTAATTAATCCAATAATTTCCAGAAATACTTATGAAATTGTAAAAACACCTTTGCCAATTGTTGTCGATAATTCAAGTTCTATTTTTAATTTGAAAGCCAATGCAACCGCATTTAAACTTTATAAAAAAGTATTCCAAAACAAAGCAATACAAGATAAATTTGATGTTCAAACCTATCGTTTCGATAGTGAAATTGAACAATCGGAAGAATTTGACTTTAAAGGAAAGCAGACCAATATTGATGTAGTTGCCAAAAGTTTGAAGAGTATATACAAAAATGTAGTTTTCCCAACGGTTTTAATAACTGATGGAAACCAAACATCGGGGAATGATTATGTTTATAGTTTTGATGCAAACAATAAAGTTTATCCACTTGTTGTTGGTGATACCACCACTTATTTGGATTTGAAAATAAATCAATTGAATGCCAATAAATATGCTTTCCAGAAGAATAAATTTCCTGTAGAAGTGTTTTTGCAGTATTCTGGCAGTAAAAATTTGAATGCAGATTTTAGTATTTCACAAGGAAATTCGGTGTTGACGAAGCAAACAGTTTCTTTTTCTCCTTCTAAAAAATCGGCAATACTTACTGTTTTACTTCCTGCCGATAAAGTAGGATTACAAATTTTTAAAGCCACAATTTCATCGAAAGAAAAAGAAAAAAACACCTATAACAATACAAAGAATTTTGCTGTAGAAGTCATTGACCAAAAGACAAATATCGCTATAGTTACTGCCATAAATCATCCTGATATAGGTGCTTTAAAACGAGCGATTGAATCTAATGTACAACGAAAAGTAACTGTAGTTAAGCCAAATGTTATCAAATCGTTACAAGATTATTCTATTTTAATTTTGTATCAACCTACTGCAGAATTTAAATCGGTTTTTGAAAAAAATAAATTGGCTGGAATTAATACATTTATAATCACTGGAACCAATACTGATTTCAATTTTTTGAACCAGCAACAGGACAATATAGTTTTTAGAATGAGTGGTCAAAAAGAAGATTATTTAGCCGAATTCAATTCGCAATTTAATCTTTTTGCAATGGAAGATTTCGGTTTTTCAACTTTTCCTCCTTTGCAAAATGCCTTTGGAACAATAAAAGTAAATGGTAACGTTTCGACTTTGCTTTCGTCAAAAATAAGAAATGTAAATACGAATTCTCCTTTATTGGCTTTCGCCGAAAATCAAGGAAGACGTGCTGCTTTTTTTCTGGGTGAAAATAGTTGGAAATGGCGTTTGCAAAGTCATATCGACAACCAATCCTATGAAAAGTACGATCTTTTTGTTGATAAAATCATTCAGTTTTTAGCTTCCAATAATTCCAAGAAATCATTGGTTGTTAATCACGAAAATTTCTACAATACTGGTGAATCCATAGAAATTTCTGCGCAATATTTCAATAAAAACTACGAATTCGATGAGAAAGCTCGTTTGACAATCGCTGTTACTAATACCAAAACCAAACAAACCAAAAACTTCGATTTGTTAAAAGGAAACAATGTTTATAGGGTAAATCTTGACGGAATTTCAGCTGGAACTTATAATTTTTCAGTCAAAGAATTGAATTCAAATACGGTGTACAGCAATCATTTTGAAATTTTAGAATTTGATATCGAAAAGCAGTTTGTAAATCCTGATTTGGAACGACTTACACAATTGGCAGCACAAACTCAGGGCAAAGTATATTATCCAAATCAGGCTGATGTCTTGATAAAATCGCTGTTAGAAAATGAAAATTACAAAGCGATTGAAAAATCAATTGTAGCCAAAACACCTTTAATTGATTGGGTTTGGTTATTGGTTTTAATTGCTATTTCGTTGGCTACTGAATGGTTTATTCGTAAATACAATGGAATGCTGTAAATAATTAATAAGTTTAAAATATAGTTCAGGTTGAATAAAATAAAAAACACACAGTCCGATTCCACTTTTCCACTATTTGAAAAAAACAGTAATTTGCAAAAAATTATTTTTGTATTGTTGTTGGTAGTTTGTGCTGTATTCCCAATTTCTCCTCCTACAGCATTATTATTAGGATTGGTTGTTGCGAATTTGTCTGGTCATCCTTTTTTACCTTTTAATCACATTGCTATTCGCTATTTATTGCAAATTTCTGTTGTTGGACTTGGTTTTGGGATGAGTGTAACAAGTGCTTTATCTATTGGTTCAACCAGTTTTGTATTCACTATTATTTCTATTGTGAGTACTATAATCATTGGGTTTTTACTTGGCAAATGGTTGACTATAGAAACTAAAACATCTCATCTTATTGCTTGTGGAACTGCAATTTGTGGAGGAAGTGCCATTGCTGCAATTGCTCCAATTATTAAGTCGGATGAGAAACAAACATCAGTTGCTTTGGGGGTGATTTTTATATTGAATTCGATTGCACTTTTTTTATTCCCAACGATTGGACATTGGCTAAATTTATCACAACATGAGTTTGGATTATGGTGCGCTATTGCGATTCATGATACAAGTTCGGTAGTTGGAGCAGCAAATAAATATGGTGCCGAAGCATTACAAATTGCCACAACCGTAAAACTAGCAAGAGCCCTATGGATTATTCCAGTAGCTCTGATAACAACATTTGTATTTAAAAGTAAATCCACTAAAATTAAAATTCCTTATTTCATTGGTTTATTTATTTTAGCGATGCTATTGAATACTTATATACCGCAAGTAGCCTATTTTTCACCAAGTATTGTGACTTTGGCAAAAATTGGACTTACACTTACTTTATTTTTAATTGGTTCAGGACTTAACTTTAATACCTTGCGTTCCGTAGGATTTAAACCACTATTTCAAGGAATTCTACTTTGGGCATTTATTGCGATTTCATCGCTTATCGCAATTATCTATTTTATTTAGAAGAATTAAAAAGTTTTAATTTTGATTTTTGTTTCCTTTTAAATAAGTGAAACTTTAGACGCAAATAATCAAACCATTGTGCAATCAAAAGAAAGAAGGCTGCAATAATGAGTGTTTTTATTTCGAGAAAATGGTAGATAAAACCTCCTGAAAAACAACCGATAAAAAAGAAGGTAATGATGGAAAATCTCAAAAAAATGCTGGTTTTTAATTTTTTATTTTCCTCTGGCTTTTTGTAAAAAAACAACTGTGACAATTCAATTCCTAAATCGGTAAAAAGCCCTGTTAAATGGGTAGTTCTAACGATTGAATTTGAAATATTTGTCACCAATGAATTCTGGATTCCCATTGCAAAAAGCATGAAAAAGGCGGTTAATTTCCCTTCAATAGATGTTATTCCAGATTGAGCTCCAAAAATTCCGATGAGAATCAAAACTATGATTTCTAAGGTTATAGGAACAACATGTGAAATTTCAGGATTTCTTTTTGAAACTAATTCTGCCAAAAAACTAGAAGTAAAAGATCCTAATAAAAAGAAAAGTGTAAAAATAAAAAAACTTAAAGCAGCAAAATAATTGTGTTTCGTAATTTCTTCGGCAAAAAAAGCAAAATGTCCAGTTACATTAGTAGTTAAGGTTTTTACAGCCAAAACGCCCGTAATATTGACAATTCCCGCTACAAAAGAGAGTAAAGTTGCCAATCTTAAATTATGTGCAAAAGTTCTGCTTTTTCCTTTGTGCCGAAACATATATTTTTATTTATAAAATTAAAATTGTAAAATGACTTGAATTTAGTTTACTATTTTTTTTTAAACAACACTTATGAATCCTTTTTAAGGGATTTCATATTATTTCTGATAGTTCTTTTTCTTTAATATATCAGAAGCCGTTTGATAATAGGAAATGGTTTCATTTACCAAATCAGTTCTTTCTTTTTCTAATAGTTTTTGATCATAATAAATCTGGAAATCAGCAGCTGTTTTCTGATTTGGTTTTAATGACAGTTGAAATTGTTTCACTTCTTTTTTAGGTGAAATAATGGTTAATACATTATCTTTTATAAGACCTAAATCTTGATAAGTGGCGATTAACGCTCTTGGAGTATAATTGGATTTTAAAACATCTTGACCAAAAAATTTACTTTGGTAATTAAAATTCAATAAGCCAAATAGCGTTGGCATTAAATCTATTTGAGACATCATATTAGAGTAATGCTGCGGTTGCACTAAACTTGGGCAATAAATCATAGCAGGAATTCTGTATTTATCAACAGGAAGTTCTGTTTTTCCAGCACTTGAAGCGCAATGATCCGCCACAATTACAAAAATAGTATTCGTAAACCATGACTGTTTTTGAGCCATTTCGAAGAACTTTTTGATGGCATAATCAGTATATTTCACGCCACCTTCACGTGATTTAGCATCACCGGAAATATCAATTTTATTATTTGGATATGTATAAGGTCTGTGATTGCTTACGGTCATCCAATGATTGAAAAAAGGTTTACCTGATTTAGCTTCTGCATTCATCACTTTTATTGCCTTGTGGACCATATCTTCATCACAAACTCCCCATACGTTCGAAAAGGTGATTTCGGAGGGTGAAAATGATTTTTTGTCTACAATATCATACCCATTTCCAGTAAAGAAATCTTCCATATTATCAAAATAGGAATCTCCACCGTAAAGGTATTTCACGTCATATCCTTTTAGTTGGAAAACACTAGCAGTCGAAAACTTATTTTTATTGTCTTGTCTTTTTACTACACTTTCGCCAGCAGTGGGAGGTATGCATAAAGTAACTGCTTCTAGGCCTCGTACAGTGCGATTTCCTGTAGCATAGAGATTAGTAAACAATAAACTTTTGGTTGCTAAATCATCAAGAAATGGAGTGATATTGCTTTCGTTTCCATACATTTTCATAAAATCAGCACTATAACTTTCGATAGTTATTAACACTACATTTTTATGGTTTTCAGCGGCAATAGATTGAATGGTTCTCAAAGTAGATTCTCCAGATATAGTTGGTATTTGTTTTCCTAAAATAGCAAAAGCCTCATTGATAGGAAGTGTTTTGTAGAATTTAAAAAAGTCCAATTTGCTATTCATAAAAGCCAAATAAAACTTATACATTCCGTTGGATTGCAATTCATTTGAGAATACATTTTGAGAATTTTCAGTTTTTGCCAAATTCGGAATTGCAAATAAAGAAAGTCCAAAAAGGATAAAATAAACTACTGTGATTTTTGTTTTTTCGAAGAAAGTCGGAATGTTTTCAATGTAATATTTTGATTTTAGTACAATAAAATAAGTTACAATTCCTGCAATTATAAATAAGGCTGAGAACAATGGAATTACGGGATAAGACTCCATAATATTTCCAATTACTTCATTGGTGTAAACCAAATAATTCACTGCAATAAAATTATATTTCACTCCAAATTCATTCCAAAAGAAATACTCACTTATGCCATTTTGTAAAATTAAAACCACGAATAAAAAAATTACAAAAGAGAAAAGCCATACTCTAATTTTGCTTCTGTATTTTGGTAAAAAAAGTAATAAAGCAAAAAGAGTAGTTTTGATTCCAACAAAAATGGCGCCTATCATAGGTAAAGCACCGCCATATTCTGAAAGTATTGTTTTTCCTGAAATAATGAATAATAATAATACAATTAAAAGAAATAAAATGATGTAGCCGTAAGGTTTATAATATTTTGAATTGGATATGAAAATTAAATAAAGCCAAAGAAATCCACTAAGCACAGTAAATACAAAAACATCTGAAATAATTCCAATAGAAAATATTTTAACAATATCCACGAACTTAAAAGTAGCTTGGGTTATGGGATGGAAAACAAGTACAATCCTTACAATAAAACTAATTAAAACATAAAAGAAAGCAAGATTATAAAAAGGGGATAGTTTTTTAGAAAAAGACATGTTTAATTTTTTTGCAAAAATATAAAAAATAAAATGATTTAATTCAAATCCTACAAATGGTGTATTTCTTAAATAACTTATTAGAAATCTTAATCTATTAAAATTGTTCGATTTTTGAAATATCATAATTATGAGTAAAATAGTAAAGCATACCTATTTTAAATGTAGAAGATGAAAAGGGCATCATAAAATTGATTATCAAAGACTAATTAAACCCAAAAGCTTAATTTTTATTTAGTTTAAACAAAAATGTATTATATATTTAAATAATTAAAAGGAAACAAGATGCTATTTGGTTTATATTTGAATGAGTTAAAATTATTTTTTTAATGAAATTTGGAAAATCAATTTGCAAATTGAACAAATAATAATTTGTGCATTCTAAAACAAGAGTTATGGATTTAAATAAGTTAAAAGGGCAATTACAAACCGAAGTAGATACTGCGTTTTTGTATGCTAGCATTGCAATTATCCAGTCGGATGATAATTTATCAAGGGTTTTAGAAAGTTTAGCTGATATAGAAAAAGGGCATGCACAACACATGTTTCATAAAGTACATGAATTTGAAACGAATTATGTGATGCCGATGCCTTCAACTAGAGCAAAATTACAATTGAAATTAGGTAAGGTTTTTGGATATAGTTCCATCATTAGTAGTTTGTCAAATATAGAGAAACAATATGCTGTAAATGCTGTAAAAAACAAACTAGAAAAAGGAGAGAAACCTAATGGTTTCGAACACAATCATCTTAATATTATTGAGGCGGTTAACAACAATAAAGCATTAAATGTATCGGGAGGATTATTGTCTAAATTTGAAAGCCGGCATAAGTCTGTAGGAGGAAATGCTTTACGAGCAGCTGTTTTGGGATCAAGTGATGGCTTGCTTTCAAATATGAGTTTAGTGATGGGAGTTGCTGGTGCTGCAGTTTCAAATAATACAATTTTGTTGACTGGAATAGCTGGTCTTTTGGCCGGAGCCATATCGATGGCATTGGGAGAATGGCTTTCGGTGCAAAGTTCTAGAGAATTAAATCAGCGACAAATTGAGTTAGAAACTGAAGAATTGGAAGCTTCACCAGAAGAAGAAAAAAAGGAATTGGTCTTACTGTATCAAGCAAAAGGAATGAGTGTAGTAGAAGCTCAAAAACTAGCCGATAAAGCATTCGAGAATCCAGAATCTGCCATAGATGCTATTATCACCGAAGAATTAGGAATAGATAAGGAAGAATTGGGTGGCTCTGCTTGGGAAGCTGCCTTTGCATCTTTTTTTTTATTTGCTATGGGAGCCATTATTCCATTGTATCCATTCATGATTTTCGATGGAAAAAATGCTGTACTATTAAGTGTTGTAAGTAGTATCATTGGACTTTTTGGTATTGGAGCAGCTATTACCTTATTAACTGGAAAAAGTGTTTTGTTTTCAGGTTTAAGACAAGTGGCATTCGGATTGACAGCGGCAGCAATCACGTATGGTATAGGCCATATGATTGGTGTTTCGTTAGCCGGATAATTCCCATAGAAATCAAAAAGTATCTTTAAAAAAAATAGATTAACTTTGAGTTATAAACTTTATTCAAAAAATTATGAACGATGCACATTTACACTTGGTTGTAAACCATTTTCCAATTATTGGGACATTTATAGGACTTGGTATTTTATTTGTTGGATTGATTCTAAAAAATAAATCCGTAAAAAATACTGCTTTTGTACTTTTTATATTTTCGGCAATTTTTGCAGCATTAAGTATGGCAACAGGTGATGGAGCAGAAAAAATAGCAGAAAAATTTCCAGATGTTACTAAATTTATCATTCATGAACATGAAGAAATGGCCGAAAAATTAGCATTAGTTTTGTATCTCTTAGGAGTGATTGCTATCGGCGGCATTTATTTTAATACTAAAAACCATTCAAAATCAACTTTGGTTTCATTTCTTGCTTTCACAGTTGCTGTTCTTGCAGTATTATTAGCCATAGAAACTGGAACTACAGGAGGGGAAGTCCGTCACACTGAAATTCGTCCAGATAATATTAATGCAATTGGAGGTGATAAAATTATATCAGGAAAAAAACAAATTGAAGATAAAGAATAATTATAATACAATTTTTCATAATTGGAATGGAGCCAATAATAACACCAAAAATCAAACATCCAAAAGGGAAAGAAAATCGGTTCCTAAAACCTTTTTTTTTTGAATTGTCTATTACATTTTCAAATTTCGAATACTGAATCAATTTCTAACAACCATTAAGGTATCGTGATAAACAAAACGATTAAAGACGATTTTATTTCCAGTTCATCAGTCGAAGAAAATAATATGTAAACCCTTCAAACATTATTTCAAGTTATTGAATTATAATATAAATCAAAATTAATTAATCTAATTTTTTTTATTATGAAAATTGTCGTAAAAGGTCGTAAACCCCTGTGCTTAATGAAATCGTTTTCGTAGATTTATTGAAAATATGATAAATGTCAGGTTTAATAAGTAGCTATTTCTTAATTTTACATAGAAATAAATAATTACAAACAACTAAAATACAAGCGCAATGAAAAATATTAAAATCATTCAAGAGCTACACGATTTAGGAATTACAGGTTATCACGAGGTGGTTTATAATCCTTCTTATGAAGAATTATATGAAGCTGAAGTTTCTCATAAAAGAAAAGGATTTGAAAAAGGAGCTTTGACTGATACAGGAGCTGTAGCAGTTAAAACCGGAATTTTCACCGGACGTTCTCCAAAAGATAGGTATATTGTAAAAGATGATATTACTAAAGATACAATTTGCTGGGATAAAGAATCTGGAATTAATTCTCCAAATTATCCAACAACAAAAGAAATTTGGGATGATTTAAAAGCCCTTACTTTAGAACAACTTTCAACATCCCCTAAATTATATGTTGTAGATGCTTTTTGTGGTACCAACATCGACACCAGACTTAAAGTTCGTTTTGTAATGGAAGTAGCTTGGCAAGCGCATTTTGTAACAAACATGTTTATAAGACCTTCTATTTATGAATTGCAAAACTTTGGAAAACCTGATTTTATTGTAATGAATGGATCCAAAGCAACAAATCCTAACTGGAAAGAGCAAGGTTTAAATTCTGAAAACTTTGTGTTATTTAACCTTACTGAAAAAATTCAAATTATTGGTGGTACTTGGTACGGTGGTGAAATGAAAAAAGGAATGTTCGCTATGATGAATTATTATTTGCCATTAAAAGGAATGGCTTCAATGCACTGTTCTGCTAATGTAGGTGAAAAGGGTGATGTCGCTGTGTTTTTTGGACTTTCTGGAACAGGAAAAACCACTTTATCTGCAGATCCAAAACGGTATTTGATTGGTGACGACGAACACGGTTGGGATGACAATGGCGTATTTAATTTTGAAGGAGGTTGTTATGCAAAAGTGATTGACTTGAGTGAAAACAATGAACCAGATATTTGGAGAGCCATCAAAAGAGATGCTTTGCTAGAAAATGTTATCGTGGATGAGTATGGTGAAATCAATTATTATGACCATTCAATAACTGAAAACTCTAGAGTTTCCTATCCAATTTATAATATTAGTAAAATTGTATTACCATCAAAAGCTGGACACGCTAGCAATATTATATACCTTTCTGCTGATGCATTTGGTGTTTTGCCTCCAGTTTCTATCTTAACTGAGGATCAAGCTCAATACCATTTCCTATGTGGATACACTTCTAAATTAGCAGGAACTGAAAGAGGAATTACAGAACCACAACCATCATTTTCACCTGCATTTGGTGAGGCTTTCTTAACATTACACCCAACAATGTACTCTAAAACATTAATTGGTAAAATGAAAGAACACGGAGCTAAAGCCTATCTTGTAAACACAGGATGGAACGGAACTGGAAAAAGAATTTCTTTGAAAAACACTAGAGCTATTATCGATGCGATTATTAGCGGCGAAATTAATACTGTTGAAACTCAAAGTATTCCATTCTTGAACTTGAAAGTACCAAAAGTATTATCAAATGTTAGTGAAGGAATTCTTGATCCCAGAGATACGTACAAAGACAAAGCAGAATGGACCACTAAAACCAAAGATCTATCTTCTCGTTATATCAAAAACTTCGAACAATACACTAATACTGAAGAAGGAAAACGATTAGTTAGTGCTGGACCAATATTAGATTTAAAAGAAGTTGAAGCTTAAAAATTTAATATTAAAATAGAATTTAAACCATTTGCTTCTAAAAATTTATTTGTTGAAAATTATAGAAGCATTTGGTTATTTAACATTTTGATGATTTTTAGTTAAAATAAAAATTGGTTTTCAATACAATTTTTCAGTATATTTGCAATCGAAATCGAAGGATTAGAAAATTAAAAATTTATGTTATCAAATCAATTACATCACCATCATTTTCATTATTGCTCTCAAGCGATGTGTTAATGATATGCGTGTAAATCATCATATTTTAAAACCCGTTTGAGTATATCAAGCGGGTTTTTTATTTCACATCCGTTTATACTCAAGCAAAATAGTATAAAAACAAAAAAACAAAAAAAATGAGTACATTAAAAATTGCAATTCAGAAATCAGGTCGTTTAAACGAAGAAAGTATTCAAATCCTTAAAGATTGTGGAATTTCTATCAACAATGGTAACGATCAACTTAAAGCAGAAGCAACTAATTTTCCTCTTGAAGTTCTATACTTAAGAAATTCAGATATTCCTCAATATCTAATTGACGGTGTAGTTGATATCGCAATTGTTGGCGATAATCTTCTAGTAGAAAAAGGGAAAGATATTAAAGTTATTCAAAAACTAGGTTTCTCTAAATGTAAGGTTTCCGTAGCGGTTCCAAAAACATTCCAATACAATTCTATCAAAGATTTAGAAGGTTTGCGAGTAGCAACTTCTTATCCAAATACGGTTATTGACTATTTTGGTTCATTTGGAATGAAAGTAGATATTCACCAAATTTCAGGTTCTGTAGAAATTGCTCCAAACATTGGCCTTGCCGATGCAATTGTTGATATCGTTTCTAGCGGAAGTACTTTATTCAAAAATAATTTGAAAGAAGTAGAAGTGATTTTCAAAAGTGAAGCTGTTTTAGCTGTTTCTCCAAATGTAACTCCTGCAACTCAAAAGATAATTGACACCCTACAATTCAGAATTGAATCTGTATTAAGAGCTCGTAAATCAAAATATATTTTGATGAATGTACCTAATGACAAAATTGAAGCCATTGGAAAAATTCTTCCAGTTTTAAAGAGTTTAACGGTTATGCCTTTGGCAGAAGAAGGTTGGAGCAGTGTTCACTCTGTAATTGACAAAGACACTTTTTGGGACGTAATTGACCAATTAAAAGAAGCTGGTGCCGAAGGAATTTTAGTTTGTCCAATCGAAAAAATGGTTTTATAAATTACAATGTCTCAAGGAGTGTGTCATCTTGAGCGCAGTTGAGAGACAAGGTGTTTTAAAAAATAAAAAAAATGAACAAAATATTCAATCCAAAACCTGAAACTTGGTCTGCAATTTTAAACAGACCAACGCAAACCGTTGAAGATATTGAACTTACAGTAAAAGAAATTTTTAGTGAAGTTCAAAAGAAAGGGGATGAAGCTGTTGCCAAATACACTTCGCTTTTTGATGGTGTTAGGTTCGAAAACAGTGAGGTTTCAATAGTAGAAATTGAATGCGCAGTTGAATCAGTTTCTCCAGAATTAAAAGCAGCCATTCAATTGGCAAAATCAAATATTGAAAATTTTCATTCCGCTCAAAAAACGGATAAAGTAATTGTTGAAACTATTGAAGGAGTAAATTGCTGGCAGGAAAAAAGACCAATTCAAAAAATTGGGCTGTACATTCCTGGAGGAACAGCTCCATTATTTTCGACCGTTCTAATGCTAGCAGTTCCAGCAAATATTGCTGGTTGCAATGAAATAGTTTTATGTTCGCCTCCGGATAAAAACGGAAATATTAATCCAGCTATTTTATATGCTGCTCATTTATGTGGCGTTACTAAAATCATTAAAGTAGGAGGGATTCAAGCTATTGCAGCAATGACGTTTGGAACTCAATCTATTCCAAAAGTGTACAAGATTTTTGGACCTGGAAATCAGTTTGTTACTGTGGCAAAGCAGCTCGCTACCCAATTTGGTGTAGCAATTGACATGCCTGCCGGACCTTCGGAATTGTTGATTCTAGCTGATGATACTGCCGTTCCTGCTTTTGTAGCTTCGGATTTATTGTCGCAAGCAGAACATGGTGTGGATAGCCAAGTTATTTTGGTTTCAACCTCAAAAGCAATGATTGAGGCAGTTGAAAATGAAATCCAAACGCAATTAGAAGTTTTGCCAAGAAAAGCCATTGCAGAAAAAGCCATTGCCAATTCGAAGTTGATTTATGTCGATAATGACGAAACTGCTTTGAAATTAATTGATGAATATGGTCCTGAACACTTTATCATATGCAGTAAAAATGAAGATTATTTTGTCAATAATATAGGAAATGCTGGTTCCATTTTTATTGGAAATTACTCCCCTGAAAGTGCCGGCGATTATGCCTCTGGAACAAATCATACCTTGCCAACAAATGGTTATGCTAAAAACTATAGCGGTGTCAACTTAGATAGTTTTATGAAATCGATGACTTTTCAAAAAATATCTGAAAAAGGAATTCAAAATATTGGCAAAGCGATTGAAATTATGGCTGAAGCCGAAGGTTTACAAGCACACAAAAATGCAGTTACATTACGATTAAAAGCGATTGAAAATGGAAAATAGTTTCGATATAAATAATATAGTTCGTGAAAACGTAAAACTCATGAAGCCTTATTCATCTGCACGCGATGAATTTGAGGATTTCGATACTGCTGATATGATTTTTTTGGATGCCAATGAAAATCCATTTCAAAATGGGGTGAATCGCTACCCAGATCCACAACAAGGAAATGTAAAAGTGGTTTTAGCGAAGCAAAAAAATGTAAAGTCCAATCAAATTTTATTGGGTAACGGAAGTGACGAAGTTTTGGATTTAATCTTTCGTGCATTTTGTGAACCAAAAGTAGACAATGTGATCACTTTGCCACCAACCTATGGAATGTATGGTGTTTTGGCCAATCTCAATGCAGTAGAAAACAGAGAGGTTTTACTTTCGACCGATTTTCAACCCCAAGTAGATCAAATTGTAGAAGCTGTGGATGACAATACAAAAATCATCTTTTTGTGTTCCCCAAATAATCCAACCGGGAATTCGTTTTCAGAGGAAAGTGTGGTAAAATTGCTTCATAATTTTAAAGGTTTGGTTGTGATTGACGAAGCCTATATTGACTTTTCGGAAAAGGAAAGTTGGTTGGCTAAACTGAATGAATATCCTAATTTAGTGATTACACAAACACTTTCTAAAGCATATGGTCTGGCAGGAATCCGATTGGGAACTTGTTATGCTTCGGCTACAATTATTGCGGTTTTAAATAAAATAAAACCACCTTATAATGTGAATGAATTGACTCAATTAAGAGCATTGGAAAGGTTAAAGGACACCGACAAAATTAAAAGCGAAATAGTTTCAATAATTGCTCAAAGAGATGAATTACTTAAAGTATTAATTGAAGTGAATTTTGTCGAAAAAATCTATCCAACAGAAGCTAATTTTATCTTGATAAAAGTAGATGATGCTAACAAACGTTACAACGAATTGATTTCCAAAGGAATTGTAATTCGAAACCGAACTACCCAACCTTTATGCGAAAACACCTTGCGTTTGACGATAGGAACAGAACAGGAAAATAAGAAATTAATGGAGGTATTAAAACAACTTTAAACCTTAAACTTTACACTTTTTCAATGAAAAAAATACTTTTTATAGACCGTGATGGAACCATGGTTTTAGAACCAAACGATTATCAATTAGATAGCTTCGAAAAATTGGAATTCTATCCTAAAGCATTTCAATATTTAGGAAAAATTGCTGCCGAATTGGATTTCGAATTGGTTATGGTGACCAATCAAGACGGTTTGGGGACGGATTCGCATCCAGAAATCAACTTTTGGCCAATACATAATTTGGTTATGAAAGCTTTTGAAAATGAGGGAGTTGTTTTTAGTGAAGTTTTGATTGACAAAACATTTCCACACGAAAACGCGCCAACTCGTAAGCCTGCATTAGGTATGTTGACAAAATATATTGGAAATCCAGCATATGATTTAGTTAATTCTTTTGTGATTGGAGATAGAATAACCGACGTAGAATTGGCCAAAAATCTAGGTTCAAAAGCCATTTTTATAAATACTGACGAAAATTTAGGAAGTGATGAAATAGCTTCTAAAAGACATGAATTGGACGCTGTTATTGCTTTGCAAACTACAGAATGGAAAAGCATATATGAGTTCTTGAAATTAGAGGAACGTTCTGCCACTATTTCCCGAAAAACCAATGAAACGGATATTTACATCAACTTGAACCTAGACGGAACAGGAAAAAGTAAAATCGAAACTGGAATTGCTTTTTTCGATCACATGTTGGATCAAATCGCACGTCACGGACAAATGGACTTGGAGATTTTGGTAAAAGGTGATTTGGAAGTCGATGAACACCACACCATCGAAGACACTGCGATTGCGTTGGGCGAAGTTTTTGCGAAAGCATTAGGAAATAAATTAGGAATTGAACGTTACGGTTTCTGTTTGCCAATGGACGATTGTTTGGCGCAAGTAGCTATTGATTTTGGTGGTAGAAACTGGTTAATTTGGGAAACGGAATTCAAACGAGAAATGGTTGGTAAAATGCCAACCGAAATGTTTTTCCATTTTTTTAAATCGTTTTCGGATGGTGCCAAAGCAAACATCAATATCAAAGCGGAAGGCGATAACGAGCATCATAAGATTGAAGCCATTTTCAAGGCTTTCGCCAAAGCGATAAAAGTTGCATTAAAACGTGATACAGAGAAAATGATTTTACCATCAACAAAGGGAATGCTTTAATAAGTCATAATGTCGAAAGTCTTAAAGTCGAGGGTACCTAAAGGTAATTGTGATGGACTTTAAGACTATCGACTTTACAACATTAAGACTAATATAAATGAAAATAGTAATCATAAATTACGGAGCAGGAAACATTCAAAGCATTATGTTTGCCATCGAAAGATTGGGATTTCATGCGGTTTTGAGCAATGATCCAGACGAGATAAAAGCTGCAGATAAGGTAATTTTTCCTGGAGTAGGAGAGGCAAGTTATGCCATGAAAATGCTAAAAGAAAGTGGTTTGGATACTTTGATTCCAACGCTTGCTCAACCAGTTTTCGGAATCTGTTTGGGAATGCAATTGATGTGTAACTATTCGGAAGAAGGAAATACAAAAGGCTTGGGAATTTTTGATGTAGATGTAGTAAAATTTACTTCAAAAGTAAAAGTGCCACAAATGGGCTGGAATCAAATTTATAATTTGAAATCGGATTTATTCAAAGGAATTGCCGAAAACGAATACATGTATTTGGTACATAGTTTTTACGCTCCACTTTGTGCAGAAACTATTGCAACAACAAATTATGAACTGGAATATTCTTCGGCCTTGGAAAATGAAAATTTCTATGGAACACAATTTCACCCAGAAAAAAGTGGAGATGTTGGAGAGAGAATATTGGGTAATTTTTTAAAATTATAAAAAGGAAATGGCAATTTCAATTGCAATGGCAATGACAAAAATCAATTTCATTACAATATAAAATCTAAAATCTAAAATCTGCAATCTAAAATCTAAAATCTAAAATGGAATGAGAATAATACCTGCAATAGACATCATCGACGGAAAATGTGTTCGCTTATCGAAAGGGGATTACAATACCAAAATTATATACAACGAAAATCCGATTGAAGTAGCCAAATCATTCGAAGCACACGGAATCGAATATTTACACTTAGTCGATTTAGATGGGGCAAAATCCAGCAAAATTGTCAACCACAAAATATTAGAACAAATTGCATCCCAAACCAAATTGAAAATTGATTTTGGTGGAGGTTTAAAATCGGATAATGATTTACGAATCGCTTTTGAATCTGGAGCTACCCAAATAACTGGTGGGAGTATTGCAGTAAAAAATAGAGACATTTTTGAAGAATGGATCGTTAAGTTTGGTGCTGATAAAATAATTCTTGGCGCGGATGCAAATAACGAAAAAGTAGCCGTATCGGGATGGTTAGAAGACTCGGATGAAGATTTAGTTCCTTTTATACAAGAGTACCAATCAAAAGGAATTCAGTATGTAATTTGTACCGATATTGCTAAAGACGGAATGCTTGAAGGTCCAAGTTTTGATTTGTATGCTAAAATTTTGGCGGAAGCCAAAGGAATAAAATTGATTGCTTCAGGAGGAATTTCTACCTTTGACGAATTACCTAAATTAGCCGAATTGGGTTGTGAAGGAACAATAATTGGTAAAGCGATTTACGAAGCACGAATTTCGTTGAAACAATTAGAAAACTACATTTTAAGTAGTAAATCATAAGGATAAAGTTTTAAGTATGAGTGAAGACATTATAAAAGTAAAAAGTTTCTCTTTTGCAATTCGAATAGTGAACTTATACAAAATACTAACTTCAAGAAATGAATATGTGATGAGTAAACAAATTTTACGTTCTGGAACTTCAGTTGGCGCAAACATACGTGAAGCTAAAAATGCAGAAAGTAAAGCTGATTTTATTCATAAAATGGGTATTTCTCAAAAAGAAGCAGATGAAACATTATATTGGTTAGAGCTATTACAAGCAACAAATTATATTTCAAATGAAGAATTTTTAAGTTTAAATAATGATGGGGTTGAAGTTTTAAAATTGATAAAAAGTATCATTATTACTTCTAAAAAAAATATCAAAAAAACTTAATAATTCAAAATTACAACTTAATACTTAATTTTAAATGCTTACAAAAAGAATCATTCCTTGCCTTGATATAAAAAACGGTCGAACAGTAAAAGGAATCAATTTCGTAGATTTGCGTGATGCAGGTGATCCTGTTGAACTGGCCAAAATCTATTCGGATGAAGGTGCAGATGAGTTGGTCTTTCTTGATATTTCGGCAACTGAAGAAGGACGAAGAACCTTGGTTGATTTGGTTCGCAAAGTAGCGGCTACTATAAATATTCCGTTTACCGTTGGTGGTGGTATTTCAAAAGTATCCGATGTTGAAGTGCTTTTACAAAATGGAGCTGACAAAGTTTCTATTAATTCCTCGGCAGTTAAAAACCCGCAATTGATAAATGATTTGGCTCAAAAATTTGGTAGTCAATGTGTAGTTGTTGCCATTGACGCCAAACAAATTGATGGAGATTGGATTGTGCATTTGGTAGGAGGAAAAGTTCCTACTGAAATAAGATTGTTTGATTGGGCTAAAGAAGTGGAACAGCGTGGTGCAGGAGAAATCCTTTTTACCTCGATGAATCATGATGGAACCAAAAATGGTTTTGCAAATGAAGCTTTGGCAACTTTATCAGAATTAGTAAATATTCCAATAATTGCCTCAGGAGGAGCTGGAAATATGCAACATTTTATAGATACCTTTGTTGAAGGAAAAGCTGATGCAGCATTAGCGGCAAGCGTATTCCATTTCAAAGAAATTGAAATCAAAACATTGAAAAAAGAACTTAAAAATAATAATATAGAAGTGAGGCTTTAAGGAGTAATTAGAAAGTTTGAATTATTAAGTTTTAGAAACTTATTTTTCATACAATTTATTACATACGACCTAATCCTTACAACTTAATACTTAAAATAATGAATATAGATTTTACAAAAAGTGCGCACGGATTGATTCCAGCAATTATTCAAGACAGCGAAACTAAAAACGTTTTAATGTTGGGATATATGAATGCTGAATCCTACCAAAAGACTTTAGACACTAAAAAAGTTACTTTTTATAGTCGTTCAAAACAAAGACTTTGGACAAAAGGAGAAGAAAGTGGCAACTTTTTGAACTTGGTAGATATTAAAAATGATTGTGATAATGACACGCTTTTAGTACAAGTTAAACCAGAAGGTCCAACTTGTCATACTGGTGCTGATACTTGCTGGCAAACGCAAAATGAAAGTAACTATGGATTTATTTCAAATTTAGAAGAAACCATCAAAATTCGTAGAGAAAATGCTGATTCTGAGAAAAGTTATGTGGCTTCCTTATTCGAAAAAGGAATCAATAAGATTGCTCAAAAAGTAGGCGAAGAAGCGATTGAAGTTGTTATTGAAGCAAAAGACGATAATGATCATTTGTTCTTGGATGAAAGTGCTGATTTGCTTTTTCACTATTTAATATTGCTACAAGCAAAAGGATTTCAATTGAATGATGTGGTTCAGGTTTTAAAAAGCCGTCAGAAATAAAGATACTTAGATAATTTTCATACATAAAACCCAATAGCGATTCATTTTGCTATCGGGTTTTTCTTTTTTCTTTTATATCCAATAGCAATCCACTATATTTACTTTTTTATTAGAAATTACAATACATTCAATGAATATCCAGAATACAACTTTAAAGCAAGAATTACCAAAAACATTATCAAAAAGCGGATTGAAAATCATATTAAAAACAGATGAAAATGATGCTCGACCTGTATATATTTCCGGAAATTTTAATAATTGGCGCACGCAAGACAAGTCCTTTATGATGGAGCAAATTGCTAGTAATTTATATCAATTTGAATTCACTCCCGATTTCAATTATCCGGAAGAACTTTTATATAAATTCACAAAAGGAGATTGGAGTGAAGTTGAAATTGATACTCACGGAAACCGAACTGAAAACCGCTCTACAAAAAATCATAGTGGAATTCAAAATGAATTTGTAGCCCGATGGAGAAAAAATTGGTTGCCATTTAAACCTAATTATTTACCTCAAGTAGTATTGATTTCTGATGAATTTGAAATTCCGCAGCTTAATAAAACCAGGAAAATTTGGGCTTTATTACCACACGATTACGATGCTACAAACGAACGCTATCCAGTGATGTATTTGCAAGATGCTCAAAATTTATTTAATGAAAAATCAGAATTTGGCAATTGGGAAATTGATAAGAAATTGGCGGTTATGTCCGAATATAAAATTGGAAAAATCATCATTATTGCGATTGAGCATGCCGAAGAAGACCGAGTAAAAGAATACAATGTTGGAAAAACAGTTTTAGGAAAAGGGAAGGGAAAAAAATACATCCGTTTTGTAACAGAAACCTTGAAGCCTTTTGTTGACAGTAATTTTAGAACCAAAAAAGAAAGAATATATACTGGAATTGGTGGGAGCTCGATGGGAGCATTAGTCAGCATATTCAGTGGATTACGTTATCCCGAAGTTTATGGGAAATTAATGGTTTTTTCGCCGTCACTTTGGGTTGTTCCAAAACTCGAAATTAAATCTGATGTGACTGAAACTGAAGACACCAAAATTTATTTGTATGCCGGTGGAGATGAAAGTGAAACAATGATTGAAAACGTTATAAACTTTAAAAATAATGTTATTAAAAGTGAGTTTATCAAGGATAAAATGAAAATTAATCTCAGTATTAATATGGAAGGAAAACACAATGAAACCTATTGGAGTGACGAATTTCCAAAAGCAATTGAATGGTTGTTTTTTAATACAAAAGAATAATTATTTCCATAAAAAAAATAATTCTTATATTTAATAAGACCCGTTTATTCTTGAATTTTAAGTAATCTATAATATCAACAAGATGAAATTAAACACAATATCAAAACTAGAACATTATAAGGGTACTATTTTAATTCCAGTTTTTGAAACCTACGAAAAAAGCCTTGTACCAATCGAATTTCATGGTGTTTCTGTAAACTCAAGAGTGTTTTTTGGCAAAAAAGACACGCATTATATTGTTGAAAAATACGATTGCATCCATATTTTTATAGGTTTAGGAAAAGTGATTGATTATAAATCTTTGAAAACTGTTTTTAGGAGAATTTCCGCCAATCAAAAAGATTTTTTTGGAGTTAATGTGGCATTTATTCTGCCTGACATGTTCTCGAAAGAACAAATCGAAGCAACATTCACAGGATTGAAATTGGGTACCTATAACCTAGGACATTACAAAAAAGATAAAAAAGTACATCCGTTTTTGAATTCAAATTTTGAATTACAAATTGTTTCTAAGAAAAACAACGAAAAAGCAGCCGAAAAGGGGTTGAAAATTGCCGATGCACAAATCGAAACGCTGCAATTGGTTGACTTGCCACCAAATGTTGTTACCCCAAAATATTTAGCTAATTGGGCTAAAGAAAGTGGAATTAAATACGGTTTTGATGTTGAAGTTTTCGATTATAAAGCTTCCGAAAAGGCAGGTTTGGGAGCGTTTTTGTCCGTTGGAAAAGGTAGCGAAAATGAGCCGCAATTTGTGATTATGACTTATGTTCCTGAAAATGTTGATACAAAAATGAAACATGTTGGCTTAGTTGGAAAAGGAATAACATTTGACACTGGCGGATTGAATATAAAAACTGCTGGAATGGTTCAAATGAAATGTGATATGGGTGGTGGTGCAGCTGTTTTTGGTGCAATGCAGTTAATTGCCGATTTAAAATTGCCCGTAAAAGTAACAGCAATAGTCCCTTGTGCCGAAAATTCTGTAGATGCTAAATCGTTTTTACCTAGTGATATTATCAAAAGTTATAGCGGAAATACCATTGAAATAATAGATACAGATGCCGAAGGAAGATTGGTTTTAGCTGATGGTTTGTCGTATTTAATTAAAAATTTCAAACCAGAATACCTTATTGATATTGCCACTCTAACAGGAAGTGCAGTTGGAACTTTAGGTTATGAATGTGCTGCCTTGTTTACCAATAATGATACTATTTCAAAAAAATTACAAGAATCTGGTGATGCAATTGGGGAACGTTTATGGCAATTGCCTCTTTGGGATTGCTATAAATCAGATATAGATAGTGATATTGCTGATGTGAAAAATTATAGTGGAAAACCGGTTGCAGGAGCCATTTCGGCAGCTAAATTTTTGGAGTATTTCACTGAGGATCACAAAGCTTGGGCGCATCTTGATATTGCCGGAGTTGCTTTTGGCGATGATGAATTTGCGAAAAGCAAACATGCCACCGCTTTTGGTGTTCATTTATTGACTAAATTCATAGAAAATTTATAAATTATGAATAATTCCAAAACCTTCATTTGCGTTTCGAATTTTTTTAAAGGCGCTGACTTTATAATTAATTTGAAAACGCTTGGTAATAAAGTTTATTTGATAACGAGTGAAAAACTGAAAGATAAACCTTGGCCAACCGATGCTATAGAAGAAATATTTTATATGGCTGGCCAAGATACAGATTGGAATTTAGAACATCTTTTATTAGGTGTTGGAAACTTGATGAAATCCAATACAATTGATGCTATTGTAGCTTTGGATGATTTTGATGTCGAAAAAGCTACTTATCTCAGGGAAAATCTCCGTATTGATGGAATGGGACAAACTACAGGTCGTTATTTCAGAGATAAACTCGCAATGCGAATGAGAGCCAAAAGTTGCGCCATAACTATCCCCGCATTTTGTTCTCTATTTAATGACCATGACATCAATGCTTTTGCAGATACGATTGCAGCTCCTTGGGTTTTAAAACCACGATCTGAAGCTTCTTCAATGGGAATTATAAAGGTATATGACAAGGAAAGTTTATGGATTCATATTAATGAAATGGGGAATAATCGGTTCAAATATTTGTTAGAACAATTTCGACCTGGAGATGTGTATCATTGTGATAGTTTGGTTTTGAATGGAAAAGTATTATTTAGTTTGACTTCAAAATATTTATCCACTCCAATGGAAATTTCACAAAGTGGCGGTATTTTTCGTTCTGCTAATATCCCTTATGATTCTGAAGATGATGTTGCCATTAAACTGGTAAACGAACAGGTAATGAAAAGTTTTGGTTTGAAACACGGAGCTGCACACACCGAATTTATTAAAGGAAAAGAAGATGGCAAAATTTATTTTTTAGAAACTTCATCCCGTGTAGGTGGTGCTCATTTAGCAGAAATGGTTGCTGCTGCTTCCGATATTAATTTTTGGAAGGAATGGGCGGCCATTGAAGATTCGTTGGTTAAAAAAACCAAATATAAATTACCCAAAGTAAAAAAAGACTATGCAGGAATTGTGTTGACATTGTCTAAGTTTCAGCTTCCTGATTTATCGTCATTTTCAGATTCCGAAGTTTGTTTCAGAGTTCTATTGGATTATCACGCTGGGTTGATTGTAAAATCGAAATCAAGCGAGAGGGTTTTGGAATTATTAGATAATTATGCAGATCGATTGATACAGGATTTTGCAGTTGTAGGTCAACATAAAAAAGTAGAAAACTTGCATTAATAAGCTATATTATGTCATTTTTACGAAGGAGCAATCACATATCAAGGGCAACAAAAGTGAGTGACTAATGAGATTTTTCCTTCATAAAAATGACAAACAATCCACAATTTAATAGAATTTACAAGCTACTGTAAAAAAATCATGAAAAAGTATATACCCTTTATTTGTTTCATTCTACTATTAGCCAATAGTGCAAATGCCCAAGGACTTTTGAGTCAAAAAGAGGAAGTTTTCAATAGACAAGATACTCTACGTGGCAGTATCACTAAAGAAAGATCTTGGTGGGATTTGAAATATTATCATTTAGATATTAAAGTGAATCCTGCTGACAGTACCATTATAGGTTCTAATACTATTCGATACAAAGTTTTGAAATCGTATAATAGAATGCAAATTGACTTGCAAGAACCAATGAAAATTTCTAAAGTTATTCAAGATGGCAAGGAATTAAAATTTGAAAGAGACGGAAGTGTATTTTACATCACTTTAGTAAATCCACAAGTTCCTGACGAAATTAAAGAAGTCATCGTTTATTATGAAGGAAAACCCAAAATAGCAATAAATCCGCCTTGGGATGGAGGAATTACTTGGAGCAAAGACTCTAATGGTAATCCATTTATCGCTTCGACCTGTCAAGGTTTGGGTGCGAGTATTTGGTGGCCAAATAAGGATCATATGTACGATGAAGTTGATGATATGTTGATAAGTGTCAATGTTCCCAATAATCTGATGGATGTTTCCAATGGTCGTTTGCAAAGCATAATCGATAAAAAAGATGGCACCAGAACTTTTACTTGGTACGTTTCGAATCCTATCAATAATTATGGAGTAAATATTAATATTGGTGATTATGTAACTTTCTCAGAAGTTTACCAAGGGGAAAAAGGCAATTTGGATTGTGATTATTTTGTATTGAGAGATAATTTGGCCAAAGCCAAAATACATTTTGCCGAAGTTCCAAAAATGCTTAAAGCGTTTGAACATTGGTTTGGTCCTTATCCTTTTTATGAAGACAGTTACAAACTGGTTGAAGCTCCTTATTTAGGAATGGAACATCAAAGTAGTGTAACTTACGGAAATGGCTATCAAAATGGCTATCTGGGGAAGGACAGAAGCGGGAGTGGATGGGGAGCAAAATTCGATTATATCATTGTTCATGAATCGGGTCACGAATGGTTTGCCAATAATATCACTTACAAAGAGATTGCAGATATGTGGATTCATGAGAGTTTCACTTGTTATTCCGAAAATCTATTTGTGGAATATTATTTTGGTAAAAAAGCAGGAGCTGAATATGTAAGAGGATTGCGAAAAAACATTCAGAACAAAAAGCAAATGATTGGTAAGTATGGTGTAAATCACGAAGGATCTGATTTGTATGAAAAAGGGGCAAATATGCTACATACTTTGCGTCAAATAGTGAACGACGACGAGAAATGGAGAGGAATTTTACGAGGTTTGAATAGCACTTTTTACCACCAAACCGTAACCACAAAACAAATAGAAGATTATTTAATTCAACAAACTGGACTGGATTTAAAGCCATTCTTTAACCAATATTTGAGAGATATTCGTATTCCAACTTTCGAATATAAATTTAAAGACAATATTCTTTCCTATCACTGGACCAATTGTGTTCCTGGATTTGCTATTCCTGTGAAAGTGACTTTAAATGGAAAAGAACAATGGTTGAAACCTACTGAAGATTGGACAAATTTGTATTTAATTACTAAAGATTTGAAGGTGGAAGTGGATAAGAATTTTTATATTACTACATTGAAAAGTATTGAGTAGTTTTTATAAGTATCTACCTCTCAAACAAGCCTAAAGTTCCGCCAACCCAATCTTTGTCTTTATTGAATTTTACACCAATCATTTCGCCACGACTCAATCGTGCCAAGTTACAAAGTAGAGTAGGAGCTGCATCCTCTTTTTTCCATGCGAAAAGCATACGTACTTCGCATTTAACTTTTCCGTCTGGAGACTGAACTATTGGAATATAATTTACTTTTTTTTGTAAAATATATAGTTCTTTATCAACCACGGCTTCGACATCTTCCTTTATTACATGAAAGATTACGCCAGAACCTGAGAATGAAAACAGAGGTTTCAACACATAATTTTCTAGGTCTTCTGGTATCGTTGCCAAATCACTTAACAATGTAGTTTCAATAAAATAAGGACCTTTCAAGAATGGTAAAATAAACTTGCTAATTCTAAAAAACCAATTGGGATGTCCAGCCCATTCTACATCTAGATTATCTAAAAAATGAAAATTCAATTTCAAATCGGTTCTTAAATCTAATTCATCAAAAATCACCCGATTGTAGATTCTTTTAACGAGAATTTCTTCTCCGTTTTCGTTTTTATAAAAAAGTTGTTTTCCTTTTTTTATAATTGCTGTGACACAAACTATTGGAATACCAAGATCTCTTCTGCAATAATAAAAATCGATTTTTGTATTTTGTTTTTCGGGTTCAATATCCATCAGAATTACATTTTCTTTTGGATGATTATTACAAATCACTTCTTCTAAAAAATCTAAATATTCCTGATTTGAAATTCCATTACTGAAAGGAGTTAATTCCTCTAAAAAAGGATATTGATTTTTAAATTTTTCGTATAAATTATTTTGGTAATTGAACAAAGATGGAAACCCTTGTACCTCTATTAATTTTGGAATAACGTTGCCGTTTTCTTCACATATTCCAAAATCGATTGCTAAAAAAGTGGTGTGATCGTCTTCGTTAGGAACTTTATGATTTAATTCTAAGGATTTATCTGTTAGTATTTTAAAGTCTTTATGTTGAATCAATTTTATAACATCATCACAACCTTCTAATAATTGTGATTTTAATTTTTTGGAAATAAAAAAAGGAGTTTCTCCTATTCGAAAAGTAGGGTTATAATCAAAATCATCAGCTATTTCTTGCTTTAATTCCTGATACTTTTTATTTGTAAACTGAGCGTTAAAAAGCTGTCTGTATTTGTCAATCATTTCAAAAAAAGTATTAAGATGATAGTATTAAGAATTAAGATTGAAGAATTAAGTTTTAAATATCAAGTAGTAAGAAAAACAGGAATTTGAATAGTATTTTACTCTCTTACTACTTAATTCTAATATTGTTAATTCATATTAATTCGAAAGCATTTTTTTAGTTTTCATCAAATCGTTGATGGCAATACGAAGAAAATTAGGAATCAATGTTTCATTGGTTTTGTAAATTTTATCATCGTCCAATAGATTTTCAAGCATAATCCTAAACTTCTTTTTACCTTTCATTGCTTTGATTTTTTCTTTGGCTTCATAGTTTCTTAAATGAGAAATAAAACTTATTGGATCTGCTTCTGGATGAAATTGGGTTCCCACAAAATAATCAGTGAAACGAACCGCCATAATAGCTCTTTCATATTGAACTTGATCTCTAATTTTTTCTAAAGAAATAATTTTGGCTCCTTTTTTAGCAAAAACACTCAATTTAGGTTGTACTACTTGATAATCTCTGGAATCTATTGCATAATAAGGATCGTCAAGTCCTTCTAATATAGGATCGTTTAGTCCTTCTTTTGTTTTATGAATCGTCATAACTCCAAAAGAAGTGTCGTTTCGTTTGGTTATTTCTGCCAAACCAAAATGACTGCAAGCCATTTGAAAGGAGTGACAAATGAATAAAACGTGCTTTTTTATAACATTTTCATTATTCCAATTAGTCAATTCATTGATAAAATCATAATATTTCAAATCCCAATCTCCATTACCTTCTAATGGATTTCCAGGTCCACCAGTAGAAATGTAAATATCAAAATCATTAATATCCGGCAATTCCGATTTAGATCTTACATCAAATACTTGAAAAGTAACTAATTGATTAAAACGGTTGATTATGTCGATGATGCAACGCATTCCTTGGTTGGGTGTACCATCGTACATATCTAAAACTGCAATTTTTATGTTATTTGTATTCATTTTTCTAATCGATTTGGTATTGCAAAGATACTTTTTTTCAATGGCAATATCAATTACAATAGAAATATCAATTACAATAACAAGGTCAATAGGAATGATAATAATAAATTAAATGAAAATTTTAAAGTCAATTTGATACTGAAAACAAATTATTGAATCCTTTTTTAAAGACCTTTATAAAATTCACTCGTAATAAAATCAACGACTTTTATCAAATCATTTGTTTCGTTGTAAACCGCTAATTGTTTGGCTGCTCCTGTTCCATTTTTTAAGATCTGGTGTACATAATTGATTTTTTCACGGCTCCCTAATTCGTCAACTACATCATCAATAAAATCTAATAATTCAAGTATAAGTATTCTAGTTTCAACTTCTTTTTGAAGACCAAAATCTATCATGCTTCCTTCAATTCCATAACGTGAAGCTCTAAATTTATTTTCTTTAATCAAAGCTATTCGGTAAATATTGAAACTCATGTTGTTTGAATTCAATCGGTATAATTTTGCAACAATTGCCTGAATAATTGCAACAATACAGATCGTTTCTTCAACAGTTAAACACATATCACAAATGCGAAATTCAATAGTGTCATAAAAAGGATGTAAACGTAAATCCCACCAAATTTTCTTTGGATTATCAATACATTTCGTTTTTACTAATGTTTCCAGAAAATTATCATAGGCTGAAACTGAATCAAAATATTCTGGCAAACCTGTTCTTGGAAACTTATCAAATACTTTCGTTCTATATGATTTGTATCCTGTTTTCCGACCTTCCCAAAAAGGAGAATTGGTTGAAAGGGCAAAAATATGCGGTAAAAAATAAGTAGCTTGATTCATTATTTGCAATCCAACTTCGCGGTTTTCAATCCCTACGTGACAATGCATTCCAAAAATCAAATTAGAACGTGCAGCATCTTGCAATTCGTCTACGATGACATGATAACGAGGGTCATCTGTTATGGGTTGGTCTTGCCATTTTGAAAAAGGATGTGTCCCTGCACCACCAACAATCAAACCTTGTTTTTCTGCTAAAGTAACAATATGACCTCGCAACGATTTTATCTCACATTCGGCTTCTTGAATGTTTTTGCAAATATTGGTGCCAACCTCTACGACAGATTGGTGCATTTCCGCTTTTACTTGTTCATTTAGAATAATCTTGGCCCCATCAACAATCTTGGATAAATGGGAGCGTAAATCTCTTGTTTCAGGATCTATAATTTGGTATTCTTCTTCCACGCCAAGAGTAAAAATAGGTAGTTTTTTCATTTGGAAAAATTGAAAAATTATTTATCAGAAACAGCTTCTTTTATAAAAGACCCCCAAGTTAAATTCATTTTACCTGGTTTTTGTTTTTTGGCGGCTGAAATCGCCATTTTTGCTGCATGTTCAACTACCCACTCAAAATTATCAGCTCCAACAGAAGTTAATTCAGCATCTGGTGCTGGATTTCCAAAATCTATTGCATAAGGAATTCCGTCACGTACAGCAAATTCTACCGTATTAAAATCATAACCTAATCCTTTGCAAAGTCTTAAAGTATATTCTTTTACAGTTGCTAATAATTTTTTATCCGATGGTGGACCATCTAAAACATAACGCAAATGAGGTTCGTTTTTAGGTTCATACTGCATGATTCGAACATCTTTACAACCCAAACAATACACACGAAAATATTCTGTAAAGACAATTTCTTCCTGTAACATCATTACCAATTGTCCTGTTTCTTGATGTTTATCCCAAAATTCTTGTTTATTTTCTAGTCGGTACACGTTTTTCCAACCACCTCCTGCATAAGGTTTCATATAAGCTGGAAATCCAATATAATCAAAAATACCTTCCCAATCCATTGGAAATTTTAGGTTACGAAATGATTTTCCAGTGGTATCAGTTGGGTGTTCGGCCGAAGGAAGGATTACAGTATTGGGTAACGGAACTCCAAGGGTATCTGCCAATGAATTATTGAAAAATTTATCATCAGCACTCCACCAAAATGGATTGTTGATAACATTTGTTCCTGTTAAAGCTGCATTTTTAAGATAGGCTCTATAAAAGGGGACATCCTGAGATATTCGATCAATGATAACCGCATATTCACCATCTTTATTTTGAACAACTTTGTCTATGGAAACAGCCTCAGCCATAATTCCTTTTTCATTTTTTGAGTTTATCCTGTCTACAAATGCTTGCGGAAAAGTATCTTCCATTCCAAATAATATTCCTATTTTTTTCATTTTTTTATATTTTATGCTTGCAACTTAAACTCTTTATAATTACTCTTTTTAAAAAAACTTTATTCTTGATAAATAATGTGGAAACATTTCTTTCCAAACTGGCCAATCGTGTTTTCTATCTGGTCGAACGTCTAGCCAATGATGAATATTTCTGTCACTTAAAACCTTGCTCAATTTTAAATTATAATCATAGCAAACATCCCAATTGGATGTTCCCAAGCAAATATCCATGTTCCAAAGTTCGTGGTCATCTAAACCATATAAATAATCTTCGGGAGTGTTATAGAAAACATCATCATTATAAAAACCATCCATAAAACTTTTGATACTAAAAGCACCTCCCATCGAGAAAACGTGACTTACATATCCAGGATGACGAAAAGCAAAATTAGCAGCGTGATAGCCTCCAAAACTACAACCTGCAAGAGCAACTTTTCCGGAAGGAGTATTGTTTTTTACTTTTTCGACAATCTCGTGGCAGATCATTTTGTCATACCAAACATGATTTTCGATTCGATGAATAGGATGAATTGCATTATTATAAAAACTGTCTTTATCAATGCTTGCAGGACAAAATATTTGAATTAACCCTTGCTCAATATACCATTTTGCAGAGTCAATCAACCCCATATCCTTGTTTTCGTGAAAACTTCCCATGGATGTGGGGAAAAGTATCACAGGATATCCAGCATGACCAAAAACTAACATTTCAATTTCTCTACTCAGATTAGGGGAATACCATTTGAAATACTCTTCTTTCATAACTTAATTTTTAACAATTATAATAAAAATAATCATACAAAAAACATTAAAATTTTAGGAAATGCATCATTTATTCTGAGAAATATATTTATATTCTCAAATAGTAAAGGAATCTAATAATTGAACTTGACTTTTGAGTCTTTCTATTAACATTCCCATCATTCTCTTGTTAAGACTCGAAGAGTTTTGAATGTATTCTTTATATTCTTCAATAGTAAATAACCCAACTATCATTCCTTTTAATGCATTTCTAAACTTGATGTCTTTTTGGATGGAATTTTCAATAACTACTAATTTTTTTTCTACAGAAAATGAATTGAAGTCAATTTTGTTTTTGTTGGTATAATTTATAAAAGTAATGATAAAAATATCATTTTGTAATTTCAAAATAGGACGAAGTATTTCATTTTGAAAATATTCGTCAAATGAAGAAAGTGAAGAAACGGTACCAATGGATTCTCCTCTGAACTCTTTTAAAAAAACATCTCTTTGTTTCATATTTTTTCTTTAAATTTAAAAAAAAGCAATTAGAATGCATTAATTTTGACGTTAATAAATAAACAATATGCGATTTCATACTAGAAAATGGGTAAAACCAGAAGATTTAAACCCGAACGGAACATTATTTGGCGGTAAATTATTGGCTTGGATTGACGAAGAACTTGCTTTGTATTCAATCATTCAACTTGAAAATACAAAAATTGTAACAAAACACATGTCTGAAATAAATTTCAGAAGTTCAGCAAAACAAGGGGATATTATTGAAATAGGTATTGATGTAGTAAAGTTTGGAAATACTTCTATAACTTTAAAATGTGAAGCTCGAAATATGATGACTCGGGAAACCATTATCTCAATAGATAATACGACAATGGTCAATTTAGGTGCTGATGGCAAGCCTAAAGCTCACGGGAAAAAAGAAATTGAATACGTAAAAGACCGATTGGATTCTATTTAATTTGGAATAAAGACACCTCTACCTTCAGAAGGTAATTCGAATAATTCTAAATCAAAAAAGGAAACGGAAGCAATCACATGGTCAAAAATATCAGACATGATATATTCATAATTCTCCCAATTTTTATCTTTAGAAAAAACATAAATTTCCAATGGAATTCCTTGTGCAGTAGGCTGTAATTGTCGGCAAAGCAAAATCATATCTTTATTCAAGCCTGGATGATTTTCGAGATATTTTGTGATATACTTTCGGAATAATCCTAAATTCGTCAAATTTCGACCATTTAACGGTATTATGGTATCAATATTATTTTGGGAATTAAATTTGTCAATTTCAATTTTCTTCTTTAAGATATGCTCATTAATAAGTTGAATATTCAAAAAATTATCCAATTCCTCATTTTTTAAAAATCGAACACTATTAGATTTTATCAATATATGGCGTTTTATCCTTCTCCCTTCCGATTTTTGCATTCCACGCCAGTTTTTGAAGGAATCAGAAATCAAGCTATAAGTTGGAATTGTAGTTGTAGTGTTATCAAAATTTCGAACTTTAACTGTTGCCAAATTAATTTCAATAACATCTCCATCAGCTCCAAATTTATCCATTGTAATCCAATCACCAATTCGAAGCATATCATTTACAGAAACCTGAATACTGGCAACAAATCCTAAAATTGTATCTCTGAAAATTAATAATATAATAGCTGAAATGGCTCCTAAAGTAGTCAGTAATTTTTCGATTTTAATATCAAAAATTTCAGAAAATATAGCAGCAATACCTAACATCCAAAGGACAATCATAATTACTTGAATGTAACTATCAATAGGTTTGTCACTAAATTTAACAATACTTTTTAAATGATCTTTAAGTGCATTAAAGATGGTTCTTATGATCCAAAGTATTAGTAGAACAATGTAAATCCCAACTAATTTTCCAAATATAGTTTCCCAATAATTGTATGCATTTAATATAATTGGAACTGAAATATAGATAAACAATAACGGAATCAAATGCGAAATGTACATCGCTGTTTTATTCGAAATTAGTAAATCATCAAATTTAGTTTTGGTTTTACGAGCAACAATTGACATAATAGTAACCAGAAATAATCGAAAAAAACGGTAGATGTAATAGGAAATAACACTGAGAATAAAAATATTCACAAACAAGCTTAAATAAGCCGCAATTGTATCACCAAATCCCCACTTTCTAAATAAAATATAGCACCAGCCAAATATTTTTTCTAATAAATTATGCATTTTTCATGTATTTTTTTTCTACATAAAAAGTAGCAAACGGTAGGAGTGAAGCCAATAAAATTGTAAAAAAAACTTTAAAATTCCATTTTTGGGATTTTTTAATCAGTACTGCCAATACAACATAACCAATAAATAAAATTCCATGGGTCATTCCTATTGGGTACAACAATGTTTTATAAAGTTCAAAATGTGTTGGTTTTATAAAAAGCATATTTGCAAATAAAACCAAATAGGAAACTCCTTCTAATACTGCAATGTTCTTAAAAATTCTATCCATCAAAACTGTTGTGTTAAAAATTATTGGTGCAAAATTAAGGATTATGATTGATTTTTGGAGTATTCGATCCTAAAGTAATTTACTTTTGTAATTATAAACTTGAGATTATGAGCAAACGCGATTTAAAAAAATACTTGACAGAACTCAATAAAGTGCAATTAGAAGAACAAGTAATTGAACTTTATGAAAAATTTAGTGTTGTTAAAACGTACTACGATTTTGTTTTTAATCCAAAAGAAGCATCTCTTTTGCAGGAATGCAAACTTAAAATTTCTAATGAATATTTTCCAAAAAGAACTACTACGAAGGAAAAGAAACCAAAAATGAGGCGTTCAGTTGCACAAAAATATATCAAACATTTTATCCTTTTAGGTGTTGATCCCTTTGTTATTGGTGATGTGATGCTTTATGCAATAGAAATTGCGCAAGCTTTATCCTCAGAAAGAATTGTTAAGCAAGAAATGTTTTTTAAAAGCATGTTAAATTCTTTTGAACAAGCAATTAAATTTTTGATTGCAAATGGGATATTGGAGGATTTTATGCCAAGGATTTTGAAAATAAACAATGAAACAATTCAACAAAATTGGTATAATGCAATTGAATTTAATGCTGTTGTTGAGCGTTTTGAATATTAAATTGAAATACTTTACAATCGTTTATATTTAATTACCACCCATTATTTAATCTAAATTATAGTGGATTAACTCTTTTTTAGGTGTATTTTTGCAAAAACCCAACAAAAAAACATGTCTCAAAACACTTTAGAAACAGAAACAGTAGATAAAAAAGAACTTTATTCGTATCAAAAAGGAGATATCGCTTCCATTTTTGAGCGTTTGGACAATGCGCCAAACAATCATCATTTGTTGTATCAATTACCAACTGGAGGTGGTAAAACAGTTGTTTTTTCTGAAATCGTAAGACAATATTTGTCTAAGCACGATAAAAAAGTAGTTGTTTTAACACATCGAATTGAACTTTGTAAGCAAACTTCAAAAATGCTTAAAGGTTTCGATGTAAAAAATAAAATCATCAATAGTAAAGTGAAAGAACTTCCAGACCAAAACGATTATTCTTGTTTTGTGGCTATGGTTGAAACCTTGAAAAATCGTATCAATGACGAAAAATTACATTTAGATAATATTGGATTGGTTATCATCGATGAAGCCCATTATAATTCCTTCCGAAAATTATTAAGTTCCTTCAAAAACGCCTTTATTTTAGGAGTTACAGCCACTCCTTTGAGTTCAAATATCAAATTGCCAATGCATCAAAATTATGATGAATTAATCGTAGGTGATACGATAAATTCATTGATTGACAAAGGATTTTTGGCCAAAGCCATTACCTATAGTTATGATGTAGGCTTAACCTCTTTGAAAGTTGGAATCAATGGAGATTATACTGTAAAATCGTCCGATGATTTGTATACTAATATGGCAATGCAAGAAAAATTATTGCATGCTTATACAGAGAAATCATTAGGCAAGAAAACGTTGATTTTCAATAATGGAATCAACACTTCTTTATATGTTTATGAAACTTTTAGAGAAGCGGGTTATGGTATTCGTCACTTGGATAATACCAGTAGTGCCGAAGAAAGAAAAGATATTTTACAATGGTTTAAAAAAACTCCAGATGCAATATTAACTTCTGTTGGAATCCTAACAACAGGTTTTGATGAACCTACTGTAGACACAATTATATTGAATAGAGCTACAAAATCTTTGACTTTATATTTTCAAATGATAGGTCGTGGTTCTCGAAAATTACCAAATAAAGACACTTTTAATGTGATTGATTTAGGAAATAATGCAGCCCGTTTTGGTTTGTGGAGTGATCCAGTAAACTGGCAACATATTTTTAAATCACCTGAATTTTATCTTGAAAATTTACGGGACGATACTGAAATCGAATTGTATTTTAAATATACTATGCCACCCGAATTACGTGAGAAATTTGCTAAAACAGAGGTCGTGACTTTTGATGTAGATGAAGAACACAAACAAATTATTGCTCAAAATTTACGTTCTAAAGTGGTTTTAGACAAATCATTAGAACAACATGCAGCAATGTGCGTAGACAATACTGAAGAGTTGCGAGATGCAAAAGCATTATTAAAAGAGTTAGATCCAGATATAGAATGTCGCTTAAAACGATATGCCAAATGTTTGAGTCAATGTAGTAAAAACTACCGCGAATGGCTTGTTGATGACTATAAATTAAAGCTAACCTTGTTAATAGGGAAAAAGTATCGTGAAAAAATCATGAACGAAGCAGATTAGGAAAAGTGTTCAGTGCAGTGAAAGAGGAAAAAAAAGTGCTCAGCATAGAAAAATGCAATTAATTTTTAGGAGCTTTTTCCCGCTATCATCCCAATCTCTCGATGAAAAATCGAGAGGATTTTCCCTTCTATCGGGGCTACGAAAACCTGTTTTCAAAACAACAATTTTATAAAAATTAAATCAATACGATGTCAAAACAATTCTCCGATTTAGGAATTTCAGTAGCTTTATTAAAAGCCATAACTGAATTAAAATTTGTTGAACCAACAGAAATTCAGCAAAAAACGATTCCGTTATTACTTTCAAATACTACTGATTTTGTTGGTCTAGCCAAAACCGGAACTGGAAAAACTGCTGCATTTGGATTGCCTTTATTGCAATTGATTGATACAAATTCTACCGTAGTGCAAGCGATAATTTTAGTGCCTACTAGAGAATTAGGACATCAAATTTTTAATAATTTAGAGGCTTTCGCCAAATATACTCCCGAAATTTCAATCGCAGCCACTTGCGGAGGAATTCCTATAAAACCACAAATTGAGCGATTATCAAATCCAACTCATATTGTTGTCGCAACACCTGGACGTTTAATTGATTTAATTCAGCGCAAAGCCATCAATCTCAAAGAAACTCAATTTTTAGTTTTGGACGAAGCGGATGAAATGGTATCTATATTAAAAGAAAGTTTAGACGAAATTGTTGCTGAACTTCCTAAAAATCACCGCACTTTTTTGTTTTCAGCCACTTTACCAGGAACTATAAAACAATTGATTCAGAATTATTTGGATAAAAATGTAGTTCAAGTAAGTGCCAATATGGAAACGGTTGGAAATCAAGGAATCGACCATCAATATATAGTTGTTGATCCTATTGAAAAATTAGAGGTTTTGATGCATTTTCTAACTTCTAAAGATGGTGAACGGGGTATTATTTTCTGTAAAACTAAAGCAGCTGTAAATAAATTGGCAAAGAATTTAGCCATCAATAAGTTTTCGTCTGGAGCTTTACACGGAAGTTTATCACAAGGAATTAGAGATCGAATCATGGAGCAATTTCGTGAAGGTCACATCAATATATTAGTCGCTACTGATTTGGCCGCAAGAGGAATTGACGTAAAGGAAATATCTTATGTAGTCAATTATCATTTGCCTGACACCTACGAAAACTATGTTCACCGTAGCGGAAGAACCGCTAGAGCAGGAGCAAAGGGACTTTCGTTAACCGTTTTGCAACAAGAAGAATTAGTAGAAATTGCTGATTTCGAAAAAGAATTGGGAATTCAGTTTTCAAAATTTAAAAAACCCTCTTCTGAAAATATTGAAGAAAATAACACGTTTTTGTGGGCCAAACAAATTTTTAAAACCAAACCCAATCACGAAGTTTCGGCAGATTTAAAAAACAAAATAAAAACAGTTTTTCATCATTTGACCAAAGATGAATTAATAGAGAAATTGTTGGCAAATTATTTGTTGCAAAATAAAAATGAACTTGCCGAAAAACCAGTTAAAAGACAAAAAATGAAATAGTACTTTTTCTGTTTTATAAATAAAAAACCATTGCAATACTTGATAGAGTGCTGCAATGGTTTTTTTATGCCTTTTAGTAATTTAATCATAAAAAAATTGAAGTTACAAAAAGGACATGGTTAAATTAGACTTTTCACATCAATTTCAATGTTATTTATTGGATGAAAACTAAAAATAACATGAGTTAAATGAGCTATAAATCTGTTTTAATAGCAATAACTAGTTTTATACTTCGTTATATTTTCTAACAATAACTAGTTTTTTACTTAGTTATGAATTCAAAGCGTTTTAACTCATGAAAAAAATGACAATTGCGGCAATTGCCCTATTACTTATTACATCAAACATTTTTAGTCAAACCACAAATAAAATTATTGATTCCGGTACTATACAATATCAGTTTGATAACCTTATGGATAAATCAAATGATTTTCAGGGTTATAAAGTGATAAAAGAAAGTTCGTTGCTTAAATTACAATCGAATGTACTCGATTCGCTTTCGGTTTCAAAAGAGAAGATTTTAGCCAATGCAAATTTTATAAGTTCTCAAAAAAGACTTATCGACAGTTTACAAACCAAATCAACTGCCTCAGAAACTGTTGTTTCCAATTTAATATCTGAAAAAGATAGTATTTCACTTTTTGGCATTCAATTTGGAAAAACGATTTTTAAAACATTGTTTTTCTTTATTTTGCTTGGTTTGATTGCTATACTACTATTTTTTATCTTCAAATTTAAACAAAGCAATGCCATAACAATAGAAAGCAAGCTGGTGTTAAAACAGTCCGAAAAGGAATTTGAAATCTATAAAGAAAAAGCTTTAGGACGCGAACAGAAAGCAATGCGCAAGCTGCAAGATGAATTGAATAAAAAGAAAAAGGAATTCTCCGCTACTCTACCTCGTGCATAGATGAGGAAAGTTTGAAAACCTTAGATTTCGGAGAACATTTATACAAATGGAACAGGATTAGAATTTTAACAATTTGATGAGTTAAATAAAATAAGTAATCAATTTTAAAGCAATCGCATCATAGTTTTTTCCTATTAGTAAATTTAATTGTATCCCGAAAATAGTGTATATTTATAGATTGTATTTTTATTTAATAAATAAAAGAATTAATATATGGAAATTGTTATAATTGGAGGAGGATTTGCGGGATTAAACCTTGCAAAAGAATTACTAAATCAAAAAGATGTCCGTGTGACATTAGTTGATAAAAATAATTATAATTTTTTCCCACCCTTAATTTATCAAGTTGCCACTGCTTTTCTTGAACCATCTAGCATTAGTTATCCTTTTAGAAAATTTTTTGCAGGTAAAAAAAATCTTCAATTTCGACTTGGAAAAATGCAGCGAGTTATTCCAGCAGAAAATAAAGTAATCCTTCATAATGGAGAATTGAATTACGATTATTTAGTATTTGCCACTGGAGCTGAAACTAGTTTTTTTGGAATGGAAAATGTGAAGAAAAACGCAATTCCGATGAAAACTTTGAATGATGCCATTGGAATGCGAAATACTTTATTAAAAAATTTAGAAAAAGCAGCCATTTGTAAAGACATGCGTCAACGCCGAAAATTATTGACAATTGTTGTTGCTGGTGGTGGTCCAACTGGAGTTGAAGTTTCGGGGATGTTTGCCGAAATGAGAAAAAATATTTTGCTTAAAGAATACCCAGAATTAGCTGCAACTGCGAGTAATATCTATTTAGTAGATGGCGGTAATGCGCTTTTGTCACCAATGAGTAAGGAATCTCAAGAGGATACTCTAAAGGCTATAACTGAACTAGGTGTTATTGTAAAATTAAATTGCCAAGTAACGGATTATATTGATGATACAGTACATCTTTCGAACGGAGAAACCATACAAACCAAAAATTTAATTTGGGCTGCAGGAGTTTCAGCAATGAAATTTGAAGGAATTCCAGAAGAAAGTTATGGTAGAGGCAAACGAATGATGACCGACGCTTTCAATAAAATAAATGGAACTCAAAATATATTTGCACTTGGTGATACCTGCATCCAACTTAGCGATGAAAACTTTCCAGGTGGTCATCCTCAGGTTGCTCAAGTTGCCATTCAACAAGGATTGAATTTGGCTAAAAATTTCAAGTTAATGATTGAAAATAAACCTTTAATTCCCTTCAAATATAATGATAAAGGATCTATGGCAATTATTGGAAAAAATAAAGCAGTTGTCGATTTACCAAAGCCTAAAAAACACTTCAACGGCTTCTTTGCTTGGTTGGTTTGGCTTTTTGTGCACCTTTTTTCATTAATAACTTATCGAAATAGAATTAAAACTTTTATCAATTGGACCATCGCATATTTTTCTAAAGATCAATCTTTGCGAATGATTATTAGACCAGATAAGAAGACAAAAGTGGAAGTATAGATTGGAGAAAAAAAACAGCTTTTTTACTGTTTAATTAAAAAATTAAATACTTATCAAATAACTTTCTTTAAATATTTTTTGGTAAATATCTTTACTGAACATAAAAAGCTTGGACGGTTTTTTAGAAACGCCAACTTGCTTTTCATCCAGTTCTATTAGGTATTTTTTGGTCAACAATTTTCTTCTAAAATTCCTGTTGTCAATTTCTATACACAATATAGATTCATACACTTCTTGCAATTCTTTGACTGTAAATTTATTAGGTAACAATTCAAAAATGATTGGCTCAGTCAATGATTTTGCTTTTAAATCAGCATAAGCCTCGTTGATTATCAATTTATGATCAAATCCTAATTCTGGTAAACTATTCACTGGAAACCATTGTGGTTGATGTAAATTGTTTTCTATGTCAACCTCATGCGTTTTTACTAAAAAATAATAAGCAATTGTTATAGTTCGTTGATTGAAATTTTGGTTTTCTGCCCAAATAATGTCTTTTTCGTTCATCAAACGATTGGGATCTCCAAAAACTTTAAACTGATTTTTGTAAAGATTATCAAATCCAGTTAATTCCTTTAAAACTCGAGTGGCTGTATCATCTATTGTTTCATTTTCCAAGGCATGATATCCTGTAAGCACATAATCATTGACCAATATTTCTTGGCTTTCTTTAGATTCTAAATACCTATTTAACAGCAATACATTCAAAGATTTAGTAGTGATATTGAATCCAAAAACGACACAGTCAACTGAAATATTAGGAATTATTTTAGGAAACATAAGATGTATAGGAATTTAATTATTATAGTTTTTTTCGAAATTATAATCGGATTGGTAAATCTATTTATTACTACAAAAGTAATGATTTATTTATGATTTCATTTTAATAAATATACTCTAATAAAACACATTAAATGTCACATATACTTTTTGTGTATTTAAACATATATATGCTATATTTATATTACATTATCTTAAAACTCTAGATAAATTTATTAATATATTAAAAATATTCGTTATTTTTAATTTTAAATCATATTATTTTTTTACTTTTGAAAAATAATTGTCATAATGACGTTTATTAAAATTGAAATTTATTATTCTAAATCAAAGCAATGAAAATTAAGTTTGTTTTACTTTTAATTACTATAACATCCATTTATAGTTATTCACAAGTTGTTATTACCAATCCCAATTTTTCTCTGGGAACAACAGGGAGAATTGGAGTTGGACTTTCTCCAAATGGTGAAGGAAATATGTGGAAGCCTTTAAATCTTTCAGGTCAAGGTTCTTTAGGAGGACGCATGGAACAGAATGACTATATTGATATTCTACCTGCAATACATTTCACTCCAAAAATAATTAATACGGACAGCACCAATGTTACTTTCCAAATGCGATTGGGAATGTACTCTGCTAATGGCCAGTTTGTTGGTAACGTTAGTTCTCGATCGAATGGTGGTCTAACTTTTATTCTTCCCGAAGCTTTTGTTGAAGCAAGAAACATTATGGGAAGTAAATGGTCTGCATGGGCAGGATCACGTTTTCGTCGTTATGATGACATTCACATCAGTGATTATTTTTATTTTGATGATCATTCTGCACAAGGATTCGGCGTAAGCCATAAAAACACAGAACTCACAATGTTAATGCCTGCTTCGGCCGATTCAACGAATGTATTTCCATATAATTACCAAATTACCGTTGCTGGCGCCACAAATTCAGCGATTCGCCAACGAATGGTTTGGATAGGTGAGCACAGTATTCATTTGAAAAATAACAATATAATTAAGCTTTTAGGAGAATTTCATTATGTTGCTGCCAATTCCCAAACCGCTTCCAAAGTATATCCTGCTGATAAAGGTTGGGTCGTTGGCGTCAAATATAATAATACATTTAAAACTAAATTACCGGGTTCATTTAATCAGCTTTCTGCTCGATATGGTGCAGGAATTGCTAATGGTGGTGACAATGGAAATACTTTTACTTGGGCAACTTATGGTGCGCCAGATTCCGATGGAAAATATACAAATGCCTATTCATTTACAATGGTAGAACATTTTCTGTTAAATTTGTCGCAAAAATTTAGTCTAAATGGTTATGGAGTTTACACCAAAAGTAAAGGAGGCTCTGCGAGTACTAATACAGATGAATTTTTCAATGGGAATCAATTGTATAACCAAAAAACAGACTTTGTAGTGGGTTTCAGAAGCTTCTATTATATTACGAATTGGTTGCATTTAATAGAAGAAGTTCATTATGCTGTTCGAAAAGACGGAGATAATCCTGATGCTAGTATGTGGAAATTTTCTATTGCACCCACAATTGTTCCATTAGGTAAAAAAGACCCTTGGAGCCGTCCTCACATCCGTTTGGTTTATACATTAGCCCACTATAACGATTACGCACGCAACCATAATTATTCTCCTTATTTACAAGTGAATCAAAAAAGTTGGGGTTCCTACATTGGAGTTAAAACAGAATGGTGGTTATTTTAACACAAGGAATCTATAAAATAATAATTTAATTTAAAATATATAAATATGCCAATATTTGGAACAACAATTTTATCCTTTATCCCCAGATGGAGTAGTGATGGAGGACTTTATGCTATCGAAAAAACAGCCGAATATGGTTTTGACATGCTTGAAATTATTTTGCCTACTTCATTGGATTTCGATGCAAAAGCAACAAAAAAACAACTTGACAAACATGGAATTTCAGGACGATGTACTTTGAATTTACCTACTGAATGTCACATTCCTTTTTATCCTGAAAAAGCCGTGACCATCATTAAATCAGCCGTTGACAAAGTGGCCGAAATGGAAGGTGATTTTTTGGGAGGTGTATTACACTCGGCAATCGGAACATTCACAAAAAATCCATGTACAGTTGGTGAAAAAGCAATTATTAAGCAGGTATTTACTGAAGTTGCTAATTATGCCAACTTGTACAACATTACAATTGCACCTGAGCCGATTAATCGCTACGAAAGCTATGTATTTACTGCTTCAGAAGAAGTTTTGGAAATGATCGAGAGTATTGGCGCAAAAAACATTGGATTGCATCTCGATACTTTTCATATGAATATTGAAGAAAGTAATTTTTACAACCCAATAATTCGAGTAGGAAATAATTTAAAACACGTTCACATTACCGAAAGTGATCGGGGAATGACTGGCGAAGGCAACGTACATTGGGATGATTTATTCAAAGCTTTGGCAGAAATTAATTATCAAGGACCTTTAGTTCTTGAAAATTTTTCATCACAAATAAAAGAATTGGTTGAACCAACTTCTTTATGGAGACCTTCGAAATACAATTCAGAAGATCTTGCAAAAGGAAGCTTGTTGTTTATGAAAAAAATGGTCGATAAATGGTATAATTAAACATTAGTCGACCATAAAAAATTACTAAATATATTGTTTTACTTAAAAAAATAAAATGAAAAAGAAATTAACAGGTGTTTGTTTTGGCGAAATCCTCTTTGATGTATTCTTGGAACACAAAAAAATTGGTGGAGCTCCACTTAATGTTGCTTCGAGATTAAACTCGTTAGGAGGAGATATTGCAATGATAAGCAGTATTGGGAATGATACTAATGGAAAAATATTAGTCGATTACCTAAATAATTCGGGGATAAAAACTAAAGCTATCCAAGTAAGCGATACTTATCCAACAGGAATAGTCAACGTTATTTTAAACGAAAAAGGCAATGCGTCCTATGACATCAATTATCCAGCGGCTTGGGATAAAATTGAATCTTCACTTGAAAGTATTGAAATAGTTAAAAACGCAGATTTTTTGGTTTATGGCAGTTTGTCCAGTAGAGATTTAGTTTCTAAAAAAACGTTGAACGCACTTTTGAAAGTTGCTAAATATAAAATATTTGATGTTAATTTAAGAAGTCCTCATTATGCAAAAAAAACTATAAAAGATTTATTGGATACAGCAGATTTTATAAAATTCAATGATGATGAGTTGAACGAAATTTGCAAAGATTTAAATTCAAATAAAAAATCATTAGAACAAAACATTAAATTCATTTCTGAAGTTACAAATACAAATACAGTCTGCGTTACTCTAGGATCTCATGGTGCTGTACTTTATTTTGAAAATACATTTTATTACAATTGTGGATTCAAAGTAAATGTAGTTGACACTGTGGGCTCAGGAGATTCATTTTTGGCTTCATTAATCATGACGTTACTTAACGAAGAAGACCCTCAATTTGCCCTTAATCAAGCTTGTGCCATTGGAGCGATTGTTGCACAAAGTGAAGGTGCAAATCCAGTAATTCTACAATCTGAAATAGACGAGTTTTTATGTGGCTTTGAACTCACAAATTCCAATTCTTTAAAATCAAATCCATTTTCAAATAATTAAATAAAAAAAAAATGAATCAATTAAAAAAAATTCCAATTGTTAGTAAGGAACTAGCCTTTCAATTTATCATAATTACAATATTATTTGCCCTTTGGGGAATTGCAAACGAACTAACGGCTCCGATGGTGTCTACTTTCAAAAAGGTAATGCCTGAACTTTCTAATTTGCAAGCATCATTTGTTCAAATGGCGTTTTATTTTGGGTATTTTTTTATGGCTTTTCCAGCTGCACTTTACATTAGAAAATACAGTTACAAATCGGGAATTATACTAGGTCTAATTTTATATGCAACAGGAGCCTTCTTGTTTTATCCTGCTGCTCATTATCAAAGTTATACTTTTTTTCTTGTTTCACTTTGGGTGATAACATGTGGTTTGGCCTTTCTTGAAACAACATCAAATCCTTTAATTTTATTCTTAGGTAATAATAAAACGGCAACACAACGTTTAAATTTAGCTCAAGCATTTAATCCAATTGGAGCTATTACTGGATTAATCTTAGCTCAACAATTGGTCATTGGAAGCATAAAATCAAACAATTACACACCAGAAACATTCAAAGCCTTATCATCTGATGAATTAGCATCCATTAGAGAACACGATTTAAATATTATAAGTATTCCTTATATAGGATTAGGAATTTTTGTATTGGCAATTTTGATTATCATCATTTTTACTAAAATGCCTAAAACAGTTCATGAAGAAAAAATGTCTATCTCTGAATCCTTCAAAAAATTATTGGCAAACAAAAATTATAAAAATGGAGTTATTGCTCAAGCATTTTACGTTGGTGCACAAATTCTTTGCTGGACTTTTATGTATCAATATGTTGACAATATCAATCATACCTTTGGGTTAAATATTACAGCGACAAACTATAATATTGCAGCAATGATATTATTTTTAATGGGAAGATGGATTGGTACAGCCATGATGAAAAATATAAATCCTTCGAAAATGCTTATGTATTTTGGTGTTGGAGGAATGATTTGTGCTTCTGGAGCAATTCTATTGCAAGGAATACCTGGATTGATTTCATTAATTTCAATTTCAATTTTTATGTCAATTATGTTCCCAACAATTTACGGGATTGCTCTAAAAGATATGGGTGATGAAGCTAAAATAGGTTCTTCAGGTTTGGTTATGGCAATTGTAGGAGGTGCATTAATGCCTTTATTGCAAGCAAGTATATTAGATTGGGGTGGACCTGGTTTCTCTGATCTTAAAGTATTTGGTTTTATACCAGAAGTAAATTTCTCTTTTATATTACCCTTATTCTGTTTAGCAGTAGTGACGCTTTATGGATACACTTCATACCATCATTCTAAAATAATAAACTCATAAAAGAAGTTAAAATAGCTGATTTTTAATAAGAAAGGTAATAAATATTTCTAATCATAATAGAAACAGCAATAACATTCAAATAGCATCCTTAAATATTTTTATGGATGCTTTTTTTTTACAAGTAATCTATTTACTTCTAATTTACGAAAAATTTAATAAGATTTTTTTATAGATCTTTTTCCGATATTTAAAATAACAAAGGAGGAAGTAGTTGAAATAGTCATTAATATAACCATAGGAATCAAAGAATCTTTTACAAAATAACTAACTGCAAAAGAAGCCAATGAGCCAAATCCCAACTGAATAGCACCCATTAAAGCAGATGCACTTCCGGCATTGGCCCTAAAAGGAGCAAGGGTAAGTCCTGCAGTATTTGGGTTAGTTATACCGAGACATCCTAAAAACAAAAATAACATCGTAATCGTTCCATACAAATCCAAAAGATGAAATAAAGCCGCTATTAAAAAAATTATTGTAATTAATAATTGAGTTATTAAGGCACCAAAAATCATTTGTTCGCTAGAAAATTTCCTCAACAATAGCGAATTAAGTTGGCTCGCACCAATAAAACTCATAGACATAAAAGCAAATATCCAACCATAGGTTTTTGCGTCTACTTTATAAATATCCATAAATAATATCGGTGATGCAGCAACATAAATAAACAATCCAGAGAAAGCTACAGCACCTGTAAATGCGTAGGTAAAAAACTGTGGTTCTTTTAAAACTATTAAAAAATTATTTACAATAGGTTTTGGTTTTAATGAAATCGATTGATCAGGTTCATAATTACTTGGTAACCCAAAACGAGCTGCAATAAGTACAAAAATCCCTAAGAACATTAAAATTAAAAACACAGCATGCCAACTAAAACTATTTGTTACATAGCCACCAATGGTAGGCGCTAACATTGGAGAAAGCCCAACCACCAGCATTAATAAAGAAAATACTTTAGGAATGTCTTTTACAGGAAATAGATCGCGAACCATAGTAACTGAAGCTACTGTAGCAGCACAACTTCCAACAGCTTGGATGAAACGTAATCCAATAAAAGCATCAATATCTGTAACAAAAACACAACCTAAAGAGGCCAAAATATAGACAAAAAGTCCAATATATAAAGGTTTTTTTCTTCCAAAACGATCTAATAATGGTCCATAAAGTAATTGTCCGGCCGATATACCAATAAAATAACTTGATAATGTCATGGCAACATTTGCAACACTAGTATTCAAATCCTTTGCAATTCCTGAAAATCCAGGTAAATACATATCTATAGAAAAAGGTCCAAGTGCGGTAAGCGAACCTAAGATTAGAATTAATTTGATATATTTTTTTCTATCCATCAAAATATTTAGTTGTTTAATTTTTTGCAAATATATGCTATTAGATTTTTGAATACATTTTGATAGTACTATTATGGATGAAGTTTAATGTCATTATTTGACCTATAATTTATATTATGTAAAATAGAATATACAAAACATCCACTATTTGTTCTGAATCATCATAATAAAAAAAGCATCAACAATATAATTGCTAATGCTTTAATGAAAACAGATTTTATCTTATTTTACCTTAAATGGGATATTCCATTTTTCCCAACTCAGTACAATATTATTTTTATTTATGGTATAGGCTAAACTTTCAGTACTTGAGTCAGTTGTATTTTGTTTAACCGTGACTCTCAATTGATCTTCACTTTCTTTGTATTTATATGCTCCCCATTGTTTCGCTTCTTTATTAAAAATTATAATACATTCTTTTTCGTTTGGTATAACAAAAAAAGAATATTTTCCTGCAGGTAATTTTGCACCTTCAATAGTCAAGTCTTTATCAGTTTCAAAAGTTGTGGCATCGTTGGCTCCAGCACGCCAAACTTTGTTAAACGGAACCAATTCTCCCCATATTTTCCTTCCTTTTACAGATGGACTGCTATAATTAATGCTAATGGTGGCGTCATTAATTTTTCCATTGGCAACAGCTGCAGGACTCGCCGGTTTATTTTGTGCATTAATGAACGTTACCGTTAAGAATGCGATAAAAATCCAATTAATTTTTTTTTGTAATCCCATGATTTAAAATAATTTAGTTTGAATCATAAATTTATAATATCTAATTTTATTTTACTATTAATCATAGAATTTTTAAGAAAAAATTAAGAAATTTATAAAATATTCGATTTACTCAATTAATGACTATATTATAATTTATTAATTCATTATTTTTACAAGCGATAATATTAAAATCCTTATGAATACTATAGCCGAACATATCGCTGATTTCTTAAAAAAATATCCGCCTTTTGACAATTTAAGTTTTCAAGAACTATCAGAAATTGCTACAAGTATTCGAGTTATTAACCTAGAAAAGCATAAACTTTTATTCCATATTAATGATATATTACATGATAGTTTCTATGTTGTTGCATCAGGTGTTATCAATTTAACAGTAATTGCCGATGCTGAAGAAACTTTAATCAATAAATGTGTTGAAGGTGATGTTTTTGGTTTACGTCCATTTTTTGCCAAAAATAATTATATGATGACTGCCAAGGCAAGAGAAGAAAGTATTATTTATGCTATTCCAATTGCTACTTTCCGCACGTTTGTCACTCATAATTCTAATGTTTTGGAATATTTATTGGAAAGTTTTGCCTCAAATTCAAGTAATCCAAATGAAATTGAAAATCTTCATGGAAAATTGGTATCAGATAACATATACTACTCCGACCAAAAGTCAGAAATGCAATATTTTCAATCTTTATCCTATAACACAACTCCTCTTAAAATAACCACATCAAGTATTGTACAAGAAGTAGCTCAACTTATGACGAATACAATTACAAATAGTGCTATTGTTTGTCAAAACGATCTTCCTATTGGTATTGTTACACATACTGATATGTCTACAAAAATTGCAACTGGACGATATTCTATTTCAACAACTATTGATAAAATCATGACATCACCAGTAGTTACAATTATGGAAAATGTATCATTGGCAGAAGCTCAATTACTGATGTTAAAATACAATGTAACTCATTTATGTGTTACCAATGATGGAACCGATAAATCAACTGTAAAAGGAATTATTTCTGAACATGATTTAATTGTTGCCCAAGCCAGTAATCCTGGAGTTTTAATTAAAGAAATAAAACGTTCTAAGTCTGCAGAAGATTTAAAATCAATTAGAAAAAGATTGACGGAACTTATTCAAAAATCTTTGCATAAAAACATACCGCTTTCTCACATCAACAATATTGCTAGTGAAATTAATTTAGCAATTATTAAGCGGTCAGTAGAATTAGCAATTTTAGATTTAGGCTCTCCTCCTGTTCGTTTTGTATGGTTAAGTATTGGTAGCCAAGGACGAAAAGAACAATTATTATCTACAGATCAGGATTCAATTTTAATCTTTGAAGATGTTACACCAGATAAATATAGAGACGTAAAGGACTATTTTATAAAGTTGGCAAAAAGAACAACTGTTTCCCTTGAAAATGTAGGATATGAATTATGTCCTAATGGTCATATAGCAAGTAATATGCTTTGGTGCAAGTCTTTGACAGACTGGACAAAACAATACAGTAATTGGATCAATACTCCAGGTGAAAACAGCAATGAAATAAGTAGTATTTTCTTTGATCTCGAAATTGCTTTTGGAGAACATAAGTTGGAAGAAGCCATACAAAATGTCATTTTTAATAATGTTAAAAATAATGTATTGTTCTTTGATTTTCTTGGAAATGATGCTTTAAGGAAAAATTCACCTTTGACCTTTTTCAAAAATTTCAATGTGGAAGAATTAGGAGTAAACAAGGATAAATTCGATATAAAAACACGTGCTTTAATGCCTCTTATTGATGCAGCTCGTTTGTTTAGTTTGAGTTATTCCGTAAAAGGGGTCAATAATACTTATCTCAGATTCAAGCAATTATCTATTGTTGATCCTAGAAATAGTGAAATTTATCTCAATTGTGCGGAAGCATTTTTAACTTTATCAAAATTTAGAACATTGGAAGGATTGAAAAATGATAGTTCCGGTCAATTTATAAATTTGCATGAATTATCAAAAGCAGATAAAGAACATTTGAAAAATGCATTTGCTCCAATGAGAGAATTAGAAGAACTAATTAAAACTAAGTTTAAACTTACCCAATTTTCATAATTATGTTAGACTGGTTAAAAAATATAAATAAAGAATATCCAGAATTTTGGAAAACATACCTCTCTAAATTTGAAAAAAAATCAAATAGATATGTTGTGTTTACTACTGAAACCTCTGGATTAAGTCTCGAAAAAGATGTTATTTTATCCATCGCCTCTTTTGCAGTAATTGATGACCGCATTGTTATTGCTGATAGTTTTGAAATTGTAATTGCTCAATATAAATTTTTTCACGATAATGGAATTTCAAATGAATTTACGATTGAAACTAAAATGAAAAAGCTAAGCGAATACGAGGGTATTCAAGCTTTTGTTGAGTATATTGGAAATTCCGTACTAGTTGGCCATCACATCGATTTTGATGTCGAAATGATAAACGTAGCATTAGAAAAATTGGAATGTGGAAGATTAAAAAATGAAGCTTTGGATATTGATATTATGTATCGAAAATTGAAAGATATTAACAACAAACAATTTTCACTGGATGAATTATGTACCATTTATAAAATACCTCAAAGCGATCGTATTTCATCATCAGATGATGCCTATAAAATTGCACTTTTATTTCTAAAGTTAAAATCAAGGTTAGGCTTGAATTAGATACAAACTATTTGCTCGAATCTCCCATGATGACTTATTGATACTGGTTTTAATACTGCATTTTTAGGATCTCTATAAAAAGGCAATCCATTATCTTTTTGAATAGCAGTGTTACTTTTTAAGAATTGAATTGAATCAAAATCTGAAACCTTCAATACAGCAATTGTATTAATATATTGGGATGTAATTTCTGTTTTAGTGAAATATATTTGCTCATTTATAATGACATTCCCGTAATAAAAATCGTTTATGATGTCTACTGTAAAGCATTCTAATTGCAAAGGAAAATAACCTCTTTTTTGGGTTTGTCTATTATAAATTTTATAGGATGCTTCCTTCCTACTCCATAAATTCCAGACCATTGTTTCTGGATATTCGGACTTTAAAATGAGTAATTGTTCCTTTTCAGTAAAGATTTTATCTAAAAAACCGTGCCTTCTCCAATTACTATCTTTTTGTGCTAACGCTAAATCTACGATATCATTGCCAATCATTTTTCAGATAATTTTAATTCTATAATCTCGATTGCCGATTGCACATCGAGCATTCGTTCCATAGATTGATTGTCGATTACAATATCGAATTCTTCTTCAATATCTAAAATCACATCGACTAAATTAGCCGAATTTATTTGTAAATCACTAATAAAATCAGTGCTTTCCGTTAGATTATCAAATGCATTCTGATTGTTACTATACGGTTTTACTATACTCCTTAACTTCTCGATAATTTCTTGTTTGTCCATATTTATTGATTAATTAGTTTACTTCATTAAAAAAACTTTAAACCATATTGTCTTACTAGCAGAATATTAGTTATTAATTATTGATTTTAGGATAAAGCTCCCTTCCTTTTTAGAAAGTTTGAGAATGTAATTTATATTTTTTAAAGATTACACATCCATTCACATCACCGAAACCGAAACTTGCTTTTGCGATTATATTCAATTCTTTTTCTATTAATTTTTGTGGTATTCGGCTTGAATCTATAATTGCTGTAATTTCAGGATGCAAATCTTCACAATTGATATTCGGAAAAATGAAATTATGATGCAATTGTAATACAGTTGCCACACTTTCAATACTTCCAGCTGCCGATAAGCAATGACCCACAATAGACTTTAATGAGTTTATAAAAGGAAACGCCGCTCCACTCCTACCTAAAGCGTCACTCCAATTCTGAATTTCCAAGCTATCTTTGGATGTGGCAGTCAAATGCCCATTTATAGCATCAATTTCTTTTGGATGAATTCCCGCATTCTCCATTGCTTTTTTAATACATCTTTGCACTGCTATTGGGTTTGGAGCTGTCATTGATCCTTGACCACGTTGTCCTCCAGAATTTAGGTTTCCACCAAGTATTTCTGCATAAATTTTAGCTCCTCTTGCCAAAGCTGATTCTAAGTCTTCTACAATTAAAGCTCCCGCTCCACTGCCTGGAACAAATCCAGAAGCGCTAGCAGACATTGGTCTTGAACCTTTTTCTGGTGTTTCATTATGTTTATAGGTACATACTTTCATTGCATCAAATCCACCCCAAATGTAAGGTCCAGAATCGCTAGTACTTCCAGCTAAAATACGTTTCGCTTGTCCCGATTGTATCCGTTCATAGGCCATTAATATACTTTCGGTTCCTGTTGTACAAGCTGAAGAATTGGTTGTTACGATATTTCCCAATCCTAATTTCCCACCCAAATAAGCACTTATACCACTATTCATCGTTTGTGCCACGGCAGTACTTCCTAATCTTCTGGTTTGAAAATCATCAATTTTGTATATGCTTTCGCGAAATTTATCAATTCCAGAAGTTCCAGTTCCAAAAATAGTTCCACTCTCCCAATCGGGTTCATCATGGACTTCCATCGACAATCCTGCATCCTTCCATGCGTCAATACCTGCAATAACACCATACAAAATTCCTGAGGAATTAAAGTTTCGAAGTTCTAATTCCGTGAAATAACGCAATGATAATTCTGGAGGCACTTCAGGTTTCCCTGCAATTTGACATGAAAATTGCAATCGCTCTAATTCAGAATCATGTTTAATTCCAGAAACACCATTTTTTATAGCATGGGTAAACGCATCAAGACCAACACCATTTGGTGCTACGATTCCAAGACCTGTAATAACAACGCGTTTTTTCATAAAAAAATCAGTTTCAATAACAATATCAATTACAAAGGCAAAAGCAATAGCAATGGCAATGGCAATGGCAATGGCAATCTAAAATAAATAAATATTAAACTATCATTCCTGCAATTGTACCGTTGCAAACTTCATCACCTTTTTCGTTTTTCATTAAGACTTTACATTTTAGTTTACCAAATCTAAAATAGACTTTCTCTGAAATTACTGTCACTTTTTCATTGGGAAATACGGGTTTCAAAAAATCTATTTCTGTTGATGTTAAGGCGATTGAAGTGTTTTTATTAAATTTATTATTTACTAAAAATATCCCCAAACAAACTAATCCGATTTGCGCCATAACTTCCGTTAAAATTACTCCTGGCGTTATTGGATTATCTTTAAAATGTCCTTTGTAAAAATCAGAATTTTCATCAAATGTATAAATTCCTTCTACCCTATTTTCATTTATTAATAGCAATTCATCCACAAATAAAAATGGTTTAGAATAGGGCAGTTTAGCTATAATTTCTTGTTTTGTCATATATTATTTTACCCGAATTACAAAAATTAAATACATTTTGTATTTGCATAAATTATAAAATTATTTAAATCAAAATTCGTGAGAATTAGTGTAATTCCTGGTTGACTTTTAAAATTTTAATAAAACCTTTTGAGCTGAAAATCCAGGCCCAAAACTTAACATTAATCCTATTGCCCCTTTTTTAGGTTTCTTATCCATAATTTGTTCTAAGACATACAAGACAGTTGCGCTAGACATATTGCCATATAATTGCAACACTTCCTTGGTGTCCATGATATCCTTTCCTAATTCAGAAAACAAACTATCTACAGTTTGCACTATTTTTTTTCCACCAGGATGAAAAATCAAATGGTCTAAATCTGCTGTTTTAAAATTATTTTTCTCCAAAAAAGGATTAATAATATCTAAAAAATGAGTTGCAATCGACTCAGGAACGTCTATGTCTAATATCATTTGCAATCCGGAATTAGTAAGTTTAAAACCCATCAAATGTTCCGCATCATAAAAATGATACATTTCTTCATCAAGAATTTCAGGACCATCATCTTCGTTATGAGATGAAAGCAATACACAAGCTGCCCCATCACCAAAAATTGCCGCACTCACAATATTTGCCATCGAAAAATCATCCAATTGAAAAGTAGCCGTTGGGCTTTCAACAGCGATAACAGCAGCTCTTTTGCCTGGATTTGCTTTTAAAAAGTTTTTTGCATAAATAATTCCTGAAATTCCTGCTGCACAACCCATTTCGGTAACTGGAAGTCGGACAATATCTTGGCGCAATTTCAATTTATTAATTAAATAAGCATCCAAAGAAGGAATCATAATTCCAGTACAACTCACAGTAATAATATAATCTAAATCATTTGGTTGCCAATTGGCATTTTCTAATGCTTTTTCTAATACTTTAGTGCCTAAATCAATAACTTCACGTATATAAATATCGTTTCTTTCTTCAAATGAAGTATTTGTAAAAACTTCGATCGGATCCATAATGGAATAGCGTTTATCAACTGCCGCACCTTCAAATATTTTTTTAACTTTCCTGATAAAACGGGAATCTTTGCCTGCAAGCCAATCATCTAGAAATGGAATTATCTCTTCAGTAGTTCTAGAGTATTTCGGTAATTGTTTGGATACACATTTTATTTTTACACTCATATTTTTTAGACTTTTTTTGGCCTTTTGATTATTAGACGATAGACAGATAGATAATAGATTGAAAAACGGATTATTAAAAGTCTATTATCTCTTTGTCTTTTTTAACAATCCATTGATAACGGAAAGCCCATTTCCACTGGATTTTATAATTAGTTAATTTTAATTTATTTGAAAAAAGTATTAATTCTTCTTTTTTAAAGCCTCTCTTTATAGATACTAATCCATCCAATCGTGACATCTCATTTAATCGAAAAACAAAACACAATCCTTGAAAAATTCGATAAGCTAACGCACTTCTATGCAAATCATTTATTACAATTCCAAAGTTTGAATTTTTATTTAAAACTGTCAATATTTCTTCAATTTCCTCATTTTTAAAATGATGTAAAGTCAAGGTACATAATGAAATATCATATTTTAATTCATGAAATGATTTATCAAAAATATCTTCACAACGATAGCTAATATTGGGATGATTTTCAGATAATTTACGAGCGTGATTAATTGTGAAATTATTTGCATCAATTCCAATTAATCTGAAATTCAAATTGTTTTCTCTACCATATTTATCGAGTGTTCGAAGCATATCTCCATTACCACAACCTAAATCTACAATTAATATTTCCTTTTGTGCAGGTATTGCTGTAATCAATTCTTTAACTCCTTGTAAAGTTAATTGGTTTCCACCCAATAGTTGATTTATCTTGGCAATTTTATCCAATGCCTCACGTAAGATTTCTCCTTCCATAGTAAAATCATCCATTATTTCAGAATCATCAGATCTATTTTTTATGTCTAAAATCATTGATTATTTTTATAATATTGGTTTTCCATGTGTTTTTTTGATGATTTTTGGCAATAAATTGGGGAACTTCACGATGAACTGTATCAAAAATGAAGTCAATTTTTCATTCAACATTATTTTTGACAAAATTCTTGCTGTTTTGAGTCTTTTTCTAAAATTGTAATTCCATTCTCGTGTGTATTTTTTTTCTAATTCTTTTCTAGAAACAATTGATTTGTCATAAAATTTTAAAATTAATTCAGACACGATTTTGGCGCTATGAATTGCCATTGCCATACCATTTCCACAAAGTGGATGAATCAATCCGGCAGTATCACCAATCATTAAAATATGGTTTTCAACGGTATCTTTTTTCTCAAATGAAATTTGACTTATGGTCAAAGGTTTTTCAAATAGGATTTTAGAATTTTCGAAAATCAATTTTAAATTGGGATTTTTTAGAATAATCTCAGATTGAAATTCTTCTATATTTTGGTATCGTTTAAATGTTTCGTAATCAACTAAATAACAAATATTTATCTTGCTGTTCTCCACTTTAGAAACACCGCAATAACCACCTTTAAAATTATGCAATCCCACTAAATTGTTTGGAAACTCACCTGCATAATGTCCTTTTACAGCTAACCAAGGAGATTTTTTTTGAATAAAATTACGATTTAATTTTTGGTCAATATTCGAACGTTTTCCATAGGCTCCTATAGTAATTCTTGATTTTAATTTTATATTATTTGCTGTAGTAATGAAAAACTCCTCATTTACATACTCAATTTCAGTAACGGTGTCTTGAATGACTTGGCAGCCATTTTCTATTGCTTTTTGAACTAAATAATAATCCAATTCAAAGCGACTTATCCCAAAACCTCCCAATGGTAAATCAGCTGAAATTATTTTACCTTTAGCTGACGAAAACTCCATTTTAGTAATAACTGAAGGCATCAAATCAGCCATTTTTACATCTAAGTATTCAAAATAGGGTAAAACTTCGTTAGAAATATATTCTCCACAAACTTTATGTTTTGGGTATTCATTTTTTTCTATAATAGTAACTTCCAAACCAAATTTCGATAAATGGATAGCGGCTGTAAGTCCTGCCAATCCTCCACCAATAATTATAACATCTGAATTTACTTTCATAGTCTTGCTAAATTAGTAATTTATCTAAATCTATTCCTATTTAAATTAAAAACTGTTGCAAAAAAAAAACGAAATAGAAATTCTATCTCGTTTTTTACTGTAACTATTTTAGGATTAACCCACTTAACTTTCAAATTTAATTTTAAGTTAAGTGAGTCTATATATACTTTACCCTTCGAAATCTGTAATAAGTGCTTACTAATTCAAAATATTATGAAACTAAAGATTAAGTACCAAATCCCAACACACTAAAAGTGTGAAAACATTAAATGTTCAATTATCCAATTTTTTTCATAGCCGTCATTGACTCTCTCAACCAAGTTCCTATTTCTTCGATAGGATGTTGACGAATACTACTATTTACAGCAATTAGAAGTGCATTATCAACACCATTTGAAGTTGAGTATGGTTTTCCAATTATTTTAGTTTCAACAGTTTTCATAAATTCGGTCAATAACGGTTTGCACGCATGATCAAATAAATAACAACCGTATTCAGCTGTATCAGAAATTACACGATTCATTTCGAATAATTTTTTTCTTGCAATAGTATTAGCAATCAAAGGCAATTCGTGTAATGATTCATAGTAAGCTGATTCCTCAATGATTCCTGATTCAGTCATAGTTTCAAAAGCCAATTCAACACCCGCTTTAACCATAGCAATCATCAAAACTCCATTGTCAAAATATTCTTGCTCAGATATATGAGCTGCAGTTGGAGCCGTTTTTTCGAAGTTAGTTTCTCCTGTTGCTGCTCTCCAAGTCAATAAATTAACATCATTATTATTCCAGTCGATCATCATGTTTCTAGAAAATTCTCCAGAAATAATATCATCCATATGTTTTTGAAATAAAGGACGCATAATGTCTTTTAATTCTTCTGCAATTTCATATGCTTGCACTTTAGAAGGATTGTTCAAACGATCCATCATATTTGTGATTCCACCATGTTTCAAAGCTTCAGTAATAGTTTCCCAACCGTATTGAATTAATTTTGAAGCATAAGCTGGTTCGATTCCTTTTTCGACCATTTTGTCAAAACATAAAATAGATCCTGTTTGTAACAATCCACAAAGAATCGTTTGTTCTCCCATCAAGTCTGATTTTACTTCAGCTACAAATGAAGAACGCAATACACCTGCTCTATCTCCACCAGTTGCAACTGCATAAGCTTTAGCTTGCTCAAAACCTTCGTTATTAGGGTCGTTTTCTGGGTGAACAGCGATTAGTGTTGGTACACCAAAACCTCTTTTATATTCTTCACGAACTTCAGATCCTGGGCATTTTGGAGCACACATAATTACAGTGATGTCTTTACGAATTTGCATTCCTTCTTCAACAATGTTGAAACCGTGAGAATACGCTAAAGTAGATCCTTTTTTCATCAAAGGCATAATAGCAGTTACTACTGCAGTATGTTGTTTGTCTGGTGTAAGGTTACATACTAAATCAGCAGTTGGGATTAATTCTTCATAAGTTCCCACTTTGAAACCATTATCAGCAGCATTCATATAGGAAGCTCTTTTTTCAGCTATTGCTTCGGCACGTAAAGTATAAGAAATATCTAAACCAGAATCTCTCATATTCAAACCTTGGTTCAAACCTTGAGCACCACAACCTACGATAACTACTTTTTTCCCTCTAAGAGCATCTATTCCATTTGAAAATTCGGATTTATCCATAAATTCGCAAACGCCTAATTGTTCTAATTGTAATCTAAGTGGTAATGAATTGAAATAATTTGCCATTTTTTAATTGTTGTTTATATTTAATAATTTTTGGTTTTTATACCTGTTTTCTATTTTAACTCTTCTAATAATAACGATGAAATTTCCATTTTTTGTTTAGAAACCGATATTCTTCCTGATCGTGCAAACTGCATAATTCCGAATGGTTTTAATTTATCATACAATTCAATAATTTCTGAACGTTTTCCAGTTTTTGAAATCACGAAAAAGTCTCTACAGACCGTAACAATTTCAGAGTTACTCTCTTTAATGATATTTTGAATTTTTCTTTCGTCAAATAATAAACTAGATTCGATTTTGAAGATAGCACTTTCTAAGAAAATTGTCTCTTCATCTATATGATAGAATGCTTTAATTACTTCGATTTGTTTTTCGATTTGACCTACGATATTATGCACCCATTTATCTGTAGTTTTGACCACTATAATGAATCTTGAAACATTTTCAATTTCAGATTCGGATACATTTAGACTTAATATATTAATGTGACGTTTCAAGAATATACCCGATATTCTATTCAATAAGCCAACATTGTTTTCTGAATAAACAGAAATGGTGAATATTTTATTTTCCATTTTTTTATTGTTTAAAGTTTAAAATTGTTCAAAGTTTAAAATTGTTTAATGAAGATCTAGTTTCTATTTTTAAACGCCTTTAAACCTTAAACTATAAACTATTTTTAAGATAATCGCATATCAGAAACCGATGCTCCCGTTGGAATCATTGGAAACACATTGTTTTCTTTTTCTATCATTACTTCTAGGAAATACGAATCTTTTGAAGCAAGCATTTCGGCAACTGCTGCATCTAAATCTTCTCTTTTAGTTATTTTTTTTGATTTAATATGATACCCTTCGGCAATAGCAACAAAATTTGGATTTACCATTACGGTTGAAGCATATCTTTTATCAAAAAATAATTCTTGCCATTGGCGCACCATTCCCAAAAATTCATTGTTAAGGATAACAATTTTAACAGGTACTTTAGTTTGAAAAATAGTTCCTAATTCTTGAATGTTCATTTGGAAACCACCATCACCAATTATAGCAACCACTTCTCTTTCTGGTTTACCCATTTTGGCACCAATAGCCGCTGGTAAAGCAAATCCCATTGTTCCCAATCCACCTGAAGTAATATTACTTTTAGTTGAATTAAATTTGGCGTAACGACAAGCAAACATTTGGTGTTGTCCAACATCTGAAACAATTATAGCATCCCCATTAGAATGTTTGTTAATCATTTCGACAGTTTCACCCATAGAAATTCCACCTTTTGTTGGTTTCAATTCTTCATTGATAACTGCCTCAAGTTCTATTTTGTATTTTTCCTTGAATTCATTGTGCCAAGATTCGTGTGATTTACTTTCGATCAAAGGCAAAAGCGCTTGTAAGGATTCTTTAACATCTGCCAAAACAGCAACTTCTGTTTTAACATTTTTATCTATTTCAGATGGATCTATTTCAAAGTGAATTACTTTGGCTTGTTTAGCATAAGTAGCCAAATTACCCGTAACACGGTCGTCAAAACGCATTCCAAGTGCAATTAATACATCACATTCATTAGTCAATAGATTAGGTCCGTAATTTCCATGCATTCCTAACATTCCAACATTTAATGGGTGTTCAGTAGGTAAAGCAGAAAGTCCTAATATAGTCCAAGCAGCAGGAATACCAGATTTTTCAATTATAGCTTTCAACTCTGCTTCGGCTTGACCAAGAATTATTCCTTGTCCAAAAACGATAAAAGGTTTTTTGGCACTGTTAATCAAAGCTGCGGCTTCTTTCACTCTATCCTTATTTAATGTAGGCTTAGGAGTATAACTTCTAATTCCTGTACATTTTTTATAACTAAAATCCAATTCGTCAAACTGGGCATTTTTTGTAATGTCAATCAAAACTGGACCCGGACGACCTGATCTAGCGATATAAAAAGCTTTGGCTATAATTTCAGGTATTTCATGCGCTTCTGTAACTTGGTAATTCCATTTCGTTACTGGAGTCGAAATTCCGATAATATCTGTTTCTTGAAAAGCATCAGAACCCAATAAATGTTTTCCTACTTGACCTGTAATACAAACCATTGGAGTTGAATCGATTTGAGCATCTGCAATTCCAGTTACTAAATTAGTAGCTCCTGGACCTGAAGTAGCAATAGCAACACCTACTTTTCCTGTAGCTCTAGCATACCCTTGGGCAGCGTGAGCAGCTCCTTGTTCGTGACGCACCAATACATGGTGAAGTTCATCTTTAAATTTATATAATTCATCGTAAACTGGCATGATAGCTCCACCAGGGTAGCCATAAACCAAATCTACACCTTCAGCTAATAAGCATCTGATAATTGCTTCTGCTCCTGATATTTTCATAGTGTATTTTTTTTCAAAAAATCAAAGGCAATGACAAAATTCAATTTAATTAGTAAACTGATTATTACTATTTTTATTGATATTGTAATTGATTTTTGATATTGTTATTAATTATTTATCAGTAACACATCCTTCAGAGGCACTGGATACTGAACGCATGTATTTAAGTAAAACTCCTTGTTTGATCGGTGATATTGGTTGTTTCCAATTGGCTTTTCGTTTCGCATATTCTTCATCAGAAATTTTCATATTGATGGTGTTGTTTACAGCATCAATTGTAATCACATCTCCATTTTCGATTAATGCAATTCCACCACCTTCGTAAGCTTCTGGAGTAACGTGACCTACCACAAAACCATGTGAACCTCCTGAAAAACGTCCGTCAGTGATCAAAGCGACAGTATTTCCCAAACCAGCTCCCATAATGGCAGAGGTTGGTTTTAGCATTTCAGACATTCCAGGACCACCTTTTGGGCCGCAATAGCGGATAATGACGACATTACCTGGTTTTACTTCACCTGCTTGTATTCCTCTAATAACATCTTTTTCACCTTCAAAAACTACGGCTGTGCCTTCAAAAAATTCTCCTTCTTTCCCACTAATTTTAGCTACACATCCTTCTGAAGCAATGTTTCCGTAAAGAATTTGAATATTTCCAGTTGCTTTTAAAGCTTTTTGGATTTCAAAAATTACTTCTTGACCATCATGCAAATCTGCAACTGAAGCCAAGTTCTCAGCAATTGTTTTTCCTGTTACAGTTAAACAATCCCCGTGTAATAGACCTTCTTTTAGTAAATATTTCATTACCGCTGGAACTCCACCTACATTGTGTAAGTCTTCCATTAAGTATTTACCACTTGGTTTCAAATCGGCCAATAATGGTGTTTTATCACTAATATCTTGAAAATCTTGTAATGTCAATTCAATACCTACTGAGTGAGCCATTGCAATTAAGTGCATAACCGCATTTGTAGAACCTCCTAAAACAGCTACGATAGTAATAGCATTTTCAAATGCTTTACGAGTCATAATGTCTCTAGGTTTGATATCTTTTTCTAATAATATTTTAATTGCCTTTCCAGCATCAACACATTCTTGTTTCTTTTCAGGACTCAAAGCAGGATTAGAAGAGCTATATGGCAAACTCATACCTAAAGCTTCAATCGCTGATGACATGGTGTTAGCTGTGTACATTCCACCACAAGCTCCAGCACCAGGACAAGCATTTTGAATAATACCTTTGAAATCTTCAGGTGTAATGGTGTTCTTAATTTTTTTACCTAAAGCTTCAAAAGCTGAAACGATATTTAAATCTTCGCCTTTCCATTTTCCTGGGTGAATTGATCCACCATAAACCATAATAGATGGACGATTTACTCTACCCATAGCCATTAAAGCTCCTGGCATATTTTTATCACAACCTGGTACAGCAATCATACCATCGTACCATTGTGCTCCCATAACGGTTTCAATAGAATCAGCAATTACATCACGAGAAACTAATGAAAAACGCATTCCGTCGTTACCATTAGAAATACCATCACTTACACCAATAGTATTAAAAATCAAACCGACTAAATCTTCTTTCCAGACACCTGTTTTAATATCTTTAGCCAAATCATTTAAGTGCATGTTACAAGGGTTTCCATCGTAACCCATACTTACAATACCAACTTGCGCTTTCTTTAAATCTTCTTCAGTTAATCCAAGTGCGTACAACATCGCCTGTGAAGCTGGTTGCGTTTCGTCTTGTGTGATTGTTTTGCTGTATTTATTTAATTCCATTATATTTATTTGTGTAATTTTTTATTTTATTTTTAAACAATTGTAGATTGTCCTATTTGAACAAAATCCCTTTTGAAATATAAATCTCCTTCATTAAGAATATAATTTACTATAAAATCCCCTACTTCATTGGTGCCAAAAAGTGAATCAACATTTAAATCTACCGTAACCACTTTACAAATTATTGCTTTTTCTACTGCTGCAATAACTTTTTTAGATTCTGCTGATAATCCAAAATGTTCTAACATCAGTGCAACAGAAAGAATGGATGCAATTGGATTGGCAATGTTTTTCCCTTTTGCTTTTGTGTAACAACCGTGAATTGGTTCAAAAAGGGAATGTTTATCCCCTAACGAAGCCGAGGCCATTAAACCGATAGAACCTGATATAACGCTTGCTTCATCTGATAATATATCTCCAAACAAATTATCGGTAAGTAAAATATCAAACTGTCTTGGATTCAAAATTATTTGCATTGCAGCATTATCAACATACAAACAATTTAATGTTACTTCGGGATATTCTTTTGCAATTTTAGTAACCACTTTTCTCCATAAACGTGAAGTTTCTAAAACATTTGCTTTATCAACTAAGGTTACTTTTTTACGTCTGGATTGCGCTGCTTTAAATGCTAAATGTGCAATTTTTGTAATCTCTTCTTCATTATATTCACATAAATCCGTTGCATAAGTTCCCGCTTCATTCACGGTTTTTTCACCATAATACATTCCACCATTCAATTCTCTGTACACTAGAAAATCTGTTCCTTCCAAAACTTCTTTTTTTATAGGCGAAGAATTCATTAATTTTGGATACGCTTTTATAGGTCGAATATTGGCAAACAAACCCAATTCTTTTCGAAGCTTGAATAAACCTTGAGCTGGTCGTACTTTTGCTGTTGGATCATTATCATATTTAGGATCTCCAATGGCACCAAACAAAATTGAATCGGTATTTCTACATAAATTCAAGGTTTGCTCTGGCAAAGGTTTTCCTGTTTTTTCAATTGCAATTGCACCTATATAAGCATCTTCAAAAACAAATTCATGGTTATAAACCACACCAATAGCGTACAAAGCTTTTTTCGCTTGCAAAGTAACTTCGGGACCTATTCCGTCACCTGAAAGTACAGCTATTTTTAAATTCATTTTTTAAGGATTATATGTTTATTCAACTAGAGTTTGAAAATTAATTTCTAATTAAATCACTTTCAATTTTACAAGCTTCAATAATTTGATGAATATCAGTATCAATTACCTCTTTTTTAATATCCGCAAATTTAAGGAATTCAATGTATACGATGTCTAATTGTACCTTAGTAAGTTCATAACCTACTTTTTTAGCTCTGTAAGCTAAAGCAGCTCTACCACTTCTGGCTGTAAGTACTATTGAAGATTCATTGACTCCTACATCTAATGGGTCCATGATTTCATACGTTTCTCTGTTTTTAATAACGCCATCTTGGTGAATTCCTGAACTGTGTGCGAAGGCGTTCGCTCCAACAATGGCTTTATTAGGCTGTACTATCATTCCCATACTTTCCGACACTAAACGACTCATTTCGTTCAATTGTTTAGAGTTGATATTGGTATCTAAATTCAAATAAGGGTGTTGTTTAAAGATCATTACTACCTCTTCCAAAGCGGTGTTTCCAGCTCTTTCTCCAATTCCATTTATAGTACATTCTATTTGTCTTGCTCCATTTATAGCACCAGCAATTGAATTTGCAGTAGCCATACCTAAATCATTATGACAATGACAAGAGATAATTACATTTTCAATCCCTTTTACATTTTCTTTTAAGTACTTAATTTTTGCACCATATTCTTCTGGCAAACAATAGCCTGTTGTATCAGGAATATTAAGCACTGTTGCTCCGGATTTAATCACTTCTTCACAGACTCGAGCTAAGAAATCATTATCAGTTCTTCCCGCATCTTCAGCATAAAACTCAACGTCTTCTACAAATGTTTTTGCATAAGAAACGGCATATTTTGCTCTAGCAATAATGTCTTCTCTAGTAGTATTCAGTTTATAAATTATATGTGAATTTGATGTGCCAATTCCCGTATGAATACGTGGTCTTTTTGCATGCTTTAAGGCAGCTGCAGCAACATCGATATCATTTTTAACTGCTCTTGTTAATCCACAAACAGTAGCGTTCTTAACAATTTTGCTGATTTCTGAAACGGATAAAAAATCTCCTGGACTTGAAACCGGAAAACCTGCTTCAATTATATCAACTCCCATTTCGTCAAGTCTATTGGCTATAACGAGTTTTTGTTGAGTGTCTAATTTGCATCCTGGGACTTGTTCTCCATCTCTTAAAGTGGTGTCAAAAATTTGAACTTTCTCTCTATTCATTTTCAATTTTTTAATGTAATTTCACATCTTAGAACAAAAATAGATTTCATTATAGTATTATAAAAATCATTTTTATAGATTATACTGTTTATAAAGCAAACAAAAACTTTACAAGTCACTAATTAACAACAAGTTAAGTTACTATATATTACAATGGCTAACCATCAAAAAGATTCTTTATTTGTATTAATTAAATCACTTTCAAAATCTGAAAAAAGACAATTTAAGATTTTTGCAAGTCGATTGGAGACGAGTTCGAATACAAAATTTATAGAATTATTTAACATTTTAGACAAAACTGATGTCTATGATGAGAAAATAATCTTAAAAAGTGGCATAATCAAGAAAGTACAATTATCCAACCTTAAATCGTATTTATACAAACAAATTTTGGTGAGTATTCGGTTAAATATTCCTAGCCAAAACATTCGATATCAATTGAGGGAACAGATAGATTTTGCTACAATTCTTTACAATAAAGGCTTGTACAGACAAAGTTTAAAAATCTTGGACAAAACGAAGCAACAAGCATTGGAAAATGATGAAAAATATATGGCTTATGAAATTGTTGAATTCGAAAAATTAATTGAATCACAATACATCACCCGAAGTATTCAAGGAAGAGCAGATGAATTAGTTATTCAAGCCAAAGAATTGAATTATCAAAATACTATTTCAAGTAAACTATCTAATTTATCTTTGCAACTATATGGCATAATGCTAAAAACAGGTTATGTAAAAAGTGATACTGAATACAAGTATATTGATGATTATTTCCAAAAACATATTTCAAAATTAGATGAAAGTAAGTTTGGGTTTAGAGAGAAATATTGGTATTACAATGCCAATCTATGGCGTAGTTTTTTAGTACAAGACTTTTTATCTTGTTATAAATATTCACTCAAATGGGTAACTCTTTTTTATGACAACAGGAATATGATTTATCTCAATCCTGTGTTTTTCTTAAAAGGAATTCATTATTTGTTGGAGTCCTTATTTATGTTGAAATACATGTCTAATTTCAAAAAACATCTTGAATTATTTGAGAAAACTGTTAACGATCCCCAATTCCCAATTAATGACAATATTAGTTCACTCTCTTTTTTATATTTGTATAATAACAAATTGAATTATCATATTTTAGAAGGTACATTTGCTGAATCTGAGTACCTGATTCCAGAAGTTTTAGATAAAATGAAATTACATAGTGAACATCTTGATGAACACCATGAAATGATGTTTTATTATAAAATTGCTTGTATCTATTTTGGTAATGAAAAGTATACAGAAACTATTTTTTATCTTGAAAAAATCATCAATAACAAAAACTTATACGTTAGAGAGGATTTGGCTTGTTTTGCTCGATTGTTGAATTTAATAGCGCATTATGAAACGGGTAAAGATTTCAATATCGAAAACCAACTGATAAGTACCTATAAATTTTTAATTAAAATGAATGATTTGCATGAAGTGCAAAAAGAAATCATTCGTTTTTTGAAAAAATTAAACTCTATTTATCCTAGCGACATCAAAAAAGAATTCATAAAAGTAAAAGAGAAATTTGTTGAGCTCGAAAAAAACAAATACGAAAAAAGAGCTTTCCTCTATCTTGATATTATTTCTTGGCTGGAAAGTAAAATTGAAAACAGAAAAATTAGTGATATTATTAAAGAAAAAGCGAAGTTGAGTAATAGATAAATTAGTATTTACATAATCAAAAAAGCACTTTTAAAGTACATTCATTACAAAGCATTTGGACAATTGAAATAATTTAGTACAAAACTCAGTATAATTAATAGAAAATCAGTCTTTATCCGCGTTACAAAGAATTCGTTTTATCCGTGTCCTATTTCCCATCACTCTTAATATTCCAACAACTCCAATAACTCCTTTTCAAACCTTTCTTTTGGTAAATATTGATCTTCTAATGCTTTTGTAAAAGGAATTGGTGTATCTAAACTTGCCACTCTTTTTACTGGTGCATCAAGATATTCGAAACAGTTTTCCATTAGCAGTGCCGAAATATCACTGGCAATCCCTCCAAACATTGAATCTTCATGGTAAATAATCGCTTTGCCCGTTTTCTTCACCGAAGTATAAATAGCTTCAGTATCCAAAGGTTGCAAGGTTCTTAAATCCAATACATCTGCTGAAATTTCAGGATGTTGGGACAAGGTTTCCAATGTCCAATGGATTGCAGCGCCATACGAAATAATGGTAATTTGATTTCCTTCTTTTAACAAGGAAGCTTTACCTAATGGAATAGTGTAATAATCATTTGGAACGTCTTGGTAAACACTTCGGTATAATTGTTTGTGTTCAAAGAATAAAACAGGATTTGGATCGTTGATGGACTCATTCAACAATCCTTTGGCATCATATGGAAATGCAGGATAAACTACTTTTAAACCGGGAGTTTTAGTAAACCAAGCTTCGTTTGTTTGTGAATGAAATGGGCCTGCTTGTGTGCCTCCACCGCAAGGCATTCTAATTACAACATCGGCTTTTTCTTGCCAACGATAATGCGATTTGGCCAGTAAATTAACGATGGGATTGAATCCCGTTGAAACAAAATCAGCAAATTGCATTTCGACAATAGCCTTAAATCCATTGATAGAAAGTCCCATCGCGGCCGATACCACAGCGCTTTCGCAAATGGGAGTATTACGAACTCGTTCTTTACCAAACTGGGCCACGAAACCATCGGTGATTTTAAAAGCGCCACCGTATTCAGCGATATCTTGACCCATAATCACCAAATTGTCATATCGCTCCATTGATTGTCTCAAACTGTTGGAAATGGCATCAATAAACCGAATGTTTTTTATTTCTTCTGAATGATTAACTTCTTGATATTGAATTGTTTTGTATATATCATTTAATTCTTCCTTGTAAGAAGCGATAATATCCGGTTCCGAATTGGCAAGAATTAAGTTTTCATCAATTTCAGACTTGATTTCACTTATTAATTTCGAATCAAATTCAAAGGAGAGAATTCCGTTATGGATTAAATATTTCTTGTAGTTTTCCACTGGATCTTTTAATGCCCATAGTTCCATCAACTCTTGTGGAACATATTTGGTACCACTCGCCTCTTCGTGTCCTCGCATTCTAAAGGTTTTAAATTCCAATAAAACGGGGCGTGGATTTTCAATCATCGAAGCTTTCAATTCGGATAATTTATTACAGATTTCAAGAATATTATTCCCATCGATACTGTGACTTTCCATTCCGTAACCAATGCCTTTGTCTACCAAATTCTCACAACGATATTGCTCATTTGTAGGTGTCGAAAGTCCATAACCGTTATTTTCGATAATAAACATCACTGGCAATTCCCAAACTGCCGCAATATTCAAAGCTTCATGAAAATCACCCTCGCTTGTCGCTCCTTCACCAGTAAAAACAGCAGTTATTTTTCCGTTTTTCTTCAATTTATTTGCCAAAGCAATTCCATCAGCAATACCCAATTGTGGTCCGAGATGCGAAATCATTCCAATAATTTTGTATTCTTGGGTTCCAAAATGAAAACTACGATCACGACCTTTTGTAAAACCATTGGCTTTGCCTTGCCATTGCGAAAAGAGCCGATGCAACGGAATGTTTCTTCCCGTAAAAACACCTAAGTTTCGGTGCATTGGCAAAATATATTCATCAGTATCTAACACAGCTGTAACCCCAACAGAAATGGCTTCTTGACCAATTCCAGAAAACCATTTGGATACTTTTCCCTGCCGGATAAGTATCAACATCTTTTCTTCGATTAGTCTTGGTAAAACCAATCTTTTATATAAATCTAATAATTGTTCGTTGGAAAGATTTTTGCGGTCGAAAGTCATTGGAATCTCTTTATTTGGCTTACTTCAAAAGTATAAAAAAATAACAATTTCAGCCTTTACTGTTGTATATTTTTTAAATCAAGTGAAGTAAACTACTATTTCTCAATTTCATATAATTTATAATCCGTATATAATTTAATCAAAGCACTAATAGACCAAGCTTGTTGAATTGTTCCTTTTCCTTCTTGTGGATTTTGGCCATCAAAAACTTCTGAAATACAATGAAGCCCTTGTTCACTATAAAAATGTTTTTTTAACGGAATCAGTTCCTCGATTACTTTACGTTTATTTTCATCGCTGTCCCCGTATAATTTAAAAAACACCTCGTAATATTCGGAAATTATATAAGGCCAAACCGTTCCTTGATGATAAGCATGGTCCCTTTCCCACTGATTTCCTTGATAAATTCCTTTAAATTCAGGATTTTCCATTTCTAAAGTTCTTAAGCCAAAAGGAGTGTATAATTTAGATTTAATTACTTCAAAAATATGTATTTGTTGTTCCTGATTCAAAAGAGAAAAAGGCAGACTTAAGCAATAAATTTGGTTGGATCTAAAACTAGCATCCGTTGGTCCATTTGGTATAATAACATCATTTAATGTTCCATCGCTATTGAGGAAAAATTCTTCGAAATTGCACTCAAAACTACTAATTATATGAGCGTATTTTTGATCAGAATCAATTTCAAGAATAGTATTAAATTCTGTGAATATTTTCAACGCATTGTACCACAATGCGTTTATTTCAACAGGACAACCTATCCTTGGCGTAATTATTTTACCGTTAACAATAGCATCCATCCAGGTAAGCATTACTCCATCTTGACCTCCGTATAAAAACCCTTCTGGAGTTACATGTATGTCATAGCGTGTTCCGTGTATATGCCAATCTAAAATTTCTTTAAGAACATTCAAATTTTCCTCTATAAAATCTAAATCTTGAAATTTATTGTAATAATCATACACTGCAATAAACAACCATAAACTGGCATCAATGGTATTGTATTCAATCTCATCTTCATTATTATCAGGAAAACGATTGGGAATCATTCCTTGATTGATGTATTTAAAAAAAGTAGTTAAAATGGATTTGGAAACACTTTTATTATTAGTCGCAATGGTCAATCCTCTCATTGAAATCATGGTATCTCTTCCCCAATCTGAAAACCAATGATAACCAGCAATTATAGAAGCACTATTTGTAGATTTTCTATTTACAATAAATTGATTTCCTGAACGTAATAAATCTTTGTAAAAAGTATTAGTAAAACTAGTATTACTATTTATTACTCTTTCTTTTTCTGTAGTTAATAGGGAGTTTATATCCTTATTCACAACAGTGTCATCAACGGAAAAAAGAAGCGTTATTGATTCATTTGGTTTTAATTCATATCGGATATATCCAATTCGGTAATAATCCGCAGCATCGTCTAAACCTCTATATTTTTCTAATGGCAATTGTATGTCTTTAAACCAAGCTCTTTCTTCTATATATTCACCTTCAGTCCATCGAGTAAAAATGGGCATTGATCCATTTTTAGGAAAGGTTTTCATAGTATTAGAACTAATTTCAGAATAAAAATTTGTGGCTGAATTTTCATGAAAAGTACTGTGGAAATCTGTAAATGCATACAAGGGATGCAATTCTAGTATTATTGATTTATGTCCTTTGTTGGAATAATTTATTAAAGAAGTGTTTGAATTTTGCACCATAAAAATACTTTTTTCCAGTTTCCAACCAGCAGTTTTATAGGTCCATAAAGGAAAAGGAACTACTTCAAAATTGTCTAAATATTGGAAACCATTTGGAAATGTAGCTCCAGGATATTCATTGATTGAAAGGTCGTGGTAAACTCCATCTAAAAAAACTCGTTCTTCTATTTTTGATAGAATAACTTTTTTGTTTGTAGGCGGCTCCATTGCAGCTACCAATAATCCGTGATATCGTCTAGTATTTTCTCCTATGACCGTATTTGAGGCATATCCTCCCAAAGCATTCGTTATGATCCATTCTTCAGTGATTGATTTTATCATGATATCCTTGTATTTCCTTAATTAAATTAACTACTAAATATTGTCAATTAAGTTCAGTAAAAAGCGTCTACTCCAGTAATAAATTTCAATTAAAAAAACATAAAAAATTATAGGTATACAAAATTAGATTCTTTAGCTTTTTGCGGCTCAAAGTATGAATTTGGTTTATTTAATTAGTATAAAATAAAGAGCACATGTTAATAAATTTATTTAATAAATCTTTTTATTTTTTATAACACCACAATCGATACTATTTTATCGTATTAAGTATATTCTAAATTGAATAATGTGTAATTTCAAATATCTGAAATGCAAATAAAATATCATAAATACTTCAACGAACATGATTTTATTTAAGATAATTATTATAAAAATACAAAATAGCACACTTCAAAAATTTAAATTAATGTATAATTTAGATTAACAAATTGGCGTTTTTAAATTATTAAGATTTGGTAACTTCAACAATTGAAATAAAAATACCAACTTGAATAATAGTATAATTCGTTAAAAATATTATTTTGTTGATAATTTATTTAATAAGCGGGATTGTATTATAAACCAGTAATTTTATTTAAACACATTATATTCGTTAAACTAAAAAATGTCTTTCAATACACTTTGTAGTCAAAGTGTATTGAAAGACATTTTAAAATACAATAAAAAGGATCTTACAAACTCTTTTAACTACACTTAACGAATTTAATTATTCAGTAACAACACAATCTATACTTGTGAATTTATATTTCACATTATCAAAATCAACAGGCTCACCTTTAACAAAATAAGATGCCCCCAAATAGTTTTCTATTTTCCCATTGCCTAAATTAAATTCGTTACCTCTTTTTAAAATAGCTATAGGGTTTTTAAATATTTTATTTTCATTAGCTCCTTGATGAAAACTATAATCGGCAAATAAAGTATCCCCTCGAAATTCACCGATGATTTTACCAATTTTCGGAGGCATATTTTCAAGTTTCATCACCATTTCACCTGAAATTTTTCCGTCTTTCAAAGTGTTTACTTCTAGATTAATTGTATCCTTTTCATATATTGCTTGATAACAATTTGTATTTATCGGCTTTTCATTTTGGAGTTTGTCAGCGTCAATCGTCTTCGTTTTTTTACAACTTATAAAAACAAAACAAACTAATAGAAAGCAAAATAGACCTAATTTTTTCATAGTAAAATTATTATGTTATTTATTGTAATAAAACTAATGCTAATTTAAACAAATTTTGAATGCTTTACAAAGGATTTAGTATTTAATATTTGGTGAATTTTAAAATCTATATTTCATATGTTGATTTTTTCATTTTAATTGATAAGAATAATTCGAACAATAATATTACTTGAAATTCTTACTAAAAAATGTGATAAATCGTAAAAGATAAAAGCGCTTTAAGACTTTGTAAAAACCAATAGTGAAATTAATAATAATTCTACAATAGCTGATAAAGAAATTGCCCATCAATTAGGAAATAAAACATTGATTGAAGAATTACGGAATTTGGTTCAAATTTTCATTTTAAGTTACTGATTGATGTTAAAAATGAAAGTGGAGCTATTCCAAATATAAATAGTCAAAAAGTTGAATTTCAAAAATCTATAAATGAATTTGAAAAAGAAACAATCTTAGCAAAAAACGTACTTTAAGAAGTTGAAAATTATGGAAAAAATTGGATATTGATTTAATTTAAATGGATTTTCAAATGCCTTTAATGAACGGTTATGAATTAAATGATTACATTACAAAATCAAAAAACAAAAATGAATTGGATGCTATGCTAAATAATTATTTTACAGAACTTTAAAAAGTCATAGCACTTTTACGCTAATAAATTTCAAAATTCAAATAAATACGATCAGATTAAACTGAACTTTAATTTAAAATATTTTTTTACATTTGTAAAGAAGCGAATACTTTTCTAAGTTCTAATTAATACTATGCTATGCAAAACATTCCCAGTGTTGACTTGCGTGATTTCCTTTCGGATGACCCGAAACGTAAACAAAAATTTGTAAATGAAATCGGTAATGCCTTTGAAGAAATAGGCTTTGTAGCCCTTAAAGGACATTTTTTAAACGACCAACTGGTCCAAGAATTATATGGCGAAATAAAAAACTTTTTTGCTTTGCCACTGGAAACAAAACACTGTTATGAATTTCCTGAAATTGGAGGTCAAAGAGGTTATGTTTCTTTTGGAAAAGAACACGCCAAAGGTAGAAAAGAAGGGGATCTAAAAGAGTTTTGGCATTTTGGTCAATATGTAGAAAAAGATTCTAAATATGCCTCTGAGTATCCCAATAATGTTGAAGTTAAAGAGTTGCCAAGATTTAATAGTATTGGAAAAGAAGCCTATCAAATGCTGGAAAAAACAGGAGTATACGTTTTGAGAGCATTGGCTTTACATCTTGGATTAAATGAATTTTATTTTGATGAATATGCAATTGATGGAAATTCAATTCTAAGACCTATTCATTATCCTCCGATTACTTCTGAACCTGAAAATGCCATTCGAGCTGCTGCTCATGGTGATATAAACTTGATTACACTTTTGATGGGTGCACAAGGCAGAGGTTTACAAGTACAAAGTCATAATGGTGAATGGATTGATGCCATTGCTCAACCCGATGAATTAGTAATCAATGTTGGTGATATGTTGTCCCGTCACACTAATAATAAATTAAAATCGACCATCCACCAAGTAGTCAATCCACCCCGGGAATTATGGGGAACCTCTCGTTATTCTATCCCATTTTTCATGCATCCCGTAAGCGAAATGAAATTAGATTGTTTAGAAAGCTGTATTGATGCCCAAAATCCTAAAAAATTCGACGATATTACCGCTGGAGAATACTTGTACGAAAGATTAGTAGATTTGGGATTAATTAAAAAATAATTTATAAATTTATAGTGTAAGAAAGACATTGAGTTTCTGCTTAATGTCTTTTTACATTTTAGCTAAATTAGGAATTTAAAACATCCATGGATGTTTTATAAAAACAATAAAATGGACTTACAAGAACAACTAAAAAATTTATTTCCCGACCATATCGAATCAGAACCAGAAGAATTTCAAGAAGCTGATCATATTCTTTTTATTCAAAAAGAACCTATGATTTGTAAGTTCGAAAAACGTAAAGGAAAAGCAACAACTATAATTGAAGGTTATGAAGGGTCAGACGAGGATTTTAAAATTCTAGCCAAAGAAATTAAAACTAAATTGAGCGTCGGCGGAACTTTCAAAGATGATTCTATAATTATACAAGGTGATTACCGAGATAAAATAATGCAAATATTGAAAGAAAAAGGATTTAAAGTAAAACGAGTTGGCGGGTAAAATTTAAGATTAAAGAATTTAGATTTCAGATTTAAATCTGGAATAAAATAAAAATAATACCCTATGAATATGTAAAAATCACTTTGTGCCTTTGAGCCTTTGTGGCGAAAAAAAAACAAAAAATGATACAATCATCAGAATTAATACTCAATCCAGACGGAAGTGTCTATCACCTTAATCTTTTACCAGAACACATTGCCCACGATATCATCTTTGTTGGTGACCAAAATCGAGTAGAAAAAATAACACAATTCTTTGATAGCATTGAATTTTCGACCCAAAAAAGAGAATTCAAAACTCAAACTGGAGTTTTCAAAGGAAAAAGAATTACAGTAATGTCAACTGGAATTGGTCCTGATAATATTGACATCGTAATGAACGAATTGGATGCTTTGGTCAACATTGATTTGAAAACCAGAACTCCAAAAGAAAAGCTAACTTCTTTAAATATAATTAGAATTGGAACTTCAGGCTCTTTACATGCCGATATTCCTGTTGATAGCTTTGTAATGTCTAAATTCGGATTGGGATTAGACAATATGCTCCGCTCCTATTTAATTGATGATATTTCTGAAATCGCAATGGAAGATGCTTTCATCAAACACACCAATTGGGATTTAAAAAAAGGGCGCCCCTATGTCATTTCTTGTTCAGAAAAATTAGAAAAACGATTGGAAAGTGACAGAATATTCAAAGGATTAACAGGAACAGCTGGAGGGTTTTACGGTCCGCAAGGTAGAGTATTACGATTGAATATTCAGGATGAAAACTTAAATTCAAAAATGGATAATTTTAATTTTGAAGGAAACAGAATTACTAATCTCGAAATGGAAACTTCGGCTATTTATGGATTGGGAAAACTCCTAGGACACAATTGTCTATCATTAAATGCTATTATAGCCAATCGTGCGAATGGAACTTTTAGTGAGGATCCCTACAAAGCCGTTGATGAATTGATTGCCTATGCTTTAGGGAAAATAGCAGAATAAATTAGATTCCTAAAGCATAAATAAAAAGTGAGTTAATTTTTAATTAATTTGCTTTTTTCTTGTTTTTGGCATAAAGTTGCCTTCCTAGTTCCGCCAAAAAAGGCAATCCTATCGAATCGTATTCATAAGTATCATCATTGAATATTTTATTTTTATTTACTAATAATGTCGCTGAAACTATAAATTCAACTTTGTTTTCTTTATCAACTATATAAGCACAATCAGTTATTGTTCCATAGGCATCTCCCACTTTATTGTAAATTTTAATATTGGTTGGAATATTTTCTCTAGTATCTCCAAACATAAAAAACTTGCAATACCCATCATAATATTTTATGGGATCATATCCAGCATTTTTTGGGACATTTTGCATCGAAAATAAAATAAATTCTCTGTCCTTTTCTGTCAGATGAAAGCGCTCCGATTCTTTAAATGCTTCCGGAAAAACAATTCTTTTCATGGTATTATGCATTGTTTCCAATGGATAATAATTTTTATTCGAAAAATCAAACGGTTCATTTATCAGCTGATCAGTTTTCATAAACCCATTTCCTTTTTTTAAATGATTAATTTGTAAAGGAACGATTGATTTATTAACAATTGCAGGAAAATTCACAATCGTGTTATTCTCTAAATAAAGTGTAATCGGTTTGGATATTGGTTCTGTTGGATTTGGAGCTGACAATCGATGCGAAACTCTAAAAGGTGTTAAGCCTTTTTCTTTCATGCTCTCGTTTAAATAATCAAAACCTATGTACTCCAATAAATTAGTACTTGCTTCATTATCACTAACCGCAAAAACTTTAGCAATTTCTTCAGAAAAACGAAGTTTATCAAGCCTTGCATCGATTGTATATTGTGTATTTATTGAAAAATTATCAACTGTATTCAATTTTTCTAATGCCAAAATAGCTAATGGTAATTTGACTGTGCTAGCTGGATAAAAATAGTTCTCTGCATTTAAATTATAACTAAAGTCTTTAAAACTAACTTTGTCCTTTTTATCCCGTAAAATTTGAGTATAAATAATTTGAACTTCATATTCGTTTGGATTCGACATTACGGTTTTTATCTTAGGATTATCAGAAGCCAAAGCTTTTTGCAGTATGTTTTTCTTTGTTCCTGAACATCCTATTTCCATAAATAGTAGTGCAATTACAAGTATTTTTAAAGAATCTCTCATTGACAAACTATTTAAAAATTAATCATTTGATATCCATTTAATAGTTGTTTTTCCTTTTTCTTTCAAATATAAATTTGAAGCACTAAAATGTTTATTTCCAAACCATTTCCCTTGATTGGCGCTCATTGGCGATGGATGTCCCGATTCTAAAACCAAATGTTTCTCTCTGTCAATTTTGACACCTTTTTTTTGTGCAAAACCACCCCAAAGCAAGAAAACTATTTCTTTCTTTTCTTCTGATATTTTCTGGATAACGGCATCGGTAAAGAGATTCCATTTCAGGTGCTTATGGCTGTTTGGTTTATCCATTTGAACGGAAAGAGTAGCGTTTATAAGTAAAATACCTTGTTTTGCCCAATGTTCTAAATTACCGGAATTAGGTAAAAAAATAGTATCTAAATCATCATTCATTTCTCTGTAAATGTTTCGTAACGATGGTGGAATCTTCACGCCATCATTTACTGAAAAACACAGTCCATTGGCTTCTCCCACTCCGTGATACGGATCTTGACCAATAATAACAACTTTTATATCATCAAACGAACAATGATCAAAAGCGGCAAAAATCAATTCCTTTGGTGGAAAACAAGTGTTATTTTGATACTCTTCTTCCACAGTTTTTATCAAATCCTGAAAATAGGATTTTTGGATTTCGTCTTTTAAAACTAATTGCCAAGAAGGACTGAGTTTAGGTTGCATCCTTACTAAAATTTAGCTAATTCTTTTTTTATTACCAATTCTAATTTTGGTAAGTAATCTTCACATATTTCAAAAACAATCTCATAATCAAGCATTTGATAATGATGAGAAATAAAATCTCTAAATCGAATAATTTTATTCCACTCCATTTCTGGATAATTAGTCTGCAATAAATTGTGTTTTCTCGAAATGTTTTTTAGGTTTTCACCAATAGCTTGAAGTCTAGTAACAATAGCATCGAGCAAAATATTACCATAATCAGTTGCAATAAAATTAATTGGTTTTTGAATTTCAGAAAATCTCGTCTTGCAAATTTCAATGTGATTTAAAATAGTTTCCAATGAATATTTATATTGGGCATCATACATAAATCATTTCGTTTTTGATGGTATTTAGAAAACGATCAGACAAATGTGGCCCTTTTCTAACAATATCAATTTTAGAATTTAATTTATTTTCTAAGTAAGAATATAAACCCATAAGCAAGCTGTAAGAAGGTTCTTTAAATTCTACAATGAAATCTATATCACTTTCCTTATTTTCCAACCCTTTAGCATAAGAACCAAATAAAGCAATACTAACAACTCCATAATTATCCTCAAGGAATTGCTTTTCTATTTGTAAAGTATTGATAATTTCATCTTTTTTCATATAACAAATATAAAAAATAATTTATTAGCATCGTAAACTTTGAATCTTTGACATTTAATTTGCATAATTATATTTTACTGTAAAGTTCGTAAAGATTTCGCAAAGTACGCCAAGAAAATGGTTTTTGAGTTTTTACTTTGTAACTTTGACCTTTTGACTTTGACTTTTGACACAAAAATGATATCCATTACAGAAAAAACACTCCAAGATTTACAATTTCCAACTGTTCTCGAAACCATTTCGGCGATATGCAATACTGATATTGGTAAACAAAAAGCACTAGAAATCACTCCGTTTAGAGAGAAAGAAGATTTAATGAAAGCTTTAATGCAAACCACAGAATATGTATCTTCTTTCCAAAATAACAATGCGATTCCCAATCACGGTTTCGATGCTATTACTTATGAAATTAAATTCTTGGCGATTGAAGATAGTTTTCTGGAAGTAGGTAGTTTTAGAAAAATTGCCACTATTTCTGAAACAACCAATTTCTTGCTCAATTATTTCAAGAAATTTGATGATTACTATCCTAATCTCAATATAAAAGCATCTGAGGTACAATTAACCAAAGAAATCAGTAGCCTTATTGATGTAGTAGTTGATAAATATAGCGAAATAAAAGACAATGCTTCTCCCCAATTACAAGAAATACGCCGTGAAATGAATTTGGTTCGTGGAAAAGTAAATCAGAGTTTTGGTGTGGCTTTGACGCAATATAATTCTCTTGGCTACTTGGACGACATTAAAGAAAGCTTTGTTCAAAACCGCAGGGTTTTAGCTGTTTTAGCAATGTACCGACGTAAAGTTAAAGGAACTATTTTAGGAAGTTCCAAGACTGGAAGCATTGCTTATATTGAACCCGAATTGACTTTAAAATATTCTCGTGAATTAAGCAATTTAGAATATGAGGAAAAAGAAGAAATTACCAGAATTCTAAAACAGTTATCCAATCAAATTCGTCCTTTTTTGCCTTTGCTAATTCAATACCAAGATTTTTTGAGTGATATTGATGTGGTGGCTGCCAAAGCAAAATATGCAAACCGAATCAATGGAATATTACCTGCAATTACCGAGAATCGAAGGTTGTTTTTTAGAGATGCCTTCCATCCTATTTTATATTTGAATAACAAACAGAAAAACGAAATTACCCATCCACAAACAATAGAATTGAATCAGGAAAAACGAATTATCGTGATTTCTGGACCAAATGCCGGAGGTAAAACTATTTCGCTAAAAACTGTTGGTTTACTTCAATTGATGCTACAATCCGGCATGTTAATTCCTGTGCACGAACGCAGTGAAACTTTTTTATTCGATAGAATTTTAACAGATATCGGAGATAATCAATCTATTGAAAATCATCTAAGTACATACAGTTATCGATTGAAAAACATGAACTACTTCTTGAAGAAATGCAACAAGAAAACCATGTTCTTGATTGATGAATTTGGTACAGGTTCCGATCCGGAATTGGGAGGCGCTTTAGCCGAGATTTTTCTGGAGGAATTTTACCATCGAGAAGCTTTCGGAATAATTACAACGCATTATTCCAACTTAAAGATTCTAGCCAATGAATTACCTTTTGCAATGAATGCCAACATGCTATTCGACGAAAAAACTTTGGAACCTATGTACAAATTGGTTTTAGGACAAGCGGGAAGTTCGTTCACATTTGAAGTAGCTTTGAAAAACGGAATTCCATTTAGTTTAATCAATCGAGCGAAAAAGAAAATTGAGGTCGGTAAAGTAAGATTCGACAAAACTATTGCTACGCTTCAAAAAGAACGTTCTAAATTAGAAAAGACTTCAATAAATTTAAAAGAAGAGGAAACAAAAGCTCGTGAAGAAGGCAAGAAAATGGAAACTATCAATGTAAAAATAAAGCAAAAACTGGAAAGCTATCAGGAATTGTATGATAGCAACCAAAAGACGATTTACATTGGACAAAAAATAGAAGATATTGCCGAGAAATACTTTAACAATAAAAGCAAAAAGGATCTTATTGGGGAATTTTTAAAATTAATTGAAATTGAAAATTCCAAACGCAAAAAAGCCACACCTAAAGAAGCTAAAGCAATTATTGAAAAGAAAAAAGAAATCATAAAGGAGGTTGAAGAAAAGGTTGAGGAAATCAGAATTGAAAAAAAGGAAAAGAAACTCAAACCTGTCATTGTAAAACCAAAACACATTCTAAAACTAGGAGACAGAGTGAGAATGATTGACGGAAAAGCAGTAGGAAGTATAGATAAAATCGAGAAAAATAAAGCCACCGTAAATTATGGAGTGTTTACTTCAAAAGTAAGTTTAGAGGAATTGGAATTGGTCGAAGCTGTGAAGAAATAGTCTTTAGTAGAACCCGTGTCATTGCGAGGAACGAAGCAATCATAGTTGTTGCTCTCGTAATGTGATTGCTTCGTTCCTCGCAATAACGTATAACAAATTATAAAAATTATGCTAAATCTTCCCAAAAACAAAAAAATAATCCTCTTTGATGGCGTTTGCAATTTGTGTAATTCAGCTATTCAATTCGTCATTAAACACGATAAAAACGATGTGTTTCGGTTTGTTGCCATACAATCCGAATTAGGTCAAGAAATTTTAAAATATATTGGTATCAATCCCACAAACATAGACAGTATAGTTCTGTATGAACCTGGAATTTCATATTACTACAAATCTACTGCAGCAATAGAAATTGCTCGAAGTTTAGGTGGTTTTTTTCATTTTGGAACAGTATTCAAAATCATTCCAACAGGAATTAGGAATCATCTGTATGATTATATTGCCAAAAATCGTTACAAATGGTATGGAAAGAAAGAGAGCTGTATGATCCCTACAAAGGAATTAAAAAATAAATTTTTATAAAATTATTTCAACTATGATTTTTATCATAATTAAAGACCTACTCTTAAATTTGAATATTATTAATTTCTAGATAGGAATTTCATCAATATTTCCTACATGCGCAGTTCATTTTTAATGATTTTTGTTTTTGGTTTAGTAATAATTGGTTTAAACGAAACTGTTTATTTTTGATGAATTTTTATTAAAAAGTTATAAAAAAAGAGGATAACAATATGCTATCCTCTTTTTATATGATGAAAATTCAACGAATCTAACTTCGAATTAACTTTCTGTATTTCAAACGTTTCGGCGTTAAATCACCACCTAATCGTTTCTTCTTATTTTCTTCATAATCAGAAAAACCTCCTTCAAAATAATACACATCAGAGTTTCCTTCGAAAGCTAGAATATGTGTACAAATTCTGTCTAAGAACCATCTGTCGTGAGAAATTACCACAGCGCAACCTGCAAAATTTTCTAATCCTTCTTCCAAAGCTCGAAGTGTATTGATGTCCAAATCATTGGTTGGCTCATCTAATAAAAGTACATTTCCTTCTTCTTTTAAAGTCATTGCCAAATGCAAACGGTTACGTTCTCCACCGGAAAGCATTGAAACTTTCTTATTCTGTTCTCCTCCACCAAAATTAAACCTTGATAAATAAGCTCTTGAATTGACTTGTTTTCCACCCATCATTATGAGCTCTTGTCCATCGGCAAAGTTTTCCCAAATGGATTTGTCTGGATTAATATTTGAATGGGCTTGATCTACATAAGCGATTTTTACTGTTTCTCCAACAGAAAATTCGCCACTGTCTGTTTTTTGTTCTCCCATAATCATTTTGAAAATCGTGGATTTACCTGCACCATTTGGTCCGATAATACCAACAATTCCAGCTTGTGGCAAGGTAAAATTCAAATTATCATATAATAATTTATCTCCAAAAGCTTTACCTACATTTTTAGCTTCAATCACATTAGTACCTAAACGTGGTCCATTTGGAATGTAGATTTCCAAGTTTTCATCCAATTGTTTTTGGTCTTCATTTAAGAGTTTATCATAGTTCTGTAAACGTGCTTTCTGTTTCGTTTGACGTCCTTTGGCTCCTTGTCGAACCCAGTCCAACTCTCGTTCCAAAGTCTTTCTACGTTTCGATGCTACTTTTTCTTCTAGAGCCATACGACTCGATTTTTGATCTAGCCATGAAGAATAATTCCCTTTCCAAGGAATACCTTCTCCTCTATCCAATTCTAAAATCCAACCGGCCACATTATCCAAGAAGTATCTATCGTGTGTTACTGCTATCACAGTTCCAGAATATTGTGCTAAATGTTGTTCTAACCATAACACACTTTCTGCATCCAAGTGATTCGTTGGCTCATCAAGAAGCAGTACGTCTGGTTGTTGCAATAACAAACGACATAAAGCCACACGACGGCGCTCTCCTCCAGATAAATTCTTGATTGGAGTATCGCCTTCTGGAGTTCGCAATGCATCCATAGCTATTTCTAACTTCGTATCAATTTCCCAAGCTCCAAGTGCATCGATTTTATCTTGTAAAAGAGCTTGACGATCCATTAACTTGTCCATTTTATCGGCATCCTCGTAGTTTTCAGGAAGACCAAATAGATCGTTAATATTATTATATTCTTCCAAAACAGCCATTGTTTCTGCTACACCTTCACGTACGATTTCGATTACCGTTTTTGAATCATCAAGAATAGGTTCTTGTTCTAAATAACCTACTGTGTATCCTGGTTGAAAAACCACATCACCTTGATAATTTTTTTCTACTCCAGCTATAATCCTCAATAAAGAAGATTTTCCAGAACCATTTAAACCTAAAATACCAATTTTAGCTCCATAAAAAAAACTCAAATAAATATTTTTTAATACCGGTTTATCTGCTCCTTGATAGGTTTTACTCAATTTTTGCATTGAGAAAATTACTTTCTTATCGTCTGCCATTTTTAATTATTTTATAAAATTTAAATTTAATTTATTCTTACAACCTTCCTTTCAATGAGCTAAACACCCATGAAATAGCCAAAAATCCTACTCCAACTGCAGCAAATCCCCAACCTGATACATCTCTATATTTAAACACACCTAACCCAATCAATAAAAAACCCATCGATAACATTAGTAATGTTGCCCATCCTAAAATAGTGTTTTTATTCATTCCCATAATTTAATTCCGTTTTTAAAAAGGTAAATATCGTGAAATTTAGTGTCTAATTAAAAATTTTGAACAGCATTTCCCGTAATAAATCAGAATGAGGTAACGCATTTGCACCAACACCCTTACTTTTTACGTCAATATCTCTTAACGAAGCTACAATTTGGCTCACTTTCCTCATTGGATAATTTTTGACTGCAATATCATAATCCTTCAAGAAAAATGGATTTACTCCTAAAACAGCGGCTACATTTTTTGGGTTTTTATCTTTTAATCCGTGGTATTTTAATAGCTGAACAAAAAAACTAAAAACTAAACTTGTAGTCATCACAATCGGATTGTCCTTTGGATTTTGTGCGAAATTATCGGCGATAGTGTATGCTTTAAGTTGGTTGCGATCACCAATGGCTTTTCGTAATTCGAATACATTAAAATCTTTACTAAAGCCAATATTTTCCTCAATATGTTTAGGTGTAATTATACTTCCTTTTGGTAATATAATTTGCAATTTTTCCAACTCATTATTAATTTTACTTAAATCAGTACCAAGAAATTCCACAAGCATAGCATTCGCTTTAGGTTCAATTGTGTAGTTTTTTCCGGATAAAACACGCTTAATCCAATCTCCTACTTGGTTTTCATAGAGTTTTTTACTTTCGTAAACCACTCCAACCTTGGCTAGGGTTTTAGTCATTTTTTTACGCTTATCCAAAGTTTTGTACTTATAACAAAACACCAAAACAGTTGTTAACATTGGATTTTCGGCATAACTTTCCAATTTATCAATTGTTCTTGATAAATCTTGGGCTTCCTTTACAATCACAACTTGGCGTTCTGCCATCATTGGATAACGTTTAGCTGTAGAAACGATATCCTCAATCGAAACATCACGTCCGTATAAAACCGTTTGATTGAAGCCTTTTTCATCCTCAGTCAACACGTTTTCTTCAATATAATCGGATAATTTATCAATGTAGTAAGACTCTTCTCCCATCAAAAAATAAATAGGTTTTATATTTCCACCTTTAAGGTCATTGACTATTTTTATAACTTCATCCATTTTTTGAGTGCAGATTTTAGATTGCAGATTTCAGATTTGAAAAACCTAAACCTTAAACTTATTTTATATTTTTGCCAGATGCAACAACTGAATTTTCCAGTTTATAACTTCCGCTTCAAAAATAGCGAAAATAAAGTGTCTATTTTCGATGAAATCAGGAAAAAATTTATCATTCTCACACCTGAAGAATGGGTTCGCCAACATGTAGTTCGGTATTTATTGGAAGAAAAAAAATATCCGAAATCATTGATAAATGTCGAAAAAGTTCTTAATGTCAATGGATTAAGAAAAAGATATGATGTTGTTGTTTTTTATCCAGACGGTTCTATTTTTGTCTTAATTGAATGCAAAGCTCCTGAAATTAAAACAGCCCAAGCTACTTTTGATCAAATTGCACGCTACAACATGACTTTGAAAGCCGAATATTTGATGGTAACTAATGGTTTGAATCATTACTTTTGCCAAATGGATTTTGGAAACGAAAAATATGTGTTTTTGAGAGAATTGCCAGACTACAAATCAAAATAATATTTAAAAATTAATGAAAATAGCAGTTGTCATACTCAATTGGAATGGTATAAAATTATTAGAAAAGTTTTTACCTTCCATTGTAAAACATTCACCCGAAGCTGAAATTTATGTTGCTGATAACGCTTCAACAGATGATTCTGTTGCTTTTGTAAAAACTAATTTTCCAAGCATACATATAATACAAAACGAAAGTAATTTTGGTTTTGCCCAAGGCTATAACGAAGCTTTAAAAAACGTTGATGCCGATTACTTTGCGCTAGTTAACTCTGATGTTGAAGTGACAAAAAACTGGTTAAAACCCATCATTGAAACATTCGAAAAAGAACCTAATACGGCAATACTTCAACCCAAAATATTAGATTTCAAACGTAAAGCCTATTTTGAATATGCTGGAGCGGCTGGAGGATTTATAGATAAATACGGTTATCCTTATTGTCGTGGACGTATTTTTGAAACTTTAGAAATTGATAATGGACAATATGATGATACTTGTGAAATTTTATGGGCATCAGGTGCATGCTTTTTTATAAGAAGTTCAGTTTATTTTAATTTAAAAGGTTTCGATTCTGATTTTTTTGCTCATCAGGAAGAAATAGATTTATGTTGGAGAGCATTTAATTTAGGCTACAAAATTAAATATAATTCACAATCTGTAGTTTATCATGTGGGTGGTGCAACGCTAGAAATTGGAAATCCTATAAAAACTTTTCTAAATTTCAGAAATTCTTTGTTAATGTTAGTTAAAAATTTACCCGAAAAAAATCTATACTTGATTATAATGTGTCGATTAATTTTGGATGGAATTGCTGGTATTAAATTTTTATTACAAGGAAATTTCAAGCATTTTACAGCTATTTTAAGAGCTCATTTTTCCTTTTATCGTTTATTTTCAATTAATTATAAGAAAAGAGGGGCTTTTCAATCTAAAAAATACTACAATTTGAAAAGTATTGTATACAACTACTATCTTTTTTTTGGCAAGGTATTTGTGAAATAAAATTTAGAAAAATTAACAATCATTATTAACATTTAAAAAACTAAATTTGTAAAACTACAATTTGTAAAACAAAATTTATTTAAACTCTAATTTTATGAAAAAAATCGTAATTGCCCTGTCCTTTTTTGTCTTATTGACATCATGTGTTTCAAAAAAACAATACGCTTCATTGGAAGCTAAAAACAAAGAAATACAAGATTTATTAAATTCTTGTACAGTAAAATTAAATACTTGTTTGGAAGAGAAAGCTGGTTTAGCTGCTTCAGTTATTGGCTTGAAAGATCATAACCAAACTTTGATTTCTCAGACAAAAGACATGACTATATTGACTTCAAAAGGAGCTGATAACATCGAAAAAGCATTAGAATCTATCAAGGAAAAAGATTTAAAAATTAGTAGAATGCAAGATGCATTAACTAAAAAAGACAGTGTTACTCTTGCTGTTGTAACTAGTTTGAAATCTTCAGTTGGAATTTCTGATCCAGACATTGAAATCAATGTTGAAAAAGGTGTTGTTTTTATTCAAATTGCTGACAAATTATTATTTAAAAGTGGTAGTTATGAAGTAACTGATAGAGCTAAAGCTGTATTGGCTAAAGTAGCTAAAGTGATAAATGACAAACCAGATTTTGAATGTATGGTTGAAGGTAATACAGATAGCGTTCCTTATATTGGTAATGGTGTTTTACTTGACAACTGGGATTTAAGTGTAAAACGTTCTACTTCTATCATCCGTGTTTTAGCTAATGATTTAAAAGTGAATCCAGCTCAATTGATTGCTGCAGGAAGAAGTTCTTATGTACCTTTAGTAGGAAATGATACTGCTGAAAACAGAGCAAGAAACAGAAGAACTCGTATCGTTGTTTTGCCTAAAATTGATCAATTCTACGAAATGGTTGAAAAAGAAATGAAAAAACAATCAAAATAATAAGATTAATGTCTTGTCCTAAATAACCGATACAGATTATTAGACAAAAATATTTAATTAAACACTTGCAAAAACGTTTTTGCAAGTGTTTTTTGTTTTATAGGTCCTCATTTTAATTTGACTTTGTAAATGCATTTGGTTTGGAGTCAGCATATGATTAGAATAATGAGGTCTTAATTCATTGTATATATTGACTGATTCTTTGACAATTTTTCTGATGATGTTTAAATCTAAATTGTATTTATCAATCATGAATTCCTGTTTTAATATTCCGTTTATTCTTTCAGCTACAGCATTCTCATAGGGAT
>NZ_SMFK01000012.1 GCF_004349355.1 Flavobacterium cellulosilyticum | reverse complement strand
TACTAGAATCCTATAAACTGATCACAAGAAGCATGAGCCGTAAAGGAAATTGTTGGGACAATGCAGTGGCTGAGAGCTTTTTTAAGACTTTGAAAACGGAACAGATTTATGGCAATAAGCTTATATCTAAAGAGCAAATGGGACTCGATTTATTTGAATTTATTGAAATCTGGTACAACAGAAAAAGAAGGCATTCCGCTTTAGAATATAAAACAATCGAAGAATTCTGGAAACAGCAAAATATTTTTAAAAATGTTGCTTAACTAATAGTGCGGTTTTTATTTGCATATCCACTATTTATTTTTTTAGAATAATACGTATAAATATAATATAGCTTAATTTGTAATAAAACAAAAATAATTATATAATATAACTAATAATCAAATACTTATGTTTTTTTTTTAAATTTATGCTATTTTATAGACTCTGATTTCTTCATAAAACTTAACATTATGTAGCCAAGTAAAAAAAAGATGGCCAGAATTAAAATAGAATTCCGCATAGAATTCGTTATTGAACCCACAAGACCAAAAATAAATGTTCCAAAAACAATGGCAATTTTTTCAGGGCATGGTCTTCGGTTTCTGGTAATAATTTCGAATAGGTTGAACGTGACAAAGATTGTATTGCACCAAGTACCATCCCTATCGATCCGCCAAGTAAGTAAACCTGTAAATCGATATATTCACTATGTTTATCAATCAAAAATATGCAAAAACAAATAAATCCCCAGATGGCAATTGTGATTTTTAAAGTTTTGATATTTCCAATATTTTCAGAAATTCTGGAAAATACATAGGCTCCAAAAATAGCAACCAAATTTATTAGCAATATGATAATAATGAGTTTGCTGGTCTCAATTCCTAATTCGATTTTGACATAAATTCCCAACAATAAAATTATGGTTTGAACACCAATACTGTATAAAAAAAATGCCGTTAAAAATTGTTTTAGTTTTGGTTGATTTTTTAAATTTTCAAACACCAATTTTAATTCTCTTAAGCCCTTAAAAATAAAATTTTTTCTTGGATTTTTATTGAATACATTATTAGGCAAAAAATGAAATGTTACTTGCGCAAATCCCATCCACCAAATTCCAACGGATAAAAATGAAATTCTGGCTGGTAAAGTTGGATCTGAAATCCCATACCATTCTGGTTTCATTACCATTGTTAAATTAAAAGTCAATAAAAGTATCGAACCTGTATATCCAAGCATAAATCCTTTTGCACTTACTCTATCGTGTTGTTCCGGAAAAGCTATTTCAGGTAAATAGGAATTGTAAAAAACAATACTTCCCCAAAAACCAATACTTGCAAGAACAGTTGAAACTATTCCAATCCATAAAGTATCTTGTCCTTTAAAGAAAAACATACTCATTACGGAGATAGACCCCAAGTAACAGAAAAACTGCATAAATCGTTTTTTGTTTCCCGAGTAATCAGCAATCCCTGATAATATTGGCGACAAAGAAGCAACTATTAAAAAAGAAAAAGATAAGGAATACGATAACAAAGTACTGTTTATAAATGAAGTTCCTAGAAAATTCACCATTCCTTTGTTTCCGCTTGTTACTGAATCGTAATAGATAGGAAATACAGCTGTAGCGATTACTAATGAATAAACGGAATTTGCCCAGTCATAAAATGCCCAAGCATTTATTAATTTAGGACTTCCTTTCGGTAAATTTTTCATTCGTTTTTTTTTATTGTCTCCAAATATACCGTACACTATACCTCTTGAAAATTTAATTTGCTGTTTTTTCGACTAAAGCTAAAATAAATAACAAGTCCAATAAGCAACCAAATCGTGAAATAGATCCAATTCCAAATGCTTAATTCAGCCATCATATACAAGCAACTAATTAAACCCAACAATGGAATTAGAGATAAATTTTGTCTGTTAGACCACACTGTCAACCCAAGCAAAACAATTAAGAAAATCCACATTGGAATTTTATGTTTAAACAAACTAAAACCACTTTCATATTTTAATGAGTTATCTATAGGCAATGAATCTACAACCGTTTTGTATTGAACATCGTCCAATTTAAAACCACTAAGAACTACTTCTAAATCGTCTGAGGCTACTTTTTGATTAGCATAATTTGTAGCAATAAATTCAAATACTTCTTTAGATTTTTCTTTATTTAAGGATGTAACAATAATTTCTGGTGTGTTAATTTGCATTTCATTGGCCAAAAAACCCATAGTGGCTTTTTGGTTGTAACCAAAGGCAAAAACAAGTCCTATAACAATCAAAACAGGCATTACATATTTAGAATTGACATACGGTGTTTTGAATTTTCCACGGGGAATGTCTTTTTTATTTTGTAAAACCAAAACACCAGCGCAAACTAAAACAAAGGCAAATAAAGTCCCAATACTACACAAATCAGTAACCATTGTTAAATTTAAAAATAATGCTGGAACAGCAACTACAAACCCAGTAACTACGGTTGCATAAGAAGGTGTTTTGAATTTTGGATGAATCGTCGAAAACTTTTTAGGTAATAATCCATCGCGGCTCATGCTCATCCAAATTCTAGGTTGTCCCATTTGAAAAACCAATAAAACACTGGCCATGGCAATAACTGCACTCACGGCAATAATACCAGACATCCATTTTAAATTTAATTTATTAAATACAAATGCCAAAGGATCTCCAACATTTAAGTCAGTATAATTAACCATTCCGGTAAGGACTAATGCAATTGCAATGTATAAAACAGTACAAATTATTATCGCCCACATCATTCCTCTTGGCAAATCACGTTGCGGATTTTTACATTCTTCGGCAGTGGTTGATATGGCATCAAAGCCAATATAGGCAAAGAAAACAGCCGAGACTCCTTTTAAAACTCCGCTCACTCCATTTGGAGCAAATGGATGCCAATTGGCAGTATCTACATAAAACACACCAACTGCAATAACCAAAAGTACAATACACAATTTAACGACAACCATCATATTACTTGCGTTTCGGGATTCCTTCATACCGCGGTAAACTAATGCCGTAATTAATATAATTATCAGTAAAGCTGGTAAATCAGCAACAAAATGAAAACCAGCCAATGTTGGAGAAGTAGTCCAAGCAGTATAAGCTGATTGCAAACCTGCATTTAAATTTTCGAAAGATTTTCCACCTTGCATCAAAGCAGTTGCATCTTTAAAACCATTTGATGCTGTCAAATAATCCATTTGTACCCACTGGGGTAAGTGTATACCTCCACTTTCGAGCAATCCCGTAAAATAATCACTCCACGAAATAGCAACAGTTATATTACCAATTGCATATTCCATTATCAAAGCCCAACCAATAATCCAAGCTATTAACTCTCCAAAAGCCACATAAGAATAGGTATAAGCACTCCCAGAAACTGGAACCATAGAGGCAAATTCGGCATAAGCAAATGCTGCAAAACTACACGCTAAGGCAGTAAACAAAAATAAAAATATTACTGCAGGACCACCATCTGAACTTGCTTTTCCAATGGTACTGAATATTCCGGCTCCAACAATTGCTGCTATACCAAAAGCAGTTAAATCTCGTGCAGTTAAATGTTTCCCTAATGCATTATGTCCATCTCTCTCATTTTTTGCTACTTGTTTTAAAATATCCTCAACCGTCTTTTTTCTAAACAAATTTGATGATGCCATAATGATAATTTTGTTGGTACTATAAATTAATAGTGACAAATATAAATATATAGTGCTTTAAAACTTTATGATATAAATAATAATACACTTATTTTTTATTTTAACACGTACAATTCAACTTTTAGGATTTTAAAGACTCCTTTTAAAATTAAAACGTTTTAACTATTCAATAGTCTGATACGTTTTCACACTGAATCATCCTTTAATTTTAAAATTTAGACAAAATACTTTTGCTCTAATAGAAATCGATATTTATTCTTGTTATCAATAATTTTAGAGGAATCTAAATGATTAAGTAACAGCATTGGGAAGTGGTGTTTCTGGTCTTGCAGGATTATTTTCTTACGCAATAGAGGTAACCAAAATAATGAAGTTGTTTTTTGCAAAATGAAATTATGGAAATCAACTTTATTTTTCTAAAAAAACATTTCATAATTTGCTACCTGTGATTTCTTTTCAGAAAGATTTCAGAGAAGAATAAGTTCTAAAAAAAGAATTTGAAAAGAAAGCTCAACTTCTGGATGTATTTCTGAGTTAATTTTGGTCATTTCAATTTTAATAGAGACATTGCATGTTCAAATACCGAAATCGAAATTTTCAAAAATTTCCATCGAATAAAACGTTTTAAGAATACACTATAGTTAAAATATAAATTTGAGAAGTAATTAAAATACAATTGTAAAGCGATATATAAACCTTACAATTAAAACATACAAAAATGAAAAAAGAGCGTTTAATTTCGCTGGATGTATTCCGCGGATTTACAATACTTTTGATGACCATCGTTAACAATCCTGGAAGTTGGGATCACATTTACCCTCCATTAGAGCATTCTAAATGGAACGGATGTACTCCTACTGATTTAGTGTTTCCTTTTTTTATTTTCATAATGGGAACAGCAATTCCTTTTGCAATACCAAACAAACAATTTGATAGCATTGTCTTTAATAAAATTTTAGTCCGTTCTTTGCGCATCGTTTGTTTAGGTTTGTTCTTAAATTATTTTAGTAGAATTGAATTATTTGGGTTGAAAGATTGTTCCTTATTAGCTGTCAGATTGAGTATTACTTTAGGTGTTGCCTATGCCCTTTTGGGAAAATTCAGTTTAAAAATTAAAACCTATTTAGTATTTGGGGTTTTCACAATTTTACTTTTCCTGGCATACAGCCCTATTCGAGAATATAAAGACGTAAGGATTCCTGGTGTCTTACAGCGAATTGGAATTGTATATTTCTTTACTTCCATTTTATATTTAAAAACGAAACTAAGAACACAGATTCTGGTTATAGGAATTATTTTAGTAGCGTATTGGTTGCTCTTGGCTTTTGTTCCTGTTCCTGGAATTGGAGAGGCAAATTTTGACAAAGGAACTAATCTTACTGCTTGGTTAGATAATTTAATTTTAAAAGGCCATTTACGGGCTTTTACCAAAACTTTGGATCCAGCAGGGATTTTAAGTACTTTACCTGCAATAGCTTCCGGTATATGTGGAATGTTTATTGGAAAAGTATTAAAATTAAAAATCCCAAAAATTGAAATTGCAAAAAAAACAGCTCTTATTGGCATCACGCTAACTATAATTGGTTTAATTTGGGATAGCTTTTTTCCAATTAACAAATCCCTCTGGACCAGTTCTTATGTTTTATATACTGCAGGTTTGGCTACGCTATGCTTAACAATTTTATACTATATAATTGATATTTCAAACTATATAAAATGGACACGCTTTTTTTTAATTTGGGGAATAAACCCCATGATTGTATTCTTTTTGTCAGGAATTTTTCCAAGAGCTTGGAATATGATTAAAATTCAAAATCCTGAAATTGCATTTGAACAAATAAACATCAAAGATTATTTTTATATTTCTTTTATTACACCATTATTTAATAACCCATTAAACGAATCGTTGGCATTTGCTTTATTTTATATCTTTTTATGGTCTGTAATTTTATGGGGGTTGTATAAAGCCAAAATCATATTCAAAGTATAAATTGTAATTAAGGGTAAACTAATTAACAATCATAAATGTATTTTAAAATTTTGGCAAAGAAATTGATGATAATTTAAAGTCAAATTTTATCTAAATTTATAGGGAAAACTACTCTAAAAAAACTATTTTTGAACGATACAAAACAAGTACAATAATGAATAATTTCAGGTCTTTTATATTACTTATTTCCTTCTCAATATTATCTTTTTTTAATGGAAGTGCACAAGAAAAAAAAGCAAATCCCAAAAATGAATTCAGAGCAATTTGGATAGCCACTGTTGTAAACATTGACTGGCCAAAGAATAATATTGATAGTATCAAAAAACAAAAAGCAGATTTTATTGAAATACTAGACACCTATAAAAAATTAAATTATAATGCCGTAATTGTCCAAATTAGAAGTGTTGGTGATGCTTTTTATCCTTCCAAACTTGCACCTTGGTCACGCTATTTAACTGGAAAAGAAGGCGCTGCACCAAACCCATACTTTGATCCATTGGAATGGATGATAACTCAAGCTCACGCCAGAGGTTTCGAATTTCATGCTTGGCTAAATCCTTATAGAGCCACTTTTGATACTAAAATTCAGAATTTGAGTCCAGAGCACGATTTTTATAAACATCGGGAATGGATGATTAAATATGGAGAAACAGGAAAAGAAAAATACTATTATAATCCGGGTTTGCCTGAAGTTCAAACTCATTTAATTGCCGTTGTTGACGAAGTTGTCAAAAATTATGACGTCGATGCCATACATTTTGATGATTATTTTTATCCGTACAGAGTAACGGGTCAAGAATTTAACGATAAAGTATCCTATCTTAAATATGGCAATGGTCTTTCAATAGAAAATTGGAGGCGTAATAATGTGAACACTTTTGTAAAAAACGTTTATACCACAATTAAAAACTGTAAACCTTGGGTGCAGTTTGGCATTAGTCCATTTGGCGTATGGCGCAACAAATCGGTTGATACTAAAGGTTCCGACACACAAGCGGGCCAAACCAATTATGATGATTTATATGCAGATCCATTGGCCTGGATGGAAGGGAAATACATTGATTATATCTTACCACAATTGTATTGGAGTATCGATCATAAAACAGCATCCTATTCCAAATTAATGAAATGGTGGTCTGAAAATTCAGTAAATGCAAATATTTATATAGGAAATAGTAGTTATAAAATTAAAACTGATTCTGATAAAAGATGGAATGATCCCTATGAAATTCCAAATCAAATTGATTTAACCAGAACCTACGATAACATACAAGGAAATGCATTTTTTAGCGCTAAATCTTTCGTTAACAAAAATCTAGACATAACAAAATTATTACTAGATAATCAATATAAATATCCCGCTATTCCCTTGCCCGTTCCTACTTCTATAAGAATAGTACATGATTGTCCAAATATGAATTCTGTTTCAAAAGATTCAACCTTTTATATTTTTAATATCAAAAACCCATTAAATACTAAAGTTCGATATGTAGTTGTATATGGATCTAAAAAAACAATCAAAATTGACATCAAAGACCCAAGCCAAATTGTTGATAAAATAGTATTTGAGGGAACTCCAATATGTATTCCAACAACAAAAATGGGAGACATGACTAATTGTGCCTTAACATTTATTGATTATTATGGTAATGAAAGTGCATCAACAATTGTAAATTTACCATTAGAAATCACAAAAATAAAAAATAAAAATAATGAGTACAGATTCTAAACCTTGGTATTGGATACCCGTTTTAAACTTTGCCTCTGGTTTACCATACGCTATTATAATTTCGGTTTCGGTAATCATGTATAAAAACCTAGGAATCAACAATGAAGATATTGGAATTTATACTAGCTTGTTGTACCTTCCATGGGTAATTAAACCTTTATGGAGCCCTTTTATAGATTTATATTCCACTAAAAGAAAGTGGTTTTTATCGATGCAATTAATAATCTCAATTGCATTTATTGTAGTCGGAATATCCATTCCAATGTCTAATTTTTTCATACTCAGTTTGTCTATTTTTTGGGTAGCCGCCTTTGCCTCAGCATCGAATGATGTAGCTAGCGATGGATTTTATATGTTGGCTTTGGCCAAAGAGCAACAGTCCTTTTTCTTAGGTATCAGAAGTACGTTTTATCGCCTTTCATTACTAACGGGAAATGGATTAATAGTAATTATAGCGGGTTACTTAGAACAACAATATGGCGATAAAACCAAAGCTTGGTCATATACCATGATAATTGTTGGCTTTATTATGGCTATTATTACTATTTATAATTATTTTTCGACTCCTAAAATCGAATCAAAAAACATAGAAAATCAAGTAGAGCATGCACCAAAAGCGAGTTTTGGAAGTGTTTTTATTTCATTTTTTCAAAAAAAACAAGTGGGATTAGTCTTAACATTTATTCTATTTTTTCGATTGGGTGAATCACAATTATTGAAAATGCTGACGCCGTTTTTAATTGACGATAAATCCGTTGGTGGAATGGGATTAACAACACAAGACGTTGGAGTAGTTTATGGAACATTTGGAGTCTTGGCTCTGACAATTGGTGGGATTTTAGGTGGAATAGCCATATCAAAAGATGGTCTTGGAAAATGGATGTTACCAATGATATTAGCCATGCACTTACCCATAATTGGGTTTATATTATTATCTCATTTTCATCCCGACTCCATTTTATATATATATGCCGTAGTTATATGTGAACAATTTGGATATGGTTTTGGATTTGCTGCTTTTATGATGTTTTTAATTTATGTTGCCGAAGGAGAGTCTAAAACTTCTCATTATTCAATCGCTACTGGATTTATGGCTTTAGGAATGATGCTTCCCGGTATGTTAAGTGGCTTTATTCAAGAATATTTAGGTTATGCTAACTTCTTTATTTGGGTTTTATTGGCTACAATTCCAGGATTAATTTTATCTTTCTTTTTAATTTATCCAAAAGAATTTGGAAAGAAAGCAGAATAGCACATATGTAAAAAATAGCACACGGATCACACAAATTAAACGGATAAAAAAAGATTTTATTTAATCAGTGTAAATCAGCATAATCCGTTTTGTCAGTTCGTCATTAATACCAAAAAAAAGCATAAATTTCTAAACAATGACATTAGAACAAAAAATAGGTCAATTCTTTTTTCCAGCTGTTTTCATCAACGATACTGAAGAAAATATTCAAGAAACAGAACGCCTAATCAAAGTACACAATATTGGTGGACTCACTTTTTTTCACAGTAGAGCCAGTGCTGCAACCAACTACGAATCAAAGAAAAAAATAGAATTCCACGATACTAGTTTTGAACGTTTAAAAGAACTTGTTGTTCGTTTTCAACAGTGTGCCACTACTCCACTTTTGATGAGCATTGATGCAGAATGGGGATTGGCAATGCGTGTTGAAAAAACACCACAATATCCTTATGCAATAACACTTGGTGCTTTACCTGAAAGAAAAGCACATTTGGTTTACGAAGTGGGAAAACAAATTGGACTGGATTTAAAATCAGCGGGAATTCATTATAATTTAGCCCCTTTGGCAGACATCAATAGCAATCCGATAAATCCAGTTATAGGCTATCGATCCTTTGGTGAAAATAAGCAAAAAGTAGCGCTTTTTGCCAATGAATATTTACGTGGAATGAATGATGTTGGCGTTTTAGGTTGTTTAAAACATTTTCCAGGTCATGGCAACACCAGCGTCGATTCGCATTTGGGATTACCCATTTTAGAAGAAACAATAGAGCAATTAATGGAGAACGAATTGTATCCATTTATCAAAGGAATCGAGAATAATGTTGACTCCATTATGATTGGACATTTGGCTGTTCCAGCTTTAAATGACGGAAAAAATACTTCTGCAACCTTATCAAAATCTATAATACAAACCCTTTTGAGGGAGCAATTAGGATATGAAGGTTTAGTGATTTCCGATGCTTTAAATATGCACAGTGTTTCAAAATTATATGAAACGAAAGGACAACTCGAATGGGAAGCTTTCAATGCTGGAAATGATATCTTGTGTTTTGCCGAAAATGTAGCAGAAGGTATTCAAGAAATCCTAAAAAATGCTTCGCCAGAAAGAATCGAAACTAGCTTTAATCGATTAATGAAATGCAAACAAAAAGCAGGGATTATAGATAGCAATACTGCTCCACAAGGTGTTTTTGATTTTAATGTTTCCTCAGCTTTAAACAAAAATATTGCTGATTATTGTTTGACAAAAATAAAAGACAACCTAAATAGCTTGACTATTTTTGAGGCTAAAAACAATGAAAAATTAGCCAAATTAAGTTTATATAAAGGCATAAAAAATGATTTTTTTAAAGCCTTATATGATTCGATTCCGTCTGAAAAATTTACACTCGAAAAAACTGATAAAGAATCTATTACTGCGTTAAAAAACAACCTAGAAGAATTTGACACCCTCTTAATAGCTCTTTTTGTTCCGAAGGCAAAACCATTTGATAATTTTGGAATTGAAGATGAAGTATTAAAATTATTAGACCACTTATTTGCAACCAAAAAATGTATTTTATACGTATTTGGAAATCCGTATGCCTTGCAAGTGATACCAAATTTAAAATCAGCTATAGGAATTATACAAGTATATCAAGATTTTGCCGAGTTTCAAGAAAGTGCTGCAAATCAATTACTTAAAAACAAGGAATGCAAAGGAACTTTGCCCGTAAGTATAATTTTAAAATAAAAAGGTGATCTGTTGTCAGACCACCTTTTAGAATTATAAATAGACGTGATGTAATTATACCAAGTCGAAACGATCTGCATTCATTACTTTAGTCCAAGCTTTTACAAAGTCGTTTACAAATTTTTCTTTGTTGTCGTCCTGTGCATAAACTTCAGAATAGGAACGCAAAATAGAATTTGATCCAAATACTAAATCCATACGAGTAGCAGTCCATTTTACTACTCCCGTTTTGCGGTCGCAAATGTCGTAAAGTCCTTTTTCTGTTGGTTTCCAGGTATTCCCCATATCGGTTAGGTTGATAAAGAAATCGTTAGTCAACGCCCCTATTGTATTGGTAAAAACACCATGTTTTGTATTGCCATAATTTGTACCCAACATTCTCATTCCACCCACAAGTACCGTCATTTCTGGAGCCGTTAATCCCATTAATTGTGTGCGGTCCAGCATTAATTCTTCTGAGCTCACCATGTAATCTTTTTTACTATAGTTACGGTAACCATCAGCTAAAGGCTCTAATGAATCAAAAGATTCGGCATCTGTCATTTCATCAGTTGCATCTCCACGACCTGCTGAAAATGGAACAGTAACGGCAATACCAGCAGCTTTAGCAGCTTGTTCTATACCTAAATTACCTGCTAAAACAATGGTGTCAGAGATACTAATACCAAATTCAGCTGCTATTGGCTGAAGAACTGATAAAACATAGGCTAAACGTTGCGGTTCATTTCCTTCCCAATCTTTTTGGGGAGCTAAACGAATACGAGCGCCATTTGCTCCACCGCGCATATCAGATCCACGGAACGTACGTGCACTATCCCAAGCGGTATTTACCATTTCAGGAATAGATAGTCCGGCTGCTGCAATTTTGTTTTTTACTGCAGCTACATCATAGTCTCTATTTCCAGTTGGAATAGGATCTTGCCAAATTAAGTCTTCTTGAGGTACATCTGGACCAAAGTAATTTACTTTTGGTCCCATATCTCTATGGGTTAACTTAAACCAAGCACGAGCAAAAGTATCTGAAAAATATTCTTGGTCGTTCATGAACTTTAATGAAATCTCTTTATAAATAGGATCTACTTTCATAGCCATATCAGCATCAGTCATCATTGGGTTTTGTCGAATACTTGGATCCTCAACATCTACCGGTCTATCTTCTTCTCTAATAGTCACCGGTTCCCACTGAAATGCGCCCGCAGGACTTTTAACAGAGTGCCATTCATGATTAAATAACATCTGAAAATAGCCATTGTCCCATTTAGTAGGGTTTGTAGTCCATGCTCCTTCAAGTCCGCTTGTTACCGTATAACGTCCTTTTCCTGATTTATTAGGGTTGTGCCATCCAAAGCCTTGTTCTTCTAAACCAGCTGATTCAGGATCGTCACCTAAAATACTGGCATCACCGTTACCGTGAGTTTTACCTACTGTATGTCCACCAGCAGTTAAAGCAACCGTTTCTTCATCATTCATTGCCATACGTTTAAACGTTTCACGTACTTGAGCAGCTGTTTTCAAAGGGTCTTGTTTTCCATTAACTCCTTCTGGATTTACATAAATTAGCCCCATTTGTACGGCAGCTAAAGGGTTTTCCATCGTTTTAGGGTCTTCTACATTAGCATAACGTTCGTCACTTGGTGCTAACCATTCCTTTTCAGCTCCCCAATACGTATCTGTTTCTGGGTGCCAAATATCTTCACGTCCAAATCCAAATCCGAAAGTTGTTAATCCCATATCGGCGTAAGCAATTGTTCCCGCTAGAACAATTAAATCGGCCCAACTCACTTTATTACCGTATTTTTTCTTGATAGGCCATAGCAATCTTCTAGCTTTGTCTAAACTAACATTGTCTGGCCATGAATTTAAAGGAGCAAAACGTTGATTTCCTGCACCACCACCACCGCGGCCATCAGAAATACGATAGGATCCAGCAGAGTGCCAAGACAATCGTATCATTAATCCTCCGTAATGCCCCCAATCTGCAGGCCACCAGTCTTGGCTATCCGTCATTAAAGCATGCATGTCTTTTTTTAATGCTTCAATGTCTAATTTTTTAAGTTCTTCGTGATAATTAAACTCTTGCCCCAAAGGATTTGTTTTAGTATCATGTTGACTCAATATATCCAGATTAAGCGCATTAGGCCACCAATCCATAACATTTGCCTTGGATGATGTATTTCCACCATGCATCACAGGGCATTTACCTGCTGATCCATCATGGTTTGCTTCAACTATAGTAGCACCTTCATTTAATGGAAGCTGTTCATGACTTACTGGGCATTTATCTTGACCGTTTGACGGATCCGCATTGTTATTATTTTCCATATTTTAAAAATTTATAGATTACTGTTTTTTCTATTGTAAATTTAGTTAAATTCTCTTTTAAAAATCATATTCATTAATCTTTATGGTTTATTTTGTCATCAATAAAATCTATCTAAAACGGTATTCATATTTGATTAACGGTATTTTTTAAAATAAAAAAATAAAAGATTACTACTCATAAATTGAAAAATAAAAGTATTTATTTTTATGAATTTCATTTATTTTACTCGTAAAAATCTACAATAACTTAACTAATTATAAAAACCATGAAAAGAATCAATTTACTCTATAGTTTAATAAAAAAATATATCACTTATCTATAAGAAAATAATAACCCTAAAGACTAATTTTGCTCTATAAATAATACAAAATAAAAATATATGTCTTTAGTAGGTAAAAAATTTCCAAGTATTGCAGTAGACGCTATAACAGAAATGGGTGATAATTTGAAAATCAACATTTTTGAAGAAGCAACAAAAAACAACAAAAAAGTACTTTTGTTTTGGTATCCAAAAGATTTTACATTTGTTTGTCCAACAGAATTACACGCATTTCAATCTGCTTTACCAGAATTCGAAAAAAGAAATACAATAGTAATTGGTGCTTCATGTGACACAAACGAAGTGCATTTCGCATGGTTGAACACTCCCAAAAATAATGGTGGAATCGAAGGGGTTACTTACCCAATTTTAGCTGATACAAATCGCAACTTATCAAACATACTTGGTATCCTAGATATCGAATCTACAAGCTACAGTGACGATACTGATTCAGTTATTGTTGAAGGATCTAACGTAACTTACAGAGCCACTTACTTAATTGACGAAACAGGAAAAATATTCCACGAAAGTGTAAACGATATGCCATTAGGTAGAAATGTAAATGAATATTTAAGAATGGTTGATGCTTATACTCACATTCAAGAAAAAGGAGAAGTATGTCCTGCTAACTGGGAAGTTGGAAAAGAAGCAATGAGTGCTGACAGAAACAGTACTGCAGAATACTTGAGTTTAAACTAATATTAATAATTGCAATGTCAAGAATCAATTGCAATGTCAATATAAAATAGGAATATTGTTTATTAATCCTATTTTATCATAGATTTTTGACATTGAAATTGACATTGAAAATTTTAAAAACTATGTTAATCGAATTAAACGAAGATACTTTACACCATTTAGTTGCTAATAACGAAAAAGTTGTTGTTCAATATTCTGCTTCTTGGTGTGGTAATTGCCGTATTATGAAACCAAAATTCAAAAAAATGGCTTCAGAGAATGAGAATATGACTTTTGTTTTAGTTGATGCCGAGAATGCTCCCGAATCAAGAAAATTAGCCAATGTAAGTAACTTGCCTACCTTCGCCACTTTTGTAAATGGAGTATTGGTCAACGAAACTCAAACTAACAAAGCGGAAGTGTTAGCTGAATTGGTAAATGAAATAGCTTAGATGTTTAATTGGTTAAACGATTAACCGAATATACAAATAACCTAAAACAAAAAAAATGAAACTACCCATAATCAAGCATTTATCGCAATTTATTGAAGAAAATGATCAAGATTACCTTGTTGAAACCATTGAAGTTTTAGAAGCTTTGACTGAAGTTTCTTCTTTAAAAGAGGAAGAATTAGATGTCATAGGAGAATTAATTTCGAATATGTATGGTGCACTTGAAGTCCACAAAATGACTAAAGGAGGTTTGGATAAAAAAGAAGCTTTGAATACTTTTATGAAAAGAGTATTGGGTTCTATCGACAAATAAACACTTTTTTTGTTTAGAATAATTTAAAACGTCTCGATATATCGGGACGTTTTTTTGTATAATTTGCAAATCCTAAAACCAAAAGACGGAATCGTAAATAAAATTTCATACTTTTGAACCTCAATAAAATTTAAAATAAAATGGCTTCTTTAACATTAAAAGGAAATTCAATTAATACTTCAGGAGAATTACCAAAAATTGGTTCAAAATTAACTGATTTTAAATTAGTAAAAACAGATCTTTCTATCGCTTCTCTTAGAGATTTCGCTGGTTCAAAAGTAGTTTTAAATATTTTTCCAAGTGTTGATACTGGAACTTGTGCAACTTCAATTCGTAAATTTAATGAAAGTGCTAGTAAATTAGATAACACAAAAGTTTTGTGTATTTCAAGAGATTTACCTTTTGCACAAAAACGTTTTTGTGGAGCTGAAGGAATCGAAAACGTAATCAATTTATCTGATTTCAAAGACGGAAGTTTTGGTAAATCTAATGGGTTGGATTTTGTTGATGGACTACTAGCAGGTTTGAATTCAAGAGCAATTATTGTATTAGATGCAAATGGTACTATTATCTATACACAACAAGTTTCTGAAATCGTAGATGAGCCTAATTATGAAGCTGCATTGGCAGTTCTATAAAAATAATCTATGACATTTCAAAAAGACAATAGTTTTATTAGCGGAAGACTTAAAAGCGTTTCTTTTGCCGTAAAAGGAGCAGTAAAATTGATAACTACCGAACATAGTATTATGGTGCAATCTTCGATTGGACTATTAATGGTAATTGCTGGTTTTTATTTTAATATAAATACAACGGAATGGCTTTTTCAGACTCTATCCATTGGTTTAGTCTTGAGTATTGAAGGGTTGAATACAGCAATAGAAAAAATTGCCGATTTTATTCATCCAGAGTATCATTCTAAAATTGGATTTATTAAAGATATTTCAGCAGGAGCAGTTTTATTTGCAGCATTTACTGCAATTGCAATTGGATTAATTATATATGTACCAAAATTTTTATAGAAATTAGGACAATTTAAGAATGGCAAAAACAACCAAGAAAACAACTTCGGACAAAGATAAAGATTCAAAATCTGTGAAAAAAAAATCATGGGCAATTTCAAAACAGCATAAAATTGTTTTGGGTTGCCTTTTAGTTTTATTTTCAATAGCATTATTACTTGCCTTTTTTTCCTTTTATCTCTATGGACAAGCCGATCAAAGCGCCGTAAATCAACTTTCTGATAGAACGGAAATTGTTCAAAATTGGTTGGGTAAATTTGGAGCTTATTTGGCCGATTTAATTGTTTACAAAGGTTTTGGACTTGCCTCTTTTATATTTGTTCGATTATTTTTTCTAACGGGTATATTTCTAATTTTGAATATTTCATTACAAAAACTCAAAAATATCTGGTTTTGGGATTTGTTCGTCATTATAATTGTGTCTGTTTTGTTTGGTTTTTTCGCCACCTCCCTACCTGAATTAGGTGGAACAATTGGTTATGAATTGAATTTATTTTTACAAGATTATATTGGTAAAACAGGAACTTTACTCGTTTTATTTTTTGGACTCATCATTTATTTAATTTTTAAAATAAAAGTATCTCCCGAAAAGATTAAATCTTTTTTTGAAAGTACTAAAAAAGAAATTAAAACTGATTTAGGTGCTAACGTTGCAAATACTGGTCCATTAAGTACTTATAACCTGGAAGAATACGCTGTTGATGAAGAATCAGATGGCATTCACCTCAAAACAACAGGTTCAAAATTTGAAATTAATAAAGAAGCATTGAAACCTACAATCAGCCATGCTTCTGAAATTAGTATAAAAACAATTCCTTTAGAAGTAACTCCTCCTCCTTATGTTGCTCCTAAAACAGTAACCACTCCTACTGACACTTTTGTAATCGAAAAAGTACCTGAAGAGGATATTATCGAAGAAAATCTAGCTTCAAAAATGGTAGCTGATTTTGGATTATTTGATCCAACTTTAGATCTATCCAATTATAAATACCCAACAATTGATTTATTAAAAGAGTATTCAACTGGTGGAATCACCATTAATCAAGAAGAATTAGAGGAAAATAAAAATAGAATTGTAGAAACATTACGCAATTATAAAATAGAAATTGCACAAATAAAAGCTACCGTAGGTCCATCGGTTACACTCTATGAAATTGTTCCAGAAGCAGGGATCCGAATATCAAAAATCAAGAGTTTAGAAGATGATATTGCTTTGTCTCTATCCGCTTTAGGAATTCGTATTATTGCTCCAATTCCTGGAAAAGGTACAATTGGTATCGAGGTTCCCAACAAAAATCCTACCATGGTTTCTATGAAAAGTGTCATTGGCTCAGCCAAATTTCAGGAAGCTGAAATGGAATTACCTATTGCGCTTGGAAAAACAATTTCAAACGAAACTTTTGTGGTCGATCTAGCCAAAATGCCCCATTTATTGATGGCAGGAGCAACTGGTCAAGGAAAATCGGTTGGGTTGAATGCCGTAATTACTTCACTGCTTTACAAAAAACATCCAGCAGAGATTAAATTTGTATTAGTCGATCCTAAAAAGGTAGAATTAACACTATTTAATAAAATCGAAAGACATTATCTTGCAAAACTACCCGATTTAGATGATGCCATAATTACTGATAATGCGAAAGTGGTCAATACTTTGAATTCTCTTTGTGTTGAAATGGATAATCGGTATTCATTGTTAAAAGATGCAATGGTTCGAAACATTAAAGAATATAACGATAAATTCAAATCCAGAAAATTAAATCCAGAAAACGGACATCGTTTTTTACCTTATATTGTACTTGTTGTAGATGAGTTTGCCGATTTAATAATGACAGCAGGAAAAGAAGTAGAAACTCCTATTGCACGATTGGCGCAATTAGCCAGAGCCATTGGAATTCACTTAATAATTGCGACTCAAAGACCTTCGGTAAACGTAATTACAGGTTTGATAAAAGCAAATTTCCCTGCAAGGATCGCCTTTAGAGTAACCTCTAAAATAGATTCAAGAACTATTCTTGATAGTCAAGGTGCCGATCAATTGATTGGACGTGGAGATATGTTATATACCAATGGAAATGATATGGTCAGAGTTCAATGTGCTTTTATTGACACTCCAGAAGTAGAAAAAATAACTGAATTTATTGGATCTCAAAAAGCATATGCAACTGCTTATTTACTTCCAGAATTTGTAGGAGAAGAAAGTGGCATTAATCTTGATATGGATATTTCCGAAAGAGATACTTTATTTAGGGAAGCTGCTGAAGTGATTGTAAATGCACAACAAGGTTCCGCTTCATTATTACAAAGAAAATTAAAATTGGGTTACAACAGAGCCGGCAGATTGATAGATCAATTAGAAGCAGCTGGAATTGTAGGTCCGTTTGAAGGCAGCAAAGCCAGAGGTGTAAACATTCCTGATATGAGTTCTCTTGATCAATTTTTCAATAATGAACAAAATTAACAAAACTAATGAAAACAAAGATTCAAGAACTCCGTATTAAAAACATAAAAAACGTAAGTGAAAAAATTTTTCAGATTACAGCCTTACTACTTTTTAGTTTATCTATTCAAGCTCAGGATAAAAAAGCAAAAGACCTGTTAAATCAAGTTACTTCTATAGTAAAAAGTTATGATAACATTATAATTGATTTTAAATATTCTTTAAATAACGCCAAAGAAAACATCAACCAGGACAGTAAAGGAAATGTGACAATGAAAGGGAATCAATATGTATTGAATTTCATGGGTGTTACCAAGATTTATGATGGAAAAAAAAGCTATACTATCGTCCCTGAAGATGAGGAGGTTACTATATCAACTGTTAATGATAATGATGACAATGCTATTACACCTTCAAAAATGTTAACTTTTTTTAATACAGGGTATAAATGTATAATGGATGCTGTAAAAGATGTAAGAGGCCGAAAAATACAATATATAAAACTAGTTCCCCTAAACGCTAAAGACCAACGAAAAGAAATTTTACTTGGAATTGATGTACAAACCAAACACATCTATAATTTGATAGAAATGGGGAAAAATGGTACTAAAACTACTTTGACCGTTAATTCTTTTAAAACCAATCAACCTTTGTCAAAAAATCAATTTACCTTTGCTGAAAGTAAATACCCAAATTACTACATCAATAAATTAGATTAAAGCTTAGGTGAAAATTCTCGACAAATATCTACTGAAAACTTTCCTGACTACATTTACCATGGTATTTGTAATCCTGTTTTTCATATTCATACTTCAATCTGTTTGGTTATTCATAGCAGAATTAGCCGGTAAAGATTTAGACCTATTAATGGTTTTAAAATTTTTGATGTTTGCCATGCCTCGAATTATTCCATTAGTATTACCATTATCGGTATTATTGGCTTCGATAATGACTTTTGGTAATTTGGCTGAAAATTATGAATTTGCTGCAATGAAATCGGCAGGAATTTCTCTTCAAAGGGCAATGAGAAGTTTAATTGTATTTATATCCTTATTGAGTATTGTAGCGTTTTTATTTGCCAATAATGTTATTCCTTATGCCGAATATAAATTCATTAATTTTAGAAAAAACATTGCCCAATTAAAACCTGCTTTAGCCATTGCCGAAGGACAGTTTAGTGATGTAGGCTTATTTAACATAAAAGTTGATAAAAAGTCTGGTAAGAACGGTAATTACCTTTCAGGAATTACCATTCATAAAAAAGCAACAAATGGTGATGGATGTAAAACAGTAATTAAGGCCAAAAATGGAGAATTAATCAGTAGTGAGAAATCGAGTACCCTTAAATTAGTTTTAAATGACGGGAACTATTACGAAGATATTGTCCCAAAAAAATATGCAGATTGGAATAAGGTTCCCTTTGCGAAAAGCTCCTTCAAGAAATATATTATCAATATCGATTTATCAAAATTAAATGCCGTAGATGTTGACAATACAAGTATTAGTAATACAAATACAATGCTTAATGTAAGTGAATTGAACTACACCCTGGATTCATTGCATAAAAATTTGAATACTGAAATTTTATCCTTTTCAGAAAACATCAATCAACGAATTGGAATTAATAGAAATACAACAATTACGCCTCAAAAAAACAACAAAACACTACCCAATGATTTATTGTCTTTATATACCAACAATCAAAAAATAGATATTTTGAATATCGCTCAAAGCAATATTGATAACACACTCATAAGCATTGACGGCACTAATAATGAATTAGTATTCAAACAAAAAAACATAAACGGTCACTTATTAGCCTTTTATGACAAGTTTGTCATAGCATTTGCCTGCTTTTTGATGTTTTTCATTGGAGCTCCATTAGGTGCAATAATTAGAAAAGGAGGGCTTGGACTTCCAATCGTATTTGCGGTATTAATATTTATATCTTTTCATTTTATAAATACTTTTGGTAAAAGAGTGTCACAAGAAGATCAACTCTCTCCTTTTATGGGTGCATGGATGTCTTCATTTATATTATCTCCACTTGCTATACTGCTAACTTATAGGGCTACTAATGATATTGGCTTAATTAATTTTGATGTCATTTTAGCTCCTTTTCAAAAAATGTTCAAAAAAATATTTCCATCACCAAAATAATATTAAAAAAAATGTCCACCATCAAAATTGAACTCAATACCATTGAAGATGCTATCGAAGCCATTCGACAAGGCGAAATAATTATCGTTGTTGACGATGAAGATAGAGAGAATGAAGGCGATTTTCTTGCAGCTGCCGAAAAAGTAACTCCAGAAATGATCAACTTTATGGCTACTCATGGACGTGGCTTGATTTGCGCACCACTTACAGAAAGTAGATGTAAAGAATTGGGACTACATGTTATGGTGGCAAATAATACCGATCCAATGGAAACAGCTTTTACCGTTTCTGTAGATTATAAAAAAGAAGGGGTGACAACTGGAATTTCTGCATCGGATCGTTCTAAAACGGTGTATTCTTTAATAGACTCAAATACAAAATCACACGATTTAGCCAGACCAGGTCATATCTTTCCTTTAATTGCAAAACAAGGTGGAGTGTTGAGAAGAACAGGTCATACGGAAGCGGCAATAGATTTTGCAAGGTTAGCTGGATTTAAACCTGCTGGTGTAATTGTAGAAATCATGAACGAAAACGGATCGATGGCTCGTTTGCCACAATTGGCTGATATTGCTAAAAAATTCAACTTGAAATTAGTTTCAATTGAAAATTTGGTAGCTTATAGAATGCAGCATGATAGTTTAATTATCAAAAAAGAAGATTTTGATATTGAAACCCGTTTTGGAACATTCAGACTTAGAGCATACGAACAAACAACAAACAAACAAATTCATATTGCATTAACCAAAGGAAATTGGAATCTAGGAGAACCTATTTTAACTCGCATCCACTCCTCACAAGTGAATAATGATTTACTGGGTACTCTGACCAATAATGTGGATCAGCAATTAGACAGTATGTTTAAAATTATTAATGAAAATGGACGTGGTGCAATTGTCTTTATCAATCAAGATATGACTGCTGTAAATCTTCTGAATCGTATTAACGAACTGAAAGAATTACAAAAAAATGGTACAATGAAAGCTCCTAAAGTGGTTATTGACAGTAAAGATTATGGAATTGGTGCACAAATTTTACATGATATTGATATTTCAAAAATAAGATTGGTATCGAATACTGTGCAAACCAGACGTGTGGGAATGATAGGTTACGGGCTTGAAATCACTGAGATCGTAAAGTATTAGACCTTTTATGTATTTTTATTTTTACTGTTTTTTTTCATTAAACATAAGGAAATGAAACGATTAAAAACGCATGTAAAAAATTACTAATTTTTTTATGAAAATAGATTTGCATAACCAAAAAAGGTTCTTATATTTGCACTCGCAATCAGTAAATGATAGCAACTTATTGGAGAAATGGCAGAGCGGTCGAATGCGGCAGTCTTGAAAACTGTTGACTGTAACAGGTCCGGGGGTTCGAATCCCTCTTTCTCCGCGAGCTGAAAAGCAAATGGTTACAAAACCCACTAAATTCAACGATTTAGTGGGTTTTTTCGTTTATTGGAATATCAAATTATTTATTTAATCTCAAAGTTATGGTGTCTTTCGAGGTGTCACTTAATATTAAAAATTCAAGTGACTCCTCCACAGAAAAACCACCAGTACAACAAGATGTTTAACAACATATTCAAAATATGTACATCTTGTGTGTAATTATTAGAAATATTAAATTTAATAATAACTAAAAGGTTACCACTTATGAACACTACAGTATTAGTTCTCTTTTACATTAAAAGAGCAAAAGTCAACAACGAGGGTATTTGCCCAATTTACACAAGAGTTACAATCCAAACCAAACGATTTGAGTTTAGTACAAACAAGTATATAAATCCTGAACGATGGTTGGTTGAAGGGTCTAAAGTTAAAGGTACTAATGAAGAAGCTAGGACAATAAATAGTCACCTTGATTATTTAAAAAATCAAGTTTTAGAAGCTGAAAAAAGGTTATACAAAAAAGATATTCGTGTTTCTGCTGAAAACTTGAAAAATGAATTATTTGGTAGTGCTGAAAACAAACGAATGCTCGTTCCTATTTTCCAAGACCACAACAATAAAATCAAAGAGTTAATTGGAAAAGAATACGCACCAGGAACATTAGAACGGTACAAAACTTCTTTGAGTCATACCATCGAATTTATGCAATGGAAATACAATTGCTCTGATATCGATATCACAAAGATAGATCACGCCTTTATTACCGATTATGAGTTTTGGTTGAGAAGTGTCCGGTCCTGTGCAAATAACACCGCTGTTAAATACATCAAGAACTTCAATAAAATTATCAAACTTTGTCTGGCCAATGATTGGCTTGACAAAAATCCGTTTGCCAACTACAAATCAAAAGTAAAAGAAGTCGAAAGAGTCTACCTATCCGAAGCAGAAATTCAAAACATAATCAACAAAGACTTAAAAAATGAAAGACTAACATTAGTTCAAGATATATTCCTTTTTAGCTGCTTTACTGGTTTAGCTTACATAGATGTTAAGAATTTAACCAAATCACATATCAACTTTGGAATAGATGGTGAAAAATGGATTTTCACGCATAGACAGAAAACAGAGAGTGCTTCTAAGATTCCAATTCTTCCAGTAACACAAAATATAATTGACAAATACGAGGATCATCCACAAAGCATTAACCAGGATAAGCTTTTACCAATTTTGTCAAACCAGAAAATGAATGCCTATTTAAAAGAAATAGCCGCTATTTGCAAGATTGAAAAAGAATTAACCTTCCATATTGCCCGACATACTTTTGCTACAACTGTAACACTCACAAATGGGGTTCCTATTGAAAGCGTAAGTAAAATGCTTGGTCATAAAAATTTAAGAACTACGCAACATTATGCTAAAGTTTTAGATAGAAAAGTGAGCGAGGATATGATGATATTAAAAGAAAAATTCAAAATGAATATATCGATTAAGAAAACAAACTAATCCTAAATTCAATTTCCTAGTCAAATATTCATTCTCTAAAACTAAAATGCAAATACAATTAACGCAATAAATAACATAATAATCATTTAGAATACACCTATTATTTTGTGTTTAAGTAGAAGCAATTTCCCTAAAAGAAATAGTATATAATTAAACTAATTATGTTTTTTTTAACATTTTTTATTTATTTTTGATAAGAATAATTCTATTAAAAATAAAATTGTAATGAAACATTTTTTACTTTAGCAACCTAGTAATCAAAACATTCAACTAACATATATAATAACAACTTGGGAGCTAACATAAAACTAGTACTATTTTTGCCTAATGTAAAAATATGCCAAATACGAAAAGTAAAGAAAGTATTTGGTAAACAAAGTATACTATTTTATAATAGTATTCTGTTTCTATATGAAATTTTACTTTTTATTTTAATGATAAAAGTTAAAATAAAAAGCTCCTAAATTAGTATGAAGGCCAAATACATACTTGAAAACTATGATAGGATAGTGAAGGAAATAAAAAATCCAAAGATTATTTTCAGTAATGACTTAACTCCGTTTCTCAAAAAATTCACTTTAGAGAGCTATCTTATACATCAAATAGAATTCAGCATCCTAAACAATGAGATCAAATACATTTTAAAAAATACAATACACAACCTGCATCCTAGAGCAAACAAAATCAAATGTAATGCAGCCGAATCAAATGCTGAATTAAAGCACTATATTCCCTACATAATAAAAGAGTTAAATCTTTCAAGTAATCAAGTCAGCTGGTATTGGTGTACCAATAACAAAAATACGGGCTACATTTTCCAGGATTTCGAAATCGAAGATTTATCTCAAGAGCAACGTTTCTTTTTGTATTGCTATCACACACTAAAAAAAGAAAACTATAAAATAAAAAAAACAAATAAAGAAATTATTTTTAAATTAAATTCAAAAGCCAAAATTGAACAGTACATCCATCAAAAACAATATGCTCTAGAAAACCTTACTCACCGGTTAATAAAGGAAATCACCCTAGAACACACTTCAAATCTCAATCAATTTTCAAATAATTATGATAAAACAGACTGTTTAAAAATCACCTATATTTATCTGGAAAAATTACACCACTTTATTGAAAAAGAATATAAAATTTACCTCAACCTAAATAGTCAAATTCCCTTTCGTTCAACATTTATAAAGGAATTTAAAATTTCTAAAAAAATAAATGAAGTCAAGACTATTTTTTTAAAAAGTAATATCAATGATAAAGTATTGAAATTAGTTTATGAACCTATACTTAAAATTGAAACATTGAATATTCATGGAAACTTAACCTACTATGAATTTAATTACTGCTCAGAAATTATCAAAGAGTTATACAAACAAATTGAATCAGAAAATTTAACGGAAGAAGTTATTTTGGATTGTCTATTCGATTTAAACTTCAATTCATTACAACTTTTCAAATACATAACTAATACTATTTTACAAGAATTAGAACCCTTAGAAGACAACACTCAAAAAATTTACGATTTATTCCGTATACTTAAAATCTACAATCAAAAGCAAAGTAGAAATGCGATAAAATACAAAACAAACTTACCTTCTATTAAAAAACAAATTATAGCTTGGATTGAAGAAGAAATTAATTATTTAAATAAAATTATTGATCAAGAAAAAAATCAATTTCGAATCCCCTATCAGGATGAAAATAACATTAAATTTTTATCCGTTTTTTCGGTTGCTCAATTAAGTTTCTTTTTCGGCTTATTGATTGATACCAATATTATAGATCATAAAAACCAAGCGGATGTGATTCGATTTATTGCGAAAAATTTCAAAACCAAAAATACTGATAAAATAGCTATAGAAAGTCTAAGAACAAAATTTCATAATGTGGAAAGTGCTACTATAAAAGTGGTTCAGGAAAAACTATTAGAAATTATAGCTCTCACGAAGGACTAAAACTTCTCTCATCAACCTCCATCCAAATAATTCCATTTCAAGTAATTTTTCATCCTCAATTTCTAATAAAGAGGAGAGATTGGGAGTGCAATATGAACCCATAAATTATTGGAGTTCTGGACTTATTTTAATATCGTCTTTCATAATTAATCAAGTTATGAATTCTAAAAAAAAATCAATTTCGGTAAGGCGTTAAATAACAGCGGGGGACATCGACCACCAGCATCAGAGGTACGACCAAGCACCTACAGCCACGATAAACCGAGCCCACGCCTAGCGAAGGCAAACAGTTTATTCGTAGGCTGATGATTAGAAGTTTGGTCGTTTTCTGATGCCCTAAATAACTTTCGCAATATATTTTCAATAGAAAACCCTTTTTGGTATTCTTTAAGTAAATTTAGTCATAATTGTATTAAAATAGCAATCTATAATACATAAATAAAAAAACTTTTTCACTCCTATTAGCTGATTTTGTAGAGGTACACAAGTGGTCATATGACCCCCTGTGACTGTTTTGGTGTTACTTTATTATTTCTCTTTGTCACAAACCTTTAAAACCACAACATTATGGCAATCGAAGTGATCACTCGCGAGGATTTAAACGAATTCCGCACACTCCTACTCTCAGATTTAAACGCAATGCTTAACGCAAAACCGCAACAACAAAAACAATGGCTCAAATCCAATGAAATCCGTAAGTTATTAAACATTTCTTCAGGTACTCTTCAAAATCTTCGAGTGAACGGTACGCTTACCTATACCAAAATTGGAGGTATTATTTATTATTCTAATGCAGAATTAGAAAAACTATTAGAGTCCAATAAAAATGAAGCTGCAGTAACTTTATTCAATCCAAAATGGTTAGTGAGATGAACTATATAAAACACCTAACTGGTTTTTTTGAGAAAGTCGCCATTGACAAAACACTCAATCCAACACATGTAAGTTTATATATAGCATTATTCCAATTTTGGAATTGTAATCGTTTCAAAAACCCAATCAGCATCTCTCGTGATGAAGTGATGCGGATAAGCAAAATAAGTTCTAAAGCAACGTATCACAAATGTCTTAAAAATTTACATTCAATGGGCTATATCAACTACGAACCCTCCTACAATCCATTCAAAGGAAGTCATGTGTACCTATTCAATTTTTCAGATGATTTAAAACCAATTCCAAAAAGCGATAAAATAACCATACCAATAAACGAACCTGTTTTTGAACTGGTTAATGAACAAGTAGTGAACAAGTCTTGTATTAGTAGTGGTACAAGTATTAGTACAAGCACTGAACAAGCATTGGTATCTTCTATAAACAATACAAACATTTCAAACAATACAAACATTTCAAAATTGGTAAACTTGGATGAGCAAGCAAAAATAAATCAAAATACGAATTTATTTTCCAGAGAAAAAAAAGAAAAAAGTTCCGCGAAAAAAGAAAAAGTTTCAATACCAACTCTCGATCAAATCAAATCTTATTTCCTCCAGGAAAACTTCCCGGAACTCGAAGCCAATAAATTTTTCAATTACTTCAGTAGCATCGGTTGGCTTGTCGGTGGCAAAACACCCATGGTCGATTGGAAAGCGGCAGCACAAAACTGGATGCTCAATGCCTTTAAATTCAATCCCATCGAAGCACCTCCAGACCGAGCCAAACACCTCAACGTCGGAAATGACAAAGACTACTCAGAACCCATGTAGCATTCCCCTGTCATTGCTAGGAGGAACGACGCGGCAACCTATTTCACCCATAACCGACAACCCATAATTCATATTCGTATGCCTCAATACAATTATCCCGAAATTATAACTTGGTTAGAGCAAAAAGGTATAGCCCTCTACGGCAATCAATTCAAAATCCTTGAAAACGATCACCCGATAATTTACAAACTCATGGCTTATTTCCTGAAGGACGAGCAATCAGCGCATCAACACAACATAGATCTCAACAAAGGAATTCTTCTTTCAGGACCAATAGGCTGCGGAAAAACAACCCTCATGAATCTTATGAAAGCTCTAACCAAATCCGAACACAAATTTTCCATAAAACCTTGTCGTGACATCAGCTTTGAATTTATCCAAGAGGGATATGAGGTAATACACAAATACAGTAAAGGAAAACTATATGTATCAGAACCTAAAACCATCTGTTTCGATGATTTAGGAACCGAAAATAACCTCAAATACTTCGGAAACGAATGTAACGTAATGGCTGAGATACTACTCACCAGATACGACATTTTTATCTCCAAGAAAATTCCAACACACATTATCACCAACCTATCCGCCTCCGAAATAGAAACCGCATATGGCAATCGAGTCCGCTCCCGTCTCCGGTCCATGATCAACCTCATCGCCTTCGACAAATCAGCAATAGACAAGAGATAATCCGAAAACGCGTCTCTTCGAGTTTCACACTTTTGGGCGTGATGTATCGAGAAGTATCAGGTACAAATTCGAACTAATTAAACCTTTAAACAATTAAACTTAAACAATTAAACTTAAACAATTAACCCCTAACCGATTAACCAATTAAACCTTTTCCCATTATGAAACAAATCACATCCTTCTGGAACTACTTCCAAAAAAACGAACAAGTAATCCTAAACGCACTCCTACTCGGTATCAATACCGACGAAGTCCTCACCCAAATATCCCGAAATCTCAATACTATTTCCAAAAGAATTGACTTCGTGATAAAAGCGCCAATTACAGTCAATGACAAGTTCATCATTATCTTCACATGCTTCGGCTATCGCAAATTATTTCCGAAAGTTGTTGCTTTAGAAAACCAAGCGCCTATTTTACAGCATTTCACTGCCCAGGCATTTATCAAACCGCTGCAGGATATTACAAAATACACGAATGGAACGGATGAACCTTGCATCTGCAAAAACTACCAAATCAAAATCTCTGAAATTCAAATGGCTTTGTTAGATTACAATATCGAAAGCAAGCATCTTAAAATCAACATCTACCTTCCCCATTATAATAAACTCAAACAATTTGACGATCTAAAATCAAATATCAATTGGATTATAATGCAAATTATTGGTGAAATAGCCTTCCAGAAACACATCCAACAAATCAAGATAAATCAACTCCCATTTGAGGTAAATGGCTTATTAAGTTTAGTAGAACTCCCCTATTTTATAGAATACCTATACAAGATTAACACAAGAGACAAAACAGGAATAATGTAACTCTCTTGGCATTGAATTTAAAATTAATAAATCCGAATGTGGTAAACCATAATCAAATTCAATGGACTCTGTTTAACTTTGGAAAAATCACCACATTTAAATTATGACAAATGTGTCTTTATCAACGGAATTTGTTAATAACAAAAAACTTACATTAATTTCAAATTGTGTATTTTTAGAATCTTAAACAAAAGCGTCACCAATGTCTTTATTCCAGATCTCTGTTCTCAAAAAATATTTAAGCCCAAACCCTAAAATCACAAATATAAACCAGCGAAAAAGCCTTTGATAAGATGGTGTATGAATTGTAGGGGTTGAGTGGTAGTTAATTGGGATTGTAGAAGCATAAAGTCATTGAGTGCGGAAAGAAAACCAGTGAAGCAAAAAATCTTTAATTACAAACTATCTTATTATGACAAGAGTATACAATGATAGAAATGTTTTTCGATATTTGAAAAACCCAAAATATTCTAGATTGTTAGAAAATCTAATCGAACAAAAAGATAAACTAATTTTCTATTACTCATATGCACATCTATCTGACTTAACACGTGACAAAACCAATAAAAAATTTGAGGATTTACTTTTTATGGAACAATTAGTTGATAAAAATTATTTGAACTTAAAAATTGACGAAACTATTGTAAATATTCAAATTGCATCACCAACAGAGGCGTTTAACAATTTAGATCACACACGTATTTCAGAGATATTAAATTTTACAGAATTATTTTCAGAAATGGAATCAAACGAGTTTGACACCCCTGAAATTATTAAGTCCAAAGATAAAATGAAATTGATGTTCAATATGCCTATTGGCAATTTAGGAATTTCGAATTTTAGTGATAACATAGCAGATAATAATCCATTAAAAAAAATGTTTCCCGCTTTAGAAAACGCAAGTACTCTAATGGATTTAATAAAAGGTATGCTTGAAACAATTGATAATTTAAACCAAGACCCTTCAATTTGGAGAGGATTAAGAAACTATTCAATTGATGCACTAAATCTTAAAAAATTTAATATTAATATAAACGATAAAAATTTTGATACTGAATTAATAGATACGCCACTTCAAAAGAGTTTTATGGAATTTGTTGAAGAAACATTTACTCACAACAAAAGTTTAGAAAAGCAACGAGAATTTAATTTTTTCATAAATGCATATAGTTGTTTAAATATTTTAGGCTTAGATAATGAAAAAAACAGTAAGGTTGTCTTTTCTAGTTTTCAAAATGATGCACAACACGCCTTTTATGCTGCTCATTGTGAATACTTAATTTCTGATGATGAACAATTGTTACTAAAAGCAAAAGTGCTATATAATTTATTTGGCATTGAAACAAAGGTTTTAAATCTGGCTGATTTTCAAAAAAATTATATTGAAATATCTGGTGTTCTAGATTTAAACATTGAAACCTATTTTAAAAATTTAGTAAATGTTATCAAAAAAGAAAAGCTAGTTGAAGTATTAGATCTTGAAGAACAAAACAAAAAAGTAATATTTTATAAATTGAAGGTAAAACATTTTAATTTCTTCAATAGATTAAATTTAATGATTGAAAATAATGACACTCCTACATTTATTTTTATTAATGAATTTTTAAATTATTCAAAATTTACTTCATTCAAAGAGTTTGAATCTATTACCAATAAAATAGTAAATATTTTAGGCTCCGATAATTTAGGTAAAGATAAATTTGATAAAGAGGACAAATTTGATATTGTCGAAAATAAATGGCGAGGCAGAATTTGGCGCTCAAATAATGAAAGTTTTTATTTGGAAATAGAGCCAAACGATTTTAAATTATGTTTCTATTATGTTCCTAATATTAAGGTCTGATATTAAATAAAGTTGAAATAAAATAATCAATACAATAAACTCAATAATCTAATTCCAAGTCATCCAAATCCTTATCAAAGTTGGACTCAAAAAAAATATACACTAATAAATGTATATTTGTTCACAAATATGTGAACATTTATATATCTTTGCAAAACCAATTATGGAGATTATCTTTAAAAAACAGTATTTATCCGACTTGTACCAAGGAATTGTAAAACCCTACAAGGAATATAAATCCAACCCACAATTGGTCAAACAATTTATAAAAAAAATCAATACCTTAAAATCTGTCACTCGTGTTGAACAGTTGTATCAAATTAAAAGTTTACACTATGAAAAAAAGAAGGTAATCTTGATGTATTAGTGCTGTTTGGGTAAACGAGCAATACCGTATTTTTTTTAATGAAGTAGCTTCCACTTCAGCTGATCTCACCATCGATGTATTAGAAATCGAAGATTTAAGTAAACATTACGAAAAATAAGGACAAAAAATGACGACAAAAAACCCAATCCCTGCATTTGCCACACATCCCGGAACCATTCTCGTGGACGAAATGGAAGCAAATGGATATTCCCAAATTGACCTAGCCAAACTCATAGACATCAAACGCAGCCAACTCAACGAAATCATTAAAGGCAAACGAAACATCAATGCTGATTTAGCCTTATTGTTAGAAAAAGCCTTGGGTATCGATGCTGATTTCTGGATGGAAGCACAAAAAAACTATGATTTGGACAAAGCTAGAATTGAGTCTAAAAACAAAGAACAATTAGAAGCTATAGAAATTTGGAACGTGGCCAAAGAATTAATTCCAATTTCTTTCTATAGAAAAGAAAAAGTTATTTCAGGAAATCCGCTACGGGATATTCAGAAAATTAGAGAAATATACAGAGTGGAAAATTTAGACCAACTGGCTGCAATGAGCGTCCAAAACCATTACCACCGCTTCAAAAAATCAACCAAACTCAAATCGGATGTGGTCAATATTATGGGCTGGGTGAAACTGGTGCAATACAATGCTGCAGGACTAAGCGTCCCTCCTTTCAATCACGAAAACCAAGAACAACTTATAGCAGACTTAAGAGCTATTTTGCTAAAAAATACGGACACATTAAATAAGGTTCAAAAGAAATTGCACGAAAATGGTATTAAGTTGGTATATCAGGTAAAAGGAGAAAAAACACCAGTAGATGGAGTATCATTTTGGAGTAATGGAAATCCTGCAATTGGAATGACTCTGAGGCACCATCGATTGGATAATTTTGCATTTACTTTGTTTCACGAATTGGGACACATATACAAGCATCTGGTAAATAATGAAATCGCTGAGTTTATTGATCTAGAAATTAAAAATGAAGAGGAAGAGTACAAAAACTCGACTGAAGAAAAACAAGCCAATCATTTTGCCCTAGATAAACTGATTAAAGACGAAGATTGGAACAAATTCAAAAGGAATTTGGCTTACAACAATAATGATCAATCAATCATTGCATTTGCCAATCAAGTCAAAATCCATCCCAGTATTGTGAGAGGAAGAGTTTGTTTCGCTTTGGATAATTTCCGCAGCTACACTTCAATTTGCAGCGAAATCAATTAAAATAAAATCTAATCCGGAAATAAATCCCCCACGCTACCCTATGAATCCGTTCGTGTGGTTTGATAATCTTAAGCTTAAATTATATTAAAACAACTCCTTTAAACTAGTTTTAAAAAGACCCTCAGAATACTGAAATAAGGGTAAACAATAAACTTAAAAAAATCAGATGGTTATAACTTTCTGAAATTGACCAAGCAGTCGCTTTCAGAGAAAAGGAAGCTGTTTTTAGAGATTAGCTTTTAATCACTTGAAATCCCAAATCACTTATAAACAAAAAAAACATCCTTAAAAAGGTGATATTATCACTTTAAAGGAGATATTATAGTACAGAACAAAGCACTTTTCTATAAAATTGAAATATATTTGATATCAAATAAACCACATTTGAACACCATATTATGTTTTCTATTTTCAAATCAAAATACTACTTACAAGACTTAATTCCAAATAACTACATCGACATCCACAATCATTTATTGCCCGGTATTGATGATGGGGCTAAATCAGTAGCAGAAACCTCTACCCTTATAGCTAGAATGAAAGAAATAAATATTGCTGGAGCTATTGCTACACCACATACATACACGAGTCGTTGGAACAATAGTACTTCTAGCATAGAAAGCGCATATGATTACGTAAAAGAAACGTCCTTAAATGGCTGTTTTTTGAAAGGATATGCTAGCGAATATATGTTAGACTCCTCTTTAATGGAACGCATAAAAAAAGAAAAACTTCTATGTATAAAAGACTCCTTTGTATTAGTTGAACTTCATCTTTTCAATAATCCGATAGATTTATACGAATTGTTATTTCAATTAAAAATCAAAGACTATAAAATTATTATTGCCCATCCGGAACGCTACTTATATTTTCATCATGATTTTCAAAAGTTAATTAAATTAAAAGCATTTGATGTATACTTTCAACTTAATCTATTATCGTTGACAGGATATTACGGTACAGAAATTCAAAAAATGGCAGAAAAATTATTGGAAAATGATATGTATGATTTTTCTGGTACGGATGTTCATAATGAAAAACATATTGATTTGTTAATAAAAAAACCAATTCCATTTTCCAAAAAAAATAAAATTGGTGATTTATTACAAAAAAATTCATTTTTTTCCTAATCCTAAAAATTAATAACTGTTAGTGTTTGTAAAATAAATTTTATTTTTTTAACATTGATTCCGAATTAGCTTCCTTTCATTACAACATTAAATAGAGCTTCTCTTTTTTACACTTAATATGTACCAAATAGTATTGCTAACTTGAAAATTAATATTAAAAATAGTTCTCGATACACTATGCTTTAATCACGTAATATATCGAGAAATTTTAATCTATTTAACTCCAAAAACATGTTCCACGAACATTTAAAACAATTTTACAATGAAGGCACTTTAAACTAATATTCATCTACTTCTTGTCCAGTACTTTTATGCCCTTCAAATATCAAAACATTATTTGGGTCATAGCTGAATTGAGCTTTAAACGAAATTTTATCCACAATATGTCCCGTTTTCGACAAAGCCGCTCCTTTTTCAATTTTCCCCTCTGTTATTGTAACAGTACCTTTATCAAAAACATTAGGTTCAGAAGTAGCACTAAAAGTACCGTCGAATAGGTTTAAATCAATTTTACACTTTAACCATGTTCCTTTTTTATCATCACTTATCCACATTGTATTATCATCCAGAGAAGGAAAATTTGTTGAATGTAAAACATTGTTAAAAATTTTAGAACCATTTTTTTTACTTACTGAAATATACCAATTACCACCATAATCGGATCTTGAGGCCAATATTCTAGCTGAAGTATTTGGGTCAAGTTCTGTTTTATTATTAGAAGAGCTAACAATTGCCTGAGCTAATTTGTCTTTTTTAGCCTCATTTTTAGCCATTTTTTCGATGATTTTATCTGCCACTTTTTCAGCAATTTGGCCCATCTTTTTTTGATCTTCTAATAATTTAAGTTCAGAATTAACCGATTTATGCGAAGGAGTTACTTTTTTAAAGTTAGTTCGCCAAACAATTCCAAAATTATATTGGTAATAGTTTTGTACATCCGGATTAATCGGATCTAAGGCCAATTTACCATTTGATTGAAAAGAAACAGCAAAACTTTTAGAAAACCAATAACGACCACCAAAACTTACATTAAAGGTGTTATTGCCCCCATTTTGCAAATAAAAACGTCCTAATCCTAGACCAACATAAGTGTCAATATCTTTATTTTTAAAAATGTAATCATCAAAATAATAGCGTCCAGAAAGATCAAGACCAAAATAAGACCTATCTTCAGATTTAACCCTTATTTCATTTGAGGAAAATCTCAATGCAATTGAGAAATTTGATTTACTTTTATGTTCCAAACTAATAAAAAAAGGATTCTTAAACTCTAATCTTTCAGAATCAAAAGGAGATTTAGTTCTTCCATTATCGATAACGTTTAATCCAAATTCAACGAAATAATTTAAAGACTCTTTTGGTCTTACCGTACTAGATTGCTCTTTAATAGTTGTTTCAATATCCTGAGCATGTAGGTTTTTAAGCGAAAATACAAATAATATTAATGGTAAAAAAAAAGACTTCATAATTTATAATTTAAGTTAATAAAAAAGACTGGTGTATTAAATAAGTAGGGTTAAAAAACTAAGGCAGTTACTAATTAAAACCTTCTTCGAGCTTTTTTTTTAGATATTATAGTGCTGTAATTCGAATTGAGGAAGAATCGAATTAATTTTTACTTTTAAAATAGAAGCTACTTTGGTATAATTTTCAATGCAATCTAAGGTGGAATGTACACTAATATAAAATTTAATTTTGGGTTCTGTTCCGCTCGGCCGAGCACAAATTTTAGAACCGTCTTCAGTAAAATAAATCAAAACATCGGCTTTAGGAAAATCCATGCTTTCTTTTTCTCCAGTTATTAAGTTTATAGTTAACGAAGATTTATAATCCTCAATACGAATTACTTTTTGGCCGTTAATTTCATGTAAAGGATTCTCCCGTAAGGAAACCATCATCTGATTAATTTCAGCTAAACCTTCCATTCCTTTTTTGGTTATGGAAATCAAATGTTCTTTATAAAACCCATATGTGACATATAGATTTAACAACTCTTTATACACAGAGCTTCCTTTAGCTTTAGCTTGGGCAGCAACTTCACAAATCAGTAAAGTGGCAGCAACAGCATCTTTATCGCGAACAGCATCACCCACCATATAGCCAAAACTCTCTTCCCCACCTCCAATAAATTCCAGTTCTGGAAAATCTTTGATCATTTTGGCAATCCATTTAAAACCAGTTAGCCCCAGTTTACATTCCACTCCATAGGCTGTAGCCAATCTTTCAATCATGGGAGTTGAAACAATAGTAGATCCAACGAATTGCCTGCCATTAATTTTACCTGCTTTCTTCCATTGGTCTAATAAAAAGGCGGTCATCAAAATCATGCTTTGATTCCCGTTCAATAAAGTCATTTCACCTTCGTTGTTTCGAACAGCAATACCCAATCGGTCACAATCAGGGTCAGTACCTATAACAATATCTGCATTGGTTTTATCTGCTAATGCCAATGCCATAGCTAATGCTTCTGGCTCTTCTGGATTGGGTGATTTCACGGTTGGAAAATCACCATTGGGAACTGCTTGCTCCGGAACAATATTTACATTGTGGTACCCAGCTTGCGATAAAGTATCTGGAATCACTGTTATGGAAGTTCCATGTAAGGAGGTGAAAACAATATTTAGATTTTCTTTTGCTTCAGTCGAAGTGTCAAAACTGGCATTTGTAATTGATGAGGCTATAAATGCCTCGTCTATTTCAGAATTGATATATTCTATCAAAGCTTCATTGGCATCAAATTTAATTTGATTGTAATCCAATTTTTTAATTTCATTAATAATATTGAAATCCTCAGGAGGAACGATTTGACCTCCATCTTCCCAATATACCTTATAACCATTGTACTCTGGAGGATTGTGTGAAGCTGTAAGTACAATTCCACACTGACAATTTAACTGCTTCACTGTAAAAGAAAGCTCTGGTGTAGACCTCAAACCTGAAAAGAGATACACTTGAATTCCATTAGCAGAAAAAACATCAGCAACAACTTTTGCTAAACTGTTGCTGTTATGACGACAATCATACGCAATTACTGCTTTTATTGGAATATCTGGAAAACATTGGTGTAAATAATTTGAAAGACCCTGTGTGCTTTTACCTAAAGTATATTTATTGATACGATTATTTCCAACCCCCATAATACCTCGCATTCCTCCAGTACCAAATTCGAGATTTTTATAAAAACTCTCTTCCAATTCTTGTGGACAGGAAGCATTCATTGTTTGCACAGCTTCTTGTGTTGCTGCATCAAAAGAAGGTGTCAGCCACTCGTTTACAGCATCCAACGTGTTTTTTATGTCCATTTTATTTTTCTGTTTTTGAAATAACCTGCGTGTTGAAATGTGCTGTGCATAATGTTTTTTTAGGTTTGAGTTTGCTTATGAAAGCGTAAAATTTATTTTTAAAAGCACATATATGCCGCCATTTTAGTGCTGTTTTATCGTAGTCGTGGAAAATCTAATTTTTCAATTTGAACTGGTGTAATTGTTGAACAAATTTTTCTCTTTGATACCAATCGTTATAAACTAAATCAAATTTTTCAACAGTAAATTTTCCGAAATCAAAATCGCGATATTTTCCTAGAGTTTCAATTAATAGCTCTTTGTTTCTAATTTCTTTTCGAAATCTTACCACGGTCGAATGCGCTGTTGAAATCGAATAGCGTTTGTCAATACTTTCTTCCAATCCTGAATTTTTGAAATTATCTCTCAAATTATTTCTTGAATCGTCCAGCGAACTAGTATTGACAAATCCCTGAATCATTATTGCCGATGGCGAAACTGTTATTCCCTTGAAATTAATTTCTATGGTATTGATTCCGACGAGGCTTTTTTCTATACAATGAACATATTCTGAAACCGAAATATTAGACAAATCAAAACCTGTATAACAGGAAACAATTGACATTACAGTGATATGAAGATCAGAATTAGGATAATAATATTGCTCGGGATCAATTGCTCTTATTACTTCTAAAAATTGTTGAATAATATTTTTAATCTCAATAGTAGGTCGAATTAATAAAGTTATGCCAAATCTATTATCCGATAAAGAATCAATTTGGTCGTCTAATTGATACTTGTCTTCTCGGATTTTCGGTATAGCTTCTTCATAAATTTTGTTATAATGCGTGCTTAAATTCATCGAAGTCATTTAGTTTGTTCTTTGTTCTCAAAAGTCTTTCCTCAGCACTGTGCTTAGTACCTTTTGGGCCATCAAAAGTACTTTCCGTACCCTAATGTATTGAAAATCATAATACATTTAATTTAAATAGGTAACCAGTTGACTGAAATTCTTATTTTTAGAAATAAAAAATTGAAATACATAGAAACATGAATAAAAGATTGAGATGGACCAATTCTTGGTCTTCTCACAGATTATCTATTCTAAAACTACGTGAAACGTCTAATTAAAATCAACAATAACTATGTTTTTATGCTTTTAAAAAACATAAAATTGAATTACGCCCAAAGGGTTATATAGGTATTAAATCCAGCGCTTATACCATACCATCTTTTCTATTTCTTTACCATATCCATACCTATAACCGTAGTTATACCCGTACCCGTACCCATATGCAGAATTAAAATCAATATCATTAATGACAAAACCCATATTATTGATTTTTTTGTCAAAACCTAATTTACTGGAATAAGAAACCAGTTTTTTTTCGGTAACACCTGAACGAAGAACATATAATGTAGTAGTTGCATATTTTGAAATAATAAGTGAATCCGTGACCAGTAAAGTAGGAGCCGTATCAAAAACAATAATATCATATCGTTTTTTCAATTCATCAACAAAAGAAGCAAATCGTTGATTAGATAGTAATAGGGTGGGATTGGGTGGGATGTCTCCTGATAATAAAATATCGAATGGGTATTTATCATCAACCGTTTTACAAATTAAATCTTGCCATTCTAAGGCAGGATCATGCAAATAATTAGATAAACCTTTATACCCTTTTCTACTCTGATCTAAATACTTATGCAATTGCGGATTCCTAAAATCAGCTCCGACAATAATAACTTTCTTTTCTAGTTGAGAATACGCTTTGGCTAAATTATAGGAAACAAATGTTTTTCCCTCCCCTTTTATAGAAGAGGCAACAAAAAGAATGCTACCCTCTTTATTTTCAAGAACTGGCGTAATAAAATTAGTATTGTAGGCCAAAGTTCTAAACGCTTCTAAACTTTGAGAGATTGAGTCCTTAGTGTCTGATAAAGAAGGCAACTCAGCTAAAATAGGTATTAAACGAGTTTGATTTTCTACATCGGTAGCGTTGTGTATTTTATTGTCCAATTTAAATACAAGGAATAGTATTCCAAGTGGAAAAACCAAACCCAATAAAAAAGCTACTAGATAAATTTTTGTTCTTTGTGGTGATACTGGTGCATTATTGGTAATAGCATAATCTATAATTTTCGTATTAGGCACTGTTACAGCCACATTAATAGACGCTTCTTCCTTTTTTTGAAGCAACAATAAATACAAGCTTTCCTTCAAATTTTGTTGGCGTTCAATGCTACGCAATACTTTTTCCTTTTCAGGTAGAGAAGAGAATGATCCTTCAGCATTTCGTTGAGCCGATTCGCTTTTATTAAGTGTTGTTTTTAATTGTCTTGTATATCCATCGACTGAATTGAGAATATTAGCCTTTTGCTTGATTAAACCACTAACTAAATTTTGAATAGAAGGATTGTTTGCTCCAGCACTTGTTAGTAATTTCTGATAAGTAAAGACAGAGCTATTGTATTCTGAGACTAATCCATTGACGGCACTATTTTGAATGCCTATATCGGCAGGTAGAAGTTCAAATACTTTTTGAGAACTTACATTATTTTTCAGAAGTTTTACTAATAGTAATTGTGATTCTATTTCATAAGATGCTTTATCTTTTTCATTTTTTTCTAGAAGACTGGAGCCTGCATCTTCATTAATAAAACTCAAATTGTTCCTTTTTTTATACTCTTTTTTCGATATTTCTATCGAATCTAGTTCTCTTCGTAAATAAACAAATCGATCCTCTACAAAACGAATAGTTCTTTGTGAAATTTCTTGTTTGTCCGTAATACCATCATTTTCAAAAACAGAAATTAAATTATTAAGAATTTTTTCTGAATGAGAACCATCTGTTCCTTGTATCGAAAGGCTCAATATATCACTCTCATCCGCATCAGGAACAATTGAAATTGAATTACTCAATTGCTTCGCAATTTTACGAATTGGACTGATAATAACACTAAAATTTTTATCAATATTAGAAGTCATTATATTCGGTTTGGATGGTCGAATTTTAATTGGAAAAGGAGACATCCCTAGATCTACTATGTAACCCTTAGTAAGATTAGTTTTGCCAGTGACCACATTTACAATAGTATATCCTGTTTTAGATATAGTAATACTATATTGTACTTGAGATTGTAATGGCGTTTTGGTAGAATTAAGATAAGTTAAAACGAAAGGCGGATTAAAGGTGTTTTTTGAAGTAACTGTAGAATTATAAATGTATGCAACATTCAATTCCAAATTCTGAACAACACTTTCTGACAAGTGAACTGACTTAAATAAGGCTATTTCATTTTCTAAATTAATGCTAGATTTATTAAATAACTTACTAACATCCAGACTAAAATTAGCGTTTTCTTTATCGCTCAGTATTTTTACCTTCGCTTCTGTTTTATAGATAACATCGGCATAACGCAAATAAAGAGAGGCTATAAATAGGCAAAGCACAATCGTACCTATAAACCAAGGCCAATAACGCAAATATTGACCTATGACTTGTTTGATCTGTACTGGATTTTCGTCTTCAATAAAGTCGAAATAATCGTTTCTTTCTGTATTCATAAGGTTATTATCGGGTTAATAAAATAATGGAACTCAATAGTAATGATGCAATAGTAAGTAAAGTACCAGTATTACCCACATAACCAGCTGTTTTTACCTTAGCATTGTTTGGATTCACTACGAGTAAATCATTCTGACGAATTTGATAATCGGGATTATTCATCCAGTTGGCTGTAGTCATGTCGATGTGGGATATTGTCTGTACTCCAGCCGAATTTCGAATAAGTAGAATATTGTTTCGTTTCCCAGCAATAGTCAAATCCCCCGCATAGCCTAAAGCTTGTGGCACCGAAAGAGAAGATTCCATAAAAGAGTAGGTACCTGGTAACTTTACTTCCCCCAAAACAGTAAATTTCGCATTTAAAATGCGTATTGAAACGGCGGGATGAATCAGATGTCCCCCTTTTTCGAGCAGTATTCGAATTGAATCTTCTAATTCATAAACAGTCTGACCGGCAACAAGTAAGGTTCCCAATACAGGAAGTATAATAGTTCCTTGAGAAGAAACTAAATACCCCTCTATTTTTAAAGTTTCGAGATTGGGGGTTGATACCGAGGAAGTAGCCGTCTGAAAATTGTAAGGCAATGCAGTTTCTGGCACTAAAGCGCCTATTTGAATATGCAATATGTCATTAGATTGAATCAAAACTATTGCTGGAGAAACCAAAACAGAAGGATAACTGCTAGCATCTTGAAAATATAAAATATCCTTTTTGGAGGCACAAGAAGCCATAAATAAGATTAAAACAAAAGTAAAATAACGCAATATATTCATAGTAAAATAAGAATTAAATAGAAAGATATAATCTAGTACATTACATCTTATAAATTAAAATAAAATGGTAATCAACTTGCGGAAATGACGCACAAATTAGCATAGTCAATGATTTACAAATAACTAGACATTTCATTTGATTCTAAATAAAATGATTTCTTAATTTTATCATTCAATTTTGCCATCCGGTCCAATTGTTTTTTTTGAATTTTATTTTTGATGTAAAACTTGTATAGTTCTTTACCAATAAAAAAGGAGGCAACACAAATGCCCGATAGTAAACCCGCTAAGTAATAGGTAATATTCATAATTTATTTATTTTTTAGTTTAAAAAGCTTTTTCATCCCCTTTTAGGGTAACAATAACCGTTAAAAAACAAATTTTAACATCTTTAATCAGGCTCCAATGCTGTAAATATTCAATGTCAGCATTTACTCGGCGTTTCATATCCGATACTTTTTTAGTTTCTCCTCTTAGGCCGCTTACCTGAGCAAGTCCTGTGATTCCTGGTTTAATAAAATGGCGAACCATGAAATTATTAATCTGATCGTTATAGTCCTTGGTATGCTGAAGCATGTGAGGTCGAGGGCCCACAACACTCATACTGCCCAACAAAACATTAAAAAATTGTGGCATTTCGTCCAAACTCGTACGACGGATAAATTGCCCAATTGGAGTAACACGTTCATCGCCTTTTTGTGCTTGTTGACTCGCGTCAAATCCAGTCGTTTTCATACTTCGGAATTTATAACACCAAAAAGCTTCATTTTTTTTTCCGGTACGCAATTGCTTGAAAAATACAGGTCCTGGACTTTGTTTTTTAATGAGGTAGGCCAAAATAGGATACAACCAGGACAGAATGAAAACAATAACTACTAGACTAAAAATAAGATCAAATATTCTTTTAGCCAATCGATTATAAGCATTTTGTAGTGGCTCATGTCGGGGTTTGATGACATGGAAATTATCTAAATTACCCGTACTAAAATGAACTTTCGAAATCATCGAAAAATCAGGTACAAATTTCAAACGCATGCAATACTGATCCCCAAGCTCAAAAAAATAATTCAAATCAACAATAAAATCGGGCTTGGCCACTATATACAATTCATTAATACTACTTATTGATGCCTTATGAATAGCGGTATTGAGCGCAAAATTAAAAGCTTCCCTACTGTTAAAATCCTCATATGAATCTTCATTGATAATACCCACAAAATGAATAAAACAGGAGTTCGCTTCCAATTTAGATGCCAATTCGATGCTCGTTTTATTAAATCCCCAAATAGCAACAGTATATGGCTTAGCAGCCCATTTTTTAATTTTTGTTAAAATGAGTGTAAACAAAATTCGGGATAACAAAATGTATACCAGCAAAAAACTCAATTGAAACAAATGTGCACGACTCCCAAAAGAATCTCGCAGACTACCCTGAAAAATAAAAATAGAAATTTGCCAGAGGATTCTTTGGGTCAATAAAGAACGCCAACTGTTACGATAAAAAGCATCCAAGCTAAAAAGAGTGTCCATGCGGTACAAACGGAAATAGCTAACTGAAAACAACCAACTGAAAATCGTGATCGGAACCATTTTACTAAGAAGTAAATCATTCCATTCAATAGCCATTTCAGTGCTAATCCTTAAAAATAAAAGGACTCCAAAAACCAAGGCCATTAAATCTGTCAGGAAACACCAAAGGATGAAGGTAAATTTATATCTATTTCGCATTTTTATTAAATAATTTTAAATTGATTATTTGAAATATGTGATAAATAAAACTTCCACAGATACTGCCGAAAATTCCAAAGAATACATATATTAAATCAGTATGACATTTCAAAACAAAAAATTGTCCGCCCTCTGCCAGACAAATGATAACTGCAGCAATAAAAACAGTACAAATTCTAAAAGGCAAACTTTTTCGAACAACATAGTATTGAGTGAGAATAGAAACCCATGCTTCTATTAATACCGGTTATCTATTCAATTTAGTCCAATAAAATTTGAACTTTTTCATACTATATCGGCATTATGCTGGTTACTTTTGGACTATTTTATAAATATTATTGGTATAAAAACCCCAATACCAAAAATGGAATTGCTGAACGCTAATTAAAATACCTATTACACCAACTTCGGAGCCATAAAGGCAAATATGTTTCTTTTTCTAAGGAAGAATCTGGCAACCAGGAATAATAAAAGAGACCCGCTAAACAAAGCAAAAAAACAAATACAGTAGTACTTCATTGCCAGAAATATTTATTTAATTTTGCAAACATTATTTTTTTTAAACATGAAAGCCATCGTGATTGCATTAAAATAAATAGACTTTAATTTTTAAAATAGTGTTCTTAAATTAAAACAGTCATTTACTTTCTGGCTCCCATTTGATCTATCTCAAAGTAACTTTTTTTCTTATTTTGAAGTATGTACCCTATAAAAACAGGTCCATAGTACAAATAACGCTTCCACATTCTCTTAGGTTCCTTAACCAATCGGATAAACCATTCTAATTTTAAGTTAATCCAAAATGAAGAAGGTCTTTTCACAGTTCTGGCATAGAAATCAAACACCGCTCCAATGGCACAAATAGTTTTGGCATTTAATTGAGTTTTATGTTCAAAAGCCCATTTTTCTTGCTTAGGAGCAGTCATACCAACAAATACAACATCAGGTGAAAAGTCATTTATGGCATCAACTATTATCTTATTTTCGTTATTTGTAAAAAAGGTCTTAAAAGGAGGGGAATATGTACCTACTGAAATATTAGGAAACTCTGTAGCTAACCGCTCTTTAATTTTTAATAAGGTACTCTCCGAAGAACCCATATAAAAACAACTTCCATATTTTTCATTAAGATGATTCAACAAATGCAAATGAATATCGGCACCGGATATTTTTTTTATTTTTTTACCTTTTTGGTGCTGGATTGCACTTACAATAGCCATACCGTCTGGCAATAAAACATCAGATTGAAGTAAAGCATTTTTGAATTCAGGATCTTTCTCCCCAATACAATATGAATATTGATTGATAGTTGTAATCAATTTTTTTTTGGAAAAATTAAGATTAAATAGATCACCACTGTAAACGGAATAATCCATTAAAGGAACTGTAGTTGTAGGTTTTTGCATAATTTTATTATTATAGAAATGGAAAAAAATTATAGAAACAACACAATCCATGGGCTTTAGATTGTAATTATTAAGATTTGCCTTTGGCTTTTTCTAATAATATTGAGTCACGTTGCTGAAACTATATTGTATATATAGTGCATACAAACAACATAAAAATATTTTTTATAGAGGTAATGAGCAGTACTAAAAAAAAATTGGAAATAAAAGCTAACATATAATCACCTAAAGTTCAAAAAAATATGAACTTTGGACAATTAATTTCGGAAACAATAATTCCATTTAGAAATAACTCAATGGTATTATATAGTATTTAACAATAAAAAACATAAATTTATTCTAGTACAGCTTGTAGTATCTCTAACATCCTTTTTTCAAAATGTTCTAATGTGAATTTTTCTTCATACATCTTTTTACCAGCGAGTCCCATTTCATTTCTGAGTACTGGATTTCCAATTAATATTTCCAATTTACTTGCCAAAGCTTCAGCATTTTGTTGAGGAACTAAAAAACCATTAACACCGTCTATAATTACCTCAGGAATAGCACCTTCAAAAGTAGAAATTACTGGTAATGCATATTGCATGGCTTCCAAATTTACTAAGCCAAAAGTTTCGTTATGATAATAAGTAGGAAAAGCAAAAATATCGGCATTAGCAAAAGCGGCCTCTTTTTCAAGACCATATTTTCTGCCTTGGTACTCCACTTCATTTTGTAAATTTGATTGTTGTACTTTTTTTTGAAATTGTTTGGTTGTAATGTCACCCTCTCCGCCAATAAAGACACATTGAAATGGTATATTTTTATTCTTTAATAATACACAAGCCTGTAACAAAATAAAAACGCCTTTGGATTCAATTAAATTTGATAAAAACAAAATAGTTGCAATCTTAGACTCATTTTTTATTAAATTTTCGGTTTGGTTTAGAGTTATAGTAGGAATACCATTCGGACAATAGTAAACTTCCGTTCCTATTGCAAAATCAGCAATATCGCGGTATAATAAAGGTGATAACAAGATACTTTTTGCATTTTTAAACTGGAAGCTATATAATTTTTTCTTAAATAAAGAAGTGGCATTTTCTGCAACTCCTTTATTATGATAATGGTATATAAGAGGTATTTGAAACACTTTTACTAGAGCAACAATTCCTAATTCTTTGATCCAAGCTGGACCTTTAGCATTAATTGTTAAGTAACACAACTGATACTTTTGAATGTTCAAGGCTAAGAATACTTTATACCATAATTTAAGGATAACAATAAACTTCTTGAATCCTGTTTTACCGATATCTGCCACACTACTAGCAGTGGACAGATTAATATAAGTAATATCATAAGGTTCATTTATGACTTTACTCTCTCTAATAAACCCACCGGCCACAGCAGCACCATGCACGGGAGGTGCAAGATGTAAAACAAATAATAATTTTGGTTTCATTGTATATAATTCAATACCTTATTTAGTATTCGCATTTTTATGGAGTTATCTCTAACAAACTGTTGTATTAGACGTTTATCCAATTGAATTACTGTATTAAAATTAAACGCTAATGAATTCGATTTATCAAATTCCGATTGAAAACGGTTGTATTTTTGAACAGTATTAGTAGCATTTTTTTCTGAAAATCCTATATTTTGTATCTTCGAAATGCTCGGATGCACAGAATACAAATCGTTTTGAAATTGATGAAAACAAAAACGTATTGCCCAAGAATTAATTTTTCCTTGCATTTGCCTCTTCATCATTAAACACATGTCAGACCCCATTTGATTGAATCTCGATTTAGCCTGACTATCCTTTACAAATGATTCATAACTTTGTGCTTGCCAATCTATTTTCTGCCAGCGATCTTCCCAACAAGCCCATCCCCAGCTAGACGCTCTTTGGGTATAATAGATTTCATTAGGATTTAAACCCTTAATGATGGGACTGTAACCCGACACAGAAAGTATTCGTGGATTATCCTGATAATAATTTAAAGCTTGATTCATATATTCCAAAAAATTGGTGCTAGTAATCAAATCATCCTCTAATACAATAGCTTTCTTATACATTGCCATCACTTCACTTACTCCGTTAATAATCGAAGTCGCAAGGCCTTTGTTGATTGGAGATTCATGAATTGTAACCGATTTAAACCCGGTTACCGTTTTCAAATAATTTCGAATTTCTTGAATAATGGGTTCGTCCTCTAGTTTCTTGGCGCCATCCGAATAAATAATCAAATCACTTTTATCGGCTAAAGAATTATTGGCTAAAGCATGGACAGTTTGCTGCAGTGTATCTAATCTCTTGTAGGTAAATAAAACTATTGGGGCTAATTCGGTCATTCTGGTTATAAGAATTAATTTTTATTTATAGTGGTAAAAAAGTTGGCTTTGATAGTCTTAAATTACCAATAACAACCGTCTTCCACTTTTGAAGCATTTGCAATTTTATCGGTATCCCCTGGAAAAACAAAACAGTCATTGATGATATCCTTGAAATTTTCATTTTCGATCCACCTTTTTCCTTTTATTCCAAATAGCATTTGGGTAGGACCGCCCAAATGGATGGCTTTTTTCCCCATTCGTTTGGCATGTGCTGCCAAAGAAAAGCCATAAGCACCACAACCAATAATAGCGATATCAAAATCTTTTTTATCCATTTGAGCTTTCATCGAATCCAGTGCTTCAAACCAGTCAGAAAAAGTCGAATCGGTTCCAGCAATAGTCTGCACCGCTCTTATTGTTTCGAATGATTTGAATTGTGGTAGTACCCGCTTATCCGAAAACAATTGTTCCCGTTTCTTGAAATATTGATTTTCTATAGTGGTATTAAAAGGATGAATAACTAAAACCTTTTTGTCTTTTAATACTTCCGACCAAGGGTCTTTTTGCAAATACGGTTCTAATGTGCTAAGTTTTATTCGCTTTGCCAATGGAAAATACTTTTGTAAAAAACGTTCCTCAATACGCCAACAGCCCAAAACATCTAACAATTTCATGTCTTCCAGCATCATCTTGGAAAATTTTAGAATGCTTTGTTCATTGCTTGGAAAAAAACCGGACAGGGTAAACATATTTCCAAATATCCTCTTTCTCACAAAAGGTCGTATAAAGAATGGAAACTGAGGATACAATATGGCTTTTATCTCTGTAGATCCAAAACGGGCAATCATAGAAGGCTGGTCGCTATCTAATTCGCTTTTAATAATAGTTGTACAAATTTCCCCTTCCAGAACGGTTTTATAAAATAGCTTTTTTACCATTTTATGCGTTACTTTTGACAATCCGTTGCTCATTTATATATTTTTATATTTAATCATTACCTCGAAAATAAAAATCACCAAATTGATCTTATTTGAAAAGGATAAATTATTATTTAAATAAATTTGTTAAAATTTTAAATGCTTTATTAGGCGAATAATTCCAATAATATGAACCTTCGATTGCCCTTTCCGTTTTACTATCAAAACGCATTTTTATTTTCTTAGCGGGGCTTCCTACAACTACAGAATATGGTTCAACATCAGATAAAACTACAGATCCAGCTCCTATTACGGCACCATTGCCAATAGTTATACCCTGCCTAATTACAGCATGTGTTCCAATCCAAACATCATTCCCAACAACAGTCAATTTACCTCCAATATTTTCTTTACTAATGTGATGTGATGTAGAATACCACCAATAAGAATGTTCAGCACCCCCAATCATTACATAAGGAGCAATCGAAGAGTATTTTCCAATTTTACAAGAATTAAGAGAACAATAATGACCTATATATGTATAATGATCTACATTACAATAATTCATTAATGTACCCTTTGATATAATAGCAGTAAAAGAAATATTATTTCCTCTAATTCTATAAGGAACAAATAAAATCAAATATTTTAACTTTGGATAAAAACACCTAAATACCAATCTAATCAATTTCATGTGTTTAAATTTTTAAACCATAAATAAGGAAATAAAGCACGCAAATGTAAAGTTATAAACCTCCTAACTGCTAGTAAAACACCATTATGCCTTCTGTCATATATAAAAAACTCAAAAGGATAACAACCACTAGTTGCTGAATACAAATTATTTAATCTTGCGCTAAGATTTACTTTAGGATCTCTCCATTTTGGAAGTGAAACATGATTTTCGCAAGTTCCTATATATTTAGAAGCAACATAAAACTGCACACCTGCCTTTTTTGCACGTAAACTATAATCAAAATCACCAACTGCATGATGAAAAAAAGAATCCAAAAGGCCTATTTTCTCAAAAACATCTCTACATATTAAGACACAATTACCATTAAAATAATCGCATTGTTGTAAAAAAGTATTAGGCTCTATCAGTTTCTGTTGTACATATCCCCCATATGTAGCTTTCTTATTACTCAATCCATAAGTACTACCACAAACAATTGTATTGATATTTGCTCCACTTAACATAGTAATTAACGCATCCGTTAATAAAAATGTATCATCATTAAGCCACAAGTAATAGTCAAAATTCTTTGATGCAGCCGCCGTTTCCCAAGCTAGTCGCATTCCACGGTTCCAAAATAAATTACCGTCTCCTTTTATGATTTTGACAGAGTGAAATTGACTTTTAACAGCTTCTGAAGTTCCATCTGTGGAAGCATCATCTACTAAAAAAACTTCAAATTTAAAATCGACATTTAAACCTTGTTGAACAAATAAATTTGTTAAACATTGCAATGTTTTGTCTTTTCGGTTGTGACAGGTTAAGAGTACTGCAATTGTGGGATTCATTGTTTTCTTTTGATTATAATTGATTAAAGATAGCTTTCTTAAGCTTTTTTATTCTTGGAATTTTATTTATTTCAAAAATTCCTCGAACCCAATGTTTCATTTGTTTATCGGTCATTTCTCTAAATGATTTAGAATAGCATAAACCAATAAAAAGCCAAAGAAATAAATACTGAATGTAAAAATTATTAATATCTTCCACCCAGCCATAGGCCCATCTAAAAGCAATAAACAATCCAATAATCTTACTAAAAATATTATTTGAATGATTTACAGCAAGATAAGTTGCCTGATAGAACAGACTAAAAATCAATAAAACGCCAACAATACCTAACCAAGTAAAATAATTGACAATAGAAACTTCATTAGCATTCCTTTCATTTCGCTTATTCATATCTGACTGTCCAAAAGTAACTGAAATATTACCTCTGGCTGGGCTTCTGCCAAAAACCCATGTATTGTATTTATGGGCAGTCGCTAAGACCTCTACATATATGAAAGTCCTTGTATCTGCAGCTAGATTTTCATTCACTATTTTACCATTATCATCTATTTTTTTTATTACTTCAGTGTAATCCTTTCCTTTGGGCTTAAATATATTGAAGACACCCATTATCCCAAGACTAAAAAAAATAAAGGGAAGAGCAATTAACAATAATCGGATATATTCGAAAAGTTTAACAGTGACAATCTTTCTTAAATAATAAATCAAAACAAATAATAAGGGGACAATAAATTTTATCAAATTACTTCTTGCTCCAACATCAGCAAAAATAACATACAATGTAATTAATAAACAGATTAGTTTCCACTTCTTTGAAAGAATTGGAAAGAATAATAATACAAATGAAAAAGGAGCCAAATAAAATCCAAATTCATCTTTTCTTATAAAAAATTGAATAAATAAAAAAATTGGAGCAGTATAATAAATATAATTTTTTATAATATGTTTGAATAATAACTTACTGTCCGAAGCAAAGGCCACCAGGGGAATCAGAAGACACATTGTATTGCTTATTAAGTTTTTCCAATCCCAATACCCATCCACAATGAATGTCCCTCTAACAAATGAAATGAAAACATAAATAAGATATATATTCATGATAAAAAGTTGTCTGATATGCCTTTTTGAAGTGTATTTTGACATTATAATCAAAAACAAAAGGAGTACAAAAAACTGAATTATCCACCAAAAAGTAGTGTTTCCTAATTTTAATGATTCCCCATGTGAATTGAGTGTAATCAGAAATATTCCCCAAGGTAAATATTTAAATATAATAGAACGACTTAGCATTTTAATTTATGTAGCGGGATTAGCTGTCCAAATTTCATTAGTTAGAACTTTTGCATTCATAACCTTACTTATAATATTATTAATTAAATTTATTAAAATTTATCTATATAAATCATAAATTCGATGCACATTATCTTCTATACTGAAGGTAGAGTCAACAAAATTTTTAGCTTTTTTAGCTATTTTAGTAGCCTCTTTTTTATTACTGAATAATTCTATAACAGAATCTGCTAGCACATGGTAATCTTCTGCAATTAAAACACTATTCTTCCCCGACTTATTAAAATCACATAAACCCGGTACATCATATAAAATAGCTGGAATTTTACAAGCCATAGCCTCAATCGTTGTAATAGGAATTCCTTCAAAACGACTAGGCATCAAATAAATATCTGATGCTATTAGGTGTTTTCGTACCGCTTCTTGGTTTCCACAAAATCGTATATGATTAGCTACTCCTAGATCATTTGCTAATTGCTTTTCTTCCTCTTCTGAACAGCCTTTTCCCAAATGTAAATACAGACAATCTGGAATTAATTTCAATATTAGAGGCAAAGCTTTTATAATATCAGTATGTCGTTTTACATGACTACAGCCACCTACTGAAATCAATACTAAAGTTTGTTCTCCAATTCCTAACTCTTTCCTAACGGTAACTTTCTCCCCTTCAGAAGCAGGATAATAACGGGCATTCCCATACCAGTTATACACTTTAATCGTTTCATTATGGTAACGTTTTAGTTCATTGTCATGAACGGAATCGCTTATCGTTTGAAATTGGCATTTAAACACTTTTTTAGCAGACCATCGTTGTAAATAATGGTAAGGATAGCTAAGAAAACGACTAGAAAAAACATTATGAAAAGTATAAATAGATTTTATATTTGCTACCCAAGCACAAAAAGCAAAACCCCATCTCGCAGCAGAACTATGAATATGAACCACGTCGTACTGCTCTTTTCTTAACAACTTTATTATAGTCTTGTAATAATGGATACGACGTAAATAGTTTTTTAATGGAGGCATCGATAGGTGCAATACTTGATAACCTGCTTTTTCAAAATAAGTTGCGTATTCTCCTAATTTATCAGCGGTAGCCATCACTGTTAATTCACAGCCTTTAGCTTGAAAAATAGGTGCTGCATCTACATACATTATTTCGGCACCAGAAAATTTTAAACTATTAAGGATATGTATTACTTTCATGTTGTTGTGCCTATTAGTTTTTTTTAAACAGATTTTAATTAAATGCGATTATTATATACAATATTTTCATAAATGTTTTGATATTGGGAAGAAGCTCCTTTTATGTGATGCCTCTTTTCTGCTATTTTTTTGGCATTAACAGAAAGTTTCTGAGCTAACTCATCGTTAGAAAACATTCTATCGATCTGATATGCTAAAAAATTACTATCCCCACTTGGAAACATTAGAGTACTTTCTTCATCTTTAACAATTGATCCAATACCTCCAACAAAAGAAGTAATTGTGGGACATCCTACTAGCATAGATTCCCCTAATGAATTTGGACTGTTTTCTATAAAGGATGCCAAAACAAAGATATGGTTAGATTTATATTGCTCTGCCATTGCTTGCGCATTCAATCTTTTGAAAAAATTGATGTTCTTTTCTAAGTTAAATTTCCTAATTAAGTATCCTAAATAAATAGTATAATCTTCACCAAAAAATCGTTCTCTTAAAGTAAGTTTGTTTTTTATTTGTGACAAAGGTACATTTACTAGAATATTAGGGTATTTTGTCTTTAAAAGGTTAACCGCCTTTAAAAGCACATGCAATCCCTTTACAGAATAGGCTGCAGAACTAAAAAAAATAGTTTCTCTTTTACAGGTTAGTAAATCCCATTGTGTTTTATAAAAAGCATTTCTTAGCAATTCTTCGCCATGAAAATAATGTGCATTTGGATTTAATGCTTTTAATTGTGCTCTATCCCAGTTGGTTCGACCTATAAAATACTTATTATTTTTATAAATTTCTTTTTCAATAATTGAATATTTATTCCAATTAGTATAAAAACCATTTACACCTCCATAAAATAACCAATTTTTAAGTGATTTGAAACGGTTAATGTCTATGTTAGCAACACTACTTTTTAAATAGGGCATATAACAACTAATTATTCCCTGAATAGAACAAACAACAGGCAATAATGGTACTAATTTTGCAATCAATCCAAAATTTAATTCGGTTCCATGTATATGAATAATGTCCGGTTCAAAATCATAGATTTGAGCTAAATAATGTTCCGATAATTCTTTTGATAAATAGTTTTTTTTTGATTTTTTGTTAATCGGAATAGTATAATAGATTATATTATTCTGAATTATTTTCTGTATATTTCCATCCAATACAGGAGTTAAAATACCTAGCTCAATTGAACTATATTTATTCAAGGCAAAATAAAGCGATTCTACCCATGATCCACCTTTTGTTGGCTTTCCCTCAACAAATGGGTAAAATGATTCTATAACATCATTTGTTATCCAAAGTACTTTCATGTTTTTTTTAATTTACTAATATCAAGCACCTTCTTCTTTTGGTGCTCTTCAAATTTTTAATATTATAAGAACAATTAACTGCTGAAAATACCTACAGCTCGTTTATTAATAATTTTATAGTACTGTAGGGGTGCTAATATTAATCCTGGTATCGAACAAATTATTGTAGCTAAAATAACACCTTTTGATCCCATACCTAAATTAATTGCCAAATAAATTGAAAGTGGAATGTTAATTACAGCAGATATTACTGCTTGTATAACTTGCAATCTTATTTTCCCAGTACCGTTTAAAAAAGCTGTAAATGGGGATATAATTGTATTAATAATAAAAAACAAACCTATAAATAGTGTCAATGAAGTTGGAATTGTCACTTTAGTTCCAATCCATAATAAAAATATCGAATTAGAAAATATCATCATTAATATTATAACTACAATAGTTAGCAAAACAAGTTTAAGCAGATTATCCATAGCATTTTTTATCCATTCCCAATCATTTTTCTGAGTCGCTTCAGTAATAGTTGACCAATAAGGTGCTATAATTATAGAAAAACCCATAGAAACGATACTAAAATATTTAAAGACGATATTATAAGGTACTACAGCAGCAGGAGAAAATAATTTTGAAATAATCAGGTTATCAGACGTATAGAGTACTATTCCACAAAATTGAAGTATAAAAAATTTCATTCCCAATCCAAAAATATCTTTTAAATGTTTTTTTTTCCATAAAATAAGGGAAGGACTATATTGTTTATATCTATTGGAAAATGCAAATATATTTAAGCCAATTAAAACCAATACCGGTAATGCAGAAAAAATAGTTCCAAAAATCAGTAAAGAACTTTTTGCAAAATGGGTCATTAGCCAAATAGATAGTAAGGATAAGGCAGAGCTATAAAAGGTGATCTTACCCTGCATCGAATGTTGTTGGTCGGCTGTATAGATGGTTGTTATTAGTTTCACTACCAATTGCAAACAAAAAAAAGAAAAAATTATTGGCATTAAAATACCTAAATCATTTTGCATTCCTGCATTAGCATTAAAAACACGTGTCCAATCTATAAAATAATTTAGTCCAAAAAATACAATAATAAGCAGTAAACAAATACTAGCTATTGTATAATAGGCTGAGCTTACATAAGCTTTGGCAAGAGTTAAATCATCTTTAGCTTTGGCTTCTGCAAATTTGTTACGCAAACCATTTCCTAAACCAATATCAAAAAAAGAAAACCAACCTATAAATGAACTCACTGTCAGCCATATTCCGTAGTTTTCGGTATCTAGAAAACTGATAGTAAGGGGTACTAAAAGAAAAGAAGTTATTATACTTCCACCTTTATAAATGAACGACACCAGAACATGTTTTGTAATGTTCTTAGTACGATCACTTTTAACCCCAACTTTATTGTAAACTTTTTGGATTGTCTGTTTCAATTCTCTGCTATTAAAATTTATTTTTAACTACTAATCCCATACTCCTATTGCATATACACTGTAAGTCGATATCTATTAAATACAGATCTTTTTTAAATAGCGAAAGCGGTCATTGGTTAGATTGATTAACTATCGATTAACAGTTAACCTTTTTCTAAACTATTCAGCTGTTCTCTACTCGAAAAAATTCAGCGCCGAGTACCCACTATTTTTTAAACATTAATCTTTTTGCATCAATTTTAAGTCAAATTACATCATATCTTTCACTAAGGCAACCAATAAAAGTCTGGTAGCATACAAAGAAATGAACATCGTAATTGCCATACGGGCATACAAAATACCTGTATTTCTCGCTACGCGATGAGCTGCTTGCATAGTAATTGTTGTTTTTTTATTGGTTTATTGAAGCTGAGATTCACCCTAAGTGGTTTGGAAAAGTTCATTAATTCAAATGAATCATCCTGTTATATTTCTTCCATTCCTAGTTTTTATCCAATGTTCGTTGACTAGTTGAGCATAATGATAGTTTAAATTATAATTGAAATCACCTCCAAACTCATCCCAAATACCAAACAACAGCTGAAGACTGCCTCCTAATTCTATTGACTTCTTTCCCATACGCTTTACATGTGCTGCTAATGGAAATCCATATGCACCACAACCACCTATTAAACAAATATCATACTCCTGCTTATCAATTTCAGTTTTCATATAATCAAGAACTTCAAACCAATCTTTATATAACATTAAATTCTCTGCAATACTCACTGAAGCTTGCAGGATTTGCATTTCAAACTCTGGTAACAAATCATTTTTAAATAACAAATCTCTTTTCAGATATTGTTTTTCTATTGTGTCAACTAATGGGTGAACAACCAACACTTTTTTTCCCTTTAAAGCCATTGTCCATGGCAATGTAGTGAAGTAAGGATTTAATAATTCAAATTTTATTTTTTCGCAGTTCATTAATTCTTTATCGAACAAACGTTCGTGTGGAAACCTCGAGGATAATATATTTACTTCAGGAATATCCTGTACCATCAACTCACAAAATTGTTCTATTTTATTGTTTTGTTCAGGAAAGAAACCGCCAAATTGTTGCAATTGATTGATTGTAGTATTATCCCACCACCACGATTGTGTTTTTCCTTGTATATATTTTAAATAGTCTTTACCATGATCTTTTACCCCTATGTAGTTTACCAAACAGTTTAACTCCGTATTTCTAAAACCTGCTATCATACAAGGTTGATCATTCATTAAGGAATCATAAACAACATAGGACGCCAAATCTGCACCCTCTATGCACTCCGGTTTTCTATTTTGTGATCTATCAAAAAAAATACCATGACTTTTTCTTAAAATTTTTAGTCCAATAATTAATATATTATTCACGTTTTTCTGTATTTAAAATTCAATTTCTAAATCACCAGTGCCCGACTACTTTTTATCATAGAATCAAAAATGCTTATGGAACATAAACCATATTTTGTTTATTATAAAAAAAGATGTTTTCAGATAAGCAATAAACAACATTTATTGAGTACTTAGTGATTAACTAATATGCTTAATCACTAAGTACAGTAATAATTATATCTATTATTAGATGACAATCTATTTTTACTCGAAATAATTTAGAACGCTATACCCTCCATCAATAAGATACTGATCTTTCTGCATCAACTTCAAGTCCGATTGCATCATATCTTTCACTAAGGCTTGCAGATCATATTTGCATTCCCAACCTAATTTGGTTTTCGCTTTGGTAGGATCCCCAATTAGCAAATCAACTTCCGTTGGACGGAAATATTTAGGATCAACAGCCAATACTTCTTTTCCTATTTCCAATTGGTATTCAGGATTGTTACAAGCTTTTACATACCCTCTTTCTTCAATTCCTTCACCTTTGAATTCCAATACAATCCCTACTTCGGCAAAACTCATACGCACAAATTCACGTACTGGAGTAGTTGTCCCTGTAGCAATTACCCAGTCTTCTGCTTCATCAGCCTGCAAAATCATCCACATCATGCGCACATAATCTTTGGCATGACCCCAGTCGCGTTTGGCATCCAAATTTCCTAAATACATTTTATCTTGTAATCCTAGTGCAATTTTAGATGTGGCTCTGGTAATTTTACGAGTCACGAAAGTTTCCCCACGAATGGGTGATTCATGGTTGAACAAAATACCATTACAGGCATACATTCCATAAGCCTCTCTATAGTTTACCGTAATCCAAAATGCGTACATTTTTGCAACTCCATATGGAGAACGTGGATAAAATGGTGTAGTTTCTGATTGTGGAACTTCTTGTACTTTACCATACAGCTCTGAAGTTGAAGCTTGATAAATACGCGTCTTTTGCTCCAAACCTAATAAGCGAACTGCATCTAAGATACGTAGTGTACCCAAACCATCGGCATTACCAGTATATTCAGGTGTTTCAAAAGACACAGCTACATGACTCATTGCAGCTAAATTGTAGATTTCGTCAGGTTGTATCTCCTGAATCAAACGAATCAAGTTGGTACTATCGGTCATATCACCATAATGCAAAAAGAAATTGCGGTTATCAATATGAGGATCCTGGTATAAGTGATCAATACGATCGGTATTGAATAATGAGGTACGTCTTTTCAAACCATGAACGATATATCCCTTTTTTAATAAAAATTCACTAAGGTAGGCTCCATCTTGCCCAGTTACTCCTGTTATAAAGGCTACTTTCATTTGTGTACTCATATTGCTTCGTTATTTGATATTTTATATGAAAAGTTAATTCGGTTAATTAATTATACGGCTAACCGATTTTTACATTTTTAATTCTTTAAACTTGTCTGTATTATCTAAAAACCAACTATAGGTTTTCTTAATTCCTTCTTCGAGATTGGTTTGATGCTTCCATCCTAAGGCATGCATTTTAGAAACATCCATTAATTTTCGGGGCGTACCGTCTGGCTTCGTATCGTCCCATATAATTTCTCCTTGGTGTTCAATAATTCTTTGGATCATTAATGCCAATTCTTTAATCGTTAAATCGGTTCCACTACCTACATTATACAGAGATTCAGGAAGTGTATTCTCTAAGGCAAAAACAACGGCTGCTGCCATATCATCTACAAATAGAAATTCGCGCAAGGGTGTGCCACTTCCCCACAAAACGACAACGGCATGATTATTCAGTTTAGCTTCATGGAATTTGCGAATCATAGCAGGCAAAACATGAGAACTATTTAAATCGAAATTGTCATGGGTTCCATATAAATTGGTAGGCATCAAACTCACAAAATCCTTATCAAATTGATTCCGTAAAGCTTCACAGGCTTTTACTCCGGTAATTTTAGCCAAAGCATACCATTCGTTAGTCGGCTCCAATGGCTCTGTAAGCAAATACTCTTCCTTCAAAGGTTGGGGAGCTAATTTTGGATAAATACAAGAACTGCCTAAAAAGATAAATTTATCAATCCCCAAACGGTGTGCTGTATCAATAAGATTGTTTTGAATTTGCATATTTTCCATCAAAAATTGATATGGAAAATTGTTATTGGCCAAAATACCACCCACTTTTGCAGCAGCATCTATAATCACATCTGGTTTTGTCTTCCGGATAAAGTCTCGGACGGCTTGTTGATTTCTAAGATCCAATTCCTTACTACTAGCACCTATTAAATTGACATATCCTTTTGCTGATAGTGTACGCCATATCGCGCTACCTACCATACCATTATGCCCAGCGATGTAAATAATTGTATTGTAATTAATCCCCATGAATAACTTTTTGATTTATAAATTGACTTTAATTCGTAGTAATAAAATGTATAAAAACTTTTAATTTAAAATTGCCTTTTTTTAAATTGTGCTTTTTGTATTATAATAATGGGGAATTGATAATTTCCAAGTTTTGATAAACTTGTTTTACCTCTTGAGAATTCTCTTTTTGTAATACCAAAAAAGCATCCGGAGTATGTACCAAAAGACAATTTTTAACACCAACAAAAGAAGTATGTAATGAAGATCCGATAACTATATTTCCATTTGCATCAACGGGATGTCCTGTTTGCAATAAATAATCATAAACTGATTCAAACGAACCTAAATCAGACCAATTAAATTCAGACGGTACAACTTTTATGTTTTTACTACGTTCCATTACGGCATAATCAATACTTATTGATGGAATTTGAAGTGATAAATCGTAATCAAGAAGTCCTGCAATATTAGCATCCCAAACTTTCTTGGATTGTTTATAAACTTCTGGTTCTTGTTTCTCAAGTTCCGCTAAATATAATCCTGCTTTAAAGCAAAAAAGACCACTATTCCAGTAACAATTCCCCTTTTCTAAAAAATGATTTGCTTTTTCTAAATCGGGTTTTTCATGAAAAGCCAACACATCTTCACCTTCAAACTCAATGTAGCCATAACCTGTTTCTGGTTTAGTCGGTTTAATTCCAAAAGTGACTAAAAAATTTTTATTAGCCAATTTAATAGCCTCATTCAATGATTTCTTGTAAAAAAATTCCCCATCAATAATATGATCTGACGGAGTGACAATTAAAACATCATCTGGATTCGATTCAAAAGCAGCAAATGCAATGGCTGCAGCTGTATTTCTTGGGGTTGACTCAACAATATAAGAATGAGAAACTGCAAATTTCTTCATCACTTCAACACTAAGATTATGATTATCTGTGTTACCAACAATAAGGATCTTATCAGCAACATTTGCATTTCGAGCAATAGTCATCTCTAAAAGAGACTTGCCATCAAACAATTCTAAATATTGTTTTGGTTGAGTTTTTCGAGAAAGAGGCCATAACCTACTCCCTATTCCGCCAGTAAGAATAACATGTGTAACCATTCCGCTTAATTTTAATTATTTTCTTTAAAAAGTTCTATTTGAAATACTTCTCTGCGCAATCCGCTTGTGGAAAAACGATGGTCATGTGAATTAAAATACAACTCCATACCTTTTTCTTCACAATACGCTCTACCTGTAAAATCTCTTTGTTTATACTCATCCCCGACAAAACGTATATCAATTTGAAAACACTGTAATATATCCTCTAAATCTTGTTCTGTGGCGTAAGGAACAATTTCATCTACAAATCGACAAGCCTTTAATTGAATGTAGCGCTCAACAACACTTTGGGTCAGTTTGTTTTTATCAGAATGATCCAAAGTAAGATCAGTCTGTAAACCAACAATTAAATAGTCACAATGCTCTCTAGCTTCTTCTAACATTTTTACGTGTCCGGCATGCAACAAGTCAAAAGTGCTAAATGTTATTCCTATTTTCATATGTAGTAAATTATTAAGTAAAAAAAACGCCCTAAAACTAATTTGGTATTTTCAAAATTGGATAAGGGTACCCCATCAACAGTTACATTTTCTAACTGTTTAAAATAAAATAAAGTTAACTTTTCAATCAAATAACATGCAATCAGTTATGATGTTGAAAAATATACAATCAAAATAAAAACAATAAAATTTAAATAATTATAAACAATATCATCATTGATCAATACAGGACAAAACTATCTCTTTTAAAGGGAAATGACCCGCCATATTAATTGTAATGTAGCCTAAATCTGGAGGATTACTTCACTTATTAGGAAGCTTGACTATTTATAAAATATTAGCTTTACAATCTAAAAATCAACAAAAAGACTTACTTATTTAAAACAATTAAATAAGGATGAAAAGCCAATTTAAACCATAACATAGAATGTATTTAAAAATATTGATGTTACAGTTATCATTAATAAAACTATCTAAAACGAAAAGAAATATCCTTTCATTTCAACAAAAAATAAAAAAAAAATAAAATGAAAATCAATAAAATATGTTGCATTGGAGCCGGATATGTTGGTGGACCAACTATGGCTGTTATTGCGCAAAAATGTCCACACATTAAGGTCACAGTGGTAGATATAAACGAACAACGAATTGCTGCCTGGAATGACGAAAATATAGACAATATTCCAATATACGAACCCGGCTTGAGTACAATTGTTGGAGAAACAAGAGGTAGGAATTTGTTTTTTTCAATTGATGTGGAAAAAGCAATTGAAGAAGCCCAAATAATATTCATTTCAGTGAATACGCCAACTAAAACATATGGAAAAGGAAAAGGCATGGCTGCTGATTTAAAATACATTGAATTATGCGCTAGACAAATTGCAAGAGTAGCCAAAGACAATAAAATAGTAGTAGAAAAATCAACACTTCCAGTAAGGACTGCTGAGGCGATAAAGAACATTCTCGACAATACAGGAAATGGAGTGCAATTCCAAATCTTATCCAATCCAGAATTTCTAGCAGAAGGAACAGCAGTTTCCGATTTGTTGAATCCAGATCGAATATTAATTGGTGGTGATACCACTCCCGAAGGTCAAAAAGCGATAAAGTCGTTAGTTGAGATATATGCCAATTGGATACCAACCATTAAAATACTGACAACAAACGTATGGTCATCAGAATTGTCAAAATTAACAGCTAATGCATTTTTGGCTCAAAGAATATCTTCAATCAATGCATTATCAGAACTTTGTGAAAAAACAGGTGCTGATATCCACGAAGTAGCTGGAGCAATAGGAATGGATAGTCGAATTGGCTCAAATTTCCTTAAAGCCTCTGTAGGATTTGGTGGTTCTTGTTTTCAAAAAGACATTTTAAACTTGGTTTATATTGCTAAATCCTATGCTTTACATGAAGTGGCAGATTATTGGGAACAAGTAATTATAATGAATGACCATCAGAAAAAAAGATTTGCAAATAGGATTGTGCAAACACTTTATAATACAGTTGCCGACAAGAAAATCACGTTACTAGGTTGGGCATTCAAAAAAGACACGAATGACACCAGAGAATCAGCCGCAATTTATGTCGCAGATGATCTACTTAACGAACAGGCAAATATCTCGGTTTATGATCCTAAAGTGAATCGAAAAAAGATTTTAGCTGATTTAGATTATTTAGAAACTAGATCGTATAAAGCTAATGCTTCTAAAATAACCACTTGTAATAATCCATATGATGCATGTGAAGGCTCCCATGCAATCGCAATCCTTACAGAATGGGATGAATTTATTTACTATGACTGGCTAAAAATTTATGAATCAATGGAAAAACCTGCTTTCATTTTTGATGGCAGAAACTTGCTTAATAAATTAGATCTACAAAAGATAGGATTTATTTATCAAGCGATCGGCTCATAATAAAAAACCGAAGCTCAGAGCAGTCAGCTTACTCAAATGTAATTAATAAAAATAAATTAGAAAAATGAATTGGTACGTTATATACACAAAACCAAAATGGGAAAAAAGAATAGCTGAACAATTAAATAAATTTGGATTAAATTGTTACTGCCCGACGATTATAAAAACACATCAATGGGCCGACAGGAAGAAGAAGGTGGAAGTGCCTTTGTTCAATAATTATATATTCGTACAATTAGAAGAAAAAGATAGAAATAAGGTATTTATCTCACCAGGCGTAATCAGATATTTGTTTTGGCTAGGAAAACACGCTATTGTAAAAGATAAAGAAATTAATACAATTAAAGAATGGCTTAATGCAGATGAAACTTCAGATATATCAGTAGTAGAATATCAAATAGGTCAAAAAATAAAATTAAATTCCGGACCATTTAGTGAACAATATGGGGTTGTCAAAGATGTAACTAAGAATTATTATGTTTTAATTTTAGAATCTTTAGGTTGCATTTTAAAAGTGAATCATTAATTAAAAATAAGCTAATTTATTTTTTTTATATTTTATAAAAATTGCTTTAATAATCAAAAATAACTAATACAAAAACTGCAAAATATTATAAAAATACTATACTTCCAAAATTTTATTGAAATTCGTTTCAATAAAAATTTTTATTCATGAAAGAACACCGACAGTATAAAACCAATTTTTTTATATTTCTTTCCGAAAATTATCTGATTTATGTTTAGTGTACTGTCTTTGTCTTTAAAGAGTTTAAATTAGAATTTATCCCTAATCTTTTATCTCTACTATTATTAAAAAAAGAGGATATTTCAAAAAATAATAAATCGGAAATCGAAATTTCAAAAATAGCAGCTATATTTGAAATTTTGTTAATCGTCAATTCAATTTCTCCTCTTTCAATTTTACCATAACCACTTGCAGTCATACCTAATTCATCAGCCATATATTCCCTTGATAAATTTTTCATTTCCCTTATTGTCCTAATATTTTTAGAAATAATTATATTCATATTGTAAAAATTTAATTAATATTATCAAAATCACTAAACAATTTATTCAAAGTAAAAAAATAGCCTACATAAAAACTAAAATAATACGTATTACTTAAAAAAAAGTAAGATTAAGTTAAAATAATAAATATTTTAAAAATTATAGATGAAAAATAATTGCACATATCAATTCAAACTTGTTATATGGAAGTCCTAACTTCACCCGCATGATCAGTCTACAACACAAGCTTTAACTTACAAATTTTTTAAGATATTGCATTAAGCCAATATTTATGAACCAGTTAATTATTAACTGGAAGAAATAATTTTATAGACGTACCCTTATTTATATTAGAAACAATAGAAAAGACACCTTTTGTATGTTTTATAATAAATTTACATAGAAAAAGCCCCAACCCCAATCCTTGCTGTTCGTTTTGCTCTCTATTAAATTGTTGACCCGCTCCAATTTTTTTTAACTCGTCTTCACTAAATCCAATTCCAAAATCCTTAATAATCAATTCATAATATTCATCACTATGACACTTACCCCTTATAACAATCTTTTTACCATTACCAGAAAATTTGAATGCATTATCGATTAATTCAAAAAGTATAAAATGCAAATAATTTTCATTTATTTTTATACTTGCTGTATCAACTTCAAAACTGATCCTTGTTTTTTGATTTTTGTAATTATGAAGAAGTTTTTCTTTTACATTCAGAAATATTTTTAATATTTCTGAATTTGATGTAACTCTGAATTCAAGTTTATTATTTTTTAAGTTTTGATAAATAATTATATTTTGCATAGTTCTGTTCAATCTTTCCGCAGATATTTTTAGGCATTCATAAACCTCTTGAATTTCGCTATCTTCTAAATTTACTTCATTATTTATTAAAACATTTGTAAATCCTAATATTCCATTAAGAGGTGTATTTATTTCATGCAGAAATGATTTTTTATTGCCAGAAAACAAATTATTATGTGCCATCTTTATTTTTTCAAATCGTTCAATTTTTGTTTTGATAACCTTTAATAATTCATCTATTTCAAATGGTTTGGATAAAAAATCATCTGCGCCATCAAGCAAGCATTTACGCATTAAAAAATTTTCACTTTTAGCACTTAAGAAAATGAAAGGAATTGAACTTAACGAATGATTATCCTTAATTATATCATGCAATACATTACCATCCATTATAGGCATAATAATATCGCAAAGTATTAAATCTGGAATCCAATATTCTAATACCTCTAATGCTACTTGTCCATTTGAAGCAGTTCTAACATCATAGTCTTTATAAACAAGAAGTTCCGTTATCGTTTCTCTAACATTTAGATCATCATCAACAAATAGTATTTTATTTTTCATAGTATTAATTTTATTATAGCTCCATAACTATCTTTGGCTTAAAATGCTATTTGTATCATTTAAAATTTAGTACGAATCAATTTCATGATCTAAACCGATGTCTCTTATAAAAATTTACTGCATAATCTATATTTACTTCTTTCAATAGCTTATTAAGAATAATAAAAACTCAACAGAAGAATTTCCGTTTTTTAAATTAATTATTTAAAATAGAAACCATTATTTTAAAAGATTTTTTGTGTACTGATTTTCAGTTATCAGCTCTACGATTAAAAAATAAAATCAGTAGTAAAATAAAACTACACTGAAAGCTTTTTAATAAATCAATCTTGTAATGGAACCCTTTTATAACAAAGTATATCTAAAAGTATTTTAATTTAAACTTTAAACACAAACATATACTGATAATCTAAAATATAACAGCTATAAGTTAAAGTGTAAATAGCTAATTTTGTATCATGATACATCTAAAAACAAAAATACTATTAATTGAAGATGACATAGCACTAGGAAGCTCGATTTCAGAGTTATTGGAGTTGAGTGGTTTTGAAGTAAATTGGTTCAAAGATAGTGTTGAAGGACTTGTTTATTTAAATAAAAATGTTCCCGATATCATCATTAGTGACTTGATGATGCCTCATATAAATGGCGGAGAATTGTTTTTAAAAATTCGTAGAAATAGTAAATTTCATATGACTCCTTTTATAATGATTACTGCAAATATGGACCATGAAGTTAAATTTACGCAGTTAAAAAATGGCGTGAATGATTTTATCTTGAAACCTTTTAAAGTAAAAGAACTGATTTATAAAATTAAAAACCTTGCCGATCTTAAAAAAAATATTGAAAAAAAATTCAGCCCTGATCCATATTCAAAAATTACAATAAAGTTATCCGAAAAAGACTTTATTTCCTCTTTAAATGAAATTTTAATTAATAACATAAAATCAAAAGTCGACATGGATGGACTTTCGGATATTCTTTTTATTAGTAAATCTACATTGGACAAAAGAGTAAGAAAACTGACCAATAAAAACACAAGTCAGTATATTAGAGAATTTAGGTTGGATTTTGCTGTTAAACTTATTCAATTAGGAGAAAAAAATATCCAATACTTGGTTGACGAAACGGGATTTAGTTCCTTTTCTTATTTTTCAACAAGTTTTAAATCATATCTTAAATTAACTCCCAGTGAATTCATAAAATCCATTCAAACATAAAATAATAACTATACAAAACAAACCACTATAAACTGAAAGTCGATAGTTTATTAAGCAAACTACAAAGTCAGTGCGATTACTAGTCTTTGATTTTAAAGCTATTATTACTGGAGACATCTTGTTCTCTATCATGCTCCAATTATTCATATACCTTTTCAACAGTGATACTTTCAGTATTCCAAAAACCAATTGTCAAAAGGAGAAATTCAATGTGAATGTGACCTATTTAAGTGACATCTTTCAAAACACGAAGGACTTTTCCTTCGCATATTTGTATCAAAATAGTTCTACATCTCATCTCTATATCTCATTTTAAAACGGCATGTCGGCAATTTATAGACCAAACTATATGAACCGTAGATCGAAAAACTTCGTGACGATTTGTACTTTTAATTTTCATAAAACAAAATTAGTACATTTTGAGAAGCTAAAAATAAATGCACTAAGGCACAACGTTTTAACTATACCTGTGACTAATGTTAAAAGTATTATTTTTAATGTGAAAATTCAAAAACTAACGTCTCTACAAGTGAGAAATTTTAAATAGTTACATTCAAATAATCAGAAGCACTCTTCATTAAAAAAAAACATAACCCGAAATATAAATTATAAGTATTTTTTTTCAAACTATAAATTAAAATAGAGTTTTTCCTGTTAAGAGTATATATTTTAGCCTGACAATTTAGGGTTTTTACTATTTGCGGCTTACCTGAACGAATTTCTTTTGGGGAAAAGATTACTAAACTATTTTTAGTAGGGTAAGCTGCTTTTAGTTCTCAGTTCTAATTCTAATTATAAAGCATGAATGAAAGCATTACAATTCCAAGTAAAATCGAAAAAATAGTTGAGGAAAATTCACTTCTAATACTTTCTGAATCTAAAGTATTTATTAAAAATAACGACCACAGAATTAGTATCTCTTTAAGCCAAATTTCGAATGTGAGAGTAATAAAAAATAGAGATTATACATTCTCAATTTTAGTGTTAGTATTTTCAAGTTTATTTTATATATTGGTTTTAAGCCCTATAAATATGAGTTTTGCATTTAGTTTTTTGTACATAACCCTTATTTATATCGTAATTACTTTTTTAGTAAAAAATTATACTTATAAGCTTTTAATTAATAAAGGTAAATTTAGCTTTTTAGAAATAAGTATTTCAAAAAGGAATAGTGTCCACGCTGAGAGTTTTGCCACAAAATTTAAAAATAGCGATATATCTAAAATGAGTGAAAAATAATTTAATTGTAAGAAACTCAGAGACTGTATATAATAAATAGAGAATTTATTTTTATAAATATATTTGAAATAAAAAAACTTAAATTTAAATTGTTTATTGGCTCTTTTTATAAGATAATAAATAATTTTCTATACTTTGTTTTAATTCTTTGAAAACAAAAGGTTTAGTGAAAAATTCTTTAACCCCTAAAGCAAGTCCTTTTTCTATATCTTTCTGATCAAGTTTAGCAGAAAGGAATATAACGGGTATATTTGAATAATCAGAAAGCTGCTGTTTTTCCATAAAGCCGTAACCATCAAGTAATGGCATCATAATGTCACATATAATAAGATCCGGTCTAAATTGAACAAGTTTCTCTAATCCTTCTATCCCGTCTCGGGCTTCAAGAACATCATACCCAACAAATAAAAGCAGTTCGCAAATGTTTTCCCTAAGTTTTACTTCATCATCAATAATCAATATTTTTGCCATAAATATATTATTTTTTTAACGGAAATTTCAGTGTTACTTTGGTCCCTTTTCCTAATTGACTCTCTATGTGAACAGTTCCTGAATTTTTTTGGGCAAAGGTCTTGACAATGTAAAGTCCTAAACCGGTACCTTGAAAACCATTAGTATTGCTGGCTCTAAAAAAAGTGTTAAATAATTTTGATTGATCTTGTTCAGGAATTCCAATTCCAAAATCAATTATTTCAATAACAATGGTGTCATGACTGGCAAAAACCCTAAAAATTATATCCCCTAATCCTCTTGAATATTTAAAAGCATTATTTAATATATTAAAAATACAGTATTCCATTAAGTTCTTATCAGCAAATATATAAAAATAATTACCTTCAAATGAGGTTTGTACTTTTCTGTTCTTATCATAATTATCACAACTCGAATCAATTACATCAAGGCATAATTGTTTTAAATCAAATAAAATTGGATTAAAATTTGTTTTACCTGATTCTTCCTTAGAAATTGTCAACACGGCGTTCATCAATTCAACTATTCGATCAATTTGCTCGGTTATGGTATTTACTCGTTTTTCAATATTAATAGAATTTACAAAATTATGACCTTCTAAATACATAGATATCAATTCGGCACTCGTCCGAATAGTAGTCATAGGTGTTCTAAATTCATGAGAAATAGTAGAGACTAAGTTGGTACGTAATTCATTTAATTCTTGCTCTTGAATTAAGGTGTCTTTAATGATTTTTTCGGCTTCTTTTTCTTGGGTAATGTCCCTGCTACTGGAACGAAAACTTGATGGCACGCCATTTTCTTTGATTAAAATTGCTTTACTCTCAAACCAAATATAGCTACCTTCTTTATTTCTAAATCTAACTTGAAATGAAATATTTTTTTTTTCGCTGATAATATCCTTTAGCCTATTTTTAAGGATTTTATTATCTTGGGGATGAACAAACTCGCTGGGTACCCTCCCTAATAATTCTTCGGGTGTATAACCTAAAAGCTTATAAATTGATGGTGAAACATAACTATAGAAGCCATTAATATTATGTAAACAAACCAAATCGTCTGTATTATCCGCCAAAAGACGGTACATGTTTTTAGCTTCATTCAGCTGAACGGTTTTGTTCCTGTTAATTTCATCGGTCAACAATTTATTTTGTTCTTCAATCCTTTTTCTTTCCGAGATATCAATAATTTGTGGAATATAATGTTGAATTTTACCAGCACTATTTCTTACGACAGAAACAGATAAATGCACCCAAACTAAAGATTTGTTTTTATGGATATATCTTTTTTCCATATTGAAATGAGTCGCTTCTCCGGAAACTAATTTTTTTTTATTTTCCAAATCCTCTTCTAAATCTTCAGAATAGGTAATTTCTTCAAATGTCAATATTTTAAACTCTTCTTTAGAATAACCTAATATTTCACATAATCGATTATTAGCTTCTATCCAATAACCTTCCATATTTACAATGGCCATTCCTACGGCCGAGTGTTCAAAAGCACCTTTAAATTGCTCTTCGCTTTGTTTTAATTCATCTTTTAGCCTTTTTTCTTTTGTAATGTCTTGCACCGTGCCTATCGCACGTACAGCCTTCCCCTCGCCATTCCGTATGATTACGGCATCATCTTTTACGTACGCATAATCACCATCCGATTTTAGATAACGGTACTCCGAATGCCATTCGTCAATTTCGCTTTCTAAAGCTTTATCCCTACTTTGGAAAACTTTTTTTCTGTCGTCGGGATGAATAAAAGTTTTATTTCTATCTGCAACTAAGTAATTATTATCAAATTTATGACCAAAGAGAGTTGAAAAACCCTCTCCAATATATATAGTGCCTGTCACAAAATCCCAATCCCATATTGCCTCAGAAGTAGCTTTATTAGAATACACAAAACGTTCGTTGCTGATTCGTAAGTAATCTTCCGCAATTTTCCGTGACGTTATATCACTATAGGAACATACTACATAGAGGAATTTTCCAAAGTCATCAAATACAGGAACTGCATCCACCAATAACCATATCAAATCATTATATATGTGGCGATGTACACCCATAATAATATTATTTAATGGTTTCAATTGTTTTACGGCTTGAGTTACTGGGTACTCTTCAGGAAAGAACTCTGAACAATCTGCATGAATTACTTTCCAATGCTTGTCAAAAGGAGTTTTACCAAGAAGTTGATCCCGGGTAAATCCAAACATTTCACACGATGCTTTGTTGATTTCTAATATTTCGTATTCTGTACTATGAATAGAAATTCCTACAGCCACATTCTGAATAATGCTCTTGGTTAGCTGTCTACTTTTAAATATTTCATCTTGAATTTTTTTACTCTCTGTTATGTCAACCCCAGAACCTACCATCATTTCAAGAGAGCCATCTTCAAAAAAAACAGGCGCAAATTTTCGGATGTGACAGGTCGTTTCTCCATTTTTATGCTGCATTGCATCTTCCCATTCAATAACTCCTTTGTTTTCTATAGCCTCCATAAATTTAGCACGGCGGTTTTTTGCAAATTCGTTGTCGCGTCCGGTATGTTCTGCATATTCAAAATCATCTTTTCCTATAATAAATTTCCGCGATTCATCGTCTTTAATTGCGGCAGGATTCAAGTAGGTATATTTATAATTGCGGTCAAAAACAGCAATATCTGTTGGGACTCTGTCTAATATTTTTTCGTAAAATTCTTTTTGTTGTTTAAGCTTTTGTTGTGTTTCAATATGTACTGTAATATCTCTACAATTTCCTGTATAAAACTCTATTCCATCATTTTTGATAAATTTCAAATAGGACGAATGCCATACATAATATTCATCATGGTGTAAGATTCTGTACAGAGTTTCTTCATTATCTTGGTATCCTTGACTTAAAGCCTTTAAAATAGACTCGCATTTTTCTATGTCTTCGGGATGAATAAATTCAGCGAACTTTTTACCTATAACTTTGTCCAAATCATGTCCAAGAAGTAGGGTCCAAGTTTTAGAAGCTTTTGTAATTATTCCATCCAAACTAGCTTCATAAAAAATTATATTTGAGTTATTAATAATTTGTTGAACTTGATTTTTCCTTTGTAGGACTTTTGCTTTTATTTTCTTGTTTTGAACGTGCAATTTTAATAAAGATTGAATTTGCAATACGGCCTGGTGTAACGATTTTAATTGTATGGAAGAAAGTTCTTTAGGCAGGTTATCCATAATACAAAGTGTTCCAACAACTATATTTTCATCTATGCATATTGGAAACCCTGCAAAAAAATCATAAGAAAAATCGGTAGAATTAAAACCTTTCGACTCCTCTATGAAGCTATTATTAACAATAGTAATTTTATTGTGTTGTATAATTTCTTCGCTAATTGCTACTATATTCCCAGGAATGGTCAAAAAATCAAAACCTATGTCCGCTTTAATTATTTGCCCTTCAACACCAACAAGAGATATGAATAAGTGGGGAACTTCACAAAGTTCAGATAAAAAAGATAAAATAGAATTAAAATCCTTTTGCAAATTTATGATATCAAATTTTTTTTTCATTTTTTATTATAGTAATGGCATAAGTTATTTTATGATAATTAGATACAAAAGATTGTAATTATGTTTTGTGTTTGTAGTAAAATAGAGTAAAAATAAAGAATTTTGTAGTGAATAAAAGTTTATAAAAAAAATAAAAAACAATTCCAAAATTAAGCAAAGCAAAAACAGTTACTACACAGCTCTTTTTAATCCATTTAAATCTTCAATTTAAAGAATACCAACCGTTTAATTACAAAAAAACACAGCCATTTATAAACCAACTATTGTTTATCTATCTTGTAACTAAATTTAGTCCAAAATACATTATTTCATGGATTCTAACCAATGTGTTAAAAAAATGTACTGATAATTACAATAGTTCAGTAGTTTTTTTATCTGTCCTGATGAAAGATATAATTTTTAACTATTTGAAAAATTGTGCATTCACTCTTTTAGAATAAAACATAGTATATTCATTATAAATTAAATTCTATAAATACGAATGTTTGATAAAGTTCAGAACCTAACTAAAATCGAATAATTTTTTTATTGGTTTAAAAAATGATATAGAAATAAAATTAAAATATAAAACCTTGATAAAATTTCCATAAGTGTTGTTAAGAGAAACAAATATTTTTTTCAATCCTTATCCTTTTGCTCTATTTAAATACAAGTTTAAAGGTATCCTGCCTATTGAAACATGAACATCCTATTTCGTTTGGTATTAAAACGATATTTTATATCTTATTTGCCACACCTTCATCAAGCTCAAAAAAAACACTTTTGCTTAGCAACATGTGCCCGTAATTTTTCTTTTAAGCTTCTTTTTATAATGCTTTAATTTGGCTAAAAGAAAAAGTATATCAGGTAATACATAAATTCAATTGACATTTTCGTTACTAACATCACGGGCCAACAATCGGTCTCTCTCCGGTCGTTTCCTTTGTTCCGCTCGGCTGTTCCAGTCGGTCACCTTATATTTCCATAATATTATTTGGTTACGTAAGATGTTTAGTATTTCAATTCAATAGCTAGGCTTCCCTCCGTTCCACAGACACTTCACAGCACAAAAAAATAAGGCAGTCCCGCAAAAGGCGAGACAACCTTATTTTTCCGCTGTTCGTTCCTCATCTACACACGGTCTCTTCCTGAGTTCGGTCGGGCTTATGCAGCCACAATACCGCTTCATTCCGTTTCATTCATTCGTTTGCTTTCCGCTCCTTTTCATTACGCTACAAGCGCTCTCTTTCATTTCACTGCATTCCAGCCGTATTTTGACTGCCGCCCTCCGTTTTTTCAGCGGTGGCTCCTTCGCACAGCCATCAGGGTTGGCACCACTTCCCTCGCCTGCTCCTAGTTTATTTTATATAATAAATTCAATTATGAGTTCACTTCAATGATCCTAACGATTCTGTCATCCCGAGCGCAGTCGAGGGGCGTTTTACCCTAAATCAAGGTACGCCTACGGCTGGCTTTTATTTTTTCCCTGCCGTTACACGCTGCTATCCGCTTCGTTTCGCTCCCTTTATGTGTCTTAACGATAGTTTTGTTGTAATCACTAATTATTGTCATCCTGAGCGCAGTCGAAGGGCGCTCAACTCCCGCATCTAGCGTGGCTGTTCGATTGCCGCAACCCCGCCACGACGCTCCTCATCCGCAAAAAAATGTTCCTTGCCCCTGAAAAACGGGGCACCACATTTTTTGCTCCTTGCGGTGCTTGGGGGTGTTTGATGGCCGTTTCCACATGAACCATCCCTGTAGAAGTCTAAACAAGAACGACTCTTCTTGAAAAAAATAAATAAAAAGAAAGTGAAGATCCGCTCCAGTTTCAAATAGTAAAGTTCAAGCCCTACGGGTTTTTGATAAAATCTCCACCCTCACTTTTTCAATTCATATTCTGACTATGAAATCACGACCGCAATTTACATCCACAGTTGGGTAGTATTTTTTCAAAAAAACTTGACTTTATTTGAAACCTTCGCCGACAGGACGACTTTCTTTTTTTTCTTTTTTCTTTTAAAAATATATAGGCGGAGCGTAGCGACAGCATAATTTTAAATCCAGAATTATGACTTATCACAATGTAGTTACCCACCAAGCTCAGAGAGCCATTGACCAACCCCATTTTTTTATTTTAAGTAAAGGGAAAAATGCAGGAAAACCACTAAAGAAAAGTTGTCCGAACTGCTTTTTAATCACTGTAAAAGAAGAAACCGAGTCCGAAAACTTGTATTGGATTGCTTACACCCTTTGGAAAGCCAATTTTTGGCACCAACACCAAATAGGCTCCGTAATTCCTTTTATTAGAATTATTGATTTCAAGAGCTGTTTCCGGGATGAGGTGCTCAGGGCCTACAAACAGCATCAAAAACATATTGAATTTGTCCATCGCATTCGACAATTAGAATCACTCCAGCAGCACTATTCAAAAACCATGGAACAAATTGAAAAATTGAAATGGGCATTACTCCAAAATCAGTTGAGGTAGAAAACCATAAAAGCCAGGTCGAAAAAAAATACGACTTGGCTTTCATTTTGTCTAATCCAAAGGTCACCACAACTAGAATTAGACTATTTTTTGTGCTTCTTGATGAGGTTCTTGAGTAACAAAGATATGATAAAACTAACAATGGCACCAACTGTGGCCAAAATAATAGTTTTCAAAACATCCTCCGAATGTAAATTCGGCAAAACACTCAAAAACGTACCTCCTACCGTACCCATAAGGGTATGATTACCCGCTGTCATCTTCGCTAACAGTGTCAGGCTGAGCTGAGCCCGCCCCGAGCTTGGCGAAGGGCCGAAGCCCTTCCTGATAAGCTGAGGTTCCACTGATATCAGCACTAACCTCTTCACCTGTCGTCAATTGGCTCACCGCAGAAGCAATTCCTCCAGCAACAGCCAAATACCCTCCAACAGTCGTTACCCCTACTGGCAAACGTACCGGTGCTGCCAGGATCGTTCCTCCTATGGCCGCCAATGCCAACCCAATATTTCGAAGCACTTTAAAAAATTTTGGGGTCGGAGCTTTTGCTCGTTTTATAATATTCATAATTATCGTTTTACGATTGAACAATTAACGTAACTCTTTCAATATCAATCAAACCTTTATACACCAGATCTTTCAATTTGGCAAAAGCCTTTCTTGACATCAGACCTAAACCTGGTCCAGAAAATTTCGCTACCGGAGCAATAAAGCCTTTGAGTTCTAATGGCGCATTATTGGCACGATGAAACAAAATCAAACTTCTATTTTTTACATCTATCACCTCCAAATGCCATTGGAGTTTTGGACTAAATCGTTTTCTTATAAAATATTTCCCCTCCGGAATACAGGAAACCCTCGTTTCGTTATTCTTCCAAGGCAATTCAATCGTATAACTGATCAATTTGCCCTCACATTCGAGTTTACCATTGGTTCCATCAGGGAAATAAGTTCTGGACAGCACTAAAACCATCCTACAATCCGCTCACAGCAACCAAGGCCAATGGGTTGTAAGATCCGTTTTTCAACGAATACATACTACCATTCACTTCTTGGTAGAACTCCAATCCTAAAGCCAAAAACAAGGGTTTTGTACTTGCTGCTGTAACGGTATTAACATGGTTAATCGCCACAGTTGCAGTTTGATTCCATGGAAGGATTGCGGTTTCAGAATGTGCCTCTATGAAAGTTTCCGCTTCAAAATCAATTTCAGCTCCTGCAGAAATGATTTTAAAATGTGTTGTTCCTCCAGGGGCTGCAATCATATTAGCAGGTACAAAAGGATCCAAATCCACAGAGATTACTCCACTAGCACGATCAATAACCCCCACATAAGGAGTAAATAAACTGGTACCCAGTTTACCTCTGAGGTTGAATTCAAAGCCAGAAAGCAATTCCGATTCACCATCAATAACATTTCGCAAACCTCTCTCACTGGTCACATCAGCCTGGATTACTTTAACCATCGCTTGAGTCAATCGACTCACCATTCTACCGTCGGCAGAATTGATGAGTAAGGTTCTAAATGCCGTTCTCAAAACCTTTCCAGCCGTTCCAGCTCTACCAAATTCGGCCCCGTTTTCACGGGTTCTCTGGAACGCAGGATCACTTTTGATTCTGCTGGCATCGATACCACCTTTTTCGCGTGCCAAATGCCCGTCTTTTGTTTTGTAAAAAGTAATATCTCCGATAGTACCTTTCAACTTAATTATGCCTTTTTGCCTTGCCATAATTTCTAAAATTTAAATTATAAATTCCGTTTCATTTTCATTCCGAAAACTCGTTGCAACTACATCTCGAATGATTTCTAAACAAATTTTAGTCATTTAAACAGAATAAAAAAGCAAGAACAGTTCCGTATGTCTCAAAACGACATAAATGGCTTAAATAGACATAAAAGCCTATATAAAAAGATTAAAAACCAATGTAACTTGCTTTAGAAATTTATATTTCAAAAAACAGTATATTTGTATAACCCTGAACTACTCATTTAGATGGTTCAAGCTAATCAAATCCTAGTCAAAGGCATAGATAGTGTATGAAAATAGAAAAACAAAGAGTTTGTATCTATCCAAAAGACATACAGCGCATAACCGGAAAGAGTTATCGTCAAAGTACCAGATTGATGCAAAAAGTAAAAACCGACCTCCACAAGCTCGAAAATGAGTTCTTAACGATCGAAGATTTTTGTTTGTATACTGGACTAAAACAGGAACAAGTTGCACACTTGATTTTTGGTTAAAATCTTTGTCTAAAGATATTTAGAAAAGCTGCTTTAACATACCAACATGACCATTAACTAGACTAGTAACTAGGCCAATAACCTGTCCTTTTTTTGCCGTAGTTCCTTTACTATTTAAGTATTTTTCCTTATCTTTGAGTACTTTGAATTTTAAGATATTTGTATCCAAATAAAAAGGAGTCAGTCGAGGAGTCACTTAAAACAAAAGCTTTGCGAAGCCTTATTTTACGCCACTTTTCTGAAATAAATTAGACCCTCTTTCTCCGCAGGAAAATCACCCTAACCCTTATAAATAAAGGTGTTAGGGTTTTTTGTTTTTAGTTCTAGCCCTCATTTAGTCCACAATCAAACTAAAACTTGTTTACAATCAAACATAATCCTCTACAACTGAATTAAAAACCAATCAACTTTTAGATATCTATCAAGAATTATTTGAATACGATTCCAATAAAACATTAGAATTTAATAATAAATAATATTTCTTTTTTCTAGATTTTAATAACTCTTATAACCTGTTTGTTATTTTAACCCACGAATATAAAAAATTTTGGAAAGACATGAAAAAATCAAAGAATTGGTATGACAAGTTCATGTACGCATTTGGCCCTTCTGATTGGAGCCATGATGGAAGTACCCTTACCATAAAGCAAATAAGGAGCCAAATGGCAGAAGCGTAAGCGCTGTCACAACCTAAATATATAGGCTGTATATCTGAGCCATTTTTGGGAAAAGAAATGGAACTTAATTGAACCCGGTAGTTTACTAAAAATAAAAACAGCATCTAAAATTACTTTAGATGCTGTTTTTTTAATACCCTGTAAAAAAATTGTTTTTATTTAAGCGATTTCATGTCAATTACAAATCTGTATTTAACATCATTGCTTGTAACACGATCATAAGCTGTGTTAATATCTTGCATATTGATAAGTTCAATATCACTAGTAATATTATGTTCGCCACAGAAATCTAGCATCTCTTGTGTTTCTTTAATTCCTCCAATTAAAGAACCAGCAATACGCTTACGTCCCATAATGATATTTCCACCATGAAATGGCTTTAAAGGTTCTACTGCACCCACTAAAACCATTGTTGCATCAATTTTTAGTAACCCTAAATAAGGATCCATCTCATGCCCTACAGGAATAGTATTTAAAATGAAATCGAAACTATTTAGGTGTTTTTTCATGCCGTCTTCATCTTTAGAAATTAAAACTTCATGAGCACCTAAACGTTTAGCATCTTTTCCTTTTTCTGGAGATGTTGTAATCATAACAACATGTGCCCCTAATGCGTTGGCAAATTTAACACCCATATGGCCTAATCCTCCTAAACCAACTACTCCTACTTTATCTCCTTTTTTTACGTTCCAATGACGTAGTGGTGACCATGTAGTAACTCCTGCGCACAATAGAGGTGCAGTTGCAGCTTCGTCTAAATTTTCTGGAATACGTAGTACAAATTTTTCATCAACAACTATTGACGTTGAGTAACCTCCGTAAGTTTGTTTACCTTCAAGATGCTTATCCGGACTGTTATAAGTAAATGTTGCTCCATTTTCGCAAAACTGCTCTAAATCTTGCTTGCAAGAAGAACATGTTTGGCAAGAGTCTACCATACAACCCACTCCTACTAAATCACCTACTTTATGGCTAGTAACACCATTTCCTACCTCAACTACTCGACCAATGATTTCATGTCCAGGTACTACAGGATAGGTTGATCCATTCCATTCGTTTCTTGCTGTATGTATGTCACTATGACAAACACCACTATAAGTGATATCAATTTTTATGTCGTCTGTTCCTACAGCTCTTCTTTCGATATCTAAAGGTTTTAAATCTTCTGTTGATGCTGTTGCACCATATGCTTTTACTGTTGTAGTCGCCATTGTTATGTTGTTTTTAAAGTTACAATTAATTCGATTTCTGTATCACTATTTATTTAGAAGCTTCTGGATAATCAGTGTACCCTTCTGCTCCTCCTGCATAAAACGTACTTTGATCCCACTCTGCCAAATCTAAGTTGTTTTCAAAACGCTCTACTAAATCTGGATTTGATACGTATGGCTTACCATAAGCTACTAAATCTGCATAACCTTCTTCAATTACTTTATTTCCTTTTTCCTGATCAAATGCCGAGTTAATCATTAATGTTCCGTTATATAAAGGTCGGAAATGTTTAGCAATTTGAGTCACAGCATAGGGTATTTCTGAAACGTCTGTAAAAGGTTCAGAAAGATGCACGTATGCTAAATTATAATCATTCAATTTTTTAATAATGTATTCAAACGTTGGGATTGTCTCTTCATCCATAGTCATTCCGAATGGACCATTTAATGATGGATTAAAACGGGCTCCAATTTTTTCCTCCGGAATGACTTCTTTGATCGCGTCTAGAACTTCAAAAAAGATACGAGCTTTGTTTTCAATACTTCCACCATACTCATCCGTTCTGTGATTAGACGTTCCGTTAAAGAACTGCTGAAACAAATAGCCATTAGAGGAATGTATTTCTACTCCATCAAAACCAGCTTTTACTGCATTTGCAGCTGAATGTTGAAAATCTTGCACTGTAGTTTTAATATCTTCAATGGTCATTTCCTTTGGCGTAACAGTATCTTTAAACCCTTCTGGAGTAAATGATTTATCGTTTGGATTTATAGCTGAAGAGGATAATGGTAATGCTCCATTATGAAAATCGGGATGAGACATACGGCCTACATGCCACAATTGAATAAAGATTTTCCCGCCTTTATCATGTACACGTTTGGTTACTTTTTTCCAACCTTCTACTTGCTCATCAGTGTAGATACCAGCTGTATTGATATAACCTACCGCATCACGAGACACTTGCGAGCCTTCTGTAATAATTAAACCTGCTGATGCACGTTGCTCGTAATACAAGCCATGTAGCTCATCACTTGCAACGTTGCCTTCATTGTCTGCTCTGCCACGTGTCATAGGTGCCATAACAACTCTGTTATTAAGGTTAATGTTTTTGTTATATGGTGTTAATAAATGTTGTTTGCTCATGTTATTTTTTATAAATTATTAATTCGTACAAATTTACATTATCGAAATACAAATATCATTGACCTAGATCAATTAGGATTAATTTAACTATTTTCCTAACTCTACTTAAATTTTCTGGAGTGACTCTTAAATAGTTTGTACTGATTACAGCTTAAAATGAACAGGTTGTTCAAGGACAAAGGGCACTATTTCTGAAAGTGTTTTTAATCGAGTTGCTCAAGTGCATAAAACAATCGATTTTGCGCCCCTTCTTGAGAGCCAAATATGGAGCGAGATAATATTCCGTCTTTTGTAATTAAAAGCCATTGCGGAGTTCCTTCTGAATCAAATTGGTCATAAACCAAATGTCCTTCATCCAGAAAAATAGGAAAAGGAAGTTCTTCTATTGTAAAAATGCTCTTAATATCATTTTCGGTAACTTTTGTATTAGTGAAGTTGCTGTGAATACCCACTACTTGTACCCCTACATTTTCTTTCTTTAATTGGTATGCCAAAGGAATCGCGCGTCCAGTACATCCCAAACATTGGTTGTTATAGATTATGACCAAAATAGGTTTCCCTTGGTACTCTTTTATAAGATCAATTTGGTTGCCATTAAAATCCTGAACCAAAATTGAATCCACAGCTGTATTTTCTTTATTCATTTATTGCGTTTTTGATTTAAGCTTGTTAATGCAAAATTGATGAATCGAAATTGCCCGTTGAGTGTAATTATTTTTTCTGATAATTTTTAGTCGTTTCAAGTAATTTTCGATAGAAAATTGTTCCGTCAAGAAGAAAAGTTTCATTAAAAACGGCTATTCCAGTGTTTTGAATAATTATCGCCAGCGGATAACAAAGTTATGATTTAATAGCTTCTATCGGAAGATTTTCTTTATATCCTGTCGCTTTCCTTTTTTGTTACTTATACTAAAAATGGTTTCAAAGTTTAGACACTTTGGAACCATTAATTATTTTTTTGACTAAATTGAAACATTTAGAAATTACATCCAAGTAATAATATCTTCTGTATTTCTTCTTGATTTAGGGTTTGCTGGATCTGCTTTTCTGTAACCAAAAGCAACCATAAAGGACAAACCGTATTTGTCTGTATCCACACCAAACTTTTGTCTCAATAAAGCTTCTGCTTTTTCTTGATGAAAACCTTCAATAGGACAACTATCAATACCTACTAAAGCGGCTGATGTCATCATATTTCCCAAAGCAATGTAGGTTTGTTTTGAGGCCCAGTCGAATAATTTTTTATCCGTATCTAAATCAAAGTCATTCTCTTGAAATTCTCTGTAAAATTTAGAATACATTTCTATGGTATCTGCTGGCCATTGTTTGACATCTTTCATCATCGACATGATATAATCGGAATCGTGTTTCACCATCGGTGCTTTCATAGACAAACCCAATACAAAATGGCTTGCAGTATCTAATTTTGCAGGCGCTCCCCAAGCTACTGGTTTTATCAATTCACGTAACTCTTTGTCTTGTACAACAATAAAATGCCAAGGTTCAAAACCAAAAGAACTTGGCGATAAATGTGCGGTTTCTAAAATAAATTCCATGTTTTCATCTGAAATAATTTTAGTAGCGTCAAACTCTTTAGTGGCATGTCTAAATTGAAATGCATTGATAATGTCTTCTTTTGCTATGTTAGGTGTGCTCATATTCTATTTTATAAATTTTTAATGTCTACAAATTTACAATACTACAGCAGAAACCTCCTTGACCTATATCAAGTAAGACAGATTTAATATTTTTATAACTACGTACCTTTTCCGGTTTTACTCTTAGGTTTTTTAAATAGCTCTGAAACATAATAGTTGACTTTCTATTCCTTTTTTTATAGTACAAAGAGAAAAGTGAACTCCCTCAAAAAAGACGACCAAGCCGAGCCGGATATTGGCAATAATGTGAAAAATCAGTCTACTTCAAAAAGGCTTTATACAACTATTTCACATTCTGCGATTCTTTTAAATGTACCAACTAAAATAAGCTAACAAGACCATACTTCTCCACAATTATTCTACCTTTAGATTAAAATTATAAACGCGCTTGAAAGAAAAACTCAAACAATTAGAATTATTTTTAAAGAGCTCCAGCTTTGACCGAGGAATTCGGATTGGATTTGGGATTGCTGTACCCCTCACCGTGCTGCATCTTTTAGGGTATTTTCAATATGCTCCAGCTGTTGTTGTCGGTACTTTTTTAAACGCGCCAGGCGACATTCCGGGCAGCACCAAACGTAAAGTCAATGCCATTTTAGTCAGTATTGGATTAACAATGCTTATAACAGCTATAATCCTATTTTCAAAACCTTTCCTACCCCTTTTATTGGTGGCACTTGCGATTATAACGTTTGCTGTGTCGCTGCTTTCGGTATATGGTTTTAGAGCGTCTTTAGTGTCATTTTCTGGCTTGTTGGCAATGATAATAGCAATTGCCATTCAAAAAGAAACAGCGTATGACATTTTGTTTCAGGTTGCCTTAATGGGAGTTGGAGGTCTTTGGTATTTAGTCGTATCCTTTATTTTTCAAAAACTTGCGCCTGTAAAAGATCAGAATCAGCTATTGTCAGATACGCTTCTTCTTATTGGTGAATACCTAAAAATACGAACCAAATTATTAACAAAGAAAACCAAGCGTGACGAACACCTTAAACAAAGCTTAGTCCTGCAACATCTAATCAACGAAAAGCAGGAAACACTGCGAGAAACACTGCTTACCGCACGTAAACGTTCCGGACGTTCGCATTATGAAGAAAAGCAACTATTAATCTTACTCTCTTCTATTAATATCTTCGAATTAATAGAAGCAAAACATTTGGATTATAAAATGATCGATGCCATTTTTGGCGAGCATAAAGAATTTCTAAAAGCTTCCAAAAACCTGAGCAAAATCATGGGCAACCACCTCATCCGTTTGTCTGAATTATTGATTCAAAAGGATAAAATACCAAATAAAGATAGTCTATTAAGTGCATTAGCAGAAGCCAACCTATCTATCAAAAATTACCTCGATACCGTCAAATTACCTGAAGCGCGTGAAGGTGCTTTAGTATTGAAAAATCTATACGATTACCAGGAGCTACTGCTACAGGAAATCAGAGTTATTAGACGTGTAATGGCCAACGTCAAAGAGACTTCGAAAGTATCCTTAAAAAGAGAAGATTCGAGTCAGTTTTTAACGCTCCAGGAATACAGACTGCATGTCCTTGTTCAAAATTTCAGTTTGGATTCCACCATCTTTAGACATTCATTGCGCCTTACCATTGCTATAGTATTTGCCTATCTGTTAGGCTTTCTTTTTGACATCCAAAACACCTATTGGATTTTGCTGACCGTCATTGTTATTATGCGACCTAGCTATGGTCTAACCAAAGAGCGATCGAAAGATCGTATCATCGGCACACTCATTGGTGCGGCTATTGCTATTGGTATAGTGCTGCTTACTCAAAATGTAGTGGTTTATGCGGTATTGGCATTTGTTTCGTTGGTATTCGCATTTGCATTGATTCAGCAGAATTATAAGTTTGCCGCCTCATTGATCACCATTAGTATCATCTTTGTGTATTCCTTCATCAATCCTAATGCCTTTGTAGTGATTCAATATCGCGTCATCGACACCATCATTGGAGCCACGATTGCTGTCGTTGCCAATTATTTACTTTTGCCCAGTTGGGAAGTCAACAATCTAAAACAGGTACTTCTGAACGCTTTAAAAATGAACAAAGAATATCTTTTAGCAACACAAGAGTTGTATCAAGATCCCTCTAAACACAAACTCTCCTATAGTTTGGCGAGGAAAGAAGCTTTTCTTGCCATGAGTAATTTAAATACTTCCTTTCAGCGACTAACCCAAGACCCAAAATCGAAACAGAAAGAATTTCAACTGATTTATGAAATTGTGACGCTTAGCCAGACGATGGTTTCTGCCATCGCTTCCATCGGTAATTTTATCAGTAATCATCAAACCACTCCTGCTTCTATAGAATTTAATGTACTCATTAAAAAAATCGCCAATACCCTACAGATGTCATTCGATAGTTTTGACGATACTCAAATAAAGAAAAAAGTTGCTAAAGAAACTGCTGAAGATGCAGAGGAAAAGTTGTTGGGTAAATACCAGCAATTATCAAATTTGCGAGATGAAAATATCAGATTAGGCCACACTGAATTAGATACCGAAACGCTTCATGGTCTTCAGGAAGCATATTTGATTGCCAATCACATGACCTGGTTAAAATCCCTTTCAGAAAACCTACAAAAAGCCACAGAACGATATCGTTCGACTATTGTAGAAACCTAGTAGTAATTTTTTATCGATGTTTAGGCAATATTCCCAACATGCTATTCATTATATGTATATGCATCAGAACTTTAATCGCAGAACTGTTCTTTTTTAGACAAGGAATAGCAAGAAAGTTAATGGAATACAATTTGACTCTATTTTTTTTGTTGAAACTGGATTGGAAAATAAACCAGCAAATACCAAAATTTCGCATCAAGTGAAGAGAATTTCCAGTCACAAACAGATTGCTAGAAATGAGAAAAGCACAAACCATTTTCTCAAGTAAACCCTACGTCGTATTAATTTTTACCACCCCCAATTTTCTTGTTGTGGGAATTATGCAACCATTGCCCGTAATTGTGCAATAGCATTACCAGGTTAAGTTTGTACCTTCACTAAAATCGCATTAAAGTCATACAAATAAATTGTAGCGGATCCATTTAGAGCAATCAAATTGATGTATTCTTTTGGAAATGATTTCAAAACGGTTGCGGAATATTTCCGTATACTATGTAATTAAATACGAATCAATATGTCCATACAAACAGTTAATCCAAACACAAACAAGACAGTGAAGTCATTCGAAGAAATGACAGAGGAAACAGTTGATGTTAAAGTGGCGAAAGCCCATCTAGCTTTTGCCAATTCAATTTGGTAACCTAATATTAAACATGCAACCCCATTGCTGCTAAATTGATAATAATGCAAATCAAGGGTTAAAATATTAAGTTTATAAAAGCAGAAGCGATTTTACCGAAGATATGAATCAACAGCAATTTGGTAGATATTGCTTTACTTGCTTTTTGAATGTCCGTTTTTTGAATTAGCCAATTAAATAAGGATTCTGTGGGTTACTTAACTCTTGATACTGCTGTTGAAAACAAGTCATTTGCAGTTTTATTTCTATTTTGTTTTGCTGACATTGCCCTTTGATTCCTTTGATTGGCGTCATCATAATTGATTTTTTTTCTTGCTCTAATTCAGTAAAAAAATCTAGATTATTGTATGTTTTATCTCCATATAAAATTCTGTTAGTTTTCTCTGACTAAGCTTCTTTAAAAACGGTTAAATCATTTACTGTGGCAGGAGTTATTTGAATTTCTTCAGGAAAGGGGATTTTATCTAAACGCCTAAAAGCCAATGTTTGTAATTTCGCACCATAATAATACAAGCTTTTGGTAGAACAATATCCTTTGTCGGTCAAATTTTTGGCTACTTTTCCGTTTCGCTTTCCTGAACAAGTAATTATCGGCATTGAATCCAGTAAACTTTGATTAGGAAAACTGCCAGGAGGTAGAAAATCTTCAAATGACGAAGTTGTAAAACTTCTAAAAGCTTCCGACAATTGATTAAGATGATTAGAAAAACCAGCATATGAAACGAGTTTTGCAAACCAATCTAGCAAATAGTCACATGCCTATTTGTGAATTAGTTTGACGCCAAAACATTGCTCTTCTTGAACTACAAATAGATAAATAGCCATAATCTCTTGGTCTGTTTAATCTTGTTTAAGGTTATTACTAAAACGTTCGCAAATATATTTTAAAACTTTTTCAAATCTGTCGCAGATTATGGAGTAGATTTTTATTAATTTTAGTGCTCTAGGCTGATTAATCTTATATTTTAATGTGCGCTGAATACACAATAAATACACTGATTATCAGGTGATTAAACCAACTATTTAAAAGATATATCTTTCTTTTTTTAACTTTTTTTCAACCCTTGATTCGCATGAATTATATGCTATTACATATAATCAACTGTATTTGTTTATAATCGTTGCAAAAGCATATAGCTATGAGGACAATCTCCGATTTTGTAAAAGAGAAAAGGAATGAGATAAACCTCACACAGGACGCCTTTGCGGAACACGCAGGTGTGGCACTGACTGTTGTTCGTAAAATAGAACAAGGTAAATAAAACCTTAATCTCGGAAAGGTAAACCAAGTACCATAAATGTTTTACATACCTTGGCGCCTGCCAACACAAGGGAATTTTTAAAAACAGACAATCATATCGAATAAATAAAAAATTCCAATCATTGTTTCAATCTGAATAAATGAATCCTTTTTTTGATTAATTTTACTACACCACATTCTGAAAAATAGCACTATAGAACCAATCAAAGCATGATCAAAGTAATAGATAAAGTATGAGAACGGAAACCAAGAGATTATTCATCTTCCCAAAGGATATGCAACGCATAACTGGAAAGAGTTATCGTCAAAGCATTAGATGTTGCAAAACATAAGAAAAGAGCTCAACAAGCTACATAATGAGTTTGTGTCTGTGGGAGAATTCTGCCAATACACAAGTCTAAAAATGGATCAGGTAGAACCGCTCATAATTGGATAGAAATTATTTTTTTAGCTATCAAATTTTCAAGGAAAAGTTATTCAAAATTATTTGTTCTGTATAAAAATTAAAATACATAATAAAATGACACAAATAAACTCTTATTTTACATATAAAAAAGCAAGCCTTTCTTTTTTATCTCAATCGAAATATAGATATTCGTATTAAATCCAAAGAATCCATGAATGATTATTTACTAGGTATAGGGAAAAGAATTAAAGACATTCGAAAAAAAAATAAAAAAACAATTAGTACTGTTGCCTCTGATGCAAAAGTAAGTAATGGACTAATATCAAGAATTGAAAATGGTAGAACCATTCCATCTCTACCTGTTTTACTGAGTATAATTAATGCTTTGGAAGTTGAAGTATGTGATTTTTTTGAGGATATGTCCAATACTCCTGAAAATAATTATATCATCTCTCGCAGTCAAGATAATGCAATTATCGAAAAAGAAGATGATGCCAAAGGCTTTGCCTATAAATATATTTTCGGAAAACAACTTTCTTCTTTAGGTTTTGAAGCTGTGTTGCTTGAAGTACAACCCAATTCTCAGAGAGAAAAAGTAGAAACAGATGCGTATGAATTCAAATACATGCTTTCTGGAGAATGTATCTATACTATTGGCGATGAAGAAGTATTATTAAAAGAAGGTGACTCTATTTTTTTTGACGGAAGAATACCACACGTCCCAATCAATAGAAGTAAAACATTCGCAAAAATGTTAGTACTTTACTTTTTTATATAATTCTCGAAAAAGCATAAAAAAACTCTCCTAATTAGTTAATCAAAAAGGAGAGTTAAACAAAAAACAAATGAAACAAATTATAAGAGTATGGCCCTCAATTCAGTTATACTGTCTAAAATATAACTAGGATTGGCATTTTGAATCTGTTCTCTGGTTTGTGCCCCGGAAAGAACACCAACAGTAATACCGCAATTGGCATTTTTGCCTTCTTCAATATCTATTGCAGAGTCTCCCACTTTTAAAACCTTTTCTGGATCAGTTACACCTTGTTCTTTCATAGCCAATAATATCATATCTCCCTCCGGTCGTCCATTTACAACATCATCTGCTGTTACTAATCCATCAATAGTTTCACCAACTATCCACCCTAGTTTTTCTAACAATAAATTGGCGATTTTGCGATTATATCCTGTATTTAAAACCACTTTTATTTGACTTTTTCTTAAATCTTTAAAAAGTTGTTCTGTCCCTTCAAAAGTCTTTATTTCTAAAGTATTATAAGCTATTTCTAAGGCTGTTTTGAAATTAGAAAATGCCTTTTCTGCTATACTATCTACCGAAATTAAAGCAGTACACTCTTTTAAAACATCTTTTATCGCTTGATGCTTTTCTTTTCCAGCTGCATATTTTAAAACCTCAGCTAAAGTAACACTATAGCCTTGGTTATTAATTACTTTTTGTACTGTTTTATATACCACATTATCTTCATCTATTGTTGTTCCAGCCATGTCAAAGACCACTAATTCTATTCTTTTTTTCATTCTTTTCTATTAAAAATTTTATTAATATTTTCTTTTGAAAATCCAGCACTACCCGTCATTCCCTTTCCTCCTATTCCTGTTATAATATGAATATTATCGTCTATTGTATGCTCAAAAATATCTTTGGTCTTGCATTGCGAATAGGTGCCATACCATCTATTTTGAATCTCATAATTAGGTAAATCGATGATTTTTTTGGCTTCTTGTATCATGAAATTATCAATATCCATGTCCAAATCAAAACCCAAATCATCTATATTCTTAGCCTCAGCATAATGATGAGAATCACCCAAAATGACAGAACCATCAGCCGCTTGTTTGAATAAAATATGGACACCCCATTTTTTCTCTAATGAATGGGGATCTTCTTTTGCCTTGATTGATTTAAAGGACGGACATTCATAAAACGCCTCGTATCTTCTAATGGACAAACCTGTAAGTATTGATCCCGGAAGAACATAATTTTTTTGTGGCTTCGTCTGCATCATTTGCAACTTAGAAACTTCTAAATCACTTTCGTTAAAGAGTTTTGGATATAAGTTTTTAAATTCACTACCGTTACAAATAATCACTTTACTGGCTAAAAAATCCTCATTAGCAGCACTCGAAAGAGAGACTCCGTTTGGCGTCGATTCACAATTAATAATACTGGTATTCGTAATTAGTTTTAGCCCCATATTCTGAATCATAAACTCTTGCAGCCTGTAAATCATCGTTCGCGGTTCCACGGTAACTTCTTCCGGAAAAAACAATCCTGCTTTTACATAATCAGAACGTAAACACGAATATTTATATAAACATTGCTGCTTAGTCAACAAATGAGATTGGTAATTATTGGATTGATTGATGTGAGACAACTCTTCTATTAGCTGTACTTCTTCCTCATTTGAAGCTAAATATACAGATCCATTTTGCCGAATTGAAATATCAAATTGACTTTGAATTTCTTTATAAATCGCTAAACTTTCTCTTCCATAGGCTTGCCATTTTGTGTCCATTCCCGAAGGAACTACTTGTCCAAAATTTTGAATAGTTGCTCCTTTTGGCATTTTATCTTTTTCTATAAGAGCCACCCGAAGGCCTTTTTTTAAGGCATGATAAGCATGAAAACTACCTAAAACACCGCTGCCAACAACTATAAGATCATACATTGGTTTCATCTAATACTAATTTATAATTTATACTACTCTCTTTATGCATTTTAAATTTTCCATTTAAATAAAGAATGGAACTGATGGTTAAAAGGAACCCAATTCCTGCCACCGAATACGCGCTGTACATGAAAAATTCAAGCCAAGACAAACTTGATTGTCCAAAATTTTTATACAATAAAACAATAACACTTCCCAGATAACCAAAGGCATCAGCAAGGTAAATCAAAAATCCGGCATTGCCTTTGATCCGGAAAGCACCAATAAAACGATCAAAAAGCAAACAGTTAAAAGGCACATAACAAATGTATAATCCAAAGCCTGAAATGACCATCCAAGTATATGGGTTCAGATATCCTGTGTGAAATAAATAGGTTGAAAAACCTAATGAAAAGGATCCAACCAAAAGCAAAAATTGGTAAAATAATAACGCTTTCATATTATCCTTAAAATAAAATGCAAAACCCAAAACCAATAATACGATGCAAGCAACCAATGTTTCTGAACTGGAATATACTGATACATCCCCTTTGTACCCAATTGTATCCCATAATTCACGGGAAAAATTGTCTCTAAAATCTCTAAAAGACGTCAGCAAAGTGTAAAACAAAACCCAAATAGTTATTGGAAATAAAAACTGCAATAATAATCTTTTCCTATCTTTTCCTGTCATGGGAATGCGCTCGGAACGCAGTTCGATATCTTCTTGGGTCGGTTTTGGAATTCGTTCTAATAACCAAGTAAAAAACAATAAAGGCACGACAAATAAAGCCCCTGTAATGGCAGGCATCCAAAACTGCGAAAAACCCCAAGAAGTCATCACAAAAAGACCAACTGATTTCACTACACCACTAGAAACTATAAAGCTAGTGCTTAAAGAAACCCCTAATATTTCGGTGAATTTACGTCCTTCAAGATACGAAAAAACAATCCCCCAAATCATTCCCAAAGGAACCCCATTCAGGAACATGAAGATAACATTATATGGTTTTGGTACCAAAGCAAATAAAACCAAAGCCAGCTCGGCGATGAGAATTAATCCCAACAAATAATACACGCGTTGGTTTGCTTTTAATTCGGAAACCACTTTAATCCCAATAAATTTAGAAAGCGCATAACCTATTACTTGGGCGATGATTAAAATAATTTTATAATCAATATGAAACACTTCCATACCTTCAAATGTGGCTACACTGAAGGGTTTTCTGAAGGCATACATACAAAAGTAAGCCCCAAACGAAGCTAGTGAAGCATTTAGTACAAAAGGAATATTTGATTTTTTCGCTAACTTTTGCATTAGTTTGTAAATACTTTTATCGCTTTTCCTTTCATTTCACTATCCTGAACAGAATCATCCAAAATATGTAGTATAGTTGGAGCGATTTGATTACTATATAATTGCTCCTTTGATGCTATTTCTCCTAATTTTTCTACACCATTCCCAAAAACAGCTAACCAAACTTGGTCTGCGCCACCGATATCCGATCCGTGACTTTTCCATGTGTTTAATGGCTGAGTACCGCGACCATGATCAGTAGAAAGAATAAAAACCGTGTTGTCTTTATAAAAAGGGTCCTCTTGAGTAAAGCTCCACAACTCTTTTATCAAAGCATCTGCGGTATGTGCCGATTTTAAATACGCATCGTACTTCCCATCATGTGCAAAATCATCCGTTTCTCCATAAGAAATATAGACCAATTCAGGATGCTCTTTTTTCATGTATTCCAAGGCGTAATTTGACGTAAAGGCATCTAATCTTACCGATCGCCAAGGCGATGGAACTTTAGACTGCAGCTCATTTAAAAACACTTCTCTATCTGAAAGATTATTTGATTTTGCGGTTTCAAAACCTGCATTTACAGGAATTCCTGAACGTTCTTCATTTATAATATAAGGAAATACATCCCAGCTACCAAAAGCAGCTACTTTGCCACTATATTGAGGTCTATTATTAATTTTTTCTAAAACTGTTGTATTAGGATTATTAATTTTATCATTACTCTTGATTCGTTTATCGTCCGCCACTCCTGATAATATTTCGTTATATCCAGGATACGAAAACCACAGGCTATTTGTTAAATTAACATTGCTTCCCAAATTTCTGTTACCGTGAATTTGTCCCATCATAACCGCTTCATTCCAAAAAAATGGCATCAATACTTTCCTTCGATCTTCTGGAGTTGCTCTCCAAAAATGTTTCTTCAACTCTAACGTATCTTCAACATATTCCTTATTAGCAATTAGATTAGCATCGGCTCCAGTAAATAATTCTTGCCATCGGAAACCATCTAAGGTGATTAATATAATTTTCGGTTTTTTAGTTTCCGTTTTTTGCTGTGCCTGAGCTCCTAAAAAGAATACTGTAAATAGGCTAATCAATAAAATTGATTTTTTCATTTTATTTATTTTATATTTTGAAATTGTACTATCGTTAGACTTTCTTCTAAAATCTGTAATGCTTCCTCTAAATCTTCCCTACAAATCGTTAATGCTGGAGACAATTGTAATACATTTCCCGCCGAAACTTTAAAACTAAGACCACGCTTTAAACAAGCATACATTACTTTTTCGGCCTCATCAATCGCTTTTTCTTTTGTGACTCTGTCTTTTACTAATTCTATGCCCCACAAAAGCCCGATCCCGCGAACATTTCCAATAAGTAAGCATTTTTCTTGTAACCTCATTAACTCGGATTGCATATAAATAGCATCCTCTTGTACTTTTGCTAGTAAATTATTTTCTTCAATGAATTGAATGGTACTCAGACCGGCGATTGAACCTATAGGACTTTTTTCGTGGGTATAATGTCCCAGAGAAATTGAGCCAAAAACATTATATTCATCTCGGGTAACTATGGCCGCCTGTGGAAATATGCCTCCACCTAAACCTTTGCCTAAACACAAAATGTCAGGTTCGATATCATAATGTTCAAAAGCGAACATTTTTCCAGTTCTGCCCAAAGCAATTGGTATTTCATCTAAGATTAATAAAACACCATATTTATTACAGAGTTTTCTCGCCTCTTTCCAAAAATGTTTCGATGGAATTTGCACATCGGTATTTCTAATAGTTTCCACTATAAAAGCACCGATATCACACTCTTTTTCAAAAACATATTCGAGGTATTCTAAACATTTATTTTCATTGTTTTCGAAAATACCACGATAAGTTATCGGAGGAGGAATTCGTTCGACCCCTGGCAATAATGGTCCCATATATTCTCTAAAAGCCGACTCACCACCAACACTGATTGCATCCAAAGAAGCGCCATGAAAAGAGTCCCAAAAGGAAACAACTTTAAACTTTTTAGTTATGGCCCGCGCTAATTTCAAGGCGATTCCCACCGCGGAACTTCCGTTTGGCGTTAAGAGGATTCTATTTAAACTTCCGGGGCATAAACTGGCTAATTTCTCAGCAAAATTAATGGCGGGTTCGTTTGTGAATCTTCTTGGAGAAAAAGACAAACTTTGTAACTGAGCGGTAATATTTTCAATCAGTGTAGGATTCGAATATCCTATTTGATGAAGGTTGTTTCCATGAAAATCATAGTATTTTTTACCTGAAATGGAGGTAATACTCGCATCACTGCAATCATTTAAAACATCCAGACAAGGCGTTGACAAAGCCTGATGAAAAAAATATCGGGCATCTTTATCTAAAAGTGCTTTTGTCTTTTCATCAACCGCTGTGGCTAACCAATCGATACGTGCCTCGGTCAGATTGATATCGCCTTCGGTGACCTTATTTATAGAATTTTCTTGCTGCATTTTAATTTTTTAAAGCTATTGTGCTACTAAAATAGTCGTTGGAAGAATCTGTTTTGGTACTGTGCTACTTTGGTAAAAAACGTCTAACCAGCCGCTTCCGCCTCCGTTGAACCAAACAATTTCTAAAGGATAAACCCCAGGTTTTAAATGAATTTTACCTGCTTTTTCTTCTACACCATGATCTCCATCATTATTTACAATCATTTCATTATTAATTTTCAGAATACTACCATCATCTGAACGCGTAGAAAAACTATAGGTATCTTCTTTATCAATAGTGATATTAGTTTTAAATCGGACTACAGTGTTGTCTTTTATCGATTCTTTAATCTCGTCTGAAGTTATCTCAAAACAATTTCCTTTGGCATTTGGAGTTAAACTTTCTAAAAAGGGAATGCTCTGTAAATTAGATAAATAAAACACTTCATAAGAAACAGGCATTTTCAAAGTAGACGCTTTTACTCTAAAAAAAGCATCACTGACCATACTGCTTATTTTTGAATCTGTAAAAACCGCACTTTTTACCACTGCATTTTTAGATACTCGAAATGGTCCTGTATAACTATTTGACGAATTCGAAGGCATTGACCCATCTAGTGTATATTTAATAACTCCTTCTTCAATTGCATTTTCTATCACTACTGTGGCTTCATCATTAAATAATCCACCTGCCTTTTTAGCCAACACTGCTTTTGGAAAAATAACTGGTTCTTTAAGCCTTTTTGCGATAGGATATTCATTGGATTCATTCAAACCTATAAATGCATTTTTAACAGGTTTTCCAATACAAGCCATAGGCAATTTTAAACCTAAAGCAAAAGCTACTGTTGCAGCATTGTCGTACTGATAAACGGGGTCTATTATTTTAAAGTTTTTCTTAATCGATTTTCCCCATAGAATAAAAGGAATTTCAATTTCTTGTAAAGATGCACCGCCATGCCCTTTTCCTATTCCTCCATGATCAGAACTAACAATCACTAAGGTTTCATTTCCCATTCCTGACAAAGCAATTGCTTCCATTACTTGCCCCAGTAACACATCTGCTTTTTCTACCGATTTATAATATTCGGGAGTTCCATGCCCATATTCATGTCCTGCATGATCTACATGATCAAAATGAATAAAGGTAAACGTAGGCTGTTTTGATTTTAAGTACGCACTCGCTAATAGAGCAGTATCATCCTCCGTTTTTGGACTAATATCATAATCTACAGCACTCTTTTCAAAGAGTCTTCCAAAACCATCCCAATGATAAATGGCTCCTATTTCAGCATTTTTTATTTTGGTATGAACCAAATTAAAAATAGTAGGAAATAGAAAGTCTTCGCTTTGTACCACAGGAGGTAAAACAAAATTGTTTTTCTCCCAACTGTTAGAGGTTATTCCGTGTTGTTCTGGTCCCGCTCCCATAATCATAGAAGCCCAATTAGTACTGGAACTTGTAGGTAAAACAGATCTGGCGTGCATCGTTGAAGCTCCTTCACTTATTAACTTATCAAAATTAGGTGTATTGGCATTATCTAATCCATTTGGACTCAATCCATCAAAACCAATGACCACCACATGCTTAATTTGTGGAGTATTTTGTGCTTTTGCTGAAACACAAGACCATAGGGAGAACATCCCTATGGCCATGATAAAATATTTTGTGCTTTTCATATTGTTATTTAATCATCCACATTGCTGCATTGATATCATCAGAGCCTCCAAATTGAGAGCTCAATGCTGCTTTCACATGTGAAGAGTTATTTTCAAATTCGCTTACAGGATATTTCCAACGGTTGGGAATTTTTCCGCCATTGTTATTGGCTGGACCAACATTAAATGCCGGAATCCCTGTTCTTCTATAATTAAAATAGGATTCACGACCCGAGTTGTTAAAGAATGCAATGTATTTTTGCGTTAAAATCTGATTCAATCCAGCTGTAGTATTTCCTTTATACGTAACATTTGGTTTTAAAAGAAAACTATCTATATCATCCTGCGCTACGGCATAAAATGCCATTGAAGCTTTAATTGCATTTAAATAATGAATTTCAGCATTGCCACCATTAACCCATCCTCTATTTATTGCTTCAGCAATAGTAAATTCTTGTTCAGAGTAACCAATTTGAATGTAGGGTTCTCCCTTAAAATTACTGTAATATCTGGATTCATTAGGGTAACTATATTTACCTGCATCTGAATCTGTTTGCATTTGTCCTTGGTCATCTCCCGTATTAGCAGCCACATAGGCATTCAAATTTTTAGGATCATTTGCTTTAAAATAAAACGGAGCTGGATCTGCTACAATATAAATTCTTGGGTCATTATTATTTTTAAGCAAATTTAAATAGGTCGCTCCCATAATGTTTCTATTTCTATTGAATCCATAATTACTAGGATTCAAACTATATCTATTCCCTTGTTCATCAGCAAAATGGCGAACCATATTATCCTCTATTCCTCTTAATAAAGGATATTTGGCAGGATTAGAAATAATCGTATTAAATTTACTCGCAATACCTAATTCAGTATTTTTTTTACTTAAATTAATCAACACTCTTAAATGAAAAGAGTTAATCGTTCTTTGCCATTTATCTAAATCGCCATTAAAGAAAAAATCTCCTAAAATTGCAGAATTACCCACTTTTGCTTTTGCTTTTGTAATTTGATCGTTTGCTGCTTCTAACAAATCCAAAATAGCCAAATAAACCTCTTTTTGAGAATCGTATTTTGGTTTTGTTATTGCAGGACTGGCATCGGCTTTTAATGATTCACTTAGCGGAATATCACCCACTCTTTTAGTCATATAATCATAAAAATAAGCTTTGAAAAATTTACCTAAAGCCTCGTATTTATCTTGATTATCTAGTCCTTGGGCTTCTTTCTCCATGGCTACGACATTTGCCAAGGTATTGTATTTATAACTATTTATAGCTCCCCAATTATAATCTTGATTTCCATAATAATCAAATGAAATTACCCAAAATTGATTATCTCTTTGAGCGCTACTCCAAGGACCTCCATCACCAACATTGTTTAGCACTTCAGATAACAACATTGACGGTGGCACACTTGTAGCCTTATTAGGATCGTCAGTTAAACTATCAAACGGAGTACAAGAAAAGAGGAGTACTGAAGCCATTAGCAGTGTTAATCCTTTTTTAAAATTATATGTTTTCATCTTTTATTTATTTAGAACTTAAGGTTAATATTTAAGCCGTAACTTTTTACAGTTGGCGTTTGCAATGGTGATCCTTTCTCATCATTAAACTGATCTAGATCTATATCTTTATGTTTTGCGAAGTAAATTAGATTCCTTCCTATTAAAGATATAGAAGCATTGTTAATGAATGTTTTAGTCAATACTTTCTTAGGAAATGTATAGGTTAGATTAACTTCTCTTAATTTAAAAAATGTTTTGTCTATGATGTTTGCTGCTGATTGACCATTATATGATTTTGAGTAATCTTGATAGAATATCTTTGTGGCATTTGGCGCAAAAGTTCGTGTATCAGAAAGTACATTCCCTTGTCCATCTGTAGTTAACACTCCACCTGTAACCACAACTGCATCTGCTACATATGATTTTATACCTTGTACATCATTAGCTCTTTCTGGGGTATCAGTTCCTACTTGTCTCCCACTTTGCCACATTTTTCGAGCAACATAATCTTCGATTTTCCCTCCATATCTACCATCTAATGAGAAATCCAATGAGAAATTCTTGTAAATAATATTATTTGCTAAACCAGCAGACCATTTAGGCGCTGCATATCCAATTCTTGTTTGGTAAGCATTTTTTAGAGGTTTACCATCAGACCCAACAATTAATTGACCCTCTTGAGTTCGCATAAAATCTGTGATGTAATAAGCATCTACTCGATCTCCAATTTTAATTTGGCCATTATTTGTTATGTCGCCATATACCTCTTCTAAATACTCTTTATAAGCAGACCAATTTAATCTAACGTTCCACCTAAAATCTTTGGTCTTTACGGGTGTTGCTGTTACTGCTAATTCCCAACCTTTGGTTTTTGTAGTAATCCCATTTTGTTTTTTACCGTCATATCCAGAAGCAACTGAATATTTTAAATCAAAGATTTGAGGACCATTTTTGTTTTCATAATACGTAAGATCAAAACCTAATTTATTATGAAATAATTGTGTTTCTAGACCAAACTCAGTAGAAGAGTTAAAAGCTGGTTTTAAATTTTCATTAGACAAAACAGAGTTTACATAAGCTGGATTATATGTTGCTCCATTTACAGCAAAAGGGCTATTTAAAGCATAGGTATTTAAGTTACTATAGATGTCTAATGAACTTCCTACTTTTGCAAATGAACCTCTGACTTTTAAGAAATCTACACTTGGTATATTTAGTACCTCACTTAAAACGGCACTTAAAGAAACTGAAGGGTAAAAGAAACTATTATTTTTTTCTGGCAACCTGGAATCTTTATCTATTCTACCAGTTGCACCCAAGAATAAGAACGACTTATAAGAGAAATCAGTAGAGGCATAATATCCATACGTTTCATAGTGACTTCTATAGCTTGAAGGTTGAACCGGAGTTTGTGTATTACTTAAGGTATAAAGCCCTGGTACTATTAAATAGTCTGTGGTAGCATATAAATTTCTGTTTTTCTGAATATTGATATTCGCCCCTAAAGTTGATCTTATTTCAAAATCACCAAACGTATTATCATAATTCAACATAAAATCAGTATAACTTTTTAATTTATAATTGTACCATTCTTTATAATCTCCTTGCGCTTTTTCCCTACCATAAGTAGTCATAGAATAAGGGAATTTTTCGTTTCTGAACTCATTCTCCAAGGCTGCATTAGTTCTTACACTAGCATCAAAATTATCAGTTATTTCATGTTTTAAGGTTACTTGTCCTGTATAGCCATTTGTTTGAACACCTTTCAACCATTCATATGCCATAAAATATGGATTGTTGTAACGTGTGTATTCAAAATTCTTTTGTTGAATACCTTCTTTACCTTCTTGCCAATAATTTCTAAGATCTCTAACATCATAATCTGCTCCTCCCCAAATAAGCATATTGTAGATGTAACTATTTGGACCATAAGCTACATTAGGATTATTAGGAGATGTTTGAAAATTAAAATTAGCACTTGCATCTATAGATGTTTTTTCGCTAAAGTTGTATTTACTACTTAAATTAAAATTATAAATATTCAATTTTGTATTAGGATTAATCCCTTTTTGATAAGTATGCGACATAGAGAAACGAACATTTCCCTTATCAAATTGAGAGGCTATAGCAAGATTACTTGTTTCTAAAATCCCCGTTTCCATAAAATTATTAAAATTGTTGGCTCCTCTTGCTAACCATGGTTTTGGTATTAAATTTCCATTAGCATCTAGCGGACTATCATATTGTGTAATTAACTGCCCGTCAAATTTAGGTCCCCATTGATCATAATCGGCATCATTGATTCCGCCACCTTTACCATCTTTAAAGGCATAATTCCCATAGGATCCAGGACCATAACTATTTTGTGTTTTTGGAACCGCATTGAATCCTCCTTGAAATATCGTGTTTTGATTAAACTCGACCACAAAACCACGACTGTCTTTTGTCCCTCTTTTAGTAGTAATTTGAACGGCTCCATTTCCTCCATCAGATCCATATAAGGCTGCAGCATTGGCTCCTTTTAATACATTTATACTCTCAATATCATCTGGGCTAATATTATATGTATCTGTTCCCAAAGGCACACCGTCTACAACTATTAAAGGTTGTTTTCCACGTAAATATAATTTTGGTGCAGTGAAAAATTCTGCTGAAGAAGCCACTATTAAACCTGAAACTTTACCAGACAATGAGTTCATCACGTTTGGATCTCTAGATTTTGTTAAATCTCCTTTTACTTCTTGTACAGAATAGCCCAATCTTTTTTTCTCTTTTTTAATCCCTAAAGCAGTTATAACAACTTCTTCTAAATTTTCAGAATTTGATTTAAGCACTATAACAGCAGTTTTCAATTTTGAAGTATTAAAATCAACTGAATTAAATCCGATGTAAGAGATTGTTATAATCTCATTACCCTTTGGTATTTGTATTTCAAAATTACCATCAATGTCCGTTACTACACTAGTAGTTTTTCCTTTTACAAGGACAGTTGCTCCTGGTAGTGATAGCTTTTGTTCATCAACCACGTTCCCCTTGAATAGGGTTGTTTGTGCAAAAATTAAAGATGTCGTCAACATCAATAATAAATTCATTACAGTTTTAAAGTTTTTCATTAGATAATTAAATAGTTACTATTAGTAAATTTTACAGGGCAAAATTGATTAAATATTTACTATTAGTCAACTTTATGGTTTTAAGAAATCTTTAACAAAGCATTATTGTATTATCAATTTAACGTTAAATAATGCAGTTAAAGAGGCTCCTTAGAATTTTGTTATCTCCAATTTAAAAATTAAAAAGCCAAACAAAATTTTCCTTGAGCGGAATAATTTTGTTTGGCTAGTGTCATATTATAACTTATTACTAACTCCTATAGGCGTGATTAGTATTTGAATAGAATTTTTATCAGTTCGGGTGATTCGCTATGGCTATTTGTATCGATAATTAGACATTACAATTAAAAACTTATTCTTCTTTTTCTCTATTCTCTAATCGATAAGCATCTTGTTCTTTACTATCCCTTAACATATCCTCAACATCATCAATTTCAGGAGCATCTTTAAGTGCTTTCCAATTAAATTTTTCGTCAAATGGATCTAGTGCTTTTTGAGGATCAAAGACTTTAGGATCTACTTCTAAAGCATAGTACGGTTTATAATTTGGTGTAGTTGTAAAAAGATCACTCAAATCAGTTGCTCCAGCGTCATATTGATTTAAATAAGGCATGTCGAGAATATTCCAAAACGATTTAAATATACTTCCAAAACTATAATGTTGATGACCTACATAATCTCTTTTTACCCAAGGAGAAATCAGCATCAGAATGCTTCTATGTGCATCGATATGATCGACTCCATTTTGTGCATCATCTTCGGTAATCACAATTAACATATTTTTCCAATAAGGCGTATGTGACAAGTATTCAACAATTCGACCAACAGCCAAATCATTATCGGCCATGTAGCTTTCTCTAAAAGGATATCCGGCTTCAGGAAGATCAGCTGCACCATGGTCATTTGGAATAATAACTGTCGAAAACGGTGGCATAATTTCTTTCCCATTTATCCATTTCTCATCAAATTCTTTGATGAATTGATCAATTCGAAATTGATCGGGTATGGCTGTATTGTAGGTTGGATACATTTTAGATGTCCTTTTAAATAAGGGTTCTGGCATTGGAAAATTAACAAATTGTTGGATTCCCGTATATTTAAATTCAGACTTATACAAAGCTGGTTCAAACATGATGCTAAAACCAAAATTATAAAAATCAATATGATGACGAGCCAAATGATCCCACATAGAACCCGCTTCATTATAATCTTCTGGATAAATAGCACCTGCAGCGCCATTCATAGCAAAAACTCCTGGCGCTTTTGAATCTTCTTTAAAATTTCTATTTCCCCCATAACTAGCAGCAGTAGCAGTTTCACACCATTCGTTAGGATACGTATTGGTTAACCAACGATGACCATCTGCAGAAACATCAGCATCTACGTAAAAATTGTCTGAAATACTAAATTGTCTGGCTAAAGCCAAATGATTTGGCATAACGGTAGTATTTGATATAAATTCTGTTTTCTTTCGATTTGAAAAAGAAACCTTTTCACCATATCGAGCTATTGTTGGATCACCATCCCCTTTCTTAATCTGACCAAAAATTTCATCATAAGTTCTATTTTCTTTTGATATAAATACGATGTGTTTTATTGGACTTTCTTTTTCTCCAGGATACAAGGGCATAGGATTACGGGCTCTATTTTTAAAAATTGGGCTTGATGCATTTGTAAATTGAAAGTTATTAGAAACAACTTGTTCTGTCATGGATTTTAATTGTTCGTCTTTAGGAATAGCAACAACTTGAACGGTTCCCTTCATCAAAGATCCTATATAACTTCCTTCAGTACCCAAGTGAAAAGTTGAACCTCCATTAGGACCGCTTCCAAATCCTTTTGCATTGGCAATGATAAGTTTTTTTCCATCCTGACTTACTTCAATTTTGGATGGAAACCAAGCTGTAGGTATATGCCCTAAAACTTTTTGATCTACCACATTAATAACTGCTACTGCATTTATTCCAGATTCTGCTACATACAACCGTTTTTTATTTGGACTCAAAGCCAAGCCAAAAGGGATCACACCTCTAAATTGTTTTACACGATTATCCAATTTCAGCGGAATGGTATTCACTACAGAATCCTTTGCAATAGAGATTACCGATATATTATCATTGGTACCATTACTTACAAAAACATAGTCATCTGTCGCTACAATTGAGTTAGGACTCGAACCACCTACCGCAGGAATATCTTCCACTAATGCGCCAACCAAATTCCCCGTCTTAATTTTCGCAACAACTTTTGGCTGTAATGAATCTACAATATTAATTGCAAATATAGAAAAGGCATCAATTGCATTAAGTTCCCCTAACCCCTTAATGGCTATAGTGTCATTTTGAATACCCGTTTTCATTTCCTCTGAACCATAGGCAAAAGCAGGATAGTTTATTGATTTTACCTTGGCGTCTTTTTCGTTACTTTCTTTTATATATGCGTATTCAAACATCCCAACATTAGCGACATATACTTTTTTCTCATCAGGTGATAAACAGATCCCAAACGGATAACGCCCAACTGGAACAGAATGTATCAACTTTTTAGTCTCGGTATCCATAATGACCATCCTAAAGCCAATTTGATCCACAGCATACAGTCTTTTTCCGTCTTTTGACAACTTCATGTCTCCAATATAACCATGAGAATAATCAAGATTTTCAGCTTTGAAAGAGCAATCAATAGAGTCTTTTTTAACACCCGTAATCAAATCAAATAAATATACTTTATTCTCTTGCCCACCTGCAACATAAACAGTCTTATTATCAGGAGCTATCGCCAATCCCATAAATACAGAAGCTAATACGCCTTTATCTGTTCCCGGACCGGGAGGAACTTGCTGTACTACTGGATTATCCGACATAATATCCCGAATAATGGTAATCGATAAAGGATTTGTTCCTGAATTAGCAGTTACAGCAATATTTCCGTTTGGACTTAAGGTTAATCCATAAGGATGTGGTGCCGTTATAATATTTTTTCCAGCAGGTGTAATAAAGCGACCATTCGGAATTACTGTTTTACCTTTTTTATCAATTTTTGTTATCTGGTTTCCGCTAGGCGCAGCTATAATCCACACTGGTTTAATTGACATCTCTTTTTTAACACCGCTACATCCCGCAAAAAAAAGAAGTAGAAATAATGATAGAACAATTGTTTTCATGATTTTTGTATAATAGTATTTTTTATTGTTTTTGACACAAAGTACTTGGTCTTCAAATTGGTTAAAAATAACATTGGATTAGGAAAAGTTCAAAATATAACTTCATTATTAAAGATTAAAATCATTTTTTTTAGACTTTATATCAATAGCGACAAAATTATATGATTTAAATATTACAGAGCCATTTAAAATATCAACCTAGTGTTACTAAACTGTTATATAAACATTTTTTAATGTATTTATAGGTTTAAATGTATCTTTTCTAAATTAGCTATGATAAAAATACTCTTTATTGAATCAAAGCCAGAGCAAAGCAATAAATAGAGTAGGAGAACAAATAATAAGAGATTATGTATCTACCCTAAAGACATACAACGCATAACCGGCATGAGTTATCGTCAAAGTAACAGATGTAAACAATCCGTATAGACTTAATAAGCTCCAAAGCGAATTGGTGAGTATAGAAGAGTTCTGCCAATACACCAGCTTGAAATTGGAACAGGTTGCCTTTTATAATTTTATAAAACTATTTTTAAGATGTATGAAATATGAATTACCTATCAATTGGGACTATTTATTGGAACTAAAAGAGAAGGTGTCCTACATTCTGCCACCATTTTCTCATTATATTTCACAGCACGTTAAATTGGGAAAATAACTTAGAATCCATGATCTTAAATACTGGTCTAATGCAACACAAACCATACATTATTCTGTACTAATGAGTAACAAAATGGATGGTGATGCGCCATTTATCTCTTTAATTACAGGTAGTATACTTTCCTTAGATACAGGTGAAACAACTATTGTGGGTTCGGATAAAAAATTAGTATTCAGTACCAAATACTATGTTTTTTTCTTTTACGAAAAAATAATGATAGATGATCATTTTAATAAATAAGCCCATTATCTCAAACTTAAATAATTCTGAAATAATGGGCTGTAATTTGTTTATTAAGGTAAACTTATGGAATCTGGAATAGAATCCAAATCATAGTACTTATGGCTAACCACATTTCCATCTACTGTTACTATCCGGAATCCAGAGGGGTCTGTACCCAGAGGACGCCCTACAGGCCCAGTGGTAACCATTTCCATTAGACCGTATTTTCCAAAAGCATTTCGGTGGTAATGCCCTGCGAATATATGGCTAACACCAGCAGCACTAAATAGAGGGAGGTATTTATCCCGGATTTTCTTATCGATATTAAAATAATCGTCTTTTTCTTCCGGATCGTTTAAAAACCAAGAATGATGCTGAAACACTAAAATAGGCTTTGATTTATCCTTTTTTGCTTTTTGAAGCACCTGACGCAACCACTTGTCCTGCGCATTAGCCTGTTTTAGAACTCCAGACGGGCTTTTGAAATATAAAGAATTAAGAACTATACCTAACATCCCGTTATACTTAATTGTATAATAATCCGGCCCAAGCTGTTTGCGATAAGCTACTAAATCTTTCTCTTGAGGATCATTGCCGATATCGTGGTTGCCAGCAACATGATAAATGGAAATGGATGGATCAAGCTTAGCCACGATCCGCTTATATTCGGCAAGTTGTAAAGTGTCACCGGACTTGTTGATTAAATCACCCGTAACAATTACAAATGCAGGATGCAGGCGGTTTGCCACTGCAATTGCTTTCTCAAAATTCTCAGTTTCTTTTGCAAATTCCTTGTTTGAATTAAAGAACCCGAACTGAGGATCAGTCATCTGAATGAAAAAAAACGGCTTCTTAACCTGATGCCCAGTTACGCAGCCCATACAGGTAATTAGTATAAACAAAAACACAATCAAGGGTTTTGTTTGATTAAAATACTTCATTTGATTAAAATTAAATTGTTTTACCAACCGATATTTTGAGGTAAAAGCTTTGGGTTAGTATCAATTTCACTTTGCGGCACAGGCCATAACAAATACTGTTCATTAAATTTAACTCCACTTTCATTACTATAAGAAAAGGCATCTTCAAAACGGCCTGTTTTAAGATTATAGACCTTGTGTGTTCGCTGAATGTCAAAATAAGCTTTATTCTCGAAAGCAAGCTCGTGATAACGCTCTCTCCAAACTGCTTCCCGAAATTCATCTTTTGTTAAGCCAGAAAGCGGAGCTAGATTAGCCCGTTGCCTGATCATATTGATTTGAGTGTAAGCATTAGCAGGTCCTTCTACTTCGTTTAAAGCTTCCGCGTAAATTAGCATTACTTCAGGTAAACGTAAAAGTGTCCAGTTCTGGTCAGAATATCCGTCTCCATTTTGGCCGGCAGCCTCTTCGAGCCAGAATTTATACAAGGAAGGTGTAAATTTAATAATCTTGGAGGAACTACCCTTGGCAAAACTTTCCGTAAAGTAAAATTGTTTTTCTTGCGTACGTTTATCATTAAGTTCATAAGAAGACACAAATTCTTTAATTGGTACAACAGTTCCAAGATCGCTGGTTAATTTAGATATGCCCTTTGGCGAAATAAATTCTGTTATCCTATTTGTCTTTACACTTCCCAGATACTGGACCTGAAATATCAGTTCTTGTTTATTTTTATGTGCTCTATCATGAAGATAGGCATAATTATCAAACAATTTGTAATAATTACCGTCTAGCACCTCTTTTGCTTTAGTTGCTGCTAACTGGTAAAACTCCGTACCTTTATTTAAAGGATATCCGGCCATTGTTAAATAAACACCTGACAATAGAGATTTTACTGCACCCAAAGAAGCTCTACCAGTTTCATCAACATTAGGTAAACCAGACTTTTCAGCTTCTTTTAAATCATTAATAATTAGTTCATATACTTTTTCTTTGGAAGATCTTTCCGGATAAAGGTCTGGACTAGAAAAATTAATTGGCTCCGTAATTAGCGGAATATCTCCATATAGTTTCACTAAATAGGAATAATATAGAGCACGTAAAAAATACACTTCTCCAAGAAGCCTTTTTTTTGTAGCTTCATTCATATTAATCGCCGGGATCCTTTGTATAGCTAGGTTAGAATTAGCTATCCCATTATAAAAGTCTGTCCAAATGATATTATAAACCGTCTCATTTGCAGAATTAGTGTGCTTTATTGATCCATCTTTATATTGCGATCCCCCCAAATCAATATGCCCCACCGGCATTTCTAATAAGGACCAGGGCGCATCACCTCTATACTCAATTTCCTTGGTAAAGGATTGCAGCATAGGGTATATCCCTGCTACAGCAGCCTGAGCTTGTGCAGCCGTAGTGAAATAATTTTCCTGAGTAATTGCAGATTTATTGTTTTCAGAAAGGAAATTATTACTGCAGCCTGTGCTAAAAATCAAGAGCAGTAATAATGCTGGGAAGTTTTTTACTGTTTTTTTCATTATTATATAATTATTTTTAAAGGTTATGAATCTTGAATAAGCTTATCCATTAGTGTTTATAAACGGTAAGCTTATTCAGATTTAATTTTTATGATTAAAAACTTACTGATAACCCATACATATAGGTTTTTGGTTTTGGATAATTAGTGTACGTTATCCCTTGTGAGAATGCTGTGTTATAGTTATTTAGTTCTGGATCATACCCAAAATATTTCGTTATTAAAAAGAAGTTCTGAGCTGAAGCATATACTCTTAAACTACTCAATCCTAGTTTTTTAGTTAATGAAGGTGTCAATGTATAACCTAAAGAAATATTTTTCCCACGAATGAATGATCCGTCAGACAGTTTACGGGTATCCATATAATAACTGTAGCCTGTAGGCCTTACCTGTTCCAGTACGGCATCCTGATTAGTTGGACTCCATGAATCTAGCACTGTTGAATAATTGTTTGCAATGCCGAACCTTCCTTCACTTGAGTTCCTCGTATTGTTAAAAATGTCATTTCCTTGTGAATACTGCAGTTCAATAATTAAATCAAATCTCTTATAACTAAAGGTATTGGCAAAAGTGCCATAAAAATCAGGAATCCCCTTACCAATAATTACACGGTCCTTTGCATTAATTATTCCATCCTGATTGAAATCCCTGATTTTAACATCACCAGCAAGTTTACCATAAGCTTTAGCCTGCTCTGCTTCATCTGTACTATAAATACCATCACGCACATAACCGAATATTGATCCTACAGATTGACCTACTCTAAGTATTTGCCCTCCTTTAAATCCATAAGTTATATCTTCGTTGTTTGCACCTAACGCTGTAATTTTATTTTTCATAAAAGAGATATTAAAGGAGGTTGACCATGAAAAATCCTTACTTTGGATATTAATGGTGTTGATCGTAAAATCAAGCCCTTTGTTTTCCATATTCCCTATGTTTTTAGTAACCGTGCTATATCCGCTTGATGCCGGAATTGGGGCATCAAGTAATAAATCACTTGTTTTTTTATAATAAACATCTGCAACTAAGTTAATGCGGTCATTAAATAAGCCCAACTCAAGACCTGCGTCATATTGGGCTGTTTTTTCCCATTGTAGGTCTGGGTTTGCTAACCTGCCAATTGCAGATCCCGATGCCATGGTATTGCCAAAAATGTAAGCATTAGTACTTAAATTAGCCAAAGAACGGTAGGAACCAATTTCAGAATTTCCGGTTATTCCGTAACTAGCCCTTAATTTTAAATTTGAAATAGTCGGATTATTTTTAAGGAAGTCTTCTTCAGATAAGCGCCAGGCAGCTGCTGCTGATGGAAAAAAGGCGAATTGATTATTTTTTCCAAACCTCGAAGAACCATCAAAGCGGCCGGTTAGCGTAAATAAGTATTTATCTTTTAAATTGTAATTGACACGGCCAAAATAGGACTCCATCTGGTAAGAGTTAGTGGATGAGGATGGTGTCACAGGGGTTGCACCTGCCCCTAAATTAAAAAAGGAATAGTAATCATCAGGCATTGAAGAGGTAGCAGCAGTCCAACTCAATACATTAAATCTTTGTTTTTCAGTACCTAATAGTGCATTTATTGTATGATTATTATTAAATTTTCTGCTATAATTAAACCTGTTGGATAACTGCCAAAATCTTGATTCATTACTTGAAATCTGCGCTGTATTTTTGCGTGTTCCGCCCTGAAGTTTGGAACTGGAGAAGTTCGTATTAATGTCATTGGAAATGTTTGAACCGAATGTAGACGTAAATTCAAGTCCTTTAAAAATTTTAAAATTAGCATAGCTGCTTCCATTAAAGGCGTTAGAATTGAAAAGAATATTGTTTTCGTAAACCTGAGACAAGGGGTTATCCAATTTTTCAAGACCTGCATAGTCACCACCATAGCCATAAGTTCCATCTGCATACTTATAAGGAATAAAAGGAACCATTTCCACAACATTACGGATCACATTATAAGAACCATCACTGTCATCTACTCCACCCTCATTTTTCCTTACATAACTTAAGGTAACGCCTACTTTTAGCCAGTCTTTCATTTGCTGGTCAATTACCGCTCTCACATTATATTTTTTCTGAAAACTTTCTTTAATAATTCCATTATCATCGGCATAGCCCAAATAGAATCCATAATTGGTTTTAGCATTCCCACCGCTAAAGGATAAGTTATGGTTTTGGCTATAAGAAGTCCTGAATACCTGCTTGCTCCAATCGATATCATATATAGGTTGAGGAATCCCATTTGTGTCTAGGGTAAAAAGCTCGCGGTTTCCTAAAGTATTACCCGCTAGATAGGCTTTTCTTTTTTCAACAGGATCGATGTATTTGCCTGCTTTAAAACCTATGGGATCAAACTTACTTGCATTCTTATATACTTCTTCTTCAAGGGAAAGCCATTCTTTAGAATTAAGTACGTTTAGGTTTCTTGAAGCTGGCAGTTGATTTATAGAGAAATAAGTGTCATATCTAATTTCGCTACTTTGTTTAGTTCCCCTCTTGGTTGTAACTATGATCACACCATTAGAACCTCTTGTACCATAAATAGCCGTTGATGAAGCGTCTTTTAGTACGTCTATAGACTCCACATCATTTGGGTTTAGATTACTGATACCCTCTGTCCATATTATACCATCAACCACATATAATGGATCATTCGTGGCATTTATAGAACTGAAACCACGGATAGAAATAGAGGTTCTACCACCCGGACGTCCTGAATTAGTTGAAACGTTTACCCCTGCTATTTTTCCTGCCAGAGATTGCTCCACATTAATAGCTGGTCGTTCCATTAATTCACGGCTCTTAATACTGCCAACCGCACCTGTTAGGTCCTTTTTACGCTGCGTTCCGTAACCAATTACAACTACTTCTTGTAGATTATTGGTGATTTCTTTCAGCTGGATTGTAAGTGTCGTTTTATCACCTACAATTTGTTCTTTTGTTTCAAATCCAATGAAAGATACAATTAATACAGACTCTGCTGAAGGCGCCTTTAAGGTAAAGCCTCCTTCCAAGTCTGTTTGGGTTTCGATAGCAGTATCTTTTATAAAAACAGAAGCTCCGGGAATAGGAGAATTGGTCTCATCTAAAACTGTACCTATAATTTTTCTCGTATCTTGAGCATTTTTTTGTTGTGTATTGTTAAGTTCTTTTACCAAAATTCCATTTTTAGTGATTTTAAAATCGAGATTGGTCTTCGTTTTCAAAACCTCCAAAACTTGATTTAAATCTTGAGTATTGACGGCAATGGTTATTTTATTTTCAAGAAATTTTTGATCTGACATATAAATAAACTTGGTATTTATTTGTTGCTCTATCAGAATAAAGATTTTCTTTATGGAAACATCTTTTAAGTTTAAATTAATTTCTCTGCTTTGAAGTATATTTCTGGATACTTCAAGGTTTTTGGAAGTATTGGAATAACTAGTCGAAATAGTTAACTGAAGCAACAAGGATAAGGTTACTATAATTTTTTTTCTCATTATTATTTATGATTATTTATTTTCAAATTTTTAACATCCGAAACAGAGTTTAGGAAAGATGGTTTCTGCCACTATTTAATATTTTTTTTAAATTACTCTTCTTTGTTGTCTTATCAACAAAGCCTTACTAATGTATTTAAGCGCAAGTCCAATATGATTTTCAACCGTTTTGGGAGTGATGTTTAGAATTTCCGAGATCTCTTTGTACTTTAACCCGTCGATCCTGCTGAGTTCGAAGACTTGACGTGACTTTTTTGGAATAATATCTAATATTTCGCGAATCATATTCTTATTAAATTCCTTTTGCTCATTGTCAATAATCTCTTCCTCTATACTAGGGGTACTTATACTATCGATGGCTTTTGTTTCATCAATTTGTTGATGAAACAACTCAAATTTCTGCACTTTTTTCAAACTGTTTTTTACTACTACATATATATATGATTTAGGGTTTCTAATTTTATCAAGAGTATTTCTGTTATTCCACAATTCAATAAAAACATCAGCTACTTTTTCCTCCACAAGGCAATAATCCGATTCATAACCTAGTCCAAAACGACACAATCGGGTGTAATATCTATTGAAGAATAGTTCCATCGCCTCTTGCTGGCCATTTCGTATTTGCTGAAATAAATAGTCATCTGAAACATCGTCGCTAAAACCGATTTTTATTTGGTTAATTTTCATGATACTTTCTTATTTCAAAGGTGTTTGTCTTGGTTTTAATTATACTCACATTAGATATAAACTCTAATGAAGTTATAAATTCATCAATTTTTTGATCTTTAAAAGCACCCTTAATATGCTGATTTGCAATATCATTATCATTGATAACAAAATGCACCCCGTAGAATTGATTTATTTTAAGTAAAGCATCTTCAAGCTTTATATCATCTAAAAGCAGAATATTATCTTTCCAGGCTGAAATTTCACTAATATCAAAATTTCTTTTGGTAACCACCTTAGTCTTTGAATTCCAGACCAACTCTTCACTTGGTAATAGATTGATTTCGTCATTACTCTCTTTAAACAATACCTTTACCTTTCCTTTTTCCAGGGAAACAATTTTATTAATGGAATTATTATTGACATTAAATTCTGTTCCCAATACTTTAACATCGTAAGCATCTGTATGAACTATAAAAGGAAATTTTTCATTGTGAGTTACTTTAAAAAAGGCTTCTCCAACCAACCAAACTTCCCTTTTATTTCCAAAATCACTAAAATACTTAACATTACTACCTGAATTTAAAACAACAGTACTACTGTCTGGCAATAAAACGGTAAGGCGTTCACCAACTTTAGCAATTTTATGATTAAAATATCTGTGGCTTGTAGTTTTGGTAAAATAAAAACCGAAACAAATAAGTAAAATGAATACAACAGAAAAAACCGCCTGTTTTCTGAAAAGAAATGAAGTGGCCTTTGTGGAGCGATTCCGTTTTCTATACTGATTTTTAATTTGATTAAAAGAATTACCTTGGATTGGTAATTTTGATTCGGGATAACTGACCCAGATCATTTTATAATTTTCAAAAACAGCACGAAGTTCATCATCTAAAGACAGTTCAATTTCAAATACAGAACGCTCTGCTTTTGACATTTCATTGACGAGATATTTTACACATTTTTTTTCTTTTCTGTTCAAATTCAACATAAATATTTCCCTTTACTAATAAGAGTCAAAATAAGAGGAATACCCCCAATTTTCAATACCATCAAATTGGCACGATATTGTTAACGGATTGTTAAGGAATTAAATCCTTAAAAAATGCATTGGCGGAACGTGTAAACGGGATCATTAAAACACCGTTGAATCTTCATAGTAGTCAGTTAGATTTTGAACATACCTATAACCAGATAAAGAGAAGTATTAAAGTCTATTATGAAATAAGTCCACATTCCAGTTGTGATTATCTAACCCCAAATCAAGCTCATCTACAATCATACAACTTGAAGAAAAGATGGTAGAACTATAATAAAAACTTTAACGATGAAATAGCAAGTGTATAGTAAGTTTAGGATCAATAATTATATTTGTATAGCTAAAGCAGGATTAATTTAATAACCTGTATTATTTTAGAACGGGTCAAAAGCTAATCAAATCCTAGTCAAAGGCATAGATAGTGTATGAAAATAGAGAAACAAAGAGTTTGTATCTATCCAAAAGAAATACAGTCAATAACCGGAAAGAGTTATCGTCAAAGTACCAGATTGATGCAAAAAGTAAAAAAAGACCTCAACAAGCTCGAAAAAGAATTCTTAACGATCGAAGAGTTTTGTTTATATAAGGATTAAAATATGAACAAGTAACCCACTTGATTTTTGGTTAAAATGTTGTCAAAAACCCAATCCATTTTTAAACCATTGTAGTAAAACATGACATTCAATAACCAGTTCATTTTTTAGTTATGATGCTTTAATATTCAAGAAATTATCCTTATCTTTAACTACTTTGAAATTAAGATAATTGTATCCAAATAAAGAGGAGTCACTTAAATAAAATCCTTTGTAAAGTATTGGTTGTATTGGTGTCTTTCATAGAAGATCAATCCCTCTTTCTCTGCAGGAAAACTACCCTAACCCTTGTAAAAAAAGGCGTTATGTTTTTTTTTATTTACAATATATCCCCACATTATCCCCACAATGCTGTAGTAATAGAATTTAATACAATGATTTTTATAAAACGAAACCCAAACTCTTTTAAAATTCCCTTTTATCAATAAGACTATTGCACCCTTTGTCCCTTAATTTCCAAAACCTCTCTTTTCAATTCCAGTAAAATTCCTTTCAAGCTTTCCATTTCGGTTAGAGGTTGTTTGGTATCCGTTCTTCCAATATTACATTGGTATTCCCAGATTTCTAGAATTTCAGAAAATTTGACTTCAAAATGGGGATAAAACGAGTTGTCAGATTCCAAAACCAAAGTATTCTTTTTGTTTTTATTCAGTCGTTTGTACACCATTCCATGATTTTTGGTAATCAAAATATAGGTTTTTCCATCTTGCACTTCGCCAAGATTTTCTACATAACGTCCCACAATAATAGAACCTTCCTCATGTGGAGGCATCGAATCGCCTTCTACAGGAAATCCTCTATGCTTACCAGAGCCTAAAAAAGGCAAGGAAATCTGTTGTAAACTTTCGATGTATTCGGGATCAGCATAACCGCTTAAATAACCCGCCTTCACTTTTTGAGTGACTACTTCAATAATATTTTCGCCACTGCTATCAATTTGAATAGGCAATAGAAGTCTATTGTTTTCCAACTTAATTAAATCCTCAATATTAATTTTCCGAACATCGACAGAAAGCAATAAATCAATACTGATATGGAAATAAAGTGCCATCCTTTTTAGAATATCATAAGGAGCTTCAGAAGTACCGTCTTCATACTTCACATAACGACCTCTAGTAATTTGCAACTGCTCCGCTAATTTTTCTTGGGAAATTTTATTCCTAACCCGTAAGGCTCTGATATTGTCTGAAAATAAGGACATAGTTATTTTGTTACAATTTGTAACTACAAATATAACAAAAAAAGTTACTGTCTGCACTAATTTTGTAGTTTCAAAACAATGAAAATGACAAGGGCAATTGTACATCTCGACATGAATACATTTTTCGTTTCCTGCGAAAGAATCACGAACTCTCAGTTGGAAGGCATTCCGTTGATTATTGGTGGTGGTGATCGTGGCGTGGTGGCTTCCTGTTCCTATGAAGCACGACGTTTTGGTGTTCGTTCTGCTATGCCTATCAATATGGCGTTAAAGCTTTGCCCTCAAGCCAAAGTGATGAAAGGCGATATGGAATTGTATTCCAAATATTCCCATACGATTACCGAAATCATACAGGAAAAAGCACCCATAGTCGAAAAAGCCAGCATCGATGAATTTTACCTCGACATTACGGGCATGGATAAATTTTATGGCAGTTACAAATGGACCGATGAACTAGCACAAAAAATTACTAAAGAAACAGGACTCCCCCTAACCTTTGCTTTATCGATTAACAAAACCGTTTCAAAAATTGGTACTGGAGAAGGCAAGCAAAAACAAAATCTCGAAATACCAGAGCACTTAGTAAAGCCATTTTTAAACCCTTTATCGATACAGAAAATACCTATGGTTGGTGATGTCACGTTTCGGCTTTTGTCAAGAATAGGGATTCGAACCATCCAAACCCTTTCTGAAATGCCCGCTGAGGTATTGCAACAAATGATTGGTAAAAATGGGGTCGAGATTTGGAAAAAAGCCAATGGCATTGATAACAATCCTGTGGAACCTTATACCGAGAGAAAATCAATATCTACCGAACATACTTTTTCTCAAGACACAATCGATTTGGTGAAACTAAAAACAATTCTCATTGGAATGGTAGAAAAACTGGCTTTTCAACTGCGATCGGAACAATGGCTGACCTCAACAATAGTGGTTAAAATTCGATATGCGAATTTCGACACCGAAACGAAACAGTGCAAAATTGCGTATACCTCAGCGGATCACATTCTGACCACAAGCGTGGTTCAGTTATTCGACAAACTCTTTCAACGGCGGATGCGTTTGAGATTAATCGGAATTCGTTTTAGTGGCTTGGTGAGAGGAACATACCAAATCAATCTTTTCGAAGATACAGAGGAAATGTTGTCACTCTATGCTGCTATGGATAAAATAAAAAGTAGGTATGGCTTTGATGCCGTGATGCGCTGTGCAGGAGCTTCTTTTAAACCAAACAACAAAGACGAAATTTTAAAAAGGAAGTTGTGATTTAAAGAATCACTATGGATTGACTGTTAATCGTTTTGGAAAACAGATTGAAAATCTGCAATTTGAAGACAGTTGCTATTTTGCCACAAATTACACAAATTGACACAAATTATTTGAGGTAAATAGTTACACTAATTTTTTTAAAAGGCGTTAAATGCCTTTGATGATCCCTTTGTCACTATATAAAATAATTATGGTATTCCTCTTAAAGTTAAACAAATAAAGGACTTGATGTAATTAGTGAAATTAATTTTAGAATAAAACAATTTGTGTAATTTGTGGTTAAAAAACAACTAAACCCTTAAACTTTTAAACTTTTTCTAAACAATTAAACAATTCCCATGTACCTCAACTGTCATTCTTTTCATTCCTTGCGTTACGGCACCATCCCCCTTAATGACCTTATTGGCCAAGCTGTAACTTGTGGAGTAAAAGCGATGGCATTAACCGATATTAATACCGTAACAGGAATTTATGATTTTATAAAAGGTTGTGAAACTGTTGGCATCAAACCCTTGGTGGGAATGGAATTCCGTTCGGAAAATCAAATGCATTACATCGGTTTGGCTAAAAATGCCAATGGACTTGCTGAAATGAATCGATTCCTTACTTCCTATAATTTCAGTAAGGAAGCCTTGCCTATTTATGCTCCCGAATTCGATTCGGTATTCATTATCTATACCTTAGAAAACGCTCCTGAAATACTTCGCGAAAATGAATTTATCGGTCTTCGTCCAGAGGAAGTTTCCAAACTTTTTACTTTGGAACTTAAAAGGAAAATAGCCAAAATGGTGGTGCTGCAACCAGTAACTTTTAGAACCAAAAAAGAATTTAATTTGCATAAAATACTAAGAGCAATTGATTCCAATGTTCTTTTGTCAAAATTGACAGAGGCCGATTATTGTAAAACGTCGGAAGTGTTACAACCTTTAGAATTTCTTATTTCACACTATGCCGAATATCCCGAAATTATTCAAAACACAGAAAAGTTAATCAACGAATGCAATTTCACCTTTGATTTTACTACCCCAAAAAACAAAAAGTTTTACACTAACAATCGCCAGACTGATATCGCTTTACTGACCTCACTAGCACAACAAGGATTGTTATGGCGCTATGGCAAAAAAAATCAGCAAGCCAAAGCACAGGTTGAAAAAGAACTTAAAGTCATTGATCAATTAGAATTTAGCGGCTATTTTTTAATCACCTGGGATATTATCCGATATAGCAACAGTAGAGGATTTATGCACATCGGGCGAGGTAGTGGTGCCAATAGTATCATTGCCTATTGCCTTGGAATTACCGATATATGTCCGCTAGAATTGGATTTGTATTTTGAACGCTTTTTGAACGAAAACAGAAAAAGCCCCCCTGATTTTGACATTGATTGGAGTTGGAAAGAACGAGATGTTATTTTAGAATACATCTTCAATCGCTATGGCAAAGAATATGTTGCTTTTTGTGGTACCAATGTCGAATTCAAATACCGTTCTATTTTCAGAGAAGTGGGCAAAGTATTTGGATTGCCAAAAGAAGAATTAGACCTATTGGCTAAAAATCCGATGAAACTGCATGAAACGAACAGCATTGTAAAATTGGTGCAAGACTACGGAATGATGCTCGAAAAATACCCCAATCAACGAAGTATGCATTCCTGTGGTATCCTAATATCCGAAGAACCCATTACCAATTACACACCACTGGAAATGCCTCCCAAAGGTTTCCCTATCGTCCTTTTTGATATGCATGTTGCCGAAGATATTGGCTTTGAAAAATTCGATATTTTAAGCCAAAGAGGAATTGGACACATTGACGATAGCGTGAAATTAATTGAGAAAAACAGAGGCATTCGGGTTAATATAAGAGATACTTCTATTTCTAAAAATGAGGCTGTAGCCAATAGTTATTTGGCACAAGGCAAAACAATAGGTTGTTTTTATATCGAAAGCCCTGCTATGCGTGGATTACTACGAAGACTCAAATGTGATAACTATAAAACATTAGTAGCTGCTTCGTCTATTATTCGTCCTGGTGTGGCCAAATCAGGAATGATGAAAGAATACATTTTTCGTCATAACAATCCCTCGCAATTTGAATACTTTCATGACGTATTCAAAGAGCAATTAGGCGAAACTTATGGCATTATGGTCTATCAAGAAGATGTTATCAAAATAGCCTTGCATTATGGTGGATTAGCTGCTGCCGATGGGGATATTCTGCGTCGTGCCATGTCTGGAAAAGGACGATCACTAGAAGCCTTGCAAAAAGTGAAAGACAATTTCTTTGCCTCATGCGCTCAAAAAGGGCACCCTCCTACTCTAAGTGAGGAAATTTACCGCCAAATAGAATCTTTTGCAGGCTATTCGTTTTGCAAGGCGCATTCGGCATCTTATGCAGTAGAAAGCTACCAAAGTTTGTATTTAAAAGTCTATTATCCAGTAGAGTTTATGGTGGCGGTAATCAACAATCAAGGAGGATTTTACCGGACAGAAGTCTACGTTCACGAAGCAAGAATGGCTGGCGCCACAGTTCACAATCCCTGTGTAAACAAAAGCAATTATGAAACAAATGTTTATGGAACAGATGTCTATCTGGGCTTTATGCATTTACTAAGTTTGGATAGCAAAATGGCGTTGTTTATAGAATCCGATCGAGAGAAAAATGGAGATTTTCTTTCGTTAGAAGATTTTATCAATCGCATCCCGATGGGAATCGAAAGTATTAAAATTTTGATATTCATAGGAGCATTTCAATTTACAGCCAAAACCAAAAACCAGCTTTTAGTCATAGCGAGTTTATTGCTGAATAATTTAAAACCTGAGAATAAGAATTTAATGTTAATGCAAGAACCCCTTAAAGAATATACTCTGCCTAATTTAGAACGCTCAATATATGAAGATGCCTTTGATGAAATCGAGCTGCTGAGTTTTCCTGTTTCATGTACTGTTTTTGATTTGCTTCAAACCAAATACCGTGGTGAGGTGATGGCCAAAGATTTAGTGATTCATCATAAAAAGCAGGTGAAGATGTTGGCCTACCTCATTTCGCGAAAGCAAGTCCCAACCAAAAAAGGGAATATGTATTTCGGCACTTGGATTGATAACGAAGGAACCTATTTTGACACAGTCCATTTTCCTGATAACCTACTACAATATCCTTTTCAAGGTGGAGGATGTTATCTGTTATTAGGTTTTGTAGAAGTGGATTATCATTTCCCAACGGTTACAATAGCCAAAATGGCTAAGATGCCCTTTGTCCCTGACCCTCGGTATATGGATGCTAAGGATCAATATCGAACACAACAACAAATCAAAGAAGATGTCAGTAGCACGCATCGAGCACCCTATCCGCAAGAGCATGAAATTAACCTGCCAAGGCATAAAATGCGCTATTAAATCAATAATAATCTTTAACTTTGATAGTAACTACTAATTTAAAATTAATAAGTATGTGCTTTCATTCTGAACAAACTAAATTCCCTAAAGAAGTAGAATCCCGTTTTAAAGCAAAAATAAAAGATTTGGATAAATTCAAACCTTCGAAACATTTTAATGGCTTCGAGTTTCCTGAAACACCTATCATTATTGATGAAAACCCAACTGAAATTATACATTACAATTGGGGTTTAATACCTTCATGGGCCAAAGATGAAAGCATTCAAAAAATGACTTTAAATGCACGAATCGAAACATTAGACGAAAAACCATCTTTTAAAGACAGTATAAACAAACGATGTTTGGTAATAGCAAATGGTTTTTACGAATGGCAATGGCATGATACAAAGGGAAAGAACAAAACTAAATATGAAATAGGTATTGGCAATCACGATTTGTATACTTATGCAGGATTGTACTCCCATTGGACAGATAAAACTACAGGAGAAATACGAGGGACTTATACGATTGTCACTACAAAAGCCAATACACTTATGGCAGAAATCCACAACATCAAAAAAAGAATGCCAATAATCTTAAAACCCGAAGATGAAAGTAAATGGCTAGATCATGCTTCTGTCAATGAATTTGCATATCCTTATGAAGTCAATTTAGTGGCAACTAAAATAGAACCTGGCACAATATCGCTATTCTGACGATTTATTTTGCTATACCTCCCACCTTTTCAAAAACTCCGCAAAAACAAGTACAAGATTTATCTAAAGTCGCACGATTTAATAATTTCTCATCATTAAACAGCCCAACCTTAGCAGTTGTAGCATAAAAAACTATTTCTATCCCATGACTAACAACCCATTTCAATCTTTCATTATTTTTTACTTTTTTGAAATTACAAAGCCAAAAGACGATTCCATAAATTAAAATTCTCCTTCCTGACTATTGTTCAAAACTGGAACTAACTTTTTTAGCAAATCAACAACAAACGATATTCCCCTTCCTTTTCAATTGGAGCTCTGTGAATACAAGGAAGCACCTGTTGTTTTGGATGATCCACCGCTAGGCGCCAAAGATGTCCTAATCCTAAATTAATTGGCGCAGCATTGGGTTTCGCCTGATAATGCAAATCAAAATAATTTTCCGCTAAAAAGTTTTCAAATTCCTCCGATGGGCCGTTGTGCAGTTCTTTAAGCTTTTTTCGAATTTCAGGAATCAGCATTTTTTGTTCCGCTTGATCATTAGCAATAATATCACTTGCCACTCCGTGATAGGTACATAAAAAAGTATCCGTTGCAATGGGCGAACGATCAACATGAAACGAATACACATCAGTGGAGATGAAATCAAATTCATCATCGCGTTCGTAACATTTGAGCAAATTAAGTGAAGGGGAAGCTCCGAAATCGGTTAATAATTGCAAATCATTTAAGATAATTTCCCTTGCTATATTCCCCTTTTCTGATAGTTGGAGTGCCAAAAGGTCTTTAGGATCAACTTCCGTTATATTTTCTTTTAATTGCAGTTGACTGACAATAGCTGCAAAATCACCATCCAAATCTCGGCACCAGCATAAGGCATTCATTTCTCCATTAAAATCCGTATTTATAAGTTCAGAAAAAGTGCGTGCTATTCCAATTTGGTCGCTGTCAGAAAAAGGATTGCTCATAGTATGATTTCAAGAAGCTAGTTAATTAATACACTACAAAATTATGGAATAATTTATAGTTGCAGCATTTTTTTATCGCTATATACTTTAGTCTTTTACCTGATACCAGTTCTCGCTAATTTATAATCCGTACCTATTCAAATTGGAAACAAAAAAAAAGGATTTTACGACATCGGTTTTTACCATAAACCTTTTTAAATAGTATTATTATAAAATAATTAAAAAAGAAAAAATGTCCGTTATTCCAAACCTAATTGCTGTTTTTGTACATAATAACGAACATTGTTGAGAATGACAACTAAAAACAAACCGTTTTTCCAAAGAATGACAAAGTACTAGAACAAATGGGAGAAAACATAAAGATGGCTCATAAAAGGGGAAAGTTCAATATGGTAAAAGTAGCTGAACGAGCAGATATCTCTAGGTCAACGCTACAAATCGAGTTCGGAAATTCTAGCGTGGCAAGGGGAGCTTATTTCAATGTATTAAGAGTACTAGGGCTACAAGACGATTTCCTAAAACTAACAGCAGACGATGAACTAGGAAGAAAACTCCAAGACCTGGAACTTCTAAAATAGTAAATATATCGTCAGTTCGAGGTGTAATTTTTTTTCAAAAAAAAGCAATATAAAATGACGTTATCTTTGTGTATAATCTGAATTAGAATTAGGCAGTGTAGCAGTAAATCAATTAGTGTTAATTACCTGAGTTCGAGTTTTGTTTCAAAATATTATATTAAGCAATATTGGTGAGTTCTATTCTAATGAATTTCCCCCATGGTAGTAATATCTTTTCACTTAGTATATTTTGAGCCTATTTCTATTTCATTAATTCATTGAGCGATGAGTAGTTTAGAAAAAATTATTAAAAATTGTGCTGGCATCG
>NZ_SMFK01000011.1 GCF_004349355.1 Flavobacterium cellulosilyticum | reverse complement strand
TCACTTTGGCTTCAAGCTCCATGATCTTTTGTTCTGGTGACTTTGACATAGTAAATGGTGTTTGATTTTCCCAATCAAAGTTACCGAATTTTTTTAGCCAATTAACAACAGTTGTTCTATTTTGAATGCCATAAGTCTTCGCAGCTTCTGTAACTGTGAGCTGACCTCGCTCAATTTCTTGAACAATTTGTAATTTAAAAGACATTGAGTAATCTTTTTGTGTTCGCTTAACATAGCGTGTTTCTTCATGTTTTTCCATTAGGATACTTTTTGTGTATCGCTATTTCAGGACGGGACATTAAGGACAAAAAAAATGCCGACATTTTATAATGCCGACAACATTTTAACTAACTAACCAAAACCATATAATAAATAACCAGTTTATTACATTACAAAGGTCATGTAGTATTTGGTTTTTTACTGTTAATGATTTGTTATAAGTTTGTTGCATATTAGTTAAGTTTTCGTTTGAAAATTAAAGTGTGTTTGATTTACTGAGCGGAAATTTTTAAAACAACCTGTTAAGAAATTTTCCTTTATTTTAAGAAATGGTAACACTGTGGCTAAAAGGGAAAGTTCGGACTGTGAAGCAGCATCAAAATTAGGCTAACCTATTCGTTTTTTTTGTATATCTATATGCAAATATTACTTTTAATTGCTCCTAATAGGTTCTGTAGATAAGAATTAATCTATTCCTGTAGTGCTTATAAAACGATATTTATTTGAAATTGATCTTTTATTTTGTTCTATTAAGGGAAAAAAAAATGCCGACACCCTATGGATGTCGGCAACTTATTTACTAACCAAAACCAAATAATAAATAACCAGTTTATTACACTGCAAAGATCATGTAGTTTTGGTTTTTTTGCTGTTAATGGTATGTTATAAGTTTGTTGTAGTTTCGTTAAGTTTTAATGGCACTATTTTTTAAAATTAGTATCCGATAAAATTAATTCTTTATAAAAGTACAGTCCCTAGGGGCCAAATCACATATTACAACTCTCTTACTACCAATATTTAACCTCTACGAAGTAAGCTCCGTTAGAGCAAAATATTGGTAGAAATAAATCAAGTCAATCTAATCCTATTGTCCTGTAGGGACTGTATCTATTGCGTTTTATCTATTGTGAAAAGATTTAATCGGACAACGATGATTTTTTAACTATAAATCACATCTTTATATCACTATTTCTTGTCTTGTAATGCAAAAACTTTTTTTAATACATCAGAAGTCCTAGAGTTTAAATCCGTTCTAATGTTTTTTTCTTCAACAGCTATCATTTTAAAAACGCCGTCAAGTGCTTTATTGGTTACATAATCCGTAATGTCTGGATTTACTTTTTGTACTAAAGGAAGTGTGTTGTATTTACTAATGAGGGATGCCCAAATAACGTCGGCTCCAACTTTTCCAATCGATGTTTGCACAACTGGACTAAATTTAGAATACAACGGAGAAAATGTTGAAGATTGTAAATAGGCAGTTGCTGCATTATCACTGCCCATTAAAATACTTTTAGCATCAGTAATAGTGATTTTTTTTATGGCATCAACAAAAATAGGTGTTGCTTCTCTTACAGCATCTTCAGCAGCACGATTTAATGCTCTAATACCATCATCGGCTAAACTTGACATTCCCATTTTGCGTAATGTACGGTCAACTTTTATCAATTCTTCTGGTATTAAAATCTTTATCGCTTCGTTTTTATAAAAACCATCGGTCTTGGTTAATTTCGAAACTTGTTCTGTTACACCTTTATTCAAGGCTTCTTTAAGTCCGGCAGCAATGTCCAAACTAGAGTTTGATTTTGTTAATATAGACGCTTGGTCCGCAGCTTTTTTAAGTAGATTATTGAATTGTGCTGTGCCTAAAAAAGGAATTAAAAGCAATAGTAAAAATGATTTTTTCATTATGTAAAGTAATTTTTAAAATGAGATGATAATTGCATTTACTGCAAAGTTGATGCCATCACTACTATTTAAGAAAAAACAACTGTTTTATTATTATACACCATTATTTTTCGTTCCGAGTGTAATTTAATAGCTCTTGCTAAAACCATCCGTTCCAGATCGCGTCCTTTCATAATGAAATCTTCAATAGAATGATTGTGTGCAACTCTAGAGATATCTTGCTCTATGATTGGACCTTCATCAAGTCCTTCGGTTACATAATGACTAGTAGCTCCGATAATTTTCACCCCACGTTCGAAAGCGGAATGGTAGGGTTTTGCACCAGGAAATGCGGGTAAAAACGAATGATGAATATTGATGATTTTGTTTTTATACTGCTCAATTACTTTTGGTGTTATAATCTGCATATAACGAGCTAGTACAATAAAATTAACTTCGAACTTCTTTAATATGTCGAGGTGTTCTAATTCTCCAGTTTCCTTATTTTCCTTTGTAAAAGGAATATGGAAAAAAGGAATATTGAATCGTTCAGCAACTGGTTTTAAGTCTTCGTGATTGCTAATAATCAAAGGGATTTCAAGTTCTAACTCACCAGCACAATAGCGACCTAATATATCATACAAACAATGATCGTATTTCGAAACAAACAAAGCCATTTTAGGTTTGTTTTCTTGTTGATACATATCCCAAGTCATATTTAAAGGATCGGCTAAATGGGTTTTAAAGTCATTTTTCATGGCTTCTAAATCCCATTTTTGTTTGTTGAATTCGCATTCCAAACGCATAAAAAATACATTTTCAATGGCGTCAACATGTTGGTCTAAATAGATAATATTACCGTCAATAGAGGCGATGTAATTTGTAACAGAAGCAATAATTGACTTTTGATCTTTGCAATGGATAAGTATAGTAATTTTTTGCATAATAGTATATTTTAATACAACTTTGTTTTGATTAAGATCTGCACCCTACAGAACTTCAAATAAATTGTATGTTATTTTTTGTCTTGCATTGCAAAAACCTGCTGTAATAATACGGAGGTTCTCGCATTCAAATTGGTTCTTATGTTTTTTTCTTCGACTCCAATCATTTTGAAAACGCCTACTAGAGCTTGATTGGTAACGTAATCAGTCAGGTCAGGATTTACTTTTTTAACGAATGGAATTACATTATATCTATTTATTATGTTGGCCCATACTTGGTCGGCTCCAACTTTAGAAAATGAATTTTTAATCACAGGATTAAATTTGCCATATAAAGAAGTTGTGGTAGCGTTTTGTAAATAGGTTGTTGCTGAGTTATTATTTCCCATCAAAATGGTTTTTGCATCAGTAAAGGAGATGTTTCTCACGGCATCAACAAAAATTGGGGTAGCTTCTTTCACTGCATCTTCGGCAGCACGATTAAGTACTTTTAGACCTTCATCGGCCAAGGAACCCAATCCAATTTTTCTCAAACTCGAATCTACATTTTTTAATTCTTCTGGTAGCAGTATTTTTACGGCTACGTTTTTATAAAAACCGTCAGTAGCAGTCAATTTTGTTACTTGTTTGGAAATACCGTTGTTCAGCGCTTCTTTAAGTCCACCCGAAATATCGATACCCATTCCTTGGGTTTGAGGAAATTGATTTAAAACTTGTTGCATTTCGGCGCAACCAGAAAAAGTGAACACTAATAGTAACAATATGATTTTTTTCATTCAATAAGATTTTAGGGTAAGATCGTTTTTAATTGCTTCAAAAATACTACTTATTCAATAATAAAACCATAATTTTATTTAACAATTAAAGCTATGAATTGTCGTCTATCACGAAATAAATTGCTCTTTTACTATTATATAGGCAAAAATATAATTGATTATTAAAAATAATTGTAAATTGCAGTGCTAAAATTATCATATTCATAAAATGGAAGTTATAAAACCGTATGTTCCCATAAATAAAGTTCGAATAGTAACTGCAGCATCACTTTTTGATGGTCATGATGCTGCTATTAATATAATGCGAAGAATTATTCAGTCCACAGGAGTAGAGGTGATTCATTTAGGTCATGACAGAAGTGTAGAAGAGGTAGTTAATACGGCCATTCAGGAGGATGCCAATGCAATTGCAATGACATCTTATCAAGGAGGGCACAATGAATATTTCAAATACATGCGTGATTTGCTTTGTGAAAAAGGAGCTTCTCATATCAAAATTTTTGGAGGAGGAGGAGGTGTTATTCTTCCAACTGAAATCGATGAGTTACAAGCGTATGGAATTACTAGGATATATTCACCTGATGATGGTAGAAAAATGGGTCTGCAAGGTATGATTAATGATTTGGTACGACTATCGGATTTTACTATTGGAGACCAACTTAATGACGAAATCAATCTTCTGGAAGAAAAAAATCCAAAAGCCATTGCCCGAATTATTTCCTCAGCAGAGAATTTTCCTGAAATTGCAACTTCAACATTGGATAAAATACAGCTCCTAAATAAGAATTGTAAAACACCTGTACTTGGTATTACGGGAACTGGAGGTGCTGGAAAATCATCGTTGGTTGATGAATTAGTGCGTCGTTTTCTGGTCGATTTTCCAACAAAAACTATTGGAATAATATCCGTAGATCCATCAAAACGAAAAACAGGGGGAGCATTATTGGGAGACAGAATCCGAATGAATGCCATTAATAATCCTAGAGTTTATATGCGATCCTTGGCCACTCGACAATCTAATTTGGCTTTATCAAAATATGTTGCCGATGCTATACAGGTGATAAAAGCAGCAAAATACGATCTGATTATTCTTGAAACTTCTGGAATAGGACAATCAGATACCGAAATCACGGATCATTCTGATGTTTCCTTATATGTCATGACGCCTGAATTTGGCGCAGCTACCCAATTGGAAAAAATCGACATGCTTGATTTTGCCGATTTGGTTGCTATAAATAAATTTGACAAACGAGGTTCACTCGATGCTTTGCGAGACGTGAAAAAACAGTACCAACGCAATCACAATCTTTGGGAATCAGATTTAAATACGTTGCCTGTTTTTGGTACAATCGCTTCTCAGTTTAATGATCCCGGGATGAATACTTTGTACAAATCGATAATGGATCAAATTCACGAGAAAACCAATTCCGATTTGAAATCGACATTTGAAATTTCACCAGAAATGAGTGAAAAAATCTTTGTGATTCCAACACATAGAACGCGTTATTTATCCGAAATTGCCGAAAGTAATCGGAAATACGATGCCGATGCGTTGAACCAAGAGCAAGTGGCTCAGAAGTTATACGGCATTTTCAAAACTATTGAATCCGTTTCAGGAAAAATTCCTGAATTAAACAAAATGGGAATCAATGATAATTCTGTTTTACCAAGTGTTATAGAAATGGAAAAGCCAGGTAGTGCCGAAGATAGAATTTTTCTCAATTTATTGCTCAATCAATTCGATAAGGTAAAAATGGATTTGGATCCTTATAATTGGGAGGTCATCTTGAATTGGAAAGAAAAAGTAAAAACATACAAAGAACCATTTTATACTTTTAAGGTTCGAAAAAAAGAAATCAAAATAGGCACGCACACGGAATCACTTTCGCATACGCAAATACCAAAAATAGCCTTGCCAAAATACCAAGCCTGGGGTGATCTATTGCGCTGGAACTTACAGGAAAATGTTCCTGGTGAATTTCCGTTTACTGCAGGATTGTATCCGTTTAAACGTGAAGGAGAGGATCCTTCTCGAATGTTTGCAGGCGAAGGCGGGCCAGAACGGACGAACAAACGATTTCATTATGTAAGTGCAGGTTTGCCAGCAAAACGACTTTCTACTGCTTTTGATAGCGTTACTTTGTATGGAAATGACCCTGATATTCGTCCTGATATTTATGGTAAAATTGGAAATGCAGGAGTTTCGATTTGTTGTCTTGACGATGCTAAAAAATTGTATTCTGGTTTCGATTTAGTCGATGCAATGACTTCGGTAAGTATGACTATTAATGGGCCTGCGCCAATGTTGCTTGGGTTTTTTATGAACGCCGCTATAGATCAACGTTGCGAAATGTATATCAAAGAAAATCAACTTGAAGATTCTGTTGAAGATAAAATTAAGGCAATTTATGCTAAAAATGGAACTGAACGTCCCCATTACCAAGGAGATTTGCCCGATGGAAACAATGGCTTGGGATTAATGCTCTTGGGAGTGACAGGAGACCAAGTTTTGCCTTTGGAAATCTATAATCAAATAAAAACACGAACACTTTCGAAAGTTCGAGGAACAGTGCAAGCAGATATTCTTAAAGAGGACCAAGCGCAAAACACTTGTATATTCTCGACAGAATTTGCTTTGCGATTAATGGGTGACGTTCAAGAATATTTCATCACAAACAAAATACAAAATTTTTATTCGGTTTCTATTTCGGGTTATCATATTGCCGAGGCAGGAGCAAACCCTATTTCACAATTGGCATTTACACTTTCGAATGGTTTTACTTATGTAGAATATTATTTGAGTCGTGGCATGAAAATCAATGATTTTGGACCTAATTTATCCTTCTTTTTCTCGAACGGAATTGACCCAGAATATGCTGTAATCGGTCGTGTGGCAAGAAAAATTTGGGCGAAAGCCATGAAAATTAAATATGGCGCCGACGAACGAGCGCAGATGTTGAAATACCACATTCAAACTTCGGGGCGTTCTCTTCATGCTCAGGAAATCGATTTTAATGATATTCGAACCACTTTGCAAGCACTATACGCTATTTATGACAATTGCAATTCCTTACATACCAATGCGTATGATGAGGCGATTACAACTCCAACCGAAGAAAGTGTGCGTCGGGCGATGGCAATTCAGTTGATAATTAATAAAGAATTAGGTTTGACGAAAAATGAAAACCCAATTCAAGGATCCTTTATTATCGAAGAATTAACTGACTTGGTAGAAGAGGCTGTTTTGCAGGAATTTGAGAGAATTAATGATCGTGGTGGCGTTCTTGGCGCTATGGAAACCATGTATCAAAGAAGTAAAATTCAGGAGGAAAGCTTGTATTATGAAACTTTAAAACATACGGGTGAATTCCCGATAATTGGAGTGAATACTTTTTTGAGTTCGAAAGGTTCACCCACCATTATTCCAGCTGAGGTAATTCGGGCGACCAATGACGAAAAACAATTCCAAATCAAGATGTTAGCAAATTTGCACCAAACCAATCAAGATAAAGTAACAGAGCAGTTGAGTTTATTAAAAATAGCATCCATACAAAACGAAAACTTATTCGAATATTTAATGGAAGCCACGAAGGTTTGTTCTTTGGGGCAAATCACCAATGCTTTGTTTGAAGTTGGCGGTCAGTATAGAAGAAATATGTAAGTAGAGAACCGCTTTTTGCATTACCAGAAATAGCTGAATCGATTATCCCGTTTTTTTGGGGAATCTTGGTGAAATTTTGTTTAAAATGAATATGTTAATTTTTTTTACTGAATTTTGCATTCCAAAAAAATATATAAATCACTTATCTTGCTTTTAGTTGGTCTTTGTATTTTTTATTAGAGTATTACAGGAATATTATATCTACTTTTTGAATTAAATAAAATATATAATAAATGCATTTAAATAGACTTTAAATAGGTGATTTATTAAAATATTTTATTTTAATAAAATTCTTTCTAAATTATAAAAACTAAAGCAGATAATTCTTGTTATGTATTGATAATCAGCATGTAAGATTCGTAAATCTATTCTCATAATGTCTAAAAATAAATATATTTAACATAACCACAACTTTTCACAAACAATTGATAATCAATGCATTAAGACAAATGTTTTTATAATTAAAATTTATCTTATTTTTTAATATAAATTTTTCTCATAAATTTATTAGACTATTTAATAAAATTAATAAGTAGTTAATTTTAAAATTATGAAAAGTATAATTATTTCAAATTTTAAACCTATTCTGGTTAATAAATCAATTGACCAGGCCAAACTTAATCAATATACTAAGTTTTTATATTATCATTTTCAAAATCTTCCAAAATTAAATAAATTGGGAACTCTTAAAAAAGAGGAGGAATTAGTTAGTTTTGAACTTATATCTGATCATGTTGACAAGTATTCTGTTTCTTCAGAAAATATTAATAAGAGGCAATGTACTATTTTTGAAGAAGTTGAGGATTTTATCGAAAAAATAATGGATGTTACTTCTCCACTAGAGTATCATTTTCCAATTGGATTTGAAGTAATTGAGGGAAATCATTATGGGCCAAAGATTGAAGTTCGTATGGAATGGTTCAAAAAAAAAATGGGTTATGTTTTTGATCAATTTTATTCTAATGTGATTTCAAGACCTGAAAATCTCTTACATGTTACGTGTTCTGGTTATTCTTCACCCAGTGTAGCACAGGAAGCGGTTATAGAAAGAAATTGGAATACAGTTCAGGTTACCCATTCTTATCATATGGGATGTTACGGAGCCTTTCCTGCAATTCGTACAGCGAGCAGCTTGATATGCGCTAGTCAAATAAACGGAAGAGCAGACATTGTTCATACCGAATTATTATCTGCGCACTTAAATTTAACGGAGTTCTCTCCAGCAAATACCATGATATGTTCCCTTTTTGCGGATGGTTTTATAGGCTATTCTTTGTATGAAGAAAATGCATTTATGAATGATGATTCGATTCAAGAGAAAAAAGGACTTCGAATTATCGCTATGCACGAAGTTATCATACCTGATTCATTAGAAGATATGTCTTGGGATTTAGGAGAATATAATTTTTTGATGACACTTTCTAAACGAGTTCCTGTTTTCATTCGTAAAAACATTAAATCTTTTTTAACCACTCTTTGTAATAAAGGAAATATTAATTTTGAAGAACAAAAGGCTATGATACATTTTGCTATTCATCCAGGTGGCCCTAAAATTATTGATTATGTAGTAAAAGAAGTAGGAGTATTGAAAGATCAGGCTCGTTGGTCTTATGATGTATTATTTCATCATGGAAATATGTCATCTGCAACAATACCACATGTTTTTAATAAAATAGCAAATGACCCAACTATAAAATCCGGCACGAAAATAGTAGCGATGGCTTTTGGTCCTGGTCTTACTGCCACAGGATTACTTCTTGAGAAAATATGATTTTTAATAAGGAATAGAGTTTATCAATATTCTTTTTTATGACGGTTTTTTTTAAATTGATCATTTTTTTTACTTCGATATCACCAAATTTTTCTTGATATAAAAATACTCATTTCTAATACAGATAGAATAAACTATGACTATGTGTATGTATTAAATTGTTATTTCCTTTTATATATCATGATTAATATTTACATAAAATTTAATATTAATCTTGATATTGAAGTTTTAGTTTAAATAGTCATTTTTATACTGTAAATAAATCATTTCTAACTTAAATATTACTTATCGTCTTAAATTACTGATTCTCTTTTTTATTCTTTTTTTTGATTAAATAGAGAAAGTTAGCTAAGTTTTTTGTTTTATTGGTTTTTTAAATTTTTTTTACAAAAGCATTAACACGTAAATAGCTGATAATAAACATAATATAAAGTTATTTTGTTTTTTAAATCATAATAACTATGTAATTGTATTCTTAGTCAATGTGTTTTTAATCGAGTAATAACGTCTTTAATCTGCTTTACATGTAATTTTTTTCAATAGTTTACTTATTTCAGTAAATTTATCTAGTACTTTTTTAAACAAATTATTGGTTTTTAAAAAGGGCTAAATTCGATGGAATAAAATAAGTTATAATTTATTTTTATAGTCTGGTATTTTGCAAAGGTTATACTTCAATTAGACGTTTTTGAAGTTGGTCGAATAGCTGTCGGTGGAATTTTTAATTTTAAAATGTCATACAGTTTTTTACTTGTTTAATATTGATTTCATTTCTTTAAAGCTTTTTAAATTAAATGTAGCATTTTTAGTCTTTGTTGAAAAAAAATGGTATTTCCAACACAGTATATTTTTTTTGACGATGGTAAACTTCATAAATTCTTTTTTATGAAGGTGTGTGGATTTCTATGAATTTTAGTGTTCCAGTGTATAAGAATCCTTATTTTCTAATATTAGGGTGTTAATACTATATTGTATGAAGCAAAAAAAAATAGATTATTCGAAACCCAAATTCTAGCTATACTTATTTGATTAATACTATGGTCTTAAAACCAAATTATTATGAAAAAATTTATATGTAATTCAAGAAAAAGTGTACAATACAATTGGCACACTTTCCGCTGCTGTCTCACAGCAGCCTTTACGAGTCATAAATTGATGACATCTATTAATCAACGATCCAGACTACTACTCAATTATTGGCAGCAGTCACTTGTAACGCCGCTATTATTTGCGACTATCTTTATGACGTTTTATACGGGTAATGCTCAAAATATTTTAGGAACTGCACCAGTACAAACTCCTTTAGGAGGCTTTGGTGTTGATGGGAATGCATTTGTTAAATATCCTGGTGATACAGCTCCATATGCAGGAGACTTTTTATTCGAGAATTTCTCGGCTCCTATCACAGCAAATCCAGGAGGATTGTTTGTTCCTATTCCACCCACTTACACTTATCCTGCAGACACTGCATTACCTGATGCATTTTATGTTAATCCAGGATTCACTACCTTTTACAGAGATAATATAACTAATGAAGACCCTACTATTTTTACGGGTACAAATAAGATAGATTATAATGTAACTGATATGCATTGGGGGATGGGGTCTTCACCAAACAAAAATGAAATTCAAAATGCAATTGCTCACTTTACTTTTGGAAGTACTGCTCTAGGCGGAAACCCAAATGATTTGTGGATGGTTTTCGCTGCAGACCGTCAAGTAACAGAAGGGAGCAGTTATATTGATTTTGAGATTCTTCAAAAAGGACTTTACATGACCAAAACAGGCACTGATAGTAAAGGGTTTGATTTTGGAAACTTTACCTCTGATGCGGGCACTCCTAGTGGGCGAACCGTTGGGGATCTTCTAATAACAATTGAGTTTACTCAAGGAGGAGCAGCCGCAAATGTTGTTGTTAGAAAATGGAACGGAACCGAATATATTCAATTTACCCCTCCCGCAGGTAGTGTTTATGGTACTAATAATTTTGTAGAAACTTTGGTGCCTTATCCAGTATATAATCAAGCACCTGTTTCTACTAGTCCTAATTTGTGGGCTTATGCACCAAATCAATGGGCAGAAGGGGCTGTAAATGTGAGTAGTTTTTTTGGAGCCGGAAATGCTTGTTTTAAAATTAGTACTTTGTTTGTGAGAACTAGAACTTCAGGTTCTTCAGGAAATTCAGAATTAAAGGATTTTCCAGGAGCACCTTTTCAGTTGAATTTAGATCTTAGACCGCCTGCTCCATTAGCTGGTCCCAATTCTATTTGTGGTACAGGTACAGTTAGTTTAACAGCTTCTGGTTGTAATGGAGGTACACTTAAATGGTATGCAACTGCAAACAGTACTGCTGTTCTTGGTACTGGTTCACCATTTGTTACACCTTCAATAAGTTCAACGACTTCCTATTTCGTTTCATGTACAAACGCTGCAGGTTGTGAAGGAGCAAGAGCAGAAGTAATTGCTACTGTGAATCCTTTGCCACTGGCACCAACCGGTACAGATGTAACAGCATGTTTTGACAATACCGCAAAAACTGGATCTGCAACAGCAGCTGCAGGACAGACTATTGTATGGTACACTGCTGCAACAGGAGGCACTGTTACAACAGCACCTTCTAGAACTGCTGTCGGATCTTCTTCGGCTTATGCCGGAGCTAAGGTTACAGCCACAGGTTGTGAAGGACCACGTACATTGGTAACCGTTACAATCAATCCTTTACCACTGGCACCATCTGGTACCGACGTAACAGCTTGTTTTGACAATACTGCAAAAACTGGATCTGCAACAGCAGGCGCAGGGGAGACCGTTGTATGGTACACTGCCGCAACAGGAGGAACAGTAACAACAGCCCCTTCTAGAACTACAGTTGGAACTTCTTCAGCTTATGCCGGAGCCAAGATTACAGCCACAGAATGTGAAGGACCGCGTACATTGGTAACCGTTACAATCAATGCTTTGCCACTTGCACCATCTGGTACCGACGTAACAGCTTGTTTTGACAATACCGCAAAAACTGGATCTGCAACAGCAGGCGCAGGGGAGACTGTTGTATGGTACACTGCCGCAACAGGTGGCACTGTAACAACTGCTCCTTCCAGAACTGCAGTTGGATCTTCTTCAGCCTATGCAGGAGCTAAGGTTACAGGCACAACTTGTGAAGGACCACGAACACTGGTTACCGTTACAATTAATCCTTTACCACTTGCACCATCTGGTACCGACGTAACAGCTTGTTTTGACAATACTGCAAAAACTGGATCTGCAACAGCAGGCGCAGGGGAAACCGTGGTATGGTACACTGCCGCAACTGGAGGTACAGTAACAACAGCCCCTTCCAGAACTGCAGTTGGAACTTCTTCAGCTTATGCCGGAGCCAAGATTACAGCCACAGAATGTGAAGGACCACGAACACTGGTAACCGTTACAATCAATCCTTTACCACTTGCACCATCTGGTACCGACGTAACAGCTTGTTTTGACAATACTGCCAAAACGGGATCTGCAACAGCAGGCGCAGGGGAAACCGTTGTATGGTACACTGCCGCAACTGGAGGTACAGTAACAACAGCCCCTTCCAGAACTGCAATTGGAACTTCTTCAGCTTATGCCGGAGCCAAGATTACAGCCACAGGTTGTGAAGGACCACGTACATTGGTAACAGTTATAATCAATTTATTACCATCAGCACCAACAGGTACTGATGTAACAGCTTGTTTTGACAATACCGCCAAAACTGGATCTGCAGCAGCAGGCGCAGGGGAGACCGTTGTATGGTATACTGCCGCAACAGGAGGAACAGTAACAACAGCCCCTTCCAGAACTGCAGTTGGATCTTCTTCAGCCTATGCCGGTGCTAAGGTTACAGGTACAACTTGTGAAGGACCACGAACACTGGTTACCGTTACAATTAATCCTTTACCACTTGCACCATCTGGTACCGACGTAACAGCTTGTTTTGACAATACTGCAAAAACGGGATCTGCAACAGCAGGCGCAGGGGAAACCGTGGTATGGTACACTGCCGCAACTGGAGGTACAGTAACAACAGCCCCTTCTAGAACTACAGTTGGAACTTCTTCAGCTTATGCCGGAGCCAAGATTACAGCCACAGAATGTGAAGGACCGCGTACATTGGTAACCGTTACAATCAATCCTTTACCACTTGCACCATCTGGTACCGACGTAACAGCTTGTTTTGACAATACTGCCAAAACGGGATCTGCAACAGCAGGCGCAGGGGAAACCGTTGTATGGTACACTGCCGCAACTGGAGGTACAGTAACAACAGCCCCTTCTAGAACTACAGTTGGAACTTCTTCAGCTTATGCCGGAGCCAAGATTACAGCCACAGGTTGTGAAGGACCACGTACATTGGTAACAGTTATAATCAATTTATTACCATCAGCACCAACAGGTACTGATGTAACAGCTTGTTTTGACAATACCGCCAAAACTGGATCTGCAACAGCAGGCGCAGGGGAGACCGTTGTATGGTATACTGCCGCAACAGGAGGAACAGTAACAACAGCCCCTTCCAGAACTGCAGTTGGATCTTCTTCAGCCTATGCAGGAGCCAAGATTACAGGTACAACTTGTGAAGGGCCACGTACATTGGTAACCGTTACAATCAATGCTTTACCACTTGCACCATCAGGTATTGACGTAACAGCTTGTTTTGACAATACCACCAAAACTGGATCTGCAACAGCAGGCGCAGGGGAAACCGTTGTATGGTACACTGCCGCAACAGGTGGCACTGTAACAACAGCCCCTTCTAGAGCTGCAGTTGGGTCTTCTTCAGCCTATGCCGGAGCCAAGATTACAGCAACAGGATGTGAAGGGCCACGTACACTGGTAACCGTTACAATCAATCCTTTACCAATTTTGGTTATTACAAATCCACAAAAAGTTTGTGAAGGTGTGAGTGTTGATTTAACAGCAGCAGCCGTTACAGCTGGAAGCACATTAGAAGGTGGTGCTTTGAGCTATTGGACCGATGCCGCAGCAACAATTTCGCTTGGAACTCCAGCTGCAGTAATAGCTTCTGGAACCTTTTATATCAAGGTAATGACAAGTTCAGGATGTATGGATATAAAACCAGTGATGGTTACAACAGAAATTTGTGGAGGACCATTATGTACTTATACTCAGGGGTATTATGGTAATTCAGGTGGTATGTCCTGTGCTGGTGAAGGTCTTCCACTGTATACAACTACAGGCTTAATTACAAAAGCTTTGAATTATTATGGTGGTACAATGATTGTAGGATCTGGATTGAATACAGTTTCTATAAGTTCCCCAAGCTGCGTTATTAATGTGATGCCAGGAGGAGGTGGAAGTTTTGTATTAACAGGTGCATATAATATCTGTAATTTGCCTGCTTCTTATTTGAGAAAAGGTAGAATAAACAATACCGCATTGGCACAAACTATCGCCTTAGGACTTAATATTGGTATCAATTCTAAATTGGGTGATTTTGTTCTACAATCAGGAACATTAGCAACTGCTGCACTTAATGGAGGTTGTGGTAGTTTAACTGCAAAACCTAGAAGTTGTTCAGCAGAAGGATATACTCCAGTAATTAATGAGTATTTATATACTACTATACCATCAGTTGTAGATCTTTTACCTTTACCTAATAGAACAGTTCAAGGATTATATGCTATGTTAAATAAAGCACTAGGAGGCGAAGCGCTACCTGCTGGTATCACATTGGGTGCTTTAGCAAGTGCGGCTGATGCAATCAACAATGCTTTTGATGAATGTAGAATTTCTATGGGTTACGAGCAAATACCTTTAGTTTGTAATGCAAGTGATCCACAATGTTTCGTAGCATTTGAAGTGCCAATTGTCAACAATCAGCTTACAATTAAATATAAATTTGCTTATGTTTCTGATGTAACAATTGATGTATTTGATATTTCTGGAAATAAAGTGTTTTCTAAATTAGATAACAATAGTTATCTTGATAAAGAAGTCTCAATTAACTATAATTTCAATACCGGTACTCAAAAAGTTTACATTGTACGAGTAACAACTAAACTTGGACATAGTGAACAAAAAGTGATGTCTTCTTTTTAATAAATTTAATTAATAATTAATAATTTTAAAGCTAAAGCATCCCGAAATATTCGGGATGCTTTTTGTTTGTTTAACTAAATTTAATACTATAATAATCAAATAGAACTTGTTTATGCTGCATATATAATAAGTCTGTAGTTGGTATTGTGATTGTGTAATTAATTAATTTTAATTAATTTTTCACGAAAAAACTTTTTTGGTTTGGTTTTTGAAATAAACAATATGAACTCATAAAAATATAAAATCATGAAAAAGATAATTACACTTTTAGCCGTTGTAGGAATGTTTACTTTTCAAAGTTGCACTACGACAACAGATTCGAACTATGTTGATAATGATACTATTAGTACAGTGTTTGAAAACAAGATACCTTTTAACTTTACATCTACTAATGGGTATAAAGTAAAATTTATTTTCCCTAATACCATAATTTCGTCCGATATGGTATTAGTTTATCGATTATCAGGCTCATCAAATGGAAATGATTTGTGGGAGTTTTTGCCTGAGACGCATTATTTTGCAGATGGGACAAGGAATTTTAGTTTTAATTTTGACTTTACTCAAAATGATGTTCAAATTTATTTAGAGGGTAATAATTTGCAAACGGTTGGAGGTGAATTTAGATTGAATCAAACTTTTCGATTTGTAGTTGTTCCGGCTAATCTTATTTATGGAGTAGATAAAAACAATTATGTTTCGGTTATGGCTGCGATAAACAGTAATGAAAATAAAGTGCAAACGATAAATTTCTAAATTAAATAGAAAGTTGACATAGAAAAAGGAAATCACTCGATTTCCTTTTTTTTATGCTTATTCGTTAAAGTTAGACAGTATCTTCTTTGTTTCTTTTTAAAGAGACAAGAATTCCTATTAATAATGAAAGCGCTATGAAAGTTAATGAAATCCATTCAGGAAAGTCAATAAAATCATGAAGCAGCATTTTAATCCCTACAAAACTCAAAATAGCAATTAAACTGTATTCTAAATAGCTGAATCTTTCCAGCATGTGAGACAAGAAAAAATACATGGAACGCAATCCTAAAATAGCAAAAATATTAGAACTAAATACTAAAAACGGATCTGAAGTAATTGCTAAAATTGCTGGTACACTATCTAAAGCAAAAACAACATCCATTACTTCAATAACAATAAGTGCAACAAATAATGGTGTTGCGGCAGTAATGTGTCTTCTTTTTACAAAAAAATGTTCACCATCGATGTGAGTTGTAATAGGAACTATTTTTCGTAATGTCTTGTAAACAAAAGATTTTCTTGGTTCAAATTTTTCGTCTTCTTTGGTGAATAACATTTTAACGGCAGTGAAAATCAAGAAAACGCCAAAAATATAAGTAGTCCAAATAAATTTATGGATTAGCAGTACTCCAAAATAAATCATTAAACCTCGAAAAAGGATGGCGCCCAAGATTCCCCAAAACAAGACCCGATGTTGGTATTTTTGAGGGATTTTAAAAGCAGAAAAAATAATAGCAATAACAAAAATATTGTCGACACTTAATGATAATTCAATTAAATATCCAGTGAGGTATTTTATGGAAGCTGCAGCAGGTTTTAAATTATCAGGATTTGATATGTAATTGTTGCTATACAGCCAATATATTATTCCAGAAAACAGAAACGATAAAGTTACCCATATAGCAGTCCATTTGCTTGCTTCTTTTGTACTAATGATATGGGGTGTTTTATTGAAAACACCTAAATCTAGAGCGAGAAATAGAAATATAGCAGCTAAAAATGAAATCCAGACAATCATTAGTGAAGTGTTTTTAATGTAAAGCAAAGATACTTTTTGATTGGATACATTCTGCTATTTCAATTAAAATAAAAGTATTTTTTAAAATAGTTAGTATAAAAAAAGTGCTTTCATTTCCGAAAGCACTTTTTAATATAGTATTATGTGGGAGTTATAAAGCTGATTTTACAGTTTTGATAATTCTTGCAGCAATTTTGTATGGGTCACCATTTGAAGCTGGTCTTCTGTCTTCTAAATATCCTTTCCAACCATGTTGAACGGTATATAAAGGGATTCTGATTGAAGCTCCTCTATCTGAAATTCCATAAGAGAAATCGTGGATAGAAGCAGTTTCGTGTTTACCAGTTAAACGTTGTTCATTGTAAGCTCCGTAAACTGCAATGTGTTCTTCAACAACTGGACGGAAAGCTTCACAAATTTTATCGTAAATTGCTTTGTCACCACAAGTTCTTAGAACTTCGTTAGAGAAGTTAGCATGCATACCTGAACCATTCCAGTCAGTATCACCTAATGGTTTTGGGTGGTAATCAATATAGTAACCGTATTTTTCAGTCAAACGATCTAATAAATATCTAGCAACCCAGATTTCATCACCTGCTTTTTTAGCTCCTTTTGCGAATAATTGAAATTCCCATTGTCCACAAGCAACTTCTTGATTAATTCCTTCAAAGTTAAGTCCAGCAGCAATACATAAATCTGCATGTTCTTCAACTAAAGTTCTTCCATGTGTATTTTTTCCACCTACAGAACAGTAGTACATACCTTGAGGTGCAGGATATCCACCAACAGGGAATCCTAAAGGCAATAAAGTTTTAGTGTCCATGATGAAATATTCTTGTTCAAAACCAAACCAGAAATCATCATTGTCATCATTTATAGTTGCTCTTCCGTTTGATGGGTGTGGAGTTCCATCTGCAAACATAACTTCAGACATTACTAAGTATCCATTAATACGAGTTGGATCTGGATAGATTGCAACAGGTACTAATAAACAGTCAGAAGATCCACCTTCTGCTTGTTTAGTTGAAGATCCGTCAAAAGACCAGTTACCAATTTCTGCTATCGTTCCTTGAAAATTTTCGTGTTCTTCAACTTTAGTTTTACTTCTAAGATTTTGTGTTGGTTCATAACCATCTAACCAAAGGTATTCTAACTTTATTTTAGCCATAATATAATAAATTAATTTTTTTTTGATATTCAAATGCAAATATAGTTTAAATTAACTTTGGGGAAAAATTGAGGGGTGTTTTTTATTTAATTGACTTTAATTTTTCATAAAAGTGTATTTATATGGGGGTGTTAATAAAAATTAATAGATTTTTTAAGTTAAAAAAAACAATTTCGTAATGTGTTGAATTTTAATTTTAAGAATAATTAAGAATTTTAATGATAAATAATTTAAATGGGTCGCTTTTTATAATTTTTGAAATTTACAAATATAAATTAGACTCCTATTTTACTTTTTAATCCTTAACTTTTTTATTTTTTTTGAATTGTAAATAAATGGCAATATGTTAAATAGATATACTAATACTTATATATTTTTTATATTTGCTTCTATTAGTAAGGGGAATTATAAATTCAACAAAAGCAATTATTATGGCAATATTACGTTTTCAAGCGTTGAAAAAAGCTTCAAGTAGAAAACCGGTAAAATTTGAAGAGACCGATAGGAAATCAACTATTTTTGGTTCAAATGTATTTAATGATAAGGCAATGAAGCAATATTTGACTTCAGATGCTTTAAAAGGGGTGCAAGGAGCTATTCAACATGGGACTAAAATAGATAGAAAACTAGCTGATTATATCGCTATGGGAATGAAAGAATGGGCGCTATCGAAAGGGGTGACTCATTATACACACTGGTTTCAGCCACTAACAGGAACAACTGCAGAAAAACATGATGCTTTTTTTGAAACTTCTTATGATGGTAGCGATCCTGTAGAAAAATTCGGTGGAGGACAATTGGTTCAACAAGAACCTGATGCGTCCAGTTTTCCAAATGGTGGAATCAGAAATACATTCGAAGCAAGAGGATATACAGCTTGGGATCCAACCTCTCCAGCGTTCATTTATGGGACGACTTTATGTATTCCTACTGTGTTTATTTCCTACACTGGCGAAGCATTAGACAATAAAATTCCATTGTTAAGAGCATTATCTGCAATTGATGAAGCAGCAACCGAAGTTTGTAAATATTTTGACAAAAATGTTAAAAAAGTTACTGCAACATTGGGTTGGGAACAAGAATATTTTTTGGTCGATAGTGCATTAGCAAATTCTCGTCCGGATCTTGTTATGACAGGAAGAACATTACTAGGTCATACTTCTGCAAAAGGACAACAATTAGATGATCATTATTTTGGGTCTATTCCAAGTCGTGCCTTAACTTACATGAGAGATTTAGAACAAGAATGTATGTTGCTTGGAATTCCAGTAAAAACACGTCATAACGAAGTAGCTCCCAATCAATTTGAGTTGGCGCCTATTTTCGAAGAAACCAATCTTGCTGTCGATCACAATTGCTTATTAATGGATGTGATGCAAAAAGTAGCCGAACGTCATGACTTGAAAGTTTTACTTCATGAAAAACCCTTCAAAGGTGTAAATGGTTCAGGGAAACACAACAACTGGTCATTGGCAACTGATACTGGCGTAAACTTGTTGAGTCCTAGTAAAACACCAATGAGCAATTTACAGTTTTTGACCTTTTTTATTAATACAATTAAAGCAGTAAATGATTATGAATCCTTACTAAGAGGTGCGATTGCAACTGCAAGTAATGATCATAGATTAGGTGCAAATGAAGCGCCACCAGCAATTATATCCGTATTTATTGGAGAACAATTGACTAAAGTATTGGCTGAATTAGAAGGGGTGACAAAAGGAAAATTATCGCCTGAGGAAAAAACCGATTTGAAATTAAATGTTGTAGGTAAAATTCCAGATGTACTTCTTGATAATACGGATAGAAATAGAACCTCGCCATTTGCCTTCACAGGAAATAAATTTGAATTTAGAGCTGTAGGTTCATCTGCAAATTGCTCTAATGCGATGACTACTTTGAATACCATTGTAGCCAAACAATTGAAGGATTTCAAGATTGAAGTTGATACATTGATTGAAACTAAAGAATTAAAAAAAGACGAAGCCATCTTTAATGTGTTGAGAGAATATATTAAAGTTTCCAAAAAAATCCTATTTGAAGGCGATGGATATAGCGAAGCATGGGAAAAAGAAGCAGCTAAAAGAGGATTAAGCAATTTCAAAACTACTCCTGAAGCATTGAAAGCTAGAGCCTCAAAACAAGCTTTGGACTTGTTCTCAGAAATGGGAATTATGAATCAAATTGAAGTGGAAGCGCGTTACGAAATTGAATTGGAGGAGTACACTAAGAAAATCCAAATTGAAGGTAGAGTTTTAGGTGATCTTTCTCAAAATCATGTAATTCCAACAGCAATTCGCTATCAAAACACTTTAATAGAAAATGTAAAAGGATTAAAAGAAATTTTTGGCGACGAATATAAAAACCTTGCCAAAGAACAAATTATCTTAATACGGGAAGTTTCTGGTCATATTGAAGGAATTAATTCTAAAGTGGAAGAAATGACAAACGAAAGAAAAAAAGCAAACCAATTAAGTGATGCGCAAGTTATGGCTGAAGCTTATTGCAATAATGTGAAACCATATTTTGACGAAATTAGGAATCACTGTGATAAGTTGGAGTTGTTAGTAGATGACGAATCATGGACACTTACTAAATATAGAGAATTATTGCTTACTAAATAAGAATAACTTTCAATTTATAATATGCCTATCCAATTTTGGATAGGCATATTTTTTTGAAAAATTTGAAGGATAATTTTTAATATACTTAAATGGTTTTTAACGTAATGTTAGTATCAAAAAATTACTTTAAATAGATTTAATCTTAAAACCGTTGACGAAATACATTTTCATTCGCCCTTTATTTTTTGCATCAATCTCGCCTCTATAGTCACAATTAAATAGATCTTTAATCAATTGATAGGTGTTTTCAGAAATGTTAATTTTGCCAGAATCTGAATTAGTTTCCATACGTGACGCTATGTTTACAGTATCTCCCCAAATGTCATAAGAAAATTTCTTAATTCCAACCACACCTGCTACTACAGGGCCTGTGTTAATTCCAATTCGGATATCAAAACGGATTTGATTCTCGGGGTTGTTTTTTTTAGAATCTTTCACAAATTCAGCAATATCAATTGCAGCTAGAATCATTTTATAAGCATGATCTTTGGTAGGGAAAGGTAATCCTCCAGCACACATATAAGCATCGCCAACTGTTTTAATTTTTTCTAATTCATGGTTTTCTATTATTTCGTCGAATTTTGAAAAATAGTAATCTACACTTTCTACTAATTTTTCTGGGGATAAGTTCTCTGCATAATGTGTAAACCCTACAAAATCTGTAAATAATACGGTTACAGATTCAAACTTTTTAGCCTGAACCTTACCACTTTGTTTTAATTCAAGGGCTGTTTCTTCTGGAAGAATATTGAGTAATAAGTTATTCGATTTATTTTTTTCTTCTTCTATAATAATGTTAGTTTTCTTAATGAATTTATAGCGTCGATACAATCCTAAAGCGAGTAGGAAAACAAGAAACAATGCCATTATTGATGCAATCGAAATAATCCGCTGGGTCTTTTTAGTCTGATTGAGCAAATCTACTTCCACTTGTTTCTGCGAAACTTCGAAATCAGTACGTAAATCAGCCATTTTTTGAACATAATCAATATTACTTACACTATCACGATACGTGATATGTTCCTTAAAATAACTTAATGATTTACTAGGATTGCCTAGCGCTTCATATAATTCTGAAATCTTTAGATTGGCGTCACAAACCTCTTTCTTTAACTTATATTTTTTAGCCAAAACAAGACTTCTGGAGGCATAATTTAATGCTTCAATCTTATCGTTTTTATTTAAATAAATATCAGACATGTAGGTGAGATAAACACAAATGGGATAAAATTCCCCTAATTTTTGCAGTAATAAAATCGCTTTGTTTATGTTTTTCTCTGCTTGTGAATCTATTCCCATTTTAGCATAAATCATCCCTAGATTTCCTAAGCTATAGGCTTGACCAAGTGGATATTTAATTGCATTGAATATAGCTTCTGATTCTTTTGTGAATTCGAGAGCTGATTTCAAGTCATCCATATTGATACACTCATCTCCTGCATTTAAAAGTGCGGAAGCAATATTTATTGAGTCTTTCTCTTGCCTAAGGATTTTAGTGGCTCCTTTAAAATACTGAACTGAATTTTTATGGTTGCCAATAATAGAATAGACAGTTGCGATTGATATGTAGATAAGACCTAAATCTCTTTTTTGTTTTTTTTTGACAGCAATTCTTGCCCCTTGAAAATAACTTTCTAACGCTTGGTTTAGATCACTTTTAAGTCGTAAAGCATTTCCTTTTTCAAGGTATCCAGAAAATAAATAATCAACAGAATCTAATGTTTTTGCTGTCTGAATTAATTCTAAACTATACGTTAGCTTTTTATCAGTATCAGTTTCATTTACTGATAATTGTTTTAAAATCTTTAACTTATCCTTTTGATTATAGCTTTCCTTTAGATAAATAATTTCAATACTGTCGGCAAGCTTTTGATTTTGACAATAAATGCCATTATAACAAAAAATAAAAAAGCCTAATAGGATATAAGCTTTTTTAAAACAGAGTGTTTTAAGTAATGGCAGTTTTCCAAACAAAATAGAAGGCGGTTTAATATTGTTGATTTAATCATGGATTTGTATCACAGGATCGTGATAATAAGAAACTCCATTTATAGAATAATTTATTCCGTAAGATTCGGCCGTACCCGGAAGAAAATCACCAATTGTTCCTATTAATGAGCCGTCACGACGTCTTACTATATCAGCAGTGAAAATAGAAACGTTATCCTCTTTTACTTGAATTCCAACTAGGGAATCTATTCCTTGATTTGGAATAAGTTTCCATATTATAACATCGCCTGCAGAAACAATAGTTCTGATATTAGGACCATTGCTTAATCCGTCATGCAAGATTAAACCTGTACCAGCTTCGTCTAATTTAATCGTAATTACACGGGTTGATTTTGTAAATTCATTTAAGGTTGAACTTGAAGTTGCTGTAAATGCCAAAAGAATTGAAAACAGGATCAATTTGTAGTTTTTCATAATTATTTTTTTTAATTAATATTCTGAAATTTTGCATGCTCATTTACTCTGCAGTAATTGGATCGATAATGGATGAAACTTCACTTACTGAGTTGGCTGGAAACCCACCTTGTTTGGCATGTTCACGAACCATTTCTTCATTGGGAGCGTTGTAAATACAATAAATTTTATCTGTAGTTACATAACTTTGAACCCATTGAATTTGCGGCCCCATATTGCTTAAAACTCCACAAGAAGTTTGTGAAATAGCTTTCAATTGGTCTGCAGTCAATTTACCTGCACCAGGAATTTCTCTTTCAATTACATATTTAGGCATCAATAAAAGTTTTTAATTTCCTACTCTTATGGCTTTTCGGTTGTGCCCCGTTTTTTTAAGTGGTAGCTGGGTTCCACTTTGTATAAAGATTGCGAAGTCGTAAGTGGTTAGGTGTTAGTTAATTATATCAAATATAGTTAAAATATAATAGCTATTTCAAAAAAAAGACCATTTCTTAAAACCATAAAAAACCCAATAGGATTCACCCAAAAAAATATTTATCTTTGCGCCACAACTACACAACTAAACTAAATGAGTTCAGATTCTAGCAAACGTTATGCACAAAGAGGAGTTTCGGCATCTAAAGAAGATGTACACAACGCCATAAAAAATATCGACAAAGGATTATTTCCACAAGCTTTTTGCAAAATAGTCCCAGATTATTTAACTAATGATGAAGAATATTGCCTTATTATGCATGCCGATGGAGCTGGAACCAAATCGTCTTTGGCGTATATGTATTGGAAAGAAACGGGCGATATTTCAGTATGGAAAGGAATTGCACAAGATGCTTTGATAATGAATATCGACGATTTATTGTGTGTAGGTGCAACCGACAATATCTTACTTTCTTCGACTATTGGAAGAAATAAAAACCTAATTACTGCTGAGGTGATTTCGGCTATCATCAACGGAACTGAAGAATTGATTAAAGAGCTAGATTCTTTTGGTGTAACCATACATTCTACAGGTGGCGAAACGGCCGATGTGGGCGATATCGTTCGAACCATCATCGTAGATTCTACCGTTACGGCTAGAATGAAACGTTCTAAAGTCATTGATAATGCCAATATTAAAGAGGGCGATGTAATCGTAGGATTGGAATCTTTCGGTCAAGCGACTTACGAAAAAAGTTATAATGGCGGAATGGGAAGCAACGGATTAACATCTGCTCGGCATGATGTTTTCGGGAAATATTTGGCAACCAAATACCCAGAAAGTTATGATGCTGCCGTTCCCGAAGAATTGATTTATTCGGGTCAAGTAAAATTAACTGATGCGGTTGAGAATTCCCCAATCGATGCGGGACAATTAGTGCTTTCGCCAACGCGAACTTATGCGCCAATCATCAAGAAAATATTAGACAACTATTCGTCTAATGAAATTCACGGAATGGTACATTGCAGCGGTGGCGCGCAAACTAAAATATTACATTTTATTCAAAATCTACACATTATAAAAGATAATTTATTTCCAGTTCCACCCTTGTTCAAGTTAATTCAAGAGCAATCAAAAACCGATTGGAAAGAAATGTACCAAGTATTCAACTGTGGCCACCGTATGGAAATTTACGTTCCAGAAGCGGTTGCTCAGGATATTATAGCGATTTCAAAATCCTTTAATGTTAATGCTCAAATCGTAGGAAGAGTAGAAGCATCCGATACTAAAAAACTGACGATTACTAGCGAATACGGAACTTTCGAATATTAAAAAGGGTTAATTGATTAAAAGGTAATTGGTTAATCGATGATTCATTAAGTCTTTTTTTAAGCTTTTAAACCCTTAACCAATTAACCTTTTTTTAAACCCTTAAACTTTTTTCTAATGTACGAACTACTTTTTTGGCAATATCAAGACGGAATTTATCTTAACCATCATTTGGTTTATGAGGCTTTGGTCGAACAGCAAGAAGTCGAAGGTCTTGAAACACTACCAGTTCAAGTGATTATCAATCGGATTAATAAAGTATTTGATAGCTGGGAAAAAGTAGATGAAAATAGTTGGAAAAACCCTAATGGCAAAGGAGCTTTTCATATCAATACCACACCACAAAGTATCCAAATCGATTGTTATGGTACCGAAGGTAAAACAATGGATTTACTTGCAGACACTTTAGAAGAATTTAAATGTCCTCTTTACGATCCTCAAAAACCGGTACGTTACGACGAATTTAACGAATAAGTTTTCTTCATTGCAATAAACTAAAAAGCGGTATCAATCTGTTTTATACGTAAAATCCGTATGCCATATTATGGCTATTCAATCAATAATCACAACTAAACTATGGGAGCTTTCGTTATCAGTAAAAGATTTGATGATCGGTACAAATTTGTATTTACTTCCAGAAAAGGAAAAACTATTTTTACTAGTCCCTCTTATGAGCTCAAGATGGAATGTGAAGAGTGTATCGAAGAAATTAAAGCAAACATCGAAAAGTACATTTACGTGAAATCCAGAGCAGCTAACGGAAAATATTTTTTTAAAATGATGCTAGAAGACAATGTCATTGCTAGCAGTAGAAGATATACCACACCATTGTTGCTTCAAAAAGGCATAGACGAAATCATTCGTACTTCTGTGCAATCAGATGTCTTGGATTTTACAATAAATGATTTTGTATTTCTAGATTAGATTCCGGTATATAGTTACAAGAAATAGATAAGGGAAAATTTAATTTCCTTGCTAAATATATATCAAAAAAATCAGTTGATTCATTAATGTCATTTATCATTTGGTCTATAAGATTGTTAGCCACAAAAGACATATTCCCAATTTATGTTTTGTTCAAGGAATCTTTTTTGGTAGGTGTTCTTTTTAGTGACATAGTATAACGTCATGCCAATCCTGCCTCGGTATCAATAGAAAACGCATCATGCTCCACTGTTCGTTCATTGCCCTATTCTAACCGCACCACTTCGTGATGTTTTTTTTTTTTTCTTTTTTTTCTGACTTTTAAAGAACTTTCTTTATTTTTTTATCAACTTAATTGACACGCAAGTTATTTTGAATTAATGTGCTAAAAAAGCAAGTTTACTTTTGTGATTTATTTAAAGTGTAGATGCCGCCTAAAAAAAGTAAAACTGCTATACCAACAAATAGATACCCTTCCTGCTGTCCAGATTTATTTGATGCTTCGATTTCAATACCTAATAAATTTACTTGATTTGTGTTTTCGGATATTTTATTAAAGCCAAGATATCCCATTCCTAAGCTTGCTAAAATTAATATTGATGCAATTATTTTTGATGAGTTCATTATTTTTGATTTGATTAATAAATCTAATTTAGTAAAATAAATCTGCATAAAGATAATAAAGTCTTTTTTTTGAGTAAAACATCTATTTAATAATTCGGTTCATAATTTTGAATCGAAAATGAAATACTTAATCGAATGTATTAGAGCTAACAGTTGTAAAAAAAACCTATGGTTTTTTTGGACGAAATGGTTTCATTAAAAGAGTTTATCCCACGGATTATCACTTCTGAAAGGAGTGGCAGGAAGTCCTTCTTTGTTAATAAAATTAGATTGAGCCGCTTCGTTCCAGCCAAAACGAACGGAAAGTGGATGTTGAACATCAGGAGCAGTAACAATTACTTTATTATCAACTATTTCCGCTTTTGCTGCTACGAATTTTCCATCCGCTCCAGCTATGCTAAACCAGCTGAGCGTTTGTCCATCACGGCTTGCCAAACCACTTCCTACATTTGAAAAAGTGACTTCAATGGCATTGTGTAGTATTTTTATTTTTTGATATACTGGTCCAGAACAAATAACATTTTTTTGTCCGTATGCTTTATTTTCGGCAACAAGACTTAAACGGCGACCAACCTCCCATTTGTAGCCAGGATGCAAATCAACGATGCTATCGACTAAATCGGTAATTACAATCATGTTTGTGTTTTTTAAATGCAAAGCTAGTGCTTGGGCTTCCCAGAATTCTGGAAGATTTTCGGTAGTATGGTGACGTACATCTTTGGCTGCGGAATAATTATAAGGAGCTATCTGAACAAAATAAAAGGGTAATTTTTTATTTTTCCAATCGTTACGCCAACTTTCAATGAGTGTTTTAAATTTATAGGCATAACGGATATTTTCATTCAGGAAACAATTTGATTCTCCCTGATACCATAGAATTCCTTTCAATGTAAATGGAATTAGTGGTTGTATCATGGTGTCATAAAATTTGCCAGAGTCACGATCATCAGCACTTAATTTGTCTAAAATTTTCCCGTTTTGCATTTTAGGTGCTATCTCCATTTTAGAAGCTTGCATCCAGGGTTCAATTCGACTACCGGGCACTGCTGCTGAAATCATTCCGATAGGGACATGTAATTTGGCATATAAGTTTTTTGCAAAATAATAACCAACTGCAGAGAAATCAACCAATGGCCGTCCTATTGCCGTGTCCCAACCGATATGCTCAGGACTTGGATCCATATATTTTCGACGATCCAGAAAAATGCGGATATTAGGATTGTTTGCCGTATTTAAATCATCTTCGGGCGGTTTGTACCCCTTGATAGCAGTCTCGAATTTACTATATTTACGCATAGCATATTCCATATTCGATTGGCCTGAACAAAGCCAGACTTCACCAACCAAAATGTTTTTAAGTACGATTGTATTTGCCCCTTTAATAGTCATTTCACGAGGCGTAAATGATGCTATCATGGGGTTGAGTTTCACTGACCAATTTCCTGAATTGTCAGCAATAGTTGTTTTGTTTTGTCCAGCAAAAGTTACCACTATTTTTTCGCCTGAACCAGCAGTTCCCCATACAGGGACTTCTTTCTGTTGTTGTAAAACCATATTATGTCCCAGAATTTTCGGAAGCGTAACTTGACTAAAAAGATTGAACGTAAATAGAAGTAAAACACTTGAGAATAAGAAAGTCAATTTTTTGGAACACATATTTTTATAATTAAAAAACTCACTAGTTGACTCACTGCAAACTGTGAATAAAGATTATTCAGGATTTTGTAGCCAAATTTGTTAGTCGTTTTTCTACTACATCCACTATTTTTATGCTCTTCGGTGTTTTGAAGAAGTTGGTAAACTAACGTTGTAAATTTGGTAGTAGTGAATTATTTGTTCCAAATTTCCCAAGACTTTTCTGCTTGATACACCAACATATCTTGTCCGTTTTTAGTTTTTGCTCCTTTTGCTTTTGCCTTTTTTAGAAATTGGGTTTCCTCAGGATTGTAAATCAAATCGTAGGCAATGTATTTCAGGGTAAAATATTCATAAGGAATTAAAGGAAAGGCTTCTGTGTTTGGACTTGTTCCTACTGGCGAGCAATTAATCACGAGTTGGTAGTTTTGAAACGTTTCAGCATTTATTTGTTCGTAGGATAGAATGTTTTGTTTTGCTTCTCTTGAAACGAAAGTATAATCAATATCTAATTCTGCTAAAGCAAAAGCTACACCTTTTGAAGCGCCTCCAGTTCCTAGAATCAAAGCTTTTTTGTGATGGGTTTCGAGTAATGGTTTTAAAGATTCCATAAAGCCATAATAATCGGTATTGTAGCCTTTCAGTTTTCCTTTTTTGGTAAACTTTATCGTGTTTACAGCACCAATTTTAGTTGCTTTTTTTGACAATTTATCTAAATAAGGAATGACTTGTTCTTTGTACGGAATGGTCACATTTATCCCGTAAATATCCGAATTGTTTGCAATGATTTTGGAAAACTCGTTTATTTCAGGAATATCAAAATTTTCATAAGTGCAATTTTCAATATTTTCGTTTTTAAATTTTTCGGTAAAATAGCCTCTTGAGAAAGAGTAATTAATATTGCGACCTAGCAACCCAAAACGTTTTTTTATTGTTTCCAACATGTGATTTTATATAAATTATTTTATAAACACAGATTTTCTCTGCCTTTTAGCTATCGCTCGGGTCACAGATTAGCAAAAATAATCTGTGCTAATCTGTGAAATTTGTGTTTGAAACTCTTATTTTTTATGTTTTGCAATGTAATTTTGAACCATTTTTCGAGTCCAAACTACAGGAAATAAATCCTCCAAAATGATGTAATTGTCAAAATTCAAACGCAACGCATTACTCAAATGAAATTTGGCTTTTTTAGTGTCTTGAATCATAAAATACAATCCAGCCAAACGATATTCGACTTCATTCTCTTCTGGAAAATATTCCGAAGATTGTAATAAAGTTTGAATGGCGCTTTCGAATTCACCTAAAAATTGCAAAATATCAACCCAATACAACCATGTGTCTAATTGATAATCGCCAAATTCAACCGCTTTTCTATAGCCAAATTCAGCTTCTTCAAATAAATTTAATTGTTTGTTTATCGATGCAAATCGTTTCCAATACAATCGGTTTTGATTGTCAATTGCTAATGCTTTGTTGACAAATAAAAGGGCTTTCTCGAAGTTTTTTTGTCGAACGTAAAAATCGGTTATAGCAATCCAACCTTTGTCTAAAAGTGGATCTTCATGTACTGTTTTGTTGAAATGTTTTAATGCTTGAACATTATTACCTAACTTTTCGTAACATTTCCCAATTCGAAGTAAGGCATAAGAAGTCGCATCGTCTAATTCGATTGTTCTGTTGTAACTTTCGATAGCTTCTTTGTATTTTTTTAATCGCTCTAAAGCTTTAGCTTTTTCCATAAAAGCACCTAAAAACTCATCGTCTATAAGAGTGGCATAATCAAAAGCACGAATCGCTTTTTCATATTCTTTGATGCCATAATGCAAGCGACCCAATTGGTGCCATGCGATTTCGCTGTACGGGTTTTTATCGATGTATTTTGTTAAATAATCAATCGCTTCTTGGTTTTGATCCAAAAATTCGAAACAATAAACCACATTATATAAGGCGGATTGATCTTCAAGATCGACTTCAAGACATTTGATAAAGCTTTCTTTTGCCATTTCAAGATTGTCCATGAAGAGGTATTCCATACCGATCAAATTATACACATCGGCAAAATCATCAGTGTATTCTAAAGCAATATTGAGCATTTCGACTGCCTTTTCGTGTTGGTCTCTTTTGGAACAAATATTTGCTTTTTGAATATAAATTTCTTCGTTATTTGGTTCGATGGCATACAATTCGTTCAAGAGCTTTTCAGCTTGTTCGAGCTTGTCGTCATACACCAACATTTCTACTTGAACCAGTTTTAGTCCAGTTGATTTAGGGTGCTGTTCAAGTGCTAGTTTCAAGGCTTTTTTAGCTAAAGCCGCCTTACCCATATCAATATAGTGGAGGATGATTTCTTCAAATTCCTCCGAGTCAAAAAAGAGCACTTTGTTGGTTTTCAACATGGACTCAAATTTGGATAGGGATAAGTTATATTCTTCTTCCTCTTCGCTTAATTGCATACTTTGTTTTTTTGAGTTTGCCCAAAATAAATTTAGGCATCCTTATTGGTAATGTGAGGAAAATTCTGAATTGTTGTGAACAATTTAATTAACAGGTTTAAAATGGCAATTTCAATATCAATGTCAATAAAAAGTTCAATTTATAGCTAATATCTGCAATCTAAAATCTTAAACATTAATCTCATTCATCACTTCAAGAATTATGGCACAACCTTCTCTAATTTCCTCTTCTGAAATTGTTAAAGGGGGCGTAATTCTAATGGCATTTGCTTCAAATAGTAGCCAAAATAAAATAAGTCCCTTGTCTTGGCATTTCAAAATCACTTCATTGGTAATCTCCTCACTTTCTGTCATTGCAGCCAACATCAATCCTTTTCCTCTAATTCCTTTAATCAAAGGGTGTACCAAAAGTGATCTAAAGAGCTTTTCTTTCTCTAAAGCTTCTTCCATTAAATTAGTTTCGGTTAATTCTTGCAAAGTGGCCAAACAGGCTGCCGCAATGACAGGATGACCACCAAAAGTAGTAATGTGACCTAACTTTGGATTATTGGACAACAAGTCCATCATTTTAGATGATGCTGTGAAAGCTCCTACTGGCATTCCTCCGCCCATTCCTTTTCCCATCACAACAATGTCAGGAATAACATCGTAATTTTGAAATCCGAAAAGTTTTCCCGTTCTGCCAAAACCTGGTTGGATTTCGTCTAGAATCATTATTGCACCAACTTCACTACATCGAAGCCGAACTTTTTTCAGGAATTCATTTTCAGGTTGAATGAAACCAGCTCCACCTTGAATAGTCTCCAGAAGTATTCCTGCAGTTTTTGTAGTTATTTTTGCTATATCGGCTTCGTTGTTGAAAGTGATAAATTCGACATCGGGAATCAACGGACGAAAAATTCGTTTTCTATCTTCAAATCCCATCACACTCATGGAACCCATAGTATTGCCATGATAGGCGTTGTGACAAGAAATCAATTGACTTCTTCCAGTGGTTCTTCGAGCAAGTTTTAAAGCCCCTTCGATAGCTTCGGTGCCAGAATTAACTAAATAAGTTTTGTCTAAAGGCTTTGGTAGAAGCGAGGCCAACAATTTACAATATTCCACTGCTGGGCTTTGCGAATACTCGCCATACACCATGACATGCGAATATTTGTCTAACTGGTCTTTAATTGCCTGATTGACTCTAAGCGGTTGATGTCCAAGCGTGCAAGCCGAAACTCCAGCCACAAAATCCAAGTATTTTTTATTATTAGTGTCAAAAATATAAGAACCTTTGGCATAAGAAACCTCCATTCCTAAAGGATACGGAGAAGTTTGAGCTTGGTATTTTATGAAATCGTTATCCACGTTTTATGTTTTTTTAACCGCAAAGGCACAAAGTCGTAAAGTGTACGGAGTTATATTTGTTATAAGGTTGCTTAATGCCTCGAAATCACTGACCACTAAAACCTGACCACTGATTATTTTTTTTTCTTATCGTAATTCAAGGTTTCCTTCCTGATTTTCATTGGAACATTTTCCTTGGATTCTTCGACTTTTCCTTCCTTGATTAGTTTATCATTGAGTTCATTCTCCTCATCAGTAAAAATATCGTCTTTTGATTTTATTCGTTCCTCCCCACGCCATACAAAACCTCGTAGTTTTCGATCTGGTTCTGGTAAATCTTTTTCGGGATAAATTGTTCCATCCACAGCTGTGAAAAAGGTAATAGTTTCTATTTCATTTTTATCAAATAAAATATTGATTTTACTACTTACATTTTTATTGATCCCAATGAGTTCTTGAGTGTCATTTCGCATATAATAAATAACTTCTGTATTTTTGATAATATCGACATCATGAAGTTTTCCTTCTTCAAATTTACCAAATAAATTTTGCCCTTTTACCTGATTATAGCCTGTGCCTATAGTGTCTTTCGAAACAATAAACGTATTGTTAAGTACTTTAAGTGAATCGAGTTTTTGTGTAATTTTATTGCCAATTAAGTGCATAATGTCACCAGTAATTTGGCTCTCCCCATTCCATAAAATTGGGTTTCCTATTAATTTTGTCAGTGCAATTTTAGAATTAGAATGAATAGAATCACATTTTCCGCTCATATCTGTTTTGAAAAAGCGTACTTTGTTATAGGCACGAATAATTCGGTTACCCTCCGGTCCAGTTACCATTAATTTTTTTCCGTGAATATAAACCGAATCATTTTCGACAAGGTTGATTGCAACTGCTCTTTTGGTTACAAACATTGAGTCCTGATTTTTGTATATTTCTGCATAATGTCCTTTGACTATTCCACGATTAACGGAGTCGGTTATTTTTACATTCCTTGTTGCAGAAGCAAATTCTCGGTTGCGGTCATAATACAAACTATCGCCTTCTATTAATCTATCGTCGTATTTTATGTAAGACTTTCGAAGAAAATGGGCCAGATTTTTTTTAGTATCATAAAATCCGTTCTCGGTATAAATAAAATTAGATTTACTGGTAATTGTGGATGGACCAAAGAGATAAGAATGCCCAGAATTGCTGTAATAATCCAAGTGGTTGGACTTGATAACATATTTAGGATTCGTAATAGTTACTGCCGTCAAGAATTGGAATTTTTTTTCAGCAACGAAATATTTTCCAGATTTGCTTTTTAAAGTGTTTTCTCTATTGGTAATCGTTCCCTTAGAATTATAATATACTTCTTGAGTGTTTCTGTTAAAGTTTATTGTGTCAGTTGCTAAAGTTGATTCTGGTGAACGCATGATGGCATCTCCTGTAGCAAATGCTTGTTTTATATTGCCATTATATTCGGCATATTTACTATTAAGATACAAAGTGTCACCTTGAACTAATTGTACATTTCCAAAAGCTTTTATATAATTTTCTTTTTGAAAATAATAGGCTTTATTACAAGTCATAATTACTCCGTCGTGATTTACACGAACATTTCCGGTTAGTAATGCCGCATCTGGAGCTTCTAATTGGTTTACATCAAAATAATCTGAATGTTCAATAAGAATTTTTTTTGGTGCTTGCGCCAAGAGTATTTGTGTAACTAATAATAAACTGCAACTAATAATAAACAGGAATTTCTTCAATTGATTTATTTTTTTTTCAAATTTAAGAAAAAGGAAACAACCATAATCCATATTATGATTTATTTATAGATGTTAAATAAGTTGGAAACTAAATGAATTGCTAAATTTTCTAAAGTTTTCAACAAATAGGGATAGTGTTACGTTGTAGTACTATTTATAGGTTGAAAGTACTAGATTTTTTCTGAATAAATTAAGTTCAGTCTAAAAAAAAATATTAATTTTAAAAATTGATTAGGCCAAAAAAGGGTAGAATGCTTTAATAATCAAATAAAAAAAAAGTTATGATAAAAAAAATAACAACTGTTGCTGGATTAAGCATACTACTTTTAGCAACAGCTTGTAAAACTACAATTTCAAAAATGAATACAGAAAAAAAGGAGACGGGCTCTGAAAAGAAAATAGTCGTTTATCAGGTTTTTACCCGATTATTTGGGAATAAAAACACTACGAATAAACCTTGGGGTACAATTGAGGAAAATGGAGTTGGGAAGTTCAATGATTTTACGGATAAAGCATTGAAAGAAATAAAAGATTTAGGAGTAACTTTTATTTGGTATACTGGAGTTCCACATCATGCATTGGTGCAAGATTATACTTCAATTGGAATTTCAAATGATGATCCCGAAGTGGTAAAAGGTCGTGCAGGTTCTCCTTATGCTGTAAAAGACTATTATAATGTTAATCCAGATTTAGCAGTACATCCGGCAAATCGCTTACAGGAATTCGAAAGTTTAATTGCCCGAACTCACAAAGCGGGAATGAAAGTAATTATCGATATTGTTCCCAATCATATTGCGCGGAAATATGAAGGTAAAAGTAATCCAAAAGATATTCACGACTTTGGTGCAGATGATGATGTTTCTGTAGAATACAGTCGTGATAATAACTTTTATTATATTCCGAATACTTCTTTTGAAATTCCTGATGGAGATTTGCCATTAAATGGAGAAAAAAATCCACTAATTGACGGAAAATTCGATGAGTTTCCTGCAAAATGGACCGGTAATGGTTCGCGTAAAGCTAAACCAGATAAAAATGATTGGTATGAAACAGTAAAAGTAAATTATGGAATTCGTCCTGATGGCTCTAAGGATTTTTCCGAACTTCCAGAGGGTTTCGAAACCAAATCCTATAAGCAACATTTTGATTTTTGGGCAACTAAAAGTGTGCCCAATTCTTGGATAAAATTCCGTGATATTGCCCTATATTGGACAGCAAAAGGAGTAGATGGTTTTCGTTACGATATGGCCGAAATGGTACCATATGAGTTTTGGAGTTATTTGAACTCTTCAATAAAAATGAAAAATCCAAATGCTTTTTTATTGGCCGAAGTATACAATCCGCAGGAATATCGCAATTATATTCATCTAGGGAAAATGGATTATTTATATGATAAGGTAGAAACGTATGATAAACTAAAAGATGTAATTCAAGGAAAATCATATCCTGACGGACTTTCGGATATTCAAAAAAACATGACCGACATTGAGCATCACATGTTGAAGTTTTTAGATAATCATGACGAACAACGATTGGCAAGTCCTGAATTCGCAGGGACTCCTGAAAAAGGGAAGCCGCTTATGGTAGTTTCAACAACAATCAGCACTGCGCCGATTATGATTTATTTTGGTCAGGAAGTGGGAGAAGCGGGAAATGAAAATGCCGGTTTTGGTACACATTCCAGAACTTCAATTTTTGATTATATAGGAGTTCCTAATCATCAACAATGGATGAATGAAGGGAAATTTGATGGCGGTCAACTATCAAAAGAAGACAAAGACTTACGTGATTTTTATAAAAGATTGCTTAATTTCTCGGTTAATAGTTCTGCACTAATGGGGAATTTTCAAGAAATCCAGACTGCAAATCGCAACATAACCTCAGGTTATGACATTGCAATTTATGCTTATACTCGTTGGTCCGACACAGAAAAATTGATTATTGTAACTAATTTTTATTCGCTTGCTTCCAGTAATTTCGATCTACGAATCCCTGCTGATATTATTCGAAAATGGAAATTGAAAGATGGAGTTTATACTATTACAGATCAATTGTATCATGAAAAAAAGACGCAATTGCGAGTGGAAAATGGGGAAGGGAAAGCTCAAATTTCAATCGGGCCTTCAGAATCATTTATTTTTCAGTTGTAACTCGTATGGTAATAATTGCATAATTAATTATTGTACCATTTAAAATGAAAAAAGCTGAAGTAAAATTAATTTACTTCAGCTTTTTGATTTTATAGAATTCAATTTAATATTTCCTTCTCAGTGCAGCATCATAATTTTCACCTACTTTTTTCCAATTCACAACGTCTAAAAAAGCTTCGATATAACTTCGTCTTCGGTATTGATATCCTAAATAATAAGCATGTTCCCATAGATCTATAGTTAATATTGGAGTGCCAGGGATAACGGCATTCCGCATCAATGGGTTGTCTTGGTTTTGAGTACTTGTAATTTGAAGATTCCCGTATTTATCAACGATAAGCCAAGTCCAAGCTGAGCCAAATTGATTTGAAGCTTCTAATTTGAAAGCGGTTTTAAAATTTTCAAAAGAACCATATTTTTTCGTAATCACGGATGTTAAACTATCATTTACTTTTTCTTCTGATTTTGGACCCATACATTTCCAATATAGGGAATGGTTGTAGTATCCGCCAGCATTGTTTCTAAGTTCTGGATTGTTTAGATCTAATTTTGCTAAGACCTCTTCTATTGTTAGATTTTCCAGCGGAGTTCCTTCTAATGCTTTATTTAAATTATTGGTATATGTTAGATAATGCTTTGAATAATGCATTTCCATTGTTAAAGCTGAGATGTTTGGAGCCAAAGCATTGTAGGTATAGGGTAGTTTTTCCATCAAAAAGGAACCTTCATTTGCCTTTACGTCATCAGGATTACCGATGCCAATTTTCTCTTGGGAAGTTGGTAGAGGAACTTCTACAACTTCTGTATATTTTTTGTTGTTACAGGAAACAGTAATAACTAGAAGTAACAAACTTGAAAGTATGAAATAAATTTTTTTCATAATGAGAACAATTATTCCTGTAAAGAATTTATTAATTCGATATATTTTTCTTTGGCCTTATTAACCGATAAGTGACTAACTTGAATCCAAGCATTGATTTTGAAAGCATTTCTTAAATCAGAACTTTCGGTATGATTGTAATTTAATGTGCCAAAAGTAGCTTGTTTATAGTAGGCATAAAGTCGTAACTGCACATCTTGGGGTAATGATGCTTGAGTCATTTTTGAAGCAATTACTATTGCTTTTTGAAACCGTATGTCTAAAGCTTCCTTGTTCATTCAGATTTAGTTGCAATTATTGTTTTCCCGCCAATTGCTTTTTGATTAAGGACAACATTTAAAGGTGTTCCTAACGGTAAAAAGATATCTACTCTTGATCCAAATTTGATAAAACCGGCATCTTCTCCTTGAACTACTTGCATTCCTTCTTTGGCATAATTAACAATTCTTCTTGCCAATGCACCAGCAATTTGACGATACAGCACTTCTCCAAAGTTTTTGTTTTCAATTACAATTGTAGTTCTTTCGTTTTCCTCGCTTGCTTTTGGATGCCAAGCCACCAAGAACTTCCCTGGATGGTATTTGCTGAATTTTACAAGGCCACTTAGCCCATATCGAGTAACGTGAACATTGATTGGGGACATAAAAATAGAAACTTGAATGCGTTTATCTTTGAAATATTCGCTTTCATATACTTCTTCAATAACTACTACTTTTCCATCTACAGGAGCTAGAATTTCATTTTTATTGATGATTACGTTGCGGCTTGGATTTCTGAAAAATTGTAGAATTATGATTAACAATGCGAAAGCAATAATTTGTATCGTCATTCTTAACCAATAGATATCTATAAATTTATCAGTTAATAAAAGTGCGACAGCTGTAAAAACAGTGCCGATTAAAATAGATTGAGCTCCTTCTTTATGAAACATAGTTTAGTATTTGGTAAAATAAAAATATTATTGGTGCTACAAATATAACACTATCTAGACGATCTAGAATGCCTCCATGGCCAGGCATAATTGCTCCACTATCTTTTACACCAGCAATACGCTTGAATTTCGATTCAATTAAATCGCCAATTGTACCAAAAACACCCACAATTAAGGCAATTATTGTCCAAATAAGTATCGATTTTTCGCTAAAATTGGCATTTGGTTTTATGTATAATTTTGATATTAAAAAACCTGCAAAAGTGGCAAAAACAATTCCTCCCATAAATCCTTCTATTGTTTTCTTGGGTGATACTTTTTCGAATAATTTTCTTTTGCCAATTGATTTCCCTACCAAATATGCAAAGGTATCATTTGTCCAGATAAGAATTAACAAACCAATAATTATTTTAGGGTTGTAATCATTAATTCCAAATGAAATTTTGGTGATAAAAACAAAAGGTAAAAATATATAACCTAATAAATAGATGTATTTGGATGATTTAGATAAAGTTTGGATTGAGTCATTAAATAAAAAGAAAATACATTTTATAAAAACTAATAATGTAGTTACAAGTAATATTGAATTAAGAAGTGCAACGTTTACAGTGATTTTAATGTTTTTATCCAAAAATTCATTGATGTAACTTTCAGTTTCATTTTTGTAAAAGCTAATTAAACTGATAAAGGTGTAACAAATTGAAACTAATAAAAGTGGGATAACTTTATTAAATTGTATTAAATTACAAAATTCATAGGTGGCAATAAATAAAAAAATACCAAATAGAATTATAAAACTTTCAGTGCTAAACAGTATTGAAGCAAGTAATAAAATTACATAAACAGCACCAGAAAGTGATCTCTTTAGAGTTTCATTCATATTATTGGTCTTCTAAAAGCAATAAATATAGATTTTTTGCAGTACTTCCGTATTGTGTAAAATCTTCCTCTTCCACTTTTTCGAAATATTTCATGGCAGTGATGTTAGTCGGATAATCTTTAACATACTTCTTTTTTATAACGCTTAGGCCATCGCTTTTTGAACCAATAATTTGGCTTGTAGTAGCAATTATAACAATGTTAGCTGGTAATTCATTTGGCTTTTGTTGCTTAATTTGCTTGGATGAAAACAAAATAGAACCTTCTTCAGCTATTAAATTTTCGCAACTTCCTAAGAAAAATGCAGGGGTTTTAGGTTTGTCGTGTGTGATCTTATTGTCATCAAGCATCTGATAAAGATTGGGCTCAAAACATAATGCTTCACTTTCGAACCAATCATTTTCTTCCAGTATATTTTCTAGTTGATCCTTAACTTCTGCTGCATTTTCGCAGTATAAAAATTTTCCGCCGTTTTTCTTAAAATTATAGATAAATAGCTCATCTAAAGGCGCGTCAATGTCTGGATAGAATTTGCTATTTTCATTTTCTTTCTCTTCATCTGAAGCGGGATTAATGGAACCAAAAAATTTTCTAAAAAGACTCATATTTTTCTAAACTACTTTAAATATTATTCGAAAACGTTCAAAGATAAAAAAATCTTAATTCAAAAGCGGGTTTTGAATTAAGATTTTAAAATAATATACGTTTTCAGGTATTATGAGACTACTTCTTCTAAATTAGCGTCAAAAGTTCTTTTACCAAAAATTGTTTCCAAGTCATCTTTAAAAATAACTTCTTTTTCAATAAGAATATCTGCCAGTTGATTCAATTTGTCTTTGTTTACTTCTAATATTTGAATTGCTCTCTCATATTGACCTTCTATCAATGAGGAGATTTCTTTATCTATAACCTTGGCAGTTTCATCAGAATACGGTTTCGAGAAATTGTATTCGTTTTGTCCAGTTGAATCATAGTAGGTAACATTACCAATTTTATCATTCAAACCATAGATCGTGACCATAGCCCGAGCTTGTCTGGTTACTTTTTCAAGATCACTAAGAGCTCCAGTTGAAATTTTATCGAAAGTTACTTTTTCAGCTGCTCTTCCTCCCATTGTGGCACACATTTCGTCTAGCATTTGGTCAGTTCTAACAATTTGTCTTTCTTCGGGTAAATACCATGCGGCTCCGAGGCTTTGACCACGAGGGACAATAGTTACCTTAATAAGTGGTGCAGCATGTTCTAACATCCAGCTCACCGTAGCGTGACCAGCTTCGTGAATTGCGATGGCTCTTTTTTCATCAGGAGTGATAATCTTGTTTTTCTTTTCAAGACCTCCAATAATTCTGTCTACAGCATCAAGAAAATCTTGTTTGTCTACCGCTGTTTTATTATATCTTGCAGCAATCAAAGCTGCTTCGTTGCATACATTTGCAATATCTGCTCCTGAAAATCCTGGAGTTTGTTTAGCAAGAAAATCTAAATCAAGACCTTCTACTTTTTTGATTGGTGCCAAATGAACTTCGAATATTTCAGCTCTTTCGCGAATGTCTGGTAAATCGACAAATATTTGTCTATCAAAACGACCTGCACGCATCAAAGCTTTGTCAAGTACATCTGCTCTGTTTGTTGCTGCTAATACAATTACGTTTGAATTGGTTCCAAAACCATCCATTTCAGTTAGCAGTTGATTCAGAGTATTTTCACGTTCGTCATTTCCTCCTGACATATTGTTTTTTCCTCTTGCTCTTCCCACAGCATCTATTTCATCAATAAAAATGATTGCAGGCGCTTTTTCTTTGGCTTGTTTAAACAAATCACGTACTCTTGAAGCACCAACTCCCACAAACATTTCAACAAAATCAGAACCTGATAGAGAGAAAAAGGGAACTTGAGCTTCGCCAGCTACTGCTTTTGCTAATAAAGTTTTTCCTGTACCTGGAGGGCCAACTAGTAATGCTCCTTTTGGAATCTTACCTCCAAGATTAGTGTATTTTTGAGGGTTTTTAAGGAATTCTACGATTTCCTGAATTTCTTCTTTTGCCCCTTCTAAACCTGCTACATCTTTGAAAGATGTTTTAATATCTGTTTTTTCGTCAAAAAGTTTGGCTTTAGATTTTCCAATGTTGAAAATTTGACCTCCGCCACCACCAGCGCCACCGGACATTCTTCGCATTATGAATATCCAAACTCCAATAATTATGATGATTGGCAATAAGCTAACAAGTATATCCGTCCAATTATTTTTTGGTAAGAAATTAAAGTCTTTTAATCTTCCTTCAGCAACTGCTTTTTCAAGTTTAGTTTGGAATAATTGATCATTTCCAATAATAAAAGTATAATGAGGCCCTTTATTTGGACGATCAAAAACATCGTTAGCAACTTTTTTATTTTCAGCTTCTTTTAGTGCTGCTGCAGTTAAGAATACCTCAGCTTCGGTTTTATTATAAACAATTACTTTTTCAATTTTACCTTTTTCTAGATAAGAATTAAAATTTGACGATGTCAATTGTGCAGGTTCTTGAAAACTTGAGCCTCCAGTGATGAAACTGATAAACAAGAAAATTAATAAGATTGCGGAATAAATCAACCAAGGACTTACCTTAAATTTATTCGAATTTGGATTGTTATCTTTAGCCATTATAGTATGTTACTTTAGTATTTGTTTTCGATTGTGGTAATTTTAGCATCACCCCAAAGACTTTCGATATTATAATATTCTCGTATGTGTTTTTGAAATACATGAACCACAATATTTACATAGTCCATAAGAACCCATTCTGCATTATCAGTTCCTTCAATATGCCAAGGCTTATCTTTTAATTCTTTCGAAACTATTTTTTGGATTGAGTTAACAATGGCATTAACTTGGGTGTTTGAGTTACCATTACAAATGATAAAATAGTCACAAACTGCGGTATCTAAATCTCTTAAATCTAGAATATCGATGTCATTTCCTTTTACTTCTTCAATTCCTTTGATGATGTTTGCCAATAAAACATCATTGTTTATAATTTTTTTTGTCATGAATTTTTTTTAATAAGTTTGCAAAGTTACCATTTTTTGTGTTTATTTTTGACCTTATACATAATATTAAATTCTGTTTCACAAATAACTTCTCATGAAACTAATCAAACTCGATGCCATAGATTCAACAAATGATTTTCTAAAAGGACTGTCAAACAACCAATCTATTGAAAATTTCACGGTTGTTACGGCAGAAAGTCAAACAAAAGGTAAAGGGCAAATGGGTTCTGTTTGGGTTTCGGAAAAGGGTAAGAATCTAACAATGAGTGTTTTGGTAAATGATTATTTGTCAGATATAAGTGCTGTTTTTGATATTAACATTGCTGTTTCGATTTCTATAATTCAAGTTTTAAAAGATTTGCATATTCCTAAATTAAGTATTAAATGGCCAAACGACATTATGTCATACAATAAAAAGATTGGCGGAATTTTAATTGAAAATAGTATTAAAAGTAATGGGACTATTCATTCAATTGTTGGAATAGGGCTAAACATCAATCAAACTGATTTCACAAATTTACCAAAAGCTTCAAGTTTAGCAAAAATTTGTAGTACCACTTTTGATAAAGAAAAGATACTTTTAATGATAGTTGAAAAATTAAAGCAAAATATTCAATTTTGGAATGTAAATGCAATTTCAATGTGGGCAAAATATAGCGACAATTTATTTAAAAAAGGAATTCCTATGACTTTTTTAGATAAAAACGAAAAGTATTTCATGGGGATTATCCAAGGTGTTTCTACAATAGGGAAGCTCGAGGTTCTATTAGAAAATGATTCTGTTTCCGATTTTGATATTAAAGAAATTCAAATGTTATATTAATTTTAAATAGCTACTTTTTAAATGCAAAAAGCCTTTCGTTTTTAATGAAAGGCAATTGTAAATATAAATAAAACCGTTATAATTTTGTCATGTTAACAGCCAAAGTTTCTATGAATTTTCCAATGGGTCCTTTTATCATCATTGCCATCATTGGGTTAAAATCGCCTTCGAAATCTAGTTTTACATCGCTCGATTGTTCTGAAATGGCATTAATGTTTGCCACTAAAGTAAATGGTAATTTATCACTTGCAGCACCTAGTATTATTTTGTTTGGTGCTGTTTTTTCTTTCATCTTTAATTTTATTTCGGGCATTCCTTTTAATCCAAAAATAAAAGCGTCATCACCTATCAATTCAAATTTTGCGATATTATCAGGCATTAATTTTTCGAAATTTCTTACATCGCTTAATAAATCAAATAATTCTTGAGCTGATTTTTCGATAGGTACTTTAGGACTTTCTAAATTCATTTTATTTTATTTTGGATTTATTAATGTGATACAAAAAATGACTATTTTTTTAAACACTCCAAGTTGATGGACTTAAATTCCATTCTCTCAAAGTTTGTTCTTCTTCCTCGGTGATGTATTTTTTGGCGACAGCCAAATTCAATAAATTTTGATAATTACTTAAAGTTAACAAATCTACATTTGCGTTTTTTAAGTTTTCTTGAGCAATATCAAATCCATAAGTAAATATGGCAGCCATTCCTTTGATGTTAGCACCAGCAGCACGTAACGCTTCAACAGCAAGTAAACTACTGGTTCCTGTACTAATTAAATCTTCGACAATAACTACATTTTGTCCTTTTTGTAAAAAACCTTCTACTTGGTTTTGTCGACCATGTTTTTTGGGTTCAGGACGTACATAAACAAAAGGTAATCCCATACTTTCGGCTACAAGAATTCCAATTCCTATGGCTCCAGTAGCTACTCCAGCAATTACATCAGGCTTTCCAAATTGTTTTTCAATGTGTTTAGAAAATTCATCTCGAACATAATTTCTTATGGCTGGAAATGAAAGAATTATCCGATTATCGCAATAAATCGGTGATTGCCATCCCGAAGCCCATGTAAAAGGATTTCTTGGATTCAATTTAATTGCATTTATTTGCAAAAGCAATTCGGCAGTTTTTTCGGCTGTATCTTTATTAAATATCATAATACAAATGTATAAAGTTTTTGTTAACGATAAACCACTTTTTTTGACAAATGAAATCTCTAAGGAGACAAATTTTCAATTGTTTTTACTGGAAAGTATTGATATAAAGCAACTTATAGTAAAAATATTCCAAAATAAAATTCAAAAAGCTTATTTGTATCATCCTGATGAAAAGCAAATTATGAAAACTCTTAAATCAAAAATCCCAGTAAATAAAGCTGGTGGAGGATTGGTTTACAACAAAAAAGGAGAGATTTTATTTATTTTCAGAGGAGGAAAATGGGATTTACCTAAAGGAGGAACAGAAAAAGGGGAAGAAATTGAGGATACCGCAATGCGAGAAGTGGAGGAAGAAACTGGGGTAAATAATTTGAGGGTTACTAAAAAACTTCAAAAAACTTACCATATTTTCAAACGAAATGGAAATTATAAGCTTAAAATCACTCATTGGTTTGAAATGCAGTCTAATTTTGATGGAATTCTAGTTGGGCAAATAAATGAAGGAATAGAAAAGGTAGCATGGATTCATCCTAATGACGTACCTGAAATATTGCAAAATTCTTACGAAAATATTAAATTGTTATTTGAAGAAGGCTCCAGTGAACAGTTTTCAGTAAACAGTTTTCAATAGATGTTCTTTTATTTGAATGTAAACTGCTTCTGTTCACTGCAAACTTTTTTACTACCTTTGCAAAATGAATAAAAAATACCATTCCAACAATATACTACTCAATTTAGGTATCGAAAACTTAAATGAAATGCAAGTTGCAGCCCAAGAAACTATTTTGAGCGACAACAATATTCTATTACTTTCGCCAACAGGTTCTGGTAAAACATTGGCTTTCTTGCTTCCAATATTCGAAATGCTGAAACCCGAAATACTTTCTGTTCAATGTTTGATTTTAGTTCCTTCGCGTGAATTAGGATTGCAAATTGAACAGGTTTGGAAAAAAATGGGAACGGAATATAAAGTTAATGTTTGTTACGGTGGACATTCCATCGATACTGAAATTAAGAATTTAAGCAATCCGCCAGCTGTTTTAATTGGGACTCCTGGGAGAATTGCAGATCATATTGATAGAGGGACTTTTCGTTTGGACAAAATAGAAACTTTAATTCTTGATGAATTTGATAAATCGTTGCAATTGGGTTTCCACGAGCAAATGTCTTTTATTATTGGAAAATTATCCAAACTGAACAAACGTGTTTTGGTATCGGCAACTTCTGATATTGAAATTCCAAAATATACTAGAGTAGTTAATCCAACCATTTTGGACTTTATTCCAAATGAAGAAGAAGAAAAATCGAATCTAGCGATGAAAATGGTGGTTTCGAAGGAAAAAGATAAAATTGGTAGTCTTTTTAATTTGATTTGCTCGTTAAAATCTCAGTCGGCAATTGTTTTTTGTAATCACAGAGATGCTGCAGAGCGCATTAGCGACACTTTAAATGAAAAAGGAATTTATTCTACTTATTATCATGGAGGTATGGACCAAGACGAACGAGAACGCGCTTTAATTCAATTCAGGAATGGGAGTGTAAGTTATTTGATCACAACAGATTTAGCTGCTCGTGGATTGGACATCCCAGAAATGAATCATGTAATTCATTATCATTTGCCTTCAAAAGAGGATGAATTCACTCATAGGAATGGTAGAACAGCGCGTATGTTGGCTTCAGGAACAGCTTATGTAATCGCTCATGAAAGCGAGAAAAAGTTGGATTATATCGATTATGGAATGCCAGTTTTTAAAGTGGAAAATAGTACTTCTTTACCCAAACCGCCTGAATTTCAAACTATTTATATTAGTGGTGGAAAGAAAAATAAATTAAATAAAATTGATGTCGTTGGTTTCTTTTCCCAAAAAGGAAAACTTGAAAAAGGAGATTTAGGACTAATAGAAGTAAAAGATTTTATTTCTTTTGCTGCTGTGAAATTTAATAAAGTAAAAGACTTGCTTCATAATATCAAAGACGAAAAAATGAAAGGCAAGAAGTTTAAAATTGAGGTTGCCAGAAAGGTAATTAAGAAAGAGGAGGAGTAGTGTTCAGATCGCAGATTTCAGATTTGAGATTAAGAAGGTTAATCATCTCCATAAAAAAATAAAAACAAAAACGTCTTGATTTCTCAGGACGTTTTTGTTTTTTTGCTAACTGCTAACTGCTAACTGCTAACTGCTAACTATGTTTTCTTAACGTATTGAGTAATAATTACAATAGTTTGTCCGTCAACACGGCCTTCAATGTATTCGGCGTTTTCGTGGTCTAGTCTAATGTTTCTAACGGCAGTCCCTTGTTTTGCTATCATGCTGGAACCTTTTACTTTTAAATCTTTGATCAATACAACAGAATCTCCAGTTTCAAGAATAACTCCGTTTACGTCTCTATGAATTATTTTGTTTTCGTCTTCTTCTCCTTCGCCAGTAGCTTGTGCCCAAGATAGAGTTTCCTCGTCTAAATACATTTGTTCCAGCAATTCTTGAGGCCAGCCGTTTTTACGTAATCTACTAAGCATTCTCCAAGCCACAACTTGTACAACGGTGTGTTCGCTCCACATGCTGTCATTCAAGCATCTCCAGTGGTTTAAATCTACGTTGTCTGGGTTTTCTATTTGGTCAATACAAGTGGTGCAAGCTAAAATAGTTTCGTCTAATCCCCCTTTTTTAGTTGGTAAAACGGTGTATATTTTTAGGTTTTCTGTTGCTGCGCAAAGTTCACATTGAGATCCGCTGCGTTTATATAATGCTCTTTCCATTGTATTTTTTTGTATGTTTTTTTTGCGAAAATAGGGCTAAATAACGCTTATCGCAAATATAAGCGGAATACTATTTTGTTACTTTAACAGCTTGTGGAACTAATAATTCATATTCTCCATGGTTGCGAATTACGTCTCTCACAATGCTAGAGCTGATATACGAAGTTTTTGCGGCGGTTAATAAAAATACAGTTTCTATTTTCGACATTCTTCTGTTGGTGTGGGCAATGGCTTTTTCGAATTCAAAATCAGCTGGATTACGTAGGCCTCGAAGGATAAAATTCGCATTTATTTTTTGGCATAAATGAATGGTTAGTCCTTCATAAGTGATGACAGAAACCTTTGGTTCATCTTTGAAAGTTTCCTCGATAAATCTTTTTCTTTCTTCAAGTGGAAACATATATTTCTTTTCGGAATTGATACCAATAGCAATAACAATTTCGTCAAAAAGTGGAATAGCTCTTCTAATAATATCTTCATGACCTAAGGTTATTGGGTCAAATGAGCCTGGAAAAATAGCTTTATTCATTTTAAATTTTATTTATTTGTTTTTCAATTCTGGCGTCTGGTATAATCCAAAGCAATGCTACTGTAATATATAGTAAGCCTGAAATCCATGGAGATACAAAAGCTAATGGGATGGCTAAAATATAACAAGTTGCTGATATTTTGCCTTTTATATCTTTTTCAACTGCTTTCTGTAATATAGAATCTGGACCTTCCAATTTTATGATTTTATTCTGAAGAATGGTATAAGAAATGGCTGCCATAAACAAAATAAAACCATAAATGCTCATCGGAACAGCAGCGAAATGATGTTCACCAATCCAACTTGTGCCAAAAGGAATTAAGGACAACCAAAAAAGTAAAAACATATTGCTCCATAAAATCGAACCATTAATTTTTTTTACGACCTGAAACATATGATGGTGATTGTTCCAATAAATCCCAATATAAGCAAAACTCAAAACATAACTCAACAAGGCAGGAATAAGTGGTTTTAAAGACTCAAAACTGCTTTCTTCGGGCGCTTTGATCTCTAAAATCATTATCGTGATGATTATGGCTAAAACACCGTCACTAAAGGCTTCGAGTCTGTTTTTGTTCATGGTTTAATTGTTTCGTAGCAATCCTCATGATTTAATTTGAATTTTATGTCTTCGATCTGCAGCATAAAGTGAATTTAAAAGTATTGATAAACTACAAATAAATCTAGTGTTTTTTATTATGTTGTTCTAATTGTTTTTATAGCTTCAACCCATTCTTCTTTAGAGCAGACATTGCATTTTGCTGTTCCCGCTTTTTGTTTTTCAGTATGTCCACAAAAAGCACAAGCAAAGACGCCGTTTATTGGAATTGTTTTATTTTTTTTAAGAAATAAAGAGGGCAAAATAGGTAAACCGTATTTTACTTCTTGATCTGGATAATAAAACACACTTATTTCTCCACTGGTTTCTATAAAGGCATTTTTTACCTGACCCAAATGTTCTATGGATTTGATGCGAAGTTCAGAGAAAAATTCATCTTGAGCCAAACTTTCTTTTTTAAAGGTACTAATAGAAAATTTACCTTCCTGAATAAAACATTCTGTTTTTCCTTCAATAAATTCCTCAAATTTCTTGCTTTTTCCTGTAAGCCAGGTTACCGAACGGTATAGGCTGATTATTACCAGAAACACTGTTGCTGCTGGTATTATTCCAACGTCTTCATAAAACATCGGGTCACCAGCTGCCGATCCTAAAGCGATAATGATTACAGTTTCGAAAACTGATAATTGCTTTACGCCGCGTTTTCCTGCTAATTTTAAAGTCAGTAATAAAATTAGGAACATGACTGTTGAACGGAATATAACTTCTAAAATAAAATTTTCAGGCAAACCATTAAAAAAAAGTCTATTCCATTCAAAAATTTCTTTCATGATTATTTAGTTTTTGAGACTTAATTCAATCGCATTGGTAAACAAATCTTCCAATGAAATTCCTGCCGCTTTGGCTTGTTGTGGGATCAAACTTTCGGTAGTGAGACCTGGAATTGTGTTCATTTCGAGCATAAAAGGTTCGTCATCTACGATGATGAATTCGCTTCTTGAAAATCCTTTCATTTTTAATATTTCATAAGCGCGTTTGGCAATGTCACCAACCTTTTGTGTCATTTCTTCGGAAATTCTGGCAGGTGTTATTTCTTGTGATTTACCGAGGTATTTGGCTTCATAATCGAAGAAATCATTCTCGGAAACTATTTCGGTTAATGGTAAAACAATTATTTTTCCTTGATAGTTGATAACTCCAACAGAAACTTCGGTGCCATCTAAGAAACTTTCGATGATGATTTCGTTGTCTTCTTTATAAGCCACTTCAATGGCAATTGGTAATTCGTTGGCGGTTTTTACTTTAGAAATTCCAAAACTTGAGCCAGCTTTATTGGGTTTCACAAAACAAGGCAAACCTAGTTTTTTTACGATTTCGTCAGTGTCAATATGATCTCCTTTATTCAGATAATAGGATGTGGCTGATTTGATGCCATAAGGTTTTAATACTGACAATAAATCACGTTTATTGAACGTTAATGCAGATTGATAATAATCGCAAGATGATTGTGGCATTCCAATTAAATCAAAATAAGCTTGTAGCAATCCATCTTCGCCCGGTGTACCGTGAATGGCATTGAACACACAGTCGAAAGTTATTTTTGTACCATTGGCTGTGGTTGAAAAATCATTTTTATCAATTGGAAATTCGGCTTCATTTTCATCGACATACACCCATTTTTCTTTGAAAATGTGGATTCGGAATCCGTTGTATTTGGTTTTGTCTAAGTATTGATACACAACGTTTCCGCTGATTAATGAGATTTTGTATTCGCTTGAATAACCGCCCATTATGATCGCAATGTTTTTCATGTTTTAGGTCTTGGGTATTAGGTATAAATTATGTTATTATGAAAATGATTGGTTTTTAGCCCCGATAGAAGTGAAAATCCTCCCGATTTTTCTTCGGGAGATTGCAACGAATAGCGGGAAAAAGCTCCTTCCTTCGACTGTGCTCCGGAAAACGTTAAATTATTATTAAACAAAATTAGAATTTTTTTTCGAACGAAATAGCTTTATCTTTGCTACTTCTAAAAATAAATTTATGAGTTTAGGGAATTATCTTAAGAGTCGCGTGTTTTTTGGACAAGCATTAGCCGCTCTAGTTATTATAGCAGTTTTAGCCTATTTGTTTATTCATTGGTTGACATTTACGACTGATCATGGTCACGAAATTACGGTGCCTAACCTAGCTAAGTTGACCGAGGAGCAAGTGGAGCAGAAACTGGATGAATTGGATTTGGATTATGTGCTTTTAGATAGTGTAGATTACAATAAAGATTTTCCTAAATATAGTGTGGTCGAGCAAGATCCGTTACCTGGTGCGAAAGTGAAAGTAGGTAGAAAAGTATATATCAAAATTAATGCTTCGGGCTTTTCGTCTGTAAAAGTTCCAGATTTAATTCAAAGAACCTATCGTGAAGCCGTTCCGACACTTAAAGCACTTGGTCTTGAGGAAGGTACGATTACCTATATTCCGAATCTTGGGAAAGATATGGTTCTTGAAATGCGTTTTAAAGGCAGAAATATTAAAGCAGGCGATCGTGTTTTGAAATCCTCAAAAATTGATTTGGTTCTAGGCGACGGAAAAGAAAGTTATGCAGCAGAAGTAGACACACTAGCAATACCAAATGAACAATAATAACGATACTACAGATTTAGAAGACGAATTATACGAACATTATAGATTTGACATTCCTAAAGGGCAATTGCTCTTGAGGATTGACAAGTATTTGATGAACATGATTCCGAATGCGACTCGAAATAAAATTCAAAATGCGGCGACTGCCGGAGATATTTATGTGAATGATCTTCCCGTAAAGTCGAATTATAAAGTAAAACCTTTAGATGTGGTGCGGATTATGTTGACGCATCCACCGTTTGAAAACAGGGTAGATCCTGAGGATATTCCACTTGATATCGTTTATGAAGATGACGCTCTTTTGTTGGTGAATAAACCACCCGATTTTGTAGTGCATCCCGGTCACGGAAATTATACGGGAACGTTGGTAAATGCTTTGGCATTTCATTTTAAGGATTTGCCATTGAACAGTAGTGAACGTCCAGGATTGGTGCACCGAATAGATAAAGATACTTCGGGACTTTTGGTAATTGCCAAAACCGAAGCAGCGATGACGCATCTTGCCAAACAATTTGAAGCAAAAACTTCTGAAAGGGAATATGTTGCTCTTGTTTGGGGAAATGTAATCGCTGAAGAAGGTACAATTGAAGGTAACATTGCCCGCCACGTGAAAGATCGCATGCAAATGTCGGTTTTTGCTGATCCCGAAATTGGGAAACATGCCGTGACGCATTATAAAGTTTTGGAACGTTTTGGTTATGTGACTTTGGTTTCTTGTATTCTGGAAACAGGTAGAACGCACCAGATTCGGGTACACATGAAACACATTGGTCATCCTATTTTTAATGATGAGCGTTATGGCGGTCATTTGATTCTGAAAGGAACGACGTTTACCAAATACAAACAATTTATCGATAATTGCTTTAAGGCGTTGCCAAGACAAGCTTTGCATGCTAAAACACTTGGTTTTGTCCATCCTACAACGGGAGAAATGATGCGTTTCGATACGGAATTGCCTCAGGATTTTCAGGATTGTATTGAGAAATGGAGAGGCTATTCGAAATCGCATTTGACTGAGGAGGAGTAGGTTTTAATCTTTGTTGAGATTGGCACGCTGAAAATGCAGATTTTGGCAGATTAAAAGCGGATTTTTATTTTAGTTGGAAATGAAATATAAAATTAAAAGCCTCGGATGAGGCTTTTTTTGTGGGGATTAAATATTCATAGTTTTTTATTATTGTATTCAATATTTTAGTTTTTAATCTCTTTTATTTTTCCAGTCGAACCCGTTTCACTTGGTATCAATTCATAAATCGAAGTCGGTTTTAACGCAGGTTCTATGCGATGCGAAACATAAATCACAGTCATTTTTGTTTCTTGGATTAATAGATTGATAAGGTCGATTACCAATGCCGAATTACTGTCGTCAAGTCCTTCGAGTGGTTCGTCCAGAATGATTAAAGGTGGATGTTTTAGCACTGCACGGACAATCAAAGTGACTCTTTGCAAACCCAAGGAAAGTTGGTTGAAACTTTTGTTTTTAAGCGCACTTAAATTTAGTGCTTTGAGCCATTGGGCCACAATTTGGCGGTGCAATTGCGTGGGAAGCGTATACAATCCGATGGAATCAAAAAAACCAGAAAGTATCATTTCTTCCAAAGTTTGGTTTCTTTTGAAAAGTTGTGTCATTGAAGTCGAAAAAACTCCGATGTTCTTTTTGATATCCCAAACACTTTCTCCACTTCCTTTTTTTCTTCCAAAAAGATATAATTCTTGGCCATATCCTTTTGGGTTTTCTCCCGTAATCATGGATAATAAGGTGCTTTTTCCGGAACCATTTGGGCCAATGAGCTGCCAGAATTCGCCTTGTTTTATAATCCAATTTATGGATTCGACAATGGGTCTTTCGTTATAACTTACAAAAACACCATTCATTTTTACAAGTTCTTCATTTGGGAAATTATAAGAATGTAGTGCTTTTGGAATTTGATTTTCTATTGTTTTTGTAAGTTTTTTTGAATCAGCTTCGATAGGATTTAAGGTAAAAGAATCATCAAGTATTTTTACTTTATTTGGAATAAAATCAAGGCAATCTTCAGTACGGTTGACTAATTGAATCAATCCAATAGAATGAGATAATTTTTCTAAAGCTACTGCTAAACTTATTCTTGAAGCATGATCTAAATGATCAAAAGGATTGTCTAAAATCAGAAAATCTGGTTTTTGCTTCAAGCAATAATTTAAAAATTCCTTCTTTTGTTCTCCGGCCGAAAACGTTCTGAGTTTCCGGTTCAATTCAGGTGAAGCGGCTTCGCAAATGTCGTATTGGTCTTCTTTTTCGATGAATTGTTGAATGGTAATATCCGAGAATAATAGTCCTTTTATGGTGTTGTATTCGGATAATTCATCAGTCATTTCTCCTGTCAATACGGTGTCTATGAATTGGTTTTTATTTACGAAATCAGAGATTATGATGTTCCAATGGGTTGTGTTGTTCATAGTTAAATTGGGTGATTTTAGTTTTTTATTTCAAGTTGAAGCAACAAATCGGTTTGTACATCATCGCCCAAGGTAAAAATATGTTTGTCAAATTCAACAAAACCATTTTTAGAGTAAAATTGTAGTGCTCGGTGATTTTCTTCCCAAACTCCAAGCCAAACCAAATCAATATTGGCTTGTATAGCACTATTTATAGCTTCGTCGAGCAATAATTGCCCTATTTTTTTCCCATGAAAAGTTTGTAAAACATAAATCCTGTGTATCTCTAAGCTGTTTTCTTTTTGTTTTTCGGTTTGGGAAATACCAGTATTTATTTTCAAATATCCAATAGTAACTTTTTCCAAAGAAGCAAGATAAAAAGCCGAATCAGGATTGTTTATTTCCATAATCAATTGTTTCTGATTAAAATTATCACGAATATAATTGGCCATGTTTTCTGGCGAATTTACAGATGCAAATGTTTCTTTGAAAGTTGTTATGCTGATTTCTTGAATGGTTTCAAGGTCGGAAATAGTGGCTTTCCTAATTTCAATTTTGGACATATAAAAAATGCTTGATGATTTTGAATGCAAAAATACCACAAATTAAATGTTCTGCAATTTTCATTTTCGGATATTGTATTTGTACTTTTGAGCATTCAATAAACAGAATAACAAATTATGAAAATCGTATTGTCGCCAGCTAAATCTTTAAACTTTGAAAAAGAACTTCCAACGGAACAATTTTCTGAATCTGTTTTTCTTAAAGAATCACGTCAAGTTCATAAAGTATTAAAGCAAAAATCGCCAAAAGATTTATCGGAATTAATGGATATCTCGGATAAACTGGCCGATTTGAATTGGCAGCGTAATAAAGATTGGAAAACACCTTTCGCTCCAGATAATGCAAGACCTTCGATTTTCGCTTTCGATGGTGATGTATATTTGGGATTGGATGCCTATTCGATTCCTTTAGAAAAATTGGAAATTCTTCAAGATAAATTAAGAATTTTATCCGGTTTGTACGGTCTCTTGAAACCGCTGGATTTAATGCAAGCGTATCGCTTAGAAATGGGCACTAAGTTACCTATTGGCGACAGCAAAAACTTATACGAATTTTGGAAACCTATTATAGCCAAATCTTTAAACAAAGAACTCAAAAAAGGGGAGTTGTTTGTCAATTTAGCAAGCAACGAATATTTCTCTGCAATAGATGTAAAAGCGTTGAAAGTTCCCGTAATTACTCCAGAATTCAAAGATTACAAAAACGGAAAACTAAAAATAATCAGTTTTTTTGCCAAAAAGGCTAGGGGAATGATGGTGCGTTACATTATCGATTCTAATGCGGAAACAATTGATGATTTGAAAGGATTCAATTATGATGGCTATCAATTTGATGCTAATTTATCAGAAGGGAATCATCTGGTTTTTACGAGATAATAAAAATTTTAGATTGCAGATTTTAGATTTCAGAATTATGAGCAGACAATATTTGACACTCAAATTTATGAAGCTATACAATCTCGTATTTACCATCACGAAATCTACAATCTACAATCTAAAATCTAGTGCATCGCATCAGCTGGATTAATTTTGCCACTTCCTTTTTTAATCAACAAAATAAAAGGAATACATAATAAAAACAAGATTCCTAAATACATAAAGACGTCCATGTAAGTTAATACAGAGCTTTGAACCATTACTTTGTACTCGATAATTTTATACGCTTTCGCTAAAGATTCGTTAAAAGTAAAACCTTTCGACATAAATCCTTGCTGTAATCCTTGTAGTGTTTGTTGTACTTTGAAATCAGTTTTATCAAGTTTGGATATCAAATTTACACGATGTTCTTGATTGAATCTTGCTATAAAAGTAGTGATGATAGCAATTCCAAACGATCCTCCCAACTGTCTCATCATCCCAGTAAAAGCGGCTCCTTCGCCAATTTGCCTGCCAGAAAGTGTCGACAAAGAAAGAGTGGTAATGGGTACAAACAGCAATCCTAATCCAACTCCTCTTAATATTAAAGGCCAAAACATAGCCTCGGAACTGGTATCTGGTGTTATAATATTATGCATCCAAAAGGTAAAACAGAAAAACATTAAGAATCCTACTGCTACCATATAAGACTGAGGAACGCCTCGTTGAATCATCTTACCAATAAAAGGCATCATTATTCCTGTGGTAATCGAACTCGGAATTAGTAATAGTCCTGCCTGAGTAGCATTCCATCCCAAAACCGATTGGGTGTAAATAGGGACAATAAAAGTAGAGCCATACAAACCAAATCCCATGATAAAACTCATGATAGTTCCTACCCTTAAATTAGCATTTTTCAAAACCCTAAGATTTACAATCGGGTGTTCGTAGGTAAGTTCTCTTTTTATAAAAAGAATTAGACCAAATACAGAAGCAACGCTTAAACCAACAATTAAATTATCATTGAACCAATCGTCTTGTTGACCGTGTTCCAAAACAAATTGTAGCGAACCTATAAAGGTTGTTAAAAAGGCAATTCCCCACCAATCCACTTGATTTACACTTAATTTATTGCCGTATTTTGGACTTTTTACAAACATAATGGTAAGAATTGTGGCAATAATTCCAATCGGAATGTTAATGTAAAAAATATAAGGCCATGAAAAGTGATCCACAATATAACCTCCTAATGGCGGTCCAAGTGTAGGCCCAACAATTACTCCCATCCCATAAATAGCTTGTGCCATACCTCTTTTGGCAATAGGATAACTTTCGGTAATAATCGTTTGTGCGGTTACCAATAAGGCTCCTCCTCCAAGTCCCTGAATGAATCGAAAGGCAACGAGTTCCCAAATATTAGTGGCATTCCCACACAAAAATGAGGCAGTTGTAAATATAACAATAGAAACCGCAAAATAATTACGACGACCAAATTGCTGCGAAAGCCAGCTTGTCATAGGAATTATAATCACATTGGCTATTGCATACGCGGTTATAACCCAAGCAATATCTGTAAGCGTCGCGCCAAGACTACCTCGCATATTGTTCAATGCTACGTTCACAATTGTCGTGTCCACGATTTCAAGCAAGGCGCAAAGAACGGCAGTTATCGTAATGATAATCCTTCTAAAACCGTATTCTACTAATTCATCGTCAACTGTTTTTACCATAAAATTATTATTATAAATAAACTAAATTTCAATCTTTTGGGCGTGACCCTCCAGATTGCTTCGTCGTGCCTCCTCGCAACTTCGGGTCGGGCTTTCCGTTCCCGCTTTTTTGGGATCGGCAAAAGCGCCGCTCACAAAAAGAGCTCCACTGCAATCCCTCACGCGAGCGCAGAAGGAATTTTAGATTTCAGATTGCAGATTGCAGAAGTGAAAATCTATAAATAATTATCAGTATCCATTTTCCACTAACACCAAATCTAAAATCTGCAATCTAAAATCAAAAATCTTATTTCAAATGAATATCAACACTTGCATTCATCCCAGGTCGAAGTAATTTTATCTTTTTTGGATCGTTCGACTCATTTAAACTAATTTTAACAGGCAGTCTTTGGATTGTTTTTACAAAGTTTCCTGTCGCATTATCAGGAGGTAATAATGAAAAAACCGATCCAGTTGCAGGTGAAAAACTGGCCAATTTTCCTTCAAATTCAAAATCAGGATAAGCGTCAATTTTTACAATTACTTTTTGTCCTATTAGCATTTTGTCCAATTGTGTTTCTTTGAAATTAGCAATTACCCATGCTTCATCGTTATTGATAATATAAAACAATGATTGCCCTGCTTGGACTAATTGCCCCGGTTGAATATCAATTTTAGAAACTTGTCCATCAATTGATGCCGTAACTACGGTATAAGTAAGATTAAGTAAAGCCGAGTCCAATTGAGCTTGTGCTCTTTTAATATTGGCAGCAGCCACCTCAGTTTGTTTGTCAGAAACTCTAGATTTAGCTACGATTGCCGATTTTTGAAAGGAACTAGTTTTTTCTTGTTGTTGCAAAATACGAACTTGATTTTCGGCTTCTTGTTTTGCAGAAGATGCTTGCTCAAATTGCTGTTTTGTTATAGAATGATTTTTATACAAATTGTTATAACGGTTGTAATCATTAGTAACTTGAGCTAATCTGATTTTTGCCGATTCAATATTTCCACCTGCAGATAATACATTGGAATTAGAAACTGAAATATTAGCAGATGCACTTCCAATATCTGCTTTTGCAACTTCAAAACTAGCCTGTGAAGCAACCAATGAAGCATTCGCTTCTTCTATTTTTATTTGATAATCACGCTTATCAATCGTGAAAAGAGTATCTCCTTTTTTTACAAAATTATTGTCTTTTACATATACTTTATGAATGTATCCAGATACTTTTGGGATGATAGGATTCATGTTTTTTTCGATTTGAGCATCATCCGTTTCTTCATGCGACAAAGAATGTGCATATTTGAAACCGCCATAAATACCTCCCAAAATTAATAATGAAAGAATGATAAATATAAATTTCTTGTTTTTAGTTTTCTTTTCCATGGTCTTGATTATATTTTTGTAATGTTGAAAGTATTTAATAATTGTCCTGTTGCCGAAAGCAATTCGTAATATTTTTGAATGATATTGGCTCTTGCCAAAGCTGTATTGATTTTTGAATTCAACTGTTCAACATCGGCCTCTAATAAATCATTTGTGTCTGAAAGTCCATTGTCGTATTTGTCTTTTACAATTCTGTAATTTTCAGAGGATTGTTCATAAGCTTGTCGATACACTTGACTTTGTTTCAATGCTAAATCATAATTTTCTATAGCTTGTTTTACCTGAATTTTAATATTGTCTAAAAGAATTTCATGAGTGTTTTTTATTTCAAGCGATTTGCTTTCGGCAATTTTTACAGTGCTATTGTTTTTAAGGATATTACTAATATCATAGGAAATACCAACTCCAAAATTCATTGCATTTTCTACTGTAACTAAATTTTTAATGTCTAATACAGTATAGCCAGTTTGAATGGATAAAGACGGATAGTAATTGCTTTTGGCTATTTTTATATTGGCTTGAGATGCTTTTTCCTGATATTTTATCGCTTCCAAATCCTTACGATATTCCAATGCTGGTTTTTCATCAGTAGGGATGTTATTCATTTTAAAATCATCAAAATCACTTTCTCTAATAACTAATTCTGTGTTTTCTGGTAATTTTAAAATGCTTACAAGATTGTAATTTGTTACATTCAAATTGTTTCTAATTTCGTCAATTGAGAGCTGAATTTTAGAGACTTGTAACTGTGATTTTAGTAAATCATTTCTCGGAATTATACCGTTTTTTTCCATTTCACTAAAATCGGCCGTACGTTGTTCTGCTTGGTTTTGATTTTCTTTTAGTAATTCTAATGTTTTCTGAGACTTATATAATCTTGCATATAAATGGATGACCTTCATTGCAATTTCCTCTTTGGTTTGGTCTGCTCTTGCAGTTTCTGCAAGGGATAAGTTTTCTGATAAATTGATACTATTTCGAATCTTAAATCCAGAAAAGATAGGCAGACTTGCATTTACCTGACCAAGCATTAATTGATCTACAACTGGCATCGGCTTTGTAGCACTATTGTCTTGATTGGTTTTTAAATCAATAGATGCTTTTGATAATTTCAGGTATTGACCAGAGGCTTTTAAATCAGGGTATTGATTGTTTTTTGCCGATTGCAATTCGTACTTTGATGTAGTTACTTTTGTATTAGCTAAAGCAACTTCATTACTATTTGACCACGCCATTTGGATAGCTTCATTTAAGGTGTAACTCGTTTTTTCTTGGGCATTTATGGCGTGAATTCCAATAAAATATAAGCCAAAGAGGAGTATTGAATTAATTTTCATAAACAAGAAGGGCTTTTATGGTTTGTTGAATGTGTTTTGTTAAATCTGTTTTTATAAAGTTGTCATATTGAGTGTCAGTTTTCAAGTCTAATATTTCTTCATAGAAATCTTTGTTCATTTGAAAATGGAAAAAAGTTCCAATAATTGTTGGAGTAATAAGTGGGATTATAATATCTTTTCTGAAGATTCCTTTTGCTTGACCTTCTTTGATTATTAACTCTACGGATTTTAAATTTGCTTTTTTTAATTCAGTGAAATATTTAAGAATACTTTCGTTTTTCTTTGAAGTTAATTCAAAATGCATAATGCGATAAATTCCCCTGTTACAATTAATTCTATTGATGTATAATTCAATTAACTTATTTATTTTGGCTACAGGTTCAAGGTTTTCGGCTATTAAAACTAATAACTGTTCCTTAAGTCCAATCGTTTTGTGTTTGATTAATGATTCTAACAATAAATCTTTTGATCCAAAATAATAGGAAATCATAGCAACATTAATATTCGCAATTTTCGAAATATCTCGAATAGAAGTTCCATCAAATCCTTTCTCGGCAAATAACTTTTCAGCTACTTCGAGAATTTGAATTTGTTTGTCGTTTAAATTGTTTTCCAATGTTAGTAAATTTATTAGCCGACAAAATTAAACAACTGTTTAATTTAAACAGTTGTTTAATTATTAATTAACTTAAATTTAACATAAAATAGTTCGTAAAAAAACAGCATTAAGAAGATTCTTGTTGCTGTTTTTATATTAAATAGGATTATAAGATTATCTCATCTCAATAGAAATCGGCAAGTTATAAGCTGTTCGGACGGGTTTTGAATCGATTATTCCAGGAGTCCATTTGGCTTTTATAGATTTTAAAACACGAATCGCTTCTTGTCCTAAACCATATCCAGGATCTCTTAGTACTTTAATATTACTCATACTTCCGTCTTTTTCTATCACAAACGAAACATATACTTTTAGGTTACTCATTCCGTCGATTTCTGGTTTCTCAAAATTTTTTCCCACATAAGTATAGAAATTTTTCATTCCGCCTGGAAACTCTGGTAATTTGTCTAATATTGTTGTGTTTACAATCGATGTACCGTAATTCACAGCTTTTGATATTTCGGTTTCGGTTCCTGTAGCTGTTATTGGATTAGTTCCAACTGTTCCCAAAGCATCGGAAGTTATACTTGTAGTATTCTTGTTTTCAATGTTTGTGGCTAACTCCTTAATTGCTTCTTCGGCATGAACTATAACTGGATTAATAAGTTGGTCTTTTTGAATAATAGTTGCAGCAACTTGGGTTTTTACTTCGGGAATTACAGTTTTATGGACGTCTGTTAAGACAACATCTGTAATTTGAATAGGGTCTGACCATTCTTGTGCTGGATTTTCAACAACTATGGTATCGGAGTTAAAATAACTGATAACTGTTGCAATAGTTCCAATGGATGCTACAAATAATAATCCCATAAAGAAGGCCGATAAGGTGCTTTTGACACTTTCACGGCGTAATTGATAGGCACCGTAATTTTTGTTTCTGTTTTCGAATACAAGATCAATCCATGGGGTTTCGTAAATACTTAATCTAGACATAATTTGTGGTTTTAAAGGTTAAGTATTTATTTTGTCATATAAGTGCTATTTTAACTAATAACGTAAAAAGGCATGAGTTTAATATATAAAACAGAGGATATTTTATAATTATTTTAACAAAAATAGTGAAGGTCCATTTTATAAGGTGTCTTGATGAAAAATAATAATAAAAACAGGGGGTTTTTATTTAAAGCAAGCTCAAATTAACGATTGTCTTTAATGATTTCTGCCAATAGTTTTTTAGCTCGGAGAAGTTTTATTTTGACATTACTCAAGGGTTCGTCAATTTTAGTGGCGATTTCTTGGTAGGTCATTTCTTGAAAATAACGCAATTGAATTACTTCCTGATAATGTGGTTTTAGTTCTTTGATGAACTGTAAAAGTTGAGAAAGATTTTGTTCAGTTATTAATTCGTCCTCTGCAGATGGAGTTGTATCGGCAATATTGTGGGCTTTTCGATCGTCGTCTTCACTGATTTCAATAAAAAGTGACGATTTGTTTTTACGTAACAAATCAATATGAACATTTTTTGCAATAGCGATCAACCAGGTATTAAACTGAAATTCGGGATTGTAACTAGCAATTTTATCGAATGCTTTTGAGAACGTTTCTATAGTAATGTCTTCGGCATTCGTCTCGTTTTCGGTGCGTTTTAACATAAAACCATAGACCTCATTCCAATATAAATTCAATAGAAAAGTAAAGGCTGCTTGATCTCCTTTTTTAGCTTTTTCAATTTGTAGATTTATTTCCAATATACTGGTTTTGAAAAAAGATTTGTTATGAAAACATTTAATTGAGTGAAGATAAGCACAATTTCAATAATAGGAAACCAATACATCACATCTTTTTCTTTTAATTTTCCGGCCGAGAATCCCAAGGTGATCCAAGAGAATAAATATCGGAAGCCAATGATGCACAAAACAATGATCCATTGATATAGAAAAGACAATAAAACGATAGCAAATAAGAAAAAGAGCAATTGTGAAATATAAAAAAGAGCTAGTTGTGTTTTGTCAAAGGATTTGTAATGTTTTGCTGTAGATACGTGTCTTCTTTTTTGAGTAAACCAAGCTTTGAAAGTAGTTTTTGGCATCGAATACGTAAAGCTTTCAGGGCTAAAATTGAATGTTGTATTCCTTTTTGTAGCAATCTGATTGATGAATAAATCATCATCACCAGAACGGATTTTCATGTGTTCGATAAATCCATTTACATTATAAAATTCTTCCTTTTTGTAGGCTAAATTGCGCCCAATACCCATATATGGTTTTCCAGCTTTTGCCCAGGAAAAATATTGTACCGCTGTGAGCATGGTCTCGAATCGAATGATTTTATTCAAGAAAGACTTGTTGATTTTTTCATAAGCTCCATAACCCAAAACTATCGTTTTATGCATTGTAAATTGTGAACTCATCTCTTTTATCCAATCTTTTGAAGCAGGAAAACAATCGGCATCTGTAAATATCAAATATTCTTTTTTAGCTGCTTTTATTCCCAGCGTTAAGGCGTATTTTTTGTTGCCCCAAAAGGCTTCATTATTTTGTACTCTTACTAATCTGACATTGGAGTATTGTTTTTCAAAATTTTCGAAAATTTCTAAAGTCTCATCACTTGATGCATCGTCAATCAGAATAATTTCATAATCTGGATAATCTTGTTCAGCAAGGAGCGGAATGAATCGAACCACATTTTCGGCTTCGTTTTTAGCACAAACAATTACAGAAATCGGAATTCTTTTTGGTGTAGATTTTTGCTTTTTAGCAAAAGCAAATTTTCCAAAAACAAACACATAATACGAAAGTTGAATTAGAACGATAATTACAAACGCGTAAAAAATAAAGGTTAACATATAGGCAAGGCTTCTTTTTAAAATCTGTGCAAATATAAATATCAATTATCAATTATCAACCGTTAAATAGCAATTACTTTTAGTATTAAATCACGTTTACTTCTGCTTCGATTTGAATGCCAAAAGTCTTAAAAATAGTGTCTTGAATAGTGGTAGCAATTGCTAGAATTTCCTTACCTGTTGCATTACCATAATTAACTAAAACTAGGGCCTGATTTTTATGAATTCCAGCGTTTCCAAAGCGTTTTCCTTTGAAACCTGCTTGCTCAATGAGCCAGCCAGCAGGAACTTTAACTTCGGTTTCTGAAACATCATAATATTTCATTTCAGGAAATAATGGATGAATTTTATCGAAATCTTTTTTCAGAATAATGGGGTTTTTAAAAAAACTTCCGCTATTGCCTAGTTCTTTTGGATTAGGTAATTTGCTTTCTCGAATGGCAATTACCGCATTACTGACGTCCTTTAATGAAGGTTTCGTAATGTGGTTTTTAGCCAATTCAGAAGCAATATCTCCGTAAGAAATATTAATTTTATGATTGCGTTTCGTTAATTTATAAATTACCGAGGTAATAATATATTGGTCCTTTACTTCGTTTTTGAAAATACTCTCACGGTAACCAAAATGACATTCGTCCTTGGTGAATGTTTTCATTTCCTGATTTTCAATTTTCATGGCTTCACAGGAAATAAAAGTGTCTTTAATTTCAGTTCCATAAGCACCAATATTTTGTACAGGAGTTGTCCCAACGTTTCCCGGGATAAGCGACATGTTTTCTAATCCACCCAAGTTTTGGACGATGGTCCATAGCACAAATTCGTGCCAATTTTCGCCAGCTTGACTTTCGACCCATACATAATCATCGTTCTCATCAATAATTTTATGACCCTTTAAATCTATGTGTATAACTAAAGCATCTATATCTTTTGTCAAAAGCATGTTGCTTCCGCCTCCAAGTATGAATTTTTTTTCGGTTTTATTTTGTTCTAAAATAGTTCGTAATTCAGAAACATTATGAACGGCAACAAATTGTTTTGCTTTGGCTTCTATGCCAAAAGTATTGTAGTTTTTTAGAGAAAAATTGTGTTGAATTTCCATGAATAATAGTGCTTTTTGAATTCTGTGATCAAAAGTAAGGATTAAAATTTATTGGCATAGTTTTTCAGCCAAATATGCATCATAAATAACGGCATTATATAAGGTATCATTTTAGTATCTCCTTTTCTAAAATTTTCAACTAATTTCGGTGCATTGATGCGTCCAAAATAATCCATTTTGAATAAATCACTTTTTGAAAATGAATCTAATTCATCAATGAATCCTTGGCTTTTTATCAAATAATCTCCCCATGGAACACTCAATCCTACTTTTTTAAATTTTAATACTTCCGCAGGTAATCTTGATGCCATTGCTGATTTTAAAATGTATTTCCATTTTTTTCCAGTGAACAACCATTTGTCATCAAGAGATCCAAGTCCGGCAATAAGTCTTTGGTCCAAAAAAGGATCTCTACATTCGATAGATGCGCCCATTGTACAGCGATCATTTCTGTCAAGAAGCGAACATAAATAGGTATGTTGGTCTAGGTACAGTGCTTGTCTCCTTAAATTGTTTGGATATATTGATTTTGCCTCTGCTAAAATTTGCATCCTATATTCGTTTTTTGGTGGCGAATTAATTCCAAATACAGTTGAAATGTCCTTTGGGTAAATATTACAACCATTATAGAGTACTAAGTCATCAGGGTCTGCTATTTGAGAATAACGAGCAAGTTTTTCGAATCGAGGACTTGTATTGAAATATTCCATATTGCCAATAACTGCAATAGTTTGAAGTAAACTTGGGTATTTTAGTGCTTTATATCTTACATATCCGCCCATTAATTCATCAGCGCCTTCACCAGAAAGTAGCACTTTTACAGCTGGTTTTGCCATTTGCGAAAGTGCCAAAATATGAGGTTCACTTAAATGCATAATGGGTTCATCCTGAAAATAAGTAGCGCTAAGCAGTTTTTCGAAAAGGTTGTTGTCTTCTAACTGCATGGTATGAAAACCGTAATTAAATTTATCAGCAATTAATTTTGCTAAATGGGATTCGTTATGTTCTTTTTCTTTGAATCCAATATTATAAGTTTGAATATCTTTGAAATTCTGTTGGTTTAATGAAGCCAAAATTGATGCTGAATCGAGTCCGCCGCTAAGCAAAACACCAACTGGAACGTCACTTACCATTCTCAATTTTAGGGAGTCATCAAAAGTGTTGCGAAACCATTCAATTGGTTTCTGAATCTTTGGATGGTTCTGAATTTCGGATTTCAAATCCCACCATTTTTCATTCGTTATTTTTCCACTTTCGTGAATGGTCATCACGTGTCCTGGTAATACTTTTTTTACGTTTTCATACAAGGTATTTTCACCAGAAACAAAACGATTAAAAATAAATTCTTCCAGTCCATCATTAGCTAATTTTAGAGGAATTCCAACAGTAAAAAGTGCCTTTTGTTCCGATGCGAAGTAAAAGGTTTCATTTTTGAACGTATAATATAAAGGCTTAACCCCCATTCTGTCACGAACTGTGATTAGCTTTCGTTCCATTTTGTCCCAAATGGCAAAAGCAAACATACCATGGAGTCGATTTAGCATTTTTAGACCATATAATTCATACAATTGCAACAAAACCTCAGTATCGGAATTTGTTTTTATAATTATTCCATGGCTTCGTAATTCAGGGTAAAAATCCTTGAAATTATATATTTCTCCATTATATACCATAACATATCGACCATTATCCGAAAAAAAAGGTTGATGTCCTGCTGACGATAAATCAATAACGGACAGTCTCCGATGTCCTAATCCAATATTGTTTTCTAAAAATAATCCTTTGTCATCTGGACCACGATGTTCAAGCGAATCTCGCATTTTAGTTAAAAGGCGTTCATCTACTTTTTTTTGCGTTTGCAAATGCATGATCCCATTAATTCCACACATAACTAGTTCGTTTTTTGTGTGTTAATTAATTCATGGTATTTTTCAGCAATTATTTTCATATTGATTTTGTAATCTGCATTTTCTTCAACAAATTTTCTGTTCTTTATTTTGGCTTCTTTTCGATATTGATTGTTTTCAAAAGCCCAAATAATTTCATCAGCAAGCATTTTATAATCATCAATTGTGATTAACTGTCCGTTTTCTCGATGTTTTATCCAGCTTTGATTGCCTGGAATATCAGTTACGATTGGATAACAATTGGATGCCATTGCTTCAAATAAAGAAGCCGATACTCCTTCAGTTATTGGCATGCTGAGATAAATGTTTGAATTCTGTAGCAGTTCTGGTAATTTTGTATTTTGGATTCGACCCGTAAAATTGACTTTAGTTTCGATTTGTAATTTTTTGGATAATGCTTTTAGGATTGGTAATTGTTTGCCGTCACCTACAATGGTTAATGTGAAATCAATTCCTTTTTGGTTTAGTATTCCAAAAGCTTTTAATATAACTTCATGTCGATAATCTGGTGCCAAAGAACGGGTCACAATAGCATTTATTTTGGATGGATTTGCAGTGTTAATATATTTAAATTGTATCAAATCGATTCCTTTTGGCAGTACTAAAACCTTTTTCATATCGACATTTGTGGCTTTCATTGAAATGGTCATAACAGAACCCCAAGCGTGTATTAAGTCCGCTTTTTTGAAAGCATAATGCTGAATTATTTTTTTGAAAGCTAACAAAATAGATTTTTCAGGCCATATGTCCGTTCTTCCTTGTTGCGCAATTGCAATAGGTTTTACTCCTGATAATGCAGCAAGAAAACCATAACTAGTGGTTCGTTCAGCAATAACCATGTCAGGTTGATGTTGTTGGATTATTTTTCTAATGGAGAAAATAGCCAAACTAAATTCAAAAATTCGAATTAGTCGGCTAAAAAAACTTGTGTTTGGTGTTTTTAATTCCCAAGTGACGATGTCGAAGTCGCCAAATTCCTTCAGCCCATTCATCCAAGTAATAGCGTCGGCTCTATAGGTTTCACCAAGAAAAAGTATTTTCTTTTTAGTCATTGATTCTATAATTCTTCGGTTGTTAAAGCACGATTTATAAAATCATTCAAGGGTTTTAATACGATTAATTTCTTGCTCATTCTGGCAACAAAATCTTCTTTCGTAACTTCATCTAAATCAAATTTATGTGTAGTTTCAAAGCTTTTTAACTTCAGGAATTCTATTGCAGGATGTTCTTTTTCGTAACCTCGTGGTGGGTTTTTTAGTATATTGTTTTCATTTCGGTCAAAATCTCCAAATTCTTTTTTGAAGCTTTTGTTATTCATGATTTCTTGTAAATCTTCGTTGAAATAGGCAATTTCTTTTCGAACTTTTTTTAAATCTTCGGATTCAGGGCAATAGAAACCGCCAGCTATAAAACTGCCAGTTTTGGCAAGGTGAACATAATAACCCGAACGATTCATCCCTTTGGCTCCACTCGACATCCATATGCCTAAATGGTCTTTATAAGGTGATTTGTCTTTTGAAAATCGAATGTCACGATTGATTCTGAAGGTGCAATTTTTAATTTCGAGCATTTCTAACGATGGATCTAACGGTTTCATTGCATCCAGAAAATCCGATACTAAATTATGATAGTCTTTTTTGAAAATGTCATAACGCTTTTTATTGTCTAAAAACCAATCTCGATTGTTGTTGATTTTTAAGTCTTCCAGAAATTGCAGGCTGTCTGTTGAAATCATAGGTAATTCGATTATTACAGTTGTTTTTTCAAGTCTTCTTCACTTATAAATCCAGAATGTTTCCAATTTATTTCCTGGTTCTCGTATAATAAAAGTGTTGGCAATTCGTCAATTTTCATATCTTTCATTAGGGTTTTGTTTTCATCAGCGTTTAAGCGAATTATAACTACTTTGCCAGCCATTTCTTTTTGCATTTGCAAGAGATACGGAGTCATTTTTTTGCATGGGGCACACCATTCTGCATAGAAATCGATAAGTACTTTTTTGTGAGAATGTATTAATTTTGAATAGGCTAAGCTACTCATGCCAATGATTGTGTCATCAGGTTTTGATAATCCTGCTGACGTCCATTTTAAGAAACCACCTTCAAGATTGTAGATTTTTTTAAATCCTAATTCTTGTAATTTAGCAGCTGCTTTTACACTTCTTCCTCCGCTTTTACAGTATACAAAAACAGGTTTTGATTTGTCATATATAGCTATATCTGAAACAAAGTTATTCCCAAGCCAATCCGCATTTTCAGCATTGTCGATATGTTCCGGCGCGTATTCTTCAGGCGTTCTTACATCCAAAATTTGTGCATTTGGAACTTCGCTTATTTTTTTGGCGAAAGCCTCAGGAGAAGTGTTTTCGATATTTTTTGAAGGTTGTCCGATGCAGGAGGAAATGGTAAGAGAAATAAATAGTACTAAAATTGAATAAAATCTCATTTTAACTGGTTTAAATTAACGAGGCTAAAATAAGAAATTTCTATTTCTAATGTGGAAAGGAAAAGTTAAAATAATAGTAATTTAAAGATTGAAAATTCTATAATTTTGATGGGTTGATTTTACGATTTTTTCAGTTCGTTCTGGATGTGTGTCTGAAATAAAAAGTTGGCCAAAGGTATCGCTGTTGACCATTTCAACGATCTTGGCAACTCGAAATTCGTCTAATTTATCAAAAATATCATCAAAAAGTAAAATAGGTTTACTGCCACTTTGATTTTTTAAAAATTCGAATTGTGCCAATTTTAGCGCTATCAGAAACGACTTTTGTTGTCCTTGTGAGCCAAATTTCTTAATAGGAAAATGATCTATTTCAAAAGACAAATCATCTTTATGGATGCCAACACTGGTATAATTTAAAGCCCTGTCTTTATTGATGTTTTCATTTAAAAGCGTCAATAAATTATTTTCATACAAATGACTTTCATAAACTAGTTGTACCGTTTCTTCGGAACCGGTTATGGCTTGATGATGATTGTTGAAAATAGGTACAAATTGTGTTATAAATTCTTTCCTTTTTTCAAAAATATAATTGCCAAAACTATCGAGTTGTTCATTATATATAGATAAAGTATCATTGTCAAAAACATAATTTACCGAAAAATACTTCAATAAAGCATTGCGTTGACTCATTACTTTTTGGTATTGAATAATTTGTTTTAAATAGTGAGAATCGAGTTGTGAAATCACACTATCCATAAATTTTCTCCTAGTTTCGCTTCCTTCAATTATCAAATCCCTGTCGGCAGGTGATATAATAACTAACGGGATGAATCCTAAATGTTCAGAAAACTTGTCGTAGATTTTACCGTTACGCTTAAGAATTTTTTTATGTCCTTTTTTCAGGCTGCAAACTATTTGTTCGTTTCTTTCGTTTCTTTCAAATTCACCATCAATAACAAAAAACTCTTCGCCGTGTTTTATATTTTGAACTGCTAGAGGATTAAAATAGCTCTTTCCATACGATAAATGATAGATTGCATCGAGAACATTGGTCTTTCCAATTCCGTTTTTGCCTACAAAACAATTTATTTTGTTTACAAAATCGAAATTTACCTCTGAAAAATTCTTGTAATTGAATAATGAAATCTTTTTTAAATACATTTTAAGGCTTGCTGGTATTGGGAATTTTGCTCCTTTTGAGTTGTTTTTTTTAGGAGGGTGCAAATTATTGAAAAATATCGATAAAAGAGGTTTTAGATTTGAATAAATATTATATTTTTGCCACTCACTAAATAAAATTTAAATGGCTACTTATAATAAGAGAGGATATAAACCAGCAAAGGAAAAAGAAGTTACAGATGTTACTGAAGATATCAGTGCATTAGAAAAAAACAGTGCAACGGCAGGTGTATTTTCAACATTAGATGAAACAGCTTCAAAAACGGAAGATTTTGTTGCAAAAAACCAAAAAATTATTATTGGTGTTGTTGCTGCAATAGCAGTTGTTTTAGTAGGGTATTTGGCTTATGAAAAATTTGTTGCTGCGCCAAAACAAGAAGAAGCAGCTTCAGAAATGTTTCAAGCACAACAATATTTTCAGCAAGCCACTACAGGTGTTGCTAGTGATTCTTTATATAAATTGTCATTGAAAGGAGCGGAAGGGAAATTTGGTTTTGTTGATATCTCTGATAAATATTCTGGAACTGATGCTGGAAATCTAGCTAATTATTATGCTGGTATTGCTTATTTGAACACAGGGAAATTTACAGAAGCAATAGAGTATTTAGGGAAATTTAAATCAGAAGATATTGTTTTAAATGCTTTGGCAAAGGGAGCAATAGGAGACGCTTATTCACAAAATAAAAACCCAAAAGAAGCTTTAGAATATTATATTAAAGCAGCTGAAGTAAATAAAAACGATTTTACAACACCACGTTTCTTGTTAAAAGCAGGGAAAATAGCTTTGGAAATAGGGAATAAAGAAGATGCTCTTAAATATTTTAATGATATTAAAGATAATTTCGATTCTTCACCAGAAGCTTCATATGTTGATGTATTGATTGGTTTAGCTCAATAAATAATTTTTGATTGTTGATTTTTGATTCGTAAATTTATAATCTGAAATTTTAACTTTAAAATACTAATTATAAAGATGGCAACTAAAAATAAAAACTTATCTGAATACGATAAAAATTCAATCCCAGACGCGAAAAATTTTCGGTTTGGGATTGTTGTTTCTGAATGGAATGATGCTATAACTGAAGCGCTTTGTTATGGAGCTGTTACCGGACTTTTAGAAAATGAAGTTCCTTCAGAGCACATAATTCGTTGGAATGTGCCTGGAAGTTTTGAACTTATTTATGGTGCTAAAAAGATGTTGCAAACTCAAAAGGTAGATGCTGTTATCGCTATTGGTTGTGTGATTCAAGGACAAACAAAACATTTTGATTTTGTGTGCGAAGGAGTGACACAAGGAATTAAAGACTTGAATGTTCAAACAGATGTACCCGTTATTTTTTGTGTTTTGACAGATAATACCATGCAACAATCTATTGATAGAAGTGGTGGAAAACACGGAAATAAAGGAACAGAAGCTGCTATTGCAGCAATTAAAATGGCCTATTTAAAGCATCAAGCTTTATTTAGTCATGAAATGAAAAGTCAACAATTATTATCTTCTGGGATGTTGCAAATCGAAGGTCAGCCTTTACTAGAAGAATAAAAAACATACATTTATTGTAAAGCCTATACTAGTTTTTTGTTAGTATAGGTTTTTTGTTTTTTATGATTAATTTAGGTAGCAATCCCAATAGAAATTCCTTAAATTTGCTCACGTTAGTATAGTACTAAACGCTAATCCCTGAACACTGAACACTAAAAAAATGTCGAGTATTATTCAATTACTTCCCGATCACGTTGCCAATCAAATAGCTGCAGGAGAAGTCGTTCAGCGACCTGCCTCTGTTGTTAAGGAATTACTTGAAAATGCTGTTGATGCAGGTGCTACTGATATTAAATTAATTATTAAAGATGCGGGTAAATCTCTGGTCCAAGTAATTGATAATGGAAAAGGAATGAGTGTTACCGATGCTCGATTGTGTTTTGAACGTCACGCCACTTCTAAAATTCGTCAAGCCGAAGATTTGTTTTCCTTGCATACCAAAGGATTTCGTGGTGAAGCATTAGCATCTATTGCTGCGATTGCTCACGTGGAGATGAAAACCAAACAAGATCAAGAAGAATTAGGAACTCATATTGTGATTGAAGGCAGTAAGTTTGTTTCGCAAGAAGTAGCTGTTTTGCCAAAGGGAACTTCTTTTTCTGTCAAAAACTTGTTTTTTAATATTCCTGCTCGTCGTAATTTTCTGAAATCAGACACAGTGGAATACCGCCACATCATTGATGAGTTTCATAGAGTAGCATTGGCACATCCACAAATATATTTTACATTTTATCATAATGGAAGCGAGATGTTTAATTTGCATTCATCGAGTTTGAGACAACGAATTGTCGCTATTTTCTCAGGTAAAACCAATGAGAAACTAGTTCCAGTAAAAGAAGAAACCGAAATTGTAACTATTCAAGGGTTTGTTTGTAAACCCGAATTTGCCAAGAAAAATCGAAGTGAACAGTTTTTCTTTGTCAACGATCGCTTTATAAAAAGTGGTTATTTGCATCATGCTGTAATGGCAGCATACGATGGAATTTTAAAAGATGGTGCACAACCGAGTTATTTTTTATACCTATCAGTCCCTCCAAACACAATTGACATCAATATTCATCCTACAAAGACAGAAATCAAGTTTGATGATGAATCGGCTTTGTATGCTATTTTGCGTGCTTCTATAAAACATAGTTTGGGACAATTCAACATCGCACCAGTTTTGGATTTTGAACGTGATTCTAATTTGGATACTCCCTATCATTATAAAAACTTAGAAGGTTCAACGCCTACAATTCAGGTTGATGGTAATTTTAATCCCTTTTCTGAAGAAATTAAGCCCAACAGACACTTTGCTAATTACAGAAAACCAGAAGTTACTGCTAAATGGGAAAGCTTATATGTTGGTTTAGAGAATGATTCTGATGACGTTGAGACCATTACTTTCGAAAATGAAGACATTAATTCGTCTTTATTTAATAATGAAGATGTAGAACAAGCTATTCATAAAACCCATCAAATCCATAAAAAATATATTGTTAATCCCATAAAATCAGGAATGATAATTGTGGATCAACATAGAGCGCATCAACGTATTTTGTACGAACAATTTCTTACCAATATCACAGTTAATTTGGCTTCAAGCCAGCAATTATTATTTCCATTACATTTGTATTTTTCTAATGGAGAAATGCAATTGATAACTGAATTAAAACCTTCACTGACTAATACTGGTTTTGTTTTTGAAGAAACAAACGAAGGTAATGTTGTCATTTCAGGATTACCCGTAAATGTTTCCGAAAGTGAAGCTACTATAGTTTTAGAACAATTAGTGAGTGATTTGCAGGACGGAATTCCGGAAAATAGTTTCAGCCAGAATGATACCATTGCCAAATCGATGGCACGAAGTTTAGCAGTAAAAACCGGAACTTATTTAACACAAAAAGAACAAGAAAACTTGGTAAACGGACTTTTTGCATGTAAAGACCCCAATGTTTCTCCATTTCAAAAACCTACTTTCATCACCATGCGTGTGGAAGATTTAGATAAAAAATTTGCTATATGATGAATATTACACCAACTGTTAAGCAGTTATTAATAATCAATTTTATTTTCTTTATTGGTTCACAGATTGTGCCCGTATCGTATGATTTTTTCGCACTTTATTATCCTGAAAGTAATCACTTCAGAATATGGCAGTTGATTACCCACATGTTTATGCATGCTCCTTTTCCTAATGTTATGCATATTTTGTTTAATATGTTTGCATTATATTCCTTTGGGAGTGCCTTAGAACATTTTTGGGGAGGGAAAAAATTCTTGTTTTTCTATATTTCTTGTGGGTTGGGAGCGGCTTTGTTACATACAGGAGTGAATTATTACTTTTTTCAAGAAAGTATAAATACGCTTACTACTCATGGTTTTAATAAACAAGATATTTTACATCTTTTGAATGAAGGAAAAATAGATACAAGATGGCAAGAGTTATTGTCTGTTTCTGATTTTGAAAATTTCACAAGTTCCTATTTTGGAACTGTTGTAGGAGCTTCTGGAGCAATTTATGGATTACTAGTTGCTTTTGCTTATATGTTTCCTAATGCTGAATTGGCATTAATGTTTATTCCAGTTCCAATTAAAGCTAAATACTTTGTGCCAGGAATTTTAGCAATCGATTTGTTTTTAGGGTTTAAAGGACAGTCCATTTTTGGTGCAGGAAGCACAGGAATTGCCCATTTTGCTCATATTGGTGGTGCAGTTACCGGATTTTTAATGATGTGGATATGGAAAAAAAATCAATTTAGTGACAATAGATGGAATTAAAATGTAATATTCAGTGTTCAGTTTTAAGTGTTCAATTAAACAAAACGCCTAACATCTAAGTTCAACCTCTAACATCTAACTTTAAATGAGTAACATAATAGACGACTTAAAAATGCAATACAAATTAGGAGGAATGGCCCAAAGGTTAATCCTCTGGAATGTGGCTTGCTTTCTAATTTCTTTGGTATTTTTTTACCAATTTAGTATTGGAGTTTTTGATTTTCCCAATTGGGTTGCTTTGTCCTCTGAGCCTTCGGTTTTTATTACTAAGCCATGGACTCTATTGACTTATGCTTTCTTTCACGATGGGTTTGGTCATATATTTTTTAATATGATCGTTTTAAATTTTTCGAGTGCATTGTTTTTAACTTTTTTTTCTGAAAAGCAATTGCTAGGATTGTATGTTTTAAGTTCTATTTTTGCAGGAATAGCTTTTGTTTCGGGTTATTATTTTTTAAACTTTAGCGCTTCAATTGTTGGAGCTTCCGCAGCTATCATGGCAATATTAGTGGCAACAACAACCTATCAGCCATTAATGAATATTCGATTATTGATCATAGGAAATGTAAAATTATGGCATATTACGCTCGTAATTCTTGTTATAGACTTAATGCAAATTAGGGTAGAAAATACGGGTGGTCATATCGCTCATTTGGCCGGTGCTTTTTTTGGTTTTGTATTTATTAAATTACTCGAAAACGGAACAGATTTAAGTAAAATTGTTTCAATAGTAATTCAATCTGTCGTTAATTTGTTTGCGAAATCTTCTTCAACACCATTCAAAAAAGTTCATAAAAATTATAAAAAACCGGTGGAGAAACCAGTATCTAAAATTATAACTAAAGACAAATCACAACAACAAATAGACGAAATATTGGATAAAATAAGTCAATCGGGTTATGATTGTTTAACAAAAGAAGAAAAAGAATTTTTATTTAAGGCAGGAAAGTAAGTGTTCAGTAATCAGTGATCAATTTTTAGTTTATCACGAATCAGCGTAAAAAATGAAAAACCTCTCTTGGTTTAATAAATTGGTTTATTTTTTTAATATAGTTTTGGCTGTTTCAACATTCATTGCTTATATTTTGCCGTTTTTGGCACCAAAACTTTACCCAATTTTGTCGGTGCTTACCTTATTCATGCCTGTGTTCTTAGTATTAAACGCCTTGTTTTTTATTTATTGGGCAATTCAATTCAAAAAACATTTGATATTATCAGGTTTAGTCCTCTTGATGGGGATTACTTTTATTAATAAATTTTATAAATTTTCAGACAAAGAGTATCCAATAGAGGAGAAAGACTTCATTGTTATGAGTTATAATGTTCGTTTGTTTAATGTGTTCAAATGGATGGAAAGGGATAATGTTCCGGATAAAATACTTGAGTTTATAAACGATAAAAATCCTGATATACTTTGTATTCAAGAATTCTCTAATTCTGCGAATATTGATTTAAAAGTGTACCGTCATAAGTATATAGTTATGGAAGGAAATAAAATTAAAACAGGACAAGCTATATTTTCTAAATTTCCTATTATTGATCAAGGAAATATTCTATTCCCAAATTCAAATAATAATGTAGTTTTTGCCGATATAAAAAAAGGAAAAGATATTATTAGAGTGTATAATATGCATTTACAATCCATTAAAATATCGCCTGATGTTAATGAAATAAATGATAATATTGATGCTATTGATCAAGGGAAATCTCAAAAGCTTATTTATAGAATTAGTAAGGCTTTCAAGCAACAACAGCAGCAAGCAGAGATAATAAAAGAACATAAAAAAAACTGTCCGTACCCAATTATTATTTGTGGAGATATGAATAACAGTGCTTTTTCTTATGTATATAGGAATATAAAAGGAAAATTAAGAGACACTTTTGAAGAAGCTGGATTAGGATTTGGAGCAACTTATAAATTTAAATATTATCCAGCCAGGATCGATTTTATTTTTGCGGACGAAAAAATGAAAGTCAAAAAATATGAATGTTTTCCTGATTTCGAAAACTCAGATCATTTGCCTATTATGGCAACTTTATCAATGGAATAATAGCTGCGAACAAATTTACTTAATGATTAATTTTTGATTTCTTAAATAATCCATGGCGTACCTTCCTTCGTTGAATAATAAGTCTAGGATGTTTAAATTATTTAGAAAACCTTGCTTTTCTTTAAAAACTTGAGGATAAGATTCGAATTGTGAATCGTCTTTTTTACCATTTACTAAAAACCGGTAATCCAAAACAGATAATTGATCTATTTCGTGAAAATATTCAGTTGTGGTTTGATATTCTAATTTCATTCTCAATAATTTAGAAAGTAATTCTAATGTCTCGAAATTCAAATCAATAAGGGAAGTGTGTTTTTTTTCGAATAAAGGACGAATATCATCTTCAAAATACTCAAAAAATGGGGAACTTCTGTATGCTGCTTCTAATGATTTGAAATGTTGTTTCTGCCAGTCAAAATCATTATCTATTTTCACCTCTTTTGTTTTTTGATGACTTTCTTTGGAATGTTTTATAGGAATGTTTAAAAGTTGAATTCCGTTTGGACTATAAATATACGTTCGATTGCGATTGGTTTGTTTTTGGAAATTATCCTCTATTTCAAAGGTGATGCTATCTGCCTGTACCATTGCAACAAGATGACTAATAGGCGGAAAATAAGTAGGGTGAATAAGAATGTTCATTCGGTTATTCGTGGATTTGGTTGTTTAGAGTTTTCGATAGACTTGTCTATTTGGTAATTTCGAAGTCGATTTAATTTATTGGTAACACTTTCAATATCTTGTCGTAATTTCAAATAGTCACATTCCTTAATGAAATCCAGCTCAAAAGATAATATTAATTTATTCAAAACTTGAACAGTTGAGCTAATTGCCATTGTTGTAAAATGTGCTTTGTCTTTAAAACTTTTTCTTGAGAGCCTTCCGCAATATTTGAACATATTGATACAGATGTTCTTCTTAATTGTGAAACCATTCCAAATTTTTCTGAAACAGGAAATGTTGAAGTTAGTTTATAAATTGTTTTAGTGAATTCTTTCGATTCATTCCAAACCTCTAATTTTTCAAATGAATAAATGTACATACTTATTTATTTTTAAATACTATGATGTTCACTAATAATTAGATTTTATTTGAATGTATAAAATAAGGAAATAGTTCAGTATTTATAATCAAATAACCGAATCAACAAATTAACCCTTTTTCTCTTTTCTCTTTTTCCAAAAATATTCACCAACAAAATATGCTGCTAATAAAATTAAGAAAAATTTAAAATACGATTGAGGCTGTCCATCACCACCAACGGTTGTGAACAATCTTTCCCAACGAATTTTTCCAAGTCCTTTTCCATTTGTGTCCCAAGACATCCATATAAAAACGGGCTTGCCCACAATATGGTTGCCAGGTACATAACCCCAATAGCGACTATCTTCGGAGTTGTGACGATTGTCTCCCATCATCCAATAGTAATTTTGTTTAAAAGTATAGCTGTTAGCGACTATTCCATTTATTTTAATTACATCACCATTTACTTCCAATTTATTACTTTCGTATTCTGTGATAATCATTCTATAAAACGGTAATGTAGCAGTGTTTAGCGCAACTGTTGTTCCTTCTTTAGGTATAAAAATAGGGCCAAAATTATCGCGATTCCATTTGTTTATATGAGGAAAAATGCCATTTTCTACTCCTTTAGCAATTTCTCTAGTTACAGCTGTAATTCCAGGTACATTTTTCAATCTTGTTACACTTTCTTCTGTCAAGGCAGCAACAAATAAGGTGTCTCTTGTTTCAGATGTAAAACCAGCTCCATCAGTTACATGCATGTCCTTGAATAAATATTCAAAATTTATTGGAGTTTTACCATCAATAGCTATTTTATAAGAATATTGAGGTTTTGCTCTTTCTGGCAGAGCCAGTATTTTACCATTGATATAAACAATACCTTCTTTTATTTGTAAACTATCCCCAGGAATACCTACACATCGTTTTACATAATTCGATTTCTTGTCAATTGGTTTGTAGGCTCTTCTTCCTGAATTGTCCCTGAATTTGTAGACCGTATCTACTGGCCAATTAAAAACAACAATATCACAATTTTTAATTTTTTCGAAAGCAGGTAATCTAAAATAAGGCAGTTGAGGCCAAGTCAAATAGGATTTGCATTTAGTCATTGGTATAGAGTCATGAACCATTGGCAAAGCAATGGTAGTCATTGGTACTCTAGCGCCATAATTCACTTTGCTAACAAATAAAAAGTCGCCAACTAATAATGATTTTTCTAATGATGAAGTAGGAATAGTGTAGGGTTGAAGGACATAAGTGTGAACTAAGGTTGCCACTATAATAGCAAAAAGAAGGGAACTCACTGTGTCAGCAGCTCTATTTTCAGCATTCAAATTTCTATCTGCGATGTAATTTAATTTCTGGGTATAATTGATAAAATAAATATAAAATCCAAATGTAGCAATACCCAAAAAAGTGTCTAAAGTAGATCGTTTTCCAAAACTTCTTAGGGTTTCAGTCCAAATAACAGGAAACATTATTAAGTTTATAATAGGAATGAAAAGTAACAGTGTCCACCAAGTTGGCCGGCCAATTATTTTCATTAAAATGATAGCATTATAAACTGGAACTGCAGCTTCCCATGCTTTTCTGCCAGCGGCAACATATATTTTCCAAGTCCCTAAAAAATGAATTATTTGAATTGATAAGAAAAATAGAAACCAGTGATATAGTGTCATAATATTTTACAATTTAGATTTTAGATTTTATATTTTAGATTTCAGTTGAAAATAAAAAATATAAAATACGAATTATATGTTTAGTTATTTATTGTTTTAAGTTTTTAAATCTAAAATCGCTAATCTGCAATCTTAAATTTATTTTAGGACATCTTTCATAGTAAAAACACCATGTTTTCCTACGATCCATTCGGCAGCAATAACTGCACCTAGTGCAAAACCATCGCGATTGTGTGCTGTATGTTTTATTTCAATAGAATCTACATCTGAATTATATGTTACAGTATGTGTTCCTGGTATGTTTTCAGTTCTTACGGCTTCAATGTGAATCTGATTATCAAGTGGTTTGTCTAATGTCCAATCGGTATAACTGCTGTTTTCAATAACGCCTTTTGCCAATGAAATTGCTGTTCCACTTGGAGCATCTAATTTTTGAGTATGATGAATTTCTTCCATTTCTACAGTGTAAGAGTTAAATTTAGACATCATTTGGGCTAAATAATCATTGAGTTCAAAGAAAAGATTTACACCCAAACTAAAATTAGAACTAGAAATAAAAGCCCCTTTTTTTTCTGTGCACAGTGCCACCATGTCATCGTAATGTTCTAACCAGCCCGTTGTGCCTGAAATAACAGGGACATTAGCATGAAAACAACTTGAAATATTATCAACAGCTACTGTTGGTATACTGAAGTCTATTGCTACATCGGCATTCGAAAGTCCATCATAAGTGTTATTTTCATCTTTTTTCAAAACAATTTCGTGACCTCTTTCTAGAGCAATTCGCTCAATCACGTGACCCATTTTTCCGTATCCTAAAAGTGCGATTTTCATTTTTTTTTAATTTTCTAAAAATTATAATTAAGTGTTAGACCTAAATTCGACTTTAATGTTACATCATTATAGTACATATTTGGCTTTAAAGATAAATTATCATTCACATTAAACTGTATTAAGGCAGCGTCAACATTGGCGTCAATGATATTTAATACATAAAAACCAATTACAAAAAGAGCAGAAAAATCCTTGTTTTTTTTATAAAATTTTTGACCTGCAATTAATCGGCTATTATCTAAATAGCTAAAATTATCATCTGAATATCCTTCTAATCTTCTTTTGTAGGCATCTCTATATTGATTGTATTTTTTATTACTATCCAAATAGAAATACATACTGGTACCGATAGCTCCATAAACTAGGGGTATTTTCCAATACTTTTTATTGTATGCTTGACCTAATCCAGGTAAAATTGCCGAGTAAAAAGCTGCTTTTGCAGGAGTTAGTGGGTCTATATCAACTGATTTCAAGGTGTCTTGTGCCACGAATTCTTTGCCTATTTTACCTTGAGAAAAAACGGAAATGTTTCCTAAAACAAAAAGGAAAAGACCTATGAAAGCAAATTTATTCACTACTCTTTTATTAATTTTATAATTCTGTTTAATTCTTCTTCAGAATGAAACGGAATAGTGATTTTTCCTTTACCGTTACCAGCCACTTTTACGTCAACTTTAGTTCCAAAATAATTGTTGAAAGTGTTTTTTTTGCTTTCCTCTATTACAAAGGAAGTAGATTTGGGTTGATTTACTGCTTTAGGTTTTAAACTTTCGTGATAATTTTTAACCAATGCTTCAGTATCTCTAACGGAGAGGTTTTGACTTACTATTTTTTGATAGATATCGGTTTGGATATCAAGATCCTCAATGTTTATTATAGCTCTACCGTGACCCATACTTATAAATCCATCACGAATTCCAGTTTGAATAATTGGATCTAGCTTTAAAAGTCTTAAATAATTGGCGATTGTAGAACGTTTCTTTCCCACTCTTTCACTCATTTGTTCTTGAGTTAATTGAATTTCGTCAATCAATCTTTGGTAAGATAGCGCTATTTCAATTGGATCTAAATCGTGGCGTTGAATGTTTTCAACCAAAGCCATTATTAAGGATTCGTTGTCATTTGCGATTCTTATATAAGCTGGAACAGTTGTTAATCCCACTAATTTTGAGGCACGAAGACGTCGCTCTCCTGAAATTAATTGGTACTTATTAAAATCTAATTTTCTAACAGTTATAGGTTGAATAAGACCTAATTCTTTTATAGAAGAAGCTAATTCTCTCAAAGAATCTTCGTTAAAATTGCTTCTAGGTTGAAAAGGATTTATTTCGATAGCATCAATTTCAAGCTCAATAATATTTCCAACAACTTTGTCAGCATTTTTATCTGTTACTGATTTTATATCATTTTCAGGATCTTTCAATAATGCTGATAAACCTCTTCCTAACGCTTGTTTTTTTATTGCTTTTGCCATAAAATTATTTGCTGTTTTTCTTTATAACTTCTTGAGCCAATTGTAAATAATTTGTGGCTCCTTTACTTGTAGCGTCATAGTTTATAATGCTTTCGCCAAAACTTGGAGCCTCACTTAATTTTACATTTCTTTGGATAATGGTTTCAAAAACCATATCGTTAAAATGTTTTTGAACCTCTTCAACAACCTGATTGGATAAACGCAATCGGGAATCAAACATGGTCAATAAAAGACCTTCGATGTCTAAATCTGGATTGTGAATTTTTTGAATACTTTTTATAGTATTTAATAATTTACCTAATCCTTCTAAAGCAAAATATTCGCATTGTATAGGAATAATAACTGAATCTGCAGCTGTCAAAGCATTTAATGTAAGCAAACCAAGAGACGGTGCACAATCGATAATAATATAATCGTATTCGTCTTTGATGCTTTCCAATGCTTTTTTTAGCATGTATTCCCTGTTTTCTTTGTCAACTAATTCGATTTCGATAGCTACAAGATCGATATGCGATGGAATTACATCTACATTTGGAGCCGAACTTACAACAATAGATTCCTTAGGAGTACTGCTGTGTTCTAGAATTTGATAAGTTCCAATTTCAACAGCTTCAACATCGATCCCTAATCCTGATGTGGCATTCGCCTGAGGATCAGCATCTATTAGTAATACTTTTTTTTCTAAAACGCCTAGTGAGGCAGCGAGGTTTATAGACGTTGTAGTCTTTCCAACACCACCTTTTTGATTAGCAATCGCAATGATTTTGCCCATTTATTTTTCTAAATTTTGAACGGTAAAAATACAATTTATTATCGTTTCTAAAAATCTATTTTGTTAACAAATGTTAAGACTTGATAAGTAGTTGGTTTTATTGAAAGAGTTTTTACATATTTTACATTTAAGTATCACATTTCCCTTATTTAAGTAACAATTTTGATATTAAATTTTCAAAATGACTGGATTTAGCGATATATTTACCATTATAAATATAATTCACAACACTATTATTTAGAATGAATTTTGTAATCGTTACTCATGTACCCCATATTATTCATCAAAATAAATATTTTGCTTATGCACCTTATGTTCGCGAAATGAATATTTGGATTAAACAAGTAGATAAATTGATAATTGTTGCCCCAATTTCTAATTTGAAAACCTCTTCAATTGATATCAGTTACGAACACAATAATATAGAATTTATTCCCATTGCCAGTTTTGATATATTGCGACTAAGTTCCGTTTTTGCGACTGTTTTTAAAGTGCCATGTATCTGTTGGAAGATTTATCAAGCAATGCAAAAAGCCGATCATATTCATTTACGCTGTCCCGGAAATATAGGTCTATTAGGTTGCGTCGTTCAGATTTTATTTCCAAATAAAATCAAAACAGCCAAATATGCCGGAAATTGGGATCCGAAATCAAATCAACCCATAAGTTATACTTTGCAAAAATGGATTTTATCGAATCCTTTTTTGACAAAAAACATCCAAGTTTTGGTTTATGGCGAATGGGATAATAATTCTAAAAATATTAAATCATTTTTTACCGCCACTTACAATGAATCTGATAAATTAGCTGTTCCAATAAAAGATTTTAAAGAACAAATTCGATTTGTTTTTGTGGGAACATTGGTTTCGGGTAAAAATCCTTTGTACTGCATTCAACTAGTTGAAGAACTAAAAAGGAGAGGATATAATGTTAGCTTGGCTTTATATGGAGAAGGAATAGAACGAATCACTTTGGAACAGTATATCAACCAAAATAATTTAAGTGATTTTATTTCTTTAGAAGGAAATCAGAATGCAGAATCTATTAAAATTGCATACAAACAAAGCCACTTCGTTGTGTTACCATCTCAAAGTGAAGGTTGGCCAAAAGCCATTGCCGAAGGAATGTTTTGGGGTTGTGTACCTATTGCAACAACTATTTCCTGTGTTCCTTTTATGCTTGATAATGGACAAAGAGGTATTTTGTTAGAATGTGATTTAGCTCAAGATGCTAATCAAATTGAAGCTGTTTTGCAAAATTTAGTTGAATTTGAAAACAGGAGTAAAGCAGCATCTGATTGGTCTAGAAACTATACATTGGATGTTTTTGAAGCCGAAATCAAAAAATTATTGTAACTATGAGAATAATTCAAATTATTGATTCATTAGATGCTGGAGGAGCAGAACGTATGGCCGTTAATTACGCCAATGCACTTTCGGATAAAATTGAATTTTCAGGTTTGGTTGTTACTCGTAAAGAAGGACCACTTTTGCGCCAAATTTGTGATAATGTTAGCTACCTTTTTTTGAATAAAAGAAGCAGTATTGATGTACAGGCACTTTATAAATTAAGAAAATTTGTACAGGAAAATAATGTAACAATGATTCATGCTCATAGTACCTCATTTTTTTTTGCATTCCTTTTGAAATTAAGTATTCCATCTGTACAATTAATTTGGCACGATCATTATGGGGATAGTGAGTTTTTAAATCAAAGACCAACAATAAGTTTAAAGCTATGTCTTTTGTTTTTTAATGGAATTATTGCTGTAAACCAAAAACTTAAAACTTGGGATGAAGAAAAAATGCATTTTAAGAATGTAATTTACTTGCCTAACTTTCCTTCAACGGAAATTGAGGGTAAGCATGACACTGTTTTATTTGGAATTAAAGGAAAACGAATACTTTCTTTGGCTAATTTGAGAGTGCAAAAAAATCATTTTATGTTGCTTGAAGTGGCAAAAAGAATTAAACTGTCTCATCCTGAATGGACCTTTCATTTAGTAGGAAAAGATTTTGAGGATGATTATTCTAAACAAATTAAAAAATTGATTATAGCATTTAATTTAGAAAAATCTGTTTTTATCTACGGTTCAAAACAAGATATTGGAAATATACTAACGCAGTCTACTATTGCTATTTTAACTTCTCAATCAGAAGGATTGCCTGTTGCATTGTTAGAATATGGTTTGCATAAATTACCAGTAGTAGTTACAGCAGTTGGAGAGATTCCAATGGTGATTCAAGAGGGAGTAAATGGATTTTTAATTACTTCAAATCAAGTTGAGTTATTTAATGAGTCATTAGTCAAATTGATAGAAAATGATACAATTCAACTCAATTTCGGGAATGAATTATACAAAACAATACATAATAGTTTTTCAGAACAAACGATAATAACTAACTATTTAAAGTGGTTAACAAATAATGTAAAATAGTAATTAAGATTTGTTTTAATTAAAGTGTAAAATAAATGGGCTATTTTGCATTTTTAAACAAGCATATTAATAAGTTACAATAGCTTAATTGTTGAGATAGAGTGTTTTAGGCTTGGTTTGACCTTATAAAATGGTTATTTATCGGATATATTAATGTATTCTGATGAGTTTGCTTAATTTTGTTTTCAAAATTGCACAGAAACAAAAAATTATGACCAAAAATAATAAGATACATTTTGAAGTTTCGGAACGAAAAGTGCTGTTGCGGATTTTTGATGTAATCTTTGTTTGGTCATTATTACGTAGTACGGGTAATTTTTTAGATTTAAATTATCTAGAAACCTCTTCAACAAATTTTTACTATGCTATTGTTCTTGCAATTTATATTAATGTAATTGGGACTGTTTTTGAAATGTATAGTTTACATATTGCTAGTAATCAATTTAAAATATTGAAAAGTTGTATATTAACTGCTTCAACTTCCGTGTTGTTTTACCTTTTGACTCCAGTTTTATCAGCCGAGCTTCCTAATAACAGGATTCAAATTCTACTATTTTATTTCACGGTGCTTTTTGCTTTAGTACTTTGGAGAACTATTTATGTAAAGTTTTTGGCTTCCAGTAGATTTGTTCAAAATGTGGTTTTAATTTGTGATCAAGAGCAAGTTGAGGAATTAATTCAAGCACTAGAAAAATCAGATCCACATTATAGAGTGGTTGCTTATGTAAATACTGTTACTAATAAAAACGGGCATTCTACCTACCATTTTGTTAAAAATATTGAAATAGCAAACATAGTTGATTTTATTAATGATACTATTATTTTTGAAATTGTTATAGCCTCTAAAAAAACAGAAGATATTACAGTTGAATTGTATCAAGTTTTGCTACTTCTATTAGAATCAGGAACAAATATTCGCGAATACAACCAAGTATTCGAGGATAAGGTTCAACGCATTCCAGTACAATTTATTACAAGGGATTTTTATAAATTTTTCCCATTTAGCAGAAGTAATTATAATAAATTGTACCAACTTAATATTAAAATTATGGAAACAGTAATATCCATAATTGGATTATTATTTGGACTGATTTTTTTGCCATTTATTATTATTGGAAATGCTATTGGGAATCCTGGAAAATTATTCTATACCCAGGAAAGAGTTGGGAAACACGGAAAAATATTTCAAATTATTAAGTTCAGAACAATGGTTATAAATGCAGAAAAAAATGGGGCTGTATTTTCAACACCAAACGATAGTCGGGTAACCGTTTTTGGTAAATTTTTGCGTAAAACTAGAATCGATGAAATTCCGCAATTTATAAATATATTAAAAGGAGAAATGGCTGTTATTGGTCCACGACCAGAGCGTCCCATTTTTGTTAAAGAAATTTCAGAAATCATGCCTTTTTATGAAACTAGGCATGTTATTAAACCTGGTTTAACAGGTTGGGCGCAGGTTAATTATGTATATGGAATATCAATTGAGGACAGTTTGATTAAATTACAGTATGATTTGTACTATATAAAGCATCGTAGTGTTTTCTTAGATTTGAATATCACTATAAAAACCATCAGCACTGTCTTATTTTATAGAGGTCAATAATAATATTGTTTTTATATAACGATTGGAATTCTTTTGCTGTTTTTAATAATTGTTTTAATTAATACAATTGCACTTGTAAACAGCATTGGCAATACGATTAATAAATGTGCTTTATTAAGCATGAAAAAGAAGTATACACAAAGTGAAATTAGGTTAAATACACCGATGTTGATAATCCATTTTTTGTTATTCCTGATTGTAAAGTAGAGCAATAGTAATAATGTTGGATTGAATAGGAATATATTATAATTGTAGGCTAATTCTTGATGCAAAGAATAATATCCCATAAAACCAAAGAATAATCCCAAAAATCCCATGATCAAAAAATAAATGTTATTGACGCTTTCTTTACTTATAACTAGAATCAATCCTAGAATTAGTAAATAAGTGTATATGTTATCCCACCAAGAAAAGGATGTTTCTTTTTTGTATTCTAGTGATGTTTTACTTTCGGTACAAAGCGGATGGTCTTGAAATTGTATTAGAGCTAAACTTTTTTTCAATTCAAGAGGTAGGAATATTTTTGTACCATACTCATCTACTTTTTTTCCAAAAATAATACTAGTTCCTAATTTTTCATAAAATGAATTATTGAAATAAGGGTATAAAATAGTTCTATAGGTTATGTCTGTATCTGTTTTTTTTACAATTGTAGATTCTCCCAAAGTTTTGTTTAAAATGTCAACAACCATAGAAGTACAGTTTTTATCAATAAACTTATAGGTATAATAACTTTCACTTGAGGCTAAAGCAGAAGTAAGATTGTCAAATAATTGTTGTTTATAAGCCAAAGGAACATTCAATTCTTGTTCATAAACACTCCTTTGCTCATAAACATATTGATTGATAAAGTCATTGTATTTATTCACTACAGCAAAATACTGTAAATCTCCTTTTGCAAATTTCGCAACGAAATTAGGTGTAGCAAAATCAAAAGCTCCATAATTGTACACTAAATCTAAGTTGTTTTCTGAATCCGCTATTCGAATAGCAGTATGACCAAAAAGGGAATAGGATTCGTTACCAGTATCACATGTGATAATACTGACCTGAGTAGTATTAGACAATTTGATATTTTGTCCATTGCTGCTGCATGAAAAAATAAGCAACAGGAAAAAGAATGTTTTATTGAATGATAAATTCATTTGTGGATATATAAATAAAATTAATTTCTGAATAAACCCAAATCTATTTTTACAGAAAAGATATTCGAATACAAAGAAGCACTTTGATTGCCTAAATTGGTCAATGCATAATCAACTTGGATTCCTTTGTATTTAAATCCCAAACCTACATTAGGTTGGAATCCTACTTTATTAGTATTATCTATTTGTTGAATGTTTTGAAAGTTGCCAACTCCAGCTCTTAGAAAGACTAAATCAGTGTAACCAAATTCCAAACCCAAAGCAGGATCAATACTGGCAAATCGAGTAGAAATCAAGTCATTGGTTTTGGTAAATAACATATTGATATTGGCTGCAGCCAAAAGGCTATAATCATATCGAATGATAAACTTTTTTGATAAACCTAATTGAACTTTTGGCGCTGTAATCTCCGTGCTTTCTGGCAACTCTTTATTTTGTCCTGGAATAGCATCGGCAATTTTTTGATATTCTTTTTCGTTAATATTCCAAACATTATAAGTTGTTGTGATATCTCGAATCATCAAACCATATTGCCAGTCGTTTTTTTCGAATTGAATTCCGGCATCAAATCCAAAACCCCAAGAACTTGCAAATTTACCTATAATTCTTCGTATTACTTTAGCATTTACTCCGTATTGAAATCCGGCAACGGGTAATTTTCGGGCATAAGAAAAGGTAAATCCATAATCTGCTGTAGAAAAAAGACTGATTCGGTTGTAGTCTATATTGCCTTGACTGTCTATTAATTCAGTAGTATTCAAAATGTCATCCACACCAAAACGGATGAGTGAAATACCCCAAGCACTTTCATCGTCTATTGGTTTTGCATAAGCAATATAATCGTATTGAGCGATGTTGGCAAAATAATTGGCGTGCATTAGTGATAGTTGATGGTCTTCAAGATGTACTAAACCAGCTGGATTCCAGTAGCCTGAATTCACATCGTTAGTGCTTGCAGTCATTGCATTTGCCATTCCTAAAGCTGCTGCATCAACACCAATATTCATAAATTCGTTCGAATATTTTCGTAAAGTTTGTGCGTTCAAAGAGACGCAAAGTAAAAAAACAAAGACAAGTTGATTTATTTTAAACATTGTTAATTTTTGCAGACCAATTATGTGGTTTGAATTTTTTTTCAAAAATATAATTTTTAATTGAGCTAATTCCTTGAATGACCTAAATATTAACTAAAAGATCCAATGGTTTAAAATCTCTATTAAAAAACGTACTTCTCATCCACTTATTATATTAAATTTGTGAACTTAGAATTTTAATCCATAAACTATGCTAATTAAAAAACACATTCCGAATATCATTACTTTGCTTAATCTTTTTTGTGGTTGTATTGCAGTTGTATATATTTCAGAAATGAATTTTCTAATGGCTTTCTATTTTGTTTGTTTGGGGATTTTTCTAGATTTTTTCGATGGATTCTTTGCCCGATTATTTAAAGTTTCTAGCCCATTAGGGTTGCAATTAGATTCATTAGCAGATATGGTTACTAGTGGTGTCGTTCCTGGATATGTGATGTTTACATTATTACAAATGGCCAATAATCCAGTTTCTCCTAATGTCATTTTGCCTTATTTGGGATTTATAATCACTATGGCTTCTTGTTATCGCTTGGCTAATTTTAATATTGACACCCGACAAACAGATTCTTTTATTGGTTTGCCTACTCCAGCCAATGCACTGTTTATATTAAGTTTACCATTGGTTTTAGAATATTCAGATTCTTTAGTAGTATTTGAAATTTTGTCAAATCATTGGATTCTTTTAGCAATTACGCTATTTAGTGCATACATATTAAACGCCGAAATCCCATTGTTTTCTTTAAAAATAAAAGATTTCACGTTCCAGAAAAATGCTTTACAACTTGTTTTTCTCTTGCTTTCAGTATTGTTATTGGTCTTCCTCCACTATTTAGGAATTCCATTGGTAATCCTTTTATATGTTTTGTTGTCTGTTTTTAATAATAAGTTCCTAAAAAAGTAACTTTTTAATGAGACGGAAAAGTACTCGAACAAGAACGGTTAGTCGGCGAAAACCTCGAAAAAAAGCTTCTTTATTCTCTGGAAAACTGTTGCATTTTTCGATAATTGGTTTTTTTATTTTGCTAATTATTGGCCTTGCATATCATTATCGAAATGGTTTGGCTTATTATTTTAGTTTTAAATCCAATAAACTTTCTTACGAAAAGGCCGAAGCAAAACGGATTTCTGATGTTCGCAATTATGAAGTATTAAAAAATCACGAAGGAAAAGCCATTGGGATTGATGTTTCTGAGTTTCAAGGAAAAATCGATTGGGAATTGGTAGAAACAATAGAGGGGAATTATCAAATAGAATTTGTTGTTATTCGGGCAACTGCTGGTAACGATAAAGCAGATGGACAATTTGAAACCAATTGGCTTGGTGCCAAAAAAAGAAAAATAATTCGTGGTGCCTATCACTATTATCGTCCCAATGAAAATTCATTAGAACAAGCTCAGCTTTTTATCAAAACAGTGCATTTGCACAAAGGAGATTTACCTCCAATTTTAGATATTGAAAAATTGCCAAAGGAGCAATCTTTAACGAATTTAAAGCTTGGTTTAAAGCGTTGGCTAAAGGTTGTTGAAGCTCATTATAAAGTAAAACCTATTATATATACTGGTGAGAAATATTATGATGATTTTTTGAAAGAAGAATTTAGTGACTATTTATTCTGGATTGCCAATTATAATTTCTATCGAGAAACAATGGATGACCATTGGTTGTTCTGGCAATTTACTGAAAAAGCAACTATTCCTGGAATAAAAGGAAATGTGGATGCCAATATTTTTAATGGAGACTCAGAACAGTTGGGCTTTATTACAATCGAATAATTAATGTTTTCTTGATATCATAGTAACAATAAAGATTGCCAAGAGTAAAAAAGCAATCATTGAAAGCACAGATTTTGTATTGGCAAAATTGGTAGTAAAACCCATCCAAGGAATCTTTTTAGGAGGGAAAATTCGTTTGTCTTCTTTGTTATAATAAAAAATTCCCCAAATCCATTTATTGGGATCTTTACGCCATTTTTCAGAAGTTTCGTCGGTAGGATAATCTGGATTTTTCATTTAATAATTGCGATTATTTTTAAAACAGATTACTCAAAAAGTGACCACTGTTCACTTTTTTCTAAAACTCCAACTTCTTCTTTCTCAATTCAAAATTTTGACCTAAATAGACACGACGTACCATTTCATCTTCTACTAATTCTTCTGGAATACCTGCTTTTAAAATACCTCCTTCAAACATAAGATAGGTTTTGTCTGTAATGGCAAGGGTTTCTTGAACGTTGTGATCCGTAATTAATATACCAATGTTTTTATTTTTTAGTTGAGCTACAATTCTTTGAATGTCTTCAACTGCAACTGGGTCAACTCCAGCAAAAGGTTCATCTAGTAAAATAAATTTTGGGTCAGTAGCCAAGCAACGTGCAATTTCAGTTCGTCTTCGTTCTCCTCCTGAGAGAAGATCACCTCGGTTGGTGCGAATGTGTTCTAAACCAAATTCAGCTATTAAGCTTTCCATTTTTGCTTCCTGTTCCGCTTTTGTATGTTTGGTCAATTGTAAAACACTCAGAATATTGTCTTCGATGCTCAGTTTTCTGAAAACCGAAGCTTCTTGGGCTAAATAACCTATGCCATTTTGTGCTCTTTTGTACATTGGATAATGGGTGATATCTAAATCATCAAGATAGATATTGCCCATATTTGGTTTTACTAAACCAACAATCATATAGAATGAAGTTGTTTTTCCAGCTCCATTTGGCCCAAGTAAACCCACGATTTCGCCTTGATTTACTTCTACCGAAATGCCTTTTACGACACTTCTACTTTTGTATTTTTTTACTAGATTCTCGGCTCTTAATATCATTTTTAAGTTTATGAGTTTAGAAGTTTAATTTCTGGCTACTTCTGATAATTTTAATTTATTTTATGTAAAGAAAATCAAAAGGATTAAAAAACAAGGAACTATTAACTTTGAATTATAATTTTCAAGTAGATTTATTGTTTTCAATTCTTCTCAATATCATAGGTTCTGAGCAAAGGAGAAATGATAATTGTTCCTATATTTAAAGTAGCAATTTTTTGGGCTTTCATAATTCCTTCTTTAGAGAATCCTTTTAATAGCAATATTGTTGGTGTTGCATTCTTTAACTTAGTTGCTCCTTTTTTATTTTTCTTTTATAGACAATAGAAGAGATAATAACGCTTAGCTCAAAAATAATCAACATAGGAATGGCGACAATTGTTTGGCTCACAACATCAGGAGGAGTTACAATGGCTGCTACTATTAATACAATTACTACAGCATATTTTCTGTATTTACGTAAAAATTCAGGAGTTACTAATCCAAGCTTTGTTAAAAAGTAGATGATAATTGGTAATTCAAAAAACAAACCGCCAGCTAATACAGATGTTCTTACCATTCCTATATAAGAATCTAAGGTAAATTGATTTTTTACGATATCACTCACTGAAAAAGTAGCTACGAAATTTACTGACATAGGTATAATTATAAAATAACCAAAAAGAACGCCTAAGAAAAATAAAAGTGAAGATATAAATATAAATAATTTAGCGTTTTTTCTTTCTTTTTCATAAAGTGCGGGACTTATAAAGCGCCAAATTTGCCATAAAATATATGGGAAAGCCAAAATGAATCCTGCAAGGATACACATCCATACAAACATATTCACTTGTCCTTCCATTTCAGTGTTTTGAATAATGAAAGGCAATTCTTCAATACAAATACTTTCTCCGAAATTTAAAGTATGTGATAGATCACAAAAAAAACGGTAAGTAAAAAAGGAAGGTCTTGCGGGGCCAAATATAATTGTGTCAAATAAGTAATCACTAATAAAATAAGTTAAGAAAGCCATAATAATTATAGCGATTGTACTTCTTACTAATAACCATCTTAATTCCTCAAGGTGGTCTAAAAACGACATTTCTTTAGTTTCTTTTTGTTTCATTATATTATTCCTTCTTTTAAGATATCATGCAAATGCAACACTCCAATATACTTTCCTTCATCAACAACAACTAATTGTGTGATGGAAAAATCTTCAAGAATATTAAAAGCATCAACAACCATGCATGAGGGTTGAATTATTTTAGGTTTTTTTGTCATAATATCTTTAGCAGTCAAATGGATGAAAGTATCATTTTCATTCAGCATTCTTCTAATATCTCCATCAGTAATAATTCCGATTACTACGTCGTTTTCGACTACAGCTGTAACTCCAAGTCTTTTTTCAGAGATTTCAAAAATCACTTTCTTAATAGAAGTCTCTGGTGTTACCATAGGCTTCAAAGAATTTCCTATCATATCTTTTACTCGAAGTAACAGTTTTTTGCCCAAAGAGCCTCCTGGATGGTATTTTGCAAAATCCTCGTTTTTGAAATCTCGCAACGACATCAAGCATACAGCTAGTGCATCACCCATTACGAGTTGCGCTGTTGTGCTGTTTGTAGGAGCTAAATTTAATATGCAAGCCTCTGCTTCAACAAAAGTGTTTAACGTATAGTGAGATTCTTTTGCTAAAAAAGAAGTAGTATTTCCTGTAATTGCGATTAGTTTGTTGCCAAAACGTTTCAAGAAAGGAATAAGAATTTTTATTTCAGGGCTATTGCCACTTTTAGAGATACAAATCACCACATCATCGGCTTGTACCATACCTAAATCACCATGAATGGCTTCTGAGGCATGTAAAAAAAGTGAAGGCGTGCCAGTAGAATTAAATGTAGCTACAATTTTTTGGGCAATAATAGCGCTTTTCCCAATACCTGTTACAATTATTCTGCCTTTGGCATTAAATAAGATTTGCACAGCTTCTGAAAAGTTAATGTCAATAAAATCAATTAGTTTAGCTATTGACTCGCTTTCTGATAGAATCGTTTTCTTTGCTAAAATCAATATATTTTCCTTGGTATTCAAAATAGAATTTTTAAAAAATTTGTATGTATAAAAGAAAGTAGTATCTTTAGTGGTGCAAATTTAGATAAAATACCATTAATAAAGAATGAATTCAAACGAAATTGATATCCACAAAGAATTAAAAAAGTATTTTGGCTTCAACCAATTCAAAGGCTTACAAGAACAGGTAATTAAAAGTATTCTCAATAAAGAAAACACTTTTGTAATTATGCCAACAGGCGGTGGTAAATCACTCTGCTATCAATTACCAGCTTTATTTAATGAAGGTACTGCCATAGTTGTATCACCATTGATAGCTTTAATGAAAAATCAAGTAGATGCTATTAGGAGTTTGTCTTCTGAAAATGGTATCGCACATGTTCTCAATTCCTCATTAACAAAAACTGAAATAACCCAAGTTAAAAAAGATATAAGTTCTGGTTTGACCAAACTTTTATATGTTGCTCCTGAATCCTTAACCAAAGAAGAATACTTGAATTTTCTTCAAACGGTGACAATCTCTTTTGTAGCAATAGATGAAGCGCATTGTATTTCAGAATGGGGGCATGATTTTAGGCCAGAATACAGAAATTTAAAGCATATAATAAAACAATTGGGTGATGTGCCAATTATTGGTCTTACAGCAACTGCCACTCCAAAAGTACAAGAAGATATTCTGAAAAATTTGGATATGTCTGATGCAACAACCTATAAAGCATCCTTTAATAGACCCAACTTATATTATGAAGTACGTACCAAAACCAAAAATATAGAATCGGATATTATTCGTTTCATAAAGCTTCATAAAGGAAAATCAGGAATAATATATTGTTTAAGTCGTAAAAAAGTAGAAGCAGTTGCCCATGTTTTGCAGGTTAATGGGATTAGCGCTGTTCCGTATCATGCTGGGTTAGATGCTAAAACCCGAGCCAAACATCAAGATATGTTTCTAATGGAAGATGTAGATGTGGTGGTGGCAACAATCGCCTTCGGAATGGGTATTGACAAACCAGATGTGCGTTTTGTGATTCATCATGATATTCCAAAATCATTAGAAAGTTATTACCAAGAAACGGGTCGTGCAGGTCGCGATGGAGGAGAAGGGCATTGTCTTGCTTATTATTCTTATAAAGATGTAGAGAAACTCGAAAAATTCTTATCCGGAAAACCTGTAGCCGAACAAGAGATTGGTTTTGCATTATTGCAAGAAGTGGTGGCTTATGCCGAAACTTCGATGTCTCGACGTAAATTTCTTTTGCATTATTTTGGTGAAGAATTCGACAATGAAACTGGTGATGGTGGCGATATGGATGACAATGTTCGCAATCCAAAAGTAAAAAAAGAAGCCAAAGAACAAGTCGTAAAATTGCTTAAAATTGTTCGTGATACCAAACATTTATACAAATCCAAAGAAGTTGTTTTTACGCTTATAGGACGAGTTAACGCAGTGATAAAAGCCCATAGAACAGATGTGCAGTCTTTTTTTGGATCAGGAGCCGATCACGATGAGAAATATTGGATGGCTTTATTGAGGCAAGTGCTTGTAGATGGATTATTATCTAAAGACATTGAGACCTATGGTATTGTTAAAATCACTAAGAAAGGATTAGATTTTATCAGTGATCCAAAATCATTTATGATGTCTGAGGATCATGAATATAATGAATCAGTAGATGAAGCACTAGTTACTGCTTCAAAATCTACCGGAATTGCCGATGAGGTTTTAATGACTATGTTACGTGATTTGCGTAAAAAAACAGCCAAAAGATTAGGAGTTCCTCCTTTTGTGGTTTTTCAAGATCCTTCACTTGAAGATATGGCCTTGAAATATCCTATTTCTATGGTGGAATTATTAAACATACACGGTGTTGGAGAAGGTAAAGCAAAAAAATATGGTAAGGAATTTATTGAACTAATAATGCAATATGTTGAAGACAATGATATCATTCGTCCAGACGATTTAGTAGTAAAATCCACTGGTGCAAATTCTATTAATAAACTATATATTATTCAAAACATTGATAGAAAATTACCGCTTAATGATATTGCTTCCGCCAAAGGTTTAACCCTCGAAGCCCTAATTTCCGAAATGGAACAAATTGTTAATTCTGGGACAAAGTTGAATATCAAATATTGGGTAGATGATATGCTCGACGAAGACCAACAAGAAGAAATTTTTGATTATTTTATGGAAACACATTCCGATAATATCGAGAAAGCTCTCAAGGAATTCGAGGGTGATTATGATATTGAAGAATTGCGCTTAATGAGAATTAAATTTATAAGCGAAGTAGCAAATTAAAAAGTGTTCAGTGTTCAGCAATCTTGTTTTTTTAGAACTATTTGCTAAAAATCGAAATTTTATAGATAATTAAATTTTGTTTAAATAGAATTTTTAAACTCACACACTGAACACTGCCACTGAACACTGATCACTCAAAAACCTCTCCTCGATGTGGTTTCAAAGAATCCCGAACTTGAATCATATTCTCTTCATTTACCACCATAAATGCAATTGCATACATTTCATTTACAATTTTAAATCCAGTAATATTCGGAGATAATTTTTCTGTAATGATGTATTCCTTCAAATGAATTTCATGATGTTCCGCTGTTTTTGCCGAAGATGGACCACGAAAATCCCATATTAGTTTAATTAGTCGAGACATTTAATAAGTTTTTAGAACGTAAAGTTACAAAGACTTATTTGAAAATGGATTCTAGTTTCAATAAACATATTCATATCAAAGTGCTATTTTTGCATTTCATTATGGTTTTCAAATAACCCAATTAATTGTAAAATGCCACAAGAACTTCTTTTTCAAGTTACGCCAGAGATAGCCTCAAACGAAATGGTGCTCAAAGAGCATGTCGCGAAATTAATTCGGCTTGACGCCAAAGAAATCCAACATATTTCGATTTTAAAACGGTCAATTGATGCACGCCAAAAAGCGGTAAAGTTCAATTTAAAAGTGGCTATTTTTAAAGTAGGAGAGCCTTTAGTTGAAACTAAAATAGAACTTCCTGAATATAAAAATGTTTCCAATTCGCAAGAAGTAATAGTTGTAGGTGCAGGTCCAGCAGGATTGTTTGCTGCTCTGCAATTAATAGAAATGGGGTTGAAGCCAATAGTCATAGAACGAGGGAAAGAGGTTCGTGGTCGCCGTCGTGATCTGAAAGCAATCAATTTAGAACATGTCGTTGATGAAGATAGTAATTACTGTTTTGGTGAAGGTGGTGCAGGAACTTATTCCGACGGAAAATTATACACCCGTTCCAAAAAGCGGGGCGATGTAACCCGGATTTTAGAGCTATTTGTTGCTTATGGCGCTTCACCAGATATTTTAGTTGATGCACATCCGCATATTGGAACCAATAAATTACCACAAATTATCCAGGATATTCGGGAGAAAATTATCGAAATGGGAGGTCAAGTCCTATTCGAAACTCGACTGACTGATATTATTATCAAAAATAATGAAGTTCAAGGCGTCGTGACTAATAATGGCCACACTATTAATGCCAATAAATTAATTTTAGCCACTGGACATTCTGCTCGAGATATTTATGAATTATTAGATAGAAAGCAAATTTTCATCGAAGCCAAAGCATTTGCTCTTGGCGTTCGAGCGGAACATCCACAATCATTGATAGATAGTATTCAATACAGTTGTGATTATCGTGGTGAACATTTGCCTCCAGCACCTTATTCGATTGTGAAACAAGTAGGCGGAAGAGGAATATATTCCTTTTGTATGTGTCCCGGTGGTGTGATTGCGCCCTGTGCTACAAGTCCAGGCGAAGTGGTAACTAATGGTTGGTCACCATCAAAAAGAGATCAGGCAACTGCTAATTCTGGAATTGTGATCGAATTAAAACTCGAAGATTTTAAGCCTTTTGCCAAATTTGGTGCCTTAGCTGGAATGGAATTCCAAAAAAGTATCGAACAAAAAGCTTGGCATTTGGCAGGGGGCTCGAGCTTTAGCGAACAGGCGAAGCAAACTCAAAAAGTTCCAGCGCAACGCATGGTCGATTTTACTCAAAATAAAGTTTCTGCAACTATTCCAAAAACATCGTATGTTCCCGGAACCACTTCGGTGGAAATGGGATCCGTTTTTCCTGGATTTCTTACCCAAATATTAAGAGAAGGTTTCACTGAATTCGGAAAATCAATGCGCGGCTATTTGACTAATGAAGCCATTCTTCACGCACCCGAATCAAGAACATCATCGCCAGTTCGAATTCCTAGAGATTCCGACACTTTAGAACATCTTCAAATAAAAGGCTTGTATCCTTGCGGAGAAGGTGCAGGTTATGCAGGAGGGATTATCTCAGCAGCAATCGATGGGGAAAAATGTGCCTTGAAAATCGGGGAGGTTTTGAAAAGGTAAACTACACGTTTTATTTATTTTTAAATTTTAATGCTAAATCCTAACCCGTTTTTAAAACCTGTTAGGTGTTATTTTATTACCAATATTAAAGGTGACAATTAGTAAACTGTTTATGAAAACAAAAAGTCCCACCGAAGCAGGACTAAAGATTTTCATCTACGGCATATAGCCTTATTGTGATAAGATTTTGATAAAGTATAGAAATATTTTTATTAAAAACTAAAATTTATGGTAAACCCATGTATTACTGTTGTTTTTAACGTTGACAAATATTTGGAATATGTTGAAATCCTCTATTTTTGATTAATCGTTCCACCCAGAAGTTTTGTTGTAACATTTACAACAAAATATTTTTCTATTTTTCACAGTCTTAATCATCCAATTAACAACGGAAAATCGACCTTCCGATTTTGTTGCAACGATTTTCCGTTGTGAATTGCTTTCAAAATTGTATTTTAGCTTATAATTCCCAACATAATAATTTTAGTGTAGGAGTCTCCATTTGTTGTGAATTGCTTTCAAAATTGTATTTTAGCTTATAATTCCCAACAGGAGAATATTCTCAAGCATCTTTAGACAGGTTGTGAATTGCTTTCAAAATTGTATTTTAGCTTATAATTCCCAACTGTGCCGTCGCCTGCTGTTGTTCCGAAACTGTTGTGAATTGCTTTCAAAATTGTATTTTAGCTTATAATTCCCAACTCTCTCCCCTCTCTCTCTCGTTCTCACCTTGTTGTGAATTGCTTTCAAAATTGTATTTTAGCTTATAATTCCCAACCCATTCGCATTAAATGCTCAGATTGTAGGTGTTGTGAATTGCTTTCAAAATTGTATTTTAGCTTATAATTCCCAACTATTTTCATTGAAGATAGGTTTAGTTTTGTGTTGTGAATTGCTTTCAAAATTGTATTTTAGCTTATAATTCCCAACAACTTGTTTTGGAGAAACAATTGTGGTCCCGTTGTGAATTGCTTTCAAAATTGTATTTTAGCTTATAATTCCCAACTTCATTTAACAAAGGATCTACGACTCCTTGTTGTGAATTGCTTTCAAAATTGTATTTTAGCTTATAATTCCCAACTTTTGTAATGACGTTTTATTTTACTCATTAGTTGTGAATTGCTTTCAAAATTGTATTTTAGCTTATAATTCCCAACGCAAAGACAATGATTTATTATATATTCTTAGTTGTGAATTGCTTTCAAAATTGTATTTTAGCTTATAATTCCCAACAAAGGAATTGGCATTAACCACTAAACCTCCGTTGTGAATTGCTTTCAAAATTGTATTTTAGCTTATAATTCCCAACCATTAGAAAACGTAAAACAATGCAGCGATTGTTGTGAATTGCTTTCAAAATTGTATTTTAGCTTATAATTCCCAACAATACGATAGCGTAATAAAGTCTTTTACTAGTTGTGAATTGCTTTCAAAATTGTATTTTAGCTTATAATTCCCAACCCTCCCATTTTAACTGAATAGGATTCTTTGTTGTGAATTGCTTTCAAAATTGTATTTTAGCTTATAATTCCCAACGGTAGCTGTTGGTGCAACTGGGACTCCCGTGTTGTGAATTGCTTTCAAAATTGTATTTTAGCTTATAATTCCCAACAACAAGATTCTGAATTTGCTGATAGAATTTGTTGTGAATTGCTTTCAAAATTGTATTTTAGCTTATAATTCCCAACGAAAATATACTAAAGGTGTCGAAACACCTAGTTGTGAATTGCTTTCAAAATTGTATTTTAGCTTATAATTCCCAACTGCAGATTCATTGACGTAGATTCTAATTGCGTTGTGAATTGCTTTCAAAATTGTATTTTAGCTTATAATTCCCAACAATAAAGACCATCTAACTCTAATTGTGACAGTTGTGAATTGCTTTCAAAATTGTATTTTAGCTTATAATTCCCAACGCATTAGACAAACAAACAAAGCAGTACAAGTTGTGAATTGCTTTCAAAATTGTATTTTAGCTTATAATTCCCAACCACCATCACACAATGTCAATAGGTTGCTTAGTTGTGAATTGCTTTCAAAATTGTATTTTAGCTTATAATTCCCAACTCAAAACTTATACTTTACTTTAACAGAAGAGTTGTGAATTGCTTTCAAAATTGTATTTTAGCTTATAATTCCCAACAAGACAAATGATTATTATAATGTAACGACAGTTGTGAATTGCTTTCAAAATTGTATTTTAGCTTATAATTCCCAACACGAAAAATATAAAACATTACTTATCCATAGTTGTGAATTGCTTTCAAAATTGTATTTTAGCTTATAATTCCCAACTGACCAAAATATGGGGCAATACCTGCATGAGTTGTGAATTGCTTTCAAAATTGTATTTTAGCTTATAATTCCCAACACACACGTTTGTACTTACTGTGGGTTTAGTGTTGTGAATTGCTTTCAAAATTGTATTTTAGCTTATAATTCCCAACAAAAGTTGATAAAATAATTAGACTTATTGTGTTGTGAATTGCTTTCAAAATTGTATTTTAGCTTATAATTCCCAACACCTAAGCCCAACAAATATACACAAATCTAGTTGTGAATTGCTTTCAAAATTGTATTTTAGCTTATAATTCCCAACAAACGCTTGCGTAGCCTCAACTCCTCAGAAGTTGTGAATTGCTTTCAAAATTGTATTTTAGCTTATAATTCCCAACTGATGCTGCACAAGTACATATTCATATCTGTTGTGAATTGCTTTCAAAATTGTATTTTAGCTTATAATTCCCAACTACTGTTAATGAATTGTATGGCGGTTATATGTTGTGAATTGCTTTCAAAATTGTATTTTAGCTTATAATTCCCAACAAAATCGATAACGCTGATGCGAAAGCGAAGTTGTGAATTGCTTTCAAAATTGTATTTTAGCTTATAATTCCCAACTAAAATAAACCAAGAAAATCAATTACAAATGTTGTGAATTGCTTTCAAAATTGTATTTTAGCTTATAATTCCCAACAAATAATATAAATATTAACCTATTACATAAGTTGTGAATTGCTTTCAAAATTGTATTTTAGCTTATAATTCCCAACAGATGCTTCTGTTTGGGAAACAACACCGTTGTTGTGAATTGCTTTCAAAATTGTATTTTAGCTTATAATTCCCAACATCTATTGTTATAGATAAGTCTACAGCTATGTTGTGAATTGCTTTCAAAATTGTATTTTAGCTTATAATTCCCAACCAGTAGAATTTGAAAATCAAGGAGAACCTAGTTGTGAATTGCTTTCAAAATTGTATTTTAGCTTATAATTCCCAACTTATTATGATTATCACAACTGTTTGATATAGTTGTGAATTGCTTTCAAAATTGTATTTTAGCTTATAATTCCCAACTTCATTTAATGATATTGCTGATACACTTGTGTTGTGAATTGCTTTCAAAATTGTATTTTAGCTTATAATTCCCAACAACGAATAAAAATAGAATTTCCATAGTATCGTTGTGAATTGCTTTCAAAATTGTATTTTAGCTTATAATTCCCAACCTCTTTCAAACGACTATGTTACAAGAATTGTTGTGAATTGCTTTCAAAATTGTATTTTAGCTTATAATTCCCAACACACCAAAAGGAATACCCGTTTATTATAGAGTTGTGAATTGCTTTCAAAATTGTATTTTAGCTTATAATTCCCAACATACCGCGATTCAATCGTTTGATATGTTGGCAGTTATGAGCTTATTTTGAAAATGAAAAGAAGTGGTGCTTGTTTGGTGTAATACAGCGAGTTAGTCTGTTTTCTTATCCTGTACCATTAAAATAACTCTAATTGTTGTGAAGGTTTGTCTGTTTCTACTTGCTTTTTACCGTAAAAAAGTTCCATCATCCCAAATTGTTTGTCGGTTATTTGCATCACACCAATTTTTCCATGTTCGGGAAGATTGTTTTTTATTCTTTTTCCGTGCACTTCGGCATTTTCTCGGCTGGCACAAAATCGCATATAGATCGAAAATTGAAACATAGAAAAACCATCGTCTAATAATTTCTTGCGAAACGAACTAGCAATTTTACGCTCTTTGCGTGTTTCGGTTGGAAGGTCAAAAAATACTAATATCCACAAACTTCTATATTGGTTTAAACGAGTGTAATTATCGTCATACATATGCAGGGTATAAAATTTTCCTTGCTGTTCCTTCAAAGCATTCCTGTAAGGAATGCGTTGTTCTACTCATTGCAACCATCAACGGACTGTTTTTTCCATCAATGAAAACATCAATACTGGCAATGTTCAATAATTGTTTTTTGATATCAATCGTCAATTCTTCAAAAGTATCTTCAGTTTCCATAATATGGCATACTATCAAATCTACATAGGGACGATAGGGTTCCATAATATCATCCGCAAGGCAATAGGCATTGTATTTGTTGCGATGAAAAATGCCCAAAGTTGGCAACATCCCAGAACTAACAATTGCTCTAGCTGTAATGGCTCGTAAAATGGCATATCCATAGTTCAATAAATTGTTTGGTGGGATTCCTTTTTGTCCTCTAGTAAAATTTTCTACTGTGATGAGGTTTTGCCAATAAAAAACAGCGGCTCTCGATTCGTGATTTAAAGCATCTCCTGAAGTCACTTCTTTTGCCCAAAGTTCCATTTTTCGACACGGAATTCCTTTTTCTTTGAGCAATCCTGCTTGGTTCATAATTTTGGAGCTAATAGTTTGTTGCCACAAATTCTTTTTGAGAGGGACGGAAGCATTAATTTGGTTCTTAAACCGCTCCGATTGTTCTGTATGACCATTCAAAGGCATTAACAAACCAATAGGTAAATGAAATTGGTCACAATTAATTAATGCCACATTGTTATTAGTTAGTTTTTCGAGTAAACCATTGGTAATTGTGATTTGTTGATTTTCCAGCACGACAACTCCAATATCTTCAATAGCGACTGTTTTTATTTCTAGTTCTTTGTCAGGATATGAGATTACTATTTGTTCATTTTTCGTGCTTAAATACGCTGGGTTACCGAAGAAAAGAGTACGTTTTATCATCGTTTTTGGATTTAAAAATGCTCAATTAAAATTTTGGCTAAAGCCTTTTGATATATTATATATTTATGATTGGGCTAAAGCCCAATCCTATTCATTTTAATAGTCTCCAACTTTTGAAATGCATCTGTATATTAATTACCTCATTTTATGAATTGCCTCTAGCTTTAGCTGGAGGGAAAAAATGATAATAATATAAATGGCTTTAGCCAAAAAACTATTCTTTTTGAAATTTATATTTAGCAATAAATTCATCATATTCTTCCTGATATGTTTGTTTGCTATGATGTTCTTCTTGATTTTTAATGTAATTTCGAACTTTATCAAGCATAGATTCCGAAACCGAAACAGCAAAATATTCATCTTGCCATTCAAATTTCTCTAAACACAATTTATTTTTGTTAATCCAAAACGAAGATTCCCCTTTGATGAGTTGCGTTACTTTTTGAATGGTTTGATCTGCTTCTATAGAAACCAAACAATGGCAATGATCGGTATATCCATTAACATGATCTACAAAAATCACTTTCTCTTGGGCATTTTCTTTGATATGACGCCACACTTTTTGTCTTAATTCTTTGCTGTCCAAAAAAGGAATTCTGTTTTTTGTACTCCAAACAAAATGAATATAGGTTTTGATGTATGACATAATTTGATTATTATATTGTTCTCATTTTTGAATTGCCTCCAGCTTTAGTTTTTGAATTGCCTCCAGCTTTAGCTGGAGGGATATAATAATTGATTTTGAATATTGGCTTTAGCCGAAATATTTTGGCTATAGCCATTTTATATATTTCTATTTTTGTCGAATGGGCTAAAGCCCAATCCTATTGAATTTAGCTGGATAATAGATTATAATTTGCTCTTTTTTGGTGCTCAAATAAGCGGGATTGTCGAAGAAAAGGGTGCGTTTTATCATAATTAATATTCTCCAAGTTGAACAATTTGACCTAAATGATTGATACGGACTTTTATTATATCTTTTAAATTATTAGCGCTTTGAATTACTTTAAAAGTAATACCTTTTAATTCTTTTGGTGTTTCAATTTGAGTTTCTAAATGATGTCTAAACCAAAAACCTGAAAGAAGGGACCCAAACTTCTGCACTCTAAAAATATTAGGACTTATCAAATGATAATTACTAGAGTTTAATAAATCCATTTCGTGTGGATTGAAACTCTCTGACGGAAATATAAAAAACTCATTTTGCTTCATAGAGAATAGGAACTCCCAACCTTTTTTGTGATTTTTGTTGATAACGGATAACCCTAAATTTATACGAACAACAGCATCATAAAATGAAACTACTTCTTCTTGTAGATTGCCTTTTTCGTCTTTGTAAATAGCCACGTGATGATTATTTCCTGTACTCACAAAATCTACTGGAATTGGGTTCTCGTTTTCATCTAAAATTTCGTTGCCTAAATGATCTTTCTTGGTATGCAAGGCTTGCGCATTGCTCACACCACTTATAGTTACTCGTTTTATCGCAATTCCTTTTTCTTTGTTTTGCCAAATTGGATTTTCGTCTAAATTCACGAAAGCTTTTTTAGCATCGCCACCAAATTCTGCTAAACGGTTTTCTAAAATAGTTTTCAAACCCGAATCCATTACTTTAGCTGTGCTTTTTATGTCTTTGAAATTATCAGGTGTAATGTCTTTTCGTATTGTATAATTGTCCTCTAACCATACTATTTTTACCTTTTCAGGTACTACAATATTATCTTTCAAACTAATGTAAATTGGTATTTTGTTTAAAGCATTTTTACCTGTAAATGCTTTTTTAGAATCATTGTTATTTTGTTGCAATCGTTTCAAAAGTGCTTCTCGATATTCTTTTTTGGCAACTTTAGCGATGTATTCTTTAGTAAATTTAGCGTTTACGCTTTCTTCTTTAGTCTCATAACGTTGCAGTTTTCCGTAAACGGTTTCTTTATGTAATTGCCCACGAGGTGTAAGTTGAATTTTTTGATTTGTACCACCACTTTTTTTAGTAATATTCTTGTTTTTGGTAACGACTTTGTTTTTGGCTTTATAAGAAATCAAAATGTTTTCAAGTTGCTTTTTGGCTTCTTCTCTAAAGTTTTTCATTGGAGATTTAAAACGTAGTTTGTTATTTTTATCTCGCTCTAAATATTTGGTTTCTATTCCGTAAATCGCTCCGGCTTTTTTCTCTCCTTGCGTTTTTGCATTCAAATTATTCAAATACTGAATATAAGCAGGTTTAGTGAATGCAACTGTTATTGCGTCCATAGCGTGGTGGCGATGGTCATTTCGTTTTGTCCAATCCAGAATTTTATATAAACGTTCTCCATTTTTGCCTTCTTCCTCTTTGGTTAACCCTAATTTATGGTATTTGTCCCAATTAAGTTCTTTCATCACATCAACTAATTCCCAATCTTCACGAAGTTTGTCGGTTACACTTCCAATTGTTGTAGTTACATTTCTGGAGACCTCCAACAAAATTTCTTTCGCTTTTTTTGCAATGTATTGTGTTTCTCGTAATTGACGGGCAATAAAATCTTCTGGAATATCGCTGTCAGCCATCAAAAGCTTATTTTGCTTGGTTCTACTGACTTTTCCAAAAAGCCCTCGAACCCTTTTTTCGAATTGGTCAAATTCTTCGGGAGTTAATTTTTCTTTTAAAAATGAATAGGCAGTTTTGTTACTTTTATCAATATTTAATTGGCGTTCACAAATTGTTTTATTAGAAAAACTATCGTCAAACAAACGTGATTTTGGAATAATATGTTCAATATCATACTCTTTAGAAAACAGCTTTGATGGTTCGATTGGTTTCCCTGTATAAAGCGAAATTCCATCTGACTCTTTCCAAAGTTTATAACGAATAATATCGTTTCGAGTTACCCGATGGATTCCAAATTCGGTGTGTAATAATTTTCTAATTTGTTCGTGTTCAGCGGTACTTTTGTTGATTTCTTTTGTCATTTCGCTGCGCTGTTCGTTGTTGTTTTTCAACTCACGAGCCAATTCTACACGAATTTCATCAGGTTTCCCCATTGTTGAGTCAGCAATAATAGCATTAATCACATTAATCATCTGATTTAGGATTTTCTCTACCACAGGATTTCTCAAACTGTTTTTCTTGAGTAATTCAAGAGTGTTTTTTAGAATTCTTTCATTATTTTGTTCTGTCGTTAATGATGATGAATGGTTGTAGCCGACTAATAAACAGGCTTTGTCATAAATATGTCCGTCCATCAAATGTGGCAATATTTTTTTTATGGCTTTAGCACTCAAACTTCCGTAATCTGCTTGCAGTTTTACATTCAAAAGAAATGGAATATGATTGTCTTTAAAACCAAATTTTGTCATTAAAGTTTTTTTCAAGGGTTCGTCTTCCTCCGACGAATATAGCAAATGCCATAATTGATAATAGGGCTGTTTGTCGAAATCATTGCCTTGAATTGTTGTATCAAAATTCAATAATTTGGTATTAATTTCTAAATCCGAAAAGACTGATTTTATTGTTGTTTTAATATCAATTGCATCTAATTTTGAAATATCTAATTCATCATTACCTTCTAAAACTAAAATTTTCTCAAATGCTTTGTAAATTTCGGTATTGGTTCTATTGCCTTCAATTTTTTTGAAATTAACCGAGTATTCTGCTTTTTTAAGTCCACAAAAATTGAGTAATTGTGAGTCAGTCATACTATCTTTAAACAATAATTCTTGAGTAATAAGTTTTTTTAAATCTTCGTCTAAAAGGAACGGTTCTTTTGTAATTTCATTTTTAACAACAACATTGTTCAAATTCTGCCAAATTCTAAATTCTTGAAATAAAGGAGACGATTTTGGAATGGCTTTATGTCCTTTTTCAAATTCACAAAAACTTACTAAATGCTTTTGAGATTTAAGTTTTCGTTGGTAGAAAATCGTAATATCTCGAACTTCTGATTTGAGTTTGTCATTTAATTCAGGATGAAATCGTGTCTGTGTTTCCCAAATGTTTTCAAACTCATCTAAATAATCTCGACGATAAAAAACTTGATTTTTTAGTTTTGAATGTACATTTTTTTGAAGTTGTTTGTACTGAAATTGACCAACCGTTTCTTGATTGAAGTACAATTCCTTACTTCGGTCGCTAATAGCTCCAAGGTAACCGCTGGATTGATTAATTTGATTGTTGATTTCAGTAAGAATAAGGGCCAAAACTTTCAAATCTAGTTCGTTTGTCAAAGCTTCATCTCTCCACTTGTAATGTTGCAGTTTGGTTTCTTCCCTAGTTCCTTTGTTTTCTGCAAGTTCTATTTTTAGAGTTTTAGTAAAATGTTGAGAAGTTTGTGTTCTCGATTTTCCTTGAATATCTTCAAGTAATTTATTGTTCATTTGTTCTGAGTGAAATGGATTTTGATAATAAACAATTTTTTCCATTTCTTTCTGTAAATCAGAACGATAAAAGTCGGGGATATATTTGCCTCCATTTGATAAAGAATTAAAAACCCATTGACCAGGTGTTAAATTATTTTCAAAAATTTCTTTGGCAATTTTCATTCCGTCAATTGCTTCTCCTTCTTCGGCAGTTTTGGCTTTTCGACTGCTTTTATAACCTCGTTTTTTGTTCAACATCAATAAAACCTGAACCAATTCTTCTTTTGTAACGGCTTCAACAGCTGCTTTGGCTCTTAATTGATATGAAGAAAAAGTAGTTTCTTTTCCAGTTTCGGCATAAATAAAATCACGAGGAATGAATTTTATTTTGCTAAAAGTTTCTAATAAAGCATTTCTTCTTTGTTTAAAACGCTGTAAACCTCTTCTTGCTCCTCGTTTTAATGTTCTATCAGCATTTATTGAGATTGTATTGCCTTTTTTGAAATCAGCTTCTTCATCTGTACTAAGCGGAACAATACGAACCCCTGTATTTATAATGGATGAAGTTTCATTTTCGCTTTCTGATTCGTTTATAAATGACCAACCTATTGATGTTGTCCCCAAATCCAATCCTAATATTTTCTTCATTTTATAACTGTATTTTATGATAATTTTTCACGGACTGTAAATTAATCTCTAAATTTAACAATAAAAAAATTACCTTTTTTATGAAAAACCACATTCGAACATTAAAACTTTTATTGTATCATTGTACTACAATTTTGAGCAATTCACAATAAGGATTATTCCGTTGTGAAAACATTCAAAGCGGCCTCAAAAGGGTCGCTTTTTTTATTTTGAAATGTATTCTAAATAAAACCTCAATTCCTAATTCTTAAATCTTAAATAAATTATCTTTGCGCACTGAAAAAAGTCCTTATGCAATTTGATTTATTACAAAAAGATCCACATACTAAAGCTAGAGCTGGAAGTATTACCACTGATCATGGTGTGATTGAAACCCCAATTTTTATGCCTGTTGGTACAGTAGCTTCAGTAAAAGGGGTGCATCAGCGGGAATTGAAAGACGATATAAACCCCGATATTATCCTTGGGAATACCTATCATTTGTACTTACGTCCGCAAACTGAAATATTGGAAAAAGCAGGTGGGTTGCATAAATTCATGAACTGGGATCGTAATATCTTGACCGATTCTGGTGGCTATCAAGTGTATTCGCTTTCGGCCAATAGAAAAATCAAAGAAGAAGGCGTAAAATTCAAATCACACATTGATGGTTCGTATCATTTTTTCACACCCGAAAATGTGATGGAAATTCAACGGACAATTGGGGCCGATATTATTATGGCATTCGACGAGTGTACACCATATCCTTGTGATTATAGATACGCTCAACGGTCAATGCACATGACCCACCGTTGGTTGGATCGATGCATCAATCATTTAGAAAAAGTGCCAACAAAATATGGGTACGATCAAACTTTCTTTCCAATTATTCAAGGAAGTACGTATAAAGATTTACGTCAACAATCAGCGGAATATATTGCCAATTCAAATCAACAAGGAAACGCTATTGGCGGACTTTCGGTAGGGGAACCCGCTGAGGAAATGTACGCGATGACTGAGGTGGTTTGTGAAATCCTTCCTGAAGACAAACCTCGCTACTTGATGGGTGTTGGAACTCCAATTAATATTCTAGAGAATATTGCTTTAGGAATTGACATGTTCGACTGTGTGATGCCAACGCGAAATGCGAGAAACGGAATGTTGTTTACAGCGCATGGAACGATTAATATTAAAAACAAAAAGTGGGAAGATGATTTTTCTCCAGTTGATGAAATGGGACACACTTTTGTAGATACAGAATATACAAAAGCCTATTTGCGTCACTTGTTTGCCGCCAATGAATACCTTGGAAAACAAATCGCTACGATACATAATCTTGGGTTTTATATGTGGTTGGTTCGTGAAGCAAGAAAACATATCTTAGCAGGAGATTTTAGAACTTGGAAAGACATGATGGTTCGCAATATGAGCCAAAGACTTTAAAATAATTATGAGTTATGAATTATGAATTATGAGTTAGCTTGTAGTTTATAATTCATAATTCATAACTCATAAATAAAATATGTTAACAATATTAGACAAATACATATTAAAGAAATATTTATCGACTTTCTCGGTTATGTTACTTTTGTTTGCGCCTATTGGCATTGTAATAGACGTATCTGAAAAGATCAATAAAATGATAGAAAACAAAGTTCCAATTATGGAAATTTTGGTCTATTATTTCAATTTCACAATTTACTTTACCAATCTTCTATTTCCTATATTTCTATTTTTATCTGTGATTTGGTTTACATCAAAACTAGCAAACGACACAGAGATTATAGCTATTTTGAGTTCAGGGATTTCTTTCACAAGATTCTTAAGGCCTTTTATTATTGGTGCTTCCATCGTATCTGTTTTTATATTATTAATGGGTTTTTTTATTGTGCCAAAAGCCAGTGAAGGATTTAATAATTTTAGATATACATATCTTAGAGGTGATGGTAAACAGGTGATGCGAGGTGATGCTACGGATGTTTTTCGTCAAATTGCCAAAAATGAGTTTATTTATGTAAATAGTTTCAATGCAGAAACTAAAACGGCTTATAATTTTAGTTACGAGAGATTTAATAAAAACAAATTACAATATAAAATTTCGGCTAGAAGAATCCAATGGAACCCTAAAACTAAGAACTATACCTTGTATGATTTTGTTAAAAGAACAGTAGGGGAGTTTGGAGATAAAATAGAAAAAGCGGATCAAAGAAATGCCAAGTTTAGTTTTGACTTAGAAGATTTAACCCCTGTTATATATATTGCCGAAACCTTAGATTTAGGAAAATTAAACCGGTTTATAGAGAAGGAGCGAGGTAGAGGTTCTTCTAATATTAACATATATCTAGTGGTATTGTATAAAAAATACAGTATTCCAGTCTCCGCATTTATTCTGACAATTATTGCTGTTGCTGTTTCTTCTATGAAACGTAGAGGAGGAATGGGGATGAATTTAGCAATAGGAATTGCAATTGCTTTTTCGTTTGTGTTTTTTGATAAAATATTTGGAACTTTAGCTGAGAAATCTACTTTTCCCCCTATTATAGCAGTTTGGTTTCCTAATTTCATATTTGGAATTTTAGCAATATTTTTATTACGAAATGCTAAACGGTAAATTAAGTAGTTATTTAAATCTTCATTTAATTGTATTTATTTGGGGATTCACAGCAATATTGGGTGCCTTAATTTCAATTAATGCCGATTCTTTAGTTTGGTATCGCATGCTTTTTGCTAGTGGTTTTTTATTTCTTTATATCCTTTTCAAAAAGAAATCCTTTATAATTCCGACAAAAGAGTTTCTGAAATTAATTTTTGTGGGACTATTAATTGCGGTTCATTGGATATTTTTTTTCAAAGCCATTCATTTATCTAATGTGTCTATCACGTTAGCAATTTTTTCATTGGGAGCATTTTTCGCCTCATTATTGGAACCTCTTTTTTACGGAAGAAAAGTACTTTGGTATGAAGTGTTTTTTGGGCTTGTCATTATTGCTTCTTTATCTTTAATATTAAAGGTTGAAATTAATTATTTTGAAGGAATGATTTATGCTTTAATTTCAGTGATTATTGGTGTTTTATTTACACTGATGAATGGAAAGTTAATTGTAAAAAATGATTCGGCAGTTATCACTTTTTATGAATTTATTTCGGGCGTTTTCTTTATATCCATCTATTTTTTATTCGATAATAAATTTACTCCTGATTTTTTTGTTTTGACATCAAATGATTGGATTTTAATTCTAATTCTCGCTTCCATCTGTACGGCTTACGCTTTTACTGCATCAGTAAAAATAATGCAACAACTCTCTCCTTATACAGTGATGCTTACCACTAGTTTAGAACCTGTTTATGGAATTATTTTGGCATATTTCATCATAGGCGAGAAAGAGAAAATGAGTTTTGAGTTCTATATTGGAGCTATAATAATTGTAGCTACAGTTATCTTAAATGGTATCATAAAACACTATTTTAAACCTAAATAATAATAAATTTAAGAGTGTTTTTCTATCAATTTATTTGCATTTGAATAAGAAAAGTAATGTTTTGATAATTTTAAATTTTATATTTGCAGTTCGAATTAAAACAAAAAATATACATAATATGGAATATTTAGATTTTGAACTTCCAATAAAAGAATTAGAAGACCAGTTAGAAAAGTGTCTTACTATTGGAGAGGAATCGGAGGTTGATGTGACAACTACTTGTAAAAAAATCAACAAGAAACTCGAAGAAACTAAAAAAAATATTTATAAAAATCTTACTGCTTGGCAACGTGTTCAATTATCAAGACACCCCAGTAGACCCTACACTTTAGATCACGTAAGAGCGCTTTGTGGCGAAACTTTTCTAGAACTTCACGGTGATAGAGGTTTTAAAGATGACAAAGCAATGATAGGTGGTTTAGGAAAAATTGGAGGACAATCCTTTATGATTATTGGTCAACAAAAAGGATTTAATACCAAAACTCGTCAATATCGTAATTTTGGAATGGCAAATCCAGAAGGCTATCGTAAAGCTTTGCGATTAATGAAAATGGCAGAGAAATTTGGTATTCCTGTAGTTTCTTTTATTGATACTCCTGGAGCTTTTCCTGGAATTGAAGCGGAAGAACGCGGACAAGGAGAAGCCATTGCTAGAAATATCATCGAAATGGTGCGATTAACAGTGCCTATAATTGTGGTTATTGTTGGAGAAGGTGCCTCTGGTGGCGCATTGGGTATAGGAGTTGGAGATCGTGTTTATATGATGGAAAACACGTGGTATTCAGTTATTTCTCCAGAATCATGTTCCTCTATTTTGTGGAAAAGCTGGGATTACAAAGAGCAAGCTGCAGAAGCGTTGAAATTGACTTCAACTGATATGAAAAATCAAAAATTAGTTGATGATATTATTCCTGAACCACTTGGTGGAGCTCACTATGATAGAGAAACTGCTTTTAAAACAGTTAAGCAATATATTTTGAAAGGATTCAATGAATTGAAAGACTTATCAACAGACGAATTAATAGCTCAAAGAATGGATAAATACTGTAATATGGGTGAATTTAAAGAGTAATACCTTGTAATTTTATATAAAATCCGAAGCCTTACAGTTTCGGATTTTTTTATGGTTATTAACAAAAAATGATTGTTTATGAACAAATCTTTCTAATAACTCTATAGTAATATTTTTTAATTTTTACTTAATTTCGCTTCATGGAAAATGTCAAAAATTATAACCCTGCTAAAGCTGATAGAACAACTATCATCAACCTTGAAAAAGGGAAACTCCCGCCTCAGGTAATAGATTTAGAGGAGGCTGTGCTTGGAGCAATGATGATTGATAAGAAAGGTGTTGATGAGGTAATTGATATTTTACAACCAGATGCTTTTTATAAAGAGGCACACAAACATATTTTTGAAGCAATTGTACAGTTATTCACAGAAACGCAGCCTATTGACTTATTAACAGTTTCTGCTCAGTTGCGTAAAAATGCAAAGTTAGACTTGGCTGGTGGCGATTTTTATTTAATTCAGCTTACGCAAAAAATATCTTCATCTGCACATATTGAATTTCACTCTAGAATTATTCTTCAAAAATTTATTCAGCGAAGCTTAATTCGTATTTCTTCGGATATTATCGAAGAATCCTATGATGAAACTACAGATGTTTTTGATTTATTAGATAAAGCAGAGTCTAAATTATATGAAGTTACCCAAGGAAATATAAAACGGAGTTCTGAAACAGCGCAGAGTTTGGTTTTACAAGCTAAAAAACGAATTGAAGAAATAGCCAATCAAAAAGGATTAAGTGGGGTAGAAACTGGTTTCACAAAACTGGACGCCATTACTTCTGGTTGGCAACCTAGTGATTTAATTATTATTGCTGCTCGTCCAGGTATGGGTAAAACTGCATTTGTACTTTCAATGGCTCGTAATATTGCCATCGATTATGGACATGCAGTGGCATTGTTTTCATTAGAGATGTCCTCAGTTCAGTTGATTACCAGGTTAATTTCTTCTGAAACAGGTTTGTCATCTGAAAAATTGAGAACAGGAAAATTAGAAAAACACGAATGGGAACAATTAAGTGTAAAGGTTAAAAATTTAGAAAAAGCACCCCTTTTTATTGATGATTCTCCATCGCTTTCTATTTTTGATTTAAGAGCAAAAGCAAGACGTTTGGTATCCCAACATGGTATTAAAATCATTATTGTCGATTATTTGCAGTTGATGACTGCCGGTGGAAATGGAAAAGGAGGAGGTAATAGGGAACAAGAAATTTCGACAATTTCTCGAAATTTAAAAGCATTGGCCAAGGAGCTAGCAGTTCCAGTAATTGCCTTATCTCAGTTGTCTCGTGCAGTGGAAACTAGGGGTTCAAGTAAAAGACCATTACTTTCTGACCTTCGTGAATCGGGTGCAATTGAGCAAGATGCCGATATTGTATCGTTTATTTACCGTCCAGAATATTATAAAATTGAAGAATGGGATGATGATGAACAATCACCTTCGGCTGGTCAAGCTGAATTTATGATTGCCAAACATAGAAATGGTTCGCTTGAAAACGTTCGCTTAAAGTTTATAGGAAATCTGGGTAAATTTGATAACCTTGAAGATTTTAGCGGAAGTTATGATGACTTACCATCAAAAATGAATCATGATGATAACCCTTTTCAATCCAAAAACCTTCCATCTCCAAATGAAGCCTTTGGTAGTAATTTGAATGAGGAAGAAGAAGATGATGATATGCCATTTTAGAAAATAAATTAAAATTCGCTTTATGAGCGAATTTTTTTTTTGTCTTTTTAAAAAAATAAAACAAGTATCTTTGAGATATAAAATTTTTAAAATGATTTCAAAAAAGATATTCTTTATCCTATTAATCCTTTTTTCTTTTACAGCAAAGGCTTCTTTTATCTTGTTGCCAATGGATGAAACTACGCAACAAAATCATTTAAAAGCCTATGGAATTACCTATTGGTGCATCGAAAAAAAATACAAATCCAGCTGGTTACTCAATTATAGAGGTGGTTCTTTTTTATTTCCAGATGCACCAGAAATCAGAAAAGAATGTCAGATTCGAGGGGTGAGTTTTGAAGTGTTAAGTGATACTGAAACGAATCAGATTCTAGAATTAATAGCCAGTCCTTCCCAAAATATGGAAGCAGTTGTTCTAGAAAAAGCGCCTAAAATTGCTGTTTATACACCAAAAGGGAAACAGCCTTGGGATGATGCCGTAACGCTTGTTTTGACCTATGCCGAAATTCCTTTTACGCCTATATATGACGAAGAAGTTTTAAGTGATCAATTGATACTTTATGATTGGTTGCATTTGCATCATGAGGATTTTACGGGGCAATACGGGAAATTTTATGGATCCAATAAAAATTCACTTTGGTACATTGACCAGAAAAAAGAGGCTGAAAATTTGGCATCGAAATTGGGTTATAAAAAAGTTTCGGAAGAAAAATTGGCTGTAGCTAAAAAAATAAGGGATTTCGTAATTGGTGGTGGGTTTATGTTTGCCATGTGCTCTGCAACCGATAGTTTTGATATTGCTTTAGCGGCTGATGGTGTCGATATTTGTGAACCCATGTTTGACGGTGATGCCAGTGATGCTAATTATCAAACCAAAATAAATTATGGTAATACTTTCGCATTTAAAGATTTTATATTAGATCGGAAACCAGAACACTATGAATTTTCAGATATTGATATGACTGAAAAAAGAAGAATTCCAATGGAGAAAGATTATTTTACTTTGATGGAGTTTTCGGCAAAATGGGATCCTATTCCTAGCATGTTGTGTCAAAATCACACCCAATTGATAAAGGGATTTATGGGGCAAACTACATCCTATGATCAAACCCTTATTAAATCGAATGTACTTGTTATGGGGACCTGTGAACTTAACGGTGAAGCCCGGTACATTCACGGTGAAAAAGGAAAGGGAATGTTTACTTTTTTTGGAGGACATGATCCTGAAGATTACCAACATAGAGTAGGGGACCCCGCTACAGTTCTTGATTTGCATCCAAACTCTCCGGGGTATCGATTAATATTGAACAATGTTTTATTCCCTGCAGCCAGGAAAAAGAAAATGAAAACGTAGTTTTTCTCTTTTTTGAGAGTGATTTAATGAGTTATTTTAAAGAAAATTTAAACCAAATAGGAATGTGATCTGATATTTTTCTAGCTTCTTCTAGGGATTCAAAGCTTTTATGAAAAGCAATAATTCCCGAATGTATCAATTGTATTTTTGAAGTGTTGAAAAAGACATTGTCAAATTGTAAAGCCCAAACTCAAATAAATAGCTAGCGTTAAGAGACACCCTCTTGATTTTGATGACTTAAATGGTTTTCTGTACGACACACCAGAAACACCTGTTTCTAACTGATAAACCGTTGTTGCTAATTGATTCTGCCTTAGTTCTTAGGCTTGTAGAAATACCAGTTTCACTAATATTTAATCCTAAACCACCTCCCAAATTAATTCTTTTTGAATATCTGAATCTCATGATTAGTTAGCTTGTATGACATGAATTTGAGCAAGTTTTACAGCCATTGGATTGTGGATATGTTTTCTTTGCTTCTGAAACTGCATCTTTGCAATTTGAAAATTCTCCTAGATATTTTCGATTTTCAACTTTTGGTATATACCCACAAAATTCTGTATGTACTTCACGATCTCCATTGGTTTGTGCATTTTTGTTTACATAATATTTCATGACTTTATTTTTTTATAATGGTTATTAGTACTTGAATTTTTGTGCTTTCCTCCCTTATGAGAACTTCCTTTACCGTTTTTATAATGTCCACTATAGGCATCAATAGGACTTCCCATAAAGAATAAGAATAAAGTAAATACTAGAGCCATTTTTTTATAATTTCTTTTTTTAAATTAATAATTCTCCAAACCTAAAAATTGTGAAAATCAATTCCTTACGGGAAACCGTAAAGAGGTGTAATAATTAAACTACATCAAATAGATACTGGCAATACACGAAATTGAAATAATGAGTTTCTTTTTTTGGTGCTTTCATTAATGCTATAAATTCATCCAAGGAAACATTAAAATACTGATGTATTGCTTGCAATTTAAATTCAATTTCGAGAACATTTTTGATCTCATCATATCCTATAGAAATGATGTTATGGTCGTTGACAGTGTAGCGGTTCATTGTTTTTTAGTTTTTCCAAATGTAATTTCAATTAAATAATGTTCCTTACGGGAAACCGTAAAAATGATTTATAATTCAAAAATGAATACTAATTTCTATGATTCACTTGATTTTAAGTTGTAATTTTCCTTTGTTGTTGCATGAGGGATTGAAGTGAAGCTCTTTCTTTATATGGCGTTTTTTTTGCCAAATAAAGAAAAGCGGGAGCGTAAAGCCCGACCCGAAGGTGCGAGGAAGAATGACGAAGTAACCTGAAGGGTCATGCCAAAATAAAACATAAAAAAAGATTTATATGAGTCCTAAATCTTTAGCAATTGCTATGAGGTGTACGGTATTGTTGGCTTTGAAATAGTCTTTGAGTTTGCCTATTCGTTTTTCGATGGTGGATTTACTATTAGGTTCTACACCTAATTCTTTAAACTTGATATCCATTTTTTCTTGGGCAATTCCATAGGAAAGTTGCTCGATAAGTTGGATGTCGTAATTGTCTATTTCGTGTATCATTTTGTCTTTTAAGATAAAAGATAAATTAGGAGCAATGTAATTCGTGTTTCCATCAAAAACATGTTGAATGGCTTTTTTGAGTTCGGGCATACTGTTTCGGCCTTTTAATACAAAAGCATCAATATGTAAATGTTCAAAAAGTGATTTTATGCGATAGGTTTTTTCTTCTACAGATAATACAATTACTTTTATGGTTGGTTGTAATTGTTTGATTGCAATGATTAATTCTTCACCTGAATTGAGCGTATTTTGCCTAAAATCTTCCTTAAAGGATAAATCGGTTAACAATAATTGATAAGGTTTCTCATCTTGTAAGGCCTTTTTTATTTTTAATAGCGCATCATCACAATACTTCACACTGTCTTTTTCAATAATATTCAATTCGTCTAGTGTATTTACCACAGCTATATTTATGCTGTCGATATCTTCTGCAAGGAGTACTTTTGAAAACATAATTTAAAATTTCTAGTGTGGAAAAATAATTTTGGCTTTGAACCCTTTCTGAGTTTCATTGTCAAAAGTAAATGTTCCATTTATAGTTTTTATGCGGTTTCCCACATTTTGCAAACCATTTTTGAATTTTAACGTTTTTGGGCTACCAACTCCATTGTCTGAATACTTGATTTCGTATTTTTTTCCTTTAGATTCAAAACTAAAAACGGCAAGACTGCATTGGCTGTGCTTTTTCATATTAACCAATAATTCTTGTACAATGCGGTAGATGGTTATTTTTGTTAATTTTTCAAGAGTATTCCAATTGATAACTTCTTGATTTTTAATTATTATATTGGTTTTTTCATTATTGAAGCTAGAAATTAGCATTAATAAATTTTCTTTAAAGTGTATGCCAGTATCAATTTCACTGTTTTCTAACGAAATGTTTCGTGTTCGGTTATAAATAGTTTCGATTTGGTTTAAGAAGTGTTCCTTTTTGTCAGTCATACTCAGATCTTGTGTCTCTGCAAATGTCATAGTATTGTACACATCGTTTGCTAGCTCGTCATGTAAGCGTTTCGAAATACGGGTTTCGGTGTCATATACTGTTTGTAATTTTTCCTTTTTGTTTTTTGATTTCCAAAAATAATATAGAAAAACGGTAGTCAAAACGCCAATTAATGTTATAAAAAGTAAAATCAAATTACGGTTTTTTTGTAATTCCAATTCAAGTGCTGCTTCTGCTTTTTGAGTTTTAAGTACCAGGTTTTCTTCTTTATCTTTTTTGGAATCGTATTTTATTTTAGCAAACTGATTTTTGGCTTTTTGTCTCACCTTTGTTATACTATCATTTATGAAGACGTATTTCTCGGAATAGGTTTTGGTTTGATTTCCAGTACCATTTTGGATTAATAAAGCTAACGATTCTAAGCGTTTATCAACTGAATTAACTTTAGTTGCTTTTTCGTATGCCTTTTGTGCAAAATCAAATGCCAATTTTTGGTTGGTTTGATTATAAAAATTAGTAAGGTGAATATAGCTTGTAACTATACCATTATCATCCTTCTTTTGTTTTTTTATTTTTAGGGCTTGTTTCAAATAAGCAAGTGCTAAAGGGCTGCCTACTTTAAAGTAAGAAAAACCCAAATTATCAACTGCTTTTGCAAATGATGCAGGTTCATTTATAACTTCCTTTTTCAAAGTCAATGGAAGTAAAATTTGTATTGCTCTGTTGTAATCGTCCTTTGCCATATAGGCTACAGCAATATTATGTTTTAATTTTAATTTTCGAACATCATCTATCTTTAATTTTAATCCATTGGTATAATATTCAATTGCATTGTCATATTCGAACAGTTTTACATTAACTATCCCAAGTAAGTTGTATAAGGAGCATTCGTAAGCTGGATCTATTGTGTTATTTAAATAGGGGAGGGCTTCTATAGCTGTAGCCTCACTTCCAGAATAATCTCCTTGATTTTGTTGGATTTCAGACATTTTAGTCAAAGAATATATGATCCTGGTAGTGTCGGTTTTTGTGTCGCAAAGTGATTTTGCTTCATTGTAATAATAGTAGGCACTGTCATTTATAGTTTTTTCAAAAAACGCATCACCAAGGTCCAGAAAAAAATCTATTTTTTTTACATCATTGTTTTTTGAGATTGTTGTTATAGGCTTATTTTCACATGATTGTAACACATGAAAAAATACGAGTATTAAAATGTAAATCGGGAAATGAAATTTGCTTCGAACCATTTCCCGAAAATACAGAAATTTAAAATTTATTTATACTTTTAAAAGAAAAAATTATTCCTTTTAAAAAGTCTTTATTGGATGATTTTAAAAAACTATCCATTTGCAATACAACCAAATTTTTTAAAGATGGAAATTATAATAAACCATTAGTCTGGTACGGAAAGGCTGTAGATGCAAAGAAGTTGGACTATTTCAATCAACCTGGATTACATCCTGAAACTGGTAAAACTTTAAAACCAATCACAAAATATATTTATGAAAAATACATTCATAATAAGGAGTAGTCCTTTACATTTGATTTTAGAAAATGAAATATAAAAAAAAACCCAATCTTTCGACTGGGTTTCTGTATAAGTAAGTAATCTTAAATTGAGTTGATAAAACGTTTATTTTACTTTATTAAGTATTGCTTTGAAAGCTACTGGGTGATTCATAGCCAAATCTGCAAGAACTTTACGGTTCAATTCGATATTGTTCTTTTTGATTTTTCCCATTAGTTCTGAATAAGACATTCCTTCTAAACGAGCTCCAGCGTTGATACGTTGAATCCATAAAGAACGGAAATTTCTTTTGTTCACTTTTCTATCACGGTAAGCATAGCACATTGCTTTCTCAACCGCATTTTTTGCAACTGTCCAAACGTTTTTACGACGACCAAAGAATCCTTTGGCTTGCTTCATTATCTTTTTTCTTCTTGCTCTTTTAGCAACTGAATTTACTGATCTTGGCATAATTTTTATGTTTTTTTGTAATAAGGCGACTTGAATTTAATCGAAAGTACTTAATGGCCCACTCCAAGGTTATTTTAAATTGTTTTAACCTAAAGAAATCTAGGCAATAGTTATTAGGCATTAGGCAAAAGTTTTAAAACTAATGGCTATTGGCTTTTTACTAGTGGCTTATTAGATGATTCTTAATTGTTGTTTGATACTTTTCATATCGGTTTTGTGAACTAACGCTGAGTGTGTCAAAGCTAATTTACGTTTCTTAGATTTCTTGGTCAAGATATGACTTTTGAAAGCATGTTTTCTCTTAATTTTTCCAGAACCAGTAACTTTAAAACGTTTCTTGGCGCTAGATTTGGTTTTCATTTTAGGCATTTTTTCCTAGTGTTTTAATTTATTCTTACTTACTTATCTTTCAGTCCTAAAGTTTAAAAGTCAAATGTCTTCAGGTCAGCAACTGACTTTGGACTTTATGACTTTAGACTTTATGACAAATTTATTTCTTCTTTTTCGGAGCAATAAACATAATCATTCTCTTTCCTTCAAGAACTGGCATAGCTTCTACTTTTCCAAATTCTTCCAAATCAGTTGCTAATCTCAATAATAAGATTTGACCTTGATCTTTATAAATGATAGAACGACCTTTAAAGAAAACAAAAGCTTTTAATTTTGAACCTTCTTTTAGGAATTTCTCAGCATTTTTTCTTTTGAATTCGTAATCATGCTCATCAGTCTGAGGTCCAAAACGGATCTCTTTTACTGTAATTTGAGTAGATTTAGCTTTTAATTCTTTTTCGCGTTTCTTTTGCATGTAAACGAACTTTTTATAGTCCATTATTTTACAAACTGGTGGCTCAGCATTTGGTGAAATTTCTACCAAATCCAATTCGAATTCGTCAGCTAATCTTAGTGCTTCGGAAAGTTTAAAAACTCCCGGCTCAATATTTTCACCCACAAGCCTTACTTCTTGTACTCCACGGATAAGGTTGTTTATTCTGTGGGCATCCTTTTTTTCTACTCGAGGTTGATAACCTCTATTGCTTCTTATTGCTATGGCTTTATAATTTAAGTTAAACTGTAAATGTTTTTAGTGTTTTGCCTATTTCTTCATTAACAATTGTGGCAAACTCTTCAATTGTAACGCTAACATTCCCTTTTCCTTCTTGTCCGTGACGACGTATGGATATGGTTCCGTTTTTCTCTTCTTCCTCGCCTACAATCAACATAAACGGGGTTTTTTGCATTTCTGCATCTCTAATTTTTCTACCAATTGACTCATTTCTGTTGTCAATCAGGGCGCGAATTTCGTGATTTTCTAGCAGATTCAAAACTTTTTTCGCATATATTTCATATTTCTCACTCAAACACAATATTATAGCCTGTTCTGGTATCAACCAGAGTGGGAATTTTCCTGCTGTGTGTTCAATTAATATAGCGATAAATCGTTCCATAGATCCAAATGGCGCTCTATGAATCATAACTGGTGTGTGCAATTGATCGTCTGAACCTTTGTATGTCAATTCAAAACGTTCTGGTAAATTATAATCCACCTGAATAGTTCCTAATTGCCATTGTCTTCCTAGCGCATCTTTTACCATGAAGTCTAATTTTGGACCATAAAAAGCAGCTTCGCCATAAGCAACAACTGTTTTCAATCCTTTATCAGCAGCAGCATTAATGATGGCATTTTCAGCTTTCTCCCAGTTTTCATCAGAACCAATGTATTTTTCTCTATTTTCATTATCACGTAAGGAAATCTGAGCAGTAAAGTTTTCGAAACCTAATGATCCAAAAACATACAATACTAAATCAATTACGTTTTTGAATTCCTGATCCAATTGATCGGGAGTACAAAAAATATGAGCGTCATCTTGAGTAAATCCACGTACACGAGTCAATCCATGCAATTCGCCACTTTGTTCATATCGATATACAGTTCCAAATTCTGCATAACGCTTTGGTAAATCTTTGTAGGACCAAGGTCTCACATTGTATATTTCACAGTGATGAGGACAGTTCATAGGTTTTAATAAAAACTCTTCACCTTCGTTAGGAGTATTTATCGGCTGAAAACTATCGGCTCCATATTTAGCATAATGTCCAGAAGTAACATACAATTCCTTCTGTCCAATATGAGGAGTCACCACTTGTTCGTAACCTGCTTTCTTCTGTGCTTTTTTTAAGAATTGCTCTAGTCGATCACGCAATGCGGCACCTTTAGGCAGCCACAATGGCAAACCTTGACCTACTTTTTGGGAGAAAGCAAATAATTCCAATTCTTTTCCCAATTTTCTGTGATCACGACGTTTGGCTTCTTCAAGAAGTTCAAGGTACTCAGTTAGGTCTTTCTGTTTCGGGAATGAAGTACCGTAAACACGAGTCAATTGTTTGTTCTTTTCATCACCACGCCAGTAAGCACCAGCAACACTCATTATTTTTACGGCTTTTATAATTCCAGTATTCGGAATATGGCCACCACGACATAAGTCAGTAAAAGTAGAATGATCACAAAACGTAATCGTTCCATCTTCAAGATTAGAAATCAATTCTGTTTTATAAACATTGTCTTTGTAAGTCTCGAGTGCTTCCGCTTTAGAAACAGGACGTAGTTTGAACTCGTGCTTCTCTCTAGAAATTTCCAAAATACGAGTTTCAATCTTTTTAAAATCCGCTTCTGTGATTTTTTGATCCTCAAAATCCACGTCATAATAAAATCCGTTAGAAATTGCTGGTCCAAGAGTTAGTTTAATTCCTGGGTACAATTCTTCAAGAACCTGAGCCATAACGTGCGAAGTCGAATGCCAAAAAGCTTTCTTCCCACCTTCATCATTCCAAGTATATAAAACAAGACTTCCATCTGTCGTCAAAGGAGTTGTCGTTTCTACTATTGTACCATTAAAAGAAGCCGAAATTACATTTCTAGCAAATCCTTCACTAATGCTTATAGCAACCTCCATTGGCGTTACATTTGGTGCAAACTCTTTAACTGTCCCATCGGGCAAAGTAATCTTAATCATTGTTTTTAATTTTGTGAATGCAAATATAGCGCATTACTAAAATACATACAATATATAAGCACAAGTTTATACATTATATATAGTATAAGAATTTCTGGGAGCTTCATCCATCTCTTCGTTTCAATCTTGTTCAATCCAGTCTATTTTTCTAAGCATAAAAAGGAGCTTCCTTTGGTCGCTCTTTTTCTGCAAGAAAAATTAGTCTTTCTTTTCACAAGGATTTCCACTACGATCAGGGCTATGGCATACGTAGTCATCAAGATGTTTCTCCTTTATATAATCTGTTCAAGTCATTATATAGTACTATAAAAGCCAATGCTTTTGAAAATAAACATGTATCTCAGTTCACCATCTTCTAAAATCTGCGTGCCTACCTTTAATCGAACAAAGCAGAATTGTTTTTAAAGTTATCTTTCTCCTTATATATAGGAATAGAAAACCAGATCAAACGAGCTTATTGTAAAATGAAACCTCACTGATTTTTAATTAAAGTAGCTTGGCTATTACCACATCTTCCATAATCTGCTAAAATCTGCGTGCCAATTAACCTTCCAATAATTTAGAATAGATAATATAATCATCTTTCACCTTATATATAGGAATAGAAAGCAGTGTCAGACGAGTTAATCGGAAAGTAAAACCCGAATGATTTATGAAAAACAGTTTTACATCAAAGAAATCAGCATAAATCAGGGTTTCAAAAGTGGGAGAGCGTGGTTTCGATTCTATTTTTAAAAGCAAAATCCGCTTTTTCCAACAACCTTCATTATCTATAACGCTAATAAACTCGCATTCCAACCATAACCGCTGACCAAAAACAAAACCTCAAACACCCAAAACCGATAGAATTCTGAAAAACGTGGCTATTAGAATCCTAAAATCCAAAAAACTTTGGGATTTAAATACCGAAAAACCAACAACTTAAAAAATACTTTAAAAATAGTTTGCAAAAGGTCTTGAATAACTAAATAAACCCACTACTTTTGCACCCGCAATGAGCACGAAGTTCTTTAAAATACTGACAAGCATTACAAACAAAAAGGAAGATTTATTTTCTAAATAAAGTTTAAAAAAAGCTTGTGAGATTTAAAAACGAGAGTTACCTTTGCACCCCGCTAAACGAGCAACGTTCCTTGATAGACTGATAAGAAGATTGATAATAAGATGGAAAAAAAATATTTTTCAAAAGATTTTCAAAAAGTCTTGCCAGTTAAAAAAGAATAGTTACTTTTGCAGCCGCTAACCG
>NZ_SMFK01000010.1 GCF_004349355.1 Flavobacterium cellulosilyticum | reverse complement strand
TTTTTTAAATCTTTCGACTCTCTTACTCTCTTATATTTGTTCTAAGATCTCTCTTAAAACGGCTGTCAATTCAATATGTCTAAGAACTTTCGTTTTTTTATTTCTTACGCTATTCTTTCGGTTAGCGGCTGCAAAAGTAACTATTCTTTTTTAACTGGCAAGACTTTTTGAAAATCTTTTGAAAAATATTTTTTTTCCATCTTATTATCAATCTTCTTATCAGTCTATCAAGGAACGTTGCTCGTTTAGCGGGGTGCAAAGGTAACTCTCGTTTTTAAATCTCACAAGCTTTTTTTAAAAATATTTACAAAAATTTTAAATTTGAACTAATATCAGTACAGTTTTAGAATACCCAACTACACAGATAAACTAAAATTATGCGGAAACAGTAATTTTACAAAATTTCATTCCATATTTAAAATTAAATTGTAAAACTCTTGTATTGAACTATTCAAGTTGTTATTATTAGAAAAAATAGCGGCTTATTTCGAACTAATTTTCTCCTTTTTATTTAAATTTTGGAATTTGTAACACCCCTTCACTAAAATTTCGTTTACAAATTTAAAATAGAAAACATCTTAGAATTAATATAAAAAACAGTTAACAAATAGTAGATTAGGCGAAGTAACTCTTTGGACTAAACTAAGAAAAAACTAAAAAAGTCCATACAGTAGACATTAATTAAAGAAGAGTCTCTTAAACAAATACCTTAATTAGTTATTTTTATTTACACAAAAACAAATCAAGATTATCCGAAAATCAAATACAAGACACTCGTTTATTAATAGATCTGTATCTTGAAATTCAAAAGATGTAGAATCTAAAGTCAGAATTATGTAATATTATTAAAAAAAAACATCAGTGAAATAATTGTTTATACTATTCTTATCATATCCATGCGAAAAAAGAGAAAAAAATCTTAGTTTAAATTCTTCAATACAATATTCAGAACGATATCAATCATTACCAAACCATATTGAATAAGGCAGCAGCAGCACAAATGCATCAACTAACTTAATCAATACTATAATAAAAGCGGTTTGCCCACAATTCAGAGTAGCGAAACATTGAATTACGTTATTTATAAGAACTCCTTTTCACGAAAAATAAATTCTTCTCCAAAATTTGGGATAGATTCCCTTGTTCCGAATCCAATTAAGACCTACATCGCAAATTTCTTTTAAATAAAAAAAACCACTATAAAGAAAATAGTCTTTATAGTGGCGTTATTGAGTTGTAATAGTGAAATTTATTCATTCAACATTTTCCAAAGCTTGTCTTTCAACTCTGTTAAACCTTGCTGGGCAACAGATGAAATAAACATATAAGCAACATCTTTGAAAGCGACATCTAATTCTACTTTAAGTTCTGCTTTTAATTCATCGTCCAGCATATCACATTTAGAAATAACCAACAAACGTTCTTTGTCTAACATTTCAGGATTGTACTTGGTTAATTCGTTTACCAAAATATCATATTCTCCTTTGATATCGGGCGTATCTACAGGAACTAAGAAAAGCAAGGTAGAATTGCGTTCAATATGACGCAAGAAATAATGTCCTAGACCTTTTCCTTCGGCAGCTCCTTCAATAATTCCAGGAATATCAGCAATTACGAAAGATTGAAAATCTCTATAAGCTACAATTCCAAGATTTGGTTTTAAGGTTGTAAATGGGTAATCGGCAATTTTAGGCTTTGCAGAAGTTAGTACAGACAATAACGTTGATTTTCCAGCATTTGGAAAACCTACCAAACCGACATCTGCCAAGACTTTTAGCTCTAGAATAACATCCATTTCCACTCCAGGCAATCCTGGTTGTGAATATCTAGGAGTTTGATTTGTCGAACTTCTAAAATGCCAGTTTCCTAACCCCCCTTTTCCACCACGAGAAAGAATTTGTTTCTCACCGTTTTCAGTAATTTCAAATAAAGTTTCACCGGTTTCTTTGTCTCTAACTACAGTTCCCAGTGGAACTTCGATAAATTTATCATCACCATCTGCACCAGTACTTCTATCACCACCACCATCGCCACCGTGACCTGCTTTGATATGTCGAGCAAATTTTAGATGAAACAAGGTCCAAAGCCCTTTGTTTCCCACTAAATAAACGTGTCCTCCACGTCCTCCATCACCACCATCAGGCCCACCCTTTTCAATAAATTTTTCTCTATGCAAATGCGTGGATCCTTTTCCTCCTTTTCCGGAAGAAACATATATTTTTACATAATCTACAAAATTTCCTTCAGTCATTTTTTTTTAAGTATTCAGTACTCAGTAATCAGCAGTCAGTTTATTTACTAAATGTGATCTCTGAACTCTATTGTTTTAAGGCTTTCACCATCACTTTATCAATCTTCACGCCATCCATATCAATGACTTCAAATTCCATTTTTTGCCAAATTAATTTCTCTCCTTGTTTTGGAATATGAGAAAGTTCAGTCATTATTAATCCGCTTACAGTGGTAACTTCGTAATCATTTATTAATTCATCTAATTCAAAATAAGTCAAGAAATCATGTAAAGAATAATGACCATCTACAAGCCATGTTCCATCTTCTCTTTCGACTAATTTAAAATCTTCCTTATAAAAATCTGAAGCGTCTCCAACCAATGCTTCCAGTATATCGTTTAAGGTAATAATTCCTTGAAATACACCATATTCATCCGATACTAAAGCATAATGTATTCCTGACTTTTTAAATTTTTCCAATGCTTTATATGCAGTGGTATATTCCATCAGATAAGGAGCTTCAGTTATAATATCAGCCAAATTAAAACCGACTGTGTCTATTGTGGCAAAAATATTTTTAAGATTCACTACTCCCGAAATATCATCATAATTTTCTCCATAAACTGGATAAATAGTATGCAATTCTTCTAGCATGAATTCTTTAACCTGCACTTTATTTGAATGCAATGGTAACATCACTACCGCTTTCCTATGCGTCATCAAAGAATTTATTTTTCGATCACCTATATGAAAAACACGTTCTACAATGTCTTGTTCAATTTCTTGTACTTCACCACCCTCAGTACCCTCCTTGATAATTGCCTTAATTTCCTCTTCGGTAATTCTACCGTCAGTTGATGGCTTAATTCTCAAAACATTCAATAAAAATTCAGTCGAATGAGTCAATAACCAAATAAATGGCGCCGTTATTATCGATACCATTTTCATTGGCAAAGCTACTGCTTTTGCAATGGTTTCTGGATGATTCAAACCGATTCTTTTAGGCAATAATTCCCCTAAAACCAATGAGAAAAAAGTCAAAATAACCACCACTATTCCAACTGCAATAGAATGAGCAAAAGGATGTAAAACCTCAAATCCAGCAATAAACTCTTGAACATCATGAGTAATTTTATCACCAGAATATATCCCAGTAAGAATTCCAATTAAAGTAATTCCGATTTGTACAGTCGATAAAAATTTATTGGGAGTATTAGCTAAATCCAGTGCAATTTGGGCATTTTTATTACCTTTTTTGGCACTATTTTCTAATCTGTTTTTCCGTGCTGAAATCAATGCAATTTCCGACATGGAGAAAACACCATTTAAGATGATTAGAAAAAATATAATTAGAATTTCCATTTATATATTTAAAAGATTATAAGAATATGAGGTTATGAGGTTCGATTTTACATGTAACTAAGCTCATAAACTTTTAAACTTCCAAATTAGAGTTTTTCAATTACTGCACTCAAACGTTCTGTAATTTCAGCAATAGAGCCTATTCCGTTTACAGAATAAAATTTATGCTGTTGTGAATAATAATTCATTAAAGGAGCCGTTTTTTCATTGTATTCTTGGTAACGATTACGAATTTTATCTTCGTCTTGATCATCAACTCTACCACTTGTTTTTCCTCTTTCTAACAATCGAGCTACAAGAATTTCATCATCAGCATCCAATGCAATTGTTGCAGTTATCTTTTCGTTTTTTGAAGCTAAAAACACATCCAATGCATCAGCTTGTGCAATTGTCCTAGGAAAACCGTCAAACAAAAATCCTGCAGAATCTTGGTTATTATCTACTTCACTTTGCAACATTTTAATTGTTACTTCATCAGGAACTAAATCACCTTGATCCATATAGGTTTTGGCTAATTTTCCTAATTCAGTTTCATTTTTAATGTTAAATCTAAAAATATCACCAGTAGAAAGATGCGTTAAATTGTATTTTCCTTTTAAAAACTCTGCCTGAGTTCCTTTTCCTGCACCTGGTTTCCCAAATAAAACAATGTTAATCATTTTTGTAATTATAAGTTATGTAATTTATTATTTTTTAGTCTTTCAACTGATATACTTCTGGTAAGTTCCTACCGATACCGTCATAGTCTAGTCCAAAACCGACAATAAATTTATTTGGAATTCTGATACCAACATAATCTATTTTGAGATCTTGTTTGTAAGCTTCTGGTTTAAAAAACAAGGTAGCAATTTTAAAATGTTTAACATTTTTAGCTTTGAACATGGCTTTTAATTCAACCAAAGTATTACCTGTATCGACTATATCTTCGATGATAACAACCGAACGACCAGTTAAATCTTGATCCAAACCAATTAATTGTCTAACTTCGTTTGTAGAAGTAGTTCCTTCATAGGAAGCCATTTTAACAAAACTAACTTCACATGTTCCTTTATAATGCTTCATAAAATCTGAAACTACCATAAAAGAACCATTTAATACGCCAACAAAAATCGGTGTATCAGCAGCGAAGTCATCTTCAACCATTCTTGCAATTTGCGCAATTGCAAATTCTATTTCTTGTGCAGATATGAACGGAACAAATTGTTTATCGTGAAGTTGTATCATGTTTTTTATTTAGAATAATGCACAAAGATACAGAATTCACATTTGAGAAAAGAAATATCCCTGTAATTTTGTATTTTTAATCATAATTTTCATGAATGCCTTCTGAATTGCGACAAAAACTAGAATTTACAAATGGTCACCGTTTAAACTGACTAGAAACGGCTCAATCTATTTTATACAACCCAATTTATTTTAAAGAATTTATTGGCATCTGTTTTACTTCATCGAATCAGGAATCCTACAAAGTGTATTGGGTTTCAGAATTTGTAGCTTACAAAAAACTTTAATAGCGAACCGTTTATTTAGTTTTTTTGCCAAAACTTAAAATTCACTACTGACGAAAGTTCCATTCGCCACTTAGCAAAAATCACACAATTACTCCTAAAATCGCATTATAACAAATCAAAATCTAGTTTTGCTTTAACCGAAATACAAATACAAAATTGTATAGAAATCAGTTTTGACTGACTAATAAGCCATACAAAAGTTGCCACCAAAGCCTATTCAGTGAGAACTTTGTATCATTTCGGAAATCATTTCGATTGGATTCGCCCTGACCTAAAACAGATTATCAACAAAGAATACCACAATCATACCTCAGCCTATATAGCTGTAGCAAGGGAAATCTTGAAGAAAACAAAATAGCATTTCCCAATTCAATCATTATAAAGTATCTTTGCATATAACAAACAACAACGCAATGAATTATTTTTCTTCCAATTTTAAATTGGGAATTCTCGGTGGCGGACAACTTGGCAAAATGCTTTTGTTTGACACCCGAAAATTCGACATTCAAACTTATGTTCTTGATCCGAGTGATGAAGCTCCATGTAAAATCGCCTGTAATAATTTTTTCAAAGGGGATTTAATGGATTTCGAAACGGTTTACAATTTCGGAAAACTAGTCGATGTTTTGACTTTCGAAATTGAATTAGTGAATATCAAAGCCTTAGAAAAATTAGAAAGTGAAGGAATCAAAGTATTCCCTTCACCAAAAACCTTGAAATTGATTCAAAATAAAGGGGTTCAAAAAGATTTTTATGCTAAAAATAACATCCCAACATCTGATTATAAAAGGTTTGATAATTTAAAAAAATTAGTAGTACAAATTCTCGATTCCAAATTAAAATTCCCATTTGTATGGAAATGCACCCAATTTGGTTATGATGGAACGGGAGTGAAAATTATCAGATGCATTGAAGATTTAGATAATTTACCCGATGTAGAATGTATTGCTGAAGCAATGATTCCATTCAAAAATGAATTGGCGGTAATTGTTTGTCGAAACCCATCTGGAGACATCAAAACCTATCCAGTTGTGGAAATGGAATTTCACCCAGAAGCAAACCAAGTTGAATATGTGATTTGTCCCGCTCGTATTGACAATAAAGTAGCCACCAAAGCCAGAGCGATAGCATTAGATGTTTCCGAAAAATTCAACCACGTAGGTCTACTAGCAGTTGAAATGTTCCAAACTGAAAATGATGAAATTTTAATAAATGAAGTAGCGCCAAGACCCCACAATTCAGGTCATTATTCTATTGAAGCCAGTTACACATCACAGTTTGAAAATCATTTGCGAGCTATTCTCAATTTACCTTTAGGAAATACTGACAGTAAAGTTGCTGGAATAATGGTGAATTTGGTTGGTGCAGAAGGTTTTTCAGGAGATGTAGTTTATGAAAATATCGAAAAAATAATGTCTTGGAATGGGGTAACTCCTCATATCTACGGAAAAAAACAAACCCGTCCTTTTCGAAAAATGGGTCATGTTACCATAGTAAACGAAGACATCAATAAAGCAAGAAAAATTGCCGAAGAGGTAAAGAATACAATAAGAGTGATTAGTGGTCAGTAATTAGTAATCAAGTAAACGCATATAATTAAATGGATTTTTTTGATGCAATAATCAACTTTTTGAAAAAAACAGGCAGTTCAAATATAGCAAAAAAGCACTTTATAAACTTTTAAAACATCATTGATCCTTAAACTTTAAACAAATAAAAACAAAATGAGTAAAGTAGCCGTAATAATGGGAAGCATATCTGATATGCCTGTAATGCAAGATGCCATCGATATTCTGAATGGATTTGATATTGAAGTTGAAGTCGATATTGTATCAGCACACAGAACTCCCGAAAAATTATACGATTTTAGCAAAAATGCACACAATCGGGGTATTGCAGTAGTTATTGCTGGTGCTGGAGGAGCGGCACATTTACCAGGAATGGTAGCGTCTATGTCACCACTTCCTGTTATTGGAGTTCCTGTAAAATCAAGTAATTCTATTGATGGTTGGGATTCAGTTTTGTCAATTTTGCAAATGCCAGGTGGAGTTCCTGTTGCAACAGTTGCTTTAAATGGCGCCAAAAATGCGGGAATACTTGCCGCACAAATCATTGGTTCTTCCGACAAATGTGTATTAGACAAAATCATCCTGTACAAAGAAGGACTGAAAGACGCTGTAAACAAAGCAGCCGAGGGATTGAAAAAATAAAATATGCTACCTAAGCAACAAAGTCTTCTCATTATAGAAGACTTTGTTGCTTTTTATTTTTCATTTTTGAATTTATACTTCTTCTTCCAATTCTTCTAGAACACTTTCAAATTCTGAACGAATAAAATCTTGATTATTCAACCAATTCTCTGAAGTCACTAAACTATAATTCACATTATCGGTAGTATTCAGTTCCCAAACAATCCCTTCAGCTGATGGAAATGGAATATTTTGAGACATTTCATCCTCAAATAATCGTTTAATAAGATTCCTGTCCGACAAACCATTATTCAATAATTTCAGCACGTTTTCCTTTGTCAATATTTTTCCGGAATCACCCTCAATTGGTGTCATCGAAAAAAGAACCACTGATGCTTTGGCATTTGGAAACTTTCCGTTATACGCTTTATAAAGCAATTGATTAATCGCATACAAAGTCCCCTGCAAATGAATTTCTGGATATTCTTCGCATACCTTATCAATTAACATATTGTGTGAAATTTGCTGAATCTGACCTTCATTCAAGTCCTCAGACAACTTATAAGTAAGTACTATTTCTGCTGCATCGCTTGGTTCATAGTCTGAAATTGCCATGAAGAGCAACTCTGGTAAATTTTTTTTCTCGGCCGAAGCACCATCGGGATAATTGAATTTTTCTAATAACTGAATATAATCTTCATCTGCCCAATACCCATCAATTTCATTTACGTTATCTACACGTTTAATTTTAACTTGATAATTCATTTATTTTACTTTTCGTTTTTGTAATTAGTCATTTTCTACTTTAATCGTATTTCTAAAATTAAGCTTTTTAAATCTGAAAATGAAATAAATAACATAACTATAACACAATTCGGATGAAAATCGAAGACAAGAATCCATCTAATTTGTCCGCTACATTTTTATAAATTGCTACCTTTGTTCCATAAAACTATTTGACTCCAATTAATTAAAATAATTACATAATAATGAACCTTTTAACTTCAACATTTAATACTAAATACACAACTGCCCCTTTTTCTCAAATAAAAATGGCAGATTACCAACCCGCATTTATTGATAACATTAGTGCTGCAAAAGCCGAAATAGATGCAATAATCAACAATCCAGAACCTCCCACATTCGAAAACACCATTGTCGCACTGGATTTTTCTGGAAATGCATTGGATCGATTATCGTCAATTTTCTTTAACTTGAATTCGGCCGAAACAAGTGATGAAATGCAAAAAATAGCTCAAGAAGTTTCGCCTTTGTTAACTGAATTCAGCAACGACATCACGCTAAACGAAGATTTATTTAAAAGAGTAAAAACTGTATATGACCAAATAGACATCCTAAATTTGTCTCCGGAACAAACAACATTATTAGACAAAAAATTCAAAGGATTTTCTAGAAATGGCGCTTTACTTTCGGAAGATAAAAAATTAAAACTACGTGAAATCGACACCGAATTAGCCAAACTAAAACTAACTTTTGGCGAAAATGTGTTGGCTGAAACCAATAATTACCATATGCACATTACCAATGAAATTGACTTAAAAGGACTTCCAGAAGGTACCATTGAAGCCGCTCAATCATTGGCGAAAAGCAAAGATTTAGAAGGATGGATTTTTACTTTAGATTACCCTAGTTACATTCCGTTTGTTACCTATGCTGACAATCGCGAATTAAGAAAGGAAATGGCCATTGCGGCTGGTAAAAAAGCATTTCAGAATAACGAATTCGACAATCAAGAAATAACCCTTAAGATTGCTAAATTGCGTTTTGAAAGAGCCAATTTATTAGGCTATGCTACCCATTCGCATTTTGTTCTCGAAGAACGAATGGCTCAAAATCCAGAAAAAGTAAAATCGTTTTTGAATGATTTATTGGCCAAAGCCAAACCTGCTGCTCAAAGAGAATTTGCAGATTTGACTGCTTTCGCGAAAGAGTTGGACGGAATCGACCAATTAGAAAAATGGGATGGCGCTTATTATTCAGAAAAATTGAAACAAAAATTATTCAATTTGGATGATGAAAAACTGAAACCTTATTTTCAATTGGAAAAAGTGTTGAATGGTGCTTTTACCATTGCTGGAAAATTATTCGGCTTGACTTTTACCGAAATTTTCGACATCGATAAATACCACGAAGAAGTAATGACGTATGAAGTCAAAGACGAATTTGGCGAATTAGTGGCAATTTTCTACGCGGATTTCTTCCCAAGAAAAGGAAAACGAAATGGCGCTTGGATGACTTCTTTTAAATCACAATATATTAAAGATGGCGTAAACGAAAGACCACATATTTCGAACGTTTGTAACTTTACCAAACCAACAGAAACCAAACCTTCCTTATTAACATTCAACGAAGTAACAACTTTATTCCACGAATTTGGTCATGGACTACACGGAATGTTGGCCAATACGACTTATCCAAGCTTATCTGGAACCTCTGTTTATTGGGATTTTGTAGAATTGCCAAGTCAAGTTATGGAAAACTGGTGTTACGAGCCAGAAGCTTTGGCATTGTTTGCTACGCATTATAAAACAGCTGAAATTATTCCACAAGAATATGTGGAAAAAATCAAAGAAAGTGCTAGTTTCCAAGAAGGAATGGCGACTTTGCGTCAGATTAGTTTCGGATTATTGGATATGGCTTTTCACAGTAACAATCCAACTGAAATTACCGATGTAAAAGCGTTTGAAAAAACTACTTTTGAAGGCACCACCTTATATCCTGATGTAGCCGAAAATTGCATGAGTGTTTCCTTCTCTCATATTTTTCAAGGTGGATATTCTTCTGGATATTACAGTTACAAATGGGCAGAAGTTTTAGACGCCGATGCTTTCGAATATTTCCAAGAAAAAGGGATTTTCAACAAAGAAGTAGCTACCAAATTCAAAGACAATGTGCTTTCTAAAGGTGGCACCGAATTGCCAATGGAATTATACAAACGCTTTAGAGGCCAAGAACCAAAACCAGATGCTTTGTTGAAAAGAGCGGGCTTGATATAAAAAGATTGCAGAATTTAGATTTTAGATAAATACCGAAGTAGTGATGCTTCGGTATTTATATTTCAAAATCTCTCTGAAATTATTTCTATTCACCAATATTATCCTAAAATTGGTGAACGTATTCACCAATTTTAGGGTGTTTTCGGTGAACGTATTCACCAAAATTGATATTTTGAAAACAAAAAAAACATCAACATATAAAATATTGATGCTTTTTTGACCCACAAAAGTGTAATATTTAATTTGGCATTCCTTCTTTTTGCCAAGTTACAAACACAGCAATTTGACTTTCTGTCAAAGCAGGTTTCTTATTTTTGAAGGGCATAAATTTATGATTGTCTTTTGGAACTGTTACGCTATGAATGATATCCCCAATATTATCTTTTACGGTTTCAAAACTATTTAAGGCTACTTTTTTACCTTCAGGCGGAAAATGACAAGGAGTACAACTGGTTTGCATTATCGGAACAATATCTTTTGAATAAGTAAATGTCACAGGGGTAACGTAGGTGTTTTTAGCACTATTACAATTTTGCAAAAAAAGAGCAGCGATAAAAACGCCGCCTGCTAGTAATAAATTTTTACGCATATTTATTGAGTTTTGATTGTTTTAAATTTTGAAAGAATAAAGTTGGTAGTTTGCTCAGATTCTAAATCAATTATATCTAAGGTGTCAAATATAATAATTCATGTGAAACAAAAAATATTCTTTTTACATTCTTCAATCCATAAAAGCAAAAAAACTCTTTTGAGACAAAATTGTTTTGCAATTTTAACTTACTTATTCAACCAAACCACCATCAACCACCAAATAATTGGCACACTTTCGACCCAAAAAGAAGTATAGTATTTGGAACGTTTTTGATTTGCATAAGCCAATAGAATAGCAATTCCAATGGCAATGGCAAAAATCAAATAAAAAAACTGAAAATTGATCTTAAAATTGACATTACTAACAAAAAGTTCTAATACACAAAAAACAACCATTAAGAAATAGCCTAGTGTTTTCGTTAGCTTTACTCCTATTTGCTGTGGAACTGTTTGTAAATGGGGATCATCATTAGCTAAATCAATGATTTCAAAAATAAGAATTAACACAAAAACAAGAATAAACCTTTGGATGCATTTGAGGTAAAAATCCGTTGTTATTGCTATACCCGAATCTAGAATTGGCAATACCAGTGTTACGCCAACCCAACACAAAGCTACTATATAAATTTTTATACCAGCCCAATTACGAGCGTTTTTCCTGTTTGGAAAAAAAGGCAAGGTATATAATAATGTCAATGCTAAAAATAGTACCGAGATAATTTGAGTAATTCGCTGTAATTGAAAAAAGTAATATCCAACTACCAAAAATGAAAAAACACTAATAAAAATAATTGCTTTTAAACTGCTTCTCATTTGTAGTTTTTTTAATCGGACTAAGGCGTCATATTTTACAAAGTTATACCCTACAATAGTTCCAAAAAAAGCAAAATAAGCCATTGGTTTATCATTTGGAATTTGAAACATATAATCCGTCATTCGAACCAAAGCATATACTGACAATGCCACGTGAATGCTGCTATTTATATAAAAATCTAAAAGTGTTTTTAAACTCTTCATTGGACAAAAATAAACAACACTGTTAATAAGACCGCATTTTAGTTGAAAGATTATTTAAAATCAATTGCTTGCAAACCGCAAATTCTGATTATTATCCATAAATTTGCACCTCCAAAAAACAACACATTTTAATTCTAATATGAAATCGCCCGAAAATAAGTAGTTTGTGAAAACAAAATCCAATATATAAAGACGATACCATATTTGACCAAAAACAAATATATTTTACATATATGAAAACAGATTCATTTGCACTTCGCCATTTAGGACCAAGAGAAACCGATATTGCCGCAATGTTAGATACTATTGGCGTAGAATCCCTTGAACAATTAATAGACGAAACAATTCCATCAGACATTCGCCTGAAAAACCCTTTGGAATTAGAACACATTATGACTGAGTATGAATATGCAAATCATATTAGAATTTTAGGTCGGACTAATAAAGTGTTCAAATCCTATATTGGTTTAGGTTATAACCCAACAATTGTTCCTCCAGCTATTCAAAGAAATGTTTTTGAAAATCCAGGATGGTACACCGCATACACACCTTATCAAGCAGAAATTGCTCAAGGTCGTTTAGAAGCGATTTTAAATTTTCAAACTACAGTTATCGAATTAACTGGAATGGAAATCGCAAACGCTTCATTATTAGACGAAAGCACCGCGGCTGCAGAAGCAATGTCATTATTATATGACGTTCGATCCAGAGACCAAAAGAAAAATAATATTTGTAAATTCTTTGTTTCTGAAGAAATATTACCACAAACTTTATCTGTTTTACAAACCCGTTCTGCTCCTATCGGAATTGAATTAGTTGTTGGCAATCACCAAGAATTTGAGTTTTCTAACGACTTTTTTGGAGTTATTCTACAATATCCGGGAAAATATGGTCAGGTATATGATTATGCTGATTTCATTAAAAAAGCGAATGCAAATGAAATAAAAGTGGCTGTAGCTGCTGATATTTTATCATTAGTAAAATTAACTCCTCCAGGAGAAATGGGAGCTGCAGTAGTAGTTGGAACAACGCAACGTTTTGGAATCCCTATGGGTTACGGTGGTCCTCACGCTGCTTATTTTGCCACTAAAGACGAATACAAACGTTCCATGCCAGGAAGAATCATCGGAGTTTCACAAGATGCTGACGGCAATCGTGCACTACGTATGGCTTTACAAACTCGGGAGCAACACATCAAACGCGAAAAAGCAACTTCAAATATTTGTACCGCTCAGGTTTTGCTTTCTGTTATGGCCGGAATGTATGCCGTATATCATGGTCCTGAAGGATTACGTTATATCGCAGACAAAGTACATTCGTCAGCGGTGACATTAGCAGATGCTTTAAATAAATTAGGCGTTTATCAAATCAATACCGCATATTTTGACACTATCGTTGTAAAAGCAGATGCGTTAAAAGTAAGAGCTGTCGCAGAAAAAAATGAAATTAATTTCTTTTATATCGACAGCGAAACCATTTCAATATCGCTAAACGAAACCACTTTAGTGGAAGATCTCAATCAAATTATTGCTGTTTTTGCTGAAGCAGTTGGAAAAGAAACGGTCACTATTTCTGAATATATTTCCGAAGAAAACTTTCCAACGAACTTAATCAGAACATCAGAATTTTTAACGCATGAAGTATTTAACAAACACCATTCGGAAACAAGTTTGATGCGATATATCAAAAAACTGGAACGCAAAGATTTGTCCTTAAATCATTCGATGATTGCTTTGGGTTCTTGCACAATGAAGTTGAATGCCGCTGCCGAAATGCTGCCATTAAGCATGCCTTATTGGAACACTATTCATCCCTTTGCTCCTTTAGATCAAGTACAGGGTTATACTAAAATGCTTAAAAAACTAGAACAACAATTGAATGTGATTACTGGTTTTGCGGGTACAACTTTACAACCTAATTCTGGTGCACAAGGCGAATACGCTGGTTTAATGGCCATTCGAGCTTACCACTTATCTAGAGGTGATGACCAGAGAAAAATATGTTTGATTCCTGCTTCGGCTCACGGAACAAACCCTGCATCAGCTGCTATGGCGGGAATGAAAATTATCGTGACCAAAACCATGGAAAACGGCAATATTGATGTGGAAGATGTTAGAGAAAAAGCACTTCAATACAAAGACCAATTGTCTTGCTTGATGGTTACCTATCCTTCTACTCATGGAGTATTTGAAAGTGCCATTAGAGAAATCACAAAAATTATTCACGAAAATGGTGGTTTAGTGTATATGGATGGTGCTAATATGAATGCCCAAGTAGGCTTAACCAATCCTGCTACTATTGGCGCTGACGTTTGTCACCTTAACTTACACAAAACGTTTGCCATTCCTCATGGAGGAGGCGGACCTGGTGTAGGCCCAATTTGTGTTAATGAAAAATTGGTTCCCTTTTTACCATCTAATCCATTTGTAAATGTAGGTGGTGAGCAAGCAATTACTGCTATTTCGGGCGCTCCATATGGTTCAGCATTGGTTTGCTTAATTTCTTACGGCTACATTTGTATGTTGGGTACTGAAGGAATAACAAATGCTACCCAATACGCAATACTAAACGCAAACTACATGAAAGCGCGTTTAGAAGCACATTATCCTGTTTTATATTCGGGAGAAAAAGGACGTGCTGCTCACGAAATGATTTTAGATTGTAGAGGTTTCAAAACAAAAGGAATTGAAGTATCAGACATTGCAAAACGTTTGATGGATTATGGTTTTCATGCACCAACGGTTTCTTTCCCTGTGGCAGGAACTTTGATGATTGAACCAACGGAGTCTGAAAATGTAGAGGAACTAGACCGATTCTGTGATGCTATGATTGCTATTCGTAAAGAAATAGAAGAAGCAGATATAGAAGAACCAAATAATGTTTTGAAAAATGCGCCTCACACTTTAAACATGTTAACTGCTGACACTTGGAACTTACCTTATTCAAGAGAAAAAGCCGCTTATCCATTAGATTATGTAACTGACAATAAATTCTGGCCAAGTGTTCGTCGAATTGATGAAACTTATGGAGACAGAAACTTGGTTTGCAGTTGTGCTCCAATTGAAGCCTACATGGAAAATTAATATACACCTATAATGTCTCGAGAAATCGGGACATTTTTTTATAAATTATGAGAGACATACAGACAAGAGAAGATCTACATTTGGTAATGAGTTCCTTTTATGACAAATTACTTTCTGACGATAAAATCAATTTTATTTTTACAGAAGTAGCCAAAATAGATTTGAAACCTCATTTACTAGAATTGGTCGATTTTTGGGAACAAATGCTGTTTGATACTGGAGACTACAAAAAAAATGTTCTACAATTACATTTAGATATCAATCAAAAAACAAACCTTCCGCAAGAGCATTTTGATATTTGGCTCAATTACTTTAATGTAACAATTGACGAAAATTTTTCAGGTCCAATTGCAGAAAATATGAAAACAAGAGCACTATCAATCGCCACAGTAATGAAAATAAAAATGCAACATTAAAGACATTCTGATTAAGAATTATCATTTATTTTCTTAATCGCACAAATAAATATAATTACATCATTGCATTGTTAATTTTATGTAATTATATCATTATTTATCTATAAATTTGTTTAAAATCTTTTATATTTTTTTCCAATGAAAATAAAAATAACCGGTGTGGGAAGTTACATTCCTGAAACTATAGTTGCCAATTCAGATTTTGAAAATCACATTTTTTTAAATGAAGATGGAAGTCCTTTTAGCTATCCTAATAATGTCATCATTGAGAAGTTCAAAAGTATTACTGGAATCGAAAAAAGGCGTTATGCCACACCCGATCAAAACACTTCTGAATTAGCTTTTTTAGCTTCACAAAAAGCAATAGAGAATGCTGGAATAGATCCCGAAACTATAGATTATATTATATTCGCACACAATTTTGGCGACGTAAAACACGGGTCAAAACAATCCGATATTCTTCCTAGTTTGGCTACTCGTGTTAAACAAAAACTACAAATAAAAAACCCACGATGTGTTGCATTTGACATCCTTTTTGGTTGTCCAGGTTGGATCGAAGGTGTACTTCAAGCCAATGCACTCATCAAATCTGGAATGGCAAAAAAATGTTTGGTCATTGGTGCCGAAACTCTTTCGAGAGTAGTTGACGATCACGACAGAGACTCCATGATTTATTCCGATGGAGCTGGCGCAACCATAATTGAAGCGTCTGATAACGAAACCGGATTATTATCCTATGAGAGTGCCACCTATGCTTATGACGAAGCGGGTTATTTGTTTTTTGGGAAATCATACAATCCAGAAATAGAAGAAGACAATCGGTTCATAAAAATGCATGGTCGTAAAATTTATGAATTTGCATTAAGCAATGTACCTGCAGCGATGAAAAGCTGTTTAGAAAAAAGTGGCCTAGGAATCGATGATGTTAAAAAAATACTTATTCATCAAGCCAATGAAAAAATGGACGAAGCCATTATTCAGCGTTTCTACAAACTTCATTGCAAACCAGTACCAAAAGACATTATGCCTATGAGTATTCATGAATTAGGAAACAGCAGCGTCGCAACTGTTCCAACCCTTTTTGACTTGCTTATTCGCGGACAAATAGAAAACCAAGTATTGCACAAAGGCGACATTCTTATCTTTGCATCTGTAGGTGCGGGAATGAATATCAATGCTTTTATATATCGTTATTAGCAGCTAGTCCAGCTGTCCATTACAAGTCCACACCCTAAACAAGTGTTTTTACAAGCCCCATAAAGAGCTTCTTTCAGTCGCTTTTATGATGCAATAAAAACTACCTTTTTAGTGTCGTGGGCTTTTCATTTCCATCTGGGCTAAAAATAAAAAAATGAGAAGATAACTTTGTATATTTGCACCTTAATTAAAAATTAGAACGAAGCTGTTCTTCGTTCCTCGCCATAACTATGTACGAAAAAACATTTCCTAATAAAAGATTCAAACATACTTTAGAATTTTTACAAAAACACATAAAAACTTCCGAAACGATTTTTGATTTAGGAGTTCCAAATCCATTTTCAAAAATAATGGAAGCAAACGGTTATAGTGTAAAAAACAATACCGGAGAGGATCTCGACACTGACCAAACCGCATTGCAGGAAGAAAAATACGCTGTTTTTACGGCTTTTGAAATATTCGAACATTTAGTAAACCCCTACACCGTTTTAGAAAACGTAAGCTGCGATAAATTACTAATATCGATTCCGTTGCGATTGTGGTTTTCACCAGCCTATCGTAGCAAAACAGATATGTGGGACAGACATTACCATGAATTTGAAGATTGGCAATTGGATTGGCTGTTAAAAAAAACAGGTTGGAAAATTATCGATAGCGTTAAATTTACGCATCCTGTAAAGAAAATAGGTTTTCGCCCCTTTTTAAGATTAATTACGCCAAGATATTATATGGTTTATGCCGAAAAAATAAAATAATCACCCCTTGATTTTGGATAAATCCGATAAGGTATAAAATCGCATATGATTTTGTTTTACATAATTACAAATGGAGACTAAGTTCTCCATTTTTGTTTGGTAATTTTCGGTAACAACCTCAACGGGTTTGTGTGAATATAGAATCAAAATCTTATGTTGACTGTTTGCATAAGCCAAAAGATCCAGAATATATGGCATACTAAAATGCGCGTAATTGTCATCAATTCCTAAACCAAAAACCACTTTAGAACGACTGTAATAACAGGATTGATTTTCTGGAATATAAGCACCATAAGTCGTTGCTCTTAATACACTAAACGTTTTGAATAATTGCTCATCTGTTAAATTGCTTCTCACACCATAAGGATAGGCAAAAGAAGTTACATTCAAACCATTCGCATTCATCTTTGCCATCATAGGAGTAATTTCATCCTCATAGAATTTTTGAAAACCATTGGTTGCTATATAGTCCAATGTATTAACATGATTGGCTCCATGTCCAGCAATTTCATGTCCATAATTTTGAAAATCCTGAAGTGTGTGCATTCTATCCCGATTCATTATACCTATTCTACAAATACAAAAAGTAGCTTTCCAGGAATAATCTCTGAGTTTCGTATCCGCTTTTTTCCAGTCTTCGACATAATCATCATCAAACGTCAAAACAACCCCACCAATGTCAGCTACAACCTTTTGTACACTATTAGTATCATCAACAACCACATCATCTTTACTACAAGAAAATAACAAACCTAGAAAAATAATAATTAAATATTTTGAAATTTTCAATATTCTAGGATTTTAAGTTAGCATGCAAATATGATGAATTAATTTTAATTAAATTCATACCTAATTACATACAATAACATAAATTTGCAGACTGAAAAAACTATCAAATGAAATACTATATTGTTATTCCTGCTCATAATGAAGAAGCCTTTATTTCATTGACATTAAACTCTTTGATAACGCAAACTGTGCTACCAAAAAAAGTAGTAATAGTAAACGACAACTCTACCGATAAAACGGAAGAAATCGTTTTGGCTTTCGCCAAAGAATATCCTTTCATCAGTTTAGTAAATAAATCTTCGACAGCGGTACATTTGCCAGGAAGCAAAGTAATTCAAGCTTTTCAGAAAGGGTTTGAAACATTAGACGAAAATTATGATTTGATTGTCAAAATAGACGCCGACTTAATTTTTCCTTCGAATTATTTCCAAACCATTATTGGTCATTTCAAAAAAGATCCAAAAGTGGGAATGGCAGGCGGATTTTGTTATATCGAAAAAAATGGGGATTGGATCTTAGAAAACCTAACCGACAAGGATCATATTCGAGGTGCTCTCAAAGCCTATCGCGCAGCGACTTTTAAACAAATTGGAGGCCTAAAACCGGCTATGGGTTGGGATACCGTTGACGAATTACTTTGCAAATTTTACGATTGGAAAGTCGTAACCGACGAAAGTTTACATGTAAAACACCTGAAACCTACAGGCGCTAATTATAATAAAACAGCTCGTTTCAAACAAGGTGAAGCTTTTTATACTTTGGGATATGGTTTTTTAATAACTACCATTGCATCCGCAAAACTAGCAATAATGAAAAAGAAACCCTTTCTGTTTTTTGATTATATTCAAGGTTTTCTGAAAGCAAAATCAGCAAAAAAACCCTTACTAGTTACAGCAGAACAAGCAAAATTTATTAGAAAATATCGTTTAAAGAAAATGAAAGAAAAGTTAATTCGTTGAGTTGGTTTTTCGAAAAAGCAGTAACACATAACCCTAAACTCATAACTTATAACTATTTTTGACAATATTTTAAAATTATGATGCTAATTCGCTATTTATCCCAAATCGGGAGATACTTTTTGATGTGGAGAGAAATTTTCAGTAAACAAACTAAATGGTCTGTAATGAAAGGACTTATCCTCAAAGAAATAGACGACTTAATAATTGATTCCTTAGGCATCGTCGCTTTCATTTCCTTTTTTGTTGGAGGTGTTGTTTCTATTCAAACGGCCTTAAATTTGACCAATCCATTAATCCCCAAAACCCTTATAGGATTTGCTACCAGAGAATCTGTAATACTGGAATTTGCTCCAACGTTTATTTCCGTAATTATGGCTGGAAAAATGGGGTCTTTTATAACTTCAAGTATTGGATCCATGCGGGTTACAGAACAAATCGATGCTCTTGAAGTAATGGGAGTAAACTCCTTAAATTACCTTGTTTTTCCAAAATTAATTGCCGTATTATTGTATCCCTTTCTAATTGGGATTAGTATGTTTTTAGGTATTATTGGAGGTTATATTGCTACTGTATATGGAGGTTTTGGAACGAGTCCTGATTTTATAGAGGGTGTTCAAATCAATTTCATTCCATTTCATATTGCTTATGCCTTTATTAAAACGTTCCTTTTTGGAATTTTATTGGCATCTATTCCTGCATTTCACGGGTATTACATGAAAGGTGGCGCTCTTGAAGTGGGCAAAGCAAGTACTGTGGCTTTTGTTTGGACATCAGTTACTATTATCATGATTAATTATATTCTAACTCAATTACTCTTAACCTAATGATAGAAATAAAAAACATAGAAAAATCATTTGGTGACAGCAAAATCCTTAAAGGCATTTCTGCCGTTTTAGAAACTGGAAAAACAAATTTAATTATTGGACAAAGTGGATCTGGAAAAACGGTTTTGTTAAAATCATTACTTGGGATTCACAGTCCAGAAGTAGGAACAATCTCTTTTGATGGTAGAATTTATTCAGACCTTGACTCAGATGAAAAGAGAGAATTACGTACAGAAATAGGTATGCTTTTTCAAGGAAGTGCCCTATTCGACTCTATGACTGTTTCAGAAAATGTTGGTTTTCCCTTAAAGATGTTTACCAATGACAACAAGAAAATAATTCAGGAAAGAGTGGATTTTGTTTTAGAAAGAGTTGCCCTTGTTGATTCTCATCATAAATTACCTTCCCAAATATCAGGTGGAATGCAAAAAAGGGTTGCCATTGCAAGAGCAATAGTCAACAACCCTAAATATTTATTTTGTGATGAGCCCAATTCAGGACTAGATCCAAATACATCTACCCTTATTGACAATCTAATAAAGGAAATTACCGAAGAATACAACATCACAACAGTAATCAATACACACGACATGAACTCAGTTATGGAAATTGGCGAGAATATTCTCTTCTTAAAAAATGGTGTTAAAGCTTGGCAAGGAACAAAAGAAGAAATTTTTAGAACTGATAACGAGGCAATAGTAGATTTTGTGTACTCTTCGAATTTATTTAAAAAAGTGAGAGAAGCTTATTTAAAAGAATAAAAAAAGGGTGTTAATTATCAAATTTCACACCCTTTTTAATTAAATTATATGACAGTTTATTAAATTATTTTCTCAAACTAGAAACAATCCCTTTGATTTCTTGTTCCTTACTTTTAGGGTAAATCAACAATACATTTTCTTTGTCTACAATAATAAAATCTTCTAATCCATCAATAATTACTAATTTATCTTTGGCTGTACTAATGATATTACTTGATGCATTATTCAATAAAACTGTTGCATTTACAACCGAATTATTATTCGCATCTTTAGGCAATTTTTCGTGCAATGAACCCCAAGTGCCTAGGTCATTCCAATCAAAAGTAGCAGGAATTACATAGACATTTTTTGCATTTTCCATAACAGCATAGTCAATCGAAACATTTTCAGCCAATGCATAATTTTCTTCAATAAAAGATTTTTCCGAAGCAGTATTATAGCTTTCTATTCCTTTTTGAAACAAGGCATTCATTTGTGGTTGAAATTTCTCGAAAGCATCAGTTATGGATTTTACACTCCATATAAAAATCCCACCATTCCATAAGAAATTACCACTTTTAAGAAATGATTTTGCCGTTTCATAATCAGGTTTTTCACGAAATTGAGATACTTTTTTTATTGGTTGCGTATTCGTTTTATCAAATTCAATATAACCAAAACCAGTATTTGGAAAAGTTGGTTGTATCCCAAGAGTCATCAACGCATTTTCCTTGGAACAAAAATCGAAACATTGCTGAAGATTATCTGCAAAAGCACCTTCATCTTCGATCCAGTGGTCACTTGGCGCTACTACCATTACAGCATCAGGGTTTTGCTTTTGTATTTTCAAAGAAGCATATAGAATACAAGGAGCAGTGTTCCGCATTGCCGGTTCCAATAAAACTTGCTCTTGTTTTACCATAGGCAATTGTTCTAAAACTATCGAATTGTATCTTTCGTTAGTTAAAATCAAAATATTTTCTACTGGAATTAATTTTGACAATCTACTGAAGGTTTTCTGAATCAAAGTATCGCCAGCACCTAACATATCATGAAATTGCTTTGGAAATTCGGTTGTACTTACTGGCCAAAATCGTGATCCAACACCACCAGCCATTATAATTGCGTAATAATTTTTATTCATTTTGTATTTTTATCTATTTGCAGGTCTTTTCTATTTGTCATGCAAATATATTTATTATTTAACGGAATACATCTATAGAAACTTTAAAACACCACCTTTATTACTTCAAATTGTAAATATCTTTCGATAAAAAGCAGTAAACTAAAAACTTTATCAACATCAGAATTTACATTAAATAAAGATAATTTTGCTGAATTCACTTCAATTCCCTCTTCCCTTTTTTGTACGATGCCCATGCCATTTCTACTATCTTTTGTTTTTAAAATGCAACTAACTACATAAAGGGATTTGATGAACAATATAGTTTGAAGTACCTTTTCTTAATTAGAAGTAAGATAAAATCGATATATCGCTTCAATTTTAATGAATGGACTACTTGATAAATTAGAATTCAATTGTGTTCTGTTGTCGCCAAATTTGACTAGTGAAGTTGCAAAATCTATTTTTTGATCTATTGGATACACATCAAAACGGTTAGTAGAAAATCCTACTTTTAATCGCATCAATACATTTTTTACAAGTGAATTGTTTTGAATGTAAGTAGAAAACTCCAAGGAGGTGTTTTCTACATAACTGGAGCGCACATTATCAGTTGTTAGTTTGAAACTTCTTCCACGAGCAACAAAATCGGTTCCTAATTTTGTAGTATTAGTTAAACTATAATTCAAATCTGTATTGCTTGGCAAATACAAATTCATTTCAAAAAGTGAGTTTGGACTTAAATAATAAAGTCCTATTAGAGGAGTTATAAACAAACCAAAAGACTCATTACTAGCATAAAGCCCAAATTTATAGCTTAAATTATTCCTCTTTTTATATTTCAAAACGGCTACTCCTCCCAAATAAAAATCTTCCATACTTAGATTTATAAAATCAGAAGATATTTTGGGAAGAAGTATATAAGTTCCACTCCAAAATTCGGAATGCGATATATTAATTCCAGCTTTTATTCTCGCTAAATATAAGTTTTTGTAGGCTATGACCGGAAATAGTTGAAGGCTATTACTACTGAAATCTATTCCAGTAATAATAGCCTGTTTGTCTTTCAACTTTAAAGGTAAAGTAAGATCAATGTCTAAATATGTAATTGTCATTGACTGGGAAATATTTTTATAAGTAGTGGCACCAGATTTTCCATAATTGATAGAAAACAAATCTTAATATTTCTGTGAATAACAAAAATTAGAGAGTGACAGTAAGGTTATAACAGTTAGTTTTTTTATCATAATATAATTATAAAATTACTGACACCTAATGAATAACAAGAAAACATATGATTAACTTTTTCATAATTTTAGATGTTTAAACTTCCTTTATTCTCCATTTCAATTTAAGACTATTTCATTTATGGACTTATATCTAACCCTATAAGGCTGAAAATTATTAGTTTATAATTAAGTTGGGATTTTGAACAAGTAACCACTACAGTAGGAACAGCAAAGGGATAAGCAGTAAACTCACAAGAAGACTGTGGTTGTTGATTTTAAATAATTTACTGTTTTTAAAATTGGTCTTAATCCAACTTTGATGGCTGTACTTTTTTAAAAAAGTATAAATAATTAAAAGTAACATGATTTCTATATTTTAATTTTGGGCTAATGTAAACCCATCTCCAAAACCAAAATCACTCATCGCAATAGCCCCGACGACACCAACGGTAACTAATCCAATTCCAAGCACAAATCCTACTGTTTTTAAAGTTGAATATTTCTGTTCTTTAAATTCTTTGATATTGGAAATTGAAATTTCTTGTTGGGTATTCCTTACCTTAATAGTAATAGTGCTATCGTTTACAACTTGTAGTTTTGATTTCACAAATTTCATGTCCTGACCTATTTTGTAATTTTTACCCACTTCAAGTGAGGTGCCTTTCAAATCTATTGCTCGATAAGTGTAACAACTTTGGAACAAAAAAGAAATGACAATTAAATAAAGGATAGTAGTCTTCATAATTTTAAGTTTTAAATTAATACTCAAAATTAGAAACTCAGTTATAAAGGAATATCCAACATTATCCAAATTGATAAATTCTGGACAAGTTGGATATATCTGGACAATGTAATTTTATTGCTCCTTGAATTCAGAAGGTGTAACATTTGTGAATTTCTTGAAAGCTGTATAGAATGTAGATTTGGAGTTAAAACCACATTCAAGTCCTATAGCAACTATCGTATAGGAAGAATAATCCGATTTTATTAGGTATTTTTTTACTTTTTCAACTCGCAATAAATTGATATAATCTAGAAAATTATAACCAATTTCATGAATTAATTAAATGGGATAATTTACTGGTGCTTATTTAAATTTCTGAAGATAATTTTTCTAAGCTAAATGTAGGATCAAGATATTTTTTGTGTTTTTTAATATAATTTTTCACTATTAGAAACTTTTCTTCTTCAGATTCTTTTGTAATGGGAACATGATTTATGTGTTTTTCTTCCGCATTGATTTCTTTTCTTAGCTGGATACGTTCTATCATTAAAGAATAATTATAAAAACCTTGGTAGCTGATCCAATACAAAAGTGCCGTACTACTTAAACGCAGTGGATAATAGATGAACTCTACAGGATCTAATGTTTTGTCCAAATTTAATAAAATGGCACAAATCCACATAAGTATGACAAAACTCCCAAAAAACATAAAATTTTTAAGCCATCTTACATTGTCAAAAGCTAGTACTTGCTGGTATAATTCTGAATAATTGAAAAGTATTATTATTGCTTTTATAAAAAGAAATATGGAATAAGAAGCATTAATTATTTCTTCTATTTGAGCATATTTAGCAATAAATAAATTTTTATTTTCATAAAAGAAATAGGGAAATAATACCATTCTTATGGCTATTTCTATTACAAATAAAGAAATGGAAACAGTAACAAATGATGATTTTTTCTTTTCTATTTTTAAATAATAAATTAAAAAGGTATAAAAGGAAGGGAAAATTAGAACGTACCAAGGGATTTGGAGTCTGTGAATAAAAAAATTGGCATTGGCAAAAATAGTTTCTAATGTTAATGCTTGAAGATTATTAAACATTAAAAATAAAACTACTAAATTCAAATAAATAATAGAATTATCTCTTCCGTTTTTAGAAGATAGTGTAGCCACTATAAAGATGATTCCGAGTAAAACTCCTGATATCATTAAAAAATCAAATATATTTTTCATGATAAATCCTTTTTAAATGAATAGATTTATGCTCTCAATTTTTTGATTTTAAATTTAAAATTGTCAACTAGGCAATAATTCTACCTCTGCATTTGGATTAAAAAGATAGGTTCGACCGGAACTTACCTCAACACACTCATATCGTTTGGTTCTTAAAGCTCCCTTTTGGAATATTTTCCCATTGTGAATTCTAAAAACACTTCCATAAGGTATTTCAAAGATATGGTTTTTATCGTTTTGAATATCAAATTGTTTGAGTGCCAATGCTAAAGTAGCATCAGTATCGCTACTTGCGGAAGGGTTTTTGAAATGTCTTGCCAACAAAGGCAATAAATGATTTGGGAAAATCTCAGGGCGAATAAATGGAATCATCAATCGTTGAAAGGAAAATTTCCACTCGTTTCCATGCGGTTTGATGTTGCGTCCAAATTTTTCGAAAGCCACCAAATGCGAAATTTCGTGAACCAGCGTAATTAAAAACTTATATTTATTCAAACTTGAATTAACGGTGATTTCATGTTTTCCGCTTGGTCCTTTTCTGTAATCACCATGACGCGTCACTCGTTCGTTCACGATTTTAAGATGAACTTGATTCACCACAATCAGTTCAAAAACTGGTTTTACAGCGTGTTCAGGTAGATATTTAGATAAAGTTTCGCTCAATTGTCAATCTTTTTTTTAGCATCCAATAACGATTTAGCATTTAGGGCTGAAACCACTTTTTTACCTGTTTTGGCCTCCAATTCTTTCATAGCCACTCTGGCTACATTACCTCCTTGTTTCGCTACTTTTTTATTGTCTTCAAAAGTTTTAGGGATTACCGCTAGCGAAATATCCGTGGTCGATGCCTCGGCCAACATATTCAAAATCAATTCGGTATTTGTCATATTATCTCGAAGACTCTCTTTTTTCAAGCCTTTTAATACTTTATATTCTTTAGTTGTCTTTCCTGACCAAGATTTAGAAATAATATCGGTTAATGTGGCAAATTGTTGCCCTTCTTTCAAACCTCTACTTTTCCATTCGTTAGTAAGTTCTTTACAAACCTCAATACTTTTTAAACGCTGATTTATCCAATTTTCAGAATAACCCAATTCTAGATATTGCTCTAAAGCTCTGTCAATTGTGATTTCAGGATCTTGCATTTCATCTAATCGTTCTGCAGCAATTTGTGCCAACCAAAGTTTAAAAGGCTCTGCTTTTGGAGAAGGAATGGACTGAATTAATCTAAAAAGTTGTTCTGTATCTGCAACATCCGTTAGTCGCATTTTTCCATCAGGAGCTTGCATTTTCAACCCGTGACAATTCGTCACGGTTTCATTTCCTTCTTGCTTTAATCGTTGTTTCAACTTTCTCCAATAAGCATTTGAATCAACACTTTCAGTTAATATAGCAACGACATCAATTATAGAAATAAACCATTTTTCCTGATCTGCATCCCAAACCGTCCTTACTTTTTTGTTTTCAAATAATTGAATGGCATCTAGTTGTTTCATGATTGTAAAAAGTTGAATTTTTTGAACCTAAGGATTAGTTGATGAAACTTGTAACACTTTTCCATTATAATATTTATTCCCGGACAAAGCAAAATCAAAAACATAGTTCGCCATTTCTTTTGCAGAAGTTGGCGCTTCGTAACCAGGAAAAGCTTCTTGCAACATTTCAGTTTGAACTGCTCCAAGAGCCAAAACATTAAACGAAATTCCTTTTTCTTTGTATTCTTCGGCCAATAATTCCGATAATGTAATTACCGCTCCTTTACTGGAACTGTATGCCGCCAATCCAGCGAACTTCAAGCTTCCTTGAATTCCTCCCATGGAGCTTATGGTAACCACGTGGCTTCCTTTTTGTAAATAGGGCACACAAACCCGAGTTAAATTGGCCACCCCAAAAACATTTACTTTATAGATGTTTTCAAAATCTTCTTGCGAGGTTTCAGCAAAAGGTTTTAGCAACAAACTTCCTGCATTATGAATTATAATATCTACGTTTTTCCATGACTGAGAGAGAAATGCTTCTACTTTATTCATTTCTTTTTCAACGGATAAATCAATGGAAAGACAGCTTATATTTTGATTTTCAATCAGTGCCTGAGGTGTTTTTCTAGAAATTGCCAATACCTTATGGCCCGCATTGGCAAACTGCAAAGCCAGTTCGTAACCAATACCTCTTGAAGTACCTGTGATTATAATGTTTTTCATTCAGCGAAAATAAGCAAAAACTTTAAAAAAAACACTTTAATAAAGTCTCAAAAGCTCCTTCATTTTCCGCTCCAAATACAATTTGTTTGTCAATCATAAAGAATAAGACATCTTTAAAAACCAGTTGGTTGACTTATATTCTAAAATATTTTTTATAAACCTTATTTATTTGGAATACTGCTAGACCAATAAAAAACAAAGGAATTACAATTGGAATGATCAATTTAGAATAATCCAATAACTGCTGTGACAGTGAATTAAGTATAACTATTGCTAACAGCATCCCGAAAAAAGTTCCCACTACTGTTCCTAAAATATAATAAAATTGAAGCTTTTTAATTAAAAAAATATAATTAGCATTCATTAAATACAAATTCCAACCCATCCAAAATGGGATTTGAAGGAAGTTCAATCCGCACAAAACCATTCCAATGATGAAAGGTGAATATTGAACATATTGCTCTAAATAATTAGTATCGTTAGTACTTTGGTTGGAATAGGTATAAAACAAACAGGCAATCAACAAAAGAAAAAAGATCGCAAAAAAATCAATAAACTTCATTAACTTTCTGTTTTCTGCTAATTTAGTTGCGAAAATTACAGTGCAATAAATAACTACTGCCTCGACCAATATCACACCTAATATATAAGAAACTAAAGGATTCAATCCCCATTTAGAAAGAATCTCTACACCAACAATATTTAAATATCCAAGTGGTAATGAGCCCAGGAAACTGACTATAAAACCAAATACTATATTTTTTAATGATTGCATTTTTTAGAAATTAACGATTTTTTTGCATTGCTCTAAATGCAAACGATATTCCTTCATTCCTTGCTTGTGTGCCAAATAAGGAAATCCTTTTTTACGGTTTATAATGCTTATTTCATACATATAGGTAATATGTCGTGCTAGCTCTTTCCATGCAAAAAACAGAGAATGACTTGAATCATAAATATGTGTTGGTTCGCTCGCAGCCCCATTTAGCTCTACGATTGAAAAATGCTGACCATCTTCTAATTCCGCCCAATTATTGTACATAATATCCAATCTCCCGAAGTAAAAGTCTGGAACTTGAATACAAATTTCGTTGATCATTTCAGTTAATTTCGGACTAATCCAATGACTTCCATCAATGAATTTGGCACCACGAGCGTGATTACCATAAGGAACTAAATTTATTTTTTCGCCCATTGGCAAAATGTCCAATAATTGCTTGCCATATTCTAATTGCAAAGCTTTCAACTGCAATTCGTAACGTGGATTTTTTTTGATTAATTCCTCAATGCACGAAACACCATCTCCAGTTATAATCATAAATTCTTTGGAAACAATTCCTGTTATTCTACCTTCTTTTTCATCGGGATAACGTACATAAAAAATCCCCACTTCATTTTCGAACGGAATTAAATCTTGTACTAAATAATCGAAATTAGCTTTGTTGGCATAGGATTCCATTTCTTCTAAATTGTGAATTTTTTTAACCGCCGAACCTCTTAAACCAATATCTGGTTTTGCAATAAATGGATATTGAATTCCTGAATTTTCGATGATTTTTTGAATGTCTTGAAACGAAGTACCTTCAACAATCAATTCAGTTTTTGGGTAATATTGTTGCGGAATCAGATCGTAAATTGCCTTTTTAGATTCCATTATAAATCCACCGTTTTTAATTGTGGGATTGGATGCATTAAAGAAAAACAATGATTTGGCTTTAATGGAATAATAGGTCCACAGAAAAAATATAGGAATATAAACTATTTGGAAAGGCCAATATTCCCAATGAAATATTTTATGCAGTAAAAGCTTGTAGTTTACAGTTTGAAGTTTCAAATTGGAGTGACTTAAATTATGATGAAGGAGGTTTCGAAATCTTTATTTGCTATTAAATCATAATGCAAAATGGTTGCTTTATTTTTTTCTAAAATGGATTGTGTAATGCTCAAGGTTTTCAACTCCTCATTACGATTAATAACCAAGCCATTTTCTTGATTTCCTTCTTCGGTATAGCGGTGAAAATAGAGCATTTCTTTTTCTGAAGCATTGGGATTGGATTCCAAAAAAGCATAAAACCATTCGGAACGACTTTCTCTTATGTCTTTTTGGTATAAAGTTGTAGAAGACCAAACGTGATTTTTTTTTATATCTAATTGGGTCGATTCTTTATTGACGCCATCCCATCGTAATTGAAAAAGCGCACCGTTTTGGAATAAAACTATAGTAAAAGGTTCGATGTCGATCAAATTTATTTCATGCCAAAATTGTATTGGCGATTTACTACCTATCATATCCAGGACAATTAACCCTCGGCTTTTTCGATAAGGTGGTTGATGATGGTGTTTTTCATTAGCCCCATTCAACAAAACCAATACAGTTCCCTTTTCATCTACCGCAAACCAAGTTCCACCAGCTTTTGGATCTTTTGGAAAAATGACATTCTTATTATTAATAAGGTAATTTCGGGGTTCGATGGCAATGGGTCTATGAATCGCCTCATCACGATTGGAACTTATGATGGTTTTTCCATTCGACGTTACAAAACTTACTGTGCACATTGACTTCTGTATTCGATTGTGGAACGGGCAACACCAAAATTTTCATTTATTGAAATGGTTGCGAGTTGTAATACGGCTACTTTTATCAAAGCTTGATGATGGATACAATGCTCAAAATTATAGAGTAATTCTCTGTGATAATTGCTTTCTGTTTGAATATCGTAGCCCTCAATTTGTTGTTGCAAGACAATGTTTTTGTTCTCTTTACCCAAATTATTTTGGATAGAAATTATTTGCTGAATTGCAAAATCAGTATCGGTTTGGATTAGTACATTTCGTTCTCTTTTATCATAATTCACCACACCAGACTCGTATTGATTTTCAAGACATTGAAACAATTCAATAATATGTCGGGTATGATCGCCGATACTGCTATTGCTCAATTGAATGCAAGGAGCTGCATATTCAGCATTTGATAGCTGTTGGAGTAGATTTATTAACTCGTCGAGATTATTATTTATAGAAGTGAGTAACATTTTTAAAATTTTAATTTTAATAAATCCGGGATTTTATTTTTATTCTGAAAAACCAAAAATGCACAACAAAGAAACGTAATTATTGCCAATATAAAAAGTGTTCCTCCATCGTTTTGCACTTCGATACCTAAAACAAAAAAATGAGAAAGAAGAGCTCCGGTTATAACTCCTAATCCAATTAAAGCGCCTAGCAAAGTCGTTCTTGGTATAAGTATTAAAATAGTCGCTATTAATTCGGCTATTCCTGATCCAATTCTACCATAGGGTTCTATCCCTAAAGTCGAGAAAATATAAACACTTTCTTCAGCACCTGTAAACTTAAAATATAGGGTTTGAAGAAAAATAACTGATGCAACTATTTTGGCAATCCAAATGAGTGTTTTCATAATTCTTAGTTTATAAATTTTTTCCAATTCGCTTCTGCCTTTTTCTTTAAATTCAATTCATCTTTATTCCAACTTTTCAAGGTATTATTGAAATAGGCATTATAAAACAAATACAATTTACCATCAATAATTTTGAATGTATCAGGGTCAATTGCTACTTTTTCTCCTGAATTTCCCATCGCATAAGCACACCAACCACCAAATTGTGGTTCAAAACTGGCAGGATTTTTATTGAACGCATCTTTATTTTCTGGAGAAGAAAAAAGATAAATAATACCTTGATAGCTTACATTCAATTCCTTTTTCCCTTTAATTGCACTTTTTTTCATAAAATAAGCTACAGGATCGTATCCTTGAATGGCTATTTTATTTTCTAAATTGAAATGCGTTAAACGTTTCACATCGTTTTGTCCAAAACTTAAAACGGCAAACAAAAGTGCTAAGATGATGACACTATTTTTCATTTTATTGGAGAGATTTTGCAGCAGCAATTAACAATTCGGTCGTAATTCTATGCTTATAATCTGGTGTTATGTGTTCGAATTGGATTTCTCCATTTTCATTTAAAATAAAAACCGTTGGTACAGGCAAGAAAGATTTATTTAAGCCATCAGAACTTTTAGAAAGCATCGATTCGTAATTCGTAGGAGCTTGAAATGCAATCCCAACAGCTTTTGTCAATTCTCCTTTACTATCCGATAATAACATATAATTTATAGCATCTTTTTCGTCTGTCACTTTTAGATTTTTTGGCGAATCGGGACTAACTGCAATTATCTGATATCCTAATTCCAATAATTCTTTTTCTGATTCTCCTAAGGCACCCAATTGTAAGTTGCAATACGGACACCATCCACCGCGATAAAATACCAATATTGTTTTTTGTTTACTGAATGTGTCAGATAAATTAATGTCATTGCCTTCAATTGATTTTAAAGTAAGATTTGGTATTTTCTCTCCTATTAATAATGGTGAAACATCATTTGCTGTTTTAGGCAATTCTGATTGTGCTGATGTCACTATTGAAAAAATTAGCAAGGATAAAGTTAAGAATGCGTTTTTCATAATTGTTGTTTTTAAATAGTATCAAAAGAAGTTAGAATTAGAAACTCCTCTATTTTGCTAGTTTTATTTGATAATAATTAGAACGAATAGTTGTATTGAAGTCCCAAAACGAAACTTCTTGTTAATCCATCAGGACGAATATCACGAATCACAAACGGAGCTGCAATCGAAAGTTCAATACTTTTTTGTTTACTTAATTTATAGGTGCTTATCAGATTTCCGTTAATTGTCAATCCATCTGAACCAATAATATTTTCTCTTTTACCATAAATATTCTCGAAACTATCTTCACCTAAATGATAAATAAACAAAACGTTTGGTTTAAAAGTGAATTTCTGGTTTTTTGTATTTACAGTATAAGTAGCTCTAAACAAGGCGTCTGGTTTTCGTTCAAATAAATTAGTCGACGGAAAATCATTCGTTCCAGCATATTCCTTAAAATAGGAATTTTTATTATTGTTGAATACTGGAATCTGAACTGCTACATTAAAATCCAATTTATTGTATTTATAATTAGTACCAAGAAACAAATCGAAAGTTCCTAAACTCGACTGGTATATTAAAGGAAGGGAATGTTCATTAATCTTTAAATTAGAACTTGTAAAAGGAAGTTTCCAACCTAATAAAGCACTCCATTGTTTGTTGTTGTTTGCGGCAAATGAATAATTCCCAATCAGAAAAGCATCACCAAAAGCAGCTCGAGTACCAAAATCGCCATTGGCAGACGAAAAAGTAACTTTGACACTCAAAGCAATTTTATCGTTAATTTTTCTTGAATAAGAAACATAAGGCGAAAAATAGGTGACGTCCGATTCTCCTGCTCCAAAAATACTAGCCACTTCAATTGTGTTTTTCAACTCTTTATCAGTAGATTGAAAACCGTGTCCAATGGAACAAATTCCAGCATCGCTACAACCTTGTCCAAAAGTAAAGGCGGTGGTCAAAACGATTCCAGTTGTTAAAAGTATCTTTTTCATTTTTTAATTATTAGTTAATTCTGCAATTGCAAATAAGTGATTGTATTGTTGACAATGAATGAGGACAAATTTATATGTTGAAACATCAACATTTTGAGGTATTAAATATACCGTGCTAGAAGTTAAATTACCTAAGTTTACAAAATCAGTTGGTGCATTTGATTTTGACAAATACACTTTTAAATCAGGACCGTTTGTTACACTGAAATTACTTAATTCCAATTTATATTGCGAATTTTCAATATAAATTTTCGCCATCCCAGCGGCATTTATGCCCGAAGTAGGTACAAATGATCCAGAATATTTCAATACCGCAATGTCTTTTGGAATAGAGACAAACTGTTCATTATCACGAGTTAAATCTCCTTGAACTTCACATGAAGTTAGAAGTAGTAAAAATGGAAATAGTATAAAAATTGTTTTCATAATGTTTGTTTTTATTAAACCAAAGGTAAATCAAAACAAAAACACTAATTGTCAGTTAGTTTACAATGACAGTAAAATAATCACAATTTTCGAATATCTGGTATGCTAATTTCTTTTCGGTTGTACTGTAACAATTCATTTTCTTCCATTTCATTGAGCAAATGAGTAGTTGTTTGTCTTGAAGTACAAATGATTTGCGCAATATCGTTTTGAGTCAAGTAATTCTCAATAACTACTTTATTCTCGGTTTTTATTCCTTCACTTTCAGCCCAATCTTTAAGAAATTGGTGTAATCGCGTTCTGGCGTCTTTAAAAATTAAATTAGAATAACTGTTTCTAATTCGTTTCAATTTTAGACCCACAAATTTAGTATATGAAAGTGCCAAACTTGGATTTCGAAGTAATAAATCTTCAAAATCAGACATCAGAAAACTACAAATGGTCACATCATCAGAAAGAGCTTTTGCATATTCATTGACTTGATTGTCTGTTTCTAAAGTCAATTCACCAAACAAATCTCCTTTTTGAATAATGTCTTTTATTGTTTCATTTCCTTCCTCATCCACAGTAACAATTTTTATATGTCCTTTTTTGAGAAGAAAAATTCGAGGTAAATCCGATGAAGAAAAATAAATAATCTCCCCTTTTGTAGCTTTTTTAAAACCCGTTATAATGCACAATTGTTTTATTTGAGACATACTCAAGGTCCGAAACAATTTGTGATCCCTAATATACCAATATTTTAATTCGTCGTACATAAGCTAGAATAGATTATTGCAAAAGTATATAAAATTTAAATTAAAAAACCCTTTCAGTTTCAAATTACCAAAAGGGTTAAACTAAGCGATACACTATAATTATCCGTTAATAATGCTTCTTGAAATCACTATTTTCTGAATTTCGGAAGTGCCTTCATAAATTTGAGTGATCTTGGCATCACGCATCATTCTTTCAACGTGATACTCCCTCACATATCCATTTCCTCCATGTATTTGAACGGCTTCAATAGTTGTGTCCATCGCAGTTTGCGAAGCAAATAGTTTTGCCATAGCACCACTAATGTCATAATTTTTTTGGTTGTCTTTGTCCCAAGCAGCTTTCAAACAAAGATGTCTTGCCGCTTCAATATTCACTGCCATATCGGCCAATTTAAAAGCAATCGCTTGATGATTACAAATTTCAGTTCCAAAAGTTTTCCTCTCTTTCGAATATTTCAAAGCCAATTCATAAGCACCAGAAGCAATTCCCAAGGCTTGTGAAGCAATACCAATTCTTCCACCTGCCAAGGTTTTCATGGCAAATTTGAAACCAAAGCCATCTTCCCCTATTCTATTTTCTTTTGGAACTTTGACGTCATTGAATTGTAAGGAATGGGTATCAGAACCTCGAATTCCCATCTTTTGTTCTTTTGGACCAACAGTGAAACCCGGCATATCCTTAGTCATTATCAAGGCGTTTATTCCCTTGTGATTCTTTTCGGCATGAGTTTGTGCTATGATAATATAAAGCGAAGCGGTGTTTCCGTTAGTTATCCAGTTTTTCATTCCATTTACTAAATAATGGTCTCCCTTATCTATTGCCGATGTTTTTTGTGATGTTGCATCACTTCCAGCTTCAGGTTCGCTCAAACAAAAAGCACCATGAATTTGACCAGAAGCTAATTGAGGCAACCATTTTTGCTTTTGTTCCTCTGTCCCAAATTCTTGTAAACCCCAACAAACAAGTGAATTATTAACAGACATTACTACCGATGCAGAAGCATCTACTTTTGAAATTTCTTCCATTGCTAAAACATAAGAAATAGCATCGAGTCCACTTCCACCGTATTTTGGATCTACCATCATTCCCATAAACCCTAGTTCTCCCATTTTTTTTATTTGCTCAGAAGGAAAAATTTGCTTTTCATCGCGTTCAATTACACCTGGTAATAAATCATTTTGAGCAAAATCTCTCGCGGCTTGTTGCACCATCAATTGTTCTTCGTTTAGATTAAAATCCATAATAATATAAAATAAATGATAGTTTTTGTTATATAAATCTACTCAAAGATACTTTTTTAAACTGAAATTTTCAATTTTGATTCGTAATTTTGGCTAATGAAAAAAACACACTTCAACGTTATCGGCGTAATGTCTGGAACCTCTCTTGACGGCGTTGATTTAGCTCACATCGAATTCCGTTTAAACAATGACAAATGGACATTCGAAATGACTGAATGTGAAACCATTAGCTATGGGAAAAACTGGATTAGCAATCTAAAATCGGCAGTAGATTTTTCATCGATTGAGCTTCAAAAATTAAATAAATCCTATACCGAACTACTTGCAGCAATCATTACTGACTTTATCGAAAAGTATAATATTAAGAATCTTGATGCTGTTTGTTCCCATGGACATACCATACTACACCAACCCGAAAAAGGGTTGACACTACAAATAGGTAATTTACCCGAAATTTCATCGTTGACAAATCAAACAGTAGTTTGCGATTTCAGGGTTCAGGATGTAAAACTGGGTGGTCAAGGAGCGCCTTTAGTTCCCATTGGCGACCAAATATTGTTTTCAGATTATGACTATTGCATGAATCTAGGTGGTTTTTCGAATGTTTCTTTCGAAGAATGCGGAGAGAGAATCGCATTTGATATTTCGCCCGTAAATACAGTTTTGAATTATTATGCCAACCAATTGGGATTGAATTATGATGATAAAGGTGCTATTACAAGAACTGGAAAATGCAATCAAATCTTGCTAACTAAATTAAATGTTTTGGATTTTTACCATCAAAAACATCCGAAATCATTGGGTTTCGAATTTGTAAAAGAAATAGTTTTACCCATAATAGAAAGTTTCGACATGTCTGTTGAAGATAAATTACGAACATTTACTGAACATGTTGCTGTACAAATTTCATTGGCTTTACCCATTAAAAAAGGTAAAATATTAGTGACTGGTGGTGGAGCCTACAATAATTTTTTAATGGAACGCATACAATATTATTTGCCTGAAATGAATATTCTTATTCCCTCTACCAAAATATTAGAATTTAAGGAAGCTTTAATCTTTGCTTTGCTTGGTGTATTGAAACTGCGAGGCGAAATAAATGTGTTAAGTAGTGTGACAGGAGCAAAAGCAGATCATAGTTCGGGAGAAATTTTTTCTATTTGATCTAATAATTAGATTTTTAATCCATTAAAAGGTGAAAATTATTAAGATTATTATCCAATAATCGCCAAATAATTCGAGTTTTAAATCTCAAAAAATTACATTTGCAAATCTATTACCATTTATTAAAAAAAAATATTGCATGGAAGTTATTATTGTATTATTATTTGTTATCGGTTATTTGTTAATTACATTAGAACACCCATTAAAATTGGACAAATCTGTACCAGCCTTATTAATGGCGTCAATAATGTGGGGATTCTTATCCATCGGGTTTAACAATGGTTGGTTTTCAATAATTAATGAAAAAGGCGAAATATTTAATGTTTTAAAAGGAAATATAGAGGCTCAACATGAAGGCTTTTTAAGCACTTTAAAACACCAATTTAGTGCTACCGCCGAAATATTAATTTTCTTGATTGGAGCAATGACAATAGTAGAACTCATTGACTTACACAAAGGATTTGATGTATTAAAAAATTTCATTAGAACTAAAAGCAAAGTTAAATTACTTTGGACATTGGGAATTGTTGGTTTTTTCCTTTCGGCAATTATTGACAATTTAACAGCTACAATAGTTTTAGTTACTGTTTTAAGAAAATTAATCCATAATAAAGAGGAACGTATTTGGTTTGCTTCCTTAATAATTATTGCAGCAAATGCAGGTGGAGCTTGGTCCCCTATTGGTGATGTTACCACTACAATGCTTTGGATTGCAAATAAATTAACTGCAAATGGTTTAATGGAATATGTTGTAATTCCATCAATTGTATGTTTTGCTGTGCCATTTGCAATTGCATCTCGATTAAAAATATTCAAAGGAAATGTCAATATACCCGAAACGAAACAATCTGACGACAAATTATTGAGTAGTAAAAAAATGCTCTATTTAGGTTTAGGAGCTATTATTTTTGTACCCATCTTTAAAACCATTACCCATCTTCCTCCTTATTTAGGAATGGTTTTTAGTTTGGGTATTGTGTGGTTAGTATCTGAATTTATCCATCCAGAAGAAAATTTTGATAAAAAACAAAACACAAGATATTCTGTACATACTGCATTATCAAGAATCGAATTTTCAAGTATTTTATTCTTCTTAGGAATATTAATGGCAGTGGGAGCACTTGAAGTAATGGTCTTTGGCACAATTCATAATGAGCCAGTTGGAACATTACATTTTGCTGCCGAAAGTTTATCAAATGCGATACCCAATATGGATTTAGTAGTTATTCTTTTAGGTATGTTTTCGTCTGTAATTGATAACGTACCTTTAGTTGCCGCTACTATGGGAATGTATGCCTTTGAAACTGACAGTCCAGTTTGGCATTTTATTGCCTATTGTGCAGGAACTGGAGGTAGTATGCTAATCATTGGTTCTGCAGCAGGTGTTGCGGCTATGGGGATGGAAAAAATTGACTTTATTTGGTATCTTAAAAAAATAACTTGGCTTGCATTTGCTGGATTTATTTCAGGAGCACTTTGTTTCATTGCTATAGAACATTATTTCAGGTAACAATTTTTAAGACTTTCTAACGTTCTTTAAAACAGAATCCACTAATTCATTGAATATATATTAAAATCAATCAAAAAATGATAACTTTTCTTCAAATTGACACAACAGCTGTTGCTGTACAGGCCCTTGATCAAATTGCACCAAAAGCAGAATTATCTGTAATAGATATCGTTTTTAGCGGAGGAATGGTAGGTCAAATTATAATGTCGGTTATTTTTATAATGCTGTTTTTTGCCATTTATCTTTATTTCGAAAGGTTATTGGCAATCAATGCCGCTTCAAAAATCGATTCCAATTTTATGAATAATATTAAATTGAATATTATGAACGGGAAAATTGAATCGGCAAAAATACTTTGCGCTCACACTAATTCTCCTGTAGCACGTTTAATTGAAAAAGGGATTTCTAGAATCGGAAAACCTTTAGCCGACATCCACACTGCAATTGAAAATGCCGGAAAATTAGAAATATACAAATTAGAGAAAAATGTAAGTATGCTAGCTACAATTTCAGGTGCCGGACCAATGACAGGATTTCTTGGTACCGTAGTTGGAATGGTTATTGCTTTTCATAAAATGGCAGAAAGCGGCAATAATAAGATTGAAATGAGTACGCTATCCGAAGGTATCTATACCGCAATGATGACCACTGTTGTTGGTTTGATAGTAGGAATTATTGCTTATGTTGGCTACAATCACTTAGTTACTAAAACGGATAAAATCGTGAACCAAATGGAAGCGAATGTGGTTGAATTTCTGGACTTATTAAACGAACCAACCTAGATATGAATTTAAGAGGAAGAAATAAAGTCTCGGCAGAATTTAATATGTCGTCGATGACGGATATCGTTTTTTTGTTGCTTATCTTTTTTATGATAGCATCAACAACTATTACATCAAATAATGCTTTAGATTTAGTTTTACCAAAATCTTCTGGCAAGACAGATGAGGTGAAAAATGTTTCTGTTAGTGTCAATAAAAAATTAGAATACTATATTGATAAAGATAAATTTGCTGAAGACACTTTAGAAGAAAAACTAAAAATGATGCTTGCGAATCAAGCCGATCCAACCATACTATTACATGTAGAAGAAGGCGTGCCAATAGAAAGAGCCGTAAGTGTAATGGATATAGCTTACAGAAATAAATTCAAAATTGTTTTGGCTGTAAGTCCAAAATAGCTATCGAATGATGATTTTAGAAACCGAACACGAAAAAAAATCCTTTGCAATAACTACAGCATTTTTCATACTGCTGTTTTTGTTGTTGCTATTTATGAAACTCACTATCGACCCTATACCCGATGAATTAGAAGGTGGCGGTGGCGGTGGTGAAATTGCCATAAATTTTGGAAATAGCGCAGTAGGTTCAGGAAAAAACTATCGATCCAAAAATTTGTCGAATCCAATAGCTAAGTCAGTTCCTATTAAAACAGTATCTCAAGAAGAGAAAATTTTGACACAAGAAACATCCGAAGCACCTGTAATTTCACAAACAAAAAACACAGAAAGAGTTGTCACTCCAAAACCCGTTGTAAAAGAAGCTCCAAAACCATCAAAATCAACTTCTGATGCCTTATCAAGCCTATTAAACGGCTCGAATTCAGCAGGAGATGGAAATGATAGAACTGGAGGAAACAAGGGAAAACTTAGCGGTGATCCAAATGCAAAAGGCTATAGTGGTGGCGGTGGTTCAGGATCTGGAACTGGTGGAGGAAATGGCTCTGGTAGTGGTTTAGGTTCTGGAGGTGGTTATGGTAACGGTTCTGGAAGCGGAACAGGTAATGGAAACTATCAATTAGGCAACAGAAAAGCATTAAACACACCTGAACCAAGATACCTTTGTAATGAGCAAGGAACTGTTGTCGTACAAATTGCAGTAGATCAAAATGGTAAAGTGACAAGCGCTAATCCAGGAGTCAAAGGAACTACTAATACTGCTAAATGCTTGCTAGACCAAGCGAAAATAGCTGCTATGAATACTAAATGGCAATCTGATGATAACGCCCCAAGTACACAAATTGGCAAGATTATCTATAATTTCAAATTGACACAATAACCATTTGTCAATACTATCTCAAGATATGAACTATCAAGAAACCATAAACTGGATGTTTAATCAACTCCCAATGTACCAAATGAAAGGTGCATCGGCATATAAAAAAGATTTAACTAATGCCCTTTTATTGGTTAATCATCTTGACAATCCACAGCAAAAATTACGTTGCATACACGTTGCCGGAACAAACGGCAAAGGCTCCACTTCACACATGTTGGCGTCTATTTTTCAAGAAGCCGGTTATAAAGTAGGCTTATATACTTCGCCACATTTAATAGATTTTAGAGAGCGCATCAAAATTAATGGAATAGAAATTTCGGAAGATTTTGTATTTGATTTTATAACCAAAAACAAAACTTTTTTTGAAGAAAACGATATGAGTTTCTTCGAAATGACCATAGGTTTAGCGTTTGACTATTTTGTAAAAGAAAAAGTAGACCTCGCTATAATAGAAGTAGGCATGGGAGGAAGACTAGACGCAACAAATGTTATTACACCTCTTGTATCGGTTATTACAAATATTGGTAAAGATCATACCCAATTTCTAGGAAATACACTTGAATTAATAGCGATTGAAAAAGCAGGAATTATAAAACCTCAAATTCCAGTCGTTATAGGTGAATATACAGATGAAACAAAGTCTGTATTTCTAGCTAAAGCCAAAGAGAATCACTCGGATATTTATTTTGCATCAGAATTAATAGCGACAGAAACACCTTCCGATTTATTGGGCGAATATCAAGTGCACAACAAAAAAACAGTCATTCAAACCATTGAAGTTATAAATTCACAAAAAGAATTTACAGTTGCTAAAGAGCATATTATTACTGGTTTATCGAGTGTCGTAAAAAACACTGGATTATTAGGTAGATGGCAACAATTGGGTGCGTTTCCAAAAATTATCTGTGATACAGCGCATAACAAAAATGGAATTGAGATTGTGATGAAGCAAGTCCAAAAAGAAAAATTTAAAACGCTACATATTGTATTGGGATTTGTAAACGACAAAGATCTAAATGAAATCTTACCTCTATTTCCTAAAAAAGCTGTTTATTATTTCTGTAAGCCTACCAATTTTCGCGGATTAGACGCAAGTATATTGCAAGATGAAGCTCGAAAATACGATCTTTCTGGAAACTCATATAACTCTATATCAGATGCTTACACTTCAGCTAAGATAAACGCTACAAAGGATGACTTTATTTATATTGGTGGAAGCACTTTTATTGTCGCTGGATTGCCTTTAAATTAAAGGCCTTAATTTTCGGCTTCTTTATTTAATAAAAATTACCTTATTTTAATCTTAAAAAATAAGAAAAAATGTGTTATATTTAAATTCAATTGTTTAATTATTAACCATTTAACATTTATTTTTTATGAAAACAAACAATATTTTAGTGTTAGGAATGTTAATTTTTACATTTCTATTGAATACGGAAGTCCGTGCTCAAGATGAAACAAAACCTGCATATATTACAGTTACTACAGTGCATCGTAATCCAGATACTGATAGGAAAGATTGGCAAAAAACGGAGCAGGAATACTATGATCAAGTTACTAGTAAAAATGATTTAATAATAGGTTCCGAAATATTAAACCATTATTTTACGGCTAACAGTTCTGAAGTATTATTTGTAAATGTGTATAAAACTTGGCAAGACATTGAAAAATCAGATGACGTTACCAATGAATTAATAAAAAAGGCTTGGCCAGATGAGAAAGTACGAAAAGCCTTTTTTGACAAACAAAGAAGCTATTATACAACTATGCATTCTGATGAGATCTACACATCACAACCAATGGTTGGAGAAAAAGAATTAAAAACAGATTCAAAAGAGCCAATGATTGTATATGTTCGCAAGTTACAATTAAGTATGAACGGACAAGGGAAAGGTTTAAAGGAATTTAATGAAAAAGTAACTCTGAAAAATCCTTATATTAAAGCATACTACCCACACCGACATGCTTGGGGAGCTGATAGTCGTGAATTTGTAGAAGCCTTTTTCTTTGACTCCATGGGAGATATCGAGAAATCATTCGATAAAAATGATGAGTTAACAAAGGCAGCTTGGCCTAAAGAAGCCGATAGAAAATCTTTTATGGACGAAATGAATAAAGCATTTACCGGCATTCATGGAGATTATATCTATACAAATGTACCCTCAATGGCGAAATAATTCTCAAAAACCACATAAGAATCTCCGTTTACGATTAGAAAATGGAGATTCTAATTTTAGAATTAAACTATAATAAATTAAATACCAACGAAATACAAATCACTCAAAAAATTTATTAAAATTTCTATAAAAATGTTTTGTATAAGTGAAAAACCACCCTATATTTGCACCCACAAACAAGTTCACTGAACAATTATAAAAATAAAAGTTTAGTGAAGTATTAGGGCGATTAGCTCAGCTGGTTCAGAGCACCTCGTTTACACCGAGGGGGTCGGGGGTTCGAACCCCTCATCGCCCACTAATAAACTTCAACAGAAATGTTGGAGTTTTTTTATTTTTAGCTAATAGATTTTATTAATTCTGGATCAATCCCAAAACCTGTGGAGCTACAAAAATTAAGCATAAATATTTTTAAGACTAAAGAAGGTACTAAACTGTTTTTCTCCCTCACATTTACACTGTTCATCAATCAAAAGTCTAATATTATTATATCGGAAGTACTGCTGCCACTATTTTACGCCAGGAGAATAAATTACTAAACTTTTAAAAGAAAATTAATTTAATTTTATTGGAATTTGTCAGGAGTTTACATTTATTTCGTCTAATATTAACAATTATTAAATGAATGAGATGAGATATTATATAACTACAATTGCGATAATTCTAACAACCTGGTGTTTTTCTCAAAATACAATTCCAAAGGTATTAGAGAAATTTAACAATAAATCGGTTCCTTATATTAGTGTTGAATTACTTCAATCAAAGGAGAATATTGTTTTATTGGATGCCAGAGAAATCAAAGAATTCAATGTTAGCCATATTGAGAACGCCATAAATGTAGGTTTTGATAAATTCAACAGCAAAAAAGTTACCTCAATTCTAAAAGATAAAAAAGATACAATAGTAGTGTATTGTTCGATTGGTGTTCGAAGTGAAAAAATTGGCGAAAAATTGCTTAAATTGGGCTACAAAAATGTTTTCAACTTATATGGAGGGATTTTTGAATGGAAAAATAAAGGCGGAAAAGTAGTAACTAATCAAAATATTAAAACCGATAAAATTCATACTTTCAATAAAGAATGGAGTGTTTATCTAAAAAAGGGAACTAAAGTTTATGAAGACTAACGTACTGATAATTTTTACCCGAAATCCTCAATTAGGAAAAGTGAAAACTCGATTGGCAAAAACCATTGGAAATGAAAAAGCATTGGAAGTCTATAAAGATTTGCTCTTTCATACAATGACTGAAACCCAAAATTTAGTTTGTGATAAATTTGTTTTTTATGATGAAGACATTGACATAAATGACATATGGTCAGGAGCTTTATATGAAAAGAGAATGCAATTTGGAGCCGATTTAGGCGCGAAAATGCACAATGCTTTTCAAACATTATTTGATTTAGGGTATCAAAATTGCATTATAGTTGGCAGCGATTTATTTGATTTACGAGCCAATCATATCAACGAAGCTTTCCATAAATTAGAGCGAAATGATGTCGTTATAGGTCCAGCGGAAGATGGCGGTTATTATCTGTTAGGATTGAAAAAAGTAATTCCTTCGATTTTTGAAAATAAAAATTGGGGAACGTCTACTGTTTTATCATCCACTTTGAAAGATTTAGTAAATCATAAAATTGAATTCACAGAAACCCTCAATGACATTGACACCTTTGAAGATTTAGAGAAGAGTAATTATATATTTAAAACTATTTACAAATGAAAAAAACAACCCTTTTAGCGATCATCACCCTGTTTTTTATAGTAAAAAGCACCAATGCCCAAAGCCCTTGGACACGAGAAAAAGGCAAAGCTTATGTTCAATTAGGATTAACAGGATTATTTTACAACTCAATAGAATTTGATGGAAAAAAAAGTAATTTAAATTCAGATTATACCGATATAACCACACAAATTTATAGCGAATATGGAATTACAAATAATTTAGAAGCTCAATTAATTATACCTTTCAAATTTGTGGGTTATAAAGCAATTGTAGGCAATAATTCCGAAAATCTATCTGGAGTTGGAAACCTAACTTTAGGATTAAAATATAAAATTTACGATGCAAAATGGAAAGTAAGTACTGGAATTCAATATGCTGCAAACTCCATCACAAAAGATGCTGTAAAAAGACTTTCAACTGGTTTTAACGCCAACACAATTTTACCTTATGTAACTGCGGGTACGAGTTCTGGAAAGTGGTATTATTTTGGTACTATTGGTTACGGATATATGGACAATAATTATTCTGATTATATTAAGTTCACTGCGGAAGTTGGTTATAACGCTATCCAGAATGGTCATATTATGTTAGTTCTTGATACCCGAAATGTTGTTTCAAAGGAAAGTGCTTACTACAATGATACTAATCAATGGGCTTCTTATTTAGATAGACAAACTTACAACGCCGTTGGTTTAAAATTAAATTATGAATTCAAGAAAGATAAGCTTGGAGTCAACTTCTCTACTTTTGGTGCTTTTGGCATTGACAATGCGCCATTGGCTCCAACATTTAATTTAGGGGTTTATACAAAGCTTTAATATGGAAAAATACATCGGCATTATATTCAATTCTTATGGTGGCTATTTCAATTACTTGAAAAACGAAATTCTGTATTGGAAATGGGATAATTACTTTTATGGATTATTAGCAATCTCATTAGTGGTTTGGTTGTTAGAAATTGCTTTTCCATGGCGAAAAAATCAAGCTTTATTTCGAAAAGATTTTTGGCTAGACTTATTTTATCTATTTTTCAATTTCTTCCTTTTAAACCTCATTTTATTAATCGCTTTGTCTAATCTATCAGTACAATTTTTTAATGATTTTCTTTCGATTTTTGGTTTGCAATTAACCTCTATTCAGTTGTTTTCATTATCTGATTTTTCAAAACCTGTTGCATTACTTCTTTTCTTTATATTAAGCGATTTCATACAATGGAATACCCATAGGTTACTACATATAGTTCCGTTTTTATGGAAAATTCACAAAACACATCATTCCGTAAAAGAAATGGGATTTGCGGCTCATTTTCGATATAATTGGATGGAACCTATTGTATATAAAATCATTTTGTATATTCCGTTAATACTAATTGGTGGGTTTTCTTTAGAAGATGTATTTATAGTTCACTTTATTTCCATTGCGATTGGACATTTGAACCACGCCAATATTGGATGGGATTATGGTTTTCTTAAATACATTTTCAACAATCCAAAAATGCACATTTGGCATCACAGTAAAAAGTTACCTTCAAAGTATGGTGTAAATTTCGGAATTTCATTAAGTCTATGGGATTATCTTTTTAAAACCAATTTTATTCCATCAGATGGAAGAGACATTGAATTAGGATTTAATGATGAAAATAGCTTTCCCAAAGAATTTATTAAACAAGAATTTTATCCTTTTAAAAAATAATCTGTCAGGATTGCAAAGATAATACGTCTATTTTTATAATAGTAAATAAATTTAATATGAAATCGAAGATGTACGAATACCAACAAAAAACAGTTTGCTTGAGTAAAAAAATAGTTTTGCTTTTGGCATTTATACCATTTATATCTTGCGCCAATAATAGTTCGACCATTCCTGAAATTGCTTATGGTACACCAAGAGAAATTACTTCTGATGCGAAAACTATCAATCACAGTCAATGGAATGATTTATTGCAAAAACATGTTTCCACCAATGGAAATGTTGATTATAAAGGCTTCCAGAAAGATGCAGTTGCTTTACAATCCTACTTGGATTTATTGGCAAAAAATCTCCCTCAAAAATCCTGGTCAAAAAACGCTGTTCTTGCTTATTGGATAAATGCTTACAATGCTTATACCGTTAAATTAATCTTAGATAATTATCCTGTAAAAAGCATCAAAAAAATCGACAATCCTTGGGATAAGGACTTTTTTACTTTGGGCGACAAGAAATACAGTCTAGGTGAAATTGAACATAAAATACTGCGTAAAATGAACGAACCAAGAATTCATTTTGCCATCAATTGCGCTTCCTATTCTTGTCCAAATTTGTCGAACAAAGCTTATAGTGAAACAGAATTGGACAAACAATTAGACGCTGCTGCAAAATCATTTGTAAACGATACAACTAAAAATACATTTACATCTGATAGAATTGAGATTTCGAGTATTTTCGATTGGTTTTCTGGCGATTTTAAAACAAAAGGAACATTGATTGATTTTCTAAATAAATACAGTACTATAAAAATCAATACCAAAGCAAAAGTAAAATACAAAGACTACAACTGGAATTTAAATGAATAAAATTTCCATCCTCATTCCCATATTCAACGAAGTCGATGCAATCCATCGGCTTTTGTTGCATATAGAAAATACAATCTCAAAAACCATTGATTACGAAATTATTGTGGTTGATGGTGGTAGTACTGATGGTTCACAAAAGGAAATTCAAAATCATGAAAATGTAATACTTGTTACTTCCGAAAAAGGACGAGCAAAACAATTAAATAGTGGAGCAAAAATAGCTTCAGGAACCGTATTATACTTTTTACATTGTGATAGCTTTCCACCCGAAAACTTCGATTTATATATAGTAGAACAAGTTAAAAACGGCTATAAATCAGGTTGTTTCCGAATGAAATTTGATCATTTGCATCCCGTTTTATTTGTTTCGCAATGGTTTACAAGGATAAACCATATTTCCTGCCGTGGAGGAGACCAATCCTTATTTGTTACCAAAGAATTGTTTACTGAAATTGGCGGTTATAATGAGCTTTATATTATTTATGAAGACAATGAAATCGTCAAACGATTGTATCAAAAAGGGAAGTTTGTTGTAATTTCGAGAGACCTTATTACTTCTGCCAGACGATATTTAATAAATGGAGTTTGGAAATTACAATATCTTTTTGCAGTTATTCATCTCAAACGACGATTAGGACATTCTGCAGAAAGCATGCTTGACTATTATAAAAAAAAGATAAAATAATCAATCTAATTATTTTATTTAGAATAGTTCCTTTACATTGACAATTATTAAATTTTTAATCCAAATTTTTATTTGGATTAAATAATAAAATCACAATTTCAAAAAGAAAATACAATGAAAAAAATACTTATTACAGTCCTAATTTCGACACTTGCTTTTGTAGGATGTAAATCAACCAATGAAAAAGAAGGTTTCGCAGAGAAAATCGAACTTGCACATCAAAAACAACATTTTCTTTCAAATGAAGCCATTAAATTTAATATTATATTAGCGTTTGGAGGAAAAGAAAGATTAAATGCAAAAATGACCCTTTTGACGAATTCTAGTAAGGGCGTATTAGAATTTAAAAACGGAGCTAAAATCATTTTTAACAAAGATAAAGTTTTTTATTCTTCTACCATTCCTAACGAGAAATCCGTTCGCTTTGATGCTTATACTTGGGAGTACTTTTTTCTTTTCCCTTTTAAACTAAGTGATCCAGGTACAAAATGGAATACCTATGACAATAAAGAAGAAAATCATAATGATTATCTAACTCAGAAATTAACTTTTGAATCCGGAACTGGCGACGCACCAGATGATTGGTATGTTGTATATGCTAATAAATCGGATAACCTAATTGAAAAAGCAGCTTACATCGTTACTGTAAATGGAAATAAAGAAGAAGCTGAAAAAAATCCTCACGCCATTCAATATTTAGATTATAAAAATATCAATGGTGTTCCGATTGCTACAAAATGGTTGTTTTGGGAATGGAAAGAAGGAAAAGGCCTTATGAAACAAATTGGAAATGCAACATTATCTGATATCCAATTCATTTCAGTAGACGAAGATACATTTACACCAGATGCTGATTTTAAAAGTATTTCTTAGTGAATAATTGTTCCTAAAAATTAAATTTATTGTCAGGTTTATTCTTTTTTTCGACTACAATAACAACTAATTACATACAAATGGAAAACATAGTCATCATTGGTAACGGTATTTCAGGGATTACGCTTGCGTGTCACATCCGCAAAAAATCGAATTCAAAAATTACCATCATTTCATCTGAAGCAGAATTCTTCTTTTCTAGAACGGCGCTGATGTATGTGTTTATGGGACATATGAAGTTTGAACACACCCAACCTTATGAAAATGATTTTTGGAAAAAAAACAATATCAATTTAATAAGTGCCTCGGTTGAACACGTGAACACAAAAGAGAAATCACTTATTTTAAATGATGATTCTGTTATCAACTATGACAAATTGGTGATTGCAACAGGTTCCAAATCGAATAAATTTAATTGGCCAGGTCAGGATTTAAAAGGAGTTACAGGTTTGTATAGCAAACAAGATTTAGAAACCTTGGAAGCTTTTGCGCCAACTTGTAAAAGAGCCGTTATTGTTGGCGGCGGATTAATTGGAATTGAACTTGCCGAAATGCTCCGTTCTCGCAATATTCAGGTTACTTTTTTAGTTCGTGAAATGAGTTTTTGGGATGGTGTTTTGCCAAGTGGCGAAAGCCAAATGATAAACAGACATATTAGCGAGCATCATATAGATTTACGTTTAAATACTAATTTGACAGAAATACTCTCTGATGAAAATGGCAATGCAAGAGCCGTTGTGACCGATAAAAACGAAACGATTGAATGTCAAATTGTAGGTGTAACAGCAGGAGTTTCGCCAAACATCGATTTTCTTAAAACTTCAGGAATTGAATTGGGACGTGGAGTAAAAGTAAACCGTTTTTTAGAAACAAATTCCAAAGATATTTATGCTATTGGCGATTGTGCTGAGCAACATGAAGGCATTGGTTTGCGCCGTCCAATTGAAGCCGTTTGGTATACAGGCAGAATGATGGGAGAAGCATTAGCCCAAACTTTGACGGGAAATCCAACCCAATACAATCCGGGGCATTGGTTTAATTCTGCTAAATTTTTGGATATCGAATACCAAACTTACGGCTGGGTCTGGGCTCAAAAAAAAGAGTATGAAGAGCAATTTTATTGGGAGCATTCTTCTGGCAAAAAAGCCATTCGCATTTCATTCCATAAAGAAACTAGAGTGTTTTTAGGCATAAATACTTTTGGAATTAGAATGCGTCATGAATTTTTTGATACAGTTTTGACCAAAAATAAATCAGTTGATTATGTTATTCATCATTTGGCGGAAGCCAATTTTGACCCTGAATTATTCACCTCACACAAAAAAGAAATCCAAGAGCAATTTGTAAAACAATTTATAGGAGTTAAAATTATGTAATTATGAGCAATTCAACACAGAACTTATCTATAGCATCACATCAAAACAATGAGCTCACTACATTTCAAAAATTGGGATTAGCAATTGGTTTTACTGGGCTTTTTATTTTAACATTGGCTTTTTTTAATGTTAATTTTCCTAATACAACAATGTGGCTGTCTATTTCAATCACCTCCATATTAGTTGGAATAGTAATCTATGCAAGAGCTTCCTATTTATCGCGACCCGAAGGTATCAGCAATAACGGAATTTATCATAAATCATTAACGAACAAAGGTGTTATTGCTTGGATAATTGGAATTATATTGACTTTATTTTACATTGTTTTATATTGGTTTCCAAAATACTTAGGTTTGGGAGAAAATGGCAACCCTAATTCTGGAATTGTTGGCTTTTTTGACCCATTTAGTTTAGCCTTGAATGGCAAAATTGCCAGTCAATGGTTTGTTTATGGAACGCTTTACACCATTGCAATCTTGGGCTTCGGGTACAAATTTATTTTGAAATACCGCCACAATAAATACCAATTAGTACGAACGATTTCTGTAATGTTTTTTCAATTGGGTTTTGCCTTTTTAATGCCCGAAATCTTATCAAAATTAAATCCTGAGTTGCCTTATTTTGCAAAGGATATAAAAAATATGTGGCCCTTAAATTATTATTTTTTTGAAGATTGGCATTTGACCAATATGCTGCAAGGAGGTAATTTAGGACTATTTATGCTCGTTTTCGGTATCGCAATGATATTTATAATATCGCCAATATTAACCTATTTCTACGGTAAGCGGTGGTATTGCTCTTGGGTTTGTGGTTGTGGTGGTTTAGCAGAAACAGCTGGTGATAGTTTTCGTCATTTATCTAATTCCACACAAAAGGTTTGGAAATTAGAACGCTGGTTGATCCATTCGGTTTTAGTATTTTCATTTGTAATGACAATTGCAGTAATTTTTACATTCTTGTCCAATAATCCAGAAATGAGTTTCATTACAAGAAACCAATTTATATATGGCATTGCAGCCTTTTTAATTGTGTTTACTGGCACATTATTCCTATTTAAAAGAAACGATTTAGATACTGATGCCAAATTTACAATGCTTACTTTGGTTGCAATAATCATTATTTCAATACTCATAAATCTTTTTTCAGGAAATCAAAACATACTTTTTGTAGATAGTAATACATTGCGTAAATCGTATGGTTTTGCGATTGGCGCTATGTTTAGTGGTGTTATTGGAGTAGGTTTCTATCCACTTTTAGGAAATAGAGTTTGGTGTCGTTTTGGATGTCCAATGGCAGCGATTTTGGGATTGCAACAACGATTATTTTCAAGATTTAGAATTACGACCAATGGCGGTCAATGCATCTCTTGTGGAAACTGTACCACCCATTGCGAAATGGGAATTGATGTGCGTAGTTATGCCCAAAAAGGCGAAAATATTGTTCGTTCCTCTTGTGTAGGTTGCGGAATTTGTGCCGCAGTTTGTCCAAGAGGGGTTTTAAAACTAGAAAATGGTGCTGAAGAAGGAAGAATAAACACAAATGAAATCCTATTGGGTAACGATGTAAATTTGATGGATTTATTAAAAAATAAAAATTAAATGCCAATTATAAAAGTAATCATTCCGGCCTATAACGAAGAAAAAGCCATAGCAAATGTTATTCGAGAAATCCCGAAAATAGTTTCTGAGATTATTATAGTCAATAACAATTCAACTGATAATACGGCTATAATAGCTTTTGAAAATGGAGCTACTGTACTTTTCGAAAATAGAAAAGGATATGGTTTTGCTTGTCTCAAAGGAATGGAATACATTTCACGTCAAATAATAAAACCCGATATTATAGTTTTTCTAGATGGGGATTATTCAGATTTTCCAGAAGAATTAACAAAAATTATCGCTCCAATTCTCGATCAAAATGTAGATTTTGTTGTTGGAACAAGAGATTCAAATCTTCGAGAAAGTGGGTCAATGACTCCACAACAAGTTTTCGGAAATAGATTGGCTACTTTCTTAATGAAATTGTTTTTTAATTCTAAATTTACCGATCTAGGCCCGTTTCGTGCGATAAAATATTCCACTCTTTTAGATTTGAAAATGCAAGACAAAACGTACGGTTGGACAGTTGAAATGCAATTAAAGGTTTTAAAAAAACGGATTTCTTACATGGAAATTCCTGTTCGTTATAAAAACAGAATTGGTGTTTCTAAAGTTTCCGGAACTGTAAAAGGAACTATTATGGCTGGAATAAAAATAATTGGTTGGATTTTTAAATACGCTTTTAAATAAAATGATAGTACTCTCATACATTGTGCTCTTTCTCTATAGCTTTGCTATTCTATTGATTTTTTTCTACGGATTGGCTCAATTTAATTTGCTTATTAACTATTTAAAAAGTAAAAAACAAATTGATAATTCCCCTAAATTCGATTTTACAAATGCAGATGAAATTCCTTTTATAACCATTCAACTCCCTATTTTCAATGAAAAATATGTGGTAGAACGATTGCTTACAACCATTGCAAAACTCGAATATCCAAGGGGAAAATTAGAAATTCAGGTACTTGACGATAGCACCGATGACAGTATTATTGAAACAAAAAAAATAATTGATGACCTATATAAATCAGGTTTAGACATCAAACTCATTACGAGAACCAACCGAAGTGGTTTTAAAGCGGGAGCCTTAAAAGAAGGATTAATGATCGCAAAAGGAGAATTCATTGCCATTTTTGATGCCGATTTTGTACCTCAAAAAGAATGGCTTTTTCAAACTATTCCCTATTTTAAAGATAAAAAAATAGGTGTTGTACAAACACGTTGGGGACATTTGAACAGAGATTATTCCATTTTGACAAAAATTCAGGCATTTGCTCTGGATGCGCATTTTACTTTGGAACAAGTTGGTCGCAGTTCACAATCCCATTTCATCAACTTTAATGGAACAGCAGGGGTTTGGCGAAAAGAATGCATCATCGATGCCGGAAACTGGGAAAGCGATACCCTCACCGAAGATTTGGATTTAAGTTACAGAGCACAATTAAAAAACTGGAAATTCAAATATTTAGAAAATGTAGAAACTCCAGCGGAACTCCCAGTACTATTAAGTGCCGCACGGACACAACAATTTCGTTGGAACAAAGGAGGAGCTGAAAATTTCAGAAAAATGAACTGGAGAGTCATTACATCAAAAGCAATCCCTTTAAAAACCAAAATTCACGGTATTTTTCATTTGCTAAATAGTTCAATGTTTCTTTCTGTTTTCATAATGGCGGTTTTAAGTGTCCCTATTTTATTCATTAAAAAAAACAATCCAAATTTGGCACTGCTTTTTGATGTTCTGATATTTTTTGTCATTACTTCCATTCTGTTTTTTATCAGTTATTGGGTTGCTTTCAAAAACATTCAAGGTGGTGGATTTAAGAATTTCCTGAAATACATTGGCTTGTTTTTTACCTTTTATACCATTGCAATGGGATTTTCTTTTCACAATACAATTGCAGTATTAGAAGGATTGTGGGGAAAGAAAAGTGAATTTATTAGAACGCCCAAATTCAATATTGAAGATTTAAAAGAGAAATGGAAAGACAATATCTATATCTCTAAAAAAATATCAAAAAACACCATTATCGAAGGCATTCTTGTATTGTATTTCCTTTTCGGATTGTACAGTGGTTACAAATTAAATGATTTTGGATTGTATCCTATTCATTTGATGTTGTTTTTTGGTTTCGGCTTTGTATTCGTAAAATCCATTACTGATTCCAAATGAGTTTTACAGTTTCAAATACCAGAAAATCATACATCATTCTTATTATAAGTATTCTTGTTTATGGCTTTATAGGTTATGAACTGGAACGAACCGAATTTGTTTCTCTGGTCGTTTCCTACAGTTTTTTGTTTTTTTTGACATTTCAATTAATCAAATTACAAAAGGCTAATTTTAATTTTCTAATTGGAGCTGCACTATCTTTTCGATTAATTTTCATAGTTGCTTTGCCTAATTTATCCCAAGATTATTTCAGGTTTATTTGGGACGGAAGATTGATTTTAGAAGGACTGAATCCGTATTTGTATTTGCCAAAAGATTTAATTTCAAATCCAGATTTCACTCTCTCACAAGCTCAAGAATTAGTTAATGGAATGGGAAGTTTAAGCGCATCTCATTACTCCAATTATCCGCCAATCAATCAATTATTTTTTATAATTGCAGGTTTTTTGAGCAATCATTCCATTATGGGTGCAGCTGTTATTCTCCGAATAATTATTGTAGCAGCTGATTTTGGAACGCTTTATTTTGGAAATAAATTATTGGAAAGAATAGGATTAGAAAAACACCGTGTTTTTTGGTATTTATTAAATCCGTTGGTGATTATTGAACTTACGGGGAACCTTCATTTTGAAGGTGTGATGTTGTTCTTTTTGGTTTGTAGTATGTATTTATTGCATAAAAACAAATGGAAAACAGCGGCCGTAGTTTTAGCCGTATCCATTTCAACTAAACTATTGCCTTTATTATTGCTGCCTTTATTTTTTCAAAAATTGGGTTGGAAAAAAAGTATTGTTTTTTATGCACTTGTTATTGGAGTAAATGCATTGCTATTCTTACCTTTTCTTTCTTCAGAATTTATTACTAATTATACAGAAACCATTGGTTTGTGGTTCACTAATTTTGAGTTTAATGCTAGTATATATTACCTTATTCGCGAAATTGGATTTTGGATTACAGGTTACAATATCATTCAAATATCAGGCAGAATTATGCCTATTCTAATTGTTATTTTTATTATTTATCAAGCATTCAAAGGAAATAACAGAACCACGCCTGATTTATTGAATAGTTTTTTACTGGTATTAAGTGTCTATTTCTTTTCATCTACAACCGTTCATCCTTGGTATATCATCAACTTGGTTTTGATTGGTATTTTTACAAAATTTAAATATCCAATAGTTTGGAGTTTAACTGCAATTTTGAGCTATAGTGCTTACTCCAATACGGTGTTCAAGGAGAATTTTTATTTATTATTTATCGAATATATACTCGTTTATGGAATGTTATTTTATGAAATGAAAAGGCATTATTTTGATAAATCAAAAAAACATCAAATCAGCTAAAAGAAAGTTGCTTACTCTGTAAAAAAAATTAAATGAGCAACACTAATTATAAAAACCAAAACGCGATATAATTAAAATAACGCGTTTCAATTTCTATTATAAATATAAAAGCAGTAATATCACAAATGATTTACTGCTTTTATAAAAATATGACCTATTGAAAAAACTTATAATTTTAAGGTTATTTCGTTTTCATAAATAATAACGCCCCAGAATCCAAGCAATACCTTAATCCTGTTGGAGCTGGACCATCGTCAAAAACATGACCTAAATGCCCATGGCACCTAGCGCAAACTATTTCACCTCTTACGGTTCCATAGCTTCTATCAACCACTTCTTGAACCCTATTTTTATTTATTGGAGCATAGAAACTAGGCCAACCTGTTCCAGAATTAAATTTTGTCTTAGAAGAAAAAAGGGGCAATTTACAACCCGCACAAAAATAATTACCCACTTGATGATTATCATTATATTCATTTTTAAAAGGAGGTTCTGTACCTTTCTCTCTTAGTATAAAATATTGATTTGGTGTAAGTTCTTTTTTCCATTGAGCATCACTTTTAACCACTTTTTTAAGCGAAGTATCCGTAAGTGACAATCCTTCTTGAATACTATTAGGTACACTTACATTACTTTCCTTTTTTTTAGAGCCCATACAGGCAATAATTGTGATAAACAATACTGGAATGGTTGCTAATTTTATATAAAATTTCATTTTTTTTGTTTTTAAGATTAATGTTTTAACTTTCCTTTATATGTTTTTTTAAAAAGTTCGTATCTAGGAATGGATACATTTGTCACATACGGATTTTCTCCGTTTGCATGCTTTTTAATATAATCTTGATGATAGTCTTCCGCCTGATAAAAATCAGACAAAGGCAAAACTTCTGTAACAATAGGTTTCGAAAAAACTTTTTTATTTTCTAGTTCCAAAATTTTGTCTTTGATAATTTTCTTTTCAACATCATTTCTATAAAAAGCAATTGATCGATAAGAAGAACCTCTGTCTGGTCCTTGCTGATTAGGAGTTGTTGGATCTTGAGACGCAAAAAACGCATCGACCAGCTGGCTGTAACTAACCACATTGGGATCGTAGTAAACCAAAACTGACTCCGCGTGACCTGTTGTCTCGCTTCCAACTTGTTCATAAGACGGATTTTTGGTGTTTCCACCAGAGTATCCCGAAACTGCATCTTGAACTCCAGCCACAGCCTCAAAGATGTGCTCACTGCACCAAAAACAACCTTCGGCAAATACTGCTATAGCTTTTCCAGGTTTAGGTTGTGTGGACAGTTTTTTTGTTTGTCCATTTGAATTACAACTGCATAAACCTAAAAGTAATATTGAATATTTTAAAATTTTCGTTTTCATAATTCTGTATATTAATTATATACAAAGTAAGTATACTTTTATCAACTTATATGTCAGTTACTTTACAATTTAAGAATAAATTAATAAACTATATTTGTTAGACACAAATTAAAAAAGATGTTAATGAAGGAGATTAAAGAAGATTCAAAAAAAATAGTTGAAAGTTGGGTAAACCAATTTAGCGATGAACTTTTTTCTTGGGCATTATATAAGACCTCATCAAAGGAAACTGCCGAAGATTTGGTTCAGGAAACATTTTTGGCCGCTTTTAATAAAATAGATACTTTTCAAGGAAAAAGCCAACCTAAAACTTGGTTGTTTTCTATATTAAATAATAAAGTGATTGATTATTATCGTTTGAGTGCCAAGACCACAAAAAAAACCTTTAGTATTTCTGAAAATAGCGGTTACGAACTTTCTGATGGAATGTTTAACGAAAATGGAGGTTGGAAAAATAACGACATGAATCCTATTTGGAATCAGGAAGAAGAATTATTAGACAATCCAGAATTCAACATCGTTATGCAGGACTGTATGGATGATTTGCCTCAAAAATGGAAGTTTGCTGTGACTTCTAAATATTTAACAGATAAAAAAGCAGATGAAATTTGTCAGGAATTAGAAATTACAACGTCCAATTATTGGCAGATAGTACACAGAGCAAAATTACTTTTAAAAAATTGTTTAGAAATGAAATGGGTATAATAATCCTTTAAAATTTTAAAGAAATGCTTATGCAAAAAATAATGAATATGATGGTGAATTCTTGTAAAAAAACTACGGAGTTGATAGACAAACAGCTATTTAAACCATTAACAACAATAGAAAAAATGCAATTGAAAGTACACAAATCAATGTGTAAAACTTGTCAAGCTTATGAACACCAATCTAAATTTATTGATAAAATAATAAGTAATTGGTTTAATGGTAATTCTAAAACCAAGGAAAAACTAGCCAAAGAAAGAAAGAATAAAATTTTGGAAGAAATAAATAATTCTTAAATTATATTAAATATTTAGTATTGAAACAGAAACACTTCTAGAAATCGAGGTGTTTTTTTGTGTCGAAAAGTAGCTGTCATTTTAATGATTATCAGTGCCTTATACATACAATATGATTTTGTTATTTCTGACAAGACAGCTAAATTTACGCCTATAAAAAAGAGTTATTACAAATAGCGGACAGTCATTTTTTTATTTTTTTTGTCAGGAATTAAATAATCGGTAGTCTATTTATCCAGTTTAACAGATGGAATTAAAATCTTCAAAAGAGTTATTCCTTTTTTGAATCTAATACAAACAAGATAATTAGTAACCGACAATATAAATTGAACCAATTCCTTAAAAGCCATTTTATAAATGAAAATTTTAGATAAGATTGTACCCCAAAAAAGTCCTTTTCTTTTAGGATTTCTTATCAGTTTGATGGGGGCATTACCTTTGGGCTACATCAATGTAATAAGCTTACAACTATTGTTAGAGCAAGGTAATTGGGCAACAGTCTCCTTTATTTCAGGAATTGTATTCATCGAGTTTTTTGTATTAAGAGCTGTGAGTTTCGGAGCAAAATGGTTGGTAAAGCAAAAGAAATTATTAGTATTTATTGATGTTTTTACCATACTTTTTTTTTAGGAATTGCGATTTATTTCATTACAAATATTGGCAGCGATAAAAACTTTAGTTTGTCGCAATTGCTATTGGCTCAATTCCCATTCATTCTAGGATTACTCTTGAATAGTTTAAACTTTATTCAGTGGCCGTATTGGTCTGGAATTTATATTTACCTATTCCGAACCAATAAATTAGATCCTCGTTGCAATGACAATAGAATTTTTATTATGGGAGCAATGATAGGAACCTTGATAGGAATGCTGCTTTTTGCTCACACAGCGAAATACTTTTTGGTAGAAAATAATATTGAAATGAGTAAGTATCTCAATCCACTATTTGCTACTTTATTTCTTGTTTTGGCGTTAATCCAAATTGCAAAAGTTTTTATGAAAAGCAAAAAAGCAAAAGTAATAACGCAAACTGTTGCAAACAATTAGGCCAAAGACATTCATCCAAGTAAACACATTAAAAATTTGCACGATAATTTTAAGTGCATTTGAAAAAGTTTTAAATTTTATTGCGATTAATATCTTTTTGTAACTATATTGGTATAGAGGCGATTTTGGTGGAGTCTAAGCAATTAAACAGGTTTTACAACAAATTTTAACATTACAATTGAATACCTGCAAACTTTTTTTTATCGAATACAGTTCGGAAAGCCATTTAGAAAATTACAACTATTAATTACTTATGTTGGTTTTAAAGATATTTGTGTGAAAAACCTAAAACAATTTAGGTGAAAAAACATTTAAACCATTAAAAAAGCATACTCACAACAAATCCAGAAGTACCAGAAAATTATATTCACAACAAATCTAGAAGTACCTTTATGTTTAAAAATTTAAAATACTTTTTAATTCCAATTCTACTTTTGATAATGAGTAGTTATGCCGTTTTTAAAAACTTAATTCCAGCTAAAATCGCTTCATCTACCAATACTATTACTTATAAAGGAATGAATTTGGTTGCACCAATTAAAGAACTAAAAAGCAAAACTTTTGAAGAGTTGAAAGACAACAATATCAATTCGATATCTCTTATTCCGTATGCTTTTGTAAATACAGATGAAATAACTATTAATTATGATAATGGTAGGCAATGGTGGGGAGAAACATCAGAAGGAATAAAAGAGTGTATACAGCAAGCGCATGCCAATAATTTTAAGCTAATGCTCAAACCTCATTTATGGATAAATCATAATACGTTTACGGGGCATTTAGATTTTAAAACGGAATCCGATTGGCAAAAATGGGAAACAGCATACGAAAAATACATTTTAAATTTCGCCCAAATAGCCGAATCCCAGAAGATAGCAATATTTTGTTTTGGTACAGAATTGGAAAATCCTATTCTTAAAAGACCCCAATATTGGTTGCAACTCATCCAGAAAATAAGAAAAGTCTATTCGGGTAAATTAACTTATGCTGCCAATTGGGATGAATTTGATAAAATACCATTTTGGAATGAATTGGATTTTATTGGAATTGATGCCTACTTTCCATTGTCAAAATCAGAAACCCCTTCAGTTGAAGAACTCAATTTGAGTTGGAAAAAACACATTTTAAAAATAGAATTGATTCAAAAGAAATACAAAAAAAATGTTGTTTTTACTGAATTTGGATATCGCAACTCCAATAATTGTGCAGACGAACCTTGGACGGAAACAAATGCGATAGAAAACAACCAAGCACAAGCTAATTCCTATGAATCCTTATTTCAATCCTTTGAAAATAAACCCTGGTATAAAGGTGGTTTTGCTTGGAAATGGTTTGCTGATGATTACTATAAAGAAAGGAGATATATAGATTTTACACCTCAAGGAAAGCCCGCTTTAACAATCATTAAAAAATATTATAAATAATTGTTGTCCGATAAAACCTTTTCTTATTATATAAAACTGCTCAGGTTTAGTCCCTTCGGGACATTAGGATTGGATTGCGTTGACTTTTTATGCCAATATTTTGCTCCTACCGGAGCATACCTCGTAGAAATTAAATATTTGTATATTGCCCAAACCAAGTTCAGGAATCCCAATGTGTTATTGGTCGTTGCTGTTTTTTAACTTATCTTTTTATTGAAAATAGTTCAAATTAAATGGGGTAAATAAAAAGATGAAAACACAATTAATATCTACGATAACTTGTCCAGAATGTGGTCATAAAAAAGAAGAAACAATGCCAACGGAAGCATGTCAGTTCTTCTACGAATGCGAAAATTGCAAAACGGCTTTACGCCCATTAGAAGGCGATTGCCTTGTATTTTGCAGTTATCGTACTGCGGCTTGTCCTTCCATTCAAGAGAAGAATGATTGTTGTAAATAAAAAAGTGCGACTTGTCAATCGCACTTTCTAAATATTAAAATTTCCTAACAACAACCGCCACCATTATAATGAAACGTACTTTCGCTAATAAAAATATCATTTCGGTTAAGACTTGCTAAAGCGGCTGCCGTTTTATCACATACAGCTAAAGGTTGATTTCGCATCAAAACGTGTCCTTTTTTATCATCAAAATAGTCGTCTTTTCCAAAGAAAATAGCTGCTTTTCCTGTAAAAACACAAGCACCATCAGCTGGCATTGGATCTTTGATGGCACAAACTTCTATGCTTTCGATATAAATAAGTTCATCGGTTGGATAATTTTCGGTATCTAAAATTCGGTAGGGACGACGACCACGAATTTCAATGGTGCCAAATCCAACATCAGTCAAAGCTTGGATATAATCCGCAATTGGAATACTCCCACTCAAACACAATGCACGCAAATGGTCGTCGTTTCGCAACGCTTCATTCATAGGTTGTTCACAAGTGGGATCACTCATTACCAAACGCCCGTGTGGTTTGAGAACACGATACATTTCTTGTAACGCTTTCTTTAAATCTTCGGCTTTAAAAATATTAAAAAGACAGTTTTGAGCCGCAATATCAATACTTGCATCTTCTATGGGTAGTTTCAAAGCATCGCCTTTTCTTAACTCCACAAACTCACTTTTGAACCATTCGTTTTGTTCTTCGGCTTCAATGAAGTTTTTGCGAGAAGCTTCCAACATTTCATCAACGACATCCACGCCAATAACACCTCCTTTTTGACGTGAGAAATAAGAAAATTGTAGTAATTCCATTCCGCCACCAACACCCACATACAATACTTTTGGGTTGTTGATTAAATCCTGTGCTGAAATCGTACTTCCACATCCATAATTCATTTCTTGCATGATGATGGGGATTTCAAGACCTGGAAATTTCCAAATTGGAGTTGTGGTACAGCATAATCCAACATCGGGAGTTAGCGCCGCTTGTTTGTATAAATCGTTTGTGGCATTTAAATAGCTCATAATTATTCTTTTAGTAATTCTTTAAATAAGGAAATCATTTTGGGTTCGGCTTGCCCAGCTAAAGCAATAATTTCGGAAATGTTTACCGGTTTTAAATCATCAGGATTGCATTCATCAGTCAATACAGAAACAGCCAATACGGCTAAACCTAAATGGTTCGCAACAATAACTTCGGGCACGGTGCTCATTCCTACGGCATCTGCGCCAATTATTTTGAGATAACGATATTCTGCTTTGGTTTCCAGTTGTGGACCAACAACGGCAGCGTAAACTCCTTTGTGTAATATAATGTTTTGGGCTTTTGCAATTTCAATTATCGAATGACGTAAATTCAAATCATAAGGTTCACTCATATCGGTAAAACGTTCTCCAAATTCGGATACATTTTTGAATGCCAATGGCGAACCGCCTTGTAAATTAATATGATCTTCAATCAACATTAAATCGCCTTTTTTGAAATTTAGATTGATTGCTCCAGCGGCGTTTGAAATTAATAACGTCTGAATTCCGAGTGCTTTTAAAACCCGAATTGGAAATGTAATTTCTTGCAAAGAATAGCCTTCATAAAGATGAAAACGTCCTTGCATTACGACTACTTTTTTGTTTTCTAATGTGCCAAATAGTAGTTTACCCGAATGAAATTCGACGGTAGAGACTGGAAAATTGGGGATGTCAGCATAATCGACTTCTGCTTCTATTTTGATATGATTGACTAATTGTCCTAATCCGGTGCCAAGCACAATGCCAACATCTGGGAAATGAAATCCTTTTTGGATTAAAAATTTTGTGGTTTCTTTTATCGTTTCAATGTTCATTTTTATTTTTTTTTGCGTTAGGGATTACTTCACTAAACATTTATTTAAATAGGAGTTCAGTGAACTTCGTTTGAAGTGAAAATCCTTTTTTGAGATTTTTCTTCTCAAAAAAGATTGCAACGAAAAGCCCGACCCTTGGGGAACGCCCAAATTATTATTTAAGCTACTGTACCTTGGCAACTACTTCCTGCTCCAGCTGTGCAACCGTAGCAATGTTGAGAGATTAAAATGTTTCTATTGGACAAAATTTCTTCATTGAATTTAGAAATATGATTATCAGATACGGCCACTTTTAATCCCAACATTTGATTAAAATCGCAATCGTACAACCAGCCATCGTAACTCACAGAAATGGTATTGGTACACATGACATTGTCGACCGCCTTCGGGTTGAAGGCTTCGACTAGCGAATACATATAGTCTTCGTAATTATCCGAATTGATCAAATAATCTAAAAATCGACTGATGGGTAAATTGGTAATGGCAAATAAATTGTGAAAATCAATATTGAAATCTTCTTTTAAAGCAATTTTAAAATCGTGTTCCAATGCTTTTTGATCCGTTGGTAAAAATGCACCTGATGGATTGTAAACCAAGTCGAGTTTCAAGTTACTATTTGGCATTCCATAACCCACTTCGTTTAGCATTTGCAATGCCTTGATAGATTTATCAAAAACACCATCGCCTCGTTGTTTGTCTGTTTTTTCTCTTTTATAATAAGGCAAAGACGAAATAACGTGGATATTATGTTTGGCAAAAAACGCTGGTAAATCGTGGTATTTTTTATTGGCTAAAATAATGGTCAAATTGGAGCGGACAATAAAATCTTGAACTCCCAATTTGGATGCTTCTTCAACAAACCAACGAAAATTAGGATTCATTTCGGGAGCGCCACCCGTCAAATCAAGTGTATGTACCCCTGTGTTTTTAATGACGTCAAGACAATGTTGCATTGTCTCGACAGTCATAATTTCTTTACGGTCTGGTCCAGCATCCACGTGGCAATGCGCACAAACTTGGTTGCACATATACCCTACGTTGAGTTGCAGAATTTCAATTTTTTTAGGACGCAGTGGAAACTGACCAACCGATTTTATTTTGTCGGCAAAAGTGGGCAGATAACCATCTTTGAAAATTCCGTTGGACAGAATTTCCAATTGTCGCTCTGTTTTAGAAAGTGCGCTGTGTTGTGCGTGTAAAGATTTTAAAAGCATAATTTATTTTAAACTACATTGATAATTTGTCGTATTTGTTCATCATTTGAACTCCGTGTACAAGTGTTGCACCACTTCGAATGGCTGCTGCTACGTGAACGGCTTCCATCATTTCTTCTTTGGTAATACCACGCTTCAAGCCATCGCCAGTATAAGCATCTATGCAATACGGACATTGAATTGTGTGGGAAACTGCTAAGGCAATCAATGATTTTTCGCGAGCAGTCAAACTTCCTTCTTCGAAAACTTTTCCGTAATATTCAAAAAATGTATCCCCTAATTCTTTATTCCAATCAGTTATTTTTCCAAATTTTTTAAGGTCTGCTGGGTCATAATATGTTTTTTCCATGGATTGTTTTTTTTATAAAGCTACAACTATCTTTTAGACGGAGCAATTAAACCATCCTGACAATTAATTTTTGATTTTTTATAAAAGGTGATTCTTTATAGTATTTGTATGAAATTAGAAAATCAAAAACAATTTTAAAAAAGAAATTAAACCATTAAGGTATTTAAGTCCCGAAGCTTCGGGATAAGAAAATTAAGTTTTAAATGATTCCTTAATAAAACTTGATTTGCTTAATGGTTTTAAAAAAAAATCTTTAACAATTTGAACTGTAGAACCTAAAAAGTAAAAATCGCATTCTTTTTGTCAGGAAATCCATTTTACTTCGACTATATCAATATAAAAATAATTTAAACACAATAAACAGCGATCTATTATGGCTACAAACATTAAACTCAAAAATCTACCAACAGGATACCAAACCATTATCAGCAACGGAAGACACAGCATTATTGGAGACGAACCTATAGCAAGCAAAGGAACTGATTTAGGATTTTCACCCGAAGACTTAATTTTATCAAGTATTGGAATGTGTAAAGTGGCAACCGTACGTTTTATTGCACGCAAAAACGGTTGGGAAATTGGAAACGTAGAAGCCGAATTAGGTCAAGTAGTGAAACGTGGTGAAAACGGAAAACTTTCAACAACAGTTAATGTGACAATCGCTATTGAAGGCGATATTACTGAAGAACAAAGAACCGAATTACTCAACCAAGCAGATGCCTGTTTTGTACACAGAATGATTGAAGGCGAATGGAATATTGAAAAAGCAAGCGTTTTAAACGAGCCAACATTAGTATAAATTTTTAAACAGGGAAACAAGTAGCCACGCAAGTAGGATTTATAGAACCCCATATTTTGGTCAATTTTGGTAAGAAAATTGCTTCTTAAACAATAAATAATAATAATTTTGAATCTGTTTTTGTTATGATGAGAGGCAGATTTTTTCTTGGCTAAGAAAGTGTCTTTCATTTATAAATTTAAATAGAAACACAATGAAACACAACCAACTGATTTTTGTTGGATTATTACTTATTTCAATGTATTCTTACTCACAGTCTGATGAAATTAAAACCAACAAAAAAATAGAAATTGGTACAGAATTACAATGGTAACCAGTTGGTTTTATGCCAATGATAACGTCCAATGTGTTCCTGAAAGAAGATTGCGCACTACGATTTCGTGTGGGTGGGAATTTTGCCAACCGACAGGATTTTAGAGGATAAAATGATAATGAAGTAGCAAAAGGATTTGGTGGAAGTGTTCGAGTGGTTAAATATTTTTCAACTTGGGGAATAGGGCAACCTTTTGTAGGACTAACTTTAGATACTTGGAATATGTGGACAAAATGGAAATATGGTTTACAAACTTCAAACCCAACAACAGGAACAACATACAATTTAGTGTTGCAACCTTGGGCAAATGCAGGTTATCAATATCCTATCTCCAGTAAATGGAATGTAGTGGCTTCAATAGGTTTTGGTAGTGCAATAAACGTAATAACTTACGGCGAGAAAGTGGGTGAAGGATGGATGGGAATTGTGACTTTTTCTGCCAATTATGTTCTGAAATAGTAGAGTTGATTTGTTTAAAGATCCTAAATAAAAATTATTAGCAAAGCTAAAAATAGTGATCTGAAACTTACTTTAATAAATAATACTATCCCAAAACTCTTACAGCAAACAAAGGAACAAATTCAAATGCTAGTTTTACAAATTTTAATTATTTAAAATTTCAAATTTGGGGCTATTTCTTTTTTCCAAATTTCATACCCTTTTGGATTCATATGCAAGCTGTCTTTTAAAAAAATAATGCCCATAGGCTTTCCTTTTTCATCCAACATTTTATCCCAGATATTGATAAAAACAGTATTCTTTTCGCTTTTTAAAAATGTCTCGATTCTGCGATTCCCATCCATCATCTTATCTTTCAAATGCCAACGGGATGGGCTTGGTTTCATGGAAACATAAGCAACAAATACATCTGGATATTTATGTTTAATTATTTCAAAAAGCACCAGAAACCTATTATATACAGTTTCCCCTGTAACTTTATCGTCATTAGCAATGTCATTTTCCCCACAATAGATTACTATTTGTTTGGGATGATATGGATTTAAAATGTCATTCTTATATTCAATTAAATTCAACAAGGTTGAACCTCCGAAAGCCCTATTTGTTATGGAATGATTAGGGAAATATTCTTGAACATCTTTCCAATAAGTAAAAGAGGAACTCCCTATAAACAAAATTCTTTGTTGGATTGGACTATTTTGCTGATCAATTGTTTTGAATTTCTGAATATCCTCCCAATATGGCTTATCCTTTACTTTGCATCCAACAAATGAAAACAATAACAACAAAAACAGTATTCTAACTTTAATGTTCATTTTTATATTGATTAAATTAACTATCCACCTTTATTTTTTTCGTAAAATCTTTTAAAACAGAAAATGCTTTCTTCTATAGAAGGTTGTAACTCGATTAAAAACATTAGCAATTAGTGCTAGTAAAAAAACAAAAAAAACGGGAATATTACTAATAAAATGTTATCTAAAAATTCAAAATAGGCATATTTCAAATTTACTTAAAAAACCATAAACACACTCAGGGTGGGAGATCCAGATTGATCTCTTGAAATCATATTTTCTGGAATTCAATATAAAAACAGTGAAAATTCGAGGCAAATGGACTATTTTATATTCCTATACTCATAAATAGTTTATTGCAAAAAGCAGGATGTTCTTATTCTTTCCATAGCAATTGTAACTATTTATCCAAAAAAGTTAATTTACTAATTCGAAGCTGTCGTTCAAACGAATATCTTCAGAAGAAGAACCAATCATCAAATCAAAATCTCCCGGTTCTGAAATGAATTCTAATTTATCATTGTAAAAAGATAATTTTTGGTTGTCAATCACAAATTTCACTGTTTTTGTTTCCCCTACATTTAGTTTAATTTTTTCGAAGCCTTTTAATTCTTTTATGGGTCTAACTACAGATCCAACTTTATCTCGCAAATACAATTGTACCACTTCGTCACCGGAATACTTTCCTGTATTGGTAATATTTACCCTAACTTCCATGGTCTCATTATTTTTCATCTTCTTTTTAGATAATTTCAAATCGGAATAGTTAAAAGATGTGTAACTTAATCCATAACCAAAAGGGAATTTCGGACTATTTGACAAATCAATATATGAAGAAGTATAATTTAAATCCATATCGTTTTTCGCCGGCCTTCCTGTATTGAAATGATTATAATAAATTGGGATTTGACCTACTTCCCTAGGGAAAGTCATTGGTAATTTTGCACTTGGATTCACATCACCAAATAAAACATCGGCGATTGAGTTTCCTGCTTCGGTTCCCAACCACCATGTATAAAGTATAGCAGGCACATTATCCGCAGTATAATTAAAAATCAGTGGTCGTCCCGTGTTGATCAAAACAACTACTGGTTTCCCCGTGGCTTGAATGGCTTTTACTAATTCTTCCTGAACACCTGGAATATGTATATCACTTCGACTTTTAGCCTCCCCACTCATGTCTCTTTTTTCTCCAATACTCATAATTACAACATCGGCTTGTTTGGCCATTTCTATGGCTTCAGCAAAACCCTCTTTATTATCACCTTCGATTTCACAACCTTTAGCATAAAGTAATTTAGTGTCTTTTCCTATTTTATTTTGTAAACCATCCCATTGTGAAACCACCAATTTATCATAATCAACTCCAGGTAAATCTACATCCCAAAAACCCATATTTTGTTTGTATTCTTTAACCAAAGGTCCAATAAAAGCTATCCTTTTAATATTCTTTGAAAGAGGTAATAAATTGTTTTCGTTTTTTAATAAAACGATGCTTTTCGCTCCTATTTCTCTTGCTGCTTTTGTATGTTCAGGATTATTTAGCGCCGCTTTTTCTCGTTCTGGATTGCAAAAACGGTAAGGATCATCAAATAATCCTAACTCAAATTTCTTTCGCAAAATTCTTTTAACAGCATCATCAACTAATTTTATGTCTATCCTTTTTTCTTTTAATAAAGCTTCCAAATTATTTTTGTAGCATCTGCTTTCCATATCCATGTCGCTTCCGGCAGTGATAGCAAGATATGCTGCTTCTTTTCCGTCTTTTGCATAACCGTGATTTTGCATTTCGCCAATGGAACCCCAATCCGAAACCACAAATCCTTTAAAACCCCATTTCCCTTTTAAAATGTCCCTTTGTAAATATTTATTTCCTGTGGCAGGAATTCCATTCAAGTCATTAAAAGAATTCATAAAAGTAGCAGCACCCGCATCAAGAGCGGCTTTGAACGGAGGAAGATAAACTTCCCAAAGCATCCTTTCGCTCATGTCTACCGAATTGTAATCCCTTCCTCCAACAGCTGCACCATAAGCTGCAAAATGTTTGACGCAAGCCATAACAGCATCGGTTTCTCCCAATTTATTTCCTTGAAAACCTTTTACTCTTGCATAAGCGATTTTAGAACCTAAATACGGATCTTCACCAGCTCCTTCCATTACGCGTCCCCAACGAGGATCACGGGAAATATCAACCATAGGCGCAAATGTCCAATGAATTCCAGAAGCCGAAGCTTCGATAGCGGCAATTCTTGCGCTTTGTTCTATGGCTGCCAAATCCCAACTTGCAGCTTCTCCCAGCGGTATGGGAAATGTTGTTTTAAAACCATGAATTACGTCTTGACCAAATAACAACGGGATTTTTAAACGAGATTCCATGGCGATATTTTGCCAACTCCTTGTACGTTCTGTTCCAAGACAATTCAACAATGAACCCACTTGTCCCTTACGGATTTGACTGGCTTTGTCATTGTCAACCGTTATTGGACCAGTAGCTTTCAAGTCATCATTGTATTGATTAAGTTGTCCTATTTTTTCTTCAAGTGTCATTAGCTTTAGTAAAGCATCCACTTTTTGATCTATTGTTTTTTGTTGTGAAAAGGCAAAAAAGAATGTTAATAAAAGTGTTGTAGTTACTATTTTTTTCATATGTGTTAGGTGTAGTTTCTTATTGTCTAATTATACTCTTACAAATCAATTATCTATTTTTTCGGTCCTTTTACCTGCGCATTCTTGAATTCCAAATAATTTAAATCAAAATTCCCTTTTTTGAAATGAACCTTCACTTTATTAATTCCTTGTTTTAAAGCCACATTTTTTAAAGTTACAGTTTTCCATACTATTGCATCAGCCGAAAAAGGAATCGAAATAGTTTTTGAAATTTTTCCGTTTTCATCTTCCAAATACAATTTACCTCCAGCAACTGCATTTGAATACCTTATATCGACATCAAATTCGTTATCAGAATTTAAATCAATAGTAAATTGCAGCCATTCATTGTCATCTATAAAACAGACATTAAACCCATTGGTAATGGTATCATTACACGATTTAATATCAACTCCATCATTTCGCATAGCAGCGCCTTTGTTCCATTTAGTAAATGCCGTTCCATTATAATTCGCAACCACATTATCAAAATAAGCGTAACCATTTTGACCTAAATCATATTCGGTAGCAAAAATAATTCCGGGCAATGAATGTTTTTTATACATTTTGGTTTCAGTAGTTTGAACTTGTCTAAACATAGCATCAATTACATCCCGTTTTATGGTAACATTTTCTAATTTGTAATTTTCTGCTATTTGCGTTAAGGCTGCTTTTGCGAAATCCGAGCTAGGTTTCTCCCCTCCTTTTTTCCAATATTGAAGTAGTTTTTCGTATTCGGGTGTTGTTGCAACTGACGTTATTCCAGCAATATTATCGATTTTTTTCATTGGCCAAAATGCCCAACCAATGTTATTGGATTCGGCTAATGATATTACGTCCTTAAACCATACATTTGAGTTCTCTCCTGTTTCTCCCAACCAAATTGGCACATTGTATTGGGTTCTCATATCCATGAATTTCTGTATGGATTCTGTGTTATTTGGATTCCAATATTTATGAAAACTCAAGGCTATATTTTCATCCCAAAGTGGTGGCATTCCGTTATAGTTGTTACCCCAGCAATTTCCTTCAATAAAAATTAAATGATTCGCATCAACTTCTCGAATGGCTTTTGTAATTCGAGTTTGCAACTCCCACAAAGGGGCATTTGAAGTTTCATCACAACCATTTTTATTTTTCCCATCAAAGTTCCAGTTGGGTTCATTGATGATGTCATACCCTCCAATCCAAGGGCTGTCTTTATAACGCAATGCAATTTTTACCCACAGTGCTACCATTTTATCCTGATTGGCAGTACTTTCCCATAGGGAAGGTTTTAAAGGGTCATAATCCGATATATTGGCGTCGCGTCCTTGACCTCCTGGAGCTCCGTGCAAGTCTAAAATTAAATATATTTTATTTGCAGCGCACCAATTCAATAAATCATCTGTCATTTTGAATCCCTCTTCTAGCCAAGTGTTTTGACTTAAATCCTTCTCTAGTTCGATGGGCAAAGTGTAGAGATTAAAATGCATTGGTAATCGAATGGAATTAAATCCCCAAGCGGCTAGAGAGTCAATATCTTTTTTCGTTATTCCATTTGATTTATAAGCGTTGTAGAATTCTTCGGTGTTTTTGGCTCCAATTAATTCTGTTATTTTTTGTTTGATTACATGCTGTGGTCCAATGTTTGTTGAATCGGCAGTTTTTAGCATATAGCCTTCTTGAATCATCCACCCACCTAATCCTAACCCTCTTAGAATAACATTATACCCGCTTCCATTCACTATTTTTTGTCCATTTCTATGTAAAAAACCCTGACCAAAAGAGGAAAGTGAAAGAAAAAAAAGGAATATATAAAGATGTCTTTTCATGATTTATTATAAAACTTAATACACAAGCGTTTGAATAGCATGAGGCAATATAGAAACCTCAGTCGCATTAGTACCTACACATAAAGAATAAGTTACTTTTTTACCACTCAGATTCATAACAACGGTAACCACTTTCCCGTTTGGATTTATAAATGAGGTAGAAATTAAATTGCTGCGACTTGAAACACTGCTAATTCTTTTGGCGTTTTTATCGATAAATTTGGAAAAATGACCAATGAAATAATACGACGGCGTATAGATTAATTCCCCTGTTTTTAAATCTCCATGAATGGGTGCAAAACAAAAATTACCCACATGATTTGGCCCTCCATTTTCATCCAAAAGTATATTCCAATCCGTCCAACCCACAGTTCCATTATTGAAATCATTAATCATTGATTTACCATAACGTTCTCCATTTTTCCATAGTTGGTATTTTTCAGCATTAAATCGCTCGTTACATCCTTCCGTAAATAGCAAATTTTTATCAGGATACATCTTATGAACTACATCCACATTTCCGAACATTGGTTCTCCTCCACTCCAGTTTTCATACCAATGAAAACCAACTCCCCACACATATTTATTGGCTTCTGGATCATCCAGAATAACACTTGCTCGTTGCGTCATAAGGTCTCTATTATGATCCCAAACAGTTATTTTTTTATCTCCAAGTCCAGCCTTTTTTAAAGTAGGTCCAAGATAGTTTTTAAGAAAATCACGTTCCTCTTCGGCAGTATAAATGCAAGACTCCCATATTTGAAGAGCCATTGGTTCATTTTGAATCGTTAATCCCCAAATCGGAATTCCTGCTTTTTCATAGGCGTTAATAAACTTTACATAATAATTTGCCCAAGTTTGATAGAATTCCGGCAATAATTTACCGCCATGGAGCATATCTTTATTGTCTTTCATAAAAGCTGGCGGACTCCAAGGAGTGGCGTACAAAATTGCTTTTCCAGCTGCGGTTTCCATTGCTTTTTTTATTAATGGAATTCTATATTTTTTGTCATGTTCGATGTTAAAAGATTTCAATTCCTTATCCCCCTCAGTAATATAAGTATAACTACTCGGACCAAAATCACTGCTGTGAATAGTTGTTCTAATCAATGTATAACCAATTCCTTTGTCTTTACTAAAATATGCATTAAGTACTTCTTGTTGCTTTTCTACTGATAATTTTGCAAAAACTTCAGCACTAGCATCTGTAATGGCTCCTCCAATTCCTAAAAAAGTTTGATAGGTTTTGTTTGGATCCACAAATACACAAGTTTGAGTTTCCATAGGTTGCTTTAACACTGAAAATTTCAAATTGTCTGTGTTTGTTAATCTTAAACTAGTGCTGTCAGCGGAGGTATAAACATGAACTACTTTGTCTTTTGTAGAAAAAGGTATCGGTATTGTTTTCTTTTTTTGTTGAGAGAATGCACTAGTTGTGATTAGTAGCATCAGGGAAAAGATTGTAGCTTTCATGTTATTTTAATTTTTTATTAATGATAAAATTATATGTTATTTTATTTGTTTCAGTACAATTAAGTATTCCTGTTTTTCTACTACTTATTTTATACATTCAAGCTTGAACGCTTAATTATACTTGGTTTTTTTTCCATAAAAACACCCACAAATAGTGTATTATCTTTTGGGATAGTTTATTAGTGTTATTGAAAAAATTTTGCTTCCATAATTTGTAATGCTTTTATGGTTTGCTAATTTATTTTTCTTGGTTCTTAAAAGACATAGGTTCCAACTGCTCCTCCGTCTAATGAAGTATTGAACCATCGTCCATTATATTTTATATTGAATATTGCACTAGCGTTTCCGTCATTGACAACTAGAACGGTTATCTTTCCGTTTGGCGTTTTAAAAGCCACACTATTAATATTCCCTTGGGTCGTGCTAGCAATTCTTGTGGATCCAGATGGAACAAATTTTGAGGCGTGAGCTATAATGTAATAAGCCACATTTCTAACAAAACTTTCCGAGCTATTGATGGTAATTGCTCCTTTACATTGAGTACAACCGCCTGTAGTATGAGGACCAAAAGAGGAATCATTAGCTAAATTCCATTCCAATGCAACTTTACTCCAATTGCGCATAGAACCGATAACTACATTTTTGGAATGCCATTTTAAATCCTCACTAAAACTACCGACCGAAGAAGTCCATTGTTCTGTGAAATACACATTTTTATTTGGAAACGTATTGTGAACTGTTGATAAGACACCAATATCACCACCATACAAATGAAAGGCTGAACCATCTATATAAGGATTGGCATCAGTATCGCTTAAAACTGAAATGGGGTAATCTGGCCGATCACAATTATGGTCATAAATAATTATTTTGGTTTTAATATTTGCTGTTTGAAATGCTGGACCTAGGCTATTTTTTATAAAAGTGGCTTGTTGCGAGGCCGTCATTACCATACTTGGATTATTTCCACCATGTAGCGGTTCGTTTTGCGGACAAATTGCATCAATGGCAATTCCTTCTGTTTTCATTTTCTGAATGTATTTTACAAAATACTGTGCGTACGCAGCATAATATTGGGGTTGTAAACTTCCTCCAATAGTACTATTATTGTCTTTCATCCACACGGGTGCTGACCAAGGCACTGCCAAAAATTTTATATTGGGGTTGATCAGTAAAATTTCTTTCAAAATTGGAATTAAATGAGTCATATCAGGACTCATACTAAAATTAGTCAATTTAACATCCGTTTGCCCACTTGGCATATCGTCATAAGAAAAAGTAGTGGCATCTAAATCGGATGCAGCAATACTTAACCTTAGATAACTTACGGATATGGCATTGCTTTCAGAACCAAATAATTCCTTTAATAATTCTTGTTTTTTTGCAGTCGTCATTTGATTGATTACTTGTGCACTTCCACCTGTCAAGGTAAATCCAAAGCCATCAACGGTTTGAAAACTTTGCGTATCATCCACTTCAATACTTGGATAAGCATTGTAAGTAGTGCCAAAGACAATAACACTTGATTGCTTTTGAAGCAATACTGATTGATCTCCTTTTGTCAACCAAAAATCGACTTCATTGGTAGGAACTGGTGTCGGTGTTGGAGTTGGTTCTGAAGCATTATTTGAAGAAGAGCAATTCGTCGCAAAGCTCGTTAGTATCGCTAAAAGTAAAATTTTCATTATTGATTGTATATTGTTCATTTCTGTTTTATTTATAACTAATTTCAACATAAACTGGCAAATGATCCGATGGATATCTCAACTCTTTGGAGTCACTTAAAACAGCATATTTATTAACTTGAAGACTACTGTTTTTTGAAATAAAAATATAATCTATCAAGTCAGTAACAGCTTCATTATGTTTAAATCCATTGAAGGTGCCAGATGGACCAAAAGGTTTTACTTTCGAAATATCACGTGTATCGTTCATCTCTTTTTTTAGCGCAACAATTCTATCATCTGTAGGTTTAGAATTAAAGTCACCCATAAAAACAACAGGATATTTTTTGGTGTTTAAGGCTTCCATTTTTGAAAGAATGAGTTGAATTCCGTTTGTTCTGGCCAATTCTCCTATATGATCCAAATGGGTGTTAAAAACCCAAAATATTTTTTTTGTTTTTACATCTTTAAATAATCCATAAGTACACACTCTATTGAAAGCGGCATCCCAACCTCTGGATATTTTATCGGGTGTTTCTGAAAGCCAAAATGTATTGGTTTCTAAAACTTTAAAACGTTCCTTTTTATAATATATAGATGAAGACTCTCCTTTTCCATTACCCTCTCTTCCGATTCCGATGTTGTCATATTGAGGAAGGGCTATAGCTATATCATTTACTTGATTCGGTTTCGATTCTTGAACTCCAAAAATGTCTGGTTCGTAAAATTGCATTTGCTCAGAAAAAAAATCTTTTCGATGCGTCCAATCATTTTCACCATCACCATCAATATCTAATCGTACGTTATACGTCATCAACTTTAAGGATTGTGCATTTCCAAAAAAAAGAGTCAATGCTGTAATTAAAGTCAATATATATTTCATTTTAGAATTATTTTTAATATTAATATTCGAAATAAATGGACTATAATACCAATCAATTATTTTCAATTAATCATCGTATTAGATGAAAGTTTTCACCATTGCTTCCTCATGATAAAAAGGAAGCAATTAATGAAAACCCAACTAACCAAAACCTATTAATTATATACTCTAACGTAATCAATTTCGAAAGTAGATGACGCAAAGTTTGGATCAATTGCCCCACCAAAGTCTCCACCTATAGCACAATTAAAAATCAGGAAAAAATTCTGATTAAAAGGCAAACTAGATGTATTTACAAAAGTTTTAAACAATTGATTGTCTACATAAAATTTAATGGCATCCGCTCTCCAGTCAATACTATAAATATGAAAATCGGTTGTAGCTGTAGATACAGTTAGAGTTGTAGAATCGGCATTGCCTCCAGAATGACCGGTATAATGTAGGGTGCCAAAAATTTTATTAAGTTGATTTCCCACATGTTCCATCATGTCGATTTCACCACAAGCTGGCCAAGGAGTAGTGCTAATATTGTCTCCCAACATCCATAAAGCGGGCCAAGTTCCTCCACCTGATGGTAATTTTGCTCTCATTTCGACTTTACCATATTTAAAAGAAAATTTACCTTTGGTAAGCAGCCTTGCAGAAGTATAATTACTCCCTTGATAGTTTTCTTTTTTAATAATAATTTTCAATACGCCTCCTTGAATGATAACATTATCGGCTCTATTGGTGTAATTTTGGGCTTCATTGTTTCCCCAACCACCTCCACCTACATCGTATCCCCATTTAGAATTATTGGGTGCTCCATCGATGTTAAATTCATCTGACCAAACAGTTGTCGGAGCAACATATACATTTATAGTAATAGATGTGCTAATAAAATTGGCTCCATTATAAGCAGAAACAAATACCTTAAAATTAGTTGTACCCGATGTGGTATAAGTATAGGAGTACACTCCACTAGAGACATCCTGAGTAACACCATCTCCAAGTGCAATTTTATAGGATGTTGCATTTGTAGCGTTAAAATTAAAATTCACTGTTCCGCTACCATCACCATTTGGATTCTGTGTACTTGTACCAAAAACTTGTGCAGTAAGCACAAGATTAGAAGGTGTTGTTACCGTTGATCCTCCCCCTGAACCACCGTCTGAGCTACAAGAAATCAAACCAAAAGCAAAAACGATTAAAGAACTCAACAAGATAGTCGTTCGCCAAGTATTTAATTTAGTGACATTGGTGTTTTGTATCATTTGAATATTATTTTTAATTAAGAAAAAAAAGACCCAGAACCAAAATAGTATTCTGGGTCTTCTTAAAAAAATTTATAGTGCTGGTTTTAGTTTCAAATACCAAGCATTTCCTGTTTCGGTACCTTGTACTCTTAGATACATATATGTAGGTGTAACAACCATGATTTCATACGCTTTTAGCGTGGCACCATATCCAATAAAAGTGTTAGTGCCCGATAATTTTATGGCTACTTGAGTCGAAGGCGTAGATGCTGCAATACCCGTTGATGAACCCGAAAAAACAAAATCTGATGTCCCGCCAGCATAAGGATAACAGCCTTCATCACCTGTAGCTGGAATACCCGGAAGTCCACCTGCTAAAGCACCGGTCTTGGTGAAAATACCATCAGGTGAAGCAACTGTAAGAGTATAAGTTCCCGTAGCTGCCACTTTAGCAAATGTGAATTTTGTAGTGTATAGACAATTGCAACAAGCTGCTTTTTCATTGATAGCGGCAGCATACCATTCTGGCGTTACCGAACCACTCCAAGGCCCAACGCCTAAATGTCCAGCTACACTTTTATCTACAACCCAGCTTTTAGAGGAATTGTTTGTTACATTAGTAACAATTACTGGATCTGGTGTAAAATCATATCGTACTGTAATATCTTTAGTAAGGTTTGTCGATGTGCCACCAATTCCTGAAACTACAACAGTCACTTTATATGTATTTATACCAGTAGCCGAATCAAAAGTTTTTGTAACTGAATTACTAGGAAGTATAACCCATTCAACAGCATTGTTAGCGTCATAATCAATTTTACTTCCAAGTATATTGTCTCCTGTAATGCTGATCTTTACTTGTCCAGTACCATTTCCATTAGGATGAGTAGCATCCTTACCAACAACTTCTGTATTGATCACAATATTCGTTGGAGCTTTTAATTCTCCTAGAGAGTACGTTTCTTCTGTGCAGCTTGTAACAAGAAAAAAGAGCAAGAAAAAAGCACCAATTATGTATTTTATATTTGTTTTCATATCTATATTAATTAGTTAGTTTGAAATTATCCACATAGAAAACTTCCTGAGACCCATTCTGCGAATCATTAAAACGCAACACGAGTTGACCAAATTTAGTTCCTGCTGGAATACCTGAAATACCACTGAAATCGAATGTTAATTCTTCCCAAGCACCTGAGGTTGTAAATGGCATTTTTACAATTGCAACACCATTTGCAGGAGTTCCTCCTATAGCTGCCTCTAATTCAATATTCAATTTTTTCCCAATATTAGCAGCACTTGGATTATATACCATCACTTTGATTTTTTTTCCGTAAGCAAAATTTATCGGAATATTTAATGGGCTATACGTTCCACTCCAAGAAGCGTGACCATTGGTATATTTTCCAACTTTAGCACTAGTATTAATTCCTGTTTTACTAGGGTTATCGACAGTAGAAAATAACTGTTGTCCAATATCATCAAAAGTCCCAAAGAAATCTACATCGGCAGTTTCAAAATCAATTGGCAAATCAAATAATGTTTTAGTTGCAGCAGTTTTTGCTACACCTCCACTCAAAGCTTCTACTTTAAGTGTATATGGAGTTGATCCTGAAGCAGGATAAATATGTGCTGGCAATTCTTGACCTATAGCCATTGGAGTACCAACTTCATTCGCCACATCACCATAATACACCAAAAATGATTTAGCATATAATGCTACTGCTTTCACTTTCATTTCTCCTGAAATAGTTATCGTTACATTTTCTGGAGCTCTATAGGTAACGACTAATGGTGCTGTAGAGGTTGTTTTATGTCCAGCAATATCAGTAGCAACAATCGAAACAGTATAAGATCCTTCTGGATACACATGCGAAGTGCTTGCTCCCGGAACAACCACAGCAGAAGCTGCAGCACCAGTGCCATGTCCATAATTGACTGTATATGAAGTTACCCCTTCGCCAGTTGGTGTTATTTTCACTATTCCTGAATTATCCGTACTAATGTCAAAAATTTTAGAAATGTTTCCTGAAACTGCAGTATTCAAAAAAGAAGTATCTTGATCGATTCCGTCTGGAATACTACAACTTATTGTAACAGCTAGTAACAAAACAAAGCTGAAAATTAATTTTATATTTTTCATATTATTAATATTATTATTAATTAGTATACCCAGGATTTTGAACCAACAAAGTGTTTTGCAATTCTGAGTAAGGAATTGGGAAAACTTCATTTTTACCTGCTTTAAAACCTCTGCTTGCTAAGGCTGCTGTTGCGTCACCCCATCGTACCAAATCAAAGAAACGATGTCCTTCGCCAGCTAATTCTAACCTTCTTTCTGCTTTAATGGCAGCGATAGAAACAGGTGTACTTGCCAAACCAACTCTAGCTCGAACGGCATCCAATAAGGCTTGTGCTCTAGTTCCAGTTCCTCCTAATGCTTCTGCTTCCATCAAATAAGTATCTGCTAATCGAATAACATACGAATTTTGTCTATAATTCAAGACTGGCTCTCCTGTACCCTTAGTTACATCGGATTTTCTAGGAATAAATTTATTTAAGAAATACCCTGTATCTTGGTAACCTGCTATATAACTTGCTTGATTCGCTGCACTCAATGCTTTCAAATCTAAAACAGTAGCTCCAAATCTTGGATCAGTTTTGATTACATCATAAAAATTTTGTGTGAATATATTAAAACTCCAACCCGATGGAAGATCTGGAGCAGAAGCACCAATTTTGGTATAAGTTCTTGGTCCGCACATCACATTAACCGTGTCTCCCTCGTCAGAATCACTACCCCAGTTACCCCATCCAGAACTAGATACATTGGTATGAGCCACATCTAGAATAGATTCGGTATTAAATTTATTGTCGACAATCCAAAGATCACTGTAATTTGACAACAATTTATATCCGTATTGACTTGTTCCACCTGGAGTTCCGTTTACAGCTGCCAATTCGGTTGCTGCTAATGCTTTTTTTCCAGCCGGGTCATACAAATACACTTTTCCAAGTAAAGCTTTAGCAGCTCCAATTGTAAAACGACCCGCGTCTGCTGCAGGAACAGTCGCTGGTAATACTGTAATTGCTTCACTAAGGTCTTTTTCTATTTGAGTATAAACTTCCGCTTGAGTAGCTTGTTTCACTGAATAATATTCTGAAACAGAGAGAGGAGTCAATATTAAGGGAACGTTTTTGAACATTCTCACTAAATTAAAATAATAATTAGCTCTCAATGCTTTACATTCTGCCGTATATCTCGCCATTAAATCGGCACTCATAGGAATTGCAGGTAATTTAGTAAGCAAATAATTGGCTCTATAAATCCCTTTATAATGATCACTCCAAAAAGTTGTAGGAACATTAAAAGGACTAATTGTATAATTAGAGAATCCTTGAATTCCAGCGCCATCAGTAGCATTTCCTCCACCAGCATAATTATCATCTGAGCCTGCGTTCATCATCGTAATCATATTGTCAAACCCTCCAGAATTTTTTCTCATCACATCATAAACAGCTACAACTCCTGCAAAAGCCTGTGTTTCATTGGTATAATAATTGGATTCTAGATTCGTTCCTTTTGGTGCTACTTCTAGAAATTCATTGCTACAAGACATCGTAGTAAATATCACTACTGTTGCAATAAATAAAGACTTAATTTTTATATTTTTCATTTTTTTAAAATTAAAATTGAACATTAGCTCCTACCATAAAAGTTCTTGCTTGAGGATAGTACCCCTTATCTATTCCAAAAACATTACCTCCAATTTCAGGATCATATCCTGTGTACTTGGTCAATGTCAGTAAATTTTCAGCTGTAACAAAGAGCCTTACTTTTGAAGCTTTAATTTTAGTGATTAAATTTTCTGGTAAAGAATAACCAAAAGAAACCACTTTTAGACGCAAATAATCTCCGTTTTCTAAATAGAAATCAGACATTTTCGAAAAGTTTCCATTTCCATCTGAATTTGTGAGTCTAGGATAATCATTAGAAGTTCCTTCACCCGTCCAACGACTTAAGGCTTTTACTTGGTAATTGGCATTCAAAATATCTAATCGACGTAGTCCTTGAAAGATTTGATTCCCAGCTGCTCCTTGAGCAAAAGCCATAAAATCGAAACCTTTATATTCTAAATTAATAGTGAAACCAAAAGTATATTTTGGAAGAGGGCTGCCTAAGATTTGTTTGTCATTATCTGTAATAGCTCCATCACCATTAGTATCTGTCCAACGGAAATCACCCGGTAACGCATTTGGCTGAATTAATGCACCAGCAGTATTTTTATAGGCATTAACTTCTGCAAGGTTTTGGAATACTCCAGCAGTTTTATATCCATAAAAAGAGTTGTAAGACTGTCCTACAAGAGTTCTAGTTACACTACCCTCCATTGATTGAAATGTTGCATTACCATCAATAAAACTTTTTCCTTGTCCTAAATAAGTAACTTCATTTTTAAGATAGGATGCATTCGCATTGGCAGAAAAATTTAATTTTCCGAAATTTTTACGGTAACCCAATTCAAATTCAACTCCTTTATTACCCATATTAGCAACGTTTCCTAACGGACTTCCATTGGCTCCTAAATATCCTGGTAAATCAACATACTGTAAAATTCCTGTTGTTTTCTTATCGTAATATTCGACTGTTAAATTAAAATCATTAAATATTTTAGCATCAAAACCAATGTTCAATTGTGAAGTTTCTTCCCATTTTAAGTCTGGGTTTGCTGGGGCATCAGGACTGTATCCTGTAGTGACCACTGAACCAGTACTACCGAAAGTATAATTTCTTCCACCTCCAATAAGAGCTAAATACCCATTTGCCGCAATGGCATCATTACCCGTTACTCCGTAACCTGCTCTAAATTTCAAAGTGTTTACGACATCGTTATCTTTCCAGAAACCTTCTTTAGAAACAACCCAACCCGTAGAAAATGAAGGAAAAAATCCATACTTATTATTTCCACCAAAATTGGTTGAACCATCACGACGAATTATACCTGTTAACAAATATTTTTCTTTATAATCATAATTCAAACGACTAAATAATGACGTCACCCTATGTTGCTGTGAAGTATATGAAGTACCTAATTTCTTAGCATTAGGAATAGAAAAATTGAATGAAGCCTCTTGGTAGTTATTCGTTGGAATATCTTGATACAAAACATAGGTCCCAGTAGTGTTATTATCAGCATAAGCCCCTTGACCTAATAACAAAGTAAAATTGTGATCCCCTAAAGTTTTTGAATAGGAAGCGGTATTTTCAACATTCCAAGCATAAGTTTGATTGGTATTTCTGCTCAAACTGTTTTGTGTGGCTTTAACAGTTGAACTTAAGAAATATTGTGGTGTAAACGATTCATCACCCCAAAAAGCTCTTTTCAAGCCAACAGTAGATCTGAATTTTAAATCCTTAATAGGCGAAAACTCTAAGTAAGCATTACCTACAAAGTCGTCAGACCAATTGTAATTCCCTAATCTTGTTTTAACATAAGCTACAGGATTAGTCATTTCTTGTCCTACAACAGAAGATATTCCGTAAGGATTTCCATTAGCATCTCTAAATGCATCAGGATTATTGGCATAAATAGCCGCATTTGCTGCAATAGGATCAGTAACAACCAAAGGTGTTGTTGGATCAAGGTTGATTGCAGAACTCAAAGGACCTCCAAATTCACTATTAGTATTCCCTAATCCTACTCCTTTTTGATGTGTAAAGCCAAAGGTTTGACCAACAGTAAACATTTTAGACAATTTGTGAGTAGAGTTCAAACGGATATTCTTTTTACCAAAATTGGATATTTCTTTTGAAACAATACCTTGTTGATCCGAAATACCAAATGAAGCAAAAAACGTAGAAACTTCATTACCACCACTCAAACTTAATTCGTGACTGGTACGCATGGCGTCATTACTGAAAATTTCTTTTTGCCAATCGGTTCCCGTACCTAAAGCACTCAAGTTTGTATAAGGAATAGCCTGGCCCGCAGCACCCGCTTTTTCATTCATAATTGCACCATATTGAGTGGCGTTAAGTAATTTAAGGGTTTTTTCAGGAGCAGAAACACCTGTAAATCCAGTATAACTGATACTAAATTTACCCGATTTACCTTTTTTTGTGGTAACAATTATAACTCCTGATGCAGCACGCGCTCCATAAATAGCTAAGGAAGCAGCATCTTTAAGTACCTCCATCGATTCGATATCAGATTGATTTACAAAACCAATTCCGCCAGAATCTATGATTACACCATCTACAACCCAAAGCGGATTGTTACCTCCATAAGTATCAAAAGTAGTAATTCCCCTAACCCTTACAGTAGAAGCTGCTCCAGGTTGACCTGACTGAGCAGATACCATAACCCCAGAAACTCTACCTTGTAAGGCTTGTTCAATACGACCATTAGGAATTTTTTCTAAATCTTTTGCTTTAACACTAGAAATAGCTCCAGTATTGACACTTTTCTTTTGAGTTCCGTAACCTACAACTACTACCTCCTCAAGAGCTTCAGTTGAAGGTTTTAATTTTACCTCAATACGTTTTCTACCTTTAATAGCTTCCTGAGCCGAAGTGTATCCAACATAACTAAACACTAAAGTACCGCTAGAAGCAGCCTTTATTTGATAATTCCCATCCAAATCTGTTATTGTAGAGTTAGTAGTTCCATTTATTAAAATGGTAGCTCCTGGAATGGGTAATCCGCTCTGGTCAATGACTTTTCCGTTTATGACAACATCTTGCGCTTGTGCATAAACTGAGAATAGAACAGACAATAAACAAAAAATAAACGATTTTGTTAATTTCATTTTTCTGAATTTTTGGTTAATTAAATTAGTAATTACTTGCAATATTAAAGATATAATTTCATTATTGATAATTATTATACTATACAAAAACTCATCAAAGACTTTTTATTAAAATTACAAAAACCCATCATGTAAGTTTTAATGTGTTTATTTTAAACATTTTAACTATTTTTATTTTTTACATAGATCATTTACCCATCAAAAAAGAACACTACATTTATATAATTGTAATTTGTTAAACTATATTTAACAAATATTTTTAAGTTATCTCTTTTATTAAAAAAAATTTATGAAATCATTAACACGACAAATCCTTAGCTGTTTTTTGCTTTTTATAGGTAGTTATTACGCGAATTCTCAGGTAAAAAAAATTGGATTACCAGAAATTAGAAACTATAAACAAACCGATTATAATGGGGGAACTCAAAATTGGAATATTGACCAAGACGCCAATGGAAATTTATATTTTGCAAATAATAATGGCTTATTTCAATTTGATGGCTCTGGGTGGAACAATTATACATTTCCATTTCCTACCGTTGTTAGAGATGTAAAAGTTGACAAATCTGGAAAAATATTTGTAAGTGGGTATCAAGAATTTGGTTATTTCTTAGCCAATTCAAAGGGGAAGTTAGTGTATCACTCCCTTGCTAAATTCTTACTCAATAAAAACAAAGTGAATGACATTATTTGGAAAATTCACATCTACAACGGCGAAGTTATTTTTCAGGGTTTTGAGAAAGCGTATGTGTACAAAAACAATAAAATAAAGATTATTAATCCTTTCTCTCGTTTTCAATTTTCATTTCAGGTAGAAAATAAAATCTATTTTCAAGACATTGCAAAAGGACTAATCGAATACAATGAAGGAAAGCTACATATACTTGATGATACCCGTACATTAAACAGTACCGAAGTATGGGGAATGTTTGCCTTGCCAGAGAACAAACTTTTGATTTCGACACTAGACAAAGGATTATTTATTTATAGCAACAACAAATTAACTGCTTGGAATACCGATGCAAATACTTTCATAAAAAAGAATAGTGGTTTAGGAGGCGTAGCAATTAATAAAAAAAACATTGCATTAAATTCTGTTTTAAATGGAATCATTATTTGCGATCAAGAAGGAAAAATAATTCAACATATTAATCAAAAAAAAGGACTGCAAAATAATACGATACTCACATCCTATGTCGATAACAAAAAGAATCTTTGGCTTGGACTTGATAACGGAATCGCGTTTATTAATGAAAATTCACCTTTCTCCTATTTTGGCTCGACCTATGGCTTAAGCTCCGTATATGCTTCTGTTATTTTCAAAGGCAATCTATACGTTGCAACAAACCAAGGAGTGTTTTACCATGCATGGGATATTCCCTTTAAAGAAAGTGAATTTAAATTAGTCGAAGGAACAACTGGGCAAGCCTGGAACATACAAGTTATTGACGAAGAATTAATTTGTTCTCATAACCGAGGGGCAATGATAATAGAGGGAGGAAAATCTCAAAAAACATTAGACAATTTAGGTTATTGGATATTTAAAAAAATTCCAAACCGACCAAATTTTATGATTGGTTCCAATTATAGTGGCTTTTCATTGTTTGAAAAAAAATCAAATCGTTGGGAATATGTAAGTAAAATAAAAGGATATACCAGATCTGTAGGAGATTTTGAAATTGACAACCATTCTATTTGGGTCAAAAAAGACGAACATATCTATCAATTCCTACTTGACAAATCTCTTGTAAAATTTAAATCCATTAAAATTCACAATAAACTTTCTAAAACTGACCAAGGAATTACTAGTATACAAAAAATCAGAAACTCAATTTATTTTCAAACCAACAATCATTTTTACGAATATTCAGAGACTAAAAAACAATTCTATAAAGATACTATTGTCAATCAATTATTCAAAAATATACCCAAAACGAACACAATTTATGAGGATGGGATTGGTAATATTTGGTATGTCAACAAAGAATCATTAAATGTATTAATGAAAAACGAAGAAGGCGGATATACTAATACCATTGCACCCTTCTTTAATCTAACACAACAGCTTGTTTACAACAAACTATCAATAAACACTATAGATCCCGAAAATATATTTATAGGACTTACTGACGGTTTGATCCATTATAATTCAAAATCGAAAAATGAATACATTTCTAAACCTAAAGCTTTTATTAGAAGTTTTTCGTTTATAAATGACACCGTTCAATTTGGGAATAACGCAAATAATGCTGAAAAAATAAAAATCCCGTACAAATCAAATAATGAAAAATTTAGATTTTCTACTCCAACCTATGAAAATATAGAGAACATTAAGTTTTCATACAAACTCTCTGGTTTTGATGACAAATGGAGTAACTGGTCGCCTACTTCGACAAAAGAATATACTAATTTAAGAGAAGGCAACTATGTCATGAAAGTTAAGGCCAAGAACAGTTATGGGATACAGTCTGATGCAGCATCTGTTGCTTTTACAATTTCTCCCCCTTGGTATAGACACATTTTGGCGTTTATCTGTTATGCCCTCATTATAGCATTAATGGTTTATTATACTCAAGTAAGGATAAAAGCAAAAATCAGAAAAAACAAATACTACGAAAAAATTGAACAAAGAAGACTGTATTTAGAAAAAGAATCCAAAATCAGGCAAGAACAATTAGAATTGGAAAAAAAGATAGAAAAACTTCAAAACGAAAAGCTTAAAACTCAAATTCTTGTCAAAGACAAGGAATTGGTTACCAATTCGCTACAAGTTGTAAAGAAAAACAAAATACTCAACGGCATTATTCAAAAGATTAAAGATATTGATACCAACTCTTTTGATGAATCTACTAAATTTCAATTTACAAAAATAAACAAAAGCATTATCAAAGAAGTTAATGCGGATCATAGCTGGAAGGATTTAGAAAAACACATCAAAAATGTTCATTTTGATTTTTTAAAAAGATTGAAAGACAAATACCCAACAATATCTCCAAGAGAATTAGATTTATCGACCTATTTATTAATGAATATGTCAACAAAAGAAATTGCAGAAATCATGAATATATCAACTGGGGGTGTTGAATTAGCACGATATAGATTAAGAAAAAAACTTGAGCTCAATAAAAAAGAAAATCTCACTGGTTTTTTAATGAGTATTTAATCGGGAATAAAGTACCGTTAAAGAAGAAATTTAGATCGGATTATTTCTATTTTTTTATGATTTTCAAGTTTTGGACTCCATGAGAATTGGTTACTTTCAATAGGTAAACACCAGATTTAAAATTACCCATATTCAAAATATGGGACGATTTCACAACCTCATCAAGAATTTTTCGGCCTAACAAATCCATTAAAACAATTCGGTTTTGTCCGTCTAAAAACTTCAAATGCAAGGAGTTTTCAACTGGATTCGGATAATAATATTGCTTCAACTCAGCGGAAGTTTCGATTCCCAATGAACAACTACTTCCTACAACATAAGAAAAATATTTAGTTACAGACAATCCATTGGCGTAAGCAAACTTAACCGCATAATTAATTGTCGAACCAACAGTTTGACCAGAAATTGTTTTCGTGAATATTTTCCCTGAAACATTCGTCATTTGTGATTCGGAAAAAGGAGATTGTTCCCATAAATAGGCCACCACACCTGTTTTATCATTGTCTAATAGTTCGAACGTAATTTTCACATCTGTTCCAATGGTTTCAAATGAATAGTTGTAGCCTGTAGAGAAAGAGTTTTGAGAAGCTTGTGTAGCTGTACCAGAACATTTTGTTGTCGTGTCCTCGGTGGTTTTTGCGGGAAGTACAATTGGATTATTTAGTGCAACATTACCTGAAGCATCAGTTGCTGAAACATTAAAAGTATAGTTCGTATTTGGAGATAATCCATATATCACTATTGATTTTTGAATACCCGATGCACTAAATGTCGAAATCGTTTCAGAACCATAATTAACCGTATAGGTCACCGTTCCCGAATTATCTGTAGCATTCATTGCTAATTCAACCGAATTTCCCGTTATTGCTCCAACCGAAGCTGTAAAACTGGATGGAGCTTTAGTATCTGGAGTCGTATTTTGATATACTCGCACATAATCAATTACCATGGAAGTTGCTGTAAAATTAGAAGCTATTGTTCCTGCAACACCTCCCATCGCGATATTCAATAAAAGATATTGTTCTTTATCAAATGGCCAAGTATTCGCATCCTTAACGGAGGGGTTATAGGTATAATAGACAACATTATCCAGTAGAAATGAAATTTGGTTTGGCGACCAATTCATCGAATAAATATGATAGTTCGAATCAATATTAGAGTTCGCAATCATGCCACCTATGTTTGATGTACTCCCATAGGAAGAAGGTGTATGCATGGCACTTTGGATATAATTAACTGGATGTGACCTTGTAATTCCGTGTTCCATTATATCAATCTCTCCACAAGCCGGCCAATTTGAAGTCCCATAAGTTGCATCAAAATAGCCCCCATCTTCATTTACATTTTTACCTAACATCCAAATGGCAGGCCAAGTACCTGTTTCAATTGGAACTTTTGCCCGAACATCTATACGTCCGTATTTAAAAGCAAATTTTGAGTTTAATCGAGCAGATGTATATTGTTTTGTCACACTTTGATTGGTATAACTTTCTTTTTTTGCAACAATATTTAAATTCCCTGAATCTACAAAAGAGTTTGTTTGTTGATTCGTATAATGTTGTTGCTCTCCATTAAACCAACTTCCGCCAGCTGGCAATTGAGTTTGATGAAACCAATTGTTGGCATCGACAGCACCGTTTGTATCAAACTCATCTGACCAGACTAAATCATTATAAACCACATCTACTTGGGCAAAACAAAATTGACAAAGTAGAAAAAATATAATTTTATAGGTGTTGTGATTTTTCATTACTATCATTTTATAATTCGACTTTTCTCGAGTCTAATTGTTTTTTTATTTCTCTTGCTTTTTCTTCTGTCAAATCATAATTCCTCATGACCCACATGGCTATCAATGTACCTAGAATAGGGATTCCCGAATAAAACAGTCTCAATCCTGTTACTGCTCCATCTGGTTGGTTTACTGCATCTGCATTAAACCCTACTATTGTCATAATGACACCAGTTAATAATCCTGCAATAGCAAAACCAAACTTTACCATCCACCAGTAAATAGCTCCAAAAATCCCTTCTCTTCTTTTACCCGAAGTCAACTCATCTAAATCGCAAACATCAGCTGTCATAGACATCATCAGCGTAAACAAACTTCCGATTCCAAAGGAGAAAAATGGCAAAGCAAACAAAAACATATATGGTTTTCCAGGAATAAAGAGGAACCAAAGCATAATATACCCGATAATAGAAATTCCTTGACAGATTAAAAAGGCATTCTTTTTACCCGTTTTTCTAGAGATCCATGCCACAATAGGTATTACTATAAAAGTAGTTGCCAAAGCGCCCACACAACCAAAAAGTGTTGGCCAAATCCCTGCTGCAGCAGTACTTCCATCAAAAAGATAATAAACCACAATAAAAAACGAAAAAGCAGCTACGGTATTAAAAGCATTAAAAATCAAGAAAGTGGCAATACAAAGTTTTCTAAAAGGTTTACTTCTAAAGGCTTCTTTGAAACTGTTTAGAATTTCATTTAAACTACCTCCAATAGTTTTAAAGGTTAATGGTCTTAAATTGTCATCATTTTTGGTTGACTTACTTTTAATAAAGATTGCAGGAATCATTGCCAAAATCATACACGAAATACCTACCCAAACTGCTAATGTTCTCGTGGCAATATCTGCACTAGGGAACCATTTTGGATCGTACATAACCACCCAAAACCAGGGCGCAATTACCCAAGCCCACTGCCCGATCCATTGTGAAATGGCCATAATATTGGTGCGTTCGTGAAAATCATCACTCATCTCATAGCCCATTGCCACAAACGGCACGCTAAAAACAGATAATCCAAAATAAAACACAAACGAACATAAAAGGAAGAATATAAAATTATAATCCAACCCATTTTCTCGATACAATTGCCACATCACAACAAACGAAAGCCCCATAATGATTGACCCAATAAAAACATAACTTCTCCTCCTTCCCCAAATAGATCGGGTGTTATCAGTAATAAATCCCATAATCGGATCAAAGAAAGCATCAAATATTCTTGGTAGAAAAAACAAAACACCCCACATCCAAGCAGGAAAACCTAGATTTTGCACCAATACAACCATGAAAATACCAAGAGCTGCAGGAAACATTTGATTGGCCAACATGCCCAAACCAAATGCGATTTTTTGACCCATAGGAACCGATTCTTTTGGGATTGTTGTTGTTATATTTGACATAGTTAAAGGGTTTTTAATTATTTAATACTATTATTTTGCAATATGTTTTTTTTTTATCTCAAGCTAGCTTCAGTGATCGAAATTGTTATCTGCACTATTTCGCCTGTTCGATTAAATATTTTCTTACTTTGAATAGTGTTTAATTCAAATGAATCAACAACATCAATTTCACCATTTTTATAATTCACTATTAACTTATTTTCGGAAGCAATTTTATAAATTACAGGAACTTGACAATAGGTGAATGCCAGACTGTTTTTGGCTAATGAAATTGTATTTTTCAATCCATCAACTGCTATAAATTCAACATCTTGATTTTGATTTAAAAATTCATTTCTATTCAAAAGTGTGGGTTTAAATTGGAGTTTTCCATTTGATAAAACCACTCCTAATTCACTTATTCTAATTAAAACATCTTCTTTTACCTGACCCGTCATTCCTGGTTGTTGTGCTCCACGATGTTGTGGTGTATGAGAATAAGGATCGGTTGGAAAAGCACCATAAACCTCTGGTGCTTTATGAACACCTATTCCTTTTCCTATTTCTTCATAATGTGCTATTAAAGCATTAACAACCTCTTGATCTTCTTTGCTATTTACTGCTTTAAGGCAAATTTCTTGTACTGCCAAATGCAGTTTAGAAACCATGTGCCAATAAATGGATCCCAATCCTTCATATGCAAAAAATGTCCCTGACCTTCCTGTGAATGATTTATGGTTAAAGACTTCTTCGAAAAGTTGCAAAATGCTTGTTGAATCTTTTTCTACTAAGGCGCTATAAACCACTTCGTTTTTTAATTGTTTTAAAGCAGCTCTTAAATCATTGGCATTATGAAAATTACCGTTAAAATGATACCCACCCTTTACATCCCGATCAACAATACTATAATTTGAATCTTCGAGCAATTTATTAAGTAAATCAGACTGCTGTACTTTCTCTTTTGGTACATTGTTTTTTTCTAAAAACTTAGGCAGCTCTTTATTTGGATATAAAATATAACTGTTTTGGTCGGGTCTGTATAAAGCACTTGCACGTAAAGCATCTAAAATCTGTAATGAATCTTTTGGAGAAATTACTCCTGAACACAATACGGAAACTTGTCCTTCTAACATTTCTGAAAGATGAGAAACAACAACAGCGTCTTTTTCGATAGACATTAAATTATAGGCATGATACAATTTATCTTCCCTCTGATTGGCTCTTATAGAATGATCGATAAAATCCAAAGACACCTTAGTAAAAGTTTTCAACCCAGCCATTGAATGGGTTCTTTTCTTGCCCCAAAAACCGCTATTGTAAACTTGAAAACGATAATCCGAAGCGGCTTTTCCTAAGCGGTCTAATATCATTCTTCGGGAATGATCGTCTATTTTACCCGATAACAAATGCTGATTTTCTACCAAACACTCTCTCACTTCATGATAGAATTCTACCATTTCGTTAGAAATTTTGATGGTTTCTAAGTCGGAATTATCCAAAATTTGTTGGAAAAACTTCAAGAATCGTCTTAAATAATAAAGCGTCACCATCGAAACTCCATTTCCTACCAAGGCGTTGTTGGCATCATTCCATTCTGGACGTTGGGTGTTCATCCATATTCCTCCTTCGGGAATAAAGTTGGACATTTTGGCTAAAACCGTAGCTACTATTTTTTCGATAAAATTGACATGGTAAATGGCTTCATCATTGCTTTTAAGTAATGCACCGTCTGCTCCAATTTCATTTTTTCTCTCGTTAATTTTCGCGTCCCATTCATGATCAAATTCAATAGTATCTTTTGGATTTTGAAGAATCTGTTCGAATGGCTTGATAACATAAGGCACTGCTGCATAAACAAAACATTCTTTTTCGAAATATGAATTTAATTTCCCTGGATTGTATTTTTCGATAAACTCAAGGAATTTCAACAAATAAATAATTTGATGATCGCCCCAATAACCTATGTAAGACCATTCATTATCCGGCTCTATCGTTTCCCAATCGAAACCTCCTTTGGTAACGCGATACGGATTGTATCCGTCAAAAGTAGTGGCATTCAAAAATTTAAAAATCATTCCTTCAATAAACTGTGGATAGGAATACACTAAAGTTTCCCAGTTTTGAAAAATATCCCTCCAGTTTCCTTGATAATCTAAAATTTTAGAACCATCAATTTCACTAACTGTGTTAATCGAAAATTTATTCCATGGTCGACTTGGATCTCCATGTCTACGACTGAATTTGAGTGGTAAATATTCGGCAACTAGACGTATTAAGTCTGCGTCTTCTTCTTTAGCAAGTAACTCTTGCAAATCAGAAAAGGATACTATTTCTTGAAGATTTGCAATAAAGGATTGATTTTTTTGACACACTTCTTTATTGGCATGCAATAAATAGGAAGTAAAGTCTTTCTTTTCTATTTGATAATTATTGTCAAAAATTCCACCACGCATGATGTTGAAAAGTACATTTGAAAAATGACGGGTATCTTTTCTTTTATCTGCTGTAAACTGCAAACCATCGGCATTTGCATTAAGTGCGATAAGCTTTTGTTTACCTAATTCAATATCTCTAAAAAGTTTATTTTCTAAAGTTTTATCAAGTATTATTGAGTCACACAACGCTATAACTTGGGATTGATTTTGATTTACATTGGCAATAATTTTCCAATCACTTGAAGTATTTGGCGGCAAAAATAAATTATTAGAAATAAAATAGGCTCCTTTTTCTCCTCTCACATCGGTTTCCTGAGTTACTTTTTGTCCATTTCTAAAAGCAGGCAGCTGTATTGATGACAGCAAATAAGTTGGATTTTTGATACCTAAAGACCAAACAACATTGGCTTTAAGTGCTTCGCTTGGTTCCGCTTTATCAACAATTATGGCGCTAAGTGCAAAAATCCCTAAGCCACTTGCTATATGCAATTCATTTCTTTTATAACCATCAACAAGGTTGCTGGTGCTATTTTGCAAATCACTACTTACACCATGAGGCATAATATTTTGAATCCCATCTAATACTGTAATGGAATATGGTTTATTAGAGTCATTTATAATTTCAGATTTCTTTTCAAATCCAAAAAGATTAGTGGAACTCCATTGGTATCTAAAGGTGAGTTGTAAATCGTTATGAATTTCTTCAAAAATGACTTTGTTCCCGAACACATTTTTATATAAATTTCTGGTGAGGTTATAGTTTTCATTAAACCGTTCTGTAAAAGGTTCCCAAACCAATTCTTTCTGATCAAATCGAATTTGAAAAATTGATTTACTACCCGTAATATCTGCAAATTCGTTTATTTTATCATCCGTATAATAAGGGAATAATGCAAATTCCGCATTCTTTCTACCCGCAGAAAGTCCACCATTACTAGAAATAAACATCCAATGATTAGAGTCACTTACTATGCTCATAAAAAAGGGACGCATACTGTCGCTGTTGGTTATTTTATAAAATTGTTCTCCTTCAACAGTTATTAAATCCATTGAAACAGCTTTATCTTTAATGTCGATTTTATCATCAACAAATGAGGTTTGATTTGTACTCATCATTATGTTTTTTTTAAATAAGAATTGGCAATTATTGTATATTTTTTTAGTGACTTTATTGCAACTGAAAACCGTACAGTTAGACTTTATTACAAAATCTAATGTAAATTTTAACCAACAATAACAAGATCGAATAAACTAAATGAGCTTATTTATAAACTCTCACGTAATCGATCGTCATTTTTTGTGGAAATGAGGTTTGAGAATTTGGAGATCCTAGAAAATTGCCTCCAACGGCTAAGTTTAAAATTAAAAAGAAAGGATGGTCATAGACCCATTGTCCTTTAGCTTCCACATCTGATTTATTAACCCTATGAAACAAATAACTATCTACGAAAAAATCAATTTTATTTTCATCCCATTCTACAGCAAAAATGTGGAAATTGGTGTCAAACCGATCGTTAATCAAAGTGTAACTTTTTAAAATTGGATTTGCACCAGAATAGCCTGGACCGTGTAACGCACTACTCATTGTACTTGGCGCTTGTCCTCTTAATTCCATTATGTCAATTTCACCACATAATGGCCAAGAAACAGAATCATCATTATTTCCAAGCATCCAAAAGGCTGGCCATAATCCTTGACCATATGGTGTTTGAAGTCGAGCTTCAAAACGCCCATACTGCTGTTCGAATATTCCTTTTGTCTTGATTCTTGCTGAAGTGTATGAAGAACCTTGAAAACTTTCTTTGATTGCTGTGATTACTAAATTACCCTTTCCATTTAAAGAAATATTTTCAGATCTCTTGGTATAATATTCTAATTCACTATTACCCCAACCATTATTACCAGTACCGATATCAAAAGCCCATTTAGTGGCATCAGGAAGTGAGCCTGAAGCACCATCAAATTCATCGCTCCAAGTCAATTGCCAGTTATTATCTTCTAACTTTTGTTTGTCATCTACGTTACAACTAACTAATAAAATCATTAGTACAAAGGTTAATACGAGGTCATATCTTTTAAATAAAAAAGTGTTTTCCATCTGTTTCTGTTTTTTAATTTTTGAAGTAAATATTGTCCAGATAAATATTTCCGTTTCCATCAAATTTCAATTGAATGATATTGCTTAAATTTACTGGTGAAAAAGCAGTTAAAGGAATATCTATACTTTTCCATCCTCCAATGGAAGGCACTGATATTGTATACGCTTTTTCAACTGGTCCAGGACTTATCAGATAAACTTTTAAACTCGTTGAATTAGAAGAATAATAATCTAAATGCAAAAAGCCTTTTGAGGATACATTTTGAGCACTGCCTAGTTCTATTCCTTGATAATTAAGTCCCGCATATTTAAGTGTATTATTTCCTGCAATTAGTATTTGTGTTGCAACGGTACTTTGCCCCCAACTAGGATTAAAATTTGTAGCGGCTACATTGGTATAGGCATCACTAAAAATGGAGAGCACATTTGAAGCAGCAGTAGTTGGTGTTGGAGCTGCAGTTACAGGAACCGACGGAATTACACTGCCATCGTCATAAAAATAAATATTATCTGCATAAAAACCTGTAATATTTGTACCGCTTAAAATTATTTGACCAATATGATCTTTAGCTAATAATCCCGTTAAACTTGACAATGGGATATTCAATCCAATCCAACTTTGAGAAACCAGTGTTGGACCAACAAAAGTCACTGTTGAACTCGTATCATCTGACCCACCAAAAACTCCATCTGCACCAAAATCGACCACTTGTACTTTAAAGTTTGCCCCCGATGTGATTGCATTTGGCATAAAAAGATCTAAATGTAAATGGGACATATTCGACACACTAACAGTTGGCTTACTAAATTGAATACCAACAAAATTGAAATTGGCATAATTCAATACATTATCTCCATCGACAACAAAGTCTGCAGATGTTGTAGTTTGATAAGGTGCCCAATAACCATTGAAATATTCTACTGATGCATTTGTATATTTATCACTATAAATAGAAAGCACTTTAGCAGCATCTTGTGCAGGTGTTGGAGCGTGCGTAAAAGATCCCAAAGAATTAATTGTTAATGATCCTTTTGCTGTTGCTTCACCAAGTTTTGCAGTAATCACAGCAGTTCCCGCAGCAAGAATTGTTACTTTACCAAGATTATCAACAGTAGCTGCAGAAGGATTAGAAGATGAAAACACAAAATAAGCAGGTGATAAACTGACCGCTTGGTTGATACCATTTGGCAAATTAAATATGGAAGTTAAGCCATCAATAGTTTTTTTCACTCCCACAAAAGAAGTTTCGGTTTTATTAACTCCATTTAATATTGAACCTTCGCCAAGCGCGATTGTTCCTAATTTTTCGAATTTAACCTCATCTACCCAAAATGAAAAACCATTCCCATTTTGATCAGGTCCAGCAGAAATATAAAACATTCCTTTCTCTATTTTTAATTTAGATGGATCTGGAATAGGAATAATATATTTTTTCCAAACAGTACTTAATTTTAAGTTTGTAAGTGAGGCTTGATATTTATTTTCCCCTAAATCTAATCCAAAACCAACCGTTCCAATAGTAGCAGTTTGTAATGATTTAGCCCAAAAAGTTAATGCATTATAACTTGTAAGATCTTTACCTACTTTAGTGAAAAATGCCCCGCCAGCATAAGAACCAGCAGGATCATTCACATTAGGAACATCAAAACGCATGGATGCACTTGTATTATTATAGGCAACTTTGTTATCTACTTGAAAAGCAAATATGTCAGTCCCACTAAAAGCTGCATATTCTAGACCACCACTAAAACTATCAATAAATACGTTTGGATTATTAGAGTATTTAGCTGTTTGTAAATCGGCATCGTCATTTTGACATCCCAATACAAGTAGTAAACTCATAAGGGCAAGTCCTGTTTTTTTATATTTAAAAATTGAATATGTTTTCATATCTATATATTATTAATTACCAATGTTTATTTGAAGATAGGTTCTTATTTCCCACTCTTGACCATTAGGAAACCCAACTGCCGTAGGATCAGGAACTAAATTCCCCGCAACGTTTACTATTTGAGTTGGATTATATCTATTTGAATATTGATCTAATGAACGCCATGTACCTCTTAAACCAATTCTTGTACCTGGAAGTATAAACCAATCTTGTTTACCAATTCCAAATGAAAGATCAGTCATTAACTGCATTGGATATGTTAAATTGAAATCTCTGTGATAATCATAAGGCCCCCAATCGTTAACTTTTACAGTTGAATTTAATTTCACTTTTTTATAAAGCATTTTAAAATCCAAACCAAAACGATCAATTGTTCTGGCATCACTACCATTACTTTGAGCTGGTCCACCATATATATTAGCTATAAAACCAAAATCAGAATTTAATTTTGATACGATTCTTGCTTGAGCTTCCCATAAATCTTTAGCAGGAGCCGCTCCTGGAAAAGCAAAAGTGGTTCTTCCGTTAGCTAAAATCCCAATGGCTGCATCTTGAGAAGTAGGCAAATGGCGAAATACAAATCCTGCACTTACGGCAAATTTGGCATCTTCTGAGCGGTCATTATCCCAATCATACATCCAAGTACCTGGTGTTGGATCATAAGTCAATAATAACTCACCTGCTACTTGCTTTCTGTTGGCTCTTACTACAAAAGGATCATCTAGAATATTTCTAGATCTACCTGGCGCAGCGACATCCGTTGTTACTGGACCTTCTACTGGTTCTTGCCATAAGAAGTTAGGCGCTATTTGTAATTTACCTACAGTATAAGTAAAACCTGTTAAAAAGTTATACTGATTCCCGCTTCCACTATCTTTCAGTCTCCAACCAGCAAAAGTTTGAGTAAGATCGGCACCACCAGAAGCAACTAATCCTTGTGCAGCAGTTTGTCCGTACCAATTGAATTTGCCTCCTAAATAGGTCAATTTCATTTTTCCACCCCAATTGTCTTTGGATTCAATTTGATTTAAAAAGACTTGATTTCCCCTCATTACTTGATAATCTCTACCATTGAGCGGTTGACCAGCCCATATACCTCCTAAATCAACACTTAAATTTCCAAATTTTCTATTGGCATGCAATGTAAATCTTCTTGTTTTAGGTTGAGGAACAGCAAAAGAACTTTCAGTTGCGCCACGTTGTTCTAGATCTTCGTGAAAAACACCGGTTAAATCATATTTCCCGACTTGTTTAGAATATTTAAGTAAAATAGCTGGATTGGCACCCCACCAAAGTTGCGGACCAAAAGCTAATTTTAAACCTTTGAATATTTTTTTTCCTTCTACTTCAAAACCAAATGGAGCACTACCGTTATAGATGTCTATATTCGGTCCATAATTGGCTTCTGGATACAAGCCAAAGAAATCGCCTTCATATCCCCAATGGTAATGACCGGTTCTATAAAAACCGTTTAAATTAAATAATTTTTCGTCCCATTTATAACTTGCTCTGTATACTTGTACACGATTAACGTCTTGCAAAGTAACATCTCCATTATTGCTATTTACTACAACAGGACGCCCTCTGTTTTCATAAAACACCTCGTCAATAGGATTAAGAGCTACATTTCCAAGAATATTGAACTCTACATTAGCAGTCATATTAGAGACAGGGTTACCTTCAACTCCAATAAAATAAGACTCCATATGGTCAAAACCAAGTTTGTTAGGATATGATGTATTGTTAGTAGGAGCTTCTTTTGGAGTTGTAATTAAACTACCACCTGTATTGAAAGTGGTAAATTCAGCAGCTAATCTAGAGAATTTTATTTTCCCTCCTTTTTGTGCTTCTAACGCCGCTTTGTCACTTCTCGCTTTAAGGGATCCATCTAAAATCTGGATTTTATTAAAATAATTGTCAATTTCACTTACTGATTTCCCTTTGGTATATGGATTTAATTGGTGTACTTCTTTTAAAATATAATAGGCTGATCTTGGATACAATTGATAATTCCCTTTAGAATCCGTTGGTCCTTTGGCACAAATTCCAAACCATTCTTCATTCATGTTGTTTTCACCCTTTGAAAAGTCAAAAACATATCCACCATTAGACCACGAAGCGTTAGTATCGTGAATGTCTAAATTTTTAGTTTGCCCATATTTCCACCAGCCATCACTAAATTGAAACGTAAATCCACCTAATGAATTTCCGCTTTTACCAATGCCCGCAGCGTTTTCATATATTTCTTTCCAATTCCCTTTAAGAATTGCTGCTTGTGCATTTTGATCTTCTTCATTAGCAATAGCATTAAAAGCGTCAGAACCAAATTCTGAAAACAAGATAGGTTTACCATATTCTTTTTTAACACGCTCAAAAATATCTCCAAATGAAATTCCTCTATAAGCATTTACACCTAAAATATCTACATCTGGACATTCTTTTGCAATTATATCTAAAAACAATAAATCACCGTTGCATATCGCCATTGGATGTGAATTATCAATAGCTTTCATTTCTACTACTGCATCATTAAACAATTGATACATTGCCTGGGCACGTTTTGTAGATTTCCTGTCTTCCATTGGAATATTCTCCGTGTCTGCTCCATCCCAAAATAACCCATAATTATTTTCGTTCCCTAATAAAAACAGTAGCAGCCCTTTTGTGTCTTTATATTCTGCCACCATTTCTTTTGTTTCTTTCAAAAGCAAATTTCGCGTTTTAGCATCTGAATATTCTGTTGTAGGAACCCAAACCCCGTCTATAGTCAAACCATAACGACCAAAAGTGTGGTTCAACATGGTATATATTCCATAATTAGTATAGATATACTCGATCCATTTTTTAGGTATACCACTATAAACTCTAATGGTATTAACTCCCATATTTTTAAGCAATGACATTTCATCATCTAAAGCTTGCTGAATGACACTCTCTGGTTGTTTCCAAAGACTATAATTGAAATTTGTTCCAATAGGAAAATAATCCCAATTCACTCCATTTATCATGAAATCTTCTCCATTGATAACAAGCCTTGTTTCTTCATTATTTTTTTCTAATGACACCTTATTTGCCTGCGAATAAATTGCGAATGTAAAGGACCAAAAGACTAGGAATAAAATATTTTTCTTCATAAGATATATTTAATTGAGTTGAATAATATTTTTACTTAATTAATACAAAAAAGAAACTATTTAATGGTGTTTACCTGTTTAGTGCCATTTAAGTAAAAACCTATAATTTGATTAATTTTTGATAAAGTAAAAATAAGTATAACTAATTAAAGTAAAACTAAAAATAACCCTTATAAAAAACATACAAATCAAAAAAAAACACTTCGTTTTAATATAATCTACAAACATCACCAGAAAACACTGAGAATCACTCAACATTAATTCTAGGTAAATGAAATAAAAAAACCACAACATTTACGAAATGTTGTGGTAATGTATAGTTTTAAATTCTTCTCTTAAACGAACTATACAGCTAGTATATACTCAACCAAGCCTTGTTGGTGAGACAAATCGATTTTTTTACGCAAACGATATCTTTTTATCTCTACACTTCGTACAGAAATATTTAGTAAAGGTGCTATTTCTTTGGAGGAAAGGTTTAATCGTAGATATGCGCATAATCTCAAATCGTTTGGAGTTAACGACGGATGTGCTTCTTTTAGCTTTTTTAAAAAATCCTTATCTGTATGATCAAAAGCTTCTTGAAAAACATTCCAAGAATCATCTTTTGAAATGTTCTTATTAATGGTAGATATTACTGATTTAATACTCCTACTTTCACTTTCTGACGTTTTTTTCAAATCTTCTTTAATAAAAGCCAGCAATTCATTTTTGCTATTTAAACTCATTGTTGATGCTGCTAATTCTCTATTGATAACATTTACATCTTGAGAAAGCTGTTCGTTTTTTATATACATCATTTGTTTCTCATTTTCAAGCTCTTTAAATTCTAATAATAAATTATTTTCTTCAATTAGTTTTTCTTTTTGTCTCTTATGATAAGTATTGTATTTTTTAATAACAAAATGGTTTAGAATAAAAAACAAGAGAATGTAAAATGCAATTGCAAGATTTGTTTTATACCAAGGTCTTAAAATAGTAAATGAATATATTTCTGTGTTTTTGATATCTGAATTAGCATATTTGGCTCTTAATTTAAATACATAATCTCCTGGAGACAAGTTTTTAAAATTTGCAGATGATTCTGTATGCCAATCTGTCCATTTGTCTTGAAATCCTTCTAAAATATATTGGTATTCAGTATTAATATATTTGTTGTATTCAGGAACGGTATAACTAATGGTTATATTATTTTCATCATGTTTAAAAACACCTAATTTAAGAACATCATCAATATGAACCGTTTCATCTAATACATTTGTAACTATTTTAGAAATGGAGACTTGATAATCATCATTGTATAAATTATTAATGTTTAACAGATAATATCCATCGGTAGTACCAAAAAAGTATATTGAATTGGAAAGTTGAGTAATGTTTTCATAACCCAACATCGAATTTGTTAATGAAACTGGGATAGGTATACTACTCTTACTTAACTTATTATTTAATTTATTTGCAGCATAATAATTAATATGATTTTTTGAAAACAACCACAATTTATTTGAATTATCTACAATCATCTTTCCAGAGGTAAACAAATCATTCTCAAAAACAGAACTCAACAGCTTGTCTTTATTAAATTGTTTGGTTTTATTATTGAGTTTAAAAACACCTTCCTTATAAGAGTAATAAATGGCATTGTTAAATTTTATCAAACAGGAATTTTTACCTTTTCCGGGGTACTTATAAGTTGTAAATGCGTTTATTGCAAACAAATCTTTATCAAAAAGCAATCTAAAAACTCCTTTATATTCATGGCTTACATAAATGGCATCATTCGCATTTATTTCAAAATATTTTGATGAATAATCAAATCCCTTTATTTTATTTCTAAATTGCCATTGATTATTTTTCTTTTCAAGTACTGAAATTCCATAATAATTCCCTTGTAAAATAAGGTCTTTATGATTTGGAACTGCCCTAAAATTCCAAGTCCCTGTTGAAGAAAAGATATTTAGTGCTTTATCATTATTTATTATAAATGTGCCTTTATCATGTCCACAAAACAAGGTGTCGTCATATAAATATAGGCTCCAAACTTGTCCTTTTGTACCATTTATGAAATGAAATGATTCATTACTTTGATAATTTTTATAAAACAAGCCCTGATTAGTCCCAATATATAGCTTTCCTTTATAAAGTTCTGAACAATAAACAGTTCCCAATACACCTGAATCATCTATATAACTTTGTATAGGCGATTTTAAATTGATACAATTAATACCGTTATCTAAACCTACCCACAAATTACTCTCTTTATCTTCAAACAAAGAAAGGACAGTATTATTACTTAAACCATTTGCTTGAGAGATTTGATGTTTTATTTTACCTTCTTCATTTAATATAATAATACCATTGGACACAGTACCAATTGCAATATTCCCTTCAGATAATAATTCACAACTATACACACTGCTCTGCATTATTTTGGAATCAGCTTCGGTATTAAATTTAACTAAATTACCTCCCAATAATTTATAAAACCCTTGATTTTGAGTTAATACTAAAAGATCATCACCCTGTGCGAAAAGATTAACTATTCTATTTCTTTTTAAAATGGGTTCATTTGAGACCAATTTACTTTTACCTGAATCAATTTCAAAGAGTCCTTGATTGGATATTTGAAAATAAATAGAATGAGGAGTCCTAAATGACTTAATAATTTCATTACTAGGCGCTAATATTTTGAAACTTCCAATTTTAGTGTCATAAATATAAATACGATTCAAGGATTGGAAAATGACCCATTGATCATAATTCAAAATATTCCAAAATTGTTCCTCTTTAAGAATTCGGTTCTCTATTGGCTTACTTAATGATGTATAGCTTAATAATCCATTTGAGTTTCGATTCCAAAAACCAAATTCCATATAACTACCTGTATATATTTTATCCCCAATTACTTTAACCGAGCGAATAATGGTTTCATTGGGTGATGGATACAATTGCCAATTCGAACCATTATACTCTAATAAACCTTCATTATTAGCAAAAAAGATAAATTGATTTTGATCTTGAGAAATCATCCAGTTTTGATTCCCAGCTCCATAGGTATCCGTTGTATATTTTACAATAGGCGGTAACTCTTGAGAGAAACTTAATGAAAAACTAAAAAAAATAGAAAAATAAAAAAAAGCTATAAGTTTGTTTTTTACCATTTTGAATAAGTATAACAACATTAATGATATAAATATATCAATATATTTATATTAAAACAAAAGAGGTGCGTTTATTTCTAAACGCACCTCTTAAAAACTATTTGATAAAATTTATTCTTTTACAAATTTAGTTGTACTAACCTTTCCATCAATTTCAGCTTTAACAACATAAACTCCCTTAGAAAGGAAACTTGTTTGTATTGTTATAGAATTGCTTTTTGGACTTGAAGTGATAACTTCTTGTCCTAAAACATTATACACAGAAATTTTGTTTATACTTGCATCTGCTGAAATATTCAAGGTGTTTTTAACAGGATTAGGATACATTTCTATATTTGAAGTTTCAAATTTAGTGGTTCCTAAAGAAGTTCCTTTGTATAAATAAATATTATCAACATAAACAATACCCAAATTTGAGGTAATTATAAACTGTGCCAAATCATTTCTTAAACCGGCCATTGCAGTCAATGGTACATCAATAGATATCCATGTTCCAGGATTTGGGTTCGGTAATGCTGGGCTACTAGCATTTGTAGTAGAGAATGAAATCGCATTTGCTTCAGCAGCTCCTCCATTCCAATTTGAAAATTTAAAATTGAAACTTTTATCTAAAGTTGCGGTTTCAGTCCAAATATCAATATGAAAACGTTCCATTGCAGTTGCGTTAAGATGATGCCCTGCAACACTGAAATCTACTCCAAGAAAATTAGTAAACGTAATTTTTTTAGTATTATTACCGGCTATCTGTAAATCAACAATATCTGAATCATCCCATGGTGCTGACCAAGTATCTATAGGAATATTTGCATAAGTATCACTAAATAGTGAATATACATCAGATGCATTTCTATTTGGAGGTGTTGGCGCAGCTGTACCAGGAAGTGCATCAGGTGCAATAACTGCTTTTACTGCAGTAATATTATCTACATAAACTGTAAAGTTAGCAGGAGTTTGAAATCCTGAATTATCAGCTTTCCAACCAGGAAAAAAAACAATTTTAGAATAATCTCCATTAGCAGTAGCCGTACCATCTAATGCTTGAGTAAATGTAAAAGTAAGTGTTTGCCATACACCAGGTGTATTATATGTTGCTGAAGCAGCAGAGGCAGGCCCTCCCATTTCCATTTTCCCTAACATTGTAAATGCTTGAGATGAATAAACATCTACCTTAACTGTTTTATCAGTAGTCAATCTAATTTTACTAGTTTGTAATATAACCTCAGCCCCTTGCCAAGGATTACCAGTTGACACACTTACAAGTTTTAATCCATTCAATCTGGTTCCACCAGCAGCTGGATCTGCTACAATAGAGGCGCTACCTAACCCTTCAAACCCTGCAAATGTATATGTTGAAGGAGGAGTGGATTCAAAATTTTCAATGAGCTCTTGCTGGGAAAATCCTAATGACGAAATCATTAGCATAATTAAAAAGAAAAGTTTTTTCATAATAATAAGTTTTTAGATTAATTAATTTTAGTAAACTTAATAAAGAAAAAACTGAACCTTGTATTTTGAAGTACATAAAAACTATACAAAATAAACATTCTACAACAATACATGAAAAACCAATAATACCAAGATAATCAGCCACTTATAATAGCACTTCTTATAACAATATAAAAAATAAAAGTGCCAATTTCAGACAATTGATGAGCTAATGTATAGGTAAATTAGCAGAAACAATATGCGAAATAATTTGAAATAAAATTAATTCTATAAAAAAACGTCGTATAAAAAGCAATACCTCTATTTTTTTATATAAAATATTGAATTTTTAATAAGTAATTTTTCTAAAATCAAACCAAAAAGAATTCTACTTTAAAAATTATGCTAGATTAATTTTCCAAAATATAAGAAAAATAAACTTTCTTTTGTCCTATTTTCGAGGATGAAAAAATGACTGAATTAAAAAAGAACATCAAATCCCTTTTTAATACTATTTATAAATTCAAAAAGCGTCTCCTAAGTAAATGATGACGCTTTTTATTATTTTCAAATTTCTTTCTTACAAAAATTCTAATGTTCGTTCTAAAGCCATTCCTCTAGATCCTTTAATTAGAATGGAACTATTTTCTATCTTATTCTTTTTTATATAATTTGAAAACTCATCAAAGGTTTCATAGAAATGAAAGTCTTTTCTATCGCTTTTGTTTAAATAAAAATCTTTGCCAATAAAGTAACAAGCAATGTCAGTTTCATTCAAAAGAGCTTCCACAATTTCCTGATGTTCTCTAAGACTATCTTCGCCTAACTCAAACATGTCCCCTAAAATCATAATCTTGCACTGAGAATCGAGTTGCACAAAATTCTGAATTGCAACGGCCATACTACTCGGATTAGCATTATAGGCATCTAGAATAATCTGGTTTGTTCCCTTGGTCAAAAGTTGAGACCTGTTGTTCTCCGGAACATATCCTTCCAAAGCTTCTTGTATTGCTAAATCAGCCACTTCAAAGTATTTCCCAATTGTGAGTGCCGCATTTATATTATTAGCATTATACAAGCCAATTAAATGAGTTTCAATTCTAAAATTAGAATAAAAAATAACAACAAAAGGATTTGCCGTTATGGAATGTATATCCACATTTGCATTTTCTTTTTTAATTCCAAATGTAAACGTTTTTATATTTTTAGTCCTTTCTATTTGGATTGGATCGTCCAAATTCACAAAAACTAATTTGTTGTTTTCCGAAAGATAGACGTACATTTCACTTTTACCTTCAATAACACCTTCTACTCCTCCAAATCCATCTAAATGAGCCTTCCCGAAATTAGTTATATAACCAAAATCAGGCTGAGCTAATTCACAAAGAAATTCAATTTCTTTTTTATGGTTGGCTCCCATTTCCACAATACCAACTTCTGTTTCAGTGGTAAAAGACAATAATGTTAAAGGAACACCAATATGATTGTTTAAATTACCAACGGTGGCTTTAGTTTTGTACTTTTTTGAAAGCACAGCATTGATAAGTTCTTTAGTAGTGGTTTTACCATTACTACCAGTAAGAGCAATTATAGGCACTTTTAAATACTGTCTATGAAATTTAGCCAATTCCTGTAGTGTATTTAGACTATTATCTACCAGAATGGTTCTGTGGTCAATGTAATAATCTGTATTATCAATTATCACATAAGAAGCTCCTTTTTGAAGCGCTTCTAGAGCAAAAGTATTGGCGTCAAAATTTTCACCTTTAATTGCAACAAACATTGATTTTTGTTCGATTTTTCGAGTGTCTATTGAAACTGAATTGCATTTTAAAAATAACCTATGAATGTGATTGATATCCATATCTAAAATAGATTTAAAAAAGTAAAAGCCCTAATCAAAGGGCTTTTACTTGTATTATAAATTAGTTTTTTAATTTCTAGCTGATTTTCTTTTTAAAGATTTTGGACCTACTTTAGACATTGCGCATCTAAATCCTATATAATCAGTTGCCATATCTTGAGGAAAATACCTTCTTTGAGCTGGATCTAACCAATAGGCTCTATCTCTCCAAGAACCTCCTTTATAAACTCTGATGTTGTCGTTTATCAAAGTTGTTCTATTATTTGATTTATCGTATTTTCTAACCATTTGCCCTAAACTATCTGTAGTTACATTGTGCTCAGGAGAATTATACATTCTTTCGCTTTCTATTTTTTTAGGATCAGATTCAGAGTCAGAAAATTTGAAATATTTAGAAGATTGTTTGTCACCATCTCTATAATTGACATTGTCACTTTTATCAAAATTGATTCTCAAATAAGTTTCTTTTTCATCAACTGGTACTTGAGCAATTTGACCTGGAAAAGCTCTTGCTATTATTTTTCCATTGCTTAAAGTATCATATTTAATATTTTCAGCAGTAATAACTTCAATTTTACCGTCTTTTCCAATTTTATTTTTGGTGTATTTATTTCCTCTAAAATAATTGAAATCGTTTGCTTCATTATCAATTATAGGTCTGTAAACATCCATAACCCATTCGGCAACATTACCAGCCATATCATATAATCCAAAATCATTTGCTGGATAGCTTTTTACAGCATTTGTAATATCGGCACCATCGTCAGACCATCCTGCAATTCCACCATAGTCTCCATTGCCCTGTTTGAAGTTGGCCAATTGATCTCCTTTGCTTTGTCTTTTTCCAGAACGTGTATAACTTCCTGACCAAGGATATTTTTTTTGTCCTTTATAAATGTTATATTCTCTTTGCCCCACATCTGCAGCAGCTGCATATTCCCATTCTGCTTCAGTAGGAAGTCTATATTCAGGTAGAAGAATCCCAGAAGATCTTTGCGCATATATATTTGTTGCCTCGACTGTTTTTCCATCTTTTCCAGCCCTAGCAGGTTTTCTAGCACCTTTTTTTCCTGGCAAAACAATTTCAGCATTACCTCCATAAGCTGACGTTGGAGAATTCAAATAGGTTTCAGTATCAAAATTTTGTTCCGCTGAAACATCATTTGTTTTGGCATTCTTTTTAAGATAACCGTTTTTTTCAAGTAACGCTTCATTTACACGTTGCGTTCTCCAATTACTAAATTCTACTGCTTGTAACCAGTTGACTCCTACAACCGGATAATTGGCATAAGAAGGATGTCTTAAGTAATTGTTGGTCATAGTTTCATTATAACCCAATCTATCTCTCCAAACAAGTGTGTCTGGGGATGCTCCTAAGTAAATGTTTTTATAATTTTCTTCGGTTGGCGGGAACACTTTCTTAACCCAGTCTAAATACTCTAAATACATAGCATTAGTCACCTCGGTTTCGTCCATATAAAAGGACTGAACATGCTGTTGAGTTGCAGTATTATTCCAATCATGCATAACATCATCTTCAACTTTACCCATTGTAAAAGTTCCACCTTCTACAAATATTAGCCCTGGACCTGCCTCTTGATTCTTATTTGCGGAAGCTTTTCTGCCATCTACATTCCAGCCTGTAGCTCTTGACGCACTTTTTGAGCTAGATTTTTTACTACAACTAGCAAAACTTACTATCATCATTATTGACAATATCAACTGTAAGACTCTTATTTTGTTTACTTTCATACTCTTTAATAGGTAATAATTTAGGTGGTGCAATATAATAATTTACGATTAAATCGCAACAAACTTTTTTTTTAATAATTTATAGTAGGTCTATTATATATTCAGATTATATACACAACTTGAACGCAAATTTATACTTTTTATTATTTATAATTACACTAAATGGTATATTTTTACAGATTGCAATAATATGTTCCAAAATACGTTAAAAAAACAATGAAAAAAATATTTTTGATTTGCATATCCTTAATTCCATTCCTCTCATTTTCTCAAATTAAAGGAGATATAACTATTGAATGGCTTGAAAAAACAGAAATGTTTTTTGGTGATTCTAAAATTAATGTCCCTCAATTTACCGGAAGTTATTATTATTACGACGCCTCAAAAAAGACTCTTTTATACTCCTTAAATCTAAGCGAATCGGTTTCTTCCGATGAAAAGTCTGTGCAAATTACAAATATAGTTTATGAGTCAATTGCTGTTGAAAAACTGGGAGATCTAAACCTTGAAAACATCCCAAAATCACCTTCGGCATCTATAAAAACAGACAAATCGAGAGATCTAAGTCAAAGTTTTTTGACCCTCTCACCAATTGTGAAAGATGAACTTGGATACAAAAGAATCAAATCATTTTCATATTCCATTAGCAATTCTAATTCTTCTAGAATTGCACAAACTAACAAAAAAACAAGTCAAACAATCAATTCTGTATTAGCAACAGGAGATTGGTATCAATTTTATGTTGAAAAATCAGGAGTTTATAAAATCTCCAAAAGTTTTTTGCAACAATTAGGTCTCGATGTGAGTAAAATTGATCCTAAAAAATTAAAATTATTTGGAAATGGAGGTCGCATGTTACCATTATCCAATAGTATTTCCTATCCAAATGATTTAGCCGAAAACGCCATTCAAGTAATTGGTGAAAGTGACGGCGTTTTTAATAATGATGACTACATCCTCTTTTATGCTGAGGGAGTTGATACTTGGAATGCTGAAAGTCAAACCTATGTTAATTTATATGACACTAAATCATATTACTATATTACTGTCCAAGGAAATGATGGAAAACGAATCGAAAATTTAACTCAACCAAGCGGAAGTAGTACATTAACCTTAACTTCTTATGACGACGACCAGTTTCATGAATTAGACCTGATAAACATTGCTCGTCTAGGCCGCCAGTGGTACGGTGAATCTTTTGAAATTAAACAGGATCAAGAGTTCGTGTTCAGTTTTCCAAATATTGACACCTCTATGCCAGTGAAACTTAGTATTTCTGCAGCAGGTATTGCCTATACGAACACATCATTTAAAGTGACCGCAAATGACATAGCCGCAGGAACCCTATCAATTGCAGCACTTAATCCAAATTCTAGCAGTACCATATTTAATGTTGGTAATTTACCTTCAAACACTGTAATTACAGGATCTGAAAACATAAAAATAAAATTGTCCTATAATAACAATGGAGTTGCAGGATCAAAAGGGTATCTCGACAAAATTAGTCTTACTGCTAAAAGTAAATTGCAAGGCTTTGGCAAACAATTTTTGTTTAAATATGACTTAGCGAACGCCACTGCTGGAATTGCAACTTATACCATTTCTAATGCAAGTGGAATTTCTCAGATTTGGGACGTTACAGACCGTCAAAATATCACTAAAATCGAAAATAACAATCAAGCTTCAATCTCTTTTAAATCAACTTTAGGAGAAGTTAAAAAATACGTTGCTATTGATGCTTTAGACTATTACACGCCTTTAAAAACAAGCAAACCAAAAATCGCTAATCAGAATATAAAAGGAACTATTTTTAAAAATGATCAAGGTACATTTCAAGACATTGACTATGTTATTATTACTCCAGCATCGTTAAGTACTCAAGCTGAAAAATTAGCCAATTTTCACCGTTCCTATTCCAATTTGAATGTCAAAGTAATTTCACTTGAAACAATATATCAAGAATTTTCATCCGGAAAGCAAGATATTGCCGCTATTCGGAATTGCATTAAATACATTTATCAAAATGCTTCTTCAAATGAAAAAAGAATCAAATACGTTAACCTTTTTGGTGATGCTTCTTACGACTATAAAAACAGAACCGTTAACAATACTAATGTCGTACCAATTTACCATGCTTTAAATAGTAATACGACAGGAGAATCATCCTTCGCATCTGATGATTTTTATGGATTAATGGATGATAATGAAGGAAATGTAATTTCATCATTTGGCGGAATAGATATTGCAGTAGGAAGAATGTTGAATAATGACGCCGCCCAAGCTGAAGAAATGGTGAACAAAGTAATTGAATACCATGATCAAAAATCATACGGAAGTTGGAGAAATAATTTTGTAATGATAAGCGACGACGCCGACAAATCTACAGATATCAGCTTACAAAGTAGACAAAATAGTTTAACTGACAACATTGTTTCAGCTAAACCATTTATGAATGCCACAAAAATACTATTAGATTCTTATGTTCAAGAAGCTTCTGCTGGAGGTTCTCGCTATCCTAAAGCAAGAACAGAAATTTTCAGCGCTTTCGAAAAAGGAGCTCTTGTTTTTAATTATTTAGGTCATGGTGGTGAAGATGGATTGGCAAGTGAACGCATTTGGGAAAAAACTGATGGTCAAAATCTGAGCAATCAATACAAATACCCTTTATTCATTACCATAACTTGTGATTTTTCCAGATTTGACAACCCTTCACGTCCCACTGCCGGAGAGTACACTTATTGGAATCCAAAAGGCGGTGCCATTTCAATGCTAACCACAATTCGAGAAATCGGACAATTTAGCGCCGAAAATTTTAATGATGTTTTAGCCAAATATTTATTTTCATACAATTCAAATCAATATACAACCATTGCCGAAGCATTACGATTGGCGAAAAACAGCAACCCAAACTCTTCTACAAATGTTGTATTCTACATTGGCGACCCAGCGCTTATGCTTGCCATCCCTAAACCCAAAATAAAATTAACAAAAGTAAATGACATCCCAGTGGCGCAAGCTTTTGATGATTTTAAATCTTTGGCAAAAATGAAAATATCTGGGGAAATAACAGATGAAAATGACACTCCGTTAACAAATTACAAGGGAGAACTTTCCACAATAATATTTGACAAGATAATTTCTAGGACTACTTTAAATAACGATGGAAATAACTCAACAATAAATTTCAAAGCTTTAGGTGAAACAATTTTTAGAGGAAATGCTTCAATTACAAACGGACAATTTGAATTTAGCTTTATTGTTCCAAGAGACATTCGTATTCCTTTAGACTATGGGAAAATTAGCTTTTATGCTAAAAAGAACCAATTTTTCGAAAACCAAACTGGCTATAGTACAAGTATTAAAATAGGAGGAATTAATGAAAATGTTATTGTAGACAATATTAGTCCAAGAGTGCAGTTATATATGAATGACGAAACATTTGTGTCAGGTGGTATCACTAATGAATCGCCGTTCTTATTGGCAAAATTGGAAGATGAAAGCGGATTGAATACCGCAAGTGGAATAGGTCATGATATGGTAGCAATATTAGACGGAGATGTAAACAATCCGTATATAGTAAACGATTATTATCAAACGAACTTGGATGATTATACAAAAGGATCCCTTCGTTTTCCATTTCGGAATCTAGCTGTTGGTCTTCATACAATAACATTCAAGGCCTGGGACGTTTATAATAATCCCATAACTGCCGAGATTCAATTTGTAGTTGCAGGAAATGAATCATTAACATTGACACATGTGTTGAATTACCCCAACCCTTTTGTCAATTATACACAGTTCTGGTTTTCTCACAACAGACCTTATGAACCATTAGAAGTTCAAGTTCAAGTGATGACAATAACTGGAAAAGTAGTTTGGACACAAAACCAAATCATTACAACTGAAGGATTCTTATCAAAAGAAATCACTTGGGACGGAAAAGATGATTTTGGAAATAAAATAGGAAAAGGAGTTTATGTTTATAAACTCACCGTTAAGTCTAACTTGACAAATACAAAAACCGAAAAATTTGAAAAACTTGTTATCCTTTAATAAAATACTATATTTGTTCCTTTAATATTACAAACCAATGAAAAAAACGCTGTTCCTTTTTGTATGTTTATTTGTATTTACATTTGCTCAAGCGCAAGAAAACGTAATCACTACTGGTGTCCCATTTTTATTAGTTGCTGCTGATGCAAGAGCAGCAGGTATGGCAGACCAAGGTGTAGCTACTTCTGCTGATGCTTTTTCGCAACAATGGAACCCAGCAAAATATGCTTTTGCAATAGACAAACAAGGTTTTTCGATTAGCTACACTCCTTATCTTACTGACTTAGTAAACGATATCTCATTAGGTCAATTAACGTATTACAATAGAGTAAACGAAAGAAGTGCTTTTGCGGGAAGTTTTAGGTATTTTGGTTTAGGAAATATCGAATTACGTGAAACAGGTGATCCAAATGAAGTTCCAAGAATTGTTTCTCCAAGTGAATTTGCTTTTGACGGTTCTTATTCTTTAAAATTAAGTGAAAAATTCTCCATGGCAGTTGCTGCAAGATTTATTAATTCTAGTCTTAAAGTAGCAACAGATAATGGAGATGCTTCTGGCGCCAGCTCATTTGCAGTTGATATTGCTGGTTATTTTCAATCAGAAGAACAAGCCTATAATGATTTTAATGGTCGATGGAGAGCTGGTTTCAATATTCAAAATTTAGGTCCAAAAATCAGCTATGACAATACCCAACTTAGCAGTAATTTCCTTCCTGCTAATTTAAAAATAGGAACTGGATTTGATTTCATTCTTGATGATTATAATAAAGTAGCTTTAAATTTAGAAGTGAGCAAACTATTAGTTCCATCTCCACAAACCATAGTAGATTTAAATGGAGACAATACTATAGACTCGAAGGACTATGCATTAGCAAGAGAAAAATACAATTCAATAGGCTGGTTTCAAGGCGCAACAAATTCCTTTTCTGATGCATCTGGTGGATTTAGTGAAGAATTAAAAGAATTCACTTACTCAGCTGGAGCAGAATATTCCTACCAAGACTCATTTGCATTGCGTGCAGGTTACTTTCACGAGAATCCAAATAAAGGAGCAAGACAATTTTTCTCTCTTGGTGCAGGATTCAAATACAATGTGGTCAAAGTAGATGTTTCCTATTTGTTTTCAACATCAAAAATAAAAAATCCTTTAGAAAATACATTACGATTCTCACTCACATTTAATTTTGGTGATAAATATGATGAATATTAGTAAAAAATAAGCACTAAAATTTAAAATCCAAATTTCGATGAAATTTGGATTTTTTTTCCAATAAAAAGTATGAAAAAAATCGTTATTACTACCCAATTTTCGACATATGACGCTACTGATGAATTACCTACTGATATCCAAAACTTAATGGCGCAAGCTGTTGAGGTTAGAAAAAAAGCTTATGCTCCCTATTCTAATTTTAGAGTGGGCTCCGCTCTTTTATTAGAAAATGGAAAAATTATATTGGGTTCAAATCAAGAAAACGCAGCATATCCTTCTGGACTTTGTGCTGAACGAGTTGCCATTTTTCAAGCGAGCACTCTTTACCCAGACAGCAAAATTCTAAAAATGACCATTAGTGCAGCATCAGACACTAACACAACTGTCGCACCAGTTCCTCCCTGTGGGTCTTGCAGACAATCTATAGCTGAATATGAAATTAAACAAGGAACTCCCATTGAAATTTATTTTATGGGTGAAAAAGGTTCAATATATAAATCAGACTCACTCAAAAATTTATTACCTTTTATGTTTGACAATTCCGTTTTATAAAAAAAAACACAAAAATGTATTAAAATTGTATTTTTTAATTTTAGTACCTCCTTGGAATGTCCTATTTTTGCACAACTATATTTAATAGACAATTAAGTTATATTAAACTATTATTAAAAGTTTTAGACGAAATTATAATATAAATATATATAAATTTTAAGATTGGACAATTTAAACAATCCTATCTCAACTACTTTAAGTTCAACCACACAATACTAAAGGAAAAAAGGAAGCAAAATGAAAGAAGTTACAAAAGAGGTTTATTTAAAATGGTATGAAGACATGCTACTTTGGAGAAAGTTTGAAGACAAACTAGCTGCATTATACATTCAACAAAAAATTCGAGGTTTCCTACATTTATACAATGGTCAAGAAGCAGTATTAGCAGGTGCTTTGCATGCGATGGACTTGTCTAAAGACAAAATGATTACTGCTTATAGAAATCACGTACAACCAATCGGTATGGGAGTTGATCCTAGACGTGTAATGGCTGAATTAATGGGAAAAGTAACAGGAACATCTAAAGGTATGGGTGGTTCAATGCACATTTTCTCAAAAGAGCACCGTTTTTATGGTGGTCACGGTATTGTAGGTGGACAAATTCCTCTAGGTGCTGGGTTAGCTTTTGGAGATAAATACAACAATACAGGTGGTGTTACTATGACTTATTTTGGTGATGGAGCCTCAAGACAAGGTTCATTACACGAAGCTTTTAATATGGCAATGTTGTGGAAATTACCTGTTGTTTTTATTGTAGAAAACAATGGTTATGCCATGGGAACGTCTGTAGAAAGAACTGCTAATCACTCAGACATCTGGAAACTTGGATTAGGATACGAAATGCCTTGTGGACCAGTTGATGGAATGAATCCTGTAAAAGTTGCCGAAGCAATGACAGAAGCAATTGAAAGAGCTAGAAGCGGAGGAGGGCCAACATTTTTAGAAATGAAAACGTACCGTTATAGAGGACATTCTATGTCTGATGCGCAATTATACCGTTCTAAAGAAGAAGTAGAAGAGTACAAAAAAATTGATCCAATTACTCAAGTTTTAGATGTAATTAAGGATCAAAAATTTGCTTCAACAGAAGAAATAGCTGCAATCGAAAAAAGAGTAAAAGATTTAATCGAAGAATGTGTAAAATTCGCGGAAGAATCTCCTTACCCAGAAATTCAACAATTATACGACGTAGTTTACGCCCAAGAAGATTATCCATTTATACCCCATAAACTATAAATCACTATGGCTACAATTATTACAATGCCGCGTTTGAGCGATACAATGACTGAAGGAACTGTGGCAACATGGTTAAAAAAAGTAGGTGACAAAATCAGCGAAGGCGATATGCTTGCTGAAATTGAAACTGACAAAGCAACAATGGAATTCGAGTCTTTCAACGAAGGTACTCTACTTTATATCGGAATTCAAGCAGGCGAAACAGCACCAATCGATTCTTTATTAGCAATTATTGGGAATGAAGGAGAAGATATTTCTGCTTTAATTTCAGGTGGTGCTTCAACAGCTCCAGCTAAAGAAGAAGCTCCGGCTAAAGAAGAAGCAAAAGTTTCAGAAGCAAAAACAGAAGTAGCTGCCGCTGCTGCAGCAATACCTGAAGGAGTTATTGTAGTTACAATGCCCCGTTTGAGCGACACTATGACTGAAGGCACTGTTGCCACTTGGTTGAAAAAAGTCGGAGATTCAATATCCGAAGGTGACATGATTGCAGAAATCGAAACCGACAAAGCAACTATGGAATTCGAATCTTTCAATGAAGGAACTTTATTATACATCGGAATTGCAGCAGGTGAATCAGCTCCAATTGACAGTTTATTAGCTATTATTGGACCTGCAGGAACTGATATCAGTGGTATCGCAAGTCGTTTCACCGCTGGTGGATCTGCTCCAGTTGCTACAGAAGAAGCTAAACCAGCATCAGCCGAAAAAGCTGCAGCTGTTGAACAAGAACCAGCTACTGACGGTCAACGAATTTTAGCTTCGCCATTGGCGAAAAAAATTGCATCTGATAAAGGCATTCAATTAGGACAAGTGAAAGGTTCTGGAGAAAACGGACGTATCACTAAAAGTGATGTCGAAAACTTTACTCCAAAAGCCGCAACTGCTCCGGCTGCAACTAGTAGCGCTCCAGTAAAAACTGAATCTGCTGCTCCGGCTGCAAAACCTTATGTTCCAGCAGGACAAATTGCTACTGAAGAAATCAAAAACTCTACAATGCGTAAAATCATTGCGAAGCGTTTGGCTGAATCATTATTCACTGCTCCTCATTACAACTTAGTAATCGAGGTAACAATGGACGAAGCAATGAAATCAAGAGTTACAATTAATAGCGTTCCAGACACCAAAGTATCTTTTAACGATATGATAATCAAAGCTTCTGCTTTAGCATTGAAAAAACATCCAAAAATCAATTCACAATGGACTGCTGATAACATTATCATCAACTATCATGTGAATATTGGTGTAGCCGTTGCTGTTGAAGATGGATTAGTTGTTCCCGTTTTACCTTTTACCGATGGAATGAGTTTATCTCAAATTGGTGCAAGCGTTAGAGACTTAGCAGGAAGAGCGAAAAACAAAAAATTATTACCTACCGAAATGGAAGGAAGTACTTTTACAATTTCTAACCTTGGTATGTTCGGTATTACTGAATTCAATTCAATCATTAACCAACCCAATTCTGCCATCCTTTCAGTTGGAGCAATCGTAGAAAAACCAGTGGTTAAAAACGGTCAAATTGTAGTTGGAAATACAATGATGCTTTCATTAGCTTGCGATCACAGAACTATCGACGGTGCAACCGGAGCACAGTTCTTGCAAACTTTGAAACAATACATCGAAAACCCAGTGACGATGCTAGCATAATTAGCTTGTTACTTTATAATAGAAATCCCGTTTTAGTAATAGAACGGGATTTTTTATTTATTCTTCTCCTCTATCCATCTCGACATGTATTTTGTACTCGTCAACGTATGATGTTGCAATAATGTTCCCATAAAATTATGCAAACGATGTTGTTTTAAATTAGTTTGAACATTTAAAATATGTAGCATAAAATGATCTTTGTACAAAGATTTCAAAAAGCATTTTTCTATAATCTTGAAACCATTTTCTTGGGATTTTAGCCAAAGATTTTCATCCTGATATAAAAGTACCGATTTGACTGCAAAAGTTTCTGCATCATCTGAAATTTTTCCATTCCAAGGCAAATCACTGCACATCGATTCGGATCCGATAGTTGTAGTTATACTTGGCGTTCCACATTGCATGGCTTCAAGTAATTTTCCTTTTATACCTGCGCCAAATCGTAAAGGAGCCAAAACAATTCTAGCTTTCCGAACTACTTCTTGGGCATCTTTGGCACGGCCCATAATAAGAAAACCTTCGGCAGGCTTATGTAATTGAAACACTTTTTGAGATGGGTAAGCACCATAAATATGCAAAATAGCGTCTGGCAGCTGCTTTCTGATGAGTGGCCAAATGGTTTCTTTCAAATACTGAACGGCATTCCAATTGGGCTCGTGAAGAAAATTTCCAATGAAAATAAAATTTTCACGTTCTTTGAATGAAGGTAAATTTTGAGTAGATGATTCTTCAATTGGATCCAGAAACAACGGTAAATAATACAATAAAGCAGCATCAATTTTGAAAACGGTTTTCAATAATTCCATTTCATATTCAGCAATCATCAAAGAAATATCGGAACGTAAAATACTAGCAATTTCTCGTTTGGCAACATCTTCAACCAGCAAGTCGTCCGTCGAAAAGGGTCGTTTTTCTTTGAACGCTTTTTGACGAGCTAATCGCAGGGAGTGTAAATCTTCGGTGTCTAACATGCGTAAAGCATCAGGACAATTTTCGGCAACACGCCATCCAAATTGTTCTTCCATCATGAAACGATCAAATAAAACAATTCCAGGATTTAACTCTTTTACAAAAACATCAAAACTGGAACAATTTAAAGCAATTGATTTTTTGATTACCCCTAAAGATTCTAAATCAACCATAAAATCACTGTCCATTGCAGGACTGGCAAAGGTTACTTCAAATCCCATTTCTTTAAAAAAAGCAATTAACTGTATCATTCTTCCTCCGGCAGCAGAAGAATTAGGTTCCGGCCAAACAAATCCAATAATTAAAACACGCTGATTCCCATTCATAAAAAAATATTTTCAACACAAAATAAGGGAAATAATTCGGCAAACTAAGCTATTTAACCACAAATAAAAACTGTATTTTTGCATATAATTTCCAAAATACAAAAAGATGTTAGGATTAAAATTAGCCACCGACCCAAGATGGGTAACCATAGTAGAATCGAACATAGAAGAAATCTTGACTGATCATGCCTGGTGTGAACAAAAAGCCGCCACAAATATCATCACCATTATCACCTATAATTCGGAACACGAAGAATTGGTAACGGATTTGTTGGAAATCGCCAAAGAAGAATTAGAGCATTTCCAAATGGTGCATAACATCATCAAAGCGCGTGGATTGAAATTAGGAAGAGAACGAAAAGACCATTACGTCAACGAATTGTTTAAATTCTTAAAAAAAGACGGAAGTAGAAACGACGCTTTTGTAGACCGATTATTGTTCTCTGCAATGATTGAAGCAAGAAGCTGCGAACGATTTAAAGTACTTTCTCAAAACATAGAAGATCAAGAATTAGCGGCATTTTACAAAGAATTAATGATCAGTGAAGCCGGACATTACACAACCTTTTTACGTTTTGCCAGAAAATATTCAGAAAAAGTGGATATAGACAAACGTTGGCAAGAATGGATTGATTTCGAAGGCAAATTGATAACCAATTATGGCAAAAGCGAAACTGTTCACGGATAACCATTACACACATTCAAACATTTAAAAATCATTCCATATTTATAAAATAGGGAGTGATTTTCTTATTTTAAACAACAATTTCCTGTCAATAAATTTGACTTTCCAATTTAAAAAGAAAGAACGACACCTTTATTTTACTTCTAAATAGTGAGCTAAAACTTATATTTCAACTTGCTAAATTCATCTAAAGTATAAATGCTTCTATCATCAGAATAGTACAATATTATATGAAAATAATTGATTATTTTATACAAATACTAAAGAACTAACACTTCATTTGTCCATAATAAAAATTAAAGAAGTGCTATATATTATAATACTAGACATAAAAAAAGAGGCTGTCCGAAAAGTAATTTTCGGGCAGCCTCTAATAAATGAATGAATACTGTTTTTTAAAAATCTGTAATGGGTATGCATTTTGGAACAAGGAATGTCAGTTTGGTCCGACCTATTAAATAGCAAATGAGACAAATAGAAAAAAAAGTGTCCCGCTTAAATCCCATGAATCACTATTAATATGCCATATCGGTTTCAAATGATTTTTTCGTTCACTCCCTTTACATGCATAGCTCTTTATTTATAATGATGTCCATCAATCCAAATTTGAGCTAAGTTTTCAAACTGTAGCTCTTCGGCAATGAATTAATGATAGATATAAATTGGTTGTCGTTTTGCAAAACCATAATATAACTTTAAAGCTAGTTCACTACAAATTATAAAATCATCTGCAAAAAAAATATTTCGGGCGTAGTAATACTAAAATAAACTTCGCTCAATTCCCATTTCTAAACCCCTCAATTCGGCAAGTCCGCGTAGTCGTCCAATTCCAGAATAGCCAGGATTTGTTTTTTTATTTAAATCGTCCAACATTTGATGTCCGTGATCAGGACGCATTGGAATAATTCGATTGGTTTCTTTTTGCTTTTTCAAGATCGATTTCACCACTTCATACATATCTACATCGCCTTCTAAATGATTCGCTTCATAAAAATTACCCTCTACATCGCGTTGGGTGCTTCTCAAATGGATAAAATTCATTTTATCGCCATGACGATCTACAATTCCAGGTAAATCATTTTCGACAATCACTCCATAAGACCCCGTACACATCGTAAATCCATTGGAGGGAGAATCAATAGCATTTAGCAACTGTTTCAAATCTGCTTCAGTGCTAACCACTCGAGGCAATCCCAAAATTGGATAAGGTGGATCATCTGGATGAATAGCCATTTTCACCCCTACACTTTCAGCGACAGGTATAATTTCACGAAGGAAATAATATAAATTTTCTTTTAATTTAGTGGCATCGATACCATCATATCCTTTGAGCACTTTTAAGAAATCTACAACGGAATAGGATTCTTCAGCGCCTGGTAAACCTGCAATTATATTTTGCTGCAATTTTATTTTTTCAGCATCGGTCAATTTTTCAAAAGTCGACTTGGCTTTGACTTTTTGCTCTTCGGTATAGGTGTTTTCTGCACCTGGCCTTTTCAGAATAAACAATTCAAAAGCAGCAAATTCATTGATATCGAAACGCAATGCTTTAGAGCCATCTGGCATTTCATACGACAAGTCCGTCCTAGACCAATCTAAAACCGGCATAAAGTTATAGCAAACAACAAAAATTCCGCACTTCGCTAAGTTTTTTATACTTTGTTTGTAGTTTTCTATGTACTTTAAATAATCGCCTGATTGCTTTTTAATGTCTTCATGAACGGGTATGCTTTCCACTACTGAAAAACTCATTCCAGCAGCTTCTACTTCATTTTTTCGTTTTATGATTTCATCTACTTCCCACACCTGTCCATTTTTTATATGATGCAAGGCCGTTACTATTCCTGTTGCACCTGCTTGTCTAGCATCTGATAATTGCACTGGGTCATTGGGTCCGTACCATCTCCATGTTTGTTCCATACTATTTTAATTGAAAATTTATATACTTGTAGCGCCAAAACCGCCATCAACATGAATAATGATTCCTGTAACAAATTTGGACATATCGCTACATAGAAACAGTAATGTTCCTTCTATATCTTCTGGAGTTCCAAACCTTCCCATTGGCGTATGCTCAATAATTTTATTCCCTCTGGGCGTTAAACTACCATCTGGAGACAATAGTAATGCTCTATTTTGCTCGCCAATAAAAAAACCAGGCGCAATGGCATTTACACGTATCCCTTCACCATATTTAACCGCTAATTCTACTGACATCCATTTGGTAAAGTTATCAATGGCTGCTTTTGAAGCGGAATATCCAACTACTCTTGACAAAGGTCTTTGAGCGGCTGCTGATGAAATATTAATAATAATTCCTGATTTTTGTTTAGCAAAAATCTCCGAAACCACTTGAGATGGCAATATCGTTCCAATGATATTCAAATCAATAACTTTTTGTAACTGGTCCAATTGCATGTCATAAACAGCTTGATCTGGACCAATAGTAGCTCCAGGCATATTTCCTCCAGCTGCATTTATCAATATATCTATTTGTCCGTATTTTTCAATTACAAAATCTCTAGCGGCTTCCAATTCTTCTTTGTTGAGTACATTCGCTTTGACTGCAAAAGCTTCTCCTCCAGCATTTTTTATTTTAGTAACTGTAGCTTCGACTTTATCCAAAGTACGCCCTAATATTCCTGTAATTACGCCATGCTTCGCTAATACTTCAGCCATATTGCTTCCTAATACACCACCACCACCTGTGATGAGAGCCACTTTTCCTTTAAGATTGAATATTGAATTCATTATTTAATTTTTATTTATTTATAGTTATTCTTGATATTTAATTAAACTCGTCAGTAGTTTAATACTTTTTAACAAACCCAATAATTATATATTTGACGTTTTTCAAATGAGTTTAGTTTCAATTTGTAATAGTAAGAAACTCATTTTCAATTAGATTAAGATCTTTACAAAATTTAACTTGTATTGTAAAATCATATAATATGTTATTTTTTAACTCTAAAAAAGGAATAAGAATAATAAAGTATTAAAACTATTAATCTACAAATGTCCCACTTTAATTAATCCTAAAATTTAAAATTTATGCAGATATTAAATAATTAATCGGCCGAAGTTAAGGATAATAAATATCAAGTTTTGAAAAATAGTGAAGCAAAAAAAAAATCTAACATTTACATTAGATTTTTTTATATATAGCTGAAAAATTTAGCCTTAATCTAATACATCATTTTTTGTTTCAAATTTTGCTCTAATTTAATTTCTCCAGAATTTTTAATTTAAATGATTTGCATGAATAGTTTTATCTTAATAAGTGACTTTAATTTACAAACTTTTTCTGTAAAATAGTATTTAAATAAAGTGGCCTTACTATATCAGTTTAATAATTTTATATTGTTTCATAGCAATAGTTATACAAAGCTTTAAAATGTTTTTTCATTTTTAGTTTGGCCAATTGAGGGTTTTTTTCCTTTATAGCTTGAAAAATTGCTTCATGCTCTTTTATTCCTACCACTGCTTGATTATCATCACGTACATGGTATGTGGCAAAATTGGTAATGATCTCTGGAGTAATAATTAACATCAAATTATTTATTGTACTATTTCCATTTGCTTTAGCAATAGCTAAATGAAACAATAAATCTTCTTGAACAGCATCTTCACCATTGAACACTTTTTATTATCTTTCTTAGTGATTACTTCTAATTTCATTGTTTCAAGATTAAATTAATTTCTGGTTAACCAGATTGGTTTTAACAAAAAAAAACAATATGAAAAATTTAATAACTAATTATTTTCATCACGTAAAAAACTGATAATGAAACGTTTCTAGTAAATAAATTTTTACTTTAGCGAAAGCATTAGATTCCTTTGATTGAAAACAGTTTCCAGATTTGAAATAATTGTCAAAAATCCCCCATTTTTTAATGTTAATATCATTGTAAACTAGTGATTCGTTCCCATTAAGAATTACTTCTAATCGGCCATCTGAAACTTTAATTTCTAAAGTAAACTTGTCAAAATCAACTTTATCTTTAAAATTGATTCCTTGGTCATTTCCCCAAGCTTCAGCAGTTAATATTTCTTTCTCAAAAGCATTAAGATTCTTAAGCACTTTTGTTTTAACTCGCATTTTACCTTTATCCCAATAGATTTATAAAATTGGTGCCGCATTATTGTCTTTTTGACCAATTAAATTTCGTTGTTCATCCGTTAAACGACCGTGAATTTGAGCAATAATTACAAGACTGTATTTTCCATCTGCTTCTTTTGAAACAGCATCAATTCTGTACGTTTCTTTAAAATACCCACCTTCAGAGAATGTCCAATTTCTATTCTTATTTCCAGAATCCATTGTTTCTCTTAATTCTGACCTAGAATAATGACTATTAGCTGTAGTTGTACCTGATGGTAATGCCTAAAAAACAATAGATTTGTCTTTTTCAGTATTATACATCCATTTATTTAAATAATGTATTCATTTTAAATTTCAAAATTACACTCTTTAAATAATTGGCTTACCGAATTGGAAAACCAAATACACAAGCATATTCCATTAAAAAAAAATAATTGTGTGTTTTTAATGGATTTTTTTTAACTATTTAATAATCAATTAAATATTTAAAAAAAAATGAATGAAACGAAACAAACCTATTTTAAATTATTATTCCATAAAATCTTCACGGATTGGGCTAAAAAAATCAATTAGAACTCCATCTTCAAGACAAATCGCTCCATGAATTACTTCAGGTTCTATATAAAAAATTCTCCTCCTTTAAAAATCTTGGTTGTATCACCAATTGTCATTTCAAATTGTCCACTTTAATCAATTATACCTATAAAATAGTATTTTTAGTTAGTGTCAAATTTCTGACTACAAATAGCTATCGTCTTTATCTCCGAAATAAGACACAGCACCACCCCTTAAGAAATCCTCTCTTACGGGACTGAAGGTGTCAATCAGCATTCCCTCTTCCAAACAAACTGCGCTATGCAACAAATTAGGCTGAATATAAACCCCATCTTCTGCTTCTACAATTTGCTTTATTCCATCAATTTCAAATTCAAATTTACCTGAAACACAGTAGGTAGCTTGCGTGTGAAAATGTTGATGTGGAGCACCTAATGCCCCTTTTTCAAATTTCACTAGTACCATCATGATTTGATTATCATATCCTAAAATTTTCCTTGATACTCCGCCACCCAATTTCTCCCATTCCATTTCTTTTGTGACAATAAACTTTTGACTAAATCTTTCCATTTTTTTAAATTTTTATTTATAATACGGCCCTACCCATTGGTAAGTTTTGTTGTTGATTTATAAACTATGTTTTTGAGTTTCTTTATTGTATTTTGTTGCCAAAATAAATAGGTTACAAACACCTGATTTATCTTTTATTTCTACTGGACTATAATTGGTGTCTAAAAAACAACTTTTACTTATTCTAGATTACTAGTTGCATTCTTTGCAAATTCTGAAACGGTACTATAACTTTCATGTGTTTCGATAACATATATAAAAGTAGTATTTTGAGTATTCTTTTTTCTAAATACAATTCCTGGATCTCTTCTTATATCAAAGTTGTGGTCATTGGCACCTGTTCTAACAAAGTACACTTGATCGTTAGGCTAAATAGCTCAAGTTAACGTATAAAAACTTCCCTCATTCATCCACAATATTTTTGAATTTGTAGTTGATGTCAAAAGTGCAGAACCTTCATTCCATAAATGTTGATAACCATTAGATTTACCAAAAGGTTCTAAAGTTTTTTTTGTGCCGTTCGTGGGTTTATCTACCAGAGTAATCTTTTGGAACCGGAACTACGATACCAAAAGCAATTTCAGCATCGACTTCCGTTTTTACATCTGCCAGTGATGTATCAAATAGTGGCAATTTTCCTAATTGAGATCGGATTTCACGAACTCCTTCTTTAGTCAAAACCAAACAAGGGTGTTATTGCGCAGTTGCAATACAATTAAATAAGAACAATAGTCCTAATGCAAGTGTTTTGATAAATGGTCTGGTTTTAATTTCCATTGTTATTTTTTATGGATTAATCCTAAATTTGTACCGTCTGTTCCTTTTCCAACAAATTGAGAATTTTCATCTCTATACTATTACATTCTTTTGCATTGCGAACCAATTCAGGATTAGTAGAATTTTCATTACGATGCATGAATCCATTTAACAATAAAAATAGAGAAAGAAATAAAAGAGTGTTATTTTTCATGTTATTTGATTGGTTTACCAATTAGGTTAGCTAAATATACTGAATAATTATTTAAAAAAAATTTAAAATCAAAAAAGGCTGTCTTATAAAAGACAGCCTTTAAATGGTTGAGAAACTTAAAATAAAATAGATTAGACTATACTAAAATCATTTATGATTAAGTTCAAACAAAAAATTATTTACTCTTAATTGTATTAATAAGAGCCAAAACTTTTACAGTTTCTGATTCGATTGTAGCGTAATCTTTATCAGCCATTAATTGTTTGCTGATTAATTTGCTTCCCATTCCTACTGCAGAAACTCCTGCTTTAAACCATCCACTTATATTTTCAGAAGTTGTATCAACACCACCAGTTGGCATAAATACAAGATTTGGGAAAATATCTTTGATTCCGCTTAAGAAATCAGGTCCTAGCATGTTTCCAGGGAACAATTTGATGAATTTTACTCCGGCATTTTCAGCAGCAATTATTTCAGTTGGAGTCATACAACCTGGGCTATATAAAACACCTTTAGCAGCTAAATAAGTTGCTACTTCTGGAACAAAACCCGGACTGATAAAAAAATCAGCTCCAACAGCAAAATACTCTTCTGCTTGTTTTTGGTTTTTAATAGTTCCAATACCTAATAATAAATCAGGCATTTCAGCATTACGAACTTCTACCATTTTAGTAAAGTTGCTTAAAGCCGTTTCTCCACGGCTTGTGTATTCTACCGCTTTGATTCCCGCTCTATAAATAGCTCTTAATACTTCTATTGTTACGTTTTCATCTGCATTAAAATACAAAGGAAGCATTCCTTGTGCAATAATTGCGTCAGTTACATTTTGAATTTTACTCATTTTTTTTAAATTTTAACTTTAAATACCAATTTTTTGATTTCACCTTCTCCAATCATTGGAGCATGAACATCGCCTGGATAAAATATCACAAACTGTCCGTCTGTTAATTGAAATTTCATGTCTGGAGTATCATTAAAGAAACGTACATCCTTTTCAGGATTGTAATCACCGTTTGGAGTTACACATTTCTCTCTTGGTTTCCAATAAATCGTTTCCAATCCGCTTACACAAACCTGAATATCTATGTTTTTATCGTGACATTCAAATTTAGTTAAACTAGCTTCTGCCGTTTTTCCATTTGCTTTACTAACAATTACTTTTAGACCTTCTTCAATTTGTATAACACCATCTTCCAAGTTTACTAAGTCATTTTGACTCATGAAATCAAAAGCTTTTGCAAACAAAGGATGTAAGCTTGTGTATTGTGATCCGTTATTTAGTGTATCTAGTATCATAATTCCTTAATTATCTAGCAACTCTACCTGAAGCATCACCACCCATTAATTTATTTACTTCATCAACAGTTACCAAGTTAGCATCTCCTTTGATAGTGTGTTTTAAGCAAGAAGCTGCAACTGCGAAATCTAAAGCATTTTGATCATTATCAGGATAAGTTAATAATCCGTAGATTAAACCTCCCATGAATGAATCACCACCACCTACTCTGTCAACGATATCCGTAATTTGATATTGACGCGTTTGTAACATTTCTTTTCCATCGTATAAAACTCCAGCCCATGTATTATGAGATGCAGATATAGAACCTCTTAAAGTAGTGATTACTTTTTTGGCTTTTGGGAATTTTTCCATCATTTGTTGACAAACAGATAAGAAAGCTTCTGCTTTCACATCATGTCCATGTGTTTGAACTGCTGCTCCAGCAGGTTTGATTCCAAAGTGCATTTCAGCATCTTCTTCATTTCCTAAAACAACATCACAATAAGATGTTAATTCAGTCATGATTTTTTCTCTTTGTGCGCTATCACAGAAATTCCATAATTTAGCACGGTAATTCAAATCCGTAGAAATTGTAATTCCTAAAGCGCTAGCCGCTTTAACCGCTTCTAAACAAGCATCAGCAGAACTTTGAGAAATTGCTGGAGTAATACCAGTCCAGTGAAACCACTCTACTCCTTCAAAAACTTCTTTCCAATTGATCATTCCTGGTTCGATAGAAGACATAGAAGAATGTGCTCTGTCATATACTACTTTACTTCCTCTAGATACAGCTCCAGTTTCTAAGAAATAAATTCCTAAACGCTCACCACCCCAAATAATTTTATCTACTCCAACGCCTCTTTTACGCATTTCCATCATCGCACATTGACCAATATCATTTTTTGGTAATCGAGTTACGAAATCTACTGAAATCCCATAGTTTGCTAATGAAACTGCTACGTTAGATTCTCCACCACCATATACAACATCAAAATTGTCTGCTTGTGAAAATCTTAAAAATCCTTGTGGTGCTAATCTTAACATTATCTCACCAAACGTTACTACTTTTTTCGCCATTTTTTTTTATTTTTAATTGTAATTTGTATTTATAATTTAAATTTTATCTGGAAACTCTTCCGCCTCCAGCGCCACTTACAAGTGCTTTTATTTCATTTACGGTTGCCAAGTTGATATCGCCCGAAATAGAATGTTTCAAACAGGTAGCAGCTACTGCATATTCCAAGGCCATTTGATGATCTTCTGGCCAGGTAATCAATCCGTAAATAATTCCTGCCATAAAAGCATCTCCTGCACCTATTCTATCAATAATATGAGAAATATTGTATTTGCGAGAATGCAGTAATTTTTTTCCATTCCACAATGAAGCGCTAATACCATTAGATGAAGCATTGGCGTCCATACGATGTGTGGAGACTATATTTTTTAATCTAGGATACACTTTCATCCAATTAGCAAAAACAATATCGTCTGTATCTAATTCATTTCTAGGTACTCCTAAAACACTTTCAGATTCATCTACGCCACCTAATAAGAGATCGCAATGCTGTACCAAATCAGGCATTATTTCATTGGCTTTTTTGCCATATTGCCAAAGCTTGGGTCTGTAATTCAAATCGGCCGAAATAGTTAATCCCATTTCAGTCGCAACCTCTAAAGCTTCCTTACACAAATTAGCCAAATCCTGAGACAAAGATGGAGTTATTCCAGACCAATGAAACCAATTTGCTTTTTTAAAAATAGTTCTCCAATCAATCATTCCCATTTTTAACGTCGAAAAAGAAGAATCTTCTCGATCATAAACTACTTTCCCAGGACGTTCAGAAGCTCCTTGCTCAAAATAATAAATACCTAATCTTTTTCCTTGCACCGATACAATCGGATTCACTCCAAACGAACGCAACATACTCAAAGATGATTCTCCTAATTCATTATCTGGAACTGCAGTAACAAATTTTACAGGCAAACCAAACTTAGATAATGAAGCAGCTACATTAGCCTCTGCACAACCATAATAGGAGTCAAAAGATGTAGCTTGCGTAATACGCAAATGACTTGGAGGTGAAAGCCTTAATAAAATTTCACCGAAAGTTACAATTCGATTAGACATAAAATTATTATTTTATCGTGTTCGCACACGTGGGCTGCAAATATAAAAATATTTAAACTAAATACTAACAAAATTAAACCAAAAAAATAGTCATTATTTTGAAAAATAGTTAAATTTACAAAAAATATAAAAGATAATAGCTATCATAACAATTAAAAAAATAGCAGAAATTGCTAATGTTTCAGTAGGAACGGTCGATAGAATTATACACAATCGTGGTCAAGTTACTGAAGAAAACATAGCCAAAGTAAATGCAATTATTAAAGAGCATGGTTATAAAAAGAATATTTTTGCCAGTAATTTGGCGTTTAATAAAAAATTCATATTTGCAGTTTTCCTTCCTTCAAATGAAGGACTTGAATATTGGAAAGCACCCGTAATTGGGATAATCAAAGCGGCTCAGGAGTTTGCTAATTTTGGTGTAACAATTGACTATTATTATTACGATTATAATACTACTTCTTTTAATACTAATGCAAATAATATCTTGGAAAATGAATATGACGGCTTGTTATTTGCACCCATTTTTTATGAAGAATCGGTTTCTTTTTTGACTGAATACAAGAAAAAAAACAGTCCAATTGTGTTAATTGATTCTAACATACCTGAAATTGATACTATTACATATATAGGTCAAGATTCATATCAAAGTGGCTATTTAGGTGGAAAACTAATCAGTTTTGGCATGAAAGAAGAAACTAATGTCTTGATTATTCAAATAACACGTTTCTTGGAAAGCACCTCTAGAACCAATGTATATTTGCAAAGAATCAAAGGATTTTATTCTTACTTTGAAGAAAAAAAAGAACTTCCAAAATTTAATTTCACTGAAGTAAGTATAAAATACGACACTGAAAATCACTTATCAACGGATATGTTTAATGGGATTGATTGTGTTTTTATTCCTAATTCTAGAGTTCATGTCGTAGCTAAATTTATTAAAGAAAACGAATTGAAAGGGATTCGAATTGTTGGTTATGAATTGTTAAAACAAAATTTAGAATACCTGAATAATGGTGTTATCGATTTTTTAATTCATCAAAAGCCTGAAGAACAAGGTTATCTAGGTATCAATCATTTGTATAAAAAAGTGGTATTAAAAGAAGCTATTGATGAGCTTCCCATTATCCCTTTAGAAATTATCGTACGAGAAAATTATATTCCAAATAAGGATAAATAATTGGAGTTAAATAAAAAAAAATGCTATCCTGTTGTAGTACTGAAAACGGTGGATGATGTAGTAAAAGATAAGGGTAGTCAATTAAATCCCTCAACAGTTGAACAAAATTTGCCCCTTTTAGGTGTACGCTCTTCTTATGCAGGGGGAAATAATCTTATGACTTACAATAAAGATTATACTTATTCATATGTTCCAAAAATTAAAACCTAATTTGTAAAGTCATGAAAGTATACTAACACCTATTATTATGGCCTGTTGTTGCGCTAGGGTTTATAGCCTATAAGAAATCCAATGGAGATTGGAATCGTTTAGTCCAGAATTGTTCAGGAACAAATATTGTCAACGAATGACACTTCTTTAAAGAAAGTTATAAAAACAGATAATAAATCGAAAAAAGACTTAATCGAAAATCAAAACTACATTTTGCGTAAAAAGGAACTGAACGACCTTTCCAAAATGAATTTAATGATAATCATAAAAAAGTCAATTATTCTTGTGCGGGATGTAATTACCGCTGTTTTATTCCGGAAGGGACTGGCCACGTTTTTATGCTCCAATTAATAATAACAGAGTGATAGAAATAGTTGATAAAAGCCTAGGATTGGTTCGTGGTGAAATTATCTGCGAACGCTGTTGTCATTTAGGTCATCTTTTTGACGATGGACCTAATCCAACAAGGTTGCGTTATTGTATGAATTCATCAGCGAAGTTCTTTCAAAAAATAAATTAAGGAATACTGATTTATATTCTTTTTCAAATGAAACCCACATCTAAAAATATTTTTCTTCCGAAGAAATGAATCAAGAAGTTTGCTTAGGTTGCCAACCAAAATATAAGTGCATTTTTGGAAGAATTAAAAGCTTTTAAGATCACAATCTGAGTCGATGTAAATGTCAAGATCATTTTTTATAACTCCTTACTCTGCAATAAGATTTGATAAGAAAAAATATGTGGACATATCGTTAGTATAGATAGTACAACTATTGCTTTTCTATCCAGACAATTTTTGGTAGATTTGTCACAATGCAAAAAGAAAAGTCCATACTATTACTTTTTTTGATGGGAATAATTCTATTTCCGTGGCAATTAATTTGTTTGGCACATCCATTAGGCGAACATGACCATGCGGGAGATTCGGATCATAAAAAAATTTCAAATTGCGAATTAAGAAGACAATACACGGGTGAACAATCCGTTATTTGGCCACCAATGCATTGCAAACATGAGGTTTTGAAATCAGCAAAGTTTCAACAACCACAAATTGACTGCCTAATTTTATCCGTTAGTCCTTTTGTCGTAATTACTTCTAATTATGAATTTACTTTCAATTCAAAAGCAATAAAACCTCATTTATTTCTTGAAGAACCCAATTGCCGTTCGGCAAGCATCATTTCAGACCATCCGCATCGCGGCCCCCCTTTAGTTTAATCCCCTTTCTGACAGATTGCAATAGCTTTTATTCGCTTTCAATCAAGAAAGGCGTACTTGTTTATGCCTGTTTCAGTAGTGTTTTACTATTGTTTACAGCGTACTATGCTATGGCATTTATCAAAAACAATTTTTAAACTAAAGCACAAATAATGATTAAAACATCTTTCAAAAACCCCTATTTGGTACTGGTCTTTTCCATTATCGTAGCGGTAATTGCCGGGGTACTTATCCCACGAATGCCTGTGGACATACTGCCACAATTTAAAAAATCGGCGATGCAAATTATTACCCTTTATCCGGGAATGCCAGCCGAAGTAGTCGAAAAAGACATCACCAGTCGCATGGAGCGCTGGACTGGTCAGTCGCCCGGAATTGAAAAACAACTCTCCAAAAGTATTATGGGAGTGAGTGTTGTTACCAATTTCTACGGAGAAGATGTTGAGCCCGCCGAAGCAATGGCAAATACCTCCTCCTATGCAGTAAGCGATATGTATTATCAGCCACCGGGAACAATGCCTCCAATGATTCAGCCTTTCGATCCTACGGCTTCAAAACCATTGATGTTACTCACCGTAAGCAGTGATGTAAAAAGCGGAAAAGAATTGTACGATGTAGCCTATTTGAACTTGCGCCAGATGTTAAGCGGGGTAGAAGGTATTGTTGCTCCTGCGGCTTACGGAGGTTCCTTGCGTATGATTTATGTGTATGTTGATCCTTTAAAAATGGAAGCTTTGGGAATTTCTCAAACAGAAGTTTCGGATGCTATTCAAAAAAACACGACCATGATTCCATCGGGAATTGCCCAAATAGGAACTATAAGTTACGGTGTAGATGCCAAAGGACTTATCGTAGATGTAAAAGATTTTGACGACATCGTAATTACTCACAAAAACGGGAAACCTATCTTTATTAAGGACATTGGACAAACCAAAGATGCCAGTGCGATCCAAACCAACATTGCCCGAGTAGACGGGAAACAGCAAGTGTATTTACCTATTTTTAAACGTCCGGGAGCCAATACGATTGCGGCCGTAGAGGCCGTAAAAGCTGCTTTGCCAAGTTTGAAAGAAAGAATGCCAAAGGATGTAAAATTGAACGTGATTTTTGACCAATCTTCTTATGTGAAAAATGCAATTTCTGGTCTGGAAAATGCGGGTTTAGGCGGATTAATTTTAGTGGTGATTATTTTGGTCTTATTTTTAGGAAACTTTAAATCGGCACTGATTGTCGCTATCAGCTTACCACTTTCAGTCTTGTTTGCCTTTATTGTGCTGTCTATTTCGGGACAAGCCATTAACAGCATCACCTTGGGCGGATTGGCTTTGGTATTGGGACTTCTCGTAGATAATTCCATAGTAGTATTAGAAAATATAGACAAACATTTAAAAATGGGTAAAAGTTCTTTTGCAGCAGCCAAGGATGCCGCACTAGAAGTTGCAAACCCAGTATTGGCTTCTACTTTGGTAATTATAGTCGTCTTTTTTCCGGTGTTTTTTTTAACAGGAATAACAAAGTTTCTTTTTTCGCCCTTAGCCATAACCGTTGCCGGAGCTATGATTGGTTCTTACCTATTTGCCCTAACGCTAATTCCCTTGATGGCGGCTTTTTTCTTTAGAAATCAATTGCCAAAATCAGATGAAAAGCCAAAGAAAAACTTCTTGGGAAAATTTCAACGCTATATTGATCGGTTGGGAGGAAAATATCAAAATAGTTTACCCACAGTTCTGAAATTTAGAGTACCAATTTTAGCGATAACAATCGTGCTTTTTATGCTATCTATTTTTATACTAAAAAACACTGGATACGAATTATTTCCGCAATCTGATGTGGGGCAAATGGAAATTATGGTGCGTATGGAATCCGGTACAACCCTACAAAACACCAATGCCACGATTGCCAAAATGGAGCAGGTTATTCGAAAGGAAACGGCTGATGATTTGGAACAAATTATTGGAAATGTAGGTGTATTCTATGACTTGCCTGCGGCTTATACGCCAAATTCAGGAACACAAGATGCTTTTATTGGTGTACAACTTAAAGAAAGTCATCAAACGAGTACGTTTGAATATGCTCGTCGCTTGCGAAAATTGTTTCACGAAAAATTTCCTGGAGTAGAAGTCAGTTTTAATACAGGCGGCATGATTACGGCCGCTTTGAACGAAGGAAAACCAGCTCCAATAGACATTCAGGTGAAAGGGAACGACTTAAAAGTTTTACGCCAATTGGCCGAAAATATCAGGGATACCGTTGCGGCACTTTCTGCCACCAGAGACGTGCGGGTGTTGCAGCGATTGGATCAGCCAGCCAAAAATATTGATATTGATCGAATAAAAGCAGCATCGTTAGGTATTGAACCCGTTGATGCGATTAAAAACATGGTTTCAGCCTTAAATTCATCTGTTACTTTCAACAAATCTTTTTGGATTGATGAACGCAACGGAAACCACTACTATGTTGGAGTTACCTATCCGGAGAGTGAAATAAATAATCAATTTGTGCTGGAAAACGTAGGTGTTGGAAGCAGTTTGCAAGATAAAACTATTCCGTTTCGCAATTTTGCTAAAATTACCGATGGCTCAAACCCTGTGGAAATCAATCATCATAAGCTTAGCCGAGAATTTAATGTTTACGCCAATGTAGAAGGAAAGGATGTAGGAAGCGTTTCAGATGAAATCCAGGAAATCATCAGCAATATGCAAGTTCCTTCAGGTTATGAAATTAATTTTCAGGGGGAAGTTGCTATTATTAAAGAGTCGTTTAGCGGTTTAGGAATGGGATTGGCACTGGCAGTTATACTAGCTTTTTTGATCATTACGCCACTTTTCAGATCGTTTAGAAAACCGTTGATTATCATTCTGAGCTTTCCTTTCGGGATTATCGGGGTAGCTTTTTTAATGTGGATTACAGGAACTTATATGAGCATTCAAGCCATCATGGGAATTATTATGATGGTGGGAATTTCAGTTTCGTACGGAAACATTTTGGTAGATCGAATCAATGCATTATTAATAGAAGGCAAATCAAAACAAGAAGCCATCATCGAAGGATCTTCAGACCGTTTTAGACCAGTATTGATGACCGCTTCGACCACTATTTTAGGATTGTTGCCAACAGCTTTAGCAACCAACCCCGGTTCAGAGGCTAATGTCCCATTGGCCATTGTAGTCATTGGCGGAACATTTATGGCGATGCTGATCACGCTTTACATTATCCCTATATTTTATTCACTTATCGCAAAAAAATAAAAATTCATGAAATCATTATTAAATATAAAACAAGGAATCTTTCTGTTATTAGTTGGATTCTTATTTTCAGCCTGCAAAAATGAAAATCAAGTTAAGAATAATCCAAATAAAAAATCAGATAACGCGCAGACAGTCGCAGTAGAGTTGCCCAAAAATAGATCGTTTACTGCAGAGGTTCTAATCACAGGAACAGCAAAACCCAATCAAGTGGTCACCATTTATGCTATGGAAAGTGGGGTTTTGTCCCGTATTTCAAAAGATATTGGTGACAAAGTTTCAAAAGGAGAAACGATTGCTGTATTAAAAAACCCGTTATTAATGCAACAGCAAATAAAGTTAATAGCCGAATTCGAGGCAAAAAAAACAACTTATAATCGCTTAAAATCTGTTTTTGAGAAAACCCCGGCCTTAACGCCAATCCAGTTTGTTGAAAATGCCGAGGCCGATTTCGTAGTTTCAAAAGCAAGTTTAAATGCCATCGAAAACAGGATTTCGTTTCTAACAATAAAAGCGCCTTTTTCAGGAATCATCAGCAAGCGTTTTGTGGATAATGGCGCAATGTTGCAAAACGGATTAGAAGAATCGAACCCCAAAGCCATTGTTGAAATTCAGGAAGTAAATCCTGTTAGGCTCAGTCTTCCGGTTCCAGAATCAGATGCTGTTGCCATAAAAACCGGTGTTGCTGTGCAGGTTACTTTTCCAGAATTGTCAGGTGAAATCTACAAGGCTACTATTAGCAGAAGCTCGGGAGTACTTGATAGTGGCTCCGGTACGATGCAGGTTGAAATAGATATTGACAACAGCAAAGGGAAAATAATCACAGGAATGTATGCTAAAGTCTTGCTTCGTCTTCAAAGTAGGGAGAATATTTTATCATTGCCCATTGTTGCCAAAGTAAATTATAAGAATGAAGTATTTGTATTAGTGGTAGAAAACAATGTAGTCAAACGTATTCCTGTTAAAATGGGATTGTCAGATACCGAATATTTTGAGGTTATAAATGCCGAAATCACTCCAAAAACGCAGGTTATTACTAATGGAAAAGGATTGGTTAATGAAGGACAAATTGTTGCACCTATTTTAAAATAAAAAGAATGAAAATAACGAAAAGAAACTTTATAAAACCAATGCAACAGCTCTTAGGAGTTATGGTCATGGTTGTACTTTCTTGCCCGACACATGCGCAAGAACGATTCCCAATCGATTTGGAAACGGTCATGCAATTGTCAGGTGCAAATAGCCTTACCGTTCAAGAGTATCTGTTAAAACACGAACTGGCAGTTGCTGAACAAGCCAAAGCCAAAGAGTGGTGGTTGCCCAATCTTTATGCCGGATTTACGACTCATTACTTAAGCGGTGCCGCTATGAATACCGATGGCAGAATATTTACTGATGTTGAACAAAATAACCTTTGGGCTGGATTAGGGATCAGTGCCGAAATAGATTTTAGCAAAGGCATTTACCAGACTTTGGCAGCCAAACAAAAAGTACAGGCAGCCGACTATTTTAGTATTGCCGAAAAAAACAAAGCAATACTTCAGTCTATTGAAGTGTATTTTGATATGCAAAACGAGCAATTGAAATATATTTCCTTGCAACGATTAGTGAGTCAGGCCGATACTTTGTCGCAACAATTGAAAATTCAGGTTGATGCCGGATTGCGTTATCAATCGGAATATTTATTGGCAAACAGCAACTTCAATCATTTAAAAATTGAAATGTTTCAGGCAAAATTAGGATGGTATAAAAAATCAGCATTGCTGTCGAATCTTTTAAATTTGGAACAACAAACGCAGCTGATCAGTACCGAAACCAACTTGGTTCCCTTCGAATTAACTCCTTCATTAGCGGAAGAAAAAACGATTGAAACGCATCCTCAATATTTAGGATTACAATCGGAACTACATGCATTGCAAACCGAAAATAAGACAGTAAATCAAGGATTGTTGTTGCCAAAGCTCCGAATCGGTGCTGATAACGGTGCTTTTGGGAGGTACTCGGATAATTTGCACACAACCTATCAGGTCAACGTTTCCTTGCTTTGGAATATTCCGTTTGGGCGATTTTCATACCAGGGCGATATTAAAAAAGGGAAAGCGAGAATTGATTTGCAAGAAAATAAAGTATCGCAATTTAAAAATCAGTATCAGCAGGAAATTGTCGTGGCAACTACCGAAATTCAAATGGCAGAAGAGCAAATTTCCGTTGCAAAACAAGCATTGGCCTTTTCAATCGAAGCCGTAAATCAAAGTATTGAACGCCAAAAAATAGGTACGGCAAAACCCTTTGAAGTCTATCAGGCACAGCAATTTAATCTGCAGGCACAACTGGATTATTTAAAAATTATTTCTGATTTTAATAAAGCACAATACGCTTTGAAAGTGGCAAAAGGAGATAATTTATAGACCTAAAAAAAAGTGCGATTTCTCAATCGCACTTTTTATGAATTAATACCCAATGAAACTAAAACTATTTTGGTAAATTTTTACCAAATCCTCTCTCGAAATGGCAAAATAAAACACATTGATAGTAGTAACGGACAGTCATATAAGGGAATTAATTCAATTTAGTTCCCTTTTTTTATTGACTTCCGTAAATCATTATTTGTATTTTTCGATTACAACTAGCGCCATTTCATAAATATATTTGACTTCATAAGTAGGAATATCCGAAAGGGAATACAACGATTGGCCTTCACGCATTATAAAACCACTTTGCAGCCCGGCATTTATTGCTCCGGCTAAAATCTTATCTGTGTGCTGCAATCATGATCATATTTTGCGGTTGCTGACTTAATTTAGTTGCGTCCCATTTATAAGTTTCTGGGTCTGGTTTGTATTTTTTAAGGGTATCGATACTTAAAGCAAGTTCAAATATATCTGTCAGATTTAAATTAATTAGTTGAAAAACTCGTTTTTTGACACAGATTCCACAGATTTTCACAGATTTATTAAAAAAATCATAAATCATAGAAAAACAGCTTTGTAATTGTAGCTGTTTATCTTAGATAAAATAGCAATACCTACTTTATTTATTTTTTAAATTTTGAGATCCCTACTTTTAACCAACTTTCAAATTCATCAACATTAACATAACTAATTGTTGGTTTTGTTACATTCAAAGAATTTCCTTTTAAATCTGTTAATACATACAAAGGTTGGGTGTTTGTTTTATAAGTCGTAATCATAAAATCCGTCCATTTATCACCAATTGTTACAATTTCTGAATCGGTAGATTTAGAAACAAATTGCTCGTTTTTTGGCAAATCACGTTTATCATCAACATATAAGGATATCAGTACCACTTCGTTTTTCAAAATGGACAAAACTTTTGGGGCCGACCAAACATTATTTTCCATTTTACGACAATTTACACAAGCAAAACCTGTGAAATCGAGCATTATAGGTTTGTTCACTATTTTGGCGTAAGCCATTCCTTTATCATAATCATCGAAAACTACAATTTGATGTGGTCCTAATTTTGCACCTTCCGGCAATTTATCAGTTGCAACACTTACACCCGAACCCCCAAATCCTAATGGGCTTTCACTATACTCCATAGGTGGTGGGAAAGCATTTATTAATTTTAAAGGCGCTCCCCAAAGTCCCGGAATCATATAAATGGTAAAGGATAAAACAACTATTCCTAAAGACAACCTACCTACTGAAATATGAGCTATTGGACTATCATGTGGCAAAGTAATTTTTCCAAATAAATAAAACGCTAATGTTCCAAAAATGGCTATCCAAATCGCCAAGAAAACTTCTCTTTCTAATAAATGCAATTGTAAGACTAAATCCGCATTGGATAAAAACTTAAAAGCTAATGCTAATTCAAGAAATCCTAAAACTACTTTTACCGTGTTGAGCCATCCTCCTGATTTTGGTAACGATTGCAACCATCCCGGAAACATAGCAAATAACATAAAGGGTAAAGCTAAGGCTAATGAAAAACCGAACATTCCGATTACTGGCGCTATTCCACCCTTAGAAGCAGCTTCGACTAAAAGGGTTCCAACTATGGGTCCTGTGCATGAAAAGGAAACAATAGCTAATGCTAAAGCCATGAATAAAATTCCAATTACTCCTCCTCTATCGGCTTGGCTATCTACTTTATTAGACCAAGAATTAGGCAACATAATTTCGAATGCTCCCAGAAACGAGAATGCAAAAACAACTAATAATAGAAAGAAAATAATATTAAACCACACATTAGTAGAAAGTGCATTTAAAGCATCGGCTCCAAAAATCCAAGTGACCAAAAGACCTAATAATACATATATTAAGATGATTGCAACCCCATAAATAATAGCATTTCTAATTCCGGCTGCTCTTGTTTTGCTTTGTTTTGTAAAAAAACTTACCGTCATAGGTATCATTGGAAAAACACAAGGCGTAAGCAAAGCCGCAAATCCTGAAAGGAATGCAATAAAAAAGATGGACCATAATCCGCGTTGCGATTCGGTTTTATTTTCTGCAGGAACAGCTTTTTCAGGCACTGCTTCCATGGAATAGCTCGTTCCTAAACTTGGTGCCAATGAATCTACTTTGGCAGTGTCAATTTCAGCAGGAATTACAATAGTTTTTTCAACGGCTGCAACTTTTGGTGTTGCAGCAGCACTAGTAGGAATTTCAAAACTGAATTTCTTTTCTTGATTAATACAAACTTCTTTGCACACTTGATAGTTTAAAGAAACTTCAACTTTTGTGTTTTTGGAATTTACAATTGCAATCTCTTGTTGAATTTGTGCTTTCTTCTCGAAATAAGTTTCATTCACTTCAAAAACATCATTGTAAGCTGTTTTTGTTTTACTTTCTTTGGCTTTGCCCACTAAAGTATAATTCCCTTTTTGGTTCTTGAAAACGACTTCGAGTGCCAATGGACCTCCATCTGGAGTAAACTGGGAATACAAATGCCAATCAGCTTCAATAACACCTTTAAATGTCAATATATAATTAGTTTCTGATTTTTTCTCTATACTAGTTGTCCATTTTACTGGATCTAATAATTGTGCATGTCCATTGACAAAAGCCAAAATTGCCACCAATAAAAAAATAATATTTTTCTTCATTCTAATTTTATTTGTAAAATAGTTGATGTTGTATTCTTAATTTTAAATCGTTCGTCTTGGCGTAAACCAACAACCCAAATGATTTTATTTTCGGAACATAAAAGCCAGATTTTTTCTTTTTCTATCAAAGACAATTTTTCGTCCTTAAAATATTTACTTATTTTTTTTGACTGACCCTCCATCCCAAATGGTTGAAAACTATCACCTTTTTGCCATTTACGTAATCGTAATGGATAAACAAGTTCATCTTCATCAACAAAGATAGCTTTATTTGAACCTAAGCTAATGTCAGCTACTTTGCAAAAGGAGAGATTTAAGGGAAATTTAACTTCTATTTGGTCTTTTTCGATGCTATATACTCTCTGTTCTAATTCAAGATTAAAAGAGCTCAAAATTAATAAATCTCTATCTTTTAACAATCTGTACTTAGTAGAAAACACTTGTTTTCCTGACTGTCCATCAACCAAGTTATATATATCTTGCCAGGCCATAAAACCATATTCATTGAGCCATTGATACAAATAAGAAGTGTAATTGGGCAATCGTTTCAATTGATTTAAATCAAAAAAAACCTGATCATCTTTTTCTTTTGCAACCTGCTGGTAGACCATAATCGATGCATCTTCGACTTGTGTTTGGGCTTCTTGTAAAAAAGCTTGCGTTTTTTGAAAAGTAGAAAGAAAATCCGAATTCAAATCCTTCAATAGGGGAACTAGATGATGTCTGATTTTATTTCGTAAATATTTATCCGATGCATTACTACTATCTTCTCTCCATGAAATAGTATTTTCTATAGCATACGACTCAATTTCTAGACGAGAAAAAATCATTAGCGGACGAATGACACTGCCATTTATAGCAGGAATTCCTGTCAAACCATCCAAACCTGTTCCTCGAACGAGATTGATTAGAAATGTTTCAATATTATCATCGGCGTGATGCGCTGTTAGTATATAATCGAATGCTTCATTTTCTAAAAGCTCATAAAACCAGCTGTAACGCAAATCGCGAGCAGCCACTTGCGTCGAAACTTTATAATCTTCGGCAAAAGCTTTAGTATCAAATTGGGTGATAAATATTGGAATTTTATTTGCTCTAGCATATTCATTTACAAAATTTTGATCTTCAAAACTTTCTACACCACGAAGTTGAAAATTACAATGGGCAATTGCAATAGTAAAAGACATCTTATGCAGTAAATGCACCATCACCATGCTATCCAGACCACCGCTGGTAGCCAGTAGTAATTTTTTATTCTTAAGAAAATCGAAATTTTGAGCAATATGAATTTGGAGTTTTTCTAGCATTTTCAAATTTAGTTATTTCAACTGAATTAGTACAAAATATTAATTATAAACCAAATTTATGATTATACATTAACTCAATACTTCAAGCATTGCTTTTGCTTTGAGTAAACATTCTTCATATTCATTTTCAGGAATAGATAGCGAAGTTATGGCGCTACCAACCGAAAAAGAAATGTATTTATTTTTTTGATTGTATAAAATACTTCTAATAACCACATTAAAATCAAAATCACCATTAGGAGTAAAATAACCTACTGCTCCACTATATAAACCTCGTTTAGTCTCTTCTAATTCTTCGATAATTTTCATAACTGAAACCTTTGGTGTGCCGGTCATACTTCCCATTGGAAACGAAGCTTTTATTGCATCTACAACAGTGTATTGACTGTCGAGTTTTGCTGTTATTGTAGAAATCATTTGATGTACTTGTTCGAAAGAATAAATACCACATAATTCTTCTACATTTACAGATCCTTTTTGAGCAGTTTTTGATAAATCATTTCTAACCAAGTCCGATATCATAATATTTTCCGAACGTTCTTTAGGATCCAAAGCCAATTTGTTTTTAGACTTTTCATCATCGAAAGCATCAATAAATCGTTTTGCCGTTCCTTTTATAGGTTGAGAAATAAGATTTTCTCCTTCTTTTTTTAAATAGCGTTCTGGAGAAGCAGAAAGTAAAAATTGAGTGTTGTTTTTAAGATACACTGCAAAAGGTGATTTCGAAATTTCATTGAGTTTTATGAATTTATCTAATGGATTAATGATTGCATTTTCAGCAAAAAATTCCATACAAAAATTAGCTTCATAAATATCTCCTCGATGAATATAATCTAATATTTTAGAAGCTTTTTCAAGATATTTTTCTTTAGATATTCGCTGCTTTATATCAATTGTAGAAGACCGAATACTAAGTACTGAACACTCAGTACTTATTTTCTCAAAATCCTCCTCTATTTCATCATCACACATCCTAAGATATTGAATCTCGAGTTCATTTCCTTTTAATAAAAACAGTTTTTTAGGCTGAAAGAAAAATAAATCAGAAAACTGTAACCCATCAAAATTTGCAGAATTTAATGCTTCAATATCATTTTTCAAATCATAAGACAAATAACCAAAAAGCCAATCTTTATTCTTTTGCTGGTATTGTTTTAAATCTTCGAAGGCATTAAAACAATCGGTTTTTATGGTTGTAAATGCATCAATTGCAAGAATACAATCATAACTGGAATACTTTTGTGGATAATCGTTGCTGTCCATGAAAATTACTTCCCGATAATGATGTGCCCATGATAATAATAGTTGTTTGAACTGGCTCGGATTTTGGATCCTTTTTATTATTGATGTTCTCAAAAGAATAATTTTATTAAAAAAAACAAAAATACGATAAATTATATTGAGATTTTTCCTTATATTTATGATACTATTAACCTTTAAAACAGTATGCTATGAAATATGCTACATTATTTATTCGAATTACAATCGGCATTGTATTTCTTGTGACCTCTATTGGCTTCTTTTTGAAGTTGTTTCCCCAACCAACATTTGAAGGTGATTTCAAGGCATTTCAATTAGGTCTAGTAGCTTCCTCTTATTTGATGCCATTAGCAAAATCAGTAGAATTAATTTGCGGACTCTCTTTTATTACTGGCCGCTATGTAACCCTCGCGAATATCCTTATTTTTCCTGTAACCATTAATATTGTTTTTATTAATTTTTTCTTAACTCCACAAGGAATTCCATTCGCTTTATTTGTGTTTTTTGGAAACCTATTTTTGATCTTTTCTCATTGGGAAAATTACAAAAGTCTGTTTAAAGCCAAATAATTTAAACCCACAGATTTGCAGATTACATATTTCCATTTAAAATTTAATCTAATTTGCAAATCTGGGATAAAATTGCAGCTTTCAAAGATGCTTTAACTAATTTTAAAAAATGCAGACCTATAAGCCGGATTCTGTCTCCGATAAATCGGAGCCTTATCATTTATCTAGGCACGTAATTACTCACGCACTCCATCTTTCTACCCTTCGACAACGGGCGAGAACCCTTAAATGCCGATATACTTGAAATTTCACCGCATAGAGTTTACCTGGTTTCACTACAGCATTACCTGTACATACTTTCTGTTGCACTTGTCCTAATCCCGATATTGGAACCGACGGGCGTTACCCGCTATGCTTCTCTGTGGTGTCCGGACTTTCCTCCCATACCAACGCATGGACGATAAGGTGGTCTGCATTGCAAATTTAGTACTTTTAATATGGTTTCCTATTGTTAGGTCTTTAGTTTAACATCTTTTTACTATCCTTTTTCAACTTTTCCGCTTGATCCAAGAAATGCGACGAACCGAGCCCTTAGGTGAACAGGGCATACCAATAAAAAAAAGAACCCCAACCTTTTCAGGTTGGGGTTCAATAAAGAAAGGCGACGACATACTCTCCCACATAACTGCAGTACCATCTGCGCAGGCGGGCTTAACTACTCTGTTCGGGATGGGAAGAGGTGAGCCCCGCCGCAATAACCACCTTAAGGCTATTTGTCGTAAAGTTTCAATGTCTAATGTCTTAATGTMCCTAGGACACTTTCGACTTTTGACTTTTGACTTTCAGACTGTCCGCGCGGCGGACAAATATCTTAACATACTGAGATAAAGAAAAAAGTATTGAATTAGAAAGTTTCTTCCCTGAGTTGCCCCAGGGAAAAGGGTGTACATAAGCTTACGGATTATTAGTACTACTCGACTATGACATTACTGCCTTTACATCTATAGCCTATCAACGTGGTCATCTCCCACGATCCTTAAAAGAAATCTCATCTTGTGGTGGGTTTCGCGCTTATATGCTTTCAGCGCTTATCCCTTCCAAACGTAGC
>NZ_SMFK01000001.1 GCF_004349355.1 Flavobacterium cellulosilyticum | reverse complement strand
TATTTAAACAAGCAGCCCAAAGCTTATTAGTTAGTAAACAACCAGGCTTAGGAGCTTTTGCGAGAAAACTTAAAGCCAGAAGAGGAGCGGCAATAGCAATTAAGGCAACTGCAAGAAAAATTGCAGAACTCTATTATAAAACATTTGATAATGGAATGCAATATGTAGAAAAAGGCGTGGAAATATATTTACAACAACAAAAGGATCAACAAATAAGATTTCTAACCAAAAAAGCTAAAGACTTAAATATGCAACTTATTATGATTCAGTGATTTATGTAAAAACGTCAATGGTAGTGATTTTTTAAGCCACACAAATGTTGATAAATTAAAAAAACGTAAAGTTTAAAAAATAATATCGAGAACCATTTTGGAGAGAAAACTTCTCGATACATTTTAACTTATAAAGCTTTGGCATTATAAGTTAAAATACTCGAAGGGACGGAATAGGTGTTCTTTGTTTTAGTATTGGTGTAGTACTATTTTACCAAACAAACCGTTCCAAAAATCCCATCGATTTATTTTCAAAAATCACACTACTTCATATCCAGCATATACCGCTTCTATTTCATTCAAAACAGCGAATAACTCTTCGGGATGATCCAAGGTCACCAATTGTTGTTTAAAGGGCTTGAAAGAATGAATTCCTTTGAAATAATTGGTGTAATGAGGTCTTGTTTCAACAATTCCTAATCGTTGTCCTTTCCATTCCATTGCCCAAGTGAGGTGGTTGCGAACCGCTTCGACTCTATCAGCAACAGAAGGTTTTTCTAAATGTTCTCCTGTTTTGAAGTAATGTTTGATTTCGTCAAAAATCCATGGATAACCAATGGCAGCACGACCAATCATGATACCGTCGATACCATATTCGTTTTTATAATGCAATGCTTTTTCGGGAGAATCGATATCGCCGTTTCCGAAAATAGGCATCGTAATTCTAGGGTTGTTTTTCACTCGGGCAATATGCGACCAGTCCGAATGCCCTTTGTACATTTGAGCACGAGTTCGAGCATGAATACTTAAGGCCGCAACGCCAATGTCTTGCAAACGCTCCGCAACCTCATCAATATTAATCGAATTGTCATCCCAACCCAAACGTGTCTTAACAGTAACAGGCAAATGGGTACTATCGATAACTGCCTGCGTCAAACGAATCATCAAATCAACATCTTTTAAAACTCCTGCTCCTGCTCCTTTGCAAACGACTTTCTTTACAGGACAACCAAAGTTGATATCAATTATATCGGGGTTTACAGTCGAAACGATTTTTGATGACATGGCCATCGCTTCTTCATCACCTCCAAAAATCTGAATACCAACTGGTCTTTCGTAATCGAAAATATCTAGTTTCATGCGGCTTTTGATAGCGTCACGAATTAAACCTTCGGAAGAAATAAATTCAGAGTACATCATATCGGCGCCATGTTGTTTGCACAACCTGCGAAATGGCGGATCACTCACATCCTCCATAGGTGCGAGAAGTAAAGGAAAATCCGGTAATTCTATGTTGCCAATCTTAATCATCTGCTTAAATTTTGTGCAAAATTACAACATTTAGACGAATAGATCCTATTAGTATAGAATTGAAACCTATTTTATCTCTTAAAAAGAGTTTTTTCTAGTGTCAAAAAAGTGAATTGGTTTCCGACTCATTGGATTATAAATCAATGGATTCAGAATTTCTTTGGTAGTAAATTCAATTTTTGGGCTCACCCTAAGCTTGGCTCTAAAATGGTCTTTGAGCTGTTGCAAAAAAGCATCTGATGGTTCCTTTACAGCAATTTTTATCAGAATGGCATCGGTTCCTAAATCGTTATTCGAAATTTCTATGATATAGCTTTCAATAGTCGGAAAATCATTCAAAACATCATTCATTGCTGGCGGATATAAAGTTGTCCCTTTGTATTTTATCATTTGTTGTTTTCGTCCAATAACAGGTCCAACACTCAAAGTATTTCTTCCGCATTTACAAGGTTCGTGATGCAACTGCACAATATCTCCCGTTTTGAAGCGGACTAACGGTATGGCTTCAATTCCTAAAGTAGTAAATGTCAATTCGCCAGATTCTCCTTTATTTACTGGTTTATTATTTTCGTCCAACACCTCAACGATGATTAATTCTGGATGGTGATGCCCACCGATGGAATGCTCGCATTCTGTAAAAGCAGTACTCATTTCTGTAGAAGCATACGTCGAAAACAACTTAATATTCCATTTATCAGTAATTTTTTTAGACAAGGTATTCATGGAGAAGTCTTGATTTCGTAGAGATTCCCCAATGCAAACTGCTCCCTTTATACCAGAATTATTGTAATCAATATTGTGTGTTTCGGCATATTCAATTAATTTCAACAAAAAAGAGGGAACAGTAATACGGTAAGTGGGTTTGTATTTTAATATGGAATCCCACTGCAATTCCGGAATTCCTGCTCCTACTCGAATAACACCGACTTTCATTTTTCGAAGCCCTAAGAAGTAGGCCAATCCAGCCATAAAACGTCTGTCGATTGTGGTCATTAATTGCGCAACATTCCCTTCTTTTATTCCGGCACAGTCAAAAGAAATCGCTTCATTATACGCCAATCGATCCAAATCAGCATCGGTTAAACCAAAAGTCACGGGATCCCCTAAAGTCCCCGATGTTGTGGCGTAATCAATAATTTTATTGGTAGGAACACACACGAAATCGTCGTTGTACTTTTGCAAATCTTCCTTAGTGGTCACTGGCAATAGTTGCAAGTCTTCTAAGGTATTAATTTTGCAGAGATCGATATTTTCCTTCTTAAAAAGTGCTTTGTAAAAAGGGGAATTTTCATTAACCGAAGCCAACAATTCCTTCAACTTATTTTCCTGAAAAGATTTTATTTCGGCTAATGAGGCAGTTTCTATTTTTGGAATCATTGCAGTTTTCTTTTAATTTTTTTTAAATATTTCTCCATTGCTTTTATCTCGGGAAGTGTTGTAATTTCTTTGGTTAATGCTTTTTCAAATTGTATTTGAGCGAGCGTGTATTTCCTTTCATGATAAAAATTCAAGCCTACTTTATAATACACTTCCCAGAAATCGAGATTCAACGACTGATAATTTTCAACAAAAGACCTTGACATGGCTTCTTTTTTTTTCTAAAAAAATATTCGCTTTCCTATCTTCAATTCGAAACAATTCATAATTTTTATATTCCTTTGTTTCTATAAAAGGATCCTTAGGAATGGTTAGATTTTCTTGTTCCAATGAAACTATGGAATCATTTGAATTTCTATTCTTGAAAATTTCATTCAAATCATAACAAACAAAATTTCACCCTATAATTAGACTTCCATCCTCAGATTTTTCGCCCCAAGCGGCAAAAGAAGAACAACCTACCAATACTAAATCTTGCAATGCATGCCCAATATCATGTGCACCATGCAAGTACAAACTCCTTAAATAAGGACTGGCAATATTATCAAAATCATGTGAACTGTATCGTGAAATTCCATAGATTTCTGTTTTGTAATCCTCCGCCACATTGAGATATAATTCCCTATTGTACCATTTCAAGAAAGTACGAAGCAATCGTTGCTTAGATTGTGAAGGTAATAATTGATTTATTTTAGCAAAAAAAATACCTTCTTGCCTTTTTAACAAACTATCAGATAAACTCCCAAAAGCCAATCCTCTTTCCAGTGGATCTCCTTCGACATATAATTCCCAAAGGTCTTGTTTATTTTTCAACAAGAAATTATTCGCAGACGAAAAAGCAGTATTCGACTGTTTCATTACACAGGAACTGCATTACTATACCCCTCCAATTGGGGTTTATGACGCATTGACTTTGATGTTCCAAAAGAAAAATATACCAAAGCGATTGTACACAAAATAGAAACATAAAAAAAAATCTCCCTCATCCACTCTAATTTTTATTCCAAAGACGAATTGATTTTATTAACCAAATATTCTTTCCCTAGAATTTCTGAACAAGTGACTACCGCTCCAATGGTCACTCCCAAAACCCCATGCATATTGATGCTTTGTCCTGTTAAGTATAAATTATTTAGCTTCGTTTTTGAAGCAATGAATGACTTCATGGGATTATTAGAATCTTTCTCATAACCATACATATTTCCTTTATACCCGCCTATGTAATCCCTATACGAAAGTGGCGTTGAAGCATGAACTGACTTTATACAATTTCTAAAACCAGGAAATTTAAGCTCAATCGTTTGAAGAAATTTTTCTGCTTTACGCTCTTTAAAAGTCTCATAACTTTCGCCTCTATCCTCTTTTTCGGAGGTCGTATTAAATGTTTGCTCCCAAAGCATTAAATCATCAAATTTTATATAGGTTATAAAAGTCATCCCATCTGCCCATACATCTGTTTTTTTAGTAGTGCTCATCGAAGCCATAAAGGCTTTCGGCCAAGAGGCTTCGTCATATTCCTGTGATGTCCAAATATGGTCACTACTTGTAAAATGATAATAATTATGGTTCCTATATTTGAAAGTTTCTGGTTTAAAAACGATGTACAAACTAAATGCTGAAATAACCCCTTCTAAACTATCAATTCGATTAAAGTAAGACTTCCGAAACTTATCAACGCCAACCATTTTCAAAGTAGTTTTAGGGTCCAAATTTGAGATGAAAGTGGTGCCCGAAACTGTAGAACCATCATTCATTTTTACAGCACTAACACTATTTTCAGCTACATCAAATTGAACGACTTCTTTGTGTTTATATACTTCACCTCCATAAATGCAGTTATTTTGAGGATAGCACATGTAACGCAATAATCAATTATATTATAATAATATGCTAAAGGAGTTTGTAGATGTATTAATCATTGGGGCTGGACCTTCGGGATGTGTCTCGGCTGCCCAACTTTTCAATAATAACATTAAGGTGAAAATTGTGGAAAAAACAAAATTTCCAAGACTTGTTGTTGGCGAAAGCCTTATTCCGCGGGTGATGGATCATTTTGCAGAAGCAGGATTGTTAGAAAGTCTTGAATCCATGAATTTTGAAAAAAAACTTGGTGCGCGATTTATAAGAGGTGAAGAAGTCTGCGTTTTTGATTTTAGCAAGAAATTTACGAAAGGTTGGGATTGGACTTGGCAAGTACCAAGAGCTGATATTGATAATAACATCGCACAAGAAATTATTAAGAAAGGAATTGATTTGGAATTCGAATCGGAAGTGATTTCTATTTCTTTCGAAGGAAAAAAATCTAAAACGATTGCAAAAGACAAAAAAGGCAATCTAAAAGAGATTCATGCTCAATTTGTAATTGATTCTAGCGGTTATGGAAGAGTGCTACCAAGGCTTTTAGAATTAGACACACCTTCAAAACTAGATCCTCATTCTTCTATTTTTACACATGTAAAAGACATAAACAGACCCAAAGGAGAAGAAGGTACGATGATTTCTTTTGATATTCTAGAAACTCAGGTTTGGTTATGGGTGATTCCTTTTTCTAATGGAAATGCAAGTTTAGGTGTTGTAGGTCCAACGGATTTTATCAATTCCCTTTCGGAAAATAAAAACAATTCAGAAGCTTTAAAGAATGCTATTCAACTTTCGGACTATTATATAAATCGTTTTGGTGGAGTTGACTTTCTGTTTGAACCCATAATATTAGAAAACTATTCTCGTTCCGTAAAACAGATGTATGGTGACGGTTTTGCGGTTACTGGAAACAGCTCAGAATTTTTAGATCCTGTTTTTTCGTAGGGAGTTGCTTTTGCAACTGAATCTGGAATGCTTGCCGCAAAACTTTATATAAAAGCAGCCCAAGGAATTATTGTGGATTGGGAAGAAGAGTTTACGGGCTATATGAAAAAAGGAATTAACGTTTTTACCACATATGTAAAAGAATGGTACACCGGAAACCTGCAAACTTTATTTTTTCATCAACCAGAAAATCCAGAAGTAAAAAGTAAAATATGTGCTATTCTAGCAGGATATGTTTGGGATGAAACCAATCCTTTTGTAAAAAAGCATCATAATTTAATTAAGAATATGGCGCATATGATTGAGATGGAAAATAATCAGAAAACAGAAAACCCTAATTAATTAGGATTTTCTGTTTTTTAGTCAAAACTATTTCATTGTTTTTTCTTGATACTAACAGCCAATTCCTTAGCCAATTTAGCATACGATTCCGATATTCTATAACCTGAATTATAATTATATCCCATAGCTCCATTTCCAGGAACGTTTTCATATTGAACCGAACCTAAAACATTATTTGGATTTTCTGACTCAAAAATTGTAACAACAGCATTTATTTTAGCATTTTGTCTTTATACGCCAAAATTATAACCTGGATAAATCCAAGTTGTTTTAACGTTCATTGTATACTTAGCAGTTTTTAAATCTTTATTTAGCTTTATCTCACCTTTTTCAAAACGTATGTTGAACGATTCTATGAATTTAGGTTCGTACCAGTCTTCTCTATCTGCAAACCAAGACTTTTTAAAATCTTCAACCTTTCCTTTCTCTTCTCTTTTTGTCATTTTACCCTTCAAGAATGCTTCTTCGGTATCAAAATCATCTACTTTTAAATTTGAATAATCAAAAGTTAGATTGTATTCCAAAATACCTTCAAAGTTTTTAAAATTTCCAGATAATACTTCCATGTTTTGTGCCGACATCATCGACCAAACAAACAATACGGATAACACTAATTTTTTCATGGGCTTTATTTATTTTTTTATGTAAAAACTTACAAGTAAAATTTATAATTAATGTTAATTTTTAATAAAAAAGATTCATTATTTTTTATATCGTACACTGTCTTTGATGCTGATTAACTTTGAATTATATTTGCAGATTAATTGCGAGCGCGTGAGGGGTAGAAGCGGCATCCTTTTGTGAAGCGATAGCGGAACAAAAGATATAGTGGATAGCCCGACCCTTGTGGTCACGCCCATAAAATAGACATATACAAAGAATGAAACACATAAGAAATTTTTGCATTATTGCACACATTGACCACGGAAAAAGTACGCTTGCTGACCGGTTATTAGGGGCGACTCAAACGGTTACAGCACGTGAAGAAAAGGCTCAATTGCTAGACAATATGGACTTGGAACGCGAACGTGGGATTACCATAAAAAGTCACGCCATCCAAATGGAGTATACTTATAAAGGAGAAGAATACATCCTGAATTTAATTGATACACCAGGACACGTCGATTTTTCGTATGAGGTTTCTCGTTCGATTGCAGCTTGCGAAGGAGCGCTTTTGATTGTCGATGCAGCGCAAAGCATTCAAGCACAAACGATTTCGAATTTGTATTTGGCACTTGAAAATGACTTGGAAATTATTCCAGTTTTGAATAAAGTGGATTTACCATCTGCAAATCCTGATGAAGTAAGTGATGACATCATTGATTTGTTGGGTTGCGATTTAGAGGATATTATTCATGCATCAGGGAAAACTGGTTTTGGTGTCGAAAATATTTTGGCCGCTATAATTGAGAAAATTCCACCTCCAAAAGGGAATGTTGACGAACCTTTGCAAGCTTTAATTTTCGACTCACATTACAATCCGTTCCGTGGAATTGAAGTGATTTTCCGTGTGAAAAACGGACAAATTAAAAAAGGTCAGAAAATAAAATTCATGGCTACCGGAAACGAATATTTTGCGGATGAAATTGGGACATTAAAATTGAACCAAGTTCCCAAACAAGTTATTTCAGCGGGTGATGTGGGTTATTTGATTTCAGGAATTAAAGAAGCGAAAGAAGTAAAAGTTGGTGATACACTAACTGACGCAAAAACGCCAACTACTAATATAATTACTGGTTTTGAAGACGTGAAACCAATGGTTTTCGCGGGAATTTACCCTGTCGACACCGAAGATTATGAAGAGTTGAGAAACTCGATGGAAAAATTACAACTGAACGATGCTTCCTTGGTATTTTTACCAGAAAGTTCTGCAGCCTTAGGGTTTGGTTTTCGTTGTGGATTCTTAGGAATGTTACACATGGAAATTATCCAGGAACGTCTAGAACGTGAGTTCAACATGACGGTAATTACTACGGTTCCCAATGTTTCGTATAATGCGTTTACCAAAAAAGATCCTGAAACTGCACTAATCGTAAACAACCCTTCGGACTTGCCTGAACCTTCGCGTTTAGATCATGTTGAAGAGCCTTTTATTAAAGCTACCATTATTACAAAATCGGATTATGTTGGAAATGTAATGAGTTTGTGTATCGAAAAACGTGGACAAATTACGAATCAAACTTACTTGACTACAGAACGTGTTGAATTGACTTTTGACATGCCTTTGGCCGAGATTGTATTCGATTTTTATGACCGTTTGAAAACCGTTTCTAAAGGATATGCTTCTTTTGATTATTCGCCTATTGGAATGCGAACTTCTAATTTGGTTAAAGTAGACATCTTATTGAATGCAACAATTGTAGATGCTTTATCTTCCTTGATGCACGTTGACAATGCCTATACTATTGGTAAAAAAATGTGTGAGAAATTGAAAGAATTAATTCCTCGTCAACAGTTTGATATTCCTGTTCAAGCAGCAATTGGAGTAAAAGTAATTTCGCGTGAAACCATAAAAGCTTTACGTAAAGACGTTACCGCCAAATGTTATGGTGGTGATATTTCTCGTAAACGTAAATTATTGGAGAAACAGAAAAAAGGTAAAAAACGGATGCGATTAGTGGGAAATGTAGAGATTCCGCAAGAAGCATTTATGGCGGTATTGAAGTTGAATGATTAATTGTTAGACTTTTAGATAATAGACGAATAGATAATAGATCAAAACCTGATGATGAAAATTGTCAGGTTTTTTTGTTTTATAAAAAGATTCAATCTTTTAGAAAATTTAAGGCATAGTATAATGAAAGAAAAAGAAGAGAAAAATCAAATTCCAAAAGAATATCAAGATTTAGTTATAGAGAGAATGGAAAAAGGAAAAGCAAATCCAAAAAGACTATTAAACTGGGACGAAGTTTCTAAAACGCTTTAAATTCAAAATCTATTTATCCTGCAACCATTCAAATAATCGAATTGCATCTTCTTTTTTAAATAACTGCGTCCCTTCGTTCATGGTTGCAGCAGAACCACAAGCAACTCCCCATCGTAACACGTCTTTTATACTTTTGTTTTGCGAAAGCGCCCAAACCATTCCTCCCACCATACTATCTCCAGCACCAACAGTACTTTTCTTTGCTACATTGGGAGCAGGAACATAGTCATAACTATCTTTTGTCACCATTACTGCACCTTGTGGACCAAGTGAAACCACCACTATTTCAGCACCACCGTCGGCAATAATTTGTTTGGCGGCATGATTTACTTGCTCGAGTTGCAGATGATCTACTCCTACTAACTTTGCCAGTTCACCCACATTGGGTTTAATTAAAAAAGCACCTGTTTTAATTACATTTTTCAAGGGTTCACCAGATGTATCAACAATTAATTTGGTTTTGGTTTCTTTAGCAATTTGAGCTATTTTTTGGTAAAAATCACCCGACAATCCTTCGTTCAAACTTCCACTCACAACTAGATATTTAGTTGTTGCGTTTCGAATACTATCCAATATTTCTTCACATTCCTTTTCAGTCAATTCACCTCCAGTAAAGCCAAAACGATATTGCGAATTGGTATTGTCATCTACTGCTATAAAACTTTCGCGCGTCATGGATTCAACAGGAATAACCTTAGAATCGATGGTTTCTTTTTTTAATAAATCTTCAAGCATTTTACCCGTATATCCACCGGAAGTAAAAACAGCCAGAGAACTGCCTCCTAATCTAGCAATCGCTTTAGATACATTAATTCCTCCTCCACCTGCATCATATCTTGGCGTAGAACATCGTAACTTTTGTTCAGGAACGAGTCCTCTTAAATGAGTGCTTTTGTCTATTGCAGGATTTACTGTAAGGCTAATAATATCGTAAGTTTTCATATTTTATTCCAATTTTTATTTATAGATGCCATAAAAATACTGATAATATAAAAGAGTCTAGTAAATCCTAATTTATATTTAACAGAAAACAGGGCTCTTCTTTGTACCTTTGCAATCTTAAAACTTTTTTTACCATTTATATCACGAACAAAATGAATTGTTCATTCCAATAGAAAACTATGATTGAAGATAAATCACCACAACGAACCAGCATTGCTCAACTAGGAGAGTTTGGATTAATAGAACATTTGACAAAAAGATTTGAAGTAAACCAAACTTCTACCTTAAAAGGAATTGGTGATGATGCCGCAGTTTTAGATTTCAAAGACAAAAAAGTCGTTATTTCTACTGATTTATTAGTCGAAGGAGTCCATTTTGATCTGGCATATATGCCATTGAGGCATTTGGGATACAAAGCAGTTGTTGTTAATGTTTCTGATATTTGTGCCATGAATGCTAAAGCGACACAAATTACAGTTTCAATTGCAGTTTCCAATCGTTTCCCACTAGAAGCATTAGACGAATTATTTGACGGCATAGCGCTTGCCGCCAATGAATATAAGGTCGATGTAATTGGAGGCGACACTACTTCCTCACAAAAAGGTATGATTATTAGCATTACTGTACTTGGTGAAGCAGATGAGGATGAAATTGTGTACAGAAATGGCGCTGGTCAAACCGACTTATTGGTTGTTACTGGAGATATTGGCGCAGCATACATGGGATTACAAGTATTGGAAAGAGAAAAACAAGTATTTAAGGTAAACCCCAATTCTCAACCTGATTTAGATGCCTATACCTATATAATTGAACGCCAATTAAAGCCAGAAGCCAGAAAAGATGTGCGTACCTTATTGCACGCATTAGAGATAAAACCAACAGCAATGATTGATATTTCGGATGGATTATCTTCAGAAATAATTCATTTGTGCAAACAATCTAGTGTAGGTTGTAATTTATATGAAGACAAATTGCCACTGGATCCTCAATTTATGAATGTTTGCGAAGAATTTGACCTAGATGCAACAACTGTAGCAATTAATGGTGGTGAAGATTATGAATTATTATTTACTATCAAAATGGAAGATTTTGATAAAATAAAAGGAAATCCAAATTTTACAATTATTGGGCATATGACTCAAGAAAGTGAAGGAATACATCTCGTGACTCGTGCCAATACCCGAATTCCTCTAAAAGCCCGAGGTTGGGATGCTATAAGTGAATAATAATTTTGACTAATAAAAACGGCTCCAAAAAATTGGAGCCGTTTTTATTTAATTCAAATTTGAGATTAGTATTAAAAGAGTAAACCTCTTTTTTTAGCTTCTCTCACTAGTTCAATATCACTATCATAAGGAATATCTAATTTTTCTTTAAGATTTAATTTCCTTTTTTCAATTGCTTCTATAGAAATTGGAATGTATTGTACAAGCTCTTTAGTTTTTGTGCCTTTTGAAATATGAAAAAGAATTTGTTTGTCAAAAAGATCCACTTCTATAGGTTTATGCAATTCCTGATCAATCATTTCTTGAATAGACTGACTATAATAAATCTCGTCATTAACAACTTTATTAAAACCTAATAACAATTCGTCAAAAGTTAAATCGTTTTTAATAACTAAGCCTCTTGGCTTTATGGTTTCAATAATGTTCTTTATTTTTAACAATTCCGTATACATAGTAAGCAAAATAATTTTGCAGTCAGGCATATATTGATTTAACAATTTAGCCAAATCTTCACCTGAGAACAATCCTTTTTCTTCATAAGATGGCATACTTATGTCTAAAAAGGCAATATCAAAAGCTGGAGTTGCCGGATTTGTAATAATTTCATAAGCCGATTTACAATCATTAGCTTGTTCAATTAAAAATTCAAACTCTGTTGGTTTGTATCTTGTAATGGCATTTTTGTACCCTTGAATAATAAATGGATGATCGTCAACAATTATAATGTTGTTTTTTATTATTGATTCGGCTCCGTGGTTAATTGTCATTTCCTTGTTTATTATTTTTTAGTTAAATTGGGACTGTAACCGTAATAATAGTTCCTTCTCCTATTTTTGATTTTATTTCAAATGTACCTTTACATTCAATTATTCTAGCTTGCATGTTTTGCAAGCCAATTCCTTTTTTGGCTTTATTTACATTAAATCCAATTCCATCATCACTTATTTTTAAGAATAAATTAGTTAAATCTTTTTTGAATTCAACCTTAATGCCATTTGCTTTGGCATATTTATTAATGTTTTGCAGTGATTCTTGAACAATTCTATATAAATTTATTTTGTTGGCATTACTTATTACTTCCCAATTAATATTCCTATCAATTGCTGAAAATAACGTTGAATGGTACGTCTTTTTTTGTTCTTCGAATAAATTGTCTATAATGGCGACGAAGTTATTAATTAATTCCGATTTTTCCCTATTCAAATCATGTGAAATTTCACGAATATCTTGTTCGATGTTTTTTAATTCATTTAAATAGCTCATTCTTTGTTTAGTAGCGGTTTCATCCTGAAAATTATTCAACCCATCCAAGTTCATTCGCACGCCAAACATTCGGCCCAAAACACCGTCATGCAACTCTTGAGCTACTCGTTTTTTCTCTTTTACCCTAATTGTTTCCACATCGTTTTGTTGGGAAATCATTAGATTGTAAATTTCTTCATTGGCTTTTTGCTGTTCTTGTTTATACAACAGCTCCCTATTTTTAGTTTTTTGGGCTTTGATGATATATAAAAACATCCCCAAAATCAAAATAGATCCAAATATATAGACTAAATTTCTGTTTTGCTCTGTTAAGGCAGAGTTCTCGTCTTTAATTGCTTCGGTTTCATATTCAATACGGGTGAATTTATCCGCAATGTTTCGATCTGTTTTTTGCAGGCTATCATTGATATGGATGTACTCTTTATTATATATAGATGCATTTTTTGAATCAATAATAGCCAATCGTTTTAAAGGCGCTAAAGCATTTCTATTGTTTTTGGAATTTCGTGCAGTTAATAGCGCTTCTTTTGAAAATTGTAATGCTTTAGAACTGTCATTTTTAGACGCAAAATATTCTGATAAATGAAGTTGACTAATAATAATTCCAATAGTCAAATGCAGATTTTCTCTTATTTCTAAGGATTCATAATATAAGTTTGGAAGTTCATTGGATATACCTAATTTAAATCGTGAATATCCCAAATTATCTAATAATAATGCATAAACAAAGGGTTTGTATAAAAGCAAATCTTTTTTATGTTTTAATCCATTTTGAAAATAGGGGATTGCTTTTTGATCTTGATTCAAGTTTTGATAGACCAAGCCCAAATTATTCATAGATGTAGCTTTCGATTGAATCTCAATAGGTACTGTGTCCTCATTTAAACTTAAGGCCATGTTATTATATTCAATGGCTTTGTCAAAATCTCCAAGTTCATTATAAAGCAATCCTAAAAGGTTATAGATTTCATATGTAATATTATTTGCTTTTTCATATTTCAACACCTTCAAAGCGTTGAGTGCTGAAATTTGACTTCCAGAAAAATCGCTTTCGTTATATTGCAACAAAGCTTTATTCAACCGTGTTTTAGACAGATTGTAATTATCATTTTTTAAAACATATATTTTTTCTGCTTTTTTATAATAACTAAAAGCGGTATCTGAAACGCCCTGTGAGCCATAATAATCACCTAAATAAGAATAGGCTTTTGCAGTACTCACTGTGTCTTTACTCCTCAATGCTTTATCTAAAACTATCAATGCGATTTTGCGATATTCAGTCCAATTGTTCAAGTTATAATAACGATTGGCTACTCGAAATAGATTTGCTCGTTGGATTGAATCGTTGGATTGATTCATGATTATCTCATACGCTTTCTTTATGTACTCTTTCCTTTTTTTAGTTGTGGCACTAAAATCATTGGCTTTAGACAAATAAGCAGATAGACTGTCTTCTTGTGGGGAAATGATTTGACTTTCGGTATTCTTTTTGGTACAACCAAAGAAAAAAATAAGCAGTAAGACTATTATGTAGAAAGTGTTTTTCAATTGCGGTTTTTAGAATAGCTTCAAAAATACTAAAATTAACCTATTGAAATAAAAAAAGGCTATCAAAAATTGATAGCCTTATTATTTTAATTAAAATAATTATATTTAAACCTATATTCTTAGTCTAGTCTTACACTTCCACCAGCTGCTCCTTGTCCTGCAAGATCTAATCTTACACTTCCACCAGCTGCTCCTTGACCTGCTAAATCCAATCTTACACTTCCACCTGCCGCTCCTTGACCTGCTAGTTCTAATCTTACACTTCCACCTGCTGCACCTTGTCCTGCAAGTTGAGAAGTAGTTGTTTCAGGTGTAGTAAAAGAAGTTAATATCATTACCATTGTAAATAATCCGAATGTTAAAATAGCTTTTTTCATAATAAATAGTTTTTTTAAGTTTTTATAAATTTGGGTTCTTATTATTGTTAATGTGATTAGCATTTATCACTGTATCACGGTCCAAAAGTATATAGGAACTCTCTATTTTTGTAGTAAAAATGGGGGTATATGGTAGAATGGGGTCGTTTGATAGTGAATGACCATCAAATCTGGGTGGATGGATTTTATTTAAATTTCCAAATAATTACCATTAGAGAAATCGGAGATAATAAGATCAACACTTGACTTATACGATTTGGAAAAAGGAAGTTTTGTAGTACTGTTTTTAATATAACATACTGCATTTCCGGTATGAATCCTGGAAATGTAATTGCAGTTTAGAATATAACTGTTATGAATTCTAACAAAAGGATACGACAATATTCCTTCAAAATGTTTCAACGTTTTGAAGGCTGTTACCATTTCCCCGTTGTTCAAATGAATGTCAGTTGAATTATTATCCGCTTGAAAATAACAAATATCTTTAGCATCTATATACCTATAATCTCCATAGGATTTGATACATAAAATTAGTGGTTGCTCAATGTTTGGATTTTGTTTTGTAACAAATTGTGTAGCAATCGTTTCAACCTCAGATTCTTGATCTTCTTCAAGTATAGGTTTTTTTACTTCAGAATATTCGTCTTCCGTATCGCCTTTTTTAAATTCTTTTAGGAAAGGATTATTCACTTCAGAGTATTCCTCTTCTGAAAAGACATTAAGAACTTCTTCTAGAATAGGAGTTCGCACCACATTATCTGCTATTTCTGAAACTACCGGATTATCTCCTTGATATACAGGATCTTTAGCTACGTAGATTTCGCTTTCGACTTTCGGATTTTGATGTTCAGCAGGAACAGCGTTTTTCACTACATAGACTTCATCTTCTGCAATCGCTTTTTTAATTTTTAAAAATGTTTTTATTAAATCAATGCGCTGAATCGGTTTTAATATATAATCAGACACTTCATATTGTATGGCTTCAAAAGCCAATTCTTTCTTTGAGGTTGTGATAATTATTTTAGGTATAATTTTCAAATAGCGATATAACTCATTGATTAGTGCCAATGATAGATTACTCTCTTTATCTGCTGGGTCAATTTCAAGAAAAATTATTTTTGGAGAAAGTTCTAATATAAGATTTAAACCGTCCGTATAGTTGTTAGCCGATGCCACAAAAGCAAGCTCTGAAAAACCATTAGCTATTGCTTTAGTTCTCAAAACACTTTCTTGATCATCATCAATAATAATGTACGGGTAATTCATCAATGTCTTATCCTGTTTTTAAGGCATAACATTAGACATTCGAAGTATACTACTTCAAAGCGGTAAGTAAAAAAAGGTAGTTTGGGGAAACTAATCAAACAAAAGCATTAAAATTCACATGAATACTCCTATTTAACGGCATAAAAATAAACATTTACATTACTTAGCACATAAGTTGTTAATATGTATTTACTAAATGTTAATACAAAAAATTTAACTGCAAATAAAACCGATAAAATGCAATAAATGAGCCGTTAACCATCAAAAATTAAAAGTTATATAAATTATATTTTGTTAATTAAAACTATTATCGTAATATTGCGATATGGGAATAACGAAGACAATTGGTTTCACAAAAGAGACAAACGACATGGCCGAAGTCCTAAAAGCATTAGGACATCCTGCACGATTGGCAATTATGCAGTTGCTCATGAAATCTAACTCATGTATTTGTGGAGATCTTGTAGAAGAACTACCCTTAGCTCAATCTACAGTATCGAAACATTTATCTGAATTGAAAAAAGCAGGTCTTATTAAAGGAACTATTACAGGAAAAAATTTATGCTATTGTATTGATGAAGTAGGATTTGAAAAAATAAAATATTTTTTCCAGAATGTAACTAAGCATTTAGATAAAAATAAAACAACTCTATTTCAAATGTTTTTCGAGAATATCAAGTAATTCAATGTTCATAATTTAAATTTAAAAAAAGATGAAATTATCACAAATAAAAAACATCCTAAAAACAGTTGAAGCCGTTAACTTTATATTGGATGACGGAACGGAAGTACCAGAACACTTTCATGTAACCGAAGTTGGTTTAATCACTAAAAACTTTATTGATTGCGGAGGAACAATTCGAAAGGAAACTGTAGTCAACTTTCAATTATGGAATGCAAATGATTTTGACCATCGTTTGAAACCTCAAAAATTAACTTCTATTATCGAATTGTCTGAAAAAGTTCTAGGAATAGAAGATTCCGAAATAGAAGTTGAATATCAAACACAAACAATCGGCAAATACGATTTAGATTTCAATGGGGAAGACTTTGTTTTGGTTAATAAACAAACCGCTTGTTTGGCTCAAGATCAATGTGGCATCCCTTCAGAAAAAATAAACGAACCAAGTTGCTGCACTCCAGGAGGAAGCTGTTGCTAATTTTTATATAAACTAATTACAAATGAACCTTACAAAAACAATCCTCTTTCCTGAAATTGAAAACTTAGCCATTACTTTCAACTTTGAAAGTATTGCAATAGAACGTAAAATCATATTGCAACCTCTAATTGATTTTATACAAAGCAAAACCAACCACAATCAAGAAATAAGACTCAACTTAATCTGCACCCACAATTCAAGAAGAAGTCATTTATCACAAGTTTGGGCACAAACTGCAGCAGCATTTTATGCTATAAAAAATGTATTTTGTTATTCTGGAGGAACAGAGGCAACAGCACTATTTCCTATGGCAGCCAAAACCTTGGCCAAACAAGGTTTTCAGATTAAAACCATAGCGGAAGGAAGTAATCCTGTATATGCGATAAAATATACTCAAAATTCACCTCCAATTATAGGTTTCTCAAAAACCTTTGACGATGATTTTAATCCACAAAGTGAATTTGCAGCAATTATGACTTGTTCGTCCGCTGATCAAGGCTGTCCGTTTATTCCAGGTGCCGAAAAACGGATTCCTATTACTTATGAAGACCCTAAAGCATTTGACAATACCCCACAACAAGCTGAAAAATATGAGGAACGCAGCTTACAAATTGCCACCGAAATGTTTTATGTATTCTCCCAAATAAAAAAATAATATGTCAGCAAATAATTGCAGTCCTGTTGTTGCAAGAAAAAAATTAAGTTTTCTCGACAGCTATCTAACACTTTGGATTTTCTTGACAATGGCGGTTGGAGTTTCAATAGGCTATTTCATCCCGTCGAGTGGTAATTTCATCAATTCTTTTTCGAGTGGTACCACAAATATTCCTTTGGCCATTGGATTAATATTAATGATGTATCCGCCATTGGCCAAAGTGAAATATGAACAAATGGGCGAGGTATTCAAAAACACCAAAGTCCTTGGCGCTTCCTTATTCCTCAACTGGATTGTTGGACCTATCTTAATGTTTGTATTGGCTTTACTTTTTTTAAATAACTATCCCGAATATATGATTGGAGTTATTCTAATCGGATTAGCGCGTTGTATTGCGATGGTGGTAGTTTGGAATGATCTCGCCGATGGAAACCGAGAATACGCAGCAGGTTTGATTGCCTTAAACAGTATTTTCCAAGTAGTACTTTACAGCATCTATGCTTACCTGTTTATAACCATTTTACCTCCTTATTTCGGCTATACTGGCTTTGAAGTCAACATCAGCATTGGACAAATCGCCGAAAGTGTGGGTATTTATTTAGGAATTCCTTTTGCACTCGGAATCATCACTCGATATGCACTAATTGAACTTAAAGGTTCAGAATGGTTTGAATCCAAATATGTTCCTTTTATTTCACCAATTACCTTAATCGCATTATTGTTTACCATTGTTTTAATGTTTAGTTTAAAAGGGGAATTAATCGTCCAAATTCCTTTCGATGTATTGCGAATTGCGCTTCCGTTAGTAATTTATTTTACGATAATGTTTGTCATTAGTTTCTTTATTGGGAAGTATTTTGGCGCCGATTACTCCAAAGCCACAGCCATTGCCTTTACAGCAACTGGAAACAACTTCGAATTAGCTATTGCAGTTTCTATTGGTGTATTTGGTATTAATTCGGGGCAAGCTTTTGCGGGTGTTATTGGTCCATTAGTAGAAGTACCTGCACTAATTGCTTTGGTAAACGTAGCTTTTTGGTTTAGAAAAAAATATTATACTAAAAATATTTGATTTTTAAATAAAGTGAGAATAATTAGAAATATATTTAATGCTAAATTCAGATAAAAATGAAAAAAACATATCTATTATTCTGCATAATGGTTTCGGCTTTAGTCTTTTGTCAAGAAACAATAACTGACAAACCCACAGAAACCACAATTTTTGACAGAAAACATGAATTAAAAGTAGGTGCAGTAAAACTTCTTGCTGGACCAATCCTTGAAGTTACTTATGAATACATTTACTCTAAAAACTTTACCTATGGTAGTTCGATTTTAGTAAATCTTAGCAAAAACAGTGATTATCCCGAAGATTTTTCAGTAACTCCATTTGCTCGTTTTTATTTCCAAGAAACAAAAGAATATGGTGCCAAAGGATTTTTTGTAGAAGGATTTGCGAAATATTTTGCAGGAAATAACAATATTAATTATTATTCTACTAATGAAAAATACAGTGCAGGAGCTTTAGGTTTAGCTTTAGGAAAAAAATGGATCAATTCCTCTGGTTTTGTATTCGAAACTTTAATTGGTTTTGGCAGAACTCTAGGCGGAAACATAAACACTCCAGAAGCTGTTTTCAGGGGCGATTTATTTCTCGGATATAGATTCTAAAACAAAAAAAGCTTCTCAATCGAGAAGCTTTTTTTATAACTTGTTAAGCGATTAACCTTTTATCTACATTTTCATCAACCAATTTTTCATCGAAACTTCATTTTCGATAATGGATTTCAAATCTACAATAGCTACGCGGTCTTGTTTCATTGTATCTCTATGACGAATCGTTACCGTTTGGTCTTCGATAGTTTGATGATCAACAGTTATACAAAAAGGAGTTCCCAATGCATCTTGTCTTCTGTAACGTCTTCCTACAGCATCTTTTTCATCATAAGTCACACTGAAATCCCAACGCAAATCATCGATGATTTTGTGTGCGATTTCTGGCAAGCCATCTTTTTTAACTAAAGGAAAAATTGCTGCTTTAGTAGGAGCTAAAACGGCTGGCAATTTCAATACCGTTCTAGTAGATCCATCTTCAAGCGTTTCTTCTTTTAATGACGTAGCGAAAACTGCTAAGAACATTCTATCTAAACCAACTGATGTTTCTACCACATAAGGAACATAATTTTGATTCAATTCAGCATCAAAATATTGCAATTTTCTACCTGAAAATTCTTCATGTGCTTTTAAATCGAAATCAGTACGTGAGTGAATCCCTTCTAATTCTTTGAAACCGAAAGGAAAATTAAACTCAATATCAGCCGCTGCATTAGCATAATGGGCTAATTTTTCGTGATCATGAAAACGATAATTGTCTTTTCCTAAACCTAGTGATAAATGCCAGTTCAAACGAGCTGTTTTCCAGTGTTCGTACCAATGCATTTCATCTCCTGGACGCACAAAAAATTGCATTTCCATTTGTTCGAATTCCCGCATACGAAAAATGAATTGCCTGGCAACAATTTCATTTCTAAAGGCTTTTCCAGTTTGTGCAATACCAAAGGGAACTTTCATTCTACCTGATTTTTGAACATTTAAGAAATTTACAAAAATTCCTTGAGCAGTTTCTGGACGCAAGTATAAATCCATTGCTGTATCTGCAGAAGCACCTAATTTTGTTCCGAACATCAAATTAAATTGACGCACTTCGGTCCAATTACGTGATCCCGAATCAGGACAAGCAATTTCCAACTCTTCGATTAATGCTTTTACATCTTCTAAATCTCCAGCACCTAAAGAACGCGCCATTCTTTCTAGAATTTCTCTTTCTTTAGCCAAATATTCTACAACTCGAGCATTGGTTGTAATAAATTCATGTTCGTTAAAAGTATCACCAAAACGAACTTTCGCTTTTTCGATTTCTTTTTTAGCTTTTAGATTTAACTTTTCAGCATAATCTTCGATCAAAACGTCGGCTCTGTATCGCTTTTTTGAATCTTTGTTATCTATTAATGGATCATTGAAGGCGTCTACGTGACCTGAAGCTTTCCAAGTAGTTGGGTGCATCAATATTGCCGCGTCAAGACCAACGATGTTATCGTTCATTTGAACCATTGATTTCCACCAATATTCCCGTATGTTCTTTTTTAATTCGACTCCGTTTTGTGCATAATCATAAACCGCACTTAAACCATCGTAAATTTCGCTAGACGGAAAAATAAATCCGTATTCCTTCGCGTGCGAAATTACATTTTTAAATAAATCTTCTTGTTTTGCCATAGTGGTGCAAAAATATAAAAAGTGAACTTAAAAAAAAGGTTCTGATGTATATTTTGTGAAACATTCTGTATTTAAAATTTCAACCATTAAGATATTTAAGATTTATTAAGGGTTTAAGATTAATGGATTCTTACATATCTTAATGGATTTAAAATAAACGACATCTAAGAGTAATTTAATAACGATTGAATCATTGATTTACTTATTTTTATGACTAAAATCGACTTCGTATGTTCAAATCCATTATCAATTTATTTTATCCACCAGTTTGTGCCGGTTGTCATTCGCTTTTATTATCGAATGAAAATGTGATTTGTACAGTTTGCAGACACAATATTCCGCTGACTAATCATCATTTGAATCCAGAAAACGAAGCTTTCAAAAAATTTTATGGCCGAATTCCTGTAGAATTTACTTCTGCAATGTTGTATTTCCATAAAAAAGGGATTGTTCAAGAATTGATTCACAATTTGAAATACAAAGGTCATGAAGAAATTGGAACTGTTTTGGGAGAATGGTATGCAGCCGATTTGATTAATTCGACAATAATAAATTCAATAGATGAAATAATTCCTGTGCCTTTGCACAAACGAAAACTCAGGGAAAGAGGCTATAATCAGGTTACGGATTTTGGATTAGCACTTTCTAACGGTTTGAATATTCCATACAATCCAACTATAGTTGTTCGGAATATTTACTCGAAAACGCAATCCAAGAAAAACTTATTGAACAGAAGTGAAGGAATCGACACCATTTTTGATGTTTCATTTACAGAAAAAGACCATAACAAACATTTCTTGTTGATTGATGATGTAATTACGACAGGTTCTACTTTAGAAGCTTGTTCGCATGCTCTACTTAAAATTCCTGGCGCAAAAATCAGTATTGTTTGTATGGCAATGGCGCATTCTTGATTTATTATTTTTGACTGATGTATGTTTTGAAATACCCGCATTCATTGACCACCTCTTGATAGTATTTTGTATCTGAATAGTTGGCTTTTAATTTTTTAAATCCATCCCAAGCTAAAAAATTGATTTTGTCATCGGTAATTTTCCAACAATTGGCATTGGTTATCAACTTGTATTTTACATTATAATACTCATTTCTTTCACATTTGGCAATCATGTAATAGCATTTGGCTTTTTGCTCTCGGTTTGTAGTAGCTTCTAGAGCCATTTTATAATACATTTTTGCCAGCGAACAATCCGTAACCATAGCTCTAATTGGATCTCTAAAATCATACGGGCTGTATCCATATCCATTAATATTAGTTTCGTGAAATATTCTTGCATTACCAAAATGGGTAATGTTGTAAAATGCATTACCGAGCAATAATGAATTGCTATAAACCTCTTCTCCATTGGAAATATTGTCTTGCATTATTTTTAATGTATTCAAGAAATCTATTTTCGAATATTTCTTTTTTTGAATAACAGCGTGTTCACAATCGTGGCAATCTTTGATATATCCGTTGAATGGATTTCCATAAAATTTCACGTTTTGCAAGTCCTCTGTTTTTTGCATAAACGCAATTGCTTCGGGTATTTTATTGGCAAATGTAGCAGCTACAGCTTGATAATTATTGATATCCACTAAATTGACATTATAAACACTAACTCCAATTTTTTCTATTGCAGTTTTGTTGTTTTTAGCCAAAAATGTTTTCATTGCTTCTAATTTCTTTTCATTATCATAAAAGCTGTTGTCTCTAACAAACAATTCGGCCAAAACTTCATTTTTTTGAGATTTGTATAATGCTGACAAATAATTTTTACTCCAAGTTGTGGCATTTTCGTATCGTAAATTTTCAATGTTCAATTTTGGCAACTCATCATACAACCAAGTCAAATCTTTTAAAATTGTTTTTTCGTTATTGGAATCTATTTGGTCTATTTTACTCAAATTATTTACGAATCGCAGCAAACGAACTTGACTGATTGCTAATGATGTTTGTGGCATTTTGCTTTCGGCATTATCAAAATTAACTTCGGCTTGTTTAATATTACCATTTAAGGTTTCTAAATATCCCGCAGCCACATTCCACAAATAAGGTTTCGCCGTTTGGTTTGATTGTGCAATTTTCAAAACTAAATTGATACTCGATTTAGAAATACTGTCTTTGGTTCTTTTTTTGTATTCAAGAACGGAATTTTGCTTGAACGAATGGTCTATTTTATTTTCTTGGTTATTGATTAATCGGGTCAATAAATAATCAAGATGCTCGCTTTTAGGCTGTATTTTGTAGATTTCGGCAATGGCTTGTTCTTCATCTGTATAATAGCCTTGAATGGCCCAAAGAGCGGCTTTTTCTTCGTCAGATTTAGCCATATTCAACGATTCCTTCCAGTCTTTTTCCTCTTGTGGATGAAAACTATACGCAGAAACTACTCGTAAACTTGGGCATTTGTCAAAAACCTGACTGTATAAATAATTGGATTTGGCAAAATGCTTTTGTTGGTATTCAATTCCTGCTTGATAAGCAAGAGCTCTATAATATAAGGTGTTTTTGGGAGTGTCTTTTTGAGTATTGTAAAAAAAGGCAGTACCAAATTCTGGAGTAGTACTGTAAAAACTAGTTTTAATTACAAGAAACCAATACCTGTTCTTCAAAAATGGATCATTGGTTGCGGCATATTTTTTTTCCATGGATTTTATCCAATTCAAGTTGGTCAAAACTGCTGGTTTAACAATTGCGTCATAATTCCAAGAATCGTATTTCTGGGTTGAAAAGTGTTCAACTTCCTGTACATCTTTTAAAAATAGTATAAAATCTTTCGTTTTTGAATCATTCAATTTTATTTTATTTTTCCATTTCACCGAAAATTTATTTGTCTTTTTATATTTGAAAAAGGCAGTTAGTCCCTTAACATCAGCACTACTTGAATCGGTTAAGAAAAACGTCAAGTCCTTTGCAGGTATATTATCACCCAAAAAAGTGGTCCAGTCGGCACTATTTTCGTCATTGAATCTTGTGGTGTGTTCGGTGTCAAATCCAATCCCGTAAAATACTTCTTGAGATAGGAAAAGTGGCGAATAGGATTTATCGACAAATGTTTCTGGGGCAAAATTAGAATCAAAAAACCATCCCCAATCTTCGCCTCCACCGCATGCAAAAATTACTCCATAAACAAAAAGAAGAATCGTACTAAAACCGAGCAGTAACTTTCTCAAAAAGGTCTTTTTCATAGTTTTTTATATTAAATTCATCTAAATCATAAAAAATAATTTCTATTGGGGTTTTCGCTAAATTATCTTCTAAATCGTTCGCCATTTCCAGTAGATCATTTTTTGAAATTCTTTCTAATTTTAGTAAATCCCCTTTTTTATAATAGGTTCCACTTTTGTAATTGGATTTTGTAACTTTTATCCAATTTTTGTTTGCAAGTTTAAAATTAGGATTATTTTCAAAATTGAGACTGTTCGTTTTATTAATTAAACCAATGACTTTTGCATCACGAATATGTACTGCCCATGAATAGATTGGCAAAGCAATACTGAGTGGCAAAGGATATTTTTTTAAACTTGTCAAATACCGTTTGGCAATAGTTCTATCGTAAATAGAATGGAGTGAATCGGAGGCGATTTTCCCCATATTGTAATACATTAAAACGCCTTTGTCAACATTTGGAATTTTAGTTTTTTGGAAATATTTTATTTGATGTAAACGGATTGTCGCTGATAATTTTTTTTTCGAAATTTTCTTGAAGCAATCAATAAATTTTAGATAATTATCTCGACTTGAGAGTGTCCAATCACAATCAATTTGAATTTCTTGGCAATCAATTTGGTTTTTGGTATTAATTTGTTCTATAAAATTATTGGTTTTTTGGGCCAAATCCAAAATATTCAGGTCTTTATTAAGAAACACCTTGTTCTTGATGTAAACTACTGGAACTATCGTGAAATTGGTTGGATTTTCTGCAAACCGTATGGGACTTTGAGGAAAAGCTTGCTTCTGTTTGGCGTTCCAATTAATGTCAAAATAGCGAATATAGAGTTTCTTGACTTGATTGTCATCGAGAATTTTTTTCTCCGATGGCGCTAATTTGAAGATGGTTTTCCAATAATAAAAAGCAATCATTGGTTTTTCCTGTTGATGGCAAGAAGTCAACAGGATAAACAAAACACAAAAAAAGAGACTATTTTTCAAGGATAAAATATTGAGAATTTCTAATCAAAAGTAGATTTTTTTATGGTTAATCGAGCATTTTTTAGCCCTGATAGTAGCGGCATCCCACGCTTTTTTTGCGTGGATACAGCGAATAGCAGGAAAAAGCTCCTTCTTTCGACAAGCTCAGGATGACAAAACGGAATATATATTTATATTTAAAAGATTTCATTTACAGCTAATATAATTGTTATTTTGTACCATCATAAATTATGACTCATTATGTTGAAAAACAACTTTAAATATAGTGTACTTCTACTCGTTATTATAATGATTAGTTGTGCCAAAAGAGGCAGTATTACTGGAGGATTGAAAGACACCTTGGCTCCTGTTTTGAAAATAAGTTTACCAAAAAATTTTAGCACCGGTTTTAAAGAAAAAGAAATAAAATTGACTTTTGACGAATACATCAAGCTGAAAGATTTAAATAAACAATTGATTATATCGCCTCCAATGAAGTACGAACCACTTATTTCGCCTACATCAGTAAGTAAATATATCAGTATTAAAATTAAAGATACTTTACAACCCAACACTACTTATAGCATCAACTTTGGACAAAGTATTACTGACAACAATGAAGGGAATGCATTGAATCAGTTTAAATATGTATTTTCAACAGGGACTTTTATAGATTCATTGACCCTTAGTGGAAGCGTGAAAGATGCCTATAATAAAGAAGTGGAATCCTTTGTATCGATAATGCTTTATGAAGTGAATGACACTTTTAATGATTCTGTGGTATATAAAGAGAATCCAAGATATATTACCAATACTTTAGATAGTATGAAAACTTTTAAATTAGAGAATTTAAAAGCTGGGAAATATCTTTTGGTAGCAATGAAAGATTATAATAACAATAATAAATTCAATTCAAATAAAGATAAAATTGGTTTTAAGAAACAATTTATCACCATTCCGACGGACAGTGTTCAAGAAGTAAAATTATTTAAAGAAACACCTCCATTTAAAGCATTCAGACCAATTCAAGCATCAGAAAACCGATTGCTATTGCCTTATGAAGGAAAAGCTAAAGAATATAAAATTGCATTAAAAAAAGGCGATTCAATTGTTCCTACAATAGTTACAAAATTTCCCAAAAAAGATTCCTTACAAGTGTGGTTTAAACCCTTAAAGGCTGATACCTTATCCTTGGCGGTGACTCAAAAAAACTATTTAAAAGATTTTCGTTTTAAATTAAAAAAACAGAAAAAAGACAGTTTGAATATCAGTGCAACACAAAATGGAGACTTAAATTTAAAAGATCATTTTTCATTGCAAAGTGCTACTCCATTAGTACGATTTGATAATTCGAAAATTAAACTCATCAATAAAGATTCAGTCACTGTAGCTTTCACAACCAAATACGATGAATTCAACCAAGAATTGTTTTTTGACTTCAAGGTAGCTCCTTCGGAAAAATACACCTTCAATGTTATGCCTGGTGCTTTTACCGATTTGTTCGAAAAATCGAATGACACGCTTGTTTTCAAAACAAGTACAAAATCTATTGAAGATTATGGAACGCTAAAAGTAAGCTTGCAAAATGTAAAACATTTTCCTGTTATTGTTGAACTCACTGACGATAAAGGAGCCATGATTGCATCCCAATATTCCGAGGAAAATTCTAATTTAGATTTCATGTATTTGGATCCAGGTCTATTTTCATTACGATTAATTTATGACGACAATAAAAACAAGGAATGGGATTCAGGTAATTATTTAGAAAAACTACAAGCGGAAGAAGTGGTCTATTTTTCAAAAATTATTGATGTTCGTGCTAACTGGGATGTGGAACAGGTTTTTGATGTGAGCCTTCCCTACATTCCCGAAGTAAAAAAGAAAGAACCCAAAAAAGAAAAACCCAAATCAATTCGATACTAACTCAAAGGAATCTCTATCGTTTAGAAAACCAAGTTTATTTCTGGTTTTTTCTAATGCTTGTTTGTTTAATTCAACTATAAAAGCACCTTCGTTTTCTTGGGGTTCCAAAAGGTAATTTCCAAGAAAATCGACTGCCTGAGAATGGCCGTTGTATTCGAAATTGTTATCATCAAAACCAACTCTATTTACACCAATGGTATAACAAATATTTTCGACGGAACGTGCTTTTAGCAAAATATCCCAAGCATTGATTCTTGCTTTTGGCCAGTTGGCAACATAAAGTAGCACATCATAATTTTTGGTGTTTCGGGAAAAAACGGGGAAGCGCAAGTCATAACAAATCAACGGGCAAATTTTCCAACCTTTATAGTCTACAATTAATTTATGATTTCCAGAAGTATAGCATTCATTTTCATAAGCCAGCGAAAACAAATGCCGTTTGTCGAAGACCTCAATTTCTCCTGAAGGAAAAACAAACACTAATCTATTATAGAAATTATTGTTTTCTTTAATCACTAAACTTCCTGTAATTGCGCTATTCTTGGCTTTGGCTATTGATTGTAACCACTGAATAGTTTCCCCTTCCATTGTTTCGAAAACAATCTCGGGATTCATTGTAAAGCCCGTCGAGAACATTTCAGGAAGGACAATCAAATCTACTTTTTCAGTGATAGCATTGATTTTTTCTTCGAAATGGTTTCGGTTGGCTTTTGGGTTTTCCCAGATTAAGGAAGATTGGATTAAGGCGATTTTCATATTATAAAATTAGTGAAAAATGGCACACGGATGACACAGATGGAACGGATTAACACGGATTTTTTTAAAAGGTTAAACAAAAAAACGCATCCAAATTAATGAATGCGTTTTTACTTTTGCCTTTTCGCTACTGCCTATAAACTATTATTTCAAACTTGCAGAAAGATATTCTCTGTTCATACGAGCAATAGTTTCTAAAGAAATTCCTTTTGGACACTCGATTTCGCAAGCGCCAGTATTGGTACAGTTACCAAAACCTTCTTCATCCATTTGACGAACCATATTCAGTACACGGTCTGTAGCTTCAATTCTTCCTTGTGGTAGCAAAGCGTATTGAGAAACTTTTGCTCCAACGAATAACATAGCAGAACCATTTTTACAAGTAGCTACACAAGCTCCACAACCAATACAAGACGCTGCTTCAAAAGCTTTGTCCGCATCTTGTTTGTTAATTGGAGTTGCATTAGCATCGATAGTATTCCCGGAAGTATTTACCGAAACAAAACCTCCCGCTTGTTGAATTCTATCAAATGAAGTTCTGTCTACAATTAAATCCTTAATTACTGGAAAAGCAACTGAACGCCATGGTTCGATAACAATTGTATCTCCGTCATTGAACATTCGCATGTGCAATTGACAAGTAGTGATTCCAGTATCTGGTCCGTGTGCACGTCCGTTGATGTATAAAGAACACATCCCGCAAATTCCTTCACGACAATCGTGGTCAAATGCAATTGGTTCTTTTCTTTCGTTTACTAATTGTTCGTTTAATTGGTCTAACATTTCTAAAAATGAACTTGCCGTAGAGACATCGTTCAATTTGTATGTTTCCATTTTTCCTTTTGCTTTGGAGTTTTTCTGACGCCAAATCTGAAGGCTTATATTGATGTTTTTTGCTGCACTCATTTGTTTAGGCATTAGCCAATAGGCAAAAGGCATTAGTTTGTAGTCTTGCCAATTTACCGTAAGGCGTTAATAATTTATTTTTATTTTTAGCCAAAAGCCATTAGGCAAAAGGCATTAGTAACTTTTATTTACTAGTCTCTAATTTATTTAAAAAGGAATTAATCATTTTGCTTTCTTCAATAATCTGATTTGATAACTCTAAAAACAATTTTTCATCATTAATAAAATCCAATTTATTTGCTACTAATAATTGTGTTTCTAATTCACACAAAGAACCTCGAGCTATTTTGATAAATTGAATATAACTTTGAGTTGATTGTCTTCCATATCCTTCAGCAATATTTGAAGGAACTGACACTGAACTTCTTTTTATTTGGCTTGACAAAGCGTATAATTCATCTTTAGGAAAACTTGAAACTAATTTATAAGTCATACAGACAATATCAATTCCTTTCTGCCAAATCAATAAATCTTTATACGATTTTATTTCACTCATTTTTTTTGAGTTGTTAGGCAAAGCCATTAGCCACTAGTTTCTTACTATTGCCTTTTGGCTTTTGCCTATTGCCTTTTTACTATTTATAATTTCTTGCGGCTATTTTAATAAACTCGTATTTCAATTCTTCCTTATGAAGTTCTTCATTTTTGATGTCGTAGCCATTGTATTCCCAAGCACCCACAAATTTGAAATTTTCATCATCGCGAAGTGTTTCTCCTTCGGCATCTTGATATTCATCACGGAAGTGTCCTCCACAAGATTCTTTACGTTGCAAAGCATCCATAGCCATCAATTGTCCTAATTCGATAAAATCGGCAACACGAAGTGCTTTTTCTAATTCAGGATTCAATTCATCTGAACTTCCCGGAACATATACTTCTTTGTAGAATTCTTCTTTTAAAGCAGCAATTTCTTCGATAGCTGCTGTTAAATCCTTTTCATTGCGACCCATTCCTACTTTGTTCCACATAATATGACCTAAAAGTTTGTGGAAATGATCCACTGTTTTAGTTCCATTATTCGATAAGAACTTATCAATTGAATCTTTAACATTTTTTTCAGCGGCAACGAATTCAGGTAACTCAGTTGAAATTTTACCTGTACGAATATCATCAGATAAATAATCAGATACGGTATAAGGCAATACAAAATATCCATCTGCCAATCCTTGCATCAAAGCCGAAGCTCCTAAACGATTCGCTCCGTGGTCAGAGAAGTTTGCCTCTCCTGCAACGAAACATCCTGGAATAGTAGACTGTAAGTTATAATCAACCCAAACACCCCCCATAGTATAGTGAACTGCTGGATAAATTTTCATTGGAGTTTCATAGGGATTCTCATCCGTAATCTTTTGGTACATCGTAAACAAGTTACCATATTTTTCTTCCAACCATTTTTTCCCTAATGAAATAATTTCTTCTTGAGAAGGATTATGATTCCCTTTGGCATAAGCCGTTTGTTTTCCTTTTGATTGAATCTCTGTTGAGAAATCAAGGTAAACTCCTTCGTTTGTATTGTTAGCTTCAATTCCGAAACCAGCGTCACAAACTTCTTTTGCAGCTCTAGATGCCACATCACGAGGCACTAGATTTCCAAAAGCAGGATATTTTCTTTCTAAGTAGTAATCTCTATCTGCTTCGGCAATTTGTGTTGGTTTCATTTTACCTGCACGAATCGCTTCTGCATCTTCTTTTTTCTTTGGAACCCAAATACGTCCAGAGTTTCTTAATGACTCCGACATCAAGGTTAATTTAGATTGGTTGGTTCCGTGAACTGGAATACAAGTTGGGTGAATTTGCACATAACAAGGATTAGCAAAATAAGCGCCTTGTTTGTGAATTTTCCAACCAGCTGTTACGTTTGAACCCATTGCATTTGTTGAAAGGAAATAAACATTTCCATATCCTCCAGATGCTATAATTACTGCGTGAGCCGAATGTCTTTCTAATTCTCCAGTTATCAAATTACGCGCAATGATACCACGAGCTTTTCCATCTACTTTTACCAATTCCAACATTTCATGTCGGTTGAACATTTCGATTTTTCCTAAACCGATTTGTCTTGATAAAGAAGAATAAGCACCTAGTAATAATTGTTGCCCTGTTTGTCCTGCAGCATAAAAAGTACGTTGTACTTGTGTACCCCCAAATGAACGGTTGTCTAACATTCCACCATAATCACGTGCAAAAGGAACACCTTGAGCCACACATTGGTCGATGATGTTTCCTGAAACTTCTGCTAAACGGTGTACGTTTGCTTCACGTGCTCTGTAATCGCCACCTTTTATAGTGTCATAAAACAAACGGAAAGTACTATCTCCGTCATTTTGATAATTTTTTGCAGCATTGATACCTCCTTGTGCAGCAATTGAGTGCGCACGACGTGGAGAATCTTGGTAACAAAATGCTTTTACATTGTAACCCATTTCGGCAAAAGAAGCTGCTGCCGAAGCGCCCGCTAATCCTGTACCTACTACGATAATATCTATTTTTGGACGGTTGTTTGGTGCAACTAACCTTAAGTGGTCTTTATAATCAGTCCATTTTTGTGAAATGTGACCTTCTGGTATTTTAGAATCTAACTTCATTATAGATTGATATTAATTATTAATAAAATGATGAAATAATGCAATAAAAATAAATCCAAAAGGAACTACAATTGCAAAAGCATAACATATTTTATGCAAAGACTTTCCGATTTTGTTATCAAATCCTACAGATTGTAATGAAGATGTAAAACCGTGCCAAAGGTGTAATGCCAATAATACAAAAGCTACAACATACAAGCCGGTACGCACTGGATTTTCAAATTTAGCCACTAAATCACCATAATATCTTGTCTCTTCGATTGCATTTCCTTCTACATATTTATACACTATTTCGTGAAACCAGAAATCGTACATGTGTAAGCCTAAAAAAGCCAATACAACTAAACCAGAAATAATCATATTTCTTGATGCCCAAGAAGCATTTGCAGCGCCATCGTACTTAACATAAGCAACAGGTCTAGCACTTCTGTTTTTTAATTCTAAAACGAATCCCATAATGAAATGAAAAATAACTCCTGCAACTAAAATGGGCTGCATTACAAACTGAATTATAGGATTATAACCCATAAAATGAGACATTTCATTGAAAGCGTCTGCACTAAAAACTGAAAGCACATTAATAAAAAAGTGCAATGCTAGAAAAGAAATCAAGAAAATCCCAGAAAGCGCCATAGCCACTTTTTTAGCAATTGACGACTTCAACAACGTAGATTTTGCCATAAGTATTGAAAATAAATTATTTATAAAATTTAGGCAAAAATAAACCAAATAGAAGTGAACTACAACCTTTTCGCTACTATTTATAATTATTCTAAAGTCGGCTATTTAATCAGGTATCAAGTCCATCTTTCAATCCAATATATTAGCATATTAACATTAATTAATACGTATAATTCTAATATTTACGTATAAATACGTATTTTTTATGATATATCTATTTTTGTATCTTAACAAAACTCTTTATTAAATACTTGAATATATTTTTTGAACAAACAAAAATTAAAATGTTATTTTTTTCTTTATTGATTTTAAAGTGTCTAAATTTGATATATAAATAAAATATAATCATTCTTTAAAATGAAATACCATCAAATAGGCAGTCAGCTTTTCATAAAAAACCGTTTCAAGTTCACTGCACAAATAAATCCAAAAAGTTTGGCCATTTTTAACTCTAATGATATTTATCCCGTTTCAGCTGATAGCACTTTACCTTTTGCCCAACACCGAGATATTTTTTATTTAAGTGGTGTGGATCAAGAAGAAAGTATTCTACTACTTTTCCCTGACGCTCCATACGAAAACCAGCGTGAAATGCTGTTTCTTAAAGAAACCAGCGAACACATCGCCATTTGGGAAGGCGAAAAACTAACCAAAGACCGCGCCTTTGAAGTTTCAGGAATTAAAACCGTGCATTGGCTACAAGATTTTGAAAAAGTTTTAGCTGAACTAATGACCTATTGTGAGATCATTTACATTAATACCAACGAACATTATCGCGCCACTGTTGAAACCGAAACTCGTGAAGCCCGATTTGTAAAATGGTGGAAAGACAAATATCCAGCACACGCAGTAGCCAAAAGCAATCCTATTTTACAAAGATTACGTTCCGTAAAAGAAACCGAAGAATTGGATTTAATCCAAAATGCCTGTAACATCACAGAAAAAGGATTTCGAAGATTACTCTCTTTCGTAAAACCAAACGTGATGGAATACGAAATCGAAGCCGAATTGATTCACGAATTCGTTCGCAATCGTTCCAAAGGTTTTGCTTATACGCCCATTATCGCTTCAGGAAATAATGCAAATGTGCTACATTATATCGAAAATAACCAACAATGCAAAGCTGGTGATTTGATTCTAATGGATGTTGCCGCTGAATATGCCAATTATTCCAGTGATTTATCCCGAACTATTCCCGTTTCAGGACGTTATAATGACAGACAAAAAGCAGTTTACAATGCAGTTCTTCGTGTTAAAAACGACGCTACCAAAATGCTTACTCCAGGAACACTTTGGAAACAATACCATATAGAAGTGGGTAAATTAATGACTTCAGAATTACTGGGTTTAGGCCTTCTAGACAAGGCCGATATTCAAAACGAAAATCCGGAATGGCCCGCTTACAAAAAATACTTCATGCACGGAACTTCGCACCACATGGGATTGGACACACACGATTACGGTAAGTTAGCCGAACCCATGCAAGCCAATATGGTTTTTACCGTTGAGCCTGGAATCTACATTCCAGCTGAAGGTTTTGGCATTAGACTAGAAGATAATGTGGTGGTTCAGGAAACTGGAGAACCTTTTAATTTAATGCGCAACATCCCGATTGAAATTGAGGAAATCGAAACTTTGATGAACAAATAGCAGATTACAGAACGCAGAATACAGAAACGGATTACGAGAGTGAGCCGTTTTTTTTTATGGCACATCCCCGCTTCCGTAAACTCCAGCACGGTCGGGCTATCCGCTATATCTTTTATTCCGCTATCGCTCCATAAAAGGATGCCGCTTTTATCCCTTGCGCGAAATATCCAATTTAGAAATTAAGTTCAATTTTGTAACTTTACTATTCAATGATAGACCAATAACAATAAAACTCATATTAAGATGCAAGCACACGAAATAGATTACGAGATATTTGGCGAAGAAATGCAATACGTAGAAATAGAACTCGATCCACAAGAAATCGTCATTGCCGAAGCAGGAAGCTTCATGATGATGGACAATAATATCCAAATGCAAACTGTTTTTGGCGATGGTTCCCAACAACAATCTGGAATTTTCGACAAACTTCTCAGTGCTGGAAAACGCGTTCTTACGGGTGAAAGTTTGTTCATGACTGCTTTTATCAATCAAAACAACACCAAAGGTAAAGTGTCCTTTGCCTCACCCTATCCCGGAAAAATTCTACCTATCGATCTAACCCAATTTCAAGGAAAATTCATTTGCCAAAAAAGTTCGTTCTTATGTGCCGCCAAAGGAGTTTCAGTAGGAATTGAATTCTCCAAAAAATTAGGCCGTGGTTTTTTTGGCGGAGAAGGCTTTATCATGCAAAAAATCGAAGGAGACGGAATGGCATTTGTACATTCTGGAGGTACGATGGCCAAAAAAGAACTAAAAGCAGGCGAAGTTCTGAAAGTGGATACTGGCTGTATTATTGGATTTACCAAAGATGTTGATTACGACATCGAATTCATTGGCGGAATCAAAAATTCTGTTTTTGGTGGCGAGGGTTTATTTTACGCCACACTTCGAGGTCCCGGAACTGTTTACATACAATCACTACCTTTTAGCCGTTTAGCTGATAGAATCATTGCTTCTGCACCAAAATCTGGCGGAAACAGTCGCGATGAAGGTAGTTTGCTTGGCGGATTGGGAAATTTATTGGATGGGGATAATCGGTTTTAAAACTTTTAGAAGATAATTATAAACGGTTTACGAAAGTGAGCCGTTTTCTTCAGCAATAAACTTAATCAATGCTTCACAATGTCTTTTCTCAACAACTTTTTTCCTTAACATCTTTTTATCAGCAAAATGTCTAGAAATGTTTTGAATTAATTCAGTGTAATTATCTGAACTTTTTTTCTGATGATAAAAGACTCTCAAAGAAAAACAATTACGATTTTCAAATATAGTACTCAATAAAGTTCTATCGGACAAACCACAAGAATGACCAAAAACAAAGACTTGAAAAGGTTCCTTTTCAACAAAATTATACAAATATTTATAATTAGAATGTTCTAAATATTGAATTGATTTAAAATATTTAAGATATTCATTTTCATCAATGTTTTCTAATTCTTTATAATCATCATCCATTTCATCACCAAAGCCAAATATTATTGGTAACTCTTTTACTCCCGTCTTACCGTGAATATAATTGTAATTAATATCCAAACCTTTATTTGACAGATAATTCGAATAATCTAAAGCTGTTTTAGTATAATTAAAACTCAAAAGTAGAGTATTACCTAATTTTAAATTTTCTTTTTTATTATAAAAAATCCCATCCTCTTTTTCAAATAAAAAATCTTCATATCTCGGATTTGAATTCAAATGATTAATAATATCCAAATTCATAATATTCTCAAAATTATAAACCGCATCAAATGTTTTTGACAAGTAGTTTTCTAAAAGATTTTTAATGTCTTCAAATTCAATATTTAACTTTTCAACTTGTGCTTTTTGTTCCTGTGACCAATAATCTTCAGATTTTGAAATGTCCAAACACTTTGATTTCATAATCTTTTTTAATTCCCTATAATATTCATTTTCAATATCAACCCAATTCTGAATCGATTTTTGATTTATTAATCTAAAAAAAACATTTTTATAATTAAGTATATGAGCTCTTGGATATTTACCACTATTATTGTTTCCATGTTCACGATAAATTTCAGCATCTGAAAATTTTATTTTTTCATCATACTGCATGATAAAATTTGCTAATCCTTTTAAATTCTCAACGTGATAAAATTTAAGATTTTGCCCAATATTTTCAAATGAAACAAAATCATCATCGTAACTTGAACTATTTACTTTCTTCCAATAATCATCAATAAAATCTTTATAAGAGGTTGGCAATCCATGAGCTAAATCAAATCCGTTTCCAATAATAACAAGTCTATTCATATCTAAAATCCTTTACTCAAATATACTATTTATATTACTTAAATGTCCTTACATTTCTTATATGGTTTAAAAAATTTAGCCTTATTTTTGTGTCAAGTTTACAGCGATGAATCAAATCCTCTACAAAAACACGAAAATCTCCTATTCCGATACTGGAAAAGGCAGCGCTGTTGTATTACTCCACGGTTTTTTGGAAAACAAATCCATGTGGCAGAATTTGGCTCCAGAGTTAAGTTTAAAACACCGAGTTATAACCATTGATTTGTTAGGTCATGGCGAGTCGGAATGCTTGGGATACGTCCATTCGATGGAAGAAAATGCCGAAGTTGTTCGAGCAGTTTTATCAGAATTACGAATTCGGAAAGTGATTCTTGTTGGGCATTCAATGGGCGGTTATGTGGCTTTGGCTTTCGCCGAAATGTTTCCTATAATGATAAAAGGATTGGTTTTGATGAATTCGACTTCAAAAGCCGACAGCGAGGCGCGAAAAACAAATCGTGATCGCGCCATAAAAGCCGTAAAGAAAGATTATGCCGGTTTTGTGAGACTTTCTATTGCTAATTTATTCAATCCCGACAATCGAGAAAAGCTAGCGGATGAAATTGAAAAAGTAAAGAAAGAAGCCTTGAAAACGCCTTTGCAAGGAGTTGTAGCGTCACTCGAAGGAATGAAAATTCGCAAAAATAGAGAAGTATTATTGCATCATACGCCATATCCCAAAATGCTGATTCTGGGAGAAAAAGACCCTGTTTTAGTTTACAAGGATTCTTTGGAACAAATAGAAAATACTGCCGCAAAACTCGTTACTTTCCCCGACGGACATATGAGCCACATTGAAAATCAAGACGAATTGAAAACCGTTTTGCTAGAGTTTTTCAAAGGAGTTTAAATCTTCTCCTCAAAAGCAGCGTTATGGGGAGCAATTTCAAGTGCTGCTCATCTTGTAATAGTTTATGATATTTGGTTGGGAAGTGCCAAAAAGTTACGATACAAAACATTTAATTTAGGTATTTATAGCATTTTAATAATTTTATTTTTGAGCACTAATTCATCAGAATTAACCACCCAAAGACGGCCTAAGGTAAGTGGCGAAGAACTTCTTGTAATTATATGCTCTTCGGTAGTAAAACCTAAAGCAACCCCATTTTGCCTAGCAGCTATAAGAGTTTCATTATTATAGTCGCCATGAGGATATGCTATAGTATTAATATCAGAATGGTTAATATTTGAGAGATACTGTTTAGATCCATAAATTTCATCTAATTGAAATTCAAATGAATGGTTTGCCAAGGCAGGATGTGTTTTGGTGTGTATTCCTAAACTGAATAATTTATTATTTGACAAATGTTTTAAATGTTTGGAACTCATTAGTAAATTTTCAACCGATTTATTTGAAGTAAAATCGCTCCATTTTTTTATATAATTCAAAGCAGCAACTATTTTTTCATAGGGTAGTGGTTTTAAAAGTTCAGCTATATTAATGTATAATTTGCAACGATTTGTTGGCGGTTCTAATTGGTAATTCCATGATTCATGCTTTTTTTGAATTTCATCGGTTAATTTTTCTATTTCAAACTCAAAATGATGAATAGTATCATTGATGTTCATTGTAAGTTTTCCAGGTAAAATTCTAAAGTAAAGGATGATGCTTTCTAATTCATCCCACCAAAATAATTCTTGTTTGTCTATAAAATGCGAAGGCACAAAGAAAGTTGCGGGACAATGATATTTTTCTAATATAGGTTTAGCATATAAGAAATTATCATAGTAGGCATCATCAAATGTTACATAAATACTATTGCGTTCTATTTTGCCTTGACCTAATTGTTTCTCTAAGTCGGTAAGTGATAAAACTTTGAAGCTTTTGGTAATCATTTTGATATGTTCTTCAAAATTATTAGGACTAACAGCCATTTGCCAGGGATCTGTTTTAATATTACATACCCTATGATACATTAAAACAATAGCTTTAGGTTCTGATAGACCTAAATATTTTTTTATCCGATTTAACATCATTTCATATTTATTTTATGGCCTTAACCGTAATGATTACTTGATAATGCGGATCATGATAATCTAGTTGTTCTTTTTTTAGTTCTGGCAAACCCATTCCATATAAAAAGGCACTAGCAACAAGTACATTTCCGTAAGTTTTGATAGTAATATTATCTTCGGAGAAATGTTCTTGCAATATGCGTTGAATTGATGCGTCGGTAAAAGACCACAACCAATATTTACTCCATTGATCTTGTGCAATATGACTGATTCCAGGAACTGTTAATAATAAAGTTCCACCAGGTTTTAAAACCCTATAACATGTTTCGATAGCGGCTTTATAATCATAAATTAGATGCAATGTTTGTGTTAATATTATACAATCGAAGGTATTGGAGGGTAGGTGAGGCGCATTGCTTAAATCTCCAATATATGTGGCTTGTTTATTAGATTCATCAATATGTAAAATATCACTCTGGGTAAGTTTGTCACCGCCATATTTTAAGGTATATTCGTTATCACCTATTTCGAGCGCTCTTCCTTTAACTTTAAAGGAATTTTCATCTAGAAAATTTTCTATATAATACCGGTCTAATGGTCCTCCACGATCATAACCAAATTGAGTACTAAATGGCGTTGTTCTATCTAAATCACCTAAATTTATTTTCCCAATGGTTGGAGAGTCTATAATTTGCTTTTTATATAATTTCTTGATTGACTCAAAGATTTTTGTAGGTATGAGTTTATTTTTGACAGCATTTTTAGCCATGAGAACTATCCTATCTTTTGAGAATTGATTTTTTTTAGTATTAAATTTTTCATAGAGCATTGGGCTATTAGTCTTCAAACATTCAATTTCTTCTTTATTAAAATTATATAATGTTGAATATAACTGAGCACACAAATGATCATATATTTTTTTAGAATAGTAGCTTTTCCAAAAAGCGATTCCAAGTAAAAATGATTCCTTTTCGGCGGAAGTTACCAGGTGTTTTTTTTGATTTGATATTACAAGTAATGCATATTTCATCATTCTGGAATAATTTGAAGACATATTATTATCATGTAAACGATACACTGCAATTAAACCTGTATGGTGTATTACTGGGTGCTGCCTTGTAATTTGTAGATATAAATCATAATCTTCACAATAAGGTAAAGAAGTGTCGAATTTAAAAGTGTCAAAGACCCATCGTTGATATAGTACAGTGGCATGCATACCAATAAAGTTACCTTCTAAGAGATTTAAATAGGTGTCTTTATCAACTTCTTTTTGAACAAACCACGTTTTGTCTTCAGGTTCATAATATAACTCGTGGCCACCAGAAACAAACGCTATTTCATTTTTTTTTATTAGTAAATCTAAATTACTTTCTAAAGCTGTTTCTAAAAGCCAATCATCTGCATCCAAAAACACTAAATAGTCTCCAGAAGAATATTTAATACCACTGTTCCTTGCAGCCGAAAGTCCAGCATTTACTTGATAAAAATAATTAACAGATGGATATTTTAAACAAACATTTTTTGTATTATCTATAGATCCATCATCAATTACTATTATTTCAAAATTATGATACGTTTGGTTTAAAACACTTTCAATTGCTTTTGGCAAATAATATCCATGGTTATAGCATGTAATAATTACTGAAACTATAGGTTTTTTTGAATTTGATGTTGGTTTCATTACGTTTATTTTTTAACAAGTCTTGGTTTATTCTTATTATAGGCATAAAATTTTAGTCCAGAAATAAGGCCTTTTATTTCACTTAATAAAGTGCTATACCTAAATTTAAAATTTGGAAAACCCATACGCAATAATAATAAATAATAGTTTGGCAATTGATAGGCATATCTTTTATATCCTAAAAATTTGTTTTCCTTATGCTGTAATAATATTGATACCACATGACCCCGCATGTAACTATACAGTTGTTTTTTTAACTGCTTTTTTTCTTTACGATGTTCATGAAATACAACTGCTCGGGGATTATATTGAATTTTATACCCATTAATAAGCATTTTGAGCCATAGTTCTGAATCTTCACTACAACCGGAGGCCCCTGCGCCTTGGCGTTCATCAAAATAATTCATTTTAGATATTACTTCTTTTTTAAATGCCATGTTTGCTCCAGCTCCAATTTCCCATACTCTTGGAATACCTTTAGAATTTTGAATATAATTTAAGTTAAAATAAATATCTTCATAACCTTTGTTAAATCCCCAATGTTTTTCAAATATTTGTTGACTTTCAGTTTCAAGTGAAGATGCTATTACAAGACCTGTTAATGCATCAATCTCTTCATTATTAAATGCATTCCAAATATTGTAAGTCCATAATTTATCAACTTCAACATCATCATCTGTATAAGCAATTATTGGGCACTTGGCTAATTTCGCACCTAAGTTTCGTGCAATTGATAAACCTGGTTTAGGTTCTTTATGATAAGTTACATTAATAAATTGTTTTGCAACAGCTTTTGTCGCTTTATCTGAAGGTGCATTGTCTATAACTAATATCTCTGTAGGCATACATAGTTGCATATTTATTTTTTCCAAGCACTTTTTCAAACTTTCACTTCTATTTCTGGTGCATATAACGATTGAAATGTCGACTTTTTCAGGAATTTCTTTATTTAAAAAGTTTTCAAGAATTTTTTCAATTAGTAAATTAAATTCAATATAATTATAAGATAAATATGAGCTTTGAAGCTCTTTTATATATTTTGCCCGTATGCTATATTTTTTTAAGGCTGGTAATATGGCGTCCAAAATTGATGTATGAATATTAGTAACACCTTCTTCTTCAATTAACAACTGTCCAAGTGGTATGTTTTTCCACCAGAAAACATAATAATATCTCAGACCAACTTTTGGGGAAATATTAAGGAGTTGATCATTATTTAATTGTATATGATGAATATGATATGGTAAAACTCTAGACATGTACTAATTTTATTAAGGTGTTTTTGTGAAGTACTTTAAAATAGGCCAACTCCAGATTTTAAGCAAAATACGAGCAGATTTGTTTATCACATAATAGTCTACATAAATAGAAAAAATAGTTTTAATTTGGATATAGACGATTTCTTTATTTTTTTCGGCTTGCCAATTTTCAGAAACAACATTTAAAACCCAATAAATATAAATTTGTCTGGATCTCCTAATCATTTTACGCTGATCTTTTTTTGGCAAATAACTAACTATAACAGAGGTTACTTTAGCTAGATCTTTAATATTTTGACCATTTCTATAACTTTGCCAAGTAATTGAATTTTTATGCTCGCGATATTCTGCCAAAACTTTTGGAGTGTAAGCTGTGGGATATTGTTTTGCGATTCTTGCCCACATTTCCCAGTCTTCACCATAAGTAACCAAATAAAAACTACCTAATTTTTCGTATACTTCGCGTTTTACGCAAATTGTTACATATTGAAGCCGGGGATGTTCAGCTAATTTATATAACCAATTTTCTAATATTCCTTCTTCCTCTGCCTCAATACGAGATACATGGGAAAAATCACCTTCACTTGTTATGTAATTCCATGCGCAATAAGCAGCACCAGCCGTAGGATACTTTTCAAAAAGATTTGTAATTGTAGTGTAATAACCCGTTTTTACACGATCATCTCCATGCAATAAATGAATATATTTTCCTCTAGATCTATTAATGCAGGTTTCAAAATTTCTAAGACTACCAACGTTTTGTTTCTGGCTAAAATAGCTTACACGGCCTTTCCCCACTTTTCTCACCAATTCTTCAACATGACTATCTGTACTACAATCATCTATTACTTCTATTTGCATTAAATCTATTCCCATATCTTGTTGCAACACGCTTTGTATAGTTTCGGACAGATATTGGGAACAGTTATATGCTGGAATCATCACCGACCACAGAGGACGGTGTAAATCATCCTCTATTGGAGAAATATTTGGAGGTGATGTAGGTATTCTTTGCACTATTATAAGTTTTTTAAATCATTTTCTACAGGGTTTAATAACAATGGAAAATCTGGTCGTACATACCCCCACCACTTGTCATACCAGTTAATACTATCACGATAATCTGCAATATCAAACATCAAACATTCTTCATATGAAAATAGTTCAGACGAAGTATCTTTTGCAAAATATAATGTAAAATAATAAGATCCATCATTCAGAAAGTTTCCCGGAATTTTACATTCTCCTTCAATGATACCCTTTTTATAGCTAGCTGGTTTTGAAGGAATGTCGAATATGCATTCACCAGCTAATGTAAACAGTAACAAATCGGTAGATAGCACTATATTATCACTGGCATTATAAAATCTAAACTTCACTGTTAGTGGAGTTCTAATATCCACAACATCATTGGGATCTTTAAGACCAGCGATAAGTTCTACATACATGACTCTTATAAAATCATTACCCGGTGCTTCATTAAGGGTGGGATATTTCTTTACCCAACCTTTTTTGTGCAATGTGTTTAAATAATCATTGATAACTGTTTTGGTATTTCCTTTTGAACGAATACTTCCTTTATCTAACCATAAGGCTTTTGTGCAAAGATTATTTACTGCTTGCAAATTATGACTCACAAATATGACTGTACGACCACTTTTGCTGGTCGCATCGTTCATTTTTCCGAGGCATTTTTTTTGAAAATCAGCATCGCCGACAGCCAAAACTTCATCAACAATGAGAATATCTGGCTCTAAATGTGCTGCAACAGCAAAGGCTAAACGAACATACATACCAGAGGAATATCTTTTTACGGGTGTATCAATAAATGCTTCAACACCTGAAAAATCAACTATTTCATCAAACTTTGCAAATATTTCAGTTTTTTTCATTCCCAATATAAGACCGCTAATAAAAATATTCTCTCTACCAGTAAGTTCAGGGTGAAAGCCGGTTCCAACCTCCAATAGACTACTTATACGACCACGACCACGAACAATACCTTCAGTAGGTTTAATAATTCTAGATATCACTTTTAATAAGGTCGATTTTCCAGCCCCATTGCTTCCAATGATTCCTAATGCTTCACCTTGTTTTAATTCAAAATTAACATTTTTGAGTGCCCAGATCATATCGGCGTTATCAATCTTGTTACTTCCATTGATATATTGATTTGGGTTCTCCCTTTTAAGAATTTCGCGTTCCCACCAATATTGCATATCACGACGTAAAGACCCCGAACCTATACTTCCAAGTTGGTACATTTTTGAAATATTTTCAGCCTGTATTACAATATCCGACATATTTTTTTTATAAAATATCTATTAATTTATCACTCATTTTATTAAATAGCATAATTCCAAAACATCCAATAATTACCATAAAAACGGCACTATACATTAGTAAGAATGTGTTTAAAGTACCAGTTCCTAAAAATGCAAATCTAAAATATTCAAAGAGTGATGACAACGGATTAATAATTACCAACCACTGCATGTTTTCAGGCACCATACTTAATGTGTAAAATATTGGGCACACAAACATTAGCAATCGTATAATAAGTTGGATTAAAGCTGTAAGATCTCTGTATTTTGCTGTAAGTACCGAGAAAATTAAACCGCCACCAAACCCAATACCTGTTGTTATTACTATTATAGGGAAAATTAAAAAGATTCTAGAAATATCGAAATGTAAATCACCTATTATAGAAAAGTATAAATATGTAGCAAACAATAAAAGAAGCTGAATACTAAATAATATCAATTGAAGCCAAAGAGTAGAAATGGCAACTATAATTCTGGGAAAATATACTTTAGAAAAAATTTCAACATTTAGGGAAAAGGTTTTTGAGGTTTGTAAAAACATTTCTGAAAAAAGATTCCAAAGTGTAATACCAATAAGATTAAATAAAAAAGGCGGTACACTACCCGTAGAAATTCCAATAACACGATTAAATACAATCACATAGGTAATTACCGTAAGCAAAGGTTGGAGTAACGCCCAAAAAGGACCTAATAAAGTTTGTTGATATAAACCAAGAAATTCTTTTCTTGCTAATTGAAGTATTAAATCTTTATAAGATACAAGTTCCTTAAAATTAAGGTTCCACCACGATGTTTCTGGTTTAATTTCCCATTCCCAATTTAATAATTCATGATCAATTTCTTTTTTACTCATTATCAAAAATTATTTAATTTTATCTTAGACACATTCTTTTTAGTGCTGTACCATAAATTTTCAATTTGCTTATATCTTAAAATGTACATAGAATAAAATCGAACTATCCACAAAAGCGTTTTATAATCCTTACTTATACTCCAAGCACCCCTAATTTGCCTAAATGCAGCATCTTTGTTATCAAGTAGTAAACTATTAGCAACTTTAGCACAATATTTTGCATAATATTTTAAGGATGCTTTTTCTATTTTGGATTGTTTATTAACTGGTATATAATTTTTTATGATGTTGATAACCTTTTTCATATCCATAACATTTTGGCCACTAATAAAACTGTTATGGCTTATTCCTATACCGTGATTAACTCTATAAAAAGCTAGATATTTAGGTGAGTAAGCCATTGGAAATTTTGATGCTATTCTGGTCCACATTTCCCAATCTTCACCATAATGAACGGCAAAAAAACTGCCTAAAGTCTCGTATGTAGTGCGCTTCACAACAATTGCTGGTGGTTGTATTAATTGTTGTACAGCAATCATATCAATAAAATTATGTATCTCACCTGGAGAATCAAGAATTTTTTTGTTTTTAATGTCAACTAATTTATTCTTGCTATCAATATATTTAAAATTAGTAAAAGCAGCCCCAGCTTGTGGGAAATTGTGAAATAAAGTTTCTATTTCATTATAGAACCCAAAATCTATTTTATCGTCCCCATGTAAAAGGTGTATATATTTTCCTTTGGAACGATTTATACACGTTTCAAAATTCCTTAAACTCCCAACATTTTCTTGTTGCCTGTAATATGTAATTCGACCTTTTCCAACCTCATTAACTAGTTTTTCAACGTCACCATCGGTACTGCAATCATCAATAACTTCAATTTGCATTAATTCGCTACTAGGGGCTTGTTGAAGAACGCTGTTTAATGTGATTTCAATGTAATTAAAACAATTGTAAACGGGTATCATTACTGACCACAAAATAGAATCGTTACCATTGTAAGGTTTTATTTTCGGAGGGTTTTCAGGTGTTTTGTTAAACATTAAACAGGAGAGATTTTAGTTAAACAATTTTAAATTGTTTAATTTTAAAAACAAATATATTTAATATTATGTTTCGAATTAAATATTTTACTACTAAAGTGTAATTTATATATATATCTCATTAAATCTTTCAGAAATTGATCATACCATAAAAATGTATTTTTAAATTTAAAATAATTTAGATTAGATGTAAGTAAGCGGCATATATAATAATATCAAGGGAAACCAAACTTACACAACTTTTAAATATAAAGCACCCAATTATTTAAGCACCCATGTTTTTAGTATGGAATACCGCCATGGTAAAGGAAGGCATGAAAAGTGGTATTGCAGGTTGTATTCCTGCTTTAAATTACGCATCCGAAAAGCGGTTTTCGTCGGGCATTCCAAGGGAGGTTATGTGGCTTTGGCTTTCGCCGAAATGTTTCCTATAATGATAAAAGGCTTGGTTTTGATGAATTCAACTTCAAAAGCCGACAGCGAGCAGCGAAAAACAAATCGTGATCGCGCCATAAAAGCCGTAAAGAAAGATTATGCCGGTTTTGTCAGACTTTCTATTGCTAATTTAATCAATCCCTGCAATCGAGGAAGACTAGCGGATGAAATCGAAAAAGTAAAGAAAGAAGCGTTGAAAACACCATTACAAGGAGTTGTTGCCTCACTCAAGGGAATGAAAATAAGAAAAGACAGATAGACTCAATTACAAACTTCCTCTTTTCCACTTTTACTGATTTTAGGAGAAAAAGATCCCGCTTTATTATACAAAGATTCACTAAAACAAATAGAAAACACCAGTGTAAAGCTTGTTACTTTTCCTGATGGACATATGAGCCACATTGAAAATCGAGAAGAATTAAAAAAAGCATTGTTAGGATTTATTAAGGGAACTTAAACTTTCTCTTCAAAAGGAATGGTTTCATCCAGAATTTCAATCAACATCAACACCATTTCATCTAAATAATTGGTTAGAATTTTGGTGTCAATTGTCGTGCCTTCTTCTTTGCCCTCTTTAAAATTAAAAGCCAAAAAACCTGATTTTAAATTTTTGAAAGAAATAATTCCAGCTTCAATCGGCTTCGAATTTGCGTGTTCTTCATACATGAATGCATACGCTAGCACTTGAATAATTTTATCGTTTTTAATATCTTCGGTTAATCCTTTCCATGATTTTAAAGTGACACTCGATTTTTCAACCTTACCCGTTTTATAATCGATAATTCGAATCACTCCGTTACGCTCTTCAATTCTGTCAACATTTCCCTTAATCAATACAGGAAACGGTAAACTTGGATGTTCTAATTTTCGTTCAAATGTTTGTTCTAATGCGATAATCTTAATTGCATCTCCTTCTTTAATAGTTTCTAATTCTACTTTCAAAAAATTAGAAACATTGCGCTTCGCTACTTCAAAAGCCAAAAGATTCCGCCCTTTTTTGATTTCACCCTCTTTGTAAACCAACTTGAATTGTTTCAATACTTCTTCATCCAAAAGTTTAAAGCAACTTAAAATATCATTTTCAGTCAAAAATTTTCCAATAAAAGGCGTGTATAAAGCTTCTAAAGTTTCGTGAATAATAGTTCCTAAAGTATTCAATGCAATATTTTCCTCGACTTCTTCCACTTCGCTGATGCGCAAAATCTTTTGGAAATAGAACTGTATCGGATTTCTAATATAACTCGTCAAGGCCGAAGGGGAAAATCCTTTTTCTGAAATCTCCTTCAATCGAGCCATCACCAATTCCGATTTTGGAACTACCATAGGTTGGTAAGCTGTTTCTGGGAGAACAGCATTGTAGATTTCGTGTGTAAGATTGTGTTTTGGCTGTCTTTCAACTTCTAATTGCGTGATGAAACGACTTTTTTCGCCCGCATCTAAACCTTCACTTTCGGTATTGTAAATCAAGTAAATGTTTTTGGCCCGTTGTAATAAATGGTAAAAGTGATAGGTGTAAATGGCGTCTTTTTCTTTGAAAGTGGGCAAACCCAACTCCCTTTTTACATCGTACGGAATAAATGAATTTTGTGATTTTCCTGCAGGTAATTTCCCTTCATTCATCGAAGTAATGATAACAGTATCAAAATCTAAAACACGGCTTTCTAAAACACCCATAATTTGCAAACCATTCAAGGGTTCCCCTTCAAATGATACTTCGGCCAAATCAATGACTTGTTTATAAATCGCATAAAGCGTCTCAATTTTATCAATATGAGTGTGCTTTGAGTAATAATTAATCAGTTTGTTAATTGTCTTGAAAATAGAATAAACAAAGGCTTTTGTAATCTTTTCCTCGTCGTTGTCATTACTTAAATTACTTTTAATCTTTAATAGCAATTTTGAAATGGTTTCTAAAACCGGTATCGATCCATCTTCCCATTTTTGGAAAAGTAAAAGAAACAAATCACTCGGATTTGGATTCAAATCCATCAATTTGTGATGCGTAATGAACGTATAATTATTGGTATTGATAACCGTAACTAATACAGCTGTATTTGCATAGGGTTCAACTAAAGGATGTGTTAAAATATCCAAAACATCTTTGTAATACAACACATAGCTTTTGGCGTTTCTGGACAAGGCATTGGTGTGCATTTTGAACAATTTGGCAATTAAAATCTGCGCTGGGTTGTTCTTGCTTGAATAACCCATTGTAACATTCAAAGCACCAACTGTTGATGGTAAAGAATACAATAAAGGAACCAACAAGTTTTCCTCTCCAAGAACTACTGCGACTTTGTCTAATGTTGCACTTGGATTATCTTTTATGATATTTTCGATAATACTTCCCGCAATTTTAGTTTGACCAATTGACTTTGGTGTGCCAATAATCTGAATATTTTTAGTTTCTGAAAAATCATCCACGATCCATTCAAAAGGATTTGATTTGTAGTGTTTCCAATTTTGTTTGAATCTACGAACAAATAAACCTGCATCGTGAAAAGGGTCGTTTAGAAACGTTTGATCAACATCCCAATATACTTTGGCTTGGTCACTAGCAATAAGATGTTGGATTATTTTTTCTTCAGATGCATTCAATGCGTTAAAACCACCAAATACAAATTTCTTCTCTTTTATAGTATCTGTAAAATAATTGAGATTGTGTACCGCTTCACGATAAATCAATCCTTGGTAACCAATTCCTTTATTTAGTAAGTGAGAATAAAGTGATTGATAATAATTAGGCAAAAGTTTCCAGAAATCAATGTAATTTTCTAGTAATTGGGTTTTGTTTTCTACTTCTATTCCCCATTTTTTTATATCCTCGATGTCTTTTAAATAGGAAAGTACATGTGATGGATTTAATAAGTAACGATCGATTTCATTGAAATCCTGAAGTAATGTTTTAGCCCAATTAGCAAATAACTCAAATGATTGCTGACTTGACTTTTCCGTAATTAACAAATAAACTTCATAGAACTCAAACAATAATTCTATGGGATCTACGGAACGAATTCCGGCAATTTCCTGAATAAACTCTTCGATACTGATAATTTCAGGAGATAAAACAGTGTTAGAAACTTGCTTTTTTAGTGCTTCAATAAGAAATATTTTAGCCCGCTTGTTTGGTAAAACAACAATAGTTTTCGAAAGTTGATCTGAATATTTATCAATTAATATTGATGCAAGTTTGTCTAAAAAAGAAATGTCAGTCATTTTATAAAAATAAAAAAAAACCATGATAAATCGAGGTTTTTCGAATTAATTAAAAGAATTTATTTGTTTAAAATAACTTCTGTTCTTCTGTTTTCTGCTTTACCGGCAGCGGTTGTATTTGTTGCAATAGGTTTTGAAGCTCCATATCCAATGGCAGTTAATTTAGAAGCACTAACGCCTCTTGCTATTAAAGCTTCCTTAACAACATTAGCTCTTTCTTCAGAAAGTATTTGATTGCTTTCGGCTGAACCTTCATTATCCGTATGACCCTCAATTGTAAAACTTGCATTTGGGTATTTACTTATGATTACTGCAATTACATCCAGTCTTGCAGAAACATTCGCTGATTTGAATGTTGTTTTACCTGAATTAAAGTAAATTGAATTAGCTTCAGTTCTAATGCTATTTATTGCTTCATCAGATACTTCTGGACATCCTTTATTATTCTCAGGACCAGCAACTGTAGGACAAGCATCATCTTCATCATCTACACCATCATTGTCTGAATCTATCAACGGACATCCTCTATTCGCTTTAAGTCCCGTTACAGTAGGACATTTATCCTCTTTATCAATAATTCCATCACCGTCTCTATCTGGACAACCTCTATAAGCACTCAATCCTTTAGTATCTGGACATTCATCATCTTTATCTGCAACACCATCGCCATCAGCATCAGGACAGCCGCTCAATGAAGCCAACCCAAATACATCGGAACATGCATCACTACTATCAGAAATCCCATCTCCATCAGAATCTGGACAACCCTTGAACTGTTTTAATCCTTTAATATTAGGACATGCATCTTCATTATCATAAACTCCATCTTTGTCTTTATCATTACCTCCAAAATTATACGTAAGACCTGCAGTATGTAGTAAATGTGAACGATTACTATCGTCAAAAGCTTTTTTGAATGTAGTATCAAATGCTAAACCGATATTTCCATTAAGCCAAAAAGTTAATCCAGCACCACCATTAAGAGTAGCAAAACTATTGTCTCCCCAAGAAGTATAACCTCCGCCTAAATGCAAAGAGGGATCAATTACTTTAGATTTAATGAAATTCATTAAACTATACTTAAAACTTCCGTCAAAACCATAATACTTTAAATTCCCAGGATTTGTTACAATATATTCTTTACCGTTTTGAACAGAGGCACTAGAATTATAAGTTACTAATTTGACGATGTTATTATAAGACCCTTGAAAGTCGACAGTCAAATTATTTCCTACTGACCTTGCAATTTTAAGATAAATTGCCGAAGGATGCACATTCCAGTATTCTTTTAAATTAAAAGGCTGAGAAAATGTATTATTTATAAAAGAGGAACTTCCTCCTGCAGTTGCTCTTGAGTCAACAACATTAAAACCAAAAGAAAGTGCCCATGAATTATTGTTGACCTGTGCATGGGAACTCAATGTCAACATCAATAGTAAAGCAAGTAATAATTTGCCTAGTTGCTTCATACTTAATTTAGTCATCTTATAATAAAATTTTAATTTTTAAAGCAAAAAAAATAAACTCTTATGAAGTAAAAAACAAATATTCTACTTCCTCAAAACCTTCCTATTTAATCACTTCTAGGATCCTTAACTTAAAAAAAAATATTTTTTATGTTTTTTTTTAAAATTAATACTATTTTATGAATAAAAAAAGCGCCTCGATTTATCGAGGCGCTTTCTGTATTATTTAAAAAAGTGTATTAATTTTTTAAAGACACTTCTGTTCTTCTGTTTTGTGCTTTACCAGCAGCAGTTTTATTAGTAGCGATCGGTTTTGATTCACCATAACCAATTGTAGTTAATTTAGAAGCACTAATACCTCTAGCAATTAAAGCCTCTTTTACTGCATTAGCTCTATCTTCAGAAAGTTTTTGGTTATAAGAATCGGAACCATCACTATCTGTATGACCTTCGATAATAAAACTTGCAGTTGGATATTTGCCTACAATTGAAGAAATTGCATCCAATCTAGCAGGAACATCAGTTGATTTAAAAGTTGATTTACCCGAATTAAAGTAAATTGACCTAGCTTCCATTTTAATACTAGATAATACTTCAGCAGTTACTTCAGGACACCCTCTATTACTAGCAGGACCAGCAACTGTAGGGCAATCGTCATCTTTATCAGCTACTCCGTCTTTGTCAGTATCAATTATTGGACATCCACCATTAGATTTAGGACCAGCTACCGTAGGACATTTGTCTTCTTTATCAGTAATTCCATCTCCATCATTATCAGGACATCCTTTGAATGCGGCTAAACCTTTAACATCTGGACAAGCATCATCTTTATCAGCAATTCCATCTCCATCAGTATCAGGACAACCGTTTAAAGCAGCTAAACCAAATACATCTGGACAAGCATCACTACCGTCAATAATTCCATCTCCGTCAGTATCAGGACAACCATTGAATTGTTTCAAACCTTTAACTTCTGGACAAGCATCATCTTTGTCATAAATTCCATCTCCATCAGTATCTTTACCTCCAAATTGGAAAGTAATACCAGCAGTATGTTGTAAATGTGAACGAGCACCATCATCAAAAGTCCTTTTGTATGTAGTTTCAAACGCTAAACCAACATTTTCGCTAAACCAAAACGTTAAACCAGCTCCTGGATTAATAGTTCCAAAACTATCATCCCCCCAAAAAGTATAACCTCCACCAATACGTAGCGATGGATCGATAACTTTAGATTTGATTAAACTCATAAAACTGTATTTAATATTGGCATCAATACCATAATACATTAAATCTCCTGGATTAGTTACTACATATCCAGCCGCACCTTTATAAGATACTAATTTGTCAATTTTATTAATAGACCCTTGCAATCCAACAGAAAAATTATCTCCTACTGATCTTGCAATGCTAAGATAAGATACAGATGGAAGTATATTCCAATTTTCATTCACATTTAATGGTTGAGAAAAAAATGTATTTACTTTGCTCGTTCCGCCACCAGCAGTAGCTCTAGTGTCAATTGCATTAACACCAAATGAAAGTGCCCATGGGTTGTTGCTGTTCTGTGCATGAGAGCTCATCGCTATCACCATTATCACTGCAAATAAAAATTTGTCAAGATGTTTCATACTTAATTTAGTTTTTTTTTAAAGTTATTATTATTAAAATTTTGAAGCAAAAAAATATATGAAACAAAATAATTATTTTGTTTCCCCAACTGAATCCAATTAAATTATATAACTAAAATGAAAACCAGTTTATATTTTTCGACAAAAATAGCACTATTTTTACTAATAAAAAAAATGTAATCTTAAATTTGCATTTATTTGTTTTATATGATAAGAAGAATTAAACCTAATTCTTAATTAATGAATATATATAACAAAAAAACCTGGTTTAATTAGCAAATCATAATTTTAAGAAAAAGTAAAAAGAACGCAATTAAACTATAACAGTTCAATAAGAAAAGTAAAAAAATCAACTTTATCAGACTCCGTGATCGAGTACTAAACCCATAAGCTTACTTTTATAAAATGTAAAACAAACAAAAACGCCTCGATAAATCGAGACGTTTTCTAATTTTTAAAATACAATATAGAAGAAATTATTTTTTAATTAAAGACACTTCAACTCTTCTGTTGTTCGCTTTTCCTTTAGCAGTTTTATTAGTATCAATTGGTTTAGTTTCACCATATCCTGTATGCTCTAATCTATTCGCAGCAATACCATTTTCAATTAAGTAATTTTTAACGGCATGTGCTCTGTCTTGTGATAATGTTTGGTTTAATTCATTAGAACCATCGCTATCTGTATGTCCTTCAATCATAAAGGTTGTATTAGGATATTCTTTCAAGATTGACGTAATAGATTGTAAAACTGTGAAAGATTGGCTTTTGAAAGAAGATTTTCCAGAATCAAACAAAATTGTTTTACCATACTCGTTTAATTGTTTCAATACTTCAACAGTTACTTCAGGACACCCTCTATTACTAGCAGGACCAGCTACAGTAGGACAATCGTCATCTTTATCAGCCACTCCATCTTTGTCAGCATCTAAAACTGGACATCCATCATTAGATTTAGGACCAGCTACAGTAGGACATTTGTCATCTTTATCTGCAATTCCGTCTCCATCAGTATCAGGACAACCTTTGAAAGCAGCTAAACCTTTAACATCTGGACAAGCATCATCTTTATCAGCTATTCCATCTCCATCAGTATCAGGACAGCCGTTTAGAGCAGCTAAACCAAATACATCTGGACAAGCATCGCTACCGTCAATAATTCCATCTCCATCAGTATCAGGACAACCATTGAATTGTTTTAAACCTTTAACTTCTGGACAAGCATCATCTTTGTCATATATTCCATCTCCATCAGTATCTTTACCTCCAAATTGGAAAGTAATACCAGCAGTATGCTGTAAATGAGAAGGAGCAACTGGAGTACTAATATTACCCATTATATTTCTATCTCCAAAAGATTTTTTAACAGTCGTTTCTAATGATAAACCAACATTTTCACTAAACCAAAATGTTAATCCAACACCACCATTAACGGTACCAAAACTATTATCTCCAAAAAAAGTATAACCTCCGCCTAAATGCAAGGAAGGATCAATTACTTTAGATTTAATTAAACTCATTAAGCTGTATTTAACGCTTCCGTCAATACCATAATACATTAAATCTCCAGGATTAGTTACTACATAGCCCGAACTATTATGTCCAGGAGCAATTGGATTATAAGTTACAAATTTATTAATTTTATTAATAGACCCTTGAAGTCCAACAGAAAAATTTTCCCCAACTGATCTTGCAACACTTAAGTAAGATACAGATGGTAGAATATTCCAGTTTTCTTTTACATTAAATGGCTGTGAAACAGCATTAATAAAGTCAGATTGCCCACCTCCAGCTGTTGCTCTAGTGTCAACTGCATTAACACCAAAAGAAAGTGCCCAAGGATTGTTGCTGTTCTGTGCATGAGAGCTTATAGCCATCACCATCACTACGGCAAGTAAAAGTTTGTTAAGATGTTTCATACTTAAATAAGTTTAGTTAATATTTAGTTAATTTTAAACAAAAGTAATCCGTAATTTTTTAACTACATAATAAAAAGTTAAAAAAAACACTTATAAATGTGAATTATATAACATTTAGATTCTTTCCAACTTGAATAAAAGCATTAATCGCATTATCAAGATGTTCTTGAGTATGAGAAGCTGACAACTGAACTCTTATTCTCGCTTTATTTTTTGGAACCACAGGAAAAAAGAAACCAATCACATAAATTCCCTTTTTTAGTAATTCATCTGCCATTATTTGAGCCAATTTAGCATCGTATAGCATAACGGGAACTATAGCTGAATCGCCATCTACAACATCAAAACCCGCTTTTTTCATTCCAACTTTAAAATAATTAGTATTCCATTCCAGTTTATCCCTTAATGAGGTGTCTTTTTCCAATAATTCAAAGACTTTGATTGAAGCACCAACAATTGCAGGCGCCAAGGAATTAGAAAACAAATAAGGTCTAGAACGTTGTCGTAACAATTCAATAATTTCTTTTTTGGCAGTAGTATAACCTCCCATCGCTCCGCCAAGTGCTTTCCCAAGTGTTCCAGTGATTATATCAACTCTTCCCATTACTCCTTTTGCCTCAAGTGTTCCTTTTCCAGTTGCTCCAATAAATCCTGCTGCGTGACATTCATCAACCATTACCATCGCATCATATTTGTCCGCTAAATCACATATTTTGTCCAAAGGAGCTACAATACCATCCATTGAGAAGACTCCGTCAGTAACAATTAGTTTAAAACGCGCTCCAGCCTCATTGGCTTTGATTAATTGTTGCTCCAAATCTTCCATATTGCTATTTTCATAGCGATATCGTGAAGCTTTACATAGTCGAACCCCATCAATAATTGAAGCATGATTCAAACTATCCGATATAATAGCATCATTTTCATTTAATAACGGCTCGAAAACGCCACCATTGGCATCAAAAGCGGCCGCATATAAAATCGTATCTTCAGTTCCGTAGAAATCCGATATTTTATCCTCTAATATCTTGTGAATGTCTTGCGTTCCACAAATAAAACGGACTGAAGACATTCCAAAACCATGTGTATCCATCGTATCTTTGGCCGCTTGGATTACTTCTGGGTGAGATGACAATCCCAAATAATTATTGGCACAAAAATTCAAAACCGTCTCTCCATTAACAGTAATTTCCGCTCCTTGTGACGAAGTGATTATTCTTTCTTTTTTAAAAATTCCATTATCTTCAATAGCTTGAAGTTCTTCTTTCAAATATTCTTTAATTTTTGAATACATAATTCAATTTATTAATAGTTAATACCATAAATAGCAAAACACAAAGTCTTTACAAATTTACTATTTCAATTTCCTTTCCTATATAGATTAGTGCTTTGCTTGTCACTTTGTATCCCATATTTTCGATTGCATTTTGATAATTTTCTAATTGCAATTGATATTTAGCATTATGAAATCCTGTTTTATAATCTAACAATAAAACTTCCTTGCTCTTAGTCAAAACCATACGATCTGGTTTTATTGTTTTATTTTCTTTTTGAATAATTGTTTGCTCGTTCAAAACCTCATTCCCTTCTGCAAAATAATCCGAAAGCGACACATGGTTAACAATTTCACTAATCGTTTTAAAAACCAATTCTTTTTGACTAATCGTAATTAAACCATTTTCAATTGCTTTTATAATAGCTAAATCAATATCTTTTTGTGTTTTTACAAAAGACAATATTTCGTGAATAACATTCCCATATTCTATAGCTTCTTGCTGATGCGTTCCCCACATTAAAGATTCTTTTTGAGCAATTTTAATATTTTTGGGATTTAAAATTTCTGAAACCAAAGGAATAGTTTTCGATGTATCTACATGTTTTTTACCTATCGACTGTTTTACTGGATTTCCAAATTCATATTCCAATGTGTTTTCATCGTGCAGATTTTTATTTATCAAGTAATTAACAAAAAACGATGCCATATTATTTGGATATTCTCCCGTTTTTTTATTAGGAATCAATGATTGAGAAATGACATATAATTGCTCTTCTGCACGAGTTAGTGCCACATACAAAACATTAATATTGTCTAATAATTCTTCCTGTACTTTTTGATCATAAACCAGTTTTGCATTCGCACCAAATCCTTCAACCGCTTTATTATTGTCAATTAAAACTTTTGACAACCCAAAATCATCCTTTTCAGTGGTAATCCACAATTTATTTTTGGGGCTGCGGCTATAATCTTCATCTGCAAATGGCATAATAACAACAGGAAATTCCAATCCTTTCGATTTATGAATAGTCATTATCCGAACAGCATTGTTCCCTTCGGGTGATGGAATACTGAATTTTTCTGAATTTTTATCCCAATAATTCAGGAAGTCCGATATTCCAGCTTGATTCCGAATGTCACGCTCGAGTACAATATCCAAAAAGTACTGAATATAAGAGTTGCTATTAGCGGGGTTCAGGAATTTAGAAACAATGATTTCCACCGCTTCATACAATGATTTTTTTCTACTATTTTGAAAAGATAAATTCACATCAAAACTTTCTAACCATTTCTCGAAATCCTTTTCATCTGTATACAACATTCCTTGCGCTATAAAATTGTGTATAGGCAATTTATCTTGTTTATTTTGAGCTAAAAAATATAAGAAATTGGCTTTTGATTCTTTATCTGAATTGTTTTTTAAGTATTTTAATAGATGAATGATAAATCGAACTTCGGTAGCATTTTGAATCATCAAGGTTTCTGATGACAATAGCGGAATACGCTGCTCTGTTAGATAATTAGCAATAGCGATTCCTTGACCTCGTTTTCTAGTTAAAATTACAATGTCTTTGTACTCAAAACCTTGTTCTAAAACTTTTTGAATGGTTTTTAAAGTTGCCAAAACATATAATTCTGTTTTATCCAACGCTTCTTCGTCATCAATAGAATCCTCTTTATCTAAAACAGGAAGAAAAGAAATATTTACATAGCCACCTGTTTTATCATTTGATTTTTGATGACTGTGATTTTCGTATAAATCTTTATAATCTAGATTAGCAAATTGAGAGGACAGTAACTTGAAAAATTCGTTATTAAAGTCAATAATTTGAGAATAACTGCGGTAATTTTTATCTAAATGCTCTAAAACTTTATCGGGATTATTAAATGGATTGTGGTCTTTACTCAACTCAATAAATTGTTCCGCTTTTCCGCCACGCCAACGGTAAATAGATTGTTTTGGATCGCCCACAATCATCAAAGTGCCTTTCTCTCCATCAATTTCACTGGAGGTGGAATTATCAATAAGTGGAATCAAATTTTGCCATTGCATTTCTGAAGTATCCTGAAATTCATCAATAAAAAAATGACGGTAGCGTTCGCCCAATCGTTCATATATAAAAGGCGCTGGTTGATTTTGAATTTCACGGTGAATGATGGAGTTGAATTCAGTTATAGAAAGTACATTTTGTTCTTCCTGAATTTTTGCCAATTCGTTACTTACCGTATTCAACAATGATAATGGTGTGATGTTTTTTAGGAATGCATTGTAGAAATCTCTTTTTTCGAAATTCTTATAGATTTTTGCGAGAATTAGTACTAATTCTGGGATTATATTCTCAATCAAACCTACGTCCTTAGCCGTTTTATTGATTTTAATATCTTCAGATTTGTGATACGTTTTGTTTTTTGGATTGAATTTCCCTTCTTGAATGCTTATTAAATGTTTTGGAAAATAAGAGCCAGAAAATGATTTGGTATCGATTCCGTTTTTCTCAATCAACGACAATGCACTTTCTGCCAATTCAGCATTTTCCTTTTCTAAATCTTTGCAAGCTTTGGTGAGTTTGCTTTTAATTTCTATAAATTCGGTGATGGATTTGTTTTGGAAATGTGTAATTTCATTTCGGTTGTTTTCATTAAGCACCAAACGACCCGTATCTAGAATCTCGCGAGAGATATCCCAAGATTTGTCGTCGTCTGTTTTTTCCATCGTGAAATCGATAAGCAATTTGGTTAAAGTTTCATCTTCACCGGCTTGCGCAATGATGGCGTCGACGGCTTCGACTAACAAATTCTCTGTATCCAAAGTCACTTCGAAAGTCATTGGCAAACCTAAATCGTGAGCAAAGGCCCGAATGACTTTATGCGTAAATTTATCGATAGTAGAAATATCAAAAGCGGCATAATTATGAATAATATGCTTGATGATTTGCTGGGATTTGGTTTTTATTTGCATGATAGAAAGCTCCGTTTCTATTGCCAAATGCTCCATTAAATCTAAGGCTTTTTCGCTAGGCTCGTCTTTTGCAAACTCAGATAAACTACCAACGATCCTGGATTTCATTTCGTGAACCGCTTTATTAGTGAACGTAATAGCTAGAATATTACGATAGACATCATTTTTTTTGGCAACAAGGATAATTTTCAGGTATTCTTTGACGAGTGCATAGGTTTTTCCTGAACCCGCTGAAGCGTCATATATGGAGAATGATGGTCTTTGCATAATACTTTTAGATTGAAGATTAACTATTTCAGATTTGTTTTATGCTCAAATACTCTAGCCCAGATTGAAGTGGAAATCCTTTTTCTGGCTCCTTTAGCCAGGAAAAGATTGCAATGGAAAGCTGGAAATAGCTCCGAAATAAACAGCTATCAATTAATTTAATAAAACTATAACGAAATAGAATTTCCAATTCCAAAGTTAATTGTTTAAATTTGAATAAAATATTTATAAATCATTAAATAACTATATTATGGCATTTGAATTACCAAAATTACCTTATGCGTATGACGCACTAGAACCACATATTGATGCACGCACGATGGAAATCCATCATTCAAAACATCATAATGCTTATACAACTAATGTTAATGCTGCTATTGCAGGAACAGAATTAGACGGAAAAAGTATAGAAGAAATATTGAAAAATCTTGATATGAAAAACATGGCTGTTCGTAACAACGGCGGTGGATTTTATAATCACAATTTGTTCTGGACAGTAATGTCTCCAAATGGAGGTGGATTACCTAGTGGAGAATTAGCGGCTGCAATTGATAGCGCTTTTGGATCTTTTGATGCATTTAAAGCAGCATTTGCTAAAGCTGGAGCTACACAATTTGGCTCTGGATGGGCTTGGCTTTGTGTAAAAGACGGTAAATTAGAAGTTTGTGGAACACCAAACCAAGATAATACTTTAATGCCAGGTGTAGGATGTGGTGGAACTCCAATCTTAGGAATGGATGTTTGGGAGCACGCTTACTACTTGAACTATCAAAACAGAAGACCTGATTATATTGAAGCTTTCTTTAATGTAATTAACTGGGCTGAAGTAGCTAGAAGATATGCTTTAGAGAAATAGTCTAACGCAAAAACCTTCTAGATGATAGACGAATAGACTGAAAAGTTTGTTCGTCTATTTTTTTTGATTTCTTTTCTAATAAAAAAACGACTTTTAGATAATAGATAAATCACCTTTTCATCTATTATCTACTAGTCTATTATCTATTTTCTTTTTCTTGACTTTATTCCAATAAAAAAGGTGAAATTTCTTTCACCCTTTTTGCCCCAAATCTACCATAAACTTAACCTACTAATATTATGGTGAGTCAAAGATAAAGGTACAATTTCCTTTCGACAAATAAAATAGTTGAAATGCTTAAATAGTCGTTGAAATACCTAAATCTCTGATTTTTAATATGCTCTAGCGTTTTTTCCTTCATAAAAATTCATAAATGCCTTATTTACAACACGATTTCCTCCAGGAGTTGGATAATCTCCGGTGAAATACCAATCCCCTAAATTCTTAGGACAAGCAATATGTAAATTCTCAACTGTTTGGAAAATAATTTTGACTTCTGCATTGATTTCAGGTGTACTCAAAAGCTGGGCTATTTTATCTGAAACTTCTTGCGGTTTGAATGGTGCGTATATTTCAGTTACAAAATTGATTATTTCGTTATCTTGTAAGTCTTCCTGTTTTTTACATTTGAGGTATACTTCGTCGACTATATGATATAAATTTCTTTCTTTTAGTAGTTCTAAAGCTGCTTGGAACGCCACTAAACCTTCAAGTTTTGCCATGTCTATTCCATAACAGTCGGGATAACGAATTTGCGGCGCAGATGAAACGACAACAATACTTTTTGGTTTCAAACGATCCATCATTTTGATGATACTCATTTTAAGTGTCGTTCCGCGTACTATACTATCGTCTATAATCACCAAATTATCAGTTGGTTTAATAACTCCATAAGTTACATCATAAACGTGAGCCACTAAATCATTACGACTGCTGTCTTCGGTAATAAAAGTCCTCAATTTGGCATCTTTGATTGCTACTTTCTCCGTTCTAATTTTAACCGACAGGATTTCCTCGAGTTTTTCTTTTGTTAATTTTTTTCTGTTTTCAAGAATATAATTATTCTTTCTTTGATTTAAGAAATCTTGAGCTGCTTCAACCAATCCGTAGAACGATGTTTCTGCAGTATTTGGAATATAAGAAAAAACTGTGTTATCTGTATCGTCTTCAATAGCTTCTAAAACCGCTGGCAAGATTAATTTCCCAAGATTTTTTCTTTCTTGGTATATTTCAGCGTCACTTCCTCGAGAGAAATAAATTCTTTCGAAAGAACACGCTTTTTTAACTGTTGGAGGTAAAATTTCTTGTTCCGTTACAGTTCCATTTTTTTTGATAATTAATGCGTTTCCTGGTTTCAACTCTTGGACTTTATCAAAATCTATGTTAAATACTGTTTGAATCACAGGTCGTTCAGAAGCTACAACAACAATTTCATCATCTTCATAAAAATAAGCTGGACGAATTCCGGCTGGATCTCTAAAAACAAAAGCATCACCATGACCCAGAAGTCCTGCCATAGCATATCCTCCATCGAAATTTTTGGAAGCTCTAGCCAAAATCCTTGCAACATCTAATTTTTCAGCTATTACTGGCGATGCTTCCCTTTTTGTTAAACCATTATTTTTACATTCTTGGTATAAATCGGTGACGGCATCGTCTAAGAAATGCCCTATTTTTTCCATAACAGTAACTGTATCAGCCATTTCTTTTGGATGCTGACCTAAATCAACAAGACTTTGAAAAAGGTCTTTTACATTAGTCATATTGAAATTTCCTGCCAAAATCAGATTTCGATGCATCCAATTGTTTTGACGTAGAAATGGGTGAACACTTTCGATGCTGTTTTTTCCAAAAGTTCCATAACGAACATGCCCCAAAAACAATTCACCTATGTAGGGTATTTTGTGTTTTTGCAAAGCTACATTATCAACATATTCCGGATTTGACGCTAATTCATCGTTTATCCTATCGTTTATTTGGGCAAATACATCCTGGATAGGTTGTGAATCATTCGAACGAACTCGGCTTATATACCTTTCCCCTGGTTCTACATCTAGTTTGATACTTGCAAAACCTGCTCCATCTTGACCTCGATTATGCTGCTTTTCCATAAGAAGATACATTTTTTGCACTCCATAAAAAGCCGAACCATATTTTTCTTTGTAGAATTCTAATGGTTTTTTTAATCTTAAAAGGGCAATGCCACATTCATGTTTAATTGCGTCACTCATCGTATTGTAGTTGTAGTTATTATTTTTTTATTGAAAAAGCCCCGTTTCCGAGGCTCAAGTATTTTATATTATATTTCTATATCAAATTGAGTTAACGATTTGAACTGTTTCAATCTCGCGTTAATTTCTTCTTTTTCAAGTCCAAGCATTCTTTCTGTTCCAAATTTCTCAACACAAAATGATGCCAAGTTAGAACCATAAATGATGGCGTTTTTCATATTTTCGAATGATATGTTTTCGCTTTGTGTAATAAATCCAGCAAACCCACCTGCAAAAGTGTCTCCAGCTCCTGTAGGATCAAAAACTTCTTCTAATGGCAATGCAGGCGCAAAAAATATTTGATTCTCATGAAACAATAACGCACCATGTTCTCCTTTTTTGATCACTACATATTTAGGACCCATCTTTTGAATTTTAGCGGCTGCTTTTACTAGAGAATATTCTCCAGAAAGTTGTCTCGCTTCTTCGTCATTAATAGTAATCACATCTACTCTCTTGATAACTTCCATTAATTCAGGCAATGCACAATCCATCCAAAAATTCATGGTGTCAAGAACCACTAATTTAGGTTTAACATCCATCTGATCTAAAACACTGCTTTGTACCAATGGATGCAAATTTCCAAGCATCACGACATCGGCAGTTTTAAAATTTTGTGGCACTTTTGGCTGAAAATCTGCCAACACATTTAATTCTGTAGCCAAAGTATCTCTAGAATTCAAATCATTGTGATACAAACCACTCCAAAAGAAGGTTTTTCCTCCTTTAACTACTTCAAGACCTGAAATATCAATATTTCTGTCGGTCAATAAATCTATATATTCTTGTGGAAAATCGTCACCAACAACTGAAACAATTGCAGATTGAAGATTAAAATTAGATGCCGAAAGTCCTATATATGTGCCCGCTCCACCTAAAATCTTATCAGTTTTCCCAAAAGGAGTTTCAATAGCGTCGAAAGCAACAGTTCCAACAATCAATAATTTGTTCATTTTTTGAAATTCGAATTAAGCGGCAAAGATAGTTTATAAGTTTTAGAGTTGCAACGGGTCTTAATTGTAAAATTTTGCCAATTTAAGTGGTAGCTTTTTAATAATTTACCCGCTGGTAATAAAAGCTTTTATCTTTCGCAAGTTAAAGATAAATCAAAATATCTTTATTTCAACAACGAAACAATGGAGTCATTTTCTTGGTTCAATGCATAGTCCAAGGCCGTTTTTCCAAAAATGTCCTTTTGGTGCGTATTAATTTTATATTTTAACAAAATTTCAACACATTTTACCTGACCAAAAGTTGCTGCAAAAAATAAAGCATTCGCCTTATTATAATTTACCAAATCTGGACTTGCTTTATGTATTAATAATAATTCTACTAAGGAAGAATACCCTTTAAAACAAGCGCCCATCAAAGCGGAATTACCGGAAGAATCCTGAATATCTAAATTTGCTTTTTGCGAAATCAAATACGATGCAACCTCATAATTATTATTGTAAACGGACAGAATAAGCAAACTATAACCGGAGGAATTTAATAAGTTGATATCATTCCCTTCCTTTATAAAATTTTCAATCGTTTTTAAATCATTCGTTCTTGCCGCTTCAAAAACAGCTGTGTTTTGTGCCTTCAAAAAACCAGAAATTAAAATCAATAGTGTGAAAATTATTTTTTTCATTTTTTAAAAATATAAATAAAGGAGCGCAAAAAAACGCTCCTTATATTAAGTTTACTAACCGTTATTGCATCATTAAAGACTCTAATTCTTTCCGATCCATATTAAGCTCTTTTGCTAAACGCATTCCGTATTCTCTATCCGCTTGATAAAAATGAGCAATCATTTTAGCAACAACGACTTTATTTTTTACCTGTTTCAATGCTCCTGATAAATTATATATTAATGCATCTTGATCTTTCTTAGAAAAAGAACGGTACAAATCACCCGCTTGAGCAAAATCATTTGGTTTCGAAATTTTTGACTGTGCTGTTGTAACGGTTACAAATCCTGATTTTGAATATTTGAATTTTGCATCCTCCTTTACTTCAGGTTTATTTGTTGATGGCTGATAATTTACATCACCAGTTTGAGGACGCAACGACATATATCCATTTTCATTATAGGTGTTTACTCCATTTTTAGGCATATTTACTGGAATTTGTTGAAAATTCCCTCCTAAACGATGGCGTTGTGTATCAGAATACGAAAACAATCTCCCTTGTAATAATTTATCTTCCGAAGGCTCAATTCCCGGAACCAAAATTGCTGGTGAAAAAGCGGCTTGCTCTATTTGTTGAAAATAATTAGTAGGATTTTGATTCAAAGTCATTGTTCCCACTTTGATCAATTTAGCAATTTTTTCAGGCCAAATTTTAGTAGGATCAACGGCATTAAAATCCAAAGCTATAAAATCTTCTTTTTTCAACATTTGAACATACAAATCCCATTTTGGAAAATTCCCTTTTTCAATTTCATTTCGCAAATCCAAAGTAGCATGTTCAATTTGTGTAGATTGAATTGCATTGGCTTCTGCTTGTGATAAATTACGCATTTCCTGTTGTGGAACCCATTTGTATTTTACATATGTAACTTCGCCTTTCGCATTTACCCATTTGTAAGCATGTACTCCGTTGCCTTCCATTTGGCGAAAATTCGCTGGAATTCCATAATCAGAGAATAACCAGGTTAACATGTGAGTGGATTCAGGTATGTTAGAAAAGAAATCAAATACCCGATTCGGATCAGAAGCGCCATTTGTTATTGGAGAAGGTTTAAAGGCATGAACCATATCTGGAAACTTCATCGCATCGCGGATGAAGAAAACAGGCAAATTGTTTCCTACTAAATCATAATTTCCTTGTTCTGTGTAAAATTTAACTGCAAAACCCCGAGGATCACGGTAGGTTTCAGGAGAACCGGCTTGATGCGTTACTGTGGAAAAGCGAACCAATAATGGTGTTTTTTTACCCGCTTTATTTAAAAAATCGGCCTTAGTAACATCCGAAAAATCTGCGACTGCAACGAATTCTCCAAAAGCGCCGGTTCCACGAGCATGAACCACTCTTTCCGGGATACGTTCGCGGTCAAAGGCAGCTAATTTTTCAATCAAATGAATATCTTCAAGAAGGACTTGTCCATCTTGCCCTATCGTTTTTGAATTTTGATTATCACCTACCGGAGCTCCGGAATTTGTTGTTAATGTTTGACCAAAAGTTAGCTGGGTTACCGCCATTACCATTGATAAAACTAGTACTTTTCGTTTCATAAAACTATTTTTTATTTATTTGTTGCTGCAAAAATATTCACAAAAATCATATTGACATAACTGAAATTTTCTATATTTGTCATAGACAACATCTATAACCATGAACATCCAACAATTAGAATACATAATTGCGGTAGATCGATTGAAAAACTTTACCAAGGCTGCAGATTATTGCAATGTCACTCAAGCAACATTGAGCACAATGGTCAAAAAACTAGAGGAAGAGCTTGAAATAATTATTTTTGACCGAAAGAAAAATCCAACCGAAACAACAGAAATTGGAAAGGAAACTGTGGACAATGCAAAAAAAGTCGTTCTTCACAGCCAGCTTTTGAAAGAAAATGCCAAAAAAATTAATGGAAAAATTGAAGGAAAAATTAAAATTGGAATCATCCCCACAATCGCAAACTCTCTCCTTCCAAAAATCATAAAACCTATTTTTGAAAACTATCCTGATTTAAAACTGGAAATTTCAGAACTAACAACATTCTCCATTACAAAGCAGCTGAAAGAAGGGCAACTCGATATGGGAATTGTTGCAACACCTTTAAATGACGCCGGAATTGAAGATATCGTCTTGTTTTATGAAACTTTAATGGTCTATGGCGACATCGATCCAGTTCAAAATTATATTTTACCCGATGAAATTAGAAATCATAAAATCTGGCTTTTGGAAGAAGGTCATTGTCTTAGAGAACAATTTATTAAATTGTGCTCTTTAAAGAAAAAAGAACAAATGGTTGAAAATTTAAAACTTGAAGCAAGTTCATTTGACACTTTATTAAATATGATTGACGAATTTGGAGGATTAACCTTGATTCCAGAGTTATATTACAACACCCTTTCCCCCGAAAGAAAAAAACAGGTCAGTTTTTTTAAAGCTCCCATTCCGGTTCGTGAAATGAGCATTATTTACTATCGTCCATATGCAAAAATTAGGACAATTGAAGCCTTGTCCCAAATTATCCACAGCACGATTAACAAAGATTTAATTTCGAATAAATACAAAAAAAGTGAATTAGCAATTACGCAAATATAATTATTACCCACTCGTACTTTCGTAAAAAGAGTCCTCTGAAAGTTCCTTTTGCATAGAAGCCATAACAGCTAATTCATCGCATCGTTCATTTTGCGGATGATTGTTGTGCCCTTTTATCCATTTGAAATCGACTTGGTGTTTTCTGTAGATTATCAAAAATCGTTTCCACAAATCCGGATTTTTTTTGCCTGCAAACCCTTTTTTCTCCCAGCCAAAAACCCATTGCTTCATTACAGAATCGACAACATATTTTGAATCCGAAACGACCAAGACTTTCATATTGGGATTTTTTAGCTTTTCGAGACCTACAATTACAGCCAGCAATTCCATTCTATTATTAGTAGTGTGACGAAAACCTTCGTAGAATTCCTTTTTATGTGGGGTTCCTACCAATTCCATAACAACCCCATAGCCACCACGGCCAGGATTTCCTTTGGCAGCGCCATCTGTATATATATGAACATCGTGTTGATTGTTCAAAATTATAAGGTGTTAGTTATCAATTTTTCGACCACTTCAGGAAAATAACGTTGTTCTAGTTCGTGGATTTTTTCAGCAACTACTTCTGGGGTATCGGTAACCAAAACGGCGACTTTTTTCTGAAAAATAATATTTCCTTCGTCGTAATTTTCATTTACATAATGAATAGTTATACCGGTTTCATTCTCTTTATTTTCAACAATTGCTTTATGTACATGCATACCATACATCCCTTTTCCACCATATTTAGGCAACAGGGCAGGGTGAATGTTTATTATTTTATTAGGAAAAGCAGCAACGAAAGACTCCGGTAATTTTAAAAGAAATCCTGCAAGAACTATCCAATCAGGTTGAAAAGAATTAATTTTTTGTAATACTTCACCTTCAATAAAATCTTCTTTTGAAAATACTATAGCCGGAACTTTTAATTTTTGGGCCCTTTCAATTACTTTGGCATTTGGATTATTAGTAAAAACGGCAACAACCGTTCCTGTGTCTTTAGTTATAAAATGTTTTATAATATTTTCAGCATTAGACCCTGACCCAGAAGCAAAAATCACTATATTCATCATACTATTTATTGGTTTCAATTATGCAAAAAAAAGAATAAAAAGTGATATTAAATAACATTAATGAGTGTTTATGAAAATTATTTTATAAATTAGTCGTCACATTTATTAACTAAATAGTTGTTTTAAAATAAAGTTTTTTATTTTTGCCAACAAATTAAAATTTAAAATTAAAGATTATGTCAGACATTGCATCAAGAGTAAAAGCGATTATCGTAGACAAATTAGGTGTTGACGAAAACGAAGTTGTAACAGAAGCTAGCTTCACTAATGATTTAGGAGCTGACTCATTAGACACAGTAGAGCTTATTATGGAATTCGAAAAAGAATTCGATATTCAAATTCCAGACGATCAAGCAGAAAATATTGCTACTGTTGGTCAAGCGATTTCTTACATCGAAGAAGCTAAGAAATAATAAAAAACACCCGTTTATTTAATTGTGAACGGGTGTTATTATTTTAAAAATTAAATTCCAGATTGAATTTCAATCAAAAAGATATTTAAAATTTAATACCCATAGCTCTTTGTGATCTAATTACAGAAAGTCAGCATGGGTTTTGTTTGTTTAAAAATACTAAATACAAATAAATTATGGTATTAAGGCGAGTTGTTGTAACAGGTTTAGGCGCTCTCACTCCGATTGGAAATACTATTGAAGAGTATTGGAATGGACTTATTAATGGGGTAAGTGGAGCAGCACCAATTACATATTATGATCCATCTAAATTTAGAACACATTTTGCCTGTGAGTTGAAAAACTTTAATGTTGAAAACTTTATAGACAGAAAAGAAGCTCGAAAAATGGACCGATATGCTCAGTATGCAGTAGTTGCATCTGACGAAGCAGTTCAAGATGCAGCTTTCGATTTAGAAAAATTGGACAAAGATAGAGTTGGTGTAATTTGGGGTTCAGGAATTGGTGGATTAGAAACTTTTCAAATAGAAGTTCTTAATTTTGCAGCCGGAGATGGCACTCCAAAGTTCAACCCTTTTTTCATACCAAAAATGATTGCCGATATCGCTTGCGGACATATTTCTATAAAATATGGATTTAGAGGTCCTAATTTCGCAACCGTATCTGCTTGTGCATCGTCAACAAATGCAATCATAGACGCTTTCAATTATATAAGATTGGGTCATGCTGATGTTATGGTAACAGGAGGCTCAGAAGCAGCAGTAACAATCGCCGGAATGGGAGGATTTAACGCTATGCATGCTTTATCTACAAGAAATGATGATCCAAAAACTGCCTCTAGACCTATGGACAAAGGAAGAGATGGATTTGTTTTAGGCGAAGGTGCTGGCGCATTAATACTTGAAGAATACGAACATGCTATTGCCCGTGGCGCAACTATTTATTGTGAAATTGGCGGCGGCGGAATGTCAGCAGATGCTTATCATATTACCGCTCCACATCCAGAAGGTTTGGGCGCAAAAAATGTTATGTTAAACTGCTTGAGAGATGCAGGATTAAAACCAACAGATGTTGATGGTGTAAACATGCACGGAACTTCAACTCCACTTGGTGATTTAGCGGAATCAAAAGCAATTGAACATGTATTTGGAGAACATGCCTATACCATGAATTTGAATTCGACAAAATCAATGACAGGACATTTACTTGGTGCTGCAGGAGCTATTGAAACAATATCTTCGATTTTATCAATTAAATACGGAATTATTCCTCCAACAATCAATCATTTTACTGATGATGAAAACATTAATTCTAAATTAAATTTTACTTTTAATGTTGCACAAAAAAGAGAAATGAATGTTTTGATGAGCAATACCTTTGGTTTTGGTGGCCATAATGCTTGTGTATTAGTAAAAAGATTAGACTACAAATTATAAATGCGTATAATTAGAAAAATATTTTCAAAATCCCGTTCTCTAGAAGACGGGATTTTTTTTGATGCTATAGGAGAGATATTAGGATTCGACCCAATTAATCTTAATTATTATAAAAAAGCCTTTACTCATCGCTCTTCTAACAAACAAGATCAGAAGGGAAATGCTATTAATTATGAACGATTAGAATTTTTGGGAGACGCTATGTTAAGCTCTGTAATTGCTGCTTACTTATTTAGTGAGGCTCCAGCAGGAGACGAAGGTTATTTAACAAAAATGCGGTCTAAAATTGTTAGTAGAGAGCATTTAAATGAACTTGGAAAAGATTTAAATCTAATTCGTTTTATAGAAAGCAAAGTCCCTGTTCAACATTTTGGTGATAATATACATGGCAATATTTTTGAATCCCTTATTGGAGCCATTTATCTTGACAGAGGCTATGAATATTGCGAAAAATTCACTCAAAAAAGAGTCATCATTCCCTATGTTGACATTGCAAGACTGGAAGGAAAAGTGATTAGCTACAAAAGTCTTTTGATTGAATGGTGTCAGAAAGAAAAGAAACAATTTCATTATGACATATTTGAAGACAATGGAATCGATGGACAACGATTATTTGGTGTCAAACTGAGTATTGATGACAAAGTTATAGCAAAAGCTAGAGCAACTTCTAAAAAGAAAGCAGAAGAAAAAGCATCTCAACGTGCTTATTTTGCATTTCAAAAAAAAATTGACAATAAATAAACTAATACTACATCGTTTTAGTTTATAAAACAATAAAAAACATCGCATTAGATGTAAGTATCCACCAATAGAAATGGTATATTTGTAGCTATATTTTTTTATAAAATGGCAATTCATAAATTAAATTTTGGAGAATTTGACGAAATAGACTATCATCTAATTGCGATCCATACTTCATTAGAAGACTATAGATTAGCCTATTTCATCAACCTAAATCTTTCATTAAATTTAAGTAAAAATGAAAATGAAATTCAAATCAATATAAAGGAAGGCGAAACCAAATTTTCGAGATTTTATTATAAAAATATCGAAAAAGGAGTGTCATGGAATCTACTTCAAAACAAAAATGAAGTACTCGAATTAAAAAAAGAAATTAATCAAAACCTATTTTCAAATATTAGTCTAGAAGTGTCTACAAAAGTCTTCTTGTTACCCGAATATAAAAAGGTGGATTATTTTTTAAAAATAGAAAATTTGGATGAAGAAATGAGTTTAGATGAAATTCAATCCAAATTAAATGCAATAAACAACATCTCGACTGCATATATGGTTGAAACAAACATAATAAAATCAAAATATAATTTAATTTTTTAAAACAAATGCTTACAAACAAAAAAACGAAAATTGTAGCCACTCTAGGACCTGCATGTAGTACAAGAGAAATCATAAAAGACATGATTGAAGCAGGTGTAAATGTGTTTAGAATAAACTTTTCACATGCTGATTATGAAGGCGTCAAAGACAAAATAAATATAATCCGAAGCTTAAACGAAGAATTTGGATACACAACTGCAATATTAGGCGATTTACAAGGACCCAAACTTCGCGTAGGTATGATGGAAGAAGGTGTTGTTGTAAACGATGGTGATATTATCACTTTCACTACAGCAGAAGACATTCTTGGAACCGCTGAAAAAGTTTTCATGAAGTACAAAAATTTTCCAAACGATGTGAATCCTGGAGAAAAAATTTTACTTGATGATGGTAAACTAATATTCGAAATTGTCTCAACAGACAAAAAGACGGAAGTTGTAGCCAGAGTTCTTCAAGGTGGTGAATTAAAATCTAAAAAAGGAGTAAATCTACCTAACACAAAAATATCTTTACCTGCTTTGACTGAAAAAGATATTGCAGATGCAATATTTGCAATTGGCCAAAAAGTAGATTGGATTGCCCTTTCATTTGTAAAAACTCCAAGAGACTTACAAGATTTACAAGAATTAATCGAGAAACATTCTGATTATAAAATTCCAATTATCGCCAAAATAGAAATGCCAGAAGCATTAGAAAATATCGATAAGATTATTGCTTATAGTGATGCATTAATGGTAGCACGTGGAGATTTAGGAGTAGAACTTCCTGCTCATGAAGTACCTCTTGTTCAAAAAGATTTAATTCGCAGAGCAAAAACAGCTCGTATACCTGTTATTGTAGCCACTCAAATGATGGAAACGATGATCCACAGCTTAACTCCAACAAGAGCAGAGGTAAATGACGTAGCCAATTCTGTTATGGATGGAGCTGATGCTGTAATGCTTTCTGGAGAAACTGCCGCTGGAAATTATCCAGTACAAGTAATTCAACAAATGACACAAATTATTGAAGCTGTTGAAGATTCACCATTAATTCAAGTTCCACAAAACACGCCGCAAATAAAAACAAGTCGTTTTATTACAAAAATAGTTTGTCACCACGCTACTCAAATGGCAAATGACATCAAAGCAAAAGCTATTTGTACTTTGACTAATAGCGGTTATACAGCCTTTCAAATTTCGGCTTGGAGACCTCAATCTCATATATTAGTATTTACATCCAACAAAACAATTTTAACTCGCCTTAGCTTATTATGGGGTGTGAAATCGTTCTATTATGATAGTTCTGTAAGTACTGACGATACCGTTTCGGATGTTAATGAAATTGCAAAACAAAAGGGGTTTGTTAAGAAAGGTGATTTCTTAGTAAACCTTTCTGCAATGCCACTTACAGACAAAGGAATGGTGAATACTTTGAGAGTTTCTGAAATAGAATAATACATTTTATTTTACAATATTTAAATCCGTGACTTTCTACAGCACGGATTTTTTATTATATAAAAATTGGAATAAAAGTTAAGAAAAATTTAAACAAAATTCTCAGAAATATATTTTACTTTTGGTGAAATTAAATCATAAAAATTATGAATTTCAAATCTAAAAATCCTTTTTTAAACAATAAATCCTTTTCAGCAACATCAGCTTCAAAAAATAGTGAAGTGCATAATGCTACACTTATTGATTACAATCAAGATATGTCTTTGGCTGGAACAATCAATAAAACATTAGTATTGTTTTTACTATTAATGGCTTCTGCAATTGTGGTTTGGTGGATGGCATTTACTGGGATGAATCCTCTTGTGCCAACAATTGGTGGTGCAATAGTGGGCTTATTTTTAGTTGTGATTGCTGCTTTCAAACCTCACTTATCGCCCTATTTAGCTCCTGGTTACGCCTTATTCGAAGGTTTATTTATAGGAGGTATTTCAGCAATTTTCGAAACTCAATATCCTGGAATTGTAATTCAGGCTGTTGGCGCCACTTTTGTAACATTTGCTGTATGCTTAGGTTTGTATAAATATAAAATTGTAAAAGTAACAGAACAATTCAAATCAGTAGTGGTAGCAGCAACACTTGCCATTGCTACCTATTACCTTGTTTCTTGGTTATTCTCCATGTTTACTAGCTTTGTTCCTGTGCATTATGGCAATTCATTAATGAGTATTGGCATAAGTGTTTTTGTAATTGTAATTGCGGCTTTAAACTTATTTTTAGATTTTGATCGAATCGAAAAAGGAGTAGAACAAAAAATGCCAAAATATATGGAATGGTTTGGAGCTATGGGCTTAATGATCACCCTAGTTTGGTTGTACATTGAATTTTTACGATTATTGTCCAAACTTTCTAGTAGAAAATAATTCACAGCAATTTTTAAAAAACATAAAACCACGCCTAAAACCGTGGTTTTTTTGGTTAAAAAGCAAATTTCAATTGTACCACGACTGTTTTTTTAACTTCCGTGTTTAAATTACTCAATGAAATCCCTAAAAGGCGAACAGAATCTTTCATCCGTTCTTGGAACAGCAATTCTTTTACGTTTTCAATAATCAAGACTTTATCGGCTATAAAATATGGCAATGTTTTACTTCGAGTTTGTTGCGTAAAATCACTGTATTTAATTTTCAAAGTAATTGTCTTTCCTGCAATACGATGTTTTCTGAGTCTTTTTTCTAAAGAATTAGCAATGTGTTCTAATTTCTCCATCATAAAAATCTCAGAAGAAAGATTAACATCAAAAGTATGTTCTGCAGCAACTGATTTTGTGATTCGATCTGATTTAACTTCACTGTTATGAATGCCACGAACCACATTAAAATAGAAATTTCCTGATTTCCCAAAATGTTTCTCCAAAAATTCCAAGGATTTACTTTTCAGATCTAAACCGGTAAATATTCCCAATTGGTACATTTTCTCAGTGGTAACTTTACCTACTCCATAAAATTTTCGAATTGGTAATACTTCCAGAAAAGAAATTACTTCATCTGGATTTACCGTCTTTTGACCGTTGGGTTTATTGTAATCACTTGCTATTTTGGCCACAAATTTATTTACTGAAATTCCTGCCGAGGCAGTTAATCCCACTTCGTTGAGAATACGCAATCTAATTTCTTGTGCTAATAAAGAAGCGCTTGGATTTCCTTTTTTATTAATTGTTACATCAAGATAGGCTTCATCAAGCGAAAGGGGTTCCACTAAATCAGTATATTCATTGAAGATTGTTCTTATTTTACTAGAAATTTCTTTGTAACGATCGAATCTTGGGTGAACAAAAATCAAATCGGGACAATACTTTTTAGCCAAAACACCACTTATGGCACTTCTAACTCCAAATTTTCTAGCTTCATAACTTGCTGCAGCCACCACTCCTCGATTTTCAGATCCACCTACTGCAATGGGTTTTCCTCGTAATTCAGGATGATCCATTTGCTCTACAGATGCAAAGAAAGCATCCATATCGATGTGAATAATTTTCCTATTTAAATTAGTTTCGGACATTCTACAAATTTATAAAAAACAATTAGTGCAAGATATCCAAAGTTTTTATAAATTTGAATTTAACTCGAGCCAGAAACCCAAAGAAAACACTTCTTTTTAATGCTGTTTTTAGTTTGCATACTTGACTTAAGCAATTATTTTCACGTGCTTTTTCTAATAGATAGAAAAAAAGTAAAATCAAGAATTCGAAAGAAGCAAAATCTTTATATAAAAATTACACAATGTTAGAAATAGAACGAAAATTTCTTGTTACTTCAGATGCTTTTAAAAATGAAGCTTTCGCCAAAAACAGAATTACACAAGGCTATTTAAGCTCCATTCCAGAACGCACTGTTCGAGTTCGACTAAAAGGAGAACATGGATTCTTGACCATAAAAGGCGCTTCAAACGAGACAGGCCTATCCCGCTATGAATGGGAAAAAGAAATTCCTGTTGAGGAAGCTCAAAACTTAATACTACTCTGTGAAAAAGGCATTATCGACAAAACCCGTTTTGAGGTAAGACTGGGGTCACATATTTTTGAAGTGGATGAATTCTATGGCGAAAATGAAGGTTTACTAATTGCCGAAGTGGAACTTACTTCAGAAACAGAATCTTTTGAAAAACCTTCTTGGCTTGGCCAAGAAGTTACCAATGACAAACGGTATTACAACTCTTATTTGAGTAAGAATCCATTTAAAAAATGGTTGTAATCATTATTCAACAACTTCAATATTTACCATCATAACACCAATTCCTTTATTTTTTGCAATTTCCATAAAGGCACGTTTTGTAAGATCAATTTCTCTTGATTTCACAAATGGCCCTCTATCAATTATTTCTACAATTACTGATTTACCACTGGCAATATTAGTCACTTTTACTTTTGTACCAAAAGGAAGTTTTTTGTTAGCTGCAGTATATTTATTATTATCAAAACGGACACCACTTGATGTTTTTCTACCATTAAACTTATCATGGTAATATGAAGCAGGAACATTATTTTTGAAGGGTTTATACTTGAATAATTCTAAAGTTAACGAATCCGATACTAACTCAATAGGTTCAATGTTGAATTTACTCTTTTTGAGAGTATCTTTTGGATTTATTATTTTTTGAATAGTTGCATTTTGAGTAGTTGTAACTTGAGCAATTACATTTGTTTTTTGATTTATAGTTTTTTGTTTTTCTTTGTTCAATGTTTGACTAATTGCAAAACTTGCAATTGCGATTGAAATAAAAAGTGTTATTATTTTTTTCATTTTAAACTTTTAGTTGAACTCAGTTTAACAAAAACCATACCTAGATAAGAAAAGTCCTTTTCAGGACTTTTCTTTAATTTTTTAAAACCATAATCCCCAAGGAATTTTACTCAATATAATAACTAAACCTAATCCATAATAAATAGAAAATGTTTTGAATTTTGATTCACTTGTTGTTAATTTTTTATGTTTCATCCAACCAATAGTTATCAAGGTAATCCCTATAATATTCATTAATGGATGTTCTAATGAAGTTAATCGTAAAGCGGCATCTTTCATTTGTCCCAAAGAAGAAAAACCTAAGGGAGAAACAAAATAAATAATAAAACCTATTAATAGTTGTGTATGAATTGCTGCTAAGGCAAATAGCGAAATTTTTCGGTCTTTTTCTGTAAATTCTTTTTTGGAAAATAATCCAATGAACGAATTAACACTAGCGATTACTAATAATAAAAAAGCTATATAAGCCCAACCAGAATGTATTCCTTTAATAATTTCGTACATAAAATAAGTTTTTTTTTGAACAAATATAAATAAAAAAACATAAAAAAACGGCATCTACTTTTGAAGCGATGCCGTTTTTGAATTTGATTAAATTGTTTTTTAGAAATTGTAGCGAACACTAAAGTTCCAAGTTCTTCCAAATCCAAAATAAACATTGTTTGTTGTAGCTATCCCTTTATAAGTAGAAACCGTAGGAACATCTGAAGCGAATATATTAGATTTAGATTCGGCGATATAAACCTCGTCTAAAACATTGTTTACATTCAATCTAAAATTGAAAGAATCACCTCTTTTTGCATCAACAAATATTTTATAAGAGAAACCAGCATCCATCAAACCATAAGACGGCAATTCTAAAGACCCTTTATTAGTTTCAGAAGAAAATCCAGCAGGAGAGATCGCTGCATACAATTTATCATTGTAATTGTAATTAGCATCAAGAGTAACTCTTGTAAGAACCTCATAAGAAGCTCCAATAGAAGCAGTCATTTGAGCAGCATCACCTACTTTTACTTTGTCTAAATACAATGTTGTTGTTGTTCCTCCAGCAAATGGATTATTTTGTTGATCAAATCTATTACTCGTACTATTTCCTTTGTATTTCCAATCTGCTATTGAGAACATACCATTCAACTTAAATCTATCCGTAACTTTAGCTTGTGCCTCAAACTCTATACCATTATGAACTTCAGTAATTCCAGAAAAATCATAATACCCTCCAACATTATCAGCACCATTATCTGATGATCTTTGGTATCTGTCTTTCCATTGCGTACTGTATAAATTTATATTTGCAGTAAACATTCTTGAACGGAAACCATATCCAGCTTCGAATCCTATTATTTTTTCATTTGTTAAATTCCCGTTTAATACCGATCTGTTGTTAGGATAAACCGCATTAAAGAATGGCTGTTTAGAATAATATCCCGCATTTACAAATACATTTTGTTGCTCATCGATATTATAATTTGCTCCAGCTTTTACATTTCCACCTAAAATATTTTTAAAATCAGTTTTTGTAAGTGCATTTGGTTTCAAATAAACAAATTCATCAACTCTTTGGAAAGCTTGTTGAGAAACGGCTCCTTGAACAAATGCAGTTAGATTATCTTTAGAATATTCTAATTGTGTAAAAGCACCATACCAACGAACATTTCCTAAACTGTAGAATGAGATTTTTTCATTTGTATCTGCTTGTGAAAAAGGATTTATAGAAGGATTTGCAGAATATTGCTCAGTAACAATTTTATTTTTGTTATTAACATCACTAGTTTTATCAAGAAAAGCTCCTGCTCCCAATAATGAGTTTATGTTTGTAAAGTGATATCCTTTGTATGTTCTTGCATCTATACCAAAATCTAAAACTAATGTATTAGATAATTTTTTATTTAAACTTACTATTCCACCATACCAGTCATGAGAATTTATAGAAGATGTTCTAGAAAATCCTGTTGTAGTAACAGCAGCACTACCAGAACTAAATTCATTTATAAAACCGGTAAAAGGTGTCTGACCTGCTACTGTAGGTGATGTTGATTTCGTTCTTGTTTTCATAACACCATTGATACTTACTGGCATACCTGTATTCCAAGCAACAATTTTATCATAATCAACTAAACCACCTGCAGTTCTAAAGGCAGCACTTAAATAATTATTACCTAAGGCTCCACCCGCTCCAGAAGTTCCTCCACCACGACCCCAAGATCCGTAGAATATAGTAGATAATTTTGTAGTTTCATTAATTTTATAATCCCAATTGATCGAAGCTACCGGTTTGTGATAAAAATTTCTTTTCATATCATATTGTTCACCATTTAAAGTACCCCAATCAGAGTTATACTTTGTGTTTGGTTTGTCAACACTACCATATTTTTGGTAAGTAGCAATGTTTATCCAAGTACTTCTTTGATTATGCCATTGCGGAGCACCTGTAAAAGTAACCTGAATATCATGTTTAGCACTTGGCTTGTAGCCTAAGGCTATATAGTAATTTTGTCCTTCAAAGTTAGTTCCATCAATATATCCATCGCCACTTGTTGAACTCAACAAAACAGAAGCAGAAAGACCATTTTTCAACAATCCAGTATTATAAGAACCTTGAACTTTTAAATAATTTGCATTACCAAAACCTGAAGAAAAAGCACCACCCTCTTTCATATCAGATGATTTTGTAATAACATTGATTGTTCCTCCAACAGATGAAATTGCCAATTTAGAAGAACCTAGTCCTCTTTGAACTTGCATTGCTGAAGTTACATCTGACAAACCTGCCCAGTTACTCCAGTATACTGAACTATTTTCCATATCGTTTACTGGAACTCCATTGATCATTACAGCAATATTTTTTTGATCAAATCCACGAATATTAATTCTTGAATCTCCAAAACCACCTCCTTGTTTAGTTACATATACTGAAGGTGTGTTTTTTAGAATTTCAGGAAATTCCTGAGTCCCTAATTTTTCTTGAATTTCAGCTGCTTTAATAGTAGAAACGGCAACAGGAGTTTTTCTGTCTTTCGCATAATCTATAACTCCAGAGGTAACTACAACTTCATTTAATTCATTTGAGTTAGAAATCAAAACAAGAGTTCCTAAGTTCTGAGTTCCTCCATTAGAAACGCTAAACTTAACTGTCTTAGGTTCAAAACCAATAAAAGAAATAACTAATTCCCCTGAATTAGTAGTTGTGTTAATAGAAAATTTTCCGTCAAAATCCGTCGATGTACCCGCTTTTGCTCCTTTAATAGCAACGTTTGTCCCAGGCAATGAGTTTTGACCATCTGTGACAGTTCCAGTGATTTTTCCTTGTGAAAATACCGTCGAAACTACCAATAACAGTAATCCTAAGAGTAAGCAATTTTTCATTGTTTTCATTTTAGTTAAGTTTAGAAATTTTTGGCAAAATTCTAACATTTTATCCACAATAGCGTTAATGAAATGTTAATAAAATGAATTTCAATATTGATTTGTTAATAAATACCACATTTCATTGAAAATATGTTAACTATATTTTTATAAAAAATTGATTATCAACTAAGTAGTCAACGACACTCATAAAGCCCCTGTTGCTAAAAAATTACTTGTAATCCTTTAAACAAATGCAAAACAGTTGTTAGATAGCTTATTACATAAAAAAAACCTTGACTTATTTAAGGTCAAAGCTGTTTTTATGTTATATTATCATTAAAAAAAGTGATCGTCTACTTGTTCTTTAAAAAATGATTTAATAAAAACTCTGTTGAACTGTCATGAGCATTTACTTTATTTGATTGTATTTCGTCGAGAATCGAATTGGCTAATTGCTTACCAAGTTCAACCCCCCATTGATCATAACTAAAAATATTCCAAATAATACCTTGTACAAAAATCTTGTGCTCATACATTGCAACTAATGATCCTAATGTTTTTGGCGTTAATTTTTGAATCAAAATTGTATTAGTGGGTTTGTTGCCAGCAAAGACTTTAAAAGGCAAAAGGAATTCTGCTTTATCAGTAGCAAGCCCTTGTTTATCAAATTCAGCCTGAACTTGAGCTTCTGTTTTACCGTTCATCAAAGCTTCTGTTTGAGCAAAAAAGTTGGACATCAATTTATTGTGATGATCTTCATTACCATACAATGGCTTTACATATCCAATAAAATCAGTAGGAATTAGTTTTGTGCCTTGATGAATTAATTGAAAAAACGCATGTTGTGAATTAGTTCCCGGTTCTCCCCAAATAATAGTACCGGTTTGATAATTAACAGGTTTTCCGTCACGTCCTACACTTTTCCCATTACTTTCCATCGTACCTTGTTGTAAATAAGGGGCTAATTTTTGCAAATATTGGGTGTAGGGAATCAATGCCTCGCTTTCAGCACCAAAAAAATTGTTATACCATATACTTAACAAAGCTAGTGTTACTGGAATATTTTTATCAAAATCAGCAGTTTTAAAATGCTCGTCCATTTCATTGGCCCCATTCAATAATTCATTATAATTATCAAATCCTACGGCCAAACTTATTGAAAGACCCACTGCACTCCATAAAGAAAATCTCCCTCCAACCCAGTCCCACATTGGGAACACATTCTCAGGATTTATTCCAAATTCAGTTACTTTTTGAAGATTAGTAGAAACAGCTACAAAATGTTTGGCAACATCTTCTTGTGAAGCTGATTTCAAAAACCATTCCTTTATGGTTTCTGAGTTAGTTAATGTTTCTTGAGTCGTAAACGTTTTTGATACAATTACAAAAAGTGTTGTTTCTGGATCTAATTTTTTTATAATTTCATTTACATGATCCCCATCTACGTTAGATACAAAATGAACATTCAAATGATTTTTATAAAACTGTAAGGCTTCCACAACCATTGCAGGACCAAGGTCAGAACCTCCAATTCCTATATTAACAATATCTGTAAAAGGTTTCTCAGAATATCCTTTTCTTACACCGTTTACGATTTCGTTTGTAAAACTTCGGATTTTTTCTTTTACTTCAAAAACTTCTGGAATTACATTTTCACCTTCTACTTTAATAGTAGCATTTTCTTTTGCTCTTAAAGCAGTATGCAATACTGCTCTATTTTCAGTTTGATTAATAATATCTCCTTCAAAATATTTTGAAATAGCATCTTTTAACTGAATTTCATTAGCTAATTCTTGTAATAAAGTAATTGTCTCCTTATTGATAATGTTCTTAGAGTAATCAACTACAAAATCATTCCATTGAAAATGAAATTGAGCCGCTCTAGTTTTGTCATCTTTGAACATATCTTTCATAGAAACAGTATTCATTTCCTGAAAATGTTTCTGAAGTTTTTGCCAAGCAGTAGTTGTGATTGGATTTGTATTTTGTAAAGCCATACTATTTTTATTTTTAATAGGTGTAAATTTACACTTAGTTTTCAAAAAAAATAATTTTAATGTCAATAAAAAAATAATTTTGAACGCAATCCTTATAGTTGAATTATTAAATTCAGTTTGAAAGTTTCCTGAGTATATTTTACAAACTACAAATGAGCGATACTATCTAATTCTCTTTTTAAAGGTTTCATTTGAGCTATAAATCGAGGTAAGTTTTTACTGTCCATTGGCTGAGAATTGGGCAATTGCAATTTCAAAGCATCGACTTGCACACCGTTTTTCCAGAATCGATAGCATACATGTGGTCCTGTGGCTAATCCAGTACTTCCCACTCTTCCTATTGTTTGACCTTGAGTTACTCTTTGACCTTTTCGAACCAATATTTTGGACATGTGTAAATATTGAGTCTCATAAGTTTTGTCATGTCTAACTTTTACAAAATTACCATTTCCTGCCGTATATCCAGATTGTTCAACAATCCCAACAGCAGTAGTCATAATTGGCGTACCTGTTGGAGCAGCATAATCTGTTCCTTTATGTGCTTTCCATCGTAGTTGCACAGGATGAAATCTATTTTTTGTAAAATGGGAGGTAATATTTACGAATTTTAATGGGGCTTTCAAGAAAAAGTTTTTAAGTGCTTTTCCTTGATCATCATAATAATCGGTTTTCCCTGAAGATTCATTTTGAGCAAAAGGAAAAGCGTAAATTAATTTTCCTTTATATTCAAAAAAAGAAGCTTTTAGACTGTCAACACCATCATAAATAGTATCGTCTATATACCTTTCGGTAAAAGTTACACCAAATCTGTCTCCTTTTCTTAATTTGAAAAAGTCAATTGACCAAGCGTATATTTTTGTTAATTTGTTTGCCAAAGTAGCATTAACTCCCTTTTTACTCAATGCTTCAGATAATGATCCGTCTAATTTTCCAGTAATTGTCCTTAGTTTATAAGTAACTGGCCTTGTTTTTTTATACACTGTTATTGAATCTCTTAAATCAATAACATAATAACTTCCTCGGTCGGGTTGATAAACAAAATATTTTAATTTTTTATTTCGATCTTTTGAACGCAAAAATGTAAAGACTTTTCCAATTCTAATAGTTCTCACATTAAAACTGTCTTTTACTTTATTAACAATATCATAAACTTTTTTGTCACCAAAGTTTTGATTTTCGATAATACTACCAAAAGAATCGCCTCTTTTAACAGTGTCGTGAAGCACATTAAAATCGTTAAATTTAAAACCAAATTTTTCTACTTCAGGGACAAATTTTTTATCAGGAATTATACTAAGTGTTTCTGATTGATTACAAGAAACTAATAAAATTAAAACGATTATTAGTGAAAATATATTTTTCAATTTGGAAATATTACGCAATTAATGAGTTGTTTTATGAATAGCTTGTTCTTTCGTTAAATCACAAACTTATATTTTTATATTTATAATAGTATCTTAAACGGATATTTCAATCCTTTGAAATTTTCTAAATCTGCTTTGATAGATCCTACAGAAAGACTTGCTTTTACTCTTACTGGAATTTTATTATCATCATCAGATATCCAAACGGTTAAACTTTCTTCTTCTTTAAAAACTCTACCTGATTGTACATAGGGACGAAAAATCATTGTAGGTACAACTCCAAATTTAGTTTTAATATTTTCTCGACCTAAAAACTTTAACCTAAATTTAGTAGTATCCTCATCGAGAAACATATCAATTGCTATGAATTCCCCTATTTTTATTTTATCAATACTTGGACTATTCCTTAAATAATAAAATGTGGATATGATGTCCTGAGTATTCTTTGGAATATTAAACGTTTTTTCTGATCTATTCTTATAATCTTTTACAAGAACTGTGTTTTCGGACTGATTAAAGAATCCTTCTTGGTTTTTTGTATAACCTCCTTCATCAATTTTTCGAACATATTGATATGGATTTCCGGTTTCTTTATCAACATAGCTTTCATATTGATCATCTACTTTAAAAAAAACTCTCGACATTCCTGTAGTGAATCCTTTACCGATAATATGAAAAACTTTTTTATTGTTTAAATTTGCTTCTTTTACTTCAAGAGTGGCATAACCCGCATTAATAATTCCATAATGTATTCGCATTTTAACCCATTCTCCAGCGGAAAAAGCATCTTCTTTTTTTGAATTAAAACTTAAAATGAGTAGAACCGCTAATAGTAGAATTGTTTTTTTAATTGCCATAGTTTGTTTTTTATTATTAGCAAACGCAAATTTTGTTCCAAATATATTAAAACAAAAAAACTCAGTCAAATAATGACTGAGTTTTATGCTATTAACTAACCAAAAAATATAAATTATGCAATTTATATAATTCAAAGAAGGAAACCACCCCTTCTTTTATGTTTGACAAAGATAAACTAGGATTTAAAAAGATTTTTTAAAAATTTTCATTTTAACATTTAGCATACAAATGCACAACTTAATTTTGTAGTTTTTTTTATATAATACAAAAATAAGCAACTTTTATTTACATTCCTTTTATATCAGCAATTACAAAACTTAAAATAATTGCAGAATTTGAATAAAATTTGCACTAAATATTGAAAATTTCGCTCGCTGTTGTCGAAAAATGAAATTGTTTTGAGAATTATGTATTTGTTTTAAGGCTATAAATACAAAAGCTGACATTAAAATAAACCCAAATTCATTGTATTACTGATACAAAAAACTGTAACCGTTTAATTTATTGAAATTATTAGAACCAAAATCCAACACTGAACCAAGTATAATTTTTAGATGTTTCAGGTGACCATGAGTGTTTAATTTCGATAGGACCAATAATTGAATCCAAGCCATATCCTATTGCATAACCTGAATATTTAGGTAATGAAATCCAATGCAATGTCTGAAAAAGATCTTTTTCAATATTGGCATAATTTGCGGAAAAATTCAAATGATGTTTTTTAAATATTTCATAATCGATACATAATGACCCTTTTAAATAGCTATTGGCCGCAAGACTAATAAAATCATAGCCATAAAATGGCCTAAAATTATTTACAGGATTAAATCCGTATCCTCCCAAAACAAAATCAAAAAAGGGAACACTTTCACCTCCTAATGAAAAACCACCTTCAGTTTGAATGTTTAAAGTAAAATTTTTAGTAATAGATATTGCAGCTCCACAATTTGCTTTTGCAATTGAAAACGGTTTAAATAGAGTAGAATAATCAGATGAAAATAAATAAGATTGTATGTCTCCAGAAAAAAACAATCCTTTTTTAGGAAAATATTTGTTGTCTAAAGAATCGTATTTAAGATATCCATAAACACTTGTATAACTACTTTTATCTATTATGGGTGATGTGTTTGATAATGTTTCTGACTGTATTTTTAAAAATTTTACTTCAACACCAGCTCCAATGAGAAATTTTCGGGCAAATAAAGTCTGTAAATAAACTTGGTTTGTTAAATCCGAAAAATCTAGATTTATGTTATTTAAATTAGAATTCCAATAATTTTCGTCATTTAGTTCTTTTGATACATTTTTATTAAATTGGTTGAAATAGGATTTAAATCCATAACTCCAATAAAATCCATTATCGATATAATAATCGATATTATACCTGAAATTATCCCCTAGAACTACGTCTACAGATGCAACGTCATTTTTAAAAAGTGTTTTTTTCTGGGTTAAATTCACTAAAACCCCACTTTTAAACAAGTTATCAAAATGCAATCCAAATTTTAAAAATGTATTATCATAATTCTCAGTTAAGTTTAATATTAAGTCATCTCTTGAATTATTTTCTTCAAATGAATAATTTATACCACTAAAATTATTTGTAGCATTTAAATTATCTATTCCCTTTCTTAAATCCTGATAACTAATATTCTTTCCTTCTTTAAAAGGTAATTTCCCTTTTATATATAATGGAGTATAATTATTTAAATCATTAATAATTATTTTATTCAAATAAATACTATCAACACTAGGTTTCAATTTGTTTTGAATATAACTATTTTTATCTCCAATTTTATTCAGCTGTTCGTATACTGCAAAAGCGGCTTCTTCTCCTTTTTTAATAATTTCCAAACCTTTATCAAAAGAAATAATTCCATAGCTTTTAATATCTGGTTTAATATAAATATCCGTTTCGGCTATTTTCTTTTTCATTTTTTCAATGGACTGGATAGCTGTAATTTGCCCTATAATTCTTGTGGCTTTTTTAAGCTCACTCCTTTCAGACAGTCCGTCTTGAACATCGACTCCAATAATGATATCCGCACCCATTTGCCTCACTTTTTCAACTGGGTAGTTATTAACAATCCCGCCATCTAAGAGTAGATTGCCGTCAATTTCAACTGGAGAAAATAATGATGGAAATGCAGAACTGGCTACCATGGCGTTCACTAAATTGCCTTTATCTAATATGACTTCTTCTCCATTTTCAATATTTGTGGCAACACAGAAAAATGGAATCTTCAACTTATTAAAATCACTAATATGCCTATCATTTCTAGTTAAAGAAGTCAATAAATTGTAGTTGTAAATTGATTTTGAAAGTGCTTCTGGAACGCCTATTTTAAATTTATCAAACGGCAAGACAATTGCATACAGCTCATCGTTTCTTTTTTCATAAAAACTCTTTGAAGAACGTGGTGTGAAATCTTGAAGTAATTTATCGAAATTTACGGTTCTAAAAATGGAATCTATTTGAGTGGCATTGTAACCTGATGCATACAAACCCCCAACTACTGACCCCATGCTGGTGCCGCCAATATAATCTATTTTTATTCCCGCTTGTTCTATCACCTTCAATACCCCAATATGAGCGAATCCTTTAGCACCTCCACCACTAAGAACCAATCCAATTTTGGGCCTTTTTTTTATGGTGTCTTGAGCTTGTGAGGCAAGAGGCAAAAGGCAAAAGGCAAAAAACAACAAGAAAGTCAAAATTAACAATAAGCGGCTATTAACAATTGTCAACTGAATATTGACAAAGTTGATTTTCGCTTCTAGCTCTTGACTTTTGGCTTTTGCCTTATTTCTCATTTTAAGTATTTTTATTGTAAAAGTCGGTAATTTTTTTGGCTTTTGATATGCCTATAACGTCCGAAATTTCTTTTTCTGATGCTAATTTCAATCTTTTAACACTTTTAAAATGCTGAATTAGAGTTGTCATTGTTTTCTCTCCAATTCCAGGAATACTTTCAATCGAAGAATTTAATGCTGCTTTACTTCTTTTGTCACGGTGATGTGTAATCCCAAAACGATGCGCTTCATTTCTTAATTGCTGAATTACTTTCAAGGTTTCGGATTTTTTATCCAAATACAACGGAACAGAATCCCCAGGATAAAATAATTCTTCTAACCTTTTTGCAATTCCAATGATTGCTATTTTTCCACGTAATCCCAAATCATCAATGCTTTTCAAAGCCGAAGACAGCTGCCCCTTTCCCCCATCAATAATGATGAGCTGTGGCAATGGTTCGTTTTCGTCCAACAATCGTTTGTACCTTCTATAAACCACCTCAGTCATCGATGCAAAATCGTCTGGACCTTCGACTGTTTTTATATTAAAATGGCGGTAGTCTTTTTTGCTGGGCTTCCCGTCTTTGAACACTACGCATGCTGCAACAGGATTGGTTCCTTGAATATTAGAATTGTCAAAACATTCGATATGTCGTGGTTCAACTGTTAGTCGCAAATCCTTTTGCATTTGCGCCATAATTCGGTTGGCATGACGATCTGGGTCCACAATTTGCAGTTGTTTTAATTGCTCAATTCGGTAAAATTTAGCGTTTCGAATAGACAAATCTAAAATTTGTTTTTTATCTCCTAATTGCGGAACAGTAACTTTTATACTAGCTCCCAGATTAACCTCAAACGGAACTACTATTTCTTTTGACAATAAATGAAAGCGTTCTCTTAATTCGATAATCGCCAATTCCAATAATTCTTCGTCGGTTTCTTCCAATTTCTTTTTAATTTCCATTGTATGCGAACGAATAATCGAACCATGAGAAATTTGCAAGAAGTTCACAAAGGCCGCACTTTCGTCAGACACAATCGAAAACACATCGATATTAGTGATTTTTGGACTGACAATTGTAGAACGCGATTGATAATTTTCAAGAACTTCTATCTTCTCTTTTATTTTTTGTGCTTCTTCAAAATGCATTTCCTTGGCCAAATCAGTCATCACTTTCTTGAAATCTTTCAAACTTTCTTTGAAATTTCCTTTTAATATTTCTCGAATGCCATCTACTTGTTTTTGGTAATTTTCTAAAGATTCATAACCCTCACAAGGTCCTTTGCAATTTCCAATATGGTATTCTAAACACACTTTGAATTTACCATTTTCGATATTCGATTGACTTAAATCATAATTGCAAGTTCGCAGCGGATACAGTTCTTTTATTAACTCTAAAATAGTATGCACGGTCTTGAAACTCGTGTAGGGACCAAAATATTCTGAACCATCTTTGACCAATCGGCGGGTAGAGAATATTCTGGAAAAAGGTTCTTTTTTGATGCAAATCCACGGATAACTTTTATCATCTCGCAATAATACATTGTAACGGGGTTGCAAGGTTTTTATAAGGTTGTTTTCCAATAAAAGGGCATCAGTCTCAGTAGGAACAACAATGTGTTTTATCGTTACAATCTTTTTTACAAGCACATTGGTTTTGGCCGTATCATGCACTTTATTAAAATAGGAAGAAACTCTTTTTTTTAGATTTTTGGCTTTGCCTACGTACAAAATTTTCCCTTCCTTATCGTAATATTGATAGACTCCAGGACCGTCGGGCAAAGTTTGAATCTGAAGTTCGAGAGTTGGGTTTGGCATTTTAGATTGGAGATTTTAGATTGGAGATTTTAGATTCTTTGGATTTTTTAGATTTTTTTGACTTCCATTCAACAAATTTACAAATAACATTTTTGTAAATCAACATCACCTATCGGTTACCAAAATATAATTGCTACATTTATACTTTTATAATTTGGTATGACAAAAACGCAACGCAAATCAATTACAATTTTAGGCGAAACCATTTTACCTGGCGAAAGCAAAACCATCGACATGGAAATTGCCAAACTACACAATGCAGCCAAACTCAAAATTCCCATAATCATTAAACGCTCTAAAATAGACGGCCCTACGGTACTTTTTTCAGCAGGAATTCATGGTGATGAAATTAATGGAATTGAAATTGTACGCCAGTTAATTACAAAAAAAATCAACAATCCTAAAATTGGTACCATAATTTGCATTCCTATAATCAATATGTTTGGTTATATCAATATGTCCCGACAATTTCCCGATGGCAGAGACCTAAACCGCGTTTTTCCGGGTCGAAAAAATGGATCATTAGCAAGTCGGTTTGCCTATCATATTCTTACCGAAGTAATGCCAGTTGTTGATTATGCCATTGATTTTCATGCTGGTGGCGCAGGTCGTTTCAATGCACCTCAAATTCGATTAGCGCCAAACCAACCCGAATTAAAACAACTAGCCGATGTTTTTAATGCTCCTTTTACCTTGTTTTCTAAAAACATTTCAGGTTCTTTTAGAAACTCGAGTCAAAAATCGAATGTAAAAATGTTGTTATTTGAAGGAGGAAAATCATTAGATATAAACACTGAAGTTGCCGATTTAGGAACAGAAGGAGTCAAACGCGTTTTATCCTTCTTGGGTATGTTAGACCACAAACATGAAGTTGTAAACACTACTACAGATAGCATTTACATCAATAAATCATCTTGGATTCGAGCACAATCATCTGGCCTACTTCATGACCACAACAAAATTGGAACTTTTGTGAAAAAAGGAGAAATAGTCGCAACTATTACAGATCCTTTTGGAAATTTTGAACAAAAAGTAAAAGCGCCAAACGATGGCTATATTATCAATGCAAATCACGCTCCTATCGTTTACCAAGGAGATGCAATTTGCCATATTTCAAAGTCTCTTTTAAATGGAAACTAATAAAAAAGAGTTAAGACAAAAGTACAAAGCCAAAAGGCAAGAGTTGAGCGATGCTGAAATCGACGACTTGAGTTTGGCTGTTGCCAATGAAGTACTGAAATTACCTATTTGGGACAAAACCTATTTTCATATTTTCCTTCCAATAACCGAACATAAAGAGATAAACACCGAATTTATTTTGCACCTACTTTCTGGAAAAGACAAGGAAATAATCATTTCGAAAAGTGATTTCAACACCAGAAATATGACCCATTTTTTATTGACCGACAATACCAAAATCAAGAAAAACGAATACAACATTCCGGAACCTGTTGATGGAATTGAAGTGCCTGCTAAAAAAATAGAGGTCGTTTTTGTACCGCTTTTGGCCTTTGATAAAGCAGGACATCGTGCAGGTTACGGCAAAGGATTTTATGATAAGTTCTTGGCGGAATGCAAGCCAGAAACCATCAAAATCGGGCTTTCCTTCTTTGAACCTGAAGAACTAATTGAGGATGTTTTTGAGAATGACGTGCAGCTGGATTATTGTGTGACACCGAATGGAGTTTATCCGTTTTAATTTCTAAAATCAATAAAAATGAGGTCAATCTAATTGGAGAAACTTAATATTTTACGATTTCAAATCATTTATTTTTTATAATTTAAATTTTGATTTGTGTCTACAATTATAGAATTATTCATCTTATAAAGATGCTATGAAAGCTGAGATTTTTAATTTATTTTCAAATGAAATAATAAATAAAAGTAGCTAGATTTTAACTTCATATCATTTTTTGCAGTTAAAAATGCTATAATAAAATTTAATTAAATGGACTTATAATGAAAATTTTAATTGCCCCTGATAAATTCAAAGGCTCCTTGTCTGCAATGGAAGTTTGTAATGCGGTCGAAAGTGGAATCAAAAAATTCGACTCTGCGATTGAAACAATAAAACACCCACTTGCTGATGGCGGAGAAGGAACTCTTGACATTTTGCAAAATTATTTTAAGTTAAACATTGTTTCAGTTGTTGTAAAAGATCCTTTATTCAGGGACATTACAGCTACTTATAGGATTTCGACCGATACTGCTTATATTGAAATGGCCAATGCTTCTGGATTGCAATTATTAGATGAAAAAGAAAGAAATTGTTCTGAAACTACAAGCTTTGGAACAGGACAATTGATTTTTGATGCTTTAAAAAAAGGGTATACTAACATCGTTTTATTCATTGGCGGAAGCGCCACAAATGATGCCGGAATAGGTATGGCAGCTGCATTGGGTTATACTTTTTACAACACAAAAAATGAAGAAATATATCCTATTGGAAAAGAACTTCTTTCGATTGAAAAAATAGACAGTCAAAACCTAGCATTCGACTTAAATTCATTAAATGTAACGGTAGTTTGCGATGTAAAAAACCCCTTGTTTGGTCCAAACGGAGCTGCTTATGTTTATGGCCCTCAAAAAGGAGGTTCACCCGCAGAAGTTAAAAATTTAGACTTAGGACTGCAAAATTTTAGCGTTAAAGTCTCGAAATACTTGAATAAAGATGTAGCAACTATTCCTGGTGCTGGTGCCGCAGGAGGTTTAGGCGCTGGCGCTGTCGCTTTTTTGAATGCCAAAATGCAATCAGGAATTGATTTTGTGATGGAACAAACAGGTTTTGATACCCTTTTACAATCAAACATTGACCTCATCATTACTGGCGAAGGTAGTGTGGATAAACAAACCGTTGAAGGAAAAGTAATCAAAGGAATTAGCGAAAGAGCGAATCAATTCAACATTCCATTTTCAATCATTGCTGGAGTTATAAAAGACAAGGAACTTATTGTCGAAAACTTAAATCCTAAAAGCCTGCATTCGATAATGGAATTGGGAGTAACTGTTGAAGATGCTATACAAAATGCATCTTCACATATCCAGAAAATAGCTACTAAATTACTTTCTGATAGTTACAAATAATAAAATATTTCCCCTACGAACTAGGCTTTCATTTGCAGCAATTAAAGAATCTAATACTGTTGATGAAACGCTTTTTTGTTGAAAACTAATAAAATTCCAACGCCTGTAGAAATCGCCATATCAGCAATGTTGAAAATTGCATTGAAGAATTTAAAATGATTTCCGCCAAAGATAGGCATCCAATCTGGCCAGAAGCCTTCAAATAATGGGAAGTAGAGCATATCAACCACTTTACCATGAAACCAAGTTCCATAAGGTTGATCTGCAAACAAAGTTGCTAAATGCCCAAAGCTATCGTCGAATATCACACCATAAAAAACAGAATCGATGATATTCCCAAATGCACCTGCAAGAATCAAAGAAATTGCCACAATCAAATAGTTGGAACTGTGTTTTCTTTCGACAGAATCCCAAAGCCAATATCCTATTCCTGTTACGGCAACGAGTCTAAAAACGGTGAGAACTAATTTTCCGTAAATACCCGGAATTACTGTTCCCCATGCCATTCCTTCATTTTCTATCAATAGAATTTTGAACCAATTGGTTACATCGATTTGACCGCTTTCACCATAAATGAAATTGGTTTTTATGTATATTTTAGAAAATTGGTCAACTAGTAAGATGATAAAAACTATCAGATAAGCATTTCGTAATGACATTGTTTTGAAAATTTAATGGCGCAAAAGTAATTTATTTTATAAAAAAAACGCCCCAAACGGAGCGTTATTTTCTAAATGAAAAGTGAATTATCTTTGCAAGTTTTTTGCTTCGATACTCATTGTTGCATGAGGAACGATCAACAATCTCTCTTTACTGATCAATTTACCCGTTACTTTACACACCCCATAAGTCTTGTTTTCTACACGGAAAAGTGCATTTTTCAAATCGCGTATGAATTTCTCCTGACGGATTGCCAATTGGGAATTAGCTTCCTTAGACATGGTTTCGCTTCCTTCTTCAAAGGCTTTGAATGTAGGCGAAGTATCGTCTGTTCCGTTATTTAAATCGTTCATATAAGCACTTTTTATCAAATCCAAGTCGGCCTGTGCTTTATTTATTTTTTTAATAATTAACTCTTTGAACTCTGCTAAGTCAGCATCTGAGTACCTTGTTGTTACTTCGTCTATCATCTTCTGGTTATTTAGTAATTGCTATTTTAGTTTTTATTTCGTCAAATTCTATTTCGATTCCTTCACTTATTTCTTCTTCAAAAACTAGTGTTTCAGTTAACGTTTCTGATTTTATATAATTTTCATTTGCTTTTACAGCATTTTCCAACTCGAAATTTTTTTGCAAATGTACTTTAATTTTGTCAGTAACCTCAAATCCAGAATCTTTTCTTATGTTTTGAATTCTGTTTACTAATTCTCTGGCAATTCCTTCTTGTTTCAATTCTGGTGAAATGGTAATATCCAATGCAACTGTAATTCCGTTTGAATTGGCTACCAACCAACCTTCGATATCCTGCGAAGAAATCTCAACATCTTCTATGGATAAAATTATACTATTTCCCGCAATAACAATACCAATGCTTCCTTCCTTATCCAATTTATTGATTTGATCAGCAGAAAACCCTTGTATTTCCTTAGCTATCAGCCCCATGTCTTTTCCGAAACGGGGTCCAAGTGCTTTGAAATTAGGTTTAATTTGTTTCACTAAAACTCCTGAAGCATCGTCTAAAAGTGTGATTTCTTTTACATTTACTTCCGCTTTTATAAGGTCCGCCACCGCCTCAATCTCTGCTCTAAAAACAGCGTCAAGTACCGGAATCATTACCTTTTGTAAGGGTTGGCGCACCTTGATCATTTCCTTTTTTCGAAGCGATAAAACCAATGATGAAACAGTCTGTGCTTTCTGCATTTTGCTCTCTAACGATTTATCAACAAAGTTGTCAACTGAAACTGGGAATTTCGCCAAATGTACCGACTCATATTTTTCTGTATGTGTTGCCAAAGTTAAATCTCTGTAAAGTTTATCCATAAAGAACGGAGCGATTGGTGCTCCTAGTTTACTTATGGTCAACAAACAGGTATAAAGTGTCTGATATGCTGCGATTTTATCCTGTGCATACTCGCCTTTCCAAAAACGACGACGACACAAACGAACGTACCAATTACTTAAATTTTCTTGTACAAATTCTGATATCGCGCGAGCCGCTTTAGTTGGTTCATAATCCGCATAAGCGTCATCAACTACTTTTACCAAAGTATTCAACTCAGAAATAATCCATTTGTCAATTTCTGGTCTTTCGTTCATTGGCACTTCTGCTTCTGCAAAAGTGAAGTTGTCTATATTAGCATACAACGCAAAGAAAGAATAGGTGTTGTATAAAGTTCCGAAGAATTTACGACGTACCTCAGCAATTCCCTCTAAATCAAACTTCAAGTTATCCCAAGGATTGGCATTCGAAATCATGTACCAACGCGTAGCATCAGGACCATATTCATTTAATGTATCGAATGGATCTGCGGCATTTCCAAGACGCTTAGACATTTTTTGTCCGTTTTTGTCTAAAACCAATCCGTTTGAAACTACATTTTTATAGGCTACTTTATCAAAGACCAAGGTCGAAATGGCGTGTAAGGTATAAAACCAACCACGAGTTTGATCGACACCTTCGGCAATAAAATCAGCAGGATAATCTTTGTTCCCATCAATTTTATCTTTGTTTTCAAATGGATAATGCCATTGTGCATACGGCATAGCACCCGAATCAAACCAAACATCTATTAAATCTGCCTCTCGTTTCATAGGTTTTCCTGAAACAGAAACTAAGGTAATTTCATCGACCACATTTTTGTGTAAATCAACCAAATCATAGTTGGCTTCGTCCATATTTCCAATTTCAAAATCTTTGAAAGGATTTTCTTTTTGGACGCCGGCAGCAATAGCCTTTTCGATTTCATTGTACAATTCTTCTACTGAACCGATCAAAATTTCTTCGGTTCCTTCTTCGTTTCTCCAAATTGGCAACGGAATTCCCCAAAAACGAGAACGCGATAAATTCCAGTCGTTCGCATTTTTCAACCAATTCCCAAAACGTCCTTCTCCAGTTGCTTTTGGCTTCCAGTTGATGGTTTCGTTCAATTCGAACATACGATCACGCACTTTGGTGATTTCGATGAACCAGGAATCGAGTGGATAATATAAAATGGGTGTGTCGGTTCTCCAACAATGTGGATAACTGTGCACGTATTTCTCTACTTTGAAGGCTTTGTTTTCTTCTTTAAGTTGAATGGCAATTTCAACATCCATGGAGCGTTCTGGCGCTTCGCCCTCTGTATAATATTCGTTTTTAACGTATTTTCCAGAATAACTTCCTACGCCATCAATGAATTTTCCTTGAAGATTTACCAACGGCACTGGATTTCCATTTTCGTCTAAAACAAGCATTGGCGGCACTTCCGGAATTGCCTCTTTGGCCACTTTGGCATCATCGGCACCAAAAGTTGGAGCGGTATGTACTATTCCTGTTCCATCTTCGGTAGTTACAAAATCACCCGAAATTACTCGGAACGCATTTTCTGGATTTTGATAAGGCAAAGTAAACGGCAATAATTGCTCGTAACGAATACCAACTAAGTCATTTCCTTTGCATTCAGCAATTATTTGGAATGGTATCTTTTTATCTCCTGCTTTGAAATTTTCAAAATCGGCAACTTCAGTACTAGCAAAAAATCCTTTAGAGAATTGTTTGCCAACCAAATTTTTAGCCAAAATCACACTCGTTGGCAAAAAAGTATATTGATTAAAGGTTTTTACCAACACATAATCAATTTTTGGACCAACAGTCAAAGCGGTGTTTGATGGCAAAGTCCAAGGTGTTGTTGTCCAAGCCAAAATATGTACATCCCCAAAACCTACCAAAAAGCTGGGTAAAGTTTCGTTTAAAGCTTTGAATTGAGCCACAACAGTAGTATCCGTTACATCTCTATAACTTCCGGGTTGGTTTACTTCGTGAGAAGATAATCCTGTTCCTGCTTTTGGTGAATAAGGTTGAATGGTGTAACCTTTGTACATCAAATCCTTGTTGTAGATTTGTTTCAAAATCCACCAAACAGTTTCCATATACTTGGATTTATAGGTAATATATGGATCTTCCATATCTACCCAATAGCCCATTTTTTCGGTCAAATCGTTCCACACATCGGTGTAACGCATTACCGTTTTTTTGCAAGCTTCGTTGTATTCTGCTACTGAAATGGTTTTGCCAATATCTTCTTTTGTAATTCCCAATGCTGCTTCAGTACCCAATTCTACAGGCAAACCATGAGTATCCCAGCCTGCTTTACGCTTCACTTGGAAACCTTTTTGAGTTTTGTAACGGCAAAATATATCTTTAATCGCTCGCGCCATTACGTGGTGAATTCCCGGCAATCCATTTGCTGAAGGAGGTCCTTCAAAAAAAACGAATGGTGGGTTGCCTTCACGAGTACTTACACTCTTCTCGAATATGTTTTCTTTTTTCCAAAAATCAAGTACTTCTGATGCAACTGTAGGCAAGTTAAGTCCTTTGTATTCAGTAAATTTTATGCTCATTTTATCCTTTTCTTAAATCGTGGTGCGAAAGTAATAAATTAATGTCGAAAGTCGAAAGTCATAAGGTCGAAAGTTGTTGATTTGGTGGTTTTATTAACCACAAATCACCCGAACTTGCACTAATTTTTTCTATTTGTAAAAATTTGCTTAATTCATAGCTGTATTCTTCATGAAAAAACTGCAGCTAAAACTTCTAAGGACTTTGGCTTTCTAAAACCGTCTAGATGAAAAGAATAATAATCTATTAAAACTTTCAAAACGATTTGTCTTTCGATGACATGGAAGATTTTCTGATCGTTGTCAAATTTTAAATGGATGAGTTTTTTGAAGAGATTGGTTTCGTGTTCGGTGAGCGAACCGATGCCGTGAAATGGAGTAAAAATACCTTCGTTGGCATCGAAAAACGGGAAATCTATCTCGGAAATATCAGGATAAAAACCGAGATATTTGGTTATTTCAAGCATTAAAATCAGATGAAAATTGGCGGTTTCGTTGTGATTGTCGAGCCAAAATAAAGCCGTTTCTAAGAAAGTAAAAAGCGGCTCGTTTTTTTCTTCTTCGTGAATGGAATGGTGCAAAATTTCAGAAACAAACATCACTATGGTGCTTTTGAAAATATCGGAATGAATGGATTGAAAAGGAGTCGCAATTTTGATTTCCTTGAAATTCTCTAAGTTACCTTTATTTTTATGAACCGCTTCAATTTCAAGAATAGTTAATGGCTGGAAATAGGCGATTTTCTGGTTTGATTTTCGAGAAGAAAAAGCATCGCGAACAAAGTACGATTTCAAACCATGAGATTCTGTAAAACAGCGTACAATCAAGGATTTCTCTTGGTATTTGAGAGAGGAAATGACGATGGCTTTTGTTTTTACCAACATTTGGTTTTGGATTTTTTGAATTTGGAATTTACCTAATTATCATCACTTTTTTCACCTTCGTTTCAATTCCATCTTGAGCCGAAATAAAAATCATATAAACACCTGAAGCTACTTTATTTTTTCCAAATACGGTGGTGTCCCACTCAATTGTTCCTCCTTCGGAAGTGGTTTCGTATACAAGATTTCCCTCAATATCTGTAATTTTCACTGTTGCCTTATCTAATAAACCAGCGATTTTTACTGTTCCAGTATAATCTGGTCTCACAGGATTAGGATACACATAAGCACTATTTAAATCTTCATTTGCTTTTGTAGCAGTTCCTTTGAAAGAAACCATTCCTTTTGAAGTGGCTATAAATACTTCGCCCGTAGCGCTATTGATGTCAATATCATTAATGACATTACTTGGCAAAGGCGAATTAGTTGTGGTAAAATGATATTTGGTTTCCTGACCGTTTGTCGAAACTAAAAACACACCGGAATCGGCCGTTCCAATCCATTTATAATTGGCTCCATCGACCGCAATATCCGTGATAAATTGTTCGTACATTAATTCTTGAGCAACACCTTCTTCGAGAATTATAATTGATTTTGTAGTCATTTGATCATCCGATTGAAAACTACTTACATTGGACAAAACTCTCAATCCTTTTGCAGTTCCTATCCAAAGTTGATTGTTGTTGTCGATTGCAATGGCTCTTACGTCTGGCGAAGGTAAATTTCCTAAATCTGTACCAAAAGTTATTTTTTTAAATTTATTAGTAGATTCGTTATAACTTAGGACACCTTCAAAATTAGAACACCACCATTTAGTGCTGTTTTTGTCAATTATAAGTCGCCCAAAACTGGTATTAGTATATTTATCAACAATACTCGCCAAAGAATAACTTTGCCATTGACCATTGGCTTTCAATTGTTTTAATCCATTTACAACAAGAGTATTATTTACCCATAAATTTCCCGATTTGTCAAATGCACCTCCGTTTATTCTAACATCGTTCCGATAGCCATTAATAAATGTAATGTCTTCTAAAGCGCTATTATTCTGGTTATATAAAACTGTCGGGATATCATTTTCTACTTTTAACAAACCCGAATAACCTGAACCCATATAAACTTCATTCTCATTATTAGGATTTATCATCACTCGAACTATAGATTTTGCGCCTAACACTTTTTCGTACGGAATATTCAACCATCCCTTTTCGTTATATTTACTTATTCCGTAACTATCTAATGGATAGGGGTTGTAATCACCTGCATAGTCACCATATACTGCCCAAAGTTCATTTGAAGTAGTTTGAAACGAGAAAATATTGTTCCTACTAGGTCCTGATGGCAAAGTATTTTCGAAAGTTGTAGTGGTTAAAATTGTAGTGGAATAGATTCCGTTTTCTTTTGTTCCAATATAAATGACATCTCCAATACTTGTCGCACAAACAAAATTAATATTACTTTCAGGAATTTGGGCACTATTAATTTGACGGATTAATGCCAATTGGTTATTATAAATATACACACTATTTAAGGTGGTTACAATCAAATAATTCGCTATTGCCCGCATATCACTGGAAGTCTGCGATAATTGTATAAATCCCGTAAAAGAATTTAAACTTGAATTAAATTTATAAATATATCCTGAACTATTAATTGCCAATAGTTCTGTATTGAAAGTTTCGACACTCGACCAACTTCCTGTAGCAATTTGTGACCATTGATTAAAATCGACTAAATTTTTACTGGTAATATCTGCTTTTCTAATACCATTAGCTGTAGCTGCATAAATAAATCCATTAAAGACGGCTGTTTGACGAACACTTTCTTCAGCACCATTGTTGCCAATAAAATAGGTGTCACCAAATAACATAGTTGACAAATTGAATTGTACGATCCCAAAATCACAGGAAACATATACAATTCCATTGTATTCCATAAAATGATTGATTTTCTTTAAATTTGAGGGAAGTTGTTTACTGATAACATCTACTACATTAAGCATGCTTCCATCCTTTTCATTTATTACTATCATCAAGCCATTTTCGTAGCCTACAATTGTTTTGTTTGAAACTACACTATAATACAAAGAAGTAATCGTTTGCCCTGAAAGTCCATCAATTGTATTTGTGGTTTTTAATTGTCCTGAATTTAAATTCTTTGAAAACAAAGCGTTTTCTGAGGCTGCAAAAATAGTTGTTGGCGAAGCTGAAATATCTTTTATTGAATTATAGGAGAAATAGCCTTGCCATAACAAATTATTTTGGGCAAAACCAAATTGCAAAAAAAATAGAGACAATAAATAGAGAAACCTTTTTTTCATTTTTTAAAATACATAGTGGTTCACAAATATAATACAAACGTAAGTAATGGGATTTTGTTTCAATCAAAAAAACGCCTTCTAATCAATTTCGAAAACTCGAATTATTAAAAGGCGTTTTGTATTTATTAAAAAAATGATTCTAAACCACTCCTTGTGCTAGCATTGCATCAGCCACTTTTACAAATCCTGCGATATTTGCTCCTTTTACATAATCAACATAACCTGATCCGTTACTACCATATTTAACACATGATGCGTGAATAGCCAACATAATTTCTTTTAATTTTACATCAACTTCTACATTAGTCCAGCTTAATCTCAGTGAATTTTGGGACATTTCTAATCCTGAAGTTGCCACACCACCTGCATTTGATGCTTTACCGGGTGAGAATAAAATTTTTGCTTTTTGGAAAACTAGTACTGCTTCTGGTGTTGTTGGCATATTTGCGCCTTCGCCAACACAAACACATCCATTTGCAATAAGAGTTTTCGCTTCCTCTTCATTTAATTCGTTTTGAGTTGCACATGGTAAAGCAATATCACATCGAATTTCCCATGGACGCTTTCCTGCTATATATTTTGCTTTTGGATATTTGATCAAATAATCGCTTATCCTTCCTCGAAGTTCGTTTTTTATTTGCATAATGTAAGCTAATTTTTCAGAATCAATTCCGGCAGCATCATAAATATAACCCGCAGAATCGGACATCGTAACCACTTTCCCTCCTATTTGAGTTGCTTTTTCAACGGCATATTGCGCCACGTTTCCAGAACCTGACACAACAACTGTTTTCCCTGAAAAGCTATCTCCCTTAGTGGCTAACATACTTTGGGCAAAATACACATTGCCATATCCTGTTGCTTCTGGTCTAATCAAAGAACCTCCAAAAGAAATTCCTTTTCCAGTTAGAACTCCAGTAAATTCATTTCTAAGTCTTTTATATTGACCAAAAAGATATCCAATTTCCCTTCCTCCAACACCTATATCTCCTGCAGGGACATCCGTATTGGCTCCAATATGTTTCGATAATTCAGTCATAAATGCTTGACAAAAATGCATCACTTCATTATCAGATTTTCCTTTGGGATCAAAATCTGCTCCTCCTTTTCCACCACCCATTGGCAATGTGGTCAAACTGTTTTTAAAGGTTTGTTCAAAAGCCAAAAACTTCAGAATGCTTAAATTCACTGAAGGATGAAAACGAATACCTCCTTTATAAGGTCCGATAGCTGAATTCATTTGGATACGAAATCCTCTATTTACTTGAGTTTCTCCTTTGTCATCAACCCAAACCACCCTAAAAATTATGATTCGGTCTGACTCGACCATTCGCTCTAAAAGCATTTTGTTTTGGTATTTTTTATTTTCTTCTATAAATGGTATTACGGTTTCAGCAACTTCAAGCACTGCTTGCATAAACTCCGGTTCATTCGGGTTTTTATTTGCAACCGCTTCAATAAAATTAGAAATGTTTTTCGTCATGATTATTAGATTATTGGACGTTTAAGAAAACGTTTTCGTTAATTAGTACAAATATACATTATATAAGAATAATTCTAATTAATTTCAGAGATACTTCACCCCGTTTTTACCTTTTTGTAAATGTTGAAAAGAATTTATTTAAAATCAATATATTTGTTTGAAAAAGGATTGAAACCCCTATATTTAATTTATATAATATCCTTAATGATTGATGTTTTTATATATTTGTAGAAAAGTAATTTACTACCAATGATTCCAAAATCTATTGTCTTTTATTTTATCCTTATCATTGGATTTACTAATGTGACTCATGCACAATTTGGTTTTTCTCATGAAATTGGTGTTATAGCTGGACCTGTAGCATTTCAATCCGATTATGGACAAAGACATGATTTGTCAACAAATGCTGGTAATACTGGCTATGGAATTGGTTTAATACACTATATTAATTTTTCTTATACTGCCGAGTGTAACTGTTACACACCCGAAACCTATTTTAACGACCATTTTAAATTAAGAAGTGAGTTATCTTATAATAAATCAGAGTTGGATCATTTTGGTCAATGGGTAGAAGGCAAAAACTCACTTGCCAAAGAGCAATTACGCGCTATGCATGGTAGCACATCTGTAACAAATATTGGAATGCAACTAGAATTCTTCCCTTGGAGTATCCGCGACTTTACGGCTACGATTCAAAGTTGGGGACCGTTTATAAGTCTTGGTGGTCAATTTAGTTTCTATAATGCTAAAGCGTACTCTACTATGGGTCCGCTGGGAACGCCATTGACTACTTTTCCTAAATATTTAACTCCAACAGATGATCGTCCCTATGGATTTTCTACCGAGGGAGGCAATGTTTGGTCAATTGTTTCAAGTGTTGGGACTCGTTATAAATTGGCTCCTTTATCAGATTTGATGGTCGATTTCAGGTTACAGTATTATTTCTCGGATTGGGTTGATGGACTAAAACCAAACCCTACTTATTATAAAGAGAACAAAGCTAACGATTGGTTGGTTTGGTTTAATGTGGGCTATATTTATTATTTACAATAGAACCTGTACTAGAACCAAAATCAAAAACCCGATTTCAAGATTTGAAATCGGGTTTTTGATTATATAAAACAGTCTGAATTATTTATATCAACTTTCGAATTCCCATCATAATTCCTATATGTAAGCCTTCGTGAAAATAATTGAATGCCATGGCATCGTCGGCGTTTTTGATAACAAACCCTGTTGATGTAGGATATTCGAGATAGTTTTTGAAAACTTTATTGTTATAATCAATTTCGGTTTTTTCTATTGTAGTTCCTAACAAAGTCTTGATTTCATCAACTTCGGCTTGAGTCACAATGTGTTCTGGCTTTTCTCCTTTTTTGAATTTTTCAACCATATCGTCTGAAATCATCATTGGCAAACCGGATAATTTATATACTAACATTTGCTGAACCACTACAATGTGTGCAATATTCCAAATCAAATTATTCTTAAAACCTTCTGGAATAGTATTAAGTTGCTCTAAAGTATATTTGTCTAAAAAATCTTTTATGATGTTTCTGCTAGCTTTTGTAATTCTAAATGTGTGTTCCATTTTTTAATTTTTTGATAAAAATAATCATTTTACAAAACAAATGAATTTTCTTTGCAAAAAGAAATTCAAGTTTATGAACAAAATATACTATCTCGCTTCTTGTGATACCTGTAGAAAAATTATAAAATCATTACCAAAAGATCACAATTTAGTTTTTCATGATATTAAACAAGATCCAATAACGGCGGAAGAATTAGAAGAAATGCGCCAACTTTCAGGAAGTTACGAAGCCCTTTTTAGCAAAAAAGCACAACTCTACAAATCAATGGATTTAAAGAACAAATCCTTGACCGAAGCTGATTATAAAAAATATATTTTGGAACATTATACCTTTTTGAGTCGACCTGTATTTATCATTGACGGCAAAATATACATTGGCAACAGCCAACAAAACATGCTTCAAGTGTATAAAGCTTTAACTTAATGTCAAAAAGAACTCTTGCATTTATTACTGCTACTATTGTCTCCATAATATATGGAATGACTTTTACTATTGCCAAAGACGTGATGCCAAAATACATCGACGCCTATGGTTTTATTGTCTTACGAGTGGGAGGAGCTACAATTTTATTTTGGTTGTTTTGGCTTTTTAGCAGAACATCCAAAAAAGTGCGTGACGAAAAAATTGACCCCAAAGATTATCCCAGAATTATTGCCGCAGCCTTTTTTGGCGTAGCATTAAACATGTTAGCTTTTTTCAAAGGATTGAGCTTAACTTCTCCCATTTCAGCATCGGTACTTATGGTGTCTACTCCAATGATTGTACTGGTTCTTTCGGCCATAATTCTCAAAGAACGGATGCAAAAACGAATGGTTTTTGGATTAGTTTTAGGATTAATTGGCACAACAATTCTTGTACTCTATGGCAAGTCTGTAGGAAGTGCCTCCAATGCTAGCTTGGGTAATTTTTTAGTTTTTGTAAACGCCACTTCTTATGGTTTGTTTTTGGTGATTGTCAAAAAATTAATGGATAAGTACAATGCTTTCAACTTTGTAAAATGGATTTATCTAATAGGGTTTTTTATGGTCCTCCCTTTTGGATGGAGCCAGTTTGAAGTTATTGAATGGTCTATGCTCCCAATGGATATTTATTGGAAAATTGGGTTTGTACTCTTTTTTTCGACCTTTTTAACGTATTTACTCAATTTACTTTCGATGAAAGAATTAAAACCTACAACAGTAGCCGTTTTCGTTTATCTCCAACCCTTTTTTGCCACACTATTTGCCATTAGTCTTGGAAAAGACGAATTGTCATTAGTGAAAATCGCTTCTGCTATTTTGATATTTACAGGTGTGTATTTGGTAACACAAAAAAAGTAAGCAGTGGTCAGTTTTACAGTATTCAGTCTCAAAATAGTAGTAAAACAGTATCGATTCAATTAAAAATTCAGTATAATTCGTTTCAAAATTTCATATGAAAACCAAATATTTTCCATAAACCGTATCACTGAACACTAAAAACTGACCCCTGACCACTTTTTTATTATCTTTGAACTCTTTTAGAAAACAATATGATACAATCAATGACTGGATTTGGTAAAGCAAGTTTGCAATTACCAACCAAAAAAATAACAGTAGAAGTAAAATCACTGAATAGCAAAGGTTTGGATTTAAGCGTGCGAATGCCGTCAACTTACCGCGAAATGGAACTGGGTTTACGCAATCAAATCGCTTTGAAATTAGAAAGAGGAAAAGTAGATTTTTCTATTTTTATTGAAAGTACCGCTGAACAAACTTCTACGAAAGTGAATGTGCCAATTGTAAAAGCCTATATCGCTCAATTGCGCGAAGTGTATGCTGATGCCGATGAAACCGAATTGATGAAAATGGCCGTGAGAATGCCAGACACCATGAAAACCGAACGTGAAGAAATCGACGAAAATGATTGGATTCAAATCAAAACTGTTATCGAAGAATCTTTGCAAAACATCTTGAATTTCCGCAAAGACGAAGGCGCTTCTTTAGAAAAAGAATTCCAGTTGCGTATTGGCAACATTCGCCAATATATGAACGATGCTTTGGCGCTAGATCCAGAACGTGTTAAAGCTATAAAAGACCGTTTACAAACTGCTATTTCGGAGCTGAAAGTGAACGTAGATGAAAACCGTTTTGAACAAGAATTAATCTATTATTTAGAGAAATTAGACATCACCGAAGAAAAAGTACGTTTGACGAATCACCTGGATTATTTCCTAGAAACTATCAACGGAACCGAAGCTAATGGTAGAAAACTAGGTTTTATTACCCAAGAAATGGGACGAGAAATCAACACTATGGGTTCAAAATCAAATCATGCTCAAATGCAAAAATTAGTCGTGATGATGAAAGATGAATTGGAGAAAATTAAAGAACAGGTTTTGAATGTTTTATAAAAAAAGATTGTTGATTGCTTCGCCAGTTCGCCTTTTAGGCTCGGGAGTTGATTAACGATTTATGATTTCAGATTAAAAAAAAATGAAAAAAGGAAAATTAATAGTGTTTTCGGCACCATCAGGCTCAGGGAAAACCACCATCGTTAGACATTTATTAAAGCAAGAAGACTTGAATTTAGAGTTTTCTATTTCGGCAGCAACACGTGAAGCGCGTGGCGAAGAAGTAAGCGGAAAAGATTACTATTTTATGTCTCTTGAAGATTTTAAAACCCACATCAAAGCCGAAGATTTTGTGGAATGGGAAGAAGTCTACAGAGATAATTTTTATGGAACATTAAAAAGTGAAGTTGAACGCATTTGGGCTTTGGGAAAAAACGTAATTTTTGACATTGATGTTGCGGGAGGATTAAGAATTAAACATAAATTTCCAGAAGAAACCTTGGCTGTTTTTGTAAAACCACCAAGTGTTGATGAACTTAAAAGAAGACTCAAAGAACGTTCTACCGAAAGTGATGATAAAATCAATATGCGTATTGCAAAAGCTCACGTAGAATTGGCCACAGCACCACAATTTGATGTTGTAATAAAAAACTATGATTTGAGTTTAGCTTTGGATGAAGCTTATCAATTGGTATTGGATTTTGTAAAAAAATAAAAACTTCACACCAAGATTCACAAAGAAAAAACGCTGAGACTCGCGAAAATTTTTAAAATTACTTTGTGAACCTTGGTGTATACTTTGCGAAACAAAATAGTATAAAAGTAATATGAAAATCGGACTTTATTTCGGAACATTCAATCCCATTCATGTTGGGCATTTGATTATTGCCAATCACTTTGCTGAGTATTCAGGATTAGACCAAATATGGATGGTAGTTACCCCACATAATCCATTAAAAAACAAAAAGACTTTATTAGACGATCACCAAAGACTGCAATTAGTCTATTTAGCGACTGAAGATTATCCGAAAATTAAACCTTCGGATATTGAATTCAAGTTGTCGCAGCCCAACTATACGGTAAATACTTTAGCACATTTGCAAGATAAATATTCGGAACATGTTTTTTCTTTGATTATGGGTGAAGACAACCTGAAGTCTTTGCATAAATGGAAAAACCACGAGGTGATTTTGAAAAACCACCCCATTTATGTATATCCGCGAATTTCATCTGATTTAGAAAATTCGATTTATAAAAACAATCCCAACATTCATATTATTGATGCGCCAATTGTAGAAATATCGTCGACTTTTATTAGAGAAAACATCAAAAAAATGAAGAATGTTCGTCCACTTTTACCTGAAAAAGTATGGGAATATATCGACCATAATAATTTATACAAGAAGTAATTACTCTAGAACCTTTCTCAACTCATGTTCAATATTTTTAAAAATCTCGGTTATATTTTCTTTTTTTCCAGAAAGTAAAAAAACTTCGGTACTTGGCATTTGTTTGGAATCCCAAAGTAATTGCACTCTATTTTCTTCAAAAAAATATTTCGCATTGCTATTCCAAACAACGGCAACACCAGTATTTTTAGAAAGAATATCCAACATTTCATATTCAGAAGGAATAATATAATTAGGAATCATCGATGGTCTTTTTTTGTTAAAAACGTGTAGCCAAAACAATTTGATATGTGGAATTCGAGAATCGTGACTGAACCATTTTTGGTCATTTAACCAGTTTTCAATTCCCGTAAAATCTTTGTCTTTAATCCTTAACTTTAGTTCTGTAGCTTCAATATCATTCGAACCCACGATTATTTGCTTGATTTCACCAAGTTTTTTTTGAATAGTGTCAAAGGTGTCGTATTGTTTGGTGACAATGGCAAAATCGAGTTTTTTAGAATCTACCAATTCGAAAAGTTGGTCATTTTCATAGAATGAAAAATCAATGTATTCAAACTTTGAAAGCAATGCACTACCTAAACTACTCATTAAATGTTTCGAAATTCCAATCGAAATTAATCTATTGGCATTGTAGGCTTTTGCCCGAAAACCGTTTTCTACATTTTCGAGTCGGTCTAAGGCTTCAATGATTAAATTATTTAGTAACTTAGCGTATTCCGTTGGCTCTACACCTTTTGACTTTCTATTAAATAGTTTATAGCCCACATGCGCCTCCAACATTGCTATTTGCTGACTGACTGCCGGTTGACTAATAAACAACTCTTTAGCGGCAAGAGAAAAGTTAGCATTTTTGTAAACCGATTTGAAGGTTCTATACCATTCTAGATTGACCATGTTATAAATATATTTATCACAAACATAATTTAAATTATTTTTACTAATAGCATATTCGCCTTAAATTTGCATAAATCAAAATCAATTATGAGGAAAATTGCATTATTTGTCATTATAACATTAACTGCTAGTTGTAATAGTGCAACAGCACAAAAACAAAATAAAAAAAGTATGAAAAAAGTATTATTTGTTCTTACTAGTCATGATAAACTAGGAGATACTGGTGAAAAAACAGGATATTGGACTGAAGAATTTGCAGCTCCTTATTACGAATTAGCCGACAAAGGCGTTCAAATTGATATTGCCACACCACTTGGAGGAAAACCACCTGTAGATCCAAAAAGTGATGATCCTTCTGCTGCCACAGAAGACACAAAACGACTTGACAAAGACACTGAAGTATTGGCAAAACTAAAAAACACCAAAAAATTATCAGCAGTGAATCAAGCCGATTATGATGCTGTTTTTTATCCTGGAGGTCACGGACCACTTTGGGATTTGGCGACAGACCAAACATCAAGCGCATTGATTGAAGCGTTTTATACCCATAACAAACCTGTAGCTTTCGTTTGTCATTCGCCAGCGGTATTAAAAAATGTAAAAATAAATGGAGAATTTTTAGTTAAAGGTAAAAATGTAACTGGTTTTTCAAATACAGAAGAAGCTGCGGTGGGTTTAACTGATGTTGTTCCTTTCTTATTGGAAGACGCCTTACAAGCAAACGGAGCAACTTATTCAAAAACGGAAGATTGGCATCCTTATGCTGTTGAAGATGGATTACTTATAACAGGTCAAAATCCAGCTTCCTCTAAATTGGTTGCTGAAAAATTATTACAACAATTAAACGCTAAAAAATAAAACAATGTTAAATTTCGAATTATACAATCCTACAAATCTAGTATTTGGAAAAGGACAAATAGAAAAATTATCCGTTTTGGTTCCCTACGGTTCTAAAATTTTACTCGCTTATGGTGGTGGAAGTATCTTTAAAAATGGAATTTACGAACAAGTAAAAAATGCATTAACCGGTTTTGAAATTGTTGAATTTGGGGGTATTGAACCCAATCCACACTTCGAAACTTTGATGAAGGCAGTTGAAATTATTCGGGAACAAAAAATTGATTTCATCCTAGCTGTTGGTGGAGGAAGTGTTATTGATGGCGTGAAATTTATTTCGGGTGCCGTACAATTTGATGGAGACCCAATAGACATTCTTCAAAAAAGATTATTGATTAAAGATTTAACTAAAGTAATTCCTTTTGGAACTGTTTTGACGTTGCCCGCTACAGGTTCAGAAATGAATTCCGGTGCAGTGGTAACTATTGAATCTACTCAAGAAAAATTAGCTTTTGGAGGATCTGCATTATTTCCACAATTCTCTATTTGCGACCCGACAGTAATAGCCTCTTTACCTGTTAGACAATTACAGAACGGGGTTGTTGATGCCTACACCCATGTTTTAGAACAATATTTAACCTATCCTCACGAAGGTTATCTACAAGATCGAATTGCAGAAAGCATCCTAAACACTTTAATTCAAGTAGGACCAAGTGTTGTTAAAAATCCAACGGATTATGCTTTGGCTTCCAATTTTATGTGGAGTTGTACAATGGCTTTAAATGGTTTAATTCAAAAAGGAGTACCATCAGATTGGGCAACGCACATGATTGGACATGAATTAACCGCTTTGTACGGAATTGATCATGCCAGAACCTTGGCCATAATTGGACCCAATTTGTATCGCGTAATGTTCGAAACCAAAAAGGGAAAATTAGCTCAATACGGAAAACGAATTTTTAATTTAACTGGAAATGAAGATGAAATCGCCAATGAAGCGATTAATAAAACAGTTGAATTCTTTCATACTATGGGAATGCAAACTAATTTATCCGAATGTACAGAAGACTACTCTAAAACAGCTGATTTTATTGTAAATCGCTTTGAGGAAAGGGGCTGGAAAGCAATGGGTGAAAAACAAAATATTACATTAGATAAAGTAAAATCGATTGTTGAAATGAGTTATTAGTCTCAAATATTTGATAATTTATGTACTACATAAACTAAAAAAAGGCGTTCTTAAACATATTTAAGGACGCCTTTTTCACATTACTAAAACAAAACTAACTAATTCAAACCCTATATTAATTCATAAAAAAATAATCAATTAGTAACTACAACGTTAAAGTAATTTATATATTGTATTGATAAATAGATTTTTATATATTTTTATTGTTTTCTCAACACACTTTTTTGATGGTAAAGCAGGCCATTTCTAAGGATTTTTAAGTACTTTATTATTAATTTTTTAAGTACTTTTGTTTTAAATCAATAAAAAACATGACCGAAAATCCAAAATTTGCAGTTATAGGTGGTGGTAGTTGGGCAACCGCGATTGCTAAAATGCTAGGTGAAAATCTACCTGAGTTTTTCTGGTATATGCGAAATGAAAATGCAATTGAACATATAAAAAATCATCGTCACAACCCAAATTATTTAAGTTCCGTCGAATTTGATATTAAAAAACTACACCTTACTAGTGATATAAATGAGGCTGTTGCTTATGCTGATTATATCATTTTTGCAATCCCATCGGCTTTTTTGAGTAGTGAATTAGAAAAATTAACTGAGTCTTTAAAAGATAAAATTATTTTTTCGGCCATCAAAGGTATTGTTCCTGAAACGAGTTTAATAGTTGGGGAACATTTCAATAAAATTTATGATATTCCATTCGAAAATATTGGTGTAATCACTGGTCCTTGTCATGCAGAAGAAGTTGCTTTAGAACGTTTGTCCTATTTGACTATTGCTTGTGGAGATGACGAAAAAGCTAAAATAGTAGCCCGATGTTTATCGGGAAATTATATTAAAACCAAAATTTCTGACGATATCATTGGTACTGAATATGCCGCAATGCTAAAGAATATTTATGCCATTGCGGCAGGAATAGCCCACGGTTTGGGTTATGGTGATAACTTTCAATCAGTATTAATGAGTAACGGGATTCGCGAGATGAAGAAATTCATTAGAAAAGTACACAAAATGAAACGAAACATCAATGACTCGGCTTATTTGGGCGATTTATTGGTGACTGGTTATTCTGTTTTTTCAAGAAATAGAATGTTTGGGAATATGATTGGGAAAGGCTACACGGTGAAATCAGCCCAAATGGAAATGAGCATGGTTGCTGAGGGTTATTATGCAGCAAAAAGCGCTTACAACCTAAACTTAGGGTACGGTGCTAAAACGCCTATTATTGATGCTGTTTATAGTATTTTATACGAAGGGAAAAGCGCCAAGAAAGTATTTGAAAAACTGACAGATAAATTGGATTAAAAAAATTATTAAGTTTTGATCATTAAGTATTAAGACATATGAATTAAAATAAAAGGCAGTACTTCATAATGAAAATACTGCCTTTTTTATATCGTATTATTTGAATCTACCTCACTATAACTCCATCTACAAACAAAAGAGGGACTTCCTCTACATAATCTGGAGTGATGGAATTGGCCTTGAAAATAAATTTTCGATCGTATAATTTATTACCAATAAAATAAGTGACCATAAACTCATTATTAAGTACCAATACACTTTTCTCTAGCATTTCAACTTTCTTAAAAGTCACGGCTGGCACTTCGATAAAAGCATGACGCAAAAGGGAGGTTTTCTTCATTTCTCCATCAATAGTTCCAAATGCTTTAGAAACTACCATTACACTATCGAGTTGAAAATCACTGTCGTTTATTAAATAAATATACCAAACTTTTTCCATAAAGTCGTCGCTCCATTCCTGAACTGCGGCGAGAAAAACGTTTTCTACGGTGGGGATGATGATGTCTTTTTTCATAAATTAGTCTTAAAGTCGAAAGTCTTAAAGTCTTAAAGTCGAAGAATCTAGAATAGGATTCCTTTCGACTTTCGACATTATGACTTTCGACTATATTGAGGCTTTAAATTGCTCTAAGAAACGAACGTCATTTTCATAAAACATTCGGATATCTCCTATTTGATACAACAACATGGCGATTCTTTCGATTCCCATCCCGAACGCAAAACCGGAGTATTCATCTGAATTAATGTTGCAATTTTTAAGTACATTAGGGTCAACCATTCCGCAACCACCAATTTCTAACCAACCGGTTCCTTTGGTGATTCTATAATCAGTTTCGGTTTTTAAACCCCAGTAAATATCTATTTCGGCACTTGGCTCAGTGAAAGGGAAATAAGATGGTCGAAGACGGATTTTTGATTTTCCGAACATCTCTTTAGTGAAATACAACAAGGATTGTTTCAAATCAGCAAAAGATACATTTTTGTCAATGTACAATCCTTCGACTTGGTGGAAAATACAATGCGAACGAGCCGAAACGGCCTCGTTACGAAAAACTCTTCCGGGTGATATCGTACGGATAGGTGGTTTATTATTTTCCATATAACGCACTTGCACGGATGAAGTGTGCGTACGTAACAAAATATCAGGATTGGTTTGAATAAAAAAAGTATCCTGCATGTCACGTGCCGGATGGTATTCTGGCAAGTTTAATGCAGTGAAATTATGCCAATCGTCTTCGATTTCTGGGCCTTCAGAAACATTGAAACCAACATTTGAAAAAATGTCGATAATTTTATTTTTAACCAAAGATATTGGATGACGAGATCCAATGATTACAGGTTCAGCGGAGCGAGTTAAGTCACCATATATTCCTTTGCTTTCCTCTTTACTTTCTAAAGATTCTTGAATCGATCTTACTTTTTCCTCAGCAGATGATTTCAGCAAATTGATTACTTGACCAAATTCCTTTTTCTGCTCGTTTGGAACATTTTTGAATTCAGCAAAAAAGTCTTTCAAAAGTCCTTTATTGCCTAAGAATTTAATCCTAAAAACTTCTAATTCTTCTTTGTTTTGTGTTGAAAAAGCCTGTGCTTCACCAATATATTCTTTTATTTTATCTATCATTTTCATTCAATAATTGAAAGTGCAAATTTAAGCAAAAGTTAGAAGTTAAAAGTTAGAAGTTAGAAGTTTTTCTAAAATTCTTAACTGATTACTGCAACCGAACACTAAACACTAATTTATAAATTCCTTTTCTATAAAATAATTAACAATTGCTTCCTTCATTAAAATCGATTGTTCTCCTGCTTTTAGGACTGGCAACTCCTCTTTTACTTTATAATGGGGCCAACCATCTTCGTCGAAAAATTCGAATTCATAAAAACCATATGGCTCTAATAAACGACAAATAGCGATATGCATTAAGTTAAGCTTTTCATCTTTTTCGTAGGTTCTATGTACTTTTCCTAGTTCTTGTACGCCAATAAGGTATATTATTGCATCTAGATCTAAGTCCTCTCCCTGAGAAAATTGATCGGAAAGTAGTGTGACAAGCTGTTCCCAGCGTTCTTTTAGTTGTATATCTCTTGACATTATGATTGCGGATTTTAGAATTCAGATTTTAGATTAATAAAATCTGAAATTATTCTTGCAAAGATACCAACATATTTCTTTTATCTTTGTTCTTTATTCTTTTCTATTAAATTTTTATCTATGAGCTTTTTGGATATTGTATTTGGAAGTTTATTGCTTTATGCTGCTTATAAAGGTCTAATAAATGGTTTTTTTGCTGAGTTAGCATCATTAATATCATTATTATTGGGTGTTTATGTTGCAGTAAAATTTTCAGACTTAGCAACTGAAACACTTGGCAGATTTGTGCATTGGAATCCTAAAACTATTCAAATTACGGCCTTCTTTCTCACTTTTATTTTAGTTGTAATTGGAATTACTTTAATCGCAAAAGCACTTACTAAAATGGCAAGTTTTGCCTTTTTAGGATGGATAAACAAATTAGGTGGAGCTTTTGTAAGAGTCTTAAAAACCGTTTTAATTATAAGTGTATTTTTAAGTCTTTTTGAAAGAATAAATTACGATAATTTTTTTGCCAAAAAAGAAACTTTAGACAATTCTACTTTTTATCGTCCAATACAAAAAACATCAGGATTTTTATTTCCAACTTTAGAAAAGTGGTTCGTTGAAATGAAGAAAAAGTAAGCAATAGTCACTATTCAGTCACAGTTTACTGCACTCTAATCCTTCACTTCCTTGATTGCATTTTTTCCTATCCATCCAGTAGTCCCGTCAGTTAATTCAATTTTTCTCCAAATTTCCATAGACTCCAGAATGTAGACTTTTGTTCCTTCGTGGAGTGTAAATACAGTATTGCTCCCGTTCTGGGGCTCGCTTTTAACTAAAACCATCTCGGCAAAAACGATGGCTGGTTTTTGGTTTTCCCAATTGCTTTTTTCTGATATCGCAGCCGAAACACTTAATAATAACAAGAAGAGTAAGACAAACATTCCAAAGAAAAATATTCTTTTGGACAAAGACATTTGTGAAAAATAATAACCTATAAAAAACAATAAAAATAGGGTAGAAAAACCAATGGAAATCCACGCCCAAGTATTATAATGAAAAGTAGACGTGAGGTCTTGAACCATTTTTGAAAACCCCACAGTCGGAATTTCTTTAACTTCGTCTATGGTTAATTTTTGAGCAAATTTCAGGTTATTTTTTATGTCATTATCGTCTGGGCTAAGTAATAATGCTTTTTCATAATTATAAATCGATGGAGCCACTTTTTTTAATTTATAATAGCAATTTCCAATATTAAAATAGAGTTCGGCAGATTGTTTATTCGATGCCAAAACACTTTCATAAGCCGTAATTGCTTTCTCGTATTGCCCTTTTTGGTACAATGAATTCCCTGTTTCAAAACCCGTTTGGGCAAAGAAAACTTGGGTTATAAGTAGAAATAAATATATACTATTTTTCATAATTAAACTTTTTTACCACATAAATGCAAAGCTTTTAATTTGCAGTATCCTTTGTGGTTAAGCAATTTGCTTTTCTAAATCTGAAATTATTAAAACGGCCTTGTCAAAATCATTTTGAATCGTTGAACTCGATGTTAGTGCGTAACGTGCCAATTCACAGTTCTCCGTTAGGTTGATAAAATCAATTACAGTTTCAGGACTTGCATTTCTTGATAATAATAGGTCTTGAATATTACTTTTGCTCATTTCCGACGTTTCTATGTGCAGTTTCGCTTTCAAGAAATTGTGCATAGCTTTTTCTAAGGCCACATAAAAAGGCTCTTTATTATTGATTTGTTTTTTAGCTTCAGATAAATATTTCTTGGCTAATCGGTTGTTCATTTTAATTCTATTTCCCCTAACATCTCCATCAATCGCTTCTTTTTTCTTTTTGAAAAGAACAATCAAAGGAAGTATTAAAAAAGGCGCAAATAATAAACCATAAAATAGATTGGATCCTAAGAAATCTTCTTCATCCCTAACAACAAGATCACTTTTTAGTTTGATATACTTGAATTGCTCGTTACTGAAAATCGTATTTTTTGCAACTCCTGGAGCTGTTGCCACTTGGTCATTAGCTGTTGGACCATCGAGTACTTTTATCATAATCTCAGGAGAACTTATGGTTTTATAGGTTCCCGAGTTGAGGTCGAAATAAGAAAACTGCATTGGTTTAATTGGATAATCTCCCTTGAATTGAGGGATAATAGTGTAGCTATCGGATATTTTTCCTGACATTCCAGAAAGGGTTGTATTAACACTTTCAGTATGAACTGGATCATACATTTCTAACGAATTTGGAACTACAGGTTTTGGCAAATTGAATAATTTCATATTCCCGTTTCCTGTTACGCTAACTACCAAATCTAAACTTTCACCATTTTTTAAAGTGGTTTTCGAAGGAGTAACTTTAAAATCAAATCTACCTACAGCACCAGAAAAGTCAACAGGTTTGCCGTTTTCTGGAAGTGTTTTGACCGCTATTGTTTTGGCTCCCGAAGAAACTCGTTTATTCCCATTGACAACCATTACGCGACCAAACATATCTCTGCGATTGGAAGGCAATTGCACATCAATATCTAATGATAAGGGTTCTATGACCAATTTACCAGATTTTTGAGGATATAAGACTGTTTTTCTAAGTACGATATAATTATACCTTTCTCCTTTAAACATTCCTTCTTGGGCCACTAGTTGTTTGATATCAATATTTTGACTCCAAAAATCATTGTATTTGGGTTTATCCAATTCTCTCCAATTGCTTATTCCCATTATATTACCGCTTAAATATAATTTATATACTACTGTAATTGGTTCGTTGATATAAGGGTTTGTCTTAGAAATATCAGCAACAAGATACACATTTTCATTGGCTGAAATTTGGGTATCATTTGGATCTTTAGGTTCCTCTACAGCATTGGTAACATTAATTTTCACTGGAGATGTTTTATAAATTTGTCCGTTATACTCAATCGAGGCTTGCTTGATAATTAATGTTCCTTTTTGATTGGGCAAAAGGAAATAGGAATAGGTTTTTTCAAAAGAACTTTTCCCATTGATCCAAGATTGACTTACTTGTTGACTTGGTCCTGCAATAACTCTAAAACCTTCAAATGAAGGTTGGACAAAGTTATCTCCGTCCATATTCATAATAAAATCAATACGAAGTCTTTCGTTCAATCCAAGCGTGTTTTTGCTCACTTTAGCTTCAAATTGAATTTGAGCTAAAAGTGTGTTGCTTATTATTAAAAGTATCGCAATTATAAATTTTTTCATTATCAATTATTCAATTTGAATTACCAATTCTTTTCTGATTGTACTGGTTTTCCTTTAACTTTTTGGGCATTTACTTTGTCTTGGATTTTTTTCTCTTCGTTGTTTACGGCATCTAAAAGATTTTCGAGACGTTGTTTCGAAATCCCTCCAGGAATTGGTTTTGGTTGTCCATCGTCTTTTGGCTTATCCCCATTTTTATCTTTGTTTTGATCTCCTTTATCGTCTTTTTTGTCTTTGTCTCCCTTATTATCTTTGTTATCCTTGTCTTTGTCTCCCTTATCGTCTTTTTTGTCCTTGTCCTTGTTTTTATCGTCTTTCTTATCTTTGTCTTTGTCCTTTTTGTCCTTGTTTTTATCTTTTTTAGGCGGATTTTCTTTAAGCATTTTTTTGGCCAAAGCCAAATTATACCTTGTTTCGTCATCGGCAGGATTATTGCGCAACGCATTTTTATAAGCTTCAACTGCGTTTGAATAATCTTTTTCTTTCATAAAAACATTCCCTAAATTATGATAGGCTTTGTGTTTTTGAGTTCTCGATTTTATGTTTTTTAATGCTTTTGCGTAAGCAAATTTAGCTTCTCCAGCTTGATTTTGTTTATAAATAGCATTTCCCAAATTAAATGGAGCAACAGTTCTATTAGGAAATTTAGAGTTTGAAATTCTATAATTTGCTTCTGCCTCAACAAACTTTTTTTGAAAAAATTCGTCATTGGCTTTAGGTAAAGTTTTGTCTTTTTCTTGTGCAAAAACTGCAAAAGAAACCAATAGTAAAATATATAATATGCCTTTTTTCATTATTCTTTTTCGTTAAATAAATTCAACTTTTGTACCCATTTTGTCTTTCTTTCCAATAAGAAAACATCTAAAAACAATAAGACAAAAGCAAAACCTAAAAACCATTGAAATTGGGATTGGAAATCGGCCATTTGAGTCGATTCAAATTCGGTTTTTTGGATATTATTAAGTGCATTTTTTACGTATTCCAATACGTTTTTTGTGTTATCACCATAAACATAACCTCCTTTTGTGGCTTTGGCAATCGCCTTTAACCCTTCTTGGTTTAATTTTGTTATAACCACCTCATTGTTGTTATCTCTTTGATAATGTTGAATAACATTATTTACTCTTATTGGAATTGTACCTCCTTTTTCAGTTCCAACACCAATGGTAATAATTTTCATTCCCATTTTATTGGCTTCTTCTGCTGCAGCTTCTGCTCCTTCAGAATGATCTTCTCCATCTGAAATTAGAATCAATAATTTACTGGTTTTGCTTTTTTCGTCAAAATAGGTTGCCGATAATTTAATGGCTGAGTCCAATGAGGTTCCTTGCGATGAAACAATATCAGTGTTCATACTTTGAAGAAACATTTTTGCAACACTATAATCAGAGGTTATTGGCAATACTGGAAAAGCACTGGCAGCATAAGCTACAATTCCTATTCTGTCATTCCCCAATTGATTGATAATTTGAGAAACGATCTGCTTGCTTTTTTCTAATCTGCTTGGCGCCACATCTTCAGACAACATACTTTTGGAAACATCCATTGCAAATACGATATCGATTCCTTCGCGTTTTACGGTTTCCATTTTTGTTCCAATTTTTGGATTTACCAATCCTAAAATAATTCCTGTTAATGCCAAAAGCAATACTACCAATTTTAAAATTGGCTTAAAAATAGAGCTTTCTGGACTCAGTTTTTTAACCAAATCTAAATCACCAAATTCTCTTTTCTTCTTTTTTTTCCAATATTGATTGTATAGAAAAACCACCACCAATATGGGTAGTATAAAAAGAAGGTATAAATATTTTGATTCGTCTAATTCCATTCTTAAAAAGTAATTAGCCATTAGCCAGAAGCCAAAAGCAATGTTTTTATATAAAACTCCTGTAAACAGTGTTCCGTAATGCTATTTCTACCAACATTAACAAACCGGCAATCCATACAAAAGGGCGAAATTTTTCATCATAATCATAGAATTTCAATTCTTGAATTTCCGAAGTTTCTAACTTATTAATCGAATCATAAATTTCGGCCAACTTGCTATTGCTTGTTGCTCTAAAATATTGTCCATCCGTTTTTCTGGCGATGTTTTTCAATAATTGTTCGTCGATTTCTACTTTCATCATTTGGAATAAAAATTGACCATTTGGAGCTACAGCATAAGGAAAATCGGCCATTCCGTTGGTTCCAATTCCTATTGTGTACACTTTTATTCCGTATTGTTTGGCGATGTCTGCAGCGGTTTCAGGCTCAATAAAACCCGCATTATTAACACCGTCAGTCAAAAGAATAATCACTTTGCTTTTTGCTTTACTGTCTTTTAATCGGTTCACAGCCGTTGCTAAACCCATTCCAATTCCTGTTCCATCTTGCAAAACATTATCGTATTTTATACCTTTTATATTTTCAAGAATAACTGCTTTATCACTAGTTACCGGAGTTTTGGTGTAGGCTTCAGAAGCATAAACTACCAAACCTATTCTGTCGTTTGGCCTTTCTTCCACAAAATCAGCAGCAACTCTTTTTAAGGCTTCCATTCTGTTTGGTTTCAAATCTTTGGCCAACATACTTCCTGAAACGTCAATTGCCATAACAATATCTACTCCCCTTGTTGTCTTAGTTTGACTGCTTATATCTACCGTTCTAGGTCTTGCCATTGCAATTATTAACGAGCTTAACGCCAATAAACGAAGCACATTCAACATTGGTTTTAACCGAACGAATAACGAATTTGATCCTTTAAATCCTTTGGTCGAACTCATTTTTAATGTTGCCGATTGATGGTTTCTTTTCACAATCAACCATGCTATTGCTACTGGAATCAACAGAAACAACCAAAAGAATTCTGGGTTTAAAAATGTGATTTTTCCCATTATTGTTTTGTATTTTGAAGTTCAACAGAGCTTAATATTTTATCGGTAATTTCATTAGCATATTTATCCCCTTCTTCATGAATAATGATAATTTGCTGCAATCCGCCGTCTTGACTAAAAATTAATGCTTCATAATATAACTTAGCACTACTTTTATTTTCAGCATCAATTTTAGAGAACGTACCGTAACCTTTTATTCCTTTAATTCCTTCATTAGTTTGAAAATCTTCTTGTTTCACAATCATATTTTGTGCTCCTTGTGACTCTAATGTTTGCAAAGCTCCTTCAAGCGCTTTTGATAAGTCAATTTGCTTTTGCTCACCCTGCTCGCCAGCATTTGCATCTGGTTTGAAATGTAAGGTTGAAAGTACTATATAAAAATTAGCTTTCATACTACCATCAGTGAACGATTGCATGTCTTTAATCAATGCCAATCCGTCTTTTGGAAGTGTTTTTGTCAAATCCGTTCTAACGAGGACTTGTGGTGTACTGATTCTTACACTTGGATTTCCATAATCACTTTGTATCCATTCCCCTTCTAATAATTCCTTTGATGAATTCCCAAAAACATTATCTATAACATAATCAAAACCTTTGGTAACAACAAAATAAGAGGTCGTTATAAAAAGCAACATAAATACCGAGATTACCGTAATTGCAATTCTCTTTTTTCTTTGTTTTTCTAGTTCTCTTTTTAATTGTGCCTGACGTTGCATTTCATTCAGCAACAAATCGTCTTCGGTTTGAACGACAACAGGAATAGATTTATCCAAGGTAACAATGGCTCTTTCAATTTTTTTTCTGTCTTCGGTAATTTCAAAATCCAATGGTTTTGATTTGGCAAACTTCACTAAATCGGCTTGTTTTAAAACTACAAACAAATTCTCGATGGTTTCTTGCGAAAGCTTCATTTTCTTTTTCTTAGAAGCTACTTTAAGTCCCGCTATCAATTCTGAAGTGGTGCTTTCCATTGCTGGAATTTCTATGGCTTCTTCAATATAATTTCGAACAATATCGGTCAATTCACTGTAATATGCTTTTACTTCCCCGTGTTGCCAAAGCTCTTTCTTTTCTAAATTGTTAAGCAAGCTGGTTGCTTTTTCGATGGGTGATTTATAAATTTCCTCCTCTATTTTAGCTTTTTGTCTTTTTTTGACAAACCAATATATCAAAGCTCCAACACCTAGTAACAATAGCAACCCTAATAGGTATTTCCACCAATCACCAATCGAGTCTTCTACTTTTACGATATCTTTAATATCATACATCTTCTGTCTCAATGTATCGACCTGAACATTGGCAACTTCAACTAATAGCGAATCTGTTAAAAAGGCTTTGTTGTTAATCAAGATTTTCACACTCGGAATCGTGTATCTTCCAGAATCAAATTGCGTTAGACCGTATTTTTTAATTAATTCATATCGGTCGTTTTTCTTGACCGTATCAATAGGATACGACTGAATCACTTCCAGCGCCCCAAAGTTTTTTGCTTTAGGAAAAACCACTTTTGTTGCCTTATCTACTGAAGTTGTAAACGTCAGTTTAAACTCGGCACCTATTTTATTTTTTGTGGTATCAATACTTGTTAACACTTGTTTTTGCTGCGCAAAAACGGTGGTTGTAAGTAGTAATAAAAATAATATTTTTTTCATTTATTTTCAACTTTAACCCTTTCAGGGTTCAAAACCCTGAAAGGGTTATAATTTGTCTTACCTCGATTTAAAATAGCCTAATAATTTGGTCACATAACTTTCGTCAACTCTTGTATTTACTACACCAGCTCCCGATTTGCTGAAAGTTTCCTTGAAATATTTCACTTTCTCATGATAGTACTTTTCATAATTAATACGAACCGTTTTCGAACCCGTGTTAATCAATTGTGTTTCGCCTGTTTCGGCATCAAGCATCGAAACCATTCCTAGGTTTGGCATTTTCTCTTCACGAATATCATACACTCGAATACCTGTAATATCGTGTTTCTTGGAAGCTATTTTTAATGTGTGCTCGTAATCTTCTGAAATAAAGTCAGAAATCATAAACACGATAGCTTTCTTTTTTTGTGTACTTGACAAGAATTTCAATGCCTGTGCAATATCCGTTTTCTGGCTTTGAGGATGAAACTCTATCAATTCTCGAATAATTCTCAATACATGTGAACGTCCTTTCTTTGGCGGAATGTATAATTCAATTTGGTCCGAAAACAAAATCAACCCAATTTTATCATTATTCTGTGTTGCTGAAAAGGCCATTGTTGCTGCAATTTCAGTAACAATATCTTTTTTGAATTGGTTTTTAGACCCAAAACTTTCTGAGCCCGAAATATCAACCATTAGCATCATGGTCAGTTCTCGTTCTTCTTCAAAAACTTTAACATGTGCTTCGTTATATCGAGCGGTTACATTCCAATCAATAGCACGAATATCATCTCCATATTGATAAGGACGTACTTCGCTAAAAGTCATTCCACGTCCTTTGAAAGACGTATGATATTCTCCCGAAAAGATATGATCACTCAATCTTCGGGTTTTAATTTCTATTTTTCGTACTTTTTTTAAGAGGTCTTTTGTATCCATCTGATTGTTGATTGTTGATTAACGAATGATGATTTCAGATCTAAAATCTAAAATCTGCAATCTAAAATCTAAAATCTTTTTTACGGTACTTCGATTTCGTTTACAATTTTGTTGATAATATCAACTGAAGTAATATTTTCGGCCTCGGCCTCATAGGTGATTCCAATTCTATGACGCAAGACATCGTGAACTACGGCGCGAACGTCTTCTGGAATTACATACCCACGGCGTTTGATGAAAGCGTAACATTTCGCTGCATTGGCGAGATTGATACTTCCACGTGGAGAAGCTCCAAAACTAATTAAAGGTTTCAAATCAGCCAATTTATATTTTTCTGGGTAACGAGTGGCAAAAACAATATCAAGAATGTATTTCTCTATTTTTTCGTCCATATAAACCTCACGAACCGCTTCTTGCGCACGCAATATTTGCTCTATAGAAACCACTTGATTTACTTTTTCGTAATTTCCTTTTAGGTTTTGACGAACTACCATTCTTTCGTCTTCCATTTTAGGGTAATCAATCACCGTTTTCAACATAAAACGATCGACTTGCGCTTCTGGCAAAGGATAGGTTCCTTCTTGTTCGATTGGGTTTTGCGTTGCCAAAACTAAAAAGGGTCTGTCTAGTTTGAAAGTGGTGTCGCCAATAGTCACTTGCTTTTCTTGCATCGCTTCTAACAAAGCCGATTGCACTTTTGCTGGCGCACGATTTATCTCATCCGCAAGAACGAAATTGGCAAAAATAGGTCCTTTTTTTATAGAAAATTCATTGGATTTTATGTTGTAAATCATGGTTCCCACAACATCAGCTGGTAATAAATCTGGTGTAAACTGGATACGGCTAAAAGATCCGTGAACGGCTTGCGACAAGGTGTTAATAGCTAAAGTTTTTGCTAAACCTGGAACTCCTTCTAATAAGATGTGTCCTTGACCTAAGAGTCCAATTAACAATCGTTCGATCATATGTTTTTGACCTACGATAACTTTATTCATTTCCATAGTAAGCAAATCGATAAAAGCACTTTCTCTTTCTATTTTCTCATTGATTGCTCTAATGTCCATAGTAGCTGTATTTTCTTCCATTTTTCTATTTTAATTTCTGTAAATTGTGTTCATCCATTTTGATGGTGCAAATTGAATTTTTTTTTATAAGTTCAATGTTAAAAAATGGTTAAAACTTCTTATAAAATCTCAATTTTAAGGATGATTTGTGATAGTCTTTTCATAATTTTATAGTTTTAAATAAATCCTCCATAAAATAGAGGATTCACTAGTAAATAATAATCAATATAAACTTATGAATAAAACACCTTTTTCCAAAATCATTGCCGGGACGATGACATGGGGAATTTGGGGCCGAAATTTAGATCGTCTCCAAATGATTGATTTGATGAATACATGCATCGAATCCGGAATTACCACATTTGACCATGCCGATATTTATGGTGGTTACACAACTGAAGCCGCTTTTGGCGATGCTTTTGGCGAAAGCCGAATCGAAAGAGATAAAATTCAAATGATTTCAAAATGTGGCATCCAATTACCATCAGAAAAAAGAGGAACAATTGTCCACCATTACGACTATGCTAAATCTCATATAATTTGGTCCGTAGAACAATCTTTAAAGAATTTGAAAACTGATTATTTGGACCTGCTTTTAATACACCGACCAAGTCCGTTAATGCAAGTTGATGAAATTGCCGAAGCGATTGAAAAACTTAAAACGGAAGGAAAAATTCTGGATGTTGGAGTTTCCAATTTTACTCCAAGTCAAACGGATTTAATTCAGACAAAAATAAAAGTAAATTACAACCAAATCGAGTTTTCGGTTACTCATTTTGATGCGATGCTCAACGGGAGTTTAGACCATATGCAAGTAAATGGCATTCAGCCAATGTGTTGGTCCCCACTTGGTTCTGTCTTTAAAAAAGAGGATGAAAAATCAATTCGAATTATAAAACTAGCGACACAACTTTCGTTGAAATATAACGTTTCAATTGACATATTGCTGTTGGCTTGGATTATGAAACATCCGTCAGGAATTTTACCTGTCATTGGCACCGCCGACAAAACCAGAATTACTAATTTGATGAAGACTACATCCATCGAAATGGAACTAGAAGATTGGTTTGCTTTCTGGACGGAAAGTGCCGGAAAAAAAGTTCCTTAAAATAAAAAAAACAACTATAAATTATGACTAAAATAGCCCTAGTAACTGGAGCAACAAGTGGAATTGGCAGAGCAACGGCTCGAATATTAGCAAAAAATAATTACAAAATTATCATCTGTGGGCGAAGAGAAGAACGATTGACTTCGCTCAAAAAAGAACTTTCTGAATTTACTGAAATCCATACTTTATGTTTTGATGTTCGTGATAAAAAAGCAGTTTTCGAAAGCATACATTCTTTGCCTGAGCCGTTTTCAAAAATTGATGTTTTAATAAATAATGCTGGAAATGCACATGGTTTAGACCCTATTCAAAATGGGAATTTAGACGACTGGGATGCGATGATTGACATCAACGTAAAAGGTCTTTTGTATGTTTCCAAAGCAATTATTCCGCAAATGATCGAACGAAAATCAGGACATATCATCAATATTGGTTCTACTGCAGGAAAAGAAGTGTATCCCAATGGGAATGTATATTGCGCCACAAAACATGCTGTTGATGCGTTGAACAAAAGCATGAAAATGGACTTAAATCCCTACGGAATTAGAGTAAGTGCCATTCATCCCGGAATGGTTGAAACGGAGTTTAGCGAAGTTCGTTTTAAAGGAAATAAAGATAAAGCCGCTACTGTTTATAAAGGTTTAACACCCTTGCAAGCTGAAGATATTGCAGATATTATTCATTTTGTCGTTTCGAGACCTCCTCATGTAAACATCTTTGATTTGATTGTAATGGCAACCGCACAAGGATCTGCTACAATTGTAAATCGATCCTTGAATGCCTAAAAACCTACAACTTCAGTTTTAAAACCTGAATTCGAAAACCTCTATTTAAAGTGATTAACAAACGTTTGCTCATAAAAAACCTCTTAGCTCACAATGATGAGAGCAGTTTTTATGACAAAAAACGACAGTTAAATTTGCATGCACGGGAGGGAAAAGCAAAGTTTTTGAAACATATCTGTGCCTTATCCAACTCAAATCCCGCCAATAATTCCTATATTGTTGTGGGAGTTGAAGATCAAGATAATGAAATTGTGGGTGATGATTTTTTCGACGATAGCCGCATTCAAAACTTAGTAAATGCTTATCTCGAAAATCCACCAAAAATTCAATATGAAAATATCCCTTTTCCTAATTTACCCAAAGACAGAGTCATAGGTTTAGTTACTATAAAAGCGAATAGCAAAACCTCCTTTTTCAAAAAAGGAATTCATACGATTCCAGCGAATAGCGTTTTTATTCGTCGTGGCAGCAATACCAGCCCCGTAGAAGGGGAAATCGAGAAAAATTATCAAAATACAGAAACTGTCATTGGTATTGAAAACAATTCCCGAAACAGTATAGAATACACTCTTGATGGGGTGATTGATTTTTTGAATTACCGTCACAAAGATATGGCGCCAAAATACAAGGTTTTCAAAGAATTATTTGTTATTTGTTGGGCTGGAATTCCGAAAAGATCTCGTGACAAAACCTACCTTTCTCGTGTGGATATTGAACTTATCAATGAGCAAATCAAACTTTTTTATTCAGCTCAGGATGTCGTAACAATTACTTTTGACGAGGATTCTTTTACAATTATAGAATACGTTTCTTTAGGACTGAACGACAAAACAAGTTATTATCCATTAGAGCAACAAACCATCCGTTTTTATGATAATGGGTATTATAATATAGAACGTAAAATACTCTTTCAACCACCAGAATTCAATAAAAAAATGTTGTATCACATTTACAATTCGAACATTGCTCTTTTAAATAAACTCCAAAAAGGGCTTAGCTTAACACAACGAGAACTTAAAGACTTAGATAATTTACCTTCGACTTTTATGGTGTGTTACCTCAACGGATTTGAAGAAGCCAAACAAAAATTGATAGATGCTAAATCTCTTTTAAAACCTTTCACTTCTGTATATTTGTCATTCAAAGAATCGTTGCGAATTTTGAGGAAGATGAAATACGACGTGCAGTGAAACAAAATTTAACCGCAAATTCTCAAATTGAACTTTTTTAAATCAACGTATAATTTAGGAATTTCGTAAATTATTTAGATTAATAAAAACCAAAAAATATTAAATGAGAACATTAGTTATAGGTGACATTCATGGTGGATTGCGTGCTTTACACCAAATCATGGAAAGAGCCAAGGTTACCCCTAAAGACACCCTAATTTTTCTGGGTGACTATGTAGATGGATGGAGTCAATCGCCACAAGTTATTGATTATTTAATAGCACTTAAAACCACACATAATTGTATCTGCATTCTGGGGAATCACGATGAATTATTGTTAGATTGGCTCACAAATAGCAAAGACAATCCAATGTGGTATCAACATGGTGGAGAATCTACCGTTTTGGCTTATGCAAAAGTTGAACAGGAAACTATTGACCAACATATTGAGTTTATAAAAACTTTAGAAAATTATTATCTCGACGATGAAAATCGACTGTTTATTCATGCCGGTTTTACCAATATGAATGGAGTTACTTTTGAATATTTTCCAAAACTATTTTCTTGGGACAGATCCCTTTGGGAAATGGCGTTGGCCTTAGATAAAAAAATGACAACAGATGATTTGCTCTATCCAAAACGATTGACTTTATATAAAGAAATCTACATTGGTCATACCCCCGTTACCAGAATAAACGAAACAGTTCCTGTTCAAATGGCCAATGTATTGAATATAGACACAGGAGCAGCTTTCAAAGGACCTTTGACTATTATGGATATTGACACAAAGCAATATTGGCAAAGCGAGAATTTACCTAATTTATATCCAACTGAAAAAGGAAGAAATTAAAAATATTATTATATTTACAAAAAACTCAAACTATGAAAAAAATTTTTACTCTCGTATTATTAGGAGCATTTTGTATGCTAAACGCTCAAGCCTTTAAAGGAAAAGGAGACACAAAATTCAACCTTGGAATGAACATTCAAGATGGTGGAACTGGAATTGTAGCTTCAACTGATTTTGGTTTGGGAGAAAACATTTCTGTTGGCGTGCTTGCTTCTTATCTATTAGGCGGAAGTCATATAAGTGTTGTTAATAGTGATTATCGTTTTGATGCTAAACTTAGATTTAATGCTAATTTAGGAAATGTCTTAAATGTAGATCCCCATTTTGATTTGTATCCTGGATTAAATTTAGGTATAAAAAACTTTGGTGGACATCTTGGTGCAAGGTATTTTTTCTCAGAAGGTTTTGGAATTTTTTCTGAATTTTCGGTTCCAATTGCAAAATATGATACAGAAGCAATATCAAGATATAACAATGGTGCTACTTTTGATATTGGAGTGTCTTTCAATTTGTAACAATTTGAATTTAATATACAAAAAACGGCTCCGAAATATTTCAGAGCCGTTTTTTTTTGAGGTTTTATCTCTGTTACAAATCAAACTTTATTCCTTGTGCCAAGGGTAAACTTGTAGTATAATTGATTGTATTGGTTTGACGACGCATGTAGACTTTCCAAGCATCGGAACCCGATTCGCGTCCACCACCAGTATCTTTTTCTCCTCCAAAAGCACCTCCAATTTCAGCACCTGAAGTTCCAATATTCACATTCGAAATACCACAATCAGAACCAACAACCGACAAGAAAAGTTCGGCTTCACGCAAATTATTGGTCATAATTGCAGAAGATAATCCTTGCCCTACTCCGTTTTGAATAGCGATAGCATGTTCTACCGAACCTGAATATTTCAGCAAATATAAAACGGGTGCAAAAGTTTCGTGCTGCACAATATCGAAAGAATTTTGTGCTTCGGCAATGGCTGGTTTTACATAACAACCGCTTTCGTAACCAGCACCAGTAATTACACCACCTTCTACAATAATTTTCCCTCCTTGTTCTTCTACTCTATCTAAAGCCAAAGCATACATTTTCACGGCATGAGCATCGATTAGTGGACCAACATGATTGCTTTCGTCCAATGGATTCCCAATTTTCAATTGACCATAAGCCGAAACCAAAGCTTCTTTCACTTTATCATAGATGCTTTCGTGAATAATCAAACGACGGGTCGATGTACAACGCTGTCCCGCGGTTCCCACGGCGCCAAAAACGGCTCCGATTACCGTCATTTTTATATCGGCATCCGGTGTTACAATTATGGCATTGTTTCCGCCCAATTCTAATAATGATTTTCCCAAACGAGCTGCCACTGTTTGCGCTACGATTTTCCCCATTCGGGTAGAACCTGTTGCTGAAATAAGAGGAATGCGTTTGTCGGCGGTCATTAATTCTCCTATTTTATAGTCGCCATTAATCAAACACGAAATTCCTTCTGGTAGGTTATTTTCTTTGATTACTTGACCAATGATATTTTGACAGGCAATCCCGCAAAGTGGTGTTTTTTCGGAAGGTTTCCAGACGCATACATCGCCACAAATCCAAGCCAAAGCGGTATTCCAAGCCCAAACTGCCACCGGAAAATTGAATGCCGATATGATTCCGACAATTCCCAATGGGTGGTATTGCTCGTACATCCGGTGTCCTGGACGCTCGGAATGCATGGTAAGCCCATGTAATTGACGCGAAAGCCCTACCGCAAAATCACAGATATCTATCATTTCCTGTACTTCACCGTAGCCTTCTTGCAATGATTTTCCCATTTCGTAGGAAACTAATTTCCCTAAGGCTTCTTTATTTTTGCGTAATTTATCACCAAATTGACGTACGATTTCGCCTCTTTGAGGTGCTGGTATAAGTCTGACTATTTTGAATGCCTCAGTGGCGGATTGCATCACTTTTTCGTATTCTTCTGGCGTAGTTGTTGTAACGGATGCAATTAATTTTCCGTCAACGGGTGAATAACTATCCAAAGTTTCTCCTGATGAAAAATGAGTATTTCCCGTTGAAGTTCCTGCGTTTATGGGTTTTATTCCCAACTGATATAATGCTTCATTCTTTCCGAATTGTTCTGCTATTGTTATCATTGTAACTTATTTAGTTGAAATTGTTAGATTGCCACACAAATATATTGCTTTAAAAATAGCTTCAAAAGGAATTGATGAGAATTTAACTTTTTTGGAGGGAAGTGTGAATTGAGAAGGTTATTTTAACTGAAATTGCAAATGGTTAGAGCAAAACGATTTTAAAAAAAATACTTTTTAAATAACCCGCTTTGCAAGCGCTTTAATTCGTTTTCAAAAGTAAGTAGGAAAACAAGGGAGCTGTTATTCTTGAATTCTGTTTTTTAAATCCATTCTACAATGTAAAAACCTTATAATTTCAATTTCGGTTTCACTCAATTTTCTGTAAAACAGTATGTGTTGACCCGATTTATAGCCAAAAATTCCTTCGTTTATCTGATCATAAACTTTACCTAAACTTTGATTTTCGGCCAATTGTTTACAATCTTCAATAAGCCCATAATAATACTTGTCAGCTTGATTTTCTGACCAAACTTCATACGTATAATCCCAAATGGTAGATAAATCTTCAACGGCTTTGTTTGTTAATGTGAATTTACCCATTCCTTTTTTTGGCTTTTAAAAATTCTAGATGATTTTTTGCATCAAAGTCATTCGCTATTCCGCTTTCAATTCCTTCATTGATCGCTTTTTTTAGCGCAATTATTTTGCTTTCCTCTTCTTCTAATAATCTTAATCCGGCGCGAATAACTTCACTCGCATTTTTAAATCTACCTTCAGAAACCTTGTTATCGACAAATTTTTCAAAATAGTCTCCTAAAGAAACTGATGTGTTTCGTCCCATAATTTTTAAGTTTTAACAAAGTTACCAAATTTTGGTAACTTTTGATAAAAACTATAAAGAATTTGTAAATAGCTGGAATGAGGCTATTTTTAAAGTAAAACTTTCTTAACAATCCGCGATTGCAAACGAGAACCAGAGGGGACTAAATTAAGGGTAAGGGATTTTATGCCCAAAAGTGACCGAAAACACTGAAAAACGAAGCAGAAACTAGTCCAAAAAAAAGTGGATCCTAAATCCTCTTGATATCCTCTCTAAAATCTTTACGATAAGTCCATAGTGTTAACGGCATGTAATCGGTTCCGTTCAACCGGAGTTTCATTGTTGGTGCTACTCACCCAACGAAACTCTTAGCTGTTAGATGACGTTTCTTAACCTTTCGTTAGTTTCTAATTTTATTATATTCAATAATTCTCTAAAAAATATTTCGATTCTTCCAACTAATTGGTCTATAAATATATTTTCAATATTGACTAAATAATACTGTTCTTCAAATTCATTGAAAGTCAATCCAGGTACTTTATGAATTGTTTTATATTGTTCTTTTGTTGCGACATTATTTTGATGAATAATAATATTTCTAAGTACCATTTGAGATTTTATTGGAGTGAAATATTTTTCTACACTATTAATTTTTAAATCTGCGAAACTCTTTAGCACTTTCCAATATTCTGAGGTATAAGAATCTGATTTTTTTGTTGGCAAAACAAATTTAAAATCTCTTTTAACTTTCTCTGAAATCATTTTCAATTTGTTCTCAAATATTGCAAACGAGTAAATTATAATTGATGAACTTTGAACATTATTCAATTCCAAAATAATTTGCTCTTCTATTCCATATAAATGTTGGATGTATTGACCCAATTCATCTGCATTTAAGGCTTTATTTTCATTTCTTAGAATGGAAATTTTACTTTCCAAATCATTACAAATTGTATTAAAAGCTTCTTTATTTATCTGATGTAATTTTTTTACGGCTTCAATTGAATTATCAACTTCAAAGTCAATCCAATTAAATTCTGACCAATCAGGAAGATTGTTCAAATCCAAATAAAGTTTCTTTTTTGTCATAGTTTCTGGAAATGTCATCTAACGTTATGCCACTTTGAGATGGCTGGAAGTTCGTAACCTTTCAGTTTTCGGCTTAACGAAAACTTGATGCGTAACGATAATTCCACTAAATTCCAGCTAGCTCAAAGCATCAATGTAAAAGCATAACTTTGAGAGTACTAAAAACGAAGATTATGCAATTACAAGACGCCTTTTCTATTCCAAAGATATTCATTGGTTTAGATATTCACAAAAAAAGCTGGACAGTTTCTATCCAAACAGATTTATTTTTTCACAAGACCTATTCGATGCCTTCTAATGCTGAGGATTTGTATCAATATGTGGAGCGAACATTTCCAGATCATGCTGTAGATTTAGTTTATGAAGCGGGTTGCTGTGGATTCAGCGTAGCTCGATATTTTTTAAACCTTGGTTGGAATGTTCTAGTTGTTAATCCCTCAGATGTAAAGAGAGGAGATAAAGAGCGCTATCAAAAAACAGATGCCTTAGATTCTAAAAACTTGTCCAATCAATTAAAATCAGGTCTTCTTAAAGGCGTTTTTATTCCCACAGAAGAGCACGAACAATTTACGACCTTGGCTCGTCATAGAACGCAAGTGACCAAGAAACTGCGACAAACCAAATCACATATCAAAAGAATGGCGGTTGGCAGATGGCATTTTAAGCTGTTAAATATGTATATAGAAAATTCCCTGCTACACCCAAAATTAAACTGCTGATTACTGCAAGTAAATATTTACCTAATTTTCTTTTATAACTATTTTGCTTTTTTATTTTATTTTTTTCTGATTCGGGTGTCAAGATTATAAAACTTGGCGCTCCATAGAATTCAAATTCTTCTAAAATAATTAATGTTATTTTCTGTAAAAAATATATACCCAAAAATAGAAAAATGTAGTTTCCGTAATGATGAATCCAAAATATTGGATTGTCTGAATAGTTACCGTTTTTAATGATTTGATTTGTATTTAATAATGATATTATTAAAGTTGTAGAAATTAAAAAGGCAGAAATCAAATGGCCAACTCTTTCATTATTGAATTTGAAGAAATCAAGAAATTTATTTTCTTTTTGAATTAATGTTTGTAAATTTTTTGTCAACATTGCTTCGATGTCTGAACCCCAGGTTCTTGCAGTATGCGATATACGAAAACTTATTCCACTATCATAAAATCGATGATTAACATCATCATCAAAACTTGGCATTGGTCCATTATTGTCTGTTATAAAAGACACTGAAATTTCTTGTTTTTCAAACGTGTCTTTATCTCTAAACTTAACAAGATACTGCCAAGTTAAATGCACTGCTCTAGATACTAATGGTAATTTTTCATTAAAATGAACTAAATGTTCAAATCCATTCAAAGTTACAGTAGTGTTGTCATTATAATAAATTGAAGCTCTAAATTGTATTAATTTAGAATCATTTTGTTGGTAAATTCTTTGATTTATAACTTCAAATAATGTTATAATATTGTCTTTATTAATTTCAAAAGTACCTCTTAAATATTTGGAGATTGTTTGAGGTTTACCTAATAAACTAACTATAAAATCTTTGAACTGTTCGTCATTAAAAGGCAAAGCTACTTGTCCAGCAGTTTCAATATTTTGTATTTCTACTTTTTTTTCATTCATTATTATGGTTTATTATTTGATTTGAATTTCTAATTTCACAATTTTTGGTATGCTTTCTGCCAACTTGTATATATACTCTAAACGCCTGTAAGGAGTTGTATTTATTGGTAGTCATAATTTTAAAAACTCCCTTAGTACAACATAAGTACAACAAATCAGAATACTTTTACTTGGCTATAGATCCCAATACCATTGAGCTGCGCTTGGCGGTTCATCGTTTGATACGCTGCAAGCTGGCCACAGTAGTACTGTTGGGTTGCTTTAGCATACCCATTCTGTAAAAGTAACTCATTTAAACATAATCCACTGGGTAAAATTACATACCCCAATTGCCTGTTCCAGTAGTCGTAATAGTTCTCCTGTTCCGTGATGATAGTTACAGCCGTTTTAGGCGGTGCAACCGACAAAACGAAGTACAAGGATTGCAAACCAAATTGGAGCAATAATTGGGCAGGCAAACTGCTTTTCTCTTCGTCCTCAATCATCTTTCTATTAATCTTCACTTCTGGTGCATCTAAACCATAAAGACGGATTTCTTTTCGTAATCGGGTGAAGCGATGGCAAATAATGATGCTATCGCCGTCAAGGACTTCTTCAATTTGCCAGTGGGTTTCCACTGTGTACGGTGTTTTTGCGTTGTATTGCATTGATTTTCAGTATTTTAACAGTTGTTTAATCAAAGATAATAATCGACATTTGAATAAGCAATTGCAAGCAAAAATTAACTTTTAAAAATTAGAAAAAATGGCAAGACAAAAGGGTGTTATTAAGTATGTTGGAACTCTTGGAGATATCCGACACTTCAAAATTAAAGGACAAGAAGGCTATTTCGCCGGAATGGTTGGCGGTCCAACAGGTGATCAGGTAAACACTGCACCGGAGTTCGAGAGAACTCGTGAGAATATGAATGAATTTGGCGCGAGCGCCAAAGCCGGGAAATCGGTTCGAACTGGTTTATCCCAGGTGATGAAGCAAATGGCGGACAGCCAAGTTACTGGAAGATTGACTTCTATTATGAAGAAAATCAACTTGGAAGATCAAACCGAAGCCAGGGGTTACCGAAAAATTGAAATTAGCACACAGCGCAATTACTTGAAAGGTTTCGAGTTTGACAAAAACTCTTCTTTCAATGGAATTTTCAACGCTCCATACTCTTTGACCCACGCGGTTGACAGAGCCAGTGGCGAGTTGGTAGTTGATGCCTTTAATCCAGCGAATTTGGTGAATGCTCCATCTGGAGCCACGCACTTTCGTTTGATTAGTTCTCTTTCTGTGGTTAGTGATTTTGAGTACAATGCCACTACCAACAGTTACGACCCAATGGATGCCGCCTTGAACGAGGTAAGCGACATTCAATACAGTGGCTTTTTGGACTTGTACGCTCCGGTTCCTGTCACTACAATTTCTGCAACTTTACCAAATGGAGCTGTTCCAACGGTAAATACCACAGTTTTGCAGTGTATCGGAATTGAGTTCTACCAACAAGTGGGACCAAATTACTACTTGTTCTCCAGTGGTAACTGCTTGAAAGTCGAGGACGCTTTTTAGAAAAAAACCTGAAGAATCCCTCGCCAAAAACGAGGGATTTTTTTTATCAACTCCTTAAAACAAAAACAATGGAAAACAAGATAATCAGGGTTGCCCAAGGCAAACAAAGCACATTAAGCCAGTTGTACATCAACGGAATTTTCCAATGTTATTTGTTGGAGGATAAAATCAGGGAAGTGAAGATTGCTTCTCAAACGGCCATTCCGACGGGTATTTTTGAATTAAAACTCAACACTTGGGGAGCCAAAAACGTGGATTACAAAAAAGCTTTTGGAAAGCTGCACCAGGGAATGATTGAAATTTCGGGTTTGCCGAATTTCAGTTTTGTTTATATCCATACCGGAAACACGATCAAAGAAACTGCCGGCTGTCCGCTTTGCGGTTTTGGTTTCCAGTTTGTGGATGGCGATTTTCAAGTTTCCCAGAGTATCGCAGCTTACAAAATGATTTATCCCAAGTTGGCAGCATTGGCAAAGGATTCTTCCAACCAATTTGCCATTGAGAATAATTTTCAATTTTAAAAAGCCGATCCAATGGAAAATATCAACACCATCGCAGCACTTTTTGGAACATTGATCACCTTGTTACTCTCGGTTGTGGCTTATTTTATCAAGCAATTACACACTGATTTCAAGAGTGTGGAGAAAGATTTGATCGAAGTAAAAACAATGGTTTTAATCATCAAAACCGAGTTCAAAAGTGGCAATGATTTACTCAACCAGAAAGTGGAATACATCGAAAAAAGAGTACACGATTTAGAATTATTCATCCATAAAAAATATAATTATGAAAAATAAGGAAATGAATTTCGCGGAAAGAGTTTTCGCGCCAACTCCAAAATGGTTTAAAATTCTTCGAACTGTTGGGATAGCATTGGCATCCGTTGGCGGCATAATCATAGCTTCCCCGGTTGCCTTGCCTGTCGGAATCGTGACGGCCGCAGGATATTTAATCCTGGGCGGAAGTATTATTTCAGTAGTTTCTCAAACTGGAGTAAAAACCGAAGAGGAAGCAGAACCAGACAAGTAAAAAAGTCTAAAATCAGTCAAATTAGCTCCGAAATTCGGAGCTTTTTTCGTTTATAGCGTTGGTAAGAGGTGATTTGCTTTGCTTTTCACCGTTTTATTTAAGTGGGCGGAATATGTGGCACTTATGTTGGGCTTTGGTAGTGCTCATCTGTCAGTCAAAAGGGATTTTATTTATCCGAAAAAGATTCACAAGTATGCCTCAATCTTCAAATTTGTCAGAGATCAATCGGATAAGAGGGGAATCGGAGCTGTTTTTTTTGAGAGAATGCTGAGTGGGGTGGTGATTTTGAAAAAGGATGCTTTGGCATTCTTTCAAAAAAAATTGCATCCAAGGGGGTTTGGGGGAATGGAAGATTCCCCCAACTGAACGTTCCTAGTGCGTTGGCAGAAGCGAAACAAGTGTATCGTTTTTCTATTTGTGGAATTGGATGTTGCTGATTGCTTTCCCGGAAAAGTTGATGCCAGACTTATGAAAGAAAGATAATGCTTCTAACTTCAAATAGGCATCAATAAGACCGATATGGCATCGGCTTTTTGGGAAAGCAATTACTGGGGTGGTGGTGGCAAATAAAAAACGATACTCTTGTGGGGAAATTTGATTTTTGAGGATGCCTAACTGTTTTTTTGAAATGGAGTGTTTTTATTTATCGGAAAACGTTGTTAGGAGTTGCTATGGCATCTTCAAAAAACAATGAAAATACTGTTCCTATTGCGGGTGGGGGCGTTGGGGTGCGGCTATGTTACATAATATGTTTATAGTTTCGAGTCCTGCGGGGTTCGCAGGGCTTGAACTATAACGACTTATTATGTAAGATAGCTTGGGGGTGGTTTTGGGCTTTCGAGCGTTGGGAAACAGCTTATTGCTTTTTCTTATTAAACCAAAAAAACAATAATAAAGTCTAATAAAAAAAGCAATGTGCTGTTAGAGCGTTGGCAGAAGCCCAAAACCACAGGAGCGTTGGCAGAGCGTTGGCCGGGTGGGCGCAAAAAGGTCAGCGTTAGCGTTCCTATCTTTTTTTAATTGGAAGGGGTGTTATGTTTTTTTGGATTTCTTTATAAATTTGGCATCATAAGATTTCTATCCAATTGGCTGGGTCGTAAATGCCTGCTTCTTTTTCAAGTTTAATTATTTTTTTGGCAAGCTTCCACATTTCTTTGATGTCTTCGGGATTGGAGAGGATGACTTTAATTATTACTTTTCTGGCTTCAATTAAAAATAATGGTGCTTGTTCCGGATTAATCTCTATGTTGTCAAATTGCATCATAAATAATGCTTTGTCCAGTTTATTGTCCAGGATTTCTTCTTCAAAATCGTCAATGCCACTAGCGATTAAATTGGCTTTGTCTAACCAATCCTGTTCGCCTGTTTTTAAATGGCGTTCTTTAAAAATAGCTTCCATTTCTCTAAACACATCGGGTTGATCTAGTTCTGGAAGATCTTCAATCCATTCGATCATTTCAGGATAGTTTTCTTCATTCTCCAGAAAGCGCAATAGTTCTTCAGTGTATTTGGATTGGTTATTCATTTTGAATTATCATTTACATTTAATGGGTTAATCAAAAGTAAGAATTTATTTATTGAAAGGGATGGCTTATTCAATATTTTCTTGGATGTTTTCTTATGTATTCATCTGCTGCTTTATCTATGTCATAAGCTGTTTTTACCTTGGTTGTAAATATCCAATCATTAATTTCTTCTCTTTTAAAATATAGTCTTTTGCCATTTTTATAATGAGGGATTGAACCTTCAGAAGTGAATTTATAAATAGCAGAAGGGCTTGTTTTTATGTAAGCTGATAAGGCTTTTATATCCATTGGATCGTTTTTATGTGCTAATGGACCGTTGGCACTTAATAGTTCGATAGATTTTTCTATGCGGTCCAGTCTTTCTAGGATAATTTCAAAAGGATTTTCCATTTTATCGGTACTTATGATTAAACAAAAGAGGTACTATTGGATGTGAATTTTAAGCGGGGGCTAAAAATATTTTGGTATTTTATTTGGTATCCAGTATTTCATCTGGTTTGTTGATTAAGGGATCAAGCCAATCTGCTTTGTCGTTGGCCCAATTGATCCATTCTTGTTTTTCGGTAGTCAAGGTATTGGTATCGATGGCGTTTTGCTTCCTGGCTTCAATGTATTGCCTGATTAAGCGGGTTTTGTCATATTGCTCGGAAAGTTTGACTAATCTATTGAATTTTTCAACTTCTTCATCCCTGCGTTTTTTAATTTCTTCTTTGCGTTTTAGCTCTTCTTCATATTTTATATGCCAGAGACGAGATTCTTCCTTCCTTATTTTTTTCTTTTCTGCTTCTATTTCTATCTTGGCTACTATTTTTGCCAATAATGTTTCTATTTTAACCTTCCCGTCTCTCCATTCTTTATCATCGAGATAACTCTCGATTTTAAAAATAAATTCACCTGTAGGCTCTAGAGTTGTGCCATAATAGGGAGGTTTTGCTTGGACTCTTTTGGAAGCTTCCCTCAAATCTATTTCGATAAAAACACCATCAATTAGTACACAAGTATTATGATACTCTTTAGAAATAGTGTGTCCTCTATGTCTAATTAACTTTGTAAAAGTATCCATAAATCGTAAAGCTCTTTCTCTATTGCTTATTTCAAATCTAATTGGATAATGTATTTTGGTATCGTCTGTGTAAAATATATTGTTCTTTGCGGCTTTCCAGAAATCCCTTGTTTGAATTGTCAGAATATCCGGTTTTATTATTACATCAGGAACAATTAATGGAGCATCAGGATCATTCTCGATTTCTTTGGTTCTTATGGTTAGCGGTGTTTGGTCCAGGTTTACGGTACTACCTTCTTCGCGGATTGTAAGGACTATTTTGCCCACACCTCCAAAAATGTCATTGAATTTTGTTTTTTTTACCGGTTTATTATGTTTGAGTTTCATCCAATAGCCACCGACAGGAATCGGGATGTCAAATTGCTTGCATAACTTTTTCAGACCGTCGATTGAGATTGCATATTGCAATGCTAGTTTGATAATGGGTGTTGACCACACTAAATCATAGAGTTGTTTTCTAGTTAATTCGATAGTTTCCATAAAAAGTACCTCTTTAAAAATCAGAATTAAAGGTACAAAATGTTGTTTAAAAAATGAAATTAGCGAAATGAAGCAAACAAAGAATTGATGCTAGGAATACTTGGACTAGGAGCGATTTTTGTGCAGCTGAATGAGATAATTGAATTGAGTAGGAATATATTGGTTCAGTTAATAAATATATTTTAAACCACTATGAAATTTTCAACTGCAACTTGAGTAGCAATCGGAGTATAAATATCTATTGTATTTTCAGGAGTTTCAATTGATACAATTAATGAATAACGTAATTGGGAATTACTTTTATTTTGTTTCTTAAGTTGTTTCCACCAACCAGAAGCAAGAGGATAAACGGCAAGAATATTACAAGATGCAATGTCAGCAGCAGAACCTTTCCAAAAATCACTATGAATTGAGCCTTTAAAAATATTCTTAGAACCATAAAACCATCTTTCACTCAAAGAACCTTTTGCGTAATCATTATCGTCTAAGGTAGTTTTACCAAGTGCTTCTTTTAAATTATCTTGATTTATTTTATTTGTTCTTACTTGGAAACTATTGAATGTTTCATTAGGCTTAATTAAATGAAATTTTAAAGCACATGATTGGTACGAATATTTTGTTGAATATCCTTTTTCTCCTGGATTAGGCTCAATATAATAGGACAAAGTAACTCTCATAGTAACATCTTCAGCACCTATACTCTCTAGAATATCTTTAGGCCAAGGAAATTCATAATAATGAATTTCATTTGTTTTTACATCACTTCCTTCAAGCTTATAAGGCTGAATAATCTGTTCGGATATAAATGTTAAATAATTTGATTTGCATTCTATAGCTTTTTCAAGATTAGGAATACCGTAACCAACAATTTTGAGAAGTTCTTGAATATCTCCTTTTTTGGTAGTATCTATTTGGAATTGACTAATCATTTCATCTTTCCAAGAAGCGGAATGAATCATCAAACCTCTGAGTGTTTCCACCCATGCATTAGGATATATATTTCTAAGTTTTGCCAGAAAATTAGAAGCGAATGCGGTTGCAGAACTAGTAGCCGATATAGTTGTGAAATTATGAACCAAGGCGTTTCTGTGAGTTGTCAAAACTTCTAAATCATCATGCCCTTCTGTTTCACCATTTTCTAAAAGAATACGATTACCACCTTCAAATACAACTTCTGGCTTTATTGGCCAACTATTATCCCATGAACTTGAAGTTCTACTGTAAGGAGATAGTTCAAATTTATTTGCTATAGTATTTGCATTTGGTAATAATTTTTCTGTGTAGGCTCCAACACAAATTGCATTCCAAGACTGCGCTGGACTTTCTGTTGAACTATTCAAATTACTTTCAGGGTAATTTTTGTAATCTTCTTCATCTCTAACATTACCGGCACTAATAACAAATAATTTTTTATCATCATTACCCTCACCAAAAATAATCCTGTCTATTACCGATGAATATGCAGACGGTTTGCCAAAATATACTTGAAAATCTGTAGTAATTGCCATGCAAAAAATTCTATTGTTATCAGGATTATTAATTATGGCTCTGTTAACAGCATCTAAAGTAATTAAGGGTAATTTTAGTCTATCATTAGGGTAAGCTGGATGTAAAATTTTTACTGATTCTAATTGATGGTAAATTTCAATTGGATTTTTATTTTCAAGAATCGCATTCAAATTACCATAAGCAACTACACCTGCCATACTGGTACCATGACCGTCGCTATCATTGAGGCCCCATCCGGGTTCTACTGTCATTAAATTTGGATTATCAAGTATTGGTGCGATTAATGAGTGACCATTGTTAATCCCGGTATCAAGGATACAAATAAAATTATTAGTTTTTGTAAAAGTTGTAATTCTTAAAGCTTCATCGACCCATTGATTATTCTCTGAAATTCTCTGATTAATCCAAAAGTTATTTAATTCTTCTGTTTTACGTATTTCGGCAATCCAACCAAATGACATAATTAGTTCATTTAATTGAGCATGGTTCGCCTTGATTATAAAAATAGTTCTTTGAGGAAATTCCAAAACACCATCAAGAAATTCTATTTCAAATAGTGTACAAATTTCAGTCAAATGGTTTGTTATAGGTTTAATAGCTTGCCCTTCTGTTGCTAACCATATTTCACACCAAATTGCTGATTCTTTGGGAATAAATTCTATGGGACTACTCCATAAATATTCAACTGTGGATATTTCAACAGTATCAATTTTTTCAATTAATTCCTGATTTCTAGGTTTAATACCATCATTAGTGTTGATGTACTTTTCAACTTTATCTACAAAGTTATTTTTTTTATCTTCAGGAATGAAAACCGTTGCGATTTGTTGATTTGTGTCTATGTTGGTATTTACGTTTAACAAAACCGCACCGCTTGAATCAAGAGATTCAATTTTTAAAGTATTATCTCTGGCACTTGTAAAAGTTATGTATTCCCCTTCTTTAGTTGGCAAACCATTTTCTTTTCTTAATGCAATTTGCTGTTCATACTTCCCCCATATTTCATTTAATGACGACAATATGGCGTAGCCATGTTCATTTTTATTTCTTTCTGGTAAATTAGCATCACCTCGTCCTCCAGAGGGTGGTGTTGTGTAGCTGTGTGATGTGTGAACATTCTTTATAAAAAGATGTGGCTTAAAATCTTCCCTCATAAATGATTATATCAAATGACTTGTTTTTCGATCCTTCATCATTTGGACTAATAACTTTTGAGTGACACTATTTTTATCCGTTAAAATGATTTCCTTGAGTGAGTCATTACAAGCATTTGTTATTTCTGCATGACTTAATCCAATTGCAGCATCAACTGCCGTTTTAAGGGAGAAGTCTCCAAGAAATTTGTGTAGTTTCAGTTTTATTAATTCTTCTATTTCTTCTTTTTTTGGTAAAGAATATGTAATAATATCATCGAAGCGTCTGAATAACGCAGAATCTAAAATTTTAATATTATTGGTAGCACCAAAAATTATACTTTCTGATGAATCCTGTTCTATAAATTGCAGGAATGAATTTAATACTCTACGCATTTCACCAACTTCATTGTCTCTTCCTCTTTCCGCCCCTATAGCATCAAATTCATCAAATAAGTAAACACCTCTGTTTGAAACCATCATATCAAAAATCTGTCTCAGTTTAGAAGCTGTTTCTCCCATATACTTGGTCATTAATTTATCCATCATAACAACATATAATGGTAGTTTTAATTCCCCTGATATAGCGGAAGCCGTAACTGTTTTGCCTGTTCCTGGAAGACCCGACAATAATACTTTTCTACGGTTTTGTAAACCATGTTTTAGAATCTTATCTCGTTCTTTATACTCTCTTATTATTCGATTTAGTTTATTTGAAACCTCGGCAGAAAGTATTAATTCATTTAATCTGTTTTCGGGATAGTACACTAAAACCAAATCACTTAAGTCAGGATTAATTCTTATTACTTTAAAACCATCCGTTTTTGACCTATCAACTAAATCTTTTATTTCTTTTGCAATAGACATATGTCCTTGTCTGGCTTCGTGTGCTGCTACTTGAAGAGCAATAGAAGTGAATCTCTCATTATCGTTTTTGTAATGAGATTGCAATAATGATTTTAATTGTTCCGCTGTCGCCATAAAACAAAAGTAATAAAAAAAGCCATTTTAAATGCATCCGATATGCATTTAGGCCGATTTCGTTTAATAAAAACTAATAATATTTTTAAAATAATAACATAACATTATACCAAACTAGAAAAAAGTGTTTTACCATTTTTATTGCGGATCTATGTTAAGTTGCAATTTTTCAAACAAAAATAAATAATATGAACCACTATTTATAAATGATCAAATAAAGTTTCAATACATATTACGCTGCAAAACCTCTTCCCGTTTGTGCTAATTCATAAAAATGCTGAAATGCTACATCTACTTTTTGAGAAAAAACTAATCGGTCATAACTGGTTTCTGGCAACAAGTTTCCAAGTACTAATTGGATTTCTCTTTTTACTTTTTCCTGTGTTGCTTTTTCTTTATGCCATTCTTGGATTAGGATTTTATTTTTAGCGTCATATAATTTCTTTAATAAAGACCTTGCAGCCAATCGAACTGATTTTTCCTCTTCTTTGGTTAATTTATCTTTTTTTAATAAATCAAAAAGTTCTTGCTCTTCTTCAGTCATTTCATTTTTAGCAGCTCTTTGTTGCTCTTCATTCGAATCTTCTGCTAGTTTCAATAAATCTTCATAAGCCTGCTCAATTGATAAACTTCCAGAATTATAATCATCGATTATCTTTTGAAAATTTTCCAAAAATGAACCTCTCGTTTTATTTTGAGCCATCATTTGCTTTAATTTGACTTCGAGCAATTCTCTTAAATCTGCAAACTGAATGTTTTTATATTTTTTGTCTGGAAACTCACTTCTCAGTAATTCGAAATTTAATTTACTTAAATCGATTTGCTTTGAATCATCCATCTTATATTCAAAATTTGCAACATCTTGTAAATCTCCTTTTCCAACAATGCTAGTATCTAATAATTCTTCAATCTTTTTCTTGGCCCTTTCTACTGCTTCATCCTGATCTACATTTCTATCGACAACATCTCTAAGATATTGTAATACATCCCGGTTCCTTTTTACATTCTGAAATTCATATACTTCGGGTTTTGCAGAATCATATAACGAAACAATAGTGTTCACGAATAATCCTAATTGTTTTCTATGTTCGTCTTTAGCCAAAATGATGTTGGCATATTCTTGAAACAGTTCTATTTCTTTAAATCCTCTTTCGCCCATCGATAGAATTTTATCTACATCAGCTCCCAATTCGTTACAAAATAGCTTTGCTTCAATTATTGCTTGGTCTAACAATGCTAACAATTCCTCAAACTCTTTTGCTGGGTATTCGTCTTCATCAACTTCATTATTTCTGCCTTTAGTTCCTTCGGCATAGGCCGCTAAAGCTATTTTAAGATTTCTAAAAACCCCAAAATAATCTATTACTAAACCATTTTTCTTTCCTTCAATAACCCGATTTGTTCTTGCAATAGTTTGCATTAACGTGTGATTTTGTAACGGTTTATCCAAATAAAGTGTTGAAACCGATGGAGCATCAAAACCAGTCATCCACATTGCGGTAACAAAAACGATGCGATAGGTATTGTTCGGGTCTTTGAAATAATCTTCAATGTTACGACCGTCTTCATCGGGGCTGTCTATTAATTGACGATGGTGTTTAATATTTAAACCCGCTTCACTAAATGTTTTTTCTTCTTCTTTATCGCTTCCTTCTTGACTAATCACCACTGCCATTTTGGTTTCGGTCATAAAAGCGATTGCCTTTTCATATCTTGTTTTTAGTTCGGGATTGGTTTCACTAGCTATTTTCTTTCTTAACTCTTTGATTTCTTCTTTTAGGTGGTATTGCACCTTATCATACATTTTAACCGCTGTGAATTTATCAATGCTAATTACCATTGCTTTCATTGGTCTTCTTCTGTCATCTTCATCTACCACATCTAAACGATACGGAAAATGTTTCACTATATGTTTTGCAATTTCTTCTAGGCGGTCGTCCCTTCTAACTACATTCAATAAGGTAGAAAACTCTTTATCTAATTTGCTTTTTTGTTCTTCAGTAAGATTTTCATTTTCTAGAATGGCTGCAGCTTCACCAACTAAATCAGGATTTACTTGTTCTACTCTTGGCACACTTTTTTTATAGAAAATGGGAACTGTTGCTCCATCTTCAATACTTTGAGCAAAGTTATATTCTGAAATATAGGAGCCAAACCAATCCTTAGTTAATTCGCTTTTTAATAATGGTGTTCCGGTGAAAGCTATGTATTGGGCATTTGGCAATGCAATACGCATATTTTCTGCCAAACTTTTGTATTGTGTTCTGTGTGCTTCATCTACAATTACAATCCAATCTTTTCTGTCGGTTAGTTGTGGATATGTTTTACCGCTTTCTATACCGAATTTAAAAATTAATGTAAAAACATACGCTCTGTTGGATTGCAGATACTCCCGAAGATTTACTTTGTCTTTTGGTCTGAAATAGTTTTCTTTTTGGTCTTTGGTTTCAACAATGGCTTCTGTTTCTAGAAAGTTTCTGTAAATCTGGCCGTCCAAATCTTTACGGTCTGTAATGACCAAAAACGACCAATTTCCTGTAACTTTTCGATGGATTTTTTTGGAGAAAAAAATCATTGAATAAGATTTTCCAGAACCTTGTGTGTGCCAAAATATACCTAACTTTCCTTTGTTGGTATCTTTATTCTGTAGAGCAAGTATAGCATTATTTACTCCTAAATATTGGTGGTTTTTAGCAATAATTTTAACCTTATTTTTATGGTATAACACAAAGTTTTCAAAATAATCTAGTATGTTTTCTTTGCTGCAAAGTCCTTCCCCAAAGATTTTTAGACTTAAATGTTCTCCGGTTCTTTGGCTTTCAATCTCAATTTCGTCTTTTGTTGGCTGATCGTGCGTTATGGCGGTGTCGGTTAGTTTTAACCAAGAAAAGAAATGATCCCAAGGTGCATTGAAACTACCAACTCTGGTTTGGATTCCGTTAGAAACACAAACAAATAAATTGTACCAAAACAATTGAGGAATATCTCGTTTATAATTTTTTAAGTTTAGATCAAATCCTGTTTTTACTTTTTCAGTAGCATTTTTTAATTCAATCATTACCAATGGCAAACCATTGATATAGAGCAACAAATCTGGTCTTCTGGTAATGTTTTGCGTTTCCTGGTATTCGATACTTAATTGCGAAACCAATAAAAAATCATTCTCTGTCTTTTCATTAAAATCAATAACTTTTACATAATCATTTTCTTCACGACCTAATGCGTTTTTAAATTCAACCTGAATTCCATTTTTTATTAACTCATAAATTTCCTTGTTGGCAATTATTGGAGTAAGTGTAGCTCTGCTTTTTGTCAATTCATAAATAGCGTGGTCAATACATTCTGACGGTAAATTTTTATTTAGGTTTTCTAAACTACTTCTTAATCGGCCGAGTAACACTACATCTTTAAGTGTTTCTCTACCCATTAGTTTTTTCTCCCAAGCATTGATGTGTGTGTAGCCTAACTTTTCGGTAAAGAAATTGATGTCGGCTACTTCAATATGTGATTCGTTTAGATATGCCATAGTTAACTATTTAAACTTAATTTTATAACTGTCATTTTCAACAAGAAATTTGGTGTTTTCCAAAAAGCTTTCGTTGTTTGTGTAATTAAATATATTTTTTAGATATTTGAAATTAATATCTTCGGATAAAAGATTGGTTATTAAAAGTATATCAAATGATTTTTCTTTTGAATGCCCTATTTTAACTTCGGTAGTAGTAATGTTGAATGAATAATTTTTTGTTACTGAACTTTTTACTTCAACAAATCGTGTTTCTTCCCCTTTTTTACACTCAAAATCATAACCTAAACCATCTTTACCCTTAGGAAACCCAGCTTTAATTGCATATTCCGAAACCCATTCTACACTATCAAATTCTTTCTTTAATAATTCAAAAGCAAATTTCTCCCCAATAAAACCAATATCTTCATTTTTGTATTTTTTAGATTTTCCATTAAAAGATTGTCCAGTTGAACTATTCCCTTTTCCATTGCTATTTGCCTCCGGAGCTTTTGTAGGATCATAATGTTCCATTTTGAAATCATTATTTTTTACTTGCTCTTCGATAAAATCTAATAAATCATTTACGTTATTATCTGAAAAGGCAACCGAAGTATTAGCAATATTTATTTGTAGCTCGCCATCATCTTTGGTTAGACTATTGAATTTTTTAATCAAATCTATTTTTAAGTTTTCAACCTCATTAAAAAAAACAGCATTTCTAAATTCAGTTTCGTATTTATTATCATTGAAAATAGTATCATTAAAATTTGACACTAATCTCATTTGAGATTCAAATGCCCGGAAGTTTTTATTGTAGATTGACTCTAAATCTATTTTTAAAGTAGCATCAATAGCATCATAATTAATCTCTGAACGATTTTTTGAAATAGCTAATTTATGAGCCTTTTGGACCACAAAATTAATTGAGTTGCTAACTTTAAAGGAATTGAATTTAGAAACTTGTTCCCATTTTTCTATAAAGTCCTTTGATTGCTTTTTGTTAAATAGAAAAGAAGCATATTTATCTGAAAAGACTTTATGATAGGTATATATTTGATTTTCGATATGGCTTTCAAAATTTAAAATTTTATAGCCGAAAGCATTAAAATCAGATAAATCAATTTTTATGTGTTGGAATATTTTTTGGATGTATAAGAAGTTTTTACGGTCTGAAAGATTATTGTAATCTAACTTTCTGAATATATCATAAAACTCATCTTTATCTAATTTTACAAATAATTTACTATGAATAAAGTCACTATTCAAATCTATTTCAGATTTAAATTTTATTTCTTTTATATCCAATATTAGTTTCCAAAATCTTTGTTCTGATGATAAAACTCCTTCAAACTTTCCTAAGATTTCTTTTTCAATAGTTCCATAATCTTCAAACTCTCTTTTTAAAAGATGAATCCAATTGGAAGGACTTTCGCCCAATAATAAAATAAAATCTTTTCTATTTTCGGTTACTTTTAAAGCGCCACAAATAATATCGGCAATAGTTTCTTTTAATCTATAATCTTTTTTTAATTCTTGATAATTTGAATTATCACGGTCCAGTTTAATATAGAATATTTTTGAAACATCATCTTGAATGTATTCATATTTGTTTAATGATAAATCATTGTCAACTCCATTTAAACGAAACTTTACATCAATATTAAACGCTATTGTAATTTTGATGTTTTTTATTGCAGATAGTTCAAAATCTAATTGTGTTTTTTTCAATCCTTTTTGAAAACGATATGCAAATAAATGAGGTTTCATTTCATTTAACTCTCCTATGAAAGCTTCATTGAGCTTATGATTAGATTCGACATTTTTTTGAACACTAAATTTGATGTAATCCAATGGTTGCACCCCAAATAAACTCTGGATTCTTTGGTTGCCTGCACGATGTGGTAACTTAGCAACTTTTAATTTTTTCAATAACTCCTGACTGAAATTTGGATTGTCAACATAGGTTACTTCACTTATGGGCGTAAAACTATTTTTGCCTTCAAAAAAAGCATATATCTGACCTGTTTCAAAATATTTTTTCCTTTCTACACTGTCTTCAATAACTTCTCTGTTTTTGGTAGCCTCTATAATAGCCATATAAAAACTTTGAATATTGCTGGTTGCTTCTGAAAAATGGGTATTGTGTTGGCTTAATAATGTGTAAAGTGACGGAATTGATAAGTCTTTCAAGCTGTCTTTTAACCCTATTCTTTTTAAAAAATAGTTGATTTGCTCTTCATCAATATTGTTGTTAATGAAAGGCGTTGCTGTATAATTTATTTTTGGTGTTTTGACCAATGGACTTAAATTATTGCTGTCCAACAAACAATTATTAGGTATTGACTTTTCGCCATTTTCAACAGGAATAAAAGCTGTTTTTTGAATTATAAAATTAATATATGATTTTATATGATTTTTAGGTAAATTTCTATGGTGTACTTTGTGAGGAGCTGCAAATCTTAATTGGCTACCATAGAATTCTTGATTTGTTGTAAGCGAATTGTATAATTCATTATCTTTTAAAAACCAAGCCAACAGACATTCAAATGATGCACCAGTAATTATTGCTTCAAAATGTTCATACCATAAAACATTACATCTAAAATCCCAACATTTTTTTAAATCTGAAAAACTTTCAATTATCTCATTATATCCAACTGTATTAAAAGGATACTTTATAGATTTTAGAGTAAACTTTATAAAATCATTGCTACCAAGAGACCATTCGTTAATTTCTTTATTCTCTCTTTTTGGAAAATCAGCAACACCCAACCATTTCAAATAATTTTCAACAGAATGATTTGACAGTAAAATTTCTGATTGATGAATTTCTTGAACTAACCCATTTTGTTCAAAAGAACCCGCAAAAACATCTTCTTTGACTTCTTTCAGCAAATCTTCCATTAAATATCCTAATCCGTATTCTTTTCCAAAATATAATTTATTGGCCTCTTTTAATTCATTATTTCTTGTAAATAAATATGGTGAAGTTAATGTAACTGGAAAAGTGTTTTTAGCATCTGTATTGTCATCTAAAGAGTTGTAAATACTAAATAAAGCCCTATGCATTTCTGCAATTGCATTGACTTTATCTTTTTTTCCTATTCTAATAATTTCATTTGTACTTGAAATAATTTTTTGAACCACTACATTCATCGCATATTCTGCCACATTGTATAGATTCAGTTTTTCAATAACTTGACGTGGAGGAATATTACCAAATCGAGATCTAATTCTTCTGTACAAATCTTGGTTTAAGAATTGTAATTTAATTCCTTTAGGAAGGTTGTAAGTAATCTCTTTTGGAGGCACAATTACCGTATCAAAGCTTTTGATTCTTTTATCTTCGAAATTATTAAGTAAAAACGGCAAAGTTGGATTTTTACCACTATAAATGTCTTTGGTTTTTTCGCAAACTAAATAAATCCAATCGACACGTTGTTTTTCAGTTAAAAAATCATTGTCAATAATTTGATTGATTTTATTGGTAAACTCGCTATCTGGATATTTTAAATTAATTTTTAGAGTTGATAGATAATAGATAATCTCTCTATCTGAAGTTTGTTGTAAAAGCGAATTAAATAATTGATGTCCTTTTTTAGGAATACAGTTTTGAATGTCTACCTCATAAAATTTAATGTTGTCTGAAAGTTTTAAATATTTTTTATTTATAGAGGGAAAAATGGGTAATTCTTTAATATAGTTATCAATTGAACCTTTTAAATTCCACGGAGCATTATTTAGGCTACTATTGTTATAAATTGATGGAATAACCAATTTTAACGCATCGTAATTACATCTTTTATTAGCAGTTAAATTTAGAGCGCATTTTACAAGCAAATTCGCTAACTTATCAATTAACTGTATGTTAAATCCATTTTCTACATTTTGTAGCTGATTTCTATTGGAAGATAATTCAAAAGACCCGTGAGCCAATACAGGATATGGAAAATCTACCTCTGTTCTGAAGTAAGAAAATAATTTTTGAGTTGAAGGGATAATTTCAGGATTGAAGGCAATTTTTATTTCATAATTTTTTGAACCTTTAGCATTGCTCATTGAGCCCTTGTCTTCCATTACATACCATAACCAATTACCATTATTATCATCATTTAAATAGTCTATTTTGGTTATTTTTATGACATCATCATTAACTTCTTTTTTTAAAATAAAATGATGTTCATCTGTTTTTACTTCAATTTCTTCAAGTTTATTTAAAAATATTAAAATCTCTGGGATTATATCAATTTCAATTTGATTTTTGATATCTTTTTCGACATCCTTTTTTAATGTTAATTCAATAACGGTATCATAGTCGACTTCCTTTTTACTGGATGTGTCCTCTTCTATGTAAGGACAACGTAAAACAGAAACAGAAGACTTTTCATTAGTTTTACGTTTAATAATTTCTTTTATTTCAGGTCTTTCTTCCAGTATTTCAGCTAAAAAAGCATTTGCGTGTTGTTTGGAAAATTTTAAGTGTAAATCATAGCTTGCGATATAAATTTCTTTCGACCAATTAAGTACAGAACGAAAGCCAAGACCTTTTTGTCCAACTTTATTCTCTTCCATTACTTTTGGACTCAAATGGCTATACATTAATGATTCTACACCACCCAATGAAAAAGGATTTCCATTATTAGCTATTATTAAAGTATCATTTTCTAAAAGTATTTTTACTTTCTTTGGTTTTACTGTATCGCTCTCATCATTTGCATTTTGAATCATTTCGAGCAATTGACGTCCTGTATATTCATCAACAATACTATTCTCAATACCGAAATGTTCAACTATTGAGAGAGGCTCATTCAAATAGGTACTTCTCCTTTGTTGTATAAGTTCCAAAATATCTTTATTGGCAACAGACTGAACATTCAATGCTTCCATTTATTTGATACTATTTTGATTTTGATATTCGGCTCTTGGCTCTGCTACCATTAATAATTCCTTCTCCTCCGATAGATGCTCAACCTTCAACTTACCACTGATTAATCTTGGTAGTAATAAATCGAAAGATTCTTGAACAAGTTTAGTTTTTTGTAACAATAATTTGTGTTCTAAATCAATAGAATTTATAATTGAATAAAAATTATTTAATATATCTTCCGTAGGAATTAAAACCGATGTCTTTCTTAAAATGTCAGTATTAATATTTTGTATTGCAGCACCATAAGAAAAGTTATTAAAATACTCTGTCAGTGAATTTATTCTGTAATATAAATAAGAAGGTTTCATGTTCATTTTGTAACTATTTGTATAAAGCCAACCATCGTGAATACACCCTTTTATTCCTAAGAAAACACAAAAGCCTAAAGTACCACTAGTTGCTATTATTAAACTTCCTTCATCTAAATAACGACTAAAAGATGCACCATATTCATTTACATATTCTTTTGTTTCTAATACAAATTTTGAAGATGCAGTAGCATCAGCAATTTTTATCCAAGGTATATTTCCATTTTCAAAAAAACTAAAATCTGTTATAGGTCTTGGTGAAGAACCTCGTCCAACTGTACATATGTCACCAATTTTAAGATTCTTCCAACCTTCTGGCAAACCATCTACAATTTTCGTGCTTTCATAACCCGGAAAACGCAGACGCACAAACCATTCGTTATAGATTTCGTCAGCCATTTCTTCTAATAACTTGATTCGTTTTTTGTTGTTCTCAATCAGTTCGTCATAGGAAGATAATATTGATGCGATTTTTTGTTGGATCGGAATTGATGGAAGTTTTATTTTTGTATTTCGAAGTATTTCGGTATTGATATTTTGAATTGCAGCACCCGAAGAGTAATTATTAAATTGTACTGAATAATAAATTAAAAAATAGTATAAATATTCCTTATCAATAAAATTTTCATTGTAGTTTGAGACATAAAGCCAACCGTCGTGAATACATCCTTTTACACCTAAAAATTTTATCAAACCAATTGAACCACTTGCAGATATTATTAATGAATTTGGTTCAAGATGTCTGCTGAAACTTGCTCCAAATTCATTTACATATTCTTTAGTTTCATAAATATATTTACCAGAAGCAGTTGCATCAGCAATCTTTACCCAAGGAATATCCCCATCAACAAAATAACGTTGGTCAATTATTGGTCTTGGTGAAGAACCTCTTCCAACCTCACATAACTCTCCTATTTTATATTCTATCCAATTTTCCATTTATATAAATTCTTTGCTATTTTGAGTTATAAAATGGATTAATTCATTTGATCTTTTATTTAAAACATTTAATTCATCACATTTAGAATTAATAATTTCAATAAATTCTTTATTGCTTATGGTGTTCCCGTCCAGCTCAAGACCAACATATCTACCAGCATTCATAGAATAATCTTGCTCTTCAACATATTCTGTTCTTTCTGCTACTTTGCATAATCCAGCTACATCAGCATATTTTGCTTCCGGGAAACGACTTTGCAACCAGTCCATATTGGTTTTGAAATAGGTAACTTCATCGGTACTATCTTTCCATTGTTGTTGTAGTTCTTCAATTAATTTTATCCCATTTAAGCCTAAAGCTATCCAGTCTTTATCGTTTTTAACTTTAATTTCTTTGTCTGCAAGTGCTAACACTTCTAGTAAAGCGTCTTTGCTGGCTTTTAAAACAGTTTCTATTTCTTTTACTTGGGCAGTGTAAGCTTCTAAATTTTTTGCATAAGCTAATTGTTGTTCGTTTGATGAGATTGCTTCGTTCCTCGCAATGACTGGTAATGATATATGTGGTAATGATAAACTTGTAATCTTGTCGATTAAACCACTTTCTATGATTTTTTTGAACGCTTCGGGTTTGTGCTTGGTTTTACTATCTCTTGAATACTGTTGTAAATTAATTATCGTACTTTTTAAAATAGTAAAATAGTCATTATAAGCTGCTGGCACTTTGTCTATCGCTTCATTGGATTGGTTGATGTAACGACCAATTAATTCAAGATAGCGTTCGTTTTCGCCGCGGTATAAACGTACAATTGCAGTTAGGTTTTGAATGTGTTCTTCTTTCCATTCGCGGTGTGCACGGTCTCTTTGATGGTAGGTATTTCGAGCATCTATGAATAAGATTTTGTCTTTGCGTTCTGTGTTGATTTTTTGTTTGTCAAAAAACCAGAGCGTTGCAGGTAAGGTTACGGTCAAAAACATATTGGAAGGCATTGAAACCATACAATCTACAATGCCGCTATCGACCACTTTTTTACGAATTTCATATTCTGAATTTCCAGCATCAGAAGCAGAATTAGGCATAACAAAACCAGCTCTTCCTTTATCGTTTAATGATGTAGCGAACAATGAAATCCAAAGGTAATTGGCATCGGTAATGCTGTCGTTGGTGTTTTTGCCTTTGTTTTTAGGCAAGCCGTATTTGTAGAAACGTTCGTCGTTTTTAACGGTGCTTTCTTTTACTGATTTTACGTTAAACGGTGGATTTGCCATTACAAAATCGAACTTTCCTAAACCCTCATAAGGGTCATTTTCGTAGGAGTTGGTTTCGGTAATTTCGCCACGAATATTATTGACCATCAAGTTCATCTTTGCCAAACGTGCCGTTTCGCCCATATATTCTTGTCCGTACACATAAATATCACTCAAATCGTGTTTGGCTTCTTTAACGAAAGTGGCACTTTGCACAAACATACCTCCCGAACCACAAGCTGGATCATATATCTTTCCGGCATACGGTTCAATAACTTCTACAATAAATCGTACTACAGAAGTTGGTGTAAAGAATTCACCTCCTTTTTGTCCTTCGCTCATTGCAAACTCTCCAAGGAAGAATTCATATATTTTACCAAAAATATCTCCAGTTGCATTTTTAGGAATGTCTGAGAATGTTTTTAGTAACTGTGGTAATATATCGGCTTTCTTTTTTTCTATTTCAAAGTAGGCTTCTTTTGGCAAAACATCTTTGAATTTATCGTCTTGGTATTTTTCAATGCCTTCCATTGCTTCACGAAGTTTTTTTGCCAAACTTTCGTCTCCAGGAAGATTTAGTAAAAAATCATATCGGGCAAAGTGAGGTAAATAAAAACCACATTTAGACAATGCAATAGCATCAATAGTTCTTTCTAATCTTGTGCCTTTTTCCGCCTCATATTCTTTAAGGATTTCTGGCTCGTAATGGCTGTATTTGTTTTCTGCAAATCGTAGAAAAATAAGTCCAAGAACTGGCACTGCATAGTCGGCTGCTTTTAGTCCGCCGTAAGCTCGTAGTGAATTGGCAGAATCCCACAGGTCTTTTTCTAGTTTTTTGAGTTGTTCGTTTGTCATTATTGTTTGTGAAAATTATTTTAAAAAAAGTATTTACCCATTTAGGTTCCTATACTTTTTTAGGACTTGATTAATTGTGTTATTTTATCGATTAATATTTTTTCGGTTGCTTCTATTTCGCCATCACTTGCCGCTAACTGATTTAAATTATCCATTACTTCGTTTGCTCTTTCTTTGGAACTGAAAGCAGTTTCTTTGACTGTTAATTCGGGTAAAACCGAAGCATTCATTAAATCAAATAAAAGGTGTTTTTCCGTATTTGTAAACTCGTTTAGATTTCCAATCATATCTGATAAGAAAAGTTTTTCAGCTTCGTCTATTTTACCGTCAACTTTAGCCAAATAAATGAGTAAGATGATTTCGTTTCTTTTGTCTTCCTTGGTTTTAAAGTTATTGGTTTTAAAAAGCTTACCAAAAAAACCACCTACTGCTTTTGTTGCGTTACCAATATTTTGTTTTAATTCTTCCGCGTCACTTTGAAAAACCACTTCAGGATTACTCCAAATATCAATAATAGTTAGATTGTGTTCTTCGTTTGTAATAATGTGTTTGTATGTAATTTCGACACAAGGAATTATTTGGTAACTCATTTGTTCTTTTACTACTACAGGAAAAATAGCTTTGTTGAGTTTTAAATCTGATTCGAAATTTGTTGCAAATTTTAAGCTGTATTCATCGTAGTTTTCGGTTTTTACAGCATTTAATCTTTTGTATATTTCTAAATATGGAGCATCGGTAATGATGTGTTTTTTAATATCTGATTCCAATACAGTAATGGTCTCACCTTCAAATGTAAGTTTGTCTATGCTGTCATTTGAAACGGTAGTGTCAACATAGACCAATTGTGCAATTAATCCCATTGTGTTGCACGTAGGACAATCGACCGTTCCATAACGCTCTTTGTCTCCATAACACGTTTTGCAAATTATATTGCCTTGCGCTCTGCAATAATCACAATTTATTTCGCCACGACCATTGCAATTTTCACAACGTAATTCTCCTTTAGCAGCGCATTTGCTACAATTTACAATTCCCTGACGACAATCTGAACAAGGATAAATACCTCGGCCGCTACACTTTTTACAACGTTGTTGTTTTCCATTTACAGTAACCATTCCAGTACCATTACAACCACTGTCAAAAAATCCAGAACCACATTTTATTTCTCCTTTACCACCACATTTTGAACACTTGCATTCACCACTTCCTCGACATTGATCACATTTTATAAAACCGGAGCATTTACAAGGTTTGCAATCTACTTTTTTATTTCCATTACAGGAAGGACAAGTGTAATCGTGTCTTCCTTGACATTCACTATCTGGACAACCAACATATTTATTGGCCTTGCAGTTTGAACAATTTTCTTTGTATGTTAAATCAGGGAAAAAATATTTTCTTTGAATTGGATTAATTTCATTATTAATCTCATCAAAAGGAAATTTAAGGGGGTTTTCTATGTGTATTTTATCCAGTTTAGAACCATTAATCTTGAATTTTTGATTCAGTATTTTTAAAATGTTATCATTTTTTAAAACTGCTTTTTGTCCAAAAAGTTTTTCTCCTCCTTCAATTTCTTTAAAATTATCTGTAACGGCATCATAAAGCGGGAATTTGACAAACTGAATTTCTCTTTCTACCTTTTGAAAACTCATTTTTGAAAAACTGTAGTCTGCTCTTTTGAACTCTTGATTTTCAGAAATAATCATTTTGTCAAACTTGTCAGGAACTTGATTTTTTAAAATAGTTTTAATTTGTTCTATTGTGATTTTTTGAAATTGTTTGTCGGCAGAAATTTTCATTAATAACTTTTTGGGGATTGTATACAAACATACAATAAAGCAATCTTAAATTCTTTGAGGAAAACCGTAAAAGGGTGAAAATAAATGAAAATAAGTGAAAATAAATGCAGGGTGTAGGGTGTAAGGGGAAAACGTGTAAAACATATTTTATTTTTTAAAAATAAAAAAAACGGACTCATCCGGCTGTATTGGAGCAAACAAATCCGACCACTTTACTTAAATGCGCTGTTGTGGTCTTATGTTACCCGAAAGTTTTAAAAGAAAAAAAATAAAATATGTTTGTGTTGAAAAGTGGTTACACCCCTTACACCCCTTTTTCAGGAGGCAGATTTCAGGTGTCAGATCGCAGAAAAAAAGTGGAAACTTTTGATTTCCACTTTGGTTAAAATTTACTTTTCTGTTTCGGATTTTTTATTGGCTTCGTCCACTTCTTCATAGGAAAACTCCCTTAGAGCATATACCGGACTTCCTTTCCGCATTAGTTTTACGAAATTGTGTTTTTTGAGTGCTTTCCCAATTTTGTTTATTGTTCCATCATTCAAGTTAATTTTTGCCTTCTCCGCTAATTTGGCACCGATTTGTGAAGCATTTAAAAACAATGTGGCAATTTCTCTTTCGCAGGGTTCAAACCAAGTTAATAGCAATTCTTCCTCTGGGCTGTGTAATTGGTATTGTTCGTTATTTTCGGTTATTGATTTGATTTCTTCCTGGTCAAACCAATGTCTAAAACCACTTTTGAAAAGAAACAAGGCTTGTGAAAAAGCTAAATTAATATCCACCTTGTGTTGGTATTGGATGCCTTCCAATTCAAAACAAAGAAACCTTCTGCTTCCCGTTGTGTCGTTTAGGAACTGGGCGGTGTTGACACTACCTGCAAATGATGCCCGGCGGGGCATTGTTTCGTTGTTGTGGCCGTAGGCTTTTCGCATTCTTATTTGAGTTTTTGTGATGATTTCTTTTAGGGATCCTATCTCGGAACGGTTTAGGTTTTCGAGCTCGTCCAGATTGATCAACATACATTCTGAAAGCTGCACCAAAGTATCTTTGTTGTTGGGGTTTATGGTTCCGGAAAATAAATATTCTTTTAATGGCCTTGGAACTAGTTTTTCTACCCAGGTTGTTTTGCCTAATCCTTGTTTGCCACTAAAGACAATTACGGTGTGATTTATGACTTTTTCATCGAGAACACAACCCACCATTGCGACCAACCATTTTTTGAAACATTGTCGCCAAAGGTCTTGTTTTGTAGTGGTTATGGTGTCAGCTAATTGGGTGATGTAGTCTTCTTTTTCGTCATAAGATGGTAAATTGAAAAAGTAATCTTCAAAGGGATTGAATAGCGGGCAAAAGTCGGAGTTGAGCAAGTTCCTTAATGAAGAAAGGTTTGTTCTAATTCTACCTTTTAAACATTCCCTAAGCATTGAATTTTCAATAAAATCGTTCATTACATTCCACTTCTTTTTACCGAAATACTGGAACTCTAATTTGCCAGAGACTATGTTGTGTCGAAATACATATTTGTTGGATAAAAAGAGCTCCAAGCGATCAATCTGGGTAGGTTTTGGTTTGTCTTCGTCGTCTTCATCTGTATCGGAGGTTTTGGGTTTAGTTCCCTCGACTGCGTTCGGGCTGACAGATTTTGACTTTTCATTTTTGCCAAACTCCTGGATGTTTCCATAGGCGCTGTTGACTGCCTGCAGGACTTCTTTATCATCGTAATTGAAATCACAAAGAATGTACCCTAATGCCACTGAAAGTGGCATTGCTTTGCGATTTAGGTTACACGCTAGTTGGTGTACGAATACATTTCGGCTACCTTCCCCAAATTGCACTTTTTTTTCAGTGAATTTTATGCAGTGGTTGTAGATGGTATCAAAATCCTCGGTTATCGGTTTTCCGGTATCCGTTTTTGGCTGCTTATCAGAAAGATTAGTTTTTGCTTCTGGCATTGCGGTTGGTGGAAAAATCTCTTCCATTGCGTTCAGAGTGACAAAGGTTTGTGCTTCGGGATTTAGGTATAGATTTTCGTCCCAGGAATAAAAACATAATCGGGTTATGTCCTTGCCGGATTTGTCAATTTCCAGTTCTAGGAGTTTTTCATAATGTGCCTGGACCAGGAGAAAGGTTTCTTTGTGTTCTGCTTTTGAAGAGGCAATTTTTACCAATATTTTTAAACCATTTCCCGAGGGACTGATGAAGCTGGCATAGGTAAACTCGGATTGATTGGCTAAATGACTGGCTTTTGTTAGCTCTTCTTTGCTTAATTTATCAATGTCCAAAATGATGGTATTGGAATATTCCGTTAAGAATTCCATTTTTCTACCTCCAACAAACTTGCCGGAAGGAGTAAAAGCCGGAAGGGCTTTTTTGGCTTTGCTGTAGGCTTCTTCTTTTTTTTCGGCTAATGATTTACGCAAGTAAACAATGGCGTGTTTGTATTTTCCGGTGTGTATTTCCTCCAGAATTGCCGGGAGCGATTTGTGTTCAACGACTTCGTTGAAGTTTTTGAAGATGGTTACCATAGCTTAAAGTTGATAGTTGATGATTTGCGGCTGTTGGTTCTCGTTTGTACGAGACTTGCAATCGCAAGTCTCGCAGGTTCCGTTGCAGCTGTTCATCCTATTTACTTTTGAAAGCTTTGTTGTAATTCTCTTGCATCAACTTTTCCACATCTGTTAATTTGTAGTAGATTTTGTTCCCTACTTGGCTGAAGGAAATTTTGCCTTCGTCTCTCCAGGTTTGAGCTGTCCGTTTGCAGACTTTTAAAAGGGTCATAAACTCGTTGTTGTCCAGGAAGATTTCCTTCCTTGGGTCGGCCTTGAAACGGAGTTGGGATTGAATAGTGTCTAATTTGGTCATTAGATCATTGAACTGGTCTTTTGTTAAGATAATTGCTTCCATTTTTAAATGTTTTAAATTGTTATGGTGCAAATGGAAGAAAATAAAAAAAGTCCAAAAGTCCTGAAAAGGTCTTTCAGGACTATTTTGTTTTAGAGCATTTTGTCGATGTCTATTCTTTTGTGGGGTTTCGGACGTTTTTCTGTTCGAGAAGGAGTAAGAATTGTTTTGACTGTTTCAGGACTTATATCTTTTCCTTCTTTGTCAAGGAAAGAATTTACAACAATTGCCACCAAATCATTCACCGAACCATCAAGGATTGGTTTTCCATCCACGAATAATTCTCTGGTGAACTGGAAATGAATATCTATGAACTGGTTTAAATTGCAATTGATTTGCATTTTTTTGAATGGCATTTGATTACTTGTTTTGTGAATTTGAGCTTTTTCAATTGCCGATTGTATTTTCTGTAAAGCATAAATATTCTCTATTTCTTTTGTACACTGAGCGTCATAAAAAGGTGTCTTTTGATTGATAAACTCAATATTTGCTTGTTGGTATGCAAACATTTCTTTGGTCAACAATAATATTTTTTGATTGTCGTCAGTGATTTTTTCAAGCTGCTTTTTTATCTCATAAAATGAAAAATATCGATCTTCACTTTCAGCATTTATAAACTTTTTTGGAGTTTTGCTTACAGGATCTTTCAAGCTTGAAGATTGCATTTCTGTTCGTTTTTTTTCGATTAAAGTATAGAGTTTATTGTAACGACACAAAGCTTTTCTTAAAATGAAAACTTCTTCATTGTTGGCCAATAGCTTTTCCAGTTTGTTTAACCAAATGATAGTGTTTTTAACCTGATCGGATTGATAGTTGATAAAAGCCGGGAAGTCGGATTGTCGGAGCGTGAAGATTTTTTCAACTAGAGCGTTGCAATAATTCTGAAGTGTTACTTTTTCATCAATAATAATATCATATACAGGATTTTTGGACAGAGCTGAAGGCGCTGCCAATAATTCTACAAACGGGGCTGTTTGCATATTTTGATCCTTTGAATTCAATTGATGATATTTGATTTAGATGTTTCATTCTGGTTTTAACGGCAACTAATGGTAAACTTTTATTTTCACTTCGGGACGAATGCCAGTGCTTTCAACTATAGCTCGTTACTCCCTCGTTTAGAATGCATTAGAAATTACTAATTTTCTTCTACGTAAATGTAGATATAAAAAGAAATTCCTACGAAATGATTATGACCTAAGTTATTAACAATTTATTAAGTCGTTTATTACAAGATAGTTACGAAAAATATAGCTCTAATTTAGTAGATAAAACTGTCAACCGCTTTGTCCAGTTCCTCACTGATGATTTTGGCGTAAATCTGCGTGGTTCCAATGTCGCGGTGATCCATTAACTTTGAAACGTGTTCAATTCTCATTCCGTTATTTAAAGCATTGGTGGCGAAGCTGTGTCTGGATAAATGAAAAGTGAGGTCGAAAGGGAGTTTTATTTTTTCTCCTAATTTTTTGAGGTGCCAATTTGCTAATTTATTAAATTTTGCACTTTGGAAATAACGTTTGCCTTCGTTTTTTTCATAGCCTTCTTTATCTACAATAATTGGAAAGATGTACTCATCGTGTTCCGCATTTTCCTTTTTGTATTTTTCCAGAATATCTATTGCCACTTGACCTATTTTGAACTGGTGTACTCTTCCAGTTTTGCGAATGAGTTTGTTGATTTTATGTTCTGCCTCATTGTAATTGGCATATTTCATTTCGATAACATCACTAAAACGCAATCCTCCGGCATATATGGAGAAAAGGAATAAATCCCTCCACATCATAGCTTTTCTGCCCTCTACAAGCTTTTCTGTGGTAAGATTCTCAATCTGTGCTTTGTTAAGAAATAATCGTTTAGAAGTGCTTATTTTGAGTGTTATTTTACTGAATGGAAACATATTTTCGGGAATAACTTCCTCCTTTATGGCATCCCTGAATATTGTCCCGAGTACAATTATGGCAAGGCGCTGGGTTGTATCACCGTTTTTTAATTTGTCAGCTAAATAAAATTTATAGTCGTTTAACAAGGCAACCGTAATTTCATCAAAATATACATCCTTTGTTCCCATAAAGGTTGCAAACTTGTCTACCTGATTTGTGTAAGCTTTAAAGGTTGAATAGGAGAGTGTGCTTTTGATTTTTTCTAATTTCTTCTTGGCATATTCAAAAAAGTTAGGCACTTCTTTGCCCTTAATGGCTTCTTTGAGTTTCTTTACGGATACTGTTTTTACTTTGCGTTCCATATCGGCAACTTGGCCTTCAGCATCGGCAATCTTTTGAGACAAGGCAGCATTCATTCTGGCACTGTTGGAATGGTTCTTTTTTACTTTCTGCTTTACTTCATCCCATTCGCTCTCTTTGAGTTTTACTCCAGCAGTGATAAATTTCGTTTTTCTGTCTTTTATAACGCGGATGTACAAAGGACTATGACCAGTTTGATCAACCTGATGTGTTCTAAGGATTAATTTAATTGAAGCCATAATATAGAGGATTTAGAAATGTTATACTATATTTGCAAAGAGGTGCAATTGAGTGAAGGTATTGAAAAACAAGGGTTTTCAATCGGGTGCATCGTGCTACGAAGGTACAACAATAGGTACAACAAAACAAGTATTTCTATGCTTTTTTATGCCTTATTCTGCTTTGTTCAAAAATATAAAGTCAATGAATACCGCACTTTAAGTGCAAATGGGAGGGTGGGATGAAAAATGGTAGATAACTTGTATATAGGCGCAACAAACCTTCATATATACACCCCTATTTGGGTAGATTGGCGAAGGTTTGTTTCGCTTTTAATGTTTATCAAATATATTGATTTTTGCTTACAAAGTATCAAATAGCGTTCAACTATTTCATGTAAAAACACCAATCCTTTTTACTGTTATTAACTCTACTTCATCTCCTTTATCAAATAAACATATACCGGAAAGTGATCGCTAAATCCTATTTCACTTTCGGTATGGCGTAAGGGATAGCCGGCATAACGACCGTATTTTGTAATCATAAAGGGTTTGTTGTAAATTCCGGATTTCCAGTATTCGAAAGTGGAAAAATCATTTTTGATAAGTGTTTCTGAAACCATAATTTGATCGAAAATATCTCCTGCATCTCTATAAAATAAGGTGGAATTGCCGTCTTTGGCCATTTGTTCAAAAGGATTGAAAATACCAAATTGTCTGACTTCCGATTTTTTTAATTTGGCACCAAGGCCTTCTTTTACACTTTTATTATAGGTACCATCATTCAAATCACCCATTAAAATTATTTTTGAATTTGGATTTACTTTATAAATAGAATCCATGATTTTTCGGGCTAGTTTGCCTGCCGCTTCCCGAAAAGGACTGCTTTTTTTCTCACCTCCAGAACGGGATGGCCAGTGATTTACTAAAATATTTATTTCTTCCCCATCCAGAAAACCCGTTACTAACAGAATATCTCTTGTATACACACGATTGTTTTTAGCAAATACCGTGACATCATTATCCGCTTTATCTTCTATAGTTTCATTGTCGGTGTTTTCTATAGCAACAGCATTTCCTTTATAAATAATCAGGGGGATATTGATGGAACTTGTTGGTCTGAATTGTTTCTTTTTATACAAAAAACCAACATCGATTCCTCTTTTGTCAGGAGAATCATAATGAACAATTCCGTAATCTTCATTAATTAGATTGGGTTGTTTTATTAAATCTTCGAGTACGCCACGGTTTTCAATTTCAGAACAACCAATGATTGTTGGTGCTTCTTTTTGTTGGTCATTCGTACCGATTTGTTTTAAAACTCTTGAAAGGTTTTCTAGTTTTTGATTGTATTTTTTAGAAGTCCATCGCTGCAATCCTTTTGGTGTCCACTCTTCATCAAAATTAGGATTGTTAATGGTGTCAAATAAATTTTCGAAGTTGTAGAAAGCGACAGTATGTACGATGTATTTCTTGGTTTGTGCCGTAACACCAAGCATAGAAAACAACACAAACCATACTACAATTGCATTTTTCATTTTAACAGTCGTGATTTTTTATAATATAAAGGACTTCAAATAATTAAGTCCGAAAAATAACAATAAAAATAACACTATTTTTTTTATCATGTTAAGAAATGTTTTACTTTTAATACGTATTTTACTTAATTTTTTATATATGAAAAAAAGTATACTCAGCCTCCTATTTTCCCTGTATTTCGCATTTGCTTTCTCACAATCAAACACAGGATTAAAAGGCAAAATTGTGGATTCGGAATCACAAATCCCACTTCAAAGTGTCATAATCACGATTCAAAATACCAATTTAATGCAACTTTCAGACTCAGACGGAAAATTCTCTTTTGAGAATGTCGCCATTGGAAATTATGTATTAAGCATTAGAACCAATGGCTACAAAGAGCAATTGTTTAAAGTAGCAATTACGGAGGATAAAATAATTGATATCGGAATCTTGGCATTAGAATTAGACATAACTGCTGAACAACAAACCGTATTAGTTGCCATTACGGACAATGATTTAAGTGATGATAACAGCGGTTCAGAAAGTACCGCTAGTTTACTACAGTCCACTAAGGACGCTTTTTTACAAGCTGCAGCCTATAATTTTGGTGCAGCCAGATTTAGCGTTAGAGGCATAGACAATAAATATGCTAATGTTATGATTAATGGCATCTCTATGAATCGTGTAGCTGATGGAAGACCTCAATACAGCAACTGGGGCGGATTGAATGACGCTACCCGAAACCAAGAATACACCAATGGATCTGCACCATCTGATTATGCTTTTGGCGGAATTGCAGGAACTCAAGAAATAAACACAAGAGCCTCTATTTACAGACCTGGAACTCGGATTTCATTTTTATCGACCAATACCAATTATAGTTTTAGAACAATGGCAACTCATGCTTCTGGAATGAGCCGCAGCGGTTGGGCTTATGTGCTTTCGGCAGGTCGTCGTTGGGCTCAAAACGGCTATTTTGAAGGCACTAATTATGATGCCAATTCTGCCTTTGTAAGCATCGAGAAAAAAATAGATGACAAACACAGTATGAATTTAACTGCCGTTTATGCAGAAAACAATAGAGGTAAAAATTCACCGAATACTGCCGAACAAACGGAATTAGCGGGACAAAAATACAATTCGTATTGGGGTTATCAAGAAGGTGAAATAAGAAATTCAAGAATCAAAAAAACCGAAGAACCCATTTTTATGTTAACTCACTTTTGGAAAATAAACCCCAAAACAAATTTGAATACCACAGCATCGTATCAAACAGGGCAAATAGGAAATAGTCGTATTGATTATACGAAAGTGGACAATCCTGATCCGACTTATTATAGAAAACTACCCAGTTTTTGGGCGAATTCCTTTTTAAAGACAAATTATGTTGGAAACACTCCTGAATATATCGCCAAAGCAGAAGATCAAAAAGCATTTTTCTTGTCCAATAAACAATTAAATTGGAAAGACATTTATAGAATAAATCAAGAAAATAGTGCCAATGGCAGCCGAATGGTTTTATACGAAGATCGAAGTGATGAGACTATTGCCAATTTGAATTCACTATTGACATCCCAACTTTCTGATGATATCATACTCACTGCCGGTGTAAACTATTTGGATTCAAAAACAAGGTATTTCAAAAACATGTTGGATCTTTTGGGAGGAACTTATTTTACAGACATCAGCACTTTTGGCAGAGGGGTCCAACAACAATCTGATTTGAATAACATTGACAGAACTTTGGGAGTTGGAGAACATTATGGCTACAACTACACGGTTGATGTAACGCGATTGGATGCTTTTACCCAATTTAAATTTGTATATAAAAAGGTCGATTTCTACTTGGCTCAATCTTTTTCCCGTTCTGGTTTTCAAAGAGAGGGCTTGTATAAAAATGGGTATTATCCAAATAATTCTTTCGGAAAAAGCGAAAAAATAAATTTTGATAATTTTGGCTTTAAAGGCGGAATGACCTATAAAATAACGGGGAGAAATTTTATTGACCTCAACGGAATTTATATGACTAAAGCGCCAAATTCTACCACTGTTTTTCCAAATTCTCGTCTAAACAATACTATTACACCAAATAGTGATACTGAGAATATCAAGGCAGTAGATGTTAGTTATATTGTTAAGTCGCCGAAGTTTAAAGCTCGTTTTACAGGCTATTTTTCTGAAACTTCAAACACTACGGATATCAACTACTATTATGCAGATGCGGTGGGTGGTGAAGGCGCTTTTGTATCTGAATTGGTCACTGGAATTAACAAAAAAAACAGAGGTCTTGAAGCGGGACTTGAGTACCAACTAACGTCCACTTTCAAAGTTACTGGTGTTGCTGCTTATGGAGAATATACATTTACAAATAATGCAAATGTATCCGTGACTGATGACGCTTCAGCTACAACAACTAATTTAGGCAAAGCTAATTTCACTGGAGTAAGACAAGCAGGAATGCCGCAACAAGCGTACTCTTTTGGAATAGAATACAGGGATCCAAAATTCTGGTGGATTGGTGCCAATGCTAATTATTTAGCAGATAATTATATTGATATTTCTGCTATTCGAAGAACTTCTAACTACTACGATTATGATGCAACTACTAATTACAGAACCATAAATCAATCCTTGGCCGATAGTTATTTGAAACAAGAAAAATTCGCCCCTTTTTTCCTTTTTAATATAGTAGGTGGAAAATCTTGGAGAATTAAAGGAAATAAATCCATAGGACTTTTTGCAATCCTAAATAATGTATTAGACATTACTTATAAAACTGGGGGTTTCGAACAATCTAGAGATTCCAATTACACTGCAGATTATGAAGATCATCAAAGTGGAAGTAATAGCAAATTTGCCCCAAAATATTTCTATGGTTACGGAAGAACATTTATGGCAAATCTTTATTTCACCCTTTAAAAACAAGTGTTATGAAAAACAAAGTAAAAAATATATTTAGCCTTATTACCCTAGCCAGTTTGATGTCAGGTTGCATCAACGATTCCTTTGAAACTCCAGTACAAGATACTTGCGTAAGTCCTAGTGTGACAAAAACGAAAAAAGTGGCCGATTTATATACCAGTTCGCCCAAAAATGGAACAACCATCATTTATCATCATTATATAGATCCTACTGACCCAACAAAAGGAGAAGTGGATGACTATATTGAAGCCTACATCATTTCAAGTGATGAAGGGGGTAATTTCTATAAAAGTATGTATTTCCAACCTCTAGATGGTTCAAAAGGATTTAATTTATCAATAGATGAAGGAAATGTGTACACAAAAAACTTTCAAGTAGGTAAAAAAGTATTCTTAAAACTAAACGGACTCGCTTATGCCAATCCATTAACTTATGGTAGGGGGTTACTATTTGGAGCTACTCCTACAGATGTTTATGCTGTTGATAGACTAGCTTCTTCAGTATACAAAAATTATTTAATCCCTTCCTGTGACATCATTAGCGAGGATGCCATAGTTAAAAAAATCACATTGGCACAAGCTTCAAGCGACACCTACTTGAATACTTTAGTAGAAATTGATGATGTGCAATTTAAAACAGATTGTACCACTTATAGTAATGCCGATTTTGATACTAGTTTAAAAATCACAGACGGAACGAAGACCCTTGACCTAAGAACCAGTAGGTATGCCAATTTTGCCGGTTACCAAGTTCCATTGGGAAGCGGAACAATTAGAGGTATTTTAACCAAATACAATAGTCTGTACCAAATCATAATTAGAACCCAAAGAGATGTTAAACTCACCAATCCAAGAGTTCAAACTGTTTCTTTGCCTAAAGTTGGTACAAACCTTCAATATTTAGGTTCTTTTTCAGAAAATTTTGAAAGCTATGCTGCAACAACTTCTGGTGCAAACTTTCCAAAATACATTAATGATGCTGCCATTGGTTCAAAATATTGGGATGTGGTCCTATTTAGTAAAAATAAGTATATTAAGGCATCTGCTTTTAACAATGGATGTACGAAATCTTATTTCATAGTACCTGTTGATTTTACTGTTGCAAATGGATTTTCATTTAAAACAGAAGATGGCTATAATGACGGAGATCCATTAACAGTATATTACTCCACAGACTATATTCCTGGCAACAATGTTAGTCAAGCGACTCTAGTAAATATTACCCATAAATTTAAAATTTCCACAGGAAACACTTCGAGTTATGCTCCTGCTTTCATTAGCAGTGGAACGTATCTAATTCCAACTTCTTTAACTGGAAATGGTTATTTTATTTTTGAATATGATGGTACTACCGGAATAACTACAACAATGCAAATTGATGATATTGTTATTAATTAATGGTTTAAAAATCCGAAAAGCTATCTGTGACGATAGCCTTTTGGATCTATTTTATATCAAATTACTTCTAAATTAGAACCCTAAAGTAGTTTTATCTGTAGTGTATAATTCAGATTTGGTAAAAGCCGTAGTTTCACAAGAAAGAAATAGTTTTTTCCCATCGGCAGAGCCAAAAGTGATTCCTTCGGTTTGCCAATCATTGGTCGAATTTCCAATTATTTTTTCAACCACTTTCCCTGAAAAAAAGGAATCCGCAGTAAAATTAGACAATAAGTAAATAAATGAATTTTTATGTCCCGAGGCCGAATAACCTATTAATACCACTTCGTTTGTTTGAGCATTGTAATCGCCTCCTGTTACCAATCCTTTTACATTATAACCCCCAATTGCAGTTAAAGCATATTCCCCAGGTGTTTTGGATAATTTGTAAACTCGAGTGGCATTATCGCCTCGGTCTTTTGTAAAAATGTAAAGAGAATCTCCTTTAGAAATTACAGTCTCACAATCAAAATTATGTGTGCTTGTTGTTATAAAACTAGTTTGCTCGGTATACGAAAACTGAATCGCTTCGGCAGTTACGTAGACTACAGCATCTGTTGCGTTTTTAAATTGCGATTTACTGATTTTTAATACTTTTAAGTCTTTACGAATGCCATCATTGTTCCCAAAATCACCGATGTAAATAAAATCATCATCAGCTGTAATATCTTCCCAATCTACGTTCGAAAAATTAGTGACTTTTATAGTTTGAATTAGAGTTCCATCGGTAGGGTTTACTTTGAAAAAAACACTTGAGTTTCCTGAATCGTTATGGGTATAAATGAATCCATCCGACAAAACAACTCCCGAAGACTCTGTTGCGAATGTCCACATAAAACCAACTTCTGTAACTAAATTTGACTTAACAACTGCAGGAACAGGCTCTGGAATTACAACTTCTGGCACACTTTCATCAGTAACTGAATTGCTCGTACAACTAACTGATAATAGACTTAAACAAGCAAGGATAAAACTAAAAGTACGTTTCATTTTCTATTAAATTGTATTTACTGGTTTTCTTCAATTAGAAATTGATTGATTTCGAAAAGTGTTGGATTTTTTGGGTTGACTGTCACTTTTACGGCATGCATATCGGCTTCGCCAAAAACCTGTAATCGGGTAAAATTGAGAACCGCTTTTTTCAATTCCTCATTTTCATATAACGGTTTATCCACTTTATATTCATGAGAATCTCCGTTGATTAATAAAACCGGTTTTTTATAGGCTTCGACAAGTTTTTGAAGTTCTTTTAGAAAAGTAACAAAGCCTTCTTTTCCTTTATCGGGTGTTATCATATCGGCATGTTCAAAAATGACAATCCCTAAACTATTGTTTGCTTTTGCTTTTTCGAAAACTTCGTTCAACCAAAAAACATCAGCTTTAGAACGTTCAAAAAACTCCTCATTTGATTTTGATGGGTCGGTATCGAAATTATTATTGGAACCTACAAGATGAATTGTTGCAAACGAAATTTTATTATAATCCCACATTTTATTTTCGACAAATTTGGCATAGTCTTTATTGGAAGATTCTGAAATCAATTCCATTTTCGATTTTCCCAAACTATGCAAAGTATCCTTAAAAAACTGTGTTCTAATTGCAGACAAACGCTCATTTGTATCGAATGATCCTGCTTGTGGTTTTCCACAATCGGTCCATTCGTTGTCGCCAGGAGTATAAATCAACGGTTTTCTGAAGCTGTTGAAATAGCCCAGTATTTTATTAAAAGCAACATCAGAACAAGGCGTTTTACTCGATTTGAAATCACCCACAAAAACATTAAAAACCTGTTCTTGTTTGTTGAGTTCTTTAATAACATTTTCAAACTTGGCATTGTCCTCTGGCAAATGGTAAGGCATATCTCCAAGTACAAAAAAAGTAAAAGGTTTTTCTTTGTTTTGAGAAAAACAAAAGGCGTTTACTAGCGTAAACACATATAGAAAGCAAATACGTAATTTCATAAGTGTATTGAAAATAAATACAGGCAGAAGGAAATCCCGCTGCCTGTCTTAATTATTTAACTTTCTTAATTATGTTGGTTTCCTGAACCATTTTTAGGAAAAGCTCCTAAGTCAACACTTGGAGGTGAAACAGTGGCTTTTAATTGTAAATTTGTTAAAGAAGCCGTTGCATTTACAGCAGAAAATGCTGTATTTCCTTTTCCTATTGCAGGAGAGTCTGACGCTAAATGAAAGTCATAAGTTCCTTGAAAATTGTATAATGTTAATTTAGAAACATCAGCAACTGGCAATGGGAAATTAACAAATTTAGGATTGTTTTTACCTACTAATTGTGGAGCACTGTATACCGCACCATTCACATAACCAGCTGGTAAAAAAGAAGAAGGTAAAGGAATATCTGTAGTTTGAGGAGTCGTTGCATGTGTCGTTGGGTAAAACTCATTTACAATTGCAGCAGTATCTCCGTAGCTTAAATTATTTCCGTAAAAACAATTAGCAAAATCGGCAGCAGGATTTTCTAGAATACGCAATCCTGTTCTACAATTTACAAAAAGGTTGTTGTATACTTTACCTTTAGCACCTTGCTCAATATTTGCATTGGCGCCACGATCTGGATCTACACTTCTAAAACCACCAGAAACATAGGTATTGTTGTACATATTTATTTCAGTTTGCACACTTCCGTAAGTCCCTTTGTTAGATGCTTTTGTACCTCCTTTGGCAGTTCCTATGATTAAGTTATAAGCCATATCACCTACAGTTGAATTTTTTACATTGAAACAATCTCCATCATTATAGGCTACTTTTTCGACAGTATTTCTCATGATATGTACTTTACCACCATTGGCACGTACAGCATCTGTAGTTGATCCATAAATCCAAGAATCTTCTAAGATCAAAATTCCATCAGGGTTATTGAATTTAATATTGAATAAATCATCGCCTGATTTGTATCCTTGATCCACATTTAAATCATCAGCTGTTCCTCCTGCAAAATCCAAATGCGTCCATTTAATGTCTAATAATTTACAAGTGGCCTCACATTGAATTCCTCCCCACATTTTACCATCTGGTTTCAAAGCTGGGTCCGTGTTAGGATCTTGAAGTGTTGTTAATTTGAAAGTGTTTGGGTTTAAATCGGCTGCTTTACCTGTAATCCAGTTTGGTTTTTCTTTAGTTCCTAATGATATAAAAACTCCTTTAACAATTAGTTCCGCTGCAGGATTTGTTGCTAACAATTTAACCCCACTTTGCATAACCAAGGTATCATTGGCATTAATGGTAACTTTTGAAGCAAAATAGTATGTTTTGCCTGATTCCATCGTTCCTTTTACACTTCCTGTAAGTGTTTCGCCTGTAATAGTTGTCCCAGCTTTAAATTGCGGCACCGAAACTACAGATGTGTCATTATTACTACAAGAGGATAAAGCTATTACTGCTATAGCCAGTATTCCAAGATTTAATTTATTTTTCATTTTTTAATTTATTTAAAGTTTAGTTGTTTATTATTAAAATTTATAGCGCATTCCAAAAGTGAAATTTTGTCCATACAAATCTTTTTGCACGGTAACTCTGTTAGGATCTGTTTGATTGGGTAGTGCAAAATTTCCTGTGGTATAAATGTTCGGTTGCAAGATTTGAACAATTACTGGAGTGTTTAAAAGATTAGTAATTTTACTATAGAAAGTAAAATATTTAAATGCCTTTTTTTCAATAGAAAAATCAAGTTGTGATATCCCTTTTTGCCAATAATCTAAATCTTTGTAGGGGGAAACCAAGGTGATTTTTTTACCCGTGTAGACATAGGCCAATTGTACATCTAAACCTGATTTTTGATTTTTGTATAATAATGACACATTGGCTATGTGAGGTGATTGCCCTTGCAATGGTCTTGTTTGAGTTGTTTCTTCACTCACGTACGAACTATTATAAAACAATTTTGAAGTCGTTATTTTTGAATAGGTGTAGGTATAATTAGCACTCACCCCAAATTTTCCAAAATACTTCGCCATATTTACCTCAACTCCATAGTTTGTGGCAGTACCGAAATTTATTGGTTTTAAAGTGGCGCTAGAAGTTCCAGAAAATAAAATAGCAGATTCTATTGGGTTTTGAATGTTTTTATAAAAACCTCCAATCAAGAACTGATCTAATCCTTTTGGGAATAATTCATATCTAAAATCAAAGTTAGAGGCGACTGCATGTTTTAGATTTGGATTACCACTCAAATTAAAATCCTCTCCATCTATTTTAAAAGGAATATATTCGTAGAAACCAGGTCTATTTATGGCACTAAAATAGGAAAATCGAAGATTTTCTTTTTCACTTAATTTGTATTTAAAATGAATGCTTGGTAGATAATCGGTATAGGTAATTGATCCAATTGCTCCTGCAATTATTGTTGCATCCTGCGCTGTTTTCCAGGTTTGGGCTGTGTTTTCTATTCGTAACCCACCAAGAATCGAAAATTTATCATTAATTTGAATATCATCCTGAAAATAATAGGCCGCTATTTTCTCAGTAGCATCATAATTCAATGCATTATTAGGGCTTCCTTGTGCCGCAGAATCACCATTAAAATGAAATTTATCTGGAGATAAAACACCATCATAAGGAATGGCTTCACCTGAACTGGAGCTATTTGGAATTAAATTATATTCATCGTAATTGTTATTTCTTGATTTGCTTCTATAAAGTCCCCCAACGGATATAACCATTGGTTTGTTAAATAACTCTCTTTTGTATTTTAAATTTAAATAGCCTGCATAATCTCTATCAGAGTTATCCATCCAAATCCTTTTAAATGGTATATTTAAAACCACTGGTGTTACGGTTTGATTGTGATCGATATCGTATCCAACACGTTCTACAGTTTGGTATTCAGACCAATCCGGTGTGGCACTTTTCGCCAAAGAATAAACTGCTGACCAATCCGTACTCAGATGATTATTTAATTGATGTTCCCCTTGCAAAGTGCTATTATAAATACTTTGTTTGATATATCTTGAACGGTATAATTTATAAGTATTTCCTGTTCCTACTCCCGATCTACCTATCGATAAACTGGTGTCAATTGATTTACGATTCTGAGTTTCCTCAGATTTTAAATATACATTATAAAGACTAATTTTATTTTTAGCATTTAGAATATAATCCAATTTGGTGTGGACTCCAAAACGGGTTTGGTTGGTGTTATACCTTCTAGAATACAGATCGGTAAATGCTGGAACATTGCCTGGTGCTGGTTGATTTTCAGGTTTAAACCAAGTACTATTAGTCCCTTTAAGTTCATTTTGATAACTTGTTGCCACGACAACACCCAGTTTTTTATCTTTCAAAAAACGATTCCCTATAGAAAATCCTAAGTTGGTATTTAAGGGTAAACTTTTTTTGTTGTAATCAAAATTTTTGTAAGTAAAATCGTTGGGAGTAGCAATATAACTAGGCCCATTAATAGCTGCTGGAGATTTGCTGTTTATCACATTTTTATCGAAATTTTCATAGCCGTTATCGCTAATAAATTGACTAAAACCTGTTGCAAGATTAGCAGTTATTGTCAATTTGTTTGGAGCATTTTTCATTATTAAATCCATCGCTCCACCTATTGCATCTCCTTCCATTGCTGGTGTTAATGCTTTGATGACTTCTAAACGTTCTAATAAATCAGCCGGGAACATATCCATTGGCACATATCGAAATTTATCATCAGGACTAGGAATTTTGATTCCGTTAACCAGTGTGTAATTGTACCGTTTGTCCATCCCTCTAATAATGGCAAATCGCGCTTCTCCATTACTGGTGCGCTCTAGCGAAACACCCGACATACGCTGTAAAACAGCTGCGGTAGTTATATCTGGAAGTAGTTGGATTGTTTTAGCGCTTATCGCATTTAAAATATTTTGAGAGTTTTTCTCTCTGTTTAGAGCATATTTTTCTCCTTCTTTATTTTGTTTGGCAGCAATCACAACTTCTTTAAGTGATGTTTGCTTTTCCTTTAAAATAAAGTTCAATGCTACAATTGAAGTAGGTACAAAAATAGTTTTCTCTTGATCAGCAAATCCCATATTGCTACATACCACTTTATAAGTTCCCTCAGGCACATTCTTTATAGAATAACTTCCATCAAAACCAGAATAGCCAAATGCCTTATTTGTCAGAAAAATAGTTGCCCCAATTATAGGTTCATTCGTAGTACTATCAATTATTTTACCTTTAATTTCGCCTCCATAAATTACATTAAAAAAAGAAACAATAAAAAGGACTAGAGTAAGTAGAAAAATGTTTTTATTATGCACAACTTAAATTTTTTACAAACCTAAATATTTCGCTTTTTTAAAAACCATGCATTTCAGTAGCTTAACCTTTTTATAATTTAAACCCATTCAATATGCCGCTATTTTAGTCGTATGTGTTTGAATATAAGCTAATTGTTTAATTTTAACAATTTAATTCATTGTTAATTTATAACTGTACTTTTCTTCATTTAAAATAAAATTAACTTTTTGATAACAAACAAAGACAGTAATAAAATGACTGGATAAGTTTAAAAATGTGTTTTTTAACTGCTTTTAATAAAGTGAATCATTATTGCCCGATAAAATTAATTCTTTTTAAAAAAACAGTCCCTAAGGTACAAAGCACATATTACAACTGTTTTACTACCAATATTTAACCTCTACGAGATAAGCTCCTTTAGGAGCAAAATATTGGTAGAAATAAATCAAGTCAATCTAATCCTAATGTCCTGTAGGGACTGTAACTATTCCGTTTTATCTATTGTGAAAAGATTTTACCTGTCAACATGAAAGTGAATTTAAAATCTAACTTTAAGTTGTAAATAAAAGAAAGATTATAGGTGACCATAAAGTCTATTCAATTACAAAATTAGCAGAGCAAAGAATACTATATTTAAGGTAAATATGAGACTTTGTTAACTAATATTAAAAGTTTTATTTATGTGAAATTGAAATTATTTATAGCGTCTAATTATAGATCCATCAACTATGCAAAAGAATAATATAGTTAAAAATAAATTCAACTAAAAAACAGATAATACTTATTTTTTATTAAAAAATAGAACATCATTAGTTGTAACCCCGTCGGGAATCGAACCCGAATCAAAAGTTTAGGAAACTCCCATTCTATCCGTTGAACTACGGGGCTCCATATTAATTTTACTTAACATTTTAATCTTACTTGAGCGAATGAAAAAATCAAAGCGATAATCAAAGCGATTAATTTATTTCCTTTTATTGCGTAGCGTCTTTAAATAGATAAGAGTTTGTTGACATCAGTTTGATACCGCAACAACTTTCTGGGGTATATAAAGATGTGAAAATTAAAGATTTTGTAGTTGGAGATGTCAATTATTCAGGAAGCCAACTTACGAATGTACCTCTTGTATTTTATAACTAAACTACTTATAGTCTTGAAGTCCATAAGTAGTTTGATGAATAAATCCTTAGATGTTTTGCTTTTTTAATTTGTGGTAATAACTTATTGCTTAATAGCCTCCACTTGTTTGAGACTAATCATTTTTTGTTGTTTGTTGCTCCAAGAGTTCCTAATATAATTCATTACATCAGCAACTTCCTGATTTGACAATCCCATGGAAGGCATAGTATTGTTGAATTTTTTACCATTAACTAGTATTTCACCCGTTTGCCCAAATTTCACCGCATGAATACTTTGATTTATATTTTTAATTAGCCAATTAGAGCCATCTAAAGGAGGGAAATTCTTCAAATCTCCTTTCCCATTTGCCATGTGGCATTGGATACAAAAATCAGCATACACTTCTTTTCCTTTTTCGATACTTTTTTGTAAGTCCGTTTTTTTCTGAATTACTTTTTCAATAGTCAGATATTCCTTTTCAGTACTAAAACCACGAGTTGACTTAGAGTTTGAAAAATAAAAAGCATACAATAGCAAAAGGGGTAACCCCAAAATATATTTAAATGTTGTCATACTAATTTGGTATAATTTTAAGAATTCCTTTCCCTTCTACCCCAATATAAATATAGCCGTCGGGGCCTTGTGCTACATTTCTTACACGTCCAATATCAGTGCCAATTTTTTGTCTTCCAATGATTGTATTGTTTTTTAATTTTACCAATTCCAAGTATTGAAATTTTAAAGAACCTACCAACAAATGTCCTTTCCATTCTGGATAAAGATTGCTAGTTACAAACACCATTCCGCTGGGTGCAATTGAAGGAACCCAATAATAAATAGGATTTTCGATACCTGGTTTTTCAGTTTGAGTACTTATAGTTGTTCCATCATAATCAATCCCATAAGTAACAACTGGCCAGCCATAATTCGCTCCTTTTTTTATTATATTAATTTCATCTCCACCCTGAGGCCCATGTTCGTGTTCCCAAATTTCTCCTGAAACCGGATTTATTGCCATGCCTTGTGGATTCCTATGTCCATAGGAATAAATGGCTTCTTTTGCTCCTTTTTGCCCTACAAAAGGATTGGTTGCTGGAATACTCCCGTCATCATTCAATCGGTATATTTTTCCGTTATCACGGGTGATGTCTTGTGGATTCACAAAATGATTTCCTCTTTCTCCAGCCGAGAAATATAGAAAACCGTCTTTATCAAAGACGATTCGTGAACCAAAATGCTGTCCTTTAGTAGTATTTGGACCTGCTTTGTACAATGATTCAATTTGTGTCAAACTTTCGTTTTCTAATTTGGCACGAATGAGTTTGGTATTGCCTCCTTCGCCTTCGCCTTCAGTTGAAGCATAAGTGATATAAATCCAACCATTTTTAGCATAATTGGGATGCAAGACAATATCAAGTAAACCCCCTTGACCGCGGTTATATACTTTTGGCACATTTTTAATTTCGGTTTTTACACCATTTACAATATGATAAATTATACCACTTTTTTCTGTAACTAGCATCGTTCCATCAGGTAACCAAGCCATTCCCCAAGGAATAGGAATACCGGAGGCTACAGTTTCAAAAGTGTAGTTTTTTACTTCATCAAGTAATGGAATATCGTTTTGTTTTTGTTGTGCATTACAACTAACAAAAATAGAAAAAAGTAGTATTGATGTGTATTTCGCCATGATTTTGCTTTTTTAGTTCTCGTATTTATGAACCATTAAAATCGAAGATACTAAAATATCATTAATTAATCTACTCTCTTTTAGAAAAACAGACGGAAGTACGTGTGCAATCCATTTTTAATTATTTGATTAACAATTGCTAAACCAATTATTCTACACTACAAAAACCCGATAAATGTCATTACATAAGCTGTGATAAAAATGGATTGCCTTTTTTAAATTAATTATATATGTAATTTCTTTAAAAAACATCAAAAGAAAGGTAGGGTTATTTTATGTCTAAATGTTCTATACATAACGAATGCAATTCAATTAAAAAAAATATGATATAATATTTACCTAACTTTTAATTTTTAACCCAATGAAAAACAATCTAAAATCCCTTTTCGCATTAGCGTTATCATGCGTACTATTTAGCTGTACTAATAACGACCCCGCTTCAACAAGCGCAAACACTACTGCATTAAACTCAAGTTATGAAGTAGTTTCTGCTGCTGCATTGCCAAGTACAATTTCGTCTTATATTGCATCAAAATATGCAGGATCGACGACTACCGAAGTAAATTTAAACTCCGACGGATCTTATGTAACTTATGTTTCACTAGCGCCAGGAACAACATCCAAAACTTCAATTGTAATTATTAAATTGAAATTTACAGCCAAAGGTGCATTAGTGTCTACAAAAACAGACACGACTGTTGCTATTGCTGATTTATTGCCAGCAATTAAAACTTATATCGAAACTAATTATGTAGGAGCTACAACAGTAGCCGCACATTCAGAATCTGATGGTAGTTTTGATGTATTTATTAAGGCAGCTGATGGCAGCAAAATTAAATTGGAATTTACCGCAGATGGTACTTTTGTTTCCGCTCATGTATTTAAATTACATGGAAATCACAATCACAATCATGGAGACCATCAAACACCGGTTGCTATTGCTGATTTAGCTGCAAGTATAACAACCTACATCTCGACCACTTATACTGGAGCTACAATTACATCGGCACATAAAGAGTCTGATGGTAGTTTTGATGTATTAATTACCACTGCTGCTGGCGCCAATTTGAATTTGAATTTTAGTGCTGCAGGTGATTTTGTTTCGGTTAGCTCAAATGGCAATAATCATTCCAATCACGAGACTTCAATTGAAATTACAAGTCTATTGGCTGATATCACTACTTACATTACAACCAATTATGCAGGGGCCACAATTACATCGGCAGAAAAAGATTGGAATGGTGGTTTCGAAGTGCATATTACTACCGCAGCAGGTGTTCGATTGGAATTAAATTTCAGCTCAATTGGTGCATTCGTAGTAGGTTCTGATTCAAATAACAATCATGGTCCTGAAATGATGGCTGTTATAGTAAAAGATTTAATAGCCAATATAAAAACATATATTACTACTAATTATCCGGGCGCTATTATTACAGAAGCTCATTTAGAATCTGACGGAAGTTATGATATCTATATTACTAAGACTTCTGGAACTAAATTAAAATTGAGTTTTACTATTGCTGGTTTATTTGTTAGTGTGAAAAACAGTTAAAAACAAGTACTACTCTTAAGCAATTTGTTTTATTGCTTAAGTAATTATTTTGGGCAGAATTAGAATTTTTTTATCTTTTTAAAAATGATAAATATTCTAATTCTGCCCATTTTTTTTTAAACTATTAAACCAAACTTTAAATAATTAAAACCATTTTTTAACTTCAGCTATAAGGGTAATTATATTTTAATTCGACAACTACTCTATTAAACTAATTTCATACAATAACTTATCAAACTTGTCAAACGACAAAAATTCTTTTTTTATCTAAAACTACTGTAAGTACTGATTTCACAATAGCTATAAAACAAAAAAGACCTTACATTGCTGTAAAGTCTTTTTAAAAAGCTCCCTCTCTTGGGCTCGAACCAAGGACCCTCTGATTAACAGTCAGATGCTCTAACCAACTGAGCTAAGAAGGAAACTGTATATTTATATTCTACTAATGAATGAACGTTTTTTTATGCTTAGTTCAAATATTATTTGTTTGTCTAAGCGGTGGCAAAGATAGTGCTAAATTTGATTTCTGCAAGAAAAAAATAAAAATTTTTTCTTTTTTTCTACTTTCCAATAATTGCCTTGTAGATATCATTTCCATTGGCAAACAACAACAAGGTTATAAGTAGAAAGAAACCAACCATTTGTGCATTTTCTAAGAACTTATCACTCGGTTTTTTACCGCTAATCATTTCGTATAATAAAAATATTACATGACCACCATCAAGTGCTGGAATTGGCAATAAGTTCATGACTCCTAGCATAATTGATAACAAAGCGGTAATGGACCAGAAAACTTCCCAACTCCATGTACTAGGAAAAATGTCAAAAATGGCTTTAAAACCACCCACACCTTTGTAAGCACCTGTGTCTGGATTAAAAATCGCTTTGAGCTGTTTTCCGTATCCTATTAATTGGTTTGCACCTTTTGTAATTCCTACTGGAAAAGCTTCAAAGAAACCATATTCTTGTGTACTGAATTTATAAAGACCTAATTTCTCCAAACTTTTAGATCCTAAAGAGGCGGTCATAATTCCCAATTTACCTTCTTTGTTGATATTAATCTTAACAGGAACGTCTTTTTCATCCCTTAAAACTACCGCATCAACGGTCTGGTTTTTGTTGGTTTCTAAAAAGTCTTTAACTTGATCCGCATATTTTGTAGTGACTCCATTCATAGATTGTATGATGTCTTTTGGCAAAAGTGATTTACTATTTGAAGAGGAGTCTGGAACCGAAGCAACCAAAAAAGGCTCTCTCAACCCAATAAAAGGCCGTTTTTCACCTTTTAAAACTTTATCAATTAAGTCTACTGGGAAATTGATGGTTTGTTCTTGTCCGTTACGCACAATCAAAGCCGATTTTGAAAACAATAGCTTCATAGGAATTTCATCAAAATGAAGTATTTTTTCTCCATCTACAGCAATTATTTTATCTCCTGTTTTAAATCCTAACTCTTTACCTACTTCGCTTGTACTAATTCCGTCTTTTACTTCAGAGTTATTAAGGTACGAATCACCATAGGCATACGCCATTCCAATATAAATAATGAAAGCCAAAATGAAGTTTACGGTAACACCTCCTAACATGATTATTAATCGTTGCCAAGTTGGTTTCGAACGAAATTCCCATGGTTGTGGAGGCAAAGCCATTTGTTCCTTATCCATACTTTCATCTATCATTCCTGATATTTTAACATAACCTCCAAGTGGCAACCAGCCAATACCATATTCGGTTTCGCCAATTTTCTTTTTGAACAATGAATATTTTACGTCAAAGAACAAATAGAATTTTTCTACTCGGGTTTTAAATATTTTTGCAGGGATAAAATGTCCTAATTCGTGAAGTATAATCAGTAATGATAAGCTCAATAAAAATTGAGAAAGCTTGATAACTATTTCCATTTCTTGTTTTTAATTTCTGTATTGCGCACAAAAGTAAGCCTTTCTATTTTAGTTGCAAAGATTTAGTTTTGGCCAAGACGATAAAAATTTGTTAATAAATATACGATTATACTTTTATCTTACTTACATGTCATTTAACTTTACCCTTCAAAACTAAATTTTATAATTTTTGAAAAAATTGTAAAATGATAAATCAAATAGTTAATGTCAACACAATTATTCTCCCCTCTTCAAATTAAAAGTATTCAGTTCAAAAACCGAATGGCTATTTCTCCAATGTGTCAATATTCAGCCCAAGATGGATTTGCTAATGATTGGCATTTAGTACATCTTGGCAGTCGTGCCAGCGGTGGAGCAGCTTTAATCATCCAGGAAGCGACTGCTGTTTCTCCCGAAGGTCGAATATCTCCAGGTGATTTAGGTCTTTGGAAAGAGGAACACATCGATAAATATCAATCCATCAATCAATTTATTGTTTCTCAAAATGCAATTCCTGGAATTCAACTGGCACATGCTGGTAGAAAATCGAGTGTTTCAGAACCTTGGAACGGAAACAAAAAACTGGATGAAACCAATGGCGGTTGGGATACAGTTGCTCCAAGTGCTATAGGATATCATTCCACTGAAAAACCGCCAATTTCATTAGACAAAATAGGAATTCAAAAAGTAATTTCTGATTTTAAATCGGCAACCAAAAGAGCATTGCAAGCTGGCTTTCAAGTAATTGAAATCCACGCAGCCCACGGCTATTTACTACATCAATTCCTTTCGCCATTATCTAATTTCCGAACGGATGAATACGGCGGAAGTTTCGAAAACAGAACTCGATTTCTTCTAGCAGTTCTGGAAGCCGTACAATCCGAATGGCAAGCCAATTTACCTCTATTTATTAGAATATCAGCCACAGATTGGGCAGATGGCGGATGGAATATTGAGGAATCAGTACAGCTTTCGAAAATTGTAAAAGAAAAAGGAGTCGATTTAATTGATGTTTCTTCTGGTGGTTTGGTTTCTCATCAGCAAATTCCTCTGGGACCCAATTATCAAGTTCCTTTTGCCGAAAGAATCAAAAAAGAAACAGGAATTTTAACTGGCGCAGTTGGAATGATAACAGAAGCAAGTCAAGCGGAATCTATTGTTGCCACCGGAAAATCCGATTTAGTTTTATTTGCCAGAGAATCCTTGAGAAACCCTAATTTAGCGTTAGACTTTGCTAATGAATTGAATGCTACTATTCAGTGGCCAATACAATACGAAAGAGCTAAATAAATTTTAGAGTTCAGACTTCAGAGTTTAGATTTTGTGTTAATATATGCCAAACCTCTAATTTGAAGTATTGAACTTGAAATCGACAGAAAATCTAAAATCAACTTTCCTCTCCAACTAATCTAAAATCTACACTCTAAAATCTAAAATTAATTATGAAAAAAATAAAAGCAGCGTTATTGTCCTACGGAATGTCAGGTAAAGTATTTCATGCCCCATATATGGAGCTTCATCCTGGTTTTGAACTATTAGGATCTTGGGAGAGAAGCAGTAAGAACATCCAATCCGATTATCCAAATACGATAAGCTATCCTAGTTTAGAAGCCATTTTAGAAGACAAATCCATCGATTTAGTGGTGGTAAATACCCCTACAGCATCGCATTTTGAATATGCCAAAAAAGTTTTGTTGGCTGGAAAACATGCTTTGGTCGAAAAAGCATTTACCTCCACATTGGCCGAAGCAAAGGAATTAGATGCTCTTGCAAAAGAAAAAGGGTTGAAATTGTTCGTTTTCCAAAACAGAAGATGGGATAGTGATTTCAAAACGGTAAAAAAAGTGCTTTCTGATAATTTGCTTGGCGATATCGTAGAAGCCGAAATACATTATGATCGTTATACACCTGATTTAAGTCCTAAAATACATAAGGAAACTGCCAATCCTGGCTCTGGGATTTTAAGAGATTTAGGACCCCATATTATCGATCAAGCTTTAGTATTGTTTGGTATGCCCAAAGCTATTTTTGCTGATGTTCGATTTACAAGAGAAAACACATTAGTTGAGGATTATTTTGATATTTTGTTGTATTATCCTGAATTTAGAGTACGATTGAAGGCTGGATACTTTATTCGAGAAGCGCTTCCTTCCTTTATTTTTCACGGAAAAAAAGGTTCTTTTTTAAAGTCGCGAGGTGATGTACAAGAAGACGAACTTAAATTAGGAAAAAAACCAAATTTTACAACTTGGGGAACAGAACCTAAAACCAAAGAAGGAATCTTGCATACAGAACTCAATGGTAGCATCTTTAGAGATACTATACCAACGCTTCAAGGTAATTATTACGATTATTTTGATGAAGTGCACCAATCCTTAATTAACAATACAATTGAGCCTGTAACGGCACAAGATGGCGTAAACGTAATGCAAATTATTGAAGCCGCGATACTAAGCAACCAGCAAAAAAGCGCAATCAATTTATAAACAATAACGTTATACTAAACCTTATTGAGAGAAATAAACAAATAAAAAACATTTTGATTTTGTATTTTTGCGGATTCAATTTTAAATAAAAACGTTTTGCAATATTTTAATTTTATTGGCCAATATAAAGCGAAAGGCAAATACAAGAAATCCTATCGTGATGCGAAAGAATCCTACCTGAACAGAATTCGTTGGGCAGTTTCTCTATTTTATTTTGGTATGGGTTTGTGTTTCTCCAGTTGGGCGAGTCGAATCCCAACGATCAAAGCTGATTTACATTTGAGTGATGGACAATTAGGAACAATCCTTTTTGCATTACCAGTAGGACAGTTAATAATGATGATTTTTTCAGGAAAACTGGTGACTCGATTTGGCAGTCATCGTGTACTTCCTTTAGCTGTTTTATTGTATACTATCAGTTTAACAAATATTGGTTTGGCTCATAATTCATGGCAATTGGGACTAGGATTAGTTTTTTTTGGTGTCTCAGGCAACTTAACAAACATAGCTCTAAACACTCAAGGGGTTTATACCGAGGGACTTTTCAAAAGAACTATTATGTCCTCTTTTCACGGCATGTGGAGTTTGGCTGGATTTTCCGGTGCATTAGTTGGCCTTGGAATGCTAACTTTGAAAATCACAACTTATTCTCATTTTCTAATTGTTGGCGCAATTGTTTTGTTATTGGTTGCATTAAATTTAAAATACTTAGTTAAAGCCAAAGAAACCAAACGTCCTGACAAGAAAAAAAGATTTAATAAACCCGATAAATCATTGATTTTATTGGGAGTTATTGGATTTTGCAGTATGGCTAGTGAAGGAATTATGTTCGATTGGAGCGGTGTGTATTTTAAAGATATAGTAAAGGCTCCTGGTTCATTAATCGTTTTAGGCTATACTTCTTTTATGATTATGATGGCAAGCGGACGGTTTTTTGGAGATCGTTTAATTAATAAATTTGGTCGAAAAACGGTGATGCAAATTAGTGGTGTTATGATTTCTACTGGATTGTTTATGGCCGTACTTTTGCCCTATATCATTCCGTGTACCATTGCTTTTATGATAGTAGGCGTAGGAGTTTCTACTGTTATACCTACACTTTATAGTATCGCAGGAAAACATCCAACAATTCCAACAGGCGAAGCCTTGACAGCCGTTTCAAGCGTAAGTTTTCTAGGCTTCTTGATGGGACCACCCGTTATTGGTCACATTGCTGAAGTTTTCGGTCTGCAATTTTCATTTGCATTTATTGGTATGTTCGGTATTTTGATCGCTTTCTTAGTAAAAAAAGTTAAGGAAATGGAGTAAGCTTAAACTCATAATCCTAAGGAAATATTAAAAACATACCCATAAGTCAATAAGTCCCTTTCAAATCATTAAATTTGTAGCTTATTCATAATTATGTTAGAAAAAGAAACAATAAATTTCGAAAAAACCGCAATCGTAGGGATCGTCACTCAAAATCAAAGTGAAGAAAAACTCAAAGAGTATCTTGACGAATTAGAGTTTTTGACCTATACTGCTGGTGGTGAAGTGGTGAAACGATTTTCACAAAAAATGGAGCGCCCTAATCCAAAGACTTTTGTTGGAACTGGAAAATTAGAAGAAATATTACTTTATGTAAAAGAAAATAGTATTTCGACACTGATTTTTGACGATGAATTGACACCTTCACAACAAAAAAACATATCCAAACTTATTGAAGATTGTAAAATCTTAGATAGAACCCATCTAATTCTTGATATTTTTGCGCAAAGAGCTGAAACATCCTACGCTAGAACTCAAGTAGAATTGGCGCAATGCCAATATTTATTGCCTCGCCTTTCTGGAATGTGGACTCACCTTGAGCGTCAAAAAGGGGGAATTGGAATGCGTGGACCTGGAGAAACGGAAATTGAAACCGATAGACGTATTGTACGCGATAGAATTGCCTTATTAAAAGACAAAATCAAAGCCATTGACAAGCAAATGGGAACCCAACGCAGCAATCGCGGCGCAATGGTTCGTGTTGCTTTAGTAGGTTATACCAATGTGGGAAAATCGACTTTGATGAATGCCATTGGGAAAAGTGATGTTTTTGTAGAGAACAAACTTTTTGCCACTTTAGACACAACAGTTCGAAAAGTAGTAATAAAAAACCTTCCTTTTTTACTTTCAGACACCGTAGGTTTTATAAGAAAACTACCCACTCAACTGGTGGATTCTTTCAAAAGCACACTTGATGAGGTTCGCGAAGCCGACTTGTTATTGCACGTTGTCGACATATCACATCCCGAATTCGAAGATCACATTGCCTCAGTAAACCAAACTTTATTGGACATCAAAGCGAATGATAAGCCAATAATTATGGTTTTCAATAAAATTGACGCTTACAAACATTTGACCATTGACGAAGATGATTTAATGACTCAAAAGACTCCGCGTCACTTCACTCTCGAAGAATGGAAATCCACCTGGATGAGCCGTGTGGGTGAGGAAAACGCCTTGTTTATTTCAGCTACTGAGAAAGAAAATTTTGAAGAATTCCGTGAACGGGTTTATGAAGCCGTAAGACAGATTCACATTACTCGTTTTCCTTACAATAAGTTTTTGTATCCAGATTATAAGGATGCTGTTGAAAAAGAAGAAAAATAATTTACGCTAATATTACATTCACGAATCCCTTTTGACATCTTTCAATAGGGATTTTTTTTTGGGCATGACCCTGCTACAATCCTTAAAACAGTTTCAGGCTTTTCATTATAAAGTAAGTTCACTGAACTAAAAAAAAATATCTGTTAGATGAAATAATCTTTTATTTCACTGCGTTACTTAAAAGGATTTCTAATACTATCCTAATTGCGAACTCAACACTTATTTACGGGTAAATAAAAAAACCATTTTCAATAAAAAAAACATCTTTAAGAATGAACCACAACCTAGTAATATTCAATATTTTAAATTTAAAATATACGAATAATAGATAAGTTATTAAGCCCAATTATTTTTTAAAAACATATTGTGGCACAGTTGTTGGAATTCTGTAAATATATAAACGAAACGAATAAAAAATATAATTTAAAAATATTGAAATCATGAAAACTTTGAAATTAATTGCCGTTGGAATAATTCTATTTGTATCAAGCACTTCAAATGCACAAATTTCAATTAATCTAAACATAGGGACTCCTCCGGTATATCACCATACAGAAAATGTCGTTGTAGAATATTATTACCTACCTGACATTGAAACTTATTATGATGTTCGTGCTTGTCAATATGTTTATTTAGATGGAGGAAGTTGGATACGTACTAGAAACTTACCTTATCAATATAGAAATTATGATGCCCGAAATGGATATAGAGTAAGTTTGAATGATTATCACGGTCACCATCCTTATCAAAACTTCAATAATGATAGAAGGAGATATTATGAAGGGTATAGAGGTGAAAATCATAGTCATGTCATGAATCGAAATTATGATCGTAAAGAGTATCATGAAAATAACCATGAAGATGACCATGAAAATAACCGTGAAAACTGGAAAGAAAATAGATATGCTTCAAACGATCGCAACCAAAAAGGACATTATAAACATGAAAACCATGGAAGACGTTAATTAAACGCAATAAAGGCTGTCCGGAATATTTTCTGAACAGCCTTTTTTATGTAGTGTACTATAAATTAAAAACCATAATTAAGTCCTAAACCAAATACTTCCCTAGTTTGAAAACCTTGAAAAGCATTATCATCATATATCGCATGAAATGTAATATTTGCAGTCAATAGTCGATTGACTTTCATTAAAATATTAATTTGATAATCAATGTCTACGTTTCCAGGTTTGTCTAAATAATTAGAATATAAGCTTAAGATATTTTCAACATTAACATTACTCATTAAATTTAATTTGTAATACCCTGCAGCATAAAACCCAAGTTCATATCGTATGCTTTTATTGGCATCTACGCCAAAATAACTTCCGTCTATATAGCCCAATCCAGAAGTATATTTACTATTTACAAAAGTTAATTTAGAAGTTATTGGAGCAAAATTTACTTTTACTTTATCATTTTTCTTCCAATATAATCCAGGTCCAAAAGCAAGATATGCTGGCGAGAATAACTCCGTATTTTTCACTCTCGTTTCAGAGCCGTTGCTATCTTTTCCGTAAACATATCCCGCAGAAAATTGTGTTTTAAAATTTAAGAACAAAGAATAATACCAATCTCCAAAGGCCTTTTTTCCATAAACAGAGTTGAATTCAAAACGATCGTCCGTTTTCTTTTCAAAATTTGAATTTTTTGTTCGCAGCATTCCGTAAGATCCAATTAACTTGTTGTCCCAAGTTACTAAATCTTGTTTATAGTTGAACTCATAATTGATTCCTATATTTCCTGAAAGACTGCTTTCGCCTCCAGCAATCCAGTTGTTAAAGTTGGCTTGGTTGAATAATAAGGAAATATTACCCTTATTTTCCCATCCATTTGTTGTCGTATCTGCAATGGTTTTCACTGCTTTTTCAGTGTTTTTGAGAAGCTCTTTTTCTGAAGTTTGAGCTTGAACATAGAAAATGGAAACTAAAAAAACAACACTTAGCAGAAGATTTTTCATGATTTTTCATTTTTTTGTTAGTCTAACAAATATAAAAAAAAACGCTCAAATTTTCTATTAACTGAATTGATAATTAGGTCACTAAATTTATTTTTTAGAAGCTTTATACAAGGGCACTGCAGAACAAGCTTCTCCATACATTATACTTCTGGCATAGGATTGCAAGTACTGTGCTACTATAATATAAGCACGCATAGGCACTGGTTTTTTCGAGCAACCTTTGATTATCACTGCCTTATTTTCATACACTGAATAATCTACTTTAGAAAGTAATTCTTCATATAAAGCAGAGTCCAAATCCTCAATTGTTCCGTTTACAATTTTCTTGGCATAAGGCACCAATTGCACCGCAACCAAAATAGAAGCCCAAGCAGGAACAATAGCACCTGTGCTACAATTAATAGCAACAAACTGGTCTTGATATTGTGCCCAATCGTGGGACTTTAGATGTTCTCTAAAGTCTTTTTCTTTCAAAAGAAATCCTTCAAGAAGCCATTGCGAAATATCAATTTGCACACGAATTCCCTTTGGATAATAATCTTCGAGATCGAAAACCTCCAAGGCACTATTGGCTACTTTATTTACTATTTCTTCCATAATTAGGTCTTAAAGTCAAAGCTCGAAAGTCATAAAGTCTGACTTGAAACTTTATGACTTTTAACTTTATGACTGTATTTTAAAGCATTCCTAGTTCTAATTTTGCTTCTTCACTCATTAAATCTTTGCTCCATGGTGGATCAAAAGTAATTTCTACTTCAGCATTTTTAATGTGTTCAATCGATTTTACTTTCTCTTCTACTTCTCTAGGTAAACTTTCTGCCACAGGACAGTTTGGCGAAGTAAGCGTCATCAGAATTTTTACTTCAAAATCCGTACTAACCATAACGTCGTAAATCAATCCTAATTCGTAAATATCAACAGGAATCTCTGGATCGTAGATTGTTTTAAGTTTTGCTACAATTTCAGTTCCTAATAAGTTAGTGTCTATTGCTTGTTCCATAATTTTTATTTTTTTTAACCATATAAGGAATTTAAGGTCATTAAGTTTTTGTTTTGATTTAATTTTGAACTTAAATGTCCTAAGTGATTAGTTAATTATTCTTCTAAATATCTATATAATTCGTTAACATAAGATTTCTGTCCTTCTTTAAAAATATGCATAACATTAAAATTTATAATTAATGCTATTGGTACTTCCAAAAGTTTCATATAAGTTAATAGTTGTGATTCGTGTATTGGCATAACTTTTTCTACTGCCTTTAACTCTACTACCAAACTACTTTCTACTAATAAATCACATTTCAAGCCTGCCTCTACATCTAATCCTTTGTAATTAACAGGAATTATAAGTTCAGTTTTAAATTCAATTCCTCTTAAATTTAATTCTTTTTTTAGACAATTATGATATACACTTTCTAAAAGTCCTGGTCCAAGATGTTTGTGAACTTCAATTGCAGCTCCATTCACTTGATACACTAAATTTTTTAAATATGTTTTTTTCATAATTTTTTTAATGCTAATAAATATATTTTCTAACTTATTTGACCTTAATTGCCTTATATGTTAGGAGATTTATTTTTTTGCATCGAATGCCAATGCGTACATTTTTATATTTTTTATCATCGAAACCAATCCATTGGCGCGAGTGGGTGATAAATGTTCTTTTAAACCAATTTCATCTATAAAATCCATTTCAGCATTCAAAATATCCATTGCAGCTTGATTTGAAAAAACACGAATTAGTATGGCTATAATTCCTTTAGTTAAAATGGCATCACTGTCGGCAGTGAAAAGAATTTTGTCACCATCCTGTTCTCCTTTGAGCCACACTTTCGACTGACATCCTTTGATGAGATTGTCATCGCTTTTGAATTCTTCTTGGATTAATGGTAAATTTTTACCCAAATCAATTATGTATTCATAGCGCTGCATCCAATCGTCAAACATCGAAAACTCATCTATTATTTCTTCTTGTATTTCTTTTATTGTCATTATTATTTTTTAACAAAGGTATTTATTTTATCAACTAATTTTTTGATTTCAACTGGTGGATTTCCATGATCAAAAGAACTTGTTTCATAAGTCTTACCTTTAAAAACAACTTTCAAATTGGCGATTGCTGCCCCATCATGAAATCGTTTTTGACTTGGCCCTTTATAAGTTGGCAAACTATCCAAATTGATCGTTTCAAAATAACCAACCAACTCTTTCCAGTCTTTATCTGTAATATTTGTGGTAATCGGTTTATCGTTACCGCTTCTATCTTTCGAAACCATCACCGTTTGGTTTTGGATGGTTATCTTTTGATAAAAACCTCTCGTATTGGCTGTATATTCTAAAACTGCATCTTTACAATCCTGTTGTGATTGACTTGAACAGCTTTTGCTTAGAAATAAACTCAAAAACAGCATCGTATATAATTTCATTTCTATTGTTTTAAGAAAGCATTAGTTGTGCTTTTTTGACTGCTTCAACCATAACGTCTATTTCCTCTTTTGTATTATAAAATGAAAAACTAGCTCTAATAGTCCCAGGAATTTTAAAAAATTCCATGATGGGTTGTGCGCAATGATGTCCAGTTCGTACAGCTATTCCTAACTTATCCACAATTGTACCAATATCATATGGATGAATTTCGCCAACATTAAATGAAATCACAGATGTTTTTTCCTTGGCAGTACCGTAAATTTTTAATCCTTCAATTTCTAATAATCGCTTGGTACCGTATTCTACTAATTCTTTTTCCTGTTGTTGAATGTTTTCAAAACCAATGGAATTCATATAATCAACTGCAGTTCCCAGCACAATTCCTCCTGCAATATTAGGCGTTCCTGCTTCAAATTTATGAGGCAAATCAGCATAAGTAGATTTTTCGAAAGTGACTTCCTTTATCATTTCGCCACCACCTTGATATGGAGGCAATTGGTTCAACCACGCTTCTTTACCGTATAAAATTCCAGTTCCAGTTGGCCCACACATTTTGTGTCCAGAAAACACATAAAAATCACAATCCAATTCTTGAACATCGGGTTTTAAATGTGGAACGGCTTGTGCTCCATCAATTAAAATCGCAGCACCAAATTCATGCGCTTTATCAATCATGTATTTGATTGGATTGATCGTTCCCAAAGCGTTTGAAATATGATTTACCGTTACGATTTTAGTTTTTTCCGATACTAATTTATCATATTCGGCCATAATCAATTCGCCGTTTTCATTCATTGGGATCACTCTCAATGTGGCTCCTGTTTTCTCACACAACATTTGCCAAGGTACAATATTGCTATGATGTTCCATGGCCGAAACTAAAACCTCATCACCAACCTTTAATATTGAAGCAAAACCATTGGCGACAGCATTAATTCCATGCGTTGTTCCCGAGGTGAAAATCACCTCGTGAGCAAATTTGGCATTGATATGATTTTGAATTGTAGCTCGTGATACTTCATAAGCATCAGTTGCCAATTGGCTCAAAGTATGTACTCCACGATGAATATTTGCATTGATTTCTTGATAATATTGCGCTATTGCATCAATCACAACTTGTGGTTTTTGCGAGGTGGCGCCGTTATCAAAATAAACCAATTGTTTTCCGTTTACTTTTTGAGAGAGTATTGGAAAATCGGCTCTAACTTTATTAATATCTAACATTGTATCTGCTTTATATTGTACTTTATAGGTCATATTCAATGCCTGTAATTAACAATCATTAAGATAACACCATTTAAAATTGGCATTTCTTTATTTAGAAAAATTCTAAATACAAAAGTAATAAAACTAAATTGGTTTCGCCACGTATTCGCCAATTTACTTGTGTTAATTTTGATGTAATTTCATAACAAAATTTGAGAATTCGTGGCTAAAAAAAATTAAATTGCATTGATTTATAATTCACTTGTATGCACAAAACAGTCAAAATTCTTGGCATCTCTTTTTTATTAGTTGCCATCTATTTAGGATATATTAATTATCCCAAACTGGCTTTAATTTCGGGATTTTCAGCCAAAAGTGTTGCATCAGGACATTTCATAGACAATCGTTCTCAAGAAATGATTGAAAAAGGGGACAATGATTTTGACCCTATTGACTTAGCGAGTAACACAATTGATGAAAAAGGAAAATTTGCTAGTGCTTCTGTTTTTGGGTTGAAAGAACGAAAAGCCATCTATCGCGAAGGATTAGGAGCGACATTAATCAACGACAATTTTGATATTTCAAAAGCTTACGAAGTTCCAAAAAGAATACAATTCAAAAACAACTTAGCTTTTCCTTATGGAAACCATGAACCGAAAGATACTTTTTTTTCCAATATAGATTATGCTAAGTTAGAAAAGACAATCGCCAATGCATTTGATACAAAAGGAGAGAAAAAGAAGAGAACCCGGTCAATTATCGTGATTTATAAAGACAAAATTATCGCCGAAAAATACGAGGTGGGTTTCAATAAAAATTCTAAAATATTGGGTTGGTCCATGACCAAAAGTATTGCAGCAACATTGTATGGAATTTTACAAAAACAAGCAAAAATTAACATCAATAAACCCGCTCCAATTGTCGAATGGGCAAAAGACAAACGAGCCAAAATCACCATCAATGATTTACTACACATGAACTCCGGCTTAGAATGGGAAGAAGACTACACTAAAATTTCGGACGCCACAAAAATGCTTTTCTTGTCTGAAGACATGAGCCAAGCACAAATTCAAAAACCGGCACTATATGAACCCAACACTCATTGGAATTATTCCTCTGGAACTACTAATTTGCTATCTGGCATTTTGCGAAAGCAATTCAAAACTCATCAGGAATATTTAGATTTTTGGTATTCTGCATTAATTGACAAAATTGGGATGCATTCGATGGTAATCGAAACCGATATGGCAGGAAATTATGTGGGTTCTTCTTATGGCTGGGCAACAACAAGGGACTGGGCAAAATTGGGATTGTTATATTTACACAAAGGAAACTGGAACGGAGAACCACTTTTTGAAGAAAGTTGGATAAACTATGTAGCGACTCCAACTAAGGGTTCCAAAGGAGATTATGGAGCTCACTTTTGGCTGAACGCCGGCGGAAAATTCCCTGATGCTCCACGAGACATGTATTATTGCAGCGGTTTTCAAGGACAAATGGTTGCTATTTTTCCAAGCAACGATTTAGTGATTGTTCGAATTGGTTTGAGTGAAAACTTTGATTTTAATGGCTTATTGAGCGGCGTTGTGGGGAGTTTACACCTCAACTTAAAATAATATAAAAATAAGTTAAGTATTTAAATACAAATAAATTAAAAAAAATTAAATTTAGAGTTCTTTTTTCACTAAAAATTCAACTATGGCGACATTACTCATAAACAAGAAAAAATACACCATTGATGTAGCTCCCGAAATGCCTTTACTTTGGGCGATTAGGGACGTTATAGGACTTACTGGAACTAAATACGGATGTGGGGCAGGAGCTTGTGGAGCTTGCAAAGTGTTAATAAACGACGAAGCTATTTATTCCTGTTTAACTCCCGTTTCTGAAGTGGTTGGAAAAAACATAACTACTATTGAGGGCACAACCGAAAATTTACAATTACTACAAAAATCATGGGCTGAGTTTAATGTTCCTCAATGTGGATTTTGTCAGCCAGGTCAACTGATAGCTGCTACTGTTTTACTAAATGCGAATGCTAACCCAACCGATACCGATATTGACGACGCTATGAGTGCCAATATTTGCCGTTGTGGAACCTACCCACGCATCAAGCAAGCCATTCGTCACACAGTTGAACTTAAAAAACTGCAGAAATAATGAGTGAAATTCAAAACATAAGTCGAAGATCATTTATAAAAAACATCGGTTTAGGGACTGGTGGACTAATTATAGCCTGTAATTTTTCAGCATTTGCACAAGGAGAAAACGCTTTAGCGGCGAGTTTTATTCCAAATTTATTTGTCGAGTTAAATGCTGATGGAAGTTTAATTTTAATAGCCTCACGCTCAGAAATGGGAAATGGTGTGCGCACTTCATTAACTTCAATCATTGCCGATGAAATGGAAGCGGATTGGAATAAAGTAACCGTAAAACAAGCTATTGGACATAAAAAATATGGAGATCAAAACACCGATGGCTCTCGAAGTGTCCGTTATTTATATGATACCATGTTGAAAATGGGAGCTACAACAAGGATGATTTTACTATCGGCTGCAGCCAAAAAATGGAACGTACCCGAAAGCGAATGTCGTGCAGAAAATCATTTTATTGTTCATACTAGTGGCAAAAAAATAGGCTTTGGTGATTTGGTCGAAATAGCAAAATCAATTGAAGCGCCAACAAAGATTACCTACAAAGACCCAAAAAACTACAAATACATTGGCAAAAGCTTAAAAAGCATTGATGTTGAGAAATACGCAAATGGAAGTGCTGTTTTTGGACTCGATTTTCGTTTGCCTAATATGAAATATGCGGCAATTGCTCGTTGTCCCGTTACTTTTGGAACAGTAAAATCCTTCAACAAAACCGAAGCGATGAAAATTCCAGGTGTCGAAGCCATAATCGAAATTGCTAGAGTCAAAAGACCTTTTGGCGCTTTGGGTGGCGTAGCAGTAATCGCTTCGAATACTTGGGCCGCTTTTAAAGGAAAAGAAGCCTTGGAAATAGAATGGGATTATGGTAAAAATGTGACTTATGATTCTGAGAAATACATGGAGCAAATTACGCAAAATGTTCATAAACCGGGTAAAGTCAATAAAGAAATAGGAGATGTAGAAAAAGCCTTTAAAGAGGCTACAAAAATTGTCGAAAGCACTTTTCAAATGCCTCATTTATCTCATGCCCCGATGGAAGTACCTAATGCAGTGGCTTGGGTAAAAGAAGATAGTTGTGAAGTTTGGTGTCCTACCCAAAATCCACAAGCGGCACATACCGAACTAAAAGAATATTTAGGATTTGATGATGATAAAGTTATTATAAACGTCACTTTCTTAGGTGGCGGCTTTGGACGAAAGTCAAAACCTGATTATGTAGTAGAAGCCGTTATTCTATCTAAAGCCATCAAAGCTCCCGTACAAGTCGTCTGGACTCGAGAAGATGAAACAAAACACGGTTATTACCACACCGTAAGTGCTCAGTATATGAAAGCTTCGCTCGATGCAAAGGGTAATGTTACTGGATGGTTGCATCGTTTTGCTTTTCCATCAATTGGGTCCACCTTTGATTCTAGCAACGAATATCCAGCGAGTTGGGAAGCTTCAAGTGCTGCTGACGTTCCTTTTGCTATAAATAATTTAAAAATAGAATCGGGACATGCTCCGGCAATGGTTCGAATTGGTTGGTTGCGTTCCGTAATTAATATCATACATGGATTTTCTATCAATGTTTTTGCTGATGAATTAGCTTATGCTGCTAATCAAGACCCCTTAGATTTTAGGCTAAAATTAATTGGAGAGGACCGAATCCAAGACACCAAAGACCCGATAAAATACAATACAGCACGTCTCAAAAATGTGTTAAATAAGGCTGCGAAAAATGCTAATTGGAGTAAAAAATTACCCGACGGACATGCCTATGGTATTGCGGTTCATTATAGTTTTTACTCTTATGTAGCTTCTGTTGTTGAAGTTTCGATGATGGATGGAATGGTAAAAATTCATAATGTCTATTCCGTTATTGATTGTGGAAAAGTGGTTAATAAAAATACGGTAATAGCGCAAATGGAAGGAGCTGCCATTTTTGGAATGTCGTTAGCCCTTTACGGAAAAATTACAGCTAAAGAAGGGGCAATTGAACAAAGTAATTTTGGCGATTACCGATTGGTTCGAATGAATGAAGCACCCAATATTCATGTAGAAATTGTAGAAAGCGACGAAGCTCCGTCCGGAGTTGGCGAGCCGGGAGTTCCTGTAATTGCTCCAGCAATTATCAATGGAATTTATAAACTAACCGGAAAACGATATTATAATTTGCCTTTGAGTGATTATGAAATTGCATAATACCACTAAATTGCATCGCCTTCTCCCTATCACTTGGGTCTATGATTTACAGAATTTGATTATTTATTCCTATATTTAGTTCCTCTGCGTGAGGGATTGCAGTGGAGCTCTTTTTTTATTTGGCGATTTTTCTTCGCCAAATATAAAAAAGCGGGAACGAAAAGCCCGACCCGAAGTTTTTACGAAGGGTCACGCCCAAATTTAAAAAAGATGTTATTCGTATCATTTATCCCTTACTACTAAAACCATATACATTTAATGAACAATTGGATTGAACTTTTACAAGAATTTAAGGCTAAGAGAATTCCAGTAGCTCTCGTTACAGTAAGCAAAATTATAGGTTCGGCGCCATGTAAATTGGCCTCGAAAATGATAGTAACCCAAGATAAAACAATTTTCGGGACTATTGGCGGAGGTAAATTAGAATTTCAGGTAATCGATCTAGCCGTTATTGCCATTCAAGAAAATAAAATAACCACTTTCAGCTATACATTAGGCCCTGAATTTGAACAATGTTGTGGCGGAAAAGTAGAACTAATCATTGAACCCATGAATCAATTTCCCGAATTACATTTATTTGGTGCTGGACATATAGGAGTTGCACTTTGCTCGATTTTAAATGACACCCCATTTATCATTCATTTATACGATACCCGAGAGAACTGGCGAGAGACAATTGATTTAGACCCCTCAATAAAATACAGTTCGATTCCATTTGATCTCTATAAACAAACGATTCCTTGGGGAGCCAATTGTTATGTTGCGATTATGACTCACGACCACCGATTGGATTTTGAAATCACCGCTCTTGCTTTGGTTTCTGAAACGAAATACATTGGCCTCATTGGTAGTAAAACTAAAAAAAGCCGATTCAATAAGATGTTAATTAATGAATTGGGTTTAAAAGGAGGCATTGCTCCAGTACATTGCCCAATAGGATTGGATTTAGGAGGAAGTACTCCAAAAGAAATTGCGATTAGCATAGCCTCTGAATTATTGAAAGTCTATTATGGAAAATAATTCCGTTTTTGTTTTGCTTGCTGGAGGGAAATCGGAACGAATGGGTGTCCCTAAAGGATTGCTTGCTTACAAAAACACGTTTTGGATTTTAGAACAATTAAATCGAATAACTAACACCGCAATAACCGAAGTTTATATCGGTTTGGGATTCCAGTTTGAGGACTATTTTGAAGCGATTCCTTTTTTGGCGAAAGCCCAAAACCAATTTGAAGCATTCGAAAATCTGCAAATTAAAGTGGTTCTAAACAAAAATCCAGAAGCAGGATCATTCTCCACTTTGCAGTCGGTTTTAGTGCATATCCCCAAAAGCAAATCAGTTCTGATTCAGCCTGTAGATATTCCTATTTTGAATAGAACGGAATTACAAAAAATTATAGAATCCCAAAATACGGTGGTTCAACCCAATTACAATGGCAAAAATGGTCATCCTATAAAGTTGTCTTCCTTGTTCTGGAATCCTCTTTTAGCCATTGTTTGTAAGAATGAGAATGCCCGTTTGGATTTCCAAATCAAAAAAACAAATCCTGAACAACGTACTAAAATAGAGGTTCAGGATTCGTGCTGTATACAAAATTTGAATTCTCCAGATGATTGGTTGGTTTATAAAAACACAACTAAATAAAGCTGTTTTTCTACCTCATTTTCTTTACCATTTCTGGCGTTATAACAGCTTTATTATTTCCCCAATTGGCATACACATACGTTAAGACATCTGCAATTTGCTGATCATTAAGTTCCTGTTTAGGCATTGGGGTGGTGTATTTTTTTCCGTTAACGGTTATTGCTCCCAAAGAACCATTTAGTATTTGTTTTATTGCTCTATTGACATCGGCATTTAAGTAATCGGATTTTGCAAGTGGAGGAAATGCTCCTGGAATACCGGTTCCATTCATTTGGTGGCAAGACATGCAAACTTTATTATAAATGGTTTTTCCGTTATTTGCTTGTGGCTGCATGCTAACTTGGTATGGAGAACTAATGGATTCATTCCAAGTGGAATCACTAGATGCCCTTTTAAAACTTTGTAGCGCTAATGCGATTAATGCAATTCCTATAATATATTTTTTCATTTTTTTAAAGTTTTGAATTATTGGTTTATGAACAAAAAGTAAGCCATATGATTTTCATTATAAAAATTGGCTAATTTTCGTTTAAATTAGGTAAAATCTAGGGCTTGACCATAATTGATGATTCATTTATTTTTGTTAATCTTCTAATTTTTTTATTTTTTCAACCACATCGCCTATTTCAAACAAACGCATGATTTTGAATAGAGAGACTGTAAAACACCCTGAATTGGTGACTAATTTGGCTTTTTCCGCAATACAAATATCTCTTTTTAAAACACATTCATCAAAACTACTTCCTGAGAGAGGCGCCATTTCTAGCGCAAAATTCCACGCTCCTTCTCTTGCACGTTGCATGCTAAAATCAATAAAGAAGGAATCGAAATTTTTAGTCTTTTTCAATATCCATAAAAGTGTTGGCCATATTTCACAGAGGTCTCTTTCTACATCAGCAACTAAGGAAGATAAGATTGCATTTATGGTATTAAAATCTTTTTGCAATTTATGAATTTCTTCTTTTGGGCAAACTTGAGCAGCAGCGATTCCTAAATCTAAATTGATATGGGCATTCATTCCTAATAAAAGATGTTGAAGTACGATTAGCCAGTAGTTATCGGTTAGCTTGAAAGCGATTTCCCATGATTCAGAAACTGGCATTTTTTTCTGATTTTGATAATAGGCCTTGATGTATCTGTTGGCAAAAATTACGTCTAGTTTTTCCATTCTTGGCCCGTTTTGGAAAGTGCCTTTTGCAATTCCCTCCTTCACTTTTTGAGTTACTTTGAGATAGAGCACAGAAAAATATCCTTTGGTCGATTTTTCTTGTATCGATTGTAGAATAATGTTATGAAGTAACACAATTACCTCATCGATAGTTGTTGCCTGTGGAATCATTTTTTTTATTTTTAATAAAAATAAAGATTTTTATAGTTTGAAGTAGAATTATGGGGATGATTTTTACAAAGAAAAAGGTGAATGTTTTACAATAATAGTAGGTAAATATTACCTTTTAATTTGAAACGAACTAATGTAAAGTTCAAAGATTTAATTAAATTTACAGTAATAATCAATTAAAAATGAAAGTAGTACTATCAATTAAGCCCCAATATGCGAATTAGATATTTGATGGGACAAAAAAATTTAAATTCAGAAAAGCTATTTTCAAAAACCAAAATGTCACTTCGGTTTTGGTTTATGCTTCGTCTCCAGTGCAAAAAGTTATCGGGGAATTTGAAATTGGCGAAATATTCAAATATGGTCTTGCAACGCTTTGGGATAAAACTAAAGAATATTCTGGAATATCAGAAGCTTATTTTTATGAATATTTTGCAGATAGAAAACACGGTTTTACTAATCAAATTAAAAATAAAACTAAGTTTAAAATCCCTACAAATCTGAAGGAAGATTACAATTTAACTCCACCGCAATCTTTTGCCTATTGGAGTTCAAAGGGATAATTTTTAGCCCCGATAGCAGTGGAAACCCTTTTCTTGTTTTTCTTTGAAACAAGAAAAGATTGCAACGAATAGCGGGAAATAGCTCCATAAAAAAACCCAACAAATAATAACATTTGTTGGGTTTTTAAAATTATAATCAATTACTAGTACTACAAATCAAATCCAATTTTAACACCCAATTTGTTGGCGATAATCTTAGTGATTCGTTGTTTTATTTCAGGGATTTTGATGTTTTCGATTACGGCATTTGAGAAGGCATACATCAATAATGCTTTGGCTTCTTTCTTAGGAATTCCGCGTTGTTGCATGTAGAACATTGCTGTTTCGTCCAATTGTCCCACAGTACAACCATGAGAACATTTTACGTCATCGGCAAAAATTTCCAATTGCGGTTTGGCGTTTATAGTTGCTTTGTCGCTCAAAAGAATGTTGTTGCTTTTTTGGAAAGCATTGGTTTTTTGAGCTTCTCTTTCTACATATACTTTACCATTGAAAACACCGGTTGAATTATCAGAAAAGATTCCTTTGTAATCTTGGAAGCTTTCGCAATTTGGTGTAGCATGATTTACCAAAGTGTAATGATCTACGTGTTGATTGTCGCCAATAATGGTAATTCCGTTCAAAGTACTTGTCAATCTTTCTCCAAAATGGTAGAAATTCAAGTTGTTGCGCGTCAGATTTCCTCCAAAAGAAAAAGTATGAACCGAAACGTGACTTCCTTGTTTTTGGGAAACATAAGTATTGTCAATTAAATTGGCTTCAAGGTTGTCATTTTGGATTTTATAATAATCCACAATGGCCCGTTTTTGTGCAAAAATCTCCGTAACTGAATTGGTCAAAACTGGATTTTTAGTCAAATTTTGATGTCTTTCGATGATTTGAACGTGTGAATTTTCTCCAACAATCACTAAATTTCTAGGCTGAACCATCAAAGCAGCTTCATTACCAGTCGAGAAATACATAATCTCAATTGGTTTACGAACCACTGTACTTTTAGGAATATTGATATATGCTCCTTCATTAGCAAAAGCAGTATTCAAAGTAGTTAAACTTTCGTCTTTGCTTGCAATGTTGTTAAAATAAGTATCAATAATCATTTTGTATTTTGGCTTGTTCAATGCCGATGACATCAAACAAACATCCAATCCTTCGTGAGTGGTAGAAGACAAATGGGAACTAAAAACACCATCAATAAACACTACTTTGTAGGTGTCGATTTCGTGGATGAAATATTTTTTTACTTCCTTGAATTCTATAGTCGATTCATTTTTAGGAAAAACGGTAAAGTCATTTTTTAAGATGGCATTTAGCGAAGTGTATTTCCAAGACTCCTCTTTTTTGGTAGGGAAACCTTTATTTTCGAAGTTTTTTATTGCAGTTGTTCTCACATTATAAAGTTCGGAATGAACATCAATACGTTCTTCAAAAGCCATAAAAGACGATAGTAATTTTTCTTTTAAATCCATTTTATTTAAGTCTTAAAGTCTTAAAGTCGAAGGTCATAAAGTCGAATGCGTGGACGCTTTCAAACTTTAGACATTCGACTTTTGACTATTTTTTTAAGCTTCTTGTTCTAGTTTAATCCAGTCGTATCCTTTTTCTTCTAGCTCATGCGCTAGTTCTTTTCCACCTGATTTTACAATTTTTCCGTTGTAAAGAACGTGTACAAAATCAGGAACGATATAGTCTAATAATCTTTGGTAGTGTGTGATAACAACGATAGCATTTTTGTTACTTTTCAATTTGTTCACTCCATTAGCAACAATTCTTAAAGCATCAATATCCAAACCTGAATCAGTTTCATCAAGAATAGCTAGTTTTGGTTCTAACATAGCCATTTGAAAAATTTCATTTCTTTTTTTCTCTCCACCAGAAAAACCTTCGTTTAGCGAACGAGATAAAAATTTACGGTCGATTTCTAACAATTCTGATTTTTCGCGAATAAACTTCAACATTTCATTGGCAGGCATTTCTTCCAATTTGTTGGCTTTACGAGTTTCGTTGATGGCAGTTCTCATAAAATTAGTTACTGAAACTCCTGGAATTTCAACTGGATATTGGAACGAAAGAAACACTCCTTTGTGTGCTCTTTCTTCTGGAGACAATTCTGAAATATCTTCATTGTCCAAATAAATTTCTCCATCAGTAACTTCATAGGTATCGTTACCTGCTATGATGGAAGCAAGCGTACTTTTTCCAGCACCGTTTGGTCCCATAATTGCGTGGATTTCTCCTGCTTTTACTTCAAGGTTAATCCCTTTAAGAATTTCTTTGTCGCCAATTGTGGCATGTAAATTTTTTATTGATAACATTTTGTTTCTTTTGTTTATTCGTAATGACCTTTTAGTGATAAAATGTCTAGTATTTCGATTGTATTTTCTTCTGTAACTTTATATATAATGCGATGTTCTTTATTTATTCTTCTTGACCATTTTCCAGAAAGCTGGTGTTTCAATTGCTCTGGTTTGCCTATTCCTTGAAAAGGATGTAATTGAATATCTTCGATTAAAGCAGTGATTTTATTCATAATAGCTTTATTTCCAGATTTTTTCCAATATTCTCTGTCTTTTTGCGCTTTTTCTGAATAAACTACTTCCACAAATCTTCTAATTTTATCCTTATTCCTTTTCCTTCTTTAATGCTTTGTTCAGCCTCCAAGATTTCTTTTACAAATTCAGGATTGTATGGTTTATCAATCTTTTCTTCAATTTCAAAACCTAATGATTTTGCCAATGATTTCAAAACTGGATAATCTTTTTTCTTGACGTTTTTTAAAATGAGTTCCATATCTATTGTAATTTAATAGTGTTACTTCAAATTTACAAAAATTATCCTACTGAACCTTCCAAAGAAATCTCCAATAATTTCTGTGCTTCCACTGCAAATTCCATCGGCAATTTATTCAATACATCTTTACTAAAACCGTTTACGATTAAAGCAATGGCTTTCTCAGTTGGAATTCCACGTTGATTGCAATAGAATACTTGGTCTTCACCTATTTTACTGGTTGTGGCTTCATGTTCTATTTTTGCAGTTGGATTTTTACTTTCGATATAAGGAAAAGTATGCGCTCCACAATTGTTTCCCATTAATAAGGAATCGCATTGTGAAAAGTTCCTTGCATTATCGGCATTTGGACCAATTTTAACTAATCCTCTATAACTATTTTGAGATTTACCCGCAGAAATTCCTTTAGAAATAATGGTTGATTTGGTGTTTTTTCCAATGTGAAACATCTTAGTTCCTGTATCGGCTTGTTGGAAATTATTGGTAACGGCTATCGAATAAAATTCACCAACTGAATTATCTCCTTTTAAAATAACTGAAGGATATTTCCATGTTATGGCAGATCCTGTTTCTACTTGTGTCCAAGAGATTTTTGCGTTTTTCTGACACATTCCTCTTTTAGTCACAAAGTTAAAAACACCCCCCTTTCCTTCTTTGTTTCCAGGATACCAGTTTTGAACGGTTGAATATTTAATTTCGGCATCGTCCAAAGCGATTAATTCCACCACCGCTGCGTGCAATTGATTTTCGTCACGACTTGGCGCAGTACAACCTTCTAGATACGAAACATAACTACCTGCATCTGCAACTAATAATGTTCTTTCGAATTGTCCTGTTCCTGCTTGATTGATACGGAAATACGTCGAAAGTTCCATTGGACAACGAACGCCTTTTGGAATATAACAGAAACTTCCGTCAGAGAAAACAGCCGAATTCAAAGCCGCATAAAAATTATCTCTTTGTGGGACAACGGTTCCTAAATATTTACGAACTAATTCTGGATGTTCTTTTATGGCTTCAGAAATACTCATAAAGATAATTCCTTTTTCGCCTAATGTTTTCTTAAATGTTGTAGCAACTGAAACGGAATCGATTACAATATCCATCGCAACGTTGTTCATCATTTTTTGTTCATCGACAGAGATACCTAACTTTTTGTACATTTCTAAAAGTTCAGGATCTACATCGTCTAATGTTTTATTAGGGTCAATTGCTTTTGGAGCAGAGTAATAAGAAATAGCCTGAAAATCTGGTTTTTCATATTTCACGTTGGCCCATTCAGGTTCAATCATTTGCTCCCAAGCACGAAAAGCTTCGATGCGCCAATCGGTCATCCATTGAGGCTCTTCTTTTTTATGAGAAATGGCGCGAACGATATCTTCATTTAAACCAATAGGAAACGTTTCCGATTCTATATCAGTATAAAATCCGTACTCGTATTCCTTAGTTTCGAGTTCGACTCTTAAATGGTCTTCAGTATATTTTGACATAATTAATTAATCTAAAAGATTGAAAAAATCTAAAAAATCTAAAAAAAGTAACTCGAAAAATCTAAAAAATATAAAACAAGGATATTCATTATTTTTGATTTTTGCTCTTTTTACTTTTTTTAATCCTTTTGATTTTTTTGATTTATTTTATCTTGTTGTTCAAGGGTTTTTAAATATTTTATATAATTCCCTAACTGTTTTGAAATTTCAATAACATCATTTCGATGGTTATAAAAATTTTCTTCATTAATATATTCTAATAATCTCAGAAAGTTAAACATATTTCTACATTCTCCAGCTGAACCTTTTGAAAAATAAAGAAAACGTGTTAATTCTTTTTTAGTTTCTCTTTCAAAACCTTCTGCAATATTGTTTGAAATAGAAAGCGCAGCCCTTTGCAACTGGTCTTTTAAACCATAATCTTTAGCAATTTTTTCATTCGTCAAGGTCAATTTATATACTTTTACTCCAAATTGAAGTGCTTTTTGATACACTTCCATTTCCTCGAAAGAACTGTACTTTGCCATATAAAATGTATCTTAATTAAAAAGAATCTGGATATTTAAATTATTTCGCTTTTTTTAATTTTTTCGCTTTTTTATAATGAAAATGATTCTCCACATCCACAAGTTCTGCTTGCATTGGGATTATTGAAAACAAATCCTTTTCCGTTTAATCCTCCAGAAAATTCTAAAATCGTTCCAGCTAAGTAAAGAAACGATTTTTTTTCGACAGCAATTGTTATATCATTGTCAACAAATATTTTATCATCGTCTGCTTTGTTTTTGTCAAATTTCAAATCATAAGACAAACCAGAGCATCCGCCGCTTTTCACGCCAACCCTTACATAATCGACAGCAGCATCAAAACCATCGTCTTTCATTAAGTCAATGATTTTCTTTTTGGCAGTATCAGATACTTTTATCATAATCGTTATTTTGATTTTGTCTAAATAAAAGGCAAAGGTATTACAATTTAGGCTTGAAGTCAAACATCCTAACATTTTTATAACTATAATTAGATAGAAAAAGTCTATTTGGCCTTATTAAATGCTAATGTATTTCCGTAAATTGCAGTCTTATTTAGATTCTTAAATTATTTTAATTCTCAAATTTTACAATTCGTATCCTAAAAAATGAAATTATATCCTATAGAAACTGGCAATTTTAAGTTAGATGGTGGTGCTATGTTTGGCGTTGTACCAAAAACAATCTGGAACCGTACTAATCCAGCCGATGAAAACAATTTAATTGACATTGCTGCACGTTGCTTACTTATCCAGGATGGCAATCGATTGACTTTGATAGACAACGGCATGGGCAACAAACAATCGGAAAAGTTTTTTGGCTATTATTCGCTTTGGGGAACTCATTCTCTTGATAAATCATTGGCTAAATACGGTTTTCATCGCGATGACATTACAGATATTTTTCTGACGCATTTGCATTTTGATCATTGTGGCGGAAGTGTGCAATGGAACAAAGATAAAACCGGATATGAAGTTGCCTTTAAAAACGCGAAATATTGGACCAATGAAAATCATTGGGAGTGGGCAACAAAACCAAATCTTCGCGAAAAAGCCTCCTTCCTTTCAGAAAACATCTTACCTATTCAGGAAAGCGGACAATTGCATTTCATAAAAAGATCCGAAGGTGATTTATTGACTACATCCGAATTGGGTTTTGGAATTTATTATGTAGATGGTCATACCGAGAAAATGATGATTCCACACATTCAATACCAAGATAAAACCATTTGTTTTATGGCAGATTTGTTACCAACTGTTGGTCATTTGCCCTTGCCTTACGTCATGGGTTATGACACCAGACCACTATTAACCATGCCCGAAAAAGCTAAATTTCTGAATGCTGCCGTTGAAAACAACTATTATCTTTTCATGGAACACGACGCTCATAATGAAATTATCACTGTAGAAAACACCGAAAAAGGAGTTCGAATGAAGGCCGTTTTCAATTGTGATGAAATATTAAATTAAAGTTAATCCACGTGTTTTTATAACAAATAATGATATTTTTGTTTTTTTTAAATCACTGAATTTTTATGAATACTACTAGATTACTTTATTTATCTGCTTTTGCAACCTTAACTTTTGCAGGGTGCAGCACAACAAAACAAGTTTCAAATTCTACAGTTAAACTACCTCCGATTAGTGCCCCTTTGAATAGTAAAAAAAAGGCTCCACTTAGCGAAAATGAATTAAAAAGATGGAGTCAACTTGATATTGTAAAAGACACCATTCCTGGGATGAGTGTTGATAGAGCTTATGCCGAAATATTGAAAGGAAAAAAAAGTGTTCCGGTTATTGTGGCTATATTAGATTCTGGTGTAGATATCAACCATGAGGATTTAAAAGATGTGATTTGGACCAATAAAAAGGAAATTCCTGGAAACGGGATTGACGATGATAAAAACGGATATATTGATGATATTCATGGATGGAATTTTCTTGGTGACATTACAAATGAAAATTACGAATTTGACAGAATCCTTGGTAATAAAAATAGTGTCGACGAGGCAACCTACTTAGAAGCAAAAGCGGCTCACGATAACCAATTTGACAAAAGCAATAAAGCAAAAGTTAAATCAGAAAACTTGTTGTCAAGCATCAATGAAAGTGATGCGATATTAGAAAAACGACTCGGAAAATCGGTTTACTCAATCGGAGATTTAAATTCAATTGTTACTGAAGATCCAGAAATTCTAAAAAGTAAAGAGATCATAGGAAAAATACTTTCTATTGGAATTCCAGTTTCAGAACGCAAATTGACTATTCAAAAACAAATAGATGATTACAACGCCTTTCTAAACGGAGAAAATGCTAAGACCAACTTTAGAAAAGTTTTAGGGGACAACCCAAATGACATAACAGATACAAAATACGGAAACAATTATCTTTTAAGTAACAAACCTGTTAGTCTCCACGGAACCCATGTCGCTGGAATTGTAGCACAATTGAGAAACAATGATAAAGGAGGTGACGGAATCGCAAATAATGTTTTAATTATGCCGGTTCGTGCTGTACCAGCGGGAGACGAATACGACAAAGATATCGCACTTGGTATTCGTTATGCAGTGGATAATGGAGCAAAAATCATTAACGGGAGTTTTGGAAAATCCTTTTCGCCTCAAAAACAATGGGTTTTTGAGGCCATTAAATATGCAGAAAGCAAAGATGTTTTAATCGTACATTCGGCTGGAAATGATGCAAAAGACATTGATATCGAAGCTACTTTTCCAAATGATTCTCAAGATAAAGTAACCGAATTTGCTGATAATGTCATTACTGTTGGCGCTTTGAATTTTGATTATGGAGACAAAATAGTAGCCTATTTTTCTAACTATGGCAAATTAAATGTGGATGTATTTGCACCCGGTGTGAAAATTTATGCGACGACTCCAAATAATTCCTATAAATACCTACAAGGAACATCAATGGCTGCACCGAATGTAGCGGGAGTTGCAGCATTAATCCGTTCGAATTATCCAAATCTATCTGCAAAACAAGTAAAACATATTTTGATGGATTCGGGTGTGGCAATTACAACGGATGTAATCGTTGGAGGAAAATCAACTGACATTCGTTCTTTTACTACTTTGTCGCAATCTGGTAAAATTGTAAATGCATACAATGCCTTGTTAATGGCTGAAAAATTATCAAAAAAGAAAAAATTTATACTTTAAAATTTATACAGAAGGATGAAAATCCTTCTGTTTTCTATTTTACACTACATGAAAAAAATAGTATTACTTTCAATTATTTCTTTAATTTTCGGAAATGTATTTGCACAAAATACTGCTTATTGGCAGCAACACGTTGATTATAAAATGAAAGTTGTAATGGATGTGAAAAACTACCAATACAAAGGAACTCAAGAACTAGTTTATACCAATAATTCGTCGGATACTTTACGCCGTGTTTTTTACCACTTATTCAATAATGCTTTTCAGCCGGGAAGCGAAATGGATGCTAGACTTCAAAGTATCAAGGATCCTGATAAACGGATGATTGACACTATTAAATTTAATGGAATATCTACTCTTGAAAGTCGAATCAAAAACTTAAAACCAAATGAATTTGGTTATTTGAACATTTCAAATTTCAAACAAGATGGTGTTGATGCAAAAACAAAAACAGTAGGAACTGTTTTAGAAGTAACTTTGGCAAAGCCTATTTTACCCCATTCGAAAACCACTTTAACACTCAATTTTGACGGACAAGTTCCCTTACAAATTCGTCGTTCTGGTAGAAACAATGCTGAAGGAGTCGAATTCTCAATGGCGCAATGGTATCCAAAAATAGCCGAATTCGATTTTGAAGGTTGGCATGCTGACCCTTATATTTCAAGAGAATTTCATGGTGTCTGGGGCAATTTTGATGTAAAAATCACTATCGACAAAGAGTATGTTTTAGGAGGTTCTGGATATTTGCAAAACAAAAATGAAATTGGTTATGGCTATCAAGATAAAGGTATCCACGTTTCTTATCCTAAGAATTCCAAAACCCTGACTTGGCATTTTTATGCGCCAATGGTACACGATTTTACATGGGCAGCAGATAAAGAATACCTTCACGATATAGTAAAAGGCCCCAATAATGTTGACTTACATTTCCTGTATAAAAACAATCCAAGTATTATTGGGAATTGGAAAGCATTACAACCTAAAATGGTTTCAATTATGGATTTCTATAATAAAAAAGTTGGTGACTATCCCTATAAACAATATTCCTTTATTCAAGGTGGCGATGGTGGAATGGAATATGCTATGTGTACCTTAATGTTGGGAGACAAAAAAGTGGAGGCGCTTTTAAAAACAGCAGCTCATGAATTGGCTCATTCCTGGTTTCAACAAGTTTTAGCTTCAAACGAGACGAAACATTCTTGGATGGATGAAGGTTTTTCGACCTATATCGAATATTTGGCACTCAATGAAATTGCTTCAAAAAAGGAAGACAACCCATTTAAAAAAGTCTACTTGTCCTATTATAAATTGATAGCATCAGGCAAGGAACAGCCACAATCTACTCAAGTGGATCGTTATGATGAAAACAAATTCTATTCTACGTCATCCTATTACAAAGGCGCTATTTTCTTGTCGCAATTAGAGTATTTGATAGGAAAAGAGAATGTAAATAAAACGCTTAAACGATATTATCAAGAATTTAAATTCAAGCATCCAACACCAAACGACATCAAAAGAACAGCCGAAAGAGTTTCTGGTGCCAACCTAGATTGGTATTTAACGGATTGGACACAAACCACAAACACGATAGATTATGGCATAGTAGCCGTGAAAGAAGGGGAAAACAAAACTATTATTTCACTGGAAAGAATAGGCAGAACACCAATGCCAATGGATGTTTTAGTCGAATATACTGATGGCACAAAAGAGAGTTTTTACATTCCATTGCGAATGATGAACTACCAGAAAGACAACCCAACTCCAGCAATAAAAAGAACGGTATTGAGCGATTGGGCATGGGCAAATCCATCTTATGAATTTACAATTTCTAAAAACAAAACCTCTATATCTAAAATCACTATCGATCCAAGTGCATTAATGGCTGATATCAAACAGGCGGACAATGCTTATGAGATAAAAATAGTCAACTATAAAAAGGTCTAAACTCTCTATCTCGAGTTCAGACCTTTACAAATAAAAGAGAAATTTAGTGTTTATTTTATAAAATAGCGTTCCATGTTTTTTTGTCTTTCAATAAGATTTCTCTCATCGATTGAATTGGCATCATACCGTTGTCTAACATGGCATCATTGAATTTTTGCAAACTATAATTACTACCTTCTTGAAGTTTATAATCTTCCCGCAATTTCAGAATTTGTAATTTACCCAATGTATAAAACAAATATCCTGGGTCATAAGTCCCTCTCATTGCTTCTTGTCGTGATGGATTATCTCCCTGATACCAGTTAGTCATGAAAAACCTTGTAGCATCATCTACATTCATTCCATAACAATGGGTTTTTATAGACACACACAAACGACAAATTCGCAACAAGGCATCTCCCGATTGCGCAATCCTTAATTTTGCTTCTTTTACAGGGTCACCATTGTTTCCAAAACCGGCATCTAACATCATTACTTCGGTGTAATGAGCCCAACCTTCAATAAAAGCATAACTACCAAAAATCTTTTGAACTTTGGATGCATCTGAGGCATTCAAATGTAAAAACTGGGTATAGTGTCCTGGATAGGCTTCGTGAATAGAAACTACATCGGTAGTATAATAATTAAACATGGCCAACCAATCTTCTTTTTGTTTTGGAGTCCATTTGGGGTCTACAGGAGTAATATAGTAATACGCTTCTGTAGCTTTTGTTTCAAAAGGCCCAGGTGTGTCCATTGATGCCGTCGAAGTTGATCGAGCATAAGGAGGTGTTTCTTCTACTTTTACGCGGACTTCAGATGGCATGGTAACAATTTTTTTGTCAATCAAAAATTGGCGAATCGTTTCTAGATTTTTTCTGGAATCCGGAATCAAACTCTCCGCCGTTGGATGCTCTTTTTGAACATCGTTGTACACATCAATCGGTTTTTTGTTGGGATTGATAATTTTTGCGGCTGCATTAAATGAGGCTTGTTCTTTTTGCAATTCTTTCATTCCAATGGCCAAAATTGCATCGGCCGACATGGTAATTCCTTCGCCATACAACAGCATTTTTTGATAGTTTTCTTTGCCAATGGCGTAGTTGTTATTGGCTTTTGGTAATTTTTCTTTTTCTAAAAAGTCTGCATAGTTCTTTATGGCTTCAATCGCTTTTTGGTTTGATGTTGTAAACGCCTTCATCAAAGAGTCATTTTTGACATCCTTCAATGCAATTAAAAGATCTTTTTCAAGGAAAGAAGCAGAACCTCTTGCAATTTGTATTGCTAATTGAATGTGTGGCAACGCCAGTGAATCTTGTAAATTTGCTTTGGCATTTTCATAAATCTTTGGCGCTTCATTTTCAATGGCGATGATGGATTTAATTTGTTGCTCCAATGGCGCAAAATTCCTTTTGATATAAATATTGACATCAATCAAACCCGCATAAGTCATTGGATTTTTAGTGTAGGTTTTTAAATCTTCTATAGCAAACAATTCGTTTTTAATATTGGATTTAAGTGTTTTTAAATCATAATATTCTTTTATGTTTAAAGAAGCGGAATCTATTTTAGAAAATTGGTTTTCAAAATCTTTAAGTCTTGTTATTTCGGCTGCGATAGACGGTGTACTAAAATCATTAATTTTTCCGTCATATTCGTGCAAACCATGTCGGACGCCAGATTGAGGGCGCCAATCCATATACCCTTTTATATATTCTTCGGAAAGTTTTTGAAAATTGGGATTGCTTTCACAAGTGTTTTTGTCTTTTTTATTACAACTTACAAAAGTAAGTGTTAGTAAAAATGAAACTATTAGAACTTTTTTCATCTATTATATTTTATTTAGATATTGTTTATTTTTAAATTCCTAGAGATTTTAAGAAGGCGTCGGAGTTTGGTTTTCTTCCTAAAAATTTTTCTACCATATCCATTTCTGCATTAGTAGATCCTTTTTCTAAAATATCTTTTCGATATCTAATTCCAGTGGCTTTATCCATAACCCCGTTTTTCTGAAAAATCGAAAACATATCCTGAGCAAATACTTTAGACCATAAATAACCATAGTAATTGGCGCCATAACTACTAAGATGCCCAAAACTGCAAATCATGTGGTTGTTATCATCAAACGGCATCTGATTCATTAATGATAATTCTTTAAAAACTTCTACAACTCCTTTTCGTTTTGTTTCTTCATATTTGTCTTCATAAGTAAAATCCGTAAGCCCTAAATATACTTGTCTGATATAAGTGCTGCCAATATTTACTAATTGTGTTTGTTTCATTTTATCGAATAACGATTTTGGCAGCACTTCTCCAGTTTTATAATTTTTGGCAAAAAGTTTTAAAGCATCATATTCCCAACACCAGTTTTCTAAAAACTGGGAAGGAGCTTCACCAAAATCACCTTTTACAGCAAATGAATGTTGAGAAGCAATTACAGGATGTCCCAATAACCAATGTACTAAATGTCCGAATTCGTGAAACATTGTGATTACATCGTTATGTGGCAATAATGAAGGTTCAGTCGCTGTTCCTTCAGGAAAATTGCAAATAAGCGCTGCTTGTGGTAAAGTTTCAACAGCTCCTTTTTTCGAGTATTGACTCATTGGGAAACAAGCAAAATGAGAATATTTATTAGTTCTTGGAAATAAATCTAAATAAAAACTTCCCATTTTTTTGCCTTGGCTCCATATTTCATAGGTCTTCACTTTTGAATCCCAAACTGGCATGTTGGTTGCTGGTTTTATTTGAATTCCCAATAAGGATTCATAAACATGAAACATTCCAGCTAAAGTATTGTTCATTTCGAAGTATTCTTTTACCTCGTCAATGTCTAATTTATATTTAGCATTAAGCATTTTTTTGCTGTAATAATAAAAATCCCAATCGTTTAAAGTGTCCGATTCTGTTGGACTCACATCTTTTTTAAATGCTTTCAGTGTATTTATTTCGTCAGTAACTAAAGGGGTTAATTTTTTAATTAAATCATTTTCAAAATTCCATACATTTTCAGGATTAGCTGCCATTTTATCAACCAGTGCATAAGCTGCATAGGAAGTAAATCCTAATTTTTTTGCGTAGGAGTTTCTATAGTACAAAAGGCTATCTAAAACTGCAATATTTTGTGGAAAGGCTCTGTTGCTATAGTGTTCTCCATATATTTTTCTTGTATTCGAATTGTTCGCATTTTCAGAAATGATGATTCTATTTGGACCGTTTACATTAACCACATATTTACCATTTGGTCTTTTCCAAGAGTGAAGTGTTACATCATCTATTCCCTTCAAATCAATTAAATCAAAGACCAAACTATCTCTGCTTTCGGCTATGTTTTTATCAAATGCATTTCCAAATTCAATCAATTTTTTGTTTAAAGCTTCCAATGGTTTTCTATCAGCTGTACTTAATTTCATTCCGTTTTTTTCTAAAGAAATAATTTGATCGGTTAAAAATTTATTTTGAGATTTAGATAAAGTTGATTTTTTAGCAGTATAAAACTTTTTTATAGCTTTATACAATGGCTCATTTAAACCTAAAGAACTAGCATAAACAGATAATTTTTCTACTTGCTCATAGGCTGCATTTCTAATTTTATCATCAGAAAATGTCGATTGAATCAAGCCAATTTTCATAGATAAATCAGCTATTTCATATTGCAATTCGTCCGAAACAGTCAAAACATTTGCAACTGTTTGTGGATTTGCATTTACAATTTTCTTAATTTTTTCATCAGATGATTTTATAACTAGAGTAACTGCTTCTTGTATTGTTGTTGCATTTACTTTTGTAAAATCGATAGGTTTATTATCATGTCGTAATAGGATGTTTGATGTTTTATTTTGTGCCTGAACAAACCCACATAAAGTGAAAAAGGCTAGAATAAATAATTTTTTCATTGATTAAATTTATTGATTTATAATTGTAAATAAAATTGGTTGCTACTTATTCAATTTGTAAATTTTTAAGCATTTCGATAGTCATACTTTCTAAATCGAAGGTATGATGCCAGTTCCAATCTTTGCGCGCACGATTGTCATCAATACTGGCTGGCCAACTATCCGCAATTATTTGACGGAAATCCGGTTGATAGCTTATTGTAAAATCTGGTATATGTTTCTTGATTTCGGCAGCAATTTCAGTTGGTGTAAAACTCATTGCGGCCAAATTATACGAAGATCGAATTTTAATTTGTTCCTCAGGCGCTTGCATTATTCGAATAGTTGCATCGATAGCGTCTTCCATATACATCATGGGCATTTTAGTTTCAGAAGACAAGAAACACTCGTATTTTTTATCCGACAATGCTTTATGATAAATGTCTACCGCATAATCTGTTGTTCCGCCACCAGGTGGAGTTGACCAACTAATGAGTCCCGGATAACGCACGCTTCGAACATCGACACCAAAATGGGTATTATAATATTCACACCATCTTTCACCCGATAGTTTGCTGATTCCATACACCGTTGAAGGTTCTGTAATGGTAAATTGCGGTGTGTTTTCTTGAGGAGTCGTCGGGCCAAAAACGGCAATACTCGAAGGCCAAAATATCTTTTTTATTTTCTTGGCTTTCGCCAAATTCAAAACGTGAAAAAGAGAGTTCATATTCAAATCCCAAGCAAAGGCGGGGTTTTTTTCGGCTGTGGCCGATAATAATGCGGCCATCAAATAAATATCAGTAATATGATGTACTTCTACTAGATGTTCAATTTGATTGAAATCGAGCGCATTCACGACTTCAAATATGCCGGTATTTACGATATCATTGTTTAATTTTCGAATGTCTGAAGCGATAACATTTTCGATTCCATAAATCTCACGAAGTTTATGGGTTAATTCTGTTCCAATTTGCCCACAGGCACCAATAATCAGTATTTTAGGATTCATATATCGAATTTTGAATTATTAGCTTATTACTTTATAAATATTCAAAAACTAACAAAAATATAACAATTTTATTAAAAATATACAAAAAAATACGTTCATTTAGTTTAATTTTTTACAAATAATGCAAGCTAATTGACTTGTTGAAATTGTAATGTTATTCTATTATAGTAATTCGGAATTGTAAATTTAGTTCGTAACTTTGCACCTTAATGAAATCGGAATGAACTTTAAATTTATATACTTCTTTTCTTTGCTTTTAGTACTTTTTTCTTGTAAAAAAGAGGATCAAAGCCGACTAATTGAAAGCGCAAAAGACGCTCAAAAGAAAGAAGTGATTTTTTCGAATATCAATAAAGGATGGGTTTTTAATGCAAAACCTATTAATGCTACTTCGCTGGATAATACCAAAACATGGAATGAATGGGGATTATTTCTCACTGAACTAGATCAAAAACCCAAAACTACAATTGGTGCTTTTCAGAAAAAAGCAACGGAACTTTCTAAAAAAGTGATGGCTTTAAATAATAATATTCCGCTAGTTTTTAATAAACCACAGATTCAAAGCCGAATCAATATAGTTATCACCAAGGTTAGAATGTTGGATTTATTCATTCACTTGGACAAGATACCAGACAAGGAAGTACTGGTTTTGGTTACTGAAATCAATACTGAATTAGTAAACTTGCAAAACCAAATGGATAAAATAGTTCAAAAAAATAAGATTCCACTAGAAGCAGGAGAATCTGAATTATTGAAAATGTTGGATACCACAAGAGCCATTCCAAACACGCCAATTGACCCAAATTTATCTAGAGTTGAGTAAAAATAATTTATATAGTCTCTATGACAATTCGCCAAAAATCAAGCAAATTGTCGATAGTTTACAACAAACTAACCAAAAAATCCAACTAAACGGATTGATTGGTTCTTCGCTTTCCTTTGTGGCGCAGTCGCTTTTCAAGAAAACCGAAAAACCATTCCTATTTATTTTAAACGACAAGGAAGAAGCAGCTTATTATTTGAACGATCTCGAACAAATGATTGGTGAAAATGATGTTTTGTTTTACCCCGGTTCTTATCGCCGTCCCTACCAAATTGAAGATACCGATAATGCTAATGTTTTGCTTCGCGCCGAAGTCTTAAACCGCATTAATTCGCTTCAGAAACCAGCCGTTATTGTCACGTATCCCGAAGCGCTTTTCGAAAAAGTAGTGACCCGAAAAGAATTGGACAAAAACACTTTGAAAGTAGCCGTTGGTGACAAAGTTTCGATTGATTTTATCAATGAAGTGCTGTTTGAATACGAATTCAAAAGAGTCGATTTTATTACTGAACCTGGTGAATTTTCGGTTCGTGGTGGTATCGTCGATGTGTTTTCCTTTTCGAATGATAATCCGTACCGAATCGAATTTTTTGGCAATGAAGTGGACAGTATTCGGAGTTTTGATGTAGAAACGCAATTGTCAATCGAAAAGCAGAAAAAAATCACTATTATTCCCAATGTCGAAAATAAATTCTTTCAGGAAAACCGCGAAAGTTTCTTAGAATACATCAATGACAAAACCATTCTTTTTATTCAAGATACGGAAGGTTTGTTTTCTAAATTGGATCGTCTTTTTGCGAAAGCGTCAGAGATTTTCGAAAATTTAAATTCGACTATAACTCATGTAGAACCGAATCAATTGTTTTTGAATCAGGCGGAATTTATCAAGAAGAGTCTCGATTTTTCGGTAGTCGAATTGAGTTCGAAACCTATTTATAAAACGAAGAAAACTTTCGAATTTCATATCAAACCACAACCTTCTTTCAATAAACAATTTGATTTGTTGTTAAATAATTTGAATGACAACCATTTCAACGGCTACAAAAATTATTTGTTTTGTGCCAATGAAAATCAGGCACGACGTTTTCACGACATCTTCGAAACATTAGACGAAGAAAACTCCGAAAATATTCGCAAGCAATACAATACAGTTGTACTTCCAATATATCAAGGTTTTATTGACGAAGAATTGCAGTTGGCCTTTTATACGGATCATCAAATATTTGAGCGGTATCATAAATTTAACCTCAAGAGCAATTATTCGAAGAAGCAAAATATTACTTTAAAAGAACTCACGACATTATCTGTGGGTGATTATGTAACCCACATCGATCACGGAATTGGACGATTTGGTGGTTTACAAAAAATACAGGTCGAAGGCCGAACTCAAGAAGCAATTAAACTCGTTTATGCCGATAATGATATTGTCTATGTGAGCATTCATTCGTTGTACAAAATTTCGAAATACAACGGAAAAGATGGAACTCCACCCAAAATATACAAACTTGGTTCGAATGCTTGGAAGATTCTGAAGCAAAAAACCAAGGCAAGAGTCAAACACATTGCTTTCAATTTGATTCAGTTGTATGCCAAAAGACGTTTGGAAAAAGGTTTTCAATTTGCGCCTGACAGTTACTTGCAAAACGAATTGGAAAGTTCTTTTATCTACGAAGATACACCTGATCAAACCAAATCTACCGCAGAAGTAAAAGCCGATATGGAAAGTGATCGCCCAATGGATCGATTGGTTTGTGGCGATGTCGGTTTCGGAAAAACGGAGGTAGCGATTCGCGCAGCTTTCAAAGCGGTGGATAATTCCAAACAAGTAGCGATTTTGGTTCCCACAACCATTTTGGCATACCAACATTATAGAACTTTCACTGAAAGGTTGAAAGATATGCCCGTTACTGTTGGTTATTTGAACCGCTTCAGAACCGCTAAACAAAAGGCCGAAACACTGAAACAATTGGCTGAAGGCAAACTCGATATTGTTATTGGAACACATCAATTGGTCAATAAAAATGTAGTTTTCAAAGATTTGGGATTGTTAATTGTAGACGAAGAACAAAAATTTGGAGTCAACGTAAAAGACAAACTCAAAACCATAGCAGCAAATATTGATACTTTGACATTGACTGCAACGCCAATACCGAGAACTTTGCAGTTTTCGTTGATGGCAGCACGTGATTTATCCGTAATTACTACGCCACCACCCAATCGTTATCCGATAGAAACGAATGTGGTTGGATTTAATGAAGAGTTAATTCGGGATGCGATTTCTTATGAAATTCAGCGTAACGGACAGGTTTTCTTTATCAATAATCGAATAGAAAACATCAAGGAAGTGGCGGGAATGATTCAGCGATTGGTACCTGATGCCCGAGTTGGAATTGGTCATGGTCAAATGGAAGGCAGAAAACTCGAGGAATTGATGCTGGCTTTTATGAACGGAGAATTCGATGTTTTGGTAGCAACAACCATTATCGAAAGCGGATTAGACGTTCCGAATGCGAATACGATTTTTATCAATAATGCGAACAATTTTGGATTATCCGATTTGCATCAAATGCGTGGTCGTGTCGGTCGAAGCAACAAAAAAGCATTTTGTTATTTTATATGTCCGCCCTATTCGGCGATGACCGATGATGCACGAAAACGAATTCAGGCTTTGGAACAATTCTCGGAATTGGGAAGTGGTTTCAATATTGCGATGAAGGATTTGGAAATTCGTGGTGCCGGAGATTTATTGGGTGGTGAACAAAGTGGTTTCATCAACGAAATTGGTTTTGATACTTACCAAAAAATCATGAACGAGGCCATCGACGAATTGAAAGAAAACGAATTCAAGGATTTGTATGAAACCGAAGATACTGGAATTGAAAAAGAATACGTAAAAGACCTTCAAATTGACACCGATTTTGAGTTGTTATTTTCAGATGAATACATCAACAATGTCACAGAACGCTTGAGTTTGTATAGTGAATTGGGCAATGTGAAAAACGAGGAAGAATTGCTTGTTTTCCAAAATAAATTGACTGATCGTTTTGGTCCCATGCCACCAAGAGCCAATGCCTTGATGAACAGCATTCGCATCAAATGGGTAGCTACAAAAGTGGGAATCGAAAAATTGGTCATGAAAAAAGGCAAGATGATTGGCTATTTTATTGCCGATCAACAATCGGATTTTTACACTAGCAAACGCTTCCATCAAGTATTGCAGTTTGTACAAAAAAACAGCACTATTTGTGTAATGAAAGAAAAACAAACCCCAGCCGGATTGCGTCTTTTATTGACTTTTGATAATGTAAAAACGACTCGAAGAGCTTTGGAATTGATGGAGATGTTGGGGAAATAAAAGTTTTTTTTAACACAATTACTATCTACCTCGTCACTTCTTCAATCAAATAGAAAATAGATTTAAAATCGATTCCGCTCATACTTTCTAGTCCTATTTCGCAAGTTCTACTGGTAGAATAGCCTTCTTTGCAATTGGCGGGAATTTGCTCTTTTAAATCACGCAATCCAAATTCGTTGAGTTCAGGAACCAGAAACCCTCTATCGCCTGCAAAACCACAACAATTGCTGTCAATCATAATAACTGAATCGGCGCAGAGTTGGGACAAAGCTAGCAGTTGATCCATTTTTCCAATTTTTTTAACGGAACAAACAGGGAAAACGCTAATAGTTTCTTTTTTGTTTTTTACAACCAAATGCGGCATTACATAATCCAACATAAATTCGATGGGATCGACGATTTTTAAGGCTTTCGAAAATTCTTCTTTCGAATGATAAAAACAGGGACTCATATCATACAGAACGGGATATGTACCATTTTCCGAAGCTTTCAAAAGAGCTGTTTCTAATGCATGGGATTGGGATTGATTGGTATCGGCAAAACCTTTCGATGAAAAAGGCATACCACAGCAAAGTGAATCCATCGATTCAGGATAAATAATAGTAAAACCAGCACGAACTAGCAATTGATTTGTGAGTTCCGTAAGTTGTAAATCATCCGCTTTTTGAAAATTATTTTTTCCCATACTTCTATTAATACAGGAAGGAAAGTAAACTACTTTTAAATCGGAATTGTTATTCATATTGCTACTTTAGGCTAATCTTGTTAAGTATAGATTTTACTTTGACTTTGTAAATTTATACAATTAGTTTTTGTTTACTTAGAGTTTCTATTAAATAGAACCGCAGATTCACTGATTTTAAATTTCTTTAAATGAACCTGCGAATCTGCGGTAAAAATTGTGTTTCTTTTTAATTAAATTTTATAAATTTTCAAAGAAATCATTTCCTTTATCATCCGTAATAATGAAAGCTGGGAAATCTTTGATAGTGATTTTACGAACGGCTTCCATTCCCAATTCTTCAAAATCAACAACCTCAACTGAAAGTATATTTTCTTTGGCCAAGATGGCTGCAGGTCCTCCGATAGACCCTAAATAGAAACCGCCATAGGCTTTACAAGCATTCATCACTGATTTGGTTCTATTTCCTTTGGCAAGCATTACCATACTTCCTCCATTTTTTTGGAACTCATCTACATAAACGTCCATACGTCCAGCAGTTGTAGGTCCAAAACTTCCTGAAGCCATTCCCTCAGGTGTTTTTGCAGGTCCTGCATAGTAAATAGGGTGGTTTTTAAAGTATTCTGGCATTGGTTTCCCCTCATTTAATAATTCTTTTATTTTAGCATGCGCAATATCTCGAGCTACAATCAAGGTACCATTTAGTTTCAATCGTGTTTTGATTGGGTATTGCGATAATTTTTTAAGAATATCAGCCATTGGTTGATTCAAATCAATCTCAACTGCCGGTTCCAAATGGGGTGCAGTTTCTGGCAAAAATTGTTTTGGATTTACTTCTAATTGCTCTACAAAAATTCCGTCTTTGGTAATTTTACCTTTGATGTTTCTATCGGCAGAACAAGACACTCCTAACCCAACTGGACAAGAAGCCGCGTGACGAGGCAAACGAATCACACGCACATCATGAGTGAAATATTTTCCTCCAAATTGTGCTCCAATGGCACTTTGTTGGCAAATTAACTGGACTCTTTTCTCCCATTCTAAATCACGAAAAGCTTGACCAGACATGTTGCCAGAAGTTGGTAAATGATCAAAATAGCCTGCTGATGCTTTTTTGACCGCCGCTAAATTCGCTTCTGCAGACGTTCCTCCAATCACTAAAGCCAAGTGATACGGTGGACAAGCAGATGTACCTAAATCCATAATTTTGGCACGAACAAAGGCATCCATTGATTTTTCGTTCAACAAAGATTTAGTTTGTTGGTACAAATAAGTTTTGTTAGCAGAACCTCCTCCTTTTGCCAAAAACAAAAACTCGTACGATGCGCCTTTTTTAGCATAAATATCAATTTGAGCGGGAAGATTTGAACCTGAGTTTTTCTCTTCGAACATACTGATAGGTACAATTTGGGAATAACGAAGGTTGCGTTCTTGGTAGGTGTTAAAAATTCCTCTAGATAACCATTCGGCGTCATCGACACCTGTATATACATTTTCGCCTTTTTTGGCCATTATTATCGCCGTTCCTGTGTCTTGACAAGATGGCAATTCTCCCTCTACCGCTACTGCTGCATTTTGTAATAAATTATAAGCTACAAAACGGTCGTTGTCTGTCGCTTCTGGATCATCAAGAATCGCTTTTAATTTTGCCAAATGTGCAGTACGCAACATAAACGAAACATCTTTCAAAGCTTCTTGAGAAAGCAATTCCAACCCTTTTGGGTCAACGGTTAAGATTTCTCTATTGCCTAGTTTTTCTACTTTTACGTAGTTGGAAGTGATTTTACGGTATTGGGTATCGTCTTTTAAAATTGGATAAGGATCCTGGTATATAAAGTCCATAATTTGAGTTTTTTTTAGAAACCCAAAGATAAGAATTCTTCACAGATTCAGAACTGATTTATATCAAGTAATGGTTTATAATTGTTATAAATTATTGGGTTGTCTTGAATGTCTCAATGATTTTTTTTATGCATTTTAATAAAATACGACACAATTAAATGTTCCATCACTTTGAGATTATTTATTCCGTTCCACATTATTATAGATCGTCCGTTGTAAACAAAACGTTTTTTATTTTTTTGATTAAAAAAACCAACTGGCCACAAAAATCGCCGTAATTACACAAATTAAATCAACCAACAACATGGTTGGCAAAGCATAACGAGTGTTTTTTATATTTACCGATCCAAAGTAAACCGCAATGACGTAGAACGTACTTTCGGCACTACATTGAAAAATACTACTCAAACGTCCTGTCATCGAATCAGCTCCAAAAGTATTCATAGAATCTATCAAAAATCCACGTGATCCGGCAGAACTAAATGGTCTAAGCAATGCTACTGGCAAAGCATCTGTAATTTGTTTGTTGACACCCATATTAGAGAAAATAAAAGCAATCCAGTTACTAATAATTTCAAACAGGCCACTGTTTCTAAACAAAGAGATAGCTACTAACATTCCTAAAACATAAGGAAAAATTACCACTCCTGTCTTAACGCCATTATTGGCACCCACTACAAAAGAATCAAAAACAGTAGTATTGGCATCTGCAAATTTCTTCTCCTTAATGAAAGAGAATATCAAAGTAAAAGCAATAATTGCTATTAATATTAAAGCAGAAAGATTAGCTGTAAAATAATTTTTACCAATTAAATCCAAATGATTTACATACATCAATAATCCAATAATGGCTGCAATTAATGAGATTAAAGCTACCACCAAAGACGCACTCTTGAAATTAATTTTTTGTTTTATTCCAACAATTAGAAAAGCGGCGATTGTACCTATAAAAGAAGTTATTATACAAGGTAACATCACATCTGCAGGATTGCTAGCATTGGCAGCAGCACGATATCCAATAATCGATGTTGCAATAAGTGTAAGTCCAGAAGCATGCAGACACATAAACATAATTTGGGCATCACTGGCCTTCTCTTTTTCTGGGTTGAGTTCTTGCAAACTTTCCATTGCTTTAAGTCCAAAAGGTGTAGCAGCCGAATCTAATCCCAAGAAATTAGCGGCAAAATTTAAGGTCATATAGGATATCGAAGGATGATTTTTTGGAATACTCGGAAACACTTTCACAAATACTGGGCTCAAAACTTCCGCTAATTTTCCAGAAGCTCCCGAAATAATTAAAAGCTCCATCAAGCCACAGAAGAATGCCAAATAGGCAATAAGTGGAATTATTAAATCAAGCAATGTGCTTTTACAAGTGGGTAATAATCCGTCCGATTTTTGAACTCCACTAAATATCTTTACGGTTTTACTTGAATAAACATAAGTCGTATCTAGATCAGTCTTGATGTTATTTAAAATAAAGGTTTTATCAGCAGATTTTTCGATACTGTCTTTGATAAAAACCGGCAATTGATTAATGTATTTTTCGGAAATTAAAATAGGCTCGTCTTTCTTACCGTTTAGCACAAAATCTATAGTGTAACTGTTCCCTGTAAATAAACTCACCACAATAAAAACAATAGATGAAATAAAAATCACCAACCAAAATCTACTCAATACCATAATCTATAATTTTTGTAAATGTAACAAATCAATTGCAATGTCAAAAAGCAATTGCAATGTCAAATAATGTTTCTTTTATGCAATTTGTCAAGTCGAGCGCAGTCGAGACTCAGCAACTATTCTCGACTGCGCTCGACTTGACATCATTAATTACTTGGGTTACTCCAATAGAACAACTTTGAAAACTTAAACGTGAATAATTTCATCTTCAATCAATAACTCTTCTCGCCTCAAACGTAGAAAAATTTGTGCTACGGCAATGGTGTCTTTTTCGCAATAGGTTACAATGCGGTCAATATCTTTTTCAACATAAAAAACATGCCCCACTTGACTGCCATCGATATCGCCTTTCGGAGAAGGGATTCCAAGTATTTTGCACAATAATTTCAAGGAAGTGTAATGCTTGTAATCGCCAAATTTCCATAATTCTAACGTATCGAGATGTGGAATTTCCCAAGGTTTTTTCCCAAATAAATTCAGTTTATTGGGAATGGCAATATTATTAATGATCATGCGACGGGCGATAAACGGAATATCAAATTCCTTGGCATTGTGACCACACAAAACGTGTTGGGGTTGGTTGAAATAATTGTTTAATAGATTATTAAAATCTACTAAAATCTTTTTCTCTTCCCCAAAAAACGAAGTCACTCGGAAGTTTCGAATGTCATTTTTATTGACAAAATAACCTACTGAAATGCATACAATTTTACCGAATTCGGCCCAAATTCCTGCTCTGTCATAAAAGTCCTCAGGAGTGTATTCATCTTTGCGCTGGTATTGGGTTTTTTGTTCGTATAAAGCTTTCATTTCATCATCCAACGTATTGAAATTAGCCACTTCTGGAACGGTTTCAATATCGAGAAAGAGAATGTTATTGAGGTTAATTTTTTCTATCATTCGTTTTCAAAATTATTTTTTAGACAACATTTTATAGGTTTCGTCAAGGTAGGTATAAAAATCATCACTATGAGGAGTTCCGTTAGTACTTGGAATATCACGATGTCCTAATCGAACAATAATTAGCTCGTCTTGAGGAACTACGATTACATATTGTCCTAAATGACCGCGCATATAAAATACATTTTTGTTTTTATAATTACACAACCACCATCCATAACCATATTGTGGAGCCTCTTTGAATCGTGGCCTTACCGATTTGGCAACAAAGCTACTGTCCAAAAGCAGCTTGCCATTCCACTTTCCGTTATGTAAATACAATTTTCCAAATCGAGCAAAATCTCTTGCATTACTAGCGATACAACAAAAGGCTTTTTCGATTCCGTTTGCCGAATCCGTTTGCCAATAAGCTTCGTTTTCGGCGCCCATAGGTTTCCAAAAAGAATCGGACACATAATTAGCCAAGTTTTTTCCAGTGGCTTTAACGACGCACATGGCCAAAAGTTGGGTGTTACCACTGAGGTATTTATACGATTTTCCTGGTTCGTTTATGCCCTTTAAGCCTACAATTACTGATTTTAAATCTTCCTCAAAATAAGCACGAGTAGTAATCGAAAAAGGATCGTAATAGGATTCGTCCCAATCCAATCCTGACGCCATTGATGCTAAATCACCCAAAGTCATATTAGCGGACTTTCCTTTTTTGAATTCTGGAAAAAAATCAGCAACCTTTTGGTCTAAACTTTTAATTTTTCCATCCATAATTGCTTTGCCTAAGGAAGCTGTAACAATACTTTTGGCCATTGAAAAAGAATTTGATTTGGAATCTTTCGTGTAGTTCTCATAATAGCTTTCGTTCCAAATGCTATCCTGTTTTATTATTAAAAAGGCAACAGTTCCAATTTCTTGATGTAGTTTTTCAAGTTGGGCAGTAGGTTGTACTTGGTTGTAATTTCTGGAAATATTCCAAGGTTGTGGTAGACTGCCTTTTTCAATGATTCGGTTGTTGAAATATTTATAGTCGTCTAAAAAAGCTGTTTTATGTCCGTTCAAATAAGTGATTCGAACAGCTTTTAATAAATAATCATAATTTAATAGATAAAGTGATGCAATTACAATTGTAATAAAAGCTACTAATTCGATTAGGATCTTTTTAAGTCTATTCATAAAATTAAATATTAGCTGGAGTACGAATTTACATAAATAAAAGATGGTTTTTTTAGTGCTCGTCTTTTTTCTTATAACAAAAGTGTTTGCTGTTGCGAAGGGCATTCATGTTCCAACAACCATTTTTTGCGCCATAATCCGCCAGCATAACCTGTAAGAGAACCATCAGTTCCAATAACTCTGTGACAGGGAACGACAATCCACAATGGGTTTTTTCCATTAGCTGAAGCTACAGCTCGAATCGCTTTGACATCACCCAATTTTTTTGATAATTCTAGATACGACATTGTTTTCCCAAATGGGATCTCAAGTAATCCTTTCCAAACTCTCAGTTGAAATTTGGTTCCTTCGGGATTCAGTTTGAAAGTGAAATCTTTTCTCTTTCCTTCGAAATACTCGTTCAGTTGGGAAACGGAATCTTGTAAAATGAATGGAACTAAATTAGAAACTTCCCCTTCATCTGATACAGAAATTACCAGAATACCATTTTCATCACCGATAATTTTGGCAATGCCTATTGGTGTTTTTATAAAAGTCGTTTCCATGATTTTAAAAATAAAAATAAGCACTCAAAGTTATAACTATGGACTTAATATAAGTTAAATTTTTTTAATATATATATGTGTGTTTTGTCATTTATCAAATTATAACTTGCTTTTTATTGATGTAATCGATTGTGTTTTTTAAAAAAAATGTTTTGTTCATAATTTATTTTCACTATATTTACGATAAATGTAAAAAATACATTTGTAAACAATTTATTTTTAACCCTTTTTAATCATTGAAAATTATGAAAAAAAAATTACAAAAAAACAAAAAAACAACCGCTTTCTTATTAATGTTACTAGTCGCAGTTCTGCCAATCCAAATGATGGCTCAGAAAAAAATAGCCTACATCACACTTCAAAAAACGATGGATCCTTCAGCTTCTACAGTTACTAATGATGCAATTATTAGGATGTTTAATGCTGACTCACGTTTTGCCCTTACAGTAATTACAGATGATGGTGCAGGTTCTTCTGGAACTGTGCTAAGTAATTATGATTTAGTTATAGTGCAAGAAACTTTTGGTTCAGCTAATACTATCTTTGATCCAGCTGGAATACTAGGCATTAGAAATATTCCAATTCCATGTATTTTCAACAAAGTATATGCCTTTCAAGGTAGTAAAAACCATATTACTTCTATTGCTACAACAACTGCTACATCAAATTTAGCAGTTACTGTAGATCCTTCCAAGCAGACTAATGATTTGTTTACTGGTATCACTTTTTCAGGAAATAGTATTCCTCTTTTCATCAGCAGTGGCTTCGGGGATAATGGAGCGGCAGGAGGACCAAAATCAATCGATGTTGAGAATGGTTTAGACCTTTCGGCAACTGGTACTTTGTTAGCTACAGTTCCTGAGATTACAGTTGTTAGTAAAGCACTTTTAATAAATGATATACCTGCAGGTACTAAAATTGGAACAAATGCTGCTGACGTTCTTCAAAAAAGAATGATTACTTTTGGATTTAATTATGGTGCAATGGCTGCTGGTAATGGTACTAACATAACACCTCAGATGCTGACACTTTGGAAAAATGCAGCACTTCTTTTGACAGGACAGTTAAGCGTAAAACAAAACTCTTTAGCAGATAATCGCGTTTCTGTTTCTCCAAACCCAACAAGTGGTATAGTTACTATCAATAGTACTTCTGAAGTAAAAACGATTACTGTTTTTGATACTACTGGAAAAAAAGTACAGTCTGCAAAAAATAGTACTACGGTAAACTTGGCTAATCAATCTAAAGGTATTTATTTAGTACAAGTACAAACAGAAAATGGTACTACAACAAAAAAGATTGTAGTAGAATAACACTTAAATAATATAATTAAAACGGGGTTTTACATTGCAATGTAAAACCCCGTTTTTTTTTGCTCTATTACCTATTGAATCATCCTTGTTATTTTTAAAAAACAAAAGTATTTAGAGATATTTCAGAATACTGTTTTTTTGGAGTTGCCTATAAGATGTAAGTAAAAACTATTTTTGATCCAATGTTGTGTTTGAGTTTTTTACGAATACTAAGGCACTCGAACCATTATTTTGTTACTTTTGGAGGAATAGGAAATTGAAAAAAAACGCTAATTCCTTTATGAAATGATGTTGTTGAAAGTAAAAAACCATTCGATTTCTCAAATGGTTCCTGTATTTTCGTAGCCCTGATGGAAACGGCATCCTTTGTGGCTGGAGTTCAGCCGCAAAGATATAGTGGACAGCAGGATTAAGCTCCTAAGTCGTCAGCAAGCTCTTCGTAGATTATTTTAAATTCGAATTCACATAGGCTTCCAGAGCTTTTAATTCTTCGTCCGAAAAAGTCTTGGTGAGTTCTAAATTGGGCTTCATTAATTCATATTGCTCGGGATCAACAATTGGGTCTTTTTCCCCTTTTAAGAAGGCAACCATGTCTCCGTTTTTTTCTTTGTAAATACTGGCTATATTTTGTAAACTTGGCCCAACAAGTTTTTCATCCGTTTTATGACAAGCAATGCAAGCCCCTTTGCCGTGAAATATTTCGTTACCTAAATCTTCTGGTTTTTGGACTTCGGCAATGGTTTCAGTAGTGGTTTCGGATTTTCCAAAAGACTCTGAACTTTCTTTTTTACAAGAAAAAAGTGAAAGCGAAATAATGAATAATAATAAACTTCTCATAGTTATTTATTTAAAAGTTTTGCCGCTTCTTTGGCAAAATAGGTTGAAATAATATTGGCACCGGCTCTTTTGATACAAAACAATTGTTCTATCATAATTTGGTCGTGATCCAACCAGCCTCGTTCGGCTGCGGCTTTGACCATCGCATATTCGCCAGAAACTTGATAGACCGCAACGGGAACATGAACAGCATTTTTTACTTCACGAACGATATCAAGGTAGGCCATTCCTGGTTTTACCATCACAATATCGGCGCCTTCGGCCACATCATCCAATGCTTCACGAATGGCTTCAATACGATTGGCATAATCCATTTGGTAGGTTTTTTTATCTTTTGGCACATCGTTTAAATCTACTGGAGCAGAATCTAAAGCATCTCGAAATGGACCATAAAATGCCGAAGCATATTTGGCACTATAACTCATGATACCCACATTATGATGGCCGTTTTCTTCTAATGCTTTGCGAATAGCAAGTACACGACCATCCATCATATCGCTTGGTGCAACGAAATCGGCACCAGCTTCAGCATGACTCAAACTCATCAATGTCAAGGCTTCGATGGTGGCATCATTTATGACTTGCCCGTTTTTGATAATTCCATCGTGACCATAAATAGAATAAGGATCCAAGGCTACGTCTGGCATCACTATCATTTCAGGAACGGCATCTTTAATGGCGCGAATGGTTTGTTGCATCAATCCGTTTTTGTTCCAAGCTTCAACACCTGCATTGTCTTTGAGACTATCGCTAACTTTAACGTAAATATTGACAGCTTTGATGCCTAAATCCCAAGCTTCTTTTACTTCTTTGATTGTGTTATCTAACGAATGACGGTAAATTCCAGGCATGGATGCAATGGGAATTTTCACGTCTTTGCCTTCGGCAACAAACATTGGCAACATAAAATCAGTTGGACTTAAGGAGGTTTCACGAACGAGGGAACGAATTGATTCGTTGGTTCTTAACCGGCGATTTCTTTGTAATGGGAACATAGTAATTTAGGATTTTTGATTTAGGAATTAGGATTTCTCTCGATATCTATATCCAATCCATCGGATTTTCTAACACTTTTATTAATTTTTCTTCTTCGCTATCTTTTTCAGGATGATGATCGTAAACCCACTGAACATGTGGTGGCAAACTCATCAGGATACTCTCGATTCGACCGTTTGTTTTCAATCCAAACAAAGTTCCTTTATCGTGTACCAAATTGAATTCGACATAACGACCACGTCGGATTTCCTGCCAGGTTTTTTGGTCATCCGAATATAGTAATTTTTTTCTTTTTTCTACTATTGGAATATAAGCTTCTAGAAAACTATTGCCCACTTCGGTTACAAAGTTGAACCAGTTTTCCATGGACATTGTATCTGTAGCTTTGCAATAATCGAAAAACAACCCTCCAATTCCGCGAGCTTCGTTGCGGTGTGCATTCCAAAAATAGGAGTCACATTGCTTTTTATATTTTGGGTAAAAATCCGGATTGTGTTTGTCGCAAGCGGTTTTACAGGTTTGATGAAAATGCTTAGCGTCTTCTTCAAATAAATAATAAGGCGTAAGATCTTGACCACCGCCAAACCAACTATTGATTACAGTTCCGTTATCATCATACATTTCAAAATAGCGCCAATTAGCATGAACAGTTGGTACCATTGGGCTTCGTGGGTGCAAAACCAAACTCAATCCGCAGGCAAAAAAATCAGCTTCGCCCACATTGAATAGTTTTTGCATGCTATCCGGTAGTTTTCCGTACACTGCAGAAATATTGACACCTCCTTTTTCGAAAACTTCTCCGTTTTCGATTACTCTGGTTCGCCCACCGCCACCTTCTGGTCGTTCCCAAAGATCCTCACGGAATTGAGTTGTGCCATCAGCATCTTCCAATCCTTTGCAGATTTGGTCTTGGAGGTTTTGTAGGTATTGGTAAAATTTATTTTTCATTATAAATTTGCTTTAGCAGCAGCTAACTTATTAAATATTCCAAACGAAAAAACCTTACTTTCCTTTTGAACATAATCGTAAATGGCAATGGCTTTGTCCGTAAAATCAAATTGGTTCTCTTTTGACATCGCCATCAAAAAATCAGCAAATAATTCAAAATGATTCCAATCAAAATGAAGTCGTTGCAAATGAGTGATTAATTCCTCTTGGCTAAAATTTTGGAGACTTCCGATATTCATCCCTAAATCTTTTAAACCATTTTCAAGGTCTAGTTGGTCTTCTAAATTCCAAAATTTAGGCACAAATGTCAAAGAATGCAACATTTTTAATATGTTGTCAATTCGAATACTTTCTTGATCACGTAAGCCTTTGTTGAGCATTTTTTATAGTATGTTTTGTCCACCTGCAAGGTTTTTCCCCAAACCTTTTAGGTATTCCTTGCAGGTCGACATTTTCAAATATACCTACAAAGTCAAAAAAAGACCTTGCAGGATGAAAAGTAGTCTATTCAAAAGTATACTTTTCAGTTAGAAAATCATTTTTCTGGTTATGACAAAAAATAAAATTTTCAAAACCTCCAAACAATTTCAAAACCTCATCTTTCTCTACTTTTGTCACCTTATTTGAAATAAAAGCCTGATAGGATGAATACTTATAATCCTCGAATTTTAAACCTAAATGATGCTTTGGATTCAAGTGAACATATAGTATCAATTGCTTCAAATACTTTTCATCATTCGGCTTTATCCTTTTGAAATGTTTTTCAAAAAGACTTCCAGTTCGATCAATTTCTTTATTAAAAGCTTTTACATAGGAATTCAAAAAATTAGAAAAAGCTTGTGTTACAATTTGTTCTTCTTCATTTAATCGAATAACTAAATGAAAATGATTATCCATCAAACAGTATCCAAATATTGAAATTTTATCATATAAATATTTTGATAGTTGTTTTAAAAAAAAGCTTTTGTTTTCATCATTTTCAAAAATTAAACAACCATTTATCCCTCTGTTATAAATATGATAATAACTGTCTTTCTCTAAAACTTCTAATTTCATATTAAAGCCTTTATCTATTGAAAAATTGTCCTCCTGCAAGGTTTTTTTCCAAACCTTGTAGGTATTACTTTTAAGCAGAATAACACTAATTCATAACTTTTCAACATTAAAAATATAAATTTAGGCTAATGTTTTCAAAACATACCTACAAGGTTAAAAAAAACCTTGCAGGAGATCATGCAATACCTACTTTTTTCGATACTCCTTCACCGCATCTACAAACGCTTTTGCGTGATCCACAGGAATATTGGGTAAAATTCCGTGACCTAAATTGGCGATGTATTTGTCTTTTCCAAATTCGTCAATCATTTCATGTACCATTTTCTTGATAACAGGAATTGGAGAAAACAATCTTGATGGATCGAAATTACCTTGCAATGTGATGTTTCCACCAGACAAATAACGGGCATTTCTAGGTGTACAAGTCCAATCTACTCCAAGAGCTGAAGCTTTGCTTTTTCCCATTTCGCCCAAAGCGAACCAACATCCTTTTCCAAAAACAATTACTGGTGTAACCTCAGCCAAAGCTTCTATGATTTGGTTGATGTATTTCCATGAAAATTCTTGATAATCTACGGGAGAAAGCATTCCGCCCCAAGAATCAAAAATCTGAACTGCATCTACGCCCGATTTTACTTTTTCTTTTAAGTATAAAATGGTAGTGTCTGTAATTTTTTGTAATAAAGTATGCGCAGCTATTGGGTTAGAGAAACAAAATCCTTTAGCAGTATCAAAACTTTTCGATCCTTTTCCTTCCACAGCATAACAGAAAATAGTCCAAGGTGAACCTGCGAAACCAATTAATGGCACTTCATCATTCAACATTTCTTTGGTTAATTTTACTGCGTCAAAAACGTAGCCTAAAGTTTCATTTACATCAGGAACATACACTTGGTTTACTTGTTCCATGGTGCGAATTGGATTCGGGATAATGGGACCTAAATTGTCTTTCAATTCCACGTGAATTCCCATAGCTCTAGGGACAACCAAAATATCCGAGAATAAAATCGCCGCATCGGGTGCAATTCTGCGAATGGGCTGCACAGTAATTTCAGCCGCTAATTCTGGAGTTTCACAACGGGTAAAAAAATCATATTTGTTACGCAAAGCGATGAATTCCGGCAAATATCTTCCAGCTTGACGCATCATCCAAACCGGCGGACGTTCTACTGTTTCTCCTTTTAATGCTTTTAAAAATAGGTCGTTCTTTATCATTTTTCTTAGCTGTTAGCTATTAGTTGTTAAAATTGTTTTATTGTTGCCAAAAGCAAAATGCTAAAAGCTAATTTGTTTTATTTAAATTCTTCGATTACATCTTCAACCACATTTTCAACAGAGGGTTGATCTGCAACGATAATATTTTTAGTAGTGGTTTCTAATGCACTTGCAGTGGTTTCTCCAATGCAAAAGCAAAGTTCATTTTTTATTTTGTTTTCCTTCAAATAACTTTCTATTGCTGAAGGACTAAAAAACAGAATCCCATCAACTGCGGTTTTTACTTTTTGTGGCGTCAAAGTAGTTTCATAAACCTGTATTTCATTGAACTTTATTTTGGCTTCTTTCAGAGCTTTAGGCAAAGTTTCTTTTCGCAAATTGCCACTAAAAAAAGTATAACTTTCATTGGCATAAATCAAAGTTATAATTTCGGCCAAATCAGAAGCGTAATCTACATAAACTATTACATTAAATCCATTTTCTTCTAAGAATGCCTTGGTTTTAATACCCACACAAAACACATTTTTAGATTTTAATTCTTCGCATTTTGGATGCAATAAAACACTTTGTGCTGCATTTTGACTTGAAAAAATCAAATTTTCATTGACTTCTTTTAAATCAAAATCCGAGTTTTCGGTTTTGATAAAATCGATTTCAATTAGATTGAAATTGGCGTCTAATAAAGCTTGCTTTTGATGACTCAAAAGTATTTTTGTTGATAGAATGTTTATTGGATTATTCATTTATTTTTTCATCGTTTCTTTTATTGTTTTCATCAACTCAGCTCCGCCATTATTCAAAATTTCTTCAGCAGAATTATAGCCTAGTTTTTTCCATTCTGAAATAGCAACAACTTTGTCGACTTCTAATTTTTGTTTTCCGTCCAGTGAAAATAAAACCCCCTGAAAATGTAAGGTGTCATCGTCTTCATTATAACGTACCAATGCACCAATAGGAGCAGTACACCCACCTTCTAAAGTTTTCAAAAATTGGCGTTCGATGTAGGTTGCGATTTCGGTTTCAATATGATTTAATTCTCTTACTGCATCAAGTGTATAATTGTCATTTCCCATGGCAACAACAAGCATTGCCCCTTGAGCGGGCGCGGGAATCATCCAATCGAGTGCAATATGATTTTCGGGATATAGATTAATGCGTTCTAGTCCTGCAGCAGCAAATACAGCTCCATTCCAATCGTTATCGGCTAATTTTCGCATGCGTAAATTTACATTTCCTCGTAAATCTACTACCTTATGATTGGGATATTTATTAAGCCATTGCGCTTGACGACGCAAACTTCCTGTTGCAATTGTCCCCTCTCCCTTCAAGAAATCGAGATTGCCTTTATAAGCCAGAACATCGACCGTATTGGCTCTTTCAAGAACCGCTCCTTGCACAATACCAATGGGTAATGCCGTTGGCACATCTTTCATAGAATGTACAGCAATATCAACATCGCCATTAAGCATGGCAATATCTAAAGTTTTGGTAAAAATTCCTGTGATTCCGAGTTCGTAAAGGGGTTTGTCGAGAACAATATCGCCTTGTGATTTAACAGCGACAATTTCAGTTTTATAACCTAAATCATTTAACTTTTTTTGGACGGTGTGGGCTTGCCAAAGTGCTAATTCGCTATCGCGTGTACCTATTCGTATAACTTTTTGAGCCATTTTTTATTATTTTCAAACCAATAAAACATTATGGTTCATTTTGTTTTAGGATAAATTAACGCCGTATTTTTCTACTATAACAGAAATTTCTTTTTGTGGTGTAGAAAGTCCAATTTGAAACACTTTTTCGATAAATTCAATACTTTCATCTACTGAAGTGTCTTCGTCTTTAAGGTGGCTGGCGAAATGATTGGTGATTTTTTGGATAATTCTTGAGCTGATGATATCGGCTTGTTCTTCGTCAAAATTGGGTAATTTTTTGCGTTGTAAGTTCAACTCACTCGCTACAATATCGTTCAATTTTGCTTTCAAGGCGTGAATTGTTGGCGCAAATTTTCGACCATTCATCCAAGTATTTAAATCTAATTTCATATCCTCGATAATCGCTTCGGCTGCTGGAATGTGTTGCTTTCTTCTTTCGAGAGTATCATCGGTCATTTGTGACAAATAATCCACGTGGATTAAGGTTACTCCTGGAATCTGTTGCACATCTGCATTTACATTTTTCGGGATAGATAAATCCAAAATCAAAAGTGGTTTCTTTAAATTCAAAAGTGCTTTATCGATAGTTGGATTTTTAGCCCCAGTTGCAACGACCAAAACATCGGCTTTTTGTAATTCTAGATGAATATCAGAATAATCTTTTACAATTAAATTTAGTTTTCCAGCCAAGATTTCGGCCGTACTTTTAGTTCTATTTATAAGAGTAATGTGTTTGTTTTTAGTGTGTTTTACTAAATTTTCACAAGTATTTTTTCCAATCTCGCCTGTTCCAAAAAGTAAAATGTTTTTGTTTCCAATATTCTCTACATTTCGAATGATATATTGAACGGCTGCAAAAGAAACAGAAGTTGCTCCAGAACTGATTTCAGTTTCGTTTTTTATTCTTTTGCTGGTTTGAATCACCATATTAATTAATCGGTCTAAATAAGTATTGATCAATCCCAAGGAACGTGATTCCTCGAAACTGTTTTTTATCTGACCAATGATTTCAAAATCACCTAAGATCTGACTGTCTAAACCTGTTCCTACTCGAAAAAGATGATCCGTCGCTTCTTGATTTTTATATACAAATCCAACTTTCTGGAATTCTTCTGCAGTTCCATTGCTATTCTCGCAAATTAATTTGATAAGTTGAAAAGGGTGATCTGCATAACCGTAAATTTCAGTTCTGTTACAAGTTGAAGTAACTACTAAACTTTCAATGCCTTCATCTTTGGCTTGAAGTAATACATTTGTCTTTCCACCACCATCTAAACTGAATTTTCCTCTTACCTCAGCATCTGCTTTACGGTAACTTAAGCCTATGGCATAGAAAGTTTTATGTTTGGTTATGCTTGTGTTTTTCATAAATAATCTTTTCCCAATTGGGACTGACAAAGTTATTACTAAGGACTTTATAAAAACAACGCTAAAAGTTCTTTTTGTAACGCTGAATGATTTTTAGTCGATAAATCTATCTTTTATAGTAAAAAACATTATTTTTGTACTGAAATCAAGTGTTTTAAAAAACATATTTAAACTGATTCTAAATAAAATTCTGATTTTAATAAACTGTTTTAATAAAAAATATCGCAATGAGTTCTCAGGATATAATAACAATAGAAGACGATTTTACTCTACTTCGATTACAAAATGACAGCGAAGAAGTGTATTGCACACAACGCGAAGTTAAAAAGGGATTGATTCAATTTCATTTTGGATTAAAAGGAAAAGCAAAATTCCTTTTCAATCAAGGGAATTATACCTTAGACTTGAAAGAAGAGAAATCCTTATTACTGTACAATCCACAGATAGAATTACCTATTAATCTTGAATTGGCTCCAAATTCCTGGGTTATTTCGGTTATCATTTCTATTAAAAAATTTCATAATTTATTTTCTTCCGAAGCCAATTATATCACTTTTTTAAGTGACGACAACAAGGACAAAAAGTATTATAAGGAAGGGGATATCAGCCCTTCGATGGCTATTGTTTTGAGTCAATTGTTTCATTATAATTTGCATCCATCCATAAAAAACTTGTATTACAAAGGTAAAGGTTATGAATTATTGAGTTTGTATTTCAATCGTACCGAAGACCCAAATGCGGAACAATGTCCGTTTTTAATTGATGAAGAAAATGTATTTAAAATTAAAAAGGCTAAGGAAATTATATTGGCTAATATGGCCGAACCGCCAGGACTACAAGAATTAGCCGACGAAGTGGGACTGACTTTGAAGAAACTAAAAATGGGTTTCAAACAAATATATGGTGATACTGTTTATGGATTTCTCTTTGATTATAAAATGGATTCCGCTCGAAAATTATTAGACAGTGGTTCTTATAATGTAAATGAAGTGGGATTAAAAATTGGATACAGCACCGGAAGTCATTTTATAGCCGCTTTCAAAAAGAAATTTGGAACAACTCCAAAGAAATATTTGATGTCCATCAATCCAAATAAATAAATTTACAAACCCTAATGGGGTTTTTCCATAAAAAACAAAAAAAATGAAAGGTGTATTATTAGTTAACCTTGGTTCGCCGGAAAGTCCAACAGCAAAAGATGTAAAACCGTATTTAGACGAATTTTTGATGGATAAATACGTAATCGATGTTCCGTTTTTGTTGCGGGCATTGCTAGTTCGTGGCATCATTCTTCAAACTAGACCAAAAAAATCGGCAGCGGCTTACGCCAAAATTTGGTGGGACGAAGGTTCTCCGCTTGTCGTGATTTCCAAAAGAATGCACGAAAAAGTCAAAAAATTGGTTGACATTCCGGTTGCATTGGCTATGCGTTACGGAAATCCTTCTCTTTTATCGGGATTACAGGAATTACACGATAAAGGCGTAACCGAAGTAATGCTTTTCCCGTTGTATCCGCAACACGCAATGGCATCGACAACAACCATTTTAGAATTGGCTGAAGAGCATAGAAAAAAGTATTTTCCAGAAATGAAATTTACGATTGTTCCTGCTTTTTATAATAAGCCCGACTATTTGAAAAACCTTGCCGATTCTATTCAATCCCATTTGGAAGGTTTTGAATACGATCATTTATTGTTCTCCTATCACGGAATCCCTGAGCGACACATTCGCAAAACGGACATTACCAAATCGCACTGCAAAATAGACGGTTCTTGTTGCAACACGCCCTCTCCAGCGCACGAATTTTGCTACCGTCATCAATGTTACGAAACTACGAAACAAGTGGTAAAACTATTAGGAATTCCCGAAGGAAAATACAGCCAAACTTTTCAATCTCGATTGGCTGGAGACAAATGGCTTACGCCTTACACTGATGTTGAAGTGAATAAAATGCCCGAGAAAGGCATCAAGAATTTGGCAGTGGTTACGCCTGCTTTTGTTTCGGATTGCTTGGAAACATTAGAAGAAATTGCAATGGAAGCCAACCATCAATTCAAGGAACACGGAGGCGAAGAATTTTTTGCTGTTCCTTGTTTAAATGATAGTGACGAATGGTGTGAAACGGTTGCAAATTGGATCGATGATTGGGCAAATTAAAATTTTTTGATAATGTTCTTTTAAGTAATCGGATAGATTTGACAACTTTTAAAAAGTTGTCAAATCTTTAAACAAAAAATAAATGGAATTCTACAACTACCTCAAATCTCTTCATCTCATCTTTGTGATTACTTGGTTCGCCGGACTTTTTTATATCGTTCGTTTGTTTGTTTACCAAATAGAAGCTAACGATATGCCATCGCCAGATAAAGAAATTTTGCAGAAACAATACAAAATAATGACCTATCGTTTGTGGTATATCATCACTTGGCCAAGCGCTGTTTTAGCGAGTCTTTTTGCATTTTGGATGTTGTTTTTTACTGACTTGGGTAAAGCTTGGTTACAAATGCCTTGGATGCACGTGAAACTTGGCTTTGTTTTTGTGTTGTATTTGTACCATTATAAATGCCATAAAATATTCAAGGAATTGCAAAACAACCAAGTAAAATACACTACCAATTTTATGCGTTTGTGGAACGAAGGTGCTACAATTATTCTTTTTGCAGTTGTATTTCTAGTCATTCTGAAAAATGCTGTTAACTGGATTTATGGAGTGATTGGAATCCTCTTATTTTCGGTTTTAATAATGTTGGGATTCAAATTTTATAAACGAATTAGAGAAAGAAAGTAATTAGTGACAAGTGATTTGTAATTAGCTAATCACTTGTTACTAATTACTAGTTACCAATCACTAAACACTATGCTTAAAGACTTCAAGTTATCGATGCTTTCCTTACGTGTCAGGATTTTCCTTTCGATGATTGTATTGATTATTGTTGCCTCTGTATTATTGGCTTCCATTTCTATTTTTCAATTCAAAAATGAGGCCAAACAATACCATCAAGAACGTTTAGAACACAAGGAAGATGCCATAAAAGAAAACATTATTTATGTGCTATCGAACACCACTTATCCTCTTACTCCAAAGAATCTTTCTCTAATCTTTAAAGATAAAATTCACGAATTATCCGATATACACAATCTGGAAATCAATATTTACAGTCTAGAAGGGAAGTTATTAAAATCATCCAAATCAAGGTTTTCAATTGATTCTGTTGCGCCTCCAATTCCAAAATACATCATTAAACTCGTTCAATCTTCTATCGAAAAAAGATATGTTGACATCAAAACAATTGACGGCCAAAAAAATCGTTCTTCTTATAGTTTAATTAAAGATGACAAGTTCAAGCCATTAGGAATTTTGAACTTACCTTATGTAGAAGACGATAGTTATTATCAAACGGAACTGCAAAACTTCTTGATTCGATTGGCTCAAGTATACACATTTATGCTTTTGGTAGCATTTGGTGTTGCCTATCTTCTATCGTCCTATATTACAAAATCTTTAAAGACCATATCAGACAAATTGAGTGAAACCAGTTTGAGTCAAAAAAACGAAAAAATTGTCCTCGAAGCTAGTAGTAAAGAAATCAATTTATTGATAAATGCTTATAATTCGATGGTCGATGAATTGGAAGAAAGCGCCCTGAAATTAGCGCAAAGCGAAAGAGAAGAAGCCTGGCAAGAAATGGCAAAACAGGTGGCGCATGAAATCAAAAATCCGCTTACACCAATGCGACTCACAGTGCAGAGTTTTCAAAGAAAATTTGATGCGAATGACCCCAATCTGAAGCAAAAAATAAATGATTATTCCGAGACTTTAATACAACAAATTGATACTATGAGTTCCGTAGCTTCGGCATTTTCTAATTTTGCTTCGATGCCTGCACAGCAAAATGAAACCCTGAATGTGGTTGATGTTGTCGAATTGACGATGGATATTTTTAATGAGGAATACGTCCATTTTAAAGCAGAAGAAGAAGAAATCATTTCAAAAATTGATAGGACCCAACTCATTCGTATTATCACTAATTTGGTCAAAAACGCCATTCAATCCATTCCATGTCAACAGGAAGAAAAAGCAATTTTAGTTACCATAAAAAGAGATGAAAACAATGTGTTAATCACGGTTTCAGATAATGGAATTGGAATTGTAACTGAAAATTTTAATAGAATATTTGAACCTAAATTTACAACAAAATCCAGCGGAATGGGATTAGGTCTTGGAATTATTAGAAACATTATCGAAAATTATAAAGGAACCATTACATTGGAATCCAAAAAAGGAATTGGAACTACATTTACTGTTTCGCTTCCTATAATCAATCAATAAAATATAAAAATTATGGCACTCGAAAACATTATTTTAGACCAGGAAAATGGCATTGCAACCATATTTATCAATCGTCCATCCAAATTAAATGCTTTAAACAAAGCCACAATACAGGAATTAAATGAAACCTTACAACAAATAAATGCTAATCCTGAAATCAAAGTAATTATTATAACCGGAAATGGAGAAAAAGCTTTTGTAGCTGGCGCCGATATTGCCGAATTTGCTCACTTTTCGGAATTGGAAGGAGCAACATTGGCCGCAAAAGGACAGGAAATCTTATTTGATTTTATCGAAAACATGAAAACACCAGTTATTGCAGCTATTAATGGTTTTGCACTTGGTGGAGGATTGGAATTGGCTATGGCATGCCACATTAGAATCGCATCTGATAATGCCAAAATGGGTTTGCCAGAAACTTCACTTGGACTAATCCCTGGTTATGGTGGAACCCAACGTTTGCCTCAATTGGTGGGTAAAGGACGTGCTATGGAAATGATTTTAACTGCCGGAATGATTGATGCCGAAACTGCAAAAATGTATGGATTAGTCAATCATGTGGTACCACAAGCCGATTTATATGACGCGTATATGATGCTTGCTACTCGTATTATGAAAAATTCTCCTGCGGCCATTTCTAAAGCGATTGAATCCGTAAATGCAAATTTTGTTACTGGTGTCAATGGATTTAAAGTAGAAATAAAAGCATTTGGAGAATGTTTTGCCACCGAAGATTTCAAGGAAGGAACAACGGCTTTTTTAGAGAAAAGGAAAGCGGAGTTTAAAGGGAAATAAAATTAGTATTCAGTGTTCAGTAGCAGTTGGCAGTTTAAAAAATTGTAATTTTGAAAACTCATTTCTGAAAAAAAATTCATCAAAAAATACCTTATGTCTTACCAAGCCGAATTTGATCTCTTTTGGGAAAAAGTAAAAGAAAGCCTCACGAATTATAACTACGCCAAACTAACTTTGGCAAAAACCATTGGCGATACCGAATTGAAAAATATTTATGTTCGCCCTGTTTTGAATGAGGGTGTTTTCAGTTTATCTGTTACAGCACGTTACAAAACCGAAGAAATAGAAAGCTTCCACACTATCGACGAAACTTATATGATTTTGCTTTCGTATATGAATAAGCCGTTTTTAACTGCGCTTCTATTCACAACAGAAAATGATATTACCTTTAAACTCAACAAAAAAAGAGTGGGAACGATCATAACACAATCCCCGACTTTTAAAAATGCTTCGGATGTCATTTTGGAAATGAAGGAAAAGGGGCTCTAAAAAAGTGATCAGTGATCAGTCTTTAGTGGTCAGTTGTTGGAATAAATAAAAGTGGTCAGTCTAAATTCTAAAAATCTGCAAACTGAATTCTGAACACTGATCACTGCCAACTGAACACTACAATTCCCCGTCCCATTCTGCATAAAACTGGGATAAAAAGCTAATCATAAATTGATGTCTTTTTTGGGCGATTTGTATACCTGTTTTGGTATTCATTTTATCTTTTAAGAGCAACAATTTTTCATAAAAATGATTGAGCGTTGGTGCTTCACTATTTTTATATTCCTCTTTAGTCAAATTAAGATTGGGTGCAATATTTGGGTTATATAAAGTTCGATTTTTAAACCCTCCATAATTAAAGGTTCTTGCTATGCCAATGGCGCCAATGGCATCTAAACGGTCTGCATCTTGCACGATATCCAATTCTATAGAGGAGAATTTCGTTTCTGTTTTTCCGCCCTTAAAAGACACGTTTTCTATGATATTAATGATATGCTGAATAGTATCGGCATCCACTTTTTCGCTTTCAAGATATTCTCTGGCCGTTTTTGGACCAATAGTTTCATCCCCATCATGAAACTTACTATCCGCAATATCATGAAGTAGAGCGCCTAATTTTACCACATTTATATCACAAACTTCATTATTAGCAATAGAAACGGCATTTTTAAACACTCTTTCTATATGAAACCAGTCGTGACCGCCTTCGGCATTTTCTAGTTTTCCTTTAACAAAAAGGATGGTCTTATTTATTATATCTTGATGGATCATATTCAAGTGTTTTTTATAAAAAAAAGCTGATTTTTAAAGTGTGAACTTAAAAATCAGCAGTATATGTTTTAAATTTCAATGGTATTGGCAATTTCAATTTCAATGGCAATTGCAATGGCAATGACAATATCAATGGCAATGGCAATGACAATATCAATGGCAATGGCAATGGCAATGACAAAAATCAATAAATTATTAATCTGAAATCAACTTTCCGTTCCAACCAAACTGAGATCTGAAATCTATATTCTACAATCTAGCTGGTTCTACCCATTTAAATTGAAATGACTCTTGAGGAATCACTATTCGCTCTGAGATTCGTGCCATTCTAGCTGGTAATTTCATCAAGTAATCCCGTGCTTTTTCGGCTTCATCGGTCAATCCACCAATTTTGTCGATTTCCCATTTCACAATTAATTTTTGCATAATGTCAACATAATCATTGGCAGTATACACTCCGATTCGTTGTGCTGAATCTGAAAAATGTTCAAAAGCAGAACTGATTTTTTGTCCTGATTCTCTCAAGAAATGCGCTGGCATAACTATTTTTGCCTTCATCATGTATTGAAAAGCAAGCATCATTTCGCTTGGGTCAATTTTGAAAATCTGATTTACAAACTCGCTGTACGCCATGTGATGACGCATTTCGTCACCTGCAATCATTTTACACATTTTGGCTAATTTGGTATCGCCATAACTTTTTGCCAACTGAGACACTCTATTGTGAGAAACATAGGTGGCTAATTCTTGAAAGCTGGTGTAAACAAAGTTTTTATACGGATCTCTTCCTGTTCCAATATCAAAGCCATCACTGATTAAATGTTGGGTTGTCATTTCGATTTCGCGCATATTAACACGACCTGACATATACAAATATTTATTTAATAAATCTCCGTGACGGTTTTCTTCTCCAGTCCATTGACGCACCCATTGAGCCCATCCGTTTCTTTCTAGATTATCTACTCCTTCTACTTCCATCAACCAGTTTTCATATGTAGGCAAGGCTTCTTCTGTAATCATATCTCCTACCATTGCAACCCAAAAGTCATAAGGTAAATCTTTTGAAATTTCTCTCAATTCTTTTACTTCTTCCAAGAAATTATCTCCTTCGGAATTTGGTAAAAAATCAGATGGCTGCCAAATTTTTTCCACAGGAATTAAATATTGGTCAACGTAACTGCTAACGTTTTTTTCTAAAAGTTGCATTACTTCTAATCGAATGTTTTTTATAGACATTTTTAATTTAGATTTTTGGTTTAGAATCTAGGATTTCTCCCAAACTTATTAAATTTTATTTATACTTTACAATTTTATTCCTTGAATGATTGCATTTTCCGTTTTCAACATCAAATCATCAAAAGAATAATCCTTTACTACAATGGCTTCGTGAATGGTAAAAGTGATGTGATTTCCCAAGCCATAAGGAAACATCCCGAATCTAAAGAACTTCCAAGAGTTATTAATGGTTATTGGAACCACATAAGCTGATGGAGCATATTTACATAATATTTTTAAACCACTTTGTGCGAATTCTTTTGGTTTCCCAGTTTTACTTCGCGTTCCTTCCGGAAATATAACCGCTGATCTTTTTGTTTTTTCTATATATTCTGATAATCCTTTGATTATTGGAATCGCTTGTTTGGGTTCTTTCCTGTTGATAAGAACGGAACCTCCATGTCTTAAATTGTAAGAAACACTTGGAACTCCTTTTCCTAATTCGATTTTACTTACAAATTTTGGATGAAATTTACGCAAAAACCAAATCATCCCAATAATATCATACATTCCTTGATGATTCGCCACAAAAATAATTGGTACCCCTTTAGGAATACTTTCTCGATTTTCAATTTTATAATTTGTGCCTAAAATATGCCCAATTCTTAATAAGGCGAGGTTCAGGTAATCTACACTTTTTTTATGGGCCTGATACCCAAAAACATTGAAACAAATCCATTGAATAGGATGAAAAATTACTAAGGTCAAAAGGAATATAACTACAGCAATAAAGGATATTGGATACGATATAATTTTTTGCATTTTATAATTTTTTTGCAAAAATATGAAATATATTTTTGTTGGAGGCTATTTACAAAAATCTCGATATTATTAGCATTTCCTATACCCGCGGATTCCACATAACAATGTACTAAAAATAAAGCATAAAACCAAATAATTACTATTTTATTCCTCTTACAATAGCACTTTCCGTTTTTTGTATTATTTCATCAAAAGAATAATCACTTACTGTCAATGGATTATGAACCGTAAATAAAAGATGGTGCCCTAAACTCAATGGAAGCGAACCATATTGAACAATTTTCCATGAATTATTAATACTTATCGGGACCACATAAGCGGATGGGGCATATTTGCATAAAATTTTGAGACCACTTTGGGCAAATTCTTTGGGCTCCCCTGTTTTACTTCGTGTTCCTTCGGGAAAAATAATTGCCGATCTTTTGTTGCTTTCTATGTATTCAGCCAATGCCTTTATCTGAGGAATTGCTTGTTTGGGGTTTTTGCGGTCAATTTGCACACATTTGCTATTGCGAATATAATAAGAAACGCTGGGGATCCCTTTTCCCAATTCTTTTTTGGTTACAAACGCACAATGAAATCGACGCAAATACCAATTGAGACCAACAGTATCATATAAACTTTGATGATTGGATACAAATATAATTGGGACATTTTTCGGTATTAATTCCTTATTTTCAAACGTATATCTAACACCTAAAATATGACAACATTGTAAAGATAAAAGCGTCACAAAATCAAAAGTGTTTTTAAGCCCTTTGTATCCAAATATTTTGAAACAAATCCACTGAATTGGTTGAAAAATAGACAAAACAACTAAAAAGAAAAAATAATAAATCAGCGATATTATGTATAGTAAAACTCTTTTCATCCCTTTTAATTTTGGCACAAAAATAACAAATAAATTTAAAGCGCGATTTTAATGCATAGAATTATGGACTTTGGCGTTTAATTGTACCTTTGTCACCTAAAATATTTTGAAATTTTTAAACTTAAAATGAACTTCACTTATCCAAAAAACGAAAAGCTAAAAAGTAAAATTACTATTGATTCACTTTTTTCAAAAGGCAAATCCGTATCCAAATATCCTTTGAGGCTGGTTTACGTGGAAAGTAATTATGGTATTCCCGAAGGTTCATCACAAAAATTGAAAATGGGCGTTTCTGTGTCTAAAAAATATTTTAAGAAAGCAGTTGATCGTAATTATTTCAAACGCGTGCTTCGTGAAACCTATCGTTTGAACAAACATTTACTTATTGACCACCTTGACAAACCCTATGCGTTTATGTTTTTTTATCAAACTAAAGATCGATTGACTTACGAGGAAATCAATACCAAAACCATTCAGTTGTTTGAGAAGTTTATCCTTCAGATAAAAAAAGTAGAATAAATTATTTGTTTTTTATCAAACGTTGTAATTGATTTTTAATTCCTAATTTAGTAATCTGAAAATAAATTGACTCCAATTATGAATTCCTATTTCAAAAAAAAATTCATCATTCCTATAATAGCTTCGGTGTTTTTATTTGTTGGTGTTAGTTTCAAAGATGATTTTTTTGAAATCGCCAAGCAAATAGAAATATTCACTACTTTATTTAAGGAATTGAATAAAAACTATGTCGATGAAACGAATCCCGGTGATTTAATGGACAAAGCAATAAAAGGAATGCTAGCCAGTTTGGATCCTTATACGGTTTACTTTAACGAACAAGATGTTGTTAAATTCAAAATAAACAACACTGGAGAATATACCGGAATTGGTGCGTTGATAACCCGAAAAGAGGCTAAATTAATAATTCGTGAGCCTTATAAAAATTTTCCCGCTGACAAGGCTGGTCTTAAGGCTGGGGACGAAATTTTTCAAATAGGTGATGTGCTATTATCTGATTTTAAAGATGATGCTACTCAACTTTTTAGAGGGGCAAAAAACACCAAAGTGGATGTTAAATACATTCGACAAGGCAAAACACTCAGTACACAAGTTATTCTTGATGAAGTTGCCATCAAATCTGTGCCGTTTTATGGAAAAATAGATGATAAAACAGGATACATAGTTTTGTCTCATTTCAATCAAAAAGCATCACTTGAAACCAAAGAAGCTGTTGAACAATTAAAAAGAGAAGGTGCTGAACGAATTGTGCTAGATTTAAGAGGTAATCCAGGAGGTTTGCTGAATGAAGCGGTGAATATTTGTAATTTATTTGTTCCAAAAAACGAAATAATTGTAACCACAAAGTCAAAAATTGAAAAGCATAACACTACTTATAAAACCTCTAGAGAACCATTAGATACTGAAATACCTCTTGTCATTCTTGTTAACGGAAAAAGCGCATCGGCATCTGAAATTGTGTCTGGAGCTTTGCAAGATTTAGATCGTGCCGTGGTTATAGGCAGCCGGAGTTTTGGAAAAGGATTGGTACAACGACCTGTAGAATTGACTTATGGAACCCAACTAAAAGTAACCATTTCACGATATTACACGCCATCTGGAAGATGTATTCAAGCCTTAGATTATGCCCATAAAGATAAAAATGGAATTGCTATTAGAACTGAAGCTGCAAATTATAATGCATTCAAAACCAGAAAAGGAAGAAATGTTTATGATGGTGGCGGCATTCAACCGGACATTGAACTCGAAGAAACTAAATGGAGCCCTATTACTGATGCCTTAGTGAAAAATGACGGAATTTTTAATTATGCAACGCGCTATTATTATAAAAATCCAAATTTGGGCAACCAAATACCCACATTTACCAATGGTGATTTCAAAGATTTCAAAGATTTTTTAAAGGCTGAAAAATTCTCCTTCGACACTGAAACAGAATTGGCTTTAAAAAACACTTTGGCTACAGCCAAAAAAGAAAAAATTGATGAAAACATTAGTAAGGAATACCAACAATTACTATTGGCGCTTCAAAATACCGAGAACAATTTATTGGATAAAAATCAGAAAGAAATTCAAAATTTAATCCTTGACGAAATCATAAAACGGTATCAATATCAAGAAGGATTGTATCAATATTACTTACAAAATAACTCCGAAATCCAGAAAGCGACAAGTGTTTTGAATAATAGTATTGAATACAAAAAGATTTTAAAAATGTGATTTGCCGCTTGTTTACTATAGCATCCTTTTTCTTCCTATTCGGACTTTTTGCTCAAGTAAACACTGTGCAAACTGTTTATTTTGAATTTGATAAATATTCTTTAAAGGATAGCCAAATAAAAGCACTTATCAGTCTTGTCAACTCAATTCAATTGTCGCAATTTGAAGCCATTCAACTTTATGGCTATTGTGATGATAGAGGAAGCGATTATTACAATGATAAATTATCGATAAACAGAGTTGCTACTGTTCAAAAAATACTTTTATCAAATGGGATTACACAAAATAAAATTTTTATTTGTGACGGTCGAGGACGTGTAATTATTGACAAAGACACTGTGAAAAATTTAGAAAAAACACGGGACAAAAACAGACGTGTCGAACTCATATTTATTAAAAACACTACTTATACCACATTTCCTGTAAATCCAAAAGTAGGCGATCTTATTGTTTTAAACCAAATTACTTTTGATATGGGTTCTAGTATTCTTTCCTTTAAGGCAAAAAAAGAACTCGATAAAATTTTTGAAATTTTAAAAAACCACAAAACGCTTCGATTTGAAATTAAAGGCCATGTTTGCTGTACTTCAAACAAGTTTACGGATGCTATTGATGAGGAAACTCAAAATAGAAATTTATCTGTAAATAGAGCTAAAAATGTGTTTAATTACTTTCGTTCAAAAGGGATAAGCCCTTATAGAATGACTTATAAGGGATATGGAAATCGTTTTCCTTTAGGCAAAGGAGATGAGTTTGACAGAAGAGTCGAATTCATGATAACTAAATTATAATTATTCTTTTTTCATTTCAATATGCGGAATATCATCTTCTAAATACATTTCGCTGGATTGAACAAATCCATGACTTTCATAGAATTTTTTCAAATACAATTGCGCTCCAATCGTAATTTGGATTTCGCCAAAGTGATCCTTAATGCCCGATATCGCTTTACGCATTAATTCATGACCCAATTTTTTATCTCGATAATTGGTAGCGACAACCACTCGTCCTATTGAAGAATTATCAAAAGAAATTCCTGGTCTAAAAAGTCTGGAATACGCCACAATTTTACCATCATATTCACCAAAAAGATGGAGTGCTACTTTATCTTTACCGTCAATATCTTGATAAACACAATTTTGTTCTACTACAAAAATCGCACTTCTTAATCTCAGAATGTCATAAAGCTCATTCACTGATAGTTCCTCGAAAGGCTTTATAAGCCATTTTATTTCCATTCTGCGGGGTTTTTATTTTAAAATGACAACAGACTTAATAATCGACTCCAATTCGTGCATAAGGTCTCTTTCTTCTTTTGATGGAGAATAACAAAATCCTTCTAAGACCAAAATCCTATTGTGTTCTTTGTCTAAAATAGTGTAATTAACAAAAGGTCCAGACATAAAGTCATTTTTCAGCTCCCAAGTTCCTTTAGTTTCAAAGGTTTCTTTATTATCTAATTTTATTTTAAAAAGATAAGGTGCATATCCTTCTTCTGTTATCATTTGGGTATCTGGTTCAGTTCCTCTTATATACAAATTCCCAATGGAGTCGCGCATTTTGACAATGTTCGCTATTAAATTATAATCTTTTTTAAGTGAATTTATAGGCACTTGATAGATCAATAAGCTGGTATTTCCGCTTATGATTTCCTTCTTGAGCCATATAAAATTAGTTTTTTTAAGAGCATAAATATACCCTGTTGGAATCCTTAAAGAAATATGAAAATCATCTTGGACTATTTTTGAATCAAAAAGGGATTGATTTATGATTCTTTGATTTTCCTTAATTTCTGTTTCTTTTATGAGTTGAATTATCTTTTTGTTGTTTTTTTCAAAAATTAGCAAGATGTCATCAATTGTTTTTCCAGTGATATGAAACACATTTTGAGGAGTGGCATATTGATTTTTTTTGATAACAAATTCGTTTTTGTCTTCTTTTTTTACAACGATAATTGTTCTGCTATCTGTCATAAAACCTTCTAGTAATTTTACTGGGTATTGATTAATCGTAAACAACGGCTCTTCTTGGGGTAACCCAATTACTGGAGATGCTAGCTTGTTTCTAATACTATCGCCTATCTCGCCATTCCACAACTGATCGTCTATTACAATCGAAATAGTATTGATTTTACCCGTTGCTTTCCTTGGCAAATTATCGACTTGCTTTTTACACGAAAAAATCAGGAAAGAAAGCAAAAAAAAGAAAATAAGTTTATTATACATTGATTCGGTTTGAAATAAAAGTGGCAATTCCCAAATAAAGATATAAAAAACACACTCCGTTTATAGAAAATGTGATGGAAGAATTATTTTTTACGAATATTGGTTATTTGAATATTCTTAAAATCAATTGGTGACCCTTCATAATTTAAAGAAATTTTTCCTTCCCTAGCACTTGTATCAGTACATTCATTTACAATTTTCCCGTTTAAATATTGAGTTATTTTCCCGTTGAAAGATCGAATTAAAATGGTGTTCCATTCACCAGAAGGATTTTCATTAGCCATAAATTTAAAAGAGTTTACGCTTTGACCACCCTCAATAAATTTTCCGTTTACAATTGCTGTTATACTGTCCAAAAAAATAAAATCGCCAGTGCTATCGTCTTTAATTTGAAATTGAATGCCTTTTGGCCAAATGTGATCTGGTGAATCCACTGGGATATTATACATAACACCACTGTTTTTTTTACCTTTTGCTTTAGCTACGTTTTCATCCATATTCCATTTGAACTCTAGACTAAGTTCAAAATTTTTATAGCTTTTATTGGTCATCAAATATCCATTGACATCGCCATACATTCTCACCATACCGTTCGAGAACTCATACCCTTTTGAAGGAGCTATTTTATCAGTGCTTTTTGTTGTAAAAGTATACCAATCATTCTCGGTAAGGCTTATTTGTTTAACAGCGCAGGAATTTAATAAAAAAAGTGTACTTAATGCGAATATTGATTTTTTGAACATTATGCTTGCTGATTAAATCCATAAAACAGGATTTTAATAAAAGTTTGAAAAACATTAAAAAGTGACTCGTACTATCCGTTTATTTTTAACTTCATACCCGGTTTAAGATCTTCAGTACGAATGTCATTCCATTTTTTAATATCGGAAATAGTTACTCCTGGATATTTTTTAGCAATACTAAACAATGAATCACCTTTTTTAACTAAATAATCATTGGTGCTATTTTTAGAAGTATATACTAAACTTTCTTTCTTGTTTAAAGTATTTGTACGAGGTGTTGCTTTCGTTATTGCAATCTCACTTTTGGCCACAATTATTGAACTACCTAATGCGATATTATTCCCTTGTATATTATTCCATTCTTTCAAATCATCCATAGTTGATCCAAATTTTTTGGCAATATTTCCAAGATTGTCTCCTTTTTTAACGATATATTCTACATTTTCGAATTCAGGAACTGGTGCAAAAGCAATTTCTTCCTTGGCGTTCAGCTCATTAACACCAACTTGCAAAGCAGCCGCTAACTGAATTGAATTATCAGAGATATGATTCCATTCTTTCAATTCATCTATTGTAACATTATACTTTTTAGCAATATTACCTAAATTATCCCCTTTTTGAACTACATGATAAGCCACAGCTTCTGTAGATAAGGTGTCCGCTTTTATTGATTTTTTAGACGAATCTGTCTTATTGTTTTTAGTTTCTGCAACAACTTCTTTCGTTGTTTTCAAAATTTTAGGTTCGTTTCTAACAACTGATGCTACATTTTCGTTAGAAATAATTTTTAGATTTATTCCATAATCAACTGAATTGCTTTTTAAACCATTCCACTCTTTTAAATCTTCCAAACTAACATCATATTTTTCGGCGATCGCACTAAGGTTATCCCCTTTTTTAACAGTGTAATACGTTGAACTTGATTGAGAAGTTTGGGATGATGAAGTTCCATTAGCTTTTGCGAATGCAGTTCTTGATGATTGATAAGGTCTTTCACGAAGGTCAGATTCATGTTGGATATACGCATAAATTTGATTTTCATTTGAAGTGAAAACGGCAATTTTTTCTTTAGGAAGTCTTAAATAATGGTTCTGGTCACTATAATAAGGGACTACATCAAGTTTATAAGAAGGATTAAGTAATTCCAATTGTTTTACAGGAACATCAACCAAATCTGAAATTTGTTTGAATGACATTTGCTTTTTGATCCTTACAGTATCCGTTTCGAAATGCTTTAAAATGGCTCTATCAGCTATAATTCCGTGTTCTTTATGATATTCATAAATGTACATTGTAGCTAGAAAAGCGGGTACATATCCTTGAGTTTCAAGAGGTAAATTTTTTCTTATGTTCCAGTAATTTTGTTGTCCGCCTGAACGACGAATCGCTTTGGCAACATTTCCTGGTCCTGAATTATAAGAAGCCAAAACCAAATCCCAATCTCCAAAAATGGTGTACATATTGGTCATGTATTGAGTTGCAGCGGCACTTGATTTAAGTGGATCGCTTCTCTCATCAACATATGAATCAATATTTAAATTGTATTGTTTTCCGGTTTGATACATAAATTGCCATAAGCCCGTTGCTCCAGACTTAGAAACCGCTTTTGGGTTCAGTGAAGATTCTACAACTGCTAAATATTTAATCTCTAAAGGAACATTTTGTCTGGATAAAGCTTCTTCAAAAATTGGAAAATAATATTCAGAAACTGCCATTTGTCTTCCAAATGATTTCTTTCTGTTTTTAAGAAACGACTTGATTAAGTTTTCAAGACTTTGATTGTATTCGATGTGAAATGGAGATTTTTCGTCCATTGCTTTCAGTCTTGCTTTTAACAATTCCGTAGGCAATTCACTATCAACATTTTTATCTGTATTGACTGTATTTAATTCACCCGATATATCATTATAAATATCCAAACTTGCCATTTCATTCATCCACAAACTATCAACGCAGGATGCCATTTCATCAACAACGAATGTTTTTTTAATGGAATCTAAAAAGGAGTAATTAGTTTCTGTTTTTGTAAACAATCTATTATCAGACCCATTCTGGGAATAAGAATGGATTGACAAAACCGAAAAAAGCAATAAGGATATTTTTTTTATCTTCATAATTTAATTTTCAACAGACTGTTATTCATGTAAATACAATCAAAATCTGTGCAAACATAATATGTAATAACTACATTTTTTAATAAATATTGTTAAATATGTGTTTTTTATTCTAAAATAGCTGCGATTCCAGGTAAAACCCTTCCTTCAAGCATTTCTAGCATCGCTCCACCACCTGTAGAAACGTAACTTACTTTGTGTTCAAATCCAAATTGTTTTACTGCTGCAACTGAATCTCCTCCACCAACAAGTGAAAAAGCACCGTTTGCTGTAGCTTCTGCAATGAAGTTCCCTAATTCGATAGTTCCGTTAGCAAATTTATCAATTTCGAATACACCTAGAGGACCATTCCATAGGATTGTTTTTGATTCTAATATTACTTTTTTGAAGTTTGCTAATGATTTTGGTCCTGCATCAAGTCCTTCCCATCCATCAGGAATTTCACGAACATCTACAATTTGAGTATTTGCAGTAGCGGAAAAATCATCTGCAGCTACAACGTCAACTGGAATGTGAATCTGAACTCCTTTTTCTTTGGCCAATCGCAGAATTTCTAATGCTAATTCTTGTTTATCGTCCTCACAAATAGAGTTTCCTACTTTACCTCCCAATGCTTTAACGAAAGTAAATGTCATTCCACCTCCTATTATCATGTGGTCTACCTTATCTAAAATGTTTTCGATAACCGTGATCTTTGAAGATACTTTTGATCCACCAAGAATAGCTGTTACTGGTTTTTTAGAATCTTTTAAAACTTTATTTAAGCTTTCGATTTCTTTGGCCAATAAAAGTCCAAAACATTTTTCAGTTGGGAAAAACTGTGCAATTATTGTTGTAGAAGCATGTGCTCTATGTGCAGTTCCAAAAGCATCATTTACATAAATATCGCCTAATGACGCTAATTCCTTAGCAAATGCCATATCTCCTGCTTCTTCTTCAGCATGAAAACGTAAATTTTCTAACAATAAAACTTGACCCGCTTGCAATTGATCTGAAGCTGTTTTAGCTTCCACTCCAACACAATTTGAAGCAAATTGAACTGGAACTTCAAGAATATCACTTGCAGTTTTTAAAATATGTTTTAAAGAATATTTTTCTTCCACTCCTTTTGGTCTTCCTAAGTGAGACATTAAAATCACACTTCCTCCATCGGCAAGAATTTTATCTATCGTTTGTTTTGCAGCTTCGATACGAGTAGCATCTGTAACATTAAAATTTTCGTCCAAAGGGACGTTAAAATCTACTCTAATTATTGCTTTTTTGTTTTTAAAATTGAAATCGTTTATGGTTTTCATTGTGTGTCTGTTTTTATTTTTTTAAAGTGGTACAAATATAGAACTTTTCAGGAACTTAGAATTAAGAATTATTTTAAAAACGGCACTATTTATTATCGAAAACGATGTAATTAAGCAAAAATAATCTGTTTTTTATCTTTTCTTGATTTTTATATAATTTCTAAAATACTCTTTCAAAAAAATACAACCTTATTAAAAACTTATTTTTTGGATAACCTATTCATAAAACATTAGAATCGAAAGATCTTGACTTTTCTGTTACTTTTCTAAAAGACTAATTCAGTTGTAATAAATTTTTTGGACAGAATCCTTACTATGACTAATTAAGAATAATAAGAAACACTTAAAAAAGTAAATTTCGACATAACTTAATCAGTTTTTAATCGTGTACTGGGCTTTGCGTACAAGGACAATTACTAATGTTGGCAAGGAAATCGAATCCTATTGTTACAACATGAGTTCCTGAGTTAAAAGCCGCCAATTGATTGAGTGTAATTTGATATGAATATCCAAAATAAAACCCTGATTTTTTAAAACCAAACATAGGTCCTAACGCTAATGGTTTTAAGATTTGATCATTCAAAAAACGATACGTCATTCCGCCCCAATAATAATCATTGTTGTTATTGTATTTTCTGTATTTAATATTAAGATCTGTACTCGAACGTCCATCGCTTTCAAAATATTGAAAAAATACTGAAGGTTCTAGTTCAGACCAATTTTGAGTTTTGATTACATATCCTGAATAAATTTGGTAATTGCGAAGCAAACGCGGTTCTAACTTAATTCCAGAAAATTTATCGAGATTTTTATCTAAAATATTACCTGCATTAAAACTGAAGTAAAACTCTTTATTTCGATACAATAAGCCAACATCAAAGTTTTTATTTGATGTAAATCTATCGTCTGTAATACTTGGATCGTACGTATTTGGAACAAGTTGGGATATATCAATTTTGAAATTATTTACATTAAAAGACAATCCAAAAGATAAATATTGCTTGGTATAATAATTTAAAATGATATGATGTGCAAAAGAGAATTTGGCTCCTGATTGACTGGTGTATCCGTTTTTATCATTGTAAAAAGATACTCCAACTCCAGATTGATCGGCTATTCTAAAATCGGCATAAACGGATTGGTTTTCTGGAGAATCTTTAATTCCAACCCACTGCTTCATTCCATTGGCTCTTATTCTAAGATTATCACCAATACCCGCAAAAGTGGGCGAAATCACAAATGGATTGTCAGCCAAATATTGAGTGGCTACTGGTATGTTTAGCTCTTGACCATAACTAAAAGTTACAGTAAGGAGTAGAAATGATATAATTATATTTTTCATTTAATTCGTTTTAATTGGAGACAATAGCGTATTTGATTTTATACATTACCTGTAAAGGGTAAAATGGCCCACAAATTCTCTTCCGTCTTTGTCATTATTAAGCCTCAAAGTATACCAATAATCTCCAGAAGGCAACTCGAAACCGTTGTATTTCCCATCCCAAAATTGATCCCTATGATAGGTTCCAACAATACGTCCGTAACGATCATAAATATGATATAAGATATCCGGGTAATTTGCTGTATTTGTTGGACCCCAAGTGTCGTTATTTCCATCACCGTCTGGTGTAAATACATTTGGAATATTAATGTCGATAAACGTGAATACCTTAGTATCTTTTGCTGTACAACCTTCACTATCTACAACCTCAACTGTGTAATCTCCTGTACTATAATAGATATAAGTATTGCTGGTTCCAGTGGAAGTTCCATTAAAAGTATAATGATACGAACCTGAACCCCCAGTTGTTGTGGCAACAATCTCATTTAACCCTCCATTGTTCAAAATCACTGCCAAAGTATTTATTTGAAGAATAGTGAAATTTTGGGTTTTCTGAATACAACCATTTGTGTGTCTTGCACTTATAAAATGGCTGCCAGAAGGTACATTTGTAAACAAATTGCTTGTTTGAAATGGAGCTATTCCATCCAATGCATAATCTACATCTGCAGGCAAAATACTTGAATCTACTTTTACCGTAACTGAGTTGGTTGGTAAATTATTCAAACAATCATATTCAACTATCGCTACAGGTTTTAAAGAAACAGGATCTGGTAAAACCACCGTCAAATTAGTACTACAACTCATAGCGTCTAGAATATATACAATATGAGTTCCTCCTTTTAAGTTTTTGAAAGTAAAATCAGTTTGCCCTATAGCTCCCGATACGAATGGTCCATTTTGTTTATCAAGACTTACTTTATAGGACGAAGTTCCTCCACTAATCTCAATACTAAATTCCCCATCGTTATCTCCTGAACAAACTTCAGGAAATATTGATCCTGAAATTAATGTTGCTTGCAATGGCAAAGGTTCATCTATTTGGAAGTTGAAAGTTAAATAACAACCCAATACATCCTGAACTATTACACTATAATTGTTCGGACTAAGATCTTTAAAAGTATTGGTGTCGAAAAATTGATCCAAATTGGGTGAAATAGCATATTTAATGATACCCGTTCCTCCAGAAGCATTAATTACAATTTGCCCATTTGAAGCACCACTACAGCTAACATCTGTTGTAACGTAAGGAGCAACAAGTGGCAAAGTAGGTTGGTTTATGGTTATAGAAGCGGTTGTTTTATTACAATCTCCACTCACCACATGTACTTTGTAAGTGCCTACAGTTAGTTGAACAAAAACGCCCGGACTGGATTGCATTGGAGCAGGACTTACTGCAACACCATTTGCATCCAATAATGAATATACATAATTGCCAAGACCTCCTTCGGCTTTTGCTACTATAACACCCGTATTATCACCATAACAATTAATTTTTGCATTGGAAAGATCCAAATTGATAGTTAAAATTGGCATAGGGACAATTTCGATGTCATTAGAAATAACACTTGTACATCCGTTTGCATCCTTAACGTAATAATGATAAATTCCAGGAGCAACTGGGATTGTAATAGATGTAGCAAAGTTAGTTGGGTTATAGGCAATGCCATCTGCACTATATACATAAGTACCTGTTCCTCCTGAAGCACTTAATTTTAAAGTAGCTTTATTTAAACACGTTTGAGAACTGGCTAATGTTAAACTTGCTATTATTTCAGTTGGTTGGGCAATGGTAATTGGTGTTGAAACTTGGCTACAATTCCATCCATCTATTGCGGTTACGGTATAAGTTCCAACTCCTAATCCAGCAAACACAGTAGAAGACTGTGGTCCAGAACTTGTTGGGGGTGTAGCCGAAGTGGTATTCAAAATGTAAGAATAATTACCTCCTTGACCGCCAGTGGTATTCGTAACAGTAATAGTTGCGTTTTTGTCACCATAGCACAATAATAAAGGAGTACTAGATGAAGCTGTTATAGCAATTGGAGTAGGCAAACTAAGAATTACAGGCGCAGATGAAGTAATGCATCCTTTACTGTCTTTTACATTGACACTATAACTTCCAGCACTCAAATTAGTGAATAGATTATTAGTCGAATAAGGTACATTTATTGGTCCCACTAATTCATATTGTAATGAACCCCAACCTCCAGTTCCAACGGCGTTAATTGTTCCTTGATTATTACTACAGCTTACACTCGATGTTTCGGTTGCTATAACGGTCAATGGTAAAGCTGGTGAATTTATTGTGACCGTGTTTGAAGACATTTTACAGAAAGGAGAATTTGATTCTGAAACTACTACCGTGTAATTGCCCCCTGTCAATCCAGATATAAGTTGTGGATTTGTTGTTGTATTTCCTGATCCAGAAGTAACAACTGCACTTGTTCTATCTAATACTTGATAAGTATACGCGCCTGTGTATCCAGAAACATTTATCTCTAGAGCTCCATTTGAATCTCCAAAACAAGTCAATGGAGTTGTCGCTGTTGCTATAACATCAATGGTATCGAATGGTGTAACTACAAATTCAGCAGTATCAAAATAACAAGTTGTAGTGGTATCTGTTACTCTAAAATAATAACTTCCTGGATTTATTACATTAAAAATGTTAGAGGCTTGAGGCAAACCATTTGGCAACATTTGATAACTAAAATTACCAGAACCTCCTGAAACAGTAATCGCAATAGAACCTGTATTCTTACAATCAATTGGTGTTACAATAGCTACTGCGGATACCGTTATTTTTGGTAATGGTGTTATTGCAATAGTACTGGATGCTGAACATCCATTCAAATCTTTGATATAAATTGGTAAATTATAAGCAGTTCCGTTATCAACAATACTAAAAGTGTTTGTGGTAAAATAATTCGTTCCATCGATACTGTAACTATAGGGAGCAGTTCCTGTACCAATGGTAGCATTTATGGTAACTGTTGCTGTACTTGCAGTATTATTAACCCTACATCCAAACTGGCTAAAAGACGAAGAAGCATCTACGGTTAAAAGTGTTGGCTGATTAACGATTACTGAATTATTAGACGTTGAACATCCTCTGCCCGAATTTACTTTTACAGTGTAAGTTCCAGCAGCTAATCCTGTAAAAATATTGGAGTTTTGAGCTGCAACAACTATTGGTGCCGTAATCTCATAGGTATACGTTGGATTGTCGTTTCCGGGCAATAATGAAACCGTAATTATTCCATCATTGTTTCCATTACAACTTACATCTTTGACCGCTGTTGAAAAAGTTACTGGGGTTGGAGCTGATAATGTAACAGCTGCCGATTTCGTACAAGTCGTTGTGGCATCTAAAATAAAAACAGTATAATTCCCTGCAGGGACATTAGAAAACACATTCCCTATTAATGTTATTGATCCTAGATGTGGAGCTATAAAATAGGTATAAGTACCTGCTCCTCCATTTGCATTCACTGTGATTACACCATCATTTGTTGCACATGTTGGTAATGCCGTTATTACGGGAGTCAGTCCTAATGGTGGTTGAATAGTAACTGACGCTTGATTTCCACAACCATTAACATCTTTTCCTTCCACTGTATGAACTCCTGAAGATAAATTAGATACCGTAAATGGAACTGTTTGATTTTGGAAAACGCCACCATCAATACTAAAGCTATAAGGTGCAATACCAGCCGCTGGTACTGTTACATTTATGGCAAAATTACCTTCAGTTGCTGAACATTGATTTGCTGAAGTTATAGAGACTGCAATAACTGGTGTTGGATCAAGCCCTATAGCCACCGGTAGTGATTGAGTACAATCATTAGCGTCTTTAACATAAATCACATAATCCCCAGATTCAGCGTTTAATGTGTTGGTATTTGTCCAACCTGGACTTATCACTAATGGAGCTGCAATAGATGCTGGTAAAATTTGAAATAAATAAGGAGTTGTTCCGCCTTTTGCCTCAGCAACTATTTGTCCCGCATTTACATTACAGTTATCATTAACTGTTAGAAATGACAATGATACTGATGAACTTGGAGAACCAACAGTTACTACATTTGAAGTTTTCGTGCAGAATGGACTTACTGTTTCTTTCACAACTACGGTGTAATTTCCAGCTAATAATCCTGAAATTGACTGTGGGTTTGTTGTTGTATTGGCTACAATTGGACCCTTTACAGAAGCACCTAAATTATTAAATACTTCATAGCTATAAGCACCTAAATAGCCAGTTACATTAATGGATATTGCGCCATTTGCATCTCCAAAGCAAGTCACCGGAGCAGTTGCAGCTGCTACTACATTAATAGTGTTAAACGGTGCAACTGTAAATGCTGCTGTATCAAAATAACAAGCTGTGGTTACATCATTTACTCTGAAATAATAATCTCCTGGCGTAGATACAGCAAATACGTTTGATAACTGAGCAGAACTACTTGGCAACATTTGGTAGGTAAAGTTTCCTGAACCTCCTGCTACATTTACAATCAATGATCCTGTGTTATTACAATCAATTGCTGCATTTACAGTAGCATTTGCAGCTGTAATTTTTGGCAATGTGGTAATTGGAATACTGCCAGTTGCTAGACATCCATTAGCATCTTTAATAAATACAGTTAAGTTATACGAAGTTCCATTATCATTGATAGTAAAAGTATTTGTGGTAAAGTAATTCGTTCCATCTATACTATAAGTGTAGGGTGCTGTACCTGTTCCAACTTTGGTATTAATTGTTACAGTAGCTGTTTTTACCGTATTATCGACAGCACAACCAAAAGGCGATGCAGCTGATGAAGCATCAACAGCTAAAGCTAGTGGTTGACCAACTACTATTGAATTATTGATTGCTGAACAACCTCTACCAGAATTTACTTTTACAGTATAAGTTCCTGCTGCTAATCCAGTAAAAATATTGGAGTTTTGAGCCGCAACAATTATAGGTGCAGTAATCTCATAAGTATAGGGAGGATTATCATTCGATATTGGTAAATCGACAGTTATTGAACCATTACTACCTCCAGCACAACTAACATCAGTATTTGTGGTGCTAAAGGTTACTGGGGTTGGTGCAGACAAAGTAACTGGTACCGATTTTGTACAAGTGCTTGAAATATCTGTAATAGTTACGGTATAGGTTCCTGCTGGTACGCCTGAAAACACATTTCCAGCTAAAGTTATTGATGCTGGATTTGGCGCTATCGAATAATTATAAGTTCCTGATCCGCCAGTAGTATTCACTGTAATCACACCATCATTTGTTGCACAAGTTGGCAAAGCCGTAATAGCTGAAGTCATTCCTAATGGTGCTAGAACTGGAACTGAAACTAGATTTCCGCATCCATTAAAATCTTTCACTTCAATTGTATGAACACCTGATGATACATTAGCAATTGTAAATGGGACTGCTTTTGTTTGGAAAACACCTCCATCAATACTAAAACTGTAAGGAGCAATACCTGCTGTTGGCAAAGTAACATCTATAGCAAAATTACCTTCAGTTGCAGTACATTGATTGTTTACTGTCGCAACAATTACTGGAGATGGGTCTAATAGTACACTAATTGGTGTTCCAATAATACAAGCATTGGCATCTTTAACGTAAGCAGAATAACTACCCGCAGCTAAGTTAAATGTGTTTGATGCTACCCATCCTGGAGTTAAAGCTGTTGGAATTGGATCGGTACTTACTACTACTTGATACGTATAAGAGGGTGTTCCTCCCTGTCCAAGCACTGAAATTTGACCCGGTGCATTACAATTTTCAGTTTTTATAACCGATGCACTTACTGATAAAGCAACTGCCGATTCGGTAATGGTAAATGTTTCCGAAGCATTCGTACAACCATTATTTGCACCACCACTAATTTCTTTAAATAATAAATAATAAGTTCCCAGTGCTAATGGGCCAATTCCTGTTACAGTACTTGTAACAGGCCCTCCGGTTAAAACGCTTACAGTACCATTTATTCCCGTAGTCAAATTCGTTTGAGAATTAAACACTTCGTAACTAACATTTGTTAAAGCAGGATAAGTATTAGTAAAAGTAAAATCAATAGTTCCATTATTTGCTCCTTTACAAGTTACATTTTTTGGACTAACTGTACTTGTTAAGGTCGATGCAGTTTGAGTTGGCGAAGTTGCTTGTTTAAAATAATAACAATTTGTTGCTTCATCATAAACTATAAAAGAATAGATAACGCCCGGATTCAAACCAGAAAAAGTAGCCTGTAGCGGAAATCCAGCATCGGCATTTTGATAAGATCCTGTATTTGTAGCATATTCATAAGGTGGTGTAAATCCTGAATTTATTGGAAACAAAGCAAAATGGTAGGGTCCTCCAATAATAAATGGATTCACACTAACAACTACTGATGCCGTAGTACACGATGCTGGTCCTGAAGTGGTGTTTATTAATAAATCCTTTGGAGGCGAAGCGATGTTAATTGTCTTTTTAACGGTACAGGAATTCGCATCGGTAAAGCTCAATTCATAAACACCAAAATTAATAATATCGAATGTATACGATCCCGCTACAATTGTTGGCGGCCCAACAACAGCGCCTACATTATTTGTAAGAGTATAGGTGTATAGTGAAACACCTCCCGATGGAGTTCCAGTAATAGATCCTAAAGAGGTACCCGTTCCAGTACATGTAATATCAGTATAAGTAACCGAGGATGTAAGTGCAACAGGTTCATTTATAATAATCAATTTTGTATCAGTACATAATTTAGCATCTGTAATTGTAATGGTATAATTACCCGCTGCTAAACCTGAAGTTTGAGTACCATAATTTGTTCCAGTAGTGGTATTCAAAACATTGATTACATAAGGTGCTGTACCAACTGCTGAATTAATCACAACATTTATAGCTGCAGTAGTGTCGCTGTTACAATAAATTTGTTGCGTTTGATTTACAGCCGTAATCGCTGGTATCGATATCGGTTTAATGGTAATTATTCCTGATGTAGCTGGACAATTATTAATATCGGTTACCTGAAATTGATAGGTTGTAGCTGCAACTACAGAAGATGCTGTTACAGAATAGGCGAATATATTTCCCACAACCGAAACTGGAGCACTATAAGCTCCACCATTTATTGAAACTGAATAGTTAAACCCTGAAGTTCCACCTGCGATAGTTCCAGTTATTACAGCGTCTGGCGATGCAGAACAGTCTAAATCTTTGGTTAAAACTGTATTTACATTTAATTGTGTTGCTATATTTTGTGCAAATGCAGTAGATGTACATCCAAATGAATCTTTTACTAGTATGGTATAATTTCCTGGTGTTAAATTACTAAAAGTAGTACTTGCTTGGTACGAAGTTCCATTGTTAATACTATATTGATAAGGGCTTACTCCTCCAGAGGCTGTAACTATAATGGTGGCCTGATTGCTAGTATCATAACATAAATCGGAACCAACAATACTTGCAGTTGGGGCAATTGGGGTTGTTAATGTAAAATTGGATGAAACTATACACCCATTACTATCCATTACTGTAGCGGTATAAGTTCCTATTTGGGTTAAATTAGCAAAAGTAGTACTGGCTTGAGGTCCAATAATTGTTGCGTCAGGCAGTGTAAGTGTGTAACTATTTCCTCCCCATCCTCCTGTGGCATTAACTGTTACATTTCCGTTAGAACCACATTTAATTGGTGTAACTGTTGTTGTTACAGTCAATGCTGCAGTTGGCGATTGAACTGTTACCGATGTTGTTCCAGTACATGTTGTTGCATCATCTTTGATTTCTATCGAGTAAACTCCTGCGGCCAAATTAGTAAGATTGATGGAAGAAGCCGTTTGTCCAGTAATCCAAGTAGCAAGATTAATTCTATAAGAATATGCAGTTGTGCCTGAAACAGTATAATTTACTGAAGCAGTTGAAGATCCAAAACATTTTACATTATTGACAACTACTCCCTTCACAGTTATTGGTGCCAATGCTTTTATAATGTAAAATTCCTGGTAAGTACACTCTTTTGAATCGGTAACTTGGAAAGCATAGCTGCCAGGTGCCAATCCATTAAATACATTTGAGCCTTGAGAAACACCAGCAATTGGTGACACTATTTGATAAGTCAATGGCAAAGCGCCGCCTGTTGTGGTAATGGTAACATTTGAGGTATTACTTGGACAAGTTAAACTACTTGCAGCAAATGCTAAATCTTTTGGTGGTGTTAATGCTTCGATAATGACTGTTGGCAATACCTGTGTACAATTGCTAGCATCTTTAATAGTAAAAACATAACTACCATTGGTCAATCCCGAAAAAGTGTTCCCAGCTTGGAATGTTACTCCATCAATACTATACGAATAGGGAGCTTTACCTCCTGAAGCAGTTACTGTTATCACTCCATTTCCAGTACATGTGTATGGAGTTGTTATTGCAGTGGAACCCGTAATCGCTATTGGTTGTGTTAAAGTAATAGAACCCATTGGCGACACACATTCTTTACTGTCTTTTACCTGATAATAATAGGCAACGCCAGCGCTTAATCCAGTATATAAAGTGGTTGATGTAAATGGACTTCCGTTAAAACTATAGGTATATGGCGCAACTCCTAAACTTGCTCCAAGAGTAACACTTCCGTTTGATGAACCGTTACAAGTCGGACTCACAGTACTAACTGAAGCTGATGGATAAACTAATATTGGCTTAATGGTAATAATTCCAGATTGAGCTGGGCAATTATTTAAATCAGTAACCTGAAATTGATAAGTTGTAGATGCTACTACCGATGAAGAGCTAACAGAATACGTGAATGTATTTCCAACAACAGCAACTGGAGCACTATAAACACCTCCATTAATAGAAACCGCATATTTAAAACCTGAAGTTCCTCCGGTAATAGTTCCTGTAATCAATGCATCAGGCGAAGCGGAACAGTCTAAATCTTTAGTTAAAACAGTCTTCACAATCAATTGTGGAGCAATTGTTAGTGGTAAAGCAGTGGATATACAACCGAAAGCATCCTTAACAAGTGCAGTATAATTTCCCGGTATTAAATTGCTAAAGGTAGTACTGGTTTGGTAAGAAGTACCATTATTAATACTATATTGATATGGGCTTACTCCTCCCGAAGTTGTAACTATTATCGTTGCCTGATTGGTAGTATCATAACACAAATCGGAACCAGCTATACTTATTGTGGGAGTTGTTGAGGCTGCTAATGTAAATGTATCTGTTACTGAACATCCATTAGTATCAGTAACGGTAACTTTATACGATCCTATTTGAGTTAAATTAACAAAAGTAGTACTAGCTTGAGGACCAATAATTGTTGCGTCTGGTTGGCTAAGTGTGAAAGTGTTTCCTCCCCATCCTCCTGTAGCATTGGCAACCACACTTCCATTAGAACTGCATTTTATTGGAGAAACAGTAGTACCCAATACTAATGCAGCTGCTGATTGATTAATTGTTACTGATGCGGAATCTGTACATCCTGTTTTTTTATCTGTTACAGTGATGGTATAAGTTCCTGCGAGGAGATTATTTAATAGAATTGTTGGTGCCGTTTGATTTATTGCAGAACTGCTTATTGGCCCAGAAATGCTATAGGAGTAAACTTTGCTACCACCCGTAAAGTTTCCAGACACATCAAATTTAATAGCTCCAGTTGCTGAATTATAGCATTTTACATTATTTATTAAAGTACCAGTAACTGAAATTGGTGGTATTGGAACTAAATTGTAAGTTTCTTGATAAATACAATCATTTCTATCTTTTACTTCAAAAACATAAACTCCTCCTGGCAAATATTTAAACTCCCCATCTGCATTATATGGACTTGGTACTGTAGTAACAGCATACGTTGAAGGAGCACTAATTATTCTATAACGCAGTGGTGAAATCCCATCAACACCAGCTATGTTTACATGTGAAACATTTTCTGGGCAAATCAAATCTGTTGCTGTAATTGTTAAATCTGTTGGCGCTTTTAAAGCAGAAACAACTATTGAAGGATTTATGGTGTAAGTACAATTTTTTGAATCCTTTATTGTAATTGAATAGGTACCAGCATACAATCCTGAAAACACAGTATTTGTTTGAAATGTCACTCCATCTATACTATAAGAATAAGGTGCGGTTCCTCCACTTGCTGATGCAGTAATGGTTGCGGTTCCTCCACATGTATAAGGTGTTGTCAAAGTTGCTGTACCTGTGATTGGAGAAGTTGGAATTATGGTTATTGTTTGTGGTGCTGAAAGACATACATCACCTGCCAATGTAGATTCGACTACTACCGCATAATTACCTGCTGCCAAACCACTAAAAACATTAGAATTAATAAATGTAACTCCATTGTCAATGCTATAACGCAAAGTATTTCCATTAGCATTACTAACATTTATGGTAATTACTCCAGTATTTGTTCCCGCACATAATACATCAGTTTTAGCGATTGAAAATGCTGGTGGCATAGTAGCTGATACTGTAATGGAAGTTGTAGTTTCACAGTTATTGGAATCAACTACTTTTATCGTGTAAATTCCACCTGGTGGAAGCGGATTGGTAACAATTATTTGTGGCGTTCCTTGAAAAACAGTAGTGCTGTTGACAAAATAAGAATAAGGAGGAGTTCCGCCAGTTGGTGTTACCGTAATTTCACCATCAGTACACGTTAATGGTTTTGTCAATGCCGAAGTTGCTTTAATAACAGCTGGTTCTACAATTGTAGCACTCAAGTTTGTAGTACAACCATCATCAGTGCTTATTGTATAATCATATTGACCTGGATTAAGATTATTAAAATGATAGGTATTACTTGAATCTGGCCCAGAACTGAAAATAGTTACTCCTGCTTGCTTTACGGTTACAAAATATTGAGGTTGAACATCGTTGATTTGTAGCGTTATATTTCCTTTGTCCCCGTGACAAAAAGGTTGTGTTATAACTGGTGTTACTGTAAAATCTCTTTTTCTGATTAGAATATTTGGCACACTAAAAACACAAAGATTTTGTGCATTTCCTGTTTGTTTAAGGTATACGGTATAGGAATTAGGTCCGTTGATTGCAAAAACATTACTCGATTGCCAAGGACCTGCAGCTTTCAAACTATATTCATAACCTGAAGGAACACCACCGACGGTTATTTTACCTGGAGTATTACAAATAATATCATTTGTAACCGCTGTAGGGTTTAATAAATTTTGATAAACATTGAAATAATAACGATTAAAACATCCACCTGGATAATTTAAAGTTACTCTATATTGACCCGATGCATTTGCCTGATAATTTGGACCAGAACCAACTTGCGACCAGGTACAACTATTGCTCTCGTTTGCACAATCTATATTAACTACCGCCGTACAACTTGCTTCATTTAACTTTTCCCAAACGATAACCGAACCATCTGAAATACCCGTTTTAATATCTCTAAAAGCATTAGCTCCACATAAAAAAATATTCGGAAGTTTTTTTCCATCATTCGGACAAGTTACGACTTCATCTGCAAAAGGGATTACTGGATTGGTCAATGTACCTCCAAACGTAGTTACAGTCACTACTTGATTAATAGACAAACATGGTGCAATTGCAGTATTATGCACATAGTATTTACCTGGATTGGTTACTGTAAGTGTTTGGTTAGTACCAATAACGGGGGTACCCGTTGGACTTGATGACCAAGAATAAGAATCGTATCCATTTGCTGCTTTTATATCAACACTAGCTCCACACAAAACCTCATTCTTTGTAAAAAGACAGTTATCAATATCCACTAGGAAATTAGTAGCTTTTGGCACCAATAGACATCCAGTATTAACATCAAAACTGGGGTCGTCTGAAATGGTAAAAGAAGTATTTATCGACCCTTTATAAGTTGCATACGCAATATTGTCAATAATGTTCGAACAGGCATCACTCAACATATTACACAATGGTACAACTTGTACTTTAAAACGAATTTCCTTTAGAGCATCGCCAACCTTAACAATCGAATTACTAATATTGAAATTAATATCTCTTGTTGCAGGATTGTAACTACTAACTGTTACACCTGCAGGCAAATTCACAATATCTGCAGGATAATTAAAAATAACATTTATAGGGAGACGGTCGCGAATGGTTAGCGAAGTGGCATTGTCATTTCCTTTGTTTTGAAGACCAATAACATAATTCAGTTGTTGTCCTAAGACCACATTTTGATTGCCAATATTTGCTCCTGAATTATCCCAAACCGTTTTTGTAAGTACAATCTTTGGTTCGATAACATCAACAGCAAAAGCATTAAAATAAAAATAATAAATATCCAAACTACTACCCAAACGAATCGTTGCCGAAGTATCTCCATTTTTAATTACCGTGTTTCCAGCATTTGGGATACTTAGAATCCCGGCATCAAACCCCAGAGTATTTATACTTGCCGGATTTCTTGTAGTAAAAAGTTCGGGTGTATTTGTAAGGCTATTTATATAGGAAACTGAGCTGTTGAAAAAATTATTCGGAGGACGAATTACTGTTCCTGCTCCATTGATTGCACTTATGACAGCGCCATTAATTTGCAAAAAATCTCCAGTGTAAGGATTGTCTCCTTCAATAGCACTAAAAGCATATTTGGCACGTACAGGGCCAACTGGTATTGTTTTAAAACCCGAAACAGAAATATTTTGGGGATTGTTTTGATCTATTCTGCTGTATCCGTCAAAAGAGGTAATGTACTTACTAGGCAAAGTTGGATCTTCATAAACAACAAAAAGCGACCAGCCAGCAGAAAGTCCTTCTGCATTCGGTTTATTTCCTGTTAGTGACGATACATTAGCAACCGTAAAAGTTCCTTGTGGATTAGAAAGACTGGTTACCAAAGCGGTAACATCTGCATAACAAGCATATGAATTTGAATTATTATTATTTGCTGCGTTTTGAAAATATATTTGAGTCCCTGTAATAGGTAAATATGCTGCCGCTCCAGGCGTTTTTAATTTAATAGTAGTAATTGGTTCACTCCCTTTAACAACGGCACTCCAATAAAGGCCAGCATATACAATTTTAAAACAACCCGGATTAGGAATTGCCATATCTGCACTACTTGAATTAAAAGTAGTTGGGTCAGTGTCAATATCAACATTTACCATAGGATCAATCTGGTTATTCGCCTGACCTGTAGTGTTATAATTACTTGTTGCGTCCTTACTAAGGATGTTATTCCCTATAAGAAGTATATCTCCCTTAAGTGTTTTATCATATCTAGGAGTAAAAGGAACAAAATTTTGTCCATATGAAATAACCCCTAATAGAAGTAATAAAACGACCAAAGTTGTTCTTGAAAAAATAGTTTTTTTCATGGTGTTTATGTTTAGATCTTTGCTTTTTAAATTACTCCAATGGGGTTTTTGAAATAATTAAGTAACTTAATATTATATTTTATAAAAACTTAAAACTAAAAGACGATTTGTTTTTTTAATCCCATTATATAAAAATCAATCTGTCTAATTTTATTCAATTTTAACCACAGACATTTTACTATTATATGGTTTATTCTCTTTTGTTTCCATTGCTCTTTGCGCTATTTCTATCGAATCAAATTTATCATAATAAATAAAATATTTACCTGATTTGACGTCATAGAAGAATTCAACATTAGACTGGCCAGAGGAAACGGTTTTTGTTAAAAATTCATCTCTTTTTGATACATCCTCATGTACAGCAATTACAAGATAAAATCCTTTTTCTGCATTTTTAATATCTTTTAAAACTTGAACATTCGACTGCTTTTCTCCAAAATCAAAATCGGATTCTTTTAATGGTGTTATGCTAATTGCTGTATTTTGCTTTATCCTTTTTAATGTTGCTACATCTTCCAAATATCGATCTTGATTATTCGCAAAAGCTGCTTTTTTAATTCGTCGCTTTTTCTCTATCTCGGTATCAACATTTATTTTTTCTAAAGCAGAAACTAAATCTATGTTTGATTGTATTGCTTTAACGTAATCAACTTTAAGATTTTCAATTGTTTTTAAATAATATTTATTTGTTTCATCATTTAAATCGACACCTTTTTTAATCCTTTTTTTGTATAATTCATCTAATTCTACAATTTTCTCTTTCTGATTTTTATTCACATCTAAGATTTGAGATTTTAAACTTTCCAAAGCTGTGTTTTCTGCAGTAATACTTTTGAATGCTTTTGGCTCTTTAAAAATACCTTTCTCGCTCAAATCATTTTCCTCTTTCAATTCTTTCAAGGCATTTATTTTATCGGAAACTTTTTTAGTTAACTGTTTCAATAAATCTTGTTGTTCCTTTTTCGTATCTGCAACTATTTTAGTCAAATTATCTATAGATTTGGCATTTTCATCTTTAGGAATTGCTGCTAATCTGGCTTCTTCAGCCAATTTTGCTTTTGTAGCTGCATCTAAATCGGCTTTCAATTTGGCATCGGCCAATAGTTTGGCTTTGGCATCAGCATCCGATTTCAATCTGGCTTCTTCGGCCAATTTTGCTTTTGTAGCTGCATCTAAATCGGCTTTCAATTTGGCGTCGGCCAATAGTTTGGCTTTGGCATCAGCATCCGATTTCAATCTGGMTTCTTCGGCCAATTTTGCTTTTGTAGCTGCATCTAAATCGGCTTTCAATTTGGCATCAGCCAATAGTTTGGCTTTGGCATCAGCATCCGATTTCAATCTGGCTTCTTCGGCCAATTTTGCTTTTGWAGCTGCATCTAAATCGGCTTTCAATTTGGCATCGGCCAATAGTTTGGCTTTGGCATCAGCATCCGCTTTCAATCTGGCTTCTTCGGCCAATTTTGCTTTTGWAGCTGCATCTAAATCGGCTTTCAATTTGGCATCGGCCAATAGTTTGGCTTTGGCATCAGCATCCGATTTCAATCTGGATYCTTCGGCCAATTTTGCTTTTGTAGCTGCATCTAAATCGGCTTTCGATTTGGCATCGGCCAATAGTTTGGCTTTGGCATCAGCATCCGCTTTCAATCTGGCTTCTTCGGCCAATTTTGCTTTTGTAGCTGCTTCTGAATCGGCTTTTAATTTGGCATCGGCCAATAGTTTGGCTTTGGCATCAGCATCCGCTTTCAATCTGGCTTCTTCGGCCAATTTTGCTTTTGTAGCTGCTTCTGAATCGGCTTTTAATTTGGCATCGGCCAATAGTTTGGCTTTGGCATCAGCATCCGATTTCAATCTGGCTTCTTCGGCCAATTTTGCTTTTGTAGCTGCTTCTGAATCGGCTTTCGATTTGGCATCGGCCAATAGTTTGGCTTTGGCATCAGCATCCGATTTCAATCTGGCTTCTTCGGCTAATTTTGCTTTTGTAGCTCCTTCTGAATCGGCATTCAATTTAGTATCAGATTTAGACTTCTCGCCTGCTTCTTTATTCGCTTTTATTTTGGCCTCCTTTTGTTCTTTGTATATCAAATATTCATTATAGGATGCTTTTGATACAGGTTTTCCTGAACTACTCTTTCTATCAGAAGCGGCTGGGATAATTGACCCTTCGTCCTCATCATCACCGTAGTCGTATTTTTTGTTTTTAAATTTATAGGCAAAAACAATTTCATGAGAAGCCCCAAAATTTGATAAATTTCCAGTTCCTCTTTCATAATTATACTCCATTGCTATTTTTGGAGTTATATTTAAACCAATTCCTCCAGACATTCCGTAAAGCGAATTATAACCTGCTTGTGCCCAAATTCCTTTAAGTAATGTTAACATTGCTAATCCTGAAAAGATAGTTTTATCTTTTTTTACTTCCGTTTTAATCAAGCCTGAAAATTTACTTCCATCAAAAAAATCAAAGGAATCAATAAAGCCTGTATACATAATGTGCGCTTCTGTAGTTCTTTCAGGATTATTTTTAATAATTTTTGATGTATTAAGATTATATAAAATAAGATTATTCATAGATACCCCAAAATCAAAAAAGGCGGTTCCATAATTTATTCCTGGATTTACGGTAAATAAAGAATTTGCTGGGATGTTTTCTAATGAAGGATCTGGATAGTTAGAAATTACTTTGCCTTTATTTAATCCGCTTTTGTAGAATCCTAAATTTAATCCAAATGTCAGGTTACTATCTTCCTGCAATGTAATGTTCTGTGCGAAATTTGCAACTGCGCCAAAAGTAGTTAAAAGACCATAATCTTGCTGAAAAAATCCAAGTGACGCTCCCGAATTTTCTAAAATTCTTCCTGAATAACTAAACAAAAAAGTTTGAGGTGCATTGTCAAATTGTACCCATTGTTTTTTACTATACAAACTTAGCACAGGACTTTGTTCTCTTACAAAACTAAAAGTGGGATTTATAATAAATTTATTAAATTTCAATGAATTCCTAACCGGGAGTGTAAACGCAACAATTCCATCCTCTTGAGAATAAACCATCTGCATCGTACAGAAAAATACTAATATAACTATAAAACACCTACTCATCTTATTTTACTATAGTTATTGAACCTTTTTTTACATTACCCCCTTGAGAAGTAATGATATAATAATAGACAGAATTTGTGTTTTTTAAATTCATCCCATTTTCCGGCCAATTATTTTGATAATCATCCGTTTTTAATACTATTTCACCAAAAGAATTCATCAAAACAACTTGGGTTTTAGTTCCACTAATATATTCTTGTGGAATAATCCAAAGATCATTTATTCCATCGTTATTTGGACTGATTAAATTTGGAATGTCAATTGAGTTTGTATCTACAATCGTGTTTATTGTAAATAGCATTTCGTTTGTAGTAAAACATCCTGAAGTTTGAGTTGTACTAACTTTATAATTCCCTATGCCAGTCAGGGTATAAGAGCTTGATGCAGCTCCAGGAATTAAAACTCCATTTAAATACCATTTATACTCTGGATTCAATGCATTTGTGGTTACAGTCACCGTTTTTGAACTACCTTCACTTATTGTACTTTTTTCTGGAATATCGATTGTACTTGTCATTTTAAAAACTTCCAAATCAATTGTTCCGGTAGATTTACATCCACCATAATCTATATCAACAGTATATCTACCTGCTGAATTGGTTTGATAGGTTTGACCAATTGCTCCCGAAATCACTACATTGTTTTTTTTCCACAAATAGGATTTTCCCGTTGATGCAGTTAATGTAGTTGCACCAGCGTTAAAACATAATGGGTTGGATAGGCTAGAGGTTATTGTAGAAAAAGATCCAGAACTTGTACTAACCGTTACGTCTTGAGAACGAAAATTAGCATCTGAACAGGAACCATAATCTATTTCTACATGATAAATACCAACAGCGTTTACATTTAATGAACTAGCTCTTTCCCCTGACATCAATAGGTTATTTTTGTACCATTTGTATTTTAATTCTGGAAAAATTGCTGGTGAAGAACCCGGTTTATTTGGAGTAGGATTATCTATTGCAAGAGTCATATTTCCTCCATTACAAAAACTTGCATTTGGTAGCTGATTATTAATGTAAAAAGGTTGTGAAAACGGTTTATAATAAGCCGGAAAAGAAGTTTTAAGGTCAAACGAACTAAATTCATTACTACTAATTCCTGTTGAACTTTTAACTCTTAATTTATATGTTTCAGAACCGATTAAGGTAGTAGGTACTGTAAAAGAAATTACTTTTTCTGAAGCAGAAACATTTACAATCGAAATTATAGTAGTCAATATCGGGTTCGAAAAACTCCCCTTGTCATCTGAAAGTTCAATTGAAAATGTAGTCAAAGCGGGAAATCCTGAAAATTTAAAATTAGCTTCAAAAGTATTGAAATCAGATTGAGCACAAATTTTAACAAAAGGTAATTTCTGAGGAATTATAGATTGAGAATATACCACCTTGTTGCATGTTAAAAATAGTAATATAATAATTATAATCTTTTTTAAATTATCAACACTTGTACATTTAAGCTTTTTTAAAATACATATCATACGCAATAGTTTTAATTGCTCCCCCAAAAGCTATTTCTTAATATAATTTTATTCCATACAAAAAGAGGTTATTAGTCATCGTTTGATACTGTTATTCTACCCATTCTCAATCTATAATCTGGACTTTTATTATTAAAAGAATCCACAAATGTCTCGTTATTTTCCGCTTGAGAGTAAACATTAGAAAAGGCAGCATTTCCATACCAATTTTCTAAATCCTCGTTATTAGAATTGTATTCTAAAAATATGTTCCCCTTACATAAATTAAAATAAGTTTTTTCTAATTTTATTTTATTTAAATGCTCATCATTAATTTCAATTTCAGAATTCAATACTATTGCTGGATTAAAACCTGAAATAACCGTTCTTTTAAATTCAAGGTTAGTGTTTTCTCCAATATATACGGCTTCTTTAACTAAACCCGATTGAATATCCGCACTTAAATTATTGCTATTATTAATTAATGTTAAATTTGTCGCAGTAACGAATGTTTGTTTTTTAGTGAAATTTACTTCTTCTTTTTTAGTATAAGAAGCGATATCTAAACATCTTGAACCCGTGTTACTTGATAAATAAGAAGACCGAATAGCTAGCGAATTGTTTATGAAACATTGTGTTCCATAATTAAATTTATAATCATTGGCTATAGCCTTATAAGAAATCAGCTTGTCTAAACTAAGCTCTCCTCCATCAATTTCATAGGAATTTCCGGCAGAAAAGCTTACCATTATGTTTCCTACTATTGTTTTTTTCCCTACTCCAGCCAATAAAAGTGAATTAAAATTACTACTTCCTTTTATTTTTTTCCCTGCATATTCTATTCTAACATATCTTAAAACACCAGAATTACTATCAGAATTAGTTCCTCCATAAAGGGATAAAACTGGATCTAAATCATAACTTAAACTAGCTAGGTTGCCAAATTTATTGGTTGGTGCATCCCCTAGAATAATTATTCCACCCCAATCTCCAGCCTTTTTTATACTTCTGTTAGAAGTAAATATAATTGGATCGGTTTCCAAGCCATCAGCAATTAATGTTGCCCCTTTTGTGATTATTAATGTTCCTTTAGATTCATAATTACCAATTATTATCGTTCCAGGCTCAATGGTTAGAGTTGCATTTTTGGTTACAAATACATTGCCTTGTAATTCATAAATATTTTTTTTGTACAACTTAGTATTTTCAGAGATATTTCCTGCTAATATTTGATTCGCTTCACCATATTCCACTTTATTAGGGTTGAATTCTGTCCATTTGTTTAACCAGTTTGTAAGCCCTACAATTCCTTTTTCTTGTTGTGCATTTGCGCCACAAAAGACTAAGAGAAGTATACCTATAATTAGAGTAGAATTTTTCATGTGATAAATATTAAATTTAAACTTTTCATTTTGTTATTATTTATTTTTTGTTATCATCCATTTTAGATTGTAATTATGATAAGTTGAAAATAAAGCCTATTTATTGCTAAACTATTTTTATAAAATAAAAGTAAAAAAACGCATTTAGTTATTTTTTACTCATTGGATTCTCTTAATTCGTACCAAGATTTTAATGTGCTTTCATAAAATATAATAGCTGTAATTAGATTTTTTTTATCAGAGTAAGGCATTATATTTGTCTGAAAACTAACCATTGATTCAATAAAATCTTCAATCGCTTTTTCTTGATTTTCAAAGTTTTTTTTGTTTTGAGAATCTACGGGTATGCCTAAATCTACCATTGTCACTCCTGATTTTGTAGCTAAGGCGATATAAGGTAATGTCTTTACAAGAACTTTCATACGCTCAGTATACAATTCTATTAATTGCCCTTTATTAAGCTCTTGTAATTCTTTTAGATCATAATATTTCTTAATATTTGCGGACTTACTTATTATACTTTGTGGTGCTTTTGAATTTTTATTTTGAGCATTGATGCTATTAAAGATTATTATCAAAATAACACTAAAAATTAAACTTTTACTTTTCATCATTTGAATCTATATTATAGTTATAAAACAAATATATATAATTAAAATCTATAAAATCAAAAATAAATTGGTTTTTTAAGCCAAAAAGATTACAAAATGAATTTTATATTGTTTTTTATCGGATAAATCTGTGTTTTGTCGAGGGTGTTATAACTGAATTAGTTATGGAAATTGAAAATAATAATTTTAAATTTACACTTTTCGACACTTATAAGTATATATTATAATTTTAAAGAATTGTTTTATAAATTATACTTTTTGTCGAATACTACTATTTTTAATAGTTATTTTAAAAACTAAAAAACCTGCCTGACAAAGTAGATTCTTACGGCAACTAATTTAATACATGACACCAGCAAAAATTCAACACCATAAAAGAAAATATTTGAAATTGATAATCTCAATAACTCTTTTAAAAAAAATTTATACCTCTGTTCGAGTAAGAAAGCATTAGAAAACACCAAAAATATTTATTTCAAATGACAATTTTGATGACGGTATTCTCCCGGAGTCAGGCTAACCATTTGTTTGAATACTTTTGAAAAGTGAGGTAAATTAGAAAATCCTGTATCCATAGCGATTTCCAAGAATGTTTTATCAGTGGTGGCAATGAGGTATTGTGCCCTTTCTATCTTTTTTTCATGAATATAATTTAAAGGTCTTTGCCCAGTATGAATCAGAAATTGTTTTGAAAAATAATCTTGATTCTGATTGACTCTATTGGCTAATTCCGCCACAGTTAGATTTTCATCTAAATGGAGTTGCACATAACTCATAGTATCCAAAATTTTTGAGGGCGTACTTTGAGGAGTGTTTTGTTTGAAATTTTTAGTGTTTAAAAACTTAGAAATCAAAAGAAATAATGTTCCTTGGTTTTCAAACTTTAGATACGGTTTGAGTTCATTGTTAAGAGATTGATATTCCTTGTAATACACTTCTTTTTCATACACTTTTGGATTGTTTGAACGGTTAATTCCTCTGCTTGGGTTGTGATACAACATTTGCTTGATAAGAACAATATCAGTTTCGGTAGCGACTAATTTGATCACATTTCTATTTTGATTGAACAACGAAATTCCATCTGGTGTTTCCTCAAAAAACTGAATAAAATATTGACTCAAATATTCATCACAATTCAAATTGCAAATGGTAAAACTTGGAATCAGGTATAAGTAACCGGGTTCTAAAATAAATTTATCCGAACTGTTTGAAATGGACCCCATACCTTCATCGATGTAATACAGTCGATAATACGGACTAATTACATTATTGAAATTCCAGTTGTTGTTAAGTTTCACATAATCAATGTGTAATAAGGAAAATGAATGTTTAAAAGTGTTTTTTGCCATAATAACATTAAATTATAAAAAAATCGTTTTTGAATAAAAAAAAATCGTTTTTGAATAAAAATGATTAGTTGCGACTAAGTTATATTTGTTTTTAATAAATTCAAAAATTAAAGGTTAAAAAAACTAATAATCAAATTTACATGGAAAATTGTTGTTATAAAATTACTTTAAGGTTATTTTTAGAACAAAATTTAACATTAAAATAAATTGGATAAATCGGAAATGTATAAATTAGTATTCAAATCATAAAAAAATGGACAGAAGAAATGCTTTAAAACTTGGTGTGTCGGCTTTAGCTGGACTTTATTTGTCTCCTTTGTTAGGTCAATCTACAATTCTTAATACTCCTGCTTTTAAAGGGTTTTTTGAACCAAATTGGGATTCTTTGAGCAAATATCAAGTGCCCGATTGGTTTCGGGACGCTAAATTTGGAATGTGGGCACATTGGGGACCTCAATGTGAACCTGAAGCTGGAGATTGGTATGGTCGTGGCATGTATCAGGAAGGTTCAAGACAGTATAAATTTCATGTCGAAAAATATGGACATCCATCCAAATTTGGTTTTAAAGATATCATCAATGTTTGGAAAGCTGATAATTGGAACCCAGAAGAATTGGTGAATTTATACAAAAACTCTGGGGCAAAATATTTTATGGCAATGGCCAATCACCATGATAATTTGGATTTGTATGACAGTAAATACCAACCCAATTGGAATTCGACTAAAATGGGACCTAAAAAGGATATTATTGGCGGATGGGAAAAAGCCGCGCGAAAAGCTGGTCTTCCATTTGCAGTAAGTGTTCATGCGGCTCATGCTTGGAATTGGTTTGATACTTCTCAGGGTGCAGATAAAGATGGTGCTTTTGCAGGTGTTCCTTATGATGGTAAATTGACTAAGGTTGATGGAAAAGGAACTTGGTGGGAAGGTTTAGATCCTCAAGATTTGTATGTACAAAATCATCCATTAAGTACAAAACCTTCTGATAGGTCATCTGTACACAGTCAATGGGACTGGAAAGACGGTGCTTCAATACCTTCGGAACGCTACATAGAAAAATTTCATGATAGAGCCATTGATTTGATTGATAAGTACAATCCTGATATGATTTATTTTGATGATACTGCAGTACCGCTTTGGCCAGTGAGTGATGCAGGTTTACGGATCACGGCACACATGTACAATAAAAGTCTCCAAAAAAACAACGCTGTTCAGGCAGTAATTACTGGTAAAATATTAGATGAACAACAAAAAAAGGCCATAGTTTGGGATATTGAAAAAGGCCAAAGTAATGCTATTGAACCCTTGCCTTGGCAAACAGATACTTGCCTTGGAAACTGGCACTATGATAGAGATGTTTACAATAGAAAACGTTACAAATCGGCTAAAACAGTTATTCATACACTGATAGATGTGGTTAGTAAAAATGGAAATTTGATGCTTAATATTCCTGTGCGAGGAGATGGAAGTATCGATGAATTAGAGCGTGATATTGTTACGGAAATAGGTGTTTGGATGAAATTAAATAGCAAAAGTATTTATGGAACCCGTCCATGGAAAATATTTGGCGAAGGCCCACAACAGGAAAGTGCAGGAGCATTGACTGCTCAAGGTTTTAACGAAGGAAAAGGAAAACCTTACACATCAGAAGATATTCGTTTTGCACAAAAAGACAAAACACTTTATACAACTGTAATGGCTTGGCCTGAAAGCGGTACTGCAATTATTAAAAGTCTAGGGAAATCAAGCCCACATCATACAGATAAAATCACACAGATAAAACTGGTGAGTACAGGAGAAAAATTGAAGTTTAAACAAAATTCAGATACTCTTGAAGTATACTTTCCAAGTCAGAAACCAGAAGCTTCATATGCTAATGTTTTGGAGATTATATAAAGGCAATTTAATTTAAAAACTTAAATTTATGACTTCAAGAAAAATATGTTATGCCTGTGATTTAGCGGATAATCCAAAATTAATAGAGCAATATAAAAAGTACCACGAAGCAGTTTGGCCTGAAATCACTAAAAGCATCAAAGATGCAGGAATTATTGATATGGAAATTTATATCGTTGCCAATCGATTGTTTATGATTATGGAAGTGGACAAAACCTATACTCCAGAACGCAAACAAAAAATGGATGCCACCAATCCAAAAGTACAAGAATGGGAAAAACTGATGTGGCAATTTCAACAAGCTCCTCCAAGTGCCAAAGCTGGTGAAAAATGGATAGAAATGGAACAAATTTATAAATTACCTTAATTCACAACCTCATTTCAAATGAAAGACTTTTTAAATTATTTTCCAAGCTTTGCCTTTATCTTTCTTATTTCGAGTATAACTTTTGCCCAAACACCAAAAGAAAATAAAAGTGCGGTTATTGGTGTAGTTTTACAAGGCGGATTAACCAATTTAAAAGATGCCACGGGAATTCTAGGAATACAATTTAAAAATGTAAAAACTGAAAATTGGTCTGAAGCAGGACTTACTTTGGGAGCTTTCGATACCAAAGGAAAACAGATTAATCAAATAAAAACAACTATAGATTTTAATAAATTTCCAGAAGGTTATCAATTTATTTCATTCGAAAAGGCGATAGATTTGGCTCAAGCCGAATTTTTACGCATTACATTAATTTCAAAAGCAGGAAAAAATCTTTTTACAGCGGATTTCAAAAGCGGAAGTTATAAAGGAATCCCCATCTATTCCAACTGGATTACACACCCAAAATACGGAAACGGTCCCGGAGTGATGAACCCAGAAAAAGTTCCTGCTGGTATTGATCCTGGAGTTGAGAACACCATAAAATTAAATGTAAATTACCTTTATGATGATTCTTATCAAGTAAGAAAACAAGATAATTTATTGTGGTATAAAACAGGTGCTTTTGACCCAAAAGCTACTATTTATGACCGAGACGGAAAAGATTGGGAAGAACAAGCATTGCCTATAGGAAACGGTTATTTAGGCGCAATGCTTTTTGGAATGCCTGGAAAAGATCATATCCAATTTAACGAAGAAAGCTTTTGGGCAGCGGGTTATCGAGGCGTGCAGGAAAAAGTTCCCTCAGACAATGTAAACAAAAAAATGGGGGAAGGCATTAACGGTTTTATGAACAGCGGAAATATTTTTGTAGATTTTAACTTGCCACAAAACCCTGATATCTTGAATTATTACAGAGATTTAGATATAAACACAGCTGTATCTTCTGTTCGTTACCAATATAAAAAGGTCAATTATAAAAGGGAATATTTCGCCAGTTATCTCGCCAAAGTTATCGTTTTGCGATACACTGCCGATGAAGCAAAAGCGTTGAATTTTAACGTAAAACCAATATCTGCACATCCCGGAAATATTCAAGTTAATAATGGAATTGTTACCATAACAGGCAAACTGAAAGATTCCGAACCTTATACCGGAGGAGGAAAAGCTACTTATAACCAGCCGTCGGATTTAGAATATTGCACCATAATAAAAGTAATTGCCGATGATGGTGAAATTGTAGACCATTACGGCAATGTTGAAGTTAAAAACGCAACTGGAGTTACTATATTTATCACTTCGGCAACAGATTATGATCCAAATGCTTTTAGCATCAACGATGATGGAAAAGTAAATCTAGAAATACCTCAATTCAAGCACAAAAATGGTTTAGAATTTGCCATCCAAAAAGCAGAAGGACGACTCGCCAACACGAATAACAAAACGTATGAAGAACTAAAAAAAGAACACATCGCCGATTATCAAGCTTTATTTAATCGAGTAACTTTTAGTTTAGGTAATAAGACTGCATCAAAACCAATTCCTACCAATGAACGAGTTGCTGCTTACGCCAAAGTGATCAAAGCAATAAAATCAGGAGAAAGTATTTCTTATCCAAAAACCGAATATGATAGTTTAGACACCAACTTGGAAGAATTATTTTATCAATATGGGCGTTATTTAATGATTGCTTCCTCGCGCGAAAACACATTACCAGCAACTTTGCAAGGAAAATGGAATCAATCTGTTGCTGAGATTTGGGGTTCAACTTATTGCATCAATATTAATTTAGAAATGAACTATTGGTTTGCTGGCGGAGCCAATCTTATTGATAGTGGAAAAGCTCTTGCCAACTGGATTGAATCACAAATACCTGCCGGCTCTTTGACCGCTCAAAATATGTACAATGTTACTCCTTCGTCTTATCATTTGGATAAAAACAAAAACATTGTTTTTGAACCTTCCAAAAATGAAACTGTAGATGGCGTTTTTGTAATGCATACCAAACAATCCATCAACGGGCAAACGGATTTAACAGGTTCGACAAGTATTCAGTCGCCGGGAAATACCGCCTTTTTGATGTACAATCTTTGGGATCTTTTCCAACGCAGTCAGAACAAGAAATGGTTGACTAATCAATTATACCCAATATTACGTAAATCCGCTAATTTTTATGCAGCTTATCTCAATGGCAATAAAGTAAAAACAGCTAATTTAAAACAATATCCCAAAGGTTATTTTTACACCACTGGTAAAGGGCGATCACCAGAACACGGCCCTTATCAAACGGGAATTAAATATGACCTTCAATTAATTGCCGGACTTTTGGATTACACTTTGGAAGCGGCAAAAATCTTAAACATCGATCTGAAAAAGCAAAAAGTTTGGAACGAATTAAGAACAAATCTGGAAAAACCCGTAGAACTTGGAACCGACGGTCAAATTAAAGAATGGAGCCAAGAAACAAGTTACAATAAGGATGCAACCGGCAAAGATTTGGGAGATCCCAATCACCGACATATTTCCCATTTAGTGGGACTGTATCCTGGAAATTTAATCAATCCGCAAACTCCCGAATTTCAAAAAGGAGCTCAAATTGTTTTGCAAAAACGCGGTGATGATGCAACGGGATGGTCAATTGCTAATAAATTTTTGATGTGGGCTAGCATACAACAAGGCGACAAAGCTTTGGAATTATTAAGATACCAATTGGCACAACGCACCTATTCTAATTTATTTGACTTTCACGCACCATTTCAAATCGATGGAAATTTTGGAGCAGCAGCAGGAATTCAGGAATTGTTGTTGCAAAGCAATACTAATGCTATTTATCTTTTACCTGCCTTGCCATCTGTTTGGAAAGAGGGAACAATCAAAGGTATTATTGCCAAAAACGGAGCTCAAATCGAAATGACTTGGAAAAACGGAACATTAGAAAATGCTAAAATTTTGAATATAACCGGAAAACCGATGTTTGTTAATTACACTAAAGCAAAAAAAATACAATTGGATATTGATGGTAAATCTACGCTTTTGAAAGCCTCTTCCGGACATTTTAAACTTCCTAAAAGCAGTCCTGGTCAAATATTTACATTACAATTTTGAACCCCTTTTTTTTGTCTAAATTTCAAACATCAAGACTTGAAACTTTATTATCCAAAATTTTAGACTAAACCAATTTCTGCTATCTTTGCCTAATGCAGTTTTCAGAAATTTTAGGACAGGATTACATCAAAAACCACTTGACTCGAAGTGCCGATTTAGGTAGAATTCCTCATGCGCAATTATTTATTGGACCAGAAGGAAGTGGGACTTTACCGATGGCAATTGCTTATTCTCAATACATTTTATGTAGCAATCAGAATGGAGAAAATTTTGGGGCAAACGAAAGTTGCAATCTTAAATTCCAAAAGATTTCGCATCCCGATTTACATTTTATTTATCCTACAGTATCTACCGAAAAAGTAGACAAAAAACCCAAAAGTATTGATTTCATTGCAGATTGGAGATTGTTTATAACCCAAAACCCATACGGCGGTTTATTCGATTGGTATTCCGTTTTAGGGGTTCAAAATAAACAAGGCGAAATTAGGGTTGATGATGCACAGGAAGTTTTAAAATCATTATCATTAAAATCATACGAAGGCGGTTATAAAATTATGATTGTTTGGATGGCCGATAAAATGAATATTTCCGCTTCTAACAAATTGTTAAAATTATTGGAAGAGCCCCCAGAAAAAACAGTTTTTATACTTATATCGGAAAATGAAGAGGATATAATTCAAACGATTCGTTCTCGTTGCCAAGTACTACATTTCAACGGCTTGAGTGAGCAAGTCATTGCAGATGGATTAGTTTTTCGTGAAGAAATTGAACCAAAAATAGCAGCGAAAATCGCCCACCAAGCACAAGGAAATTACAACAAAGCTTTGCATTTACTAAAAGATGACAGCGATGAATTTCCTTTTGAACAATGGTTTGTCGTTTGGGTTCGAGCCGCTTTTAAAGCCAAAGGAAATCCTGCGGTAATTGCTGATTTAATTAGTTGGAGTGAACAAATTGCTGCATTAGGAAGAGAAACTCAAAAGAAATTCTTGCAATTTTGTATTGATTTATTTCGTCAAGCCTTGATGTATAATTATGAATCACCAAGTTTAGTATATCTAGAACCAACAGTCGAAAAATTTTCGATCTCTAAATTTGCACCTTTTGTCAATGGTAATAATATCCATGAAATATTTCAGGAATTATCCGATGCTATTTACCATATTGAACGCAACGGAAATGCGAAAATAATCCTAACCGATTTATCTATAAAACTGACCCGTTTAATCCATAAAAAATAAGCTATGAACAATGCTGCCTCTATTTTAATTTTAGTTTTTTTGGCCATAACCTTTATACAATCTGGTTATGACAAATTGTTTCATTGGAAAGAAAATCTCGATTTCATGAAAGAACATTTTGCCGAAACTCGCCTCAAAAAGTTAGTTCGTTTAGCCTTATTACACCTTTTGGTATTAGAATTAATTTCGGGAGTATTATGCGTTGTTGGTGCAATTGAATTATTTGTTAGCAACGGAAGAACATTCGGATTATACGGAGCTGTTTTTTCGTGTATTTCTTTGTTAATGATGCTTTTCGGACAACGAATGGCAAAAGATTATGATGGCGCAAGAACTATCGTACTTTATTTTATTCCAGCCGTTATGGCGGTATATTGGTTGAATTAGAAAAAATCAATTTCAATGGCAATTTCAATGGCAATTTTTAATAAAAATTTAAAAAACTTTGCTACTTTGTTTCTTAGTGTCAAAAAATATTTAGACTTCAAAATATGACTCCAAAACATCCTTCTGAATCGTTGACCATATTAACTGATTTAGTTTTACCGAGTGAAACCAATGCGTTGAATAATCTATTTGGTGGCGAATTGCTAGCCCGAATGGATCGTGCAGCAAGTATTTCTGCAGGAAGACATTCGCGTAGAATTGCCGTAACTGTTTCAGTAAATCATGTGGCTTTCAACAAATCCATTCCGCTGGGAAGTGTTGTTATTATTGAGGCTAAAGTATCAAGAGCTTTCAAAACTTCTATGGAAATCTATATCGATGTATGGGTTGAAGATCGTGAATCAGGAGAAAGAATTAAGTCAAATGAAGCCATTTATACTTTTGTAGCGGTGGATGAAAACGGAAAACCAGTTGAAGTTCCTCAAATTGACCCTTTAACCAAACTCGAAAAACATCGTTATGATGATGCTTTGAGAAGAAAACAATTGAGTTTGCTTCTTGCTGGAAAAATGAAACCCGAAGATGCTTCAGAATTGAAAGCATTGTTTGTTTAAAAAAAACCTCTTTATATTTTTGCTAAAGTTGTATTAATTAGTTGCATTCAAGAATCAATAAATTAATATTTTTTGTAGTTTTACTAAAAACACAAAGTTATGCTATCAAAAAATATAGAAGTCGCTTTAAACAAACAAATTCGCATCGAAGCCGAATCCTCACAAACCTATCTTTCAATGGCGTGCTGGGCTGAAATACATGGGCTTGAAGGAATTTCACAATTTATGTATGCTCAATCCGAGGAAGAACGCATCCACATGCTAAAACTTATAAAATACGTAAACGAACGTGGTGCAAGTGCTGAAATTTCAGCATTAAAAGCACCAAGAAACAATTACAAAACATTCAAAGAAATGTTTGAAGAATTGTACAAACATGAAGTATTTGTCTCAGATTCTATTAACGAATTGGTACACATCACCTTTTCTGAAAAAGATTATGCGACTCATAATTTCTTGCAGTGGTATGTTTCCGAACAAATCGAAGAAGAAGCAACTGCAAAAAACATTCTAGACAAAATCAATTTAATTGGAGATGATAAAGGTGGTTTGTATTTATTTGATAGAGATATTCAGCAAATGATAACTGTGGCTCCTAAACGAATTCCTTAGATTTCATTTCCATCCATAGTACAACCTTTTTTTTTAACTAAAATTTCAAATATTCACATTATTTTTATTTAGAATAGATAAAAATAACATACCTTTGTACTAGTTTTTAATACCTTACAAATTGAGTACAAAAGGAAAAGAGAAAAAAAAGAACAAAAAGAAAAAACACCTTAAAGACATTTCGACTGTAGAAAACTGCAAATCGAAATGTTGTGATAAATATTTAAAAGGGGAAAAGAAGCGTTGTGACCGATGTCCAAAATTCGATTTAAATTAATAAATTCAAAAATGCCCTCCGAAAAGAGGGCATTTTAAATTTACGCTAAACTGTATTAGGCTTTCCCAAGTAACAACACTTCATTTACTATTACCTCCGTAATATATCGTTTTTCACCGTTTTTATCCTCGTAACTTCTGTGAGTCAATTTTCCTTCAATAGCGATTTCTTTGCCTTTGGTTACATATTTTTCAATGATTTCTGCAGTTTTCCCCCAAGCAACTACTTTGTGCCATTCCGTTTGTTCTACTTTCTCTCCTTTGTCGTTTTTGTAACTATCGTTTGTGGCGATAGTCAAATTAGCTAGTTTACGTCCACCTTCAAGGTTTTTGATTTCTGGATCATTTCCTACGTTTCCAATTAACTGTACTGTGTTTTTCATTGCATTCATGGCGTGTAATTTTTAAATTGTTGTTTGTATCTATTTTGTTGAGATGTTCTATCTAATCAACAGGGCAAAGATGCGACCTAGATCGAAAGTTATTCGGTTGATTACTACTTACTTTCGGTTGTAATTATTTGTAACCGTTTGTAAATGGATATTATTTTCACTATCTTCGTTCAAATTAAAAACTTTTTATGCAAACAGAAATTAATAAAGTAGAGTTACGAAATTTAAGAATTGAAGATTATAAAGAATTGAAAGATTCCATGATAGAAGCCTATCCTGGTATGATAGATTCACATTGGCAAGAATCCCATATTAAAAATCTCTTACGAATATTTCCCGATGGTCAACTCGTCATTTTAGTCGATGGTATGGTTGTAGGTTCCGCTTTATCATTAATCGTAAATAAAAGTATTGTAGATAAAAACCACGATTACGCAAAAATAACAGGAAACTTTACTTTCTCAACACATAACTCTAAGGGAGAAGTGCTTTATGGAATTGATGTTTTTGTACATCCAAAATACCGTGGGTTGCGATTAGGGCGACGAATGTATGAAGCGAGAAAAGAAATTTGCGAACAATTAAATCTAAAATCAATTGTTTTTGCAGGAAGAATTCCAAATTATGGTAAATACGCATCAGAATTAACACCCAAACAATACATCGAAAAAGTAAAAAGAAAAGAATTACACGATCCTGTTCTTTCTTTTCAGTTGAGTAATGATTTCCATGTGTTACGTGTAATGAAAAATTACTTAGAAGGCGATAAACTCTCTAAAGAATTTGCCGTTTTATTGGAATGGAATAATATTTATTATGACGAAAGTCCCAAAATAATTAACCTAGACAAAAGTATAATCCGATTGGGCTTGATACAATGGCAAATGCGTTCGCTTGCTAATTTAGAAGCCTTATTCGAACAATCCGAATTTTTTATTGATGCTGTTTCTGGTTATGGAAGTGATTTTGCCGTTTTCCCAGAGCTTTTCATCGCTCCTTTAATGGCGGATTACAACCATTTGTCGGAAGCGGATGCAATAAGAGAATTAGCTAAATATGCTGAACCCATTCGAATCCGTTTTCAAGAATTGGCCATATCCTATAATATCAACATTATTACAGGTAGTATGCCCCATTTAGTTGATGGTACGCTGTACAATTCTGGATTTTTATGCAAAAGAGATGGTACTTACGAAACCTATACCAAAATACACATAACTCCAAATGAAGTGTTCCATTGGGGTATAACTGGCGGAAATAACATACAAACTTTTGATACCGATTGTGGAAAAATTGGAATTGTAATTTGTTATGATGTCGAATTTCCTGAATTATCCCGATTAATGGCGGACGAGGGAATGAATATTTTATTCGTACCCTTTTTGACTGACACTCAAAATGCCTACACTAGAGTAAAACATTGTGCCCAAGCTAGAGCGATTGAAAACGAATGTTACGTTGCTATTGCAGGATGTGTTGGCAACCTACCAAAAGTAAATAACATGGATATCCAATACGCACAATCGGCGGTATTTACCCCTGCTGATTTTGCTTTTCCTAGTAACGGTATCAAAGCAGAAACAACTCCAAATACGGAGATGACATTAATTGTAGATGTCGATTTAGATTTATTAAAAGAATTACATGAACACGGAAGTGTGAAAATCCTTAAAGATCGTAGAAAAGATTTATATGAGATTAAAAAAGTAAAATAATGAAAAACTGCCTGGAATGTGGAGAAAAGCTTGTAGGTCGGGAAGACAAAAAATTCTGTAGTGATGGTTGTCGAAATGCCTACAACAACAAAATTAATAAAGACAGCACTAATTTTATGCGCAATGTGAACAACAAATTGCGAAAAAATTACCGCATTCTATCGGCATTGAATGTGGATGGAAAGGGCAAAACAACCAGAGCAAAATTATTGAGTAAAGGATTTGATTTTGAGTTTTTTACCAATATTTTAGAAACTAAAACCGGAAACCGCTATTATTTCGTTTACGATCAAGGTTATCGCGTTTTAGAGGATGAATATTATATGCTTGTCAAAAAAGAAATTTAGATCCCAAATCTTTAGTCATGAAAAAAAATTATCCCTCAATTTTATCCGTATTATTTATCCTTGGAACACTTGGTTTTGTCTTCATAACAATGAAGCCTCAATTGATATCCAATAGTGATATACCACTTTCGGAGTTTTCGACAAAAAGAGCAATCGAACAAGTAAAAATTATTTCTAAAAAACCTCATTATGTAGGTTCTGAATATCACGATGAAGTAGCCAATTATCTTCAAATAGAATTACAAAAATTGGGTTTGGAAACATCCGTTCAGGAAGGCTATTCTTTCACTGAAAAGGGAATCTTGACAAAAAGCAAGAATATATTGGCTCGAATAAAAGGCGCAAATAGTAACAAAGCTTTGATGTTGCTTTCCCATTATGATAGCGCACCTAATTCTTATTCTCTAGGTGCCAGTGATGCTGGTTCTGGTGTGGCAGCAATACTAGAAAGTGTTCGTGCTTTTGTGTACAATAAAACAGTCCACAAAAATGATATTATTATTATGTTTTCGGATGCAGAAGAATTGGGATTAAACGGTGCCACGCTTTTTGTAACACAGCATTCCTGGGCAAAAGAAGTGGGATTGGTGATCAATTTTGAAGCACGTGGCTCTTCTGGTCCAAGTTATATGTTTATGGAAACTAATTCAGGGAATGCTGGTTTGGCAAAAGAATTTGAGGCTGCCCACACTTTGCATCCTGTATCAAATTCTCTGTTTTATAGCATTTATAAATTGATGCCCAACTTTACTGATTTAACCGTATTTAGAGAAGTAGGTAATATTCAAGGCTACAATTTTGCATTTATAGATGATCATTATAATTATCATACGGCTCAAGATGACATCAATCATTTAGAGAAAAATTCATTGTCACATCAGGGAGAATATCTGATGCCTTTGTTAAATTATTTTTCTAATGCCAATTTAAACGCTACACAAACTCATGATGAAGCGGTTTATTTCACCATTCCTTTTACAATTATTAGTTACCCTTTTGACTGGGTTTTACCAATGGTAATTATCGCATTAGTATTACTCTTGTTTTTAGTTTTCGTAGGAATTGGCAAAAGAATTCTTTCTTTCAAAGAAATTATGAAAGGATTCATTCCACTACTAGGGTCTCTAATTGCATCTGGATTAATTGCTTTTTTGGGATGGAAAACATTGTTACTGCTATATCCTCAATACAATGACTTACTTAATGGTTTTACGTATAACGGTCATAATTATATTGCAGCTTTCGTTTTGTTAAGTTTAGCGATATGTTTTGCTTTTTACCATTATTACTCCATCAAAAAGCGAACAATGAACCATTTTGTAGGACCATTATTTGTTTGGATTTGCATCAATGTAGGATTTGCATTTTTTCTAAAAGGGGGTGGTTTTTTGATTATTCCCGCTTTTGCCGGATTGATCATGTTAGGGACTTTTGTTTTGACCCAAAAATCAAAATGGACTCTAAACCTGTTTTTAAGTATTCCTGCTTTGCTCTTAATCGCCCCTTTTATACAAATGTTCCCAATAGGTTTGGGATTAAAAGTACTGTTTGGAAGTGCCATATTAACTGTTTTAACTTTTGGTTTATTATTGCCCATTTTTGGATCTTTTGTTCGAAAAGGGTTGACATCAATAATCTTGTTTATTCTAGCAATTGGATTTTTTGCAAAAGCGCATTATTATTCCGGTTACGAAATGGGCAAAGCCAAATCGAATAGTTTGGTATATCTATTTGACGCGGATAAAAACAAATCCTACTGGGCTACTTATGATACAAATCTTGATAATTGGACAAAAGAATATTTAGGACAAAATCCAAGAGCGGCAAATGAAATAAACACATTCCCTTTGCCAAGTAAATACAAATCTGGATTTAGTTATATGGCCTATGCGCCAATGAAAAAAATAGCGAAACCAACTATTGAATTCTTAAAAGACAGTTTTGTAGGCGCTAATCGCTTTTTAAAAATCCGAATTACACCTAACCGTAAAGTCAATCGATACGATATTTTTGCTAATGAACATATTGTTATTCAAAACTTCAAAGCCAATGGCATGTCGCTGACAGGTCAAAAAACGTCAAAATACGAACGAAAAGGCAAGTTACTTTTAAGTTATTATGTGGTGGATCAAATACCCCTAGAATTAGAATTTAATGTTCCTGCATCCAGTGTTTTAGATATGCATCTAATAGAAAGCTCCTTTGATTTATTGAACAATCCTTTATTTTCAATTTCTAAACGAGCCAATTGGATGATGCCAACCCCTTTTGTTTTGACTGATGCTGTGTTGTTACAACAAAAAATAACACCATCGCTAATTCCCATCAATACAATTGAAGTAAATAATACGTTGTTAAATCCCGTATTAACTGATACCATTAATGGTGAAAATTAAAAGGAATTGAAGCAAAAAAATGAAAAAACTATGCTATCAGATTTTTAGATTATAACATTTAAAAACCAAAAGGTATGAAACTAATTATAAAATTATCTCTGCTGCTTATTACGGTATTGATTTTGAGTTGTGATTCAACTCAAAATACAGATAAAGGTTTTTTAGAAGGAAAAATTACAATTGGACCTCTTTGCCCAGTTGAAACAATTCCTCCAAAACCAGAATGCCAGCCAACCTCAGAAACGTACAAAAATTGGCCCGTTTTTGTCTGGACAGCTGATAAGAAAAATAAAGTTGTATTAATTGAACCCGACTTAAATGGTAATTATAAGGTGGATCTCCCAATAGGAACTTATGTTGTTGATCTTGATATGCAACACTATTTTGGCAAAAATTTACCAGCAATAGTAGTGATAAGTAGTAATAAAACTACTGTACTTGAAGTGTCTATTGATACAGGAATAAGATAATGGTTATAATTAATAGTTACAAAAAAACAAAAAAATCACTCTATAAAAAATTTTTAGTAGGCTGTTTTATCTTTTTATAAAATATATCAAAGTGAAAATTGTGAGTATTCTTGGTTATGATAGTTTGGCTTTGTCTCAGGCGAAATCAATACTTGAAAATAGATTTTAAATAAAAAATTAGACGACTTCATAAGGTAAATTTTCACTTTTAAAAATCAGGAATTAAGTCTTTAATAATTGTCCCATCATTTTAAGTGAAACGAAGTGCAGAAACTTAGTATAAAATAATGATATTGAGAAAAAAACGAAATATTTTCTAGTGTGAATCCAACACCCAGACTAACATTAACTACCTAACTGAATTGGGTTTTCCATTTCACAACCGTAAAAACTATAACTATTTCCAATAATTGTGTAACACTTAACTCTAATAATTGAATCATTTTTACATTAAAGAAATTTGTTATGAAAAAATCGATTGTACTACTTGGAATTATATTTGCATTTACATTTTTTTCCTGTAAAAAAGTTGAAGATACCAATACTGAAAAAACAGCTGTTATTGTTAAAAAAGCACCAGTTCGAAAAGAACCAAAGTCTGTTTCCTATACTCTAGAAAGCACTAAAAAATGGTTGCAAAAAAATGAAAGTCCTTCTAATCTAGAAATTGTAATTGCTATAAATAGAACTGATAATGAGAATTTTGCTAAAATAGATTCTATTATTATTCCAAAGGATATGACTGGTGACCTTGCCTTTTATTTACCTTTTCCTCTTCAAGTTTCCTATTTAGAGAATATTGATAAAATAATTTTCTTTTCCTACCCTTCTCAAACTTTTGCTGCATATGAAAACGGGGTTTTAACCTATACTGGCCCAACAAATATGGGTAAAGCAAAGGCAAAAACCCCTACAGGACTGTTTTTTACAAATTGGAAAGCAGAAGAAACAATCAGCACAGTTGATGATGAATGGAAATTGCTTTGGAATTTTAATATAGAAAACAAAGAAGGTATTGGTTTTCATCAATACAGTTTGCCGGGTTATCCTGCCTCCCATTCGTGTCTAAGGTTGCAAGAAAAAGATGCCAAATATTTATATGAATGGGCGGATCAATGGGTTTTGGCAGATGAAGAAAACGTAAAATTTAAAGGTACTCCCGTGGTAGTTTTTGGAAGTTATAATTTTGATGCACCAAAACCATGGTTGCAACTTATCAAAGATCCCAAAGCCTTAACAATTTCTGAAAATGAAATTGAAAATATCACCAAACCTTTTATAGCAACTATTTTAACGGAACAAGGAAAAAGAACGAAATCTTAAAGAGTTACCATTTTCAAATGCTGTATATTTAAACTACTTTTGGGTTCTTTATTTTTTAATGATGAAACAGATTAGCATTTTAGGTTGCGGTTGGTTGGGCTTGCCTTTGGCGAAAGCTATGTTAGAAAATGGATTTTCAGTAAATGGTTCTACTACTTCGAGTGAAAAGCTTTCAGTATTGAAAAACTCAGGAATTCAACCTTTTTTAATTACCCTTTCTGAAAACAAAGTCGATGGTGATCCATACAAATTTCTCGAAAATTCCAAGATTCTGATTATTGACATTCCGCCAAAACTTCGCAGTTTAGAGCAAGGTTCTTCCTCTCCACTTAGGAGGACATTCGTTGAGAAAATCAAAAATATAATTCCTTATATAGAAAAATCAACTGTTGAAAAGGTACTTTTTATCAGTTCGACTTCGGTTTATGGAGGCAGTGATTCTATGGTGACGGAAGAAACTATACCCTTACCAAATACAGAAAGCGGCAGGCAATTATTGCAATCGGAGCAATTATTGCAAACCAATCAGAATTTTAAAACTACTGTTTTGCGTTTCGGCGGATTGATTGGAGAAGATCGACATCCAGTCCGTTTTCTAGCAGGAAAAAAGAATCTTGACAATCCTATGGCACCAATCAATCTAATTCATCAAAATGATTGTAGTGGTGTAATTCTAGCCATTCTACAACAAAATTGTTGGGGGAAAACCTTAAACGCAGTTACTCCTTATCATCCGAGTCGAAAGGATTATTATACTCAAAAAGCCATAGAAAAAAACCTTGATTTACCTGAATTTAAAAACGAGTTCAATTCCGTTGGAAAAACAATTTTGAATGGCAAAATAATATCTGTTTTAAAGTATACTTTTACCGAACCAAATTTATAAAGTGAAAGCTAAAATAAAAAGTGCGGTTTCGACCAAAATAAACGCTATAGGCCTGCCCATAATAGCCCTTTGTTGGGTAAGCTTCTTTTGGGGAACCACTTGGCTCGCTTCAAAAGAAGGAGTAAAACACATGCCCGCTTTACAATTGGCAGGTATTAGACAATTAATCGCCGGATCACTTTACGTTGCTTACTTTATTTATAAAAAAGCACCTTGGCCGAAAGGCAGACAATGGAAAACAATTTTTATACTAAGTATACTCAATTTTGCTTTAAGCAACGGGCTCAGCACTTGGGGAGTTAAGTACATAAGCAGTGGCTTAGGAGCTATTTTAGCTGCTTTATTTCCGTTATGGATTGTTATCATTACTTTGTTTAGAGGAGAAAAAATAGCGCGATTGGCTGTATTTGGATTAGCAATTAGTTTTGGAGGAATTTGTATTATTTTTTATGAACATTTGAGTGATTTTTTTATTCCTGACTTTAGATTTGGAATTGGTATTTCAATTATCGCTACAATTACTTGGGCTTTTGGAACTTTATATACCAAGAAAAAAGCGGCTAGTTTTAATCCCTATTTCAGTCTAGGATTGCAAATGTTTCTTTCTAGCATAATTATATTGGCAGTTACAGGTGCCACTGGAACAGGAGTAAATATTACTGCAATTCCTGCCATTTCTTGGTGGGCAATTGGGTATTTAGTGATCGTTGGGTCAGTGTTAACTTTTATTGCTTTTATTTATGCTTTACAAAATCTACCTCCCGAAATATCAAGTGTTTATGCTTATATCAATCCAATTGTTGCAGTGTTGTTTGGCGCTTTAATTTTTGGAGAATCTTTAACTTTTGCGATTGCACTTGGCGGTGCCATCACTTTAAGTGGCTTGTATTTAGTAAATTATGCGATTAGAAAAGCAAGATTATAAAATTTAAAATTACCAACTATTTTTGACCATTTTATCTAATCTAAAAAACTGCTAACCAATATTTTTGAGTGCAGTTAGAATCTCTTAAAGATAATCTTATAATTATTTTAATTCAAACTCGCTTTGAACATTCGTAGCTCTTCCCAAGAGAATTTATCGCCATATTGCTCTTTTAGTGGCGAAACGGATTCTTCTTTGTAACCATAAAATGCTTCGGTTAATTCCTGGATTTTATCCTCAGGCAGCACCTCTTCAATTTTAATTGCTTTGGCAATAATCAATTTGGTTAAATGACCTAATATGGTTTCTTCGGTGAATTTTCGAATGGCAGCAATTTCCTTGATCGTGTTTTTCTCGATCCACAATTCATAAGTTTCTTGAATCGTAGACTTCTTGGGTTCTTTTATCGTTTTTTTCTTTTTGGTATAGCGTTCTGCATCCGCTTCATCATCAATCAAAGTGATATTCATTTCCTTGAATTGCGCCTGAATAGTTTCAGTTTTATGAGCGATATATTTTTTTATTAGGTTTGATGTTAATTTTTCTTTGGATATAGGTTCACCTGCCACAACGGTTTCAATTAATAACTTGGCTTTCATTAATCGCAAAACGGCTTTGGTTTGTAGTTCTTCTAAAACCATCAATTCGTCATAAAAAGATTTGGCTTTTTTGAGTCGTTTTACTTCTTCAATTTTCCAAAGAATTTCAAAAACCAAGTCATCCAATGGTTTGATGAAGTAATTATAGGCTGCCTGAAAACGCTCGGAAACATGAATTAAATCAACTGTTTCTGCAACAAATATTTTATTTAATTGAATTATGAATTTTTGGGATGGACCCAATATCGTATCGATGGCTTCCAATTGTTTTGCTGCCCAAGTGGCTTGTTTTGATTTAGTCGAACTCTCGGAATTATCAGCATAACTGAATTTGTGATTGCGCCATTCCTGAGCCAATTCGGCCCAATCAAAGCTATTTGTCAAATAGTTATGGATAAAATTCTTAGTTTCAAAATGCAAAGAATTTTTCAATAATTCTTCGGAGGCTTTATTGAGCGAATAATCCATCACATCTTGATCGTTCGAAATACCATTCATTCGTATCGGAGAAAGCAAAATTAAGCCGTTTAAGGAACGTAAACGCGATAATGCCACATATGCCTGTCCTGGCAGAAAAACTTGCGAAACATCGAGTGCTGCTTTGTCAAACGTTAACCCCTGGCTTTTATGAACCGTAATTGCCCAAGCGAGTTTAATTGGGTAATGTACAAAAGTTCCTAAAACCTCCTCCTCTATTTCCTTGGTGGTTTCATCTACTTTGTAGCGAATATTTTGCCATTCGTATTTTTCGACTTCAATGGTTTTGTTTTCATCAGGAAAATGAACGAGAATTTCTTTACTGGAAAGCGATTTAACGATTCCCATTTTTCCGTTGAAATAATTCTTTTCAAACGACAAATCGTTTTTAACAAACATGACCTGGGCTCCTAATTTTAGTTTTAGCTGCTCTTCAACCGGAAATATTTTATCTGGAAAATCGCCTACGATTTCTGGTTTATAAATCACAAGATTTCCTTCCAAATCATTTAGAGCTTGTGCATTCATAGAATCAGCCTTGTTGTTGTGAGTCGTAAGTGTGATGTAACCTTTATTGGCTTTTAAATCGAAATCTGGTTTTACATATTGATTTAAAAATTGAATGTCTGCAGCAGATATTTGGTTGTTGCGAAGATTATTTAAAATGGAAATAAAAGTATCGTCGGTTTGCCGAAAAATTTTAGACAATTCAATATACAAAGGTGGATTTTGTTGCACTACATGCGAATGAAAAAAGAATTTACCATTATAATATGTTTTTAATGTTCTCCATTCCTCATCCCGAATAACGGGTGGCAATTGCAATAAATCTCCAATAAATAAAACTTGGACACCACCAAAAGGACTACTTTTTTTTCGTACTGTTTGCATCATATAATCCATTGCGTCCAATAAATCAGCACGTAACATACTGACTTCGTCAATGATTAATAATTCCATATTTCGAATAACCGATTTCTTCAAACCACTCATTCTAAAGTGCCTACGCAATGTAGCTTTGGTTTCAAATTTAGTGTTTTCGGAAAATTGTGGTGCTGAATTATCCGGAATAAACCCGCCAAAAGGCAGCTGAAACATAGAATGAATCGTAACGCCACCAGCATTCAAAGCCGCAATTCCAGTAGGTGCAACTACAACCGTATTCTTGTGAGTCGTTTGTATTATTTCACGCAAAAGTGTTGTTTTACCTGTACCTGCTTTCCCAGTTAGGAAAACGGAGCGTTGTGTTTGATTGATGAATTGCAAAGTATATTTTGCCGCTTCGGAAATGGATTGCATTTGGCGTGTAATTTAATGGCTTAAAAATAGATCTTATAATTTGATCTAACAAAAAATGTCACGCAATAGCGTGACATTCTATATATTATCTAAGCTGAAATTATTTTTTAACCTCTTCTTTTTTAACTTCTTCTTTTGGGGCTGCAGCTTTGTACTTGTCGTTTAATAATTTAACGATCTCTTTTGTGATGTCGAATTTATCTTCAGCGTATAAAATAGTAGCGGGCTCGCCAGAACCATATATGTAGGCATATCCTTTTTCTTTTCCGTAATTTTTTATGAATTTTTTTACATTAAGAACTAAACTATCCATTTCTGCGCCACCTTCTTGTTGCAATTGTTGAGAAAGTGCTTGTTGAGCATACTCTAATTGTTGTTGTCTTTTTTGCAATTCAGCTCCTTTTTGTTGCGCCCATGCTTGCCCATTTGCTTGTGCTTGTGTTTGAAAACTACTTGCATCTTGTTTAAAACGATTTACTTCAGCTTCTAGTTGTCTCCCTTTTTCTTCTGCTTTCGATTTGTATTTTGCTTGAATGTCTACTGACTCAGTATATTCTTTCATTAAAACAGCAGTGTCAACATAAGCTGTTTTTACTTCTTTAACTTCAGCAGTTTTGTTACATGAAACAATGGAAACCGAAAATGCGATAATTAATAATGCTTTTTTACTCATATTTTTAAAATTGTTTTTTTGGTAATCGTGAATCGTTGATTTCATTTTAAGATTTTTCTTTTTTAAGTATTGTTCACAAAAATATAAAAAAATAAGTAGCAACTTAATAAAGTTTTAAAATTGCTACTTTATTTATCATATCAATTTTTATTATTGAATTTAGGAAATCGATAATGTAAAGCTATAAAATTTGACTTCACCAGTTTAAATTTAAGCTCTTTTCTTGAAAAAGCCAAAACAAACTACTATTTAGAGTAAAATCGCGGCTTAAATGCTTTTAAAATTGATTTTAGGTATTTTTGATGATGTAAATATGGGAAGAATACTCAAAATTTTGTTTAGCTTTCCTATTTGATTGTAAACCAATAAAAAAAGCATTGATAAAATTCATTTTCCCAGATTTGTATTTTTCTGAAAGTAAACTCACATAAAAGGAATCAAATTTCATGGGTAAGACTTTTTCCAATTTCATTGCTTCTTTTTCGAAAAGTAATTTTATAGCTGTTTTCGAAAAATGCCAAAAATGAATCGGAACATCATAAGCCGCCCAAAATTTTCCATAATGAGTTGCATCGAAAGATTTGAAATTAGGAACGGCAATAATTAAAGTCCCACTTGGTTTTAATAATCGTTTCAGTTCTTTAATTTGAGCATCCAGATCGGGAACATGTTCTAGAACGTGCCACATTGAAATTACATCAAAGGAATTATTTTCTAATTCAGATGTTTGTTCTACAAAAGAAACTCCTTTGTTTTTTGCAATCGCTTTTGCTTTTTCGCTTGGCTCTACTCCTACTATTTGCCAGCCATCCTTTTTCGCAACAGATAAAAAATCTCCAGTTCCAGCTCCAATATCTAATAGTCTCCCTTTATTGGTTTGAAGCGAGTTTATTAAATTTAATTTATTTTTTAAAGCTATGTTTTTTATAAAATGATACAACTTTTCAAACAAAGAGCGTTTATTGTCAGTATGTGAAATATAATCATCGCTTTCGTAATACTTATCCAAATTTTCCAAACTAGGTTGTGGAGAAGTAATCAACATGTCTAAGGATTCATCCTGATACAATTCGAAAGTTTCTTTAGAAACAGAATAATCTTTTACAGTAAGAAAATGTTTTTTATTTGAAATGTCCATTATAAAATAGATGCTTTTTTTAATATTCTTAATAATAACAAGGTTTGGCAAAGTAGTTTCACGTGGAACATAAATGATATAAGATTGTCGATTAACGATTTTTGATTTCAGATTTAAATCAAAAATCGTTAATCGACAGTCTACAATCTAAAATCTTATCTTCCCATATAAATCAATAGAACGGAAACATCACTAGGTGAAACTCCGCTGATTCTTGATGCTTGTGAGATTGTTACGGGACGTATTTTACTTAATTTTTGTTTTGCTTCTATCGACATCGACTTGATTTTGTGATAATCAAAATTCTCTGGAATTTTCACATCCTCTAAACGAGTCAATTTATTAGCATTGTTTCTTTCTTTTTCTATATAGCCAGAATACTTAACTTGTATTTCTGCCTGTTCCAATATTTCTTGATCTAAATTATTTTCGTTAACATAATTTGCAACTTTCTCGAATTTGATAATATCTACCAAATCGATTTGTGGACGAGAAAATACTTTAAACATTTTATCTCCTTGCGTAATTAAAGCTGTCCCTTTTGATTCCAAAATAGGATTTGCTTCAGCTATTGAAACACTTGTTTCCTTGAAAAAAGTTACCATTTTTTCGGATTCATTCAATTTATGTTCCATGCGACGCAATCTTTTTTCAGATGCTAAACCAATTTCAAAAGACATAGGTGTCAATCTAAAATCTGCATTGTCTTGACGCAACAAGGTTCGAAATTCAGCACGAGATGTAAACATACGATAAGGCTCTTCAGTTCCTTTGGTAATTAAATCATCAATTAAAACTCCAATATAAGCTTCGTCTCTTTTTAGAATAAGTGGCGCTTTTTCCTGAACTTTTAAAGCCGCATTTATACCTGCCATTAATCCTTGCGAAGCTGCCTCTTCATATCCTGTAGTTCCATTAATCTGTCCAGCGAAATACAAGCCTTCGATTAATTTGGTTTCTAAAGTATGTTTTAATTGCGTTGGTGGAAAATAATCATATTCAATTGCATATCCAGGACGAAAGAATTTCACTTTTTCAAAACCAACAACAGAACGCAAAGCTTTGAATTGAATATCTTCTGGTAACGAAGTAGAAAAACCGTTGACATATACTTCACATGTTTTCCAACCTTCCGGCTCTACAAATAGTTGATGTCTTTCTTTATCTGCAAAACGATTTATTTTATCTTCAATAGACGGGCAATATCTCGGTCCTATAGATTGTATTCTTCCGTTGAACATTGGCGAACGATCAAAACCTTCTCTTAAAATATCATGCACATCAAGAGAAGTATACGTCATATGACAAGATCTTTGATGCGCTAAAGGTTTTGTAACATCTGAATAAGAAAACTTATCAGGGTTAGCATCTCCTTTTTCTTCATTCATTTTAGAATAATCCAAAGAACGACCATCTACTCTTGGAGGTGTTCCCGTTTTCATTCTACCCGATTCAAAACCTGCATTCACTAAATCTTCAGTTATGCCATATGCAGCACTTTCTCCTGCTCTTCCCCCACCGAATTGTTTTTCGCCAATATGAATCAATCCATTTAAGAAAGTTCCGTTAGTCAAAACAACCGATTTTGATTTTATTTCTACTCCCAAGGAAGTTCTGATTCCAATAACTTTTCCGTTTTCGATAATCAATCCTTTGACCATTTCTTGGTAAAAATCAAGATTTGGCGTTCCCTCTAACATCAACCTCCATTCTTCCGAAAAACGCATTCGATCACTTTGTACTCTTGGCGACCACATGGCAGGACCTTTTGACTTGTTCAACATCTTGAATTGAATGGCAGTGTTGTCAGAAACAATCCCGGAATACCCGCCTAAGGCATCAATTTCGCGAACAATTTGTCCTTTGGCAATTCCACCCATAGCAGGATTACAAGACATTTGCGCAATGTTTTGCAAACTCATTGTTACCAATAAGGTTGTTGAACCTAAATTGGCGGCAGCCGCTGCAGCTTCACAACCAGCGTGACCTGCACCAACTACTATTACATCATATTCTACTAGAAACATTTTATTTATGATTTTAGATTATAGATTATTACTAATACCTCAATCTTGGTTTTATACAATTGTTCCACGTGAAACACTTAATGATTAAATAATCTAGATTGCAGATTTTAGATTACTCAAAAAAAGTTCAATGTGAAACATAATTCATATCTGCTTTTATAAATGTACGTTCAAATTACTCATTACTCAAGGAATATTTATTAAGCTAATGTTCCACTTGAAACAAGCAAATAAAGAATCTTGATGTCGAAAAATTGATCTGAAATTTATATTCTGCAATCTATAATATCTTATTGTTCCACGTGAAACAAAGCTAATTTCTCATCTTCTTTAGAACGCATTAATAATTCGTCCGCTTCAGTTTTATCTTTATAGCCACAATAGTGCAATACTCCATGGACCAAAACGCGCTTTAATTCATCGTTAAATGTGACGTTGAAATCTACTGCATTTTCAGCAACTCTTTCAATAGATATAAATACGTCACCATTTAATTCGTTGCCAACACAATAATCAAAACTGATTATATCCGTTAAGGTATCATGCCCTAAATGCTCCACATTCATTCTATGCAAATAATCGTCATCGCAAAAAATATAATTAATCTCTCCTTCATTCTTGTTTTCTGATGTAATTACACTCGAAATCCAAGTTGCAATTGCTTCTTCTTGTTCTAATATAAACTCAGTTTCGTAATTAAAATTTATCATTTGTTTTTAAAATAGTATTGAACCTTTTGATTAAAATTGGAATGCAAAGGTAATGATTGTCTGTTTAATAATTCAATGCTGTTTAAATAATCCCTTAGAGCAGTTGGCAACACATTCGATTGATTATTAAACTCGTTTTTATTTGTCTGCGATTGTCGCTTACTTTCTTGCCCTTGTTGCTGAATAGCCGTATTCAATTTTAATAATTCTTGTTTAATGTTAAGGATTCTTTGAAGAGTTTCGTTTTTAAAACCTTTATTCAAAAGTTGTTTTTCTAACTCCTTCATTTGATAAATTGCACTTTGACCACTTCCTCCAATTCCTTGCTTATTTAATTCATTTTGTAAAGATTCACGAAGTTGTTGTTGTTCTTTGTAGATTTCCATTATATCTTTAGCATTGCCTTCTCCATCTTCTCCATTTTCTCCACTTTCCCCTTTACTTCCACTAGAGTTTGGTTTTTTACCCAACTCCCCATCTTTGTCTTCGCCGGGTTTATTCCCTTTCTCCATTCCTTTTTTCATTTTTTCACCCAAACCCTCCTGTTTCTTAATGATGTCTGATAATTGCATTCCCTCACCTTGTCCAGGCTTAGGTTTACCAGATCCCATACTTGATAAAGACATTTGCATATTATTGAGAATATCCGCCAATAGATTCCCCATTTTATTAGCTGATGAAATAACATATTGTTGGTGAGATATACCTTTCGTTAACTGTGCATCAACAAAAGTTTCCGTTGATTTATCTAAATTATACTGTGCGTTACCTATTTCTTTGGTAATATCTTCTCCAATTTTTGGATTACGCAACGACATAGCAAACAAGCTATCGTCTATATGTTTGAATTGCAATTTTAAATCTTGTTGCGATTTTAAGTTTTTATTGAAAGATGGAGAACCAACTTTGATACTTTTAAATTTAGCCATAAGGTCTTCTTGAGAAAATGAAAAAGCTAAAAGATTGTCTAAAACTTGACGCAACATTGCTACATCTTCTTCTAATTGTTCCTTTGAATCTTGTTCCATACTTTGTTCCATTTTTTGGGACATTTGTTTCATTTTCTTCGCAGCACTTTTCTGTTTTGGTTTAGCCGCTACTTTATTATCTTTTTGCAATTCATCTGTTGCTTTCTTTAAGTCATCATCAATACTTTTTTCTTGTTCCTTATCTGCGCCAATGTCCAGTGGTTTTTTAAGTTCCTTATTTTCTTTATCCAAATCTTTTAATTCATCTTGGATTTTATCAAATGCAGCATTAATATCTTCCTGTCTATCGAGTTTATTATCTTGCTCTTTATTTGGTAATAGATCTTGTTTCTCTGAAAGCTTGTTTATTTTATCTTTGATTTGTTCCCCTTTTTTCTGAATATAATATTTTTTAGTAAGCTCTACTAATTGTTCTAAACTTTTAGTTTGGTTTTTGGCTGTTTGTTTAAACTGGTCCATTTTCTCCATCAAGTCTTCTTGCTTTATTTTATCGCTGAGTTCTTTAAGTTCCTCTAATAACTTTTTATTTTTCTCTAAATCCTTGTCTACGTTTTCTAATCTTTTTTGTAATTCTTGTTTGAACTCATCTTTATTAGCCGTCTTTGTTTTGTCAAGATTATCTTTCATTTTCTCAGCAAAGTCTTTCATCATTTTATCCTGTTGATGCTGCTTTTTTATAAAATCATTTATTTTTTGTTGATCATTGAATTCTAAATTATCTTTCTCTTTTCCGATCTTCTGAATTTTTTCTAAATCAGATATTTGTTTATCTTGATTTTTTAATGACTTTTCTAGACTATTTATGTTATTGTTTTGCTGTTGCAAATCTTGGTCTACCTTCTCGGAATCTGTATTTATCCGATTTGAAAAAACAGCGGATTTAGAACTTTTAAAATTATGAATCGCATCATTATCAAAAACTTCAAAATAATATTCATAGGTTACACCTTGTTCGACAGCTAAATTCGATGGAAATGCAAAAACAAATTGATCGTAGCTTTCTCGTTCAATTGAAATAGTTCCACGTTTACTGATTTCTGGCTTGTTAATAGGATAATAAACAACTTGAAGTTTACTTAGTCCATAATCGTCTGATATTTGACCTAAAACATAATTTTTAGCCACCTTTACACTGTCTGGAGTACTGCTTACAGTAATGGTAGGAAACTGATCTTTGATTACAACCAATTGAAAATTCAGTTTTTCATAGTTTTTAACACTACTATTCGAAGTGAGAATTTGATAATCTGTATTTTGATTAATTGTTTTAGAAAACGAAAAAGTGTTTTCTTTATTAGTAAAATAGAAATTAGAATTTATAGTTTTCCATATAATACTTTGAGTAGAAATAGTTTTAATTTTCCAAAAGACAGTTGTTCCTTCAGGAATTATTGCATTTCCATTTCCTTTAATGATTTCTGTTTTTTTATTAAGGTAAAAAGGAAAATGCAAGTACATTTCAAAATTAGCAATTGATGGAACTGCAATAACAGAAAGTTCATAATCAGAAGAAGAAATTGAATTGGCCTCCACGTGGAACAAAATGTTGGTTGAAGGTTTTTCTATTGTAAAATGAAATTCGTCTAATTTGATCTTCTCCATAAAATAACTTTCGTTATCAATAAATAATTTAACGTTTTCTGGAATTATTTTGCCTTCCGTTTTTATTTTAATAATAAAATTTTGATTTTGCTTTGTTTGTAATTGCTTATTAAGCATTACAAATTGAAATGGTGCCGGTGGTGAAAATTTTTCTTTGAAATGCACTACCCTATTCAAGCTTTGAGAAAGAATAGTATTGTTTCCCGAAATATAAAAAACAGCAAAAACAAAAATTGGAAGTAATGCAAATGGCAAATACTTTTTATTTGAATTAAAATTTATTGCATTCCCAAAAGGAATGGGTTGCAATGAATTTGCCTTTTGTTCAATAGAAGCCAACAACAATTCCGATTGATTATTATCATTAGACAATTGTAGAAAATTAGTTAGTTTGTCACTGACTTCTGGGAAATGGTTTCCAATAATCTTGGCAGCATAATTATATTCAATTCCTTTTTTAAGCTGGAATAATTGAAATAAAGGAAACAAAATAAATCTAAGAAACAGAAAAATTTCTACTCCAATGAAAAACCAAAACAAAATCGTTCTTCCTTTTGGCTTAAGCCAAAGGAAATATTCCACAAAAAGCGTAAACAAGAAATACATCAATCCTAATCCGATAAAAAAAATAATTCCACGGATGAGTTCATTGGTGTAAAACTTCTTAATGAAAAGTTCCAGCTTAAGATAAATAGAATTAGATTTTTCCACTGTTCATAACTTGTTATTATAACCGATAAAAGTAATAAATTTAGGCATTAGGCATAAGCCAAAAGTATATTAAAATATTTTAATCTGCTTTTAGAAATGACTAATGACTTTTGCCTTATCACTAAAATTGTATCTTTGCAACAAAATCTATAAAAATGTCGAAGCAAGTTCGGGTGCGTTTTGCACCAAGTCCAACTGGACCATTACATATTGGCGGAGTTCGTACTGCCCTATTCAATTATTTGTTTGCCAAAAAAAACAATGGTATTTTCTTTCTTCGAATTGAAGACACTGATCAAAATCGTTTTGTTCCTGGTGCCGAAGAATATATTATGGAAGCCTTAGAATGGCTTGGTATTGCACCAGATGAAACTATTGGAAAAAATGAAAAATTTGGTCCTTATAAACAATCCGAAAGAAAACACTTATACAAGCAATATGCCGATGAATTAATCAATTCTGGAAATGCCTATTATGCTTTTGATACTGCCGAAGCATTAGATTCACACAGAAAACAACATGAGGAACAAGGAAAAACATTTATATACAATTGGCACAATCGTGAAAAATTAGATACTTCTTTGGTTATTTCTTTAGAGGAAACAGCTATAAGAATTGCTAGTGGCGAAGATTATGTTATTCGTTTTAAAACACCTGTGAACGAAACCTTGAATTTACAAGACATCATTCGTGGAGAAGTGAAATTTGAAACTAATTTGCTTGATGATAAAGTACTTTTCAAAAGTGATGGAATGCCAACTTACCATTTAGCAAATATTGTAGATGATCATTTAATGGAAACTTCACATGTAATTCGTGGTGAAGAATGGTTGCCGTCAATGCCTTTACACGTTTTATTATACCGAGCATTTGGTTGGGAAGCACCTGAATTTGCACATTTACCTTTAATTATGAAGCCTGTTGGAAATGGAAAATTATCCAAACGAGATGGTGATAAAATGGGATTTCCAGTATTTCCTTTAGATTGGAAAACGGCTGAAGGTATTTCATCAGGTTACAGAGAAAAAGGTTTTTTACCAGAAGCAGTTGTTAACTTTCTAGCACTATTGGGATGGAATGACGGAACTGAAAAAGAACTGTTTTCTTTAGAAGAATTAGAAAACAAATTTGATTTAAATAGAGTACATAAAGCAGGAGCTAAATTTGACCCAGAAAAAAACAAATGGTTCAACCATCAATATTTAGTAAAACAAAATGATGAAGATTTGGCAAAAGTCTTCGCTCCTATCGTATCAGAAAAAGAAGTTAGTGTATCAGAAAATAATTTAATCAGGATTGTGGGTCTAATTAAAGAACGAGCAAATTTCGTTTCCGAATTTTGGGATTTGAGTGATTTCTTTTTTGTTGCTCCAACTTCTTATGATGAGAAAGCAAAGAAAAACTGGAAAGCAGAAACACCAGCTTTGATGCAAGAATTGATTTCTGTTCTTAGCGAAATAACCGATTTCTCTTCAATGAATATCGAAACCATAGTAAAAGATTGGATGACGAAAAATGAAATTGGGATGGGAAAAGTAATGCAACCGTTCCGATTGAGTTTAGTTGGCGCTCTTAAAGGTCCTCACCTATTTGATATCGTGGAACTCATTGGAAAAGAACAAACGATTAAAAGAATCGAGAAAGCAATTGATACTTTATAAAACTTAAAAGTCCCGAGTGTATCGGGACTTTTTTTATAAATAAATAATTAAATTGCCATTTAGTATCCCAGGATTTCCTTTAAAATTAACATCTACGTTTTTGTTATTTAAATTACTAAGCATATTATTAATACCATATTGATAAGAAATACTAAGTCGAAGGTGACGGCCACCTGCAGTAATTCCAACAGCAGGATACAAATTAAATGGAGAAATATCCACAATATCTTTGGCTAATAATGTAGTTCCAGAAATGGTATTGTTTGCACTACCTGAATCTACATTTAGCTTACCGTTGATTTGAACAACGGGTCCAAATTCAATACTCAAATGATTTTCAACAATTTTAAAACTCAACATTAAAGATATTTGTGCGGAGGGCAATTTATAATTAGTGTCTTCAGTAATAAAGCCACTTTTTGTGTTCACTGTAAAATTATTTTCGCTAAACTGCATTGCATAAACCATATCCCAATTATCATAAAAATTTCCTCTCATAGAAAGACCTGCATTCCACCCTTTTCCGGGTTTAGTTTGGAAATTTGATGTGTTTAAAGAAAACTGATTAAGCCCAAATGAAATACCAATTCTGTTAGCATCTCTGTACTTATATTGGCCAAACATCGTCATAGATAATAGTAGAAGCAAAAAAGTAAAATATCTTGTTTTCATAAAATTAATTTAAACAGAGACAAACCTAAAGATTTTTTGTAATTTAACAGAACTTTTTAAACTAAATTAAAAATCTTATGGACATTACATTGATTATTTTTATTGTATTTGGATTATTTATTTTACTGTCTTCTTTTTTTACGGTAAAACAGCAAACTTCAGTCGTTATTGAACGATTCGGAAAATTTTTAAGCATTAGACAATCAGGACTACAACTAAAAATCCCCTTGATAGATAGAGTTGCTGGTAGAGTGAATTTAAAAATTCAACAATTAGACGTTATTATAGAGACCAAAACTAAAGATAATGTATTTGTGAAACTTAAAGTTTCAGTACAGTTTATGGTAGTAAAAGAAACAGTTTATGATGCATTTTACAAACTGGAATATCCACACGACCAAATTACATCCTACGTCTTTGATGTTGTGCGTGCCGAGGTTCCCAAACTAAAATTGGATGATGTTTTTGAACGCAAAGATGATATTGCCGTAGCTGTAAAAAGAGAATTAAATGAAGCAATGACTACTTACGGTTATACCATTATCAATACATTGGTAACCGATATTGATCCTGACATTCAAGTAAAAAATGCCATGAACAGAATCAATGCTGCCGATAGAGAAAAAACTGTAGCAGAATTTGAAGCAGAAGCATCCAGAATTAGAATCGTGGCAAAAGCGAAAGCAGAAGCAGAAAGCAAACGCTTACAAGGTCAAGGTATTGCCGATCAGAGACGCGAAATTGCTAGAGGATTAGTAGAAAGTGTTGATGTTTTAAATAAAGTGGGAATCAATTCGCAAGAGGCTTCTGCACTGATTGTAGTAACACAGCACTACGATACGTTACAGGCCATTGGAGCGGATGCCAACTCTAATTTAATATTATTGCCTAATTCTCCTCAAGCCGGTAGTGAGATGTTGAATAACATGGTAGCCTCCTTCTCTGCTTCCAACCAAGTAGGAGAAATGATGAAAAAAGGGAATAGAAAAAAGCTAAAATCTACTGCTTATGAAAATCTAAAAACAACTGAGAAGCCAGAAGAACCTGAAACAGAGGTTTAATTTATATTACTTTCATAAAAAAAGAGGCTTACTTGCCTCTTTTTTTATCAATTATCCATTTTATAACAAAAGGTATAATTATACTTAATACAGTGTTATTTGTGTTTGATATGCCTGAATAAATGCTTTTAAATGTATTAAAAATATTTTTAGTAAGCCCACTAGGTGTAAAATGTTCTTTGATTTTCTGAAATCCTAATATAATTTTTTGATGATTAATTTCTTTTTCAAGATTTAAAATTTCAAGATCTGCCTCTATTTGTTCAAAGCTTGTGTACATAATTTTACTCATAATTAATTATTAAAAAATATTTTAGAAAATTTCTTTATAATAAATCTTTCTATCCATTTCTTTTTAAGTAAAATGAATAGTAAGCCAAGAATGAAATACCCTCCACCTACAACACTAAATCCAGTAATATAACTTTCAAAATATTCACTTAAAGCAAAAGCCAAAGCAACTGAGCTGAAGAAAACAACCATCAAAACGAAAGCCAAAATCAATGAATACTTAAAAAGGACTATCAATAATTTCATTGAAAGTTTGAATAACTTTAACTTATAAAAACCAATGCTGTTTTTAATATAAGAATTAAATTCTTCATGGATGTGTTCTACATTATCTTTTAGTTCTTCAAAAGCCATATTTATTTTTTTAATAATCAGTTAAAAAAAACTTTTATTTTTGAAGTTTAGCATTTTTGTCTTTTAGTTCTGCTAATTTTACTTCTAAAAAAGAAATAACATCTTCCGTTTTATAACTCATGTTAGAAAGTAAATCTTCATAACTTCCTTCAAAATCTACTTTAGCTGTTGCAAATTTATTTTTTACTTCTTCAGATAGACTTTCAAATTTTTTTTTAAAATCTTTTTCAGCATCTTTATAACCCTCTTTTAATTTACTTCTGGTTTTAGATCCTTTGTCTGGAGCAAATAAAATTCCAACTCCCGCTCCTATAACGGCACCTGTAACAAGTGCAATCAATGAATTTCCTGTATTATTTGACATGTTCTTTGAATTAAATTAATAATAAAGTAAAGTTACAAAAAAAAAATTATTTTTCATTGTGATACTTTAAAAAATTGTGTTTTTAAATAGTTAAAAGTTATTTAAAGCGAATTTAAAGAAGTAATTAGTATTAAAACATAATTCATATCCAAATCTAAATAAAAGAGCCTTAAAAAAGAAATATAAAAGCTGTTTTTAATTGTTAAAAACTATTAAAAACTAAAAAACAATAAGAATTAAAAATAATAAAAAAAAGCGCTGATTAAAGCGCTTTCAATAGTTTTCATTTATTTAAAATTTGTTCAATAAATTCCCTTTCTCTTTCGGTTGTACTTTTCGAGGGATTCTCTTTTAATTTTAAAATTTCCTCTTTAAAGGAATCTACAAAATCCATATCGTAGTTTAAAGTGTATAAATTTAATAGTGCTCTAGAACGCACAAATGTAGATTCACTTCTAAGTGACATCAAATACAATTTAGTAATTTCCTCTTTCTCAAAATCAGATGAACTTAAAGATGTATATTTTAAAATAAATTGAGCAAACAACAAAGAACTTTTATTGTTATTGATATTCTTTTTTAAAGAATTCTGCAACAAACTATAATTTTCAATTCCAGCCAAAGTCTCTCCTATTGCTTTTCTAATTGCAATACGTTCATCTCTCGTAGCTACTTTAAAATATTTATTTATATCTTTTAGAGCATTATTGATACTATTAATCTCTTTTTTTCCTTTTTCTTCCCAAGCATCTTTTAGTCCAACAGTTTTGTTAAATACTAATTTTGAAGATGTTGAATCTTTATCAACATTAAAATACCCCAAACGTTGAAATTGAAATTTATCGCCTGAAACAGCAGTAGAAAGACTTGGTTCTACAAATCCTTTTGCAATTTCTAAAGAATGAGAATTCATAAAATCAAGGAAGTTTTTCTCTTTGTGACTGTCTGGCGCTTCGTCAATAAATAGTCGGTCATACAAACGAACTTCGGCTTCTACAGCGTGTTTTATAGAAACCCAATGCAGGGTTCCTGCTACTTTTCTTTTAGATGCTTCACTCCCACTTCCACTCAAAGAATCCGTGTCGTAAGTCACATGAATTTCAGTAATATTTCCTTTTGAATCTTTTACAACACTTTCTCCTTTTATGATATAGGCATTTTTTAAACGTACTTCATTACCAAATGATAATCGGAAAAACTTAGCTGGAGCAACCTCAAGAAAATCTTCTCTTTCGATGTAAAATTCTTTTGAAAAAGGAAGTTTTCTAAAGCCGGCAGATTCATCTTCTTGGTTATTTTCAGCATCCAAAAGTTCTTCTTTTCCTTCTGGATAATTGGTAATTACCACCTTAACTGGATCTAAAACTGCCATTACTCTTGGAGCAGTTTTGTTTAAATCATCACGTAAACAAAATTCTAATAGCGATACATCAATGATATTTTCTCGTTTAGCAACACCTATTATATCACAAAATTTCCGAATAGAATTGGCAGTATAACCTCTTCGCCGTAAGCCAGAAATAGTTGGCATTCTTGGATCATCCCAACCGTTTACAATTTTTTCTTGAACCAATTGCAATAATTTTCGCTTACTCATTACAGTGTAATTCAAGTTTAAACGGGCGAATTCGTATTGTTGTGGTCTAACCTTGTTATCATCATAAATTTGGTCTAAAAACCAATAATAAAGTTCTCTGTGCATCACAAACTCTAAGGTACAGATAGAATGTGAAACTTGCTCAATATAGTCACTTTCACCATGTGCAAAATCATACATTGGGTAAATACTCCAATCATTTCCAGTTCGATGATGATGACGATGTAAAACTCGATACATCATAGGATCTCGCATTAACATATTAGTCGAAGACATATCAATTTTTGCACGTAAAACATGACTTCCTTCAGGAAAATCGCCATTTTTCATACCTTCAAATAAAGTAAAATTTTCTTCAATAGAACGATTTCTATAAGGGCCATCAACACCTGGTTGCGTTGGAGTTCCTTTTTGAATTGCCATATCCTCAGAGGATTGACTATCAACATACGCTTTTCCTTTTTTTATCATGACAATTGCCCAATCGTACAACTGTTGAAAATAATCAGAAGCATAACGTTCTTCTGCCCAATTGAAACCCAACCACTGCAAATCTTCTTTGATGGCATCAACATATTCTTGTTCTTCTTTGGCTGGATTTGTATCGTCAAAACGTAAGTTTACTGGCGCATTGTACTTTAATCCCAAGCCAAAATTCAAACAAATGGATTTGGCATGACCGATGTGTAAATAGCCATTTGGTTCTGGAGGAAAGCGAAATCTTAATTTGTCTTGGGGAAAACCACTTTCTAAGCTGTCTTCTATAATTTGTTCTATAAAATGAAGTGATTTCTCTTCGGTTGCCATAATTTTGTTTAATTTTAGCAAAGATAAAAATTTAGATGATAGATAATAGACAGCTTAGATAATAGATGCTGTTTTATTTAACAAATTGCAAAGCGAATTATAAAATTATGGGAATTATAAAACTAAAAAACATCCGAACCTATTCTTACCACGGTTGTTTGATTGAAGAAGGAAAAATTGGATCTGATTATTCAGTAGATATAGAAGTAAAAACAGATTTAAGTAAATCCTCTGTTTCTGATAATCTAATAGATACTGTTGATTATGTATTGTTAAACCGTATAGTTGTACAAGAAATGGCAATTCGATCCAATTTATTAGAGCATGTTGCCCATCGAATTATAATAAGAGTTTTTGATGAAGTACCAGCAATCTCAAGGATTAAATTGGCAGTTTCAAAACTGAATCCACCTATTGGTGGTGATGTTGAAGCAGTTACTATCGAAATGAAAGAATACAGAAGTTAATATTTTACATTGCAGAATTCAAATTTTAGATTGCATATGATAAATTCATAAAAAAACCTTTTTTAACTTTAAACTTTTAAACTTTTTAGTTACTTTTGCAATCCAATAAATAATTGGCGTCGTGGCCGAGTGGCTAGGCTGGGCTCTGCAAAAGCTCCTACTCCGGTTCGAATCCGGACGATGCCTCAAAAGAGATACATTCCTGTATCTCTTTTTTTTATATCATTTTTAGAAAAAATTAGCTAAAGTTATGGTTCGAATCCGAACGATACCTCCAGAAGAGATACACAAAAATGATGAATTTAAAGAATTGACAACTTTTAAAAAGTTGTCAATTCTAATCATAATAAATTCTAGAAGAGATACAGAAATGTGTCTCTTTTTTTATATCATTTTTAGAAAAAATTAGATAAAGTTATGGTTCGAATCCAGACGAAACCTCAAGAAAAGATACATTTATGTATCTCTTTTTTTTATATCATTTTTATAAAAAATTAGCTAAAGTTATGGTTCGAATCCGAACGATACCTCCAGAAGAGATACAGAAAAATGATGAATTTAAAGAATTGAAAACTTTTAAAAAGTTGTCAATTCTAATCATAATAAATTCTAGAAGAGATACAGAAATGTATCTCTTTTTTTTATATCATTTTTAGAAAAAATTAGCTAAAGTTATGGTTCGAATCAAAACGATACCTCCAGAAGAGATACAGAAAAATGATGAATTTAAAGAATTGACAACTTTTAAAAAGTTGTCAATTCTAATCATAATAAATTCTAGAAGAGATACAGAAATGTGTCTCTTTTTTTTATATCATTTTTAGAAAAAATTAGATAAATTTATCTTTAAAATACAGACTTTACTTAAAAAATAAAGCAGTTGAAATATGTCACTTTTTTTAATAACTTATAGAATATAAAAAAATTATATTATTCTAAAAACTATAAAATTTGAATTTAAATACATCAGATAAACCTGAATTTTTTGAGAATATAATACCTAAAAATAATGAAATAGTTTCATAGAAAGTAATGAAATATTTTTTTATTTTATTGATTATCAATCCTTTCCAAAGCATTTTTTAGTTTTTCTTTTTCTTTTGGAAACCAACCTTGAGTTATTAAAACAATACCGAAAACCATTAAAACAATGCTAATTCCTTTTTTTATTTTAAGAATATTTATTGGGGTTAATTTTGTTTTTAATTGCTTAGCTAAAACTATTTTAACGCAATCTACTAGCAAATAAGTCAGAATTACAGCTGCAAAAAAAGTAAACATTCTAGAATTTTGCATTTCTAATTTTGGTCCAACCGATATAATAACAGCCAACCAAAATCCTAATACACCAATATTAATAATATTCAGAAAAAATCCTTTTAAAAATAAACCAAAGTAATCTTTTCTGATAATTTCGGTGTCAATTTTTTTTGTATCAATCTTCTTTTCTTTTCGTAAACTGATATAGGAAATAACTCCATAAGCTAACATTAAAATTCCCCCAAACATAAAAAGGCCTGAATTATCTTTTAGACTTGTAATTAATCGATAACTACCTAAATAAGCAATTGTTATAAACACAATATCTCCTAAAACTACCCCTAAATCAAACACTAAAGCAGCCCTAAATCCTTTTATAATACTGGTTTCTAGTAATATAAAAAAAACAGGACCAATCATAAAACTTAAAAAAATTCCCCATGGAATTCCTGATAAAATATCGTTTACCATTATTTGTTTTTAAAATAGAATATATACTACCTATATTATTTTTGTCTTATTGTTCCTCCTAAAATAGTTTTTTGGTTGATCTGTTTTGGTTTCCCATAAATATCTATTGAACCACCTGCTCTTACTTTTGCATCAACTAATAAAGTAGCATAAACCGCTGCTTGCCCACCAGCTGAAACAGTAACTGTAGTCTGTGAAGTATTCAAATCATTCCCTTTATAAATAGCTCCTGAAGCAATAATTACATTTTGATTGGTTGCTGTTCCTGTTAATTCTATAATTCCACCAGTTACCGCTCTAACATTTGCTTTATCAACATCTAAATCTAAATTTATCTCTGATCCTTCACTAGCGTCTATATCAATTATTGTTTGCTTGAAACTTTGGTCAGCAGAAATATAAGAACCTTCATTTGCTTGAATTGTTTCTAGATTTATATAATAAAGTTGTATTACAATATCATCTCCAGATAACAATTTTGGAAATGGCATTCTTAATTTTAATTCTCCATTTTTATTCACTATTTCTACTTCATTTTCTCTGTTTCCTGTGATAATTATCTTATTTTCTTGAGAAGGAATTAGTTTTACATTTAGTTTATCAAATACTTTAACGGAATAAAAATCACCAAGGTTTTTACTAACTTGTGCAAATGTAAATTGAGTTAATAATACAAAAGTAATTAGTAGTAGATTTTTCATTTTTTCTTTATTTATTCGTTTCTTCTAATAAAATTAAAATCCAATTGTTTTTTTACTAAATCGGCATTTTTTACTTTAACGTAAATTTCATCTCCTAATTGTAATAAATTCTTTGTAGTTGCACCAACCAATGCATATTGTTTTTCGTCAAAGGTGTAATAATCATCTTTTATTTCTCTGATTCTTACCATTCCTTCGCATTTATTTTCGATAATTTCTACGAAAATTCCCCATTCAGTTACTCCAGATATTACACCCAAAAATTCTTGATCGTTATGATTTTGCATGTATTTAACTTGCATGTATTTGATAGAATCTCTTTCCGCATTGGTTGCCAAACCTTCCATGGTAGATGAATGCAAACATTTGGTTTCGTATTTATCTTCATCAACTGATTTTCCTCCATCAAGATAATGTTGCAATAATCGATGCACCATAACATCAGGATAACGACGAATTGGAGAGGTAAAATGACTGTAATAATCGAAAGCCAAACCATAATGTCCAATATTATCTGTTGAATATTTGGCTTTACTCATGGTTCTAATAGCCAGCGTATCAATTAAATTCTGTTCTTTTTTTCCGTTTACATCTGCCAACAACTGATTCAATGATTTTGATATATCTCCTTTATTTCTAAAATCAATTTTATAACCAAACTTAGCAATAACAGTTTGCATAGCGATTAATTTGTCTTCATTCGGTTCATCGTGAATACGATAAATAAAAGTTTTCTTTTGTTTTCCAATGTATTCTGCCACTTTTCTATTGGCTAAAAGCATGAATTCCTCAATCAAATGATTCGCATCTTTTGAAACTTTAAAATAAACGCCTTCCGGCTCTCCATCTTGATCTAAATTAAATTTTACTTCTACTTTGTCAAATGAAATAGCACCATGGTTCATTCTGTCTCTTCTTAAAATTATAGCTAAATCTTGCATTTTAAGCGTCGCTGCTACAATTTCATCTGAAACTTGATACGCACTTCCAGTAATGGATGTCTCTGCCGGAATAGTATTGTCTTTTGTCTCTATGATATATTGTGCTTCTTCGTAAGCAAAACGTTGATCTGAATAAATTACTGTTCTTCCAAACCATTGGTTAACAACCTGAGATTTTTCGGTAATTTCAAATATAGCCGAAAAAGTAAATTTTTCTTCTTGTGGTCGTAACGAACAGGCAAAATTAGACAGCACTTCTGGAAGCATGGGCACTACTCTATCTACTAAATATACCGAAGTAGCTCGTTGATAGGCTTCATCATCAAGAATAGTTCCTTCTTGAAGATAATGAGAAACATCGGCAATATGAATTCCTATTTCATAATTTCCGTTTTCTAATTGTTTAAATGACAAGGCGTCATCAAAATCTTTCGCATCTTTCGGATCAATTGTGAAAGTAAGTGTATCGCGCATATCACGACGTTTTAGTATTTCAGCTTCACTAATTGAAGTATCTATTTTTTGAGCAAATACTTCCACTTCTATCGGAAATTCTGATGGTAAACCGTATTCAGCTAAGATGGCATGAATTTCGGTATCGTGTTCTCCAGGTTTTCCTAAAACTTTAACCACAGTTCCAAAAGGACTGTCGGCTCTTTTAGGCCAATCTTCGATATGAACTAACACAACATCACCTTGTTCAGCTTCTCCTAATTTATCTTTTGGAATAAAAATATCGGTATACATTTTTGGATTGGCAGTTGAAACAAAAGCAAAATTCTTTTGAATATCAATTACACCAACAAAGTCGGTTTTCTTTCTTTCGATAACTTCAATGACTTCACCTTCAGGTCTTCTCCCTTTTCTTCTGTTATAAACATATACTTTTACAGTGTCTTTGTCAAAAGCTCTGTTTAAATTATTAGTAGGAATAAATACGTCTTCTTCTAATTCAGGACATACAAAATAAGCTGTTTTCCGGCCAGTCATATCAATTGTTCCTTCGTAATAATCTTGACTAATCGCTTTTACTAGATACTTGCCTGGTTCTGTTTCAATAATTTTATTTATTGAAGCTAGAATTTTTAAATCTCTAATGATTTCATTTCTGCTTTTTGTATCATCTAAATCTAAAATTGCTGCTATTTGCTTATAATTAAATGCTTTATTAGCATTTTGAGCTAGTATTTTTATAATTTTATCAGAGAAATCTTTCTCACTTTTTACTGGTTTTCTCAGTTTTTTACTCATAAATCTTTTCTTAAAAGTCTAAAATTACAAAATTGTATTCAGTGTATACTATTCTATGAATAGTTTTAAAGAAATAATAACTTTTGTATCTTTATAAAAACAATTCCAATGGAAGAATTCAAAACTATTGCAACCTTCACTTTTGTTCATGAAATTCTAGTTTTAAAATCCATTTTACAACATGAAGGAATTCGTTATTTTTTTCAAAACGAAAATCTAATAGCAATAGATCCATTGGCTAGTTTTGCTTACGGTGGAATCAATTTAAAAATTCACCCCAATGATTTTGAAAGAGTGCAAAACATATTAGACAATTTAAATTCAAATTTAAAAATTGTTTAATTTTTTCAAAGTTGTCAACATATATTAAATACAACAAAAAGAAAAAGGAAATTAAATTTATTTTTTAATGGTTATTATAGCATGTTAATAGTTACTATAAGTTTATTTTTAAATCCATTATTTATAAGATATATGTTTTTATATTATTTTATTAACATAGTTATTTATATATAAAACACTTAGAAACAAGTGTTTTTATATTTTAATAAACAACTGTTAACAATTAGATAACATTCAATTTTGTAAACAACTTAGACTTGCATTTTTGTTAACAAAGCAGTTTTTAGTATCAATAACTTTTATAAAAATCATTCAAACTAAATTAGGTTATTTCAACTCGGTTTTGGATTAGCTTTTTATTCCATACAAACAAATAATAGTTCTAATATTCTATCTCAACTTATCAACATTCTATGTTAACATAAGGTTAACTGATTTTCAGTTATTTATAAATGGCTATTAACATTACGGTAAATTAACATTATAAGTAGATTGAATAGTTTTTTTATGTTTAATGTAAAATTAATTAGTGCGCTAAATATCAGTATATTAAAACATATTATTATTTAATAATAAAGAAAAGTAATTAAAAACAATACTTTCAGTAAATTTGCAATTCTATAATTAAATTAAAAAAAGATGAAAATATCTATAGGAAACGACCACGCTGGACCAGATTATAAAAAAGCAATTGTACAGTATTTAGAGTCTAAAGGTCATACAGTAACTAATTACGGAACTGATTCTGAAGCTAGTGTTGATTATCCAGATTTTGCGCATCCAGTTGCTAATGATATTACTGAAGGAAAAGCTGATTTTGGAATTGTAATTTGTGGTTCTGGAAATGGAATTGCTATGACAGTGAACAAACATCCAAAGGTAAGAGCGGGTTTGTGTTGGATTAAAGAAATTGCTTATTTAACCCGTTTGCATAATGATGCTAATATAGTGAGTATTCCAGCTCGTTACACTTCAATTCCTCAAGCAGTCGAAATTGTTGACACATTCTTAACCACAGAATTCGAAGGAGGAAGACATCAAACTAGAGTGAATAAAATAAGTTGTTTATAAATTTTGGGACACAACCATAGCCACGGTAATCATCACGAAGTTCAAGGTAAAAACTTATTATTTTCAATAATTTTAAACCTTGTAATAACTGTTGCACAAGTTATCGGTGGACTTATTTCAGGAAGTTTGGCTTTATTATCGGATGCATTGCATAATTTTTCCGATGTTCTTTCATTGGTTTTTAGTTATGTAGCTCATAAATTATCTCAAAAAGAAGCTTCAATAAATCAAACTTTCGGATACAAAAGAGCCGAACTTATTGCCGCTTTCGTAAATGCAATGACGCTTATAATTGTTGCTTTTTTTTTAATTTATGAAGCAATAGAACGTTTTTTTAACATACATACAATTGCATCTGATTTAGTAATTTGGCTTTCGCTTTTAGGAATAATAGTAAATGGTTTATCGGTTATCATGTTAAAAAATGATGCCGATAAAAATCTAAATATGAAATCGGCTTATTTGCATTTGTTTACAGATATGTTGGCCTCAGTAGCTGTTTTAATCGGTGGATTGTTGATGAAATTTTTTCAATGGTATTGGGTTGATAGTGTATTGACTTTGTTAATTGCAATTTACTTACTTTTTGTTGGATTTGATTTACTAAAAAAATCGACTCAAATGTTAATGCTTTTTACTCCAAGTCACATTGATATAAAAGAAATTATTACCGAAGTGCATACTATTCCAGGAATAGAAAAATTACACCATATTCACGTTTGGTATCTTAATGAAGACGAATTACATCTAGAAGCGCATCTTGAATGTCAGGAAGATATTAAAATGACTGAATTCAACGAGATTTTACAAAAAATTGAACATGTTTTATTCGAAAAATTTCAGATTAATCACATCAATATTCAACCAGAATATAAAAAAGAGGAAACCTCAAAGGATTTTATTGTCCAGGATTAATTTGTTATAAATATTAGAAATTCAGTCAGTCTACTGACCGAATTAACGTTTTTTTATTTTTAAAAAAAATATTTTTTTGACTTTATTATTTAAAAAGTTTAAAATAAAACCAAAGAAAAGTAAGCAAGAATTGAAAAATTACAATACCCCAATACTTCCACAAATAGGAGTTTTTTGAAGTTTTATGACTGAAAATAAACATTGCTAATCCAGAACCAATAGTTCCACCAACGAAGACAAAACCCAATAAAGTGCGTTCTGAAATTCTATTTTTTTGTGCTTTTGCTAAATATTTATCATAGCCTACTAGAACAAAAGCGATTGCATTTAAAATCAAAAAAGAGTAGAATATAACATTCATTTAGCTACTATTAAGCTCCAAAGATATTATTTTAGCGGACTGAAAAAAAAACAAACAATGACCAACATACAATTCATCGCCAAGACTGTACATACAGCCGCCATAAACATTCAGAAAACCGTTCAATTATTACAAGAAGATTGCACCATTCCGTTTATTTCAAGGTATCGAAAAGATACTACAGGAAATCTCGATGAAGTGCAAATAGAAAACATAGCCAAACTTCAAAAGCAATACGAAGCGATTGTAAAGAGAAAAGAGGCGATTTTAAAATCAATCGAAGAACAAAATGCCTTAACGCCCGAATTGGATAAAAAAGTCCAGCAGAGCTTTGATATGCAAGAGTTAGAGGATTTTTATTTACCATATAAAAAGAAGAAAAAGACCAAAGCCGATGTAGCCCGCGAAAACGGATTGGAACCTTTGGCCAAAATCATTATGGCGCAAGGCAAAGACGATGTCGATTTTTTGTCTACGAAATATTTGAATGAGGCTGTAACCAATGAAGAGGCAGCTTTGCAAGGTGCACGAGATATTATCGCCGAATGGATAAACGAAAATATTTATGTTCGTAAACAATTGCGACGCCTGTATGAACGCAAAGCAACCATCACAACTAAGGTAGTAAAAACCAAAAGGGACGAAGAAGGGGCTCAAAAATTCAACCAATATTTCGAATGGTCAGAACCTTTGACAAAAGCACCATCGCATCGATTATTAGCCATGCTACGCGCCGAAAACGAAGGTTTTATTAAGTTTAAAGTCGAAGTTGATATAGACGAAGCGTATGATATAATTGACGAATTGATTTTAAAAGGACAAAGTGCCAGCACGCCACATGTGCAATTGGCTATTGAAGATTCGTATAAAAGATTGCTCAATCCTGCCATTTCCAACGAAGCTTTGCAAGAAGCCAAAGCCAAAGCAGATGCCAATTCGATTCAGGTTTTTGCGAACAATTTAGGACAATTATTGTTGGCGCCACCTTTGGGAGAAAAACGTATTTTGGCTATAGATCCAGGATTTCGTTCAGGTTGTAAAATAGTTTGTTTGGACGAAAAAGGTGATTTATTATACAACGAAACCATTTATCCGCATGCGCCTCAAAACGAAACGGCCATGGCAATGAAAAAGATAAAATCAATGGTAAATGCTTATTCTATTGATGCAATTTCAATAGGAAACGGAACCGCTTCTAGAGAAACGGAATTTTTTATAAAGAAAATAGCTTTCGATAAGCCTGTTCAGGTTTTTATTGTTTCAGAAGCGGGAGCTTCGGTGTATTCGGCATCGAAAATTGCTCGTGAAGAATTCCCAAATTATGATGTTACGGTCCGTGGTTCGGTTTCTATCGGTAGGCGATTGAGTGACCCATTGGCCGAATTGGTAAAAATTGATCCCAAAGCAATAGGAGTAGGTCAATATCAGCACGATGTGGATCAAAACAAGTTAAAAGAAGAATTGGATAGCACGGTGATTCGTTGCGTGAATTCGGTTGGGATAAACATCAATACTGCGAGCAAGCATTTGTTGAGTTATGTGAGTGGAATAGGAGAGAAGCTGGCAGAAAATATAGTGCAATATCGTTCCGAAAACGGCCCATTTGAAGACCGAAAACAACTCAAAAAAGTACCTCGTTTGGGCGAAAAAGCCTATCAACAAGGAGTGGCTTTTATCCGAATTAAAGAAGGAAAAAACCCCTTGGATAATTCGGCGGTGCATCCTGAAGCTTATCCAATTGTGGAGAAAATGGCAAAAGACTTGAAACTAAAAGTGAGCGATTTGATTGGCAACAAGGAAAAAACAGCCTTAATAAAACCTGAAAATTATATCACACCAGAAATAGGTTTATTGACCTTAAAAGATATCATTAAAGAACTCGAAAAACCAGGATTAGATCCCAGAAAATCAGCCAAGGTTTTTGAATTTGACCCGAATGTAAAAACCATCAAAGACTTGAAAACAGGCATGATTTTAAACGGAATTGTCAACAACATTACCAATTTTGGATGTTTTGTCGATTTAGGTATCAAAGAAAGTGGCTTGGTTCATATTTCCCAACTCAAAGCAGGCTTTGTGAGCGATGTAAACACGGTGGTGAAATTGCACCAACACGTTGAAGTAAAAGTCACTGAGGTGGATGAGGACAGGAAAAGAATTCAATTGACGATGGTGATTTAAAAAGAATCAAAAAAATTGATTAAATTTGATTACTAAATTATGGAAAATTGGCAAAAACACATTAGCATAAATCCAGGCATTAGAAGTGGAAAACCTTGTGTTTCTGGCACAAGAATTACGGTCTCTGACGTGTTATCATATTTAGCGTCAGGAATGTCGATGGAAGAGATTATCGAAGATTTTCCTTTAATTAGATAAAGAAAAAATAATGGCAACACTCTCGTTTGCTGCTTATCGAGATACTATAACTAAGATTGCTTTTGCCTCGTGAAGTTATTATTAGATGAAAATTTTTCTTGGCGAATGATAAAAAAGCTTAGTCCATTTTTTGAAGAAGTTGTTCCCGCTTCAGAATTACAATTAAATCCACCTGCAGATGATATTGGTATTTGGAATTATGCAAAAAAAAATGGATTTACAATAGTAAGTTAAGATGATGATTTTGAGAAAATTGTACTTTTAAGGAAAGCACCACCGAAGTTAATCTTTCTTAAAACCTATAATCTAGACACCAAAAAATTAATAGAGCTTTTCCTTGAAAGTAAGGATAAAATAATAAATTTTATTTCTACTAATGAAAACGATATTTTTGAAATATACACCAATTAGAATATAATTGCTATTGTCTTAGGTTCACATTTTCCAACTCAAAGCTGGCTTTGTGAGCGATGTAAACGAAGTTGTGATACACTCGCATGTTACTGTCAGAGTAACTGAAATGAATGAGGATTGGAAAAGAATACAGTTGACGATGGTTAGTAAAGAAATAGTTCCAAACTACAAGTAAATAAATGACTTGTGTATTGGAACTTTTTTAATGTCGAAAATTAAAGAAATTTACTCTTTTGTTTCGCTTTCTTTTTTATCTTCTTTTTTTTCGTCGTCTTTGGCTGCATTTTTAAATTCTTTTATTCCACTTCCAAGCCCTTTCATTAATTCTGGAATTTTTTTACCTCCAAAAAGTAATAATACAACTGCCAATATAACAAGGATTTCTGTAACACCTAATCTTCCCATAATTGAATAATTTGTTGCCGGAGCAAATTTTTAATAAATATGAAGACAAAGGTAAATAGAATTATTTTACTTAATTTCATTTTAGCCTAATTATTTAGATTCAAAAGCGTTAAAACTTTGGTAAAATTTATTTTTATATAATTGTAAACAAGTAAAAATAGGGTTAATAACAAGATATTAAATTATTATATTTGTAAAATATACTTATAAAAATGTCCGAAAAAAGGCTTAAAAGGAAAAAACTCAAAAATAAATTATTTACAAAAAACCGATTGGTCATTTTGAATGAAGATACCTTTGAAGAACTTTTTTCTTTCAAATTGAATCTTATGAACGTTTTTATAGTAGCTACCCTTGGTGCTATTTTTCTAATATCAATAACAACATTTATCATTGCTTTCACTCCTTTGCGTGAACTTATACCTGGATATTCTTCTACTAAACTTAAAAAAGATGCAACTGAATTAGCATTAAAGTCGGATTCACTAACTTTGGCTTTAAAGAAAAATGAAGTTTATATAAAAGCAATTCGGAAGGTACTTACTGGTGAATTAGAATATGCAAAATTCAATAAAGATTCCATTCTTGCATCGAGCACTGATACACCTTCGAAATTCGACTTTTCCCCTTCAAAAGAAGAATTGGAATTAAGAGAAAAAGTAGCAAAAGAGGAAAAAACGAACCTTCAAAAAGTGAAGGTAAAAAAACACTAATTCATGGCATTAAAACCTTTTTTGGCTAAAATATTTGCCCGAAACATCTATCATAAAACACAAGCTTGGGCTTCAAATCCAATTGAAACACAGCGTAAAGTGTTCAAAGATTTACTACATCAGGCTTCAAAAACTTCATTTGGTGCAGATCACCATTTTGACCAAATTAAAACCTTCGACGATTTTGCAAAAAATGTACCGATTCGGGATTATGAAGATTTAAAACCCTACATTGAAAAAGTGGTAAACGGGGAGGAAAATATTCTCTGGAAAGGGAAACCACTTTATTTTGCTAAAACTTCAGGAACTACTTCAGGAGCCAAATATATTCCGCTTACAAAGGAATCGATGCCGTTTCATATCGAATCCGCTCGAAATGCTATTTTACATTATATTCACGAAACAGGAAACTCCAGTTTTGTAGATGGAAAAATGATTTTCCTTCAAGGAAGTCCAATATTAGAAGAAGAAAACGGAATAAATTTTGGCAGACTATCAGGAATTGTAGCTCATTTTGTTCCTAAATATTTACAAAAAAATAGAATGCCCTCGTGGGAAACGAACTGTATTGAAGACTGGGAGAAAAAGATAAACACGATTGTCGAGGAAACTTTTGACCAAAATATGACAGTGATTTCGGGAATTCCATCTTGGGTGCAAATGTATTTTGAGAAATTGCACCAAAAAGGTGGGAAGCCTGTAGGAGAAATCTTCAAAAACTTCAATTTATTCATTTATGGCGGAGTCAATTATGAGCCGTATCGTGCCAAGTTTGAAAATCTTATTGGACGGAAAGTAGATAGCATTGAATTGTTTCCCGCTTCAGAAGGATTTTTTGCCTATCAAGATTCCCAAAAAGAAAAAGGAATGTTGCTGTTATTGAATTCGGGAATTTTTTATGAATTTATAAAAAGCGAGGAATTTTACAACTCAAATCCCAAAAGACATACTATTGGTGAAGTTGAATTAGGAGTCAATTATGTGTTGATTATTTCGACCAATGCAGGACTTTGGGCATACAATATCGGCGACACCGTTCAGTTTACGAGTTTAAAACCGTATCGAATTATAGTTTCAGGAAGAATCAAACATTTTATCTCCGCTTTTGGCGAGCACGTCATTGGAAAAGAAGTTGAAAGCGCCTTGCAAGAAGCTATTATTGGAACAAACATCCGTATCAATGAATTCACGGTAGCGCCACAAATCAACCCAAAAGAAGGTTTACCTTATCATGAATGGTTTATTGAGTTCGAAAATGAACCCGATAATCTTGATGATTTTGCAGATAAGCTAGATCAAGCAATGTGCAAACAAAACTTGTATTATGACGATTTAATTATTGGTAAAGTATTGCGAAAAGTGGTCGTTACTACTGTGGTTAAAAATGGTTTTCAAGACTACATGAAATCGATAGGAAAACTGGGTGGACAAAACAAGCTTCCTCGTTTGAGTAACGATAGAAAAATTGTTGATTTATTAAAATAAAATTGGAAACTATAAATTTGTTGCTAGAGGAAAACCTAATGAAAGAAATAAAGAATATATCACGATCTAGAGCCCAAGAGTCATCTGCTGCAATTGAAAAAATGTACATAACGATGCGGCATTTGTTTAACCGCGGTTTTTATAAACCTATGGGAGTGTCTGGCGAAACTTTGCGCGAAGCATTATTGTCGTTACGTCCCGAAATTTACGGAAACATTGCTGAAGAAAAAGTAGAATTAAGCGGACTTTTATATGTTATTGAACGACTTCCAATAGGAATTGAAGAATGCCGATTTATCAATTTAACTTCAGATGAAGGCTATTCTAAATCCCACTTTCATGCTATAGTTCCACCAAAAAGAAAAAGAAATTGTTATCGTATAGACGAGGAACAAATGAATGTTGAAATTACGCGAGGTCGTTCAGATATTTATGATATTTTGACACATTTGACGTTCATTTTCATTGAATCCCATAAAATAAGGAATAGGGTTTTGCTTGATGAAGCTGGAGAAGTTTCACGCGATTGGTTAAAGATAGAACAAGCAGTATTTCAAAAGAAAAAGCTGACACAAATTGAAAGAGAAAAAGCAGTTTCGCATGCTGCAAACATCTTAGGAAGAACATTTATAGAAGTCTTAGATATTTATGATGCATTTGGATCAGAATTAGCTCCTGATCGATTCTTGCATGTCATTTATTGGCTTGGAAAATTAGCCATCGAAGAAGTGGTAGAAGACAACAAAAGAACGATTACATTCAGTCCAATTTTAAGAGAACGATTAGGGCATCATATTCATGGTGAAATTTGGGCTACTAACATCAAGGAAGTTCTGAAGGAAAACAATCTTTTAGAACGTCCAATTCACGTTATTAGTGCCAATATGCACAGTGTAATGAACTCTATTTTTGCCACAACAGTGTTGAAAACAAAGTTTAAAGACAAATCAGATTTCTTTATTTATGAAGAACTGAGTAAATCGGGTGCCAATGAGGTTCGAGATAAAGTGGAGGAATTTGCAATTCAATATGGAATGATTTCAGTTCCAGATGCCTCTGGAACGAATATAAATGTTCAAATTTTTGATACCGCAAAAATAGATTGGGCAAAATCATCTTTTCCAACAGCTCAAATTGGTGAGAAAGCACCTGTTTTAATAGTAATGGATTATGCTTTTGGAGAACAAGCTTATGAAACTATCGATGAGCTCTTGAAACCATTCAAGAAAAACAATAGTTTAATAAACGTGGTATCCATTTCAATTATGGGAAAAGCCGGGATTCTCGAAGGAGGAAAAGGTGATATTATGATACCATCTGCTCACATCAATGAGGGTACAGCCGATAATTACTTTTTTAAAAATGAGTTGTCAGGTAAAATGTTTGAAGGCAATGATATTGCTGTTTTCGAAGGACCCATGGTTACAGTTCTTGGTACTTCATTGCAAAACAAAGATTTATTAAAGTTCTTTCACGAATCAACTTGGGGTGTTATCGGATTGGAAATGGAAGGTTCTTATTATCAAAAAGCCATTCAATCAGCATCAAAAATCAGAAAAAGTATTCCACCTGATGTTAAAGTTCGATATGCTTATTATGCATCAGATAATCCATTAGAAACAGGAAGTACATTAGCTTCAGGAGGATTAGGAACAACGGGAGTGAAGCCAACTTATTTGATTACAATCAAGATTTTGGAACAAATTTTTAATGTAATTTAAAAGTAGCGAATCGAACAGTCGAAATATTCCTGTGCTAAAAACCAATACCCAATAATTTGAAAACTAAAACAGCGAGATATTCTGGCTTTATTCGCCCATTTTCTTACTTGATAGATTTGATTATCATCAATGTAACGGCTTTTTATATTTTTCCGTTTCATGCTAATAATTCATTTTCCTATGCTGTTTTCATCACTTTAGCTTGGGTTTTAATTGCAATTTATTTAGGTTTTTATGAAGTATACCGTTATACAAAAGTAATTGCTATTCTAAATTGCACTTTAAAACAGGGCTTTTTATACACTCTTTTTTGCTTGGCATTGGAGTTGTTTTATTCTGATTTTCTATATCAAAAGAAAGTTGTTTTATTTGTTTTTATTTCCTTATCCCTCATATTATCTGTTAAACTTTTTATTTATTATTTTCTTAGAAGATATAGGCTTTTAGTGGGCAGAAATTTTAGAACAGTGGTGTTATTAGGAAACACTAAAAACACGCATCCGTTAAAAGCATTTTTTACTGAAAATATAGATTATGGGTATAAATTAATAAAAAGTTTTACTTTAGAAAACCATAAAAGCGAAAAAATAGAAGCTTGTCTATCCTTTGTATTTGAAAAAAAAATAGATGAAATATATTGTGCTACAGCTGATTTATCTGACAAACAAATTAGAGAAATCATCAACTTTGCCGATAATAATCTAAAAACATTGAAGTTTATTCCAGATGAAAAACAAATTCTTTCCCGTAATATAAAGTTCGAATATTATGATTATATTCCTGTTATTTCCTCTAGAGATATTCTACAAGATCAAACTATGAATAAAATCATAAAACGTGCTTTTGATCTTTTGTTTTCTACAATAATAATCTTGGGAATATTGTCCTGGTTAATTCCAATTATGGCTATAATTATAAAATTGGATTCAAAAGGGTCCGTGTTTTTTGTTCAAAAAAGGAACGGTTTGAATTACAATGTATTTAATTGCTATAAATTCCGATCGATGAAGTTCAATTCTCATTCAGATGTGGATTTAGCTTTAAAAAATGATATTGAAATAACCAAAATCGGTCGTTTTATACGAAAAAACAGCATTGACGAATTGCCTCAATTTTTCAATGTTTTATGGGGAGATATGTCAGTTGTTGGGCCAAGACCACATCCGGTAAGCCATAATGATAAATATGCCTTAATGACGGATAAATTTATGGTGCGTCATTTTGTGAAACCTGGAATTACGGGACTTGCCCAAACCAAAGGTTTTAGAGGAGAAGTGGAGTCTGATGAAGATATCATCAACCGAGTAAAATATGATATTTTCTACATGGAAAATTGGTCCATTTTATTGGACATTGAAATCATTTTTAACACCATTTATATTACTTTAAAAGGAGACGAAAAAGCATTTTAAAAAACACCTTCATTCATTAATTTTTTTATTTGATAATCAAGATTGAATTTATTTTCTGCACATTCGAAAACCTGTTTTTTCATTATTTGAATCGATTCTTTTCCGGTTTTTGAGATTTCAATTAATGTAGTATTTAAACTTTCAAAATCACCAACATGGGCAACCCAACCCAAATTATTTTCGGCAACAATTGTTTCTCCTTCACCACCACCAAAATAAAGTATTGGCAAACCCAAAGCACTGTATTCAAATATTTTTGATGGTACAGAACCATAAATTCTTTTTTTAAGTGGAACGATGGCAATGTCAAATTTTTTCAAGCTTTCGTGTAATTTGTCCCGTTCAACCATATCGTGAAATACGATTTTTTTCTGTGGGTTTTGTTGAATAAATTCCTCAATTTGAGATTTTTCAGCTCCATCACCAAAAATGTGCAATTCCATGTTTAAATTTTGTAAATCAATTTTTTGACATAATTCAAAAATACCTTGTGCAATTCCTAATAAACCAGCATAAAATAATTTTATTGGTTCATCGGGATTGACATCAAATTGCGGTTCTATACTTTTATGTTCGGGAAAATTGCGATACAAATAGCATTTTTTTTCTGGATAAATCGAATGAATGTGAGTAATTATTTCGTTAGACTGACCAAGGATTATATTGGAATTTGAATAGATAAATCGTTCAAAAAACAAAGAAACTTTATGTGAAAAACTATTCTTTTTAAGCGCATTTAATTCAATTGCCGCCAATGGCCATAAATCAGAAACATTCAAGATTATCTTTTTTCGCATTAGCGAAAGCACCAAAACAGAAATATAAGAGAGCATCAATGGTGGCGATTGAACCACTACTTTATGAGGTATTTTTTTGCATATTAAATAGAAAAATAAAGCAGTCGAAAAGGATAATACCGATAGCATTCTTTTTAAGATGTTTTTGCTGATACTTGGATAAATCCACAATCGTTTTACTGTAATATTATGGTGTTTTTCAGTCACCAATAACTTTCCTTTATATTCCGGAAACAATGCTCCTTTTGGGTAATTCCCTAAAGGACAAAGTACAGTAACTTTGTATTTGTTTTGATCTAATTTCAAAGCCAACTGTTCGATTCTATTTGCAGCAGCACCTTTTTCAGGTGGGTAATAATTAGATATGATTAGTATTTTTTCCATTATTTTTTAAGCAAAATTTCAATAATTCGTTCCGAGGCTTTTCCGTCCCAAAGTGCTGGAATTCCCGCTTTTATTTTTCCAATATTCAAGAATTCTGTAAACTTTTTTTCCAGCTTTTCTATAGATGTTCCTACCAAAGTATTGGTTCCAATGTTAAGAGTTTCGGGCCTTTCGGTGTTGTTTCGCATCGTAAAACAAGGAATTCCAAGTATTGTGGTTTCTTCCGAAATTCCACCAGAATCTGTTATAACAGCAAAACTATTTTTAATAAGATACATAAAATTCAAATAACCTTGTGGCTCGACAAAAAGGATGTTTTTTAAAACTAAATTTGTTTCTCCCAAAATAGCTTTAGTACGAGGATGAATTGGGAAAATCACTTTTTTGTCATCGGTCATTTTGTCAATGCCTTGAAGCAAATTAATTAGCGACTTTTCCTCATCTACATTGGAAGGTCGATGTAAGGTAAGAATGATATAATTTTGGGTTTCTAATTCAAATTGGTTCCAAAAATCAGGAGCAACAATTCGTTCTATATTTTGATATAAAGTATCGATCATTACATTGCCTACAAAATGGATATTGGATTTTTCAATTCCAAATTTCATTAAATTATCGGACGCCGTTTCAGAGGTTGTGAAGAAATAATCGGTAATGCTATCGGTTACGATTCTATTTATTTCTTCAGGCATAGTCCTATCGCCAGAACGAATTCCGGCTTCTACATGAGCCACTTTTATGTTTTGTTTTTTGGCTACAATGGCACAAGCCATGGTCGAATTGACATCGCCAACTACCAATACTAAATCGCAAGGATTTTGCTGTAATTCTTTTTCAAATGCCACCATTATAGCGCCTGTTTGCTCGGCTTGTGAACCACTTTTTACTTCTAGATTGCTATTGGGTTTTGGGATATTCAACTCTTCAAAGAAAGTATCGCTGAGGTTTTTGTCATAATGCTGCCCTGTGTGCACCAAGCGAAAAGAAATAGCGGCTCCTTCGGTTTGCTTTTTTTCTATCGCTTTGATTATGGGTGCGATTTTGATGAAATTAGGTCTTGCGCCTGCAACTATGGTGATTTTCATTAATTGTTATTTTTAGTAACCTATTTTTGTTCTTGGTTTATCGTCTACTTTTTTCTCGGTCAATTCGTCTCAATAAGATTCCAATTTGTCATTGCAAGGAACGAAGCAATCACGTGATTTTCCAGTTTTTTCTGGATTTGAAGAATGTCTATTTTCAAATCGATAGTATCGAAAAGCATTTGTCTCACTCTCGAAAATATGCGCATTATTTGAATATTAGTCTGAATTGCTTTTGTGCTATTTATAACACTTGATAACAAAAGAACGCCATGTTCTGTGAAAGCATAAGGTAATTTTCTAGTGCCACCCCAACTTGATGTCGCAACTTGCGACTTCAATTTTTGGAATTCATTTTCAGTTAATTGAAACATAAAATCTTCAGTAAATCGGGATAAGTTTCTTTTAACCTGTTCTTTTAACCTTCTAGTTTCAACATTGTAAAGTGTAGATAAGTCTACAGCAAGCATCACTTTTTGGTTTCTAATATAGTATATCTTATCAGAAATCAATTCTTCAGAAAGTAGTATCTCATTTTCCATCTATTATCGTTTATCTTCTTTAAGATCACAATTTGTAACCTCCAATTATGTCATTAGGAAATTAATGGTTTCTATTTTTCAAATTTGAAATAATTAATTGAGGTTTCCCAGATTTACTAGGTTTTATTTCCAAAACTTCATTAAAATTTATAATAAAAGGTTCGTTGAGTTGACTTTCTATTTGCTTTGAAATAGAAGTTAAAATTTCGGGTTTAAAATTAATTCCTTTGATGTAATTGATAACTATTCCATTCAAGTCATTTTGCACAACACAAAACTGATTTATTTCGGGAATATGTTCAAAGATCCCTGTAAACGAATGAACCACCATAAAGTTTCCGGAGGGTGTTTTTACAATATCGGTATCTCTTCCAATAATTTTTTGAAGAATAGGCAAGTTCAATTCCCTGTTTTTTGGATAGTCTTTTCGAGGCAATTTAATGGCCAAATCACCAATTTTATACCGAATTAAAGGCATTGCATAACCATTTAAATTAGTAACCACAACATGACCTATTTTCCCATCTTCAACCTCGTTTCCTGCATCGTCAAGTAGTTCTACCACGACATTTGTTGTCATTAAATACAAATAGTCTAAGTCTTTTTGGGCGCCAATCATTAATCCTTCGGCAGAACCATAGGTTTCATATACCCTGCAATTAAAGGCTTCGAAAACAGCTTTTTTGTAATGATCGAATAATTTATCGCCCCATGCAATAGCAGTTTTTATTTTTAACTCTATTTTGTTTTCGATCGCTATTTGAGAAATAACGTATAATGAAGAAGCATAACCCGCCAAGGTATATTCCTGATTCTTATTCAATTTCGACAAAATATGTAGAATATCTTCTTTGTTATGCGAAAACGCCTGGATGTATTTTGTTCTAAAAAAAAAGTCTTTGTATTTTTTTAATCCTTGTCTTTTAGGATTAATCCCGGTTTGAATTAGTTTGTCCCCAAGATTATATTTTGCCCATTGCCACCACAACAATTGCGTTGCACGGTTAAAAGTTTGTTCTTTTTTGCTCCAATAAACAATAGTTTGTTCGCCAGTAGAACCACTACTTCCGTTTTTTAATAATTCCTCTTTGGGTAGAGTGAGCAATGAGTCGGTTTGGGTTTTGATGATTTTTTTAGTTAAAATCGGAAAACGTTTCAAACTATCCATAGGCATGTTTGGATCGACTGCAATCCCTAGATTTGTATAATATTCAGCGTTTTTTATTGCATGCGAAAGTAACTCCGACAATTTTTCTTTTTGATATTTTTCAATTTCAATTTCTGAAAGTTTAGTGGTTTTATCAAGTTTTTCAATTTCTTTAGAAAGTGGTATAGAAAAAATGAATTCACTTATAGGTAGTAAAATAGTAGTAAAGATTTTGCTATAGAGACTCATTTTTGTGTTGATTTTTTAGTCCTTTATTTTACTAGCAATTTATTTGGTTTGTGTCTATTGCTATACTGTAAATCGAAACATTTTTCGAAATATATTTTTACCAAAAATAATATTTAAGGATAACTAATGTACAAGAAGTAACAACTTTTTAAGATTTAATTATTTTTTAAGTTCAAAAGCAATTATTTTTGCTGCACAATTAACAACTACACAATGACAATTTTACTTTTAGGTTCAGGAGGAAGAGAGCATGCTTTTGCATGGAAAATGATTCAAAGTCCGCTTTGCGACAAACTATTTGTAGCTCCAGGTAATGCAGGAACTGCTTCAATTGCTACTAATGTCGCGATAAATCCAACAGATTTTACTGCAGTTAAAGCACTTGTTTTAAAAGAAAAAGTAGGAATGGTAGTTGTAGGACCCGAGGATCCATTAGTAAAAGGGATTTTCGACTTTTTCAAAAATGACACCGATTTAAAAGATATTCCAGTAATTGGCCCCTCTAAATTAGGAGCAACATTAGAAGGAAGTAAAGAATTTGCCAAGGAATTCTTGATGAGACATAATATTCCAACGGCAGCTTATGATAGCTTCACTGCTGAAACTGTAGAAAAAGGTTGTGCATTTTTAGCCACTTTAAAATCACCTTACGTTTTAAAAGCCGATGGTTTAGCCGCAGGAAAAGGAGTTTTGATTATTCAAGATTTGGCGGAAGCCCAAGAAGAATTAAGAAATATGTTGGTGCATCAAAAATTTGGTGATGCCAGTTCAAAAGTAGTTATCGAAGAATTTCTTGACGGAATCGAATTGAGTTGTTTTGTATTAACTGATGGAAAGAACTATAAAATCCTGCCAACAGCCAAAGATTACAAACGCATTGGTGAAGGCGATACAGGCTTGAATACAGGCGGAATGGGAGCGGTTTCTCCAGTTCCATATGTTGATGCTGTTTTGATGGAAAAAATCGAGTCACGAATAGTAAAACCAACGATTGAAGGTTTTCAGAAAGATGGAATCGAATACAAAGGTTTTGTTTTTATTGGTTTAATTAATGTCAACAACGAGCCAATTGTAATTGAATACAATGTGAGAATGGGTGATCCTGAAACCGAAGTGGTGGTTCCAAGGATGAAATCAGATTTAGTGGAAATGTTTTTGGCTGTAGCCAATGAAAAACTTGGAGATTTCATACTAGAAATTGACGAAAGAAGTGCTACTACAGTGATGCTGGTATCCGGAGGTTATCCTGAAGATTTTGAAAAAGGAAAAGTAATCTCTGGTATCGAAAATATTGAAGATTCAATTGTTTTTCACGCAGGAACTAAATTAGACGAAAATGGAAATGTACTTTCAAATGGTGGAAGAGTTATGGCAATCACTTCGTATGGAGATAACTTCCAAGAGGCCATAAAAAAATCTTACCAAAACATAGACAAGCTAAATTTTGATAAGATGTATTTTAGAAAAGATATTGGCTTCGACTTACTTTCCTAAGAAAGAATGCGCTGTTGTATCTTGTTTCTCTTGACCTTCTTCTTCGTGTAGTTTCAATTGTTTAATCCAATAAACCATTGCTACTGCACAGATAATCATAAAAATCCAGTTGATGGTATTAGCAGCAAACCAGTGAGTTAATTCTAATTCTTTAAGAAAATTGTGTAGAGCAAAAAATATGTTTTCAAATAACCATTGAATTCCTTCAAAAAATGCTTTCATCTCGTTAATTTTATTTGTTAATTGTATTTGATGTTAATTGCAATTGTATTTATTTTAATGAAAAAAAAATACTTAGCTCGTTTCATCATTATACAAGTATTATATTTACAGTCACAAAAGTATAAAATATCCTTATGATAACAAGTGTTTTTAAAAAATCTACCCCAATAAATTTTTTTTTGGTTGTAATTTTAATGCTGGTTTTCTTTTTGATCTACCAATTTCAAGACTTATCTTGGATAAATTCTACGTTTTCTATTTTAATAAAAACAATGCTTTTTATTGTTTTATTAGCGTCTGTTTTTATCACCAATTTTATATCTAAAAAAAATGGATTGAGTAAAGACAGTAGCTACACGATATTATTCTATTTTTTATTTTTACTTTTTTTTCCTTCTGTACTGGATAATACGAACTTAATTTTATCCAATTTTTTTATCTTGTTAGCCCTTCGCAGATTAATTTCTTTACAATCGCTAAAAGCATCAAAAGAAAAAATATTTGATGCTTCAATATGGATATTTATTGCAGCTTTGTTTCATTTTTGGAGTATAATTTATATAGTATTAGTTTTTATCTCCATAATATTTCACACATTTAGAGATTACCGGAATTGGGTATTGCCTTTTATCGCTTTTTTTGCTGTGGGAATTTGTTATATAGTGGTAGCTTTAATATGCTCAATTGACATTCTTGAATTTATATATACTCATACTAGGGTAAGTTTTAAATTAGATTATTTCACCAATAATTATCAAAATGCGGCCTTTTCTATTTATTTAACTATTGCCTTGTTTTTTATAATTTCAATGTTTGCATCATTATCAAATAAGCCTCAATTGTTACAATCTTCCTTCAAAAAAATCATTCTTTCTTTCTTTCTTGGAGTTGCTGTTTTTGTACTATCATCAAACAAAAGCAATGATATATTACTATTTACAATTGCTCCATTGTCCATAATGGCAACAAGTCATATTGAAATTAAACAGTTAAAATTAAAACAAGAAATTGTCTTATCAGTTCTTATACTGTGTAGTTTATTTGCATTTTTCTCACAGTTATAATTTATTGCCATAAGCTAAATCACCTGCATCGCCTAGACCTGGAACAATGTATTTTTTATCATTTAATTTCTCGTCTAACGTCGCTACCCAAAGATGACAAGAGTCGGGTAAATTTTCTTCAAGAAATGCAACACCTTCTGGAGCAGCAATAATTACGGCTATATGAATTTCTTTCGGTTGTCCTTTTTCCATTAATTTATTAAAAACGGCCACCATCGATTGTCCAGTGGCAAGCATAGGATCAATTAGCAATAAAGTTTTATTATTAATATTTGGGACTGCTTGGTATTCTACTAAAATATCAAAAAATTCATCATTATTTGGATGATGTCTATAGGCCGAAACAAACCCGTTTTCGGCATTGTCAAAATAATTCAAAAACCCTAAATGGAGTGGAAGTCCTGCTCTAAGAATGGAACATAATACGAGTTTATCTTCAATTTCAGTGGTTTTTTTGATTCCAAGTGGAGTTTTTATTTCCACATCCATATAGTGTAAATCTTTACTTAACTCGAGTGCCATGACTTCGCCTATACGTTCAATATTTCTTCTAAAACGCATACTATCATTTTGAACATTAACATTCCTGATTTGGCCTAAAAAGTGATTTAGAATGCTGTTTTCTTCGAATAAATAGTGTATTTGCATTGTTTTTTATTTTTGAACCAAACTTATTACGTTTTTAATTGACTATAAAAGTATTAAAAGTATATTTGTAATTATAAAAAATAAAGATATGTTTTCAAAATTAGCTTATTCCGTTTTCGAACAAAGCATCAAAGATTACCATTTATTTGATAATGTTGATCAACCTATAAACAATCCTTACCCTAAGGAAAAATTTGAGCATTTATTATATCTAAAAAACTGGATTGATACTGTTCAATGGCATTTCGAAGATATTATTCGTGATCCTAATATTGATCCTGTAGCTGCATTGACTTTAAAAAGAAGAATTGACGCTTCCAATCAGGAGCGTACGGATATGGTAGAATATATTGATGGTTATTTTCTTCAAAAATATGCTCATGTTGAAGTAAAAGACAATGCGAGAATCAATTCTGAAAGTCCTGCATGGGCGTTTGACAGATTGTCTATTTTAGCATTGAAAATCTATCACATGAATGAAGAAGCCACTCGTGCTGAAGCTTCACAGGAACACCGTGATAAATGCCAACAAAAATTAAATATTTTATTGGAACAAAGAACAGACTTGTCAACCGCTATTGAAGATTTATTAACTGACATCGAAAAAGGAGATAAATTTATGAAGGTGTACAAGCAAATGAAAATGTACAATGATGATGATTTGAATCCAGTTTTGTATCAAAACAAAAAATAATTCCCGACAAATTTATATTGTCAAAAAAAATCAAACATATAGCCGTCATGAGACTTTCCGCAATGGGAGATGTCGCCATGACGGTTCCTGTTTTACATGCTTTTGCAAATCAATATCCCGAAGTCAAAATCACTGTTATTTCCCGCCCTTTTTTCAAACCACTATTTGATACGATTCCCAATATTTCTTTTTTTGCTTTCGACGATAAAATTTTACACAAAGGATTTCTAGGATTGTATCGCTTGTTCCAAGAATTAAAAGAACTTAACATTGATGTTTTTGCCGACTTGCATAATGTGTTGCGTTCCCAAATTGTTCGGACTTTTTTCGCTTTAAATGGAAAAAAAATAGCAGCTGTTGATAAAGGTCGTGAAGGTAAAAAAGAATTGACTCGTGCCGAAAATAAAGTTTTCAAGCCATTACCAAGTATGTTCGAAAGACACGCAAAAGTGTTTGAAGAGCTTGGTTTTCCTTTGGATTTATCTCAAGCTGTATTTCCTGAAAAAGCTATTTTAGATCAAGAAACTCTAAAATTTATTGGTAATTCAACTCAAAAATTAATCGGAATTGCTCCATTTGCACAATATGATTCTAAGGTGTATCCGCTGGACTTAATGCTGGAGGTAATCAATAAATTATCCGAAAACAAAGAGCATACTATTTTGCTTTTTGGAGGTGGAAAAAAAGAAATAGCGATTTTAGAATCCTTTGCTGAAGGAAAAACAAATGTTCTGGTTGTAGCCGGAAAAATCAAGTTTCAACAAGAATTACAACTCATCAGCAATCTTGATGTGATGCTTTCTATGGATTCTGGAAATGCGCATATAGCTGCGATGTTGGGCGTAAAAGTGATCACACTTTGGGGCGCAACGCATCCATATGCTGGTTTTTCTCCCTATGATCAACCATTAGAAAATGCTTTGGTTTCAGATAGAAATCTGTTTCCTAAATTACCAACTTCTGTTTATGGAAATAAAAAAGTGGAAGGTTATAAAGATGCTATGCAAACAATTCCTGTGGATAAAATTGTTTCTAAAATTCAATCAAGTTTTTTAAAATCCATACAATAACTTCATTTCTTAACGAATTGATAAAAACTACAACTGCAGCTTTTTCAAAATTGTGGAATTTAGTATTGCAAATTTTAGGGCTTCAATCCAAAAGATTCTACCATAAAACTCTGGTAATTTGCTAAAAAAGAATATGTTATTTATCTACTTTCTATAGATTAATAACCGTATTCCAAATTTCCTCACTTACTGGAATTCCCTGTTTTAAATTTTTTTCGCGAGTTATTGAAGTGCGTTCTCCAGGATAATATATTTTATCGCTTGGTTGCATCGTTTCAACATTATGGGTGTAATCAATGATTTCGTTAAGGAGTTTTTCTTGGATATTTTTGTCATTAAATCGTTCAGGATCAATACAGATAAATACTTGTGAAATACCAGTTTCCTGTTCTTTTTGACTTATTTTAAAGGTAGAGTCACCAGCTGAAAGTAAAGTCGCCAACATATCCAATACCATGGATAAAGCAGAACCTTTCCAGTAACCAATTGGAACTCCACGAAGGCTGGACATAATTTTTTCAGGATCGGTAGTCAGCGTATCATTTTCATCCCAACCTCCTGGGAAAGGAAGTTGTTCGCCTTTTTGTTGGTACTCATTAATTTTACCGAAAGAGAATTGTGAAATTGCCATATCTAAAACCACATGACCATTTGCTCTTGGGATTGAAATTATGAAAGGATTATTGCCTATTCGGCTTTCTTTACCTCCCCAAGGTGGCATATTTGGGAGTGTATTGGTAAAAAGTATTCCTATACAACCCGCTTTTGCGGTTTGCCATCCATAATATCCGCCCCGCATCCAGTGATTTGTGTTGCGCAAAGCAACTAAGCCCATTCCGTGAACTTTGGCTAATTCAATTGCTCGATTAGTGCATTTTGAAGCATTGACTATGCCGGGACCAAAATTCCCATCCCAACGTTCTATACTTCCAAAAGTACTTGCTTTTTCGGCTTCTGCATCTACATTTACTAATCCCTCTTTTACAAATTGAATAAAAGGAGCAACACGATTTATACCATGGGAATATACTCCTGCCAATGAATTTTCAGTAAAAATTTCTGCCATTAATTGTGCTTTTTCTTCTGAAAATTTATATTTAAGAAAAAGGGTGTTTAATACATCCTGCATTTTTTCTGACAGAATTAATAGCTGATTGTTATTCATGTTATTAAGTTATTTGACAATGATAAAAGTTTGTAAATTTTAAAATAGAATAATAAAAAAAGGTGATTTTTCACCCTGTTTTATTATTTAAAAACCAAATCTAATTAATTCCTGATTCATAAAAGTCAATTCCTCTGCGGATAGTGATACTTGAATAGCAGCTGCATTTTCTTCGGCTTGAGTAGCATTTCTTGCTCCTGCAAGCACTACTGTAATTCCAGGTTGCAAAGTAGTCCAACGCAAAACTAATTGGGGAACGCTTACTTTTTTACTTTCAGCAATTGGGATTAATGAGTCCACAACTGCTTTCACTTTTGCCATATCATATTGACCAAAATAATTGTTGCGGTGGTCATTGCTTTTTAAATTCCCTTTGGTAAAATATTTTCCGGTCAAAAGTCCACGTTCCATTGGGCTGTAAGCAATAATTCCAAAATTATTTTTGATAGAATAAGGTATTAATTCTTTTTCTATATCACGTTTCAACATACTATATGGCACTTGATTGCTGGCAATTGAAACGGTTTTATTGGCTGTTTGCAATTGTTCAACTGAATAGTTGCACACTCCAGCTGCGCGTATTTTTCCTTGTTGAAGAAGGATTTCCATGGCTTCCATAGTTTCCTCAATTGGAGTAGTGCTATCTGGCCAGTGGATTTGTAATAAATCAATATAATCCGTTCCTAAACGAATTAAACTGTTTTCAACTTCTTGAATAACGCTGGCTTTTCCAGAATATTTGTACACTGGAGTTTTTAGACCATCTTTTTCAGTATCAAAAAAGTAATCTCCTTTTCCGTGATTGCTTTCATCCCAAATCATTCCAAATTTAGTCAACAACTGAATTTTACTTCTATCTCTTCCTTTTATGGCTTTACCAACGATTTCTTCGCTTAAACCAAATCCATAAAAAGGTGCGGTATCTAATGTTGTAACTCCATTTTCTAATGATGCAACAACAGACTCGATTGAATCTCTTTCCTCATTACCTCCCCACATATTTCCTCCGATAGCAAATGCTCCATAAGTAATGGCAGATAATTCCAAATCGGTATTCCCTAATTTCTTATATTCCATGATAATAAATAAATATTTGTTCTAAATTCCTTTTTATTTAATCGATTACACAAAGGTAAACTATATACTTTGCTTTTAAAATTTATAAATTGCTTTTGCTGTATCAGTACTATTAAATAAAAATTTCTTTAAAGAATTTTCGAAATAAATTCTATGTTTTTTTAATAACCATCTTTTCTACTACTAAAACTATAACAATTCCTATAACATAGGTCAGCAAATCCAACCAAGCGAATGAGGTGCCAATAAAGGTTCTAGCAAGACTTGAATTTTCAAGACCTAGTAGTGTTATACCATTAAAATACTGTAAGGTTTCTATAGCGAATGAAAACAGTAAAACTGATAAGCTAACAGGAAAAACAGGACAGTCGAAAAACGATTTTACGAAACAGTAGATTAGAATTACTACTAAAACATCGCCTATATATGGTCTGACAAAAGCATCATGAACATAAAGCGCAATAAAAACTTCAATCCAAAAAATTAAAAAAGCTAGTAGGAAATAGTTTTTGTTGAACCTTATCATACACTAAAAGGATATTTTATTACACTTTGAAAATGACTTTTTAAAGCCAAATTTTTTCCTCTTGGCTGCGCACCAAAATATATTTTTTTAAATTCGAAATTGTTGAGAGATAATCAGGTGCTTCAAAACCAAAACGTTCGTGTTCAGCTTGTTCTTTCTCAAAAGCGTCGCACCCTTTGATTACTTCTCTGAGCATATCTAGCATCGCCAATTCTTTATTATTTGTTTTCTGGAATTTAAATTCTACGATTTCGTCTTGTAATTGTTCACAATAGTCCAAAAGCTGAACTACTTCAGGTTCGTTCAAAAGCGAGGGATTGTTTTTGAAAATTTCGCGAATAGATTTCATAATGTAAGACTTTATCAAATATTGAAATTGTTTTTTCTGTAGGGAATTTAGAAGCAACTGTATGAAATAGCACATTATTTACGTTTTCGAATCGTACAAAAGCAATTAGAACAAGAATTTAGGCTATTATAAATTAATTTTAATTCGCTAATATAGTAAAAATAAAGACCTTATTTTAACCAACAAAAGCTTCCCTTTTCAGAGAAGCTTTTGCTAATTATTAGAATCTGCAATCTAAAATCTGCAGTCTAAAATTGGTTTATACAGCATCATAGTTCACCACAATCGTTGCCGATGTTGGATGTGCTTGACAAGTAAGAATCAAACCTTCTTCGATTTCGCCATCGCTAAGAATTGAATTTTTCTTCATTTCGGCAGTTCCTTCCGTAACTCGTGCCAAACAGCTGCTGCAAATTCCACCTTGGCATGAATAGGGAGCATCGATTCCTTGTTTTAAAGCGGCATCTAAAATGGTTTGTTTTTGCGACATTTCAAAAGTCGTTTCCTCGTCATCAACCAATATCGTTATTTTCGAATGTCCATCGATTGATTTTGAGATTTCATTTACTATTAATGAAGTCGAAAACAATTCGAATTTGATGCTTTTTTCAGGTACATTATGCGATTTCAAAACATCAGAAACGGTATTTATCATTATTTCTGGACCACATAAATAAAAACTAGAAAATTCTTGTTCTTTGTGTTTGTTATTCAATACATAATTCACAGCGGATTTATCTATTCGACCAAATAATTCATGTTCAATATTGGCTTGACTGTATACATAATGTACAAATAACCTTCCTGTATATTTTAATAATAAGTCATGTAACTCTTGGTGAAATATTGTTTCTTCTGGCGTTTTATTTCCGTAAACCAAAATAAATGAGCTGTTGGGTTCGCTTTTTAAAACTGATTTTAGAATAGACATTACAGGTGTTATTCCACTTCCGGCTACAAAAGCAACATAATTTTTTAAATTGTCATTATGTGGTTCGAAAATAAATTTTCCTTCCGGTTTTCCTACTTCAAGAACATCACCTGCTTTCAGTTTTGTGTTGGCAAATTGTGAAAAAGCTCCGTTTTTTACGGCCTTAACGGCAATGCGCAACTCGCCACTTTCGGGTGAAGAGCAAATAGAGTAAGCACGACGAATTTCTTGACTGTCAAGGGTTAATCGTATATTGACATATTGTCCTGCTATAAAAACATAGTTTGGCTTTAACTCTTCAGGAACGTTAAAAAGAATGGAAATAGCGTCTTTGGTTTCGCGCTTTATTTCTTTTATAACCAATTTTTTAAATGATGGCATTAGTATAATTTTTTACAAAGATAGTAAACCTAAAAAAAGTTTAGAAGTTTATGTGTTTAGAAATTTAAAATTCCTGTAACATTTCCTTACATTTATCATCTCAATGGAAAATTCTATTCATTATGATTAAAAAATTTCTTTATCTCGAATGGAAATCTTTTATTCGATCTGCTTCTTTCTCCAGTAATTTGGCGCTAAAAATCCTATTGGGTTTTTTAGCAGTTTTATACGCCTTCCTTCTATTAATGTTAGGAATTGGAGCGTTTTATGGAATAAAAGAAATGAATTTGGATCCTTTGCATGAAGTCAATACTTATTTGATTTACTATTTTTTAATAGATTTGGCCATTCGTTTGTTATTGCAAAAAATACCAGTAATGAATATTAGACCTTTGCTAGCTTTGCCTTTTAAAAGACATACAATAGTTAATTTCTCCCTTGGTAAAACAGTCTTATCGGTTTTTAATATTCTTCATATTTTTTTCTTTCTGCCTTTTACAATTGTTTTACTAATTGAAGGATACGATATTATGAATGTTATTTTTTGGCATTTAGCTATGATTTCACTTGTTTACACTAATAATTTCTTGAATATTATTTTGACCAATAAAGACAATATCTTTGCCTTTTTCATTGGAATTGTGTTGATTATTGCCGGACTTCATTATTATCATTTTTTTAATATAACAACCTACACTGCTGTGTTTTTTGATGGATTGTTTCACACAAAAGGACTGTTTTTAATTCCAGTTTTTTTCTTAATAAGCTTGTATTATTATACGTTTAACTACCTGAAAAACAATTTATATCTCGATGCAGGGCTTTCGCCAAAACACGAAATCGCCACAACCGAAAATCTAACTTGGCTGAATCAGTTTGGGACTTTGGGAACTTTTTTAAAGAATGATATTAAACTTATCAAAAGGAACAAACGCTCGCGGACAACCGTTTTAATGAGTTTTGTGTTTTTATTTTACGGACTACTCTTTTTCAATTCGAATTCCCATCAACCTGAAATGATGCGAATTTTAGCCGGAATATTTGTTTCAGGTGGGTTTATGTTCACTTTTGGTCAATTTGTGCCTAGTTGGGACAGTTCCTATTACCAATTAATGATGTCTCAAAATATTTCGTATAAAAACTATTTGAGTTCAAAATGGTGGCTTGTGGTTATCGCGACATTTATCTCGACGATTTTAGCCTCTTTTTATTTGTTTTATGGTTGGCAAGTGTATCTCACCATTGTAGTTGGAGCCATTTACAATATTGGTGTCAATTCTCATTTGGTTTTATTGTCGGGTGCTTATACAAAAACACCTATAGATTTAACGATGAGCAAAGGCGCTTTTGGAGATAAAAAGGCATTTAATTCTAGCACGATGCTCATAACACTTCCTAAATTAGTACTGCCAATTTTACTGTATTGGTTGGGGACTTTTTTGCTAAATCCAAATTTAGGGCTTGTATTTGTAGCAGTTGCAGGAATTTTAGGTTTTGCATTGAGAGATAAGGTTTTTACTAAAATTGAAAAAATATACAAAACCGAGAAATACAAAACCATAGCGGCATACAAACAAAAATCGTAGAGACGTTGCAATGCAACGTTTCTACGAATAAAAAATCTAAAATCATAATTCTAAAATAAAGATGATACAAGTACGTAATCTTTCAAAAACTTACAACGGAACTACGGTTTTAAAAATAGATGCATTAGAAATTCCCAAAGGACAAAGTTTTGGTTTGGTAGGTAACAATGGAGCAGGAAAAACCACGTTTTTCAGCTTGTTATTGGATTTAATTCAACCTTCAACTGGGAATATAATGAACAACGAGGTTCAGGTTAATAATTCCGAAAATTGGAAACCATTTACGTCTTCTTTCCTAGACGAAAGCTTCCTGATAGGCTATCTCACCGCCGAAGAATATTTCTATTTCATTGGTGATTTACGCAATCAAAACAAGTCCGATGTTGATGCTCTTTTAGCCAAACACGAGGAATTTTTTAATGGTGAAATTTTAAAAAACAAAAAATACCTGAGGGATTTATCCAAAGGGAACCAAAAAAAAGTGGGGATTATTGCCACTCTTATAGGTAATCCAGAAGTAATTGTTCTTGATGAACCCTTTGCTAATTTAGACCCTACAACCGTTAGCCGATTAAAAAAAATAATCAAAAATCTTTCCGAAAATCCAAAGGTGACCATTCTAGTTTCAAGCCATGATTTGCAACATACTGTGGAGGTTTGCAATAGGATTGTTGCATTAAATAATGGGGTAGTGGTAAAGGATATTCAAACATCAAAAGAAACCTTACAGGAATTGGAAACGTTTTTTGCAGTTTAAATTTCGATATTTCAAAAAGAAACGTATTTTTACCAGTCATTATACTAAAATGTACTTTTAAAAGTTAAATGATAAACAGTTTCCCATTGAAAACCAAGACACTTACATCCTTTTTCGCAATAGTTTTTTTAATTATTGTGGCAGCCTGTTCTACTCATAAAGATACTTTTCTTGCCAGAAAATCACATGCACTCAGTACAAAATACAATATTGATTACAATGGTCAAATTGCTCTAGAAAAAGGAATTGAAGATATTAAATTAAACACCAAAGATAATTTTTGGAAAATATTGCCTATTGAGCGAATGCAAATTAGTGATGATGCTGATATAAAAAATAAAAATACAAATTTTGAACTTGCGGAAGCTAAAGCAACTAAGGCAATTCAAAAACACTCCATGAATATTAATGGGAGTGAAAAAAACAGTCAAATGGACGAAGCCTATTTACTGCTCGGTAAAGCGAGGTATTATGACCAAAGATTTATTCCAGCTTTAGACGCTTTTAATTATATATTATATAAATATTCCAATAGTGATAAAATATATCAAGCTAAAATTTGGCGTGAGAAAACCAATATGCGATTAGGAAACGATGTTCAAGTAATCAAAAACATCAGCAAACTCCTTGATGATAAAAGAATTAAAAAACAAAATAGTGCAGACGCAAATGCACTTTTGGCCGAATCTTTTTTAAACTTAGAAGAAAAAGATAGTGCTATTTCTAAATTAAAAATTGCCGAAATCTTCACCAAAGTAAACTCAGAAAAAGCAAGATATCGGTTTATTCTTGGGCAATTGTATCAAGAATTAGGAAAAAAAGACAGCGCTAATATATTCTATCAATCTGTTATTGATATGAATCGAAAAGCAGAAAGATTATTTACTATTCAGGCTTATGCCAAAAAAGCACAATTGTTTGATTACGAAAAAGGAGACAAAATGTCTTTTGTGAAAACGTTTGAAAAGTTAGCTGCAGATCGTGAAAACAGACCTTTTCTAGGTGTAATTTATTATGAAATGGGTGTTTTTTATGATAAAACTAATGATCAAAAATTAGCCTCAAAATTTTATAATGCTTCACTAAAAAAAGCATCCTCGGATCCGTATTTGGTTGCTTCAAATTACAGGAATATAGGAAACATGCATTTTAAAAACACAGATTATGCCGTAGCGGCAAAATATTATGACAGTACATTGGTTAAACTCCAAGTTAAAACTAGAGAATACATTCACATCAATAAAGTTAGAAAAGATTTAGACGAAGTAATAGAATATGAATCTATTGCTAAGATAAATGACAGTATTTTAAATGTTGTTGGTATGTCAGACGAAAACAGGGTATTGTATTTTGAAAATTATATCGAAAAATTAAAAAAGGAAGATGAAAAAAAGAAAATTTTAGAAGAAAAACAAAAACAAATCCTTGAAAATATAGTCAGAAATAATTTAACTTCTTCTGATGATCCAGCTGCAATAGTTCAAAAGGCGGGAATGCCACCAAAAAAACAATCTTTAGCGCCGCCATCAATCAACGTTGTTTCTGGAAATGTAACTGCAAACACATTCTATTTTTACAATCCAGCAACTGTAGCTTATGGTAAATCTGAATTTAAAAAAAGATGGGGAAAAAGAACTTTAGGAAGCAATTGGAGATTGTCAACGACAAGTGCTGATGCTGTTGAAGAAGTGGTTACAAACAATATAAACGAAACTACTTCAGAAGAAAAGGTAGAAGAAAAGGTAGTAGAGAAGGAAACACCGGAACAATACACAAGCGAATTTTATATAAAACAACTGCCTAAAACACAATTAGAGGTTGATGAAATTGCCAAAGAACGCAATTTAGCCTATTACCAACTTGGGATTATTTACAAAGAAAAGTTCAAAGAATATGAATTGGCAAGCAATAAATTAGAGAAATTATTGGTGCAAAACCCGGAACAAAAGCTAGTGCTTCCTTCGATGTATAATTTGTATAAAATTTATCAAATTACAGATATTGCAAAGGCAGAAGATATGAAACAACGTATTTCTAGTCAATATCCGGATTCTCGTTATGCACTTATTATAAACAATACAGATCCAAAAACAGAATCAATTGAGACTACTGAAGCGGTGTATAATAAATGGTATCAATTGTATCAAGACGAACAGTTCAGATTGGTATTAGAAAAAATAGATACCTTGATCATAGATTTTACAGGAGATGAAATAGCACCTAAATTTGAATTATTAAAAGCCAATACAATAGGAAAACTAAGAGGACTAGAAGACTATAAAAAAGCAATGCAATTCGTTTTAGATAATTACCCTATTAGTGATGAAGGTAGAAATGCACAAGAAATTTTGACGACTCAAATACCCTTATTAGAAAAAAGAGTTTTTACCATGACCGACACGAAAAAATGGAAAATTCTTTATAAAATCGATGTCAATGACAGCAAAAACACGAAGGTACTGGAAGAAAAAATTAAGAAACTAATAGCAAGTGAAAATGTTGGATTGCTAACTTATTCAATCGATGTTTATTCAGAAAAAGAAAATTTAGTAGTTCTTCAAGGATTAAAATCAGAAAATGAGGCTAAAAACATTTCTTATGTATTACAAGATGAAAAGAAATATAAAATTTCTGAACCAGCAATTGTAATTACAAATGAAAATTACAGTGTAGTCCAAATTAAGAAAAATTTAGAGGAATATTTGACAATGTCAAAAACAGCCGTTGTTCCTGTTCAAACGGAAGTTAAACAGCCTTTAAATCCAAAACCAGCAGATCAAATTTCAAAAAAGCCTTTAAGAACAAAACCATCTTCAGGATACCAGCAGAGTTTGGAAGAAAATCAAAATCCTAATTCACCCCCAAAGTAGAAATTATGTTTGAAAAAAACGCAAAATCATATACAGAACTTCTCGGAAAGACAAATAGAATTGTTGAAGGAACCGTTATTAAAGGAGATATTGTATCTCATGCTGATTTTCGATTGGATGGAGAATTAATTGGCAACTTTCAATCGAAAGCAAAAATTGTAATTGGACCTGCAGGAAGTGTCGTCGGAGACATAGTTTGTAATAATGCAGATATTGAAGGAAAATTTATCGGCAAAATGCAAGTTACAGAAATATTGAATGTGAAGTCGAAAGCAAGTATTCAAGGGGAAGTAATTGTGGGTAAATTATCCGTTGATCCAGGAGCTGATTTTAGTGCTTCTTGTATGATGAAATCAAATCTAAATAACAAGATTACAAATGACGGACCATCAAAAACCGAACAAACAAACCAATAATAAATGGCTTGCATTTATTAATATTCCCATACAAATGGGCGCGATCATTTTTCTGTTTTCATACTTTGGAAATTGGTTAGATGATAAGTATACTAATCCGCATAATATATTTGTCAAAATTTTAACCCTTGTTGGTGTAGCACTCGCTTTTTATAACATCAACAGACAGCTAAAAGACATTAATAAAAACTCCTAAAAATCGAGATGAATACTAAAAAGTACCAACCTATTTTAGAAACAATATTTATATCGGTTCTAGTTTATTTGTTGCATAAAGTAATTTTTTGGCTAAACGCTAGTAATTCAAAATTTCAAGATTTTCATTTTTCATTAGAAACTATTTATGGATTTTTTCTAATATGTTCTATTTTGATTGTTTTTGCGTTAATTAAGGTAAAAGATAAGAACATTGATAGTGTTGGATTTGGCTTTATTTGGGCAACTTTAATTAAAATGGGACTTTCATACGCAGTTTTAGCCGCCATTTCAGAATCAAAAAATTTAAACCTAGGATTCGAAAAAATAAATTTCTTCATTGTTTTCGCCTTATTTCTAACAATAGAAACGGTTATAACTATACGATTTCTAAATAATAAGCAGTAATTATGCTTCAAAATGACAATTCTATCAAATTTTTTTATTTAATGCTTTTAGCATATTAATTTAAAATGTACCTTTGCACCCAATTTCAGAAACTAAAAATTAAGATAATTAACAGTTATGGTGATTTCAAACAAACCACTTCAATTTATAATAGCGATTTTAATAGCCTGTCTTCCAATATTAGGTTTTGCAAATAACCCTTCGGAAAACACTACTTCACAAACTGAAACAACTGCTGTTGCACACGAAGCTTCGGCTGAATCATCAGACGAGTCATCAGAGATTAAGGAACAAATTAAAGAAGTTATTGGTCACCACGTTCTTGATGGTCACGAATTTTCTCTTTTAGAATATGAAGGTGAACATATTGGTTTTCCATTACCAATCATTCTTTGGGATAATGGGGTTCAATTTTTTTCTTCTTCTAAATTCGAACACGGAGAAGCTGTTGCCGAGTCTAATGGGAACTATTACGTAATACACCACGAAAAAATATATAAAACAGATGCTGCTGGGACTTTAACAGAAGCGCACGGTCATCCAATAAACTTTCAACCAATAGATTTATCTATAACTAAAGGAGTTTTGACTATTATGGTTGTGGCTTTGTTAATGTTTTTATTGTTTGCAGGTTTAGCAAAATCGTATGCAAAAAACGGTGGAATCTCCTCAGGTGTAGGTAGACTTTTTGAACCAATTGTAATTTACATTCGTGACGAAATTGCAATTCCAAACATTGGCGAAAAACACTATAAAAAATACATGAGTTATTTATTGACCATCTTTTTCTTTGTTTGGTTCTTGAATATCTTCGGATTGACTCCGCTAGGAATCAACGTAACGGGTAATATTGCTATTACTTTTGGATTAGCAGTAATTACATTTGTAATCACAACTTTTACAGCAAATAAAAATTATTGGGGACACATATTCTGGATGCCAGGTGTACCAACTCCAATGAAAATTATTCTGGCACCTATAGAATTATTGGGAGTATTTATTAAGCCATTCGCATTAATGATACGTTTGTACGCAAATATTTTTGCAGGACACGTGGTTTTGATGAGTTTAATTGGATTGATATTTATTTTCAAAAGTTGGTTAGGAAGTAGCTTGTCATTTATGTTGTCATTCGCTATTTCAATTATCGAAATATTAGTTGCCTTGTTGCAAGCGTATATTTTCACGATGCTTTCTGCTTTGTACTTCGGTTCAGCAGTAGAAGAGCATCATCATGAAGAAGCGCACTAAAATTTAGATTTTAGATTTCAGACTTCAGATTTTCACGAATCTAAACTCTAAAATCACAAATCTACAATCAAATTGAATGTTTAATTTTTAATACATATTTTTATGGAAATTCCTAAAATCGTTGGAGCAGGATTAGTAGTTATTGGAGCAGGTATTGGTATTGGTAGAATCGGTGGTTCTGCAATGGATGCAATCGCTCGTCAACCAGAAGCTACTGGAAAAATTCAAACAGCTATGCTTATTGCAGCTGCGCTTATTGAAGGTATTGGATTTGCAGCTTTATTTGCTGTATAATTCTTCAAAACAAAAAGCTGTAACGGTTGGTTGCAGCTTTTGTTTCTAAAATTAAATTATAAAGAATACAATTAAAAATATACTATGGAAAAGTTAATAAATGATTTTTCGTTTGGATTGTTTATCTGGCAAACAATAATTTTTGTAGGATTGATTTTCTTATTGAAAAAATTTGCTTGGAAACCAATTCTTGATGCCGTTAACGAAAGAGAAGAAGGAATAAAAAATGCGTTACTTTCTGCTGACAATGCTAGAAAAGAAATGCAAAACCTTCAAAACGATAATCAACGTATTTTGCAAGAAGCAAGAATGGAACGTGATTCTTTATTAAAAGATGCTCGTGAAATGAAAGATAAAATGGTTGCTGACGCAAAAAATGAAGCGCAAGCTCAAGGTCTAAAAATGATCGAACAAGCTAAAGCTGCTATCGAAAGTGAAAAAAATGCAGCTATGGCAGAATTGAAACTTCAGGTTTCTACTTTGTCACTTGAAATTGCCGAAAAATTATTAAAAGACGAATTGTCTAACAAAGAAGCTCAAGTGAAATTGGTGGAAAAAATGTTAGGGGACGCTAAATTAAACTAATATGTCAAGTACAAGAGCAGCAATTCGTTACGCAAAAGCTATTTTAGAAATAGCCGTCTCCAAAAAAGTGGCTTCTGAAGTGAGTGCTGATATGGCATTGATTGCAAACACAATAGAAGGAAATACAGAATTAAGTTCTTTTATACAAAATCCGCTTACAAAAACGGATGTAAAGAATAATGTTGTTTCTGAAGTTTTTGCTTCTGTAAATCCAATAACTAAAAGTCTATTTCAATTAGTACTGGAAAACAAAAGATTTGAAATCTTGGGTGCTATTGCAGTAGAATACAATAAATTGTTTGATGTTATGAAAGGTGTTGAAGTAGCAAAAGTTACTACAGCAATTCCTATGGATGCGGCGTTAGAAGCTAAAGTTTTAGCAAAAATAGCAACATTTTCAAACAAGAAAATTACAATTGAAAACACAGTAGATCCTGCTATTATTGGAGGGTTTATATTAAGAATAGGCGACAAGCAATACAATGCTTCTGTTGCTAATAGATTACAAGTATTAAAGAGAGAATTAAGTAACTAGTTATTTATACATAATTATGGCGGAAATTAAACCTGCTGAGATTTCAGCAATATTAAAAAAGCAAGTAGAAGGTTTTGAATCTGGTGCTACATTAGAAGAAGTAGGTTCTGTACTTCAAGTTGGAGATGGAATTGCTCGTGTTTACGGACTTTCTAATGTTCAATATGGTGAACTTGTAGAATTTGATAACGGACTAGAAGGTATCGTTTTGAATTTAGAAGAAGACAATGTGGGTGTGGTACTTTTAGGACCATCTACAGGAATCAAAGAAGGTTCAACTGCAAAAAGAACACAACGTATTGCTTCTCTAAAAACTGGAGAAGGAATTGTAGGTCGTGTAGTAAACACTCTTGGTTTTCCAATTGATGGTAAAGGACCAATTACAGGTGAATTATTCGAAATGCCTTTAGAAAGAAAAGCTCCTGGAGTTATCTTCCGTCAACCAGTTACTGAGCCATTACAAACTGGTATCAAAGCAGTAGATGCAATGATTCCTGTAGGTCGTGGACAACGTGAACTAGTTATTGGTGACCGTCAAACAGGTAAATCAACTGTTTGTATCGATACTATCTTAAATCAAAAAGAATTTTACGATGCAGGAAAACCTGTATTTTGTATCTATGTTGCAATTGGACAAAAAGCGTCTACTGTAGCAGGAATTGCTAAAATGTTAGAAGAAAAAGGTGCAATGGCGTATACCGTTATTGTTGCTGCAAATGCTTCTGATCCAGCTCCGATGCAAGTTTATGCGCCTATGGCCGGAGCTGCAATTGGAGAATATTTTAGAGATTCAGGTCGTCCAGCTTTAATTGTTTATGATGATTTATCTAAACAAGCTGTTGCTTACCGTGAGGTTTCTCTTTTATTAAGAAGACCACCGGGACGTGAGGCATATCCTGGAGACGTTTTTTACTTACACTCTCGTTTATTAGAAAGAGCTTGTAAAGTAATTGCTGATGATGGAATTGCTAAAAACATGAACGATTTACCAGATTCATTAAAAGGTATCGTAAAAGGTGGTGGTTCTTTGACTGCTTTACCAATTATCGAAACTCAAGCTGGTGACGTTTCTGCATACATCCCAACAAACGTAATTTCGATTACTGATGGTCAGATTTTCTTGGATGGAGATTTGTTTAACTCAGGAGTTCGTCCAGCGATTAACGTAGGTATTTCGGTATCTCGTGTTGGAGGTAATGCACAAATTAAATCTATGAAGAAAGTAGCAGGTACTTTAAAATTAGATCAAGCGCAATACCGTGAATTAGAAGCTTTTGCTAAATTTGGTTCTGATTTAGATGCTGTAACTTTGAACGTAATTGAAAAAGGAAAAAGAAACGTAGAGATTTTAAAACAAAATCTTAATGACCCTTATACTGTTGAAGACCAAACTGCCATTATCTATGCAGGTTCTAAAAACTTGTTGAGAAATGTTCCTGTTACTAAAGTAAAAGAATTCGAAAAAGATTACTTAGAATACTTAAACAACAAAAACAGAGCAACTCTTGATGCATTGAAAGCAGGTAAACTGACTGACGAAATCACAGATGTGTTAGAAGCAGCAGCAAAAGAAGTTTCAGCGAAATATAACTAATATTAGTTGATGGTTGTTGGTTGATGGTTGTTGGAATTATCCAATTAACTATCAACCAACAACTAACAACCAACAACTATTTACAATGGCAAATTTAAAGGAAATCCGTAATAGAATTACTTCCGTTTCATCTACGATGCAAATTACATCGGCAATGAAAATGGTTTCTGCTGCAAAGCTAAAAAAAGCACAAGATGCCATTACAGCAATGCGACCTTATGCCGAAAAACTAACGGAATTACTTCAAAATCTTTCAGCAACTCTTGATGGTGATGCTGGTGGAGAATACACAACACAACGCGAAGTTAAAAAAGTATTAGTTGTTGCTATTACTTCAAACAGAGGATTGTGTGGTGCTTTCAATAGTAATGTAATTAAAGAAGTTAAAAACCGTGCTGAATATTACACAGGAAAACAAGTAGACGTTTTTGCCATTGGTAAAAAAGGAAACGATATTCTAACGAAAACTTTATCAGTAGTAGACAATCAAAGTCAGGTTTTTGATCATTTAACATTTGATAATGTTACTGTAATTGCGGAAACATTGACTCAAAAATTTGTTACTGGTGAGTATGACAAAATTGAATTGGTTTACAACCAATTTAAAAATGCGGCAACACAAATCGTTCAAGTAGAACAGTTTTTACCGTTAGCAGCGATTAAAACAGATAAACCAGCTTCAACTGGAGATTATATCTTTGAACCTTCTAAGGAAGAAATTGTATTGACTTTGATTCCAAAATCATTGAAAACACAATTATATAAAGGAATTAGAGATTCATTTGCTTCTGAACACGGAGCGCGTATGACTGCCATGCACAAAGCAACAGACAACGCAACCGAATTGAGAGATCAATTGAAATTAACATACAACAAAGCACGTCAAGCTGCGATTACTAACGAGATTTTAGAAATCGTTGGTGGAGCTGAAGCTTTGAAAGGATAGTCGATCGCAGATTTTTGAATGCAGATTATATCGAATTTAGATTTGTAAATAAAACAATGAAGCCAGCAAATATTGCTGGCTTCATTGCTGTTTATAGCTTTTATTTACATCATTATTTTCTATTGTTAAAGTTTCTTTTTATAAAAACGACTTCAAAATGAATAGGTACTAATTTTTTCGGAATTAGTTCAAGACAATTAGTTTTTGCATTCAGGTAATTTGAAATGGAAATCACATGTTGAGTAGGCTAGAAATAAGCGTGTTTTAAACCTTAGTTAGTTAAAAACCTTAATGTTCCAAATAAAATTACAAACTAGTCTTTATGGTCAAACTTTTACTGAATATAAATATGCAGAGAATTTTTTATAGCATCTTAATAAGTTTAATTGCTAACAACTAATTCTAATACTATTAATTTGAACTTATTGAAGCTTCCAATTCTTTCACTTTTTCGAAAATCAAATTGCTTTCAAAACCTTTCCGAAGCAGATAGTCACAAAATTTCTTCCTTTTTTTTAAAATATTGATTTCTCGAATAGTTTCCCAATGTCTTTCAGACAGAGCATGAAATGTAGTTGCATATTCCTCAGGTTTGATTTCTTGGAGTGCAATTGTAATTAATGTTTGTGATATTTTTTTGAACTTTAATTCATTTATAATCCTGATTTTCCCCCAATGTTTGATGCGATGTTTTCCTCTAGCAAAACTGCAGGCAAATCGTTCTTCATTTAGAAAATTGTCGGTGATTAAATGAACCATTATTTGATCTATCTCATCTGTTGTCATATTCATACTTCTTAACTTTGAAACCACTTCTTCGTGGCAACGCTCTTGATAGGCACAGAAATGTTCTATCTTTTTTTGGGCTTCTTTAAAAGTTGAAACTTTTTTCATAAATGAATATTATCATAATTTTAATACAAAACACTATTGCCATTGTTTAGACAAATGTAAGTTTTTTATTTATTATTATAAATACCTAAACAACAATGGTTTACAATAAGTAGTATAACAGATTATTGTGCAGATTATCGTTTTTATTTTATGCTATTGATAATGTGTTATTTCTTTGTTTTAAATCCTTTTTATATTGATATTAAATGACTTAGGGAAAATTTATTATTTAGCACAAATAAATTTATGTACAAAATATTACAACTTTCGTTTTTTTTATTTTTCCTTGAAACAGTTAGTTTTGGTTCAACTATCACTAGTACCACTTCAGGCAATTGGGCTTCAGCATTAACTTGGGCTTCAGTTTCAATGACTGGTACAATTACAACATCTACCACAACTATAAATATTAGCGGTGCTGGGACTTCTTTTTTAACAGAATTGGCGGTTGGAAGCATACTTATAACTTCAGGAGGAAATACGATTGGAACCGTTGCAAATATTGCGAGTAATACGTCATTGACATTAGTTGCAAATGCTAATTCAAATAATACTGACATTTTATATAAGGCTCAAGTTGTTCCTACATCTAAGGATGATGTTTTAATTTCTGATGGGACTACTGTAACATTAAATGTAAGTGCAGTTATGAGAAGTGTAATTGTAAACAATGGCGCTACTTTGAATGTAAATAGTGGTTTGGTTTTCAAAGTAGGAAGCGAAACTGTCTTAGGTAATTTTACAGTAAACAGTGGAGGAATGTTTTCATTGGGATCCGGAAGCGATAAATCTACAGTGATAGTTTATGGAAATTATACTAATTATGGAGAAACTATTTTTTACAAAAGTGATGTATTAATAAGAGGTAATTTAATTACTCCATCTACTTCATCATTACAAAACAATGGTAATGTGATTGTGGGTGGCGACATAATAGGTAAATTCGATATTTCTGGACAAGCTGGAGCGGGTATTATTTATGCTTTAGATCCATATGCCACTGTAGATATTACCCCGACAAGTATAAATAATAATGTCATTCCAGGTACTTTTCCTTCAGGAGAAACTGCAGAATTAATAGGTATTGTTAATACAGTGATATATGGAGGAGACTGTACATTTATTGTTAATAATATATCAAATGCTACTGTTTGTTCTGGATCTAATGTTGTTTTTACTGTTTCAACTTCTGGTACTACTCCTACCTATCAATGGCAGGTTAATACTAATGGTTCTGGCTGGGTGAATTTAACAAATGGGTTGATTTATAGTGGAGTAACAACATCCAATCTTACAATAATTGGTGTTGATATTTTAATGAATAATTTTAAATATAGGGCTAAAATTACAGCTGGATCTCCAACAACATGTACAAAAAATGGAAATTATGGTATCTTGACAGTTAATGCATCAGCTCTAACAATAACTACACAACCGATAAGCCAGTTAGATTGCGAAGGTGCATCTGTAAAGTTTAAAGCTGTTGCATCAGGAACAGGGCTAACTTTTACTTGGCAACGGAAAAAACCTTTAGATTCGAATTTTATCACAATTCCTGTTGAAGGAAATATATCCTATCCATCAATAGGTGAGATTAAAGTAGATAATGTAGGAAGTGCACAGTCACCTAGTGGGACATTATATCAAGTTATTGTTAATAATAGTAGTGGTTGTAGTGTAACCTCAACGGCAGCAACACTTTTGGTGAATGAAATTACAGGAGTAACAGGAAGTACAACAGTTACTCAATGTTATGGCACAGGTTATACTTATACGGTTTCTACTTCGACACCATCTCCAGGATATGTTGTTTCATATAAATGGAAAAGCTCGGTAGCTTTTGGGTCGTGGAATGATGTTGTCGATGGGGTTCATTTTACAGGAGCTACTACTGCAACATTAAAAATATTAAACGGTACGCCTTCAGAATCTGGAGAATATAGAGTATTTGTTACTTTTCATTCATCAGGTGCCGATTGTAATGTGAGTAGTACATCCCGAACCCGATTGATTACCTTTCAACCATTGTTACTTACTCCATCAGTTAATGTAATACAGCCCACATGTAATTCAGCTTTTGGCACAATAACCGTTACTGTTCAAACGTCAAGCGATACATACAGCTTCGATAACGGACTTAGTTATCAGATAAGTAATATTAAATCTGGATTGGTAGTTGGGAATTATAATGTAATTATTAAAAATTTATCAGGATGTATTTCATCAACTAGAAGTGTTACTTTAAAAAGCGCAAATAATGTTTGGAATGGTTCGGTTTGGTCTAATAGTACATCACCAATTAGTACAGAAAATATAGAGTTTAATGCTAATTATACCTCGACTGCTGATATTTTAGCTTGCTCTTGTACTGTGACTTCGGGTATCGTTACGATCCCTTCTGGAAACAATTTAATATTAGATGGAAAACTAACTGTCACTTCGCCAGGCTCATTAATCTTCGAAGATTCTTCAAGTTTGGTACAAAAAAATACTTTTATTGGAGCAAACACAGGGAATATAATCTATAAGCGATATGCCTCCATTCGAAATACGGATTACACCTATTGGTCTTCTCCTGTTAAAGGGTACACTCTAGGTGGGGTTTCTCAAAACAAAACGCTTTCAGACAAGTATTATTCTTTTAATTCGATTTTAGAAAATTGGCAACAAGAATCAGCAGCAACAGTTATGACAAATGGCATAGGTTATATTGTTCGCGGCCCTGAACCAATAATTTCTCCACCGATACCAGCTCCTCTAGGTATTTACGAGGCTTCTTTTGTTGGGGAACCTAATAATGGGAATCTATTAATTACTTCAATTATTTCAGATAAATCGTATCTTTTGGGTAATCCTTATCCATCGGCTATAAGTGCAGATTTGTTTTTAGCAGCCAATGCTGGTGTTTTGAATGGCACAATTTATTTCTGGACTCATAATACAAAAATAGGTACCAATGTATCAAATCCAGGCAGTGGGGTTATTGCATATTCTAATGATGATTATGCAACTTATAATGCGACAGGTGGTGTTGGTGCTTCTCTACCAGATTTAGGTTCCAATACCAGTGCAGCTCCAAGTGGCAATACAGGAATTAATAATAATACTATTCCAAACGGCTCAATAGCTGTTGGACAAGGCTTTTTTGGTTCAAGTAAAACTACTCTTTCTGGTAGTTCAATTGTATTTAATAATAGGATGCGTTTAGCAGGAGGAACAACTTTGTTAGATGGTTCAATAGTAAATGGACAATTTTTCAAAACTAGAAATCCTAAAATCATTAAAACAATCGAAAAAAAGCGTATTTGGTTAAACTTAACTAATACGCAAGGAGCGTTCAAACAAATATTAATTGGATACATTACAGATGCCACCAATGAATATGACGAGCGCTTTGATGGAGAAAGTTTTGATGGCAATGAATTTTTAGATTTTTATTCTATAAACACAAACAAAAATTTGGTAATTCAAGGACGATCATTACCCTTTGAGGAAAATGATGAAGTTCCTTTAGGATATAGAACGACAATAGACGGTAATTTTACAATAAACATTGGTCAAGTTGATGACTCATTTATCAATCAAGCGGTATTTATTGAGGACAAATTAACAAACACTGTTTTCGACTTAAAAAATGGAAATTATACATTTAGTACTGTTACTGGAACTTTTAACGATCGTTTTATTTTAAAATATAAAAGTCCTGAAAAAACTTTAGGGTCTTCTGATTTAAATTTTACAGAAAACAAAGTTTTAGTTTCCTGTAAAAACAAACAAATAAAAATTTACTCTTTTGTTGAATCGATTATTAAAGTCACTATTTATGACTTGTTAGGAAAGCAGATTTTTCAAAAAAACAATATAAATAATTTTGAATTGTCGATAGCTAATTTAGTCCCAAATCACCAAACTTTTATTGTAAAAACGAGCTTATTAAATGGAAAAATAGTAACCAATAAAATAATTTTTTAGCATTTTACTTTAAATCGAATGATAAATAACTATGAAGTAAAAAATAGAAATATAAAATTTATATTTTTTTTTAAAAATAAATTATCAGCTATACACATTTATCAATAGTTCAATTTTCCGATTTAATTTCACTACGGAAAACTTAAAAAATTAGTATACAGTTTCGATGTTTTATTATAAGCAACTTTTCATTTTACATAAAAATTTCATTTTTAAATGTTAAATTAAGTAGTTAGTCTATTCTAATTACAGTTTGACAGTTTTTTTTTGTATTTATATAACTAATTATTTAATTCGCACCTAAAATGACTCTGCTTTCTTATTTGAAGATCAAGCTATTGAAAATGATTTCCCCAGAATCAAAAATCAACTTATGAACTACGATTACCTTAAGAATACTTTTTCCATATTTATAAAAACACATACTCTTATTTTATTTCTTTGTTTGGTATTAGTTGGAGCAACTGGTTTTGGACAAATCTCTCATAGCACACCTGGAACTTACACTTTTATTGTTCCTACAGGTATAACTAGTATTACAGTTCAAGCTTGGGGTGCTGGTGAAGATGGCAAAAATAATAGTGATTATGGAGGAGGAGGAGGAGGAGCTTATGCTGAAAGTACTTTTAAGGTAACTACTGGTGACACTTATACAATTATTGTTGGCTCACATGGTGATAATGGTGATAATTCTAGCATATCTGTATCGAGTTCCCCAAGTACATTATTAGTAAAAGCAGAAGGTGGTGGAAAAAACGCTTATCATCAAGGAGGAAAATCATCCGGCAGTATTGGAACTATAAAATATTCTGGTGGTGATGGTCATCGTTCCTCTATATATTATGGTGGTGGTGGAAGCTCTGCAGGAAACACAGGAAATGGTAGTGATGCTTATTTTAGTAATGGAGGTATTGGAGAGAGTGGTATTAGTGGAAATGGAGGCAATGGTAATCAAACCGCTGATAATGGAACTAACCCAGGTGGTGGAGGTGGAGAAGGCCGTTATAAAAATGGCGATGGGGGTAATGGTAAGGTAATAATAAATGGGGTACCATGTCCAATATTTGCAATAAGTAATTTGTCCGCAACTAATACTTGTATTTCAGGAACTTCAATAGTTACAATCAACGCAGATGCATCAAGTTTACCAGTCGGATCCTATATGGTAACATATGATAAAAGTTCGCCTTCAGCAACTGCGCTTACTGCAAGCATGACAGTTTCAACTGCTGGAACTGGTAGTTTTACTGTAAGTGATTTAACAACTGCTGGAACCATTACAATCACAATATCTAAATTAACTTTAGAAAGTTGTGAAACTACATTTAGTGGAAAAATAGCCTATCTTACTGTTTTTGCAAACAATACGGCTGGTGTAGCTTCGTCTTCACCAACAGTTTGTGTTAATACACCTATTACAAATATCACCCATAGTACAACTGGAGCATCAGGAATAGGAAGTCCTACTGGATTACCAGCTGGTGTTACAGCAAGTTGGGCATCAAATACTATTACTTTAAGTGGAGCGCCAACTGCTATTGGAGTATTTAACTATAGTATTCCTCTTTCAGGCGGTTGCAGTGTAGATAGTGCCACTGGTATAATTACAGTAACAGGATTAACATCAACTGGGGTTACTATTTGTGCAGGAGACTCAGGATTTTTGACTTCAGCCTTTGTATGTGAAAATGAAAACCCTGTTTCATTGACAAAATTAGCAACAGCAGCAACTACCGAATCGGGTAATGTTTGGGATAATCCAACCAATGTGTATAATAATGATAATAATTTTGCTTCGAGTACTATAAAAAGCAATTCTTCTGCAATTCTTAGTGCAACAAATTTTGATTTTTCTGCAATTCCTGATAATGCTTCAATCATTACTGTTCAAGTAGCAATTGGACGTAAAGCAAGTAAAACGAATTGTATTAGAGACAATTCTTTATTTCTAATTGTTGGTGGTGTATCTGAAGGTATTAATATGGCAGATAATTCGACTTATTGGCCAACATCAAATAGTTCTAGTTTTTATTCTTATTCTCCAAATAATTGGGGATTTCCAAGTTTGACTGTAGCTCAAATTAAAGCAAGTAATTTTGGTGTTGCTTTTTCAGCAAAGGAATCGACTAAAAGTTCTAAAACGGCATCTTTAGATTATATTAGTGTTGAAATAACATATACAGTTCCAGGTTCATTAGATTGGTACACGGCTTCATCTGGGGGAGTAAAAATTGGTTCTGGGTCTTTTTTTAATCCAGTTGGAATATCAGGTTCAGGATTAGTAGATACAAATACACCAGGAACAACTACTTTTTTTGCAGCATGCTCAACAAATTCATCATGTCGTAATCCAACGACTTTTGTAATTAATGCAATACCAGTTGCGCCATCACCAGAAGTTAAACAGCCAAGTTGTACCGTAAAAACAGGAACAATTACAATTACTGCGCCAGCGGCTACTGGTATGTCTTATAGTATTGATGGTGTAAACTACTCAAACACTTCAGGTATTTTCACATTAGTTCCTATTGGAATTTATAATGTAACAGCGAAATTGAACACTGGCTGTGTCTCTATTGCTACAGCAGTAGAAATTAAAATCCCGACAAATACATGGAATGGATCTTCTTGGTCACTAGGTACTCCTAATAGTACTCAAGCGATAGTTTTTAATGGAGATTATTTGTCAATACTAGATGAGGATATAACAGCTTGTTCATGTAGCGTAAATGTGGGAAAAAAGGTTAAAATAAATGCAGGACGTAACTTAATAATATCAAATGAAGTTAATGTTTATGGTACTTTAACTTTCGAAGATACTGCCAGTTTGGTACAAATAAATAATGTGTCAAATACTAATTTAGGCAATATTATTTACAAGCGTAATACCACTAAAATAACTAAATTTGATTACACTTATTGGTCAACTCCAGTATTGCCATTTTCTTTAGGAAGGGTTTCACCAAACACGCAAGGAGACAAGTTTTATTCTTTTGATTCTAATATAGAAAATTGGAAACAAGAATCAGCAGCATCGCTAATGGTTCCTGGTGTCGGCTATATTATTCGAGGTCCGCAGAACTATATTGCACCTAGGCCACCTTCGACTTATGAAGCTGCTTTTGAAGGAATTCCTAATAATGGTCATTATGAAATTAAGGGTATAAATCCGGAAAGATCTTATCTTTTAGGAAATCCATACCCATCAGCTTTAGATGCAGATACATTTTTAAATGCCAATCAAAATGTACTTATTGGAACAATTTATTTCTGGACACACAACACACCAATAGCTTTTGGTACTCCTGATCCAGGTTCAGGTTTATATGCCTACTCGGGAAATGATTATGCATCTTATAACAGCACAGGAGGAGTTGGGACAGCAGATAATAGCAGCGTTCCTGGAATTAATAATGATAATATTCCAAACGGAAAAATTGCAACAGGTCAAGGTTTCTTTGGATCTAGTAAAACTAATATAGATGGATTTGTTCCTGGAACACCAATCATTTTTGACAATATGATGAGAGTTGGAGTTATTGATGTCCTAAAAGAAGATAATTTACAATTTTTCAAAACAAGAAATTTTAAAACAGTTAAAACAATCGAAAAAAACCGCATTTGGTTAAATTTAACAAATACTCAAGGTGCTTTCAAACAAGCCTTAGTAGGCTATATTACTGACGCTACAAACAATTATGAAGATCGTTTTGACGGAGAAAGCTATGATGGAAATGATTTTCTAGATTTTTATTCCGTAAATCAAGGTATAAATCTTGCCATTCAAGGAAGAGCTTTACCCTTCAATGATAATGACGAAGTGCCATTGGGATATAGAGTAGTTGTCGAGGGCACTTTTTCCGTTGCTATTGGTAAAATTGATGGTTTGCTTTCAAATCAATCCGTCTATTTAGAAGACAAGTTGACAAACACCATTTTTGACTTAAAAAAGGGTAATTATTCCTTTAACACAGTAGCAGGAATTTTCAATGATCGATTTGTGTTGAAGTATAAGGCTGCTGACACTACCTTAGGATCTACGGAGTTTGAGGCTCAAGTAAACAATGTTTTAGTTTCAATTAAAAACAAACAGATAACCTTAAATTCCTTTGATGAAACGATAGTTAATGTTACCATTTATGATCTTCTCGGAAGACAAATTTATCAAAAAACCAAAGTGAATAGTAATGAATTGTCGATACCTAATTTAATTTCAAGCCACCAAACCTTAGTTGTGAAAACGAGTTTAAAAAACGGTAAAACAATAACCAATAAAATAATTTTATAGCTCAAAGTTTACTTGTTTAAATTTCCAATGTCATCAATCTTAGATGTGAAAGTATTTATTGCTTACAAAATTTTGTTAACACAATGTTAAAATATGTAGTTTGTCTATCATAAATGCATTTAAACGGATTTTTTTATTTTTTTTTCAAAATAATAGTATATCTTGCGCTCACAATAATTAGACTTTTTGATTGAAAGTCATGCTATTGAAAATGAGTTCCCCAAATCAAAAAAAACCAAATGAACTACAATTATACAAAGGTCAATGCTATTTGTAAAACAAAAACATATGGCCAATTTTTTCTTTTTTTTATCCTGCTAATAGCTTTTACTGGTCACGGACAAATCTCTCAAAGTATACCTAACACTTATGAATTTGAAATTCCTGCTGGAGTAACTAGTATCACCGTTGAAGCATGGGGTGGTGGAGGTGGTGGTGAAAATGGTAATAATTCAAATGGTGGTAATGGCGGCGGCGGCGGCGGGTATGTCAAATCTACACTGACAGTTATCCCTGGGGTTAAGTATAAATATATTGTTGGAGCTGGCGGCGAAATAGAAGGAAATGGAAGTGATTCTAGTTTCGGTACTTCTTTGTTAGTTGCTAGAGGTGGCTACGCGGGTAATGCTGGTAGCCCTAAAGGATCAGGCGGAGGTGTTTTCCTTTTAAATGTTGTTACTGGAACATCAATTTCTAATAAAAATGGCGCTAACGGCTTTTTAAGTTCTGAATCAAATGATAAAGCTGGAGGAGCTGGAGGAGATGGTGGAAATGGTGGAATTGGTGGAATTGGTGGAAATGGAAAAGATAAAGAAGCAGAAATTGGGAGTAATCCTGGAGGCGGCGGCGGCGGTGGCGGACAAAAATCTTACGGAGGAAAAGGTGGTAATGGTTTAGTTAAAATTACTTTTAATTGTCCTTCAGCGGCAACGATAGCCTATTTAGGAAGTCCTTACTGCACTTCAATGACATCGGGGCAAAGTGTAACAAAAACTGGATCTTCTGGCGGAACTTATACAGCTTCTCCAATAGGCCTAAGCATCAACAGTTCTACAGGAGCAATTACACCTTCCTCTAGTGTAGTTGGAACTTATACTGTAACCTATACTTATGCATCTGGAAGTTGTACAGGATTGAAAGCAACAGCTTCAATAACAATAAACTCAAGCTTAACTACTCCATTAATAGGAATAGCCACTCCTGAAAAATGTAATACTTTAGGAAGTGTAGTGTTGAATGGATTACCAGCAACAGGAATTATCAACCAATCAGGAATAGCTACTGCTAGTTATCCTATTACAGGAAGCTCAATGACCATTACTAATTTAGCAGCAGGTAATTATACGTTTACGACTTCAAATGGTTCTTGTACTTCTAATGCTACAAGTTCTGTAACTATTGACGGTGTGAAAACAAATAAATGGAATGGATCGACTTGGGATAACGGCCTAACTACTACGGATCAAAATATTGTTTTTGCAGCTGATTATAGTAAAGATGAGGATGTAAATGGTTGTTCATGTCTTGTGATTGGAAGTAAAAATGTAGTGATTAAGTCAGGAAGAACAATGAAGATAGTTAATGAAATTAAGATAAATGGTACTTTAAGTTTTGAAGATTCTGCTAGTCTAGTACAAGATAACAATGATGCTGTAAATTCAGGAAATATAACATATATTCGAAATTCATCTTCAGTTCGTAAATCGGATTACACTTATTGGTCTTCGCCAGTATTAAACCAAAGCCTAAATATATCGTCGTCTTATGCATCGGGATTGTTTTATTCCTATGATGATTTTGCAACTCCTGAAAATTGGTCTAAAGAAGGATCGTCAACTATTATGAAAATTGGCAAAGGATATATCATTCGAGCTTCTTTAAAAGGTTCGCAATCAGAAGCATCCACCTATAATGCTAGTTTTATTGGGGAACCAAATAATGGGATCAAAACAATTGCAATTGGCCCTCTTGGGACATCTAATTTGTTAGGGAATCCTTATCCATCAGCATTAGATGCTGACAAGTTTTTTTCAGCAAATAGTTCAGTGATTGAAGGTACTATTTATTTATGGACACACAATACAGCAATTCAATCGGCTTCAAATATAGTTATTGGCAAATCAGGTTCTGGAACATTGGCATATACTTCAGACGATTATGCAACTTATAATGGAACAGGTGGTGTAGCAGCAATTATTGGTGGAATTAAACCTACGGGTAAAATAGCAGCGGGACAAGCATTCTTTACTACTAGTAAAGCAACAAGTTCATCAGTGACATTCAATAATAATATGCGTATTGCTGGATTGACTTTGGTTGACGGAACAGTTGTTAATCAACAGTTTTTCAAAAAGAGAAATTCAAAAACGGATTCCGTTATCGAAAAAAACCGTATTTGGTTGAACTTAACAAACAGTGAAGGAGCATTTAAACAAACTTTGATAGGTTATTTAACAGATGCTACAAATGAATATGACAATCGTTTTGATGGAGAGAGTTTTGATGGGAATGACTTTGTGGATTTTTATTCTTTAAATCAAGACAAAAAATTAACTATTCAAGGACGTGCATTGCCATTTGCTGAAAATGATGAAGTGCCTTTAGGATATAGTTCTACAATAGCCGGTGAATTTACTATAAATATTGACCAAGTTGATGGTTCATTAACCAATCAAAATGTATTTATTGAAGACAAATTAACCAATAACACATTCAATTTAAAAAATGGTGATTATACATTTAACACCTTTTCTGGTACTTTTAACGATCGTTTTGTTTTGCGTTATACAAACAATAAGACTTTAAATGTAGAATCGCTTAAAGCTGACGATGGTATATTAGTTCTTTATTCGAGTAATTATAAAGTTTTGATTATTCGAAATAATGATGTTCTTACAACTTTAAAATCTATTGTTCTTTACAATTTAACGGGTCAACAAATAGGATTTTGGGAAGTTGAAGCAAATTTAGAATCAAATATTGAGATTCCAATTAAAAATATAAGTAAAGGAGTTTATATAGTAAAAGTTAATTCAAAAAGGGGTGTTATCGATAAAAAAATTATTGTTAATTAAGGCCCAAATAGCAAATTGAATATTTTTTTAAAATTCAAATAAATTAAATACATAAAAAAAAAAGGCTGTTTCACAATTTGCGAAACAGCCTTTTTTTTAAGCTATCCTAAAAAGTAAAAAGAGTTATTTCCCTTTTGTACTTAATTCTAAATTTCTTTCAATGGTATGACCAGGTCGAGACCATTTTGGTTTTTCACCAAGAGCGGCAAATTTTGAATCTTCAGCCCCAATGGATTCACGTTGTTGTACTTTTGCAAAAGGTTGTTGGTTTTTTAATCCTAAAACTTCAAACATTTTAGCATCTTCGTTAGCGTCGTTATTAGGAGTTGTAAGCAATTTGTCACCTGAGAAAATTGAATTGGCTCCAGCCAAAAAGCACATAGCCTGACCTTCGCGACTCATATTTACTCTACCTGCAGAAAGACGCACTTGAGTTTCAGGCAATACAATTCTTGTGGTAGCTACCATTCGAATCATCTCCCAAATTTCAACTAGTTTTTCTTCTTGTAGAGGTGTTCCGGCTACAGGAACTAAAGCGTTGATAGGTGTAGATTCTGGTTGGGGAACTAAAGTAGAAAGCGCTACAAGCATTCCAGCTCTATCTTCGATACTTTCGCCCATTCCTATAATTCCACCACTACATACGGTTATATTTGTTTTACGAACATTATCTATGGTTTGTAAACGATCTTCAAATCCACGAGTTGAAATCACTTTTTTATAATATTCTTCAGAAGTATCAAGGTTGTGATTGTAAGCATAAAGTCCTGCTTCAGACAAGCGTTGGGCTTGGTTTTCAGTTATCATTCCTAATGTACAGCACACTTCCATGTCCATTTTATTGATGGTACGCACCATTTCTAAAACTTGGTCAAATTCTTGGCCATCTTTTACATTTCTCCAGGCAGCACCCATACACACTCTAGAAGACCCATTAGATTTAGCATCTAAAGCTTTTTCTCTTACTTCTTCAACCGACATTAAATCGTTTGAATCTATAGACGTTTGGTATCTTTTGGCTTGCGGACAATACCCACAATCTTCAGAACAACCACCAGTTTTTATAGAAACTAAAGTTGAAATTTGTACCACATTTGGGTCATGGTGTGCTCTATGAACAGTAGCTGCATCATAAAGCAATTCCATTAGAGGTTTGTTATATATTGCGATAATTTCGTCTTTTGACAAATTGTGTCTTGTAATACTCATTGTATGTATTTTTTGATTCATCAAAAGTAGTTAAATTGTTCTAAAGAAGCAAAGACGAAATTGCGAAATATGATTCCAATTATAAAGGAAAGGAATCAATTAATCAGCTTTATATTTATCGTTCCAATACAGCATTAACAATAATGCAACTATTACAGAAGAGGCAACTCCTTCGAACAGTAAGCTAAGACAAAAGTCTACAATTGTAGGGTTTCCTGTAAATAAAAAGGTTTTGGGCAAATTTTGTACATATGAATCACCTCCATTAATGTAACTAAAAATAAGCAATCCAATAACGCTTAAAAACACCCCTATCAGCGAAGTTTTAATTGCAGAAATGGCATTTGAAACAAAATTTACTTTTCCTTCTGAAATATTCATTTTTAAAGTTCGATTTACCCCATATAATACAAAAACACCGTTAAACATGCGTAAATAGGCTTTATCTCCATATCCAATGGCATTGATAAAAAGAAAATAAATAGAAATTCCTAGGAAAATAATAAAACCGTTTGTTAATTCTTTTGATAATTTCATGTGGTTTATTTTTGGAGGGTTAGAAAATATTAAATTTCAGTTAAACAAAAATGTAACTATGCAAACAAAAAGTATTATATCAAAATTACGAAAAAATTAGATTCATTGAGGAAAAAACTCGAAATGAAAAAAAAAGGGTCTTATTTGTATATGAAACGAATTGATGCTTCCTTATCTTCTTCTAATTGCTCTTTTAATAAAGCAACACTTTCAAATTTTTGTTCAGGACGGAGGTATTCAAGAATAGAGACTGCTACTTTTTGATCATATAAATCACCATTAAAATCAAAATAATTAATTTCGATGGATAAATTATTCCCTGAAACAGTTGGATTAAATCCGATATTCATCATTCCAAAAACAGTTTTTTCCTTGATTATACTTTTTACAATATAAGCTCCTTTTTGAGGAATGAGTTTGTAGTTTTCTTCAATTTTAAGGTTTGCTGTAGGGAATCCAATTGTTCTTCCAAGTTGTTTTCCTTTGAAAACGGTTCCAGTTAAAAAATAATTATAACCCAAATATTTATTGGCCAAAGCCATTTTTCCTTCTAATAATGCTTTTCTAATTTTGGTTGAACTAATTGAAATATCATTGATTTCTTGAACAGAAATTTGTTCCACTTCAAAATCATATTGTTTTCCAAAAGTGATTAAGTCGTCTATATTGGCAGAACGATCTTTGCCAAATCGATGATCGTGTCCAATAATTATTTTTTGGATGTGAAATTGATCCACAAGAACTGTTTTAACAAATTCCTGAGCAGACAATCTCGAAAAGGATTCGTCGAATGGGTGAATAACTAAGTTTTGAATCCCTAATTTTTCTAATAATTCTTTTTTTTCAGAAATAGTATTCAGTAATTTTACCTCTGATTGTCCATCTAAAACCATTCTGGGATGTGGAAAAAAAGTGAGTACTAGGCTTTCATATTTTCCAGCTTCTGTATTTTGAGTCAGTTTTTCCAGAATTTTTTTATGTCCAATGTGAACGCCGTCAAAAGTACCCAATGTAAGAATAGTTTTTTTGGGTGAACTGAAATCGGAAATAGAATTGAAAATTTTCAATGAGATAGTTTTATAAAGGTGTAAATTTAGGATATTAATAAGATATAAAAAAAAGAGGATAGAAATAATTCAACCCTCTTAATCTCTTTTTCTGGAATTAAATTATTCTTTGATAAAGGGTATAGATTTTTTATGATCATCTTTTTCAACAGTAATATAATACACTCCATTGCTTAAAGAAGAAGTGTTTATTGTTAAATCAGATGCTGATAACACTTTCTTTTGAGCGATGATTTGCCCTAAGTTGTTATAAATAATATAGTTATTTGGTATCCCAAAACTATCTGAAACTCTTATGTTTAAAGTGTTTTTAGTAGGATTTGGATACATAAAGATGTCATTTGAATTCTCAAATTCTAATGTTGCCAATGTATTTGTTGTAAAGGATATGCTTTGTTTTGAAGTAAAACTTGATCCTGATTTTATTGTTATTGCGTCATCTGTAGATTTTATACTATAACTACCATTTCCAGAACCTCCAAGACCAGAGCCACAACAAATTCCGTCACCAGCGGAGTCATTTATAGTAAATGTATAACATTGATTATTATCTAATGTCCAGGTTTGGGTAATTAAAGCCGGAATTGCGGATACACTTTTATCATCTACATAAGTATCTGTATAAGGTCCGCCACTAAATTTAATTACTCCCGAACCATCTTTGATATTCCAAGTGGTTTCGCTTCCAAAATAATCTTGTTGTAATGTAAATTTATAGGTATTGAAAGTATAGTTAGTTGGAGAATTTGGAACAATATAAGTCCCTGTAGCCGCATTATTAGAAGATCTTTGATCTGTAACGCCATTTGCAGTAACAACACTTACCGAAATGAATCCGTTTGAAGTTGAATTTATGATTACGTTAAAAGTAGCATATTTATTAGTTGCTAAAGTACCACTCCAATTATATTCTACATTGCTTCCGCCATTTATACTATAATTCAATTTTGCAGAAGTTAAAGTTGTTGTACCACGATTATATAATACCACGGTTTTTGTTGTCTGGTTAGTAACTCCTCCACAAATACTTATGGGGCAGCTTTCATATAGTTTAACTTCTACGTCGTTTGACACTAGAGTAATTGCAGCTCCCTTTGTTGAAGTTTTCAAAGAACTTCTTCTGGCAGCATTATTCATAATGACCACTATTCTTTCCTTTTGATTTTGTGTAAAAATGTTCATACACTCGTCATTTGTATAATCCATATAGTTCTCTATCATGTCATTTCCAGCAACTGCGGGACAAGAATCAGAAGTAACACATTCATAATTTTCCCATCCTGATTGTGGAGTATCTGCACAATAATCGGAGGCTGTACAATCTTTTGTGTTTTTATCACGACTTCCTCCATCTCCCCATATATGTCTTAGTCCAAGCCAATGCCCAACTTCATGAGTCATAGTTCTTCCTTTGTCATAGGGTTTTACTAAAAAGAAGTTGTTACCAAAGTTACTACTACCAAACACATCATAACTTGAAACAACACCATCAGTGCTTGAAGGACCTCCTGACGTATCAAGACCTTCTAAATAATTAGGATTGGATGGAGAAAAATTATTATCAGGAAATTGTGCATATCCTAAGAGAGTATTGTCTGTAAATTTCAAACTCCACATATTCATGTACAGATTTGGATCCCAAATAGTGGCTGGTTTAAGGGTAGAATTAATGTCAATTTCGGACCAAGAGGATTCACATAGACTTACTCTGTCAATCCCGTTTGTTGGGTTTCCATTTGGGTCTTGTTGAGCCAAAACAAATTGAATTTCTACATCTGCAGCAACAGGGTTTGTACTTGTACCTCCTGGTGTACCTAGCATTTTTCTGTAATCTTGGTTCAAAACAGTTATTTGTGAAATTACCTGTTCATCAGTTATATTTGGTGCTACTCCAATATCTTGTCCACTATGTATAACGTGAACAACAACTGGAATAATAACTACTGTTGCGGCTGTTTTAGAATTGATTCTATTTGCCTTGTATTTTTTGACTAATGGAGTTAACCAAGCTTCAAATTGAGTATTAGACATCCTTTTTGGGTCTTTTTCTTGAAGATATTGTTCGTACTCGGTTGTTGCACATCGTACCAATCCATTTTTCGGGTTTTTTGAAGTAACAAGTTTGCCAAATACCGTTTTAACAGTTGGATTAGCGTCTTGCCCATAAGTGTTGCTTAAATAAAACACACCAGTAATGATTAGAATTATTTTGATAGATAAGGAGGCTGTTTGTTTCATTTAAATAAAAAATTTTGTCAAAAATACAGCTATTTTTTTTAATTAATTAAAAACCGAAAATAGAAACCTAATTAAATACTTGTATTATTTATTCTTTAATAAATTTAAAAACACGTTTTAGACCTTCTTTTTCAATGTTTAGAAGATAAGTGCCAGAACTTAAATAAGAAGTATTTATGGTTAGGTCGTCTCCTTTTAGAATTTTTTTTTCAGTAACTATTTGACCTGCTATATTGTAAATTGAATAGCTTTTGGGCAAATTAAAAATATTTGGAATCCTTATGTTTAATACATCTTTTGTTGGGTTTGGAAACAAATAAATATCCTTTGATTTTGAAAATTCTTGGACGGCTTGAGTGTCAATTATAAAAGAAACACTTTCGCTGGAAGCAAAAACGGAACCAGATTTAATTACGGAAAAAGCATCAAGAGATGTAATACTGAAAAAACCGTCCCCTGAATCACCAAGGCGATTCCCGCAACATATTCCATCACTAGCAGCATCTTTTATTGTAAAGGTATAACATTGATTATCTGCTAATGTCCAGTTTTCAGTTATTAAAGTTGGAATTACTGATGGTGTTGTGGCATTTTTATAAGTGTCTTTATAAGGTCCGCCACTAAATTTAACTTTCCCAGATCCATCCTTTAATTCCCATGTTGTCTCACTACCAAAATAATCCAATTGTAAATTAAATTGTAAATCATTAAAAGTGTAATTTGTAGGTGGTCGCGGAATGATAAAAGTACCAGTTGCAGTGTCGTTTGATGTTCTCTGATCTGCACTGCCATTTACAGTAGATAAAATTGCAGAAACAATACCGTTTGCAGTAGAATTTATGGTTAAATTAAATCGGGCTGATTTATTAGTACCTAAACTCCCGTTCCATGTATAGGGAATGTTACTTCCGCCATTTATTTGATAATTCAATGTGGCGGATGTCAAAGTAGTTGTGCCACGGTTATAAATAGTTATTTGTTGTGTAATTTGATTAGGGATAAAGTCACAAGTTTCTATTGGACAATTAACATCCATTTTAATTTCGGCATCGTTTGCAAAAAGGGGAATGGTTGTAGCTTTTGTTGAAGTTTTTAGCTCTTTCCTTCTGGGTGAATTATTCATCACGGTTAGCATTCTGTCCTTTTGGTTTTGTGTAAAAATGTTCATACAGGAATCGTCCGTATAATCCATGTAGTTTTGAATCATTTCAGGAACTGCAGGAACGTCACAACTCATGGGAATTTTTGTAGGACAATCATAATTAGCATCATGATGAATTGGAGTGTCTACACAATAATCATTGCCACAGCTTGCATCACCCCAAATATGCCTTAATCCCAACCAATGCCCAACTTCGTGTGTCATGGTTCTTCCTTTGTTGTAAGTCTTGTCTAATATAAAAGAGCCGTCATTAAAAGCATTACTACCAAATACGCTATAGCTTGAAACAACTCCATCTGAATTTGCAGTTCCATTTGTTGAATCAACACCTGAAAGACCAGAATTATCTGGAAATTGTGCATAACCTAAAATGGTGTCATCTGTAAATTTTACACACCATAAATTCATATATAATGATGGATTCCAAATTGTAGCAGGTTTTACAGTTATATCAAGCTCAGTTTCAGTCCAAGATGGTTCACATAAACTTACTCGGTCTATTCCGTTTGTTGGATTTCCATTTGGATCTTGCTGAGCCATAGTAAATTGAATTTCTACATCTGCACCAACAGGGTTTATGTTATAACCAGGGCTACCTAACAATTTTCTATAATCTTGATTCAATACTGTAATTTGAGACAGTACTTGAGCATCAGTGATATTTGGCGCTACTCCAATTGCTTGACCATTGTGTATAACATGTACAACAACAGGAATAGTAATAATAGTGCCTGAAGTTTTGGAGTTAGCTCGTGAAGCCTTGTATGAATTGACTAATGGGGTTATCCAAGTTTCGAATTGTTCAGCAGATCTTCTTTTTGGGTTTTTTTCTTGAAGAAATAGTTCGTATTCGTTGGTGGCGCAACGAATCAATCCATTGGTTGGATTTATATTTTTTGAAGTTACTGTTTTGCCAAATACCGTTTTACCAGGTGATATGTTATCTTGACTATAGTTTGTACTAGAAGCAAGCAAGCACACAATAACTATTAATAATTTATGAGTGAAATATGAGGAGAATGTTTTCATGGAATGGAAAAAGTTTTATCAAAATTAATGATTTTACTATATAGAAAATGATATTTTGAAAAATTCAGTAAACTGATTAATTAATTTTAATTATGTCAATTCAAACTCAATATACTTTCCCTCTTTTTATTTTCCGTTAAAAGTCGTCATTGTACTTTCTAAACCCGCAGTTCCAAAAGATTTTATGATTTCATAAGCCAATTCTAGTCGTTCCGGAAGGGCAATTTTTTCGGTATCGTCCCAGTCACCCAATACATAATCTACTTGTTTCCCTTTTTTGAATTCGTCGCTGATGCCAAATCGGAAACGAGTGTAATCAGTCGTGTTTAAAGTGGCGTGTATACTTTTTAATCCGTTGTGTCCGCCATCACTTCCTTTTGGTTTGATGCGTATTTTTCCAAACGAAAGATTTAAATCATCAGTAATAATGAGTATGTTTTCAAGTGGAATGTTTTCTTTGTCCATCCAATATTTCACCGCTTTACCACTCAAATTCATATAGGTATTGGGTTTCAAAAGAAAAAAAGTTCGGCCTTTATATTTATATTGGGCAAGTGCACCTAATTTCACGGTTTCGAAATTAATTGCTTCTTTTTTGGCAAAAAAATCAACGATTTTAAAGCCAATATTATGTCTAGTGTTTACATATTCGGCTCCAATATTGCCGAGTCCGACGATTAAAAATTTATTACTCATGCATTTTTTATTGTTTTTTTGGTGTTCGTGAACCTCCGGTTTCGTATAATCTATAGTATCGTCTGTTTTTGTTTTTGAAAACAGGGTGTTTAACCATTTTAGCATTTTGCAAAAGTAGTGAATACCATTTTAGTTTAGAATTTACAAGAATATTTTTTAAATTAAATCTATCAAAATGTAATTGGGTTTCAATATGCTCATCGTATTAGAATAATTTGTTTGATTCGATATATCGAAAGGAGTGATTATAGAAGATGCAATTGTGTTATTAAATCTTAATTTTTACAGGAGTTATGAGGATTTAGTTTAAAAAGGAAATCGTTTCTAATCGGATTTTAGTAAAATAAGTGCAGTAAGAAGTGGGAAATATATAAAAAAAAACCTATTCGATTAAGAATAGGTTTGTAAATTATAGTGATTCTATAAGAACCCAAGCATCAGGATTGTCTGTTTTTTTGATTTCCTGTCTTGCTTTTTCAGCTTCTGCAAAAGTGGCGTAACTTCCGTAAAGTACGGGATATAAACCATATTTATTCATAGGGATTCTACGCGCTTTGTATCCTTGATTAGATAATTTTTTGAAAATCTTTTCTGCATTTCGTTCGTCTCTAAAAGCACCTGCCATAATATGGTAGGACATTTTTTCTTCTTTTATGGTAAGGGTAACTGCTGGAACAGGATTCTCAATAAAGAAAGTAGCTTCTTGAATTTTATGTTGCACTTGTTTTTGAACGGATTGTTCTACAAGAGTAGTTTCTGATGCAATTTGTTGTTGGTAAATAGGATAAGCAACAGCAGCAGTTAAACCTATTCCTAAAACAAAAATGGCGGCATATTTCAAATAGGCACTTGCAGTTCTTCTTACTGGAATAAATTCAATTACTTCTTCTTGCTCGAGTGCTTCGATTTTTTGTTCGAAAATTTCTCTTTTCACCATTGGCGAAACAAAAGCACTCAGTCCAAAAGAATTGGTTAAATAATTAGTTTGGTCATAAGGAGTAAAAATCAAACTATTGTCAATATTAAGTGAAAAATTACCCACATTTTTAATCGAGAATAATCCAGTATCTTGTAGCGATTTTTTCCAATTAAACACTTCATATTGAATTGCACTTATGGCATATTCATAAGATGTTTTTTCGGCTTGAGCGATATGATTGGCCAATAATCCATCGTTATTTTTTATATTAGCATTGAAAGAAATCACTTTCTTTGGAGGGAAAAAAGAATTGGAACTTTCAATTAATTGAGCGGATTGAATTTCAGTCAAAAAAGCTCCGAAACCCGGGATGGTTACACATTGGTAACGGTATAAAAGCTGCGCGATGTATGGTTCGATATTCATAGTTACAAAGTTATACATTGAAAATAGTTATCAAAATTTTATTCACAATTTTTATTAACAATCCGCATTAATTTTTATACATTTCAGCCTCAAACGATTAGTATGACAGACCAAGATTTAATTCCTTTATTGGCATTGCTGCAAGTAGAAGGTGTAGGTGATATTATGGCCAAAAAACTTCTAAGCCATTGTGGTAATGCTGAAGCGGTTTTTATGACGAAAACGTCCCAATTAGCAGCCATTGATGGAATTGGATCTGTTTTATTGCATAAATTAAAAGACAAATCGGTTTTCGAAAAAGCAGAAAGAGAACTTCAATACATAAAATCGAACCAAATCAATATTTCTTATTTTCAAGACGAAAATTATCCAGAACGACTGAAACAATGCATCGATGGTCCAGTTTTGATGTTTACTTCTGGAAAAATTGACTTGAAAAATAAAAAAACTATCAGCATAGTTGGAACAAGGCAAATTACTTCCTATGGAATGGAATTTTGCCGAAAATTGATCGAAGATTTGGCGCCGCTAGATCCCGTAATTGTGAGTGGTTTTGCTTATGGAGTCGATATTTATGCTCATCAATTGGCAATGGAACACAATCTCCAAACCATCGGCGTTGTTGCTCATGGATTGAACCAAATATACCCAAAAGTTCATAAGAAATATGTTGCTAAAATGGAAGAAAATGGTGGTTTTATGACCGAGTTTTGGAGTTCATCGAATCCTGAGAAAGAAAATTTTGTTCGAAGAAACCGTATTGTGGCAGGAATGACCGAAGCCACAATTGTCATAGAATCTGCCGAAAGAGGAGGTTCATTAATTACAGCAAATATCGCTAATGATTACAATCGTGATGTTTTTGCTGTTCCAGGTAGAACAACCGATAAATACAGCGCAGGTTGCAATAATTTGATAAAAACCCAAAAAGCGAATGTATTAACAGGCGCTGCTGATTTGGTTTACATCTTAAACTGGGACATTGAAACCAAAACAAAACCTGTGCAAAAACAATTGTTTGTTACGCTCGAAGCCGAAGAACAAAAAGTATATGATTACCTCTTAAAAAACGGAAAAGAATTGATGGATATTATTGCCCTACGTTGTGAGTTTCCTATTTATAAAATTTCGGGAATGTTGCTGAACATGGAACTCAAAGGTGTGATTCGACCTTTGCCTGGGAAACTTTTTGAAGCAATATAAAAGGAATAAATAAATTAGAAACTTTCAGCGTAATAAATTGCAAGAATCAATTAAGGTGAAAATAATGTGAGCAACCAAAACGCGCTACTACGTTTGTGACGCTGGAAGCGTCTCATTTCGCGAAGGACATAACAATTGACTTTATTTAAATAATTATGATAGAATATACTGAAGGCATTTACAATTTTTATGTATACATCTTGACTAACAAAAATAAAACAGTACTTTATACAGGTGTTACAAATGACCTTAAACGACGCTTAAGGGAACATAAAGAAAAAATAAATTCAAAATGTTTTACAGCACGTTATAATGTAGAATTTTTGCTTTATTATGAACATTTTACTTGGATACAACTTGCTATTGCACGTGAGAAAGAAATTAAGGATTTGAAACGGGATAAAAAAGAAATATTAATTAACACAATTAATCCAAATTGGGATTTTTTAAACAATTTATTTTAATTTGTTGAGGTTTTAAAAATAATTCTGAAAATATTTGAGAATCATTTTAGAAAACACATTCGTTTTTATTCTTTTTATTTGTCACGGTGGAAGTGTCGCAATACACAACAGGAACTTTATTGAGAGGCTTCCAGCGTGACAAATAGAGAGGTCAATTATTATTATAGTGTCTTAAATATCTTCACTCATAACCCAATTTTGTTCTAACTCTTGCTAAAACACCATTGGCAACAACAGTTGCTTTATCGGCACCAATTTTCAATAATGCATCTATTTCAGGAAGGTTGTTGATATAGTAGTTGTACTTTTCTCTTTCGGTTTTAAATTTTTCTAAAATCAATTCAAACAAAGCTTGCTTGGCATGACCGTATCCGTAATTTCCACCCAAATAATTGGCTCTCATCGCCTCAATTTGTTCAGGAGTGCCTAGTAAGGAATAAATCGCAAAAGCATTACAAGTAGCTGGATTTTTAGGCTCTTCTAATGGGGTACTATCGGTTTCAATACTCATGATTTGCTTGCGCAAAGCTTTGTCATCCAAGAAGATATTGATGATGTTATTGGCCGATTTACTCATTTTTCCGCCGTTGGTACCTGGAATCAACATGCCGTTTTCTTGAATTTTAGCTTCAGGAAGTACGAAAGTTTCTCCCATTTGGTGGTTGAAACGTGCCGCTACATCACGCGTAATTTCCAAGTGTTGCAATTGGTCTTTTCCAACAGGAACTATTTGAGCGTCGTATAGTAAAATGTCAGCGGCCATCAACATTGGATATGAAAACAATCCGGCATTGACATCTTCTAATCTATCGGATTTATCTTTGAACGAATGGGCCAATGTTAATCTTTGATAAGGAAAAAAACAACTCAAATACCATGATAATTCGGCTGTTTGTGGCACATCAGATTGACGGTAAAACACTACTTTTTCCACATTCAAACCACAAGCAAGCCAAGCTGCTGCTGTGCTATAGGTGTTTTCTCTTAATGTTTTGCCCTCTTTTATTTGAGTGATAGAATGTAAATCAGCAATAAAAAGAAATGATTCGTTTACGGGATTATTCGATAATTCTATTGCTGGAATGATTGCGCCAAGTAAGTTTCCTAAATGTGGTGTTCCAGTACTTTGAACGCCAGTGAGTATTTTTGCCATTGTATTTTTATACTTAATAAGTTTTCAAATTTAATGCTTTTAAAAATAATAGCATAGTTTTACTTACTTTTGACTCCATGAGAATAGTAAAAATTATTTTTTGGGTTCTTTGGCGCATTTGGTTCCATGTACTGATGGCCATTCCTATACTTATAATGTTCCCCTTTTTGGTGGCTTCTATTTTGACCGAAAGTGGTTATCCTTATTTTTTTCGAATGGCCAGAATTTGGGCAAAAATCATTCTTTTCGGGATGGGATTTTATTATAAAATAGAAAGAGAACAAATATTAGAACCACACAAAAATTATATGCTTGTCGCCAATCATACCTCGATGGTAGATATCATGTTGATGCTTGTAGCAATCAAAAAACCATTCGTATTTGTTGGAAAAAAAGAGTTGGTTAAGATCCCTCTTTTTGGATTTTTCTACAAACGAACTTGCATTTTAGTCGATAGATCATGTTCAAAAAGTAAACATAGTGTTTTTCAACGTGCTCAAAAAAGAATTGATAAAGGATTGAGTATCTGCATTTTTCCTGAAGGAGGTGTTCCTGATGATGAATCAATTCGATTAGACACTTTTAAAGACGGTGCTTTTCGATTGGCAATAGAGCATCAATTACCAATTGTTCCGATATCTTTTGGAGACAATAAAAAAAGATATTCTTACACTTTTTTTAGTGGAAGTCCCGGGATTTTGAGAGTTCAAATTCATTCTTTTGTGGAAACATTAGGATTACCAATGAACGCAAAGAGTAGTCTTAAAACCCAAGTTTGGAATACTATCCACAACCAATTATTGGAATTTGAGAAGAAAAAGTATAATAGTCATTGCGAGGAACGGGCGCCATCTTAGTAGCTGCTCAGTGTAAATAATCTCTTAATGCGATGGCGCCCGTTCCTCGCAATGAAAATTAAACAAAAAAGAGTCTCGCATTTGCGAGACTCTTATCTAATATTTAAGCATCGGCCAATTCTTTAATTCTAGCCTTAATTTTTTCCTCTAATTCATCCGCTAATTCAGGATTGTCTTTAATTAACGATTTTACAGCGTCACGACCTTGTCCTAATTTGGTATCACCATAGCTGAACCAAGATCCCGCTTTTTTAACGATTTCAAATTCTACAGCTAAATCTAATATTTCGCCTGTTTTCGAAATACCTTCACCGTACATAATATCAAATTCGGCAACTTTAAATGGTGGAGCTACTTTGTTTTTTACTACTTTAACTTTTGTTCTGTTACCAAGAACATTGTCACCATCTTTTATTTGAGTCGAACGACGAATATCCAAACGTACCGAAGCATAAAACTTCAAGGCATTACCACCCGTAGTCGTTTCTGGATTTCCGAACATAACCCCAATTTTCTCTCTCAATTGGTTGATGAAGAAAACCGTACAATTGGTTTTGCTAATAGTTCCAGTCAATTTTCTCAAGGCTTGAGACATCAAACGTGCGTGAAGACCCATTTTAGAATCTCCCATTTCTCCTTCAATTTCACTTTTTGGAGTCAGAGCGGCAACGGAGTCAATGACTACAATATCAATCGCACCAGAACGAATTAAATTCTCGGCAATTTCTAATGCTTGTTCCCCGTTGTCAGGTTGCGATATAATTAAATTTTCAATATCAACGCCCAATTTTTCGGCATAATTTCTATCGAAAGCGTGTTCCGCATCTATAAAAGCAGCAATTCCACCCGCTTTTTGAGCTTCGGCAATAGCGTGCAATGTTAAAGTTGTTTTTCCTGAAGATTCCGGACCATAAATTTCAATCACTCTTCCTCTTGGATAACCACCAACTCCTAATGCTAAATCGATTCCCAATGACCCAGAGGAAATAGTTTCAACTTCTACAATGGCTTTGTCGCCCATCTTCATTACAGTCCCTTTTCCGTAGGTTTTGTCTAGTTTGTCAAGTGTTAGCTGTAGTGCTTTTAATTTGGCTTCTTTCTCTGAACTTATCGTCTCTTTTACCTTTTCTTTCATTAATTTGTATTGTTTTATCGCTCTAATAAATTGATAATTAGCATTTATACATCACCAATTCTGATTGTTTTTTTATAAAATCCACCGTAAAAATACTTCTTTTTTTCGGGCTAAATTTCAATTTTCACAAAATATTATTCTTTTTTTTCAGGAGCTATTCCCACCATTCGTTTCAAGCTTCGCAGGTTTCAAACCCATTTTATTAGCGCTTGCAGGAGCTTCCTTTGGTCGCTCTGCAACCGCTATAAAATGTGGTTTTCAACTCGCAAAGGCTTTCCACTACTGTTGGGGCTAACGGCTTTTAAGTTCTTTTTTTTTCTAAAGACATTATTTAAACATTTTTGCCGACCCTTTTTAAGATAATTCATAAAAATGAAAAAGCCCTAAAAGAAAAATCCTTTAGGGCTTATAAAATTTAGAAATTGTTTATTTTAATTTGTAAGTTACTTTTCTAACCAATTTTCTAGCGTATTCCGTTTTTTGATCAATTGTACTTTCTTCACCCGCCGCCACTATATTCAATCTTGATTCAGCTACATTTAAGTTTAAAAGAATATTTTTTATATAAATGGCTCTTTTTTCAGATAATTTAATATTATATGCTGTACTTCCTATCTCATCTGCATGTCCAATTATATCAACTGTTGCTGAAGGATTGTTTTTTAAATACGTTAAAAGAAACGAAACTGAAAATTTAGATTCTTCTGTAGGAGTTGATTTATCAAAGTCAAAAAACGCACATATATAGCCTTCATTAACTAGTTTTTTGATAGTTTCACTATCTAATGTTGCGCTATCCAAAGTTTTAACTGATTCTGTATTTATTTTTTCTTTGATAGTTCTACCTTTAGTATCTACTACTTTACCAGGAGCAGTATTTGGTTCAAGATCTAAAAAATCTAAAACACCATCTTTGTCACTGTCAACATTCATTGCTTTTAACTCAGCAATTTCCCCTTCCAATGAAAGAACATCTTTGTCTTTTAAGACAACCCAGTCTGCATGTTTTTCATTTTTACCTATGTAATACGTTATACCTATCGTTCCGTTATAAAGTACTCCATTGAATTCTTTTGGGTTAATATTAGATTGAGCATCAAAAGCAACATCTTGAGAGTAATTAACAATAGTTGTGAAATCTCCAGTTAAGGCAAATCTGTTTGATAATTTAATTTGAGCTGTTACACCAGCAATATAATTACCCATATTCTCATTCAAAGTAGAATTTTTATCTTCTAATCTTCCAACACCAAAACCTGTATGTCCTAATAATCCAAAAGTATTTGTCCAAGATTCAAAGTTCATTATTCTACCTAAGTTCGCAACTCCTTGTATATCAAATCTGTAATATTGAGTATTGAAATCAAAGGAATCAGTATTTGGTTTAAAGCTGTTGTAACCAAAGTCAGCTTTTATACCAAATTTATTGTTTAACATATATCTAATCCCTAAGTCAATTACATAAGGACTTGGTGTCGATGTATAATAATTAATTGATGTATACGGTCTTTGTGGTTTATTACCACCAGCAGCTAATTCTATAGACCATTTATTATAGTCATTATCAGTGGTTTCTTTTTTGTCATTTTGAGCATTTACTGATATACAAACAATAGCAAATACTAGAATAATAATAAGTTTTTTCATCGTTTATTTTTTTTTGTAAAAGTAACTCAAATTTTTATTCTTGGAATAGGAAATATTTCATAAATCTTTAAAATTTTTAATTAAAGATGTATAATGAAGCTAAAATGGAGTGATTTTTAGTATTTTATGATTGACGGTCAACTTATTCTGAATAAAGGGTCTTTAATGTTCGTTTTTTTATGATATAAGTATAAAGGGTCTTTAGTATTATATTTTAAAAATAACCTTTAACAATTTTCATTTTCTTAAATTTTTGTACTCCTGCTTTTTCAGTAGTATAGGAAATAAAAAAAGCCCTAAAGGAATTTCCTTTAGGGCTTAATGATATAAAAAAAATAGATTATCTTACACCGAATGTTACTCTTCTAACTAATCTTCTTGCATCTGAAGAAGATTTCTCAACTGAGGTGTCTTCACCAGCAGCAATGATATTTAATCTTGATGGATCAATATTTGCTTTAATTAAAGTGTTCTTTACATTGTTAGCTCTGGCAGTAGATAATTTGTCATTGTAAGCTGATCTTCCAATTTCGTCAGCATGACCTATAATATCAACTGAAGCTGTAGGATTGTTTCTTAAGTAAGTTAAGATGAAATCAATTCCTTCTGTAGAAACATTTGTTGGAGTAGATTTACCGAAATCAAAATAAGTAGTTACATAACCTTTGTTGATTAAGTTTTTAACTAATTCGCTACCAGATTCAGATTTAAGAGAAGTAGCAGTTGGGTCGCCATATGTTTTAGTCAAATAACTTTCTAATTCATCTGGAACTCCATTGTTGTTTAAGTCAATAGCTCTTCCTTTTGTGTCTACCATAACACCACCAATTGAATTTGGTTCAACGTCTAAATAGTCAACAACACCGTCTCTATCTGTATCATTTGATAAAGTTTCAAGATCAGCAACCCTTTTTTCTAATTCTATTAGTTTGTCTTCAGTTTTTTTATTATCTAGAACTACCCAGTCAGCATGTTTTTCGTTTTTACCCAAGTAAATTGTTAAACCAACCGTTCCATTATAAAGAATAGAATTGAAACCTCCTCCTGGAGATTTTGATTTAGCATCAAAATTAAGTTCTTGTCTAGCGTTGATGATTGTTGTAAAATCAGCTGTTAAAGAAATACGATTCGATAATTTAATTTGACCAGTAACACCCGCTAAGAAGTTGGTTACATTATCATCTTTCCCATTTCCTTTAATCATTCCAGTTCCAAAACCCGCATGACCTAATAATCCTAATGTATTAGTCCATGTTTCAAAACTCATAATTCTACCTAAGTTAGCAACAGCTTGAAGGTCTACTCTGTAATACTTTGAGTCAAATGAAGGAGTATTGTTCATTTCAGAAAAATGATTGTATCCACCATCTAGCTTCAAACCAAATTTATTATTAAACATATACCTTACTCCTAAATCAATAGTATAAGGACTGAGTACGCTCAATGCATATCCAGGAGTTACATGGTTTTGAGGTTTGTTAAAACCACCGGATAATTCAACAGACCATTGATTAAATCCAATTTCTTTTTTTTCAATCGTTTCGGTTTGCGCGCTTATAGTATTTATAGCGAAGGCAAAGGCTAATGTTAGTAGTGTTTTTTTCATAATATGATAATTTAAGTTCTTAACAAATTTACATCGATAAATATTATAAATAGTATTAATCTGTTAATTATGTAAAAAATTATAGAAATTCTACAACTTAATAGGCAACTAAATAGCGTAAAATATTGTAAATCAGAATTTTGCAATATTTAGTATTTGTTTTATCCAATTTTTTTTAAAACATCAGTCATTTTTTCGCAAGTACTAAAATTTTCGTGTATGACCTTATGGTTTATTTTTTCGTGTTCCCAAGTAGTGTGAAACGGAATATGAATGGCATGTCCGCCAATGGCTAAAACGGGTAAAACATCCGATTTCAGGGAGTTTCCAATCATAAAAAATTCCTCAGGTTGAATTTCCAATCGTTTTATCAAATCGGAATAATCTATTTCTTGTTTGTCAGACATCACTTCGATATGGTGAAAATAATGCCCTAGACCCGAATTGTGTAACTTTCTGCGTTGGTCTAATAAATCACCTTTGGTGGCGACAACTAGTTTATATTTTCCGTGTAAAGCTTGTAATGTTTCTTCGACCCCGTCTAATAATACAATGGGTTTATCGAGTAATTCTTTTCCGAATTCAATGATTTTTTCAACGACTTCAACAGGAATTGTATTGTTGGAAATTTTCATTGCAGCCTCAATCATCGAAAGAATATAAGCCTTGATTCCGTATCCATAGATTTTCAAATTATCGATTTCAACCTTAAAAAGTTCCTGCGAAATCCCTTTCTGAGACAAATAGTCGCTCATCAAATCACAAAATTTCATTTCCGTTTCTAGAAAATAGGTTTCGTTTACGAATAAAGTATCATCAGCGTCGAAAGCAATTACTTTTAGGTTCATTAGTTTTATTTTTAACCCAGTCAGGATTTTAAACCCTGACTGGGTTGTTTAAAATTCTTAATTTATCGTCTCACCATTCGCAACACTATCTGCATCAGGATTTACAAAAACCAATTTTCCTTCGGCGTTAGTTGACATCAAAATCATTCCTTGACTTTCTACACCACGAAGATTTCTAGGTGCTAGATTTACTAATACAGTTACTCGTTTTCCAATAATATCTTCGGGTTTAAAACTCTCGGCAATTCCTGAAACAATGGTGCGAACATCAAGTCCAGTATCTACTTTTAGGATTAATAGTTTGTTCGCTTTTGGCATTTTTTCTGCTTCGAGAATCGTTCCCACACGGATATCCATTTTGGCAAAATCATCAAATTGAATCGATTCTTTTTGTTTTTCTGTCATTGCGAGGGACGAAGCAATCTCGGCTGTATTGGCTGTTTTCGTCGCTTCCAATTTATCTATTTGTTTTTGGATTTCTTCGTCTTCAATTTTAGCAAACAATAATTCCGCTTCGCCAATTTGATGTCCGGCAGGATTCAAATCAGAATTCTCAGATACGGTTTTCCAATCAATTTTGTCTTCAATTTTAAGAATACGGGATAATTTCGTAGCGGTAAAAGGCAAGAAAGGTTCGCAAAGTGAACTCAAAGCCGTTGCAATTTGCAAAGCCACATACATTTGAGTTTGTACACGACCCGCATCTGTTTTTATCATTTTCCAAGGCTCTTCGTCGGCCAAATATTTGTTTCCCAAACGAGCCACATTCATCAATTCACCCAAAGCTTCACGAAATCTATAACGCTCAATCGAACTCGAAATTACGGCTGGATAGGCTTTCAATTCGGTTAATGTCGCTTCGTCCACTTCCGAAAAAGTGTTTGGACTCGGAACAATTCCTTCGTAATATTTATTGGTCAAAACCACCACACGATTAATGAAATTTCCAAAAATCGCTACCAATTCGTTGTTGTTTCTCGCCTGAAAATCTTTCCAGGTAAAATCGTTGTCCTTTGTTTCTGGCGCATTCGATGTCAAAGCATAACGCAACACATCTTGCTGATTTGGAAATTCTTCCAAATATTCGTGCAACCAAACTGCCCAGTTTTTAGACGTCGATAATTTATTTCCTTCCAAGTTCAAAAACTCATTCGCCGGCACATTGTCTGGCAAAATATAACTTCCTTCGGCTTTTAGCATCGCAGGGAAAATAATACAGTGAAAAACAATATTGTCTTTCCCTATAAAATGAACCAGTTTCGTATCTTGATCTTTCCAGTACGGCTCCCAATCTTTTCCTTCTCTTGCAGCCCATTCTTTCGTAGAGGAAATATAGCCAATCGGCGCATCAAACCAAACGTATAATTTTTTTCCTTCGGCACCTTCAACAGGAACATCAATTCCCCAATCTAGGTCACGCGTAACCGCACGAGGTTCTAATCCGCCGTCAATCCAAGATTTAACTTGTCCGTAAACATTGGGTTTCCAGTCATTTTTATGTCCCACAAGAATCCATTCTTTCAAAAATTCCTCATAACGATCCAAAGGCAAAAACCAGTGCTTTGTCGATTTCATAATCGGACTTTCTCCCGTAATTGTCGATTTTGGGTTAATCAAATCCGTAGCATTCAAAGTCGAACCACATTTTTCGCATTGATCGCCATACGCTTCTTCGTTGCCACAGCGTGGGCAAGTTCCCACCACAAAACGGTCTGCCAAGAATTGGTCTGCTTTTGCATCATACAATTGTTCGGTCACTTCCTCGATAAAATCGCCTTTTTCATAAAGCGTTCTAAAAAATTCCGAAGCCGTATCGTGATGAATCTTAGCCGATGTTCTCGAATAATTATCAAACGAAATTCCAAAATCCGTGAATGATTTTCGGATAATGCCATCATATTTATCGATTACTTCCTGAGGTGTAACCCCTTCTTTTTTGGCTTTCATCGAAATCGCCACGCCGTGTTCGTCGCTTCCGCACACAAACAAAACATCTCTTCCTTGCAATCGTAAATAACGAGAATAAATATCCGAAGGCACGTAAACGCCCGCCAAATGCCCAATGTGTATGGGTCCGTTGGTATAAGGCAATGCCGCCGTAATGGTGTATCTTTTTGGATTCTGTAACATAATTCAGTTTAATTTGCTGCAAAAATAAGCAAATTATTATTGTCATTGCGAGGAACGTGGCAATCTGAAGCTATTTCCCGCTATCCGTTGCAATCTTTTGCTTTTTAAAGAAAAAAGCAAAAGGATTTCCACTACTATCTGGGCTAGGTAATTTGTGATTCTAATCAATTCCTCATTTTTAATTTGGCTTTGTTTATATTTGCAGACACAATTCTATGACACTATAAATTATGGCAAAAGGACCCGAAAAAAACACCAAAAATAAGGCTTTGCATACCAAATTACTCAATCGAAAGAAGACTAAACTTCATGAAGAGAAAAAAGAAAAAGCCTTGCGGTTGAAAGCTTTAGTGACCAAAATGAATGAGAAAAAAAATAATGACCAACCAATAGAGCCGTAGGCTCGACACATTTTGTAGAGATGGATTTTAATCCATCCAAAATGCAATTATTTTCTAAAAAGTGCCGTAGGTACGGATAATTTTCACAACCTTTGACCTCTTAAAACCAAAATCATTATGAGCAAGACAAGATTAATAATCAACAAAAATGGATCAATAAAGATCGAAGGCGATTTTGAAATAATGGATCAAGACGGTGTCGTTTATGGTCTAGAAGGAAGAACAGCATTGGGACTTTGTCGTTGTGGATTATCCTCCAACAAACCATTTTGTGATGGTTCACATCGTAATAATTTCGAATGTGAATCAAAAGCATTTGACTTACCACCAATGAAAACGAAATAAAGAATCGTTTTTCAACTTGCATTTTCAAAGCTACATTTTCAACGATGTAGCTTTTTTATTTACTGAAAACCTCTGTAAAATTGAAAAATATGACAAAGGTGAAACAAAATTTCGTTCCTGTTTTAATTTACCCGAATTTTGCAGTAAACTTTCAAAACACAAAACCCATGGAATTCGGTAGAATAATAGTTTCAGAAACAGCAATGAATAGTGAAAATAATCAAGATATTATCAATTCAAATATTTCGGTAATCAATCTCATGCGGGAGGAAAAAATCGACGACGAATTCATTCACGAAGATGCCTTGATGAGTTATTATTTAGACTATTATTATTCTCAATATGTTGCTGGAAACTTTGCACAATTTGTCCATGTTTCGGGATGGAATTCCGAGTTAAACGAATTAATCGAAGAAGGTTTGGCCTTAATTGGCGCCGAAAAGCATTTGAAATTGTTCCAACAACAATCCAAAAAAGTAAAACTAATGAGCAGCGTCAAGCTCAATAAATTCTTAAAAGGAAAACTAGAAGGCGTAAATCCTATTAGAGATTTGCTCAACAACGACACTTTTTACGAATTAGACGAAAACCTAGTTGTTTTGAACGCTAATTTTCTGAAATCACACCCCGATTTCGAAGTGCTTTCCGTAGATGATATGTTCGCTACTTTGGAAGAATTTGTGGGTCACGAGATTAAAAGAGAATAGCTGATTATTTCACAAAGACACACAAAGCAAAACACGAAGCTACGCAAAGGATTTTTAAGTTGAAATTGAAAACTTCGTGAATCTTTGAGTCTCTTTTGCGAACCTTAGTGAAATAGCTTTTCTAAAATTACACGTAATAGCTTTTCTAAAAAAAATTTGTCCCAATAGTATCAAACATTTCCTTAAATTTGCTACCGTTATTATAAAAGTTAGCGTTTAAAAAATAAAACTATGTTACAAATTGCATTTATTAGAGAGAATCAAGAAAAAGTAATCAAAGCTTTGGCAAAAAGAAATATGGATGCCACCGCTGTTGTTGAAGAAGTCGTGAAACTAGACGAAAATCGTCGTGCTACTCAGGTAGAACTTGATAATACGCTAGCAGAATCTAATAAATTGTCCAAAGATATAGGCGAATTGATGAAAAGTGGCGAAAAAGCAAAAGCCGCTATTCTCAAAGAAAAAACAGTTCTGTTAAAAGAAAAAAGTAAAGCCTTGGCCGAAACTGCCGATCAATTGGCTGCCGATCTTTTAGAAAAATTATATACTTTACCCAATCTTCCTGCCGATCTTGTTCCCAATGGAAAAACACCAGAGGAAAACCTAAACGTTTTTGAAGAGGGCGAAATTCCGGTTTTGCACGAAGGTGCTCAACCACACTGGGATTTGGTAAAAAAATACGACATCATCGATTTTGAATTAGGAAACAAAATAACAGGCGCAGGATTTCCGGTTTACAAAGGAAAAGGAGCCAAGTTGCAACGTGCCTTAATCAATTATTTCTTGGATAAAAACGCGGCTGCAGGCTACAATGAAGTTCAAGTGCCTCACATGGTGAATGAAGCTTCGGCTTATGGAACGGGTCAATTGCCAGACAAAGAAGGGCAAATGTATCATGATAAAACCGATGATTTATACTTGATTCCAACGGCTGAGGTTCCGGTAACGAACATGTTTCGTGATGTGATTTTAAGTGAAAACGAATTGCCAGTTTTAACCACAGCTTACACCCCTTGTTTCCGTCGTGAAGCAGGTTCTTATGGCGCTCACGTTCGAGGTCTGAACCGTTTGCACCAATTTGATAAAGTCGAAATCGTGCGAGTAGAACATCCTGATAAATCTTACGAAGCCTTGGAAGAAATGGTCGAACACGTAAAAAGCATTTTGCAAGAATTGAAATTACCCTACAGAGTATTGCGACTATGTGGTGGCGATATGGGTTTCACATCAGCTTTGACCTATGATTTTGAGGTTTATTCTACAGCACAAGAGCGTTGGTTAGAAATAAGTTCGGTTTCTAATTTCGAGACTTTTCAAGCGAATCGTTTGAAATTACGTTTCAAGGACAAAGACGGAAAAAACCAATTGGCACACACCCTAAACGGAAGTTCATTGGCTTTGCCTAGAGTACTTGCAGGAATTTTAGAAAATTACCAAACAGCCGAAGGAATCGTAATTCCTGAGGTTTTGAGAAGCTATTGCGGCTTTGACATTATAAATTAGTGGTCAGCGGTCAGTTTTTTAGTAATCAGTTTTTTGAAATAAATAATTAGTGATCAGTGGTCAGTATTATAGTGATCAGTTTATTGGAATAAATAATCAGTGATCAATGTTTAGAATGACATGATTAGTTTGTAGAAAGAAATAAATAATAAGTGAATAGATAATAATTGTTTGGTAATTAGTCTGAATACTAAAAAACTGACCACTGAATACTCTTTCGCAATGACCACTGACCACTGACCACTGAATACTTAAACAATGAAACACTTAATTCTACATATTTTCCTGTTTTTTTCATTGGTCTGTTTTTCGCAAAACGAACAATTAGCGCAGTATTATTTCGAAAAGGGCGATTTTGAGAAAGCCAAAATTAGTTTCGAAGAATTATTAAAAAACCAACCTTCGAATTTTCTTTATTTTCAACGTACTATTGATTGTTATCAGCAATTACAGCTTTTTGATCTTGCTGACAAATCCATTCGAGAGCGTTTGAATCAGTACAAACAAGGCTATCTTTTAGTAGAATTGGGTTATAATTATCAGCTTCAAAAGGATGAGGCTTCCGCCAAAAAAAACTACGACGAAGCCATAGAGCGCATCAAGAAAAATCCAAATGAAGTCTACGGAATTGCCAATGCTTTCGAGAAAAAAGTATTGCTCGAATACGCTTTAAAATCGTATCAAATAGCCACTCAAATAGAGCCAAAATATAATTTTAGATTCCAAATGGCACTCCTTTACGGACAATTGGGGAATTCTGAAATGATGATTTCTAATTTTTTGGACGAAGGATACGCCAATCCGTTAAATTCGATACAAATTCAAAATCAATTGGCGCGTTATATGGCTGATGAAGGGAACGACACTTTCAATGAAACTTTGCGCAAAGCCTTAATAATAAGAGCTCAGAAAGACCAAGATGTTTATTGGAACCAATATTTGAGTTGGTATTATGTGCAACAAAAAGAGTTTGCGAAAGCCTTTATTCAAGAAAAAGCGATTTACAAACGAAATCCAGAATCACTTTCTAGTATTGTAAATTTGGCGCAACTCGCCATTGAAGAAGATGATGCCGAAAATGCAAAAGAAATTTTAGGATTTGTGTTGGAAAACACCAAAAATTTAGAGTTACTAATACAAGCAAATTCCTATTTAATTCAAATGAAAATCGACAATTCGAATGAAAAGGATTTTGCCGCTATCAATACGGAATTAACTGGTTTGTTAAAAGAATATGAAATAAATCCGTTTACCTTATCTTTGCAGCTGATTCAGGCCCATTTTGTTGCTTTTAATTTGCGAAAACCCGAGGAAGGAAAAGCGATAATCAAGAATACAATGGGATTGCAATTAAATCCTTATGAAGAGGCTCAGGCCAAAATGGAGTTGGCAGATATTTTGCTTTACGAAGAAAAATTCAATCAGGCTATGCTCTATTATTCACAAATTCAAGAGAATTTAAAAAACGATGTGGTAGCGCACGAAGCGAGTTTGAAAGCGGCCAAAACGAGTTATTTTCAAGGTGATTTTGTTTGGGCTTTGAAGCAATTCAAAGAATTGAAAGCGGCAAATTCCGAGTTGATTGCAAATGATGCCATGGAATATTTCCTTTTAATCAATGACAATACCGTTGCCGATTCGACACAAACAGCCTTGAAACAATTTGCAAAAGGGGATTATTTGATCTATCAAAACAGGAATCAAGAAGCGATTGCAAAGTTTCAGTTCATTTTGAAAAGTTTCAAGGGACAAGAGATAGAAGCAGTAACCCAATTGCGCTTGGGGAAAATTTACGAAAAACAAGGAGAATACAATTTGGCTTTAAGCCAATATCAGAATATTATCGACCATCACGCAGACGGAATTTATATAGATGAAGCCTTGTATTTTTCGGCAGAAATTGAGAATAATAAGTTAAAGGAACCCGAAAAGGCAAAACCGCTTTACGAGAAAATAATTTTCAATCATCAAGACAGTATTTACTTTGTTGATGCTCGAAAAAAATACCGACAATTGCGAGGAGATACCAATCTGTAAAAATAGTTAATCGCTTAATCGTTTATTTGGAAGACCGATTAACCAAATCACCAGTTAAACTAATAAACAAAATGATAATTTACAACGTAACCACAAACATACACGAAAGCGTTCAAGAGAAATGGATGATTTGGATGCAACACAAACACATTCCTGAGATGTTGGCCACAGGAAAATTCACTTCGGCAAAGATGGTTCGTGTTTTAGTAGAAGAAGAAATGGGTGGATTCACCTATTCGGTACAATATACGACTGATAGTAAAGAAACTTTACAAAAATATTACCTTGAAGACGCACCGACATTACGCGAAGAAGGAATACACTTATTTGGAGACAAAATGCTATCTTTCAGAACGGAATTGGAAGTGATTTCAGAACACTAGAAGAAAGTGGTCAGTGGTCAGTTTTTAGTAATCAGTTTAAAAAATAAAGCGGCTACAGATAAAATGGATTGCTACAGATTCTTCAATATTTAATATAAAAAATCCGTGAATATCAGTAAAATCCGGATCATCTGTGTTCCATTTGAATATGATATTTAAACATAGGACACTTTGCGCCCTCGTGCCTTAGCGGCAAAAAACAAACCTTTGTGCCTTATTAGCCAAAAACAAACAAAATGGAAAAAGTAAAAGCCAAAAAACACCTCGGACAACATTTCTTAAAAGATGAAAGCGTAGCGCAAGCCATCGCAGAAACAATCAATCTGGAAGGTTATGACGAAGTATTAGAAATTGGTCCAGGAATGGGTGTTTTGACCAAATATTTATTGGAAAAACCAATCAACACTTATGTTATCGAAATTGACACCGAATCAGTGGATTATCTCAATGCTAATTATCCCAAATTACACGGTAAAATCATCTCAAAAGATTTCTTGAAATACGATATTAACGAAGTTTTCCAAGGAAAGCAATTTGGAATAATTGGGAATTTCCCTTATAATATTTCAACACAAATTGTTTTTAAAACATTAGAACTTCGAGACCAAATACCAGAATTTGCGGGAATGTTTCAGAAAGAAGTGGCCGAACGGATATGTGAAAAAAAAGGAAGTAAAACCTATGGGATACTTTCGGTTTTGGCGCAAGCATTTTATGATGCCGAATATTTGTTTACTGTGGATGAGCACGTTTTTATACCGCCACCAAAGGTAAAATCGGGTGTTTTGCGTTTGCGAAGAAAAAAAGATTATAGTTTACCATGTGGAGAAAAACTTTTTTTTACGGTCGTGAAAACTGCTTTTCAGCAAAGAAGAAAAACATTGAGAAATAGTTTAAAAACCTTAAATTTGTCAGATAAATTAAGAGAAGACGAAGTGTTTAATCTACGTCCAGAACAACTTAGTGTAGAACAATTTATTGAATTGACCCAAAAAATCGAAGCCGATGGAGTTTAAAATCAGCAAAGAATTTGTAAAAGAGTTAGAACAACTCATTCAAAATAAAGACGACCAGCAATTGGAAGTTTTATTGAATGATTTGCACCACGCTGATGTTGCAGAAATTCTTGACGAGCTCGATTTTGATGAGGCTACCTATATTTTCAAGGTTTTAGATAGTGAAAAAACCGCCGAAATTCTTCTAGAGTTAGAAGATGACTTACGTGAAAACATATTAAGCCGACTTTCAGCAAAAGAAATCGCAGAAGAGCTTGACGAATTGGACACGGATGACGCTGCGGATATTATTGCAGAACTTTCTCAGTCGATGAAGCAAGAAGTAATTTCTGAGCTTATTGATGTTGAACACGCAAAAGACATTGTCGATTTGTTGCGGTATGACGAAGATACTGCAGGTGGGTTAATGGGAAAAGAGTTAGTAAAAGTCAATGAAAATTGGAACGTATTAACTTGTGTCAAGGAAATGCGAGCACAAGCCGAAAACGTATCTCGAGTCCATTCTATTTATGTAGTTGATGATGAAAACCGATTAAAGGGGAGATTATCACTCAAAGATTTATTAACGACTTCAACAAAAACACATATTTCAGAAATATATATTAACAAAGTAACTTTTGTAAATGTTGATGCCGAAGATGTCGAGGTGGCGAGAATCATGCAAAAATATGATTTAGAAGCTATTCCTGTCGTAGATGCCATGGGAAGATTGGTGGGACGAATTACCATCGATGATATCGTGGATGTAATTAGAGATGAAGCTGAAAAAGATTACCAATTAGCAGCAGGTATTACCCAAGACATTGAAGCTAGCGATAGTATTCTTGAATTGACTAAAGCGCGTTTACCATGGCTATTAATCGGGATGATAATTGAAATAGTTGCATCATTTGTATTAAAAGGTAACGAAGGTGTTTTTCAAAAATATTCAACATTAATAATTTTTGTACCCTTGCTTTCTGCAACAGCAGGAAATATTGGAGTGCAAGCCTCGGCGATTGTGGTTCAAGGGTTAGCAAATGGTTCTTTAAAAGAATTTAGCCGGAGTTATTTTAGTAAAGAGATAGGAGTTGCCATGATATCAGGCTCTATTATTTCATTGCTTTTATTGGGATATCACTCCATTATGTATCAGCAATATCTTGTAGGTTTGGCAATATCGATTTCAATGGCAGTTGTAATATTATTTGCAGCAACTTTAGGAACCTTGGTTCCGCTTTTTCTACATAAAAACAAAATTGATCCTGCGATAGCAACAGGTCCATTTATTACAACGGCTAATGATATTTTTGGGATAATTATTTATTTTGGAGTAGCAAAAATGATATTAGGATATTAAAAAATTTAAAATGAAAGTACACATAATAGGTGGAGGAAACTTAGGGGTTGCAATTGCTAAAGGGATTGCCAAATTTTCAAAAACAAACCAAGTTACGGTAACTAGAAGAAATACGTCTAGTATCCTTCATTTGGAACAATTAGGAATTACTGTTTCAACGGATAATACGCATGGAATTCAGCAAGCAGATGTTGTTATTTTGACTATAAAACCCTATCAAGTGGATGCGGTTTTAGCTGAAATTCTTCCTGTAATTTCTAATAAAGTAATTGCTTCTGGAGTAAGTGGTTTGTCAATCGAAAATTTGCAAAGTAAAATTGGTAATTCTAATTATGCTATCCGAATCATGCCAAATATAGCAGCACAATTTGGAGCTTCGGCAACTTGTATTAGTTTCAATGAAAAACATAGTGATCAAGCTCAAAATGTGGTTTCACTTTTTCAAGATTTAGGAACAGCTCCTATTATTGACGAAAAATTAATGGATGCTGCTACTGTTTTAGCAGCTAGTGGGACTGCTTTTGCTTTGCGTTATATTCGAGCCTCTATGCAAGCAGGTATCGAAATAGGTTTTGACTGGCAAACATCATTAGCCATTTCTGCTCAAACCGTAAAAGGGGCTGCCGAGATGCTTATGGAAGAGAAAGTACATCCAGAACAGTTAATCGACCGTGTTACTACACCGCAGGGTTGTACTATTGCAGGCTTGAGTGAAATGGAAACACATGGTTTCAGTTCTTCACTAGTTCGTGGAATCAAAGCGGCTTTAAAAAAGATAAAAGGATAATTTGAGAATTAAAAGGAACAGAAAGGTGTTTAGTATCAATTACTAAACACCTTTTTTTTGTTAATTTAATTTTACTTTTGGTGTTTTTTATTTTTTTTAGCTTTTTCTTTAAGGATGATTTTTAACCAAATGAAGCCAATACTTCCTGAAATAAATGAAGCAATTATAATGGCGATTTTTGAACTGACTTTCACTTCCTCATTTCCGGGAAAAGCCAGAAGTGTAATAAAAATTGACATGGTAAATCCAATTCCACCTAACATTCCAGCACCAATAATACTGCCCCATTTCAAATCTTTTGGCAACGAACAAAGTCCTAAACTAACACCAATAAATGATAAAAGCCAGATGCCTAAAGGCTTTCCAATAACAAGACCTAAAATGATGCCCAATGAATTCGACTGATTCAAGCCTTCACTCCAATCAGAAGGAATGGAGATACAGGTATTTGCTATAGCAAATAAAGGTAGAATCACAAAGGCAACTGGTTTGTGTAAAAAATGTTGGAGCTTATAAGAAGATGATTTTTTCTTTCCATCTCCAAAGGGAATTGCAAAGGCCAACAAAACACCTGTAATTGTAGCGTGAACTCCAGAGTTAAGCATAAAATACCACATGATAACCCCACCAATAAGATAAGGAATTAGGCTGTACACTTTCATTCGGTTAAGGATAAGTAAAATACCAAATATACCCAAAGCAATGGCTAAATTTACAAAAGCTATAGTTGTTGTATAGAAAATTGCAATCACAATTATGGCTCCTAAATCGTCCATTACAGCCAAGGCAGTAAGAAATACTTTTAAGGAAGTTGGAACTCGATTTCCCAAAAGAGACAAAATTCCTATGGCAAAGGCGATATCAGTAGCCATTGGTATACCAGAACCATTTTGTGTTGCTGTTCCAAAATTAAATAATAAAAACAAACCAGCCGGAACTAGCATTCCTCCAATTGCGCCAAATATAGGAAGCGCCGCATTTTTGATACTGGTTAATTCGCCGTGATAAATCTCTCGTTCTAATTCTAGTCCAATAAGCAGAAAAAATATAGCCATTAACCCATCATTTATCCAATGAGTGATGGAATGATGACCTATATTGGTTGTCCAAAATTGGATATATTCGATTTGAAAAGGGGAATTGGCAAGGGATAGCGATAGAATAGTTACAAAAAGTAAAAGCAGTCCACCAGCTTTCTCGCTTTCGAAAAATTCTGAAAACATTTTTGTTACTTTCATATATGGATTTGGTTTTAGTCGTTTTCTGGGAATATTTAAATTCTGAAAAAACAGATGATTTGAGTTTTATTTTTGCAAACTTACTTATTTATGAGACTAATTTCTCCATACAAAAGGTTAAACCACTATTTTTTTGTTAATTTGGTATGTCAAATTTAGCAATACTTTTTATGAATATCAAAATCCTTCACATCGATAGCAATCACCCATTACTTTGGGAACAATTGCAACAAGCGGGATTTATCAATCACGAAGATTTTATTTCTACAAAAGAAGAAATTGAATCAAAAATCCACGAATATCAAGGTGTAGTTATCCGCAGCCGATTCAAAATAGATAAAGTCTTTTTAGACAAAGCGACTCATTTACAATTCATTGCTCGTGTTGGTGCTGGTTTAGAAAGTATCGATTGTGAGTATGCAATAAGTAAAAATATTGAGCTTATCGCAGCGCCAGAAGGCAACCGAAATGCAGTTGCCGAGCATTCCTTGGGAATGATTTTATCGCTTTTTAATAATTTGAATCAAGCCGACAATGAAGTAAAATCAGGCCATTGGAACCGAGAAAAAAACCGTGGTCATGAACTTGACGGAAAAACCGTTGGAATCATTGGTTACGGAAATATGGGAAAATCATTTGCTAAGAAATTGCGAGGTTTTGAGGTGGACGTTTTGTGTTATGATATTCTGAAAAATGTGGGCGATGCCAATGCCAAACAAGTTTCACTCGAAGAATTGCAGCTAAAAACCGATGTGTTGAGTCTGCATGTTCCTTGGACACCTGAAACAAATAAAATGGTCAACTCAGCATATATCAGCGCTTTTGCAAAATCGTTTTGGATAATAAATACGTCAAGAGGAAAAAATATTGTCACATCCGATTTGGTTCAAGCAATGAAATCAAATAAAATTCTTGGTGCTGGCTTGGATGTTTTAGAATATGAAAAATTGTCTTTTGAAACCTTGTTTCAAGACAAAGAAACACCGGAGGCTTTCCAGTATTTATTGAATGCTAAAAACGCAATTCTCACCCCACATATTGCTGGTTGGACCTTTGAAAGCCACGAACGATTAGCCCAAGTTATTGTCGATAAAATCAAGTTGAAATATTTTGGTCAAACCAAAACGCAATTAACAGAAAAAAGAGTTACTGGAATTGGAGGTATGTTTTTCAAATCAACGAAACCAAAAGAATTGCTAACTTGGTATGGGAAACATTTGGGATTAAAAACAGATGATTATGGTTCGACTTTTTGGTGGAAGGACACCAATGGAAATGATTGTTCTACCCAATGGTCACCGTTTGCAGCAGATACCAATTATTTTGAGCCTAGTGAAAAACAGTTTATGCAAAATTTTCGCGTATTTGATTTAGAAAATTTGTTAATTAAATTATCCGAAGAAGGTGTAACAATTATAGGGGAGATGGAGACTTATGAGTACGGAAAGTTTGGTTGGATACTGGATCTTGAAGGAAATAAAATAGAACTTTGGGAACCAATCGATAAAGCTTTCGAGTAATTACTATTAATTATAACAAACTAATTTATTACCAGAGAATGGAAACCACAAAAACAGAACATTGGAACCGACCAAACAATAATATTCCAGTATTTAAAGTAGATCCTTTATTAGTGTTGATCTTAGGTGTTATTACGTGTGGCTTGTATCATATTTATTGGAATATCAAAGTAGCCGAGGTCCTAAATGCAGTTTCAGAACGAGAAATAATTTCATCACCTGTTGCTGTTTTTGCAGGATGTTGTTTTCCCATTAATGTGTATTTCTTTTATTTGGCAGGTAGAGAAGGTTTACCTGAAGTGTATAAACGCATCGGATATCCACAAAAAGACGATTCTACATTATTGATAATTTTGGGGTTTTTCTTTCCAATGGCTGCCGCAATGATTGTTCAAAATGACATCAATAGACTTTACAATTAATACAAAATCCAGACGTAAAATTTACGGAATCTTAGGTGCTTTTATAACGCTGATGGTTCCGAATATTTTGCTTTTTTTTAATCAAGAAAATCATCTTGATACCGCTCAATCTTTTTGTCCTTTCAAGATGCTTACCGGTTTGCCTTGTCCTGGATGTGGCATCACAAAATCGATGGTCTATTTTTATGAAGGAGATATTCTAAAAAGCGTTTATTATCATATTCTAGGCCCCTTAGTAATTGCGTTTTGTATAGTAACAATTGTAGTTCTCAGTACAGAATTAATAACCAAAAAGGAATATTTTAACAAATGGCTTTTTAATAAAAAACTAGCGTATGGTTTGGGAATTTTTTTAGCAACCTACCATTTTATTCGGATAATTTATTTCATTAAAACCAATTCAATTGATGATATTTTGCATCAATCCATTTGGAGATAAACTTAATATTTGATCACGATGATAGGGTTTGTATTCTGATAACTGCCAATTAACTAATCCTCTTTTTCGGCCAATTTTCGTTCTAATTCAGTTTGAAATTCTTCCATAACTGGCTTTACGGTGCTTTCTGGAATGTCGGAAATTCTAATGTACATTAAACCATCAATGGCATCATTAAACAATGGATCTACATTAAATGCCACTACGCGTGCATTTTGTTTGATGTATTTTTTTATCAAAACAGGCAATCGCAACGAACCTGGTTCTAATTCATCAATTATTTTGTCGAATTTGTTCAAATCAGCCTCCGCTTCATCAAAAATAAAATCTTTATCGGCATCTTTTAACTTTACTTTAAATGCTTTTTTAGGATGGATGTATTGAGCGATATAAGGATCATAGAAATTGGATTTCATAAACTCAATCATCAAAGATTTTGAAAAATTAGAAAATTGATTGCTAATACTCACTCCGCCTAGTAAAAATTTATGTTCAGGATGACGTAATGTAATGTGTATAATTCCTTTCCAAAGTAAGAAAAGAGGCATTGGTTTTTGTTGGTATTCTTTAATAATAAAAGCGCGACCCATTTCTATTGAACTGTGAAGCATATCGTGTAATTCGGGTTCAAATCTAAAAAGATCAGTTAGGTAAAAACCGTCCACACCATATTTAGGATAAATATCGGAACCTAATCCCATTCGATACGCTCCTGCAATTTTTTGTGCATCACAATCCCATAAAAAAAGGTGTCGGTAATATTTATCGTAAGCATCAATGTCTATAGATTCGTTGGTTCCTTCGCCAACTTCTCTAAAAGTTATTTCTCGTAATCGTCCTATTTCGTGAAGCACATTTGGAATATCATGAGCTTCACCAAAAAAGACTTCGTAGTTTTTACTTTGCAATAAACGCAATTCATTATTTCGTAGTAAATTTATTTCATTTATGATTTTTTCTTGACTTGCACCAGTAACAATTGCTTTAGGATTCTTTGGGAGTTTTAAATTTGGTGTTGGTAAAAAAGGCGTTTTCTTTTCGAATGGATTCGCCAACATATATGTTTTTCGTCTTAAAAACTCCGAATATTCTTCAATTGATTTGTATTCGTTTTGTTCAGCAACAGAAATCGGTTTACCTATTCGTACTTTAATAGCTCTATTTTTTTGGCTAAATACTTCCGAAGGTAATTTAGCAGTTCGTAAAGTACTACTGAATTTAGAAAGAAAATAAAAAGACCAGCTGTTTTTTGCATGAAAATAAATAGGAACAACGGGAACTTGTGCCTTACGGATTACTTTAATCGCTCCTTCTTCCCAGAGTTTATCGACCATTAATTTCCCATCTTTATAGGTAGAAACTTCCCCAGCAGGAAACATACCTAGTGGTTTTCCGTCTCTCAAATGGCGTAAAGTTTCCTTAATTCCCACCACACTTGATTTAACATTTTTGAGGTTTTCAAAAGGATTAACAGGCATTATATAAGGCTTTATCGGATCAATTCGATGTAGTAAGAAATTGGCAATAATTTTAAAATTTGGCTCTTTTTCGAGCATTAATTTCAAAAGTAATATACCATCAATTCCACCTAATGGATGGTTTGATATAGTTATATAAGCACCGTCTTTAGGTAATCGTTTAAAATCCTGCTCGGGAATTTCGAATTTTATTTGTAAATCATCTAATAAAGCATTTAAAAATTCTACTTCTTTTAAATGTTTATTTCTGTCATATAGTTTGTTAATCGTAGAAATTTTAAGTACTTTCATCAATAACCATCCAGAAAAAGTGCCTAAAAATCCGTACTTATCTGTATTAATTGTTTTGGCAACTTCTTTAGCAGTAACTAAACCCATATTTTTTTTGTGTTGAGCGAAAAACAAAGATAGCAAAAAACTCCATTTTCTTTCTTTTTAGCCTTCAATCTTTATAGTTTTTATTACATTTGAATTTCAAAAAACACACAATGAAAATCATTTCTTATAACGTAAACGGCATTCGTTCCGCAATCTCAAAGGGTTTTATTGACTGGATACAACAAGCTAATCCAGATGTGATTTGTCTTCAGGAAATAAAAGCCAATCCGGATCAAATTCCCTTATTGGATTTTGAATTAGCGGGTTATCCTTATCATTATTGGTTTCCAGCTACCAAAAAAGGCTATAGTGGCGTGGCCATATTGTCTAAAATTGAACCTAAAAAAGTGGTTTTTGGTGCTGGTATTGAACATATGGATTTTGAAGGAAGAACCATTCGTGTTGATTTTGAAGATTTGTCCGTAATGAGTTTGTACTTGCCTTCAGGTACTAATATTGAAAGATTAGAACATAAATTTATGTTTATGGACGACTTTCAAAATTATATTAATGAATTGAAAAAAGAAATTCCAAATCTTGTGATTTGTGGAGATTATAATATTTGCCATGAAGCAATAGACATTCATGATCCTGTTCGTAACAAAAAAGTATCGGGATTTTTACCCGAAGAAAGAGCTTGGTTGGACACTTTTATGAAAAACGGATTTATAGATAGTTTTCGATTTTTCAACAAAGAACCCGATAATTATACTTGGTGGACGGTAAGAGTTCCCACAGCAAGAATCCAAAACAAGGGCTGGAGAATCGATTATTGTTTGGTTAGCGAACCTTTAAAACAAAAACTGAAAAGAGCCGTTATATTACCAGAAGCCAAACACTCTGACCATTGTCCGATTATGGTGGAAATAGAATAAATAGGAATTTCAATTTCAATGGCAATGACACTTTCAATGAAAATAAGAATAATAAAATAATAAAAAAATGATAAAAAAAATCTCCCTTGGTTTGTTAATACTAGCGCTTTCAACTTCCTGTGTTTCTAAGAAAGTATACAATGATTTGCAAAGTAAATATGCCGATTCCAAAAAAGAAAATAGAAGCATTTCTGATGAAAATGCCGATTTACAAAAAGCCAAAAGTCAACTCGAAATAGAGAAAAAAGCCTTGCAATATGATTTATTAAAATTGAAAGAAGATCGCAATAAGTTACAAGCAGACTACGATGCTTTGAATCAAAAAAATGGATTATTGAACGACTCTTATGATGCATTAGAAAAAAATAGCAGTGAAGCGTTGAAGGCCAATATGGCGAAAAACCGTGAATTGTTAGAACAACTGGGAGCTAAAGAAAAAGCATTGGCACTAGAACAAGACCGTTTGAATGCTAGCAGTAAGAGATTAAACGAATTAGAAGCTTTGATTGCTGCAAAAGAAGCAGCCATGCTTAAATTAAAAGAAACTTTATCAAATGCCTTAAATGGTTTTGAAGGCAAAGGCTTGACAATTGAGAAAAAAAATGGTAAAGTGTATGTGTCTATGGAAAATAAATTGCTGTTTAATTCCGGTAGTTGGGCTGTAGGTACAGAAGGAAAGAAAGCAGTAGTTCAACTAGGGAGTGTTTTAGGAGATAACCCAGACATTTCTGTTTTAATTGAAGGTCATACGGATAATGATCCTTATGGAGGTTCAGGACCGATTGCTGATAACTGGGATTTATCTACCAAAAATAGCTACAGCAATTGTAGCGATTTTGAGCGAAAACAAAGCAATCGACAAAAAGAATCTTACGGCTGCTGGTAGAGGTGAATTCTCACCTTTAGTAAGTAATGCTACTGCTGAAGGAAAAGCTAAAAATCGTAGAATCGAAATTATTCTAACGCCAAGATTAGACGAAATAGCAGAAATGTTAAACGAAATCAACTAAATTTTGTCAAAAGGCGAAAGTCATAAAGTCTTAAAGAAAAATCTTTAGCTCTATGACTTTCGGCTTTATAACTTTGAGACTTTATGAAATACACCACATTACCCAATACCGATATTAAAATCAGTAAAATATGCCTTGGTACCATGACTTTTGGACAACAAAATACTGAAGCCGAAGGTCACGCCCAAATGGATTATGCACTTGAAAGAGGCGTTAATTTTTTTGATACAGCCGAAATGTATTCGGTTCCAGCGCGTGAGGAAACTTATGGTAGCACTGAAAAAATAATTGGAACCTGGCTTAAAAAATCAAAACGTAGAGAAGAAATTGTTTTAGCATCAAAAATAGCAGGACCAAGTCCGACATTTACCTATATGCGAGATAAAATAGACTTCTCAGCTGCTAGTATACAAGTGGCTTTAGAACAAAGTTTGCGCCGATTACAAACTGATTATTTAGATTTATATCAACTGCATTGGCCAGAACGTAAAACAAATATGTTTGGACAACGTGGTTTTAAAGTCCAAGACGATTCTTGGGAAGACAATATACATGAAGTTTTAGAAACATTAGAAGGTTTTGTCAAACAAGGGAAAATTAAAAACATTGGTGTTTCAAATGAAAATGCTTGGGGAATTATGCGTTTTATCGAAGAAAACAAATATCATAATTTGCCAAGAATAAAAACGATTCAAAATCCGTATTCGTTGCTCAATCGCGTGTTCGAAGTGGCTTCTTCCGAAGTTTGTATGAGAGAAAATGTAGGTTTGTTGGCCTATTCACCTTTGGCTTTTGGAGTTTTATCTGGAAAATTTTTAACAGGCGAAAGTCACCCAAATGCCCGAATTAATTTATTTCCGCAATATACTAGATACAGTAGCCCTCAATGTACCGAAGCGACAAAAATGTACCAAGTAATTGCACAAAAAAACGGTTTGACACTAACCGAAATGGCTTTGGCATTTGTAAACCAACAAGCTTTTTTAACAAGTTCTATTATAGGCGCTACGACTATGGAACAATTAAAGGAAAACATCGCTTCGATTGATGTGGTTCTGACTGATGAAATTATTGCAGAAATAAATGCGGTGCAAGCTATGATTCCTAATCCAGCACCTTAACTATTTAATTACAAAACGGTGTGTTGAAAGTTGTCCTTGGTCGTTTTTAATTGTCAAAATGTAAAAACCTTTAGATAGACTATTGGTTTTGATACTATTTTCGGTTTTATTTTCGGTTTTTTGCTGAAGTACCTTTTTACCTTGCAAATCATATAGGGTAATTTCTATAGGATAATTTTTTTTTGATTTTTGGATTACAATTTCTGATTTAGATGCATTATAATAAGTTGTAAATTTAGAAATATCAGGAGTGTTTATGCCTAATGATGTGTCGTTAATTTTGAAAATGGTGCCTTTATTTATGGCTGCAATATATAGTTCACCATTAGTATCTTCTCCAAAAGTTGAAAAATTGTTTCCTGTAAAAACTTCAGAATAGCTAATTGTTCCAGCTGTTGTCATCATTCCTATTTTTGGGTTACAGTAATCAGTAAAGAAATACAATCCTTTAAAGTTAGGGTAGCTTGTGCCATTATAAACGTATCCACCTGTAATTGAGCAAGCTCCTGTGGAGTGATTTATTACAGTGAGTGGAAACTTCATGGAAGATTGAGTAGGGCACGCTGTTGTGTTATACGCCGCATCTCCTTCATAACAACGCCAACCATAGTTTAAACCTGCTTGGGCTGTGCTTGCGATGTTGATTTCTTCAATGTTATTTTGCCCAACATCGGCAATATATAAATTGTTTCTGATTTTGTCAAAGGAAAATTTCCATGGATTTCGGAGTCCAATAGCCCAAATCTCATCGGCTCCCGTAACTCCCACATATGGATTGTCATTTGGGATGCCATAAGAAATACCAGAATTCACATCTATTCGAAGCATTTTTCCCAATAATACAGTACTGTTTTGGGCTCTATTTTCAGGATCTCCACCGCTACCGCCATCACCCGTACCAATGTACAAGAAACCATCGGGGCCAAATTTCAGGGTTCCTCCATTGTGATTGGCATAAGGCTGAACAATTGTTAAAAGAACACTACCACTTAAAGCATTGGCACTATTTAGATTTCCTGAATCCACAGCGTATTTGGCAATTACAGTATTCCCAGAAGTGTTTGTGTAATTGATAAAAAAAAGTCCATTAGAGGAATAATTAGGGTGAAAAGCCAAACCTAACAAACCTTGCTCTGAACCAGTGCTTACTAGACCAGAAATGTTAAGAAAAGCAGTGGGATTTATAGTTCCATTTGAATTTAATATTTTTATTCTGCCACCTTTTTCTACAACAAACAACCTACTGTCTCCGGCATTTGTAATTTCTACAGGACTTGAGAAACCTGATGCAAAAGTTTCCAATCCGATGGTTTGGGAACTTGAATAGTGCAAAGAAAACAACGTGAGCAATAAAACAGCTATTTTCATAATCAAATGAGGTTAGTTCATAATCTCAAATTTACAAATAAAAATAATTTAAAATATTAAACTAGCTGTATATTAATGATTTAATTTTTTTTAAATAGAAAATAATAATACATTTTTAAACGTTGACCTTAATTTTTTTATTACAACCCAAACGGTTCTTCAACAGTAAGAGAATCAATAGCTGATGAATCTTTTACTTTCAAATTCAATAGGGAATGAGCCACACCGGTTAAAATTAAAGGATTAGAAAAGCCGATGGTGTCTTCAGGGGTTAAAACAGCTCTTCTCAACATTATAGTACTCAGAAATTTTTGCTGTTGTTTTGCAAACGGTTTTAGTTTTCCTTCTTTATCAAATTGCCACATAAATTTCTTTGGTTTTGGAACAATTGTAGCGAGATATAGGCATTCTTTCAAAGTTAAATCGGCAGGTTTTTTCTGGAAATAAAACTGCGCCGCTTCGCCAATACCATATATATTTGGTCCCCATTCGATAATATTGAAATACACTTCAAGCATTCGTTCTTTAGAAGCGATTCGATTATTTTCGAGTATATAAACCAATAAGATTTCTTCTAGTTTTCGAGAAACAGTTTTTTCTCTTGTTAGAAAAACATTTTTGATTAATTGCATGCTAATCGTACTGGCACCACGAGAGAATTTCTTAGTACGAATATTTTTGATAATGGATTGCTTAAACGCTTCGTTGATAAAACCCCGATGTGAGAAAAAGGAAGGATCTTCCGACGTTAAAACACATTTTTGCAAGTAAAGAGAAATTTGGTCTATTGGGGTGTAATTTGGATTGGTTGAGCCAATCAAAACAGGACGTTGTAGCACATTATTGATGATAGCTCGATACACAAATTCGCCATTGAGTTTGTTGAGGTTGGCTTCGCCATACTTGGTGATAAGTAAGTTATTTTTTTTCATTTTACTGTCAAAAACCAGTTGATTGGGCTTGTTTTTATTGAAATTAAAATCCAATTTGTATTCAAAATCACCTTCAGCTTCCATTCCCTGAAAATGAGTGAACAAACCATCAGGAAGTGATGAAATAAAATCTTGTGCTTTCATCTTTGGAATAGCGACTTTGAGTTTGTAAATCGTGTCTTCCTCGGTTTCATAAGCCAAATAAGGATGAAATTTTACTTTGTTGAATTGTACAGTCGAACTGCTATCAATCGAAATAAAATCAGACCCCAATAGAAAACGATAATCGAAACGAGCATTTTTTATCACCACATCTTTGTTGGCAATTTTAGCATGATTGATCATTAAATTAGTGATGGAAGCAAAACCATCGATATGCAATTCCCCTCCTGATTTATCAATGTTTTGAATATTTAATCGTATGGAATCAAAGCTCGATTTCAAGTTGAATCTTTCGTCGAGATACGGCATTTTTATAGCGCCAGTATCAATATTAAAGAATCGAATATCGGCCACTTTATTTCTTGGATCTGCAAATCCTTGAATTCGGATTCTTTGTGTAAAGTTTTTAGTCTGGACTTTTATTGAAGTTTCAAGTTGTTTGTTGACCAATCGCAACTTTTGAAAATTAATCGTGGCTTTTTTGCCGTCGTCGTTAAGTTTGAAAGTAAGATTCTCAATTTTCATATCTGTCGGGACTAAATTGAGCACTTTTGAGATGATTCTATAGACGAATTTGGCATAATCTCTTTTCTCGGAATATAATTTGTCGTCCTTGTCTTTTTTTAGAAAAGCTTGAAAATTTCTTCCGTTTTTGTTTTTGACTAATTGAACATATCCGTTATTAATTTCTAAAGTTCCAAGTTGAATTTCTCCAACTAACAAGTGAATTAAACTTACGCTAGTTTCCAATTGATGAATTTTAAAAAGGGTATCGGCTTTTTTTGGGACTAATATTATTTCAGACAATTTTAATCCCGATAAACCAACAAATACAGCGTTTTTTATAGAAAAAGAACAGTTATAATCGCGTTCCATCTTGGAAGAAACCCTAGTAATCTCCTGTTTTAACAGTAAATTTCTAAAAACAAAAAAAGCTATTATCGTTGTAATAAAAGTTACAACTATAATTTTTAATGCCAATAGTATTTTTTGCTTAGGGGTTCTCATAAATTAATATCCAATCGATATTTTAGGTTTATAAAGAAAAGGAAAAAATCCGTAACAGAAATAATTTTATGATTCTCTTTGCTATTTTCTGTTACCTCTTATTTTTTGAATCATAAAAAAGCCACAACAAAATACGTTGTGGCTATAAGTTGAAAAGAGTATCATAAACTTAGATCATATACAGCATGATTGCTTTGCGTTGGAGCTGATTATAAAAATCTTTAACTTGAGCTACAATTTGGTTCAAAGGCATGCTGTTGGCTGTTTCGACTCCTTTTAAGGTGATTTTAGAAGGTGGTTTTTCGTTATGTATTCGTTGTTCCAATTTTATTTTAACTTCAGCAGGGCCAAAAATATAAAGGGAATTAGAACCCTTAATATAGTTCGTAACAGCATCCAAATAATGGTTCATTTGTTCGTTTCGTTTACGGTCAAAATTTAATTTGTTATCGAAGTTACGATTGCCCGAAAATGTTCCTTTGTCACTTTCTTTATTGTGATACATTCTGTTTTCAATTTTTGAGTCTATTTCTGTGATTTTCGCTTCTTTTTTGCCATCTAAAGTTACAATAATTGCCTTTTTGGTGTCAATCCATATTCCTACTAGTTTTTCCATAATATTATTTTTAACGTTAAAACGAATAATTTATTAATACTATATTAGACTTTTCGAGAAATGAATATGCTTCTATAAATTTAATTTTCTTGATGTAAAAGATCTGTTAATTCATTAATTAAATCCAATTCCAATTTTTGTTCGCCCGAAAAAGATTCTTCAATTGCATGTGCTGTTTTTAGGATTAAGTCATTCATTTGAGGAGTAAATATACTTGGGTGTTCTTTTTTATAATTTTTTAAATTAGGGATTACATTTCTAAAATGCCATTCATTTGCCAATAACCAGTCAAATACAATTTCAATTTGGTAAGCCGCATCATCCCCAAATTCATTTATGGAATCTTCCTGTGGAACCCATTGTTTTTTAACTAATTTATTGAGTTGAGCAACTTCTTCTTTTTGAACTTCTTTATCTGCTGATGCAATGCTGTAGAACAATTTACCTAGTTGTTGGTAAAAATGAATCATGGTTTTATCTGATGGTTTCATTTTTGTATCTTTAATTGTAAAATAATTAACACCTAAATTTACAAAAAAACAATGAATAGCATACGACTTTTTGTTTTTATTAAAAATAAAATAAGTTAAACTATTGATTTACAGCTTTATGAATTCAATAAAAAAGGCGCTGTCATTTATTTGACACCGCCTTTTGCAGAAGATTTTCGAGGGGTCAATTTTACTTTTTTATATATTCTTTGTCCAAGAATAAGTAACGCGCATCGTTGTTGGTTTTTATTGATTTGGAATCCAAATCAATTACCATAATTTCTGGATTTTTATCTTCAGAAGCAACAGGCCATACGGGAAGTTTATCACCGTTTGGATTCCCAGTTTTGATAAAGTTGGCGAAATAATTCATCATTGTTTCCGAAACTTTATAATCGTCTTCTGTCCAGTTATAGTCCTTATTGGTTGCCAAATTTCCCATCGCATATTCAATTTCTGCAGAGTGAACTGCACCTTTAAGTTTGCTAGTTTTTGGTGCATTTTTATCTTTTTTGATAACGCCATCCGCAAGGCCAGTTTGTACATCTTTCTTACGCATATCAGGTCTAGGATGTGTATAATAATATCGGTATACTGGTTGATTGCTGTTTTTTCGATGCAAATCGAACCACTTCCAAGTACTGTAAGCAATAAACCGGTCGCCGGTTAAATCTGTGGCAGATTGTTCTGTTACTTCTGGAGTTCCCGCTGGGTATAATTGCAAAACTTCTGGAGCTTTGTCGCCGTATAATTCTTTAATTTTTTGAATATAACTTTCAGTACTCAAGTCTTTTCCAATAGTTAAAGTACGATAGGTCATTTCCTCTGAATTCCATCCCAGTAACAATGGAACCATTGCTTGTTGTTTTTCTTCGAAAATTTCTGGTAACGATTTTGGAAGAAAATAACCATCTATAGTTGATTTGAAGGATCCCATATTTGCTCCGCTTGATTTTTGGTAGAGTTCTAAAGTGGACATAGAGCGAAGCTCTTTTAACGATTTTGCACCAATTTTCTGTGCAAATTCAAGACCTATTTTTTCGGCTTCCGCCAATGGAATTGGTGCTGAAGTAGGGAAGAAAGAGCCGCCACTTTCGCCAATGGCAGCTGCAATTAGATTCTTGGATAATGGAGAAGCCATTTGTGCGCTTACTGAAATTGAACCTGCAGATTCTCCAGCAATGGTTACTCTTTTTGGGTCACCACCAAATTGTGCAATATTTGCCTGAACCCATTTTAAGGCCGCATTTTGGTCTAAATAACCATAATTTCCCGAAGCATGATTAGGAGATTCTTTGGTTAATTCTGGGTGGGAGAAAAATCCCCAAATCCCCAAACGGTAATTTACAGTTAGCGTTATGATTCCTTTTTTGGCCATGTTTTCACCGTCGTAGCGATTTTCTGAACCATCGCCGGCAACAAAACCACCACCATAAAAATAGACTAAAACGGGTAGTTTTTCAGTGGAGGATTTGGCAGGAGTCCAAACGTTTAAGTACAAACAATCTTCACTTATACCATCACTTCTAAAAACCATATCACCAAATATATACGATTGAACGGCTCTTGGACCAAATTTTTTGGTTTGTTTTACTCCAGTCCAATTCAAAACTGCGTGAGGGGCTTTCCAACGTAAATCACCAACTGGCGGTTGAGCAAACGGTATTCCTTTGAAACTTTGAATGCTCGTCTTGACGTCAAATTCACCTTCGATTATTCCATTTGTTGTGGTTACTTGGACTGGAAACGAATTTTTATTTATGGCGTTCTGTGCATTCGAAATAAAAGGAATTGCGACAAATAACAGTCCAATAAATGAGGTTTTTAGATTCATAATTTATTTGTTTTATTGTGTGTGTATTATTTCTAAAAACAGTTTTCTATCCAAACAATTCGCTTGCTACATCTTCAATTTTTGCGACCAATCGGATTTTTATCAAGGTGTTTTTCAAGGAAACTTTATTGTATTTGGATACAAAAATGGTGGAAAATCCTAGTTTTTCGGCTTCCTGAATGCGTTGATCAACTCGGTTTACAGGACGTATTTCGCCTGAAAGTCCGACTTCGCCAGCAAAACAAAAATCTTTGTTTACCGGAATATCTTCATTTGAGGATAAAATGGCAGCGACAACAGCCAAATCAATTGCGGGATCATCCACTGAAATACCTCCAGTGACATTCAAGAAGACATCTTTGGCACCAAGCCTAAATCCGGCTCTTTTTTCTAAAACGGCCAAAATCATATTCAATCTCTTGGCATTGTAACCTGTTGTGCTTCTTTGTGGTGTTCCGTAAACGGCGGTGCTTACTAATGATTGAATTTCGATCATCAACGGACGCATTCCTTCTAGTGTTGAAGCAATTGCGGTTCCTGATAATTCTTCGTCTTTATGTGAAATTAAAATTTCGGAGGGATTAGAAACTTCTCGTAAACCATTGCCTAACATTTCATAAATCCCAATTTCGGCAGTCGAACCAAAACGGTTTTTTAGGGAGCGTAAAATACGATACACATGGTTACGATCACCTTCAAATTGCAAAACGGTATCCACCATGTGTTCCAGAATTTTTGGTCCAGCAATCGTTCCGTCCTTTGTAATATGTCCAATCAGAATCACAGGGATATTGGTTTCTTTAGCAAACTTTATCAATTCGGCTGTGGTTTCACGAATTTGCGAAATGCTTCCTGGAGTTGATTCGATATAATCCGTATGTAACGTTTGAATAGAATCAATAATGACTATTTCAGGTTGTATTGCTTCAATTTGTTTGAAGATATTTTGGGTTTTGGTTTCTGTAAGAATGTAGCAATTATCACCGTTTGGTGTGATTCTTTCGGCACGCATCTTGATTTGTTTTTGGCTTTCTTCACCCGAAACATATAAAGTTTTATAAGGTAATTTTAAGGAAATTTGAAGTAAAAGCGTACTTTTTCCAATTCCGGGTTCGCCTCCCAAAAGTATTAAAGAACCAGGAACAATTCCTCCGCCTAAAACACGATTGAGTTCACCATCTGTTGTGTCCATTCGGATTTCTTGACTAGAATCAATTTCGTTGATGCGTAATGGTTTTGGAGCTTTCGAATTGGAAACAGATTCGCTTTTCCAAGCTGATTTTTCTTGTTTTTGAATGATTTCTTCAGCGATGGTGTTCCATTCTTTGCACGAATTGCATTGACCTTGCCATTTTGAATATTGTGCACCACAGTTTTGGCAAAAAAAGGAAGTTTTTACTTTTGACATTTTTAAATCATTTTTTTTAGGTTGTTCAATATTCCAAATCCATTTCCATCAGATACAATTAAATCTAATAAAACACAATCGTATTCATAAACTGAAATTTTATCCAGTGCCAAATGAATATTAGATACCCATTCAAAAATAAAGTCATTGCCAGATAAATAACTTTGAATGCTATTAGCTAACTGTTTTCCGTCTTCTATTAGTAAAATTTTCATTTGGTAAATGGAGGAATTAATTTTTAATTTATTATGGTTTTAGAACTATTTTACTTTTTACCATAAGTACAGTACAATCGGCTAAAAAACTTTATTTTCTAATAAAAATAAATCAATTTTATCTTTGGCGTCTGTTATTTCAACGCATTGAAGGAGATTTATGTTTTTTACTTCTATAATATCAAATTGATTTTTCAAATACCCGGATGTTACATTAAAAAAAATAGCTTGTTCTAAACCAGCTTCTTTCGCTCTTTTAATTAATTCGGGAGCAAAATTATTATCCCACAAGTTTTTCCAAAATGAAAGACCTTTAATTTTGGTGCCGCTTTCGAAATAAATACGAAAGGCCGTTTTATTCTTCATAGGTTTATTATTTATTAATTTACAAAGATCTTAAAAATTTATATTTCAAAATTTTTAAGATCATAATCGCTAAAAGGATACCAATTAGCGCGGCAACAATTACATCACAAGGATAGTGAACTCCATTATAAATTCGGCTATAAGCCACTAAAAATGCCCAAAATCCTAAAACCCATTTTAACGGATTGTAACTTTTGGGAAGTAAAAGTATTAGAAAAGTAGCCAGTCCGAAAGCATTTGCAGAATGGGACGACACAAAGCCATACTGACCTCCGGATCCCGCTTTGCTAAGATGGATTAAATCTTCTAAAAAAGGTTCGTGAGAAGGACGCAAGCGTTTTACTGCATTTTTTATTAAATGTGATGCAATCTGATCGCAAAGTGTGATAAGAATGCCTATACTGATTAGCACATAAACACTTTGTTTTTTATATTCCCTGATTAGTAGGAATATAATAAATAAATAGAAAGGGATCCAAAATAGTTTATCGCTTGCCCAATACATAATTGGATCAAAAAAAGTATTGTGTTTACTATTGAGGTATAAAAACAATTCTGTATCAATATGGTTTATTTTTTCGAGCATTTTTTATATTCCTAACTAATTTGAAATTCAAATTTAGACAAAGAAATACAATAGTTCGATAAAATTTTAATTAAAAAACAATCTAATTTGAATAAAATAAAAATAAGTCTAAGTTAAAGAATTGTCTTTCTCATTAGGGAAAACGATCCAAGGTTTGAAGGTTTTTGCTTCTTCAAAGTCTAAAGTTGCATAAGAAATTATGATGATAATATCGTCTCTTTGTACTTTTCTGGCAGCTGGACCATTCAGGGTGATTTCTCCCGAATTTTTCTCTCCTTTGATAGCATAAGTCTCTAATCGCTCCCCATTATTGAGGTTTACAATAGACACTTTTTCACCTTCAATAATATTAGAAGCTTCCATTAATGCTTCGTCAATGGTTATGCTGCCGATATAGTTTAAATCGGCGCCAGTTACTTTAACCCGGTGAATTTTTGATTTTACGACTTGTATTTGCATTTTGCAAAAGTAATTTAATTTAATGAAATGGTATCAATCAATCTTATTTTATTGATAAAAACGGCAATAAATGCACGGTATTTCTTGTTTTTGTTTTTTCTTAAACAAGGCAAAAGTGTAACTTCATCAGCAATTTGGAAATATTCTAATTTAAAATCGGTGTTTTTCTTAAATGTTTTTTGAACATAATCCGTAACTGCGTGTGCACTGTTGGTCTCAAATTTTTCCTTTGCATTTAGTAAAGTTTCGTAAATTAGTGAAGCTTCTTGTTTTTCATTTGGCGACATAAGCTCGTTTCTGGAACTCATGGCTAATTTGTTCGGTTCTCGGAATATTTGACATCCAATTACATTGATACCCATATTTTTTTTGGCAACCATTTTCTTTATGATTTGTAATTGTTGAAAATCTTTCTCACCAAAATAGGCGTTCGTTGGTTTTACAATTTCAAATAGGCGTTGTACCACGGTACCAACGCCATTAAAATGTCCAGGTCTAAATTTACCTTCCATTTGGTTTTCTAACCCATCAAAATCAAAAGATTCTGAACTTGGTTTTCCGTCATAAATATCCTCAACATTAGGGGCGAAAATTATTATTTTTGGGTTTAAACTTTCAATTTTTTTAACATCTTCGTCTAATGTTCTTGGGTATTTAGCTAAATCTTCTAAGTTGTTAAATTGAGTTGGGTTGACAAAAATGCTTACTACAGTAATTTCGTTTTCTAACATTGATCGCTCCATCAAAGATAAATGTCCTTGATGTAAAGCTCCCATCGTGGGAACAAATCCTATTGAGGTTTGTTGGATATTTATGGATTTTAAGTAATCAGTCAAAGCTGCATTCTTATAGAAAATATGCATAAGTGTTTTGTTCAAATAATATGCAAACATAATATTTTAGTCCATAACTGCATAAATTTTTGTAATTTTGCATGATTTTTATTGACAATAAACAAAGTAAATTACAATATGGAAGATAAGAGAATATTATATGTGTCCTCAGAAGTTGTGCCTTATCTGGCTGAAAATGAGGTCTCTTCGATGTCTTATGAAGTTCCAAAAATGATAAATAATCAAGGTGGACAAATTCGTATATTTATGCCAAGATATGGAAATATCAATGAAAGAAGGCATCAATTACACGAAGTAATACGACTTTCAGGAATGAATTTGGTGGTAAATGACCTTGATATGCCTTTAATTATTAAAGTAGCTTCGATTCCAAAAGAACGAATTCAAGTTTACTTTATTGATAATGACGAATATTTTAAGAGGAAAGCTACTTTTACTGATGAAGCTGGAATTATGTTTCCTGATAATGATGAACGCTCTATTTTCTTTGCAAAAGGGGTGGTAGAAACAGTTAAAAAACTGAATTGGGTTCCCGATATTATTCATGTTCATGGATGGATGGCAGCGATGTTACCCATTTATATGAAACATTATTATAAAAACGAAGCTTTATTTTCAGAGACTAAAATTGTTACTTCTATTTATGGACAGTCATTTGACGGCACTTTAGATACAGAAATGATTAATAAAGTTGCATTTGACGGTATTCCAAAAGAAGCTATTCAAGACTTGGAAAATCCTGATTACGAAAACATAATGAAAGTCGCCATTAATCATTCGGATGCCGTTATCATTGCTTCCGAAAGTCTGTCACCAAGTTTAACAAAATTTATAGAATCTTCAGGAAAACCTTTTTTACCTTTCACCCCGAAAGATAAATTCGCTGAAGTGTATTCAGATTTCTATAAAAACGTTGTCCTGTAAATTAAATATTTTCTATTAAATATGTATAATAAATTTTTTTTTAAGCAAATTCTATTCGCTTTAACTGTTGTCTTTTTTGTTTCCTGTGATAAAGAATATAATGAAATAGGAGCTTCGTTAATTGGACAAAACCATTTTGATTTAGCGAATGATTCTTTGAGTACAGTGCAATCGTCTTGGTCGAAAACAGGAGCAATTGCATCAAATAATTTGGATGTAAATGCATTGGGTGTTTTAGATAATAGTGCCTTTGGTCAAACAAACGCTCGGTTTGCAACACAAGTTCAATTAGCTAGTGAAAATCCTGTAATTGACTTAGCTTTATTACAAGCTATAGATAGTGTATCCTTTTATGTACCTTATTTTACCAATGCTACAGTTGTTACAAATGCTACTACTGGCGCCCATACTTATACATTAGATTCTATTTATGGTGAAAAAACAGCGAAAATTAAATTAAGTGTTTATGAAAATAAATATTTACTTGATTCTAAAAACACCGAAGGTGGAGGAGCGCCACTTTTAGACCCAAATTATCCTCAATTTTATTATACAAATCAAAATAGTATTTTTAATGGTTACAAAGGACAATTATTAAATACCACTAGTGAATTTGTTTTTAGTCCAAAAGAATTTAAAGTTGTGACACCAGCAGTTGGAACAACAGCCGCAATTACAACATATACCGCTCCAGGATTGAAATTGAAATTAGACAAAGCTTTTTTTCAAACTTTATTTTTTGGTGCAGGTTCAAGTACTTATATGACAACTAATCTCGTTTTCGAAAAATATTTTAAAGGATTGTATTTTGATGTCGAAAAAGCAGATGTTAAAGGTGTATTAGCACTGATGAATTTTAAAAGCGGAAAAATTATTGTATACTACAAAGAAAAAACATCAGCAACTGACGCTACCTTAGTAGATAAATCGATCGCATTAAATCTAACAGGAAATTCTGTAAATTTATTAAACAATGATTTTAGTGCATCTGGCACAGCATACAATTCGAGTCCGATAGCAGACCGAATGTATTTAAGAGGAGGTGAGGGTAGTGTTGGTCAAATTGAATTGTTTAATTCTGCGGTTGATGTAGTGAAGTACAATAGAACGACAAAAAAGATAGAAGCAGGTAATAACAATATCCCTGACGAGTTAGATTATATAAAATCTAAAGGATGGTTAATTAACGAAGCCAGTTTGACTTTTTACGTAGATCAAACTGCAATGGCAGGAGTTACAGAACCAAGTAGAATATTTTTATATGAAATAAATAATAAACGTCCGCTTTTAGATTACTATTATGACAGTTCAACAGGAAATTCTGCCAACTATACTAAACAAATTTATGGTGGAATCATCGAAAAAAACGCAAATGGTCGTGGTTTAAAATACAAGATCAGAGTTACTAATTATATTCGAAATCTAGTAAACCATGATTCTACAAATGTGCAAATAGGAGTTTCAGTTTCACAAGCAATTTCGAATATTATCTATAAGAAAAAATTCAATAGCCCTGCTTATTCTATATGGAAAGACCTATCCGCATTACAAAAAAATGCATATTTTTATCCAGTGTCTTCAGTAATGAACCCATTAGGAACAATTCTATACGGAAGTAGTGCAAATGTTGCTGAAGATAAAAGATTAAAACTAAAAATTTATTACACAAAACCGAATTAAGAATAAATTTTAACCAAATTAAAACCTGATATTATGTGTGGAATTGTCGGATATATTGGATATAGAGAAGCTTATCCTATAGTAATTAAAGGATTAAAAAGACTGGAATATAGAGGATATGATAGTGCAGGAGTTATGCTATATGACGGAAAAGATTTAAAACTGTCCAAAACAAAAGGAAAAGTTGTAGATCTTGAAACGAAAGCTGCAAAAGAAATTACAACAAACGGTACAATTGGAATTGGACATACAAGATGGGCAACTCACGGGATTCCAAATGACGTGAATTCTCACCCTCACGTTTCAAATTCTGGAGATTTAGTTATAATTCACAACGGAATTATAGAAAACTATGCTCCATTAAAGATAGAATTAATAAAAAGAGGATATGTTTTTCACTCCGATACTGATACAGAAGTTCTTGTAAATCTTATAGAAGAGATTCAAATAAACGAGAAATTAAAACTAGGTAAAGCCGTTCAAGTGGCACTAAACCAAGTAGTAGGAGCTTATGCAATTGCTGTTTTTGATAAAAAAAATCCAGATGAAATAGTTGTTGCTCGATTAGGTAGTCCATTGGCAATTGGTATTGGCGAAGGAGAATATTTTATAGCATCAGATGCGTCACCATTTATTGAATATACCCAAAATGCTGTATATTTAGAAGACGGTGAAATGGCAAATATTAGATTGCATAAACCTATTAAAGTTCGAAAAATACAAGACGACTCTTTAGTTGATCCTTATATTCAGGAGCTTAAAATGAATTTGGAGCAAATAGAAAAAGGGGGTTATGAACATTTTATGTTGAAAGAGATTTATGAGCAACCAAGTGTTATAAAAGATACATATCGCGGTAGGCTTCATGCCAATGAAGGAATTATTCAAATGTCAGGTGTTGAAGATAATTTGGAGAAATTCATGAATGCCGAACGAATTATAATTATTGCCTGCGGGACATCATGGCATGCGGGATTAGTCGCAGAATATGTTTTTGAAGAATTTACAAGAATTCCTGTTGAAGTAGAATATGCTTCAGAGTTTAGATATAGAAACCCAATTATTACTGCAAAAGATGTTGTAATTGCTATTTCACAATCAGGTGAAACTGCTGATACTATGGCCGCTATTAAATTAGCTAAAGAAAAAGGAGCATTTGTTTATGGTGTTTGTAATGTTGTTGGTTCTTCGATTTCTCGCGAAACACATGCAGGTTCGCATACACATGCAGGTCCAGAAATTGGTGTCGCTTCCACAAAAGCATTTACTACCCAAATCACTGTTTTGACAATGATTGCCTTACGATTAGCGAAAGCAAAAGGAACCATGTCGAATACTGACTTTCATAGATATTTACTAGAATTGGAACTTATTCCTGAAAAAGTAAAAGAAGCTTTAGACACGAATGACAAAGCAAAAGAAATTGCTGCAGTTTTTAAAAATTCAAATAATTGTTTGTATTTAGGAAGAGGGTATAATTTTCCTGTTGCACTCGAAGGGGCTTTAAAACTTAAAGAGATATCTTACATACATGCCGAAGGTTATCCAGCTGCAGAGATGAAACACGGCCCTATTGCTTTGATTGATAAGTATATGCCTGTTGTTGTTATTGCTCCTAAATTAGGACATTACGATAAAATTGTAAGTAATATACAAGAAATTAAATCCAGAAGCGGTATTATTATAGCTGTAGTAACAAAAGGAGATACTCAAGTTCGTGAATTAGCAGATTATGTTATTGAAATTCCAGAAACTTCTGATGCACTTTCTCCACTTATAACTACAATTCCTTTACAACTCTTATCTTATCATATCGCTGTAATGAGAGGTTGTAATGTAGATCAGCCGAGAAATTTAGCAAAGTCGGTTACTGTTGAATAAGTAAATTCTTATATAAGATTAATTTAAAAGCGAGATATTTTCTCGCTTTTTTATTTTTATTTTAGTGCTGTAATGTTAAATTGTTAAAAATAATTATCAAATTGCAATAAAATAATATGCATGCATACTAAATAACAACTCTTTTGGCAATGATTTTATTAAATTACATGTAAAACAATAATTATGTAATTAATACAAATTAATGAAATTCATTGTTGATAATTATTTTTTATGCGTCTTTTTGTGATAATATAAAAAATATTTTTATTTTTACTATATAAATTATTAAAATTAATTGTCCTAAATCTAAAAATTAACCAAATGAGAAACTACTTATTTATTTTAATGATGTTTTTTTGTAGCATTGCTTTTGCCCAAAATTCAATTTCAGGGTTAGTTACTGATAATAACAATCAACCATTACCTGGAGCTAATATCCAGATTAATGGTGAAAAATTAGGAACTATCACTGATGGTGAGGGAAAATTTATTTTAAATTCATCTAATAAACTTCCATTTACAATTGAAGTTAGCAGTTTAGGGTTTGAATCAAAAAAAATAAACATTACTTCAAAAAATCAAAATGTAAGCGTAGTACTTTCTGGAGCAGAGACTAAGCTTAATGAAGTTGTTATTTCGGCCTCTAGAACGCCGGAACGAATTATGGAGTCGCCCGTAACAATCGAAAGAATGAGTCTTAAGGATATTAAAAGTACTGCATCTCCAAGTTATTATGATGGATTGGAGAATTTAAAAGAAGTGCAAATGAATACGAGTAGTTTGACTTTTAAGTCTATAAACACGCGTGGATTTGCAACTGTTTCGAACACTCGTTTTATGCAATTAGTAGACGGAATGGACAACTCTTCACCCTTATTAAACTTTGTCTTGGGAAATATGATTGGAGTTTCAGAAATCGATGTTCAAAATGTAGAATTATTACCTGGTGCATCATCAGCATTATATGGTGCCAATGCATTTAATGGTATCATGTTTATGAATAGTAAAAGTCCTTTTATTTATCAAGGAATTTCAACGTATTTAAAATACGGCTCAACTAGTCAAAAAGCAGCTGGAACGAATGAATATTATGATTACGGTATAAGAATGGCACATGCCTTCAATAATTATTTTGCTGCCAAAGCTAATTTTACTTATTTGAATGGAACGGATTGGTATGCAACTAATTATGATGATAGAAACCGTCAAGGACAAGGAATTACTAGAAGTAATAACAGTTATGATGGAATCAACATATATGGTGATGAAGCAAAAACATATAATTTAAATCAGTTTGGACAAGCAATGGTGGCAAATGGAAGTTGGGCTGCGGCCGGTTTGCCAGCGGCATGGGCTGCTACTTTACCAAAAGATTATGTGACTAGAACGGGTTACGATGAAGTTGACTTAACTAACAATAAAGCGTCTAACACTAAGATTGATTTTTCTCTTCATTTTCGACCATTCGGAAATGAAAAGCTCGAAGTCATTTGGCAAAGTAAATTTGGCTATGGTAATGCGGTGTATCAAGGTGCTGATAGGTATTATCTAAACAATTTTTTTATGCAACAGCATAAATTAGAATTTAAAGGAAATAACTTTTTTGTGAGAGGATATACCACAACAGAAGATGGAGGTAAATCTTATGACATGAATTTTACAGCCACTCATATAAACGAAATGTGGAAATCAGATAACGTTTGGTATGGTACTTATGCAGCAAATTATGCTGGGGCAATTAACAATCCTGCAAGTCCTTTATTTGGGAATGTATCTGGATCTAATGCTTTTGCAAGAGGAAAAGCAGATGTAGGTAGGTTATTGCCTGGTACTGCTGCTTTTCAATCCGCATTCAATACAGTAATTGCGGATCCAAGTTCTTTGACAGGATCGAAATTAGTGGATAATTCAAAGATCTACCATTCAGATGCCAATTATAATTTAAAAGACATTATTAAATTTGGTGAAATTCAAGTTGGAGGTTCTTATAGAGCCTATCAATTAGATTCTCATGGAAGAATTTATACCGATGCCAATGGGCCAATTAAATATGATGAATATGGTTTTTATACACAATTGCAAAAGAAATTTATGGATGATCGATTTAAATTTACGGGATCTGTTCGTTATGATAAAGCAAAAAACTTTGACGGAAATTATTCTCCAAGAGTTTCATTAGTATATGCTGCGGGCGAAAATAAACAACATAATTTCAGAGCATCTTATCAAACTGGTTTTAGAAATCCAACTACCCAAGACCAATATATTGGATTCAATGTTGGATATGGTGCACTTATTGGTTCAGCACCTGATAACTTAACAAGATATAAAGAAACTTTCGCTGTAGCAACCCCAACAGGTCAATTTTTCGCAGGTGGAGCAACAGCGACTTTGAATGGTGAAAACGCTTATTACAATTCTTATACAAAAGCTTCAGTAGGGGCATTATTGGCTACGGGTAATCCAGCATTGTTACGGAAAACAAATGTGGGATTAGTAAAGCCAGAAGAAGTAAAAGCCTTTGAGTTAGGATACCGTTCTCAAATTAACAAAATCAATGTTGATCTTAACGGCTATTATAATGTTTATAATAACTTTATAGGAAATGTATCTGCCGTTGCCCCATATTATGGTAAAGCACAAGATGCCCCAAATCCTGCTGGTGGTGCAACTGATCTAGGGACGCAGACGCTACATGCACTTCAAAATAGTAATTTTAGAGGATATCAGTTATATACCAATACTCCATTAGAAATTCATTCACTTGGTGTTGGAATTGGGCTTTCTGAAAAAATGTTTGGAAATTATGATTTTGGAATTAGCTATAACTATGCTCAATTTGATTTTGACCAAGCAAAAGACCCAGATTTTGAAGCAAGTTTCAATACACCAAAACATAGAGTAAAAGCTTCTGTTGGTAATAACAAGTTGTTCGAAAACTTTGGATTTAATGCTAGTGTAAGGTGGAATAGTGAATATTTATGGCAATCAACATTTGCTGATGGGGTAATTGCTGCTGCAACAGTTGTAGACGCGCAAATAAACTATGGTCTGCCAAAATTAAAATCTGTAATTAAAGCAGGAGCGACTAATATTGCGGGTAAAGAATACACTCAAGTATTAGGAGCAGGATCTATAGGACAACAATATTTTGTTTCATGGACCATTAATCCATAATTATTTCAAATCAAATTTTTATCTAAAACCATCCCTCATAAGGGATGGTTTTTGTTCTTTATAAGCACTTTTCTTGATTTATTTTCTGTTTACAAACAATCCTTTAATAAGCTGTTGATTTTTTATAAAAAAAGTGTTGATTTTTAGATTTTAAAAAATTACCTTTGCGCACTGAAAATGTATCTGTTCCGATTGTATTCGGCTCATTACATTTATATAACCTGAATAGCTATTTAATAAATACATAAGCAATGTCAAAAGTAATAGGAAAAGTTGCCCAAATCATCGGACCAGTTGTCGATGTAGTTTTCAACGGTAAAGATGTTGAACTTCCAAAAATTTATGATTCGTTAGAAATCACAAAAAAAGACGGAACTTTATTAGTTCTTGAAGTACAATCTCACATTGGTGAAAACACTGTACGTACCATATCAATGGACTCAACAGACGGTTTGAGCAGAGGTTATGAAGTAGTTGGAACAGGAAACCCAATCAAAATGCCAATTGGAGCAGATGTTTACGGACGTTTATTCAATGTAATTGGAGATGCAATTGATGGTTTAGGAAATTTACCAAAAGATGGTGACAACGGAATGTCAATTCACCGTCAAGCACCAAAATTCGAAGATTTATCAACTTCATCTGAAGTTTTATTTACCGGTATTAAAGTAATCGATTTGATTGAGCCTTACTCAAAAGGAGGAAAAATTGGATTGTTTGGTGGTGCTGGTGTTGGTAAAACAGTATTAATTCAAGAGTTGATCAACAATATTGCAAAAGGTCACGGTGGACTTTCAGTATTCGCAGGAGTAGGAGAAAGAACACGTGAAGGAAATGACTTACTTCGTGAGATGTTGGAGTCAGGAATTATAAAATACGGTGATGAATTCATGCACTCTATGGAAAATGGAGGATGGGATTTATCTAAAGTGGATATGCCAGGAATGAGAGAGTCTAAAGCTACTTTCGTTTTCGGACAAATGAATGAGCCACCTGGAGCTCGTGCTCGTGTAGCACTTTCAGGTTTGTCTATCGCAGAATATTTCCGTGATGGAGCAGGTACAGACCAAGGTAAAGATGTATTGTTCTTCGTGGATAATATCTTCCGTTTTACACAAGCAGGTTCTGAGGTATCGGCACTTTTAGGTCGTATGCCATCTGCGGTAGGCTATCAGCCGACTCTTGCTACCGAAATGGGAGCGATGCAAGAGCGTATCACCTCTACAAACAAAGGATCTATTACATCTGTACAAGCGGTGTACGTACCTGCGGATGATTTAACGGATCCAGCACCAGCAACAACGTTTGCTCACCTTGATGCAACAACAGTATTGTCTAGAAAGATTGCTGAGCTAGGTATTTATCCTGCAGTGGATCCTCTAGATTCTACTTCAAGAATTTTGACTCCACAAATTATTGGAGATGAGCATTATGACTGTGCACAAAGAGTAAAAGAAATTCTTCAAAAATACAAACAATTGCAAGATATTATTGCGATTCTTGGTATGGAAGAACTTTCTGAAGAAGATAAATTGTCAGTTTCTAGAGCACGTCGTGTTCAACGTTTCCTGTCACAACCTTTCCACGTAGCAGAACAGTTTACAGGATTAAAAGGAGTTTTGGTTGATATTAAAGATACCATCAAAGGATTCAACATGATCATTGATGGAGAATTAGATCACTTGCCAGAATCAGCTTTCAACCTTAAAGGAACTATTGAAGACGCTATCGAAGCAGGAGAAAAAATGTTGGCGGAAGCTTAAAATTAGTGTTCAGTGTTCAGTGTTCAGTAATAGTACTGAAACTGTGAACTGAGACTGTAAACTAAAAAATATGTTATTAGAAATAGTATCACCAGAAGCAAAATTATTTTCAGGAGAAATCACTTCAGTTTCCCTTCCGGGAGTTGATGGTCATTTTCAAATATTAAATAATCACGCGCCAATAGTTTCGATTCTTCAAAAAGGGAATGTAAAGATTACAGCTCCAAGTTTCAAATTTACTAGTGAATCAGAAAAATTGTTTACCAAAGTAAATGATCAAAATTTTACGATTGCTATCAATTCTGGAACTATCGAAATGAAAGACAATAAAGTAATTGTTTTAGCCGACTAATTCAATTTCTATATAAAAACCAAAAAGTCATACAGCAATGTGTGACTTTTTTTTTTGAAGCTAATCCAGCTGTCCACTATATCTCTTGTGGCGAACACCGCCACAAGAGGATGCCGTTTCCATCTGGGCTAAAAAACAAGAAAACAATACAATTTATTTTTAAAATGATAACTTTGCTAATATGAAGTTTCCAAAAAATATAACATCCAAACTCGAAACCAGAAAACAAAACAATGCTTTAAGGCAATTACCTATAGCAAACAATTTAATCGATTTTACGTCTAATGATTACATTGGGTTTTCAAGAAATAAATCCATTTTTGATATGACTCACCAGTATTTAATTGATACTAATTGCATTCAAAACGGAGCTACAGGTTCTCGATTAATATCTGGTAATCACAAAGTATATCAAGATACTGAAGATTATATCGCTCAATTTCATCAAACGGAAAGCGCATTAATATTCAATTCGGGATACGATGCCAATGTGGGGTTTTTTAGTTCAGTTCCTCAAAAAGGCGATATAATATTGTACGATGAATTGTGTCACGCTTCCATACGTGACGGAATCCAGCTTTCAAATGCTAAAGCGTATAAATTTGATCACAATGACTTTGAAGATTTAGAAAAAAAAATTGTCAAATTCAGTAGCAGTAGCAATAACAATAGTAATTTCAGTGACGATGAGAATTTCAATTTAAAAAATTCAATCATTTATATCGTAACAGAATCTGTTTTTTCAATGGACGGAGATACACCTAATCTCGAAGAATTGGCAACACTTTCTTTCAAATATAATTGTTATTTAGTTGTTGACGAAGCGCATTCTTTAGGGGTTTTTGGAGATAAAGGGGAAGGATTAGTCCAGATGTTAGGTTTGCATAATCAGGTTTTTGCTCGAATTGTGACTTTCGGAAAAGGATTGGGTTGTCATGGAGCCGCGATTGTTGGAAGTTTTGAGTTAAAAGAATATCTCGTCAATTTCGCACGAAGTTTTATTTATACTACTGGACTTTCGCCGCACTCGGTCGCTACGATTTTAATAGGATATCAACATTTGGAATCAGAAAAACAAGCCATAGAACAATTACGAGAAAACATTATTCATTTCAATCAAGCTCAGCATTTATTAAGCTTAAAGCCCATGTTTGTCAAAAGTAAATCAGCGATTCAATCTGCAATTATCCCAGGAAATCAAAATGTAAAGCACATTGCCAGTCAAATTCAAGAAAAAGGATTTGATGTCAAAGCAATTTTATCACCAACGGTTCCTGAAGGTCAAGAAAGACTCAGGTTTTGTATTCATAGTTACAATTCGAAGGAGCAAATTTCGGAAGTCTTGGAATTGTTGAGTACTTTTGTTTTTTAGTCGATACATCCCTGTCAGGGTTCAGAACCCTGACAGGGATAAAATATAGTATATGAAATTATTTATAACAGGAATATCAACCGATGTGGGCAAAACCATTGCATCATCAATTATAGTCGAAGCACTTGAAGCAGATTATTGGAAACCAATTCAAGCAGGTGAATTGGAAAATTCCGATAGCCATAAAATCAAAAAGTATATTTCAAATGGCAAAACGATCATTCACGATAATAGTTATAAATTGAATACACCAGCCAGTCCGCACTTAGCAGCTGAATTGGATGGAATCACGATTGATTTTAATAAAATCAAAGAACCTAAAACAAAAAACCATCTTGTCATTGAAGGTGCTGGAGGGCTATTTGTACCTTTGAACGACACCGAATGTATTATTGATGTAATCCAAAATGACTATAAAGTGATTGTGGTAGCCAGACATTATTTGGGAAGTATCAATCACACTTTATTGACGATTGAAGCATTACAAAACAGAAAAATAAACATCGCTGGAATTATTTTTAGTGGAGACGAAAATATCGCCACCGAATCAATTATCCTTAAGAAAACAGGATTACAAACTATTGGAAGAATAGAAGAAGAACCGTATTTCGACCAGAATGTTATTAGGGAATACGCCGATTTGTTTCGAGAAAAACTGTTGGAACTTTAATAGCAAAATTCAATTACAATTTCAATAGCAAAAATCAATAGCAATCTCAAATCTCAATTCAGAAATCTAAAATCAAAAAATCTACAATCAAATGACTTTATCAGAAAGAGATCTAAAGCACAACTGGCATCCCTATACTCAACACAAAACCGCTCAAAAGTCAATTGCGATAACTAAAGGTGAAGGCGCATTACTTTGGGATGAAAATAACAAAGAATATATCGACGCGATTGCATCTTGGTGGGTGAATCCTTATGGACATTCCAACAAATTTATTGCCGATGCGATTTACAAACAACTTACCACTTTAGAGCATGTCCTTTTTGGAGGATTTACTCATACTCCAGCAGTTGAATTATCTGAAAAGCTGATGGAAATTTTGCCAAATAACCAACAAAAATTATTTTTTACTGATAATGGTTCAACCGCTGTTGAAGTGGCAATAAAGGTAGCCTTGCAATATTTTTTTAATAAAGGCGAAAAAAGAACAACGATAATTGCGTTCGAAAATGCCTTTCATGGCGACACTTTTGCAGCAATGGCCGCAAGTGGAATTTCTTTTTTTACCGAAGCTTTTCAAGGAATGTTGATTGATGTTATTCGGATTCCAGTTCCTGTAAAAGGACAGGAACATATAAGTTTTCAAACATTAGAGGAAGTCATAAAAAACAATAATTGTGCTGGATTTATATTTGAGCCGCTGATTCAAGGAGCTGCAGGAATGGTAATGTATGAACCAGTATCGCTTGACGAATTAATCAGGATTTGTCAAAAAAACAAAGTACTCACGATTGCCGATGAAGTAATGACAGGTTTTGGGAAAACGGGCAAAAATTTTGCTTGTGATTATTTATCTGAAAAACCCGATATGATGTGTGTGTCGAAAGCCTTGACTGGAGGTACCATTCCAATGGCGATTACTACTTTTACCCAAGACATTTTCGATGCTTTTTATGATGACGACATCAACAAAGCGTTATTTCATGGGCATACTTTTACTGCTAATCCAACAGGTTGCGCAGCGGCATTAGCAAGTTTGGCTTTGTTGCAGACCCCAGAAATGCAAGCCAATATTGCTCGAGTACACCAAAACCATTTGGCATTTCAAAAGCACATCGAATCTCATCCAAAAGTTACAACAACTCGAGTCCTTGGAGTTGTTTTTGCATTGGAAATTAAGATAGAAAGTGCTGAAAGTTATTATGGCACCTTACGCAACAAACTCTATGATTTCTTTATTGAAAACGGTGTGGTTCTGAGACCAGTTGGCAATATTGTCTATATTTTACCTCCTTATGTCATTACCGATGCGCAATTGCAAAAAGTATATGAGGTTGTTGAGAATGCGTTAGAAATAGCATAGTAATTAGCCACTGATTTAAACCGATTGAACGGATTGGCACGGATTATTTAAAAGGGTCAAATCTTTAAAAAAAGAAATCCGTTTTTAATCTGTTTTAATCTGTGTCATCCGTGTGCCATTTTCGCAAAAACTTCCCGACCTTTGCGTCAAAATAAAGTAGCCTTGTCACAAATTATCTCTATAACCGCTTTAGCTTCGATTTCACCTTTAGGAAATAATCCCAAAACAATATGGGAAAATTACCTCAGTGGCAAACCTTGTTTTACGCAACTGTTTTTAGACCATAAAAACACCGTTGTTGCAGCACTCGATAATGAATCTAGAGAGTCGGTTCAAGATTTAAAAAATGCTGACATTAAATACAAATCACTCGACAAAACGGTTTTGTATGCGATGGCCGCTTCACGAAAAGCGATTCAAAATGCAGGTTGGAATGATATTGATAATTTCGGAATCAACATAGGTTCCTCCCGTGGGGCAACAGAATTGTTTGAAAAACATCATATCGAATATTTAGCAACAGGCAAAGCGCAAACCTTGGCTTCGCCTACGACTACTTTGGGGAATATTTCGTCTTGGGTAGCTCATGATTTACAAAGTACAGGACCAGAGATTTCCCATTCAATAACCTGTTCTACCGCTTTGCATGCGATGCTTAATGGTGTAGCATGGCTTCGATCTGGAATGGCCAGCAAATTCTTGGTTGGAGGAAGCGAAGCACCGTTGACCGATTTCACAATAGCCCAAATGCGAGCGCTGAAAATTTATTCGAATAGTGACGAAGAATTTCCTTGCCGTGCTTTAGACTTTGATAAAAAACAAAACACATTAATTCTTGGTGAAGGAGCAGCAGTATGTTGTTTGGAAATTGGAAAAAAAGATAATGCATTGGCTTATATAGAAAACATTGGTTATGCTACTGAAATATTGGAACACAACATTTCTATTTCGGCAGAAGCAATTTGTTTTCAGAAATCGATGAAAATGGCTTTAGAAAACACTAAATTATCCGAAGTGGATGCCATCGTGATGCACGCTCCAGGAACAAAAGCAGGAGATTTAACTGAATATAAAGCGATTCAAAAAGTATTTTCTACAACAGATTTACCTTCAGTCTCAGCTCAGGGTGATTTACCAATGCTTACTACCAACAAATGGAAAATTGGCCACACTTTTGGTACTTCAGGAATGTTGAGTATTGAAATGGCCATTTTAATGATGCAACATCAGCAATTTATAGGCGTTCCATTTGCCGAAGTTCAAAAACCAAGAAAACAAATCCGAAAAGTATTGGTTAATGCAGTGGGTTTTGGTGGAAATGCCGTGAGTGTTTTGCTGTCTATCTAAACTTTGTCGTGTTTGTTAGGTCACAGCAAAAGTGAATTTTTATATCTCATGTTGACTCCTACATTTATTCTTAAAAATTAAATTAGGTGTAATTTTATTCTGTTTAATTACTAAGGTATAATTATTCAAAGTTCAGACTTGACTAAAGTTGGTACTAATTAACTAAAAACATAAAGAAGGCACTATTTAAGATGTTTTTTTAATTATAAAATTGATAATTTTCACATTCATCATAAATAATATTCAATTCAACATATAATTATCTTTAAGTTAACCATAAATTAACAATGAAAGATTTTTGCTAAAATATATTAATATATCATTTACATTCGAAATATTCTTTAAAACTACTTTTGTACCAAATTTTAAGAATTAAAATCAATATATTTCAATGAAAAGATCATTCCTTATTGTATTCATTTTTTTTGTTTCCAGTAGCTTTGCAGGAATTCCTTTTAATAGCGAAGGAAAAAAAACAACTATCACACATGAAAATTCAGACGATGGATCTATTATTAAAGGAACTGTTATAGAAGAATCTACTGGTAAACCTTTGCCACTTGTAAATGTAAATATAGTTGGGACAAATTTGAATACAACAACAGATGCTGCAGGAAATTTTAGTTTTAGAAAAGTAAAATCAGGTAAATACAGTTTACAGTTTTCTTTTTTTTCATTCGAAACAAAAATTATTTCAGAACTTGAAGTTTTAGATAATGAAGCAACTACAGTAACTGTTTCTTTGTCCGAAATGCATGGCGTACTGGACGAAGTAGTGATTAAAACCGTTAAAGCAAAAGCAGAATCTATCAATTCACTTTTAACTTTGCAAAAAAATAGTGTTCATGTATCTGATGGAATCTCGGCAGAAAGTATAAAAAGAACTCCAGATAAAACTACTTCTGATGTATTAAAGCGTATCAGTGGAGCCAGTGTACAAGACAACAAATTTGTAATTGTTCGTGGTTTGAATGAACGCTACAACCTTTCTTATTTAAATGGTGCGCCACTTCCAAGTACAGAACCAGATAGAAAAGCATTTTCATTTGATATTTTCCCAGCTAATATGTTAGATAACTTGATTATTAATAAAACTGCTTCTCCAGATTTACCAGGAGAATTTGCAGGGGGTGTAATAGAAATTAATACCAAAGCTACCCCAGACAAAAACTTTCAAACCATTTCGATTGGCGGATCTTATAATACAATCACTACAGGAAAAGATCAATTGTACTCACAAGATTCAAAATCAAATCCTTCAACAATTTTACCAAGTGTAACTGAGTTTAAAGCTTTGCAAAACACAAAAACAAGTACAAACATTTTGTCAATTGCAGATTTTGCAAAAAAGTACCAATCGGATTGGAGTTTAAAAAACAAAACCTTTAGTCCAAATACAAGTTTTCAATACACATTAGGAAGGTATTTTAAATTAAGTGGAGACGAGAGAGTTGGGATGATTTTTTCTTTAACTAATACTGTTTCTAATAATTACAACGAAACGGTAAGAAGAGAATATGAAACTCCAGGTGCACTTAAAGTAGACCAATTTGATAAAAGCTATAGCTCTCAAAATCTTTTTGCAGCTTTAGGTAACATTTCTTTAAAGTTAAATTCAAAAAATTCATTTAGTTTTAAAAACTTGTATAGTGTAAATAACGAGAATAGAGTTTTGGATAAAAACGGACCTGTATTGGTGAACGATCAAGTCTATTCTAGTACAACATCTCGATTATATTCAAATAATAAAATTTATTCTGGTCAATTAATAGGAGAGCACTTCTTGCCAGAAAGCAAAATTAAAATTAACTGGGTTGGGGGGTATAGCGCAATAAATAGAGAAGTACCTAATGAGAGAAGAAATACATATACTTATGTTAAATTAGATGATGGAACTTTTACTCAATCATCTGCTATATTTGCTGCAGGTAATACTGGAAGTAATTATTCAGGATCTATATATAGTTCTAAAAATATGGAATCAATTTATAGCACTAAAGTTGATGTAAGTAAGAAAATTAGTTTTTCAGATTCTTTTAGTGCAGATATTAAAATTGGTGGAATAACTCAAAAAAGAAACAGGAATTTTCAGGCAAGACAATTGGGTTATGTACCTTTTAGTGGTTTTGTAAATGGAGTTAGTTATAACTCAACTTATTTAGCATCAATAAATACTCAAAGTGACAAAACGATATTTAATGCATCCAACATGGGAATTCTAGGGCCTAAATCTAGCGGATTGACTCTTTATGACGGTACAAAAGGAACTGACGCATATATCGCAAATTCAAAATTAGATGCTGCTTATGTTCTGATTGATAATGTTTTTAATAATTTAAGAATTGTTTGGGGCGCCAGACTAGAGAACTATTCACAACATTTAGTTTCAAAAGAAGATAATGGAATCACTCCAATTGTAGTCGATGATGCTAAACTAGATCTATTACCTTCAGTTAATTTTATTTATAGTATTAATAAAAAACAAAATATTCGTTTAAGTGGTTCAAAAACATTAAATCGACCAGAATTTAGAGAATTAGCACCATTTGTGTTTTATGATGCTCAAACAAAGTTTAATACAGAAGGAAATAAAAATTTAATAATTGCACAAATTTTAAATGCTGATTTAAGATATGAAATTTTCCCTGGAAAAGGACAAATTTTTTCAACTTCAATATTTTACAAAGAATTTACAGATCCTATAGAATTGCAAGCACAAGCTAATAATACCAATAAATACGAAAACGCAAAATCTGGTCGAAATTTTGGAGTAGAATTAGAATATAGAACATTATTGAGTTCCATGTTTGGTTCTAAAGAATCTAAATTTCTTGACGATTTAACCTTTTTTACAAACATAGCTGTTATTCGTTCTAAAGTGGATATTTCAAATTTAGTACAATCATCTAAACTAGTGGATATTCCAATGCAAGGTCAATCGCCTTATGTCTTTAATACTGGACTTCAATATATGAATAAGGAAATGGGTTGGTCCTCTACTTTAAATTATAATAAAATCGGAAGTCGAATTGCCATTCAAGGAAACCAAACGACAAATGGAGCTGTTCCAGCCTATTGGGAAAAAAGTCGTGCGTTTCTAGATTATCAATTAGCAAAAACATTTTTGAAAAATAAATTAGAATTAAAATTAAATGTTCAAAACATTTTAGCACAAGACCTAATTATTTATCAAAACAATGATTTAGCAAACACACCAAAAATAAAAGGAGTAGCTGTTGCATTGAATTCCGTTTTCAATGGTGATTCCCAAGACAAAAATGGTTTCAATAGTAAAGAAGATGATTTGATCTTTAAAACAAAATTCGGACGAACGTTTTCACTTACTTTAAATTACAATTTCTAAAAAAGATCTTTTTTTAAATTTTTAAATGATAAAACCTTGAAGCCTAATCTCAAGGTTTTTTTGCAAATTATGTTCCTGATTCATAACAATTTAGTAACCTAATATTGATATTTCTATATAGTTTTATTAACCATGATTTTACAATCCAATGATACATTTGTTGAATAACTTAACAAAAATACAAATGAAAAAAACTTACATTTTATCGATGCTTTTATTAGTAAGTTGCATTGGTTTTGCACAATTTACTGCTACTACTTACCGAGGCGCATTTGCACCAGCTCCTACGCCAATGTGGACAGACACATGGACTAACTTTGACCCACAAAACACTGTATACCCTGCAACGAATGTGAATGTTAGTGCAAACATAACAGCTGATACACATTGGACAGCTGGAAACACTTATTATTTGAAAGGTCAAATTTATGTAAAAAACAATGTTACTTTAACTATTGATGCAGGAGTAGTTATCAAAGGGGATAAAACAGCTACTGGTGCTGGCTTATTTGTAACTAAAGGTTCCAAAATAAATGCTATCGGTACTGCAACAAACCCAATTGTGTTTACATCAGACCAAGCTCCTGGACAAAGAATTACTGGAGATTGGGGAGGAGTTATATTACTTGGAAAAGCATCCTACAATATCAATAATGGAATCAACAATATCGAGGGTATTCCAGCAACTGCTGATACAGAATTTGGAGGAGGTTTAACACCAAATGATGACGATAGCTCTGGAACATTAAAATATGTTCGTATAGAATTTGCTGGTTATGTTTATGCGCCCAATGCTGAAATCAACGGATTAACATTCGGAGCTGTAGGAAGAGGAACTACCATAGATTATGTTCAAGTATCACATGCCAATGACGATTCTTACGAATGGTTTGGTGGAACAGTAAACTGTAAACACTTAGTTGCTTTTAGAGGATTAGATGATGATTTTGATACAGATAATGGATTTAGTGGAAACGTTCAATTTTGTTTAGGAATAAGAGACCCACAAGTTTCAGATAACCCAACCATTTCAACATCAAACGGATTTGAATCAGATAACAATGCTACAAGTGATCCTGCAACTCCATTTACAGCTTGTGTGTTTTCTAATGTTACCATCGTAGGGCCACATTATAGAGTTACTTTGCCAAATGGTGGAACAATCGCAAATGGTTTTGGTAGAGCTGCTCAGTTGAGAAGAAATTCAAAACAAAAGATTTTTAATACCATCTTTATGGATTACAACAATGGTCTTCATGTTGATGGAGTTACTACTGAAACAAATGCTTTGAATAATGACTTAAAATTCAAAAACAACATTATGGCTTCTAATACCTCTGGCAAAGTAGCTTATGTAAATGCAACGGGTAACAACGCAAGTTTTAATGCTGCAACTTGGTATGCTAATAATAACAATATTACTGTGGCTACAAGTACTGGTTTGCTTATCAAGCCTTATGATTTGACAAATGCTCAAAACTATTTAGGATTAGATTACAGACCATCTTCTAGCTCAATCGCTGCTTCTGGTGCTAGTTTTACAGATACTAGTTTAGCAACTCAAGATTTTACAGCTGTAATTTCAGAGTTTTTCTTAACGGTATATCCTAATCCATATACAAGTAGTTTCAAACTAAATTTCACTTCTACAAATGATGCAAAAGTAGCAGTTGCTATTTATGATTTTTCAGGTAAATTGTTAGAAATTCGTACGATAAGATATGAAGATATCAACAACCAAGTAATGGGTAGCGGATATATTCCTGGAGTTTATGTAGTTGTTTTGAAACAAGGAAACATAAATAAATCGGTAAGAGTTATCAAAAATTAAAAATTAAATTATAAGTTATGTTTGAAGAGTCCCGCTTTTGCGGGACTTTTTTGTGTAATTCCGAATCCAATTTTCTAAACTTTCTATTTATCTTAAACTTGTGTATAACTACTAAAGATATTGAATAAGCAAAATCAATATAAAACCAAAGAATTAGTTATTTTTGTCCCATAAAATTTAAAAGGGAAAAATTGGGATTATATAAAAATCTTTTCAAACAAACTGCCATTTACGGACTCGCAACAGTATTACCGCGTATGTTCAGTTTTTTACTCGTTCCGCTTTACACCAACTTACTCCCAAAAGAAGAATATGGTCAGATAACTGTGATATTTGCCTATATGATTTTTTTCAATGTCATTCTTGCATACGGAATGGAAACTTCTTTTTTTAGATTTTACAACAACGAAAAAGATAAAGAAAAAGTGCTGGAAACCACCACCGTTTCCGTATTTTGGACTACACTAATATTTCTGTTTCCTGCTTTATTGTATCGAAACTCATTAGCGCAGTTTTCTGGAATCGATGTGCAATATATAACCTACACCATTTGGATTTTAGTGCTTGATTCATTGGTGATTGTTCCGTTTTCTAAGCTTAGAGCAACTCAAAGACCTACGTTTTATGCCGTAATAAAAATAGGAAATGTTGTAGTAAACCTCTGTTTGAACCTGTTCTTTTTAATATATTTACCTATAATAGTAAAGGCTAATCCCGATGGTTTTTTAAGTACTTTGTATGCCGATAATTTCGAAATTGGCTATATTTTTATTTCCAACATCGTGGCTAGTATGCTCACATTTATAGCTTTATCGCCGAATTATTTTTCTTTAAAATGGAATTTCGATTTCGCTTTATGGAAACGGATGATGCGTTATGGCTTACCCATCATGATTGCTGGAATCGCCTTTGCTATCAACGAGCAGTTCGACAAAATTTTGCTTGGTAAATTGTTACCCGCAAACATCGCGGATGCCGAAGTCGGAGTTTATTCTGCTTGTTACAAACTCGGATTATTCATGGTGTTGTATCGAACGGCCTATACACTGGGAATTGAACCCTTCTTTTTTAGCCATGCATCCGATAAGAATGCACCGAAAACCTATGCGATGGTGACCAAATATTTTGTCATTTTCGGTTCGTTTATAATGCTATCTGTAATCGTTTTTGCTGATTTGTTCAAAATGCTAATGATTCAAAAAGAATCCTATTGGGTAGCTATGAAAGTAGTGCCTCTTATCATTTTAGCTAATTTCTTCTTAGGCATTTACACTAATCTATCTGTTTGGTACAAACTAATCGACAAGACGTATATTGGTGCTTACATTTCAATAGTTGGAGCCGTAGTTACCTTAGTCCTCAACTACATGCTCATTCCCACCATGAGTTATTATGGTTCTGCAATTGCAACCATAGCTGCTTATGGAAGCATGATGGTCATCTCCTATGTCCTAGGAAACAAATATTATCCTATACCGTACGACATCAATAAAATTGGAGGCTATCTCGGAATGTCCATCTTTTTTTCTGTCCTATCTTTTTATTATTTTAGAGAAAATTATTTCGTCGGAATCCCGTTATTACTAATATTCCTGTACTTTATATATCACAACGAAAAAGAAACAATAATCAATATTATCAAAAAGAAGAATTAGGAGCTAATCGCGCTGTACGTTACAAGCTTTTTCATAAAATTGTTTTTTTTTTCAAGTCCATAAAGGAGCTTCCTTTGGTCGCTCTTTCTGTCCAGAGAAAAAGACAATTTTATTTCAAAAGGCTTTTCACTGCCATCACGGCTAACCCAATAATACATCAAAAACGCAACAATGACCATCAACATCATCAACAAATCGCAACACGCCTTGCCCAACTATGAAACTATAGCATCGGCAGGAATGGACTTAAGAGCGAATCTTACGGAATCGATAACCCTAAAACCATTAGAACGAGCCATTGTAAAAACGGGTCTTTTCATAGAATTACCAATAGGTTATGAAGCACAAGTACGTCCAAGAAGTGGATTGGCAGCCAAAAAAGGAATCACCGTACTCAATTCACCAGGAACAGTCGATGCAGATTACCGTGGCGAAATTGGTGTGATTTTAGTAAATTTATCAAACGAAGTTTTCGTCATCGAAAACGGAGAACGAATCGCCCAACTCATCATCGCTAAACACGAAAGAGCCCAATGGATCGAAGTTCAGGAATTATCCGAAACTTCAAGAGGAGAAGGCGGTTTTGGAAGTACGGGAGTGAAGTAAGTGTTCAGAACTCAGAACTCAGACTTCAGACTTCAGTTTGCAGATTTCAAAAATCAGTGGATATCAGTTTAATCCGTTCAATCCGTGGCCAATAATTTAATTAAAATCCTTCGTAATTTTTGTGAGCACTTTGCAAATCTTGCGTTTAAAGCAACAATAAAATATGAAAATAATAGTACCAATGGCTGGACGAGGATCCAGACTAAGACCGCACACATTAACTATTCCTAAACCATTAATTCCTATTGCAGGAAAACCTATCGTTCACCGTTTGGTCGAAGATATAGCAGGAGTTTTAAACCAAGATATCGAGGAAGTCGCTTTTATCATCCATGAAAGTTTTGGAAAAAAAGTCGAAGAAGACTTGATCGCCATTGCTGAAAAGTTAGGAGCCAAAGGAACTATTTATTACCAAAACGAAGCCTTAGGAACAGGTCACGCCATTATGTGTGCCAAAGATTCTTTGAGCGGGCCAGCCGTTATTGCGTATGCTGATACTTTAATCCGTGCCGATTTCGATTTAGATCAAACTGCCGATAGCGTCATTTGGGTTAAAAAAGTAGAGCAACCTGAAGCTTTTGGTGTAGTCAATTTAAATGAAGCAAATGAAATAGTAGAACTAGTCGAAAAACCAAAGGATTTTGTTTCGGACTTAGCTGTTATCGGGATTTACTATTTTAAAGATGTTACAGTACTAAAAAACGAATTACAATTGGTGATCGACAATAACATTATTCACGGTGGAGAATATCAAATAAACGATGGAATCAAGCAAATGATGGCAAAAGGCATGAAATTTGTACCGGGTGAAGTGGCTGAGTGGATGGATTGCGGAAATAAAGAGGTTACTGTCGAAACTAACACAAGAATGCTAGGGTTTTTGCATCAAGATGGGATCGATTTGGTGACAAAGAATGTAAAATTAGACAATTCTACTATTATTCCTCCATGTTACATTGGTAAAGATGTGGTTTTGACAAACGCCACAGTGGGTCCAAATGTGTCTTTAGGTGATGGATGTCATGTGAGTAATAGTACGATAAAAAACAGTTTGGTGCAAACTCATTCTCATATTAAAAATGCTAATTTAGACAATGCCATGATTGGTAGTCATGCCGGTTTTGACGGTAATTTTACCAGTATCAGTATAGGGGATTATTCGGTATTGGAATAATATTTCAATTTCCTGCAAGGTCTTTTTGGACCTTGTAGGTATTGTAAATTGTACACACACTGGTTTAGATAAGATTTGACAACTTTCAAAAAGTTGTCAAATCTAGATGAGCCATTTGAAACATACTTTTAATGAAAAAAAAGGCTTTATTCTTTCTCTTCTTGGTTTTGCTTTGCAATCCGGCACTGCTATTGGCACAAACGGAACCCGAGCAAATCATACCTGAAACGGATAAATTCGAAGATTTTTTTTATGAGTCCTTGTTACAAAAAGGAATCGAGAATTATGATAAAGCAATAATTGCTTTGGAACAATGTTTGAAATTGAAACCGAATGATGCTACTGTATATTTTGAATTGGGGAAAAACCAGTTCGCGCTAAAGCAATATGATAAAGCCTATAATTCATTCGAACAGGCTACTCAAATCGATCCTAAAAACAAATGGTTCTGGGTTGGAATGTACGATGTAAGTTCTCAAACAGGAGATTACAACAAAGCCATTCTAACCGCAAATAAATTGATAGAATTTGACCAAATATACAAGGAAGATTTGACTTCAATTTACATGAACACGCAACAATATGATAAAGCATTATCGCTTATCAACGAGTTGAATGATAAAATTGGAAGATCTGACAGAAGAGATTCCTTTAAAAGGACTATTTTGTCGCAAGGCAAATATCAATCAGCTGAAATAGAAAATCTAAAAGAACAAATTAATAAATATCCAAAAACGGAGTCTAATTATATTGCATTAATAAAACTGTATTCAGAGAATAATGAAGAACAAAAAACACTAGAAATCACTCAAAAACTGGAAGAAGAAATTCCAAGTTCAGAATGGGCTCAAGTAGGATTGTTTAAATATTATTTGGACAATAACGAAGCTCAAAAAGCAATCAATTCGATGAATATTGTTTTGGCAAGCACGAAAATGGATTCCAAGATAAAGCATCGGATTTTAAATGAGTTTTTGATTTTTTTAAACAAAAATCCTCAGTATGAATCAGAATTGGAAAAAGCTATTGCCTATTTTGATAAAGATCCAGATGTAAATGTGGCCAAAGAAATCGGGAAATATTATCACAATAAACAACAATGGGATAAAGCGATTCAATATTATGAGCTCACTTTAAAAAACAATTCAAACGATGATGTTGAAACACAATTGCTCTTGCTTCAGGCTTATGTCGAGACAAAACAATTTGAAATAGTGGTTAAAAAAGCAACTTCTTGTATAGAAACCTTTCCATTACAGCCTCAGTTTTATTATTTTTCTGGATTGGCAAACAATCAAATGAAACAATTTAAAAAAGCAAAGAATGTGCTTGAAATGGGAATGGATTATGTAATAGATAATTTACCATTAGAAATAAATTTTAATATTCAGCTTGGTGAAGCCTATAACGGATTGGACGATAGTAAGAAAAAAGAGCTGTATTTTAATAAAGCCAATCAATTATTAATAAATAAAAAATAACAATTCAACATGTATAAAATTTTTAAAGTAATGGTAGTTGTTTTTGGAATATGTTCCCTGACTTTAGTTTCCTGTAAATCAAAAGCAGTTTTGCTAACAACCACGCCAACAGTAACTGCTATAAAAGCTAAGAATATAATTGAAAATCATTACAACAATAAAACGGATTTTTCGACATTATATATAAAGTCAAGAGTGCGGTTTCAAAATGAAAAACAATCCCAAAATGTCACCGCCGAAATAAGAATCAAAAAGGACGAACAGATTTTGATTAGCATTCGATTTTTGGGAATTACAATGGCAAAAGCGTTGATTACGCCAACGTCAGTAAGCTATTATGAAAAAATGGGTGGTAGTTATTATGAAGGAGATTTCAGTAAACTAAGTGAGTTTTTGGGGACAGATTTGGATTATAATAAGTTTCAAAATATTTTATTGGGACAGGCAATAGACGATTTAAAGCAAGGAAAATACAAGGAATCAATAATTGATGGATTATACAGATTAGACAATGCGTTAGATAACAACACCAAAAAATCCTTCTATTTAGATGCAGAAAAATTTTTAATACAAAAACAAGAAATATCTCAAATAGCCGAAGGCAGAATGATACAAGTTGCCTATTCGAACAATAAAGATTTAGATGGTTTAAATATTCCTTTTACTATTAATATTGATGCTTATCAAAAAGGAAGCAAAACCGAACTTAATTTCGATTTTGATACTGTAAATATTAATGAAGAACTTTCTTTTCCATATAGTGTTCCAAATGGTTATAAAAGAATTATAATTAAGTAAATTTGCTCAAACTTATTTCAATATGCTAAAATTTCTCATAAGCCTTGTTTTTATATGTACATCTTCATTTATGTGGAGTCAATCGTCGCAACAAGAAAAATTAGAACAACGAAAAGCCCAAATTCAAAAAGAAATTCGGGAAAATGAAGAGATTCTTCAAAATGTTAAGAAAAAAGAAAAATCAGCTTTAAGTGTTATTATCATCCAAGAAAATAAAATTAAGCTAAAGGAAAAACTGATCAATACTACTGAAAAGCAAACAAAATTGCTTAATAATGATATGTATATTAATCAAGTTAAGATTAATAAATTAAAAAAAGAACTGACAGTTCTGAAAGAAGATTATGCAAAAATGATCTTAAAATCATATAAAAGTCGTTCTGAACAAAGTAGAGCTATGTTTATTTTATCATCAGAAAATTTTTTGCAAGCTTATAAAAGAGCCCAGTATATGAAACAATATACCAATTATAGAAAATCACAAGGAGAAGAAATTAAATCAAAATCGAATCAGCTTATTGATTATAATGGTAAATTAGATGTTCAAAAAGTAGCGAAACAAAAACTGATAGTTGAAAACCAAAAAGATAGATTGTCACTTGTAAAAGAAAAGCAAGAACAGGAAAAAGTAGTCAAGTCTATCAAAAAAGATAAGAATAAAATAGCTTCAGAAATCAGAAAAAGACAACAAGAAGCGAAGAACATCGATAGACAAATAGACCGTTTAATTCGCGAAGCCATTGCCGAAGCCAATAGAAAAGCAGCTGCCGAAAATGCAAAAGCAAATCCAAACGCACCTGCCCCTAAAGTATCTTCATCCTCATCATCTAGAATAATATTAACTGCAGAAGCAAAGATCTTAGCAGATAATTTTAGAGCAAATAAAGGAAAATTACCTTGGCCAGTAGAAAAAGGTTTTGTTTCATTGCCTTATGGAGACCAGCCACACCCTCAATTTAGTTCATTACAAATACACAATAGTGGAGTTGAAATCACAACAGAACAAGGCGCAGCTGCAAGAGCCGTATTTGCTGGGGAAGTAACAAGTGTAATTATCCTATCACCAGTTAACAAAGCGGTAATGATACAACATGGAGATTATTTTACGGTGTATCAAAATTTGAGCTCAGTATATGTGAGCAAAGGAGATAAAGTTAGTATAAAACAAGAAATCGGAAAAATTAGAACTAGTGGCGAAACAGGAAGAACCATACTTAAGTTTACTATTTCACAAAATACTACGTATAACAATCCTGCAAGCTGGTTGTTTAACATGTAAAAAATAATTGTTTTTTAAAATAATAACGCCTTGTAAATACTTTTAATTTACAAGGCTGTTTTTTTTATTTTCAATTGATATTATTGTTGTTGTTGATGTAGTCTTTGTTTAATTTGTAATTGCTCGATATAGTCAAGCTGTACTTGTTGTTCTATAGATATTTCAGGTAGTTGTACATCATTAACTTCTTCAAAGTGCCTTCCGTCCTCATATCCTATAGAAACACAAACGGATAGCGTTTGTCTGGCAAGTCCTTTGAAAGTTCCTTTTACTGGGGTGCAATCATGAAAATTTTTACCTACCGAAAGTTTTACATGGCTGTCCATTGTCCAAATATTATTTGTAGGATCTAAGCCTAGCCAACCTTGAGTTGGGCTGTAAATTTCTACCCATGCATGTGTAGCACCTTCACCCCTAAATCCACTTTCATTCGGGCAAATATAACCACTTACATACCTTGATGGAATACCTACAGTTCGAAGGAGCTGTAACAATAAATTTGTAAAATCTTGGCAAACTCCCTTTTTGATTTCTAATATCTCGTCGATTGTGGTTTCGATGTTAGTAATTCCTTTAGTATAGGTGTAGTTTTTATAAATATATTTATTGCATTCTTGGGCTATTGCTGTAATAGGTTTTTCAGCTAGTTTTAATTTTTTTAAAATAAGGTTTATTTCTTTCTGATTGTCTATTGTTTCTGGTGTAGTAAGGCGTTGTAAATAAATACTATTTTCTATGTCATTGGCCAAATCTTGTACTTTGATAGTGTCGATTTCAGGTATTTTACGGGAATGATTTACTCGAACAATTGATCTAGCTTCAATGGTTAATTCTTTGTGCGGCTCTAAGGAGTTAAAATTCCCGACCCTGTTGCCATAATAATCTTTCGATATATCAACATGTGGATTATTAGTAATTAATAATTCAAATTGTATTACCTCTTGATTTTCAAAATCATGGGGAAATAATCGGATCTCATTGATACTTTCCTTTATAGGCCAATTGTATTGGTATTTTGTCGTATGTACAATATTGAAAGTTGCCATTTTTATGTTAGGTATAGGAGAAAAATAATTTTGAAAAATCAGTTGAAAACTGGATTAATTGGGACTTTGTATCCTTAAGCACATACTCTAATTGTTCATTCGTTAAGTTATGATAATCCGTAAATTTAATAGAACTTTTAAGTCTTCCAAATTGATTGTGTAAAGTTCTCGCCTCACTTAAGGTATTGTCTTTGAATAGTATATCCAAATAAGTTTCGATAAGTCCCAAAGTGTAAATCACTGAATGACCAAAATCAGGGTTGAAGATAACTTGTTGTACTACTTTGCGATTGTGAGGGATATTGCTGTAGCTTTTCAAATACAATTCATATCCGGAAAGAGATAATAATAATCGTCTCCAATACAATAAATCTTCAGTTCCTTCAAGGTTATAATGAATTGGAGCATAGTAAGCTTGGGTTAATGAAATGGTTTGAAGACATCTTTCTATGTTCTTTCCTATGCATGAAAAACTCCAACCTAAACCTCTAGGCATCGTAACTTGCATAATTCCATTATAGAGTAAAAAATCTTTGTTTAGTTTGGCTATAATAGTCATTGCCTCAGCAGTTTCCAATTTTTTAGGCAAATCCGGATTATTTATATAATGGTATAAAGAGTTGATATGTTCCCAAAGTTCTTTGGTAATTTTATCTTGTGAACCTCTTGCATTTTCTCTAGCTTTTCTAATCAAATTTTTTACTGAACTTGGATTTAGATTATCACAAACTAGATATTTTAGAACAAAGTTGGTGTCAAATTGAGCTTCACCAATTTGTTTATCAGACAAATTAGTGTAGTATTCTAAAATAGGCTTGTATCCATGAAAATCTTCCAAATCCTTGTCAATAGACAGGATATAAAATGTGTTAAGAGTAAGTAACATTCCATCAGTTCTTTCCATATATCTGTTTAGCCAAAACATTCCATCGGCTACTCGGCTGAGCATATTTCCTTTCATAATATATTTGTTTTTTTATTAAGTCAAAAAAGTCCTTTTGGTTATTTAACAATCCAAGTATCTTTACTACCTCCACCTTGCGAAGAATTGACTACCAATGAGCCCTCGGTCAGAGCAACTCTAGTTAATCCGCCTGGGACTAGTTTAACTCCATTTGGGCCGCACAATGCATAAGGTCTTAAATCAACGTGACGCAGTTTCAGTTCGCCATCAATCAGGCAAGGCACAGTGCTGAGCTGAATTATAGGTTGTGCAATAAAGTTGCGAGGGTCGTTAAGTATTGCAATTTTTGCGTCTTCTAATTCTTTCTCGGTGGCCTTATTTCCCATAACCATTCCGTATCCGCCACTACCATTAGTTTCCTTGATTACCATATTGCCCATATTTGCAAATACGAATTCACGTTCTTCTTTATTGCTCATTTGGTAGGTAGGAACGTTTTTAAGAATTGGTTCTTCATTAAGGTAATATTTAATCATATCAGGAACATAAGCATATACTGCTTTGTCATCGGCAACTCCATTTCCTACAGCGTTTACTAAAGCGACATTCCCTGTTTTGTATGCACTTATCAAACCAGGCACACCTAAAACACTATCGGGTTTAAAAACGAGTGGGTCTAAATATTCATCGTCTAATCGCCTGTAAATTACATCTACTTGTTGTAATCCTGAAGTGGTTTTCATATATACTTTAGAATTGTTTACAACTAAATCTCTCCCTTCAACAAGTGGAATTCCCATTTGCCTAGCCAAGAACGTATGTTCATAATAAGCCGAATTGTAAATTCCAGGAGTGAGCAATACTACGTTTGGGTTAGAAATGTTTCTAGGAGATAAAGAAATTAGAATGTTGTGAAAAAGCATCGGATAATTTGCTACCATACACACTTCATTTGTAGCAAACATTTCAGGAAATATCCTCTTGGTAATTTCACGGTTTTCTAACATATAGCTTACACCACTAGGACATCTTAGATTGTCTTCTAGAACATAAAATTCTCCTTTTGCACCGCGTATCAAATCTATTCCAGCAATATGAACATGAATATCATGCGGTACTTTTATTCCGTGAACCTCATGAATATAATGTGGACAAGTTGATATTAATACCGCAGGAATGATACCTTCTTTTACAATAAGTTGTTCATTATAAATGTCTTCTAAAAATAAGTTTAATGCTTTTAATCGTTGCGCTATACCTAATTCTACTTCTTTCCAATCATTTTGAGTGATTATTCTTGGGATAATATCAAAGGGGAAAATTCTTTCGATTCCTTGATTGTCATCACTATAAACCGTGAAAGTGATCCCTTGATTCATGAAAAAATCAGAAGCTTGTCTTTGTTTTTGACTTAGATTTTCAGGGGTAAGACCTTGAAGTGATTGAAGGACTTTGCGGTAAGAATTTCTCACACCTTTATTGGAAAACATTTCATCCCATCCATTGGGATTTAATTTTGGAGGCAACTTCATCATATCTCTCATTATTAAATTGTCAAATATTTTATTTATTATTTCATAAAATTTAAGATTTTAAACAAAAATATTGATTTATTTCAAGTAAAAATATGGATTAACTGACTATTTAGTAACTTATGCGATATCTGTTTTTTAAGTAATTAATTTTGACAATTATGTGAATTTTTAGCTGATAATTTTAAAATCTGTATTTTTTTTAAAACGTATAAATCATTAAAGACCCATTATTTTATAGGGTATGCTGTACTTAAAGGTAAAATTAATTATTAAATATCCTTTGTAATTTGGGGTAAAATATATTTTATTTTAAATTTTAAGTGATTGAACTATTAAATTTTAAATGAAGAATGTATCAATTTCAGTATTCCATCATTAGTTTAAAAAAATCATAAATAACAATTGATTTAAAGGAAAAAGGGCGCCTTTGATATCTCCTTTAGCCAAATGAATATAACTTTGCAATAATCACTTTTTTATTAACTTGGTATTTTTGTTTGTTGTTAGCAAGAACCAGAATCAAAATAATTCATAGGTAAAAATTATATTTTATGAAAAGTAATGAAACTAGTTTTTTCATAGTTGAATGATGAGGTAATGTATTGCAATGAATATGAATGTTCGAAAGAGCAGCAATCAGAAAGAATTTTAAAATTAAATAAGAAGTATAATTAATTTAGTTTATTGGCTATTTGATTAAAGACATCAAGTTGATTGTTTTTTTGTAAAAGCGTTACCTTAGTGCGTAAATTTAATCGAGTAAAAACATGAATGTCAGAATAAATCAATTGAACTTCAATTTTGCTTCCTGAACTCGTTTTTAAGCCTTTGTATATTAAGACAGAACTAGTAGTGCTCGCAACTGGATCGTGCAAGGAGTGGAAAACTTTAAGATACGTTCCAGATGGCAGTGTCATTCCGTTTTCTAAACCTTTGCGCACAATTGACATTACATTATTCAATTCATTAATAGTTTCATAAGGTCTAAAACGATACCAATAGTTGTTTTCTGCAGCGGTTTGGTCAGTTTCTACATAAACAATCATTGGCCCTATAATTCCAACTAAAGTTTGTAATTTATTTGAAGGAACAACAATTGGATCTACTAAAAATATATTTTTTGGATGTAAATGGTTGTTGAAATAACCCGAATTTACTAATTCTAATAATAGCGTTCCACCGGTTGACGACCCTACTAAGCTTATTCTAGTATAACCTAGAGCAATTAGTTTTTCGTATTCACTAGTTATAGAGGAACGCCAATCTTCCCAAGTTGAATTTTTGAAAGCATTATAATCCCTGCCATGTCCGCCTAATAATACTTGTGAAATTCTATAAGAAGGAGTAACGGACCAATCTTGAAATTCCTGCCATTCAAATGTTGTAGCCGTATATCCATGAACAGCGAGGATGATATGTTTGTTTAAATCAGCAGGAGTGGGGATAGGGTATTTCGCCGAAACCAAAAATTGTTCAGGATTATATAATGACGGATCAAATACCACTTCACCATCAAGCAAATCATCTGTTATAGTAGGTCCGCTACAGGAAAAGGAAATTGTTACAAGAATATAAATAAAGAGAAAGCTTATTTTTTTCATTTTTTTCTAGTTTTTAAAATCGAATAATACAGATCTAAATGGTAATAAAGGGGCTGCAAAGTTCCAGGTGAATATCCTTCTTTTGCAGTTATGATATAAAATCCGACTCCAAGATTTAATGAGATTGGCATTTTCTTGAAATTATATTTTAAACCAACTTCTGGTGATACTAAAAATGAAGTGTTAGGAATTGCTGCAAACATATCTTCCTCCAAATCAGAATAGAAATAACCCATATTAAAACGAGTTACAATGTGATAGGGTTTGTTTTTATTGAATAACCAACTTCCGGAAAGCAAATAGCTGTCTTGTTTAATAGCATTCGATTGATAGGCAGTACCCAATCTTGAAGTAACATAATCTAAACCTAAAAAAAATTGTTCCGGTTTAAATTTTGCAAAGGAAAATTGTGCCGAAACACCATTTTCCCAATACATTTCTTGAGTTTTTTGTACGCGTAAACCAACTTCTAATGTTTGAGCATTTGCAATACTAGTGCAAAAGATAACTAAGAAAATTAAAGTAGTTTTCAATAGAACGAGTTTAAGGTTATAGGTTATAAATGTATAGCTTTTTGAAATCAAATAACGGATTGTATCATTTGAATTTAAACTAAACAGCTTTTAAACAATACAAAATATAATACAAAAATTAATTTACACCTTATTTCAGCTACTATTAGGTAAATTCGTTTTCTTTATTTAAAAAGTTTTTATTAAAAATCCCTATTCAGATAAATTAGTTCCTTATAAAAAAATATATTTGTAATGGGTTTATTCTAAATTTGAAAAAGAGTAAAACCCTCTAAATATTTTAAATATGCATTCCAATCGATTTTTTTATAAAACAATCAATGTCGGTTTTAATAAACTTCTAATGATTATTTTTGTTTTACATTTTTTGAACATTCAAGCCCAAACACCAATGAAAATACCACCCTATTTACAAAAAGGAGATACTGTAGCTATTGTATCAACAGCTCGAAAAAACATTGATGATAACCTAAAACCGGCAATTGACCTATTACACCGTTGGGGATTAGAAGTATTAATTGGGAAAACGATAGGTTTAGATGACAATCAATTGGCTGGAACTGACGAACAACGTGCAGCTGATTTTCAAACTCAAATGGACAACCCAAACATCAAAGCTATTTGGTGTATGCGTGGTGGTTATGGAACGGTGCGAATGATTGATTTATTGGATTTTACCAAATTCAAACAAAACCCAAAATGGATTGTCGGTTTTAGCGATGTTACCGTAATTCACAGTTATTTAAACACTCTTCATATTGCATCTTTACATGGTGCCATGCCAATTACAGTTGGAAGAGCGAGCGAAGAATCTATTGAAAGTTTACGAAAATCACTTTTTGGGGAACCCTTAGATTATCAATTGCCATTTGATCCAGCCAATCGATTAGGGGCTGCCAAAGGAGAAATTGTTGGTGGAAATTTGTCAATTTTATATAGCATGATGGGGTCTAATGCACAAATTGACTGCAAAGGAAAAATTCTATTCATTGAAGATGTAGATGAATATTTATATCATATAGACCGAATGATGATGAATTTGAAACGCTGTGGCTGTTTTGATGGTTTGAGTGGTTTGATTGTTGGAACAATGACAAAAATGAATGACAACGACATTCCTTGGGGAAAAAATGCGAACCAAATAATAGCAGATGTTACTAAAGGGTATTCCTTCCCTGTCCTTTATAATTTTCCGGCAGGTCATTTTCGTGATAATAGAGCCTTAATTCTAGGCAAACAGGTTTCACTGGAATTAAATGCAACAACCTCTAAGCTGACATTTGAGTAATACAATTTGCCACTAAGTCGTAAAGGCACAAATTTTAAATTAATTTAACTTTTTTAGAAAATTTATTGAATTTCTTTGTTTTTTTCTTGGTGGCTTTGTGGCAAAGAACAAATCTATTATCTGCACTCTTAAATCTTAAATGACAATGGCCGAACATAACGAATTAGGAAAACTCGGAGAAGAAATGGCTGTTGAATTTCTCAGAAAAAACGGCTATGAAATTTTGGATACTAATTGGACTTTCCAAAAAGCTGAAATCGACATTATTGCTTCAAAAGAAAATATACTTGCCGTTGTCGAAGTCAAAACACGTTCGTCTCTAGATTTTGGTTTACCACAAGATTTTGTAAAACCCAAAAAAATACAACTTCTGGTAAAAGCAGTAAACGAATACGTAATTTCCAAAAATCTTGATGTTGAGGTTCGATTTGACATTATTGCGATCAATAAAGAAGGTAAATCCTTTGCAATTGAACATCTTATCGATGCTTTTTATCATTTTTAACAAAAATAATCAATGTTATATTTGTAACAAAATGTTTTTTATATATCTTTGCGCAGAATTTAAAAGCAAAAACTAAGTAAAAACTAAGTAAAAACACCTATTACACTATGAAAACTGTATCTTCAATAGTAGAGAATTACATTAAAACTAAACCATTTTTATTGAATGCTTTATCGTTAGGAATTATCAATTTGACTTCCTTATCGAGAAACATTATGGTCGAATTAGAAAGTGAATTTGGCAAAGAAGTAAAACAAGGAGCAGTAGTAATGGCGTTAAAAAGACTTACGGAAGAGCTTGATTTTAGACTCAATCATAAAATAAATAAAGTTATAAAAAACATTGGTGAAATCACGGTTCGTTCGGAATTAACAGATTACACCTTTGCAGTATCTGAATCAGTTTTGAACAAACAAGCTGATTTAATTACAGATATCAATGCTTTTTCAGATATTTTTTATACTTCTTCAAGAGGTGTTAATGAAACTAATATTGTAGTAAGTAACAGTGTAAATCATTTAGTTGACAAACATTTTGCAGGCGAAAAGCTAATTCAAAAATTAGAAAACCTAGCTTCAATTACAGTGAAATTACCCAAAGAAAATGTTGTTGTTCCAGGGATATATTATTTTATTTTTCAACGTTTGGCTTGGGAAGGAATCATCATCAACGAAGTGATTTCGACATCAAATGAATTTACAATTTTAGTTAGCGAAGACGAAGTGGATGTTGCTTTTAAAGTGATTAAGGATTTGAAAAACTAGTTTATTTCAAAAAAAATCGTTCTTCAAAAAAGTTAACCGCAAATTCGCAAATTATTTATATTTGCGAATTTGCGGTTAACTTTTTTAAATCTAAACGTGAAATTGCGAAAAAGAACTTCCTTTTAACTATTTTTGAATCCTAGAAATTATTGCTATTATGTTATCTCCTTCCTACCAAAAGTTTAAAAAAAAATTATCGAAAACTATTGATTCCAAAAGAATTTTAGACAATCCGTTACAAACTTTGGCCTATGGAACCGATGCCAGTTTTTATCGATTAATTCCCAAAATTGTAGTTTTGGCACACAACGAAACGGAAGTTGTTGCAATTATAAAACAAGCCAAAAAACTAGATATCGCTTTGACTTTTCGTGCAGCAGGAACTAGTTTATCGGGACAAGCAATAACCGACTCCGTTTTAGTGGTTGCTACACACGGTTGGAAAAGTTATACCATTTTTGATAATAATCAAAAAATAAAACTAGAACCAGGAATTGTTGGAGCAAAGGCCAATCAATTTTTAACCCAACATGGACTAAAAATTGGACCCGATCCAGCGTCAATTGGAGCAGCAATGATTGGAGGTATTGTTGCCAATAATGCCAGTGGAATGTGTTGTGGAACGGCTCAAAACGCTTATAAAACAATATCAGATATCCGAATCGTTTTGAACGACGGAACTATTTTGGATACATCCGATCCAGAATGTGTATCAGATTTCAAGAGAAATCAAGCTGGTTTAATTCAAGAAATTGAAATTCTTAGAGACGAAATAAAAAGCAACCAAATGCTTTATAATCGGATTAAAAATAAATTCAAAATAAAAAACACTACAGGATATAGCATCAATGCGTTTGTGGATTTTGAAGATCCCATTGAAATTATCAAACATTTAATGGTAGGTTCCGAAGGTACATTAGCATTTATTTCGAATGTTACTTTGCAAACTGTTATTGACGAAAAATTTAAATCTTGTTCTTTGATTATTTTCAATACGATTCAAGAGGCGTGTAATGCCACTATTTTATTGAAATCAAGCCCAGTTGCTGCAGTAGAATTATTAGATAGAGAATCGATTCGCTCCGTTGAAAATGATCCGGATGCACCTGAATATTTCAAAACCTTACCGGAATCCGCCTGTGCTTTACTTGTTGATTGTCGCGATAATGATTTGGATAATATGCTATTAAAACAGCTTAAAATTCGTTCAAGTTTTGAATCGATTAGAACCTATACTGAATATGAATTTACCTCCAATCCAAAACAATATTATTTCAATTGGAAAGCCCGTAAAGGATTGTTGCCCACAGTTGGTGCATTACGAAAAAATGGAACATCTGTTATTATCGAAGACGTTGCGTTTCCATTGGAACAATTGGCCAATGCTTGTGTTGCTCTAAAAGATTTGTTTAAAAAACACGAATACCACGATGCTGTTTTATTTGGTCATGCTTTAGAAGGCAACCTGCATTTTGTTTTTTCACAGGATTTTTCAAACCAAACTGAAGTAAATCGGTATGAAAGTCTAATGGCAGAATTGGCCGAATTAGTTGTAGAACGTTTTAACGGTTCATTAAAGGCAGAACATGGAACGGGAAGAAATATGGCTCCTTTTGTTGAAAAAGAATGGGGAACAGAAGCTTATGAAATTATGAAGCGCATCAAAAACATTTTTGACCCGCAAAATAAAATAAATCCTGATGTTTTAATAAATCCTGATCCAAAAGCGCATCTTAAAAATTTAAAACCAATTCCTGAATCACATAGCATCATAGATAAATGTATGGAATGCGGTTTTTGTGAACCACATTGCGTTTCCGAAGGATTAACTTTATCACCGCGACAACGTATTGTGATTGCTAGAGAAATTAGCCGTTTAGAGGAATCAAACGACGATCCTGATAGATTGGTGGCAATTCGAAAAGATGTCTCCTACCAACTAGACGAAACCTGCGCAACCGATGGACTTTGTGCATTGGCTTGTCCTGTGAATATTGATACCGGTAAATTTGTAAAAGAATGGCGTGCAGATCATCTGAATTCTAGCACTAAAAAAACAGCTGCTTTTATTGGCTCTCATATGGCCGAAACAACTGCCTTCTTACGTTTTGGGTTAAAGATGGTTGCTTTTTTCCATTCTATATTGGGAACAATTACGATGACGTTTTTATCTAATGTGATCCATTTTATAAGTTTCGGAAAAGTTCCAAAATGGATTCCAGAAATACCAAAAGGGGCTAAGAAAATCGAGTTTAAAAAGAATTAATTTATCATCTATAAGCTTGTTATTTCTTGAACCTTTGTCAAAGATTTAAACTTTAGCAAAGGTTCAAGATATTATTCTAGATGACAGTTCGTTACTAATACCAATAATTTCTTTCAGCCACGAATTACACTAATTGACACGAATTCCTGCAATAATTTTTAAAAAATTAGTGAAAATTAATGTAATTCGTGACAAATTTTTTATAAAACGTTGTGTGCTGAAAATTTAATATGCTTAGTGGACAGTCATATTATTCTATTACCATTTCAGGAATTTCGCCTTCAATAATCAAAGTAGCCTCTGTGGAGGCAATAATATGTTCTACCGATACGCCTGGTGCGCGTTCTATGAGTTTGAATCCTTTCGGAGTGACTTCAAGAACAGCTAATTCGGTAACGACTTTTTTTACACAACCTACGCCTGTTAAAGGCAAGGTGCATTTTTTAAGAATTTTTGATTCTCCAGCTTTGTTGACGTGCATCATGGCTACGATAATGTTTTCGGCTGAAGCGACCAAGTCCATAGCACCTCCCATTCCTTTGACCATTTTTCCAGGGATTTTCCAGTTGGCAATATCGCCGTTTTCTGCCACTTCCATGGCGCCTAGAATGGTCAAATCGACATGTTGTCCACGAATCATGGCAAAACTCAAGGACGAATCAAAGAAAGAAGCTCCAGGCAAAGTGGTAATGGTTTGTTTACCTGCATTGATAATGTCTGCGTCTTCCTCGCCTTCAAATGGGAAAGGGCCCATTCCGAGAACGCCATTTTCACTTTGAAACTCTACGTCGATTCCTTTTGGAATGTAGTTGGCTACCAAAGTTGGAATGCCAATACCGAGATTGACAAAGTATTTATCTTTGACTTCTTGAGCGATGCGTTTTGCGATTTCTTCTTTTGTTAAAGCCATAATTTTGTTTTTTGAACCATTAAGAAATTTAAGGTTATTTAAGTTTTGGTTGATTAAAACTGTTTTTCCATTAAGTCAATTGACTAAATTAATTGTAGCAAGTGTTTTAGTGCGTTTTTCTTCTGTTGGTGAATAGCAATTTTTATGCAGATCCATTTATATTCAAATCAAAAATTTCGTTTTTGGCGAGGTTAAATTTTACATTCCAGTAGTAACTTCCACCATCAAGAACCATAATTTCACTTGTCAACCAGCGCTCAGTATTGTTTTTGTTCTTAGACCAGAAACAGTTAATAAACAAAATCCTGTCACCATTTTTATCAATATAACCGAAATACTGTCGCTTATATTTATTCAATTTTATATGAATAATTGGAGTCGAGGATTGATTTGCTACTTGTTTGTTTGAAATTTTTAAATTGTTACGTAACGCAATTTCTGCTTTGTCAATTTCTTGTCTTGAGGGAGTGAAACGTTGTTCAGAAATAAATTCAAAATAGTTTTCTGGAAAGATTGCTACATCGAACTTTTTTGTCTTATAGTGATCTGCTTTTTTAAAGGTAATGTTTGTCTGTCCGTCACTGTTATAAGTTATCAGCAGCATTAAAGTCAAAATTAGTATAATTCTTCTCATTTGTCTTGGCCTTTTAAAATGCACTATAACTATTCTCTTTCTCTCACCGTTCTTTGCTCAATCCTCTTTTCGTATTTCTCCCCTTGAAAAATACGTTGCACAAAAATTCCAGGAATATGTATTTGGTTGGGGTCTAAAGTTCCAGCTTCGACTAATTCTTCGACTTCGGCGATGGTGATTTTGGCTGCTCCACACATGGCAGGATTAAAATTTCGAGCAGTACCTTTGAAGATGAGGTTTCCTGCAGTGTCGCCTTTCCAAGCTTTTACAATGGCAAAATCGGCATTGAAAGCGTGTTCCATGACATGCATTTTTCCGTTGAATTCTCGGGTTTCCTTTCCAATAGCAACTTCGGTTCCGTAACCAGCCGGCGTGAAAAAAGCGGGAATTCCGGCTTGTGCAGCACGACAACGTTCGGCTAGAGAGCCTTGTGGAATGAGTTCTACCTCGAGTTCACCAGAAAGCATTTGGCGTTCGAATTCGGCATTTTCTCCCACATAGGAAGAAATCATTTTTTTGATTTGTTTTTTTTGCAATAGCAATCCAAGTCCAAAATTATCGACTCCGGCGTTGTTGGAAATACAAGTGAGATTGTTGGTTTCTTTCTTTACAAGTTCAGCGATGGAATTTTCAGGAATTCCACACAAACCGAAACCACCAAGCATGATGGTCATTCCGTTTTCGATTCCTTGAAGTGCGTCGAGAACGTTGTTTACTTTTTTGTTGATCATGCCCTAAGTAGTTTAAAGATGTCACTAATTTAGTGATTTATAATTAATTCTACTCATAGATTCTAAAGTGAATTAATAGTGTCTTAACTCCTTTTTGTTCTGGGAACAAATGCCCTGATGGAAGCGGCATCTCCCGATTTAGAAAAACAAGGCTTTTTAGCCGTAGTTTTTGATTATCGGGAATTTAGCGTACAGCAGTAAAAAGCGCCTAAAAACAAAAATTAAAGCACAATAAAGTTTAAAGTTTCTCTAGTTGGGAACTAAAATTCAAATTCTTCGGTATCATGAGTGGCCGTGGAGTCTTTTACTTTTGGTGCAACATAACAATCCACTTTTATGGATAGATTTGCTGGTCTGTCGAAATCTGTTTTTGAAACTTTAAGATTTTCGTCTTCATAGCATAATTTCATGAAATAGCCCCAAATAGGTAATGCTGCAGTTGCACCTTGACCATAAGTTATAGATCTGAAACGTGCTGATCGGTCTTCACAACCTACCCAAACTCCAGTTACAAGATTTGGAACCATACCCATAAACCAACCATCGGATTGGTTTTGTGTTGTACCTGTTTTTCCTGCTATTGGGTTGGTGAACATATAAGGATAGCCTGTCCAGCGATTATCACCACTTCCGCCACCGGAGGTTCTTAATCGTACTCCTGAACCAGTTTCAGTAACTCCTTCGAGTAATTTGATAACTGCAAAGGCAATGTCTTTGCTAAGTACATCGTGTGATTCTGGAATAGGTTCGTAGATTATTACACCACTTTTATCTTCGATACGGGAAATAAATTGAGGTTTTACATAAACCCCTTGATTGGCGAAGGTACCATAAGCGGCTACCATATCTTCGACAGTAATATCTACTGCTCCTAGAGCAATTGATGGCTGTACAGGAATTTCAGATTTCACACCTAATTTATGAGTCAACTCTACTACAGCTTCTGGGCCTGTTTTGTCGATTAGTTTTGCTGAAATAGTGTTGATGGAATGTGCTAAGCCTTGTTTTAAAGTTACCATTCCACGGTATTTATTATCGGAATTTCTTGGTTCCCAATCGGCTGTAACATGATGACGTCCTTTACGAATTATAAAAGGTCCATCAACAATGGTATCACATGGAGACATTCCTAATTGTTCGATAGCTGTTGCATAGACAAACGGTTTAAAAGTAGAACCTACTTGTCTGGCGCCTTGACCTACGTGATCGTATTGAAAATATTTATAATTGATGCCACCTACCCAAGCTTTGATAGCACCTGTTTGAGGTTCCATAGCCATAATTCCAGATTGCAAGAAATGTTTGTAATAACGAATGGAATCCAATGGAGTCATAATGGTGTCTTTTTCACCTTTCCAAGTGAAAACATTCATTTTTACTTTTTGACTGAATGAAGCTATTATTTCGTCATCACTTTTATCTTGATTTTTTAAAACGGTCCATCGATTGGATGATTTCATGGCTTGTTTCAAGATACGTTGGGTTTCAACATCTGAAATGTTTACAAATGGAGCATTTTTATTGTTTTTTTGATCAATAAAAAATTGTTGTTGAAGGTTGGCCATATGCTTAGAGACAGCCTCTTCAGCGTGTAATTGCATTCTAGAATCGATGGTAGTGTAAATTTTTAATCCATCTTTATAAATGTCATAATCAGAGCCATCTGCTTTTTTATTTTCGGACACCCATTTTTTCATATAGTCACGCAGGTATTCTCTAAAATAAGTTGCTGATCCTTCTCGGTGACTTTCTAATTTAAAATGGAGTGTAATTGGTAATGCTTGCAATTTTACTTTTTGGCCTTCCGTGATCATATGGCTTTTTTCCATTTGGGCAAGTACTACATTTCTTCGGTTTTTTACCCCTTGAGCATTACGTACTGGATTATACAAACCTGAATTTTTAAACATTCCGACTAATATTGCCGATTCGTCAATTGTTAGATCTTTAGGTTCTTTAGAAAAATAAGTTTTGGCTGCTGAGCTTACTCCAACGGAATAATTTCCAAAATCATAAACATTGCAATACATGGCCAAAATTTCATTTTTGGTATATTGTCTTTCAAGTCTAATAGCGATAATCCATTCTTTTACTTTTTGGACGATTCTAAAAGGTAAAAATTTTGAACCTTCACCATGGAATAATTGTTTGGCTAATTGTTGGGTCAAAGTACTTGCTCCTCCACTTGTTCCTAGACTTACCATTGCTCTCAATGTTCCTCTGCCATCAATTCCTGAATGTTCATAAAAACGCTCGTCTTCTGTAGCGACAAGTGCTTCTACTAGATTTTTAGGTAAATCGGAGTATTTTAATTGCGAACGATTGGTTTGAAAATATTTTCCAATGACTACGCCATCAGAAGAGATAATTTCAGTGGCCAAATTGGAATCTGGATTTTCTAAATCTTCAAATGAAGGCATGGAACCAAAAAGTCCCCATGACGCAAATAAGAAAAATAATAATATTCCACCCAAACCAAAAAAGAAAACTTGCCAAAATTTCTTTTTGTAAAAGGTTATGTCTTGATTCGATTTTTTTGCCTTACTATTGTTTTTTTGAACAGCCATATTTCAATCTTAATCTAATTTTTCTATTCTAAATCCTACATCTGTTATTCCATCAAGAGCCGTTACGCCAGGAATTTTTCCACTTTCACGAACGGCTTGTTTAATGTGAACTTTATATTTTCCTCGGAATCGTACTTTCTCTTTGTAAAAAAGCTTACTTTCTTTTATGTCCGAAAAACCATCTCCTAGAAGTGATCCATCAGGGTTAGCCATTTGATATTCGAGTGTATCCACTTTCGTAAATCCATTTGGCATTTCAATGGCCACAATTAAAAAAAGGTTGTTGAATTTGTAATTGTTATTGTCTCTCAGATTTACAAATAAATTATACCTTTTAGTGGAATCCAATTCTGGCAAATCGAATGTTACCACACTATCTTTATGCCACGCATTTCCTACGGATTGATATTGGTCAAAAACTCTTTTTTTATCACAAGAAAAAAGAAGAATTACAACCAAAAGCAGTAATGCACTATTCTTTATTCTCATTTTTTTTAATAATTATTGGTTTCCTAGGTGCTGCAGGTTTTTTTTCTCCAGAAGCAATTGGTTTAGAATTGTTATTTGGTTTTTTAGTATTGTTTTTATTTGGATTGGTATCCGAATTAAGGTTTGGATTGTTTTTGTTTGCTACAATAACATTTTCTCCAGCAGGTTTGCGTTTTTTATTAGTTTTTTTCTTTTTCTTGGGTTGATCAAAACGGGTTAAACTTTCTTGACCCATAGCATTATTGAAGTGTTTCTCGGGTTCTTGCACTATTTCAATGGCAAAATCTTCAAGTGAAGCCACTTTATTATTGAGTTTGTTTTCGGTAATTATTTCGTTGACTTGCTCAATTTTAAGGACATGCCAATTGGCAAAATCATTGGTGTAAGCGAACCACATCATTCCTTTGAAAATGTCTTGTTTTTGGCAAATTGCATCTCCTTTTTCGGTAACTAATTTGGTGTCCATGCTTGGAAATCCTTTCAAGGCATCCATGTAGGTGTCCAATTCGTAATTCAAGCAACATTTTAATTTTCCGCATTGTCCCGCTAGTTTTTGTGGATTTAAAGACAATTGTTGGTAACGAGCCGCAGAGGTATTTACACTTCTAAAATCAGTCAACCAAGTCGAACAACACAATTCTCTACCACATGATCCAATGCCGCCTAAACGAGCCGCTTCTTGTCGAAGACCCACTTGTTTCATCTCGACTCTTGTACTAAATTCTTTCGCAAAATCTTTGATTAAAAGTCTAAAATCGACTCTGTCATTAGCAGTATAATAGAAAGTAGCTTTTGAACCGTCACCTTGAAATTCGATATCTGAAATTTTCATTTCCAGCTTTTGAGCAATAGCCAATTCACGAGCTCTTACTTTCATTGGTTCTTCTTTATCACGGGCTACAGACCAAATATCGATGTCTTTTTGAGAGGCTTTTCGATAAATTTTAGCTACATCAGCACTGGTGTGATTCACTCCTTTTTTCTTCATTTGGATGCGAACTAATTCACCTGTTAAGGTTACAATTCCAATGTCGTGTCCAGGAGAAGCTTCGGTAGCAACAATGTCACCCATGCTTAATGTCAGTTTTTCTGTATTACGGTAAAACTCTTTTCTTCCATTTTTGAAACGTATTTCTACGCAGTCAAACGGAGCTTCTCCATTGGGTAAGCTCATATTAGAAAGCCAGTCGAAAACAGTTAATTTATTGCAGCTATCGGTGCCGCAAGTCCCATTATTTTTACAACCCTTAGGTGCACCACCATCAGAAGTTGAACAACTTGTACATGCCATAATTATATATGTAGTATTGCGACAAGCGCAATTTATGTTCTTAAAACGTTTAATTTGTAAAGATAGTATTTTTTTGTTTGATGTTACAAGTAGTAAAATGGGCAATAAATCATAAAATTATACTAAAAAACCCATCACAATTGAATTTGAGATGGGTTGATTTAAGATTCGAATGGAATAAAATTCTATGTTTCTTTGACGGAAATTATTTTCTAACGAAAATCTTTTACAGCGAAATTTACCGATTCAATCCTGATTAATTATACGGTGATTAAATACAATTTATCCGATAATCGAATGCGAAACGGCACTTTAAAAGTACATGTGTCACCAGAGACTGCTTTGTCAGCAACAATTTCATTCACAAACATTTCATTCAGCACTAATGTTTGTTCTCCCGTAGTAGTTCCTTTGATAAGAATTTTATCGCCAATTTTAATTTCGTTTTCCTCAATCAAAAATTGAGCAACACTAGGTTTTGGGAAAAAGTGAGTTCCTTTTCCAATATATTGTTTCTTAATTTTAGGTTCTTTTTTAACAACTTCTTTTGCTTGCTCGGCAACAAAAGTGCTGTGACTTTCTTCGTTATTTTTAAAAGTCAAAACAGCAGATTTTCCTTTTTTGAAAATCATATTTCCGTTTTTAATTCCTCTTCTAATGGCTTTTTGTTCTTCTTCTGGAAGATGGATGACCTCCACACATTCTGCGGAACAACAACCTTCCATTTTTGTTTTGCAAGAGTCACATTGGATAAAAAGCAAATGACAACCTTCGTTAGCGCAATTCGTATGCACATCACAAGCTGCACCACATTGATGGCATTGCGAAACGATATCATCAGTAATTCTTTCACCCAAACGATGATCGAATACAAAATTTTTACCAATAAATTTACTTTCTAAACCTTCCGCTTTTACTTGTCTTGTATATTCGATAATTCCACCTTCAAGTTGGTATACGTTCTCAAAACCTTTGTGTTTGAAATAGGCACTGGCTTTTTCGCAACGAATTCCTCCAGTACAATACATCAATAGTTTTTTGTCCTGTTTGTGCTCGGCGAGTTGTTCTTCGATAATAGGCAAAGATTCTCTAAAAGTGTCCACATCAGGTTTTATGGCTTTGGTAAAATGACCAATTTCGGACTCATAATGATTCCGCATATCGACCACAATCGTATTGGGATCTTCGAGTAATTCGTTGAATGCTGCAGCTTTTAGGTGAATTCCGATGTTGGTAGCATCAAAAGTTTCGTCTTCTAATCCATCGGCAACAATTTTGTCACGCACTTTTACGGTCAATTTCAAAAAGGAATGATCATCATGTTCAACGGCAATATTCAACCGAATGCCTTGCATAAAAGTATATTTTTCGATGCTGTCTTTAAACGCATAAAAACTGTCGGCAGGAAGTGAAAGTTGGGCGTTTATGCCTTCGTTAGCCACGTAAATTCTACCCAAAACCCCAATAGGATTCCAAGCCAGAAATAATTCGTTACGAAATTGTGTTGGATTTGAAATTTGCGCATAAGCATAGAAAGACAACGTCAGTCGCTGTTTTCCGGCATCATCAATCAGGATGGCTCGCTCTTCTGCGCTCAAAGTGTTGTACAGTTGCATGCTATAAACAGATTTAAGTTGAGAAAATAATGCTACAAAAGTAACCAAAAGGATCAAAGCACCAAAGTATCAAGACGATAAAGTTTTTGAGGAGCTTTATCCAGCTGTACACTTTATCTTTACGGCTGAACTCCAGCCGCAAAGGATGCCGTTACCATCTGGGCTAGGACATTAGTGCTTTGATTTACTAAAGTTTTTTAAATAGCATCAGCTGGATATACAATTCCCGCTTGTTTCCGAACTTGATCGGCAATTTCGATTAAGTCCATGCTGTTTTGATGAGACCAAATCTGACTTTCGATTGCACATTTTTCAATACAATTGTGACATTCTTCAATTTCGTAGGTAAATCCTTTGCCCTTGGTTGGCAAAACAAATTCGGTTTCGATGTCATTTTTAAAAACAGAATAGCTTTGCGCTGCGTGCCAATTTGAATCAATTACAATTCGACCATTAGTACCACTAATTGTGGCCGTCATATTAGTTCTTGCTATAAAGCTACTTTGCAAAACAGCTTGTGCTTTTGGGTAGTGAAATACCATTGTGGTTTGTTGGTCTGCACCAGTGTCAAAAAACAAGGAGGAAGCCATTATTTTTTCAGGTTGCCCCAAAATCATGTAAGACAAAAATAAGGGATAAACCCCCATGTCTAAAAGAGAACCTCCACCAAGGTTGATATCGGTATGTCGGCCACTGGGGTTTTCTACAATAAAGCCAAAATCAGCATTTATATAGCGTATTTCTCCTAAATCACCTTTTTTTATTTTTGCTAAAATAGCAACAAAGGAAGGATTAAATCGGGTCCAGAACGCTTCCATAAAAAAGCAATTATTTCTTTTTGACGCTTCAATCATTCGAATAGCGTCTTTAGCATTTATGGCTACAGGTTTTTCACAAAGCACATGCTTTTTTGCGTTTAAAGCTTGGATGCTGAGACTCGCATGTGAATCATGAGGTGTAGCAATATAAATAATATCTACATTCGGGTCATTGATAAGGGAATCATACTCTTCAAAAGATACGGTTGCATTGTGCTTTTTTGCAAAAGCAGTTGCTTTGACCAAACTTCGTGACGCTACAGCATACAAATTTGCATTAGAAACCATTGCCAAATCAAGAGCAAATTGATCCGCAATATTCCCTAATCCTAGAATTCCCCAATTTATTTTTTTCGCACTCATAATTCTCTTTTTTAGAATTAACCCTATTATGATTATTTTCTGCTAATCACTTTTCTAGCTGCTTTTATAATTGCATCGCTATTAAGTCCGTATTTTTCCATTAATTGTTCGGGTGTTCCGCTTTCGCCAAAACTGTCTTGAACAGCAACAAATTCCTGTGGTCTAGGATTGTTTCTAATTAGTACACCAGCAACACTTTCTCCTAATCCACCTAAATAATTATGTTCTTCGGCTGTAACTACACATCCTGTTTTAGCCACTGATTTTAAAATAGCTTCTTCATCCAATGGTTTTATGGTATGAATATTTATCACCTCTGCCGATATTCCTTCACTTTCTAAAGCTTCAGCAGCCAATAAAGCTTCCCAAACTAAGTGTCCTGTTGCGATAATTGTAACATCAGTTCCTTCGTTTAACATAATGGCTTTTCCAATTATGAAAGGTTCATCAGCTGGCATAAAATTAGGTACAACTGGACGTCCAAAACGCAAATAAACAGGTCCGTGATAGTCGGCAATTGCTAGTGTTGCTGCTTTAGTCTGATTGTGATCACAAGTATTGATTACCGTCATTCCAGGTAACATTTTCATTAAACCAATGTCTTCAAGAATTTGGTGTGTAGCTCCGTCTTCACCTAAAGTTAATCCTGCATGTGAAGCACAAATCTTCACATTTTTATCAGAATAAGCAACAGATTGACGAATTTGGTCATACACCCTTCCTGTAGAAAAATTAGCAAAAGTTCCTGTAAAAGGAATTTTACCTCCAATTGTTAAACCCGCTGCAATTCCAATCATATTCGCCTCAGCAATTCCTATTTGGAAAAATCGTTCTGGGTGATTCTTTTTAAAATCATCAAATTTTAATGATCCAATCAAATCAGCGCATAAAGCCACTACTTTTTCATTCTTTTGACCTAATTCTGTCATACCTACTCCAAAACCAGAACGGGTATCTTTACTTCCTGTATTAGTATATTTTTTCATATTCTTAATTTAATAATCACCTAAAGTTGCTGGGTTTTGAGCTAAACCATTTGCTAATTGATCGTCATTTGGAGCTTTTCCGTGCCAAGCGTGAGTATGCATCATAAAATCAACTCCATTCCCCATTATGGTATCCAAAATAACACATACTGGTTTTCCTTTACCAGTACGAGATTTAGCTTCTTTCATTCCAGCAATTACAGCCTCTAGATTATTTCCTTCTTTAATTTCAAGAACATCCCAATCAAAAGCTTCAAATTTGGCTTTTAAGCTTCCCATATGTAAAACATCATTTGTGGAACCATCAATTTGCTGGCCGTTATGGTCGACAGTAGCAATTAGGTTATCCACTTTTTTTGCAGAAGCATACATGATGGCTTCCCAGTTTTGTCCTTCCTGCAACTCTCCATCGCCATGGAGTGTAAAAACAATATTCTTATCCCCGTTTAATTTTTTAGCCTGAGCGGCACCAATGGCTACAGACAATCCTTGACCTAAAGAACCCGATGCGATACGAACGCCTGGTAATCCGTCATGAATAGTAGGGTGGCCTTGTAAGCGTGAATTTAACAATCTAAAAGTGCTCAATTCTGCGGCAGGGAAATATCCTTTTCTTGCCAAAACACTATAAAAAACAGGAGAAATATGTCCATTGGATAGGAAAAATAAATCTTCGCCTATTCCATTCATTTCAAATTCTTCTTTTAGATTCATCACTTCATTATACAACGCAACTAAGAACTCGGTACAACCCAAGGAACCTCCAGGATGACCTGAATTTACTTTGTGAACCATTCTAAGAATATCTCTTCTTGTTTGAGATACTATATCTTGTAATTGACTAATTTCCATACTTAATTTCCTTTTTGATAATCAGCTAAAAATTGCGCTAATCCGCTATCGGTTAAAGGGTGTTTCAACAATCCAGTAATAGAAGACAATGGTCCTGTCATAACATCCGATCCTACTTTGGCACAATTAATTACATGCATTGTGTTGCGTACTGATGCGGATAAAATTTGAGTTTTAAAATCGTAATTATCATATACCTGTCTAATTTCCGCAATTAATCCTAAACCATCTGTGCAAATATCATCCAACCTTCCTAGAAAAGGAGAAACATAAGTAGCTCCTGCTTTTGCAGCTAATAGCGCTTGTCCAACTGAGAATACAAGAGTAACATTCGTCTTTACTCCTTTATCCGAAAAATATTTACAGGCTTTAACCCCTGCAGCAATCATCGGTAATTTTACCACAATCTGTGGATGTAAAGCTGCCAATTCTTCTCCTTGACGAATCATTCCTTCATAATCGGTTGCAATTACTTCGGCAGAAACATCTCCATCAACAATGTTACAAATGGCTACATAATGTTTTAAAATATTATCTGCACCAGTTATCCCTTCTTTCGCCATTAATGACGGATTTGTTGTTACTCCATCTAAAACTCCTAATGCTTGTGCTTCGGCAATTTCATTCAAATTTGCTGTGTCTATAAAAAATTTCATTTCGTTTGTTTTTTAATTTGATTATTATTTTAAAATTTGAGAAGTAGAAACAAGATTCAATTCAGGTTCTTCAATCTCATTAACATTCCATAAATTATTCATTTCTTCTAAAGTTTTTCCTTTGGTTTCTGGAATGTATTTCCAAACAAAGAAGGCTGCTAAAAGTCCCATTGCTCCATAAATCCAATAAGTAAAACCATGATTGAATTGCTCCAATAGATAGCTATTTTTATCCATCATCGGGAAAGTCCAAGAAACCAAGTAATTAGCAATCCATTGTGCTGCAACCGCAACTGCTAATGCTTTTCCTCTAACATCATTTGGGAAAATCTCAGATAATAATACCCAAGCAACAGGTCCCCAACTCATGGCAAAAGCTGCAACATAAACCAACATACAGATTAAGGCAAACAGGCCTAATGAACCTACAAAAAAGGCAGTACCTATAGCAAACATAGCCAAAGCCATTCCTAAAGCTCCAATAATCATTAAAGGTTTTCTACCAACTCTATCAACTGTTTGAATTGCTATTATAGTAAATAATAGATTTACTCCTCCTACAATTATTGTTTGTAACAAAGCTGTATCAGTTCCAGAACCCATACTTTTAAAAATTTCGGGAGCATAATACAACACTACATTTATCCCAACAAATTGTTGAAAAATCGAAATTAGAACTCCAAAAAATATAATCGCAATGCCATAAGAAAATAACTTTCCAGATTTCTGGGTTACAGTATTTTTTATTTCGTCTAAAATTTTATGGGCTTCCTCTTTTCCATTCACTTTTATTAAAACCTCCAATGCTTTTTCTGGTTGTGATTGTAACATTAAAGATCTTGGCGTGTCTGGAACAAAAAATAAAAAGAAAAGGAAAAGTGTGGCTGGAATAATTTCTGAGGCAAACATCCATCTCCAACCAATAGTATCCAACCAAGTTGAATTCCCTTGGTGAGAGATATAATAATTGACAAAATAAACAATCAACATACCAAAAATAATAGCAAATTGATTCATAGAAACCAACTTTCCTCTGCTTTTTGCGGGTGCAATTTCAGCAATATATAATGGCGATAACATGGATGCTAATCCTACACCAATTCCACCAATAATTCTATAGAGTACAAAAACATAGATAAAAGTATGATCTCCTTGACCAATAGGTTTAATTAACATTTCTGGCATGGCAGAACCAATAGCTGATATTAAAAATAAGATGGCTGCTAAAACTAATCCGTTTTTGCGCCCCATTTTTTTGCTTATTAATCCTCCAAAAACACCTCCAATAATACATCCTATTAAGGCGCTGGAAACTAAAAATCCTAAACGAGCATTAGAAGCCATTTCGTCTAAACCAAAAGGTAGCACAAAAAACTTATCTAACGAACTTACAGTTCCAGAAATTACTGCAGTATCATATCCAAATAAAAGCCCTCCTAAGGTTGCCACTAAGGTTAACTTCCATAAATAACTGGAATTTGTATTCATAATTTAAAAAATGGTTGGTTTGTTAGAAAAAAGTAGCATTCAAGAGTTTAATAAATGTTCTTTTAGAGAAAAAAAGAACTTTGTAGCCCTGATCGGAGCAAAGTATCCTTTTATCTTGTGGCTATTTTTGCCACAAGATAAAAGATACTGTGAAGAGCAGGACGAGGGTTTATTGAAAAAAGGCTCTAGTGCTGCTCCTCTAAGAAGATTATATATATTGATTGATGATATTTTCAAACAATTCTTGCTTACCACTTTGTAGTGTTAGTTCGCCATTGTCTTGTGCAATAGAATAAAGCGCTTTAAGGTCTAATTTTCCTTCTTCAAATTCTTTTCCTTTTCCTGAATCAAAAGAGCTATATCTTTCAGTTCTAAGTTTTTCATAAGATGAAGAGGTAATTATTTTATCGGCAGTCAATAACGCTCTTGCAAATGTATCTGCTCCACCAATATGTGCATGGAAAACATCAGCCATATCAGTTGAGTTTCTTCTGATTTTAGCATCAAAATTAATACCACCACCTTGTAATCCACCAGCTTTCAAGAAAACAAGCATTGCTTCGGTAGTTTCTTGTATGTTATTTGGAAATTGGTCTGTGTCCCATCCGTTTTGGTAATCCCCTCGGTTAGCATCTAAACTTCCAAGCATTCCTGCTTTGGCTGCAGTTTCAATTTCGTGTTGGAAGGTATGTTGGGCTAAAGTGGCGTGATTTACTTCGATGTTCATTTTGAAATCATTTTCCAATCCATATTGACGTAAAAATCCAATAGCCGTAGCGGAATCAAAATCATATTGATGTTTCATTGGTTCCATTGGTTTTGGTTCGATAAAGAAATTACCTTTAAACCCTTGCGCTCTAGCATAATCTCTACAAACAGTCAAAAATTGACCCATATGATCTAATTCTCTTCCCATGTCTGTATTTAGCAATGACATATATCCTTCACGTCCTCCCCAAAACACATAGTTTTCACCACCTAATGCAATAGTAGCATCAATAGCCAATTTTATTTGGCCACCCGCTCTAGCTAAAACATTAAAATCTGGATTGGTAGCAGCACCATTCATATAACGAGGATTTGAGAAACAATTGGCTGTACCCCAAAGCAATTTCACTCCAGATGCCGCTTGTTTTTCTTTCAAATAATCGGTGATTGTAGCCAATCTACTTTCAGATTCTCCAAAAGTAGCTGCTTCTTGAATCAAATCATTATCATGAAAACAGTAATGACCAAAACCCATTTTCGTAATGAATTCAAATGCTGCATCTGCTTTGTCTTTTGCAGCTTGAATAGGGTCATTCGACAGATCCCATGGAAATTGTTGTGTTCCTGGTCCAAAAGGATCTCCACCATGTCCACAGAAGGTGTGCCAATAGGCTATTGCAAATCTAAAATGCTCTCGCATTGTTTTACCAGCTACTACTTGATCTGGATTGTAGTATTTGAATGCTAACGGATTGTCAGATTCTTTTCCTTCGAATTGGATTTGACCAATTCCTTTGTAATATTCTTTATTTCCTAAAACTATCATAATGGTATTCTTTATTTGTTATTATTAATTATAAGTTCTAATTCTTTTTTCCACAGATGGTATGCTGCTAGATAAGGTTCTTTGTCTTTAAAAGGCATATAAGTCATAACATGATCATTGTCTGTTATGTATTTTCCGAATTTCTCGAAGCCTCCTTCGTGTAGTCCAGAAGCTCTTGCGGCACCAATTGCTCCTGTTGTATTGTATATTTCTATTTCGTGTCCTATGAGTGTAGCCACAGTATTAGAAAAAATCTCCGAACGAAATAAATTGTCGTTTCCTGCACGCATTACATTTACTTCGATTCCGTCGGATTTTAGGATTTCCATTCCGTAAACAAATGAAAAAGCAATACCTTCTAAAGCAGCTCTACAAACATGTGCTTTATTGTGATTGTTTAAATTAATGTTGACCAATCGTGTGCCAATATCTTTGTTATTCAACATTCTTTCGGCCCCATTACCAAAGGGAAGCATACAAACCCCGTCTGATCCTACTGGAATTTCAGAAGCCAGATTATTCATTTCTTCATAAGAACGAACAGCCAAGTTATTGAGCAACCATCTGTATTGAATACCGGCCCCATTGATATTTAATAGTTTTCCAATTCTTGGTGTGTTTTTGGTATAATTTACATGAGCAAAATTGTTTACTCGGGTGCTTTCTTTTCCGGATAAACTTTCGGTCACGGCATATACAACTCCTGAAGTTCCGCCTGTTGCAGCAACTTCACCTGGATTAAATACATTTAACGAAAGTGCGTTATTAGGTTGATCTCCAGCACGATAAAATATTGGAGTCCCAGCGGCTAAACCACTTTCTAATGCTCCTTTTTCATCAACTACAGATTGCAATCCAAAAGTGTCTACAATATCTGGAACCAAAGAAGGATCAATGCCATAGTGGTTTAATAGAAAATCAGCAACGGTGTCATTTTTGAAATCCCAAAAAATCCCTTCGGACAAACCAGATATAGTGGTGTTGATCACATTGGATAATTTATAGGCAATATAATCACCTGGCAACATGAATTTATGAATCTGATTGTAGATTTCTGGTTCGTTTTCCTTTACCCATTTTAATTTAGATGCCGTAAAATTTGCCGGAGAGTTTAATAAATGCGAAACACATTTTTCTTCACCAATAGATTTAAACGCTTCGTTTCCAATTGCTACCGCTCTACTATCGCACCAGATGATTGATTTTCGTAAAGGCGATCCATTTTTGTCAACCAAAACAAGACCATGCATTTGGTAAGAGATACCTATTCCTTTTATTTGTGTTCTAGAAATGGCGTATTTCTTTTTAAGTTTAGTCACTGCATTGCAACAATGTAGCCACCAATCTTCAGGTTTTTGCTCTGCCCAACCGTTCTTTAGCGCAAGCATTTCCATTTCTGTTTCCGGTTCTTGAACTACGCCAATGCTTTTTCCGGTTGCAATTTCTACGATAGCGGCTTTTACAGACGAACTACCAATGTCAAATCCTATGTAATACATAATTTATAATGAATCTCTTAATATTAAATTTGTCGATACATAGTATCGCATCGTTTCTTCACTTGTTACAAACTCGGCTATTTTTGTGCCCATTTCTTTGAAATCAGTTGATACAACTGAAATGCCTTTGTAAATGAATTTTTTCATCGGGGTTTCGTTATAAGATAAGAATCCTACATCTGTTCCAGGCTCAAAATTATTTTCTTGGCATTGCTCTAAAAACTGACCTAGTATTCTATCGCTAACACTGATGTACGCCTTATTTTTTTCTATTTTAAATTGTTTTGGATTGGTAATAATTGCAAATTCTAAATTAAAATCAACACAAAACTTTTTAAAAAAAGTCACTGTTTCAATAGGGTGATTCGTGTAACTAGGATACACAAAATTAATTTCCTTGTATTTTCTAAAGGAATCCAAAGCACCTTTTAAAGATTCATAAAAAGCTTTTCCAAAGTCCTGAAAAACATAATTATTTTTAGCTTTTGAGTGAATATTCCAATCAATTAATAGCAACTTGTCATTTGAAATTGGGTTCAATGCTGAAGCCACTTCTTTATGATCAAAATTCATGACAACATATTTATAATATTTGCCAATACTATTGTTGATAATGGTTTTAAAATTTTCAACATTATAATGGTGGAATTGTACATCGGTTATAATATTGTCAGGTAAATTATTGACAAAAGAATGGTACAAAACTTCTTTATAAGCTTTGAATGTATCCAAAACCAATAGTACTTTTCTAGTTTCTCCAGCTACATAATATCCTTTGTTTGGGACTGATTCAATAGCTTTTTGATCTTTTAGAATCGAGTAAGCTTTAAATACAGTATCTCTAGACAGTTGATTTGTTTTACAAATTTGATTTACTGAAGGTAATAAATCACCTTTGTTCAGGATGTTTTCAGCAATAGCATTATGTATAGAATCAACTAATTGTTGGTACTTGGGGGTGTCACTTTCATGATTAATAGTAAAAGTAAATTTTTTTCTATTTACAAGTTCCGTACTGTTCTGTTCCATTCTGCTAAATTATATATTTTTTTGATATGAAAAAATATTTTTTAAAAAATTTTAAAACTTTTTGGAGAAAAATTGTTCATTATTTATTTTTCTCCAAAATGATTTAATGATGCATACATTGCTATATATGTTCCAACAAAACCTTTGGCTTCTTTGGTGCTTAGTATCACAGCATCAATGTCTTTCGCTAATAGCAACCATTCTCCTTTTTCGGTTGTCTTATAATAAAAATCATAGTAACGGGTTTTTCCTTCAATTTTCAAAAACAAGTCTTTCGATGTATCCTTTAATTCTTGTTTTGCGAGAATAATTGATTTTCCAGCATTTACAGTTGCGGCTGTTTCTTCAAGATATACCTCTGTTTTACCTTCAGAATTGATACGTTTACCGAGCAATAAATATTGTTTTTCGTTTTGAAAAGCCACCAATCCTGCAGTTTGTAATGTATTTGTCAAAGTATAATTCAACTTCGTAGAAGCTTCAAATTGCAAATGTTGTTGTCTTCTTCCAATAAATGAAAAATTAGTTTCAGTATGAATGGATTCCTTACGTGGTTTAATATATAGTTTGCCACCACTTAATTCATACCATTTCTCCAAAGGAGTTCGGATAAAATTCCATATATAATCAAGTTGATTATTATTAAAATCATCGTGTGAAACAAAATTTCCAGTAGTTGGAGCAATGTTTTCTTTAGAAGGAGACAAATTTGGTTTTTTGTTCACAAAAGGCAATGGTTTTTTCCCATCAACAATTGTAGGCCAACCTTCTTTCCATTCTACAGGCATCATGAATGTTTCTCTGCCGGTATTGTACAATTCCATTCCGTAAGGTCTACAAGCTAAAAACACGGACCACCAATCACCATTAGGTAATTGAACAAAATCAGCATGACCTGAAGTTGAGATTTCGTTTTTTCTATTGGGGTCTAGAAATGTTTGCGTCAATATTGGATTATGCTCATAACTCAAATAGGGACCGTACACATTTTTACTTCTAAATACCACTTCAGAATGTTCATAGGCAGTTCCTCCTTGTGCACAAATCAAATAATAATATTGGTCTTTTTTTATAATATGCGGGGCTTCAATCCAAACTGGTTTTATAGCCATATCAGTCCCGCCGTTCACAATAAGTTTTGATTCGCTTGCAATGGTATGATTCTTTAGATCATACTCAAACATATAGATGGCTCTATGTCCATTATGTATCGAAATATTGTTGGGTGGTGGGCCATTATGCGTAATGTACACTTTGCCGTCTTCATCAAAGAAAATATCGGGATCAATACCATTAACTCCTGGAATAACAATAGGGTCAGACCATGGACCTGCAGGATTTGTCGCAGTAACTATAAAATTACCATCTCCACTCACATTAGTACAAATAACATAAAATTGTCCTTTGTTATAACGGATTGTTGGTGCATACAACCCTTCGGAAACACCCGCTCCAGAAAAATCAGCTTGCTCTTTACGATCTATCACATGACCTATTTGTTTCCAATTGACTAAATCAACACTTTCAAAAATTGGAAGTCCCGGGAAATAGACAAATGAAGAGGTAATTAAATAATACTTACCATTAGCACTGCAAATACTTGGATCAGGATAGAAACCCGCTAAAATTGGATTAAGATATTCATCATCTGATTTTGAGATAGATTTAAAGACAGCATCTTTTCCTTGATATTCAAACCAATCAAAAGCCGCATATTCAGAATACGCAATCGGTTGTGTTTTTTGGAAAATTTTTTTACATGAAAATGTTGAAGTCAGTAAAATAAGTACAGAAAATGTTTTTAAGCATTTTGAAATGAATATTGACATACGATGATTTTTTAGGAATAATTTTCAATTTCAAATATATTATTTTTTTAGTAAAGTACAATTTTATTTTAGGGAGTAATCAGAATGCTATTTATTAAAAAAATGTATATTTGTTACTTACTCAGTTTTTAAATTATGGAAGAAAATAAGGATATAACGATCTATGACATTGCTGAAAAATTAAATCTTGCCACCTCAACAATTTCAAGAGCTTTAAAAGATCATCCAACAATTAGTGCTAAAACAATAAAAAAAGTAAAAAAGACTGCAGAAGAAATGGGCTATGTCCCTAATACTTTGGCTGCTGGTTTGCGAGGAAACAAATCGAATACTATTGGAGTATTAATTCCAACAGTTACCCAACCCTTTCTTTCCTCATTGATTAGTGGAATAGAGATAACAGCCCGAAAATCTGGATACAATGTAATTATAATGCAATCCCATGACTCGTATAAAGAGGAAGTAAGTATGGCTAAATCCTTATACAGCAGTCGAGTTAGCGGAGTTATATGTTCATTATCAATGGAAACCCGTGATACATCCCATTTTCAGCAATTTGTAACCAGTAATATTCCATTAGTTTTTGTCGATAGGGTACCAAAAGATTTCAATACTTTTCGTGTTATAATAGACAATTATGCCGCTGGATATAAAGCAACAAAACATCTTATAGAACAAGGTTGTACTCGAATTGCACATCTTACCGCAGGTTCTGAGTTTGGAAATTTATATAGTGAAAGGAAAAGAGGGTATAAAGATGCATTAAAGGATTTTAATTTACCTATAGAGGAAGAATTAATCGTCAATTTAAAATCGGTTTCTTATGAAGAAGGGGAGAGGGAAAGTAATATTCTATTTGACTTGCCGAATCCGCCCGATGGAATTTTTGCTTCAGGGGATATTATTGGCGTAAGTGCAATACAAACCGCTAAAAAAAGAGGTATTAAAATACCTGAAGAATTGGCCGTTATCGGTTTTAATAACGACCCTATTTCACATATAATTGAACCTAATTTGTCTACAATAACCCATCCTGCATCAAAAATGGGAAAAGCTTCTGCAGAAATTATTTTGAAAAATTTAAAATCACTCAAAAGGCACGAGATTAAAGAAATTACTTTTTTAAATACCGAGGTTCTTGTTCGTGAATCTTCAAAAAAAATATAATGGAACGCTATTTTAGATAAGATTTAACCATTTTATTATTTCTTTTTTACTTCAAATGGAGTTGTTGGAAGTCGTTCCTTAGAAAACAAATTAGCTTCGACCGGATTTTCATCCCAAGCATACCTTACATTCGTTGGATTATCTATTTTGTCATTCCAAACTTCCACTGTTTTGCCTACAATTTTGGCATTTGCCCATACAAAGTTTTTGCCATCATTAGAAATAGCAAAAGATTTTAGTTCAGATCCATTTTTTGCAATCAATCCGCCATCTACATTTTTAAAAGTAACAATTACTTTGTCCGATTTGAATTCAGTACTCAAAGGAATTGGACTTAATTCAACAACGTTGGCATCCCCATAGGCAAGTTTTCGGGCTAAAAAAGCCAAACGGTTTCCAACAGCTTCTTTATTTAATGGATGAATATCATTCCATTCTCCGATATCTATTGTTACGGCCATTCCCGTATTTGGTACTCGAAGTGATTCTAATTGTGCTTGTCGCAAAGCGGCCCAATTACTTTCTATAGGATTGGGATGGTGGTCCATATAATTGGCTAGTTGAACATATAAAAAAGGGAAATTGCCTTGATTCCATTTGGATCTCCAATCGTTTATCATAGTAGTAAATAATTGAGTATATCCAGTTGGATTTCCGGTATTAGATTCTCCTTGATACCAAATCACCCCTTTGATTTTTAAATTTAATAAAGGAGCAATCATGGCATTGTAAAGTCCTTCTGGTTTCCAACGAATAAATGTTGGTCCAGCCAAAGGTTTCATTTCTGCTCCTAATTTGTATCTCCATTCCCCTTTTAAATCTAGGGTATCATTGGCCACAGCCAAATAATACGGCTTGTCATTAACAAAACCTCCATTACCACTATTATTGATCACTCGAATAGCAATGGTGTTTTTTCCTGGTTTCAGAATCCCCAGTTTCACCTCATATCTTCTTGGAGGATATTGATAACCTGTTGTTCCTACCATTTCTCCATTAACATAAACAAAATCTTGGTCTACAATTCGTCCAAGCATTAATTTAGCTGGTTTGCCTGCCATCGATTCGGGTATTTCTATTTCTTTTCTAAACCAAACTACACCGTTTACATTACCAATGGATTGGTCTTTCCAATATCCTGGAATAGCCATTTTGCTCCAATTTGTATCATCAAAACGGGCCTGACTCCATTTTTGATTTTCATCCGCTAACCCTTTATCTGTTGCATTGACTAATGCATACCAATCGTCATTTCGTTTTTTATCGCTGGCTTCAATATCAGCAATAAGCTGATCGTTTTTAAATTTTTGGACTTCATCATAGGCATTAGGAAATGCTTTTAAAGCTTCATCACTCATCCAAGACTCTACTGGCGAACCTCCTAAAGCGGAATTAATTAATCCAATAGGAATATGTTCTTTTTCATAAATTTTTTTCGCAAAAAAGTAAGCAACTCCTGAAAATTCTAAAACTGTTTCTGGATTCGCTGCAACCCAATTTCCAGAGTCAACATCGTTTTGAGGGCTTTTAAAATCATATTTATCGGGTACGGTAAATTGTCGGATTTCATTGTTTTTGGAGTTTTTTATTTCTTCGAAATATTTTTCCTTTAGGCGCTCCATTTGCAGTTCCATATTCGATTGACCTGAACATACCCAAACATCGCCAAAAAGAATGTCTTTTAATGTAATTTGATTACTTGCTTTTAACGTCATTTCATAGGGGCCACCCGCTTTTTGTGCAGGCAATAAAATACTCCAATTACCTTTTACATCTGCCGATGTAGTATAGGTTTTAGATTTAAATTCTAATTTGATTTGTTCTTTTGGAGCAGCCCAACCCCATATTTTTATTTTTTCATTTCGTTGCAATACCAATCCATTGCTGATTAATTTAGGCAATTTAATTTGAGCCAAAAGAGTAAAGGATTGTACTGAAATAAGGACCAATAATAGTACTTTGAATCTTTTCATTATGTGTGTTTTTATCAAATTAGTTTACTGTAATTATTTTTTCTGCCATTTTTGGAGCACCAAGTTCAAAACTACGTTTCATTGGACTGGAACCACCGATATAAATTTTAAAATCACCCGATTCTATTGTTCGTGAACCATCATTTTTAACCATTTCGAATGCTTTTGGCGTAAGATCAAAAACAACTTCTTTTGTTTCTCCAGGATTTAGAGCAATTCGTTTCATAGTCATTAATTGAAAATTTGGAACTGTTACAGATGCTTTTAAATCCGTAACATACAATTGTACCACTTCCTCTGATGGTACTTTTCCGGAATTTGTAACATTTACAGCCACTTTAAGATTGTCTTTTTTGGAGATTTTAGTTGATGCTACTTTTGCTTCTCCATATGTAAAATTGGTGTAGCTCAATCCAAACCCAAAAGGATACATTGGATCTACATTCATATATTTATAGGTTCGTCCTTTCATAGAATAATCTTCAAAAGGAGGCAATTGATCTAATGATTTTGGGAAGGTTATGGGTAACTTCCCAGATGGAGAAATTTTCCCAAAAAGGATATCCGCAACAGCATTTCCGCCTTCTTCACCAGGGTACCAAACTAACAAAACGGCATCAGCTAATTCTTGAACTTCAGCCAGATTCATAGGACTTCCACCTGTTATTACTGCAATGATTGGTTTTTTATCTTCAGTGTTTTTATCAGCAGCTTTTCTTAAATCTCTTAGGTATTCTATTTGATTTTCTGGTAAATCATAATTTAATCGATCACCGGCTGTATCCGAATCTATCGAATCGCCTTCTTCACCTTCTAACGTGCTCGAAACACCTAATACTACAATTGTAACATCGCTATTTCCTGCATTCCCAGTGGCATAATTTATTGGGTTGATCGATTTTTGATTCAGCATAGCACCTAATCTATATTGCAATTGACTTTCAGGACTGATTGCCGAGGTAATTCCTTCTAAGATAGTTACCATATTGGGATTAATACCATAATAATTTCCTAAAAGCACTTCGATGCTAGTTGCATTTGGACCAGTAACAAAATATTTTGATAAGTTATTTTTTAAGGGTAAAATTCCATTATTTTTTAACAATACCATACTTTTTTGAGCCACCTCTTTCGCTAATGATCGATGCTCTGAGCTATTTACAACATTATACGATATTGCATCAAAAGGGTTACTTCCCATAGGATCAAACAAACCTAATTTAAATCTGGTTCGAAGCAATATTGCTAATTGTTTGTCAATTTCTTTTTCAGTTATCAAGCCTTCTTTTACAGCATCTGGTAGCGCTTCATATGAATTTCCACAATTGAGACTGACACCACTTTTTACGGCTAATACAGCAGCTTCGGCTTCAGTTTTTACAACACCGTGACCACCTTTTCCTTTTGGAGTATAAAAATCTTGAATTGCCCAGCAATCACTCACAACATGCCCTTTAAAATGCCATTGATTTCTTAAAACATCAGTAATTAAATGATTATTTGAACAACAAGGAGCACCATTGGTACTATTATAAGCACACATTACTGCTTCGACATCAGCTTCAACAAGAGCCTTAAAAGCGGGTAAATAAGTTTCCCACAAATCTTTTGGGCTGGCCTCTGCATTAAATTCGTGTCGTAATTTTTCAGGTCCGCTGTGTACTGCAAAATGTTTGGCGCAAGCAGCCGTTTTTAAGTATTTTGGATTATTTCCTTGCAAGCCTTTTACAAAAGCAGTCCCAATTGTAGCCGTCAAGAACGGATCTTCACCATAGGTTTCTTGGCCACGACCCCAGCGAGGATCTCTAAAGATATTAATATTCGGGGTCCAAAAAGTTAATCCATCATACTGCAAATTAAAGCCTTTGGATTTAGCTATATTGTGCATTGCTCTAGCTTCATCCGAAATTGCTGAAGAAACCCTATAGGCCAAATCATTATCGAAGGTAGCACCGAGTCCAATAGCTTGTGGAAAAATAGTGGCAACGCCCGATCGACCTACACCATGAAGGGCTTCGTTCCAGTAACTATAAGGAAGAATACCTAATCTTTCGATTGCGGAGGTATTATGCATCATTTGATTGGCTTTTTCTTCTAATGTTAGTCTAGAAATTAAATCGTTTACTCTAGTATCAATAGATAGTGAAGGATTGTAAAATGCAAATGTTTCAAAATTTTTGGCATCAGTCTTTGCGGTAGTTTGACTATTAGAGGAGACAAATATTAAAAGTACTACTAGCTTAATTAATGAGAATAATTTTGTTTTCATAAGGTTTATATCTATAAGTTTAGTTGATAATCAGTAAGATGGTAGTATTGTAAAAAAGTAGGATTTATATTTAAATTCAAAACTACACTTTTACACAACCGATTGCAAATATTAATAATATTATTTTCTGAATTAGTCAAAATAAACATACTTTTCCTAATTAGTTCACATTTTTTATTAGGTTTATTTATGTGTATGAGAAATATTTATCCAAAAATATTTTTATTATTCATATAAAGTATTACTTTTACGCAACCGATTGCAAATATAAATAAATATACTAATAATAGTATAATATGCTTGATTTTTTTTTCAGACAATAAATTAATTAAGTTTTTTAAAATAAATTTAACTATAAAAATAATGAAGTTACAATTTACACTATTTAATTTTTTTCAAAAGCTTCTTTTTTTATTCTTTTGTTTTTTTGGAATAGGCGAAAGTACTACGGCACAGGAAGATTATAAATTGTGGTTACAATATTACCCTATTGAAAATGTAAATTTAGTAAACACTTATACTTCTCAAATAAAAGGAATTACTGCTTTTGGTGAATCTCAAACAATTCAAATTGCTCAAAAAGAACTTCAATTAGGGTTGCAAAGCATGTTGTCTTCTCGAATTAATATAGAAAAAAATAGTGACTCGAAAGGGCTTATAGTAATTGGCTCTATTAGCAATCTTGACGATAATTTGAAACAGCAGTTGGCATCACAAATAACTTCAATAAACAATGAAGGTTATATAATTTCAAGTACTAGCAACAATAAAAAACTATTGGTAATAACTGCCAAAACAGATATTGGAGTATTATATGGGGTTTATCATTTTTTAAGAATGATTCAAACCAATCAATCAATTGATAATTTAGCCATAATTGATTCTCCAAAAATTAATGTTAGAGTACTGAATCATTGGGACAATCTTAATGGATCAGTAGAGCGCGGTTATGCTGGAGCATCGCTTTGGAATTGGCAAAAATTACCTGATTTTATTGACCAACGTTATATTGATTATGCTCGTGCCAATGCCTCAATTGGAATTAATGGAACGGTTTTAAACAACGTGAATGCGAATGCATTGATATTGACGCCACTGTATTTAGAAAAAGTAAAGGCTTTAGCGGATGCTTTTAGACCGTATGGAATTAAAGTTTATTTAACTGCTCGATTTTCAGCACCGATTGAAATAGGAAAATTAAAAACTGCCGATCCATATGATCCTGCAGTACAACAATGGTGGAAAGATAAAGCATCCGAAATTTACAAACAAATTCCAGATTTTGGCGGATTTTTAGTTAAAGCCAACTCAGAAGGACAACCAGGTCCACAAAATTATGGTAGAAACCATGTAGATGGTGCTAATATGCTAGCTGATGCTTTGGCTCCTTTTGGCGGAATTGTAATGTGGAGAGCCTTTGTATACTCAGAACATGATGCTGATGACCGAGCCAAACAAGCCTACAGCGAATTTGTTCCTTATGACGGAAAGTTCAGAGACAATGTCATTCTACAGGTAAAAAATGGAGCAATCGATTTTCAACCTAGAGAACCATTTCATCCTATGTTTGGAGCAATGCCAAAAACACCTTTGATGATGGAATTTCAAATTACTCAGGAATATTTGGGTTTTAGCACCCATTTAGTTTATCTCCCAAAATTATACCAAGAAGTTTTAGAAGCAGATACCTATAGCAAAGGAAAAGGATCAACTGTTGCTAAAATTATTGAAGGTTCCCTTGATCAACACAAACTTACTGGAATAGCAGGAGTAGCAAATATTGGAAATGATTTAAATTGGACAGGTCATCCTTTTGCACAAGCCAATTGGTATGGTTTCGGGCGTTTGGCTTGGAACCCCAGTTTAGATTCGGAGACTATTGCCAATGAATGGTTGCGAATGACTTTTTCTAATAATCCCAATTTTGTAAGTCCTGTACTAAAAATGATGTTAGATTCAAGAGAAGCAGTAGTCAATTATATGACACCGCTAGGATTGCATCACATTATGGACACAGGACATCACTATGGACCAGGGCCATGGGTTAGTGATTTATCGAGACCAGAATGGAATCCGGTATATTATCATAAAGCAGATAATAATGGAATTGGTTTTGACCGTTCTTCGACAGGAAGTAATGCTACTGCACAATACGCTCCAGAAGTAGCAAAACAATATAACAACGTTGCCACTTGCCCTGAAATAAACTTGCTATGGTTTCATCATTTGCCCTGGGATTACAAATTGAAAAACGGAGAAACCCTATGGAATGGATTGGCATTGAAATACCAAGAAGGGGTAAATCAAGTGACAACAATGCAAACGACTTGGGAAAAAATGAAATCGTATGTAGACGAAAATCGTTTTAAAGAAGTGCAGATGCTACTCCATATTCAACAAAAAGAAGCCAAATGGTGGCGCGATGCCTGCTTGTTGTATTTTCAACAATTTTCTGGAAAAGAATTACCAAAAGGAGTTGAAAAACCAGTACATTCATTAGAGTATTTTAAATCTTTAAAATTCCCTTTCGCACCGGGAAATAACTGAGTTCAAAATCAATTGCAATTTCAATGGCAATAAAAAAAATATATAAGTTCAACTGGCTAACTGTTTAATCGCTTTGGCATTTCACAATTAACCAATTAAACAGTTAACCGATTAAACTTAAAAAAAATATGAATACAAAAATAGCAATAGTAACAGGAGGTAATTCTGGTTTAGGTTTTGCAACAGCTAAAAAATTATGTGATAACGGTATTACCACTTTTATAATAGGAAGAACAAAAGAAAAAACAGAGGAAGCTTGCGCCGAAATTGGTGCAAATGCGATTCCAGTTTTATATGATTTGAATAATTTAGCTGGAATTCCAGCCATGATAGCTGATATTGCCAAAGGTGGTAACATTGACATTTTAGTAAACAACGCAGGAATCAATTCTAAAAAAGAATTTATTGAGGTAACGGACGAAGATTTCGAGTCCATTATTCATACTAATTTAAAAAGTGTTTTTGCAGTAAGCCGTGAAGTGGTAAAAGTGATGCAAAATCATGGAGGTGGAAGCATTGTCAACATCAGTTCAATGGCGTCACAATATGGTATTCCAAAGGTAATTGCTTATACAGCTAGTAAAGGTGCGATTGAAGCAATGACTAGAGCCATGGCAGTAGAACTAGCTCCAATGGGAATTCGTGTCAATTGTGTAGCACCTGGTTTTATCAAAACAAAAATGTCAGCAAAAGCATTAGACAGTGACCCAGAAAGAAAAAACAAGGTGCTTTCCAGGACTCCAATGGGAATTTTAGGAGAACCTTCGGATATTGGAGATGCAGTATTTTATTTTGCTACAAGTGAATCCAAATTTGTAACGGGAACAATTCTTCCTGTTGATGGTGGAAATAGTATTGGATTTTAATTTTAGATTGTAAATGAAAAAAATGCAACAAACAATGCGGTGGTTCGGACCTAATGATGCCATCTCATTACAAGATATTCGTCAATGTGGCGTAAGTGGTATAGTAACCGCTTTACATGAAATTCCTGTTGGTGATGTATGGACAGTTGAAGCGATACAAGTGCGACAAGAAATTATTCGAAATGCGGGAATGGAATGGACGGTGATTGAAAGTTTACCAGTTCACGAGGATATTAAAAAAGCCAACGGCGATTACTTGCTTTTCATCGAAAACTATAAGATTAGTATAAAGAATATAGCTCAATGTGGTATCAAAGTCATTACTTATAACTTTATGCCGATTTTGGATTGGGTACGAACTCATCATGCTTTTGAAAATCCAGATGGTAGCAAAGCCTTACTTTACAATCAAGTTGCTTTTAACTATTTTGATTTGTTTTTATTACAAAGACCTAATGTAGCTAACGATTATACGGAAGAAGAAAAACAAATCGCTTTGGCGTATGGAAACCTACTTTCTGAAGACGAAAAAGCTTTGTTATTTAAAAATGTATTGCTAGGATTGCCGGGAAGTAAAATCAATTTTACAAAGGAGCAAATCTTAAGCTTACTCGAAAATTACACTCATATAGACGACAATACTCTTAGAGCCAATTTGATATACTTTTTATCCGAAGTCGCTCCAGTTGCCGAAGAATTGGGTGTAAAACTAGCAATTCATCCAGATGACCCCCCGTTTTCCGTTTTAGGATTACCACGAGTCGTACGCAACGAAGCCGACTTAAAACTACTATTTGAAGCTGTCCCTATAAATGCCAACGGATTGTGTTATTGCACTGGTTCATTAGGTGCCGACCCTACAAATGATTTAGAAAGAGTGATTGACAATTACGGCGATCGCATTCATTTTTTACATCTAAGAAATGTGACTCGAGACAGTAAAGCGATTTTTAGAGAATCCGAACATTTGTATGGGGATAATCCAATTGCAAGTATTATGGAAAAATTGATTGTGCTGATGCAAAAAAGAAATATCAGTTTGCCAATGCGTCCTGATCATGGTTTTTTACATTCAATAGAAGACGGAAAAGAACAATACCCCGGATATTCCTTAGTGGGACGATTGAAAGGATTAGCGGAATTAAGAGGTTTAGAAATGGGTCTTCTACATAAAATGAAATAAATGAAAAATAGTATAAAGAAATATATTTATTGCTTGCTTTTTCCTTTATTGGTTTTGATGGCTACTAATACCTATGCTATCAATCCTAATAAATATGTTACAAACTCAGCTTCAAAAGGAAGTTTCCCCATTGCATCAAAAGGCAAATTGGCATCAATTGTAATCAGTGATAATGATTATGGGGGAGTTTTACGTGTGGTAGGACATTTAGAAAATGACATTTTCGCTGTTACTAATTTACATCCAAACAGAATTCAAAACAACAAATCAGGGGTTGAATATGCTATAATAATTGGTACACTAGGACACAGTACCATCATCGATCAATTAGCCAAAGAAGGAAAAATAAACCCCGCAGAACTGCATGGGAAATGGGAAAAATTTACTACTCAAATTGTAGAAAACCCAACGAAATCTATCAAAAGAGCCTTAGTTATTGCTGGATCTGACAAACGCGGAACAATCTATGGTATCTATGATTTATCAAGTCAAATTGGGGTTTCGCCTTGGCATTTTTGGGCTGATGTTCCCGCAAAAAAGCAATCAGAATTACATGCTCTTTCAGGAATTCATAGCTTAGGGGAACCAAAGGTGAAATACCGAGGCATTTTTATCAATGACGAAGCTCCCGCACTAACAGGATGGGTTCGTGACAATTACGGAAAATTTAATGCTAAATTTTACGATACCGTTTTTGAGTTAATTCTCAGAATGAAAGGCAATTATTTATGGCCTGCCATGTGGAGTGAAAAATTTTACGCTGATGATCCACAAAACGGAATTTTAGCGGACGAATACGGGATTGTAATGGGAACTTCGCACCACGAACCATTAGCAAAAGCCCATGGAGAATGGAACAAAGCCGTTAATGGAGCATGGGATTTTAATAAAAATCCTGAGGGTTTAAAAAAATTCTGGACAGAGGGAATGCAACGAATGGGCAACAAAGAAACCATGGTAACCATCGGGATGCGTGGCGATGGTGATGAACCCATGACCGAAGGAACTGCAATTAGCCTTTTGGAAAATATTGTAAAAACACAGCGTGAAATTATCAGTAGTGTGACCAAAAAACCTGCGGATCAAACGCCACAAATGTGGGCTTTATACAAAGAAGTTCAGGATTATTATGACAAAGGCATGCAAGTTCCAGATGATGTAACGCTATTGCTGTGCGATGACAATTGGGGAAATTTACGAAAATTGCCTGAATTAGATGCGAAACCTCGTAAAGGCGGTTATGGAATTTACTATCACTTTGATTATGTGGGTGGTCCAAGAAGTTATAAATGGATTAACACCAACCAAATCGAACGCACTTGGGAGCAAATGCATTTGGCTTATGAGCATGATGTCAATCAAATATGGATTGTGAATGTAGGAGATATTAAACCCGTAGAATTTCCGCTTGAATTTTTCATGGATTATGCCTGGAATCCAGAAGCTTGGAATGCTGGTAATTTACAAGACTATTATACCCAATGGGCTTCGGCTAATTTTGGAGAGCAAAATGCAACAGCTATTGCTACACTTTTGAAAATGTACAGCAAGTACAATGCACGAAAAAAACCCGAATTATTAAATGCTACAACCTATAGCCTAACGGATTATAACGAGGCTGAAACGGCCGTTTCAGAGTATAATGCTTTGGCAAAAAAAGCGCAAGAAGTAAATAATCAATTGCCCGCTGAATTTAGAGATGCTTTTTATCAATTGGTTTTATATCCTGTTCTAGCAAGTGCCAATTTACATGAATTGAATGTTGCTGTTGCAAAAAACAGCCTGTATGCAAGCCAAGGAAGAGCAGCGACAAACAATTATGCCACCAAAGTAAAAACATTGTTTGATAATGATGCTGAGCTTTCGGATTATTACAATACAACAATGGCAAATGGCAAATGGAATCACATGATGTCGCAAACCCATATTGGTTATACAATTTGGTCAGATCCTAAAACGAATATCATACCTGCAACAAAAACCATTAGCATTCCAAGTGCAGCTGAAATGGGTGTTACTATTGAAGGAACTACTGAATGGTGGCCAAATGCAACTGAAGAATCCATATTGCCAGCGTTTAATTCACTTGACAACACTTCGTCCTATATTGATATCTTTAATAGAGGAACAAAACCTTTTGATTTTTCTATATTTTCCAAATCAGATTGGATTAAATTTTCTAAATCGAAAGGAGCGATTGACCAACAAGAGCGTATAAAAGTAGGAATCATTTGGGAAAAAGCGCCACAAGGTACTCAAACGAGCACAATTGTAGTTTCTGGAAATGGTAAAAGCATTCCAATTCTAATTAAAATCATCAATGAAAAACGAGAAGGTAATGTTGGTTTTGTAGAAAACAACGGATTCATTGCTATAGATGCAGAACATTATGCAGACAAAACTGAACCTGAAACTTATAAATGGGAAACGGTTGAAAACTTAGGTAAAACGAACTCATCTGTCATTTCTTTACCTATCAAAAAAGGTAGAGTTGAATTAAATGCCAATTCACCAAAACTTTCTTACAATGTAAATTTTAAAAATACAGGAACTGTAAAAGTGAGCATGTATTTTTCTCCAACGATTAATTATTCTACAAGAGAAGGTATGTATTTTGGTTTATCTTTTGACAAGGAAAACCCTGTGAAAGTAAATTACGATTCAGATCCTTATATTTTTGATTACAATGGTAAAGTTCCTAAATACTGGGATAAAAATGTTTCTGAAAGCATTAAAGTAGTTACTACTGAATTTAAGATTGCAACTCCTGGAAATCATATTTTAAATTACTATAGAATCGATGAGGGCTTAGTACTTCAAAAAATTATTATAGAAACCGAAAAAAGCGAATTAAAAAAAACAAATTTAGGTCCTCCTGAAAATTTTAACATAAAAAATTAACCAAAACCTAAAATAAATTATTGAATATGAACATCAACAAAATTTCATCAGCATTTGCAATAATTATTGCCACGACCATAGTAAGTTGTGGCGGAGGATTAGAAACTGACCAAGTATACACTACGCCAAAACCAACTCCTGCGCCCAATGCTATTACCTTAAAAGCAGCCGCTACATTTCCTATAGGAAATATTGTTTCTGCGAACAGACTATCTGGTTCTGATAATAATTTTACCTCTATATTAAATAAAGAATTCAACAGCATCACAGCGGAAAACGACATGAAAATGGGAGCAATGTTTACTGGACAAAACACCTATGATTTTAGTAGAGGAGATGCAATTGTAGCTTATGCTAAAGCAAATGGATTTAGAGTTCATGGGCATGCCTTGGTTTGGCATGCATCAATACCTACGTGGTTAAAAAATTTCACAGGAACAGATGTAGAATTTGAAGCACAAGTGAAGGGATATATAAAAGCAACGGTAGCACATTTTGCTCTTGCCAAAACCACCGATGGAAAGTCAGTTGTAGCAAGTTGGGATGTTGTAAATGAAGCCTTTACAAACGAGGCTCTTGCAGGCCCGTTTTATGCTAAATTAGGACCAGACTACGTTGCCAAATGCTTCACTTGGGCCAAAGAAGCTAATTCCGAAGTTAAATTATTTTACAATGATTATAATTTAGACAGTCAAACATCAAAAGTTAAGAGTGTGGTTGATATGGTGGCCGATTTCAAAAAAAGAGCTATTCCTATAGATGGAATTGGTTCTCAAATGCACGTAGGCTATTCTTATCCTGACATAGCGACCATAAGTACAACTTTGTCACCTCTTGTGGGTACTGGATTATTAATTCATTTCTCTGAATTGGATATGTCTGTCAATAGAGATTTAGCGTTAACTTCTTTTACCGCAGAAAGATCAAATGCTCAAAAGGAAAAGTATAAAAGCATAGCGGTTTTGTATAAAACAATTCCAAGTGCCCAAAGATTTGGAATTACATTTTGGGGAGTTAGAGATAATGACTCTTGGTTAAGAGGTTGGCCTGTCGTAACAGAATATGAATGGCCATTATTGTTTGACTCAAATTATGGATACAAAGCTGCCTATACCGGATTTCTTGAAGGATTAAAATAACTAAATATAAATCAAAAAAATAATGAAAATAAGTAAAACCCTATTATTACTAGTAACAGCAACACTTGCATTAAGTAGTTGCTCATCGGTACAAAAAAAAACTGATTCAACCGTTTCGCTTAAAAATGCATTCAGCGGTGACTTTTACATAGGAACAGCACTAGATGAAAGTCAAATTGAAGAGAAAGACCCAAAAGTCACTAAATTGATTTCAACAGAATTCAATGCTATTACTTCTGAAAATATCATGAAATCGATGTTTGTTCATCCAGAAAAAGACAAATTTAATTTTGAAACAACAGATAAGTATGTTGCTTTCGGAAAAAAACACAAAATGTTTATTCATGGTCATACTTTAATTTGGCATAGTCAATTACCTAAGTGGTTTTCTGAAATAAAAGACAGCGCAGAAATGAATGCAGCATTAGAAAATCACATTACTACTATTGTAAAAAAATACAAAGGACAAATTGATTCCTGGGATGTAGTCAATGAAGCCGTTAACGATGATGGAAGTTTAAGAAAATCGGTGTTTTTAAAAGTACTTGGAGAAGATTTTATTGCAAAATCGTTCCAACTTGCAGCGGCAGCTGACCCTAAAGTCGACCTATATTATAATGATTACAGCATGACTAATCCAGCAAAAAGAGAGGGTGTAATTCGAATGGTAAAAAAAATACAAGAAAAAGGAGTTAAAATTGATGGTATTGGAATGCAAGGACATTGGCATCTTGATAGTCCAAAAATTGAAGAAATTGAAAAAAGTATTATTGCATATTCTAATTTGGGAGTAAAAGTGTCTATTACAGAACTTGATGTATCCGTTTTACCAAGTCCTTATGGATTACAAGGCGCAGATGTAAGCCAAAGATTTGAAAATAATGAAAAGATGAATCCCTACCCTAAAACTTTACCAGATTCTATGCAAGTTAAACTTGCTCAACGCTATAATGAAATCTTTAAATTATTTTTAAAACACAAAGACAAAATAAGTAGAGTAACTTTTTGGGGAGTAAATGATTCTCAATCGTGGTTAAATAACTTCCCTATTAGGGGAAGAACTGACTATCCTTTACTATTTGATACCAATTTAGAACCAAAGAAAGCATATTATCAAGTTTTGAGTTTAAAACAAAAAGAAAAAAAATAACTTCATGAACACTACTTCACAAAAATTATCAATTAAAGAAAAAATTGGATACAGTTTAGGAGATCTCGCCGCAAATTTGGTGTTTCAAACCTTAATGACCTATTTAGCTTATTTTTATACCGATATCTATGGTTTATCTCCAAAACATGCATCCATAATAATGTTAGTTGTTGGATTAATAGCTGCTTTTGTATTTAATCCAATTATTGCAGTATTAGCAGATAGAACGAACTCTCGTTGGGGAAAATTTAGACCATGGATATTATGGTCGGCTGTACCTTTAGGAGTTATTGCATTATTGGCTTTTACCACTCCCAATTTCTCCTATCATGGAAAGGTAATTTATGCTGTGGTAACCTATACTTTTTTATTGATGCTTTATGCTGCCAACAACTTACCTTATTCTGCTTTAAGTGGAGTAATTACTGGTGATATGTCAGAAAGAAATAGTTTGTCCTCCTACCGATTTGTAGCTGTGATGTTTGCTCAATTTTTTGTTCAAGTGTTTATGTTAGGAATTATCAAAAGTGCCGGAAATGGGGACAAAGCCATTGGAATTGAAAAAGTAATGACCGTATTGGCTATCGTGGGAACTATAATGTTATTAATTACTTTTTTAACAACCAAAGAGCGAATAGTTCCAAAATCAGAACAAAAATCTAGTGTCAAAGAAGATTTAGGAGATTTGGTAAAGAACAAACCTTGGCTCATTATGTTAAGCCTCACAACATTAGTATTTATTACTTTAGCAATAAAAGGAGGCTCTTATGTTTACTATTTTGAAAACTATGTTGACAAAGAGGAATTGGCTTTATTTATTCAACCAATTTTAGATTTTCTTTCCACAATTGGTTTGAATACTTTTGGAAACGATCCTGTTTCAGCTGGATTTGGATTGTTTAATGCTGGCGGCATTATTTTTATGATAGTTGGGATTACATTGTCTAAAAATTTAGCCGATAAATATGGTAAAAGAAACGTATTTGGATTGTTCCTTTTCATCTCAACACTTTTTATACTTGCCTTTTATTTCTTTTCACCTACATCAGTTGCTTTGATGTTTTTTTCACAAATTTTGCACGGTTTTTTCTATGGAATTACAATCCCACTTTTATGGGCTATGATCGCTGATGTAGCAGATTACTCTGAATGGAAAAATAATCGCAGAGCAACGGCCATTATTTTTTCGGCAATGATGGTGGGTTTAAAAGCGGGATTGAGTATTGGAGGTGCAATGACTACTTCAGTTTTAGGCTTATTTAACTATGTTCCCAATTCATTGCAACAAGCAGAAAGTGCTATAAATGGAATTAAATTATTGGTAAGCATTATTCCCTCGATACCATTTATAATAGGAGTAGGGCTCTTATTTTTCTATGAAATCAATAAGAAAATGGAAGTTGAAATAGAAGCTGATTTAAAAAAACGACGACTTTAATTAGTATACATTAAATAAAAAATACGATTATGCCTGAAGAAAGTACAGAAAATATGGATTTCGAAATAATAAATAATAAGGCGATTTCACAACCTTTAGTTTCTCACATGTATACTGCTGATCCATCTGCACATGTATTTAACGGAAAAATATATATTTATCCTTCTCATGATATCGACGCTGGAATCCCATTTAACGACAATGGAGATCATTTTGGAATGGAAGATTATCATGTTATTTCAATGGAAGCTATAGATTCTCCTGCAGTTGATAATGGACTAGCCTTGCATGTAAATGACGTTCCTTGGGCCGAAAGACAGATGTGGGCTCCTGATGCTGCTCACAAAAATGGCAAATACTACCTTTATTTTCCTGCCAAACGTGGAGATGGTATATTCCAAATTGGTGTGGCAATTGGTGATACTCCTGCTGGTCCTTTCCTAGCCGAAAAGGAAGCCATAAAAGGCAGTTATACTATAGACCCAGCTGTTTTTGAAGATGAAGACGGAAAATACTATATGTATTTTGGTGGTATTTGGGGAGGCCAATTGCAAAAATATAGAAATAATACCTATGATGAAGCCAATGAAGAACCAACAGCAGATCAAGCTTCTTTGGGTCCGATTATTGCGATGCTTTCAGAAGACATGAAAGAATTTGCAGAGGTACCCAAAGAGATCCAAATTTTGGATGAGAACGGTGCTGTTTTGTTAGCTGGAGATAATAGTCGTAGGTTTTTTGAAGCTGCTTGGGTTCATAAATACAATGGGAAATACTATTTCTCTTATTCTACAGGTGACTCCCATTATATTTGTTATGCTACAGGCGATTCTCCTTATGGACCATTTACTTATCAAGGTGTTATACTTGAACCTGTTGTGGGTTGGACTTCTCACCACTCCATTTGTGAAGTAAATGGGAAATGGTATTTATTTTATCATGATTCTAGCTTATCAAAAGGAATAACTCATTTACGTTCTATAAAGGTAACTGAAATTGAGTATAATGAAGATGGAACTATCGTGACGATACAACCCTATCTTATATAATTTACAAGATTTAAACTGTATTAGATAAATTGTTAAAATTAAATCAAGCTTCTCCTTTTTGATGAACAATTTATCTAATATAACAACTTCGCAACTTCCTTAATTATTTGAATAGCAATATGAAATAATTAAAAACGAAACACAATCGCTTGTGTTTCATAAATATTTTTATTTAAATTAGCTAAGCCTATCAATTATAGATACTTAATACTAAGTAAGGATAATTGATTTTTTTTAAGTCATTAACACAACCGATTGTGCAAAACAAATCATTTAAAGGAATTCCAATGGATTATAAACGAGAATCATAGGATTAAACCAAAATAATTAATTAACGGAAAACCTTTAAAAATGAAAAAAAAATTAACCCTATTGGCGCTTATAACAAGCGCATGTATAACATTCAATACCTATGCACAGCACCCCGCTGTTTATAATAGTGAGAATACAGGAGTGTCTTGTGCTGCGACTCCACTTCCTTCACCTAACAATCTTATAAACTACCCAATGCTTCCTGATCCTTTTGCATGGTCTAATGGAAGTGGGAGGTCAACTAATTTCAATGATTGGGAATGTAGAAGGAATGAAATTAAAGCCGAAATTCAACAATATGAAATAGGATTGAAGCCCGTTCGTCCCGCTAATATTACAGCTTCCTATACTGGTGGGGTTCTAACTGTAGTAGTTGTCGAAAATGGACAAACACTTACTTTAATTTCAAATGTAACCATCCCAACAGGTGCTGGTCCTTTTCCTATAATAATAGGGATGAACAGTGGAACAGGAAGCCTACCTGCAACCCTTTTTGCAAATGCAATCAAAATCCCATTCATTCACAATCAGGTAGTAACCTATTCGCAAGGAAGTAGAAATGCAGCGGATCCATATTTTAAACTCTATCCACAATTTCATCCAGATGCTGATACCTATACTATGGGTAATTACAGTGCTTGGTCCTGGGGAGTTAGTCGCTTGATTGACGGAATAGAAATAGTAAAAGCTCAGATTAACGCTGATGTAAGCCATATTGCTGTAACAGGTTGTTCGTACGCTGGTAAAATGGCATTATTTGCAGGTGCTTTTGATGAACGTATCGCATTAACTATCGCACAAGAATCGGGTGGAGGAGGAGCTCCTTCTTGGCGTGTATCTGAAACTACTCCTGGTGTTGAAAAAATAGACAACACCAACTATTCTTGGTTTTTACCCAATATGGGAAGTACTTTTAGTGGTAGAGCCAGTGTTTTGCCTCACGATCATCATGAATTAATGGCCATGGTAGCCCCAAGAGCATTATTAGTAACAGCAAATACTGATTTTCAATGGCTGGCTAATGAATCCGCTTATGTGTCGGCTAGAGCAACTGAGGAAGTGTACAAGGAATTTGGTATTTCAGACAGATTTGGGTTCTATATTGATGGAGGACATGGTCACTGTGCAGTTCCAGCTACTCAAACTCCAGCAATAAAAGCATTTGTGGATAAATTCCTTTTTGAGGATAAAACTGTTAATACGGATATCCACGAGCATCCTTATCCGAACACGGATTACAATATGTGGATTCAAAGTTGGAAAACTCCTGCAGATCCCAACACTCCAAGTGTGACTAATACAAGTCCAACAAATAAAAAATAATACGCTGAACCTGCAACAATAATAATAACTGCCGAGGTTACTGACATCAACAATGATGCAGTTAAAGTTCAGTTTTTTAATGGAAAAGTATTACTAAGTGAAGATGCAACGGCTCCGTATTCATTTACATGTAACAACGTTTCTGGAGGTGATTATTACATTTCTGCTGAGGCAATAGATGCAACAGCCTTAAAGGGATTATCAAATATTGTTAAAGGCAAGGTTGTTCAGCAAGTTACACCTGTTTATAGGTCTTTTAGTGCTCCAACAAAAGACGGAACTATTGATGCTGGATGGAACGATCCTGCTATTAAAACTTTTGATGCAAAAACCATTCTTGTTGGAACAGCACCTTATGATGAAAGAAATGTGGGATGATACCTACGTATATCTATTTGCAAAAGTTGTAGATGATGTAAAAAAGAATGATAGTGCAAATGCTTATGAAGATGATAGTATAGAGTTTTATTTTGAGCAACAAAGTCGTTAATCCGAAGAGGGACAAGAGAATAAAAAGCCCCTATTGCTACTTTTAAAAATAATACTAGTTTGCTACTTTTTATTCATTTTCATGAAATTTTCATATGTTTAAAGTTAATAGTTCTATTACTTACTTCTCTTTATTTTTTAATGAATTTATACTGTTCTTATTAAAACAAATAACTTCAGTCTGATAAAAAACAACTGATTGTATTTTAATTGACCATATTAGAATTGCCTTTTAATTCCAAATGTTGTAACACTAAGGGGCTTAATAGCTACCGAAATATTCTTGTTTTTAATTCTTTATTTTTCATACATAAAATAGGTCAGTAATGTATGAACTAGCGTTCTATAAAATACAAATGATAGTTACTATTTACAAATCACCAGCTTTTTGGCATATTCTTTAAACCAAATATTTACAGCATTAGCACAGGCCTGTGGATTATTATCATACGCAATTCCTCCATTAACTGACCCTTTATCGATAAGATTTTCTGGAGACAAAACATTCCAACTTACATTAGCAGATTCATCAGTTAGCACTTTAAAATTAGCACCAAATCCCCATCCTCCTGCTGTTCCTGTTAGCCCACCTTTTCCCCAAACGGAGTATTTATCTGGACCCCAATCAATTTCTGTAATAGCAATTGGTGCTATATCGGCCACAGGTTTTATATTTTCATTCCAATTAGCTCTAAATACAGTAGGATCATTATTATCTTTTCCCCAATATCCAGGATAAATATGTACTGCATAGCCAATATTCTCGCCTTCAATAGGGTTTACAGCATATCCTTTATACTGTGATTGCCATCCAGAACCTGGAATCCAAAGAATATTATTGGCACCATTAGCTCTAATCATATTAACGATGGGTTGAAAAAATAATTTTAACTGATCAAAATGTGCTTGAGTATTTGCGCCATAAGTACCGTCCGGAAGTTTAATTCTTATGGGTTCATTAGCTAATTCAAACATCAAATGATCTGAATTTTTTAAGGAAGGATGCTTTGAAATATAATCCCATATCAGTTTTAAATAATCCTGATAAGCACCACCAACCGCGATTTGCTCAGGACAAACACCAGGTGGACGCAAAATAACATACATTCCTCTTGTTTTTGCATGTGCTATAAGTGGAATAATCACTTTGTCTATTGCATCTTTAAACCTCTCAATATTAAATTGTGAAATATCATTTTCTTGAATGCCCGAAATCCCTAAATTATTTGTCCAGTAAGGATCTATATGCAATCTAACATAATTAAGGTACCAACCTTGTTTTGCATCAGATAATTTATCTATTATAGCATTATTATATTGTAAGCAACCTGCCACATCATAATTATTCCAACGCCATTCACCAACTGCTCCACCATTAAACCAAGGACTAGGAGTCATTGCAACACCATGTAATTTAATGATATTCCCGCATGGATCTTGAAGGTATTTACCAACAACTTTGAGTTTAGGTGTTCCCAATGGCCAAGTTATTTTTTCTACTACTGGAGTAGAAGGAGGGGATGTTGCTGGTGTATCATCCTTTGAACAGGATACAAAAAAAAGCAGTAGAAAAACAAATTCTACACGAAAAAAATTATACAACTTCATTTTAGAATGATTTTAAAATTAATAATCCCTTTGGCTGTTGTTAAAAAACACATCCAAAGGGAAATTTAAATTAACTGTTTTAAATAACCGATAAAGAAACCGGTTTAGTAATACACTATTATTTTAGAGTTTTAAGTCCTTCGGCAAAACTAGTATAAGAAGGTTTACGAGTAAAATTAACATCCCATAAACCTTGATGCATACCTGGTAACCAAGATGCGTCATCCTTACTATCTGTTAAGCCCCAAACAGTAATTCCGTATCTCTTGCTTGATGGAATATATTTCATATACATATCCACAACATATTGATACATCTCTGCTTGCAATCGAAGTTGATCATCTGTAAGCTTTACTCCTTTAGTTCCTGCTGCAACATCTAGTTCTGAAACTTTTATAAGTTTACCAGTTTCAGCTAGCAATTGAAACATCGTTGCAATTTTAGCTTTATCAGAAGTTATGCTAATGTGCATCTGAGTACCAATACCATCCACTTTTTGACCTTTACTTTCAATATAATTAACATACTGAATAAGACCTTTACATTTATCCATACTATATTCAAGATTATAATCATTTATGAATAATTTATCTGAGGAATTACCATATTGTCTTGCCAGTCTAAAGGCATCAACGGCATAATCTTTTCCTAAATAATCTTGCCAGTAAAAGTCATCAGCAGCCATATTGGTTTTACCAATGCCTGTTTTTAATTCGTATGGTTTTCCATCATCCATTGGCTCATTAACGACATCCCAAGCTTTTACATATGGAGCACAATTAACAACCATTTCTTTTATCCATTTTTCAAGGGCTCCAGATATAATAGTTTTCTTCTGTTCAGGAGTTTTTTCTTGTGTTTGAATACTGCCAGTTGCGTTATATTTTGTTAAGGTGATATTATCAAAATAAAAACTTGTGGCTGTTTTTCCTAAATTAAAGGCAATAGCACCACAAGTTGCCATATCTGCTGAAACTGTAATCTCTTTGGTGTAAGTCGCCCAAGTTGTTGTTGATGAGATACTTCCAAAGAAATCATAAAACTTATAAGCACCCGGAGTCACGTGTGCTTGTGTAGAATAAGAAGCAGCTACATCTGAACGAACGTCCATTTTTAGTGTATACTTTTCGCCCTGCTGTACAGCTGGAGAAAATTTTAAGAAAAACTGCGCTTCCCAATCATTGGCACGAACACTAGCATTAGTAATCTTCAATGCTCTTCCTACTCCATTGGCTCCTTGTCCCATAGCCGTAAAGCTCGCTACTGCATTGGCATTAGATTGATAATTTGCCGTAACATCATTTTCAAAGTCAACCGCTATTACAGAATCCCAACCTGGACCTGTTGATGATAAAACAATTGGTGCAATCAGTTTTTTAAGATAAGTTGCATTTTGATTGGCATGCCAACAAAGTGTATGGCCAAAAACTGAAACATTTGACTCTTGAGCTGATTTTAATAATTTATTGACATTATCAAGATTAAGACTTCCATCCGCTTTAACTATTGCGCCATGTTTCATTTCATAGCCCAAAGTAATCTCATCAAAATTTTTATTTACCAACCTATACATTATGCTTTTACTTGTATAATCAGATAATGATATTCCTGCTCCTAATTTAAAATTAGGATTCGCCGCTCTATCAACATAAGTTTTTAAGTCTGCATATGCATTAATTTTATCCTGATTAGCAATAGTTTCAGGCTTTTCAACTTCATAAGAAAGCACATGTGGTTCTGTACATGCTGCTAACGTTATTAATAACGCAGCTAGTGGCACAATTCTATATATTTTTTTCATATCATTTAGTTTTATAATTGATAATTACTTAAGAACTGGTGAAAATGTTTGCGCTTTAACACCTCTGTCCCTTAATACTAATGTATCATTTGTTGCAACATTAAAACTCTGTAAATTAACCTTATAATCAAGATACAGAGCATCACGATCTTTTGATCCCCAACTGTTTTTCTCTCCTCCTTTTACAAATTTACCTGTTCCAGTTGCTGTATAACTAGCCGGATTAGAAGAAGAAACCGTACAAATACCCACTGAATCAAAAGTAAGTATCAGTTTACAGTTTATGTTATTTCCAGCCGCATCTTTATAAACAACTGGAAAATCTATTTTAGTTAATGATAAAGTATTAATTTTATATACCTCGTCACTTTCTACATATGTTTTGTGTCTAACAATTGTTTTATTAAGGGAAGTATTTCCATTATTACCTTCAATAATATCTTTTCCTCTACGTAAATAATTACCATCCCAAGGATTAACATATCTTACAGCATAGAATATAAAATCCTTTGGAGCTACAGACCAATCAGTAGCAATTGCTTTATTAGGATTAGCAACTAATGCTTTTCCTGACAATATAGTATCCGCATTTACAACACGAGTCATCTTAATAGGGATAACATAAGTGTTTTTTAGAGCAAGAGGATCTGCAAAAAAAGCATCAGTTAGCTGAACATCAACACCACCAGTAACTTGTCCTTTACCAATATTTATTTTATTAGACAATAAAGAATAATAATTACTAGGCATTGGAACAATATTATCACCTGCAGCCTTAAACAACAAACTTTGAGTTAAAGAATTAGCCACTTCTACATCGATGGTGACATCTTTATCATTATTATAAACACCTCCCAAAGTAGCCATTATTTTGCACTTATGCTCATTATCTGGAGAGGTGTCAAAAGTATCTTCTCCTAAAGTAATTGTTCTAACAGGAAATTGATAGGCAAAATAAACCGATTGATACTCAAAATTATCAAATGCAGCATCTTGATTTGTACAAGATGTTAAGGTGATAAATAAAATCGTAAACATTAAAAATAGCTTGTTTTTCATTTTTTTGAAATTATATTAAAATAAATAGCATACATATAGGCTCTATAAACCTTACCATCCTTTGTTTTGTTGCAATGCTTTAAATTTAAGCGTCTCGCTATATGGTATTGGTCCATAATACATATAGTCACTAAAAACTCTATTCTCAACAGATGGAATTAAAGTATATGTAGGAGCAGCAGTAGTTCCTTGAATGTTCATACCTTTAGCCGTTTCAGTTAAATTTGATTTCCATCTACGCAAATCCCAGAAACGGTATCCTTCAAAACATAATTCTAATCGACGCTCATTTCTAATTAAAACACGCATAGCATCTTTATTTGATTTGATAGACTCTAAATAAGGATCTGGTTGGGTAATACCCGCACGTTTTCTTATTGCTTTTATTACATCAAAGGCAGAAAAACCATAGCTGCCATTTGCTACAGGCCCCCAAGCCTCATTAGCCGCTTCTGCGTAATTAAGATATAATTCTGTATAACGCAAACGTGGTCTATAATGTCTTTGAGTAGTTCTTGACGAAGGGTTTAAATTCACGTCTTGTCTTAGCAATTTTCTCATATAATAACCAGTTCGAGTTGAAGTTGCTACCTTATTAAGGGCATCATTTGTAGTTCCGTTACTAGCTGTAGTAATAACCGTTCCACTTACACCCGCCGTACCTTGATTAACTAAAATAAAAGTCTTCAAGCGGGGATCACGATTAGCATAAGGAGTAGAAGCATTAAAATTACTTGATGCGCTTGTAATAGGGTATCCGTTAATATCTGGAAAAGCATCAACTAGATTTTGCGTAGGATTAATACGCCCACTACCATAAAGTGTAGGAGGAAAATTGTCGGCTTCTAAAGTATTACTCTCAGCAATATCCGTTCTCCAAGCAACTTCTTTGGAATTTTTTCCAGTTCCTAAATTAGTCAATTCTGTAGCATTACTATACCATGTTAAACCATTTGCATCTAGTCCTGCAATACCACCATTGAGTGCTAGTAATTGACCAGCATAATCAGCAGCATTACTCCAAGTAGTTGAGTTGCCAGAACTAAAAGCTGGACTCGCAGCCAATAAAGCCACTTTTGCTTTAATAAACATTACAACTCTACCACTTACCCTTTGTCTAGCATAATCTCCAAAAACTCTATTATAATCATTCAAATTAGTATAACCTGGGGGCAAAGTAGTAGCTTCTTCAAAATCTAATGGAAGCATTTCTTTAGCTTTTGCTAAATCACTATAAATTTGAGCCATACATTGTTCAAATGTATTTCGAGGTATATTGAAATTTGAAGATGCCCCTTCTGGCTCTAAAAGTATAGGAACACCCAATAACTCATTACTATCAGTTATACCTGAATGCGCCTGTAACAAATAGTACATATAAAGTGCACGCAATCCATAAGCTTCTCCTTTTAATCGTTGTCTAAATAACTTACTAACATTTTCTTCTTTTGCCCAATTAACTTTATCAGCTTCTGCAAGAAAAATATTCAAATATTGAATTGCAGCCTTTGAATTTGTCCATTGATCTAAAGGGTTAAAATTTGCCGTCCATTGTCCCGTAGCCACTTTACGATAATTATTACTAACATCGTTTGAAACGGCATCATCAGTTGCTACATCATTAAATGACCATCCATTTCCAGGTAGTCTAGTATAAGCATTCAGTAAAATTCCTTGTGCATAACCTGCCTCATCGTACATATCACTTAGTCCTCTATTGTTTTCTATGGCTGGCTCGATGAGATCATCGCAACTAACACACATAAAGATGACTGATAATATTATTAAGATTTTTTTATTCATATCATTTATTTTTTAATGATTTGTTAATTTAAAATAAAGCTTTTAAGCCTAAATTGAAGAACCTAGTTTGTGGCGATCCACCAATATTTAACTCCATAGTTTCGCGTTCTGGAGAGATTGTTAACAAATTAGAACCATTTACATAAACTCCTAATTCACTTAGAAATGAATTTTGAATCAACTTTTTTGGAAAATCATATGAAATCTGAACATTCGCTAAATCAATTCTGTTTGTACTGTAAATCCAAAAATCTGATGAACGGTAGTTATTATCACTTGTATTTGTAGTCAATCTAGGATAAGTAGCAGTTGCTTGATTTTCAACAGTCCAACTATTTCTTACCATAACTGAATATTTATCTTCACCATCTATCCAAAAATAAGAATTGTTTTTCATACCATAAGCACCAATTTGTGTAGTTGCTAATGCGAAAAATGTTAATGTTTTCCATTTGGCAGTAAAATTAATACCTCCAGTAAAAGGAGAACCACTCCATCCAGCTTTACCTAAATAAACCTCATCTTGTGAATTAATAACACCATCTCCATTTTGATCATGGTATTTAATATCACCAGGCTTAACTGTACCAAATGTTTGTGAAGCATGACCAACAATATCAGAATCATTCATAAAAAAGCCTTCACTTTTAAGTCCCCAAAGAGCATCTATTGGTTTCCCTTGTCTATTTTGATAGTCGTTTTCAAACTGTTCTGCTCTTTTAGAAGCTTTACTGTCATAATAATTACCTGTAACTCCTAAAGACAAATCTACTTGACCAACTCTTTTATTAAATCTAACGTTGAAATCAAAACCAATACGATCATCATTGTTATAATTAACATAAGGTATAAAAGAGGTATTTGGAAAACCTGTACTAAAATAATTAGGATATAAAACAGATGCTTGTATGGGATTACCCTTAATTTTGTTAGCAAAGAAAGTACCATTAAACGTTATTAGTTTTTTAAGAAATGACGCCTCTAAACCTACGTTTACCTCATTTCTTGTAGCATACGAAAGGTCTAAATTTTCACCTCTTCGAGAATCAGTACTTCTGTTTAAAGAACCATCTCTCCAACTGAACCAAGCTCCATCCGTTTGTGTATAGATACTTTGATACAAATAATAGTTAGAAACATCTAAATCTGTATTCAATATACCGGCAGAAACTGTCAATTTCAAGTTGTCTAAAGAGGACCAATCTTTCAGGAAATTCTCTTGACTAAGTCTCCAACCCAAAGACAATGTAGGTGAAGTTGCAAGTCTCTTTCCTTTAGCAAATTTAGCAGAATGCACTACAGCTTCATTAAATTCAGCGTAATATTTTCCAGCAAAATTATAACTTAAATTAAGTCCTAAATTTGCATTACTTACCTTATGGTAAACTTGTGAAAGGGCTTGTTGAAATCCATTTGCTATCAACATAGCTGAAAAGTTATGACCTCCTTCAATCTTTTTCTCATAATCAAATTGACCTGAAAAAGCTATGGTTTGTTTGTATGCACTATTAGAAATATTCTGAATTCCTGATTTAGAATCATCACCATATTTAGTTAAAGATGTTATTTGATCATTTCCTGCATAGTTATTCCACGCTGCTTCATATACCGCATAGTTATTATTGTAGGATTGAGAATAGGAAGTTTCATAATCCACAGCAAACTTAGACTTAAAAGACAATCCATCTAAAAGACTATTCAAATTAGCATTTACACCTGTATTAAATTGAAACTGACGATTAGTATATGTATTATATCCTCCCGCGTAAATTGCAGCAAATGAATTATTTAAATCCAATTGCGTACCCCCTAATAAATATTTACCATCAATAAGATAGTTACTATCTTTTATTATACCTTGGGAACCTTGGTCGCTTTCTTCAATCATATCCGTAGGTAATAATGGAGAAAATCGATTAGGTCTTGTATTTGCTGCACTATTCCAATAATTTGTATTAACTCCTCTACCATTATAATAGATAGCGTTAGTACCAATTGTACATGAAATGAAATCATTAATTGCAAGATCTACATTTCCTCTTATATTAAAACGATTTGTATTGTTTTTCTTAGCCTCACCAAAATTCAACAAATCTCCTGTATTAGAGAAATTTACTACTGTATAATATCGGGCTATTTTATTTCCGCCTTTAATTTCTACATTGGCATCATATCTTTTAGCAAAATCTTTCAGATAATCAGATGAATAGTAATCTACATTTGGAAAACGGTAAGGATTACTACCAGACGCATAATTATAGATAGTCTCCTGTGAATACAATGGTGATAAGCCATCATTTGAACGCGCTTGATTGTAATAGCTCATGTATTCTGCTGAACCTAAGTATTTAGGGAAGCTTTTAGCTAGATTAATCCCTGCATCGAATCTGACAGCAATTTGTTGTTTTTGAATAACGCCTTTTTTAGAAGTGATATAAACAACACCTTTAGCAGCACGGCTTCCATACAATGCTACTGCAGCAACTCCTTTTAAAAACGAAACTTGTTCAATCTCTACAGGTAATATAGATGTTGCATCACGTGGAATCCCGTCAACTAATACTAAATAGCCTCCAGCCCCCCAGATATTACCATTAAAACCACCTACAAAAGTTTGTAAACCATCTAAACTGTATGTTGTGTAATTATTTTTCAAAATTTCAGGAATGTTAACATAGGATACGTCTCCTAAAAGGTCTTTTTCTTGAACTTTCCTAAAAGCTACTTGTACTGACTGATCCTTATCTAATAATATTTCAATTTCATTCGATTTTGGAGTAACAACTACAGATTTTGAAACAAACCCCGTAGCATTTATTAATAAATTTGAATTTATAGGTACATTAATTGTAAACTTACCTGCAAAATCAGTAGTTGTGGAAATATTACCTTTTTTACTAACTAAAGTAGCACCCATAACTGGCTCTCCTTTAGCACTCCTAACACTACCATTGACATCAATATTTCTAACAACTTGAGCAATTAAAACTGTGGGAGAAAAAGCAATAATTAAAAAACATAACACTATTTTTAGTTGTATATATCTCATTATTTTCTAATTTGTTTTTATAATTTTTAAAATAATCTTAATAATTACCATCCTGGATTTTGAGCAAACTCCAAATACATATTTACATCTGCATTTTTCAATGGTAACCAATAATGCTTGTCACTTAAATTTCTTTCTAGAATAACAGTTTCGCGAATATTAAGCACTTTATTTGTTTTAGGATTTGCGGTACTAAAACTTGGATCTCTATCAAATTCAATTGATTTCTTTAAAGTATATGGACTTTTTATAAATAGCATCCATCGACGTAGATCATTAAAGCGGTGACCTTCAAAAGCTAATTCAACTGCTCTCTCTCGTCTTACTTCATTCATAAAAGGATCAACAGAAGCTAAGAACTTGTTCGCAACATGACCTACACCTGCTCTATCTCTAACAATATTGATAGCATCTACAGCAGTCTTATTATACGCTTCATCTTTCGCAGTTGGAGAATTATAACCTATAGCGGCTGATTCGGCATACATCAAGTAAATATCTGATAAACGCATCCATGGAATATGGATATTTAAATTATTACCCCAGTCATAACCTCCATCGTATTTATTAGCAGTAATTGGAATAAATTTATAAAGTAAATAACCTGTTCTACTTCCAGTACTTATATTACGATAACTACCTCCCGTAAACAATTTAGCATAACGATCTGATTCAGAAGCTGCAGGCAATGTTCCTTTAACACATTTTACACCATCATAAACAATATCGTTATAAAAACGAGGATCACGACCTTGCCAAGGATGAGTTGGGTCATAACCTGACTCTGCATCAGCTTGAGTAATACTTGTTATTGGAAGACCGTTTGCCATACCATAATTATCAACATAGTTTGCAGTAGGCAAGAATTTCACATCTCCATCTGCTAGTATAGGTGATGGTTGGTATTGCTTACTTGTACCCCAGTTAGAACCATTAGCTCCCCAATAAGGTCCTCTAAAAATAGCTTCAGCTCCTCCAGGAATTGCCCAGTTTTTACCAGTGGTATAAAAGTTATCACTGTAATTAGTGAATGGCAATAATGAGTATTTAGAATCACTCTTCTCCGTATTAGTTAATAATTCACCAAAAGCTTTAGCTGCTTTTTTACAGAATTCTATATTATAAGTTGCGCTTCCTGTTGATTCTTTGTTCATCAACGGACTTGCTGCCCAAAGATAATTTTTACCTAAGTAACCTAAGGCCATAATTTTGTTGATACGCAAAGCATTTTTTCCTAGGGTTCTTTTACCAACAGTGGTATTATCCCAATCAACTGGTAATAAATCTGCTGCTGCTCTAAAATCTGCCCCTGCTTTATTTGCACATTCGGCATAACTAAGTCTTGGTAATCTCAAAGGCTGATCGCTAGGAAGTACAGTATCAATATATGGCAGCCCTCCAAAATATTGAATAAACTGGAAGTGAAACCATCCTCTAAAAAACAAAAGTTGCCCTTTTATTAAATCTTTTTCTTCCTGAGTTGCATTCAATTTATCAATATTGGCTAAACCTATATTTGCTTTACGAATACCAGCCCAACCTAATGTCCATAAATCTTTATGAAAACGGTCGTTGTCTGTTGAAACATTGTTACGATTCATCCAACCTGCTTGCCAACCATCCTGTTGCGATTGCCAACCCCATAAATTTCCATTGTCGATTTTACATACAAAATGGAAATCACGAGCTGAAGATTGAATTTCATCTTCTCCCCAATTCCATGAATTTGTCCAATATCCATTGGTAAAATCTGGAATACATTGATATAGTTCTTCAGTAAAACCTTGAAATTTAGTAAAATCCTCAAATGCTTCAGTATCTGAAATCAAAGTATTAGGAGATACATCAAGATATTGTTCACAAGATATCGGAAAGGCGACCAAGCCAACTAAAAGGCTATATTTTACTATTGTTTTGAAATAATTTTTCATAATCTATAATTTAAAAAATAATATTAGCTCCTAGATTAAAACGTTTAACTGTTGGATAGGCTCCTTGAGATGCCCAACCAGTTCCAGCATAATTACTCTCTCTATCGTCAGGCATTTTGGACCAGAAATAAAGATTATCACCATTTAGAAATACTCTTATATTTTGAATACCTATCGATTTTACAAATGAAGTACTTGAATCAAAAGTATAAGCTATTTCAGCATTTTTTAAACGGAAATATGAACCATCATACATATAACGCTGAGCATCGTTATAACCACTTGGAGTAGAAAGCCAACGAGGCATTGGTGAATCAGCATTAGTATCTTCTTTAGACCAATATGAACCATTATTATATACTACGTGATTTTGCGAAGTTAAACTTCCAAGTACTACTTGTCGTGTAACATTATTAACTCCATAAAGCTGAACAAATGCACTAAACTTTTTCCAGTTAAAACCAAGGGTAGTACTAGCCGTATTTTGAGGAGTACCAGTAAATCCATAAGGTATATTGTCATAAGAATTAATTACACCATCTGCATTATAATCTAGAATATTGTAACTACCTGGTAATTTTTGATTATCATTTGTATCTTGAATGGTACTTGCATACAATTGATCCCAAGTATTATAATAACCTTGTGCTACATAGGAATAAGCTTGACCGATGGCTTTACCCTCAGACTTTTGATAATCTGACAATAATTCAGGGTTATCTGCATTTATAATTTTGTTTTTTGAATGGGACACATTCATATCAGCCCACAAATTCAAACCATTAGCAAAGGTGTGATTTAATTTAATCTCAAATTCATAACCTTCGTTTTTCACTCTCCCTAAATTTGCTGGGGGAGCTGAGGCTCCAAAATAGGATGGAATTGCTCTACCACCACCTGATAAAAACACATTTGAACGATCTTCTTTAAAGAAATCAACTGAGCCTTTTATTAAGCCTTTAAAGAATCCATAATCAATACCTAAATTCGATTTTTTTGCCGTTTCCCAAGAGACAGATTCATTCCCTAAAGAACTCTGTTTATACCATGTGTAAGGACTGGCCTCTCCTCCTTCACCACTTGTTCCTAATTGAGATTGTCCTCCATAAGACCATTGCGTCAAATAACCAAATCTACCACCAATATTATCATCACCTATTTCTCCATAATTTAATCTCACTTTAAGTAGGTCTAAGAAAGATTCTGTTTTTTTCATAAAACCTTCTTTAGATACTATCCAACCAATTCCTCCAGAAGAAAAGAAAGCAAAACGATTTTTTTTACTAAATTGTTCGGAACCATTGTATGCTCCATTGTATTCAGCAAAATATTTCCCTTTGTAACCATAAGTAGTACGGAAAACCCAGTCTTCTCTATAATGAGGAATCTCGCTTCCAGTTGCATTTTCATTACGATTAAAAAGTCCCATTGCCGTAATATCATGATCAGACTGTATATTTAGACTATAATTCAATTGTCCTTGATAAAAAAGCCTTCTCTGTGTTCCCCAATTCTGAACTGTACCGGCACTAGGAGACCATTTTACACCTTCTTGAAAATCAAACCTATTGGTTGTATCGTAGTTCTGTGTATAAGTAGCCATTCCTGAAACTGGATCAATATATTTCTGCTGGGTATCATTGTACAAATCATTAACCCCTCGATCACCTTCTACAAAAGTGTTATCTAAAGCTATTGTCCCTTTAAAATTTAAACCTCTTACTAACATATCTAGTTTTTGATCTATTGCAAAATCAGTAGTAAGACGTGTAGTGGTTTTATATTGGATACCGCTAATAGCTAAATTACGAACTGAATTTGATGCTTTACCAGGATTTGGAGCATAATAACCCCAAGAACCATCTGACTCATAATAAGGTAAAAACACATCAGGAGCTGTAGAATAAGCTGCATCCCACATTGTATATTCACCTCCGGAAGCTCCCCAAGGACTTTTCTTAACCGCATGTGAACCTGAAAGGTTTACTACAAAGGTTGTGGTCGGAGTAATTTTAAAATCTAAATTTGTTCTAACATTTAATCGGTTAAATCCATAACCTGGATCATATCCTCTATCATTACTGTATTTTCTAAAAAGATCACCTTCACTTAAAAAATCTGCGCTAGTAAAATACTTAACAAATTCAGTACCACCGCTTACATTCAAACTCGCATTATAAGACATCGTATAATCTTTAAATAAAGTATCATCCCAATTCACGTTTGGATAGCGTTCTCTTTCTCCTTGATTAGCAGGAAATCTATATTTATCAATTATTGCTTGTGGAAGATAGTCATTCCAAGAAGATGGTGATAATGCTAACTCATTTTCAATGGCTTGATTTTTAACAGTTAAAGCATCGTAAGAATCGTATTTGTTAGGCAATTGCGAAGGAACTTTCATAGTTGTATTAACTCTAGCTCTAATCAATGCTTTCCCTACACTTCCACGTTTAGTAGTGATAAGAATTACACCGTTTGCTCCTCTAACACCATATACTGCAGTTGCAGAAGCATCTTTTAGAATAGAAACCGACTCTACAGAACCAATATCAACACTACTCATTGGACGCTCAATTCCATCGACCAATATAAGAGGAGACGAACCATTCCAAGTACTAGTTCCACGAATTACTATACGAGGATCTTCCTCACCTGGCATACCAGTACTTGCACTAGTAATTAATCCAGGTGCATTACCTGTTAAAGCCGCTCCAATACTTTGAACTCCACCTGCTCGTTCTAATGTTGATCCAGAAATCTGAGAAATTGCAGCAACAACACTCGCCTTTTTTTGCTTTCCGTACCCTACAATAACAACCTCTTCTAATGTGGTTTTATTTAGAGTCATGACAACATTAATTTCCGATTGTCCATTTATCTTTTTCTCAATAGTATTGAAACCAATGCTACTAAAAACTAACACGGCAACTGAATTAGGTAAAATAATTTTATATTTTCCATCAATATCAGAAATAACCCCTAATGTAGAGTTACCCTTAACTACTATTGTAACACCTGGAACTGGCAACTTATCCTCAGCAGAAATAATTGTGCCTGTAACTATTAGTTGTTGTGTAGTTTGAACCTTTTTTTCTACTAATAAAGATAAAGTCTTATGACCTTCATTAGCTAACACTGCATTCGAAAACATAAACTGAAACAAAACTCCTATTACCACGAATTTACCTTTACGTGGAATTTTTATTAATTGTATTTTCATATTAATATTTTGACATTTTTAAATTTATTAAAAATTAACACTTAACTTTTATATCAAATACTTTACACTTTATTAAATCAATTTTAGATGTATAAAATTTTCCTAACTTAAAATCTTAATAAAATGAAAAATATGATTTCGTTGATATAAAAAACACCTGTTACTAATTTAGATCCTATACTAATTTTTAGTAAAAAAAATACAAAAACATTAATTTAGTACATCTAAAAGGTGATTTTATTTAAATAATAATTATCTCATAGGCTTTTTGGTTATTGTGGTTTAGTTAATAATATTTTTAATATACTAGTATTTTTGATGAATGTAAATTTCATTTAGAAATCGTAAAAAATCAATTTAAATAACAACAGTTTATAACATACTATAATAGATTTCAATTTAGTAAAAACAGTGAATAACAATCGGTTGTGTTAAAATATAATAAAGAGATAAAATAATATCTCAATCTGTTTCTAGAATTAAATTAACAAACTATTGTGAATTTCTATTAGACAAATATAAAATAATAAAATAAAAAAACAACCGATTGTGTAATATTTATTTAAAGAATAAAACAAAAAAATTAAAATTAAAATTTACATAAAATAAAAAAACAAGTGAAATACTGAGAATTATTTAATAAAGTGGTTTTTAAACAAAAATATCAACAATGGTTACTCTAATAAAATAATCCTAAAATAATCTTAAAAAAACATTATAAGTGTTCTTTTTACACATTATGTTGAAAAAAATTCAGTTTCAATAAATTTAGACAGTAAAAAACGTAAAAAAAAAGACTAGTTTAATAACAATTATATTTTCAGAAATTAATATGAAAATTATTAAATTCGCATTTAAAAAATTTATTGTGTTGTTTAAAATATTTTAATTTGTTTTTTAAAAAATGATTTAAACAGTGAAAATAATCGAAGAAAGTAATCTTATATGAGGTTTTAATTATGGTGTATTCCATTTAAACACAGCCTTATTTAAAACTTATCCAATCAATCTCAACTTGTTTTTTATTATCCATTAAAACAACATACAAGTTTTGAATTCCAGTTGTAAACTTTTTTACAGGAACTGTTATGGTTTGCCAATGAGTACTTTTAGGTATTTTAACTTCAGCTATTAAAACTCCATCTTTACCATTATTCCTTACCTCTATACTACCACCCGTGTTGGACTTTGCTTTTATAAGTACAGATTTTAAAGAATTTTCACCAAAATCAACAGAATCGTATTCAACCCATGCATTTGAAGTACTAAATTGTGTTTTCCAACCTTTAAAATTATCAAGAGGATCAATAAAATCTATTGAAATTCCTTTTTCACTGATTTTTGAGTATCTATCAATTTGAATTTCACTAACAGCTTTGGTAATGCCTATACCTCTTAAAGTTGGAATCACTTTTTTAATAGTACCGTTTAAATTAAACGACAAACTATCCGCTCTAACCGATCTGGCTTTATCAAATGTTGGAGAATAGTCATTGTGATGGTAAAACAAATACCATTGATTTTTGAATTCTATAATCGAGTGGTGATTTGTCCAGCAACCCGTTGGTGATTCATCCATAATTGCTCCCATAACTTTAAAAGGACCTAATGGATTATCACTAATTGCATATTCTAATCGCTCAATTTTATCTTCAACATGTGGATATGTCATGTAATAAATCCCTTTTCGTTCAAACACATAGGGTCCTTCTTTTAATCCTTTAGAAGGTAAATCGCCTAAAGTCTTAACTTCAGAATCTAGCTCAGTCATATTCTCTTTTAGTTTTGCGCCATAAATATTTCCAGAAGACCAATACAAATAAGCTTGACCGTCTTTATCAATAAAAACATTAGGATCAATACCTTGCACTCCTTTTATAGGATTGTCTTGAGGAATAAAAGGCCCAATTGGTTTATCTGCAACTGCTACACCTATGTTAAATCCTTTACCATTACCAACATTATCATTTGGTGTAGATGGGAAATAAAAATAATATTTTCCGTTTCGTTCTATACAGTCTGGAGCCCACATACTATAACTTTCTGGACGTACCCAAGGTACTTTGTTTTGAGTGACAATCATGCCGTGATCTGTCCAATCGGTAAGATTATCAGATGAGAAAACATGATAATCTTCCATACAAAACCAATCCTTCCTGCCTTTTCCATCAGTTGCTAATATATCATGAGAAGGATAAACATAAACTCTGTCTCCAAATACTCTAGCAGATGGATCAGCAGAATATTGATTTCTTATTATTGGATTTTGAGCAATTCCAATAAAAGAAAAATACATAAAAATAGATAATACTATCCAGCGTGATTTTTGTTTTTTCATTTGTCTGTTTGATTATTTTAAAATCCTAATTTGATAAAATCGAGGTGTCAGTATTTTATTTTTAGCAGTAATTTTCAGTTGAAAGTTTGCTTGCTCTGGTATTTGAATTTTGATGGTTTTATCTTCTATGGAGTTAATTTTGACTTCATTCCCATTGATTGTAATCTCAAAATTTTCAGGATTTATATCGTTCAAAGTATTGATTTCAATGTATTTACCAGCTTTGTTTTTGTTTTGCAACTGATAGGAAATATAAGAGCGTGTTGTACGCCAAAATTTCTCGTCATCATAACCAGAATTACTTTGCTCGCCTTTGTATTGATGATCCACCTCGGGTTGTTGTTCTCCACAGTTTATTTTATCCACAGTGATGGCCTCAAGAGCTAAAATTGCAGCTTCATGCTGTTTTTGATTTTCGATTTGGTTTATATATTCATTATTGGTCAAAGTCTGAAAATACATTTGATAACGTGCATCGTGAATCTTATAAAAAGGTTGAAGTGTCAACGAATCCAACTTGAAGTCCATATTGTCAATTGACACTAATTTTGAAACATAATTTTTAGCATCATCTACCAGTGCATAGGCTTCATTAAGCGGGTACAATTTTCCTTTCGTTTCATGTCCCATTCTACTATCATCAGCAAAAAGTCCTGTCAAATCATTTGTTGAAGTTTTGGCTGCCAAAACAATTGGTCCGCGTACAAAAGCAGCCCAATTAGAACCATCAGGAAGGTATTCTAATTTGGTTTCCATATTGAATTGAAATGAAATTTTATCTCCATTTTTCCATTTTCTGTTCAAATTTATATATTGCGATGGATTTCCTGTAAATACTTGAGATTTTCCATTAACAAAAATTTTGACATTTGTTGCCCAATTTGGATAACGAATATTTAATGAAAAATTTTTGCTTTTTTTCAATTTCAAAACTAATTCAGTAGCATTTTCGTTTGGAAAATTATTTGTTTGTATTAATTGCAGTCCTTTTTCTTTCCAACTCAATTCAGAAGGGATAAAAAGATTGACAAAAACATCATTTTGAGAATGACTGTAAATCAATTCGCCATATTTTGTGTGATTTTCTAAACCAGATCCCACACAACACCACATACTCGTTTCAGGTTGTGAATACACTCTGTAATGATTTGGGCGTATAGGCGTAAAGTAAACAAAACCTCCTTTTTCAGGTTCTTCAGTAGATAAAATATGGTTATATAGTGCGCGTTCGTAAAAATCCAGATAACTCACATCATTATTATCCAAAAACAAGGCTTTTGTCAAACGAAGCATATTATAGGTATTACAAGTTTCAGGACCTTGATTCGATTCAAGCATTTGTTTGAAATCGTTAGTTGGATTAAAATGTTCCCGTACACTGTTCCCTCCAAATGCTACACTACGCTTTTCGGTGACATTATGCCAAAAATAATCAGCGGCATGCTCCCAAGCGGTATTATTTGTCAAATGTCCAATTTTTTCATAACCAATTACTTTAGGTATTTGCGTATTGGCATGAAGACCCGTAAGCTTATCTTCTTTTTCAAGTAGTGGATTCAAAAGTTTAAGATGCGAAAGTTTCTGAGCAGCTTCAAGGTATTTTTTTTCTTTTGTAATAATGTATAAATCGGCAAAAGTTTCATTTATTCCACCATGTTCTGTATTCAAAATTTGCTGAATTTGTTCGGTTGAAAGTGGTTTTATGAGTTCAATAAACCAATCCCCTAATCCTATTAAAACCTTTTTAGCTTGTTCATTTCCGGTAATTTCATAAGCATCACGTAAGCCTGCAAAAAGTTTATGAATATTGTAAATTGGTACCCAAGTGTTATTCAATCCAAAAGTACTTCCGTCTATATCTCCTTTGTGAATACGGTCCCAAAATACTTTTCCATCAGGAATACCTCCTACATAGCCATTACCATTTTTAGCTTGGCAAAGTGCTAGTTCATTAACCATATAATCCAAACGTGTTTTTAGCTCTGTATTTCCAGTACTGGCATATAGCATAGCTAAAGCAGACAAATAGTGTCCTGCAATATGACCATCCAATCCAGAACTTTCCCAGTTACCATATCGTGTGGCTTTTAATGGTATACCTGCATCAATCAAGTAGGGAGCTAGTAATTTATCTGGATTAAGTTCCAAAATGTACTTTTGATCAACATCTTGTGCATTTTTAAACACTCCATCTGTCAGCTTTACTTCTTGCAATTTAAAAGGTTGCATTTGAGCAAAAGAAGATTGCATGCAGGCAAATAGTAATACGTATTTTAAATTTTTAAAATTCATTCTATCAATTTTTTGGTTAGCTATTTATCAGTAGCAACTATTTTTATATCTTGTCCTTTGTAATTAATGGTTTTAATTAGCTGATTTTTTTCCGAACTAATAAAAACAATTTTGAAGTTTCTACTTTCTAACATTCCATCAAATGTACCTTTTCTTTGGGCTATAGAAAGCTTTTTTGTAGCTTCATCCCAAGTGAATTTAATTGAAGAAGAAGCTCCTTTTTCATAATTATAGTTGTCATTTTCATCTTCATATAATTCAAAACTTCCGTCTTTTCCTGTATATACACGAATTTCTAAATTGTCCCATTTTTTTTCTTCAGCGTATTGTACTTTTGGACCAATCGGAATGATAGCACCGCCTTTTACATAAAGTGGTATAATATCCATTGGCGTTTCTTTACTAATCGTTTGTCCACCTTCGAATTTTTTATTGGTCCAGAAATCATACCAAATCGTGTTTTCAGGCAAATACACCGCTGTCGATTTTATCGTAGTAAGATCTCGTACTTTTGTAGTAGTACCGTTGGAAACCTCGTCTTTAGTGTACATCGCATCTGTAACTGGAATTACCATAATCGATTTACCAAACATAAATTGATTGTTGATGTCGTGTGTTTTTTCATCCAAAGGAAAATCCATTACCATCGCTCTCATCATACTGGATTGATTTGCTGTAACGTCGTGAGAAGTTGAGTAGATATAAGGCAATAAACTATAACGCAGGTTGATAAATTTCTCGATGGCATCATAAACTACCTCTCCTTTTTTGCCAAATTGATATATTTCACGAGGTGCATCGGCTCCGTGAGAACGCATCATTGGACAAAAAGTCCCAAATTGTAACCAACGCGTATACAATTCGGTATAATTTGGATCTTGTAATTTTTTTGGAAACTTATTCAAAAAGAAACCTCCAATATCACTATTCCAATACGGAATACCAGTCATAGAAAAGTTAAGACCTGCTGGAATTTGATCTTTAAGAGCATCCCAAGATGCGGTAACATCTCCAGACCAAGTGTTAGCTCCTTTGCTTTGTTGCCCCGCAAAAGCAGAACGAGTCAGTATAAAAACACGTTTGTCCGAAGAAGTTTTACGCTGGTGATCATAAACGCCACCCACAGTCATTAGCGGATAAGCATTACGCACTTTTCTAAAAGAACCTAAAAACGTTTTATTATCAAAATCTTTATCTTGTTGATTTAAATGATCGGGTTCTGTAGAATCCATCCACCATCCATCAATTCCTAAAGAAAAAAGACCTTTGCTGAGGTATTTCCAATAGATATTTCTTGCTTCAGGATTATAAGCATCATATACCATAACTCCTGAAGGGAAATTCATATCTGGTGGCCAAACATCTTTCCCAGACAGAGGCCAAGTGGCAAAATCCATCAACATGCCTTTGGATTTCAATTCTTTATAGGGTTTTGTTTCAGGTCCAAATGAAGACCAAATAGATATTATTAAATGGGCATTTAGATTATGAACATCATCTACAAATTTTTGTGGATTAGGAAATTCTGGGTTTAAAAATTCCATTCCATTCCAATGATAATTATCTCCCCAATACTGCCAATCTTGAATAATTCCGTCTAAAGGAACTTGCAATTCACGATATTTTTTAACCACATCTACAGCCTCCTCTTGGCTTTTGTAACGTTCCTTACTTTGCCAAAAACCAAATGTCCACAAAGGAAACATAGGTGCTTGTCCGGTAAGTTCTCTCATCTGGGCGATAACGCCGTCGGCATTTCCTCCGAGCATAAAATAGTAATCGATACAATTCCCTACATCAGAACGAAAAGTAGTTCCGTTAGTATTATCTTCAAAAGTGGTTGGCGAATAATTATCCCAAAAAAGACCGTATCCTTTTATCGATTGAAAAAAAGGCACATAGTCATCGGTATTGCCTTGAATCATTCGAACTTTTTGATTTCTTTGAGACATTTTCCTATTTTGAAGAATCCCAAGTCCATAAATTGCTTCGTCTTGTTCTAATTGAAAGGATTGACTCACCGCAAATGTTTTTTCTCCAGCATCATTGGTTGGTAAAAACTCAAAAGCTTCTTTCTTTTCTGGAAAAAAAGATTTTTCATTTAAATCAAAGAAACTTACTGTAGCTGTTTTTCGATCGAGTTTTACTTTTAAATTATTACTGCTAACTATATAAAAATTATCATCATTAGTAAATTTTAAATTAAGTTTTTCTGGTATTTTAATAACCGATAAACTTTTTTTATCCAAAATGGTATTTTTAGGATATTTTAAAATTCTAACAATTTTGGAGGAAAGAAATTGAATTTCTACAGTTGTATTATTTATTTCTGCCTTAATTCCATTATCTGTACGTATGTCATTGTTTGCAGAACAAACTGCAAAAAACAATAAAAAAATACCTGTCCAATAAATGTTTTTCATAAGTTAAAATTTATAGTGTTTCTATTCAGGTCGAGCATCATTTGCTGATGTAGCATACAATCCTAACAAACAACCAGTAAAACCACCTGCAACATCTGTAGATAAGATATCACCAGAAACAGGACCTCCAACACTAACAAAATCAACTCCGTTAAGAGAATAGCTAAATGTGTATTCATCTCCTTTGGCTTTTATTTGCAATTGTACGGGTTTCTTAAGATCGATTTTTGTACTCGCTACAATTGTTGAAGTTACTGGATCTCTTCTTACTTTTTGATTTTTCTGTAAAATCACATAATAATCTTTGTCCTTCATTGTAATTCCAAAAACATAATTAGAGCCTTCATTTTGTAGGGCTACAACACCTGCCAAATCTTTATCTGATTTTGGTTTGTATTCTATTGTAGTTGTATAAGAAAAACTATTGTGTTGTTGACGATAGAATAGGGTAGAGGTTGGCTTCAACTCTTTAATGTTAGTTTCAAAAGGAGTAATAGTCAATCCTTTTTTTGAAGTTGAGATAAATTGTTCACGAGGTCCTCTTAGACCAATCCAACGGTAATCCAATTTACTTGATGTAAAATTATCATTGAAAGTAAAATTTCCATTAGGGAAGAAACCTTCCTTTCCTGTTTTGTTTTCAGTAGATCCTTGTGGCATTTTCAATTTTGGCTCTAATGGAATTAACCCATTTTCAAAAACTGGAAATTCTCCAGACCAATCTACGGGTAAAATGAATGTTTCACGACCTGTATTCACTCTGTTTTTTTCGTTTGGTCTAACCGCTAAGAAAACACCATAGTATTTGTCTCCAGAAACTTTAACTAAGTCAGCGTGACCAGCCCAATCTACTTTGTTTTTTCTGTCTCTTCCAAAATATTTTTGCGTTAAAATAGGATTGTTTGATGCAGGAATAAATGGTCCTTTAGGGCTATCACTTTTAAAAATAACTTCGGTATGATTGCCTCCTGTACCTCCTTCGGCACACATTAAAAAATATTTTCCGTCTTTTTTGTAAAGATGTGGTGCTTCAATCCAAATTGGGTTTTTAGTAGGGTCAACTCCTCCATCAACAATAATCTTGTCTGTTCCAGGAATTATTTTATCTTTTTCAACATCATATTCCCACATTTTAATCACACGGTGGCCATTGTAACGCTCTTTTCCATTATCAGGAGCATCATTATGCACAATATAAGCTTTACCATTATCATCAAAGAAAATAGCAGGATCGATACCTCCAAAATCAAGTTTAATAGGATTTCCCCAACCTTTTTTAGGATCTTTTGTTTTTACAATAATATTATTCAATCCGCCTGAAAAGGCTGTTACAATCATATAAAAAGTATCATTATGAGGATTGTAAGTAATACCAGGTGCATAAACTCCTTGACTAATACCAGTATCATGCGGATTGAATTGAGTAACATCATTTAATACTCCTCCCAAATCAGTCCAGTTTACTAAATCCTTAGAGTGAAAAACAGGTACTCCTGGAAACATTGCAAACGAGGAACAAACCATATAATAATCATCTCCTTTTCTTGTAATAGCTGGATCTGGGTAACATCCTTGTAAAATTGGAGTATAGAATTCGTCTGATTTTAATGGATTATCTTTATAAACCTGATCATCTCCTTGATATGTGAAATTAGAAAATAATGGAGCATTATTTTTCACTTTGTTTTGACTTTTAATTCCCGAAAAGGAGAACAAAGTTATTATTAAAAATAGAATTGCTTTTGTGTTTTTCATTACATTAAATATTAATTGTTAATTTTTATTGGTTATTTTTTTTATTGTTTTATTTATTCTAAGTGTTTTTTTTTAGGTTTTAAATCTAAGCTTTTTCAAGCAACCGATTGTTTTTTTATTTAAAAAATATTCTATTTCGAAAACATCCAATAATCAAAGTACAAAATCTGACTCGCCGCTTTTCCTTTGAAAATAAAATACAAATCATGAATTCCTGATACTTTTTTAATATCAATTGTTTGTACTGCCCATCTGTCATTTCCTCCTGTCATTGGTACTCTAACAGTTCCTAGAAGTTCTCCATCCCTGCTATCTAATCGAATCTCCATAGACACATTTCCGTTATGAGTGGTGCCAATTCGTGCTGTAAATTTTGAAGCACCTTTCTTACGGAAATCTACCTCTTTTACTTTGGTATATGCGTTATCGTATTTGGCAGTAATAAAGTTACCCACTACATCATTTTTCATTGATTTTACTCCTTCAGACCAAGCAATAGTTTCCGCCTCTGTTTTGGCATAAGGATTTAAAGGATTTAAACTCTGCTTGATTCCTTCGGTCATATTCATCTGGACAATTGTCCCATCCTTATTAAACTTAAGTTCTTCTACACATACAGAACGGGTAAAACCACTACCGCCAGGCAAAGCAGCATTGTGATAGAAAAAATAGCTTTTCCCTTTAAAATCAATTATACCAGGATGATTTGTAAAAGACCCTCCTTGTGTAGGCATCACAATTCCTTTATATGTCCATGGTCCTTCTATATTTTTACTGGTTGAATAACCAATGTGTTCCGATATTGGTCCTGCGGCAAAAAACAAATAATACAAGCTATTGCGTTTGTACATCCAAGGCCCTTCCTCATACGTTGTTGGTCTTTCATTATTGGCTTTTCCTTCACGTTTACCAAAAGCTTCTGTAGTATTGGGTATTTGCTTTATTTCTCCGTCATAAGAAATCATATCTTCATTCAACTTTACATAATAGCACACTGGATTACCCCAAAATAAATAAGCCTGACCATCATCATCAATAAAAACGGTTGGATCTATATCGGCATTACCATTAGAAATTAAAGGTTTTCCTAAAGGATCAATGAATGGTCCATAAGGACTATCGGCAACTGCAACTCCTATAGCTCCTTTTCCATCTCGAGTAGTATTGGGCACATACATATAAAATTTACCTTTTCGCTCAATGCATTGAGGAGCCCAAGCATTCATTTTTGCCCAACTAAACTCTTTATAGGATAATGCTGCTCCATGATCTGTCCAATTGACCATATCTTCTGTGGTATATAATCGCCAATCATTCATTGTGAACCAAGTGGATTCATCTTCATCATGGCTGGTGTACAGGTATACTTTACCATTGAAAACCATTGGAGCTGGATCGGCAGTATAATTCGTTTGTACAATAGGATTTTGAGCTTCTCCAATGCTGCAATTCAAAATGGTTATTAGTATAATTACAATTTTATAAGGATGCTTCATTTTGTTTTAGTTTGTTAATACAAATCCTCCATTAGGTTGTATTGTTATAGACAATTCTCCTTTTTTAGAAACTTTCACAGTTGTTGTATAAGTTTCTTTATCAGCCTTATCATTATACATAGTGATAGTTTGACCAGCAAGCATTGGCAATTTAAGTTTTAATACTTTGGCTGTTTTTTCGGCATTTACACCTACGACATACCACTTTTTTCCATTTCTACGGGCAATTACACTGTACTTACCTGGGTAACCATCAATAAAAACGGTTTCATCCCAAGTAGTTGGGACATCCTTCAAAAAGTCCAATTCAAAAGCCGGCACATCTTGTAGGTTATTTGGTGTAAGTCCGAACATTTGAATAGGGTTTTGAAAAAGTACTGCTGTTGCCAATTGAAAAGCATCAGTTGTTAATCGTTCTTGTCCTTTTTGATTTCCTTTATTCAAGTATTTATTCAATAATACGCCTCCAAATTCCATACTGCCGACGGCATTTCGAATAAAAGGATGCAAGGAAGCAAAAAAGGCTTCTTTTTCTCGTACATCTTGCGAAAAAATGAGCATTTCTGAAGCAATTACGGCTTCACTTCCTACATAGTTTGGATACATTTTTTCCCAACCACGTGGTAGGGTAGCTCCGTGAAAAATAATCATTAAGCCATAATCATTAGCGTCTGAAAGAATATCTTCATACAATTTCATCGTTTCTTGTTTGTCACCTCCAAAGAAATCTACTTTCAATCCTTTAACACCAGCCTCTTTTAACCACTTCATCTCGTTTTTTCGAGCAATAGAAGTGTTCATTTTGTTGAGAGGAGTCTGAAAAGCATCATTAACAGTACCATTTGAATTGTACCATAAGAACACCTCTACGTTTTTGGATTTGGCATATTGAATCAATTCTTTCATTTTTTCATAGCCAATTCTATCATCCCACCACGCATCGATTAAGATATATTCGAACTTCATAGCGGCAGCCAAATCAATATATTTTATTTGATCTTCATAGTTCATACTATTGTCTTGCCAAACAATCCAACTCCAAGAACCACGGCCCATTTTATATTCTTGGGAAGCTTTATAAAGTGGTTTGACAACATCAAAAGGAATCGTGGTTTCAACAATTGGCTTAAGTGTTTCGCCAACAGTAATCGTTCTCCATGGTGTTACGCCCGGAAGACTTATTTGTGCTCCCGAACTCCCAAAACCGTTATTTTGTTTCGGATTTGGATATTCTACAGTAAATAATCCATCTTTAAACTTGCTCAAATGCGAGGCGGTATATAAACTACTTACTCCAGTTTCTGATAATAAAACCCAAGCTTTATCTCCTAAATGGAAAAGTCCCGGAAATACATAACCTTCGGAAGATTTAGTTTTATCCAATGGTAAATCGGCTTCATAACCGCTTTCATAACTAGGAGCGGTACGAGCAAACCCAGTCATTGGTCTCATCATCGAAGAAAGGAATGTAGTGGTAGATGAAGCGAATTTATAAGCTGTTTTTTCTTCTGAAATTACACAAACTTTAGTGTCTCCCCAAGCAGGTAATTCATATCTAAAAGCGATATTGTTATTACTTACTTGAAATAAAATAGAAACTTTACGTTCTTTAACTCCCGTGAATAAACAATTTAAAGTATTTGCTTGATAATTTACTGTTGATTGCTTAATTTTAATTTGATTGTATGTTTCGTCTACTTTGGCAGTGGTTGAACTTACAAAATTCATATTAGTACTAAAATCTCCTTCATTAGTTATTAATCCTAAAGGAGAATTTTCTAAAACAATTGCTCCTTTGTAACTAACAGAATACATTGGTTTACCCTCCTTAACCAAAACATGTACTGTAAGTTCTCCATTTGGACTAGAAACAGACACTGTGTTTTGCGAAAAAACTGCCGTTGAAACTATAAAGCAGCATAAAATTATTATTTTTTTCATATCTTTTTTTTAATTTATTTAATCAATTTCCAAGCATCAAAATTATATAATTCACCTTGTCCTCCTTTAAAAATAAAGAACAAATCGTGTACATCTCTTACTTTTTTTACTTTATTTTTGACTGTTTTCCAGTTTTGCCATCCACCAGTATTTTCTATTTTTACTGTTCCAATAAGCACACCATCTTCTTTATCTAAACGAATCTCAATATTACCTGAGTTTAACGTAGCGGCAATAATCTCGATTTTCGTAGCTCCTTTTGCAAAATCAACTCCTCTTACTTGTGTGAAATCTCCGTTTTGAATTTGAGTAAGATAAACTCCAGTTTCTTTGATTTTATCAGATTTAACACCTTTGCTCCAAGCCATTGTTTCTGCTTCAACACGTCTAAAAGGATTGAATGATTCAATTTGTTCTGGTCCATTTTCTGTAAAAAAATCATAATTTTGAATGGTACCATCTTCGTTATACACCATCGTTTCAGCATCTACAGAACGTCTTTCATAAAATGTGCTGGTCTGGCTTTTGTTTATTTCATAATTATGTCCAAAAACGTACGACTTCCCTTTATAATCTATTATCCCAGGATGATTCCCATTTGATTTCTTATTGGAATTGATAATCATTCCTTTGTATTGCCATGGTCCAGTAGCCGAAGTACTCATAGCATATCCTATTCCTTCTGGACAACAAGTAGATGCATAAGCTAAATAATAATGGTTTTTTCTTTTCCAAACCCATGGACCTTCTTGATAATTTTTAGGTTTTGTAGGTTCTTTTACGATTTCACCTGAGTATGAAATCATATCTACATTCAGTTTCACGTAATACAAATCTGGATTTCCCCAATACAAATAGGCTTGACCATCATCATCAATAAATGGAGTAGGATCAATGTCATTCCAAACGTGATCGTCATTAATTAATTTCTTTCCAATCGGATCTTTAAATGGTCCATAAGGACTATCAGAAACTAAAACCCCAATACCACCTCCATGCATAGGACAATAGAGATAAAATTTACCATTGCGTTCAATACACTGCACTGCCCATGCACCATTATCTTGTTTTGCCCAACTGAAATTTTTTAAAGAAGCAACCACTCCATGATCCGTCCAATTGACCATATCAGTTGATGTATAAAGCAACCAATCAAGCATTTTAAAACCTTTAGCGTCATCTTCATCGTGTGAGGTATAAAGAAATATGGTGTCGTTGTGAACCATTGGCGCAGGATCGGCTGTAAATTTTGTTTGAATTATTGGCTTTTGAGCCATCATAGGTGTTAATTTCAAAAGAAATAACATTCCTATGGCCAGTATTTTTTTTGTTTTAGTAAATTTTAAAAATGTAGTCATTGTTTTTTTAATAATATGAAATGTATTCACTTTTTTTAAAATTCAGTATTAATGTTACGTACTTAATACTACTTTGAATTTTACTTATTAGTAGTATCTATAATAGTGTATTTGCTTAATGAGGAAACATCAACTGGCTTGAACAAAAATTGAGAAAACATATAAAGTCCATTTTTCCAAACTTTAAAATCATGAACACCTGGTTCTATATAATACACATGAGGGACATTATTTTTAAGTAAATAATCATGAGTACGTTTGCTGAAATTTAGCAATCCATCTGCATCACCACATGAAATCCACAGTAATTTTAGTTTACTTTTTGTTTCTTCAGGATTTGGCACTAATTCTTGAGGGGCTTTAGTATTGGGTGCAGAAGAAAAACCTCCAACCCAAGCAAATGTGTCTAAATTACCCAAACCAAAATTCAAGGATTGTCCACCACCCATTGAAAGTCCAGCAATAGCGCGGTTATCTCTATCAGTCAAAGTTGGATATGTTTTTTCAATAAACGGAATAAGATCATTAAGAAGGTCTTTTTCGAAATTAGCAAAACCTTGTACTTTTTCTGGTGCCATGATATTTCCTGCGGCACTATCGTCTTTTATAGCACGTCCATTAGGCATTACTACAATCATCGGTTTAATTTTCCCCTCGGCCAATAAATTATCCAAAATTATTTGGGGAGAACCTCCATTTAACCACTCTTTTTCATCCCCACCAATTCCGTGTAAAAGGTAAAGTACAGGATATTTTTTATTGGTCGAAAAGCCCGGTGGAGTATAAATCGTAACTTTTCTAGTTGAACCAACGGTTGTAGATTCATAGGATATTGTTTCTATTTTACCATGAGCAATAGTTGCTCTTTCTAGGTCAAATCCTTTTGGACCTTCTTTTTCAATTTTTTGTGCAAAAACGGTACTACTACATATAAAAAGGAATGCAACTGTTGAAATTATTTTTTTCATGATTTTATTTTTTGTTATTGATGTTCAAAATAGGTAATAATGTTTAGATGAAAAATATGTTTTTTAATGAGCCTATTTGAATAATAATTGAGCAAATTGAAATAAATCATGCCGCCAAACTGGCCAAGTGTGACCGCCAGCATATTCCGAATAGTTATATTTAATGCCTCTTTCATCCATTTTTCTCATCATTATTTGGCAATTCTCATAAGCTATATCTTCTTTTCCTCCTTGTGAAACCCAAAGTTCTTTTAGATTCGAATTAATTGTCGCGGCATTATTTTTCATAAAGTCATATTGAGGGTCTGCAAGAGTAGGATTATTATCCCACCAACCAGAACTAAATACTCCTAAATAAGCAAATAAGTCCGTGTTTTTCATACCCGCATAAAGTGTTTGCAAACCACCCATCGATAATCCTGCCAAGGCTCTGTTTTTATTGTCTGTTAACACTCTAAAATTACTTTCTACAAAAGGTATAGCGCCAATTTTAAGTTCATTTTCAAAAGCAACTAACGATTTTTCATTGAATCCGCCCAATCCTCCTTGCATTCCAATGTTACCATCAAGCATGGCGATAATCATTGGTTTCGCTTTGTTTTCGGCAATTAAATTATCGAGAATTAGATTTGTTTTTCCTTGGCTAGCCCATCCACGTTGATCTTCTCCACCACCATGTAATAGGTATAATACTGGATATTTTTCAGTAGATGTATCATAACCTGGTGGCGTGTAAACATACATTTCTCTCCAAGAATTCATTGCTTTTGAAAAGTATTTTTTGATCCGAATATCACCGTGAGGCACCTCTTTAAGTTCATAAAAACCACCCTTTTTATAGGGGATTTCGATACCACTAGCCATGCGGCTCATGCCATAAAATGATTCGCTTGCTGGATCAGCTACTGCTACATTATCAATTAACAATGTATAATAATGAAATCCTCTACTGATCGAATCGGTGGTTACATTCCAAAAACCTTCCCCATCTTTAATCAGGTCATATTTTTTTCCCAAATCTATTTGTGCTTTTTGGGCTTCAGGTGCTTTTATTTTAAATACTACTCGATTATCTGGTAAAATTTGAGGATACTTGACATTACGAATATTAGTTGATGCGGGAGTTCCTAGTACTGAATAATTAGTTAATGAAGCTACATCAACCGGTTTGAATAAAAATTGCGAAAACATATACAGTCCATTTTTCCAAACTTTAAAATCATGTCCGCCAGGTTCTAAATAATAAACATGAGGTACATTATTTTGAAATAAGTAATCGTGAGTGCGTTTGCTTACAGTAATCAGTCCATCAGCATTTCCACAGGAGATCCAAAGTAGTTTTAGTTTTTTCTTGGCATCTTCAGGATTTGGCAATAACTCTTGAGGTGTTTTAGTATTCGGCGCAGACGAAAAACCACCTACCCAAGCAAATGTATTTAGGTTCCCCAAGCCAAAATTAAGTGATTGTCCTCCTCCCATAGAAAGCCCCGCTATAGCTCGGTTTTCTCGATCTTTTAAAGTTGGATATTTTTTATCAATAAAAGGGATAAGATCGTTTAGAAGATCTTTCTCAAAATTAGCAAATGCTTGTATTTTATCGGCCGATCTTATGTCACCAGTTGCTCTGTCATCTTTCATAGCACGCCCGTTTGGCATTACTACAATCATTGGCGCAATTTTACCCTCAGCAAATAAATTATCTAATATTATTTGTGGATTACCTCCTTTTAACCACTCTTTATCATCACCACCAATACCATGCAGTAAATAAAGTACAGGATATTTTTTATTTTTTGAAAAACCAGGAGTAGTATAAACTAACGCTTTACGCATCGTACCAACGGTTTTAGATGGATATTGAATGCTGTCCAGCTTACCTTTTGCAATACCTGTGCGCAATTGGTCAAAACCTTTGGGAGCTTCATTTTCAATTTTTTGCGCAAATGTTGAAATGTTGCAGCTAACAATCAATAGAATTATTAAAATTATTTTTTTCATGGGTTTTTGGGTTAGTAATAGTATTTTTTTTTGATTATTTAAATAACAAAGGAGCATATTGGTACAAACACCTGCGCCAAGTTAGCCATTCGTGAGCTGTTCCAGGCGATTCATAAAATGTATATTTAATGCCTTGTTTATCTAACATGTTTTTAAATGCTCCAACAGAACCTGGAAAAGGGGTAGGTTCTTTAGTTCCCAATCCTAACCAAAAAACTTTGATTTTTGAATTGACTTCTTTTCCATCTTTGTATTTTCCATCTAAAAACGTAGCAACATCGATTACATCTGCACTAGGGTAATTTGCAGTTCCACTAAATCCTCCATAATATGAAAAGGTATTTAGATTGTTCATCATAATCCGCATCGTTTGATTGGCTCCCATAGAAAGTCCAGCAATTGCTCTATTCTCTCGGTTTGGAATGGTACGAAATTGAGCATCAATCATCGGAATTATTTCAGTGATTACCACTTGCTCAAATACGGATTCTGGACGAAGGCTTGTATCATTAGCTTTATAAGCATAGCCATTATCCATTACTATAATCATAGGAGTTGCCTTTTTTGAAGCAATCAGATTATCCAATATTAAATTGGCTTTTCCTTGGCTAGCCCATCCTGTTTCATCTTCAAAACTTCCGTGTTGTAAATAGAGCACTGGGTAACGATTCTTTAAATTCTCGGTATAACCAGCTGGAGTATATACAAAACAGCGTCTAAATGAATTGGTTAATTTTGAGAAATAAATATTTTCGCTAACAAGTCCGTGAGGAAGATCCTTCAGAGCATAAAAATCTTGATCTACAGCTGGAATTTCTATCCCACTACCGGATCTTCCAGCACCATAAAAATAAATAGTTCCTGGATCGGGTACCGAAGCCCCATCAATATTTAACTGGTAATAATGAAAACCTTCCACTTGCGGATCTGATTCTCCTTGCCAAACGCCATTACCATCTTTGACTAAATCATATTTTACACCGCCAAGATCCAATTGTACTTTAGTAGCCTGAGGAGCAGATATGCTTGTGCGCACACGCCCTTCCGAATTTACTTGTGGATACTGCTTCCCCAATTGATTTACCGAAGATGGTTTAAAATCATCGACTGTCAGTAGGCCAACTTGACACCAACTTGTTTGAAAATACAAGCTGGAAATTATTATGACTATAGTAAGAAATCGATTCATTTTTAGTTTTTTAAGATTGTTATTTTTTCTCTGCCAATTCATTTGCGGCATTTGCAAGAAAAACATACCAAGCACCTCCATCAATAATACACTCGTTTTGACCCCAGAAGAAAGGCCAATCATCTTTATTTTCAAAAAAATCAGGTTTCAGGAAACTAAGTCCTGGAACTACTCCTCCTGCAATTGTTGTAAAATCGGCTCTGTTATTTCCATAAGCCACTTTCTTAGACCTATTCCCCACAGCATTGACAAAAGATAAATTAGAATAAGGGTGGCAACCAAAAATAAAATTCAATCCTCTATACACATATTCCTTATCAAGGACATCTGGATAAAACTTATGAATATAATAATTTACTATTGCCCCAGTAATAACCTGAGAACTGCCACCCCAACTTCTCTTTAGTACAGGAACGGCATAAGGATTGTCAGAAGTTTCTTTATCAATATTTGCTTTATACTTAAGTGCATAATCATGCACTTTTGCTTTGTAGCTGTCATCCATATATGGAATAGCGAGGAGGGCTGAATTCATATTCCCTTTTAAGTTTTCATCCAATGAATTCCAAATTTTATTTAAAAACCCAGTTTTATATTGATCTTCTTTCGTTGTTAAATACAGTTGGAGCATTGCAACCATATCACTTCCCCTACTATAGTCGGAAAATGGACTGTTATCTAGTTTTTTGTCTTTTGCGCCTTCATTTGCTTCGTTGAATAAATTTTTAGCAAGGACCAAACATTTAGCAGAAAGTTCATCATTATATCCTTTTAGAGCCCTACTAGCAGCTGCTAATGCTCCGGCAGTTCTATAATCAAGAAATGAACTTCGGTTTGTGAAAGCCCATCTGTCATCTAGTGTACCACTAGAAAGTCCATCCGACTCATATGGTTTTAAAGAAGAATTATAAGGCAAATTATCCGTTTCGGTACTCGCATCTCCCAAATGATGGTATTGATGTAAGTTGGGTACAACAATACCTCTTACAGGATGACCAATATTTTCTACTTGGGCTACAAGGTTCAAAACTCCATGTTCAATTTGTTGCAGTATGTCGGGCTGACCATCAGGACGGTGAATATCTACGTACTGTGTTTTTTGATCAATATAGGTTTCGTCTCTATTTACTTTGAACTCTTCCCATGATTCTACAAAACTATTGATTACACTAACATGTGAAAACGTTTGAATATCAAAATCACCAGCATCAAACCAACCTCCAACTGACATTCCCGGTATACGTTCTAGAGGCTTGTATTTAGTATCGGTAGTAGGACCTTGTTTATAACCATCAAAGTGCTCGTGATTCAATGGAGCTTGAAGACAATCATCTAAAAATGGTTTTCCGTGCCAAACGCGATAGGCTTCATTTACTTCCATGTGATCCATTTGAACAGGAAACCATACATCCATAGTGGGATGCCATACATTGTCATAAATGTGATCCTCAATTTGGAAAGTATTTGTTTTTTGATTTCCGTACTGTATATAATAGAGTCCTTTTTCTTTAACAGCACTAAAATCAAATTGAGCATAATTATATCTTAGATAATTTCCCCAAACTTTAACATCACCTTTAAATTTCTCAACAAATTTTCCATCCTCAGAAAGCTTAAAAATCGATGCCGTTGTTACTACTTTATCGTTTAAATCAAGTTCAATAACAGCCACTTTATTTTGAGTTGGCATATAACCCACTTGAGAAAATCCTATTACAGGTTCTCTTTTCCAATTTGGAATGACATTCGGCTCCACATACCAAGTTAGTACTTTGCCTGTTTTATTAGAAGGAAGAATGCTGCGCGCTACAAACCAGCCATTCTGAGCAAGATTTCTTCCATCAAAAAGCATTACTTCCTGATCCTCAGACTGAATTTTTACGGTACGTTCTGGGTTTTCTGGTGCAAAAATTAAATTCCTACCCGACTCTATTGGTAGTGTAACTATATATTCGTTTTTTCCACGATCATCAAATGTATTATGACCGGCAAACTGTGGAATCTTTTGAGAGGAAGGCTTGATTTCTGTATTACTAGCAGGATACCTTGGAAATGTTCCCACTCTTCCATCCACGATGTAATTCCCTTCAACATAAGAGGTAGGTAAAAATTCCATATTAAATCCTGCTCTTCCTTCCAATTCCTTTGGAACTGGTTTATCTAAAACAACATTGATTACAAAACCTTTCCCTTTTGGAGTAACAATCATTTTGGAATCAAAATCAAAATCTTCGTATCGTAATATAACTTCAATTGAATTGTTCGCCTTGTCTACTTTTCGACTAAGCATTTTAGGAATCAAATCCCATTGCTCGGGTGTGTTGTGAAGTCTAACTGCTCCACCTGTAACCGTTCTAACACCGTGATGAATGAATTCTACTCCAGCCGTTTTTTCATCAAAAAACATTCCATTATATTCATTACTAAAAACCAAAACATTCAAGCCTTGGGTTTCAAAATATTCCTTTTCATTTAAAACTAAATTTTGAGAAAATGAAATGTTTGACAAACTAAAAAAACAAAAAAAGAGAATTGTTTTGTTTAGAAAAGTCCTATTTAGATTAAATACATCTAGCAAAGTAATTTTTAGTTTACGCATAATTTTAATTTATTCAGCCAAATAGCTAGTTCTACAATGATTTTATTCTCCTTATTTTGCTCAATGCATTGATTATTAAAAAGCACTAATCTTTAAATAAAAGTGGAGCTAATTCTTTAAAACTACGACGCCAAGTTTGAAATTCGTGTCCAGTTCCTTCAGATACATACGAAACAGCATTAAATCCCGCAGCCTTAAGTTCAGACACTGAGCTTTTTATTGCATCTGGGCGTTCTTTACTACCACAACTTAAAAAGATAAGCTTCACTTTTGATTTGTCTTTAATATCTTGTGCTTTGTAAGTTCCACCACTTAGAAGCGCATAGTGAGAGAAAACTTCAGGTTTGTTCAGTGTAATAGTTTTTGTTTCCATACCTCCCATCGATAAACCAGCCATTGCTCTATTTTTCTGATTGGCAATCGTTCGAAAATTCGAATCCACATAAGGAATCAATTCATCTACAAGCACCGTTTGAAAACCATCAATTTTAAAACTAGCCATACCTCCATATTTAATCTCATTGGTCATTCCATAAGTCATAACTATGATAAATGGTTTTATTTTTCCTTCGGCGATCATATTGTCCATAATAAGATTTACTCGTCCTTGATTGCTCCAAGCTGTTTCGTCTTCACCCCAACCATGTTGTAAATACAAAACAGGATATGACTTCGATTTATCTTTAAAATAACTTGGCGGTGTATAAACATAGGCTCTAAGAGAAGTATTAGTGCTTTTTGAAGGAAAAAGAATTTGTTGTACATTTCCATGAGGAACTTCTTTTAGTGCATAAAAATCTTGATCATGGGATGGAATTTCGATTCCACTTTCCCAACGTGTAGATCCATAAAAATTTAGAGCTCCTGGGTCATTAAAAACTCCACCATCAACAGTTACATGATAATAATGAAACCCTTCGTCCATAGCACCTGCTGTTGTTCCCTTCCAGAAACCGTCTTCCGCTTTAGAAAGTTCCGTTCCTCCTTTTGCTCCACCCAATCCCAGACTTACAACAACGGATTTGGCTTCAGGTGCTGCGATGCGAAATCTTACATAACCTTGTGAATTAACTTGTGGATAATCTTGACCTGGCTGATTAAGTGTTGAAGGTTTAAAATCTTCAACAATTGCTGTTTGTGCTATACAAACTGAGCCATAGAAAGTTAATAATACTACTAAGATGATGGAATACTTTTTCATGATTTATAGTTTTGGTTATTAGTTTTTGAATACTAGTTGTGCAAATTCATGTAAACTTCTTCTCCAGCTTTGCCATTCATGTGCGGTTTGAGGTGAAACATAGAAATGAGTATTGAAACCTGCCTTTTTTAAATTTTCTGTATTCACTTTTGGATCTCCCCCTAAACCTTCTTTGCGGTTTTCAAGTTCACGACTACCGTAACTTACAAACAGAAGTTTATTTTTTTCTTTAAAACTTACTGAATCTTTAAGATCATCTAAGCTTATACTTCCACCGCTGAACATACCAACTTGCGAAAACATGCTAGGATTAGCCAAAGTAATTACTCGAGTTTGCATCCCACCCATTGATAATCCTGCCATTGCTCGATTAGATTGATTAGCAATCGTACGATAATTAGCGTCAATCAGCGGTATAATATCATCTAATAATGTTTTAGAAAACCCATCTGCCCATCCTTTTGGAGGCCAATTTCCTTTGGCACGATCTGCTGCAGAAACTGGGGCTGATTGAGTAGGAGGTGTCCAAGTTCCATTATCCATTACAATAATAAAAGGATTTGCTTTTCCTTCAGCAATTAAATTATCAAGGATAAGATTTGCATGACCTTGACTCGACCATCCCGTTTCATTTTCACCTCCACCATGTTGCAAGTAAAGTACTGGATAACGTTTAGTATCTTTATTATATCCCGGCGGTGTATATATAAAACAACGACGCATGGCATTATTAGTTTTAGAAAAATAAATATGCTCTCTTACATCTCCGTGCTGTACATTTTTTAATGCATAAAATTCTTCATCTTTAGCAGGAACTTCTATTCCGCTGCCCCAACGGCTTGCACCATAATAATACATACTTCCTGGATCTGGTACAGCAGCTCCATCAATATTCAATTGATAGTAATGAAATCCCTCGTCTTGAGGCGCTGATTCTCCTGTCCAAACTCCTTTGGCGTCTTTGATAAGATCATATTTTACAGCGCCAATATCCAACTGAACTTTAAGCGCCTCGGGAGCCGCTAGTTGCACTCGTACTCGCCCTTCAGAATTTACTTGAGGATATTGCTTTCCTTGCTGTGTCGTTTCTGAAATTTTAAAGTCTTCAACAACCGCAGTTGGGGATGTCTGAGCAAAACAGATTCCACTTGTTATAACGGATGTAATGATAATACCTAAAGATTTGTAATTCATTTTTATGGTTTTTAATAGTTAATAAACATTTTCAATTAATTCTATTGTGGAGTAATAATTTGATATTTACCACTTAAATGCATTATACTAAACAAATGCATTAAACCATCGTAATATGGATCAAAATAGCCGTCTTTATAAGGTTCTAATTTTGCATTCCAAACAGCATGAACAAAGTCAAGATTCCCTTTATTATGGTTAACTAAGGAGGCAGTTGCTGCGGTGGAAACTAAGCCAATTGAATGTCTTAATTTTTTTACTGGACCAGCCTGGAGAATAAACTCTGGTGTAGAACCGTCTAAATTGAATTGATCATCATACGTTTCTAAACCTTTTGATCTTAAAAAGTTCTGAAACCTCAGCGCATAATCTTCTTGCCATTTTTTATCTTTACCAAACCAAGTATAATCCATTGCAATATTCATAGGTACTCGCCAAGAGTCATAACGAAAACCCCCAGGCATCCAAGGTGTAGGATGTGGTTCTCCGCTAAACTCTGTATAATCTGAATTTAATCCTGTTATAGGATGACATGCTCTGTGCAAAAACTCGCGAGAAACATCAGCACATTCTTTGTAAAATTGCTCGTGACCATCTTTGGCATACAATGCCCAAACTTCATAAAAAGCAGGCAAGTGATAGGAAGGATCTGTCCAATTATAACTTTTGCCTTCGGGTACAAAAGTGATTTGTTTGTGTTCTACATTAATAAGATTATAAATATTCCCAGTACCGTCTTTTTTCCACATAGCATCAAGAATTCTTCGAGCTTCTTTATAGTAGTTTATACCTGTGTCATTACCCCACTTATTAGATGCAAAAAGCAAACTGGTAATGTAATACAATTCACCATCTGATGCTGAACCTGGTGAGTTTTGTTTCTTTGTTGTTGGATTTACACTCCAAGCAAAATAGGCTTCTCTTGGTCCTGTTTGATGTTGCATATATTTTACAGACCAATGCCATAATCGGTCAAAAACTTCTTTCTTGTCTAATTGTACCGCCACCATCATACCATAAGACATACCCTCGGTACGAGCATCATTATTTTTTACATCTGAAACATATCCCAAAGAATCTCCTTCTTCAAAATAAACGTGATCTGGACCTTCAAAAACATCATAATAGGCTTTGGCCAATTTCTTGTCTATTTCAACTTGACTATAGCCCGCTTCTTTGAAAAGATTACGATATTGAGGTCTTTTGCTTTCCATTTTTTCTGATTTCTTCTTGTTTTGGCTTATCGCTAAAACTGGAACTAGCAGGCCAAGAATCATTACAATAATTCTGCTAATACGAAAACAGTTTTGCCAACTTATTTTATTCATAATTATATTGGTTTTTAGTTAATTACTTTATAAATATTTTTGTCATTTTTAAATCTTTGGCATCTGAACTATTGCCATAATACACCTCGTATTCACCTGGAGTAACATTCATTCCTATAATATTAGCATCATAAAATTCAAATGAAGAAGCAGGCAAATCGATGGTTACATTTTGTTTTTCTCCTGCTTTTAATTCGATTCGTTTAAAAGCTTTTAATGTTTTTAAAGGACCATCAGGATCATTTAATTTTTTAACATACACCTGAACAATCTCTGTTCCTTCGCGTTTACTACTATTTTGTATTGGAAAACTTAATTGTGTATTTTCAGTAGATTTTATAGTTGTTTTGCTCAATTTGCCTAAACCGATATTAAATTTGGAGTAACTTAAACCAAACCCAAAAGGAAACAAAACATCTGTTGTATATCTATATGTTCGACCTTTCATAGAATAATCTTCAAAATCACCTAATTTATCGGAGTTTTTATAGAATGATATTGGTAATTTTCCCGCTGGATTATAATCACCAAAAAGAACATCAGCAACTGCTTGTCCGCCAGCTTCTCCTGGATACCAAGCCTGTAAAATCGCATCACAACTGGCCGTCTCTGGTGTTAACGCAATTGCAGACCCGGAACAATTTACGAAAATTACTTTTTTACCCGCAGCTTTAAGTTCCTTTAAACACATTCTTTGAACAGCTGGAAGATCAATATTCGTTCTGTCGCCACCTTTAAAACCAGGATAAGAAACAGGCATTTCTTCGCCTTCTAACAAAGTAGAAAGACCTCCAGCAAAAATTACAGTATCGATTCCATCTAATTTTTTAATCAAGGAGCTAAAATTTATATCATATTCTTTTCCAAAATCGAATTCAAGATTGGCTTGCCAATTGTTGGATTGGGCAAAAAGAATTTCGATTTTGTATTTCTTACCTGCCTCAACTGAAAAACGAAAATTTCCTGGAACAGTACGCCAATTCGTATATTTTGCAATTGATTTTCCGTTCACCAATAGCTCAAATGCTCCTGTAGCACCTGTTTTGAAAACAAGAGTGTCATTTGCTTTAGCTGTAAACTCAGTTTCATATTTTACCGAAAATCCTTCTAATTTCACTCCAGAAGCAAACTCATGCTGCCCCGCAGTAGTTGTTTTAATAGGATATAGAATTTGTTGAGAGGTTACACTATTACCTTCTCTGTTTGGATTATTCCAAAAGGTGGCTTTCATTCCTTTTTTCCCTTCAAATGAAAATTGGTCAAAATAGGATTGGGTTACTTTATCCTCTACTAAATCGCAGGCTTTATCATAAAAGATTTTATTTGCATCTACTTTTGACTCTATTCCGTCTTTAATGGTAATTGTTTTAACAGGTGTACCATTGTAATTTCCCCATAACATAGGTTCATTATCAGCATTTGGACCTATAATTGCAATTTTGTTCGTTGCTTTGTTTAAAGGAAGAACGTTGTTCTTATTTTGCAAAAGTGTCATTGACTTTTGCGCCATTTCAAGGGTCAATTGTTGGTGTTTTTTACTATTAAGAACAGATGCAGGAATTTGAGCCCAAGGTACAATTGCATCATCATCCATTTCACCTAAATCAAAACGACCTACTAAAACACGAAGCAGACTTTTATCAATATCAGCTTCTTTAATTAAATCTTTTGCAACCGCTTCTGGCAAATTTTTAAAAGGATATTTCTCCCAAACACATTCTACATCAGTTCCTGCTAAAACCGCTTTTGATGCAGCGTGCACTGCATCAGAAGAAACTTTGTGTGTGGTATAAAAATCTGTAACGGCACCACAATCTGAAACAACCAAATACTTATAGCCCCATTCATCACGAAGAATGCGTTGTAAAAGTCGCGTATTACTGCAACAAGGCTCATCGTCTAAACGTTGATACGCGCACATTACCTGGCGGACATCGGCATCTTGGACTAGGGATTTAAATGCAGGCAAATAGGTTTCGTATAATTCTCTAGGATTTACATTATTTAGATTCAATTCGTGTCGGCTCCATTCTGGTCCTGAGTGCACCGCATAATGTTTGGCACAAGCTAAAAGTTTGCGGTATTTAGCATCAGCAGGTCCTTGTAATCCTTTAACGACTGAAACGCCCATTCTAGAAGTAAGATATGGATCTTCGCCATAGGTTTCCTGACCTCGACCCCAACGTGGGTCTCTAAAAATATTGACATTAGGTGTCCATACCGAAAGACTCAAAAAACGCTTGTTCTCATTTCCGTCTTTAATCCACTGATTGTATTTCGCTCTAGCTTCATCGGATACTGCATCAAATACACGATACAATAATTGATCATCAAATGAGGCTGCCATCCCTATAGGTTCTGGAAAAACGGTGACATTGTCATTGTTAGCATAACCGTGTAAGGCTTCGCTCCACCAATTGAATTTTTTAATTCCAAGTCTTGGTATAGCATCAGATTGATCACACATTAATGCTGCTTTTTCTTCAAGAGTCAATCGTGAAATTAAATCTTTGGCTCGCGCTTCTGAAGTAAGCGATGGATCTTTATAAGGGAATTGTTGCGCGTTTATGCTAACAATTGAAAATAAACTTATGAAGAATAAATAACTAATTTTCATACTTTCTATATTTAGAATTGAATAATTAAGATTTTATCAAGGAATGAACTAATTCATTTTTGAAAGTGTATCAGCAATGTGGAAATAATCAAAATCCACAAATCCACCTATGTTTTTAGTCGCATAATTAAACAAACCAAATCGGTATCCCATAAAATGAGGTAGGGTGTAAGGTAAATTTATCGTGCTGCCAATAGGTATCCATTTGTTTCCGTCTAGGCTGTAATAAAACATTCCGTTATCTGCTCTTTCTTTAAAATCACATGCTGCTTTGAAGTACACTTTGTTTTGATTTAGAGGAATACTTGCTATTTCTTTCGGAAGTCCTTTTGCAGCATCAATCATTACAATTTTTTTAGCCCCATTTTCAATTTTTACAGCTATAAATCCATATTCCTTTTGTAACAAGGAAAGTCCTGCAATATCACCTTCTTTCATTTTAGAAATGTCCAAAGAAGTTGAAGCTGAAGATTCTGGTCCAAAAGTTCTTTGTGTTAAAGTGTTTCTGGCTTGAACAAAGCTGCTATCTATCCTACCGGTTTTTAATCTTAAGTAGCCTTCTCTTACTCTAACGGACCAAAGCGAATTATCTGGATTATGATTCCACTGCCAAACTAAAGACAAAGCTGCATCTCCTTTTTTACGTGTAAATTCATCTGAATTCACAATTCCTGGAATTAATCCTTTGCTAGGAGGCAAATCTAAAGTTTGGGGAACTTTTCCGTTTTCTCCTACTATTGGCCAATCCTTTTCCCATTTAACGGGTACTAAATAGGGAATACGCCCTACACCTCCAGCATCTTTAAATAAATAAGAAAACCATTTACCATCTGGAGTATCAATAAGTCCTCCTTGGGCAACACCTTGATCTTGTAATCCCACTTTTCCTTCCCATGGACCATTAATATTATCTGCACGATGAATAATTACAGTCCGCATTCCTCCGCGTGGCCAACAAATATTAAATAAATAATATTTTTCATTTATTTTAAAAAGCTGAGAACCTTCGGAATTTAGCATAATATTCCCCCCAGCAGGAGCACTTGCATTTTCTATTAATACTCTTTTAGTTTCTGGCTTAACTGCTGAAAGGTCACTATTCAATTCTATAATTTCTAGTTTGCCAGCTCCCCAAACCATATATATTTTACCATCATCATCAAAAAGAATTGAATGATCGTGGTAAGAAGCATTTAATACATTTTTTTTCCATGGACCTTTTTCTATATTTTTTGTTGAATAAATGTATGTTTTACCTGTTGTCCCAGAAAAAGTACTAACATAATAAATTCCATTATGATAGCGCAGGCAACTTGCCCATGAGCCTCTTCCATAATCATTTTTTCCATTTTCTAAATTGAGTCTATCATTGTCATCTTCTAATGTTTCATAAGCATAATTAATCAATTTCCAATTGACTAAATCAGTAGATTTCATAATTGGAACCCCCGGATTAACGTGCATTGTAGTACTACTCATATAGTAGACATCACCTACTCGAATCATTGACATATCTGGAACATCTGCATAAATCAATGGATTTTGAGCTTTTCTTTCTTGCGCAAAAGCAACCGTTTGCGTAATTAAGACAAAACATATAAAAATGAAACTAATTTTATTTTTCATGAGGTATTATTTTAATTTGAAATTATTCTTTACTTGATTTTGCTTACACCTTCAGTAGTTTGTATTATTTTCTGAATGGTACCATCCTCATTATAATACATATAATCTACACATACAGAACGTCTGTAACTACCGCCAGTTGGTAAACTTCCGTTATGATAGAAAAAGTATGATTTGCCTTTATAATCTATAATACCAGGATGCGTTGTAAAACTATTTGTTACATTTTCCTGAATAATCCCTTGATAGGTCCAAGGCCCTGCAATATTAGTAGCAGTACAATATTCGATCATTTCTGGTTTTGTACCAGCACCAGGATATACTAAATAGTAGAGATCTTTCCTTTTGTAAACCCATGGACCTTCGATATAATTTTTTGGTTTGAAAGTTGAGATAGCTCCCTCCATTTCTATCATATTTTCTTTCAACTTTACCCATTTACAGGTTCCATGACCCCAAAACAAATAACCTTGTCCATCATCATCAACAAATACGGTAGGATCAATATCATCCCAACCGTATTTCATATCAGTAGTCATTTCATTAATCACTAAGGCTTTGCCAATAGCATCTTTAAAAGGACCTGTTGGACTATCAGATACAGCAACACCAATCGCTGCTCCGCCACCACTAATCTCATCTTTTTTATGAAATGTAGAAACAAACCAGTAAAATTTTCCATTTCTTTCAATGCATTGAGCTGCATAGGCATCACCTGTAGCCCAAGAAAAAGTACTTGGAGAAAGTGGTGCGCCATGATCTTTCCAAGTAGCCATATCAGTTGTTGAAAAGACATGCCAGTCGGCCATTTTATAATTAGTGTCTGTCTCCGAAGCAACGTCATGACCTGTATATAAATACAAAGTTCCTTTATGAACAATAGGAGCTGGATCTGCAGTAAATATATGCTTAATAATAGGGTTTTGTGCTGTGATTTTTATCATACACAGACAGGATATTAATGCCACAAAAATCTTGGATTTAGATTTCATAATTTTATTTTTTAGTTGGTTAATAGCATTCTTGTTCTTTAGCACTATTTCATTTTAAATCAAATTTTTATAAATCACTTATTTACAACTACTTTTTTACCTGAATATTTAATTGTTTTTGCAACAGCATTATTCTGATTAGCTGTTACATAAATAATATTCATGGTATATGTAGCCGTTTGATTTTTATAGTTACCTATTTGCTTTCCAATAGTAAGCGTTTGATTCTTTTCATTCCAAGTCATAGGAATCTCTATGTATTTGCCTTTTTCATAATTATAATTATCTCCTTCATCATTGTAATACGTAAAACTTGCATCCTTACCTGTATAAACCTGAATATCAAGTTCGTCTTGTTTTGACTGTGTATTTTGAATCACTTTTCCCATAGGGACAATAGAACCTTCTTTTACAAATACTGGAATTCTATCTAATGGAGCTGCGGTTGCAATGGTTTGACCCCCATCAAATCGCTTGCCTGTCCAGAAATCATACCAGGCATAATTTTTGGGCAAATACACATCCCAAGTTGTAACATCAGAAGCAGTTACAGGAGCGATTAATAATGCTTTCCCAAACATATATTGATAAGCTTGACTTACTGCAGTGGTATCCTCATTAAAATCCATAATTAACGGACGCATTAAAGTGGAATTATTTTTAGAAATCTGCCATGCTTCTGAATAAATATATGGCATTAATTGATACCTAAGGTTCATCATTGACCTCATATTAGTTTCCACTTTTTCACCATATTTCCAAGGTTCCGTTTCTGTTTGATATCCATGCATACGAAATATTGGATTAAAAACGGCCCATTGAAACCAACGCGTAAGTATTTGATGGTATTTTTCATCTTTATATTGTCCTGATCCTGGACGGAAAAACCCTCCAATATCAGTAGTCCAATACGGCATTCCTGTAAGATTATAATTTAAACCAGCCACTATTTGGCGTTTATACGTATCCCAATCCCAGCCAATATCACCAGACCAATTGATGGTGCCATAACGCTGTTGTCCTAAAAATGCCGAACGAGTCAGCGTGACCACTCTTTTCTCAGGATTGGTATTTCTTTGTCCTTCATAAACGGCTTTACTAACAAATAATGGATAAGTCAATCGGTAAAAATCACCTAATCCAAAAAAAGTTTGTTTGCCTTTTAATGCATCATTTTCAGGCTCCGTTGCATCCATCCACCAAGAATCTACACCTAGAGAGAAAAGATTTTTATTGAGGGCATTCCAATGTGTTTTTTGTGCTTCTGGATTATAAATATCAATCCATGGACTATTGGGAATGAATAAGTTTTTAGCTAAATATTCTTTGGCTATTTCCGAATCTTTATTCAAATTTTCCCAAACAGAAATAGAAAAATGAGCATTTAGATCATGAATTTCTTTTATAAATTTTTCTGGTTCAGGGTAATTCGTTTCATCAAATTTAGGCACTCCCCATCCGTATTTGCCCCAATATTGCCAATCTTGCACGATTACATCTACAGGTAAATTTCGTTTTCTAAATTCTTTAACTGTAGAAACTAAATGTTCTCCAGAAGTATAGCGTTCTCGACATTGCCAAAAACCGAACGCCCATTTAGGTAACATAGGTACATTACCGGTTAGATTTCTATAATTAGCAATAATTTCATCCGTGTCTTTTCCCGCAAAAACTACATAATCAAGTGATTTAGCATTTGGTGAATTAAAAATAGTTTCATTATTCGAAAGTTTTAAACCTAGAGTGGGTATGTTACTTGATTTACAAACCACTTTTACGGAATGTTCTCCCGCTTTTAAATTTACTAATTTACTCACTGCCGGAGGAAGCCATAAATTGGATTGATTAATTACATCAACACCATCAATTAATACCAAATGGCGACTGTCCATATCACCAAGATCCAGCATTACAGCATATTCGCCTTCTTTTCCTAGAGAAAAACTACCTGTATATATGGATTGTTGTTGGGAAACACGCTGTGTTCCTGATGTAGTTGTTACTTCAACTTCGCGTTTTTCACCGTCTTTTACATCATTTTTAACCAATGAAATGCTTTGATTACTTGGATTAAAATTAGTCAAACCGTATTGATGCCACAATAAACCATATCCTTTATTGGAAACCAAAAAAGGAATTGCAATTTGCGTATTGACTTGAATTAACTTTCTAGTAGTGTTTTTTAAATTATAAAAACCATCTTGGAATTGGCCTAATCCAAACAAATATTCATCCTCAGGAGATTCAAAGCCTTGCTCTGCTACAAAACAAGGTTCTCCCATAATTGTTGCTGGTTTTAATAATCTCGTATTTACTTTTTCCCTAAGAAATACTCTACCCGATTTATCACTATAGTGAATAACGGCCGTTTTTTTATCAAATGCAACCGTTATTGAATTTGTACTAAGTTGTAAACTACTTGTAGTTTCTTTTAACTTGAAACTAGGTGTATTGGGTTTGTTAATAAAAACAATTTCTTGCGCTTCTTTCGCATTTCCGATCTCATATTGTACTCGAATAGATTTGTCTGTAAGAGGAATGATATTTAAAACTCCTTCTGTTAAATCTATAGATAATCCTTCTTTGGTTAAAGTGTGTTTTTTATACTGCTGGGCATTAATTGATATTGAAAGGATACCTAAAAATAAAATGTATACTAGTTTATTCATTCTGATGTTTTGATATTTAATGTTATTTTTGGACTGGATTTAAAGACACTACAAAACCTCCTCTTCGGAGCAGTTTTACTTCAATAGTACTTGTTTTATCTACGACCATAACTTGTGAATTAAAATCCTTATCGTGCTTGCCATCAGCAATGATAACCGCCCGATAACTGATGCCTTCTTTCAAAAAGTCTAACTTGATTTTTTTTGTTTTTTCTTCGCGTTCAGAAGAACTAATACCACCAATATACCAAGCACCTTCTTTTTGGCGTGCCATAGTAACTTCTTTTCCTGGATAACCATCAATAAGTTTTGTATTATCCCAAGCTGTAGGCACTTCTTTTAAAAAAGATTTAGCCTCATCCGGAAGTTCATAATACCCTTCTGGTCTATCTGCTAAATGTTGTAAAGGAGATTCGAAAATTACGGAAAGTGCCAATTCATGACCATAAGAAGTATGGTGCGGAAATTGGGAATTGGTAAACGTAACAGGGGTATAATCCATAGCACCAACCACATTCCTTGTAAAAGGTAAAATAGTATTATGTTCTGGTGCTGTAACACTGAATTCAGGTCCATTATTATACCATTCGGCTCCGCGAACGGCTTCGTAAGTCATTAAATTAGGATAAGTTCTAGACCAACCTCGTGGCACAATACAGCCATGAAAGTAAACCATCATTTCAAATTGAGCAGCATCTTCCAAAATATCAAGATAGTATTGTATCATATTTTGTTTTTCGCTTTCAAAAAAATCAATTTTGACGCCAGCGACACCTAATTTTTTAAGTTTTGTGAATTCTTCAACTCTATTTTCGTGGGTAAGCATACGGTTTTTTGGAGTAGAAGAAACCCAAGTATGATCTCCCCCAGAATTATACCACATCAATGGTTTTATTCCTTTGGAATGAATGTATTTCAAGGCATCTTCAAGATTTCCACCATTAGTCATTCCATCCCATTCCCAATCTAAAAGTGTATAAGGCCAATTCATAGAAACTGCTAAATCTGTAAAATCGCAAACAATTTTATAATCTTTTGTACCATGATTACTCGACCAGTAATTCCATGAAACTTTTCCTGGTTTTATCCAATCAGTAGTTTTAAAACGAGTAGGAGTAGATACATCTTCAACCAAAGTACTTTCGACGATATCAGCTAAACTACCGATACTGATTACCCTCCAAGGCGATTGCCATGGCAGTGAAATAATCGGTTTTGATTCACCAGTTCCTCTACCGTCTTTAGGATCTGGAAAAGTAAGTTTGTAGGTATTTAGATCTTGAGTATTACTTAATTTTGTACCACAATAATTTTTATCTAAATCAGCTTCGTGGAGCAAATACCAACAAGATTTATCAATTGAATTGAATAATCCTGGATAACACCATTCTTGTTGCACTATTTTATCTTCGCTAGACTCAGCATATAACCCCTCATTAGCGGTGTTCCATTTTTCTAACCATCGCATACTTTTATTTGGTATTTGATAGGAGGTAAATTCATCTTTCATTGTATAAGAACCTTTTTTTTCTGGAAATTCATATCGAAAAGTAATTCCATCATTATAAGCTCTAATAATAAGATTTAATTTAGCCTTGCTTGGATTTTCAAACGAAACAACGACTTCATTAGCTTCATTATCACGCACTTCTTTTTTTCCAAAAGGAAGTGTGTAATGTTCTTTTATCATTTTAGGTTTTGAAGCCTTTAAAAAATATAGTTCTTTCGAAAAGTCTTGATCACTTCGAGAAAGTCCTAAATTTATCTTTGGAATTATTTCACATGCATTTTTATCTTTTTGATACGATATTTTCAAATACCATTCTCCTTTATTATTTGAATCCGCAGCATACAGAGCTACCACATTTTTTTTATTGGGAGACTCTAATACTATTTGCTGTGACCAAACCTTACAAAAGCTAAGTACAATAAAAGACACTAAAATAATTTTTAACTTCATGGTTTTGAATGATTCATTTTTTATATTCTTCTTTTCAATAGGAAAGCGAATATTTTTAGCAACAAAGCAAAATTTGTTTTTTATTTCTTTAATACCTCAAGCATCTTTGTAGCGTATCGTTTGCCTAACATTCTATATCCTTCGGCAGTAAAATGAAGATTATCCGCAGCATCTGGACATCCGCTTGAAGAAATCACATATGAATTTGGAATTACTTCTGGCAAAGTGGCAATAATTGTATTCATACTTGCACAAACACCACCTTGGTCAGCATGTACCACTTCACCTGCTAACAATGGTGTGTTTTCAGCTTTAAGATTTAAATCCTTTAAAAGGTTATCATAAACAATTTTTACTTTTTTTGTCCAAAGAGTATCATTGGTGTTCGATTCGCCTTGATGCAATAATATCCCTTTTATAACCCCATCTTTCTGAGCTATTTTAGCCATTTCTACTAATCTAGCATACGGATTTCCATCGTACTGAGCTACTGTGGATTTCAACCACTGTGGAGACGAACTTACATAGGACTCATAATTATCTTTGTCAAAAAGTTCAATTTTACATCCTCCTACGGCTACATTTATAACACCCACTTTTACATCACTAGGAAGATTTGCAATCATTTCTCTACCAAAATAATCGGCAGGAGTAAGACCTGTAGTACAACGTGTCAATGGCGGAACAGCAGTATACCATTGTCCTTTTTTTCTATTCAAATTCTCGCAATCTACCGCTTCTAGCACCTTAAATCTTTTATTGACTAGAGTATCTTGTGGTTCAAACTTGGCATTTCCTTCCATATTCGATTGTCCGAAGCACAAGTAAATATGAAATTTTGGATTTTGTGCAGACGCATTTGACACACAAAATAATACTGTTATAACAAACAGGAAATTCAATTTTTTTTTCATTTTAGTGATGTATTTAGATTTTATAAAATTGTTTTATTTACTAACAAATGTGTACATATTCCCTTTTTTTGTTGAAATATCAACCAAAAAGGTTGGTTTCAGTTCCAGCAGCTTTATAGTAGATTCTTTTGATATAATTGGTTCTACGGTTTCATTTACAAAATAGAAAGGATTCGGATTTTCTCCTTTGGCAATTTCCAAATCGGCACCTGATTTTTCTTTCATACTATTTGGCAAGCGCAACCTTAGATTACCTCCTAATGTTGATTTAACAACTAGTTTATAAATTTTAGCATCTTTCCAAACCATTTCAACAATTTCAAACCCACCACGAGCACGAATTCCTTCTATGGTTCCTGCACTCCAAACATCAGGTAATGCAGGCAATAAATGGATAGCGCCATCTGAACTTTGGATTAACATTTCTGTTATTCCAGAAGTACAACCAAAATTTCCATCTATCTGAAATGGGGGATGCGCATCAAAAAGGTTGTTATAAGTTCCTCCACCGCCGCGATTTACTCCCAAGGGGGTTAGTTGATTTTTTATAAGTGTATAAGCATGATTACCGTCTTGCAATTTGGCCCACCAGTTTATTTTCCAACCCATACTCCAACCTGTTGACACATCTCCACGTTGCAATAAAGTATTTTTTGATGCTGCAAATAATTCTGGAGTTTTGTATGCTGATATTTGATTCGATGGAAACAATCCATATAAATGGGACACATGGCGGTGATTGTCTTTTGGATCATCAATATCGTCTAACCATTCTTGAAGTTGATTGTGTTTACCGATATGCATTGGTGCCAATCGACTGCGTATTCCTTTTAAAGTATCTATCAAAGTAGCATCTTCTTTAAGTATTTCTGCTGCGCGAATAGTTGTATTGAAAACATCAGTCACGATTTGAGTATCCATTGTTGTTCCAGCATCTAGTGATGATCCATTATGAGCTTGCGGAGCATTCTCTGGCGAATTACCAGGATTTACAACCATCCATTTGTATTTTGGATGATCTACTAGAAAATCAACATAAAATAAGGCTGCTCCTTTTAGAACTGGATAAATATCTTTCAAAAATTCTTTGTCTCCAGAATAAAGATAATGATCCCATAAATGCTGACTTGCCCATCCGCCGCCAGCAGTCCATAATCCCCAAAAAGCGCCATCTACAGCTCCTGTTGCACGCCAAATATCAGTATTGTGGTGTGCCATCCAGCCTCTTGCACCATACATTGTTTTAGCAGTTTCTTTACCAGTTTCAGCTAAATCTTTTACCATTTGTAAAAAAGGCTCGTGCAACTCTGAAAGATTTGTTTTTTCGGCTGGCCAATAATTCATCTCCGCATTAATATTGATGGTGTATTTACTATCCCATGATGGATTAAGGTTATTATTCCATATTCCTTGCAAATTTGCGGGTTGTCCTCCAGGTTGAGAAGACGAAATAAGTAAATAGCGTCCATACTGATAATACAATGCTACAAATTGTGGGTCATTTGTATTTCTAAAATTTTCCAAACGTTCATCAGTAGGCAAATTAACTGCCGAAGTTGTTCCTAAATCAAGTTTAACCCGATTGAAATATTTTTGATATGCTAGAATATGTTCTTTTTTAAGTTTTTGATAAGGCTTCCCAAAAGCCTTATTCAAATAATCTAAAGCACGTTGATTTTCATTACCACTTACGTCATGATAATTATTAAAATTAGTCGCTATCGATATATATAATGTAGCTGAATTTGCCCCTTTTACGGTAAGCGAATTTTCGGTTTGTTCTAATGTCCCTTTATCTAATTTAATACGAGTGATTCCTTTAAATTTAATTAAACTGGCAACACCTTCATGATCACTTGTAGTTCCTGAAATTTCCAAATCTTTTGAACCGCTAACAGCAAATCTTTTAATTTTATGTGGCGAAGTATAATTGGCCGTAAATGAAATACTTGCTTTTTTGTCCGCTGTAAGATGTATTACAATTACCCTTTCAGAAAATGACACAAATGCTTCTCTTGTATAAGTTACACCCTCAACAACATAACTTGTTTTTGAAATAGCTTTCTCAATGTCAAGTTCACGTTTATAATTTGAATACTTTTCATGTCCTTCAAAATTCAAATTAAGATTCCCGACAGGCTGAAACATTTGACCATGTGACTTTTTAGATATAAAAGCTTCATTAGCTAATTTTTCAGCATCCATATGTTTTCCATCAAAAATCAATTTTCTAATTTCTGGCAGAGCAGCTAAAGCCTTTGGATTATCATTTCTATTTGGTCCGCCTGTCCAAACTGTATTTTCATTCAATTGAATAATTTCGTTTTCAACATTTCCATATACCATAGCTCCTAAAAAACCATTACCAATAGGCAAAGCATTTTCCCAGATTTTACCTGATGGTTCATTGTACCATAGTTTAAGATTTTGACCATTCTGTGAAGAAGCGATCAAAAATTCAAAAAGCAATGCTAATAAAATTATTTTTTTCATTTTAATTAATAAAATAAGATTAATTAATAAGTTTTTAAATATACAAAAAAATACGTGTAAAAAACACACTTAAAATTTAAACAAAAATCCATAACATATTATGATTTATATATTAAAAAAACATTAATTATTACTCTAGTTAGGCCCTAAATAACAAAGTAGAAAACCATCTATCCATATTTTTTTTGAACTATACCTAGTTTAATTATCCAAACTTTAAGATTTGAAAACCTGTTTATGCACTTTTAACTTAAATAATTAGACCTATCTTGATCCACAACGGATTTGTTCCAAGATAGAGTTGGAATATCATAGGGCTCTTGATTTTCAATAGAAATTCCTAACTTAATAACTCATTCACATATAAAATGGAGTAATGGTGCGCAATTAAAATGACAATCAGTATTACGAAAATAAACTCTAATTAAATAAGGTGTTTTTATCTAAATTTCAACAAACTTTTAAATATCTAGTTATTAATAAAGATTGTGTTTAAAAAAAAGTCGAGAGTAACCAGCTCTCGACTTTATGTAAAAACAAACTACTAACTAATTATAAAGGTAAAAGGTTAAATTTCTACATTCAAAACTCAACCTTTACCTAAATATTTTTATAGTTTACCCAATGAGGCAAACCTTTATAACATTATAATCAAAAAAAAATAGTTTTAATAGTATAACATTTACAGCTATTTGTTTTTCAATATTTATTAAAAACTATTACTTATAACCAGGATTTTGATAAGCCGCTTTTTCCTCAGCGGTCATAATCATACCATCAATCTGACCTTGAGGTATTGGACGAAGATATAAGTAATTAGATATTGTTCTAGTTATTGTTTTTGGAGTATGATCTCCTTTAGTAGCCCCGCAAATTTCATAAGACGAAGCTAATTCACCCCATTTTTGTGTACGAACTAAATCAAACCAACGATATCCTTCTGCATAATATTCACGAGAACGTTCAGCTAAAATATAATTTACAGTTAAATTTGCAGGTGTAGCAGCAATCATTGCAGCACTATTATCTGCTATTTTTGCTACATTTCCATTATTATCAAAACGCCATTTTCCAGCACGTGCTCTAATAACATTAATTAAACTTAGTGCACTTTTATCTCCCTGAGTTGTTGCTCCTTTTACGGCAGCTTCTGCAGCTATAAAATATAATTCAGAAAATTTAGCAATATTAAAAGGACGTGTTGAACCAGCATTAGGTTGTCCTAAACCAGTTCCACCATCTGTGCGATATGGTCCTAATTTCCAAAGTCCAGGATAAGTTATTCTACTTACACCACGTGGAGAAATAACATAATCAGATCTTCCAGGTAAAGTTCCTGCTCCAATATTACTTGCACCAGCGCCAGTTGAATAGGTTATTGATGTGGCTGGTTCATTATTTAAGAAAGTTAACACAGCATCTCCTGGAATAATTGGTAATCCATTTGCATTATTTAAACTTGCATCAGTCATTCCAGCTTTAGGCCAATTTGCACGATAGGTTGTAGTAAATGTTCCATCAAATCGAGAATCATTTGTTTTATCTGCAAAAGTGTTTTCGATAACACCTATAGTAGGGCACATACGAGTCCAAGGTCTTCCCAAGTGTTGTTCAGCTTCACGTTGAACAGTACTTTTTCCAGAACTTCTAAGTTCAGTATAATTCCAAGTCATCATCCAACCTGCAAAATTATCAGGAGCACCACCACCTCCGTAAGTCAAACTTGATCCATTATAAAGCTCACTAGTTTCTGTATGATCTGCATATAAAACAATCTCAGCATTACGATCATTTTTACCTAAATTAACATCATAATAAGTGTTTTGTAATTTATAAGGCCCAGGATTATCAATACCTTCTGCTGCAACATTATATGCTTGTTGAAAATACCAAGCTGCATCATGTCCATCAGGGTCAACACGAGGTGTTTCAGGATAAGTAGGGATATTATTTGGGTTTTGTAACCACCAAGCATAAGTTAAATATGCCTTAGATAAATAAATTCTAGCTGCTGTTTTTGTCAAAGCACCTGTTACACGACCAGTGGCAGGCAAATTAGTAACCGCATTTTTTAAATCAGGAAAAATAGCTTTTGTATAAACTTGTGGAACTGTGTTTCTAACAGATGACCGTGAAGGAGTAATATTGAATTTAAGATCTCCAGAACCTAAATCTAAAGGGACTCCTCCATAAGTCTGAACTAACAAGAAATAATCAAAAGCACGAAAGAATCTCGCTTCAGCAATAAGTGATTCTGCAACACCTACTAACGCTCCATTTTCAATAATACCACTTGCAGTATTAATATTAGAATAAACATTCCCCCAAACTATTCCTGTTGGATAACTTGTAGGAGTCAATGAACCAACTCCAGATAAATCCATATCTTTAAAGTTTCCATCTGCACTTTGTGCATAAGTAGCTTCATCGGTACCTGTTACACAAGAATTGTAATAATAAGCTTGACCGTACATGTTTCTCAAATTATAATATAGAGAAGTTAATCCTCCATTTACTCCTTTTTCTGTTTTAAAATATTCAGGTGTAAAAGTAGCTCTTGGCTTTTCATTCAAAACATCGGAGCAGCTAGTTACAAGCAAAGACATAAAGACTGTTGCTGTAATAAAAGTTTTTATTTGTATCTTTTTCATTGTTTTGATTTTTAAAATGTTAAATTAAGACCGAACACTACATTTTTTGTGGATGGTGTATTAGCACCAATCGTTAATATACGGCTTAAATTATTACTAAGATTTACTGCTGCATTTTCGTTTCCTAAAGAGTTGGACTCTGGATCCATTCCTGATTCTTTATTATAATCAGAGAAAAACACGAATGGATTTTGGACAGTACAGTATAAACGCAATTTTTGGAGTCCTAACCCTTCTAACATTTGTTTTTTGAAGTTATACCCTAAAGTTATAGTTCTTATTTTTAAATAGGTACCGTCAAAATATCCTAATGTCGAACCATATTTTGGATTATCTCCACTTTGAATTCCTCCTGGTGCTGGATATGTAGCATCTGTATTATCTGCAGTATAATAATCAACTTTAACATTAGCTCTACGTCCTGAAAGTAAATTAAGATAACCTCCAGAACCATATAAAGTACTATTGATTAAACCTCCACTTCTAAAAACACCAACAGCACTCAAATCAAATCCTTTATAAGTGAAACGAGTATTTAAACCCCCAACAAAATCAGGATCAACATTCAATATCTGACGATCTGCTGCGCCTATCTGCCTTGTTGGCGTACCATCTGCATTTAAATCTCCAGTATATTTTACTTTAATCATACCAACATTTCCTCCTGGTTCATACTTAGTTAGATTTGCATCATCTTTTTGCCACAATCCAATTTTTTCATAATCAAAAATTGAATTAATAGAGTGACCTACAAACCACCAGTTTCCTTCATCTCTATCTTGTCCTGAAGCAAGTGAAACAATTTTATTTTTATTTGCAGAAATATTTACACCTAATTCCCAAGTCAAGCCATTAGGATTATCTAATATTATTCCGTTTAAAGCCACTTCAAAACCTTTATTTTCAGTTGCACCAATATTAGCAGTGTACGAACCTACACCAGCAGTTGAAGGCAAACTTACTCCTAATAATAGGTCTTTTGTTTGAGTATTATAATACTCAACTGTACCCGTTAATCTATTTTTCAGAATAGCAAAATCTAAACCATAATTCCAAGTCTGAGAAAACTCCCATCCTAAATCTGGACTTGGCAATCTATTTACATAATAACCTGTAGCATAATTAGTATTGCCAAAATTGTATTTTACAGGCGCTAAACTCCCTAAAGTTTGATAAGGACTTACAGCCTGATTAGAAGTTTCACCATAACCTACACGAATTTTTAAAGCATCAATAGCCTTAACATTTTTCATAAATGACTCATTCATAATATTCCATCCTGCAGAAACTGCGGGATAAGTATGCCATTTATGACCTGGCGCTAGTCTTGAAGATCCATCTGAACGCACAGTAGCAGTTATCATATATTTGTTATCATAGGTATACATACCTCTAGCCATATATGACCTTAATCCACCTTGAGTATAATTTCCATCATTTGCTACAATTTCTCCATTAGCATTTCTTAAATTATAAAACTGAAAATCATCTGATGCAATATCTTTTGCAGAAAAACTGGAGCTGTTATAGTTGTTAGTCTCGTTAGAATACAATCCTACAAAATTAACTTTATGTTTTTCAGCAAATGTTCTATCATAAGTAATTAAATTTTCAAGTAGTAGATTTGTAGAGATCGAACTGTTAACATTTGCAGAAGAAATAGTTGTTGGATTCACATTAAACACACCTTCTCCAGTATAACTTCCGCCAAAATTTGCACGAAAATTTAAACCTAAATTAATACGGTATTTTAAACCTTCAACTCCAGGAATTTTAACCTCTCCAAAAATATTATTATAAGAACCAAATGCTCTAGTTTGATCAATATATTTATCTCCTAAACCTTTTAAAACATCTTTTGTGGTAACAAAAGCATCATCAGCCCCCATATGCACAACTCTTTTCAAACTTCCATCAGCGTTGTAGGGATCTGTAATTGGCGACATACTCAATACTCCTCCAACACCCAAACCATTTCCATTATTTACTGAATAATTATTGTTTGTTGAGAAACCGAATTTAAAAGCTCCAATTTCTTGATTTAGGGAACCATTCATTGTGATACGCTCATAATTCTGACCTGGAATAACAGCTTCATCTTTATAATATCCTAAACCATAATTATATGCGCCATATTCAGAACCACCTGAAACACCCATGTCATGACTCGTAACTGTGCCTGTTGTATATAATAATTTTTGCCAATTCGTATCTACATTATCAAATTCATCTGTACCATTTGAATACCTATTTGCTAATTTTCGTAATTTCACAAATTCAGCTCCATTCATTAATGGATATTCTCCAAAAACACGCTTTGTACCATAATATTGATTATACGTAAATTGTGCTTTTTGTCCTTTTTTACCGCCAATTGAAGTTACTAAAATTACACCATTTGCTCCTCTCGAACCATAAATAGCAGTAGCAGAAGCGTCTTTCAAAATGTCAATACTCTTAATATTATTTGGATTAATATCTGAAATATTACCAGAAAACGGAACACCATCTAATACTACCAATGGATTATTATCAGCACTCAATGAACGAGTTCCACGAATTCTAATTTGCATATTAGCACCAGGTTTTGTAGAAGTTTGAGAAATATCAACTCCTGTCAAACGCCCTTGAAGTGCTTGTGAAATATTAGCAGCTGGTATTTCTCTTAATTCTTCAGCATTCATAGAAACTACAGAACCAGTTACTGCTTCTTTTCTTTGTGTTCCATATCCGATAACTACGACCTCACTTAATGTACTTAATTCCTGTTCGAGGATTACATTAATTCGGGTTTGTCCTTTTACAGTAACTTCTTTGTTTTTTAAACCTACAAAGGTAAAAACTAGTGTTCCACCTGTAGGTATATTATTGATGGAATAAGTTCCATCAATGGTTGTGGTTATTCCATTATTTGTACCTTTAAGAATAACATTGGCTCCTGGAATTGGTCCAGATGCATCGGATACTGTTCCCGTAATTGTGGATTGGGCATTAACCCCTGAAGTGATAATAAACATGAGGAGTAGGTAAGCCAGATGTTTGAAATGTTTTGATTTGCTTTTGATTAAAAAGTTCGTCATAGTTAATCGATTTAATTGGTTAGTTAAGTGTGAAATTTTCTATTTATTGTTAGCTTTTGGGGTGCCGCAAAAAACAATAACTAAAAAATTGAATTCACAAATATATATAAAAAACAATAAAGCGCAATCGGTTGTGTGAAATATTTTTTTCCAAAATCAAAAATTTATATGGTAAAATATTACATTATCTCTTGTTTTATGAGGTTTTACTAATGATTTGATTTATCATGATATTTTTATAATTTTTCTCTATTTTTTTAAAAAACGTAAGTGCAATTAGTAAAAATTGATTGTTAAAAATCAAAATTTTTAAATTACACCCAAAGGGTTTGCATACTTATTTAGCTGTAAAATTCCCATCGTATGATACAGAAGGTAGAATAGGTGCTATTGGAGGTATTTCAACTGATATATCAGATAGAAAAAAACCCGAAGAATTACTACATGCAGCCAATAAATTTTTCAATGTCTCATTAGACATGTTGTTAATAGCCTCTAAAAATAAATTTATTAAAATCAACCCTTCAGTTACCAAAATTCTGGGTTATTCTGAAATGGAATTGTTAAGCAAACCTTTTCTCGATTTTGTTTACCCTGAAGACAATGAAATTACTTTAAATGAAGTTAAAAAACTTCAATAAGGTATTTCGACTGTCAATTTCGTATACAGATACATCTGGAAAGATGGTTCGTTAAAATGGATTTTATGGTATACATCTCGATCCTTCAACGGTATTTTTATATGCTTTTGCTAGAGATATTGCAGAGCAAAAAGAAAATGAATAATCTCTAAAAATTGCCGAGATGTTTTTTAAAATGTCATTCGATATCCTATCCGTTGCCAAAGACAATTATTTCATCAAAATCAATCCTGCTTTCACACGAACACTTGGCTATGACGAGAAAGATATTAAGAAAATTAAATTTATGGAATTAATACATCCCAACGATTTAGAGTATGCTAAAGAAGTTTTAGAAAAACACTGTCAAGGCATTCCAATTGTAATTTTTAGAGCGCGTTTTCTCTATAAAGATAAATCCTGTAGCTGGATAGAATGGAGCAGTAACATTGATAAAAAACTAGGAATATTTTATTCTGTTGGTCGGGATGTTTCTGACATAGTTCAATATGAAATCGAGAGAAATAGCCACAAATGAACTTTATCAAGACGAGGAAAAATTAAGATTAATTGTCGAAAATATTGGAGAAGTTGTTATTGCTGCTGATGCTGATAAAAAAATAATATTGGCCAGTGATATGGCCAATGACTTTTTTGGGATTAATGAAGACGATAAAATATCTTCAAACTTTGTCAAATATTTTCAGGTTTTCTTTCCTGATGAAAAAACCGTTTTCCCCTCTCAAAACCTGCTAATGGAACGTGCATTTAACGGAGAACCTACAGATGATATAGCAGTGTTGCTATGGAACCCTATTAAACTTGAAAAAAACGTGTTCTTCTTAGCGGAAGACTTTCAATAGATCAAGACGAAATTGTTGTGGCAGCTGTAGTAACGATAAAAGACATTAGCAAATACAAACAGTTATAGCAAGAACTCAAAGAAGCCGAATTAAAATACAGAAAATTGATTGGATTTAAATCGGGTAAAAATAAAAAAGAGTAATTATTGAATTGTTGGTTAAACTGCTAAATTTAAAATACGAATCATAATAGTTTCGATTCCAAAAAGGGTTTAAAATCATATTTTAATATCGTGGATAGGTTATGATTATGCTAGATTTTCAAATCCTTTAATGTTAATTCTTTCCTGAATTCAAATAGAAATCCAAATTTGCGTTGTACTTTGTTGAAATGATAAAGACATTTTTGAAATTAGTTTTTAAAGATAAAATAGTCTTTATTTGTTTGTGTTGATGAATAAGTCTTATTTGTCAATCATTCTATCTCAACTCCAAATAGGAGTCCATTTAATCATATTTTAACGCTATAAACCAAGAATCGATGAAAAAAATTACTTTCATTTCTACCATCTTTTTATGTTCAACACTAGCGTTTTCCCAATCGAATAAAGAGGGAATAGAGGGCATGAAAAAGAATGCAATCTCTTTTAATCTTTTGGGAACGACTCCTGTTATTGGAATAACCTACGAAAGAATTGTGTCTCAGTATATGAGTTTAGAACTAGGTGTTGGTATACCAGGAGTGGGAGTGGGAGTGAAAATAATGCCCTTTAAAATTAAAGAAAGCACTATGATGTTTACTACTGGTTTATCGACGATCTATGCGGATTATAAAGATGGCTTTTTGGCAAATGGTAAACGAGTACAACTATATGTGCCAATTGGGATAAGTTATTATGGGATAAAGGGTTTTAATTTTGGGTTAGACGTTGGGCCTAGTTATCGAATGTTTATTAAAGATTCAAATGATTATAATTCGGATAATGGTTTTATTCCTTGGGCGGGTCTTAAAATAGGAATGCGATTTTAAATTCAATTTTATAAGAAATTGTATTTTTTAATTTATCGCTGTACAAACCCCGTTGATACACTTGACTTCTTTTGGAGGCATGACAATCATACAATCAGAAAAAATCCCCGCTTGACTATTATATAGTTTATTCATTTCATTGTAGTTTTTCACCATTTTTTGCAATTTTGCCAAATCTATACTATTTGAAAAAACCAAATACGACCAAGGTCCGCCACAAGGTTTTGAACCAAAAGCAATATAACCACAGCCAACACTATCTGAACAAGAAAAGCTATTGATATAATTTTGAATTTCCTGTTTTTTGGTTTCTAATTGTGCTGCAGTTATAGTGTCTGATGAATCATTCGTGTCAGTACACTGAAAACTTTGAAGCATTAATGAAAGCACTAAAATTTTAAAAAACCACTTCATAATTATAACCTTAAGTGTTGTTTATGCTACCGTAAAGTTAAAAAAACATTTGCTAACAAATAGTTAAGATTCATCTAATTATTAAAAACAAAAAAGCACTAAATTAATAGTGCTTTTATTGTATTTATGCTTTAATTAATTAGCAATATTCGTTGAAAGCATCTTTCAAGTTATCAGCTATTAATTCAGCAGCACGACCTTCAATGTGATGACGCTCTAACATATGCACTAATTCACCATCTTTGAACAAAGCAATACTTGGTGAAGATGGAGGAAAGGGAAACATAAATCCTCTAGCAGCATCAACAGCATCTTTATCAACACCAGCAAAAACAGTGATTAATTGATCTGGTTTTTTTGCATTATCTAAACTCATTTTTGAACCTGGACGTGCATTTCTAGCAGCACATCCACAAACAGAGTTAACAACTACAAGAGTAGTTCCGGTCGCTTTCATTGCATTTTCAACTGCTTCAGCGGTATGTAAATCTTGAAAACCAGCAATTGTTAATTCAGCTTGCATTGGTAATACCATTTCTTCTGGATACATATTTTTATATTTTAAATATTGTTATTTTAATGCTGCAAAGTTACAAAGATTAAAAGCAAGATTTAATTTTCAATAATAAAGTTTTGTTATAGTTTAATAGAATGATTCTAATTAAGTCTTAAATCGGAACGAATATCCTACTGAAAAATAGTAATCGGGAGAAGTTGAAGACAATCCAAATCCACCAGATATATCTAATTGATGATTGTCATTAAATAAATAGGTCATGCCTAAATCAGAGCGATTATCAGGAACTCCAGTTTGAGGAATATATCCAAACAATTCAAAGTAGACCCCAATTTTTTCTGTGAGTGAATATCCTGAAGTTAGGGTGTAAATAAAAGTTGGCTTGTTTGTTTCTCCTTCCCACTCTGCCCCTAAATTATAACTCAAAGATTGTCTTTGGTTGATTGTATGTTGCATGGTGAATCGGAATTCGGGATAAAAATAATTCAACCTATACGCTGGCGAAGCCACTTTAGGAAATCCAAGATGGGCAATAAATGCAGTAGTTGGAAATATTCCTTTTTCTTCGAATAGCTTTGTTTTAAATCCAATTAAAATAGGACTAATTCCTGAAATAGTAATAGCGTTTTCTTTTAATTGAATATATTCTGTAATTAATCTCAGTTCAATAAAGTTGTTTATTCCGTATCGGGTTAGAATAGTTGGCGCTACGATAGTATACGAATTTTTGTTGTTTTGTTCGTATGAAAACCCATTTTCAAATTGAAAATAATGACGAGGCGTAATAAATGGACATTCGGTTTGGTCAGGACGATCTGTTTGTATTGAAGGTATAACTTGAGCAAAACCGTCCAATTGGACACTTAACATTATAAAAGTAGTGAGTAATATTTTTTCCATTTTAGAGTAAGATTAATATATTTTTAGACAAAACTAAAAAAAATATTTTTAAAATTTGAATTTTTAATTACATTTGTAAAAATATTTTTTTAAAAATGGGAAAATCACTCGAAGAAGTAAACGAATCCGTTTCGACTCAAAACAAAAAAACAGGTTTAAGAAAATTGCTTGCTTTTTTTGGGCCAGCCTATTTAATAAGTGTGGGTTATATGGATCCAGGAAACTGGGCAACTGATATTGCAGGAGGAAGTCAGTTTGGTTATGCCTTACTATGGGTTTTATTAATGAGTAATTTAATGGCTTTACTTTTACAAAGTTTAAGTGCTCGTTTAGGGATTGTAACCCAACGGGATTTAGCACAAGCTTCTCGAGAAACCTATTCGCCATTTATCAATTATATTCTTTATTTCTTGGCCGAAATTGCTATCGCAGCCTGTGATTTGGCCGAAGTATTAGGAATGGCAATTGGTATTAACTTATTGTTTGATATTCCGCTTATTGATGCCGTTTTAATAACAGTTTTAGATACTTTTTTATTGTTGTTTTTAATCAATAAAGGGATTCGTAAAATGGAAGCATTTATTATTGCATTAGTTGTAGTAATAGGGATGTCTTTTGTTTTCGAAATGTTTTTTGCTCAACCCGTAATGGGAGATGTCATGCGAGGCTTAATTCCTTCAATGCCTAATTCGGCAGCACTTTATATTGCTATTGGAATTATTGGTGCCACGGTAATGCCTCACAACCTCTACCTTCATTCCTCTTTAGTTCAAACTCGAAAATTCGACCGAACTCCAGCAGGAATTAAACAAGCTTTAAAGTATAATTTCATCGATAGCACGATAGCATTAAATTTAGCCTTTTTTGTAAATGCCGCCATTTTAATTTTGGCAGCAGCCACATTTCACAAAAATGGAATGTTCGATATTGCAGAAATACAAGATGCACATAAAATCATGGAACCCATTTTAGGGACAAAATGGGCGCCAATATTATTTGCAGTGGCATTAATAGCTGCAGGTCAAAGTTCTACAATTACTGGAACATTGGCGGGGCAAATCGTTATGGAAGGTTATTTGAATTTAAGGATTCAGCCTTGGGTTCGAAGAATTATTACCCGATTAATTGCCATCATTCCTGCGGTAATCGTCATCACAATTTTTGGTGAAAGTGTCACTGGAAAGCTGCTGATTTTGAGTCAGGTGATATTGAGTTTGCAATTGGGTTTCGCTATCATTCCGCTGATTCATTTTGTAAGTGATAAATCAAAAATGAAAGGTTTTCAAATTAGTAAAACAACCCAAATCGTTTCATGGGTTGTAGCTTTGATCATTGTTTCGTTAAACATAAAATTGGTGTATAATGAAATCGAAGGTTGGTTAGCGACTTCTGAAAACCCTGTTGTTTTATGGCTTACTGTCATTCCGCTTTCATTTGCTTTTTTAATTTTACTCCTTTATATCGTTTTTAAACCTGTTATTACTCGAGAAAAAATCGATATTCATAACCACTCGCCTCACAATTTAAAACTACAGTTTACTAATAAAGGAGGTTATGACAAGAAGAATATCGCAGTCACTGTTGATTTTACATCCTCAGACGAAGGGGCAATTAACAGTGCATTTGAATTAGGAGGTGCTGATGCCAATTACACCTTAATTCACGTGGTGGAAACAGTAGGAGCAATGGTGTACGGAAAAAACATTGAAGATCATGAAACACTTATTGATGCCAAATTATTGAAAGAGTATGAAAAAATGCTATCTGAAAAAGGATTTAAAGTGAAAACAGAATTGGGTTTTGGTACCCCAGTCAAAGTGATACCCGAAATTATTAATAAAGGTAATTTTGATGTTTTGGTTATGGGAACTCATGGACATACTGGATTCAAGGATTTGCTATTTGGGACTACTGTTGATAAGTTGAGACATAAAATTTCTATACCTTTGTTTATAGTTAAAAATTAAAAATAGTATTAAGATTACAGAATTAAGTGTCTAGACCTAAGAAGTAAGGTTTTTGTAAAAAGTCAAAAGTCTGCAATCTGTAATAATAATCTAAAATACCAATCTGAATTCTGCAATCTGAATTCTAAAATCTAAAATAAAATGACATTTTCAGAGGAAAATTATCTTAAAACTATATATCACCTTGCCGGTATTTCTGACTCGGACGTGAGCACGAATGCCATTGCTGAAATGATGGAGACTAAAGCATCATCAGTAACCGATATGCTTAGAAAGTTATGTGAAAAAAGCATGGTGAATTATAAAAAATACCAGGGCGTTTCCCTGACCGAAAAAGGGAAATTGTCCGCTAAAATGATCGTTCGGAAACACCGATTATGGGAAGTTTTTTTAGTCGAAAAATTAGATTTTTCTTGGGATGAGGTTCACGATATCGCAGAACAATTGGAGCATATTAAATCTGAAAAATTAATTAATAAACTTGATGATTTTCTTGGAAATCCAACCGAAGATCCTCACGGAGATCCAATTCCTAATGCCAAGGGTCAAATTATTACTATCGAAAAACACTTGCTCTCTGAATTAGCAGAAAATCAAAAAGGAATTTGTGTTGGTGTCAAGGATTCTTCTGCCGAATTCTTGAAATACTTAGACAAACAAGAAATTGCTTTGGGCTTCACAATTGAAATTTTAGCAAAAGAAATCTTCGATTTATCCCTTAGAATAAAAGTGGGTGCTAACGAATTATCCATTTCGAATAAAATTGCTGGAAATATATATGTTAAGGTTATCTGATTTTTGCTCTTTTGCCCAAAATAAAAACACTTTTATTGACAATATATTTTGAAGTAGTACAAAACGATTTATATCAAAAGTGATTTGTATAATTTAGTTCAATAATCCTATATATATCAACCCCATTAAATGTATAACTAATTTAAAACCAAATTCTTATGCCAAGAATGTGTTTTAGAGTAAATCTTTAATATATATACCCCAGCTGGTAAATTATCGATTATAGTTTCATTTAAGCCTATTTTCAATTCAGAAACTTCTTTAACCTTTTGTCCTAAAGTGTTGAATATTTGGGCTTTAATATCTTTTTCTCCATTTTCTTTTAATTCTATAAATAATTTTAGTGAGGCTGGATTGGTCCATATTCTAAAATAATTATTAATTTCTTGACTTTTTACGGAAAGATTTTCATTTAAAGTGAATTTTAATATTGCACCAGGATTAGACATTGTAGTAACTGTGGTCATGCCAGTTGAGTTAGAAGTTTTTCCAGATGAGTCTGTAATTATATAAAAAGATTTGCCGTCTGGACTTGCTACTATATCTCTATAACGGTTTTGTGTATAGAAAATTTGTGTAATCTCATTTTGTTCAACTGCCGTTCCCGCTGCATTGAGTTTTAATCGATATACCCGACCCTTTTTTAAACTAGTTACTAATAAAGAATTTTTCCATGCAGGAATAGCATTACTTTCATAAATAGCAATACTAGAAGGAGCTACATTTGGTCGACACATCCAAGCATCTGTGCAATTAGGTGATTTATAGGCATCCGGAGCAAACATTGTAAGAATAGGATCTTGGTAATTTGCAGCAACAAATGATGTCTCATTACCTGCAAGACATCCATCGGCATCATACTGTAAATTATCTTTAATGCCAGCCACAAAGGGCCATCCATAATTTTTTCCAGAATTTATAATATTAACTTCATCATCTGAACTTGGACCATGTTCGTCTGAATATAGTATTCCATTAGTTCCAAAAACGAGGCCTTGTGGGTTACGATGACCATAAGAAAAAATATGGCTTTGTACTCCTCCAAATATTGGATTATCATTTGGGATGGATCCATCGGTATTGAATCGTAATACTTTTCCAAGATAATTTGACCAATTTTTTGCATCTATTTCTTGTTGGCTAGGTAAAAACTGAGCTAAATTAGTACTACATACTTTATTTGCTTGGTCTCCAATGGTGTAATATAGTTTTTTATCTGGCCCAAAAACCAACCTGCCAGATTGGTGGTCATTGAAAGCTGGAAGGTTGTCAATAAGAATTACAGGATTAGATAAAGAGCCATCATTTCCGTTCAAACTATAAGTATATCGAACCAATCTTCGTTTTTCATTCGTTAAACTTGAGCCATAAGTATAAGATAGATACACATAAGGACTTCCCGTAAGGAAGCTTTCATCAAATGCCATACCAAGCAGTCCATCTTGACCTCCTGTAGAGTAGGCATCTGATATATGAATCAATTCATCTCGTTGTCCAGTTGTAGCATTTACCCTAACTACATTACCAGCCGTTTTTTCAGTAACCCATAAATAATTATCTGGCCCATAATTTAGGTCCCAAGGCACTGTTAACAAATTATTATTACCTATTTGGGTCATAGTAAAAGTTTCATTTTGTGCCTGAATAGAAAATTCTATTAGAATTAAAAAGGTAAAAGCCACAAGGCGTAATCGATTACAATAATTCATAAATTTTGTTTAACTGTTAATTTTATAAATAAACAATTATATTTTGGAATTATCATGAAAGTATGCAACTAATTATAAATTTAATTGGTTTTTAGCCATTTTTTTTGTAATTTATTAGCTAACAAAAAAATTATTAGTAAGTATTCAAAAATAAAACTACATTTTAAACAGTAAAATTTTAAAAAGCCACAATGAAATAGTATTTCATTGTGGCTTTTTAATTTAGTGAAACACTAATGACAATTGCAATCATCACCACAGTTTTTATCGCTTTTTTTTCTTTTAAAAAAGAATTTTTTAAACAAAAACACAACTGCAATACCTAGAGTGATAAAAGCTAATATTTCTTGTAACATACTATTTATTTTAAAATTTGATAGGCTAAAAGCGCTACAATATAGGCAAAGCCACTCATAAACACCAATTGACCTAGAGGCCATTTCCAACTATTAGTTTCTTTCTTAGTAACGGCAAGTGTGCTTGCGCATTGCATTGCAAACGCATAAAATAATAAAAGTGAAATTCCAGAGGCAAAATTAAATATTTTTTTTCCTGTTTCTGGATGAACTTCAGATGCCATTTTATTTTTTATTGTGTCTTCATTATCGCTTCCGCCAACACTATATATTGTAGCTAAAGTACCCACAAATACTTCTCTAGCAGCAAAAGAACTGATAATTGCAATACCAATTTTCCAATCATAACCCAAAGGAGAAATGGCAGGCTCAATTGATTTTCCCATTATTCCAATATAGGAATTTTCTAATTTATAGGAAGCTATTTTGCTATTAAGATCTGTTTTATTCAATCCAAAATTTTCGTTTTTTGATGTGATAATTGTATCGGCATCACTAAATTTATGAGTAGGACCATTGGTAGCCAAAAACCATAATATTACTGCAATAGATAGGATAATTTTCCCTGCTCCAAACACAAAAGCTTTGGTTTTTTCGATAACATTAATTACCACATTTTTAAGCAATGGCAACTTATAATTGGGCATTTCGACCACAAAGAAAGTTTTGCAATTCAGTTTAAGTACTTTATGCAGAATGTAGGCTGAAAAGATAGCCATTGCGAATCCAAGAAGATACAAAAACATCAATGTCAAACCTTGTAGGTTAAGAAAACCAAAAACAAATTGATCTGGTATTACGAGTCCAATAATAATGGCATAAACAGGTAATCTGGCTGAACAAGTGGTAAATGGGGTCACCAATATTGTGATTAGTCTTTCCTTCCAGTTTTCAATATTTCGTGTTGCCATAATCGCCGGAATAGCACAGGCAGTTCCTGAGATTAAAGGCACAATGCTTTTTCCGGAAAGACCAAATTTACGCATAATTTTATCCATCAAAAACACTACTCGACTCATATAACCACTTTCTTCGAGTATCGATATGAATAAAAATAAAAAAGTAATTTGAGGTATAAAGATCAAAATTCCGCCTATTCCCGGAATAATTCCTTGTGCGATTAAATTCGTAAATGCTCCTGGCGGTAAGGTATTGTTTGCTAATGAACTCAAGTTTGCAAAAGTACGGTCAATATAATCCATTGGAATTTTTGACCATTCAAAAATAGATTGAAAAATGCCAAATAAGATAAAAAAGAATATAAGATAACCCCAAACTTTATGTGTTAGAATTCGGTCTAGTTTACTCCTAAAATCTTTGGCTGTTGCCGAATTTACTTTTTGACCTACTTTCAAGATTTCATTTATGAATTGATATCTTTTGATGGTTTCTTTTTGTTGCAACCGTTTTAACTCTGAATCGGTTTTTGTAAACGAATTGTTTTTAAGGGATTTTCTATGTAAATCAACGAAATTTACATCCTGAGTGATGACCAACCAAAGTTTATATAAAGACTGGTTTGGGAATGTTTTTCTTAGCGTGTCAAAATAGTCTTCATCAATGGAAGAGGCATTCAAACAAGGAGCTGTAGATAAGGTTTTATAAGTTGTGATTAATTTTTTAAACGAGTCAATTCCAATGTTTTTTCGAGAACTTACTAATGCAATTTTAGTGTTTAGGTGACTTTCTAAATACGGAATATCGAGTGAAATTCCTTTATAATCCATTCTGTCAATCATGTTGATCACCAGAATTGTTGGGATCTCTAAATCTTTTATTTGAGTAAAAAGCAATAAATTACGTTTCAAGTTTTCAACTTCGGAAACCACAACAATTACATCTGGATAGAGTTTGTCGTTCTTATTCAACAAAAGTTCAATCACTACATTTTCATCTGCAGAACTGGCATTCAAACTGTAGGTTCCTGGCAAATCAAGAATATTGGCGTCAATGGTATTTGATAATTTACAAAAACCCATTTTTTTTTCAACTGTAATTCCAGGATAATTTCCAACTTGTTGTTTCAATCCCGTTAGAGCATTAAATACCGAAGTTTTTCCTGTATTAGGATTTCCAATTAATGCTACATTGATATTTTGTTTGCTCATTCGAATTATTTTATAATACTTTCAATCTCAATTTCTCGAGCAGTTTCAATTCGAATGGCAAGATGTGAACCATTTATATCTAGATACAAAGGGTCACCAAAAGGGGCAATTTGAAGTAATTTGACCAAGTTTCCTGGCAAACAACCCATTTCAAGTAATTTTAAAGGTATAATGTCTGCATCAAAATCCTTGATAATGGCACTTTCTCCTTTTTTTAAACTGGCAATCGTAGTTTTCAAACGCTTATTTAGATTGATTTTAGATTACAAAAGTACAGATTAAAAAAGAATATCGTGTGATAAATATCATTTAGCTGGTTTTAGTTCTCGCAAAGCCACTGAATATCTAAGATTAACCTTTGAATTTCCTCTTTTTTAGTCCCATCATAAAAACCACGAACTCGTTTTTTAGAATCAACAAGTACGAAATTTTCGGTGTGTACCATGTCATACAGTTCGTCCGGTTTTCCTTGTTTTACGGCCAAATAGGATTTTCTGGCCATAATATAAATGGCTTTTTTGTCGCCAGTAACCAAGTTCCATTTGCTGTCAACAACACCATTTATTTCAGCATATTCTTTAAGTACAGGAACATTGTCAATATCTGGCATGACGGTGAATGAAAGCAATTTTACCTTTGGATTATCAAGAAAAGCTTTTTGCACATCGACTAAATTGGTAGTCATTTTTGGACAAATAGATTTGCAAGTAGTGAAGAAAAAATCAGCAACATACACCTTGCCTTCATAATCCTTTTGTGTAATAGTTTTGCCGTTTTGATTGGTAAACGAGAAATCGGAAATCTTGTGGTATTTACTTACGTATTGAACCGTACTATCGACCAATTCTGGATTTACATCTGCTGGATTATAGATAGGCAAGGTTTTTTTAGGTTTCAACGCCATATAGAAGAAGTAAAGTACAATGGCGGAAAAGACTAAAAAACCAACAATAAATTTTCGATACTTATAAAAAACAGCTTTCATAAAAATAATTTGTGTCAAAAATACGAAAAGGAAATGTGTTTTAATTTACCTAAATTAGGTTTTCGAAAAATTAACATTTTTTTTTAAATTTTTTGAATAGTTTTGTGATATATCTAACAATTATACTAAATGAAAATAGTTTTAAAAAAACAACTTGTAAATGTCATTCCAGCACTATTCGCTTTTACCTCAATCTATTCTCAAAATGCTATTGATAAACAAGTGCCAGGCATTACTATTTCCAATATGGATTTGAAAGTAAAACCAAATGACGATTTTTTTAGATTCGTAAATGGATCATGGCTTGATAATACCGAAATACCTGCGGATAAAACAACTTGGGGAAGTTTTAATGAATTGCGTCAAAATACTGATAAAGATGCTTTGATAATTTTAAAAGCAGCAGCAAATAATCCAATATACAAATCGAATACAGACCAAGGTAAAGCAGTAGCTTTATACAATACGATTATGGATACCGTTGGTAGAAATAAAAAGGGTTTGTCGCCATTGAAACCTTATTTGGCTAAAATTAATGCCATTAAAAATGTTACCGATTTAGAGGCGTTATTAAACGAAATGGAACCTATTGGAAGTATAGGCTTTTTAGGTGTTGGGATTAGTGCTGATGCAAAAGACAGTAATAAAAACGTAATCTATATTAGTCCTGGAGGTCTAGGATTGCCAGACAGAGATTATTATGTTTCAGATGATAAAGACTCTAAAGAGAAAAGAGAAAAGTACGTAAAACATGTTGCCAGAATGTTGGGCTTTTTGGGAGAAAAACCAGAATTAGCAAAGGCTCACGCCGGAACAATCCTGTCCTTAGAAATTGCCATGTCCCAGCCAAGATTTGACAGAGTAGAAAGGAGAGATAGAAGGAAATCGTATAATCCGATGACAGTGGCCGATTTGCAAAAGTTAACACCATCTATTCATTGGAAAGAATATTTGGCTAAGATTGGTATGAAAAAAGTGGACACTTTGATAGTGATGCAACCTAAGTATATGGCAGCCTTAGAAACTATTTTCAAAGAAAACAAAGTTGAGGAGTGGAAAGCATTTTTGCGCTGGACATTATTAAACAACTCAACGGGAAAATTATCCACAGCAATTGAAAATGCAAATTTTGATTTTTACGGAAAAACGTTAACGGGAGCAATCCAACAAAGACCTCGTGACGAAAAAGCGTTGCAAGTGGTAAATGGCGGTATTGGAGAAGCATTGGGGAAATTATATGTAGAGAAAATGTTTCCAGCTGAAGCGAAAGTAAAAGCTAGAAAAATGATTGATAATATTATAAAAGCTTTCGAAAATCGAATCAACGATTTGACTTGGATGACTGCAGAAACCAAAGCTAAAGCTGTTGAAAAGTTAAACAAAATCACTATCAAAATTGGGTATCCCGACAAATGGAAAGATTATTCTACTTTAGCTATAAAAAGTCCAACAGAAGGTGGAAGCTATTTTGAGAATTCAAAAAATCTTTCTCGTTGGAGTTTTCAAGATGATTTAGATAAATTATACAAACCAGTAGATAAAACAGAATGGCATATGTCGCCACAAACGGTCAATGCTTATTATAATTCTGCTTATAATGAAATTGTATTTCCAGCAGCTATTTTGCAACCCCCGTTTTACAATTACCAAGCAGACGAAGCAGTAAATTATGGAGGAATTGGAGCTGTTATAGGTCATGAAATTTCTCATGGATTTGACGATTCTGGATCTCGTTATGACGCAAATGGAAATCTAAATGATTGGTGGTCAGAAGTGGATCAAAAGCAATTTGCATCATTAACAGGATCGCTTGCCGACCAATTCAGCGCATTAGAACCGCTACCCGGAATTCATGTTGACGGAAAATTCACTTTGGGCGAAAATATAGGGGATTTAGGCGGTATAAATGCGGCTTATGATGGATTACAACTATTTTTAAAAGAAAATGGAAATCCAGGATTAATCGATGGGTACACTCCAGAACAGCGTTTCTTTATTTCGTGGTCTACCGTTTGGAGAACAAAAATGAGGGATGATGCCATAAAAACATTAGTCAAAACAGATCCACATTCACCAGGTATTTATCGTGGGTATGTTCCTTTGTTGAATATTGATGCATTCTATCAAGCTTTCAATATTAAATCAGGTGATGGAATGTATGTTGCTCCAGAGAAAAGAGTGAAAATCTGGTAGTGAAAATGCATACAAAAAATTCCCAAGTTCTCACTTGGGAATTTTTTTTGGTATAATTATAGGGATTTTCGTTCCAATCTAGTAAATAAGTGAAATGGTTAATACTCATATACTGTAGTACAATTGTATCCCTGATTAGTTCAGTTTTATTTCAATATATACAAAGTGAAGCTGTTTTATCCTGATGCTTTTTTATTATTGTTTAATAATTTTAGCTGCTCTCCCTTTGTTAAATTGTAGAAAGTATAATCCATTGGCAAGGTTTTTAATATCAATTTTTTCATTATCAGAAATAGTTCCTTTAAATACTTCTACACCTGAAGCAGAATACATTTTATAATTTTCTGATGTCTCTATGCCTGAAACTTGAATATAATTGTTGGATGGATTTGGGGAAATAGATAAATTTTTAGTACTAATTTCAAAAACTTCTTTGTCTAAAATAATGGCATTGTTATAATCATAGGTGATTCTGGAACTATTTTCAAAACTACTAGTTGTAACGTTATAATTAAATGAATTTACTCGTATTATCTGGTTTACATAAGGAAAATCCGCTGTAATATTATCTAATCCGGTTTTGTCATTAAAAGGATGTACATAATTAGACATAAGATTAGATGTATTGTACACGTATTCATCTTTGGAAATAGAATTCCCATATGTAAGTATTTGACGTACGCGATTGCCTGTGACATCAAATTCATTTTCAATTTTGTCAACTTGATTCCATAAGTTTACCATCCATTCCTCATAGATTTCGGTTATCATTTTATTATTGGAGTTATAAGTATACGAACTTCGTGATGAATTAACCCATTGTGAATTGATCCAATCTTCTGTCAAAAACCCAATAATCCTGTTATTGGCGTTATAGATTACTGTAGAACGATCTTTAAGTACCCATTGTGAGCCAGCCCAGTTGTAAGTTGTAGATGAGCTTGGTAAATTATTAGTATATGAAATAGTAAATTTCTCGTCATTTACCCATTGTGAATTGGTCCATTTTGAATACAATTGTTCTGTGATCATTCCATTAGTATAGGTGTGTGTTGTTTTCCAAGAATTCTCGAATTGATTTGTAGTTTCATTCCAATTTTGATCCAGTTCTTCGACAGCTTTATTGCTAAGATTGTACGTATAACTGTATTTGTAGCTGTTTTTCCATTTATTATTTAAAAAATCCCATGAGTAATTAGTTTCTACTGTAAGGTTGTTATTAGTGTTGTATTCATAATTAGTAGCATTAATTTTTTGCCAATTTGAACCATCGTAGTATTCTTGAGTACTGGATAATAATTTGTTTTGTCCTTGCATTGTTATCGTACATGCGATTAGCATCAATAGTGTGATTTTTTTCATGACTATTAGGTTTTTAATTATTATCAGTTACTTTTTAATTCACATAAGATTCAACTTTATTATTTATTGTAATTTTTGTAGACACATTAAGAATGTAATTTTGAACTACTTTATTTTTATTGTAAAGTGCTGATATAAAGATATAAAACAATTTTAAAAGGTGCTATTGTTTTATTATTTATTTATTTTAACGAATATTATTAATTTTAGAGTTCAAATAAAGCTATGGCAGAAAACCGATATAGTTTAAAAATAGTATCCTGATTTTTAGAGAAACTACATTGAATACACAATCGTAATTTTTGAGAGGAACAATGCATTTCTAATTGTTGTTCTATTTATTGGGGACAGTTTTCAAAACTGCGCTCGCATTCACGACTTTATTTTGTCATTTCTGATTCATTGTTTCTAAGTAAGATATTCGCTCTATTTTTCTTCGTTTAATGTTTAAGATTACGATGCAACAATTTATTTCATTCCTATGGAGTCATTCTAGTAAGACGAATGTTAAAATGATGTTTTTTGGAAATGCGACGACAATCTAGATTGAATTGTAATTTTAAATTTAAAGCCACTATGGGGTTTTATTCTAATGATATAGTAATTAAGGAAATGCTTTAGTAAAAGGTCTTGAGGAATGAAAAATTAGGTTTGGCCCAGATTTTAGGAATAGGTATTTTGAAAAAGAGTTTTTCTTCATGAGCCCTGATGGAAGTGGCATCCTTTTGTTCTGGGGTTCAGAACAAAAGATAAAACGGACAGCAGGAGTTTAGGGTGTTATAAAAAAGAGTTGCTGTGCTCCATAAAACAAAAAAAGCACCAATCTTTCGATTGATGCTTTCTTGAGAATATTTTGAAAAATATTATTTTTTCTTTTTTGCTGCAGGAGCTTTCGCTGCTTTTGCTGCTTCTTGTGCTGCTTTCATAGCTGCACGAGAGATTCTAACTTGGCAAACAACAGTGTTGTCTGGGTGTAATAATTTGTATTTGTCAGAAACAAGTTTCGTTACATACAATTTGTTTCCCATTTCAAGTGAAGAAATGTTAGCTTCAATATAATCAGGAAGATTTGCTGGCAATGCTTTAACTTTCAATCTACGTGTGTTCAAACGTAAATCACCTCCTAAAAGTACACCTGGAGATACACCAGAAAGTTTAACTGGAACTTCCATTGTGATTTCTTTGTCATCAAATAATTGAAAGAAGTCAATGTGTAAAATTTTGTCAGACACAGGGTGAACCTGAATGTCTTGTAAAATTGCATTGAATGATTTTCCTTCAAGTTCAATCGCAACTGTGTGTGCGTTTGGAGTGTACACCAAGCTTTTGAATGCTTTTTCTTCTGCTGAAAAATGTACTGGTTGATCTCCTCCGTATAACACGCAAGGAACCGCTCCAGCATTACGTAAGGCTTTAGTCGCAACTTTTCCCACGCTTTCTCTTTCTGATCCTTTAATTGTAATTGATTTCATTGTAAATTTTATATAGTTATTAATTAAACTCTTTTTTTAGTGATTAGTGATTGGCTTTTAGTGATTGGCAGATGCTAAAAACTAATTCCTATTTTCTAATCGCTTTTTTGTTTTGTAATTGCATTTAGTAATTTTTTAGTGTTTAATTTTGGCTATTCACAAATTACTCAAAGCTAATTACTAGTGTTTTACATTATAAACTTTCCACTAATGGAATTGTTATGATGTACCATGTGCATAACTTCAGCAAAAAGTGGGGCACAACTCAACACTCTTATTTTGTTTGATTCTCTCTTTAATGGGATAGAATCGGTAACGATCAATTCTAATAATTTCGATTGCTCTATTTTTTCGTAGGCACCTCCTGATAAAATGGCATGTGTACATATTGCTCTAACGCTCAATGCTCCTTTATCCATCATTAGATCAGCGGCTTTCGCCAATGTTCCTCCTGTATCAATCATGTCGTCTACCAAAATCACGTTTTTTCCAACTACGTCACCAATTAATTCCATGGTGTCGATAATGTTGGCTTCTTTTCTTTGTTTGTAACAAATTACCACGTCCGATTCTAAAAATTTTGAATAGGCATAAGCTCTTTTAGAACCTCCCATATCTGGCGAAGCAATGGTTAAATTATCTAAACCTAAACTTTCTACATAAGGTAAAAAGATAGTAGAAGCAAAAAGATGGTCTACTGGTTTTTCAAAGAATCCTTGAATTTGATCGGCGTGCAAATCCATTGTCATTACTCTTGTTGCTCCAGCAGTTTCTAATAATTTAGCCACTAATTTAGCTCCAATCGGAACTCTTGGTTTGTCTTTACGGTCTTGTCTGGCCCATCCAAAATACGGCATAACAGCAGTAATGTGTCTGGCAGAAGCGCGTTTTGCAGCATCTATCATTAACAATAATTCCATTAAATTGTCAGCATTTGGAAAAGTTGAACAAACAATAAATACGCGTAAACCTCTTATTGACTCTTCGTATGATGGCTGAAATTCTCCATCACTATAATGTGACATTGTCATTTTACCTAAAGGAATTCCATATTCCTTAGCTATCTTCTCTGCAAGGTATTCACTCTGTGAACACGCAAAAATTTTAGCTTCTGGCTCTAAATTTGACATTTAAATTGTTGTTTTTATTCCGATACGCTACAGTCAATTGGGTTTTGTTTTTCGATCAAACCAGATTTTTGTATACGCCTCGAATGTAGTTAGTTAGTGTGTTTCCTTTTACCGAGGTGCAAATTTAGGAATAAATTTCAACTCTGAAAGGAAAATTTTAAGTATTTTTAATTGATTTTTAATTTTATTTTTTACATTTGCACCGTGTTAAAGGAATCGATGGTTGATTTATAACAATCTCCTCTTTTATTGCGTTGAAATAACTGTCGTTATTTCATGTCTGCTAAGCCCGGATGGCGGAATTGGTAGACGCGCTGGTCTCAAACACCTGTGGGAAACCGTGCCGGTTCGACTCCGGCTCCGGGTACAAAAACCGCTTCGAAAGAAGCGGTTTTTTTGGTTTTAGGCATTTTCTGTTTGTAAATATGCCATTTTATAAAAAGTTCGTTTAGGAAAGAGTAAATTATTTAGTTCCTTTATTTTTCAATTTTTCCTAAAATCCTATCCATAACCCAACTAGTATGAACAGCGGTCAAACCATTGGAAGGATGTTTTATATTATTCAAAAGCTGATCTCGGATTCTTTCTACATGATGCAATTGAACGTTTTCTGGATGTTCTATATAAAGTTCCGTTTCGCCTTCGTCATTTAATAGGATGATGGGATCATTTTCAAATATGGAAAAATAAATTACTCCATGAGTTCCTGTGATTTCCACCTTATCTTCTCGTTTATTTGATCCAAAATTCCAGTTTCCATTACCAGTTATCCCATTTTCATGTATCCAACAGGCAGTTGTAGCATCTGTAGCCGAATACAAACCTTGTTGGTTCAAACTATAACCCGACACTTCCTTAATGTCTCCCAATAGAAAATTAAATAAATCCAAACCATGACTTGCCAAATCATCAAAATACCCACCAGGAGCCACTTTGGCATCGGTGCGCCAATTGTATTCTCCTGATAAATCTTGGGCTGATACTGGCTTAGTCAAATTCCAGCGAATCGATCGAACAGTACCAATTGTATTGGTGTCGAGCCATTTTTTAATCTGCTCAAAGCGGGGTAAAGTGCGTCTATAATAGGCCGTAAACAACGGAATGTTTTTAGCGGAAAAAGCTTCATTAATTTCGAAACTTTCCTTATAACTTGGTGCCAATGGTTTTTCGATACAGCAAATTTTTCCAGCCAAGGCTACTTTTAGACCATAAAAATGATGCGTATCTGGTGGAGTAGCAATGTAAATTGCATCAATTTCTGGGTCATTTATTAAAGCATCTGCATCCGAATAATATTTACTGATGTGATGTCTTTTGGCATAATCGGCCGCTTTTTCGGCGTTTCTTCGCATCACAGCTTCAATTTTAAATCCTGTAGTTTTTTGATAAGCCGGACCACTTTTTACTTCAGTAACATCACCACATCCCAAGATTCCCCAACGAACTATATTTGAATTAGCCATTTGATTTTTTTTGTAAAAATACTGAATATTGAATTATTGAGATGTGAATGCGAAGTAAATTTAATGAACTCTGGATAAAAAAATTAGAAATAAAATACCAGCTAATCTAAAGATAATTCCAATCGAATGCTTATTTGTCCCCAGTTGAATTATGGTAGAATACTTTATTTTGGACAAAATTTAATAGTTTTTAGTATAAATGAATTATGTTGTTTCCTTTGAAATGATATCGGTTTTTGTTTTTAACATATTACTTTAACATTGATTCTAAGGAAAGTGTTATTTTTTATATATTTTTTTTCAAAGCTTAACTGAATGAAAAACAGTTGTTTGTATCTGTGAAATAGCTTACTAGTTGGACTGCACGAAATGATTGAATAATTTTTTGGCACGCTACTTGGATATAGCTAATCAAATTAGTTAAAAAAAAGCGATAGCCGAAAAGCTCAAGAGTAGGCAAAATTCAAAATATATTAATTATGAAAAAAATTACCCTTTTAGTAGCTAGTATCTTCCTTTTTGGAGGTGTTGTAGCCAATGCAGCAGATAGAAATCAGAGAAGATCTCCTGTAGATTTTAGAAATGCAGATCCAATTGCATTTACAGAGAGAGGAATAGACTTTTATGTATTTGCTGACGGACAATTTGACTTCAATACGGATGCCGATCTGTATAATAAGTCAAATAGAAGAAATGAGCCTAATAGATCCTATGGAAAGCATGGAAATGGTTCGAAATGGAATTATGGAGTAGCAGTAAAGCAAGATCGGAGTGGTAAAGTAAGACGTGTTGGAAATGTAATTATAAACTATGATTCTAGAAATAGAGTTAGTAGTATTGGTTCAGTTGATATGGATTATAACCGTTACGGATTGACTCAAGTAGGTGGATTGCATATCGTTTATAACCACCATAGTCAAATAGTTGATGTGTTTGGAGATGTAAATAATAGCAGTAGAAATCAAGTTGGCTATTATGATAATAACCATAATGATAATGATTATGGAGATAATTGTAATATGAATATGCAAGACAACAACTATATTAATAATAGTCCAAGGCCCAATAAAGTGGTTGCGAGTTTAGATATAAGATTAAATAGATAGCTTAGTTGAAAATTGTTATTTCATTAAAATTCCGCTGGTATTCGTATTGGCGGAATTTTTTTATTTCATTCAATATTTTATAATAATTGGAGTATACAACCTTGATAATTTACTATAATATAAAAAAAACCTCGAAGTGATGCTTCGAGGTTTGTTGCTGTATGCGATTTTTATTATTTCACAGAAAATTTAAACGTTGTTTTTGTTTTATAATTTTCCCCTGGATTCAATACCGTAGTTGGAAACTCTTTTTGGTTTGGAGAATCTGGATAATGTTGTGTTTCTAGACATAAACCTGTTCTGTATGCATAAGTACCGGTGGTTCTAGTTGGCAAAGTTCCATCTAAGAAGTTACCTGTGTACAATTGAATTCCTGGCTGGTCTGTGTATACTTCAAGGAATCTTCCGCTTGTTGGATCATAAGCAGAGGCTGCAAAACGGAAGCCTTTGTCTTGATTGTTCAACACCCAGCAATGGTCGTATCCTAATCCTTTTTTTAATTGATCGTCTTTAACTTCAATATCTTTTCCGATTACTTTTGGTTTTCTGAAATCAAAAGGCGTGTTCGTTACATCTGTTAATTCCCCTGTTGGGATTAAGTCTGCATCGACAGGTACTAATTTATCGGCATCAATAACTACTTCATCATTTAAAATAGGTTTTGTAAAATCGCCAGAAAGGTTAAAATAAGAGTGTTGCGTCAAGTTCAATACCGTTTTCTTGTCTGTTGTCGCCTCATACAAAACATCCAAAGCATTGTCATTATTCAAAGTGTAGGTAACATAAACAGTCAGGTTACCTGGGTAGCCTTCTTCCATGTCTTTGCTTACATATTTCAATTTTAATGTGGCAGTATCTCCACCTTTAGCTTCTTCGGCGGTCCAAATTGCTCTATGAAAACCTTCTGGTCCACCATGTAGTGCATTTACACCATTGTTTTTTGCCAATTGGTATTCTTTTCCGTCTAAAGTAAACTTGCCTTTAGCAATGCGGTTTCCGTATCTTCCGATAAGTGCTCCAAAATAAGGATTGTCTTTAGTATATTGTTCTAAATTATTAAAACCAATTACCACTTCTTCTGAAACTTTGTCTTTGTTAGGGACTTTCAACGATCTAATGATGCCACCATATGTCATGATGTCCACTTCCATTCCGTTTTGGTTTTTTAGTTTGTAACTTTCAATAGAGTCTCCTTTTGGAGTCACTCCATAAGCCGATTTTTCGATGGTTACTGTTTCGGCAACTGCTGGAGCCTCCTGTGATTTTTTATCACCTTTACATTGTATATTCATACTGGCTAAACTTAATATGGAAAATCCATAAATGCAACGTTTTAATAGATTCATGATTAATGGTTTTTGGTTAAATTTTATGTAAAAACAAAAGCCTAAGAGTTCAAATTTAAATAAACTTTTAGACTTTCGAGATTTAATTATTATAATCCGTGTTGAAACAAGTGATAATACGCTTCATTGGCATTCAAAGTATCTTTGAAATTGCGGATTTTGGTGTCGTTGTCAATCACTACCAATTCGATTCCAGCCATATCGGCAAAATCCTCCATATATTCTGTTGTTATCGCTTGGCTATAAACAGAATGGTGTGCTCCACCAGATAAAATCCATGCTGTAGCCGCGATTTCAAGGTTTGGTTTACAATCCCATAATACACGTGCTACTGGTAGTTTCGGTAATTCTTGCATTGGTTTAACCGCTACAACTTCGTTTACAATCAAACGGAAACGCGTTCCCATGTCTATCAAAGATACATTGATCGCTTCTCCTGCTGGAGAATTAAAGACCAAACGAACTGGATCTTCTTTTCCTCCAATTCCTAATGGATGGATTTCGCAAGATGTATTTCCATCCGAAATAGACGGACAAATTTCTAGCATGTGAGAACCTAATACATATGATTTCTCGGGTGTAAAGTGATAGGTATAATCTTCCATGAAAGAAGTTCCTCCCTCAAGACCTACATTCATGACTTTTAAAGCACGCACCATGGCCGCTGTTTTCCAGTCGCCTTCGCCTCCAAAACCGTATCCATCAGCCATTAAACGCTGCGATGGAATTCCAGGTAATTGTTTCCAAGCGCCTAAATTTTCGAAAGTATCAGTGTAAGCTCCAAATCCTCCTTCTTCTAAGAAAGCTCTTAATCCTAATTCGATTTTAGCTGCATCAGCTAAAGATTGTCTTTGCGCTCCACCTTCTTTTAAGGAGGGCGTCAAATTATAAGAAGCTTCATAAACAGCCAATAAATCGTTTATTTGTGCATCCGTAACTTTATCCATGTGTTTGGTAACATCAGAAGAATCGTATGCGTTAACTGACATTCCAAAACGTATTTGCGCTTCTACTTTGTCTCCTTCAGTAACTGCAACTTCGCGCATATTGTCACCAATACGGGCTACTTTTAAGTTCTGCAATTCATCCCAACCTAAAGCTACTCTTGTCCAGATCCCTAATTTTCTTAAAACTTTATCGTCTTCCCAATGTCCAACAACAATTTTACGTTTTTTGCGCATTCTAGACATCATAAACCCAAACTCTCTATCGCCGTGAGCCGATTGATTTAAATTCATAAAGTCCATATCGATAGAACTCCATGGAATTTCAGCATTGTACTGTGTGTGTAAATGACACAATGGTTTTTTAAGAATTCGTAGTCCACCAATCCACATTTTAGCTGGAGAGAAGGTGTGCATCCAAGCAATAATTCCAATACAGTTTCGTGTTGAGTTAGCTTGCAAACATATATTTAGAATTTCCTCAGGTGATTTTACCACTTCTTTAAAAATAATTTTCACAGGAATATGTGAAGATCCATCTAATCCTTTTGCAATATGCTGTGAATGTACCGCTACTTGTCTAAGGGTTTCTTCACCGTATAATTCTTGGCTTCCTACTACAAACCAAACTTCTTTTTGAGAAATATCAATCATTTTTTTATTTTTTATTTGTTTACTTTTCATTTGAAACAGCAACGAGATCTGTAATCAAAAATCGTTAATCTGCAATTTAAAATTTACTGTCCGTAATACGAATCTTTTCCGTGTTTTCGGTCGTAATGTTTTTTGATTAGTGAATCTTTCAATCTTGGTGCATTCGGATTTATTAGCAAAGTTAAATGTGCCATTTCAGCCACTACTTCTAAAACTTTAGAGTTGTAAACTGCTTTTGCAGCTGTTTTTCCCCAAGCAAAAGGGCCGTGATTTCCGATCAAAATCATTTCTACTTCTTCGTAAGAAAGATTTTTTTCTTTGAAACAATCTAGAATTTGAATTCCGGTATTGTGTTCGTAATTTCCTTCGATCAATGTGTCGTCCATTGGCGGAGCACATGGAATATCTTTAGTCAAATGGTCGGCATGCGTAGTTCCAAAAATAGGAATGTCTCTTTGTGCTTGAGCCCAAGCTACTGAATAAGTAGCGTGCGTATGAGCAACTCCGCCAATGTTGGGCCAGTTTTTGTACAAATAAGCATGCGTTTTTGTGTCAGATGACGGACGCATACTTCCTTCGATAATGTTGTTATCAAAATCAACAATTACAATATCTTCCGGTTTTAATACTTCATAGGCCACTCCGCTCGGTTTGATGGCAAAAACACCATTTTCTCTATCTACTGCGCTTACATTCCCAAAAGTATAAACTACCAATTTTAATTCGTTTAATTGCATGTTTGCCTCGTAACATTCTTGTTTTAAAGCTTCGTGTTTTGAACTCATTCTATATTATTTACTTCGTTATACTTTCGACAAATTGAGCCAAGTCCGAATAGGAATCCATCAATTCATGGTATTTTTCAATTTTATCCGCTTGGGGAAAATATTCACTTTCAAAATCACTTCCCATTTTTTTGCTTGCTTCAATGACGTTTGGATAAATTCCGGCAGCAACTGCAGCATAAATAGCCGCTCCCAAAGCAGGTGCTTGATCCGATGCCGCTACTTTGATGGGTTTGTTTAATACGTTTGCCAAAGTTTGCATGATAAATGGCGATTTTCTTGCCACACCACCAATTCCGATAACGCTATCAATGCGAACGCCTTCTTCTTCAAAACGGTCTACAATTTTCTTAGATCCAAAACAAATCGAATTGATTAAAGCTTTGAAAAGATGCGGTGCTTTTGTACCCAATGAAATATTTGAAATAGCACTTTTTAATCCTTGATTGGCATCTGGAGTTCTACGGCCATTTACCCAATCCAAAGCGGTTGGAATGCTCTCTGACAAAGGAATCGTTTCTGCTTGCTCCGTTAATTTTTTGATGAAATTAGATTCCACTTCTTCTTTTAACTGTGCTTTTTGATTTTCTGATAAAATAGCCGAATTGTACACTAAATTATCCAAAGGCCAAGACAAGGTATCTTTGAACCAAGCCAAAACGTCTCCAAAAGCGGATTGCCCTGCTTCAAGCCCAATATAACCTGGAATTACAGAACCATCGACTTGTCCGCAAATTCCTTTTACTGTTTTACTACCAACGGTTTCGTTTGATGCAATTATAATATCACAGGTTGATGTTCCCATTACACGAACCAAAGTATGCTCGTCAATTTTGGCTCCCACTGCTCCTGAGTGTGCGTCAAAAGTACCTACTGCAATAATAGTATCTGTTGTTAATCCTAATTTAGTAGCCCATTCTTGGTTTAAAGTTCCAGCTACCTTGTCAGAAGTATAGGTTTCATTATATAAATTACCTCTAAGTTGTGCCAAATATGGATCTAGTTTTTCTAGGAATTCCTCTGGTGGTAACCCATTCCAGTCTTCGTGCCACATGGCTTTATGACCCGCGGCGCAACGACTTCTTTTGAATGTTTTTAAATCTTTATCATCGATTAATAAATAAGTCATTAAATCGCAATGTTCCATCCAAGTGTAAGCAGCGTTTTTAACGGCTTCGTCTTCACGAGCTACGTGCAAAATCTTGGCCCAAAACCATTCTGATGAATAAATTCCACCTTCGTATTTGGTAAAATTTTCTCCACCCCAAGTGGCTGCTAGTTCATTGATTTCATTGGCTTCATTTATAGCAGTATGGTCTTTCCATAAAACCATCATGGCATTCGGATTGTGTTCGAATCCTTTTGTCATAGCCAGCGGCGTTCCATCTGATGTGACTGGAATAGGGGATGACCCCGTTGTGTCGATACAAATACTTCGTATTTGAGAAGCAGGAATATTCCCTTTAGCAACGACTGATTTTATTGTAATTTCTAATCCTTCGATATGATCTAAAGGATGTTGACGAAATTGATTTATGGTTGCATTGCAATATTCATTTTTTTTCCATCTTTTATAATTGCATACTTCAGAAGCCAATTCATGACCATTCTCCGTATCTATCAATACTGCACGAACAGAGTCTGAGCCATAATCTAATCCTATTACATAATTTTTCATTCTTGATTTTTTTAATTTCAATTACAAATATACCAAATATAAATTTACAAGTGTACAATAAACACTTAATTTAGTTTAAGCATAGTTATTTTTACTAATTCATCAACAAAATAACTAAAATTGACACTAATGAAAAGCAATAAAAAAGAATTGATTCCTTTTCATTACGATTATTTCATCTTTAATTTCAAAACAATCACAGAATGGGCTGGTAAACTCAATTGTGCGTTTTTATTTTTTAATTTAAATTCACTTTCTGTTGGACTAATTTTTTTAGGAAATTCAAAGGAATTTACATCATCTAGTTTCGCACTTGTTAGTGTTTCAACAATTCCTTTGGATTGTAAATTACTGCCTTTTAAATCAATGGAGACGTCTTGAGGATTCGCTGATGCATTCACTAATTTTACAATTACTTCTTTGGTATTTATGTCTTTCACTGCTGAAGCAAACAGATCATTTTGCCCTGTAACCGGTTTTCCGTCTTTAGTGATGGCTAATAAATCGGTTCCTTTATTGGTCGAAAATAATTTTTGCACATAATAATTGGCAGAACCATAAGCCTCTAAATTATTGAACCATATCATATCTGGTGTCCATTGCCAAGCTTCTGCATGAGCCATTAAAGGCGCATATGAAGTTAAGTGAACCACCTCGGCATTTCGTTCCAATCCCGTCATAAAAGCCGCTTCTGAAAAAGCACATTCCCAGTTGTTTTTATTATCAGGACTCGCAATGGCTACACTTTGTGCAGCATATTCTCCAGCAAAAACTTTAGGCCCTTTTCTATCGTAATTATCATAACGAGTGGCATTATCTCGAAACCATTTTGGGTTTTTATAATAATGTTCGTCCACGATTTCGGCATTTAATTTTTTAAGTTCCGTTGTTCCATATTCAAAATAGTCTCCTTCAGGAAACGGGCCAGAACCTGAAACGATTGTCATTGCGGGATATTTTGATTTTATAGCTTTCACAAAAACTTTGTATCTTTCGATGTATTCTGGTCCCCATTGTTCGTTTCCAACACCTATATATTTTAAATTAAATGGCTTTCGATGTCCCATTTCTGATCTTATTCTTCCCCAAGGAGTATCTACTGAACCATTGGCAAATTCGATTAAGTCTAAAGCATCTTGAACATAAGGATTCAATTCGTCCATTGGCACCAATTCACCAGAATTAAACTGACAAGCCATTCCACAACTCAAAATTGGTAATGGCGCTGCTCCAATATCTTCGGAAAGTTGAAAATATTCAAAAAATCCCAAACCAAAAGTTTGAAAGTAATCTGGAGCTAGTTTATGGTCAAATTCAGTATTCCAACGATTAATTAAAGTTTCTCTTTTGTCAACATCACCAATTGTTTTTTTCCATTGGTAACGTTGTGCCAAAGTTCTTCCTTCGACAATACAACCTCCTGGAAAGCGTAAAAATCCAGGCTTCAGATCATACAAAAGTTGTACAATATCTTTCCGTAAGCCATTTTTTCTATGGTTCCAAGTGTCTTCTGGGAATAAAGAAATCATATCTAAATCAATTGTTCCTGAACCTACGAAAGTGATTTTTAATTGTGCTTTTGCTTCGGTTTCAGTTGCTACAAATTGTGATGTATAGGTTTGCCAATCATTGGATGTTGGCACAATAGCGGTTTCACCAAGCACTTTTTTGTTTTTATCAATAAATTGAAAAACGATTTTTTTAATCGCTCCGTTGTGATTAGCTGCTTTTATAGAAAGATTGTATTTTGAATCTTTTTTGACTCCCATGCCTCTGAAGCCTTCATTAATCAGACTGTATCCTTTGTCGTCATTTACAAGAACGCTACAAAAATTAGGATTAGTTTTATTTTCCGATACATTAATTGTTTTTGCAAAACCCGATCGTGTATTCAATGAGTGACGATCACTATTGGGTTGCGACCAACCCATCATTGGCGCTTCAAATTCAAAGGAACGGTTTTTTACCATTTCAGCATATAATCCTCCGTCAGCTGCGAAATTGATGTCTTCAAAAAACACACCATACATCGTAGGTTGAATTTTAGTAATTGTTTTGGTAACATCAACTTCTAAAGTTGTCTTTTGGGCATTGGCAAAAAAGCCAGAAATCAAGAGGCCACAAAGAGTGATTTTTGTAATTAAGTTGTTTTTCATTTTTTTGTATACTTTTTGATTGTTTTTTGTCTTCGTAATTTATCCAAATGTTTATTTTTCCTCTAGCAATAAGAAAATTATTCAAACGGCCTTATTCTTCACATTTCTGAATGTATATTCAACAGGTTTTTCTTGAACTTTTTTTTAAATTGGTAACCAAAAATTATCTGCCAACTTAACATTTTGAATGTTTACAGGTAGGAAGGTGTATACCAACTTTTGAGGCTCATTTGATTTTTTTGAGCGTTATTGACAATGTCAATTAACGATTAGTAACAACTACAAATAAATTAATACTGTTTTTATTAAGGTTATTTTATATAGTCAAATTCTATATTATTTCATGGGTTCTAAAGTAGGCCAAAACTCTGCGTCCCATTTTAATTGTTTTATTTGCAATACCGGTCTTCCCTTTTGTTTGGCATCATAGGCGTGATATATGAAATAGTCTTTCCCATCAAATGTATAGGTACTATTGTGTCCGGCTCCGTACCAGTTTTCATCACCTTGAATGAGCAAAGTACCGCCACCTTCATTTAATGGTTTGCCTGCTTTGTCAATATAAGGACCTGTTATACTTTTAGATCTTCCAATTACCACTTTATAAGTGCTTTTTTCACCACGGCAACACAAATCCCATGAGAGGAACTCATAATAGTAACCGTTTTTTTTGAATATAAAAGGAGCTTCCAAAGCGCCATCACCTGGATCAGCGTCGGCTAGTTCGAATGTTCTTTTACGTTTGGCAATCGTATACCATTCTTGTGGTTGTGCAATAGACTTTAAATCGGGATTTAATTTGACCATTTTTAATCCTTCCCAAAATGAACCGAATGCTAACCAAGGGATGTTGTTTTCGTCTAAAGTCAAATTAGGATCAATTGCATTCCAAAGATCGCGGTTAGGTATAGATTGAATGACAATTCCTTGATCTTCCCATTTGTAGGCAGGGTCTTTTGGGTCTAATGTTGTATTGGTTGTTACTCCAATTGCCGAAGTGTTTTTTGCGAAAGCAGAAACGGAATAATACAAATAATACTTATTGTTATGAAAGGAAATATCAGGAGCCCAAATGTGATTCTCGAAATTTGGAACCACGGAATCAACCCAAACTGGTTTTTCTTTGAATATGGCAGGTTCTGGATTCCAATTTTTTAAATCTTTGGAACTAAAAACGCTGATTCCTTTTCCAGTACAATACAAATAGTACGTGTCTTTTTGTTTAATCATCACAGGATCATGAACTGTAATATCCTGAGCCGATGTATAAATAGACATCAATAATAGTAGGTATAAGAAAGTCTTTTGTATGTGATTGTATGTTTTCATTTTCTTGTTTTATTTTTGAATACCTTCAGTAGTCATAATTACTCGTTTCATCGTTCCATCTTTATTGTAATACAAACGATCTACGCAAACGGATCGTCTAAAACTACCGCCGTTAGGCTGAATGCCACCCGTATGATAAATAAAATAAGATTTCCCTTTGAAATCAATTATAGCTTGATGATTGGTATTTGAATTACCAGCTAGTTCATTCAAAATTCCTTTATATTCCCATGGGCCATTAATAGATTTACTCCTTGCGTAGGCAATTTTTTCAGGAAATTCGGTTGCGTATGATAAATAATACCACTTGTTGTGTTTATGAATCCAAGGAGCTTCGGTAAATTTTGGAAAATCGATAGTTTGTATCGGGCCATCCATTTCTATCATGTTTTCTTTTAATTTCACATAATTACAAACAGTATTTCCCCAAAATAAATAAGCTTGACCATCATCATCAATTATTACAGAAGGGTCAATATCATCCCAACTGATTTTAGTTTGGGTCGTCATATCGTTTGTTATTATTGCTTTTCCTAAAGCATCTTTGAAAGGACCTGTTGGACTGTCAGAAACGGCAATTCCAATTGCTTTTCCATGAATTGTTCCATGAGAAACTGCTACATACCAATAAAATTTTCCATTGCGTTCAATGACTTGAGAAGCCCAAGCGTCTCCTTTTGCCCAAGCAAAATCAGTTGCTTTTAGTGGAACAGGATGTTCTTGCCAATTCGCCATATCTGATGAGGAATACACCAACCATTCATTCATTCTATAGGTATTGACATCATTTGGAGCCTCATCGTGTCCCGCATATAGATATACTTTGTCTTTGTAAACTAAAGCTGCTGGATCAGCAGTGTATTTATCTTTGATGATAGGATTATTAATTTGTGTGGTTTGATTTGTATTTCTACTATTGGCGGAAGCCGTATCCTCATTTTTTTGTCCTGTTTTACAAGAGGAAACAAGTATAGAAAGCAATAGAATCAAGAATATATTTTTCATGTTTAAAATTATAAAACTAGGTATGCTTAGTTTGATTTTAACTAAAGCGCTTCCTTTTGATAGGAAGCGCATTTTTAACTAACTAATCTAAAATTAAAAAGAAATTAATCAATTTATTTTTTTGCCCCAAACGGGTACTCCAGCAGTATTAAGTCCAGAATAGGTTAAAGTAACAGCTCTTGTAGCTGCTTCCCAATCCCATGCGTCGTTTACTTTGCATTTTATTCCGTTTACAGTAAGTGTTTTGATGGCGCTGTCATATGACCAAGTTCCAGTAATGCCTCCGCTTACCTTTTTATCAGCCGTAAGGTAAATGGTTGTTGATTTTTGAATGGTTGCGTATTGATAGTTCATGGTAATTTGTTCCCAACTTCCTATGAACGAAGCCTCAGTAATTGTTGTTGCAGGTACTGCAGCATAACGCTCTGGATCTACAACTGGCCAGCCGTCATCTGTCCAATTAATGGCTCTTACATGTCCCATCATAATTGCATTGGAAACAGCAATACCTGGAACACCTACTGGTAAACGTGCTTGTGAAGAGTAAAACCATTGTTTAGTATCTGGGTTTTGAAATACAGCACAATGAGAAAACCCAACCCAACCTGTATGATTATTGAATGAATAAGGGTGAGTAAGCATTGGCCAACATTCAGCACCATTGGTAACATTAGCACCGTTGATACCTAAATAAGGACCTGTAACGCTTCTGGAACGGCAAACTCTGGTGTTGTAAGGAACATCTAGACCATCATAAGCTATAAAAAGGTAATAATATTGTGTGTCTGGGTTGTATATGATTTCCGGACCTTCTGAACCTTGCCAACGACTAGTAGCATTTCGAGAAGCGATGCGAGTACCATAATCACTCAATGTTTTTAATTGGTCTGGTTTACCTGTTGTTGGATTCAATTTTAATATTGCAATACCAGAATGCCAAGAACCATATATCAAGTATTGTTCCCCTGCAGGAGTTTCGATAAAACTTGGATCAATAGCGTTAAATTTAAAATAAGCATTTTCCCAATTTCTGCTACCTGTAAAAGAATAGGGTTTTAATCCGTCAGGTTCAGAACAAACTACCATTCCTTTGTCTGTCCATACATTTGAGGCTAAATCATCTGTTTCAGCTAAACCAATAAAGGCTCTTTCTGACCATGAATTTGTAAAATCTGTTCCTGTTATTGGATTATCGACTACAATACTATAATACATTCTGTATTTATTACCCACTTTACGAACACATGGTGCCCAATATCCATAATTAGGATTTGTTATAGGAGGCAATGCTGGACTCATTCGTGCTCTCTTATTGTTTAAAGAATCTTTAACCCAAGCAGGAGCAGTAGTCATTGATGAACCCATAAAATCCCATTTAACAAGGTCTTTGGAACGTCTATAAAAGAAATGTCCGTGTCCGTCAGTACTATTTCCGTAGGAAGCATCAGTTTGATACATATAATAATAATCACCACTTTTTTCAACTGTTGGATCATGCACATTGGCTAAATTCCATTGAGAATTAGCACCCCAAGAAGCCATAGAACTATAATTATCTAAGTATGTTGGGCCTGCAAAAGGCGTTGGCGTTGGCGTTGGATCAGGTGTAGGTGTAGGTGTAGGCGTCGGAGTAGGCGATGGGCTATCGCTACTGGAGCAACTACTAAAGGTTACGATTAATAAAATAAGTGCTAAATAGGCAACTAATTTAAAAATGGAATCTGATTTTTTCATGATATTATTTTCCTTCTAACATTAGTACTGAAAAAGGAGGTATTGTTATTTCTAATTTTCCTTTTTTGTTTTCAAATCCTTTAAATACAGCAGGCTGAATTTTTGTTGGATTTTCGAATGAGTTGTGATCTTGCAATTTTGAAGAGGCAAGTATTGTCCCAGAAACCGTTTTGATTCCAAGTTCAGTGAGATCAATTTCAATTTTATTTGCTTTTTTCGCATCTACATTTACTAATGAAATATGAACAGATCCATTTTTATCTTTTGATGCTGAAGCTGAAATGGCAGGAAGCGTTTCGCCATTATAAGTATATAATGGAGAATTTATAGTAATTGGTAATAGTTTTGCATCTTGATGTACATTGTACATTTGCATCAGATGATAAGTAGGTGTCAAAAGCATTTTGGTTTTATCTGTTAGAATAACAGCTTGCAAAACATTTACGCATTGTGCAAGGTTCGCCATACGGACACGATCAGCATGATTATTAAAAATATTAAGAGTTGCTCCGGCAAGAACAGCATCTCTCATTGTATTTTGTTGGTATAGGAATCCAGGATTTGTTCCTTTTTCTACATCATACCAACCACCCCATTCGTCTACAACCAAAGCGATTTTTTTCTTTGGATCATATTTGTCCATAATGGCAGAATGTTTAGTAACCAATTCCTCCATTTTTAATGCTTGTGTCATCGTTTTGAAATACAAGTCTTCGGTAAAATCGACATCACTTCCTTTTTTATTCCAATCAATTACGGAATAATGATGTAAAGCTACTCCACCCAGCATGTTTCCTGGGATATTTTTCATTAAAGTTTCAGTCCAATTATAGTCGGCACTGTTTGCTCCAGAAGCCACACGCATCAATCCTCCAGTATTATCCCAATCTGACATAAAGGTGGCATATTTGCGGTATTCACCGGAATAATAATCGGCTGTCATGTTACCACCACAACCCCAAGCTTCGTTGCCAACTCCCCAAATTTTTACTTTCCAAGGTTCCTTTCTACCGTTTTTAACACGCAAATCACTCATAGGGCTTTTGCCTCCAAAATTAACGTATTGTACCCAATCTGCTAATTCTTGAACTGTTCCACTTCCCATGTTTCCAGCTAAATAAGGTTCGGTTCCAAGTAGTTCGCATAAATTTAAGAAATCGTGGGTTCCAAAACTATTGTCTTCGGTTACGCCTCCCCACCATTGGTTTACTATTGTTGGTCGTTCTTCCTTTGGTCCAATTCCATCTTTCCAATGGTAGGTATCGGCAAAACAACCACCAGGCCAGCGTAAATTTGGTATTTTTAATGCTTTTAATGCTGCAACAACATCATTACGCACCCCATTTGTATTGGGGATTTTTGAGGTGTCTCCAACAAAAAACCCTCCATAAATAGATCTCCCTAAATGCTCGGCAAAATGTCCGTAGATATTTCTATTTATAATTGGTGCATTTTCACTGTTTTTTATTGTAATTACGGTGGTTTCTTTCTGTGAAAAAACGCTTTGGTTACAAAAAATAAAAACGAATACTAATAATAAGGTTTTTTTCATGATGATTTTAAGTTATAATATCAAATGGTAAGATTATTAAACCTTACCAAATGATACTAACAATTCAAACTAACTAACTAACTCTAACTAATTTTTAATAACTTGGATTTTGTACGGTTCCAGGGTTATTATCGATATCTAATTGTGGGATAGGGAAATATTCTCTACCCGTTGCATACGAATTAAACTCAACGTCTCTTGATTTTAACCATGCTAATTTAACAGGATCTTGTAACCATCCCCAACGACGAATATCATCAAAACGGTGCCCTTCAAGTGGGAACTCTAAGAATCGTTCATGTCCAATTTGCTCTCTCATCGTGGCTTGTGTTAAACCTGGTTTTGTAATAGCTAAATTAGGTAATCCAGCTCTATCTCTAACCATTTTAATGTAGGTATAAGCACCTGGAGTATCACCAGTTTCATTCAAACTTTCTGCGTACATTAATAATACATCCGCATAACGCAATAAACGCTCGTTGATTCCAGAACGCCAATCGTACTCGTTAGCATAATTACCATCAGAATTTTGATATTTTCTACAAAATAAATCGTTCAAATCTCCTGGATTAGCTGCATAAAAAGTGGCGAAATCTTTTCCATACAATTGCATTCCTCCTGGTTTGTTATAGAATATTGTTGCATCTAATCGTGGATCTACAGTATTTGCTGTTGTTTTTTCTTGTTGATATTCATTGAACAAGGTCCTAGTTGGTTGTACATCAGTCCATCCAAAAGCTCTTGGAGCATAAGTAATGGCTCTTGCTGATGTTTTTCCCCAACCTGTTGCCGGAGCTCCACCCCAACCCAAGTCAACACCACCAGCACTTCTGCTGAATTGAACTTCGAATAGGGATTCGGAATTGTTTTCGTTAGTGTCCGTAAAGTTATCACGATAATTAGTAACTAATGAATAAACACCTAAATCAATAACTTGTTTAAAAGTAGTTTTGGCATTGGCGAAATCTTTGGTAAACAAATAGGCTTTACCTAAATATCCTAAAGCAGCTCCTTTTGTGGCACGTCCTTTTTGACCTGCATCTAAACCAGTAACACTTGTGTATGAATTGGGTAGTAAATCAGCAGCAGCTTTGAAATCCGCTATGACTTGTTTCCAACCTTCCTCATTTGTTTTTTGTGGATAGAAAGCAGCAATTTCTGTTGGAAGCGGTACGTTTTTGAACAAGTTTACTGCATGAAACAAATACAATCCTCTTAAAAAATAAGCTTGTCCTATGATTCTGTTTTTAAGTCCAGCATCAGCCATGTCGATTTTAGATACATTTTCAAGCACTTGATTCGCACGATAAATACCTTGATAGTAGGTTTCATAAGCCCATCCATAAATAGCAGCATTTGATGCATTGGAGTTGAATCGTCCCACATTATACATTGCATCCCATGGACTGTTACTTCTAGTGTCGTCTCCTTTTAAATCTAATAATAAAGGAGTGCTTCTCATATAAGTTCCATCTGTTAATAAACTTCCGTAAGCAGCATTAACACCTTTAATGGCGTCTTGATCTGTTTTCCAGAAGGAATCTACAGCATCATTATTTGGGTCTAATTGAATTAAGTCTGCATCATTAACACAACTTGTCGATATAATAGCTAGTGAAAAGAAACCAGCTAAATAATTATATATTTTATATTTCATTTTGATTCGTTTTTAATGGTTTGCTAATTTTAAAAATTTACTTCTAATCCTAAAGATATGGTTCTAGGGTTAGGGAAAGAACCTCCATCATATCCTCTAGAAAAAGATCCGTCGTTGCTATTAAAATCGGGATCACCGGTGTCATATTTACTTATAGTCAATAGGTTTTGTCCATTTACATATACTTTTGCTTTTTGAATTAAACTATTGGCAGGAACCGGAATTTGATATCCAATTTCCATTGTCTGAAGTTTTAAATAGTCTCCGTTTTGAATAAATCGATTAGAATCTCTTCCGTTTGCATTTGGGTCACCTATTATTGGACGAGGTACATTTGTGTTGGTATTTGTAGGTGTCCAATAATTTAGCATATCAGTACTATGATTGCCATATTGTCCAGCCATTAAATTACGGTAAAGGCTGTTGAAAACTTTGTTTCCACCACTTCCTTGCCAAAACATAGAGAAATCCCAGTTTTTATAAGAACCACTAAGGTTCATACCATAACTGTATTTTGGGATAGAAACTCCTTGAAATGTTCTGTCAAGATCACTTATTTTCCCATCACCATTAATGTCTTTGAATTTAAGATCACCCACACCAGCGTTTGTTTGTGTTGGTGATGAAGCTATTTCTCCAGCATTTTGAAAAATTCCATCGGTTTCATAAGCAAAAATTTCACCAATAGATCTTCCTACAATTGTTTTAGACGCAGCGCCATAAATTGGATTTCCATTTAGACCTATTTGAAGTACTTCATTTTTCAACGTACCTATATTGGCAGATATGCTGTATTTGAAAGCATTTTTATTATTGTTATAAGTGGTAGAAAATTCAAAACCTTTATTTCTCATTGCACCTGCATTTGTTCTGATACTTGCTGGAAAAGCCCCAGTTGAATAAGGTAACGGAACATCAACTAAAAGATTAGTAGAGTTTTTTACAAAATACTCTGCAGTAAATTGTAAATCATTGTTGAACATACCAATTTCTACTGCAACATCTGATGTTTTTACATCTTCCCATCTTACATTTGGATCTAAAGAAGCGACTACTGTTGTGCCGGGAGCCAATGCGTTATTGAAATCATAGCCTGCAAAACTATTGATTGTTGTAGCGAAGAAATAAGGAGGAATGGTATTATTACCTAATTTACCATAACTTCCTCTCAATTTAACATTGCTTACCCATTCTGGCAAGTGAATGAATTTTTCGTTGCTTAATTTCCAAGCTCCAGAGAAAGAGTAGTTATTAGCAGTATTGAATTTTTCGCTAAATAGTGATGTTTTGTCTTGTCTAAAGTTAGCTTGCAACAAATAACGATCATCAAAAGAATAATTGATCCGGCTTATGTAAGATTTACCCGTTATCGTTACATTACTTTCACCAGTACTAGTGTTATCTGCATATTGTAGTTTGCTTATTTCACCATAATCATATCCTACTCCTCTTGACCAGTGATCATATGAATCACTACGTTCTTGAACTAAACCTCCCAAAACATCAAATTTATGTTTATCGATATCTAATGAATAGGTAAGAATATTATTGAAAAAAGTTTTTGTAACGTTACCAGTTGAAACGTCTAAAGAAGCTTCTTCTTTTGTAGTAATGTAATACCATCCTAAATCACTTTGGGGAACGTACTTTCTGTTTTGATAATCCAATCGGTCAAAACTAGCATCAATTTTATATTTTAATCCTTTTACGATTTCATATTCTCCCCAAACATCTCCAATAAAACGGTCTCTTTTTCCTGTGTTTGTTATTAAATTATTAAATCCAATAACATTAAGTGAAATGGCTCTTTGAGTTAAATTGTCAGTACCACCGTAACCACCTAATCTATTAGCATCATAAACAGGCATTGTAGGAATAGCGCCCACCAAAGCGGCAATTGCTGATTCTCCAACATAACTATTAAAAATTTCTTTACCAGATTGAGTAAAACCTATTTTAGTACCGTATTTGAAATCTCCTTTTTTACCATTTAAATTCAAATTCATAGACATTCTTTCGTACTCTTGAGGTGATTTGATATAACTGCTGTTTTTGAAATAATCCATATTCAAATTATAGGCTAATTCTTCAGCACCACCATTAAACGCTAAGGAGTGATTTTCTATTACTCCAGTTTCATAAGCAGCATCTTGCCAATTGGTATCCACATTTTTAATGTAAAGTGGATTTGTTGGATCATTTCCAGGTGCTACAGATAATCCTGCATTTTTTTCGGCAGCACTAGTAATCGTTTGATAACCAACTCTGTCAGTTACATCCCAAGTTCTAGCCACATTTTGAAAACCTACAAGTGATTTGTATTTAACACTTAGTTTTCCTGTTTTTCCTTTTTTGGTTGTGATAATTACAACACCATTGGCACCACGAACTCCATATATGGCAGCAGATGAAGCGTCTTTCAAAACTTGAATAGACTCAATATCACCGGGAGCAAAATCGTAAGGATTATCTACAATCATTCCATCAATTACAAAAAGTGGATTGTTGTTTGTAAAGGAAGAAAGTCCTCGAATTTTTACGTTAACAAATCCTCCGGGCTCACCAGATGATTGCACTGTTACGCCGGCAACTTGTCCTTGAAGCATTTTTGCTGAATCATAGGTTACTATTTTTTTAGCAGATTCCATGTTTACCACTCCTACAGATCCAGAAAGGTCTGATTTTCTCTGTGTTCCATATCCAATAACTACTACTTCGTCTAGTTTATTAACGTCTTCTTTTAATGAAATGTTAATTTTAGTTTGATTACCAACAGTTATTTCCTTATTGACGGATCCAATATAGGAAAAAACTAGGATGTCTGTTGGGGATGCTTTTATTTCATACTCTCCGTTAAACCCGGTTACGGCAACAGTTTTAGAGCCTTTAACGATTACATTTACCCCTGGAATAGGCATTGAATCTTCAGAAGTTACAACTCCGGAAATTGTTTTGTCATTTTGAGCTGAAATAGTATAAGATGAAAATAGCATCACTACTATAGCTAAGAGCCATTCTCTTTTTGGTAATAAAAAATGGCAATAAAAAAGGAATTGTTTGATTGTTAGCATACTGATTTTTGTTTTGGTTAATTATAAGTGTGTTTTTTACATTTGTAAATATAATTAAAAAAAAACAATAAAAACAAATTAATACTATAAAAATAAAGATAAAAAAGTGCGCATTTTATAATATAAGTGTAGAAAGTACATTTAAAAATTTTGTTTTTATTTAAAAACATCAGTTTTTTTGCCTTTTATTTGATTTAATGTTAGTAATTGATAAAATATATCCATTTATCGGCAAAATATTTATTTTTAAAATAATTTCATAAATGGGTTGTTTTTTTGATTTTTTACCTCAAAATTATTCTAATAAGCCTGTAAATAATCTTAAAAATGATTTTTTTTGTAGTATAAAAGCTGTTATATTTCTTAGTTTCAAACGTTTTCGTAAAGAACAATCGTTTGCGATTTACAAAAAAGGGCTTAATTGATTTATTTGAACCTTTGGTTTGTATTATTAATCTTTTATTTGATAAGATTAAGAGATATGGCATTTTGTTAGCACTCTTTAGAATCTCCTTTTCAGGTGATTTTTTGTTTATATTTTGAGTTGCAACTTTTATTAAGTGTAAAAACTACATTGATATATTATGAAACTTTTACGGAAGTTGTTATATTTACCGTGAAAAAAAATAAAATAATGTTAAATAGTTATAGTTCGGCAGATAAAGTATTACTTGCTGTAGATTGTATCATTTTTGGTTTTGATAAGGAAGGATTAAAAATACTTTTAATAAAAAGGGATTTTGAACCCGAAAAAGGGAAGTGGTCTTTAATAGGTGGATTTCTTAAAAAAGATGAAAAACTCGATTCTGCAGCAATTCGAATTTTAGATCGATATACTGGGATTCATGATATTTATATGGAACAGTTACACGCCTATAGTGATATTGATCGTGACCCAGTTGAAAGAACAATTTCAGTAGCTTATTTTGCATTAATTAATATTGAAAACCATAATGCGGAATTAATTCAAAATTATGAAGCGCAATGGTTTAGCGTTGCGAATGCTCCAAAATTAATTTTTGACCACAATTCTATGCTTAGGCATGCCATTAGAAGATTGAGATATAGAACCTCTACTAAGCCAGTTGGTTTTGAACTCTTACCAGAAAAATTCACGATGCGTCAATTATTAGAACTATATGAAGCTATTTTGAGTAAAGAGCTGGATAAAAGAAATTTTATCAGTAAAATAAATTCATTGGATATTTTGATAAAATTAGATGAAAAAGACATGATGTCCTCCAGAAAAGGATCTTATCTCTATGCTTTTGATAAAGAAAAATACGATGCAAAATTATTGAATGATTTTGTTTTGAATCTATAATTGATAAAGCACTTTTCGAATATATAAAAGGAAGACTCTCATTGATTGAAAGTCTTCCTTTTTTTTGATAAATCTGGCATATCCTAAAAAAACTATCTAAATTATTATTTTTTAAAAGACACCTTCAATTGAATATCTGGCATTCCCAAATGATTAGGATTGTATTACTTTCTATATTTAATAAATATAATAAATTACTAATCCAATGATCCCATTTAAAAACATTTTGCATCAGATTTTGAAATAAATACAAATAAAATAATTTTTTAACATAAATATTATATTTAATTAGATTTTGTTTTATTCAATAAAATTAAAGTACATTTACAAGTGTGTTTTGAACACTTTATTATATTTAACTAAAATCAACCCGCTATGAACAAAAAATTATTTTCAAAAAACTTATTATCACTCTTTACTGTTTTCTTTCTAATTATTGCAACTAATATTCATGCTCAAAACTATAATTGGGTAGGAACAACAAGCGATTTTTATACAGCTTCAAATTGGACCAGTACTTCTGGATCAGTTGTTTTTGATAATTCATCCTTTAAATTTGTTAGAACTAATGCTACAGGAAATTCAGCTGTCATAAATCAATTTATAGCTTGGCAACCTGGAGTTTTTGACAATACAAGTGGTCTCCTAACTATAAATGCTAATTTTAACGTGTTTTATAATGATGTCTTAAACGGAATAGTTACTGTAAATACTGGAGCAATATTCACTTGCCGCAACATATTTCGTGTTGGTAGTGGAGGTTCGGGAACAGTAAATGTAAACGGTGGTACTTTTAGAAGCAGTAATGTTGACACTTGGCAAGGGGTTTTTATCGGTGCTAACAAAGGTGGAAATGGAACTGCAAACATTAATACAGGTGGTGTTATAGATGGAGGATATCAATTGGAAATCGGGACAAGAGATTTCTATCCTACAGGACTATTGAATGTAAATACTGGAGGAATAGCAGGAGCATATTGGGCTACTCTAATTGGACCAAACGGAACTATAAATGTTAACGGAGGAACATTAAACACAGGAGAGACATTTAAAGTTGGTGATTTATTTCTTGATAATGCGGGAAATGCGGGAACTATAGGATCGATTGTTGGAAAATTAAATATTAACTCAGGAACTGTTAATGTAAATCAAAATGATTCAGGAGGAATAAATTTTAGTTTACATGCTAATTCTAAAGTAGTTATTGATGCTGGAAGTTTAGTTATAAAAAGAACTGGAGTAGATTATACTTCAGCAATAAATACTTATGTTACCAATGGGCAAATCGCTCCTATAGCTGGGAAAAGTATATCTGTAACTTATAATGGAGTATTGACAACTGTTACAGCTACAAGTTTAGGAGTTGCTAATTTCAACAAAGAGTTAGAAAACTCATTTGTAATTTACCCAAATCCTGTTAAAAATGACATTCATATTATGAGTAAAGTGAATTTTGGAAAAGATTTGAAAGTTTCGGTTGTTAACTTAATTGGAGAAACGATTATTGAAAGCCAGACTATTAAAGCAGATTCAGATTCGTATACTATTTCTACTAAAAATAAATTGTCTGCGGGAATTTATTTAGTTCAGATTAATACTGAAAACGGAATCGTTTCTAAAAAAATTATAGTAAAATAAATAATTTATTTTTTGTATTTCTATTATAAAAAAAGCACCTTTTATATTTTAAAAGGTGCTTTCTTAGTAGAAAAAGGGTTTTTTAATTATTCCCTTTTTGATAATCGGCCAAGAAAGTCGCCAAACCACTATCAGTAAGTGGATGTTTCATTAATCCTTCTATTGCACTTAATGGCCCTGTAATTACATCGGCACCAATTTTAGCACAATTCAAAATATGCATCACGTGGCGCACTGATGCTGCCAAAATTTGGGTTTCATAACCGTAATTATCATAAATCAATCTGATTTCCTCAATTAATGCCAGTCCGTCAGTAGAGATGTCATCTAATCTTCCAATAAAAGGGGAAACATAAGTTGCTCCTGCTTTGGCAGCAAGTAATGCTTGACCTGCTGAAAATATTAATGTACAGTTCGTTCTAATTCCTTTATTCGAAAAGTATTTTATTGCTTTTATCCCGTCTTTAATCATTGGAATTTTTACTACGATTTGAGGATGCAAAGCGGCTAATTTTTCGCCTTCGGCAATCATTCCTTCAAAATCTGTTGAAATAACTTCAGCACTGACATCACCATCGACCAACTCACATATTTTTATATAATGAGCTATTATATTAGCTACTCCTGTTATCCCTTCTTTTGCCATTAAAGATGGATTAGTGGTTACTCCATCAAGAATTCCTAAATCATTTGCATCTTTGATGTCTTTTAAATTTGCGGTGTCTATAAAAAATTTCATTTCTTTATTATTTAATTATTTGTTGTTTATTTAGTTTCTTCAATATATTTAAGGATTTCTTTACTTACTTGCGTACTGGTAAATCCAAATTTTTCATCTAATACACTTGCCGGTGCTGAATACCCAAAATGGTCCAGACCAATCACTTTTCCAACATCGCCAATCAAACCTTCAAGATTTACAGGAAGTCCAGCCGTAAGACCGAAAACTAATTTTCCTTTTGGGATAACACTTTCTTGGTATGATTTGGATTGTTCTTTGAGTAAACCTTCAGAAATTATGGAGGCTACATTTATTTTTAAATTTTTCTCTTTTTCCAATAGTGTTGCAGCTGCTAAAAGGGTTGCCACTTCTGATCCGTTGGCAATTAATGTGATATCTGGATTTTGTGTTGACTTTACTAAATAGCCTCCTTTTGAAGATGAAGTTGCCTCTTCGTATCTTGAAGTTCCATGTGCTGGAATGTCTTGAATATTTTGTCTCGAAAGAATTAAAGCTGTTGGTGTTTTAGAGTTTCTTAACGCCATGTCCCAAGCTACCGATGTTTCTATTGCGTCTGCTGGGCGTAAAGCCAATAAACTTCGATTCCCTGAATGGTTTTTAATCTTTTCCATCAAACGAATTTGTGCTTCTTGTTCGATAGGTTGATGCGTTGGTCCATCTTCACCCACGCGAAATGAGTCGTGAGTCCAAACGTATTTTACAGGCAATTCTTGAATTGCCGCTAATCGTATGGCTGGTTTCATATAATCCGAAAAAACAAAAAAGGTCGCTACAACTGGGATAACACCTCCATGAAGGGCTATTCCATTCGCGATTGAAGTCATTGTCAATTCAGCAACTCCAGCTTGTAAAAAGGCGCCACTAAAATCATTTTTTTTCAAAACAGAAGATTTTTTAAGAAATCCATCTGTTTTATCACTGTTTGATAAATCTGCCGAAGAAACAATCATGTTTTCTACGTTTTCTGCTAAATAAGCAAGAACAATCGAGGATGCTTCTCTTGTAGCTATATTTGGTTTTTGAACAACACTACTTAAATCTAAGTCAGGAATTTCACCAGATAAAAACGATTCTAGTTTTAAGGAAAGGGCTGGGTTTTCTTTTTTCCAAGATGCAATTTGCACTTTTCTATTGGCTATTGCTGCTGTTTTCTGAGCAAGTATTTTAGTATATTGTGTTGCTACTTCTTCAAAAATAGCAAATGGATCTTCAGGATTTGCCTTTAGATTAATCAATGTTTTTATGTAATCTGCTTTAGTGTCGCCAATAGGTTTTCCATGTAATTCACATTCCCCTTCATACATAGCACCAGTTGCAGTCACACAACCTTTTCCCATAATTGTTTTTCCAATTATTAAAGTAGGTCTTTCGGATTCTTCGTTAGCTTCCGTTAATGCTTTTCTTATTTGTGTGTGATCATGGCCATCAATTGTGATAACTTTCCAACCCCAAGCTTCATATTTCATAGCTGTATTTTCAGATGTTACTTCATCTGTCATTGAAGATAGTTGAACATCATTAGAATCATAAAACATAATAAAATTATTCAATCCTAAATGTCCAGCTATTCTTCCTGCACCTTGTGAAATTTCTTCTTGAACTCCACCATCAGTGATATATCCATATATTTTATGTTCAAAAAGTCCTTTGAATCGTGCATCAAGAAATTTGGCAGCAATAGCAGCTCCTACACCCATAGCATGACCTTGTCCTAGTGGTCCAGAAGTGTTTTCAATACCTCTTAATACATCAATTTCTGGGTGTCCAGGTGTTACAGAACCCCATTGTCTAAATTGTTGTAGGTCTTCTTTTTTGTAATTGCCTAATAAATAATACTGAGAATACATCAATGCAGATAAATGTCCAGCATCCATAAAGAAACGATCCCTAAACGGCCAATCCATCTCTGTGGGGTCAAAGTTGAGGTATTCTGTATACAAAATATGCATAAAATCAGCACCGCCCATAGCTCCTCCAGGATGTCCAGAATTTGCTTTTTCAACCATTGAAATGGCGAGTGTTCTTATATTATCTGCAGCTAATTGATCAATTTTTTGGTTCATAATTGTAGTTGTTGTTTTTGATTTTACTAGTGAAAAGGCAAAGTTTCGATTTGTCTTGGGATTCAATAAACAAAATAATATTGCGCTAAATAGTCGATTGGTTTTTTTGTTTTAATAGTAACTTAAAGTCAAATGGATATTTTTTATTAACGTATTATTTGAAATTAAACTCCTCTAAATAAGTTGGGATGTAGAACTAATGGTATAAAATAAATAATAAGTGTAAAATTTACATTTACAAATATATAGAAATTTATTAAACATAAACAAAAAAAATATTTTTTTTCTTTTTTTAGATGTAGCTAATTTATTGAAGCTATTTAATTATAAGACATCAGTCTTAAAATGTCATTTTGTGTTTTCTTCAAATAATCGAGATTAGAACTTTGCGTCGGTATACAATTATGTTTTAATTGAATTAATTACTCATAAATGTATAGGCAACTCAAATGTGTCTTCTAAAATAGACTTCTAATAAACTTGATTTGGATTCAGAAGTTTTAATTCTAATGAAGGTATAAGGTTTGTTCTATGATTTTAAGACGAATAAAATGGGTTAATTAATAAAATAATCTGTTAAAAACAGGAGTGATGTACTTCTATAAATAGAAATGAAAGATGTTAAAATGATTTATTCTTATTTTACTATAAGGATTGTCAATTTCACAACGGACTTAAAGAACTGAAAATGAATTTTTTAAAAATATATATAGAATTATGCTATGTAAATATTCGTTATAAATGTAAAAAACACATTTATAAGCTATGTAAATAACTATTTTTATTTTACTTTTGACTTTCATAAATTCATAAAATAACTATAGAATTAAAACACATACTATATTTTATAATTAATTCTATAACGAAATTCTGTATTTATTAGAAAATGATATAATAATATATAAATATTAAATAGTTTAAAAAAAAAGAATAAATTACACCCGAAAAAACCGCATACATTTATATTAACTTCTAAAAAAGAATTCACCAATGAACCAGAACCTTGCTTTTGCTGATTACGCAGTATTTATTATCTATTTTATAGTCGTATCTACCTATGGATATGTCATATATCGAAAACGGGAGAAAAACGAACACGATGCCAAAGCTTATTTCTTGGCAGAAGGAACACTTACTTGGTGGGCCATTGGAGCCTCATTAATTGCCTCTAATATATCTGCGGAGCAATTTATTGGAATGAGTGGAGAAGGATTCTTTTTAGGAATTGCTGTTGCTGCTTACGAATGGATTGCTGCAATTGCATTAATTATTGTAGCTGTATGGTTTATTCCTGTTTATTTGAAGAACAAGATTTATACCATGCCTCAATTTTTAAAAACAAGATACAATGAATCTACTGCATTAATTATGGCTGTTTTTTGGTTGTTTTTATATGTTTTTGTGAATTTGACTTCTATTTTATATTTAGGAGCTATTGCTATTAATGGTTTGGCTGGTGGTGGATATTTACACGCTATCATGATTGGATTATCAGTTTTTGCTTTACTTATCTCTTTAGGAGGGATGAAAGTTGTAGCCTATACAGACGTTATTCAAGTAGCTGTTTTGATCATTGGTGGATTGGTTACCACTTATATCGCTTTGACTACCGTTGGAATGTATTTTGGTGTTGGAGAAAATGCTATTGAAGGATTTAAAGTGTTGATGCGCGAAGCACCAGAGCATTTTAAAATGATTATTCCTAAGCCTACTGCTGAATCATCACAATTGGATATTAATAAATACCTTACTTTCCCAGGTGTAATGGCTTATTTGGCGGGTATTTGGATTGTGAACTTAAATTATTGGGGTTGTAATCAGTATATTACTCAAAGAGCTTTGGGTGCAGATTTACAAACCGCTCGTACAGGTATTCTTTTTGCAGGTATATTAAAATTATTTATGCCACTTATCGTGATGTTGCCTGGTATCGCAGCGTATGTTTTATATTCTAAAGGATATTTACCACAATTGGTAGGTGGAAAAGATGGAGCTTATTCAGCGGTATTAACATTTTTACCAACAGGTTTAAAAGGACTTTCAGTTGCGGCATTAACAGCAGCTATTGTTGCTTCTTTAGCAGGAAAAATAAATAGTATTTCTACTATATATACTTTAGACATACATAAAAAATACATACAAAAAGAAGCTACTGATAGACAACAAGTAAACATAGGAAGAATTGCAGTTTTTGGAGCGATGCTTTTAGCTGTTATATTTACTTGGGAGGATTTATTAGGAATTGGTGGTGTGGGTGGATTTACCTACATTCAAAAGTATACCGGTTTTATTAGTCCTGGTATTTTTGCAATGTTCTTCCTTGGTATGTTCTGGAAACGTACAACTGGTACTGCTGCTTTAGTTGGTGTTATCTCAGGGTTCGTACTTTCTGTATTATTCAACGAATTTGCTCCAGGATTGTTTGGAAATGAAACTTTCTTATACACTGCCTATTCAAATGGTCATGGTGGATACGAAATCCCTTTCCTTATATGCATGGGATTATCTTTCTTCTTTACCATGTTTTTAATGATTGTTGTGAGTTTTGCAGGACCAAAAGTAAATCCTAAAGCTTTCGAATTGGATACTGAAATGTTTAAGATAAAACCTCAAACTACTGTATTGATAGTAGTTACATTGTTAATTATTTTTGCTTTGTACGCTAAGTTCTGGTAAAAGTTATAAACTATTAAATTTTTAAAAATGTGGAATTAAATTCGTTTAATTCCACATTTTTTTTGTTCTATTAATTAGAAAACCAAAAGCAAACCTACACTTTTTTGAAGATATTCGGATTACTTGTACTTGATAAAGAAGATACTTGTCTTTCCATTAATTTCAGTTGAATAAAGATTACAGTAGGAATAAATGGTATTGAATTCAAAATAAATATTGCCAAACTATTCAATTATAGTAATAAAGTAGTATTAGTTTACTATTTGGGCGTGAAAAGTATTAATGAGGTATTTTGAATTTTTAAATTAAAAAATAGTAGTGAAGTCATCTTATTTAAATTAAAAATTCAAAATAATTTGATGTTGATTTTTATATCGGCTGGAATTTATTATTTAGTCTCAAAAAACCTTTCAATAACAATTTTCGTGAACATTCGTGCTCCTGTATCATTCATGTGACCACAGGAAGAAAAATACTGGTCACCCTCAACTGCATTTTCTAAATTATGAATTTCAGGATAGATTTTATTAGCCTTTTCAAAATAATTCAATCCTTTTACATTGGTACACATGGGTGTCATTATAGCGATGAGATTGATGTTGTTTTTCCTGCAGGTTTCTTTGATTTCTTCGTAGTATTTATTGCGAATGGGTTTCAAATTGCGAATATCATTCTTCATATTCCCAGTTTTATGACCCAATGGATGGTAGCCTTGCTGGTCTAAAATATTGGTTGGCTTGTTGGTCAAAGTGTTGTACATTTCTCTGAAGCCAATCAATGCATCAAAATCAACGTAACGGTAAAAAGGAATATAGTACAATGCATTAAAATCTTTCTGTCCTGAAAAATGGTCTTTGATGATTTGGGAATGATGAATGTAAGGCAAAAACTTAGCAGCTATAGCTTCGGATTCTTTATCGTTAGAAAGACCCAAATCGGCATCAATAATAAGGTTTTTAATACTGTATTGCCGTTCGACCATTAGTTTTAACATCAAGGAAGCTTCGAATAAATGCGCACCACTCATACCGTAGTTAAAGGTTTTTAATCCTTTTTTCTCAAAAAGTTCAGGTACAAAATGATTGTTGGAACGTGAAGATCCTAAAATAACTACATCATAATTTTTGGCCTTGGAATTATAGACGTTTTCTACTTTTCCTCTATTCGAAGAATGCAAATATACAGTCGTGTACGACCAGTCCAGTACTATCATAAGTACTAGTAGGACAAGTAGAATTTTAGCTGAAAAAAGTATAAATTTTTGCATTAAAATTGAAAATATATAAATTCTTTATAATCCGAGTAAGTTCCCAAAGCGATAATTGCCAACAAACACACTGTTAATTTTAGTCCGCTATATTTTCCTGAAATGGGTTCTATTTGGTATCTGCTATTCCATTCGACTATTACAAAAGCCAACACCATCAAAAGCAATTCATTTGAATATCTTTCATTTACTAAATATTGGAATGAAAAAGTGTGATCTGTAAAAATTCTTCTAATATAATCGAAAGCAATGCTGATGGTATTTGCCCTAAAAAAGATCCAAGCAAGACAGGATAACATAAAGGTAGCAAGAATATCAAAGAATGTTTTTATGGAGTTTATATCCCAGTGCAATTCGGCTGTTTCCATATTATTCCGATTAGTTCCTAATAATAAGGAAGGCAAAAAGTAAAGTGCATTGATGAATCCCCAAGCTAGGAAAGTCCAATTCGCGCCATGCCAAAAACCACTAACCACAAAAATAATAAACACATTGCGCACCTGTTTGAGTTTGTTTCCTCGGCTTCCGCCAAGAGGAATGTATAAATAATCCCGAAACCAAGAGGATAATGAAATGTGCCAACGCCGCCAAAACTCGGCAATATCTCTGGAGAAATAGGGGTAGTTGAAATTCCGTAACAAATCCAATCCAAATAATTTGGACATTCCCAGAGCCATATCCGAATAACCTGAGAAATCACCATAAATTTGGAATGCAAAATAAACGGCTCCTAAAATTAATGACAAAGAATTCATTGAAGTATAATTATCAAAAATGGCATTAGCATAGGTAGCACAAGTATCGGCAATCACTACCTTTTTGACCAATCCCCAAATAATTTGGTAAACTCCTTCTTTTGCTTTTTCATAATCGAAATTTCTTTTCAGTTTTACTTGAGGTAATAAATGGGTGGCTCGCTCAATTGGACCAGCTACTAATAGCGGAAAATAACTCACAAACAGCGCGTAATCAATGATGTTTTTCTCAGAATGAATTCTTTTATAGTAAATATCAATCACGTACGATAATCCATGAAAAGTGTAGAATGAAATTCCAACAGGAAGAATCACATTCAACAAAAGTGGACTGGATTCTATACCAATATCATTTAATGCATCTGAAAAGGACGCGGCAAAAAAGTTGTAGTATTTGAATATGGCTAAAAAACCCAGATTGAAAATGATACTCAACCAAAACCAAAACTTTCTCTTATGATCTTGGGTGTTTTTTTCAATTTGAATTGCTGTAAAATAACATAGAAGGGTGGAAAACAGTAATAAAAATAGGAATCGAAAATCCCAACAGGAATAAAAATAGTAACTTACTACAACTAGAAAAGCGTTTTGTGAACTCTTCGATTTACTAAATACAAACCAATAGAGTACGAAAACTATGGGTAAGAAAATAGCAAATGTCAGTGAGTTAAAAAACATAGTTTTACAGTCTAATGTGTTTTGTAATGGAGACAAAAACCATCTCAGAATTAGAAGGGGATGGTTTAGTGTTTTTAATTTTAAAAAAAATACCGCAGATTTACAGATTAAAATAGTTGAAAATCTGCGAATCTGCGGTAAAATTATATATAAACAGATGTATATTTTATCCCAATAAATCCAAAACCGCCGAAGGGAATAAACCAATTGCAATATTCAATACAATTGAAACTAGTGCTACTGCATGAATCACAAATGGTATTTTAGTCACTTCTTCATTTGGCTCTTTAGTATACATGGCTAAAATTAACTTGAAATAGTAACCAACACTTATAATCGAGTTGATTACTGCCGCTATTACGATGATCAAATAACCAGCTTGGATGGTTTGATTGAACAAAAATAGTTTGGCAAAAAAACCAGCAAAGATTGGAATTCCAGCCATCGAAAGTAACGCTGCTGTAAGAGTTGCTGCAAGTATAGGACTCGTTTTTCCTAATCCGTTGAAGTTGGTGATATCTTCGTTATTCTTGTTTTTACATGCATATAAAATTACTGCAAAAGCAGCAATTCCAGCCAGTGAATAAGCAGCAGCATAATACAGTAAACTAGCTGATGAAGAACTCATTGTTAATAGAGTCATCAACATAAAACCAGCATGAGAGATTCCTGAGAAGGCTAGCATACGTTTAACGTTGTTTTGTCTTAATGCCATAATATTTCCAACAGTCATCGAAGCAATCGAAATTACAATTATAATATTGATAAAAGCATCCGAAAGTTCAGCATTCATTGCTGTCATAATTTTAAATAAAGTAGCAATTGCAATCACTTTTACCAATGTACTCATCGTAGCAGTTGTCATAGTTGGTGAACCTTCATAGACATCAGGAGCCCAAAAATGGAAAGGAACAGCTGCGATTTTAAATAACATTCCTATAGTAACTAATGTAACCCCAATAGGAAACCAAGAAGGCAATTCAGCTGATTGAGACCAATCTGTAATTTCGGCAATGTCAAATGTTCCCATTGCACCGTAAATTAAGCAAATTCCAAACAAGATTATCCCTGAAGCAAAAGATCCCATCAAGAAATATTTCATTCCAGCTTCGTTACTTTTTATATTTAATCGGTCACTTGCAGCAAGAATATATAAAGAAATAGACAAGATTTCGATTCCTAGAAAAAACATGGCTAAGTTTCCAAAAGAAACCATGGCAACTCCACCAGCCAACATAAATATTTTTATGGCAATAAAATCGGAAATTTTAGTTTGATGTTCTTCGTAGAAATCATGACTTAAAGCAATCAAGAAAACTGTAAGTATAATAAACAAGGCAGAAAATGAAGATGAAAATTGGGTCACCACAATCATATTATTGTAATAACTCATTGGAGTATTGTATTCGGACATTGTTATAAATCCAAGGACTGCTAATAATCCAATAATGGTTATTGGAATAATGGCTTTTCTAAAATTTAAAATTTCAAATAAAAGGCATAAAACACCTAATCCTGTTATAGCTATTAATGTATTCATTTTTTGATTTTTTGATTTAGGATTTTTGATTTAGGATTTAAAATTGAAAAAGGAACGTTCGCAACTACTCGAAAATCCTAATTATTATTTCCTAATTTCTAAATCTTTTTATTGTTTTATATTATTTTTCTCTTTTATTGTTTTTATTCCTGATGAAAAAATAGCAACCAATTCATTCGCTTCTTTTATTAACTTTTCAAGCTCAACTTTGTCACATACTATTTCTAATCCTTTGATAAACTCTAACCAAAATAAACTTTCATCTGCCTCTTCATCTACGATTTTTAATTTGTTTAAAAAATCAGCACTTGATTTGCCTCTACAAACTGCTCTGTAATTAGCAGCAACTGATGATGAGGATTTAAAAAGTTGAAAGGAAACGACATCAACAGCTTTATCCTTATCTATTAACATTAAAAACTTAAATACATCCAATGCAAATTATTTTGTACGATTCTTAAGTTCTTCTTTCGTCATATTTTAATAATTATTAAATATTCCAATTTACCCATCCAACAAAAATCCTAATTCTTAAATCCTTAATCCTATTTTATTAATTAATTCTGTTTATTAGAGTTATAATGTTTTCTAGACTTGGTGAAATCAAATCCATAATTGGTTTTGGATACAATCCAAAAAAGAATAAAACGGCAATGATGAGTACCAAAGATAATCCTTCGTTAAAGGTCACATCATTAAATATTTTAACATTGGTTTCACCCAACATCACGTGTTGAAACATTTTCAACATATAATAAGCTCCTAATATTATAGTAGTTCCACCAAGAAGAGCAAACCAAATATTTATTTGTGATAAGCTGTATAAAACTGTAAATTCTCCTACGAAGTTAAAGGTGGATGGCAAAGCAACAGATGCTAAAACCAAAAGCATGAACATAGAAGTCAATTTAGGGGACTGACTACGAATTCCACCCATTTCTGAGATAGTTCTTGTTTCATATCTTCTGTAAATAATTTCAGCAACTAAGAATAAGCCAACAACTACAAATCCGTGAGCGATCATTTGCAATACAGCACCACGTAATCCGTCAAGTGTTAAAGTATAACAGCCTGCAGCAATTAAACCAACGTGTGCCAAAGAAGAGTAAGCCAATAGCTTTTTCAAATCTTTTTGTCTCAATGCTACGATCGAACCGTAAATTACACCAACTAATCCAAGACCGATAAATAATGACATAAATTCTTTTGCTGCCAATGGAGCAATAGGTAATTGCCAACGAATTACACTATACAATCCCATCTTTAACATGATTCCAGAAAGGAGCATTGTTCCTACTGTTGGTGCTTTTTGGTACACTTTTGCCTGCCAAGTATGAAAAGGAATTAATGGAATTTTGATGGCATACGCTAAAAAGAAAGCCAAGAATATCCAGAACTGTTCTGTAGAGGATAAATTCGCTTTTACTAAATCACCAATTAAAAAACTATTTGCTTTTTGGTACAAATAAACAAAAGCAATTAACATAAATAAGGAACCAGCAAGAGTATAAATAAAGAATTTAACAACTGCTTTTTTACGTTTTTCAGCATCGCCATTACCCCAAATTAAAGCAATAAAGTAAATTGGGATTAATGATAATTCCCAGAAAACATAATATAATAGACCATCAGTGGCAAGAAAAGTTCCTGTCATTGCGAAGGTCATAAACAAAATTAATGCATAGAATGCTTTTGCATTTTTATAATTATTTCCAAAGGAGGAATAAATAATAATTGGTATCAATGCGGTTGTTAACAAAAGCATCGCTAATGTAAGGCCGTCTGCATAAAAGGATATAAATACAGCAGGTTTAGAAATCCAAATTTTAAAATAACTGATTTCTTGTCCTGAATTGTATTGGCTAAGTAAACAAATCGTACCTGCAAAAGCGGCCAATGAAATTAATAAAGCTACTTTTGGAGCCCATTTATCACCAGAAAAATAGGTTGCAAATGCGCCAACAAAAAGAATAATTAAAAGTGTAGTTACATCCATTATTTAAAAATTATTGCAATAGTATAGATAAGTTAATAGTGCACAAATGCCTAGGGTGAACATTGAAAGATAGAATCCAACGCTACCGTGATGAAATCTTCTCCCAAATGAAGCTAATTGGAAAGTCGCTTTTCCTAAACCAAAAACTAGTGCCGATAATGTTGTTTCAACACTGTCTCTAAAGAAATTAGAAAGCACATTAATTGGTTTTACAAAAACAGCATCGTAAACCTCGTCAACATAATATTTGTTATACAAAACTTTTGTTAGACCAGTGATGTTTTCATCTTCACTTGGAATTGTATTTTCTTTCAAGTATTTTTTATAAGCAAGTCCAATACCTGCAAGAGCACCTATTGTTGCAATTGCCATCAAAGTGTACTCAGTAGTTCCAAAAGAATGTTCTTCTTGAGTAACTTTCGAAAATAATGGTGCTAAATAATCGTTCAACCAACTATTTCCTGGTAAACTAATAATTCCGCCAATGAAAGATAATATTGCCAAAACAATTAAAGGAATAGTAATTAAACTTGGACTTTCATGTAAATGATGTTTTTGTTCTTCAGTACCTCTAAATTCATTGAAAAAAGTAAGATACATTAGTCTAAACATATAAAAGGCAGTCATAATAGAAGCAATTGAACCTATTACCCATAATGCAATATTATGATGAAAAGCAGTCATTAAAATTTCATCTTTAGACCAAAATCCTGCCAATGGAAAAACTCCAGAAATAGCTAAGGAAGCAATAAGCATGGTTATAAAAGTAATCGGCATGGCTTTTTTCAATCCACCCATTTTTCGCATATCTTGTTCTCCGTGCAATCCGTGAATTACTGAACCAGAACCTAAGAACAAACAAGCTTTAAAGAAGGCGTGAGTGATGACATGAAAAACAGCTACTTCATACGCACCAAAACCTAAAGCCAAGAACATTAATCCCAATTGAGAAACGGTAGAATAAGCCAATACTTTTTTGATGTCTGTTTGAGTCAAAGCTATTGTGGCGGCAACTAATGAGGTTACAGCACCAATTATAGCTATGATATTTTGAACACTTGGAACCATATCAAATAAGAAACTCATTCGTGTAATCATAAAAATACCTGCAGTTACCATTGTTGCTGCGTGAATCAATGCCGAAACAGGCGTTGGTCCAGCCATCGCATCAGGCAACCAAGTATATAATGGAATTTGTGCCGATTTACCACAAGCACCAATAAATAAACAGAGAGCAGCAATTGCCATCCATAAATCATTAGTATCACTAGCTGAAGAAATGGCAGTTTTAAGACTAGTAAAATCTATAGTAGTGAACATAGAACCTAGAATAAAAATACCTATCAGGAATCCTAAATCTCCGATTCTATTCATAATGAAAGCTTTTTTAGCCGCATCATTGAAATCTTGATTTTTATACCAAAAACCAATTAATAAATAGGAGCAAAGCCCAACACCTTCCCAACCAATGAACATCATTAGTAAATTGCTTCCAATTACCAAGGTGATCATAAAGAAGATAAATAAGTTTAGATATGCAAAGAATGAATGCATCTTCTCATCATCGTGCATATAACTGATGGAATACAAATGAATCAAAGATCCAATTCCAGTTACAAATAACAACCAAAGTATTGATAATTGATCTAAAAGAAAACCGAAATTTACTTTGAAATGTTGTGTTGAAATCCATTCGAATAAATCAACTGTTATGGCTTGTTTTGTTTGTGTTATTTGTAAAAAGAAAGACAAAGTAACTGCAAACGATATAAACACAGAAAGTGTTCCAACAATACCAACGATAGTTTTTCCCGCTTTTTTACCCAGAAAAACATTAAACAAAAACCCTATAAAAGGAGAAAGTAATAAGACTAAAATTAAACTTGTATCCATTGAAGATTATCCTTTTAAATTTTTTAATTTTCCAACATCAATTGTATTCATATTTTTGAATATTGAAACTAAAATAGCGAGACCTACAGCAACTTCGGCAGCAGCTACAGCCATTGAGAAAAATACAAATATCTGTCCTTGTGCATCTTGATGATAGGTCGAAAACGCCACAAACAATAGATTTACAGCATTTAGCATTATTTCGATTGACATAAACACAATTATTGCATTACGTCTGTACAATACTCCAAAAACTCCAATACAAAAAAGTATTACGCAAAGGAATATGTAATTTTCTATACCAATTTGATTTAAAATATTGTTCATATTATTTTGTGATTTTTTCTTTTTTAGATAATAAAACAGCTCCAATCATTGCAACTAAAAGCAGAATTGAGGCAAATTCAAAAGGCACCATATATTCGTTAAGCAATATTTTTCCCAAAACCTTTATGGATTGGTAATCTTCACCAGTACTTATATATTCACCAACAATAGGTTTCGAGTTAATAAATATGCCGATTAATACGACACACATTAATATAAACAAAACAATGGCTCCTAGTCGAGTAATTCGGGGTTTGTGCACATCATTTCTATTATTCAAATTCATTAACATTATTGTAAACAACATTAATATCATAATAGCACCTGAATAAACTATCACATGGACTATGGCTAGAAATTGAGCGTTTAATAATAAATAATGACCTGCAATCGAGAAAAAACAAATCACCAAATAAATGGCACTGTGAATTGGATTTCGGCTATAAATTGTCAAAAAAGCGGTGGCTAAAGTGATAAAAGATAGAACACAAAATAGAATTAAAATTATCGACATTAGTTGGCGTTTTTAAGTTGAGCATTTTTCATTGCGATATCCAATGGCATAACCAATTTATCTTTTCCAAAAATAAAATCTTCTCTGGTATAATTTGCTGGAACTAATTCTTTTGAAATAGTCAAGTATATAGCGTCTTTTGGACAAGCTTCCTCACACAATCCACAAAAAATACAACGCAACATATTGATTTCATAAATCGAAGCATATTTCTCTTCCCGATACAAATGCTTCTCGTCTGGTTTGCGTTCTTCCGCCTTCATCGTGATCGCTTCAGCGGGACATGAAAGTGCACATAATCCACAAGCCGTACAATTTTCGCGACCTTGCTCATCGCGTTTCAACATGTGTTGACCACGATAAACTGGACTAAATTCACGTACTTGTTCAGGATAGTGAATGGTTGCTTTTTTTCTAAAAAAGTGTTTGATAGTAATCAATAACCCCTTTACGATGGCTATTAGATACATACTTTCAAAAAAAGTCATCTCTTTGTTTGAGACTACCTTTTTTCTTCCGGAAAGTGATATTTCTTGTATTGACATTTTTTATATTTTTTTGAAGCTTACTCCTGCTATCCGTTTCAATCTTTTATGCCGAACCCCGGCATAAAAGGATTTTCACTACTATCAGGGCTAAGGTATTGGTGTTCTAATTAAAATCCTAAATAAGCCATAATTTCTACTCTCAAAAGAACAATTCCTGTGATGATGATATTGAAAATTGAAAGTGGAATCAATATTCTCCATCCCAAATGCATCAATTGATCGTATCTAAATCTTGGAATAGTCCATCGAACCCACATATAAAAGAATATAAATCCACATAATTTTATAAATAAAGCTCCAATTCCAAAAACGTTGGCAATATTTACTCCCCAATGTTCAACTACCCAACTCATTCCTGGATAATTATATCCTCCAAAGAATAATACCGCAAGTATTGTCGAAGAAATAAACATATTGGCATATTCAGCAAATAAATAGAAACCCATTTTCATGGATGAATATTCGGTATGATAGCCTCCAATTAATTCTGTTTCGCATTCCGCTAAATCAAATGGAGTTCTATTCGTTTCTGCAAAAGCACAAATCAAAAAGATTAGGAAAGATAAAGGTTGGTAAAAAACATTCCAATTCATCCCTGCTTGTTGTGCCGAAATTTCCCTTAAACTCAAAGTGCCAGTCATCATCAATAAGGCTATTATCGACAATCCCATCGCTACTTCATAAGAAACCATTTGTGAAGCTGCTCGTATCGCTCCAATCAAAGAGAACTTATTGTTAGAAGCCCAACCACCTATCATTATTCCGTAGACTCCTATAGAAAGGACACCAAATATATACAACATGGCTACGTCAATATCGGTAGCTTGAAGCAAAATATCTCTTCCAAAAAGATGAAAACGATCTCCCCAAGGAATAACAGCACTTGTGATTAATGCTGTTGACATGGCAATTGCCGGGCCGGTAAAAAACAAAAATCGATTAGGTGTATTAGGTTCAAATTCCTCTTTGGAAAATAATTTTAAACCATCGGCAAGTGGTTGTAATAATCCTCCCCAACCCGCACGGTTTGGACCCACTCTATCCTGAAGGTATGCAGCTACTTTTCGTTCTGCCCATGTAGAATACATTGCCATAAGCATAGTAAATGCAAATACAACAAGGATTACAACACTTTTTTCTATTATAAAAGTACTATCCATTTATGGTTGAATTTAATGGGTTGCCATCAATTTTTTCGTTAAAATCAATCTCAGACATACTTATTTTTTTTCTGTCAATTGCTCTTCCTTTTAGAATAGTTTCTTCAGTTTCAATAACTACAGTATCTAATTTTTTAGTGTAATTATTTTGATTGATAACAGAATCTTTTTCAAATTCTCTTGGTCCTTCAATAACCCAATCCGAAACTTCTTTATGGTCAAAACGACATCCGTTGCAAATGAATTCATCGATCTCGTGGTATTCATCTTTTCTACCTGTAACTCTTTGAATTTCGTCACCAAACATCCAAACCGTAGTTTTTCCGGAACAAGTAGGGCAATCTCTATGTGCATTATAAGGCTTGTTGAACCAAACTCTCGATTTGAATCTAAAAGTTTTGTCTGTCAAAGCCCCTACTGGACATACATCAATCATATTTCCTGAAAACTCATTATCAATGGCGTGAGAAACACAAGTCGAAATATTCGAATGATCACCACGATCCATAACTCCATGAACTCGGTCATCGGTGATTTGGTCTGCCACCATTACACAACGATAACAAAGAATACAACGATTCATGTGTAATTGAATATTCGGACCGATATCTTCTGGTTCAAACGTTCTTTTTTCTTCAATAAAACGACTCTCCGATTTTCCGTGTTCAAAGCTTAAATTCTGCAAATCGCATTCTCCTGCTTGATCACAAACTGGGCAATCCAAAGGGTGATTAATCAGCAAAAATTCTGTCACTGCTTTCTGAGCTTCTTGTACTCTAGGTGACGATTTGGTTTTCACTTCCATTCCGTCCTGACATCCTGTTACGCAGGAAGCCATTAATTTGGGCATTGGTCTTGGATCGGCTTCACTTCCTTTGGAAACTTCCGACAAACAACAACGACATTTTCCGCCGCTTCCTTCTAATTTAGAATGGTAGCACATGGCCGGTGGAACTATATCTCCACCAATCATTCGGGCTGCTTGCAGGATAGTTGTTCCTGGTTGTACTTCAATCTCTTGACCGTCTATGGTTACTTTCATTTTTTTAAGTCTTAACATCTTAATGTCAAATGTCTTAAAGTTGTGTGACTTTAGACTTTATGACTATTTTCTAAATATTTAATAAATCCACTTAACAATTTTGATATATCTGAAACATTTAAATATAAATCATCGAATTCTATCTTCGAAATATAATTTAAATCTAATGCCAAATACAACTGCGACCTAACTTCTCCAGCCGAAGCTTTCGAAACATATAAATAATAAACAAACTCTTTATCTGTATTTCTTTCAAATCCTTCTGCGATATTTGAAGAAATTGAAACGGAAGCTCTTCTAATTTGTCTAACTAAATCGTAATCTTTTTTAAAAGCTGAATTTTCGGTTATTTCATAAATTCGTTTATTAAATAATCTAGATTTCTGCCAAGAATTAATTTCTTCAAACGAATTAAATTTTCCCATTATAATGCTTTATGACTTTTAGACTTTCGACATTATGACTTTAGAAAAAGGCTCAGCAACAAAATGGTCTCTATTTTTTATTTTTTCTGGGAAACGAATGTGATATTCAAATTCTTCTCTAAAGTGTCGAATCGCTGCTGCCACAGGCCAAGCTGCTGCATCACCTAAAGGGCATATCGTGTTTCCTTCTATTTTACTTTGAATGCTCAATAGCAAATCAATATCTTCCTCACGGCCAAAACCGTTTTCAATTCGGTTTAATACCTTTTCCATCCAACCAGTACCTTCACGGCATGGTGAACATTGTCCACAACTTTCGTGGTGGTAAAATCTTGAAAAATTCCATGTGTTTCTTACGATGCATGAAGTGTCATTGTAAACAATAAATCCTCCTGAACCTAACATGGAACCTGTTGCAAAACCACCATCGCTCAAACTTTCGTAAGTCATCAAACGATCGTCGCCATTGGCAGTTTTGTAGATTAAATGTGCTGGTAAAATTGGCACTGATGATCCTCCAGGCACAAAAGCCTTCAAAGGTCTGTCAGAACTCATTCCTCCCAGATATTCGTCAGAATTCATGAATTCGTAAACACTTAAACCCATTTCAATTTCGTAAACGCCTGGATTTTTAATATGTCCAGAAGCTGAAATTAATTTGGTTCCAGTAGATCTTCCAACTCCAATTTTAGCATATTCAGCACCTGAATTATTCACAATCCAAGGCACTGCAGCAATAGTTTCAACATTATTAACCACTGTAGGATTCGCCCAAAGTCCAGAAACTGCTGGAAATGGTGGTTTGATACGAGGATTTCCTCTTTTTCCTTCCAATGATTCGATTAATGCAGTTTCTTCACCACAAATGTAAGCTCCTCCACCAATCTGCACATACAATTCTAAATCAAAACCAGATCCTAAAATATTTTTTCCTAACCAACCTGCAGCTTTTGCTTCTGCGATGGCTCTTTCTAATATTTTATAAACCCACATGTATTCACCACGAATATAAATGTAAGATAGGTTAGCACCCAATGCATAACTGGAAGTTATCATTCCTTCGATCAATAAATGAGGAATAAATTCCATCAAATAACGGTCTTTGAAAGTTCCAGGCTCTGATTCATCAGCGTTGCAAACCAAATGTCTTGGTTTTCCTGATTTTTTATCAATAAAACTCCATTTCATTCCAGCTGGAAAACCTGCTCCACCACGACCTCTTAAACCAGAAGTTTTCACTTCTTCGACAATTTCGTCAGGTGTTAGTTTTTTCAAAGCTTTTTCCACTGAAGCATATCCGCCATGCTGACGATAGACTTCATAGGTTTTAATTCCTGGAATGTTTACTTTGTCTAATAATATTTTTTGTGACATATTATTTATCGTGTAATGTAATTTTATTATCTCTGCAATCAGCTATAATCTGATCTACTTTTTCTTTAGTCAAGTGTTCTTTGTAAAAATCTCCTAATTGCATCATCGGAGCATAACCGCAAGCACCCAAACATTCTACACCTCTTACTTCAAATAAGCCGTCAGGGGTAGTTTCTGCAATTCCAACGCCTAATTTTTCGCAGGTATAATCCATTAAATCCTCGACGCCATTCAAACAACAAGGAGAAGTTCTGCAAAATTCGAACATGTATTTGCCAATTGGTCTTTGGTTAAACATAGAGTAGAAGGAAACCACTTCATAAACCTCGATGGGTTTGATAAGAAGTATTTCGGCCACTTTGTTCATTAATTCAAAACTCAACCAATTGTCGTGTGCATCCTGAACTTCATGTAAAACGGGCAATAGAGCCGATTTTATTTTGTCTTCTGGATAATGACTGATTAATTCATTGATGCGTATCATCAATGATTCAGTTATGTTTATTTCTTGTTTGTAATGTGTTCTTTCCATTCTATATTTTAGATTTTAGATTTCAGATTCAGATTTTTTCAATCTGCATTCCGAAATCTGGATGCTGCAATCTTTTTTAAGCGTCTAATTCTCCAGCAATAACATTAAGACTTGATAAAATAACAATCGCATCCGAAAGCATGGCTCCTTTTATCATTTCGGGATAGGCCTGGTAATAAATAAAACAAGGTCTACGGAAGTGCAATCTGTAAGGAGTTCTACTTCCGTCAGTAATCAAGTAAAAACCTAATTCACCATTTCCACCTTCAACTGCGTGATATATTTCGGCAACAGGAACAGGAATTTCACCCATTACAATTTTGAAATGGTAAATCAAAGATTCCATATCAGTATAAACATCTTCTTTTGGAGGTAAGTAATATTCAGGAACATCAGCATGAAATGCATTTCCTTCTGGCATTTTATCTAATGCCTGACGAATGATGCTTAAACTTTCCCATACTTCGGCATTACGAACACAGAAACGATCGTAGGTATCGCCTGATTTTCCAACTGGAACGATGAAATCGAAATCTTCATAAGAAGAATAAGGATGAGCGACACGAACGTCGTAATCAACTCCTGCAGCTCTTAAATTTGGACCTGTAAATCCATAAGCCATTGCCATTTCGGCTGAGATAGGGCCTACATTTACAGTTCTGTCAATAAAGATTCTGTTTCTTTCGAACAAGTTTTCAAATTCTTTCCAAGCTACTGGGAAATCATTTAAAAACACTTCAAGTTTGCGGAAAGCTTCTGGTGTCCAATCTCTTTCGAAACCACCAATTCTTCCCATATTTGTTGTTAAACGAGCCCCACAAATTTCTTCGTAGATTTCGTAAATTTTCTCTCTAAACTGAAACACATATAAGAATCCCGTATAAGCGCCAGTGTCAACTCCAAGAATCGAGTTGCATATTAAATGGTCTGAAATACGAGCCAATTCCATGATGATAACACGGAGATATTGTACTCTTTTAGGAACTTCAATATCCAGTAATTTTTCCAAAGTCAACCACCAACCCATATTATTGATAGGAGAAGAACAATAGTTCATTCTGTCAGTAAGTGGAGTGATTTGGTAAAAAGGTCGATTTTCGGCAATTTTTTCGAAAGCTCTGTGGATGTAACCAATAGTTGGTTCTGCTTCTACGATTCTTTCACCATCCATTAATAAGACGTTCTGAAAAATACCGTGAGTTGCAGGGTGTGTTGGACCTAAATTAAGAACCGAAAGCTCGCTTCCGTCATCGTTTAGGTTGTTTTTTATTAAGTTAGCATATCGATGCTCTGGTGGTAATAATAGTTCTGACATTTATTGAATGTGAAAAATTATATTTGTTATTTGTTTGATTGTGTTCTTCCGAAAAAACGGTCGTCTTTGTCCGTTCTTCCTCCGTCTTCTAAAGGGAATTCTTTTCGCATTGGAAAAGAAACCATTTCATCCATGTTTAAAATCCGCTTTAATTGTGGATGACCTATGAAATCAATTCCGTAAAAATCGTAAGTTTCTCTTTCCATCCAGTTGGCGCTTGGAAAAATAGTAGTCAAACTTTTTAATGAAGGATTTTCACCACTAATATAAGTTTTGATTCTAATGCGTTTGTTTTCATACCAATTGTGCATGTGATATACAATAGCAAATTGTCTTTCTAATTCGTTATCCGGATAGTGAACGCCGCATAAATCAGTTAAGAAATGAAAACGCAATTCAGAATCATTTTTCAAGTAGAGGATTATAGCAGTAATTTTATCTGCAGGAACTTCTATCGAAAGAATATCTTTTTCAAGTTTAAAAAGAAAAGTTACATCGCTAAAAGTAGCTGATAATTTGTCTTGAATTTGAGCTGTTTCTAATGCCATTTTTATTATTTGATATTATATGAAGCTAATAATTCTTGATATTCAGGAGAGCTTCTTCTTCTTACAGATTCACTTTTTACCAAATCTTGCAAACGCATTACACCATCAACAATTTGTTCTGGCCTTGGAGGACAACCGGGAACATAAACATCTACTGGAATTACTTTGTCAATTCCTTGTAAAACAGAATAGGTGTCAAAAACACCACCAGATGAAGCACAAGCTCCAACAGCGATTACCCAACGAGGCTCTGCCATTTGTTCGTAAACTTGACGTAAAATAGGGCCCATTTTTTTTGAAATAGTTCCCATAACTAGTAACATGTCAGCTTGACGTGGTGAAAAACTCACCCGTTCCATACCAAATCGAGCTAAGTCATAATGAGAAGCCATTGTTGCCATAAATTCAATTCCACAACATGAAGTTGCAAAAGGCAATGGCCAAAGTGAATTAGCACGAGCGAGACCCACAACATCGTTTAGTGTTGTTGCGAAGAATCCTTCACCAGAAACACCTTCTGGTGGCTCAACCATTTTTATATTTGAAGTACTCATTTTAATTTTAGATTTTAGATTTTAGATTTTAGATTTTTGTTAATCTTAAAAGGTAAAATCATTTTTTTAAATCAATATTTTAATCTGAGAATTTTATGTTTTAAATCTAAATTTATCTTTAGTCTTCCTAAATCTAAAATCCTAAATCTAAAATCTAAAATTCCTTATTATTCCCAGTCTAATGCTTTCTTTTTGATAATGTAGAAAAATCCAATCAACAACAAAAGCATAAAAATGACCATTTTCACCATTCCTTCCATTCCCAATTCTTTGAAATTAATTGCCCATGGATAAAGAAATATTACTTCAACATCGAATAAGACAAATAAAATGGCAACCAAGAAATATTTCACTGAAAAAGGAATACGTGCATTTCCTAAAGATTCAATTCCACATTCAAAATTACTGTCTTTTATTTTAGAAGATCGTTTAGGTCCTAATTTGCCTGAAATCAGGATAGTTCCAGCAACAAATCCAATAGCTAATAAAGCCTGCATTAGTATTGGGATGTAATCTAATTGACTTGATTGCATAATGTATTTTGATTTAGTCTATTTAAAAACGCAAAGATAGCTTTCAAGGAATTAAAACACAAGTTTATAGGCAAATTTCGTTGAAATAGGAACGAAATCGATATAAGTGTTAGGATATAAAAAAAATAGAAACACTTTTATACAAAAAAACGCTTCGATATCCATCGAAACGTTTTTTAACATTCTTAAACAAAAAAAAAATTCTTTGCTTAGATAACTGCTACTTTCGCAGCAACTTTTCCTTTTCTTCCTTCTTCTTCTTCATAACTAACTCTGTCACCTTCACGAAGCTCTTCCGCGTTGATTCCTGATGCATGAACAAAAATGTCTTTTCCTGTTTCTTCGTCTGTAATGAATCCGTAACCTTTTGATTCATTGAAAAATTTAACTGTACCTGTACGCATTGTAATAGTAATAATAATTTATAATGAGGCAAATGTAATATTTAATATAATACGAAAGTTAGTATTGTATAATTTTTTATAAAAAAATTGATTTTCAACGTTTTACAGCATATTTAATCGACTAAATACTAGTTGTTTAATTTTATATGCAATTCATTTAACTGTAATTCATCAATTTTTGATGGTGCATCAATCATTACATCTCGACCTGAATTATTCTTTGGAAATGCGATAAAATCACGTATGGTTTCTTGGCCACCTAATATTGAAACTAATCGATCTAATCCAAAAGCCAATCCTCCATGTGGTGGTGCGCCGTATTGAAAAGCATTCATCAAGAACCCAAATTGATCTTCAGCTTGTTCTGGTGTAAATCCAAGATACTTAAACATCAATTGCTGAGTTGCTTTGTCATGAATACGGATAGAACCTCCTCCGATTTCGTTTCCGTTCAAAACCATATCATAGGCATTGGCACGAACCGCTTTCGGATTGGTTTCTAATAAGTCCATATCTTCAGGTTTTGGAGAAGTAAAGGGATGATGCATCGCGTGATAACGTCCTGTTTCTTCTTCAAATTCTAACAATGGGAAATCAACTACCCATAGTGGAGCAAATTCAGCCGGTTTTCTTAAACCCAAACGAGTTGCTAATTCCATTCTTAAAGCAGAAAGTTGTGTTCTTGTTTTATCAGCTGGACCGGAAAGAACAAATATCATATCGCCGGCTATTGCGCCAGTTGTTTTTGCCCAATTGGCTATATCTTCCTGGTCATAAAATTTATCTACAGATGATTTAAAAGTACCATCTTCGTTGCATTTAGCATAAATCATTCCGGTAGCGCCAATTTGTGGGCGTTTCATCCAATCAATTAAACCGTCAATTTCTTTACGGGTATAATTCCCAGCTCCAGGAACGGCAATTCCAACTACTAATTCCGCTGCATTGAAAACAGGAAACTCTTTGTGTTGTGCAAATTCATTCAACTCGCCAAATTCCATCCCGAAACGAATGTCCGGTTTGTCATTTCCATATGTTTTCATAGCGTAATCATAAGTAATTCGAGGGAATTTATCCACCTCGACACCTTTTATTTCTTTCAATAAATGACGAGTCAATCCTTCGAAAACATTCATAATATCTTCTTGATCTACAAATGCCATTTCGCAATCGATTTGTGTAAATTCCGGCTGACGATCGGCACGTAAATCTTCATCACGGAAACATTTTACAATTTGGAAGTATTTATCCATACCACCCACCATCAACAATTGTTTGAAGGTTTGGGGTGATTGAGGTAAAGCATAAAATTGTCCTTCATTCATTCTACTTGGAACCACAAAATCTCTGGCGCCTTCTGGAGTCGATTTGATTAAGTAAGGAGTTTCAACTTCGCAAAAATCCAAATCCGAAAGGTATTTACGCACTTCCATTGCTACTTTATGACGAAAAAGAAGGTTGTTTTTTACTGGATTTCTACGAATATCCAAGTATCGGTATTTCATTCTGATGTCTTCTCCACCATCCGTTTCATCTTCAATTGTGAAAGGAGGAGTTAAAGCAGCATTCAATATTGTAAGTTCTGTGACCAAAATTTCCACATCACCTGTTGGCATATTTGCATTTTTGGCTTCTCGTTCAATTACGGTTCCTTTGGCTTGAATTACAAATTCACGACCTAGTGTTTTGGCCAACTCGAAAACCTCTTTTTGACTACGACTTTCGTCGAAAATTAATTGGGTAACTCCATAACGATCGCGTAAATCGACCCAATTCATAAATCCTTTGTCACGTGATTTTTGAACCCAGCCCGCAAGGGTAACTTCAGTATTGATATGAGAGGCGTTGAGTTCGCCACAGTTATGACTTCTATACATTTTATTTTATTTTTTATATGCTGTTTTTATTAACGCAAAATTCCTGAAGCCCGCTAAGCTTCCTCCTTTTAATTTCAAATACCACAGTTATGACCTTCTTTACATTGAATTATTTTTAGACTGCAAAAATACAGTTTTGTTTGAAGTTTACCGTTTAAGGTTTAAGTTTATTTAGAAAAAGGTATATTTGGATATGTAAATTGAAAATACAGGACTTATGAAAAAAATGTTTTTAATTGCAATTGTGTTACTCAATTGCTTGAATACGAATGCTCAGAATAAAAAATACATGAGCTTTCAGGCTGAAATAGCGAATCGATTTGGGGACGAAATCTCTTTTTATAATACAGAAAACAAATTGGTTAAAAAAATTCAAGTCAATAAAGACGGTTTTTTTAAAGACACATTAAATGTGGTTACAGGCAGATATCGTCTTGCAGAAGGAAACGAAAATATTGTTTTGTATCTGAAAAACGGTTTCGATTTGAAGTTAAAAATGGATAACCAAAAAGGGAAAGAATCGATTGTTTATGCCGGACAAGGAGCTGTTGAGAATGATTTTCTGATACAAGATGCTTTGGTAGGACAAGAAGTAAAAATTGAAAGTTTATTAAATGCTGATGAAACCGACTTTTTTATTGGTTTGAACAAGATAAAAGTAGCTCATTTGAAGTTTTTAGAAAGCAAAAAAATGGATCCTGCTTTTGTGAGTTTTCAAAAACAAAGTATCGACGCGTCTTACAATTATATAGTTGACTATTACAAAAAAATGAATGAAGCTATTGCAGCGAAAAATAAGTTGAAAAATACCATGTCGCCATCCTTTGATTATATAAATCACAAAGGGGGGAAAACTAAATTGGCAGATTTAATAGGTAAATATGTGTATATCGATGTTTGGGCGACTTGGTGTGGACCTTGTCGTGTTGAAATCCCTTATTTGCAAAAAATAGAAGAGGAGTATCATGATAAAAATATTGCGTTTGTAAGTATTTCTATTGATGTGGCCAAGGATTTCGAAAAATGGAAAACCTTTGTAACTGATAAAAACTTGGGAGGTATCCAACTACTTGCGGATAAAGATTGGAATTCAGATTTTATAGTTAGTTATGGGATAAGTGGTATTCCAAGATTTATTTTGATTGATCCGATGGGGAAAGTAGTAAATGAAAATGCAGCTCGACCATCTGACCCAGAATTGCGAAAAGTGTTGGATCAATTATTAAATTGAGCAATCGGATTGCGTGAAAATTTTAATGTTTTTTCAAAAATGTTTTTCTAGTTTAAATTAATTTCATATATTTACTAAACAGAAAGACGCTCAAGGAAGTCGGAATTATAGATTGATTATAAATCTTATTCTGCGTATTAAATTGTTAATATAGCGTCCTATAAAAAAATCGGCTGTCACAATTTATTGTAACAGCCGATTTTGATTTTAAATCTGTTTATTTTAGAAATGTTGTAATGTTTTCTTCACGACATTTAGATTTTATACTTGAATCTTATAAAACAAAAAACCGTCTCAGTTTTGAGCCGGTTTCCTTCATTAGACTGAGAACCTTATTTATGTTCACGGTATTCAATTGAAATGGAGTTGAAAACATTCTAGTTAAAATGAATAGTCATATTTCGTTTTTCTTTCCATAAAAATACCCCCAAATAATGTCTAACTTTTTGGGGGCAGTGTGTTATTACTGTTTTCAAAATAATTTTGCTAAGTCAAAATTTAAAATAAGATAATTTTAATAAGTCGGGGGGGTAATATTAAACACTTTCATCAAACACAATATCGTCTGAGCAGCCTATCTTGAATAATGGTTTGTCTATTGGTAGCGTGAAATAAAAAGAAGAACCTTCATTTTCAATACTTTCTACCCATATTTCGCCATCGTTTTTTTCTAAAAAGCCTTTTACTAATAACAAGCCTATTCCGGCTCCTTTATTTTCCTTCCTTGCTACAGACAGGGTTTTTATTTGTGGTTTAAAAAGTTGTTTCACTATTTCTTTAGACATTCCAACTCCGGTATCTTTTACTTGAATTATAATTTTGTCGACTTTCCTTTTTGCCGAAATTGTTATTTCACCTCCTTTTTGAGTGTGTTTTATGGCATTAGAGACAATGTTTTGAATGATGGAAAGTAGCATTTTTCCATCAGCAAATACAGAAGTGTTTTCTTCGACATCATGATGAAGATTTAAGGCATTTATTGATGCGGTTTCATTTAAAGTGTCAAAAACTTTCTCAATGTATTGGGTCAATTTAATTTTTTTCGGGGAAAACACATCTGATGCGTATTTTATTCTTGCCCATTCTACTAAATAATCCAACATGTCTAACTCATCCTTTGTTGATTTATGAACAAGTTCCAACATTTCCTGAACCATACTAGGTTTCATTTTATGGAAATTTGTTTTTAAATAATCGGTTGTTCCGATGATAGCTGCAAGAGGACTTCTTAAATCATGCGAAAGTATTGCGAGAACACTTTCTTTGTGTGTGTTAAGTTCTTCCAGTTCTTTTATATATTTTTTTATTGCATCTTCTGATTTCTTTCTTTGGGTTAAGTCTCGCAGTATTTTAACATAGCCCAACATTTTTCCATCTTTGCCAATTATAGGAAAAACCAAACCATAAGCATAAAATAAACTTTTGTCCTTGGCAATGTGCCATCTATTATCTGTTGCCCTGCCTTCCTTTAAAGATTTTTCGATTTCTTTTTGTGGAATACCATTTTTTTTATCTTCCTCCGTAAATATTAAATCAAAATGTTGTCCAATGACTTCTTCTGTTTCGTAACCAAATATTGTTGTCGAACCCGAACTCCAACTGTTAATTTTGTAATCATTGTCTAATGTTAAAACACAATAATCTTGTAAGCTGTTAATTATTTGACTGTAAAATTCAGTAGTAGGGATATACTTAGGTTTAAGGATTTTTGGATTACTATCTTCCATGCTATTTTTTTATATTATTTATGTATTGTCATTTCATTTGCTAATGCATGGAAAATGCTTCAGATTTGGTAAACTCATACGATTGGGGTATTTTATGATATAAGTCAGACAATCATAATAATTCCGCGCTAAAGTAATCAATTCATACTAGTAAGAACTAAATATTAACACAAAATAGAATCGACTGTAACAATATATTGTGACAGCCGATTTTTAACTTTTAGAGGAATCAATTTATTTTTCTCCATAAATTATTTTTGCACTGGAGTCAATAATAATAGTACCATCGGGATATTTTTGGATTAGAGTATCATAGACTTCTCTTTTGATTTTATCTTTCATTGCCTCATCGGCATTGCTAAGTGCGGCAACAAAAGGTGCTGCTACCTCGGTCATCATATTCCAATATGCATCCGTTGTACCTGCATTTAATTTTCCAAGTACTTCTTTTTCTGAAGTGTTCTTTAATCCTGCTTGTTGAAATAACTCTTGAATCAGTCCTTCCTTGGCACATCGAAACATTCCTGGAGCTTCGGGAAGTGGTGGAGGTATTTGCATGTTTCTATTGATTGTACCTCCAATTGCAGTTACCCAGAAATTTTTTTCTGGACCGTTCCAAACCGACACTGCAATTCTCCCTCCAGGTTTTAGAACTCGAGCCATTTCTTTAGAAGCTAAAAATAGGTCAGGAAAAAACATAAAACCAAAACGACAACTGATGGCATCAAATGTATTGTCAGCAAATGGAAGTTCGCTTACATCACAAGCTAGGGTTTCAATATTGTTAATTCCTCTTTCTTTTGCTTTTTCGGTAGCAATTTCAAGCATTTTCTCTGAAAGGTCAGTTATAATTACCTTTCCTCCTTTTAACATAGTTGCAATAGTCAATCCCGGTTCTCCAGTTCCACCGGCAATATCCAAAACATAATCGGAGTCATTCGGATGTATTAATCTAATAATTTCATCCCCCACTGGGTTTAAAAATTCCATCGTTATGTCATTCCATTTTTTCCATCCACTAGAAAATTTATTCCAGGATGCTTTTTGCTGTTCGCGAATTTCTTCAAGTTGATGTTCCATTTTGATTTCAATTTAGTTTTACAAATTTTCAATTTTTGTAGTTTTTAGAAAACTTTGCCTGAATAGTGTGTAGGCAATAACTCCGAATTGCGATGTTAAATAATTATTAACATACTGAAAATCACATACTTCAAAGTTAATTCATTTTCCATTATCTTTTAAAAAAACCTAAATTTAAAAATGATATTTTTGTCTTTTTAGCTTTAAAAAACTTTAAAATAGGCCTTAAATAGCCGGTCGTTTCTAATTAATGAATTAGCCAATTTTAATTTTAGGGATAATCACTTTCTCTTTCCAATAATTTCGTAACCAAGAACAATGGGATATTGCTTCATTCCCCATTCATTTTTAAAACGTATTTATATCAGAATGACACATCCCGCAATTGGATACTTTTATAGCTACTTTTTCTGGTACTAGTTTTACTAAACAATTTAGAGCTAAAACACAAAAACCACCCAAAATTTAATTTTAGATGGTACATGTATTATGATTTTAGTTTTTGAACTAACTGTCTAATGAGAATTGGAGCAATTAAAAACTATTTTTGATTATAGTCAAAAACGCCATCCCATATTTCATCTATTTTAATGAGAGCTTTGTTTATAGGGATAACGATCCATTTTCCATCTGTTTCGATGCCAAGTCCAATGGTTTTTAATTTCAATAAGGCATCCATTACATCAAAATCAAGGTCAGTATTTAACTTTGCTTGAAACCAAGATTCAATTTGGTTGTCAAGTTCTACGGCTGTTAATGGATTTTCACTTCGATTTAAAAAGGCATAAGCTAATAGGGTTTCTTTAATTGCTTCTTCCTCCGATGCGTTTGACAATGAATAAAATGCACCGCTATTATTCCCTAGATTTTTAAAGTATAGGCTATCCGAAAGCATTTTTGAATATTTTATCCTCTTATTTACAAAGTTATTGTATTGTCGAAATAAGTAAGCACCTAATATTCCAAGTGCAATTAGACCTTGATTCAATGAAGTTTTGCTATTTAACAAATCAATAGTTTCACCTGATTCGTATGCTTCATTCATTGCTAATAATGCAGGAATTACTTTAGTACTCAATAATGAAAATCCCCCTACAATTCCAGGAACCCATAACAGTAGCTTATCCTTTGTGGACATCTTAGGGATTGCATTTGGGAATACGGTTTCTAAATCGTTTTTTGGTACACGTTTAAAAACTTTTACTACAATACATCCGGGATCAATAGGTAGTTTTTCAATATTGACTTTTTTTTCTTTAAAATAAGAAGTGTCCTTATAATTAAGATAAACCATTACACGATCATAGTATTCGATCTCAATTTCTTTCTTCCAAAAAAAATAGTTGCTTACTTTTTCTATAGTAGTATGCTGGCCTCGAACGTACAGCTCATACTCTTTATAAACATTAAAATCAATGGCGAGATCCAAACCTATCAAATCTGAATCTTTTAAAGCTTTTTCCAAAGTGTCTTGACCCACTCGGCAATAATTTCCTCGTTCAAGAACATGGAGAAGTGTTTCTCTAAAATTTGTGAAATCACTTGTAGTCTTATGTTCTAAACGTTCTTTTAGACTTAAATCGGGATCAAACGAAGCATAATTCTTTTTTAAATTACGGATAAGATTGAAAGCTTCGTAATGAAAATAATGTTCGATGATGTCGAATAGTTTTTTGAAATCCTCGACCTTTTTTTGGTCTTCAGAGAATGCTTCTATTTGTAATTCGAGTAAGAATTCCTTGTTAAACGGAATGTAATTTTCTCGTTTCATAGTGTGATCTAGTTCTTTAATTTTAATGTAATATGCTTTAACGAATAATAAAAAGGCAAGGTACTACAATTTTTATTTGAGTGTGCTTGCAATACAAAAAACCACCCAAAAACAAATCTTGGATGGTTTCTTTTTAAAAGTTTAAAAAACTATATTTTGCCAGTTATAGCCAGTCTTCTGTCGCGTAAAGTTTATTTGGTTCTTTTTGCCAGAGAGAACATTACCGAAACCATCTTGGTTTTAATTAAGAGGAGCAACAGGCTCCAGAAAATCAAAAGAGGTAATTAAATTTCTGTCAGTTGATTGATAAATTCAGAAGCTTTTTCTAATACAATTTCAGGGCATTCTTTATGAGGGGAATGACCAACGCTTGGAATACAGTATTTCTCTGCTTTTTGTACTTGTCTAATCGTGTTTTGTACTTGTTTTAGTGTTCCGTATTCATCTGCTTCCCCTTGAATAATAAGTGCGGGACATTGGATAGAAGGCAAAAAGCTTTCGATGTTCCAAGACCTAAATTCAGATGTTGTCCAGGTTGATGCCCAAGCCCAAAACATTTCGTCTGTTTTATTGCCGTGGTGTTTTTCTAATTTGGTCTTTAAATTGGTTGTTTGATAAGCGTGAATTGCTTCTTTGATTCCTTTGACAGTAAGGTCTTCCACAAAAATATGTGCACCTTCTGTGATTATGCTCATTATTTTTTGGGGATACTTTGCAGCGGCTATCAATGCAATTGAACCACCATCACTGTGCCCGAAAAGTATTGCTTTGTCTATTTTCCAATGGTCCAACAATACATTCAGTACATCTGCTTCCTGTTCCATGTAATAATTGCCACGTTTGGAATAGGAGAATGAACAAGATTTTCCATAACCTTGGCGGTCGTAGACGAGTACATTACATTTCGTTAGATTTCCGAGTTTTTGAGGGAAGTCACGCCACAGTGCTGTACAACCTAAGGAGTCGTGCAAGAAAACTAGCGTAGGTCTGTCGGGATAATTGTCAAATCTTTCAATTGCAATTTCGTCAAACGGGAATGTATTCTTTTTTGGCATTCTGGATTAGTATTGGAATTGTAAATTGTTTATAAAATGTTCCTTTTTATTTCAAACAAATATAGCGATACTATTTTCGAGTCCAACAGGAGGAGTCAATGCCAAAGACCCCAGAATCTCATTTTGTTGCCAATGTAGAATGCGTTATCTGTTGAAGAGTTAATTACTGCATTTTCGAGCCAACGGATATCGGTAAATTTCTCATTGGGTTCCATATGTGGCTCCTATGGGTAAAAGCATTGAACGCCAAATTGTGGTTTTATTTACATTCTGTATTTCAACAAGAAGCGATTATAAATTTCCTTTTTTTTAGGATGATTTTTCTCCCATTGATTTATTATGTCCACATATACAGCATTGTTGTATATTTTTTTTTCATAATAAAAGGGTAATAATAGCTTCGAAAAGTTCTTTTTGAATAAGAAAAGTGAGTCATCAGGTGAAGATGTTCTTCCTCCTCCTAAATGCAAAATCTTTGCTCCTTTTTGTTGAGCAAATTCAACGGCTTTGTCTATCATAAAATTATTTACAGAGTTGTCGACTAAACAGTTTCTGCCAGACAAATGGTAATGAAAATAATCGCCATAATGATAGAAAATCGACGAACAAACTACAGTTTCATTTTCATCAAGTACATTAAATAGATAAGTATAATCCTTTAGGTACTTAAAAGTATTTATAAAATAAGATTTATTAAAATAATAAAATTTTTCTGCATTTGCGAGATCCATACTATGATGGTAAACCTCAATAAATTTGTCTATATCTTTAATTGAAGGATCGCTTAGCACTTGAATTTTATGACCAAGTTTATATGCTTTGCGAATCATATTTCTATTTTTGGTAGAATATTCAGAATTCCAAATCTCTAAATATGTTTTTGTTAAATCTATAGCAACTACATCACGGTTTTTTATTAATTCATTAAAAGTACTCGAGAGGTTCTCATTTTTAAGTAAAGGGTGAAGACGGATGAAACTCGCAATTACATTATTATCTACACAGTAATTCGTAAATGAATTATGAAATTCTAATAAAATTTCTTTATCAGTAATGTTTGATAAAATCCCATTATAACCATAAGCTCCTTTTATGTCATAATATTTCTTGTCTAAATTGTAACCTAAAACATTAATTTCTTTTTTTATAAATGGGAATACTGCTAGATTTTCGTTCTTTTCAAAAATGAAGCAAAAGGCAGAATATTCCTCTCCATGTTCATATAGTTGATAATAATCTGAGGTAAAATAGATGTCCTGTTGCGCAATTGGAAACCTTTTGATATATTTATTCCAGGAATCTTTGTCTTGCAAATTTACAACGACAATAGTCGAATGATTGAGTAAATTTTTGTTTTCATGCATATTTTTTGATACGTTTTCTAGCTATTTTTTTTGACAATCATTAGAACAATTATTTATTAAACCAAATTTATACTTACAATTTCTTGCCATTAAGTTTCATGTAATGACTTGTATATAGTAAGTTTTAAAAAAAAATACATAGCAAAGTTCCATTTGTTTGAGAAAATGTTGGGACTTTTTCTGTACTGATTTATTGCGTAATAGGTTTCAAATGTAGTCATTCCAGCCCTACAAAAAACAAAAACCCACCCAAAATCAAATCTTGGGTAGGTTTCAACAAATAAAATTAAAAAGTATTATTCTGCAGCTCTCGCCAGTCTTCTATCTCTTAACCAATACTTGGTTCTTTTTACTAAATAGAACATCACGGGAACCATAACCAAAGTCAATGCGGTAGCATACGTCAAACCGAAGATAATGGTCCAAGCCAAAGGTCCCCAGAAAATTACGTTATCTCCACCCATGAAAAAGTGTGGATTGAAATCGGTAATTAAAGTAAAGAAGTCAAAGTTCAAGCCTATTGCTAAAGGGATCAATCCTAAAACTGCTGTTAAAGCGGTCAATAATACCGGACGCAAACGTGATTTTCCAGAATCAATGATGACTTCTTTGATTTCTTCAAGAGTTAAATCATCGTGCGATTCCACGCCTTTGTCGTAGACTTTTTTATCCATCAGCAAGACGAAGAAATCCATTAATACAATTCCGTTTTTCACCACAATACCCGCCAGCGAAATGATTCCCATCATGGTCATCAGAATCACGAAATCCATATTGGCTATGACATAACCGTAGAAAACGCCACTGAAACTCAATATTACTGTGAATAATATCACTAAAGTTTTCGATACTGAATTAAATTGCAATACAATGATTAAGGTAATTCCTGCTAAGGCCAAGAACAACGCATACATCAAGAAACTTTGGTTTTTGCCTTGTTCTTCTTGCACTCCAGAGAAGGAATAACTCACGTCTTTTGGCAACTCATAGTGTTGCAATTCAGTCTTAATTTGTTTGGTAATCTCATCACCATTAAAACCTGTCAAGACATTAGAATAAATAGTCATGATTCGCTTGTGATTCTTTCTCTTAATCTGATTGTAAGTCTTTGTTTTTTCAGTGCTAGAAACGGCAGAAATAGGAACTTGTACTATTTGTCCGTTATTCTGGTTTCTAAACGTCAACGATTGATTGAAAAGAATATTTTCATTTTTACGCTGATCATCCTGCATGCGCATGACAATATTGTAATCGTCATCTCCTTCTTTAAACGTCGAAATTTCTTGACCATAAACGGAACGACGTAAAGCAAAACCCAGTTGTCCTGTAGAAACACCCATGCTTCCTGCATTTACTCTATCGACTTTTACTTCCAGTTCTGGACTGCCTTTATTGATGTCAATACTTAATTTCTCGATTCCAGGAATATTTTTTGAATTGACAAAAGCAATCATTTTATCGGCTTCTATCAACATCAAATCATAATCTGTACCTTTCAATTCAATACTAATCGGATAACCTGCAGGCGGACCATTGGCATCTTTTTCAACAGTTATCGTGGCTCCAGCAATGGCTTTTACATTGGAACGAATTTCTTCTAAAATATCCGAAGTATTAATGCCTTTGCGGAATTTAAATTCCGAAAAACTCACCGTAACTTTACCTTTAAAAGGTGTTTCTGAAGCGGATCCTGCATCAACATTTGGATTTCCAGCTCCAATTCCTACTTGTGAAACAATAGATTCAGCTAGGAAGTTTTTGTCAGTTTTAGGATCTACATATTTTTGTAATATGGCAATCACTTGATTTTCTACAAACAAAGTAGCTTTATTTGTTTTTTCGATCGTAGTTCCTTGAGGATATTCGATATAAGCAATCACCTGATTTGGAATATTGTCAGGAAAAAACAATACTTTTCTTGGAAAAATACCTAGTAATACAAAGGAGAAAAACAATAAACCAATAATTCCAATTAAGGCATACCAAGATTTATTTTTGGTCAGAATTTTTGCTAAAAACGCTTTGTATTTATCTTCTAATTTTGGAAAGAAACTGTGTTGAAAATCTTGAGTCCATTGATAAATCTTTAAGAAATACATCCACATCAAGGCTGTTGAAATCAGCAACAAATGCCCAATTCCTCTTAATAGTTTACTGTCATACGTATATTTTGAACCAATAAACGCCAAGAATATTCCGAATGCTAAAAATAAAATAGTGTAGAACTTTAAGTTCTTTTTAGATATATTTTTGTCTTCAATATCCATCGAACCTCCTGTCATTGCAGCGTTGACAACCATTGCTACAAATAAAGAGGCAGTCAATGTCACAGTCAATGTCATTGGGAAATATTTCATAAATTTTCCCATAGTTCCTGGCCATAATGCAAAAGGCAGGAACGCCATCAAGGTTGTTGCAGTTGATGAAATTACGGGCCAAGCGATTTCGCCAATTCCCACTTTCGAAGCTTCAATTCGAGGTAATCCTTTTTTCATATTGGCAAATACATTATCGACGACCACAATACCATCATCGACTAACATTCCTAATCCCATTACCAATCCAAACAACACCATCGTGTTCAAGGTTAAACCTAAAGCCGATAAAATGGCAAATGCAATCATCATCGATAGAGGAATGGCAGCTCCTACGAATAAGGAATTTCGCAATCCCATCGTGAACATCAACACAATCATTACTAATATGATCCCGAAAATAATGTGATTCGACAATTCATCCACCTGGTGTTCCACACGAGAAGATTGGTCGTTGGTCATTTCGATTTTTAGGTTTTTAGGCAAATAAGAAGCTTGTGCTTTTTCGACACGTTCTTTTACTTGTTCAATGGCCGAAATCATATTTTGACCCGAACGTTTTTTTACACTTAGCATCACCACTTCAGTGCCTTTTTCGCGAGCGTAGGTTGTTTTTTCTTTTTCTTTGAATTTGACAACAGCAATATCTTTAAGATATACCGTTCCACCGTATGATTTCACGATAATGTTTTCGAGTTCTTTCGGGTCTTTGATTTCACCCACAATTCGAATGTTGTTTCTGGAACCTTGTGAAACCAAGTTTCCTCCCGAAAGCGTCATATTTTCATATTTAACCGCATTTTGGATTTCGTCGAATGTCACTTGGGCAGCTGTCATTTTGAAAATATCTACTGCAATCTCGACTTCTTTATCATCAACACCCAAAATATCTACTTTTTTTACTTCAGATATTTCTTCAATGTCATCTTGCAACAATTCTCCGTACTTTTTGAGTTGTTGGGTAGTATAATTTCCTTGTAAATTGATATTTAGAATAGGCACTTCTTCAGAAATGTTTAATTCAAAAACATTAGGTTCAACTTTGCTTCCGTTGTCTAGATTAGGCCAATCGGTATCCGCTTTGGCATTATCAACTTTATCTTTAATTTTTACTTTGGCAGCATCAATAGTAACATCATCATCAAATTCTGCGATAATCATTCCATAATCTTGAAATGAACTCGAAGTTACTTTTGTAACTCCGCTGATGTTTTTGATTTCTTTTTCTAATGGCTTGATAACCAGTTTTTCTACATCTTCGGCTGAATTCCCAGGAAATACAGAAGAGATGTACACTTTATTTTCGATGATTTCTGGGAAATCCTCACGTGGCATGGTAATGTAGGCATACACCCCAGTAATTACAATCAATGCAGTCAAGATATAAACCGTAACACGATTGTCGACGGCCCAACTTGATATTCCGAATTCTTTATTTTTGTGACTCATATATTTTTGTTTAAAGTTGTTTAAAATTGTTTGAAAAGTTTAAAATGCGACAGTTTTAATTAAACAATCTTAAACTTTTAAATCATTAAACATTTTTAGAAGTTTAGTTTCATTCCGTCAGAAATAGCATTTATTCCTTCGGTAACAATAATATCTTCGGACTCTAAGCCGCTTAAAATTTCGGTAACATTATTAGAGGATTGTCCTAGTTTTACAATCACTTTTTTAGCAACTCCTGTTTTTCCATTTGAATTGGTAACGGTATAAACAAATTTGTTTTTTTTACCATCTTCTTGAATCACATTTGTAGGAACTACAATAGTATTTTTACTTAAATAATCTGTGATTTTTAGATTGGCGACTTGATTAGGACGCAATAAGTTTTCAGGATTTGGAACACTTACTTCTATTCCAAAACTTCTGTTGCTTGGATTCACAAAACTCCCTATTTGACGTACTTTTCCTTGATATGTTTTGTCTAATGAAGTCAATAATACATCAACTTTAGTTCCTACTTTTAACTTACCAATGTAGGTTTCAGGTACCGATGTCGAAACGTACATGTTGGATAAATTTACGATACGCATTAAGCCTTGTGCAGTAGGAGCAACAACTTGTCCTTTCTCTACAAAAACTTCATCAATAGTTCCAGAAAAAGGAGCTCTAACAACAGTTTTTGAAAGTTGTGCTTTTATTTGAGCAACACTTTTTTGGGCCGAAATCATTTGAGTCTGAGCTTGTAAATATTGAATTTCAGAACCAATTTTTTGATCCCAAAGATTTTTTTGACGTTCAAAAGTTGTTTTTGCTAAAACATATTGGTTTTCTAAACTCGCCACTTGTTGGCTCAATCCAGCATCGTCAATTCTTCCAAGAATTTGTCCTTTTGAAACTCTTTGTCCGGCTTTAACATTCAAAGCAACTAGAGTTCCTTGAGTTTCCGGTTGAACTAAAATGTTTTCTTTAGTGTCTATGTTTCCTTGGATTTCAAGATAATGACTAAATGTGGTGTCTTTTACAGTAAGTACAGAAACCAAAGCTTCTTCTTTTCTTACATCTAATAGTGCCAAAGCTTCATCAATTTTTGTTAAATCGGATTGAATCAGAGCTTTTTTGGCTTGAAGAGCAGTTACATTTTTTGATTCGATTAAAGTATCGATATTTGGATTGTCTTCTTTTTTCCCGCAAGAAAAAAGTAATAGGGAAAGGGTTGAAAGGAGGAATATTTTTTTCATATTTATAGGTATTATATAGTATTATTGTTTGTTAATTACTTTTTCAAAAGCTGCTTTTTTATTGATAACATCCACCATTGTTTGTAAATATTTTTGCTGTGCAGTATACAATTGTCTTTGTGCATCTGTATAATCAAAACTGGTCGAAATTCCTTCAGTAAATTTAATGTGATTCTTTTTTTCAATTCTTTCGGCAAGAGCTAAATTAGTTTTGGCAGTTGCATATTCTTCAATACTAAATTCAAATTCACTTTTTGCGCTAGCGTATAGTAATTTTAATTTTTGATCGGCCTCTACTAAGTCTGTTTTTGCTTGTTCAAGTGCTATTTTTGCTTGTTGCGTTTTGGCACTACGTCCCAGACTGCTAAAAATGGGAATACTTAAGCCTACACCTAGATTAGAATAATTTAACCATTTTTGATTTTGATTAAAAAAACGGAATTCATTGGCAAATGAATTATATCCTAAATTCACATTAGCACCTAGCGTAGGTAATGCTTTGCTTTTTTGTAGTTTGTATTCTAACTCTCTTTGTTGTTGGTAATTTGTTGCAATTTGATAATTGATATTGTTTTCAATGTTGAATTCAGTATTTGTAAAAACAGAACCTAAATTGGATTGGGTTAGATTTTCTAGTTTGTCCGTTACTGTTAAGTCATCATTTATGTCTAATCCTAAAGTTATTTTCAACATTTTATAGGTCACATCCAGTAATCTTGTAGTGTTATTTAATTGACTATTTACAGAAGATAATGTAATTTGTAATTGTTCTACATTTTCCTCTTCGATTAAACCGTTTTTCAAAATTTCTTTAGTATCAGCCAAAGTTTTGTCTAAAACAACTTTATTTTTATTGAGTATAGCAATACTTTCTTGCGCTAACAAAACATTTCCATACGCATTGATTGTCATTTCTTTGACATCAAGATCTGTTTTTATTTTGGCGTTTTCATAATATTTCAAATACGTTTTTGAAGCTTGTAAGGCTACAATATAGGAACCATCAAAAAGCAATTGACTTAATGTTAGCGCGGCATTCATGTTGTGTTTCGTCCCAAAAGCAAATGTTTGTATTTCATTTTCACTACCACCAAAAGGACCTCCACCAGTAACTCCTTGTTGCATAAATGAAAAATTGTTTTGGTAACTGATGTTTCCAGCTATTTGAGGTAAACCTGCGGCAGTTGTTTCCCATTTTTTTTGAAAAGCAGATTCAATATTACGACCAGAATTTAATACTGTTCGATTGTATTTTAATGCGTAATCTATAGCTTGTTCTAAGCTAAAACTATACTGCTGTTTGGTTTCTTGTGCATTTATAGTAAAAGCTAAAAGTGCAAGAAAGAGGTAAAAGGTTTGTTTCATTTTTTAATTATTTGAAAAAATTTCTAATTGTTTTTCGAGTTCCATAATTCCTTTGGCTGTTGCTATTGCTCTAGTGTGGTATTCTAATGCTTGTATTTCTAATTGTACTGCAACATTTTTCTCCATAGTATTTTCGTTGATACTAAAAATTAAAATGTAATAAAATTTGATGCAATTTTCAATATTAATTTCTTTTCTATAAAGACCTTCCTCAACGCCTTTTTCGACATTGAGTTTGAAAACTGTATGGCATTCATTTAACTCTCTCAACATTACTTTTTCATAAATTTCAGGATAATGTTTTTTTAATTGGTAAAGTGGGGAAGTGTCCGTGGATTGAAACATCTCTTTAAACATTTTTCTTATTTCAAAGTTTTCAGCAATTGCATTGTACTTTTTTGAAATTATGGTATTAATTATTTGATGGAGATTTTCATGAACAATCACGGTTGCTTGCTCAATTAGGACTTCTTTATTGCAAAAATATTTGTAAATAGTTTTTTTTGATATACACATTTCACAAGCAATATCATCCATAGTGACACTCTTAAAACCTAGTTTTAAGAAGAGTTCTGCCGCTTTTGATATTATTTTTTCTTTCATTTTAATTTTTTATGCCTTAATAAATAGCGTATACAGTATAAATCGTTTTAAATTAGATTAGCGATGGATATTGTTTAAATTGAAAATTCTAGATTGGCAATCAATTTTAATTCTTTTCCAAAATGATAGCTTTCGTTTGAATTGTAAAAATTGGCGTCAATTCCAAAATCTTGTCTATTAATATTGCCCTTAATTTCAAAAGCTGCTTTTTTAGTGCCGTTGTAATTGTTTATTCCAATAAATTCTGCATCGAGTTCAACTATTCGAGTAATATCTTTTATAGTCAAACTGCCTTTAAAGAAATTAATGTTATTTTTTATTTTCTGGAATGAAGTTGATTTAAACCGAATTAAAGGTTTTTTATTTGTTCCAATTTCGTTTTTTTGATGCGATGATTTGCCTCTATTTTGCGATGTTGCAGAATTGTTGTCAATAGTAAATTCTACTGAAGCATCTTCAATTTCATCTTCATCAAGATTCACAAACCCTTTAAAATGATTAGTTGTGCCTCCTAAATAGGTAATTGTAGCATCTTTCAATTTTATTAAAACATCAGATTGTTCCTCGTTAATATTCCATTTTGTTATCATAGTAAGTTATTTTTAGGGTCAAGAAATTATGGTGTTAAATTTCGATGCAAATATAAAACGGAAACTTTGAATACCAAAATAGTTTCCAAAGTATTTTTAAAAAAAATAAAAATAAAAAAACCGAAAAGTTTAGGCGTTTATAAGTTTAGGAGTACTGAATAAAAAAATCTATTTTTGTGTTTGAAAGCTGTTATTGGTTGTTTGGGTCAACTTATAGCTTTTCTAAACTTAAAAAAACTAAAAAAAATGCTTTCTATAAATCAATATCAAGAACACTTCTTACTCTATTTAGAAAAAAACAAAATTGAAAAAGAACCCAAAAATCTGTACCAACCAATTGATTATATATTACAAGTAGGTGGGAAAAGAATACGTCCCATCTTGACATTAATGACTGCTGAAATTTTTGATGCTGAATATTCAAAAGCATTGCCTGCTGCATTGGCAATTGAGGTTTTTCATAATTTCTCACTTATTCACGATGACATTATGGATGATGCTCCGCTACGAAGAGGAAAACCTACTGTTCATGAAAAATGGAATGTAAATGCGGGGATTCTTTCTGGTGATGCCATGTTGATTTTGGCATACCAATATTTTGAAAAATACGAACCTATTACCTTTCGGAAATTAGCGAAATTATTTAGTAAAACGGCGCTAGAAGTATGCGAAGGACAACAATACGATGTGGATTTTGAAACTCGCGTAGACGTTACTATTCCGGAGTACCTTAAAATGATTGAATACAAAACGGCTGTTCTCGTTGCTGCTGCTATGAAAATGGGTGCAATTGTCGCTAAAACTTCGAAAGAAAATGCAAAATTAATATATGAATTTGGGCTTAACTTAGGGTTGGCTTTCCAGTTGCAGGATGATTATTTAGATGCTTTTGGAGACCCAATAAAATTTGGAAAACAAGTGGGCGGAGACATAATTGAAAATAAAAAAACGTATTTATATATCAAAGCAATTGAATTTTCATCTATTGAACAAAAAGAAGAATTGACAAAATGGTTTTCGACTTCATCAAAAGAAAATTCGATTAAAATAGATGCCGTTAAGGAAATTTTTAATGCAACAGGTGCGTCACTAGCGACTCAAGAAGCAATAAAAAAATACACTTTGAAAGCATTTAAAACCTTAAAAAAAATAAATATTTCGGATGATAAAAAAGTAATATTAAAGGAGTTTGGAAAAAATTTAATGAAAAGAAAAGTGTAAAAAAATCAATTACAATGTCAATAGCAATGTCAATAGCAATGTCAATAGCAATGTTTATTTAACAATTAGTCGCTTTTTTGCTCTAAATATCAGCAATCTAAAACCGTCAATCTAAAATCTAAAATCACCTTGTACATCAGTCCCTTAAATACCGATTTATTATTTGAAGAAGCAGCGAAGGAATCTTTGTATCTTAATTTAATTGAGCAAATAAATAAAGATTTTAATTTGGCCAACGAAGGAATTGATTTTCCAAAGAGCATTTTGCCTGAGGAATTGAAAATTCAATTACACGAAAAAATATACCGATTGATTCAATATAAATTTGCAGAATATCTGAATCTCCTTTATATCATTGACGTTTCTGAAGCCGAAATAAAAAAACTGGATGGCTCAGATTTAGTCCTTCTAGCTGAAAATGTTTCCTTTTTGATTCTGAAAAGAGAATGGCAAAAAGTGTGGTTCAGAAATAAATATTAAAAATAAACCCTAACAAAGGGCATAAATGGGTCGTTATAATAACTTTTGTTTTTGTCGAATAATACATTGTAACGAACTCCAATTGTAACATTTCCAGATCGATATCCAGCTCCTAAATATAAGGAAGTATTCCAGAAGCTACTAGAATTATTACCGTCAATTGATTTGTAATCCGTATTGACATTGATTTCTTCTAACTCAGTCGAAAGTTGAATCTCAGGAATCGGATTAATTAAACCTATTAAGCTTGCACCATAAATATTGGAAGTGTAATAATTTTTTGAAGAAACATATCCAAATTGAAACGCAGTCCCAACAGCAACAATTGGGTTGATATTGTAAATGGCGCTTGGTGATACTGAAATATCGGTATAACCACTACCAATACTCAAACCAACTCCACCACCAAATTGAACATTTCTCCAAAAATTATCGGGTTGATTTGAAGTCATTGCTTGGCTTTGGGCCAATAAAGTTCCTGAAAAAAGTAGGATAATGACAATTAAATTTGATTTTGAAACAATTAAGAAGTTGTGCTTTTTCATAAGTGTTTAATTTTTTAACAAATTATGGTATAAAAGTATTTAAAAAAATTCAGAAACTATTAGTATTATTGTACTTTTGCCGAACTATTTTAACAAAAGAAGATTATTATAATTATGGATAGGTTTTCATTTTTAAACGCAGCGCATTCTGAATTTTTTGCACAATTATACGATCAATATCTAGAAAATCCAGATAGCGTAGAACCAAGTTGGAGAAGTTTTTTTCAAGGTTTTGACTTTGGAATGGAAACTTATAACGGAGAATTATCAGCAGCTCCAGTATCGCAAATAACTAATGTTCCAGTTAGTTCCAGTGATTCTGAAGCTATGTCTGAAAAAATTCACAAAGAATTTAAAGTTGTTAAATTAATAGATGCCTATAGAAACAGAGGCCATTTGTTTACTAGAACAAACCCTGTTCATAAAAGAAGAACCTATTCGCCAACTTTAGACCTTGAAAATTTTGGACTTTCAAAATCAGATTTGCCTACTGTATATGATGCAGCAAAAATTTTAGGAATAGAACCTTGTACTCTTGCTGAGATTCTAGGACATTTAGATAAAATTTACTGTCAATCAATTGGGGTTGAATATATGTATATTAGAAATCCTCATGATATTGAATGGATTCAAAATAAAATAGGCCACAACGATAATCAGCCTAATTTTTCTGTTGACCAGAAAAAAGAAATTTTGAGTAAATTGAATGAAGCCGTTTCTTTTGAAAATTTCTTGCATACCAAATATGTAGGTCAAAAACGTTTTTCACTAGAAGGTGGAGAAACAATTATTCCAGCACTTGACGCCTTAATTGAACAGGCGGCTGAAAAAGGAGTGGAGCATTTCGTTATGGGAATGGCTCACCGTGGTCGATTAAATGTACTGGCTAACATCTTTGGTAAATGTACTCAAGATATTTTTAGCGAATTTGACGGTAAAGATTACGACAAAGAATATTTTGATGGAGACGTAAAATACCATTTAGGTCTTACCGCTGATAAAGTAACTAGCTCAGGAAAAAAAATAAATATCAATTTAGCGCCAAACCCTTCTCACCTTGAAACGGTAGGAGCAGTAATTGAAGGGATTACCAGAGCGAAACAAGACATGTATTTTCCTAATGATTTTTCAAAAGTATTGCCAATCGCTGTTCACGGTGATGCCGCAATCGCTGGTCAAGGGATATTGTATGAAATCATCCAGATGGCACAATTGGACGGTTATAAAACTGGAGGAACCATTCACGTAGTAATCAACAATCAGGTAGGTTTTACAACCAACTATCTTGATGCACGTTCCTCTACGTATTGCACCGATGTTGCTAAGGTAACCTTATCACCAGTATTACACGTGAATGCTGATGATGCCGAAGCTGTAGTACATGCCATGTCATTTGCTTTGGATTTTAGAATGCATTTTGGTCGTGATGTTTTTATCGATTTATTAGGCTATAGAAAATACGGACATAATGAAGGGGATGAACCAAGATTCACTCAACCACTTTTGTATAAAATTATTGCGAAGCATAAAAATCCTAGAGATATTTATGCAGAAAAATTAATTGCAGAAGGAATTATTGATGCTAATCTAGTAAAAACACTAGAGAAAGAATACAAAGACGATTTAGATCACAATTTAGAGGCTTCTCGTAAAAAGAATTTAACCATTATCACTCCATTTATGCAAAATGAATGGAAAGGATTTGAGCAAGTTTCGAACGATAAGATGCTTCTAAAATATGATACTTCTTATTCAAAAGAAGGACTTACCGAAGTGGCGAATGCCGTTTGTAATTTACCTGAGGATAAAAAATTCATCAATAAAATACAAAAATTAATTAACGACAGAAAAACAATGTTTTTCGAGAACAATAGCCTTGATTGGGCAATGGGTGAGCATTTAGCTTATGGGTCGTTACTACAAGAAGGGTTTAATGTTCGTCTTTCGGGACAAGATGTAGAACGTGGAACTTTCTCTCACCGTCATGCTGTAGTGAAAGTCGAAGACTCTGAGGAAGAAGTAGTTTTGTTAAATTCTGTGCCAAATGCAAAAGGAAAATTTAATGCTTTCAACTCTTTTTTATCTGAATATGGGGTTTTAGGTTTTGATTATGGATATGCCTTGGCCAACCCAAATACATTAACTATCTGGGAAGCACAATTTGGAGATTTCTCTAATGGTGCCCAGATTATGATTGATCAATACATCTCTTGTGGAGAGGATAAATGGAACAATCAAAATGGAATTGTTTTGTTATTGCCTCACGGTTACGAAGGACAAGGTGCTGAACATTCTTCGGCAAGAATGGAGCGTTATTTGCAACTTTGTGCCAGACATAATATGTATGTTGCTGATTGTACAACGCCAGCTAACTTCTTTCACTTATTAAGAAGACAGATGAAAACTACTTTCCGTAAACCACTTGTAGTGTTTACACCAAAGAGTTTGTTACGTGATCCTAGATGTACTTCGCCAATTGAAGATTTTACAGATGGAAGTTTCCAAGAAACGATAGATGATACTACAGTAAACAAGAAGGATGTTAAAACTTTGGTTTTCTGTACCGGTAAATTCTATTATGACATTACTGCCGAAAGAGAGAACAACGGACGTAAGGATGTAGCTGTAGTGAGAATAGAGCAATTATTTCCTTTGCCAGTCGAGCAATTGAAAGCAATTATAGCACAATATCCAAATGCCGATGATTATGTTTGGGCACAAGAAGAACCAAAAAACATGGGAGCTTATAGCTTTATGTTAATGAATTTTGATTTAGTAAAATGGAGATTAGCTTCACTTAAAGCGTATTCAGCACCAGCTGCTGGAAGTTATACTAGAGCAAAACGCCGTCATGCAGATGCAATTGCAATGGTATTTGATAAAAATTTATACAGATAAAACGATTCACACAATATCAGGTTTAACCCTTTAAACCTGAACCTTTAAATTAGAAATTATGATTTTAGAAATGAAAGTCCCATCACCAGGGGAATCTATCAAAGAAGTAGAAATCGCAACTTGGTTAGTTCAAGATGGTGATTATGTTGAAAAAGATCAAGCAATTGCTGAGGTTGATTCTGACAAAGCGACACTGGAATTACCAGCTGAAGCTAGCGGAATAATTACTCTAAAAGCGGAAGAAGGAGATGCAGTAGCAGTTGGAGCTGTTGTTTGTCTTATCGATACTTCTGCAGCTAAACCATCTGGTTCAACTCCTGCACCAGCAGCAGCGCCAGTTGTTGAAGCACCAAAAGCAGCACCTGTTCCAGTAGCAGCGGCACCAGCAGCGACGTATGCAACAGGAACACCTTCTCCAGCAGCTAAAAAAATATTAGACGAAAAAAATATCACTCCAGCTACAGTTTCAGGAACGGGTAAAGGTGGAAGGATAACTAAAGATGATGCTGTAAATGCAACACCTTCAATGGGAACTCCTACAGGTGGAAGCCGTGGTTCTGAACGTACAAAATTATCCATGTTGCGTCGTAAAGTGGCTGAAAGATTAGTTGCGGCTAAAAACGAAACAGCGATGTTGACGACGTTCAACGAAGTGAATATGACACCTATCAATACACTTCGTAATGAATTCAAAGATGCTTTCAAAGCGAAACATGGCGGAATTGGATTGGGATATATGTCTTTCTTTACCAAAGCAGTTACAAGAGCTTTAGCATTATATCCTGATGTGAACTCCATGATGGACGGAGATTATAAAATAGCGTACGATTTCTGCGATATTTCTATTGCCGTTTCTGGACCAAAAGGATTAATGGTGCCTGTAGTTCGTAATGCTGAAAACTTGACTTTCCGTGGAGTGGAATCTGACATTAAGAGATTAGCTATTAAAGCACGTGACGGACAAATTACTGTTGACGATATGACTGGTGGAACATTTACTATTACAAATGGTGGTGTTTTTGGTTCTATGTTATCAACTCCAATTATCAATCCTCCACAATCTGGAATTCTTGGAATGCACAATATTATCGAGCGTCCAATTGCGGTAAATGGTAAAGTTGAAATTCACCCAATGATGTATGTGGCACTTTCTTATGACCACAGAATTGTTGACGGACGTGAATCTGTTGGTTTCCTCGTAGCGGTTAAAGAAGCACTTGAAAATCCAGTTGAATTACTTTGTGATGGAAATCCTAAAAAAGCATTTGAATTGTAGCCTTTATTAGTAAGAAAAACAATCTTCATAAATATTAAAAACCTGTTTAGAGTAACTTCTAAACAGGTTTTTTAGTATTAGTTACTACTAAATTCAACAAAATCAAACAAGGCGTAATTTTTGGAATTAGGAATGTGGTCACCTATAAAAGTTAAATTTTCGAGGCTGCAAAAGATATTAAATTTAGATTTTGTGCCATAAGTTAAAGATCTTGTGGCTTGAGTAGCTCCATCAATTTTCCAAGTGGCGATATATTTATTTTTCGAATCCAATGTCAATATGATGGATAAGGTATGCCATTGTTCTCTTTTGATTTTATTTTTAATAGATTGAAAAGGATTCGCTTGCGATGTCATATAAACAACTAGATCATCTGAAGCTGCATTTAACTCTTGTCTACTGGCTTGATTGCCATAACCAATTTCAAAATCAAGTTCGTGGGTGTCGTCATTGTATAAAAAAGCACCTATGCTTGCCATATCGCCAATTCCCATTGCAGGAACATAAACTCTCCAACTGTAGGTACCGGTAGTGAACGTGGAAACGGTTTTTATTTTTGTTCTATCCCAAGTATTCGCATTAGTGGAGATATTTAAATATCCGTTATCAATAAAGTAATTTGGAACACCTACTTGTGTAGCATCTACCCAGCCTGTCAAATCATTAAAATCCCAAAATAGAGGAGGAGTATATTTTGACACATTAGCCTTTGAAGATCTCATTACGTCAGTGTCAGGATTAGTTGCCGTCCCATTGTCAATAAGAATTTCGTCAGTACAGGAAAACAATAACAGTCCTAAAACTAATAGTACTATTTTGGAACTATTTTTCATTTTTTGTTTGTTTTTAGGTAGCCTTTATTCTTGTAAATATAAGTAATTATTATAATAGTCTACAATGGCTTTGCCTTTCATTAAAATATCTGCTCCAATAATTCCGTGCACTGGTTTGGATTTGTGTTCAATCAAAGCCTCGTTTACATGGGATAAATCAAAGATGACGAGATCAAAATCAGCATGTTTCCAACTGCCTAATTGGAGTTTGTTTCCAACTGCCATTTGAGTACGCATTCCGTTAGCTCCTGCACCAGAAGCCATAGTTTTTGATGTTTTTGCTTCTAATAAAAATAATTCAACACTTTCAAAACCTACACAACTACTGGAAGCGCCCGTGTCTAAAATAAAATTTCCTTTCACCCCATTAATACTCGCTTTTAGTAGTAAATGCTGGGTTTTAGTAACTTTGAATTTAATTTTCTTGTAACGTTCTTTTTTAAGAATTTCGGGTAGGGTTTTCATTTTTGGTAGCGTTTAAAAACCAAAAATAATCCAATTAGAATTAATAAAGCTAGAATATAAAAATAATAATTGCTAGGTGGATTAGCTGTTTCTATTTCACCATAATAAACAAATGCACTCCAATAATATGGTGATTTCTTGGCATTTGAAATGGTTTTGTCGTTTAGAAAATCTCTTTTCGCTTTAGCATTGGCTTCAAAATAGGGTAAGCCTTTTTTGATATTTTTATAAAAATAATCCATAAAAACCGAGGTCGTATAATCGTTTACTTTCCATAACGAAAACAATAAATTTTGAGCTCCAGCATACTGAAAACCTCTAGCTACACTCATCGCGCCTTCTGATTTGTAGAGTTTGCCTATTCCGGTTTCGCACGCACTCAATACCACTAAATCGGGATTGATATTGAGATTGTACAATTCAGAATACAGGATTTCTTGGTCATAAAATTTGAGGCTTGCTGGAGTTTCAGTATCGCCAGAATCTGCGTGTGTGCTCAAATGTAAAATGGAATAATTGGCAGCGTTGGTCTTGAAATTATTCAAAGTAGCACTCGAATTGTCAAAAAACTTTCCTCCGAAATTACTTTTTATAGATTGCATTTCGGCTTTTGAAAAAGTCAATTCATAAGCTGTCTTTTCGAAAACAGGAAAAATTCCTAGCACTGTTTTCTTATGATTTGTATGGGTTTTTGCATTCAAATAAATGCTAGCCGAATTATTGTAAGCAATGTTAAAATCATTCAGCAAATAATGCATGTTAGCAAAATTTGTAGTAGTAGATTCTTGAGTAATCAAAGCTTCAAAAGGAAGAAAATTCAATAATCCATCAGGTACAATTATGAGGTTTTTGTATGTTGAATTCGTTGGTAATTTCAACATTTTATAGACATTATTTCCGTTATGATTGTAACCTGAAATGTTATCGGTGATTTTATTGGCATCACTAAAATAATTTAAAAAAGAAATTATTCGTGGAGTAGCGGTATGATTGTCCCAATAATAGTCTAGTTTGATACTTTTATTTTCCAAGGTGAAAATATACATTTTATCAAATCCAGAAAAATAGGCCACCATCATTGCTTTGTCTTTTTCTAGTTTAGCATACAAGGCTTTTAAGTCTATGTTTTCTTCAATCAAAATTGGATTCTTAGTCCTTGTTTTCTTTAATGAAAGCATCAATTCATTTTGCTTTTTTATGGCTTCGTTTATTTTTGAAATGTTGGCTAAATTTCCTTTTTGTTGTTCTTTTATAATTTCAGTATTCCAATTTTGAAGTTGGTTCAGGTATTGTTTTTCTTCAATGGAAGCTGTTTTTCTATTCGAAAGATAACTTTTCAAAACCCCTGATTTGGTTCGTTCTTGAAGTTGAAAAGCAAGTTCTAAATACGTGATTTTATTTTCTATTTTATAGAGATCATCATAGATGGCAATGCATTTTTCGGTACGATTTCTAATACGGATTTGATTGATGATTTTGGAATTTTCATAAACCAATAAATTGGAGAACAACGCTTCAATTTGAAAGGAAAGGGCATAGGCTTTCAATGCTTTTTTGGGTTGGTTTTGTTCCCAATATAGCGCTGCTTGTAAATCTAAAGCGTCAAGTAAAACCGTTTCGGCATAAAGTGATTTTTGATTTGGAAGTTGTTGCGTTACATTGGAATAATTTGGAATTAATGTCTTGAATACTGTTGTAATTAACAGACTCGCTTCGGAATATCTTTTTTGTAGAAATAACAAATTAGCTTCTTCATAATACAGTTTTGCTAATTTTCTTGAGGGTTGGTTTTTCGATTCTAAAACGAGTTTTTTTGCCATTGCAAAGTACGCATTGGCTTTGTCGAAATTTTCCCAATGACTGTTGAAAGCAGCTAAATTAAGATAACAATTTGCTACTGTTTGTGACTGATTTTTTTCGGTTTTCAGTAAGACAATTGCATTTTTAAAGGATGTTTCAGCTTTAGCAAATGGTTCTGGATTTATTAGAAACCCTTTGGCGCTTATCATATAATTATTGCCCAAGTTGTTCAATAAAGTTCCTTTTTGAACGGCAGTTAATTTTTCGTTTTCAATTGTTTTTTCGAGTAAATCGATGGCTTGATTTATTCGACCTGTATTTTGATACACATTCGATAAATTGAGAATGGCGGCAATTTTTTGAGGTTGGTTTTTCTCTATAGTGGCAAGGTAATAATAGTGTTTTATGGTGTTTTCGGCATTGTCATAATCGCCAATAATGGTGTAAAGATTGCCTAAAGGTTTCAGGCAATATTCGCTAATGTCGTAATTGGAAAGGGTGTTCTTTTGATATACTTGCAATGCTTTTTCGTAGGTTGAAATCGCTTGACTGGTTTGCCCAATTTGATTTTCATAATAGGCTTTGTTGCAATTTAAAACTACAATTGCCAGAAGTTCGTTTTTGGTTTTTGGTTTTGGATTTTTCCAAAAATCTTTTTCAGTAGCGTCAAGTTTTTGTAGACCATCGATAGTTGGTTTTGCTGTAAAGGCATCAACAGCATTATAAATTTTATCTTCTTGGGTAAGTGGATTTTGTCCAAAAATAATTAGAGTTGAAAGTAGTAGAAAACAATGCGCTATTTTTATCATTACTTTATTTAAAAACACAAAAGGCACAAAAGACGAGAGGATTGAATACAAAAGTCACAAAAGGGAATTGGTTTCTGCAATCTACAAAATCATTAGTCATCTAAAAGGCTAAAGTATTCGTTTACGAACGTTTTTTGACCTTCATTGTATAAGTTAATACAATGAAAATTAAATAATATTCCTTTTGGTTTCTTTAATAATTTCATATAAGTCAATATTTGTGCTTGATGAATCGGAGGGAGATTGTCTTGTGCTTTTAATTCTAATACTATGCAATCTTCAACTAATAGATCACATCTATAATCCGTTTCAAGTTCATTTCCTTTGAAATTAATTTTTACTTTCAATTCAGATTTGAATGAAATTCCTCTTAGAGTTAATTCAGTTTTCATGCATTTATGATAAACACTTTCTAGTAATCCAGGTCCTAATTCTTTATGAACTTCTATTGCAGCTCCATTTATTTTATAAGTTAAATCCTTTAAATAAGTTTTCGTTAGTAGCATAATTTTTCTTTTGTGATTTTTTTTCTTTTGTGTCTTTTGTGTTTAATTTAAAACTTCCAAATACCATACAACTGCACATAATTAAAATTCTCCTTGAAATTCATCACGTAACGCGCTCCAAAACTTGGTCCAATTCTAGCGGCGCCAAGGGTTAAATCGAATAAAATGCCAGTTTTTATATTGGTAAATGAATTGGAAATGGTATTCGTTTTTTCAGTTGAGTTTATTATTAATTTATCGCTTATTCCTTCATAGGTAGCAATGGTTTGTTGTTGATTTTGTTTTGCAGCAACATCGATATTAGCTTGTAATCCTGCTCCTATTCCAATATAGTTGTTGATGTTATACTGCATCAAAACGGGTATTTCCCAATTGATATTTTTGATTTCTGACGTAGTAGTGGTACGTTGCAATTGACGAACTCCATTTGAGTTTTGGACAAATGCATCTTCAGTAGTAGTAGCGCTGTTATAAGAATTCAAGCTATTCACAAATTCTGCTTGCCAATAATAACGATACGATTTAAAAGGAGAAATTGTGGCGCCCACAAAATAACTTCGGGATTTTTCTAGGTCGGGATAGTAATTGTATCCGACTTTTGCACCAATTGATATTCCTGGAGTGAATCGGGTAGTGGCATAATTAGTTATGATAGGTTCGTTTTTGTCAAAAATAATGGCGGTTCTACTTTTGGTATTTACTTTATGAAAGTCTTTGTTGAATTTCATGGAATACTTTACAAAGCCTTTTGTGCTGTCAATTTCTTTGACATTTTTTTGAGAACTTCCTGGTAAATAGATGTTTTTGAACGTAAAGAAAATTTGATTTTGCTTGATGATGGTGTCCAAACAACTCGTTGTAGGTTCTTCGCCTTTTGGACAAATAGGACATTTGGGATACAAGTCCTCGATTTGGAATGTTTTTTTGTCGAACATATCCGGAATGTCTGTTTCTAACCGAATCATTCTAGCTGGACCTACGCCATTATTTTGGAAACGTGTTTTGAAGTTGACTCTTTTGAATCGGACCAATCTGTAGTTCATAAAACTTCCGTTGGAGCCCATTTTGTTGGGATCGTGAGAAGTGACGATTTCCATTTCGAGGTTTTTGACTTTATGGTTTTTATAACTTCGATTGGGAACAAAAATGCTGCGCATAGTCACCGTTGCGCTGGTGTCCTTAATCATTTCGGGAGTTGTTTTGAAAGTAAGGAAGATGTTTCTGGTTTCTCCCGGATTGACACCGTCGAATTCAAAAAGGGTGGCGTTTTTATAGGAGTTTTTTGCCTCTTTTAAACTAAAGTCTACGTCTTCTTGGGTTGTGGTGATTTGATATTTTTTGGGTGTAGCCAATGCATTATCGGAAGCCAAATAGGAACCTGAATTGTCTACATCATCAACAGTAGCGACAAGATTTTCTTTGACTTCGCGTTCGCCAGCATACGTCCTAAAATCGACCAAATAAAAATTGTTGTTTTTGAATTGCGTTTCGTTAAAAAAGAGATACAATTTTCCGTCAGTCACATAATTATCCATATTCTGATAGCTAACAATCACTTCCATCTGTTGGTCAGGAATGGGGTCGCAATTTTTTTGAATCGCCAGTCCGTTTTGGTTTTCGATTGAAGCAATATCGGTATACACTTCATTGGAAATGTCTGTTACAGCGATAACTTTTGGTCGAGTTGCGGGTGGTTTTCCGTTATCATAATTGTTGGTTACGGCAAGTCGTGCGTTATACGTTCCTTTGTTTTTGTAGACGTGTTTGGGTTCGGCTTCTTTGCTGTAATGGCCATCGCCCAATTCCCATAAATAAGTATAGGATGGTTTTGGTGCGCCAGCAATGGGTATTAATGGAGGAGTTTCAGGTTTGAAAGTTACTGCATTTCCTTTTTGATTGTAGGTAATCGTAGCACGTCTTGTAACAGTGTCTTTTACTTTGGTTTGTCCTTCGGCAAACTGAGGAAGACAAAAATAGAATAGTAAAGCGAATAGAGATAATAGGTTTTTCATAGTCGATTCGGTTTTAGCCCTGATGGAAGCGGCATCCTTTTTCTGGCTTCTTTAGCCAGGAAAAGATATAGCGTACAGCAGGAAAAAGCTCCTGATTCTCACCTCGATTCCTTTAAGCAATGACATGCTGGATAAATGCATTAATAATTTTTAAAAATAGAAAAAAGTGGTGAGCAAATCACCACTTTAGTTAAATATTATGTTTTTTGTGCTATTGTATTGCGTTGATGGCGGCTACCATTTGGGCTTCGGTTACTACCTTTGTTTCAGCCAATGTAAAAGTGTAAACGTCTGCTGCTGCTACGGTAACCGCTTTGATGGCGTATCTCCAATTTCCGTTATCTGCGGTAGCAAAAATCACGTGACAGGCTAATCCAATTGGAATTTGACCATAATGTTCGCTAAATTGTTTTGTAGTAGAATTGTAAGTATCTAATTTGGCTAAAGCATTTTGACCTTCGCCATCATACGACAAATAAACGGCACTGTTGGTATTGTCGTATCCAGTTGGAACGGCGGCTAGAATTGTAGTTCTTGGTCGTGGGTCGCTATAGAATTTATCGACATTTGTCCATCCAAAGTTACCAAAAGACACATTGTAACTGTTTTGTTTAAAATCAACATTTCCGTCTTTTTGCCCTCCTGCTGCTCCTGCAGTTCCAGGTCGTACCCATGCTAGATTATCGGCGTCTATGGTGTCACCGGCCCAAAATGTCATTCCAGTATCGAGTGTTCCAGTTAAATTTACAGGAACGTGAAGTTGGATTCCGCCTGTTGTTGCTAAATCAACTCCGCCTTGTGAAGCTTTTATAAAAAATTCTCCACCAGATTTCAGCATACTTTTTTTACCGTCGGGCATCATACCCATGGTAGGTTTGTTGGTGATAAGCATATTTCCTTTGTCGAATAATTCAATAAAAGTAATGTCGATTGCGCCAGTTACTGGGTTTCCGTTTTTGGTAAGTACGTTTCCGTTTAGTGAGATTACTACTCCTTTGGCAGATGTCAAAGTGATCGTTCCTGTTCCAGCTGTGGCGGTAAAACTTTGGGTGTTTTTCTTGATTCCCGCTTCGTTGATTCCTTTGAAAGCTGCTGCCGCTGGAGGCGTTGGAGTGGTTTCGTCATTGTTAGTACAACTTGCAAATACGATTGTTGCTAAAGCGAATAGTCCGATTTTTTTAATTTGATTTTTACTTACATGTTTAAAATTGTTTTTTTGGTGTGCGTGAATCGTTGATTTCATAATTTCTAGTGTTTAATTGTTATTTATTATTTAGTTTATATTGTTATATCAATTCGGGTTTGATATTGTTACCCTTGTTTTCGTTTTTTTTATTTACTATAAATCGAGTCTCAAGTTTAGAACAACTTCTGATATATTTTGTTACCCTTTGTTTCAATTTAAAATGCTAAAAGAACGATTACGACTATATATCAACTCGGTTTTAAAATTGTTACCCCTTTTTTTATTATTTTCGGAAAAAGTTTTTTTATGAGTACTAAAATTCATCCCGACCAGATTTATATAAATGGACTTGCCAAAAATGATTCGGCGATAATTCAAACTATTTATAAGAAGTTTGTGCCTAAAGTGGTTCATTATGTAAAGAACAATTCAGGAGACGAAAACAGGGCACAAGATGTGATTCAGGAAATTATGATTTTGCTTTTTAATCAGGCTAAAGCCAATACCTTGCAACTCACTTGTCCGTTTGATGCTTACTTTTTTTTATTGTGTAAAAGAAAATGGCTCAATGAGATTAAAAAATCTTCGAATAAAGGGGTAACAATTGATGAGGAAAAGCTATCTATAGATGAATCTACTGAGCAAATGGTTGCGGAAACCGAAATGTTCAACGAAAAGCAACAACTTTTTGATTTGATGTTCGAAAAATTGGGTGACAAATGCCAAGAGTTATTGAAATTAAGTTTCGCCATCAAATCGATGGAGGAAGTTGCCGAAAAACTTAATGTAACTTATGGTTATGTTCGAAAGAAAAAATCGTTGTGTGTGGGTCAATTAACCCAGTGGATTCAAGAAACAAATCGCTATAAATCATTAAAAATCACTTAGCCATGAGCGAAGAAAACTACATCGTATTCGACCAGTATCTTGCAAACGAATTGTCTGCCGAGGAAAAAGCTAACTTTGAAAAACAATTATCCCAAGACCAAGAATTTGCTGCTTCTTTTGCGATTTTCAAAGAGTTGAATTTGCATTTGGAAAATAAATTTGGAAACAAAGAGGAATTAAATGCGTTTAAGAAAAATATAAAATCAATTTCTAAGAAACATTTCAAAGTTAAAAAATCTAAAGTAATTTCATTTAAACCTTGGCAGTATGCTATTGCGGCTTCGGTGGCAATTCTGATGGGAATGTTCTTTTTTCAAAATATAAATCCATCATTCGATGATTATAACAATCCTGAAAACGCTTATTTTACCGAAAGAAGTTCCGTTAACGAAAATTTAAAATTAGCCGAAGTCGCCTTTAACGCTAAGAAATACAAAGAAGCCATTCCTTATTTTGAAACTATTTTAAAGGAAAATAAATCGCCTGAAATTCAATATTTCTATGCGGTTTCCCTTTTGGAAAACAATCAATATCAAAAAGCAGAAACTAATTTGGCGGAAATAAAATCAGGAACTTCTGTATATAAAAACAAAGCGAATTGGTATTTGGCACTTTCAAAATTAAAACAAAAAGAATACAAATCATGTAAAGAAATATTATTGACTATTCCTGATGATTTTGAGGATTACGATCAAGTGCAGCAATTGCTGAATGAATTGGATTAATATAATTAGATCCATATAAGGTAATAATTTTATTTAAGAACCCCCCTAAATTCTTATCTGACCTTAAATTCCTTATATGGTTTGTTTTTTAATGAACATTGTATCTTTGCAACTTAAAAGTTTATAATGATAATTACAGATACTCACACCCATTTATATTCCGACGAATTCGACGAAGACCGCAATGAAATGATCCAACGTGCAATTGATGTTGGTGTTTCTCGGTTTTTTATACCAGCCATAGATTCTGCCTATACACAATCGATGTACGATTTAGAGAAAGCATACCCTGAAAACATTTTCCTGATGATGGGATTGCATCCTACTCACGTAAAGGAGAATTATCTGGAAGAATTGCAGCATGTAGAAGAAGAATTATTGAAACGAAAGTTTTATGCTATTGGTGAAATAGGTATCGATTTGTATTGGGACAAAACCCATTTAGAAGAACAGAAAAAGGCTTTTAGAAAACAAATACAATTAGCAAAACAATACAAATTACCAATTGTAATCCATTGTCGTGAAGCTTTTGATGAAATTTTTGAAGTTCTGGAAACCGAAAAATCAGCGGATTTATTCGGAATTTTTCATTGTTTTTCGGGGACTTACGAGCAGGCGATACAAGCGATTTCGTATAATATGAAGCTAGGTATTGGAGGAGTTGTAACTTTCAAAAACGGAAAAATTGATCAATTCTTGAATCAAATCGATTTAAAACATATCGTTCTAGAAACCGATTCGCCTTATTTGGCACCGGTTCCATATAGAGGGAAACGCAATGAAAGTAGTTATTTAGTGAATGTTGTTGATAAGCTATCCAAAATTTATACTACTACAACCCAAGAAATTGCGGAGGTTACAACTGAAAATTCGAAACATATTTTTGGTATTTAAAGCTGATATTTCAATTCTTTAGTATTTTTTTTGTTCATTTGTCGTATTAAATTGAAAATTATAATGGAAAAATTTGACGCTATTCGTCCCTTTTATGATTCCGAGATAAACGAAGGGATTTTAAAAGTTATTGATCATCCAATGATGAAAGCTTTAATGTGTTTTTGTTTTCCTGGGGTAGAGGATGCAATTTGGAAAGCACAGCTTAAAAAAACGTATTCCGTAAGGGATTTTCAATGCAACTTTATTTATTATGGTGTGAAGCAAGTCTTAGGAAAAAGTTCTGATGGCTTGACTACTTCTGGTTTTGAAAAGTTAGAAAAAAACACTGCTTATCTTTATATTTCAAATCACAGAGATATTGTTTTAGATACTACGTTATTAAATGCCAGCTTGTTTGAGCATGGTTTAAATATGACATCTTCTGCTATTGGAGATAATTTAGTAAAGAAACCTTTTTTAAAGATATTAGCTAAACTAAACAGGAATTTTTTGGTGCAACGCGGTTTGACTCCCAGAGAAATGCTGCTAAGTTCTAAATTATTGGCAGAATATATGGCTCAAATGTTATTGCATGAGAACCGTTCCGTTTGGATTGCGCAACGAGAAGGACGCACAAAAGATGGTAATGATGAAACCAATTCTGGGGTTTTGAAAATGATTGGAATGGGATCTGACGAACCGAATTTAATGGATTATTTTAAGAAAATAAAAGTCGTTCCGGTTTCAATTTCGTATGAATATGACCCAACAGATGCATTAAAAATGCCTCAATTGATCGCCGAAGCAAATAATGAAACTTACATTAAAGAGAAAAATGAAGATTTCATGACTTTACTTAGTGGAATAATTGGACAAAAGAAAAGAATTCATATCCATATAGGTGATGTTCTCGATACTGAAATCGATGAAATTAAATCTAATTTTGACACATCAAACAAGCAAATACAAGCTTTGGCACAAGTAATTGATAATTCTATTTTAAGTAATTATAAATTGTGGACAACAAATTATATCGCTTATGATATTGTCAATAATTCCACTACTTATTCTCATTTGTACACTGGAAACGAAAAATTGCTATTTGAACGTAGACTCGAAATGCGCATCGATCATGAGCATGAAGTAGCTAAGCAAGGCTTTTTAGATATGTATGCTAATCCAGTGGTCAATAAATTAAAATACGGAAATGCCGAATAAAGTCAAAATTCTTTTAATCTATACTGGTGGAACCATAGGTATGATGAAAGATTCTGACACTGGTGCTTTGAAAGCATTTAATTTTAGTAGGCTACTTAAAAAAATACCCGAATTAAAGCAATTGGATTGTGCAATCGAAACTATTTCTTTTGAAACCCCGATTGATTCTTCGAATATGAGTCCAGAGCAATGGACAAAAATGGCAACTATTATTGACGATAATTACGTACAATTTGATGGATTTGTAGTCTTACATGGGTCAGATACGATGTCATATTCGGCTTCAGCATTGAGTTTTATGCTCGAAAATTTGTCTAAAGCCGTAGTTTTTACTGGCTCACAATTGCCAATTGGTGATTTAAGAACGGATGCCAAAGAGAATCTAATTACCGCTATTCAAATTGCTGCTTTGCAAATGGATAATTCCCCAGCAATAACAGAAGTATGTCTCTATTTTGAGAACAAATTATATCGAGGCAATAGAACAACAAAAATAAATTCCGAAAATTTCAATGCATTTATATCCCCTAATTATCCCACGCTAATCGAATCGGGGGTTAATTTGAAGACTTTTCCCGAATTATTTTTACCAAAGAGAGAAGTAAAGAATTTAAAAATTCATAAACAATTCGAAAACAATGTGGCCATTGTCAAAATATTCCCGGGGATGAGTGAAACAGTATTAGCGGCCATTTTTACTATTCCTGAACTCAAAGGAGTTATTTTAGAAACGTATGGAGCTGGAAATGCACCTACAGAAGATTGGTTTTTAGCACTTTTAAAAAAGGCAGTTGCTAGAGGAATTCAAGTTGTAAATGTGACGCAATGCTCCATTGGGAGTGTTATCATGGGTAAATATGAAACCAGTTCCGAAATGAAAGAAATCGGTATTATTTCTGGTAAAGACATCACTACCGAAGCTGCAATCACTAAATTAATGTGGCTATTAGGGCAAAATGTTCCCCAAGCTATTTTTAAATCGATGTTTGAAACTTCATTAAGGGGAGAATTATCATAAAAATTGATTTATAATTTTATTAAATCAATTTTTTTCGTGTTCTTTGCAAACCAATAAAATAGAGAGGTGTCCGAGTGGTTGAAGGAGCTAGCCTGGAAAGCTAGTATGTGGGTAACTGCATCGTGGGTTCGAATCCCATCCTCTCTGCCAGTATAAAAACAAATGGTATCAAAACCCCGTAAATCTTAGGATTTACGGGGTTTTTACTTTTACTACATAGTCAAATTAGTCATCAAATCTCATCTTTTAAGAGTTAAAATCGAGACCCTAGAAAATCTCAAATCTAGGGTCTCGCTAAATCGCCTTAAGTCTTGTAAACAAAGGGTTCAGCAACATGTTTATTGATGCGTTCTCCTTTTGAACATCTTGTTTGGTTTCTCTTAGAAATTTAAATTGAATACTAATTAAAAGGTTACCAACTATGAAAACAAAAATCACCTTGCACTTTTATGCGAAGAGCACAAAACCTAATGCAGCGGGTCAATTACCAATCTATGTAAGATTAACTGTTGACGGAAAGAGAATGGAGTTCAGCACCAAAAAATTTATTGATTCCAGTAAATGGTCTCCAGAAATGTCTAAAATGAAGGGCAATTCAGAAGATGCTCGTTCATTAAATGAATATCTAAATTTGCTGAAAGCGAAAATATTCAACATCCAAATGGAATTGATACACCAAAATGAAATTCTAACAATTGAAGTCTTCAAAAATAAACTTCTCGGAATCCAAGAACGTGGACGAATGCTCATTCCTATATTTGTAGAACACAACCGAAAAATGGAAGAACTTGTTGGGATCGAATATGCACCTGGCACACTAGAACGATACAAAACCTCCCTCAGTCACACTAAAGATTTTCTGCAATGGAAATACAACGTGTCTGATATCGAAATTTCCAAAATAGATCATGCCTTCATTACAGAATACGAATTCTATTTGCGAAGCGTCCGGAATTGCGCGAATAATACGGCAGTAAAATACATCAAAAACTTCCACAAAATAGTCAACCAATGTTTGGCCAATGGATGGTTGAACAAGGATCCATTTTTTAATTACAAATCTAAAGTCAAAGAAGTGGAGAGGGTATATTTGACAGAAGAAGAAATTCAAAACATTATCAATAAGGATTTCAGAATAGAAAGAATAGCGATGGTTCGTGATATTTTTATTTTCAGCTGCTTTACCGGGTTGGCGTATGTTGACGTAAAACAGCTAACAAAAAACCATATTAGTTTGGGTATAGATGGTGACAAATGGATTTTTAAGAACCGTCAAAAAACGGATACCACTTCCAAAATTCCGTTGTTACCCATGGCAATGGAAATTGTCGATAAATACAAAAATCATCCAACCTGTATTAATGAAAATCGTCTCTTACCTATCTTGAGCAATCAAAAAATGAACGCGTACTTAAAAGAAATTGCTGATTTGTGTGAAATCAATAAGGAATTAACGTTTCACATTGCTCGACATACTTTTGCGACGACCGTAACACTTTCCAATGGTGTGCCAATTGAAACCGTAAGTAAAATGTTAGGGCACACCAACTTAAAAACAACCCAACACTATGCTAAGATTTTAGACAAAAAAATTAGCAATGATATGATGATACTAAAAGAAAAGTTTAAAAACACGAATCAAATGAAGCTTGACAAGACCAATTAAATCAAGACATTAATAAAAATTTGGCAAGTCATTTTAAAATAATTAACTTTTACGTAAGATTTAACTTTGTAATAATAGCATACTTTAGTTTGATATTTTGTAAACTAAAACTCATCTATGCAAATATATTGCTCGGCTTTCTTTTGTGAATTTGAATTGGAAATTGAAAAAATTAAAAAGGCAACCATCGATCCTATTAGTCAGGCAAAACTAGTACTTCAGTATATTCAAATAAAACTTAAAGAGCTTTTCAAATGGTTGAAAAAGTATATATTCAATTCTGTTGAAGATGAGATACACTTTTTTAAAGAATTAAAAATTAAGATTACCTCAAAGTATATTTTATATAAGAAGATATTGGAAATCGAGTTGAAATCCCCTTCCAATAGCAAAAAACTTAAAATAAAGCATTACGAAAAAGCACTTGATATTTGTTATCAATTTTCCAAAAAAGACAAGGAGTTTTACAAATACTTCCGTTCTGGCAGTAGTTACAATGATCATTTATATTTTATTAGAAACTCAGATAAAGAGATAATCAACTCGGATATAATTTTAATAAATTTCGATAAAAAACTGTGTACTTCCCATGATTTGAAATTGGCCAGTATCATTGCAAATGATATTTTAGAAATTTACTTGGAAGAAAAAATTGAGCAAATCAAGAACAGCTGCAATACAAAACATCCTGTCGTAAAATCAAAACTCACTTGGACGGGTACCAAAATTGAAATGGTAGAGTTGATTTATTCGCTCTACTACCAAAAAATGTTTAACGGTGGGAACACCGGGATTAAAGAAATTGCAGAGGAGTTTAGTAGAGCGTTCAATATACAATTAGACAATAGCATCTATCGATGCTTTACCGACATTAAAAACAGACCCGATCCAAAAGGTAAGTTTCTAAACGGACTTTCTGAAAATTTAGATGAAAATATCAACGATGAATTTGATTAAACCTAGCAATTGCTAGGTTTTTTTTTGGTCAAACATTGATTTTGTAAGAATTTATTACCCAACCTTGGGTTGTATTGGGTTTTTACCCCAAAAACGCCATTTTTGACCTAAAACAGTCCAATTTGCCAATTTTGCCAAAACGGAGTTTTTCATGTTTTGAAAAAAAAATACCCGTATAAACAAAGGGATTTAATGCAATTTGAGGCAAAATAACACCCAACTTGGGTTCACCTTGGGTTTAAATGTCAAACAAATGAAATTAATTTGTCTCATAACAATTAAACGATTTTGATTATGAACTTACATCCCAAAAAATTATTCCCTGGAGTAGACAATTTAGAACTACTCAATCATCAACCCATCACGAAAAGAGACCTCCTAAATTTTAGCAATGTGATGCTTGCAGAAATCAAAGAAATAGTCGGTAAACAAGAACAGCCAGCTCAATGGTTAAAATCATCCGAAGTCCGAAAACTGCTAAAAATCTCTCCCGGTACATTACAGAATCTACGTATCAACGGAACCCTACACTTCACCAAAATTGGCAGCATTATTTATTACAAGTATGAGGACATCTTAAAAGTACTCAACCCATAATCCAGACTATGGATCTTAATTCTTAATACTCTAATCTTAATACTTCTCAAAAATGAACTACATCAAACACCTCACGGGATTTTTTGATAAAGTTGTCCTGGACAACTCTCTCAATCCTACACATATCAGTCTGTATATTTCCATTTTCCAGTTTTGGAACCTCAACCGATTTCAGAATCCAATTAGCATTACCCGCGATGAGGTAATGCGAATCAGTAAAATATGTTCTAAAGCAACCTACCATAAATGCATGAGGGAAATGCACGACAAAGGATATTTGAAATATGAGCCGTCCTACAATCCATTTCGAGGTAGTTTGGTACACCTCATCAATTTTTCAGATGACTTAAAACCAGTTCAAAAAAAAGACCGCAAAGGGTTAAAAAATGAACAAACGATTGAACAAGCACTAAACAAGCAACAGACAAGTAGTGATACAGGCACTGAACATGCGCTGGTATCTTCTATAAACAGTATAAACAATACAAACAGTATAAACATTTTAAACTTGGGAGAACAAACACAAAATTTAAAAACGGAGGAATTAGAATTAATTCCAAAAGGAGAAAATAAAAAAAAGTTGCGCGAAAAAAAAGACACAATCCCGAAAGACACAATCCCGCCAGATTGGAATGATGTTTTAGTTTTTTTCAAAGAGCAAAATAATTCCGAGATCGAAGCCGAAAAATTCTTCAATCATTTTCAAAGCAACGGTTGGTTAGTGGGAGGGAAATCGAAAATGAAAGACTGGAAAGCGGCAGCGCGTAATTGGATTCTCAATGCACAAAAGTTCAATCCCATAACAAAACAAATGCAAAACAACAGCACCCCAACGCCAGGCAATCTTCAAACCACAATTCACAAAAACTATGCAGAACCATTGTAACGATATCCGGTCAACATTTCAAATACAAAAAAACGTAAAAATCTATGATTTCAAGAAATGCGTGCAATTTCTGGAAGCACAAGGACAATTGCTTTACGGAGTCAATTTCAGGACTTTTCCGGAAGACATGGAAATTATATACAAATTGATAATTTATTGCATTAGAGATGAAGAAAATGCCAAAAAACTAAACCTCAATCTCAATAAAGGACTTTTGATTTCTGGTCCAGTTGGTTGCGGAAAAACGACATTGATGAATCTATGTAATTTATTTTCCCGTAAAGGATATGAATTTAAAATAAAACCCTGTCGGGAAATTGCCTTTGAATTTGGAGCCAATGGCTATGAAAGTTTAAATCCATACACCAATAAGTCTCCTTTGCAAAAGCGACTAAATCCTTATTGTTTTGACGACTTAGGAAGTGAAAAACAAATCAAACACTTCGGAAACGATTGTAACGTAATGGCCGAAATCATCCTCAGCCGTTACGACCAGTTTGTGGATAACAACACTTTTACTCACATCACCACAAACCTATCTGCCTCCGAACTCGAAGATCTATACGGAAACCGGGTTCGTTCGAGAATGAGAAACATGTTCAACCTCATTGCCTTTACCTCATCATCAAAAGACAAACGATAATTGCCTGCCCTGAGCTTGGCGAAGGGTCATTGTGAGGAACGAAACAAGTTCGTCACTTCGAGTGATTTTTAAGTTTTTCACTTAAAAATTGTATCTAGAAGCAACCTGAAACTTTAAACCTGAAACAAAAAACAAATGAAAAAAATCAACACCTTCTGGAACTGGTTCCAAGACAACAATCAAACCATCAAAAACCTTATAAACGAAACCCCTAAAAATCAAAAAAACATAAGCTTTTGGATAAACAAAAACCTCAACTACTATTGCAGAGAAATTGACTTTATAATTGTCTTTCCAAAAAATGACATTGGCAAAACCGAACTCATAATAACCGCCAACGGCAACCCGAAATACTTTAAACAGGTAATTACTTTGGTCGATAATGCACCACAATTGAAGAGCTGGAAATTCACCGCTTTCATCCAGCCAACCGAACGAATAAATGAAATAATTGCTGGACTAGACACTCCTTACGTGTTCCAAGAAATAACATTAAAAATCAGTGAATTAAAGTTTAAATCTTTAGATTTCGATGAAAACACTAAAAAATGGGATATTATAATTTTCCTGAAAAACTATACTTTACAGTGTAACACCAAAACATTAAAACAAGCCGTTTTTATCATTCTTCAAGATCTCTTAGGAGAAAAATCATTGTGCCAAAATATCAATTTAATTCATCTGGCACAAATGCCGGATAACAATACGGATATGATTTACTTATACGATCTTCAAATGGTAATAGACACACAGAATTCAAAGTGATTAAATTTTTTTATCAAATGTGGAAACCCGTAAAATGAATATTTTTAATATCGTTAGTTTTGTAAAAAAATAGCCAGTTTAAAATTTGAATAGGTTATTTATAAGAAAATGTTAAATTTACGTTTTTATAGTTATCAATAAATTTAAGTTTAATGAAAAGAATCTCACTTATCTGTAATTCAAGTATTCAATATCATAAATTTGATTCAGAATAAATTTGGATTTTTCTAGAAACAACCTACACCATTACTTTACTTTAAAATAATAAATATGAATTTGATAGCTAATTCTGGTATTCAATATTTGACGTTCCCAATCGAAATTGACACAAATGATAATTTTAAGATGTACTTTCACGAATGGTTCGATATTGAAGATAATCAATTAAAATTGGAAATAGCTCATTTATTTTCAGACCAAGAAGTATGGGTAAAAAAAGCTGACTTGTCGGAACTCGGTTATGCAATGAACGGAAAAGTAACCGAAAGCTGGGAAAATATAAAGGATGATTTTATTACAGAAGGCAAAAGCCCAATTCCAATTGATACAAATGACGATAAAGACTCAGGTTGTTTTCAGGTATCCATCAGCAGGGTAAACTGGGAAAAATTTGAAAACACTTGGTTGCCTTTACCATTTTTTTTACTTAACGGCAACAAGTCAGAATCTGGCCCAAATAATTGGTGTCGGTGCAAACTAATACCAGTTGAATCAACCGGAAAATTAAAAAAGTACAATCTTTTGCTGGCTTTCGATACAAGAAGTGCATTTGAAAAAGATGGATTTGAAGAGGAAGATTTGAATGAAACTCCAGTATTTACTAGTAATTACGACTCATCCAAAGAGTATGCTTTATGTAATAATGAGTACAAATTAGTTGGCTATTGTTCGGAAGCATTTAACTGCGATTGGGTAGATAAATTTTTACTCAAGCACTTTCACAATGTTGAAAACATAAATGATTTTCGAGGTCAAAAACCAAAATTAGATTATCTGGCACAATACATATATTTAATCAGATATATTCAACAACTCAATAATTTACCAAAAATCACTTTGTTTTCCAATAAAAACGTAGCTTATGGCAATGTCGATTTGGTGGTAGATATAGGTAATTCACGCACTTGTGCCGTATTATTTGACAATAGTGATTTTACAAAAACAAGCCCGCTAGAATTACAAGATTTTACCGAACCAGTCTCAAATAATAAACTCAACAAATGCAATGAATCTTTTGATATGCGATTGGCTTTCCGTGAAGCTGATTTTGGAGGTAATTTAGGACTGGAAAATAGCCAGCAGTTTGTATTTCCTAGTATGATTCGTTTAGGTAAAGAAGCAAATCAACTCGTACATAAGTCAGTCAATATGAATACTGGTGCGGAAAAAACAAGTACTTTTTCAAGCCCTAAACGTTTTTTATGGGATACGAAACCTCAGAAACAGGAATGGGATTTTGTGCAGTTTGATGGCGAAAGAGCTAAACCAATTTACATTAAAGGTATATCTGAACAATTAAATTCAGATGGTTCCTTAAATACTGAAGGCAACGGTGGTATTGTAATGCATTATTCTCGAAAAGCTTTAATGACTTTTGCTTTTCTGGAAATAGTAGCACAAGCAAATATGCAAATCAATAGTTTTGAGCAACGCAGTCATTGGGGTAATGAATCTCTTCCCCGAAAAATAGGTAGAATAATTGTCACCTGCCCAACTGCAATGTCGCGTGTTGAGCAGACTGCCTTGCGTAAATGCGCTGAAGATGCAGCTATTATGCTTGACCGTTTCTACGGGGATACATATCATTCTGAAATTGATGAAAAACAAGCCCGTGCAGATATTAAAGTAATTCCTTCAGCAAAAAAACATTTGGCATCAGATGTACCAACCGAATGGATTTACGATGAAGCTACTGCTGCGCAATTTGTTTTTCTGTATGCAGAAATTAGCGAACGTTATCTAAATAATGTAAAAGATTATTTTGATTTCTATGGAAAATTAAGGAAGGATTTGGGAGATTATAATAAAAAAACACTCACAATTGGATCAGTAGATATTGGTGCAGGAACAACGGATGTAATGATTGCTTCTTATAAATACGATGACACTGCAAAACAATGTAATTTAACACCAATTCCATTATTTTGGGAAAGTTTTTATAAGGCTGGCGATGATTTACTTAAAGAACTTATCCACCAACTTATTGTTGAAGGTAAATATTCGCCAATAGAAAAGAAAATGAAATCATTAAATATATTGCCTAACGTAATTATTGAGAAAAACAACGATTTTTTTGGAGGCAACACTGGAATGTCGTTTCGCAATAAACAATTGCGTGCTGATTTTAATTTACAGGTTTCTGTTCCTATTGTATCTTATTATCTTGAATTGATAAACCAAAATAATTTGGAAAGTAAAATCTTGTCGTTCAATGAAATTTTTGGCAATAATCTACCAACACAAAATGTACTGAATCATTTCAAACAACATTTTGGTTTTGAATTAGAATCGTTACAATGGCAATTTGAAAGAAAAGTTATTTCAGCTATTATAGAAAAGACTTTTGATTCATTAATAGGTAAAATTTCTGCACTGTTTTCCTATTATGATTGTGACATTGTACTGCTTTCGGGGCGACCAACATCGCTTAAGCCATTAACTGATTTGTTTTTGAAGTATTATGCAATTTCCCCTAATCGTCTGAAATCGATGAACGACTATAGAGTTGGTCGTTGGTATCCCCAAGATAAACGCTATAAATTTATTGATGGGAATGGAAAATTTATAAATCCTAAATCAATTATCACTACGGGTGCTATGATAGGATATCTTGCCGAAAATGGAGGTTTGAATGGCTTTTCGTTAAACCTGAAGGAGCTGAAAGAAAAATTGCTTCCTAAAACCAATTTCTTTGGTAAACTCAATGAACAATTTGAATTTTATGAAACTATTATTTCTCCTGATAACAATAGAGCAACAATAGAAATTTCCACTTTGCCATTAAGAATTGGTGTCCGGCAATTAGATATTTCCTCATACCCTTCGCGACCATTTTACATCTTTGATTTCGATGAATTTAAACTTGAAGACCGCATTAAAGGGAGATTAGAAAACGAGAACGATAGAAATGCAGTTCAAACTGGAATTGACGATGAAAAGGCAAAGATTCTAAAGAGTATGCCTCTAAAAATAACTATAGTTCGAGATATAAATGAAGACATAGAATTATTACGTCTTGAAGAAGTTTTAGATAAAGATGGTAATTCTAAACCCACGAATTTTTTCACTTTACAGGTTCAAAGTATGAGTGAAGTTGAAAATTTCTGGCTTGATTCCGGGATTTTTTCATTGAATATTAATACTGCACACAATTAAGTTAAGGAGACAAAATAATGGAACAAAAGATACAAACTCAACTCGAACTAATAAAAAAATCTAACGCTTGGATTAAAAATTCGTTGGATGGAGAAAAGCAGAAAAATGCTTACCGAAATATGGTAGATTGCCGTCGTAAGTTGAATAAAAAGAAATTCGCTTTAGAAGGAAATCCAGCAGCAGCTATGTATGGAGAAAGTCAAGCAGGCAAATCATATCTTGTCAGCGCATTGTTATCAGAAGCGGGTAAACCATTTATGGTTCTTGACGGTTTAGGCAATGAATTTGACTTCAAAAATCAAATCAATCCTAGAGGCAATGAAATGGAATCAACTTCAGTTGTTACAAGATTTTCTACTAAATACAAATGGATTAATCCAGATTTTCCTATTATAGCAAAATTACTCTCACCAACGGATATAATTTTGGTAATATGTGAGGCTTATTACAACAATTTAAAAGTGAATAAGCCTTTAAGTTTCGAAGAACTTAAAGAAAAAATAAGTTCATTTGAAAGTATTTATAAGAATAAACAGGACTGTCAAAACTTAATCATTGAGGATGATATTTTAGATATTGAAGATTATTTCAATAACAATTTCTCAAAATTGGTTTATAACAACATAAAAGATGCTAACTTTTTCGAAAAAATATCTGTTTTAGTTACTAAAATATCTCCTGATGAATGGAAAGATGTCTTTTCTTTATTTTGGAATTTTAATCCTCAACTAACAAAACTGTTTGATGATTTAATAAAACAGTACAAGCAATTGAATTTTGCAGATACAATTTATCTTCCAATTGATGCTGTTTTGAGAAGTAAAGGAACTTTACTTGATGTTAGTCGTCTTGATGAAATCTACGATTCCTTTAAAGGACAAGAGACAGAGTATTCTGCAAAATCTAATGTTTTTTACAAAGATAGAGATGGTAATGAACAAATGACTGAATTTTCAAAACCCTATTTATGTGCATTAACCGCAGAACTCATTTTTGTATTACCCGAAACAATAAAAACGAATAAACCGTTTCTTGCTCAAACAGATTTATTGGATTTTCCCGGGCTTCGCCGTTCAGAAAATACTAGTGAAGATAAAATAACTGACCTTTCGTTAACTACTTTGTTACGAAGAGGAAGAGTTGATTATTTATTTAATAAATATTCAAGCTATGAGCGAATCAATACACTATTGTTTTGCCAAAAACATTCTCAATCAGGGCAGAGTGTTATGCCAGAAAAATTGAATAGTTGGATTGGAAATATGATTGGTAAAACTTCTGCGGAACGTGAAAACTTTAAATCACCTGTATCTCCATTATTTGTAATTTCTACTTGGTTTAATAAAGATATGGAATTTGACAATAATGATGATAAGCAAGGTAAGATTCAGTCTTTAAATGAAAGATGGAATCAACGGTTTTCAAAAACACTCGAGAAGGAAATTTTTAAAATAGATACCTACCCTTGGCTAATTGATTGGACTAAATCCAATCCTAATTTCCAAAACATCTTCCTTTTACGAGATTTTGATAAATCCTCAGAATTTAACAGTCAAATTTATATAGGGTTCAATCAATATAAAGAAGAAAAGGAAGAGAAGATCCACAATGATTATCCTAATTTTAGAGAAGACTTAAAGAGATCGTTTATTGACTTCGATTTTGTAAAGCGCCATTTTGAAAATCCATCAGAATCTTGGGATAGAGCGGCAAGCATTAACGAAGACGGAACAAAATTGATTATTGAAAAACTCACCATTGCCGCTAATAATATAAATTCGGCAAGACTGGAAAAAACACAAACTGAGCTCAATGAAATTTCTCAAACTATTTGTGCAGAACTCCTGAAACATTTCCACAGCAATGACAAAGACAAGGAATTGCAAAAGGCTAAATCAATAGCTGGAGATATTCAGTTCAAGTTAGATACTGCTTTCAGAGGGGATGGCATTAAACTTTATGGACAGTTGATGAAGGAATTGATGATTGACGAAGGTGCTGTACTTGAACTTTATCGTAAAAAAATTGATGATATTGAACACAGAGACGTAATCAATATGAACATTTACAGTACTTATAGACAAAGAATACCAGTTGTTGAAAATGATACTGTTGACGCTTATTTTGAACGTTTGTGTACCCATTATGAGAAGACTTCGGAAGAACAAAAAGAATATTTTCGCACCGAACTCGAATTAAAACAGATTGATTTAGAAGAACTTATACATAGTAATTCCAATCTCATTAAAAACAATGCGCAACAGTTAGCTGAGGTATTACTTGAACATTGGATTGCCTATGTAGCTCTTAATAATAAAAATACAATCCAGCAAATTTTAGCTTCTGAAGGTTCGTCAGCACTACAGGATATGACAGAACTGTTCCAAAAACTGTTTGAAAAATTAGGTCTTGCCAAACTAATTGCTGAAAAAATACGTCGCTATATTGATGGTTACAATAAAACTGATTTTCCTTATGAAATTATTGCCGACATAAGTGCAGAACTTTTGAATAAATGTATCAATACGGTAGGTTTTGAATATTTTGACGAATCGGAAATCAGCGATTTACGTCAAGCAAACGAGAATAATAATTTGGGATTAGTTTTAGACCAACATACTAATCCGAAAGAGAAATCAGTTTCCGAATTGTTTGAAAAAATAGAAAATTGGACTGATATTATTCAATCCAAGCCAGAAGAAATGAAATCGTTACCAAGTTATCACAATTATCTATCGTGGTACAATCGTTTAAAAATAGGCTTCGTATCTGTTTGCGATATTCCAAATTATGATATAGTTGCTAATGAAAAATTAGGTAGCATTATTAAAGAATCTGAAACCATAAATTACTAAAAATTATGGCTACAGTAATAGGCAAGAAACAATTGCTAAGTACCGATTTAAAATATTTCAAAGCTATACAAGGCATTGATGGTCAAACGTTGTTTCGACGTTATATATTGGCAGAACCTAGTATAATAAATAAGTACATTGAAGCTAAATATCGGGGGTTCTTAGCACATCCTGTTCAAGAAGGTAATTCAATTGTCTTTTACGGTACAAAATATAATGAAACGCCACAACTACTGTCGGAGTTGCAAGGTGATGATTTGACAAAGTATACAATCATAAAAGATAAGACACTTGCTTATTACAATACCGTAATAGACACTCTTCGAGATTCAGGAAAAAATGATGAATCGAAGTTTCTTGAATATGCGATTAAGTATGTGGATAACCGCTTTATCTATTGCTATGACGAAATAGTAGTTTTAGGGGTTTGGGGAATGCAATTACGTGATAATATAAGAGCAGACATTAGTGAGATTTGCAAAAATCTAGCTGTAAAGACAAAGAAGGAAGCTATTCCCTTACCGCAATCCCCATTTACCATAACTTTCAATGAAGGCAATAATGGAAATCTGAATGGGAACAATTTTGTTACCAAACAACCAAACGAATTGCTTTCAGAAGAGGATATTCCAGAGGTTGAACCACTTGAAGGATATGAATTTGACCGTTGGGACGAAAAACCTGATGGATATGAGGTTACAACCAACAAGGAATTTACAGCATTATATAAACCTAAATCAGTAATTCCACCAGTTGTTCCTCTTGTTGAAACCCCAGTTGAAGTTCCAAAATTACCTTGGTATATTCGTTTTTGGAATTGGTTAAAAGCTTTATTTACAGGAAATGGATGTTTAAAATGGTTGCTATGGTTACTGCTATTACTTCTTTTACTATTGTTCTTTGGGTGGTTATTCAGAAATTGTAACGGTCATCACTTAACTGGTGGTGCTGCTCTCAGCGATAATGATTCTACTTGGGTTAAGAAAGACCCTCGTGTTGGTGATGGAGGAGGAATTTATAATCCTCACGATCCTTACACACCTGAACCAACACCGCCAGCTTATGAAGATATATTACCTCCGCAACAAGGTGTAATGCCTCCAATAGAAGATAATCCAGAGATAATCCCCGGAAATCCAGCTATTATAGGGAACCGTTTGAATATCCTGATGGAAAATGAAGACAAATCTATTATGGATTTTGCCAAAGATTTCAAAGCAAAATATCCGGATGCGAAATATAAAGTAGTTTATTACGACAATGTAGTAAAGCGATTGCAAATCGAAATTCCTTCGGAAAAACGAGAGCAGTTGAAACAGGAAATTCCGGATAAATTTAAACCCGCTTACAATCTCTTTGTCTTTGACGAAGCTTTGTTAGAAGGAGCATATACTCCTAACGATCCTGCTTTTAAAGATAATAATAAAAACTGGTATCTCCGAAAAATAAATGCACCTAAAGCTTGGGATATATCTCGTGGCTCAGACAAAATCACCATTGCTATTGTTGATAATGGTTTCAATATAAAACATCCAGAATTAAGAACTAAAGTGGTGCAACCATATAATGTATGGAAACATTCAGATGAGATTTATCCACAGCAGATAGACCACGGAACACACGTTGCTGGAACAGCATTAGCAATCGCTAATAACGAACAAGGAATATGTGGAATAGCTTCAAACTGTAAGTTTATGCCCATTCAGGTTGCTAATGAAAAGGGTATGATGACAACCACCTCTGTATTGGATGGTATATTATATGCCTTATACCAAGGAGCAGATGTGATAAACGTTTCATTAGGCAGTCAATTCAGTGGTCTTTCACAAATTCCAGAAAGTAAACAAAGAGATTTGATTCAAAATCATTTCAAAGAAGAAGAACGGTTGTGGCGCGAAATAATGAGAATTGCAGCAAATCATAATTCCACACTAGTTGTGGCTGCCGGAAACGATAATGTCTTGGCTGGCATAGAAGCATTGCAACGTCCTGAACTATTTGTTACCGTTTCAGCAGTAGATAAAAATAGCCAGAATAGTACCAAAGCCAATTTTAGTAATTATGGCTCTTATTCCAAGATTTCTGCACCAGGTGTTGGCATATACAGTACCGTTGGCTCTAATAGTTATCAAACAATGGACGGAACAAGTATGGCTGCTCCAATCATTTCTGGGGCAATTGCCCTGATGAAAAGTCTTAAAAGCACCCTAACGACCAAGCAAATTATTTGCATTTTACAAAACACAGGATTACCTACTCAAGGTAATATAGGGAAGTTGATCCAGTTAGATAAAGCCTTGCAAATGGTGAAGTCGGGTAATGTGATAGATTGTACGCCAAAACCTTCAACTGGAGATGTACAAATACTTTTAAATTGGAATAATTACAATGATTTGGACTTGTATTGTACTGACCCTAAAGGTGAAGCAGTTTGGTTCAAAAATAAAAGTATTTCTAGTGGCGGGCAACTTGAAATAGATATGAATGTAGAGTATCCTGACAGTAAAAAGCCAATTGAAAATATATTTTGGCCCAATAACGGAGCTCCTAATGGCACCTACAACGTTTATCTTCGCTATTATAAAAAGCAAGAACCAAACATAAATAAAACACCCTATACCATTACTGTAAAATATGGTGGAAAAACAGAAAATTATAAAGGGAACATAACAAAAGAAGACAAAACTTTACATATATGTTCCTTTACAGTAGGGAATGGAAGTACGATTCAAAACCCTTCCAACAGACCGAATACACCAGCCGATAGCGAAAGAAGAAATTCTCTTTTGAAAAAGCGAGAAAGTTTACAGCAAGAATTAGATAGAATAGACAGGGAATTAAAAGTCATTGGAAACAATAGCTAAAAAAAGTATAAATAAAATATTAAATAATTATGAATTTGAAACGATTAAAATTTTCATTAGCAGTTGTAATTAACATATTAACCGCCATTACATTTGGATATTATTGTTTTCTAGGTGAAAACTTCCGCACTATGGGTGATAAAGAAAAAAGTATCATTTCAGCTGCAGTTATAATCTTGTTATTGATTGGAACATCGCTTGGTGCAAAAAAATTAAAACAAACAAAACGTAATTGCAAAAAATGTTTAATATGGGAGATTGTTTTATTGTTTTTTTTCACAAGTATAACAGCTTATTCTACTTATTCATATTTTTCTCATTATTTTGTGGTTAGTGCGAAAGAAAGTGAAATTAAACGTAAACTTATTGGCAACATATCTGAGGTCGAGAAAATGTATCCTGATTATAAAGCATATGTCGAAACAAGAGTTAATATTTACGAAAATAAGCTAAGCGCTGCAATACTTAATAAAAACGGTCAACAAAGAGAATTAAATAAATTTGGGATGGATATAAATGGCACTGTTTCTCTTGAAATACAAAAAAATACTCAACTCGATAAAATAAATAATATATTGCTTCCTCAAACCTTTAATAATATTAAAACTATTGACTCTACTTACTTAGCAAAGGCAAAAGTCAGTATTAATAATTGGGAACCTATAAGCTTGGTTGATGTAATTAACAATATAGGAACAAACACAACGAGTAGCCTAAATAAACTTGTAAGTTTTTCTAAAGAGAAAGCTCGCGGTGAAGAAGATTACCCAGATTTTATTCCAAGCACACCAACTCTACATAATGTAAAAAATTACTTTACAACAATTGGAACTCCTTCACCATTTTCTATTGTTTTGGCAATAATTGGTTACGTGCTAATGCTTCTATCCTGGTATGTAACAAAACGTGACTCAAGATGCACAGGCGCATTAACAACAGCAGATTATGAAGTAGTTTTATAAATCAGAAAAATTAATTAATATAATGGACAAAAACGATATATTTAGCAACATAGATGATTTCTCGGCAGAGCAACTTTTTGAATTTATCAATCAGGGAATTGTAACTCTAGAGGATTTAAGACATACAGGTGATTTAGATGCCACAAAGAGAAATGCTATAACAACTTTACAAAAGAATCGAGAACAAGAAGAAGATAATGCCTGGAATAATGCTCAAGCACAAAACATTGTGTTAAGTTATTCGGAATATCTAGATAAGTACCCAAATGGTAAATATATTTTGGATGCGGAAAATAAAATATCTCAGTTAGAAGATGAAAATACTTGGAATAATGCTCAAATACAGAATACAATTTCAAGTTATTCGGAATACCTTAATACGTATCCAAATGGTAAATATACTTTGGAAGCGAAAAATAAAAAATCTCAGTTAGAAGAAGACAGTAACAAACTAATAAAAATATTAGAAAATCCTGCAGCATTTCCTGCAGATACTATTAGAAATTATTTGTCAGATGGGTTATTAACACCTGAACTTCTAATACAAAATGGCATTCCTAAAGAAGTGATTAACAAATTGATTAAAAATGATTCAGTATCAGATTTTAAACTAGGAGAAACCCCAAAGTCAATTCCTGATGGATTCACCGAAGTTTATTTTTGGGGGATTCGAGGTTCTGGCAAAACAACGGCTCTTTCGGCGGTTTTAAGCACTGCTAACAAAAAAGGCTTATTAGAGATAGCTCAGGGACCAGGTTATAATTATATGTTACAATTACAGAATCTTTTTGATGAACAGATTTCTATTTTACCAGCGGGTACACCCTCAGATAAAACACAATATCTTCCATTTACCTTAAAAAAAAGGAATGAGAGAAACTCTCGTTCTGTTTCTCTAATTGAATTAAGTGGAGAGATTTTTCAATGTTTTCTTTATAAAAACGCAGGGAAACCTCTTCCTACTAAACAACACGAAGAAACTTTTAATACATTGATTAACTATTTGAATGGAAAAAACCGTAAGATGCATTTCTTTTTTGTTGATTATGAAAAAGGTAATAATGCCGATCAGGATAGTTATAAACAATCCAACTATTTAAATTCGGCCGCTACTTTTTTTAACAATCCTATTTATAATATTTTTAGTAAAACAACTGATGCAATATATGTAGTAGTTACCAAAAGTGATTTAATACCTGAAGATAAAAACCTAAAAAAAGATCAAGTTCGCCATTATCTTAATGATGAAAATTATATAGGTTTTGTTAATTCATTGAGAGATAAATGTGAAAAAAATAGTATAAATGGTGGCCGGATATTAGGTCTTCCTTTTTCTTTAGGTAAAGTTTATTTTGAGGAAATTTGTGATTTTAATTCAGAAACAGCTGAAAATATTATTGATATTTTAATGCGTAGAATTGATCCAACAGGAAAGAGTATATTAGATGTATTTAATAAATAACTAGTAATGAATATAGTAATTTACGCAACTAAAGATGGTTTACGGACATTATATACAACTAATGAAGAACTTGCCTATTTAATTGCAGAGGAAAGGAGAAGTGGGGCAAATAATGATAATTCATTAGGTCAATCTGTTTATACTATTGCTTTTACAATAAATGATTCTGTGTATACAAAATATATGATTGTAAAAGATTCACAACGAAGTAATGCTTTGGGTTTTATAGCATTTTCTCTATTAATCAATAATAATAAAACACTAAAAGGAGAAGAAATTATAAATGTACTTGACGAGTTGTCAAAAACTTATACTGATAATTATATTAAAAATAATTATCTAAATCGAGGAGAAAAAAACCTCATTAAAGAGGAGTGGAATTTTGTAGGTGATATTTTGAACAAGTATAAAGAACAAGATAAAACTCAAAAAAACGAAGAACTTCATTCTGGAACAAAAGATGCCGCAATTCTATATTATAAAAATGAAGGTGATTTAAGAGAATATTTTGACAAGCCATTTCAAGAAGAATATAGTGCCTATAAACAAGTTTTTTTGGTAAGTGAGGATTTGAAAGAAAATCCGAAAAACCCTCTTACTGTTTTGTCTAATTCTGGTATAGAACTGAAAGACATTGATTTAAAAAATGAATACTACTATATAAAAAATTATGACCCTAGCAAAGGAATTTTAATCTCTGCAAATGGGAAAGAACGTTCAGACAGAAAAAATAACAATTGCATTAGGTCAAAATGGCAAGTAGAAATAAGTTATTCGAAAGATGAAAGATGTTTTTGGCCAATACAACCAAAAGGAACACTGTCTAATCCTGATTCTGAAATTTATAAGTATTTAGAATTAAACAAAAACAATAATCAAATTAATATAAAGTACGATGCTTTTAATAACCCTGAACCGAAAATTAAAACCATAACTATCGAAATCAAAGATAGAAAGGGGAATTTTATAGATGATGCGGAAATACAAATTGGAACGAAACCGTGGGAAAAAATAAGTGGGCATCGATACGAATGTACTTTTAGTGGTGAAGATTTAATAAAAACATTCCATATTTCAATTAAAAAAGGAGACTATTCAGGTAAAATTGACCTTATACCCGTAAATCAAACAGGAAATGTAGATTTAATTCTACAAGAACATATTAATGTTTCATTTATTGTTATCGATGACATAGGAATAGTTAATGATTATAATATACAAATTCGAAATCAACAAGGAGATTTATTTTCTACAAGCAAGGAACCTAAATTTATTGGAGAAGATATTGACAAATCATATGATATTACTATTTTGAGTAATAAGTATGAAAGAAAAAGTTTTCCTTATTGTCCCGCAAAAGATGAAAACTCGAAACTTGTAAATTTAAAGTTTAAACAATTGACAGAAAATTCGAAAGAGGAAAAATATGAATTAGTAATAGATGATAAATTTGGGAAAAGGAGTTTTAAGAATAAGTCAATTGGTAAATATGTTATGATTAAGCCAAATTTTGGTTGTGACGCGAATTTTGGATACGAATTTATTGAATGGAAATATCAAGAACAATCTTCAAAAGATTATGATGGTTATTATGAAGCTATTTTCGAAAAATCGTGGTACAACAATAAATGGAGTTGGATAGGTAGTATCGCATTACTTGTCATAGTAGCATTTACTTTGATTTTTAATTTATCCGTTTCAGATAATCCTCAATCCCCTAATGTATTTCCTGAATATATACAAAACTATGTTCAAGGAGATTCTCTTATTCTTGATACATTAAAAAATTACAAACAAGAATTTGAGAAGCAAAAACCAGATGTACAAGAAAAGAGTCAAAGTATATATGATTGGTTTATGGGGCTTGAAAAACAAAATGACTCTACTGAATATAATGGATGGAAAGACAATATGAAAAGCATTGAAGATGCAATAAATAAAAGGAATTTGATAAATGATAAAAAATTTAAAGAATTAATAAAACTTGATTATTCATCTGAACAGCATAATATAGAAACGGCTATTAAGAATATTGATAGCTCTAAATATAAAGAGATTAGCAACAAACTTGGAAACGTTAATAATAAAACTCTAAGTGAAATTGCAGTTGCTATAAACGAAATTCTTAAGCCAAAAGAATCCTCAAATGATAGCGAATCACAAGTAAAACAACAAGAAAAGAAAACGGAACAAATAAAAGAAACTCAGATTATAAATCGTGAAGAACAGCCACAAACACCTCAGAAACAAACAACTAAAATTTCATCTGTTAAAAATGAAGAAATTATTCAATATCTTAAAGGAGGTGAGTTGAAAAAAAATAAATTAGAAGACTATAAAAAGAATTCAACAGATTCTAAATTAAGAAGAAGTATTGATATAGTTTTGAAAATTTGGGAATTAGGAAAAAATAATACCACATATCATAGTGCACAACAATCTTGCAACAATGATCAGAATTTAAAAGATAGCGAACTCAATAAAATTTTAAAGAATATAAATGAAAAGGAGAAAAGGGAAGCTCTTGATTATGCAGGTTTGAAAAATGCAGATGATATTTTAAAAAATTTAAAAAGGAAACTATGAAAATAATTAAAATAAGTTTGGCTATTGCAGTAGTCGGTATACTATCATATTTTTTAATAAAATCAATGGGTGACATTCCCGAAATTGATAAGGTACCGCCATCAAATAATACTTTTATTGTTCGTATTGAAAATGAAATTAGCAATCTTAGTGCATTGCCTGACAATAAATTTTGTAAAGATAAATACGATGAAGTAAAGTATTATATTGATGATTACTACAAAGACAAGCTTTTAGGTAAGAATAAATTTGAAAACGATGAATGGAAAGAGATACTTTCTAAAAAATTATATTCTGTATATACAGCTAAGTTTATTAAGCAGACCTATAATGTATTTAATACAACGGAATGGAAAATTAATGACCTGTCATTTATTAGGAAGGAATGTAATACATTAAGAAAATCTAAATTTCTTGAAAGAGGTACTCCCGATGATAAATCTTTTTCAAAAATCCAGCAAATTCTAGCCAAATATGATGAAATTAATAATTTCATTGCAACATCAAAATATATTTTATTTTCAGATTATAAACTAACAGCTGATTTCCCTTTTTCAAATTTGAAAGTGAAAATTGCTCGTATGGATACTTATAAGAGAAATAAACTAGAGAATAATTACGTGAATAATTGTGCACGATTACACAGTGAATTGAATACAAATAAAAAAAAATTAATCGATTCGTATTTAACTTATTTAGATACGAAAATTTACAAATGGACAGGTAAATACAAACAATTTCAATTGACTTCATTTAATGAATACCAAAGTATAATTTATAATCCATTAAAAAAGGAATTAGAAGACTTTAAAATAAATTGTAATAATTATACTTATGATAAAGAACGATATAAGACTATATCGAATAAATTAATTTACGATCGCAGAGAAGCTTACTTATCTTTCGAATAACCACATTAAAATTAGCTAAAAACTATGAAAATTAAAATTACTATAGTATTTGTATTATTTAATTTATTCTCTGTTTTTTCTCAACAGGATTTAATAAAAGAATTAGGAAAACAAGCTGTTATCATTGATAGTTTAAAAAAAGTGACTAAAACTGAAAAAGAAAATTGTAGAATTCAAAACGAAACTTTAAAACACAAAAACGATTCTATAAAGATTTTAAAATTGACGCTGTCAAAATTAGAAAAATTTAAAACAGAAAAGGGAAAGGTAGATAATCTGCTTAAACAAAAAAACGACTCTATAATTCTATTAAAAAACCAAAAAACGGAATTAAGTCAAAAGATATCTCAGGAAAGAATGATTTGTGAGCAAAAAAAACTTGATGAAAAAGAAAAAGCCAAAAGTGAAATTTTGACTAAAATAATTAACACTTACAGAGGAAAAAATTTTGATGATTTAATTATTTTATCTAATAAATTCTCAGTAGAACGTGATTTTCAACTTATTGGTGAAAATAATGCATTGACGCAAATTTTTATTGATTTAAAAAAGTATTTTGAGGCCAAATCATTGCTTGACCAGCCCTTTGATGCTGAAAAAGCAAAAAAGACTCAAAACGAATTATTTACAATTAAGCAACAGTCAGTATTCCTTGATAAATTAAAGGATCAAATAGAAAACTATCAATTGATTGATAAGATGTTTAAAGATTGTATTGCTAAAATTAACTCTATAGACAAAAATGGATCTAATATAAGTGACGATGAAATTATTAAAAAACAAAAATTAAACAAAATTCTAAATGAAATTTCCGATTATATTTATAACTCTGATATTAATTCTTATTATCCCTACTTGTCAGATAGAGCGTTTCAAATTATAAAAATAAAGTTTCCAAATCCTGATCAAGACATTTCTAAATTAATAAACAAATAAAATGAAACAATATATAATATTAATTTTTATAATAATATGTTCATATACAACTTATTCCCAAAACTATTATAAAGAAGGAGATAAATGTTTTGATGAGGGTAACTACACTTGTGCTGAAACCAAATACAAAGAATTATATAAGTCAGCAGCTAGTGAAACAGATATGCAATTTGGTGAAATAAAAATTCAAAAAGCTAAATTGTGTAAAGAAAATTTAAAAATAGCCAATCAAGCATTTGCAACTCTAAACTATATAAAAGCGAAAGAAAATTATCAATTTATATTGGATTCAAATCCTAAAGACAACTTTGCCATAACCCAAATAGAGAAATGCAATACTAAAATAAACGAAGCAGAAACAACAAGATTAAACAAAAACAATCCTATTTCTACTCCATCTTCTTACCCTACTACTGCTCCTGTTCAAAGTAGTTCACAAGTAGCAAAAAGTACAATTAAAACTAATATTTTAAAAAGTGAAGCAAAAATGAGGAAATTAGATAGTCCAGTTTCTAATACAATTTATACTCTGCCCACTGGAACACAAGTAAATATTTTAGGTTTAACAACTAGCGGCTATTACAAAGTTGAATACAATGGAAAAATTGGATATATCAATGAAATGTATTTTATTAACAGTGAAATAAAAGAGAGTACAACTAATCAAACAACTCCATACAGTCCAGAACCAACATCTTCAAGAAAGGGGAAAGACAGACAAAAATTATCCTCATTTTCAAGTCTAGGTTTCCAGAGCGGAGAAATAGCAAAATATGGTTTACTTTATGAAAGAGGTGGTAAGAGAACTGTTGGTTTTCATATTTCAGCTAGAACTAGTAATACTTCTGAAGAAGAAATTCTTAATGGTTCAGGTATTGAGAACAAAACAGAAATTGACTTAGGTCCAAACTTTAAACTCTTCAACCGATTTTACTTAAATATTGGCGTTGGTTATGGCTATTATGACAAAATACTCCGAAACGATTATGCAGGCACTTTATCTCTGGAAAAAACGGGTTATTTGGTAGCAACTTCAGGATTAATGTTACGAATCAGCAGAGTTATTAATATCAATGGTGGGGTCTCTTTTATGGATGTTGATAAAGCATTTTACAAACCTGAAATAACTTTTGGAATATCATTTAATCTTAAAAAGAAGTATTCATACTAAGTTAGTTTGATTTATATAAAAATATTTAAAATGAAAAAAACAATAATAAATAACGTAAAAATTCTATTTACAACACTTATAAGTATCCTTTTATTATATAGTTGTACGGAAGAATTTGATTATGGAAAGTCGGAAAATGCAGTAAAAACGTTAGAGTTTAGCGATGTTTTACAAACTACAGCAATGGTTTCTGGAAAAGTAATAACTGATAATGGCGCAAGCCTTTCGTCTAGAGGAATTTGCTATAGTATAAATAATAATCCAACTATTTCAGGAACTAAAACCCCGGACACACAATCAACTTTAGGTAGTTTCACTTGCGCTTTAATCAATCTAGCTCCGAGTACTACCTATTTTGCAAGAGCTTATGCTACCAATGGCTATGGAACTGCTTATGGAAATGAAATCAGTTTCACAACACAAGCGGCTACTATTCCAATAATTTCTTCTACAACAGCAGTTGGATTTATAACACAAACCACAGCAGTTGCTGGAGGAACTATAACAAATAGTGGAGCTTCAAATGTTACTAGTCGAGGTGTGTGTTTTAGTAAAACAAATACAATTCCAACTATTACTGACACAAAAACTAATGATGGAACTGGAATTGGACAATATTCAAGCTCTTTAACTAACTTAACTCCCAATACATTATATTACATAAGAGCCTATGCAACAAATGGTGTTGGAACAGCTTACGGTGATGTAAAATCCTTTACTACCACATCTGCAACCATTCCAGTAGTTTCAATAACAACAACTGCAACATTTATTACCCAAACAACTGCAATTAGCGGAGGAAATGTGACTAGTGAAAGTGGAGCTACAGTTACTTCCCGTGGTGTTTGTTGGAGCAATACAACAACAAGTCCAACAATACTAAATTCTAAAACAGTGGACGGCACAGGATTAGGAACATTTACAAGTTCATTAACTGGATTATCAGCAAATACAACCTATTATGTTAGAGCTTATGCGACAAATAGTGTTGGTACAGCTTATGGACCAGCTATTTCAGTTAGAACTTTGTCTGCAACTATTCCAACGGGTGTAACTACGAACACAATATCATCAATAACTCAAACAACTGCAACTAGTGGAGGTAATATTTCTAATGATGGGGGTGCGTCTGTAACCTCTCGAGGGGTTTGCTGGAGCAATATAACTTCAAGTCCTACAATCACAAATTCTAAAACTGTAGATGGTTCTGGTATAGGTTCTTTTACAAGTTCTTTATCTGGTTTAACTGCAAATACAACTTATTATGTTAGAGCTTATGCCACAAATAGTGCTGGAACTAGTTATGGTTCAGTAATATCGTTTACAACATTATCAGCAACAATTCCAACAGGAATTAGTACTACAAGCATATCCTCTATTTCTCAAAACACAGCCAGTAGCGGAGGGACAATTACAGGTGATGGTGGTGCCTCAATTACATCGCATGGTGTTTGTTGGAGTAGCTCGACATCAAGCCCAACAATTTTTAATAGTACAACTGATAACGGTTCTGGGATAGGTTCTTTTACAAGTTCATTAACTGGTTTAACAGCAAACACAACATACTATGTAAGAGCTTATTCAACAAATAGTGTTGGTACTGCCTATGGTAATACAATATCATTTATTACGCTTCCCAACTTATCAGTGGGCCAATCTTATCAAGGAGGTATAATTGCCTATATATTTGTTTCAGGTGATAGTGGTTATATCGCAGGTCAAACACATGGTTTAATTGCAACTACATCAAATCAAAGTGCTGGTGCTCAATGGGGTTGTTCAGGAACATCAATAACTGGAACTAGTACAACATTGGGAACAGGATTGGCAAATACATCAGCAATTATTGGTAGTTGCTCAACTACAACAATTGCGGCAGCTCTCTGTAATAATTTATCATCAGGTGGATATACAGATTGGTACTTACCAAGTTATACTGATCTAACTAAACTATACTTAAATCAAACAACTATCGGTGGCTTTAGCGCAGTTTCTTATTGGAGTTCTTCACAAGCAAGTTCAACCACAGCATATAGTATTAATTTTAGTACTGGAACCGGAAATAGTTCCAGTTCAAAAAGTGCTTTAATGTATGTCCGTGCAATCAGAAAATTTTAAAAATTTTATAAAATATTAACAATAACTCAAAATTAAAAAAAACATATGTTTTTGATTAGAATTTTAATATTTGTTGTTTTATTTTCATTGGTAAAGATGATAATGGTGTAATTCGCATTTGGTAGATTACAGGGAACGGTTAGGAACAATACCACATAAAATCAGAGAACATATGGGTGTTTTACCAAAGTAAATTTACATCAGGAAAACGGAGCCCCTAACAGCTTTCCGAAATGTCCTCACTTCGGGTCAGTTTTAGGGGTATGAGTATCGGTTAAGATTTTAATGGTAAGCAAGTTTTACATAACGCTAAGCAAGGTAAGTGAACTAACTAAAAACCCAGTAAAATAAAAGGGTTTCAAAGTATAAACAATAAAATAGATTAAATTAGCAAGAATGAATACACCTATCTCGAGTAAAAACTCATTGATTACAGAAACGTATTTGCGGACCCAAAAAGAAAATCAGTATTTTGAACGTAAAGGATTAGGAGAAAAAGACATAAAACCAACGAAGATTGCCGAAGAATTGATTGGCATGCTCAATGCAGATGGTGGCGTTTTAGTCTTTGGAGTTTCAGATAATGGGGAATTTCAAGATTTGCGAAATTTAGGCGAAAAGCTTGATGGCTACCGAACACTGATTTTCGATTTCATTCAGCCAGCTTGTAATATAGAGCTTGAGGAAGTTGAGGTAAATGGGAATCTTATATTACTATTTCACGTTGAACAAGAATTGGAACGTATTTTTTGTAGAAAAGATAATGAGGATGTCTTCTTGAGGGTATTAGATACAAACAGAAAACTAAACAGGGATAGGATAAAGAAACTAGAATATGATAAAAGTATAAGACGCTTTGAGGAAGAGATTGTTGCCGATTTTGATTTTGCCGATTTAGACCAGGACTTATTGAATGAATACAAAGCAAAATTAAATTATAACGGCGAAGTTCTTGATCTTTTGACAAAACGCTACCTAGCAAAAAAGAATGAAAATGGTTATGCATTAAAAAATGCCTCTATATTATTATTTGCAAAAGATCCTGAGAAGTATATTCCCTCTGCATCCGTTCGTTACATACGCTATGATGGTATAGCGGCATTAACTGGAGTAAACCATAATGTGGTAAAAGATGAGCGATTTGAAAATAATATCCCAAGACTTATTAGTGAATTGAGAACCTTTCTTAGAGCCTCATTTAGAGATTATTATTTTTTGGATATGGAAGAAGGTAAGTTTAGAAAAGTACCCGAATATCCAGAAGAGGCTTGGTTGGAAGGTGTTGTAAACGCCATGTGCCACCGTTCATATAATGTACAAGGGAGTGCGATTTACATAAAACACTTTGATGACAGATTAGAAATCAGTAATAGTGGCCCCCTCCCTTCACAAGTTACGATTCAAAACATTAAAACAGAGCGTTTTGCTAGAAATCCACGAATAGCCAGAGTACTTGAAGACATGGGATATGTTAGACAGCTCAATGAAGGTGTCTCTCGAATCTATGAATCGATGGAAAAATCGATGCTATCTATTCCAGAATACAAAGAAGAGAATGGAAATGTTTATTTGATACTTAGAAATAAAATAAGCGAACATTCCAAAACTATTCATGACTCTGTGATAGAAAAAATTGAAAAAAATTGGGAATTGTATAATGTAACTCAAAGGAGTATTTTCAATTATTTATTTTTAAATCACCAAGCCACAATTGATGAGTTGACAAAATTTACTGCAATCAATATCAATACTATTCGCTCGTACGTCAATAAGTTTCAAGAGGAAGGATTATTGGATCGCATAAGTGAAAAACAAAGAGATAAAAATGCAATTTATATGTTTAAAAAACATTAGGCTTTAGCTAAGCAAGGGATATATAATGAGTTTATTTCCTTTGTTTATAAAGGTTTACAAAGGGTAAGCAAGAAATGTAATTAATTAAGCAACATTATAACCTTATGCTAAAGAATGGCTAAATTGGCTCGAATTAAATGCCGAATATACTTCTCATTTGGAAATTTCATTAAGCAAAATTTACATCGAGCAGGAACTGGCTAAAGCTTCTTGGGAAACTTGTCTTTTGCATTTGGTGCCGAGTTGGACACAAAAAGGCACCAAGCTATCCAATCTTGATTGGTCTAGAAATCAATCTATTGATAAAGATACAATTAAAAAGGTACCAAGTTGGTCTCAAAAAAGTACCGAGCTTATCCATAAAAAAATAAGATACATAATTGCGATTTTGTCTCTAATTGGAGAGTCAATGACACTAGAAGATATAATGACAGCGGTTGGTTATGCAAACAAGAAAACATTCTGGGATAACTATGTAAAACCATTGGAACAATTACAATGGATTGAGAAAACAAACCCGCAAAATCCAACAGCACCAGATCAAAAATACAAGTTAACTTTAATTGGGAAAATGTTCTTAGGCAATCAAGAGTAAAGAAAAACAAGTTTAGGGATATTATCCTCATGTGGCATAACCAATCAAAGAATTAAAAACTAAATAAATATGTTATTTATAAAACCTACTAAAAAAGGACTTGGTGTAGAGCTATGGGGAAATTATGATGATTTAACATTGCTATACGAGGTAACTGCTAACTTATGGAACAAAGAAAGTAACCTCAATAACGATGGTTTTGAGTCAAGAGATAAAATCATTAGTAGTTTTTCTTATGAAGTAAGAAAAAGTTATGAAGAGTCAAGACTGATTAGTGAACATGGTTATTATATTTTTTCGGAAAGCAAATATTATGGATGTCAACTTTCTTGGATTCATCTCCTTTTTGTTATTTCTGCACTTCGTTATAATACTCGTTATTATAGTATTTCGGAACTTGATCAATCTATTTTGATGCAATTAGAATATTGGTTTGAGAAAGCTATGTTTTCTTATGATCCCCAAGGCGCTAGTGTTTTGTCCAATTATATAAAGGGGAATATTTATAGTGGGAATCCTAATTTATATTTATACATGAGACGTATAAATGCTGAATACTTTTGTATGCCAAGAGGAAAAAAATCTTTTAGGCAATTACCTAATTTATTAAAAACGGCATGTAACTATACTGATGAATATAGTACATATGAAAAATCTCTTGAAAAATCTGCAAAGCAGTTTGATTGTAAAATATCCGCATTAGAGCTTAATGACGACAATGTTAACTATGAAGATTTACAGTGGTAAAAAGTTGCTTCTTATTTTGATTTAAGCCCAATAAAAAAATACACTATCTCCATTCACTCATCCGCACCAAAATCTTCTTTTAGTTCAAGTATTTCTAAATTTACGTCTTCATTTACTTCATTTTGTTAATAATTATCTTTGCTATATTTTTAATCTTTAATTATAAAAACAAATGGGACGAATTTTAGGACTTGATTTAGGAACAAATTCTATCGGTTGGGCTGTCTACGACAAAACGACTAATAACATCACGGACTATGGTGTGACTGTTTTTCAAAAAAAGAATAAGACTGGACGAATAAATAAAATCAAAAAAATTAAAAAGTATCTGACACCTTTTATAGCTCTAATCACATTTACAATTATTTCATTAATCGTAACTTTCTTCGACAAAACAAATTGGCAATTTTGGTTAAATATTTCACTAACAGGTTTTATTACTTGCATTACTTCACAACAAAACAAAAAAAGATAAAATTCAGAAATCTCTATTATACTTCATTGAAACTCATTTCCAATATTCATTTTTTTTGAAGCCTATCCCGAATTTATACAGTTTCATAGAGAATTAATTTCAATACAACATTTACGTTAAATATCACGAGCAATCAAGCGGTCTCTCTTCGGTCGTTCTCTTTGTTCCGTTCGGCAGCTCCAGTCAGTCGTCGGCAGAAAAAGCCTCCTTCCTCCATTCCGCAGACACTACGCAGCACAATAAAAATAGCAGCTTGGAAATAAGCAGCTATTTTTATTGCGCCGCTTCGTTCCTCATCTTCACACGTTCTCTACCCTACGTTCGGCGGGGCTATTACATCCACAATACCGCTTCATTCCGTTACACTCCGCCCCGAAGAAAAATCGGGGCTATGCTCCACTGCATTCCAGCCGTATTATGTCTGTCGCCCCTGGTTGTTTCAGCGGTTGCTCCTTCGCACAGCCATCGGGGTTGGCTCCGTTAGCACTTTGCCCTAAATCAAGGAACTCCGCCGAAAAGGCGGATGATTTTTATATTTTCCCCGCCGTTTCACGCTCGCAGTACTTCTCTCCACTCCGTAAACTACGCCTCGTTCCCGTCCTGCGGTGGCTGTTCGATTGCCGCAACCCCGCCACTGCGCTCCTCGAAAAATAATAATTTCCGCTATCGCTACAATCATTATTTTCTGCGGTGCTTGGGGGTGTTTAATTGCCGTTTTCATAAGAACTCCCCCGAAAAATCTTAAACAACAACATCCGTCTTCGAAAAAAAATAAATAAAAAGAAAGTAAAGATAAGTTCCGGTTTTATAAAAAATACAAGTTCAAGCCCTCCGGGTTTTAGAAAAAATCTCCACCCTCGTTCTCTTTTCATTTCATATCTTTTTTAATGTACAACCGACTGCTTCGGATAACTTTTACGGTAATGAATCGGGTAGTATTTTTTCTAAAAAACTCGATTTTTTAAAAACCTCCACTGGAGAGACGACTTTCTTTTTTTTCTTTTTCTTTTGAAAAAATTTCAGGAAAGGCGGTTTCGACAGATTCAGCATTTCTAAAAACGGAAAATAGAAGAAAAACTAACTTTTAAATTCCGAATCATGCTAAATTTCATTATCAAAACCCACCAAAAAGAAACGCTTTATAAAGGAAACCAAATATTCATCCTCAACAAAGGATTGAACAGTGGAAAACCTCAAAAAGTGCCATTCACAAATAGTTTTGTAATCGCCTTTCAAAACGAAGAAGATGCTGAAACTGTTTATTGGTTGGCGTATAGCCTTTGGAAAGCAAAATTCTGGCACCAATCGCTAATCGGGTCCGTAATTCCTTTTTTACGTATTTATGATTTCAAAAAAGAGTTTAATTCAAAAGTAAACGAAATGCTGCAAGAACACGAGCTGCATAAAAAACAAGTCCAGGCGTTGAGGTTATTGGAACAAAAAGAGGATCAGTTGCATCAGAATATTGTCCTTATAAACGAAATGAGGAGAGTAATTTTGAATAGCTATTACAAAAAATGATTAATCATCTCAGGTTTTTAATATATTTGATAAATAGAGTATTAATTCTTCATTCAAAAAAGGTACTTAATGAGATGAATTGGAATTATATTTTACAAATAAGTACCTAATAATTCTAAATAACAAAACTATGTTCGTTAATGCAATTGAGGAAGTTTCAAAATTCACAAGACCAATCCATACAATCACAAGAAATTACAAAGAAACAATAGTTCGTCCGGGAGCTGCAACATTATTTTTTGTTAACGAAAATGGATATGCTATAACATGTAAACATGTAATAGATTTAATAAGAAATAGGCAAGCAGTGAATGATCATTATGCTAATTTCAATAAGGAAAAATTAGCATTAGGAAAAAATAAATATATTCAAAAATTGAGAGAATTAGAGTCAAAATATAATCTAAAGACTACTAAAGATAAGCCAATAACTATTCAAATTCAAGAACTTTTTATTGGATGTACTTCTGAAAACTCAATTAATTACAGATGGATAGATCATCCAAAGTATGATTTATCAATACTTATTTTTGAAAATTTCAAAAATCCAATGTATCAATCTTATGCTCGTTTTGTGAAAGATAGTTCTTTACTTAAACAAGGTAAATTTCTTTGCAGATTGGGTTATCCGTTTCCAGAATTCACAAATTTTAAATACAATCAAAATATTGATGATATTGAATGGACTAATGAAGGTCAAAATGGTACACCACGCTTTCCAATAGAAGGTATGTTAACTAGAAATTTGATAAATGGAGATGAAACTTATGGTGTAGAGTTAAGCACACCAGGGCTTCGTGGACAAAGTGGCGGTCCTTTATTTGACCAAAATGGATTGATATACGGTATGCAATCACAAACGAATGCTTTGCATCTAGGATTTGATATGAAAAATTTTGAATATAAATCAAATGGAGATACTATTAAAGTAAACAACCAGCCTTTTTTACATGTTGGTCATTGTATTCATGTGGATATTATTAAAGACTTTTTAAAATCAAATGGTGTAAGTTATTATGAAGAATAAAGAGGTGTAAGACAAATTGACTATTATGGTATTTGCTCTTTCATAATTAGTGTTTTGCATCAATCAGATATTTTATTGCAATTAGATAAAAAAAGCCTGATCCAAACAGACCAGGCTTTCCTATTAATTCGGGAAAAGGTTACCAAGCCAAACCCGAATTATTTCTTTTTTGATTTTGTCAATCCTTTTAAAAGGAGCGAAACTGTAAAACTTACTATTGCTCCTACGACCGCTAAGATAATCGTTTTTAGAATATCTTCAGAAAGGATATTAGGTACAATACTCAACAAAGTTCCTGAGGCGGTGCCAATTCGGAGGGAAATATTAGTCTCCATCACGAGGCTTATTTTGGTTTTCTTCTTCTCCCTTGTTCGTCCTATTGAGAGTAGTCGAAGGATCAACAGTCATTTGGCTTACTGCCGAAATAACGCCTCCTGCAACTGCCAAATATCCCGCTACCATAACAACTGTCACTGGTAAAACTACTGGTGCCGCAATAACACTTCCACTAATGGCCAACAAAGCCAATCCAATACTTCTCAAAACCCTAAAAAACTTAGGGGTGGGAGATTTTGCTCTTTCAATTAAATTCATACTTCTACTTTTTAGATTGGATACTTATTTTTACTTCTTCATTGCGTTCTAAGGCTACATAAACCAAAGCTTTCAGTTTTTCCAACGCTTTCCGGGAAGAACTTCCCTTTCCAATTCCGGTGTGTTTCGTTACAGGAGCAATACATCCCAATAATTCTGTTTTAGCGTCATTGGCGGGATGGATTAAGATCAAATCTCGTCCCGGAACATTTCTCAAATGCAAGTGCCATTTGAATTTTGGGCTAAACCGCTTCTGCAAAACATATTCTCCTTCGGGAATACAAGAAACTCGTTGTTGGTTATGCAACCAGGGCAACTCGATGGTATAACAAACTATTGTGCCGTTCCATTCTAAAGTTCCCTGCGTTCCCTCGGGAAAATACGTTCTATTCAACACCAAAACCATCTTACAGACCGCTTACCTGAACCAATGCCAATGGGTTGTAGGTACCATTTTTCAACGGATACATTCTACCATTTACCTCTTGGAAAAACTCCACTCCCAAAGCCAAAAACAAGGGGCTTACGCTGTTTGGTGTCACCGCATTCAACTGGTTGATCGCAGCCGTTGGAGCGGAATCCCATGGAAGAATGGCAGTTTCTGAACTGGAAACAACAAAGGTTTCGGCTTCAAAATCAATTTCAGCCCCAGCTGAAATAATTTTAAAATGAGTCGTTCCACCCGGAGCAGCAATCATATTCGCAGGAACAAACGATACCAAATCAACTGAGATTTCACCCGCCACTCTATCAATTGTTCCTGTAAAAGGAGTAAATAATGTAGTTCCGAGTTTTCCTGTGATATTGAAATCAAAACCTGCAAGCAACTCCGCTTCACCATCAATCACGTTACGCAAACCACGCTCATTCGTCAAATCCGCTTGGATAACTTTGCCCATGGTTTGGGTCAATCGGCTCACCATTCTGCTGTCGGCAGAATTTAAAAGCAACGTTCTCAATGCCGTTCTCAAAGTTTTACCAGCCTTTCCGGCTCTACCAAATTCAGAACCGTTTTCACGCGTTCTTTGGAACGCTGGATCGCTCGCAATTCTGCTCGCATCGATGCCGCCTTTTTCTCTGGCCAAATGACCGTCTTTGGTTTTGTAAAAAGTAATATCCCCGATAGTACCTTTTAATTTAATTATGCCTTTCTGTCTTGCCATAATTCCTAAAATTTAGATTAATTATTTTACTTAAAACTCTTTCAATCAACATCCTGTTGCAACACCTTTCGATTGATTATGAAACAAATTTTAGCCAATTAAATCATATAAAAAAGAGGTATATATTCCAGATGTCACTTTGCGACACAAATGGCACAAATCGACATAAATGCCTATTCATCCCCGTCATAAGTTGAGGTAAATCATCGCTTCTGAACAAAAGAGATTTTTTATTAATTTTATTCGGTTAAATTGAATCATAAGGGTTTCAAGTTAAGCAAAGCCCACTCAAAGCTATAGATAGAGTATGAGAACCGAAAACAAGAGGTTGTGTATCTACCCGAAAGACATACAACGCATTACCGGAAAAAGTTACCGTCAAAGCATTAGAATACTTCAAAAAATGAGGAAAAAGTTAAACAAGCTCGAAGATGAATTGGTGTCTATTGAGGAATTTTGCCAATTTACGAGCCTAAAAATTGAACAGGTTGAACCTTTAATAATTGGATAGAAATTGAGTTTTAGGCAACTAAATTTTGAACTAAAGCCAATTCTAAAATAAAAGTCAACTAGTTCAAATTTTAAACAAGGAATGTTCTGTTTTTGCTTTGATAAATCGCTTAATGTCAGTATATTTGCAATGATAAGATTACATGATTTTTGCCTATAAATTATAGGAGTAAAATCGAGACCCTTGGTTTTTAATAGTTTGCGAGAGACCGTAAACACTGATATAAGGAGAAGAATACAAATCCCTTCCTCTCTGCAAACAAAAAATGCTTCCCGAAAGGGGAGCATTTTTTGTTTTATAGCGCGACAAACATTTTTGTTTCTCTAAGAGTATTAGATAAAAAAAAGTTTAGGCATAAAATGCTAAGCATTCATTTCATCGTGAGACGCCTCATTATGATTAGGGATAAATTTGTATAGGTAAGGTATAATTTTATCGAAATAATAAAATAACTAAGAACAATCCATTTAAAATTATTTTTCGCTTTTGAAGTCTTACTAAAATTCATCATTATTGCTGTTTTATGCTTCAATAGTGTTATTTGTTATCTAGTTGCTTTTTTATTTTTACAACAACGATAAACAAATTATTTAATCTTAAAACTTTATTATTATGAAAACAAAATTACAATTATTAGGGGTGTTTTTTATTAGTGTACTTGGATTCAGTCAAAATTCCATCGTATCTACAAGTTCACCTTCAAGTGCAGTACCTGGAACAACAATTACTGCAGGGTTTAATTACACTGCTGCTGTAGACGGAACTTGTCAAATTCAGTTGTTCAAAACTAATGCTTCTGGGAGTATTGATTATAGTGCAGGAACTAGTTTGTATTTTACTGGTGCGGTTTCGGCGGCGGCAACATCTACTTTGAAATCTACAACTTTTGCCATACCTTCAGATTTTGCTTTATCCAATTCTTTACCGCCAGGTGTTGTATACAAATGGTTTTTTAAATTAACAGTAGGTGGAGTAGATTATTACACTAGTAACCCTATTTTGGATGTTGTATCTACTTTAAGCACAAAGAGTTTTAATGCAAATAGTGTAAAAGTGGTGTATAATACTAAATCAAAAAACGTAGTATTTTTTGATATTGAGGAATCTGAAATGGCAGTCTATGACAGTAAAGGATCAAGAATAATGGAATTAAAAAATGTAAGCCAAAACAGTACTATAGATGTATCTTCTTTTTCTAAAGGATTGTATATTCTTACAAGTAAAAACGGAAGTGTTTTTAAGTTTGTAGTACAGTAATAGTTCAAAAATTTATTGTTTTAAGAGGCTGTCTAAAATGGTAGCCTCTATTTTTTTTATTTCATATTTATTCATCGGCTGGATTCAAGTTACAAATGCAATTTTTTGATTAAACAAATAATTTGGTGTTTCAAAATTGAATCTTTTTCTCGGACCGTTATTTAATTTTTCTTGTATTTCTATAATTCTTTCGATGGTTATTTATTCAAATAATTTCGATTTGGGTTTATGCTGCCTTATAAGTCCATTTTTATGTATTTTGATAGCTGTTTTTCAATATCTGTTAAAGCGCAAAATATCCAAAAAAACAGAGTGGTCATTCTTAGTGATATCGAAGCCGATCCAGGTGATACACAATCCTTTGTGCGTTTGCTTTTGTATTCTAATGAAATTGATATTAAAGGAATGTTTGCTACCACATCCTGTTGAAAACAATCGAATATTGACCCCCCCCCAGTCGATTCATAATATTATCAAGAATTATTTACGACCAGCACCTTGAATACAACTACTTTTTTATAACTGCAACTGCATTAGAAGCTTCTGTTTCAGGCATTTTGCAAGCTTTGTTTACGCAAACATAAATGTAGGTTTCGTTGGCTATAAAACGATTTTCCAAAAGGGCTAATTTACTATCTTTTGTGGCTCCCGCAATTAGAATGTTTGGCAAGTAATAGCTTTGTAGTTCACTTGTTTTTGCTAATGCATCTTTGCCGGAAATAGCCACTTCATAATACTTATCGGTATAGTTCATCATCAAATTCAGCCAATTATAATAAGCTGTTGGAGATTGTAAAGCTTCATTTTTCACATTGTTCAACATCTGTTCGGCGGTTTTAGAATAGCTGTCATTAGAATAATAATGTCCTAATCGGAATAAATTTTGAGCCAGAATCGAATTGGATCCTGGAATGACATTATCTGCGATTTCCATTTTTCGTGCAATTAAAGTACTCGAATCATTGGAGGTAAAATAAAACATATTCGACTTTTTATCCCAAAAATGAGCCAGAGCATAATCGGTAAGTTGTTTTGATTTTACAAGCCATTTTTCGTCAAGACTAATTTGATAAACGGCTATAAAAGCATCCGCAACAGTGGCATAATCTTCGGAAAAACCTATAATGCTGCTTTTACCATCCTTATAACTATGATACAAACTTCCGTCTTTTTGTATTTGATTGTTTGCAATAAAATTGGCGTTTTTTAATGCAATTTCTTTGTAATGTTGGTTTTTAAAAGCACGGTATGCGCTGGCGTATCCTTTTATCATTAAAGCGTTCCAAGAAGTTAGGGTTTTGTCGTCTAAATGCGGACGGGCTCTTTTGTTTCTGGCTGTTAGAAGAATCTGTTTCCAGTTTTGTACTTTCTTGTCAAGTGCATTTGTCGTCAATTGATGCTTAACTGAAAAATCTTGGTCTGATTGGGTTTTGTATAAAACGTAGTTTTTATTTTCCCATAAACCGCTGTTGTTGATGCTGTAGTACTCTTGAAAAAGAGGGAAATCCGATTTTAATAATGATTGTAATTCCTCCTTGTTCCATACATAATAAGCGCCTTCTTCTAGTTTTGCTTCTTTGTTTTTGCTGTCTGCATCTAATGAAGAATAAAAAGCTCCGTTGGAAGCCATGAGTTCTCGCTCTACAAAAATCAAGGTTTCCTGAACCGTTTTTTTATACAATTCATCTTTTGTCGCTAAGTAAGCATCAGAATAAAAGCTTACTAATTGTGCGTTATCGTACAACATCTTTTCAAAATGGGGAATATGCCATTTGGTATCTACAGAATATCTCGAAAATCCGCCTCCAATAGGATCATAAATCCCTCCGTAGGCCATTTTTGTGAGGGTTGTTTCTAGATAATTTAGAATAGACTTGTCTTTGTTTTGAACGCTGTAGCGAAGTAGAAAATCCAAGGCATTGGGCATCGGGAATTTGGTGTCGCCTTTTAAACCACCTTCATTAAAATCCCACTCTTTTTGCCATGATTTTACGGCAGTAGTAACTTCCGAACTTTTGAAAGTAGCTTCGTTACTATTGAGGGTAATTAATTCTGATTTTTGAATCCCTTCTACTAATTTATCTGCATATTCATTGGCTTTTTTTGGATTGTTTTTATATAAGTTCGACAACTCTGTTAACACTTTTACCCATTCTTCTTTGGTGAAATAAGTACCGCCAAAAATAGGTCGACCATCGGGCAACGCAATACAGTTTAGAGGCCAGCCGCCTTTACCAGTCATCAATTGTACGGCATTCATATACACTTGGTCTATGTCTGGTCGCTCTTCACGATCTACTTTTATACTTATAAAATTATCGTTCATTAATTTGGCTACTGCTTCGTTTTCAAAACTTTCTTTTTCCATTACGTGACACCAATGGCATGCTGAATAGCCAACTGAAATTATCATTAGTTTGTTTTCGGATTTGGCTATGTCCAGCGTTTCTTGATTCCAAGCCTTCCAATCAACTGGATTGTGGGCATGTTGCAAAAGGTACGGACTGGTTTCGTTGATCAAATCGTTGGTGTGTTTGTAGTTTTCTTCTTTTGCTCGTTTGCCATTACAACTCATAAAAAAATAAGGAATAAAAAAAAGCAGGTAAATCGTGCGCATAATGGAAGGATGAAAAATTAAATCTACTATATGAATTTTGAACTTCATCTTAATAAATAAGAGTTGTCAAAAAAGGGAAATGGGTTTATCAATAAGCTAAAATAGGAATTTTAATGGAATAGAAATAAAGAATCTAATTATTGCGCCAAAAGTAGTAGGATATGCTTCAAAATTGATGGTTTTGGAAATTATTAGAACTTCATAAATAGGGGTTCATGCCTTTAAGTGGTTTGCTTTTTTCTTTAAAATAAATTCATGCCAAATAATAGCAAGGTTCGCAAATTATGCGAGTTCTTCTCTAAATGGGGTTGTAAATAGGTAATTACGCTTCAATTATAGTAGTAATAGCTTCAAAAGTGATAAGTTAAATTAAACTTTCAAACTATTTTTACATTAGATCTGCATGTGTTTAATAGTGATGTTAAAATTAGCTAATATGATTTTATTCCTTATTTCAAGATATCTAAAAAGCTTTTACTTATTAAAGTTTAAAAAAATCTGTTGTAATTTATGAGTAGTTCCTACCAAAAGCTTTCAATGACCGAAAAAATAGGTTATGGGCTAGGTGATTTTGCAGCCAATTTGATTTTTCAAACTATAATGACCTTTATGGCTTTTTTCTATACTGATGTATATAAAATACCTGCTGGAACAGCGAGTGCTATTATTTTCTTTGGTGGTTTTATAGGTGCATTTTCTACAATAATAATAGGAGTTTTTGCTGATCGAACCAGAACCTCTTGGGGTAAATTTAGGCCTTGGATATTATGGACTTCGCTGCCTTTGGGTGTTTTGGCTGTACTTGTGTTTTCGACACCAGATTTTGATGCAAATGGTAAAGTGATTTATGCATTGGCCACTTATTTTTCGTTAGTTATCATTTATTCGGCTAATAACTTGCCTTATGCAGCTTTAAGTGGGGTCATAACAGGCGATATGAAGGAAAGAAATAGTCTGTCATCCTATCGGTTTGTGGCTGTGATGCTAGCTCAATTATTAATTCAATCGCTTTTATTGCCTTGGGTTTTAATTTTAGGGCATGGTGATAAAGCAGTTGGATTTAAAAACACAATGATGATTTTTGCAATTGTTGGTATAATTTGTTTTGTTATTACTTTTTTCACAACCAAAGAAAGAATTTTACCGGCAGATAAACAGCAGTCTTCCGTTAAACAGGATTTTGTCGATATGTTTAAAAACGGTCCTTTAGTTGTATTGTTACTGGTTACCTTTTTGGTTTTTATAACGTTGTCACTAAAGGGAGGAATGTATATTTTTTACTTTAAGTATTATTTGGATCCAATTGCTCAAACGAGCTTTTTGAATGACATTGGATTTAATTATTTTATTTCTGAAATAAATAATTTATTAGCAATTATGGGGCTTATTGAGTTTCAATGGCCAAAAGATGCTCCAACTTCAGCATTTAGTCTTTTTAATGCCAGTGGTGTCTTTTTTATGATTTTTGGAATTTTGTTTTCAAAATCATTAGCAGATACATTTGGGAAAAGAAATGTTTTTATCACTTTCATCTTTTTATCTGCTTTGACCTTATTGCTCTTTAATTTTTATGGTTCAACCTCAATTGTGATAGTTTTCATAACTCAATTAGCACATGGTTTTTTTTATGGGATTACCATTCCATTATTGTGGGCAATGATAGCCGATGTGGCCGATTACAGCGAATGGATTAATAGTCGTAGAGCAACCGCAATTATATTTTCGGTAATGATCTTTGGACTAAAAATAGGGATAAGTATTGGCGGTGCTTTTGGTGCCGCTTTACTAGCAAAATATGGTTATATAGCCGAGGTCGTCAATCAAGTGCCGGCAGCTATGGAAGGAATTAAACTCTCTGTGAGTATTTATCCAGGTTTTATATTAATAATAAGTGCTGTTCTATTGTGCTTTTATTTGATTGATAAAAAAATGGAAGTTCAGATAGAAAGTGATTTGGAACATAGAAGAAAGAATTAATTTAAAAACGAATAAAGTGCCAGAAAAAAATATTGATCAAATTGATTTTGAAGAGTTAAACAAGATAGCTATTTCTCAGCCTTTAATAAAACATATTTACACTGCAGATCCATCTGCACATGTTTTTGAGGGTAAAATATATATTTATCCATCACATGATATTGAAGCAGGAATTGCATTTAATGACAATGGCGATCATTTTGGGATGGAAGATTACCATGTCATTTCTATGGATAATCCAAATGGGGTAGCTGTTGATAATGGTTTGGCTCTACACGTAAACGATGTTCCATGGGCCGAAAGGCAGATGTGGGCGCCCGATGCAGCTACCAAAAACGGGAAATTCTATCTTTACTTCCCTGCTAAAAAGGCGGATGGAATTTTTCAAATAGGGGTGGCAATTAGTGATTCAGCTGTTGGTCCTTTCGTAGCAGAGCCTGAACCTATTACGGGCAGTTATTCAATTGATCCAGCCGTTTTTTGTGATGATGATGGTAGTTATTATATGTATTTTGGAGGAATATGGGGAGGACAAATGCAAAGTTATAGAGAGAATAAATATGATGCAGAATATCAAGAACCCATGGCAAACGAAAAAGCTTTAAATCCAAAAATAGCAAAACTTTCCAGCGATATGAAAAGTTTTGCTGAAACAGTTAAAGAGATTGAAATTCTTGACGAAAATGGGAATTCACTTCTTGCAGGCGACAATGAACGTAGGTTTTTTGAGGCTTCTTGGATGCATAAATTCAATGGTAAATATTACTTTTCATATTCTACAGGAGACACTCATTTTATTTGTTATGCTATTGGGGATAATCCTTATGGTCCTTTTTTATACCAAGGCCGAATTTTGAATCCTGTTGTAGGTTGGACTTCACATCATTCTATTTGTGAATTCGAAAATAAATGGTATTTGTTTTATCATGATTCAAGCCTATCAAAAGGAATTACCCATTTAAGATCCATAAAAGTCGCTGAAATAAAATACGATGCATACGGTAAGATTCAAACACTAGACCCTTATAATAAAAAGGCTTCTAGATTTTAATTTTACGGGTAAATAGATTTTCTTTAAAAGAAGTTAAAGGCCTGATTATTGAAGAAAATGTTTTTAGAAGCATTGAAAAAATAATTAGAGTTAAAGGCTTTAGATGACAAATAAGTAAAATAGTGATTAGTAAGAATTTCTAAAAATAAGTTGTTATATGTGAGACTAAAAAGCAAACGGTTGTTTTTTTTATTATATTTGATAAAATCTAGGTTGTGTTTAAATAGTAATTTTGTGAATATAAAGAGGTTAAGTAATGATTTATCAGTTTATTTTCATAGAATAATTACACCTGTTGTCTTGCGTATTTAAAGTTTAATTTCACCAATCATTTTATAATGTCCCAAAAAAAGTGTTTTAGAATAATTGTCTTATTATTATTTGTCGTAAACAACTTGTTTTCTCAAAACATTTTCGAAAACTATCAATTCCGTATTGTAGATCAAGAAACTTCTAAAAGTGGTATCTACACCATTTCACAAGATCAATTAGGTTTTATGTGGATTGGTACAAATGGTGCGGGTTTGTACAAATATGATGGGGTGAATTATATAGCTTATGAGCAAAACTCTAAGGTTAGCAGTTCTATAAATAGTAATTTAATTTATGCAACTCATGTAGATAAAAGCAACCGGTTGTGGATCGGTACTGATGAAGGTTTGTGTCTTTATAATCGGAATTTAAATAATTTTGAAACAATAGATCTTCAAAAACAGTTTAAAAAACACACTGTGATTTCTGTTAAAAGTATTATTGAAGATAACAACGGGAATCTTTTTTTAGGAACCCTTGGTAATGGTTTGCTTAAGTTTAATATAAAATATCGTCAAGTAACTAAAATTAAAATAGATGCTCCAACGACAACAAATTATTTAATAAATTGCTTTGCAAAAGATAAAAAAGGCAAAATTTATTTAGGAACTAGCTTTGGTTTAAAAACATATGACCCCGTAAAAAATGAGGTAAAAAAAGTAGATCTTGGCAAAAACAACCAAACACTTTCAGGATCTATTGTGTCTTTATATTTTGATGGTAAGCAAAACTTATGGATTGGTAATGGTTATTTAGGTCTTGTAAAACTTGATCTTTCGTCAAATGAAAAGCAATTATTTTCCTATCCCATTACAACCAAAAGGATAATGTCAATAATGGCAACAGATGCCAATACGATCCTTTGCGCTACAGAAAACGACGGATTAATAGTTGTAAACCATGAAGGTGTTGTTCAAAAAAAGTATGTAAACAGTAAGTTTGATAAACGTAGTTTGAGTTCTAATTCTGTTTGGTCTTTGTATTTGGATAAAGACAAAAGAATCTGGTTGGGTTATTATAATAAAGGACTTGGCGTTTTTGATAAATTAAATAGCAAAGTCAATATTATCGAAAGTTTGATTGGAAACCCTCAATCATTGCAAACCGATTGTGTTACCAGTATTGCCAGAGATCATGAAGGTCAGCTATGGATAACTATGGAGGGTGGTGGAGTTGATGTTTACAATCCGATTACTAAAAATTTTAAACATATTACCAAATACGACGCGAGTTTTTGTTCTGGCTTGACTAATGATAATATTACAAAGGTATTTATTGACAAAAAGCAGAACATTTGGCTTAGTAGCTGGAATGAGGGCGTTTTTGTTTTGAAAAAAGGGAGTAGGAATTTTGTGAATTTCAACACCAGAAATACTCCTGGCCTTGCCTCCGATCACATTATGGATATTGCAGAAGATTCTAAAGGAGTCATCTGGATTGGTACTTTTTTGAAAGGTTTGCATTATTATAATCCGGCTGACAATCAGTTTCATTATTGCAACTCCAAACCGTTTTATACCAGTGGAGCGTTAAATTCAGACATCAGAAAAGTAATGGTAGATTCAGACGATATGGTTTGGGTTGGGACAACAACAGGTTTGTATCAGGTAACTTCAAAGGATTTGGTGCATTTTACAGTAGTTCCTTTTCGTAATAAAATGGATGAAAAATATAAAAACCATAAAAGCACCCATACCATTAATACTTTGTTTGAAGCAAAAAACAAAGAAATCTGGATTGGAACTGATGGTGCAGGATTGTTTAGCTACAATAAAAAAACGGATGTTTTGCAATGGTATGTAAACTACAAAGGCTTCTATGAAAAATCTATAGCATCTATTGTGCAATCTAATGACGGAGCGATCTGGTTAAGCGGAAAAAAAGGGATCACAAAACTGGATTTGCAAAATAAAACAACCATCAATTATTCTACAGATGATGGTTTATTAGGAAACGATTTTAATAACAATGCCGTTCTGAAAGACGAAAAAGGCTGGTTCTATTTTGGGAGTTACGAAGGTCTAAATTATTTTAATCCCGCAAGTTTAATTAAAAGCCGTAAGGAACTACCTGTTTATCTTACCGATTTTAAACTGTTTAATAAATCGGTTAAGCCTTTAGAAAAAGATTCGCCATTGCTTAAAGTGATTTCTCAAACCCAAAAGATTATTCTTAAACACGATCAGTCTGTATTTACCATTGATTTTATTGGACTCAATTATTCTTATCCCGCCAAAAACGAATATGCTTATTATTTAGATGGTTTTGAGGAATCGTGGAATTATGTAGGCAGTAAACGATCGGCCACTTATACAAATTTAGCGCCTGGTCATTACGTTTTTAACGTTAAATCGGCCGAAAAAAATGGAGTTTGGAGTCAAAATCCACTGGAACTGAAAATCGAAATCCTACCGCCTTGGTGGAAAACTTCTTTTGCATATTTGTTTTATTCATTGATAATTTTAGCATCGATTCATTTTTTGAACGAATACTTTCAAAATCGTTTCAAACAAAAACAAATGATTCAATTTGAAAAGGAAAAGAACATTCAAATAGAAAAACTAAACAATAAAAAGCTGCAATTCTTTACCAATATTTCTCATGAGTTTAGAACGCCACTTACGTTGATTTTGAATCCTCTGGCAGATATCATTAAAAATAAATCTACTGAATTGCCTTCTGGAGTGTTGAATAAATTGCAAACCATTCAAAAAAGTTCCGACAGACTTTCGCGATTGATTAATGAATTAATGGATTTTAATCAATTGCAATTTAATAAAATGAGCTTGAAAGTACAGCAAATAGAGGTAATTAGTTTTACCAAAGAAATCGTGAGTTGTTTTGAGGAGGAAGCCATAAGTAGAGGTGTGAATTTAAAGTTTGAATCGAATAAAGTAGCGCTAAAAGATTGGATTGATCCTAAAATGTTCGAAAAAATTATTTTTAATGTGGTTTCAAATGCATTCAAAGTTACTCCAGATAATGGGAATATTATGGTGAAAATAATCATTCACGAAGATTTGATTCATTTTCCATTGATAAATTCAAATAACAAAACACCCTCTTTTGAAGTGATTATTGAAGATACAGGTGCTGGTTTGGATAAAAAAGACATCAAGAAAATTTTTGATCGTTTTTATCAAGTAAACAACTTAAATAAAACCTATTATGGTAGTACCGGGATTGGCTTAGAAGTGGTGCGTGGGTTTGTAGAATTGCATAAAGGAGAAATCATTGTAGAAAGCGAATTGGGAGTTGGAACTACTTTTAAACTACTATTTCCTATTGGCAAGGACTTTTTCAATGAAGACGAAGTGCTACTAAATGAGTTTAAAAACGAGAAAAAAGAAAGTTACACTACAATAGTCAAACAAGTCGAAGTTTTGTCGGAAGTGGATGAGGAAGCTCAGGACCGCATTCACACAATTTTAATTGTAGAAGACAATGTAGAATTGCGGAATTACCTTAAAAACGAATTGAAAAAAGAATACAAGGTTTTAGTAGCAGAGAATGGACAAGTTGGATTGGAATTGGCATTGCAAAAATCGCCCGATTTGATTTTGACCGATGTTATTATGCCTGTCATGAACGGTTTGGAATTATGTAAAAGTATCAAGAAGGATCTAAAAACCAGTCATATTCCCTTATTGATGCTGTCTGCAAAGGCACTAATTAAAGACAAATTGGAAGGCATAGATTCTGGCGCAGATATTTATTTGAGTAAACCTTTCGACATGGATATTTTGAGATCTAGTTTGGCACAACTGATTAATAGTAGACAAATTATTTTCAATAAATTTTATAATGGAATAAGTCCAAAGGCAAAAGAAAAAACGACGACCTTGGATAATGAATTTATAAAAAATGCCCTCGATTTTATAAATGAAAACATTAGCGAATCGGAATTAAGTGTTGAGGTATTAGCATCTAAAGTGTTTTTGAGTAGAAGTCAGTTGTATCGAAAAATAAAATCTTTGACCGGGGTTTCTGTAAATGAATTTATTAGAAATGTTCGATTAGAAAAAGCCAAAGAATTAATAGAACTTGGTAATGATAATATAAATGAGATAAGTTATAAAGTTGGCTTTAGCTCTCCTTCTTATTTTACCAAATGCTTCAAAGAGAAGTTTGGACACCTTCCTACTCAAAATAATAAATAGGAATAATTAGAAATAGTCTCCAAAAGCGGTTTTAAACCGCTTTTTTTTGTGCTCAAACGGATTGGTTTATACATTCATTTAGGCTAATAGAAATGTATTTAAAACTCAAATTACAACCTGTTTTTTTGATCAACTTGATTTTTTTCTAATTGTCAAAAACTTTAAAATACTCTTTTATTTTTTCATATAGTAAAAAAATAAAAGAGTATTAGTAACAATATGGTAATTGTGTATTTTTTGCTAAATAGGTTGTGATGTATTGCATTTTCTATATTTTTCCTGTTGTATGCTACATATGTGTTATTTTTTGCATCATTTGTTTTAGATTAAACAAGATTAAACCACATACTTTTGATAACGTAGAACAGGAATCAACTAAAAACCAAAACTATGTATAATCCTAAAAATTAAAAGATATGAAATGAAAACAGATTTATATTTTTTGTCAAAAAAAATAAAGAATCATCTGATTTGAAAAAATAATTTTTTGATGAAAAACCATCAATCTCTTTAGAAAAATTATTAACCCAGAAATTATTAAAGTATGATAAAATTATACTCAATGAAAATCAAAAGAACAATTTTTTAAATTCAAAACAATTTTTAAACCAACTAAAACCAACTAAATATGATTATGAAATTAAAATTTGCAATAATTGCATTGGTAATGATTTGCACTCACGATGTGATGGCGCAATCAAAGACCATTCAAGGAGTCGTTACTGACGCTGCAGGCGTTCCTCTGCCAGGTGCAGGCGTAAATATACTAGGCTCTAAAAATAGTGCTTCAACAGATTTTGACGGGAAATACTTTTTAAAAGATGTAAAAACTACTGACAAAATTACGTTCTCCTTCGTTGGTACGGTTTCTCAAACTATTACTGTAGGAAATCAAACCTCGATTAATGTTAAATTAGTAGAATCAACTCAAAGCTTAAACGAAGTTGTTGTTGTTGCTTACGGAACTCAAAAAAGAGCTAAAGTTACTGGAGCAATTTCAGTAGTTGGTGCTAAAGAAATTGCGTCAGTACCTATAATAAATGCAGAATCAGCTTTGCAGGGTAGAGCAGCGGGGGTTACTGTTATTAATGGCGCACCAGGAAGCAGTCCTACAGTTAGCATTCGTGGTTTATCCACAATGGGAAATAGTAGTCCTTTGTATGTAATAGATGGGGTTTTAACAGGAAACCTATCTGGATTAAGCCCTAATGACATTGAGACCATATCAGTTTTAAAAGACGCCTCAACAACGGCTCTGTATGGTTCTAAAGCTTTTAATGGGGTAATTATTGTAACTACTAAAAAAGGTAAAAAAGGAGCTGGAGTACTTACTTTTAATACTTATTTAGGATCTCAATCAGTTTCAAAAAGATTTGATGTTATGAATACGCAACAATACTTACAGTATGCTAAAGATTTAGGTAGTGATCTTACTGCACGTGCTGCCACTTTTGGAAATACAAATACAAATTGGCAAGATCAAATATTTCAAACAGGTTTGATGCAGGATTATAATTTGAGTTTTTCAAATGGAACCGATACATCATCTAGTCGCTATTCAGCAGAATATTTAAAACAAGAAGGTTCTATTATAAATACTGGTTATGAGCGTTATTCTTTTAGAGCAAATAACGAACAAACTATCGGAAAATTTACAATGGGAAGTAATATTGGTGTTTCGTTTAATAAAACGAATCCTGAGCGTAGTGCTGGTGGAAGAACACTATTAGAACATGCTATAAAAATGGCGCCTTACTTGCCTATATATAATGCAGACAATTTAGGTGGATACCAAGGACCTTCTGCTGCAGATGGACAAGATGCCGAAAATCCTGTACGTGTTCAAAATTTAGGAAATCAAGTAATAAATGGCTTATCTATAATTGGAAATATTTATGGAGAATTCGAACTTTATAAAGGATTAAAATTGAGATCACAAGTTTCTTTGGATTATTACACTAGAAAAGATCATACATTTGTTCCTAGTTTTAGAGACGGTTCAGCGCATAGCCAGGGGTACTCTACAACAAATGAAGTGAATCAATTTGGTCAAACTACAGTTTTTGATAACAGTCTATCTTATAAGACTACAATAGCTGAGCATCACAATATCGAAGCCATAGGGGTTGTTTCTAAAATTTCTGGAAAAGGGCAAAGTATAAATGCAAGTAGCCGTTATTATATTTCAAATGAAATTGATCAACTAAGACTTCAAGATGCCAATTTAAGTTCAAATACTTATGAGGAAAATAATTTAGGTTATATAGCTCGTATCAATTATGATTATGATGAAAAATACCTTGTAGCAGTATCAGGTCGTCGTGATGCTTCTTCTCGTTTTGGAGCAAACAACCGTTGGGGTAATTTTTACTCTGTTGCCTTAGGTTGGAATATTGCTAAAGAAAGCTTTATGAAAAATTCTATTTTCAGCACCTTAAAATTAAGAGCTAGTAATGGTACAACAGGAAATGACAGAATAGACAATTATCGTTATAGTGCTTCGTTAGCTGCTAACTATATTTATCCTATTGCTGGAGCTGCTGCAGCCGGTGTTACATTAGGTGATGCTCCTAATCCAGATTTGAAATGGGAGTCTAAAAATGATAGAAACATTGGTTTAGATTTCGGAATATTGGATGAAAAATTCACAGGTGCTATCGAATATTTTAATAATAAAAGTAGCGACATTCTTTTTGCAGTGCCTCTTCCGGCTTCTGTAGGTTCAGTAGGAGGAAATCAAATTGTAAATATTGCCGATGTTAAAACAAAAGGATTCGAATTGAGTTTAGGTTATAACGATAGAGAAGGCGATTTTACATGGTCAGCAACTGCAAATTTAGGAACAAGTAAAAATGAAGTGGTAAGTTTGGCCCCTGGCATAACTTCCGTATTAGCTGGTCCAGTACCTAGAGCAGGTTTAGAAAACTTCTCAAGACTTGAAGTGGGACAACCTTTATTCTATTTCTATGGTTTGCAAACCAATGGTATATACAAAAACCAAGCAGAAGTTGATGCTGTTTTTGGTGCAGGACAAACTGCTATTAAGCCTGGAGACATTAGATTTGTAGATAGAGATAATAATAAAGTAATCAACTCTGCCGACAAAACTAATATTGGAAATCCATATCCAGATTTTACTTATGGCTTAAACCTTACTGCTGGTTATAAGAACTTTGATTTCAATTGTTTTATAACTGGAGTTCAAGGGAATGATATTTTTAATGCACCTCTTTTTGATTTACAAGGAATGCAACGTTTGTTTAATGCAAGTACTGATGTTATAGGAAGATCTATTGTTGCCAATGGAGTTGTTACTAACCCATCCGCTACTTTGCCAAGAGCATTAGGCGCAAATCAAAACTGGGCTTCAGCAAGTGATAGATATGTAGAAGATGGTTCTTATACAAGATTGAAAAACATTACTGTTGGGTACACACTTTCAGGGAATTCATATAATAAATATTTTTCAAAAATGCGATTGTATTTAAGTGCGCAAAATCTTATTACACTTACTAAATATTCTGGTTTAGATCCTGAAGTTGCACGTGCTGATGGTAATGCAAATTCTGCTGGAATTGATTTAGGTAGATATCCACAACCAAAATCTGTAATCTTTGGACTTGACGTTACATTTTAAAATATAAAAACATGAAAAAAATAAAATATATACTTATATTATTGTCGGGAATTTTCGCCATAAATTCATGCGACACGAAAGATTTAGAATTAACAAACCCTAATGCACTCTCACCAGAGACTTTCTTTAAAACTGAAGCTCAGGTGCAATCAGCTGTAAATGCTGCTTATGCAAATTTGCAAACAAGAGGACTATACGGAAGACATATATTCTTTGCTTTAGACAACATGTCTCAAGAAAACAAAGGAAACCCGCAATTAGAAGGAAATAAAAGACCCTTTCTTGATTTCTCCTTCGATGCAAGTAGTGACATTATACAGTTTTATTGGGAAACTTGTTTCTTAGGAATATCAAAAGCTAATTTTGTATTAGACAATGAAGCTAAAATTAAAGAACTGCCAACATCAGTTCTTAGTGATGTGAATAAAAATAAATTTCTTGGAGAAGCTCATTTTTTAAGAGCCTACTATTATTTTCTTTTGGTAAACCGTTTTGGAGATTTGCCAATTTACACGAAACAAACTATTGAAGGTAACGCTAGAAGTCCAAAAGCAGATGTTTACAAATTGATTTCTGATGATTTTGATTTTGCTTCTAAAAACCTTTTGGCTATTAGTGTAGAACAAAAAGGAAGAGCTACGAAAGAAGCTGCTTTAGCTTATTTAGGAAAAGTGCAGTTGTATCTAAAAAAATACGATGAAGCATTAGTTACTTTGAATAAAGTTACTGGTTTCAGTTTAGAAACTAATTTCTACAACAACTTTATGGATGAAACGGAGCACGGTCCAGAATCTATATTTGAAATCGAATACGATGAAAAAATAGGAGTTGGAGACAAATGGGGTAGTGATATTTCAGGAACAGGTGCAGCTGAAGCAACTTTTAGAGGCCAAGAATATGGTAACTTAGGTTGGTACAATGTGTATCCATCTAGCAATTTATTAGACGAATATGAAGTTGGCGATAAGCGTTTTGGCGATACTTTTTATGTTCCCGGTTCAAAATACAACAATGGAAACAGTACAATGACAGCTGCTAATTTTGGTTCATCTGAAGGAAATAGAAGAGCAGGTTGGAAAAAATACCAAAATTATTACAAACGTACTGATGAAAACCAAGATTCAAGTATCAACTTTAAAGTAATGCGTTATTCGGATGTATTACTAATGAAAGCAGAATGTGAAAATCAAAGACCTTCAGGTGTTCAAACAGTTGCCATCGCATACATAAAAGAAGTTAGAGATAGAGCTGGATTACTTACAGTAATCGCTCCTACTAAAGATGCAGTTTTCAAAGCCATTATTCATGAGCGCAAAGTAGAATTAGCAGGTGAGCAAGTTCGTTTTGATGACATTATGCGTTGGGGAAATGCAGCTACAGAAATACCAGGAAGTGGTTTTAAAGTAGGTAAAAGTGAATTATGGCCAATACCAAACAGAGAGACTTCGTCAAACCCTAACATTAAGGGAAACAACCCAAATTGGTAAAAAATATAAAAAACTTTGGTTAGTTTGAGTTAGTATTTTTGGTAAACAGCGCATGCAAATGCGCTGTTTTTTAATGCTAAATAACTATCTAATAGTAAGAATAGAAATCAGTATATCACTATATTGTGATCATTAAATTAAATCTTTTTCTATTTATAAAAAATAACATATGCGCATACTTCAAGTCGTTGTTTCGATTTTTATTTTAACACTTTTAAATAGTTGTGACCATTCTGAATTAAAGAAAAAAACTTCAAATGCTGAAACCCTTTTTACTTTAGTTCCAAGTGAACACACACAAATAAATTTTGAAAATGTTGTTAAACAGGATACCCTTTTTAATTGTGTTCGATATATGTATGCTTTAAACGGAGGCGGTGTTGCTGTCGGCGACATTAATAACGATGGGTTACAAGATATATATTTCACTTCGAATCAACAATCAAATAAGTTATACCTAAATAAAGGAAATTTTGAGTTTGAAGATATTACACAATCAGCAAATGTCTCTGATGAATATGGCTGGACCACTGGAACTTCAATGATTGATATCAATAATGATGGCTGGCTAGATATTTATGTTTGTAAATCAGCTTCTTTAGAATCGAATGAATGGAGAAAAAATAAATTATTTATCAATCAAAAAGATGGTACTTTCAAAGAAGAAGCCCATGCTTTTGGTTTAGATAATGATGGTTTTTCTATTCAATCGTATTTCTTTGATTATGATAAAGATGGTGATTTAGATATGTATCTCGTAAATCATCGCGTTGATTTCCAAAACACTTTGCGTATTGAACAGAAAGAATCTCAAAAAAAATATCCAGAAACTTCCGACCATTTGTTTAGAAATGATGGAAACACTTTTACAGACGTTACCGTGGAAGCTAAACTTGTCAATAAAGCTTGGGGTTTGAGTGCATCGATTGGTGATTATAATAATGATGGCTGGCCCGATATTTATGTAGCCAATGATTATATAATGCCCGATTTTTTATACATCAACAACCACGATGGTACTTTTTCGAACCAAATAAACACCCGTTTCAAACATATTTCTTTCAATAGTATGGGAACGGATTATGCAGATATCAATAATGATTTTTTACCCGATTTAATAGTGTTAGAGATGTCAGCCGAAGATCATATTCGGAGTAAAGAAAATATGCCAAGTATGAATACTGAGGGATTTGAGAAAATTATAAAAGCTAATTACAATCATCCTTATATGGCTAATGTTTTTCAATTAAACAATGGTAACGGGACGTATAGTGACATAGGCCAATTAGCTGGCGTCTCTAAAACCGATTGGAGTTGGGCACCACTTATTGCTGATTTTGACAACGATGGATATAAGGATTTATTTATTACAAATGGAATTGATCGTAATTTTAGTAATCAAGATTATGCTCGAAAAGTAAAAAGTAATTTGGATAATAAAATTCACATGACCGTTCTGGATGTTGTAGATATGATGCCTTCAGAAAAACTGTCTAATTATGGCTATAAAAACAATGGTGATTTAACTTTTACGAACACGACCGAATCGTGGGGATTGGATAAAAAAGTAAACTCTAATGGGGTAGCTTATGCCGATTTAGACAACGATGGAGATTTAGACTTAATTGTCAATAATATATCGGAAAAAGCATCAGTTTATAAAAATAATTCTACAGGGAATTTTGTAAATATAAAACTTATCGGAGGACCGAATAACATCAATGCAATTGGAGCTAAAGTAAAAGTATTTACAGAAAAACTTCAACAATACCAGGAACAATACCCAACTAGAGGCTATCAATCTTGTATGACAAATGTTTTGAATTTTGGCTTAGGGAATGAAGATAAAATCAAAAAAATAGAGGTCGTTTGGGATAATCGATTGGTTTCTATTGTAGAAAATGAACAAGCCAATCAAACTTTAGAACTGAACATTAAAGATGCCGTTTTAACAAAACCGTTTGTTGCAAAAGCCAATAGAAATTTCACTAAAGTTGATCCTTTACAATTAGGAATCGCTTTTACACATCACGAAAATAGTTTCAATGATTTTTCGAAACAAGTATTGTTACCCCAAAAACTATCACAACAAGGACCTGCATTATCAGTTGGCGATGTAAATAAAGATGGATTAGACGATTTTTATGTTGGTGGCGCACAAGGACAATCCGGCAAACTCTATTTACAAAATCGTTCTGGAAAATTTGATGTTTCTGAACAAACGGATTTTGAAAAAGACAAGTCCTATGAAGACAATAGATCTTTGTTTTTTGATGCTAATAATGACGGTTATCTAGATTTGTATGTAACCAGTGGCGGCTATGAGTTAGTAGAAAACAGCCCTTTGCTCCAAGACCGCTTGTATCTAAATAATGGAAAAGGCAAATTTATAAAAAGTACATCATTACCTAAAATGTTATCATGTACAAAAGCTGTAAAAGCGGTAGATTTTGACAATGATGGTGATTTAGATTTAGCTATTGGAGGACATTGCATTCCAGGAAAATATCCATTAGTACCCAACTCCTATTTTTTGAGAAATGACAAGGGAATTTTCAAAGATGTTACAGCTACTGTTGCGCCTGAATTTTCGAAAATAGGAATTGTCAATGATTTTATTTTCTCAGATTATGATAATGATGGCAATAAAGATTTAATAGTTGTGGGCGAATGGATGCCAATTACGGTATTAAAAAACACCAAATCACAATTTAAAATTATTGACACACCGCAATTCAAAAATACTGAAGGCTGGTGGAACACAGTTTCAGAAGTTGATATTGATAATGATGGAGATTTAGATTATTTCTTTGGAAACATTGGAGGAAATAATAAGTTTCATCCCTCTGTCGAAAAACCATTGCATATTTATGGAAACAATTTTGACAATAATTCCACATATGATATGGTGTTGAGCAAGCTTTACAAAGGAAACCTTGTGCCCGTTAGAGGAAAAGAATGCTCTACACAACAAAATTCATTTGTTAGTAAAAAGATGCCCACTTTCAAAAGTTTTGCAACATCAAAATTAGCCGATATTTATGGAGATAAAGAATTAAAAGCTTCCTATCATAAACAAGCATTTCAATTCAAATCGGGTTACGCTATTAATAACGGAAAAGGTTCGTTTACTTTCAAAGAACTACCAAATACAGCACAACTGGGACCAACAATGTCCTTTGTTTTTGCAGATGTAAACAAAGATGGTTTTCAGGATGTTATAGGTGTAGGTGGGCTTTATGAATCCGAAGTAGAAACCATTCGTTACGACAGCAATGTTGGTTATATATTGTTAGGAGATACTAAAGGAAACTTGAAATCGTATAAAGATTTAAATTTTTACAATAGCGAAAATGCCAAACAAATGAAAAAAATACAAATTAAAGGAAAACAACATTTGCTTATAGCGAATAACGATGCCCCAATGAGTATTTTTTCGTTGGTAAAGTAAATTTAATAGAAACTCTTTTTAATCAAATATGAAGAAATTCGCATCACTCTTTTTAATCGTTACATTGTTTTATAATGTATTGGGATTTTATATGATGTTTGCTGACCAAAAAGAGCAATCGTGGGTGACTGCTATGGAAAAAACGGATGATTCAAAATTTGAAATATTTGAAATTAACATTAAACCCTATGCTTATATTGTGGATTCAGGATTTGAAGAAAAAAATGAAGATATAATCATCAATAATACCACGTACCACGTTTTTAAAAACAGAATACAAAACAATGTTTTAAAATTATATTGCATCAAAAATATCCATAAAGCGGCAATAAACAAAGACTTAAAAAAAATTGTTGATTCTCAATTATTTGAAACCAATTCCAATAAAGAAAATCCAACAAAGAAATTATTAAAATCGTTTATTAAGGATTACATACCCAACGATGAGGTTTGTTATGATTTCAATCTGAAAAATGGTTTTAAAGATTCTGTTTCTTCTAATTTACCTAATAAAAGAATCCATTCAGGACACCTTTTTATAAATCTTCCTCCCCCCGATTTTATTTAATTCCCAGTTTTTACAAAAAATAATTGAAACTATTCATTAGAGTGGTTTTAGATTTTGAGTTTCTTTGTAATTAGGGTAAATCAAATTATTTTGATTTCTAGAAATACACTAAAGAAAGAGATGAAAAATAAAAAAACAAACTGACTCGGGACAGATTACCAATGGTATTAGTGAAATAATAGCCACAGATTCACAGATTTTAAAAAATCTTTTTTAATCTGTGAATTCTATCTAACTCTTTTTCTTAATTAGTGTAAATCTGTGAAATCAGCGGTAAAAAAAGTTAGTAACTATTTGTCAAAGTCGCACCACTTTCTTTAAATCTGTGGCAAAAAAAAACGAAGCAGAGCTTCGAGTAATTAAATCTAAAGAAATTAAAAATAATCAACCAAAATGAGAAAATATATATTAAGTATTGTGGGCTTGCTATTGCTTATTAGCTGTTCTAATAATGATTCCGAGAACAAAATCTTTACGACCTTAGATCATACCGATACTGGAATTGATTTTAGTAATAATCTAAAAGAAACCGACTCCTTAAATTATTTTACCTATACCTATATCTACATGGGAGGTGGTGTTGCAGCAGGAGACATTAACAATGATGGACTTATTGATGTTTTTTTTACAGGAAATCAAGTGTCTAACAAATTGTATTTGAACAAAGGAAACCTCAAGTTCGAAGACATTACAAAAAAAGCTGGTGTTGGTGGTGATACTCGCTGGTACACTGGAGTAACAATGGCCGATGTCAATGGTGATGGTTTTCTAGATATTTATTGTAGTGTAGGAGGTAAATTTGGCCCAAGAAATAATGAACTGTATATCAATAATGGCAACGGAACATTTACAGAACGTGCCAAGGAATATGGCATTGATGATATTGGAAATAGTGTTCAAGGTACTTTTTTCGACTATGATAAAGACGGCGATTTAGATTTATTCGTAGCCAATTATCCTCCAACAAAGTTCAGCTCACCTACATTTGCCTATGTACAAATGATGCGTAATGTAAAAGACCAAGAATCGGGTCATTTGTATCGAAACGATGGCAATCATTTTACTAATGTAACCGATGCTGCAGGAGTGAAAGCCTATGGATTATCCCTGAGTGCAACAATAGGAGACATCAATAACGATTCATGGCCAGATATTTATGTGTCTAATGATTTCAATTCTCCGGATTTTATGTACATCAACAACCACGATGGTACATTTAAAGAAGTGGTAAATAATGCAACAGGTCATACCGCATTTTACGGAATGGGCGCTGATATTTCGGATTTTAACAACGACGGAAATTTAGATATTTTTCAAGTAGATATGGATGCCAAAGACAATCGCCGTAAAAAAGCAAATATGTCTAGTATGAATCCACAATTGTTTTGGGATGTAGTCAATGCTGGATTTCAATACCAATACATGCACAACTGCATGCAACTCAATTCGGGTGTGTACACAGATGGCATTCCTCATTTTTCTAATGTTTCCAGAATAACAGGAACTTCTTCTACAGACTGGAGCTGGGGTGCTTTATTTGCTGATTTTGATAATGACGGAAATAAAGATTTGTTTATTACTAATGGCACAAGGAGAGAGGTAAACAATAACGACTATTTTCATAGTTTAGAAGATCAAAATTTAAAACCTAATGACTTACTCAAAAAATCATTAGCGATTCCTTCTGAAAAAATAGATAATTTTATTTTTCAAAATAAAGGAAAACTACAATTTGAACAGGCCAATAAAAAATGGGGAATCGAATACAAAGGGTTTTCAAACGGTGTGGTTTATGCCGATTTAGATAATGATGGTGACCTAGAAATTATTACCAATAACATCGACGATTATGCATGCGTTTTTGAGAATACCAGTGCTAAAACCACTAATTATTTGACAGTACGTTTTAAAAGTAATTCAAAAAATAGTCAAGGTTTAGGAAATCGTGTGTACCTCAAAGTGAATGGAAGTACGCAAATGCAAGAACTTACTTTAACACGTGGATATCAATCCTCGGTGGCGCCAGAACTACATTTCGGAATCAACAAAGCCAAAACAATCGATGAGGTAAAAGTAGTTTGGGTCAATGGAAAAACGCAAGTATTAAAAAATGTAAAAGCCAATCAAATTTTGACTTTAAAGGAGCAAGATGCAAGGGAGGAAGCTGCTGCAAAAACTGTAGCTTCAAAAACATTGTTTTCAACAGAGAGTTCCATTTTTCCAGCTTATAAACATGAGGAAAATGCATACGACGACTTTAAAGATCAAGTTTTATTGCCGCACAAAATGTCTACTTTTGGACCTGTAATTGCTGTTGGAGATTTGAATAAAGACGGACTTGATGATTATTTTATTGGAGGTTCTGCAACTTTTTCTGGCAAAGTATTTTTGCAAACCAAAAATGCTTTTGTAGAGAAAAAAATTCAAGCCCTAGAAGATGATAAATCTAGTGAAGATACGGGAGCTGTGATTTTTGATGCCGACAACGATGGAGATAATGACATTTATGTAGTGAGTGGTGGTTATGAGTTTTTAGTAAAAGACCCACTACTGCAAGATCGTTTGTACCTAAATGACGGCAAAGGAAATTTTACCAAAGCACCTAAAGGAGTGCTTCCGGTGATGCTAACGAGTGGTTCAAAAGTATATCCAATAGATTATGATAAGGATGGCAAACAAGATCTTTTGGTGTTGGGCAGACAAGTACCGGGGCAATATCCATCTCCTGCAACTACTTATTTGTTGCACAATACTAGCACAACAAAACAAGCAAAGTTTGAAATTTCCAGAAACGCACCCAAAGAGTTTGTCAATTTAGGAATGGCAACAAGTGCTGTAATTACCGATTATAACAATGATAAATTGGATGATATAATTGTTGTAGGCGAATGGATGCCAATTCGTGTTTTCGAAAATACAAAAACAGGTTTCAAAGAAGTTTCAAATGCACTCGGACTTACCGTTGATACTACCGGATGGTGGTGGAGCATCAAACAAGGCGATTTTGATAATGATGGTGATATGGATTATATCGTTGGGAATAATGGTTTGAACTATAAATACAAAGCCACTCCAGAAGAAACATTCGACATTTTTGTAAAAGATTTTGACAACGACAAACACAAAGATATTGTATTGAGTTATTACAATGATGGCAAGCAATATCCCGTACGCGGTCGTGGATGTTCCTCTCAACAAATTCCTAACATCAAGAAAAAATTCAAAGATTACGAAAGCTTTTCAGAAGCTACTTTAGTCGATGTTTATACTGAGAAATCTCTTGAAGAAGCCTTGCATTACAAAGTGAAATCTTTTGCCAGTATTTATTTAGAAAATAAAAACGGAAAATTTATTGTTCACGAATTGCCTATCGAAGCGCAACTTTCTTGCATCAACCAAATTATGGTAGATGATTATGATAAAGATGGTAATCTAGATGTTTTAATCACTGGAAATATGTACAATTCTGAAGTAGAAACACCTCGGAATGATGCTGGTCATGGTTTGTTTTTAAAAGGAAATGGTAAAGGAAAATTCCGTTCTATATCCGCTGTTCAAAGTGGGTTTTTTACTCCAGGCGATGTTAAGAATATGGAAAAAATTAACGTAAAAGGAAAAACCTATCTTTTGATTACCAAAAACAATTCATTTTTACAAAGTGTTAAAATCAATTAAACTTCTGATTTTTTCGAATTAGTGGCAAAATAATCTTCAAAGAAAAAAATCAATTAAACAGTATAGCTCAAATCCAGTGCAATTATCCGCACTGGTTTGGTTGTACTTTATATGCAAAAAAAATGAAACAGCTATACATACAAGGTTTGTTAGCTTGGCGGACAAACATAAATCAATTTTTACTATTATTTTTTCTTTTAGTTTCGATATCGGTCTTAGGGCAAAAAAGCACCATAAAAGGAGAAGTGGTTAGCATAGATAATAAGCCCATCGAAGCAGTAACCGTGCAAATTATAGCAACCAAGGAAAATGAGATAACAGATACAAACGGATTTTTTTCGATATCAACATCCATTTCTTTTCCTATAACTATCCGAGTATCCATGCTAGGGTATAGCACCCAACAGCTAGTGTTAAAATCCAACAAGCAATTCAAAATTACTTTGTTTGAAGATACCAATCAGTTGGGAGAGGTTTTGATTTCTAGTGGGTATCTGGTTCAAAAAAAGGCGGCTTTCTCTGGTTCGGTTTCTACCGTTTCGGCCAAGCAATTGCAAAATAGGCCATCTACTAGTTTTGATCAATTGCTAGGAGGGCAAGGAACAGGTATCGATGTCATTCAATCTACCAGTGTGTTAAATAATACCCCAGTCATTCGGGTTCGTGGTTTAAATACAATTACATCTGGACTTTTTCCTTTGATTGTGGTCGATGGAGTTGCGGTTTTTACAGGTTCATTAGGAGGTTTTGTGGGGAATAATCCACTTTCGAGTATAAACCCCAACGACATACAGTCTATCGATGTGCTCAAAGATGCTTCGGCAGCCGCCATATACGGCTCAAGAGCAGCCAATGGTGTGATGGTTATTACCACCAAAAAAGGTGAAAAAGGCAAAACCAAATTCAATTACAACAGCTGGTACAGTAGAAGCACTCCTTTTAACTTACCCAAATTATTAAATGCAGAAGACTACACCATGATAAAAAACGAAGCCTTGGTCAATGCGGGTAAGGCGCCAGGTTTTTTTCTGGCCAAGAATCCCGATGGGAGCACGGTAGATACCAATTGGTATGATGTGGCTTATGCTCCTGGTTTATCGAGCAATCAGAATATTAATATTTCGGGAGCGAATGAGTCTACTCAATATTATTTTTCGGCAGATTATAGCAACCAAAATAGTTTTATCAAAAACAATACTTTTCAAAACTATATGACTCGATTGAATATCAGTCATGCTGTTAATGATTTTGTGAGAGTCGGAGTAAATTTCTCGTATAGTAATGCAAAAAATGTTGGGCCTAATACTGGTGCAGTTGCTGGAAATACTTTGACATCATCGACATATAATACAGAATATATTACAAATGAACCTTTGGGTAGAATGACCTATGTCTTGCCTCCGAACGTACCCGTTTACAATCCCGATGGTTCTTATAGCATTCAAAATGGTATCAGTGTAGGTTATGGAGCTAATATTCCTGCGAATATAGGAAGTATAAATGCCTATAATTTGGCCATGGTGCAAACGCTAGATTTGACTACTTCCTTAAGTAAATCGATGTTGGGGAATTTGTTTGGAGAGATTGATTTATTAAAAAATCTAACTTTTAAAACTAGTTTCGGATTGAATGATATTGGAATTGAAAATAAATTAGTTTTAAATCCAATTCACGGTGGAGGAGCTTCGTACAATGGGGTGGCCACGAATATTGCTACCGATTTAACACGTACAGATTGGGCTAATACACTTAATTATAAAGCCTCTATTCAGAACAATCATACTATAGCTATTCTTTTGGGTCAAGAACGAATAAGTACTAAAATGAATAGTTGGGGAGCATCACAAAGCAACATCACCGATTCGTATTATACCAATTATCAAGGAAGTTATGCTAATATTTCGCCTTTGGGTAATGAACTTACAGAAAATGCTTTGTTGTCGTATTTTACCAATGTAAACTACAATTTCAAGAGCAAATATTTTATGACGCTTAATTATAGAATAGACGGCCTGTCTGCTTTATCCCAAGGGAATAAGTACGGTAGTTTTGGCGGAGGTTCTGTTAGTTGGAATTTGTTTGAGGAATCTTTTTTTAAAAATTCAAACATCAAATATTTTTTGGATAATCTAAAAATTAGAGCCAGTTATGGAATTGTTGGTAACAGTGAAATAGGGAGCTATCCTGCAATAGGTACGTATAATTCGTCTACATATGGAGGTGCGCCCACCTTAGGATATTCTCAGACTGCCAATCCCAATCTAAAATGGGAAACCAGCTCTAAACTCGATTTGGGATTGAATTTTACCATGTTGAACAATCGTGTTTCTGTAGAATTTGATTATTTCAACAACAAAATACGCAATTTAATTCTAAAAGCACCTCAAGCTCTTTCGGCAGGAATTCCGAACAATTATATCAACGAAAATGTGGGCGGCATGTACAATACGGGTTACGAAGTTGGGATAAATGCAGTTGCTATTAACACAAAAGATTTTAATTGGAGCTTGAATTTAAACCTTTCTACACTTAAAAATAAAGTAACGTCATTGGTAAATGATGTTTTTGTGCCAAGTGTTTTTGGAGTTCAAAATATGACTAGAGTAGGTTATTCTATTGGGTCTGTTTTTGCAGTGCCTTGCAATGGGGTGAATCCAGCAAATGGTCAGATGATTTTTGTAAACAGAGAAGGCAGAGAAGTGCAGTACAATCATATTGGCTCTCCAAAATGGACTTATCTTGATGGAAGCGCAGCGCCAGCAATAGATAATTACAAAGATGGAGTGATTCAAGGACCTTCTTTACCAAAGCTATTTGGAGGATTAAACAATACTTTTCGTTATAAAAATTTTGTTTTGGGCGTAAACCTAACTTTTGCCCAAGGCAACAAATTGTACAACGGTACAAGAGCGACCAATTCTGACCAGCGTTACTTTAATAACGGAGAATTTATAAAAAACAGATGGACAACGCCAGGACAAATTACCGACATTCAGAAATTATATTATGGGGATAATGTGTCGGCAGGATTTTCATTTTCAAGCACATCAAAAGTAGAGGATGGGTCATATTTAAAATTTAAAAATGTGTCTTTAGGGTATAATGTGCCAATGGATGCCGCTTTTTTAAAAAATACGTTTAGCTCTATTTATGTCTATCTGCAAGGAAATAATTTGTACACCATAACTAAATATAGAGGTTCAGACCCCGAGGTTTCTATCAATGGTAATTCAATTAATTCAGGAAAAGATCAAAATGTTCCACCCAATGCTCAAGTATATACGCTGGGTTTAAATATTGGATTTTAATTTAAAAGAAAAAAAATGAAAAAATATATTCTAATAAGCTGGCTTGTTCTGATGTTTGCTACTGCTTGCAATGACGATTTGTTAAACACCCAACCCCAAACGAGTATCCCCGAAGCCATTGCATACAGCACGCCCGAAAAGATTTTGGCGCAAACCAATAATTTGTACAAGCAATTGCAAAATCAAAGTTTTTATGGCGGGAGATTTATTGTTTTTAATGAGCAACGCGCCGACCAGTTTGGTCAAAATGATGGTAATGCCGCCACCGGTTCCGCAGTTTGGAATCAGAATATGGCATCGACAAATGATTTTGTAAACAATGTGTGGTCGGTGGGTTATACTGCCATAAATGCTTCGAATATTCTAATTAGCAAGATGAATGAAACCAATGTAATTCCTGGCACTTTGGCCAAAAATTATATTGCCGAAGCCAAGTTTATTCGTGCCTTTTGTTATTTTAGTTTGGTTCAAACTTATGCCAAACCTTATAATCAAGACAAAAATGCTTTGGGTTTGCCTTTGCGATTAACGCCAATTACGACTTCGGGAAATAATGATTTGGCTCGAAGTACGGTGGATAAAGTCTATACGCAAATCCTAAAAGATTTAGACGAAGCCGAAATTGATTTGCCGTTGAGTTACAGCACGTCCTTGTTGAATGCTTCAAGAGCAAAAAAAGTCACAGCGATAGCATTAAAAACAAGGGTTTTATTAGTGCAGAACAATTTTGAAAAAGTGATTGCCGAATCCCAAAAAATAGTATCTGCCACAGCTCCTTTTCAGTATACAGGAGAAGGTTTGACCCTAAAATTAGAAGCTAGTTTTGCAGGTCTTTTTGGAGGTAGTTATACCGGAAGCGAAGCAATTTTTTCTATTCCTTTCGCAAATTCAACCACAGAAACTCCTGCGGCGCAATTTGCCTTAGCTTATAATTATGTAACGCAGCCAATTCTCTTTTTAGCTGCTGCAGGTGTGGCAAGCGATCCTGCATTGAATTCAAGTTCGGATGCTCGTGCAAGTTTAATTGGTACCAATGTGGCCAATCAAAAAATAGTAAAAAAGTTTAATGTCACAACAGCTCCATTTAGAGATTATGTGCCTGTTATTCGCTATGCAGAAGTTTTGCTAAATTATGCCGAAGCTGCTGCCAGCACCAATGATTTAGCTACCGCATTAGCCTTACTAAAAGCAGTAAGAAATCGTTCGGACCCTAATTATTTGTTTCCCGTAATTGATGTAGCAACAAAAGAAGGGCTTATTGCAACTATTCAAAAAGAACGGGATATCGAATTTTTGGGAGAAGGTTTCCGTTTGATGGATTTGCAAAGAAAAGTGCAAACCTTGCCTGCCAAAAAAGGATCTATCGGTACAGCTCCTTTGGTGTTGCCATCTAGTAGTAATTATATTTGGCCTATTCCGAGTGGCGAACTGGCAGCAAATAAATTAATAGTACCCAATCCATAACAAAAAACAGTAACATGAAGAATCACATGGGTTTTGCGAATGAGTAGGCGATACCAATGTGATAAAGGCCTGTTTTTTTTAAAACACTTGCTGTATAAGGGCTTATTTGCTATATCTGCTTCATTTGTTTTATAATATGCTTGATTTGTGCCATTTTGATAGTTGTTATTCTTCTATTTTTGGAAACACATTAATTTAGAGTGTTTTTTTTAATTTCAATTTAAAAGGCATCTAGGAGTTCAATTTTTTTAATATAACCTTTTGAGGTTAACAAACACAGAAGATGATATGAGATTACGATTTATTGTTATTGTTTTACTTTCCCTATTTTTTCAAAACTCCTTTTCCCAACAGGATGCTGCGACAGAAAAAAGAATTCAACAATTGATTAAAAAAATGACTTTAAAAGAAAAAGTGAGCTTGTTGCATGGGAATTCAAAATTTTATATTTCTGATATAAAACGACTTGGAATTCCAGAATGGGCATTGTCTGATGGCCCTCATGGGGTAAGAGCAGAAATGAATCGCCATAATTGGAAATATACGGGACAAACCAACGATTCCTCTACTTGTTTTCCTCCGGGTACAGCCATGGCTGCCAGTTGGAATATGGAATTAGCCAAACAACGCGGTGTTGTTTTGGGTGAAGAGGCTCGTTTTCGTAAAAAAGATGTTTTATTAGGTCCCGGAATCAACATCATTCGTTCGCCACTTTGTGGTAGAAATTTCGAATATTTGAGTGAGGATCCTTACCTCATATCACAACTTTCTATCAATTATATTCAAGCCTTGCAAACTCAGGAAGTTGCGGCTTGTGTAAAGCATTTTGTAGCCAATAATCAAGAGGAAAATCGTTTTGTTATTGATGTAAATATGAGCGAACGCGCTTTTCGCGAAATCTATTTACCAGGTTTTAAATCTTCAATTGTAGATGCGGGTGCATTAACAGTGATGGGGGGTTATAATAAGTTTAGAGGGGAGTATTGCACTGAGAATTATTATTTGGGTAGAACCATCTTGCGCAAAGAGTTTAATTTCAAAGGAGTGTTTATGTCCGATTGGGATGCTGTTCATAGTACAGACCAAGCGGCCTTGGCTGGTTTGGATTTAGAAATGGGAACCGAAAAAGACAATTACAACGATTGGTATTTTGCAGATCCGTTGATCAAATCGGTGCAAGAAGGTCGCTTGAAAGAAAGTTTGATCAACGAAAAAGTGGCCAACATTCTGCGAGTGATGATAAAAACCAAAGTATTAGATCCAAAAACACGTCAAACAGGTTCGATAAATACAAAAGAACACCAGCAATCGGCTTATCGTTCTGCAGTAGAAGCGGTTATTTTACTGAAAAACGAAAAGCAAATTTTACCGTTGAATATGAGTGCCCTGAAATCGGTAGCGGTAATTGGAGACAATGCAACTCGTAAACATTGTGGTGGCGGATTTAGTTCAGAAATAAAAGCCTTATACGAAGTGACTCCGCTTCAGGCAATGACCGAAAAATTTGGTAAAACAGTGCAAATAAACTTTGCACAAGGCTATGAAAAGCAATCTTTTGTAGCAGAAAGAAGTAACATAGGACAATTGAATACCGATAAAGTAGATTGGAATCTAATAAACGAAGCGGTGGCCCAAGCCAAAAAATCGGATGTGGCTATTGTTTTTGCAGGTTTGAATCATGATTTTGATTCTGAATCTTTCGATAGATTGCATATGCGTTTGCCATACGGACAAGAAACCTTAATTCAAGAAGTGGCCAAAGCCAATCCTAAAACGATAGTGGTAATTATAGCAGGTTCTCCATTAGAATTAGCCGGTATCCAATCACGTGTTCCTGCTTTAGTTTGGGGATGGTACGGAGGTATGGAAGCTGGAAATGCTGTTGTTGATGTATTGAGTGGCAAAGAATTCCCATCAGGAAAATTGCCTTTTACTATTCCAATAACTTTAAGCCAATCGCCAGCACACGCCATGGGAGCTTATCCGGGGCATGATCTGAAAGTGAATTATGACGAAGATATTTTGGTGGGTTACCGTTGGTTTGATACCAAAGGTATTGTGCCTCAATTTCCTTTTGGGTACGGAATGTCGTATACTACCTTTGCTATTTCAAACGCAACTACAAACAAAAAAGAATACAATCAAGAGGATGAAATTATAGTGAAAGTAAATGTTAAAAATACGGGTAAAACCAATGGAGCTGAGGTTGTTCAGTTGTATTCAAGTCAAACAATTTGTTCGGTTTTAAGACCTAAAAAAGAATTGAAAGCTTTTGATAAAGTTTTCTTGGCTCCTGGTGAACAAAAAACAGTAGAAATGAAAGTAAAAGTAAAAGATTTGGCTTTCTACGATGAAAAAGCATCGAGTTGGAAAGTTGAACCGGGCGAATTTGTATTATCTGTGGCCACATCGGCTAAGGATATTGTAAGTATCTTGGCGGTTACTATTAAATAATTGATTCTTCAAAAAAGGAGTCTTTTAAATTGAAATATAATTTAGTTTTTAAATGAATTTCTCTATGTTGAAGAAGTCTTATTATACATCTAAAACCTCGAAAACCAATTTGATTGGAAAAAGGCCAATACAAAGGCAAAGTAGCTGGTTGGGATGTTGTCAACGAAGCTTTTGAATCTTCAGGTGGTGAATATAGAAAAACGTTCTGGTACAATAATTTGGGTAAAGACTATGTAGCAAATGCCTTTCGCTATGCCCATCAAGCGGATCCCGCTGCTGTGTTGTTTTATAACGATTTCAACATTGAGCGTGATACTACAAAATTAAATGCCGTTTTAAAAATGGTCGAAGAATTTAAAAAAAATGGTGTACCCATTCATGGTATTGGTTTTCAAATGCATATTCGTATGGATACACCAGATGAAGTTATCGCCTATTCATTGAAGAAAGCTGCAGAAACAGGCTTGCAAATGAAATAAAACAGGCCCAGGCTGAAAAATATAAAAATCTAGTTTTGATGTATCGTAGCATCGTTCCGAAAAAACAGCAATTTGGGATTACATTATCGGATTTTACGGATCGTGATACTTGGGTTCGAGGTTTCTTCAAAATGAAAGATTGGCCTACCATTTATGATGAAGAGTTAAAGCCTAAACCTGCCTATTATGGTTTTCTAGAGGGTTTAAAAGGTAATGCCCAAGAGAATAAGATTATCCGTGAGTTTTACAATGCTAAGTACGAACCCGAAACAGGAATTTATCACGGTGCTGGTCAGGATAAAAAGGGTTTTAATGATTATGTAAATGCTATTGGTCAAGATAAAATGCCAGCAATTTATATGACGTATGTTAATATAACCGCTCCAGTAAAAAGGATTGAAACTTGGGGGAAAAGTTTAAAACATGTTTGAGATAGCTTGCCCAAAGGGATGATGCCCCAAATTGGGTTAGGATGTATTGGCGGTAAGGATACTAGAGCAGCCTTAGATAAAGAAGTTGCCAACGGAAAATACAATGCGCAATTGGAAGCATTTTATAAGGTGCTTTTGGATTTGGATAGACCATCCTTTACCAGAATTGGCTACGAGTTTGAATGCGACTGGAATGGGTATTCACCTAAAAGTTATAAAATAGTATTTATAACTATTTTCAAAGCATTTAAGGAAAAAAATATAAAGTCGGCTGCGGTTTGGTGCTCGGGTGGTGGCTCTGCAAATTTTATAGGTCTTGAAAAGTTAATGGCCTATTATCCTGGTGATCAATATGTAGATTGGTGGGGTATTGATGTTTTTAGTCCTGAAGAATTTGATCATAGTGGCTTAAAAAACTTTTTTGATGCAGCGCATATTCATAAAAAACCAGTGATGATTGGCGAGTGTACACCACGATTTGTTGGAGTTTTGGATGGTAGAATTTCTTGGGATAAATGGTTCAAACCTTTTTTCGAAATGTTAAATGATAATCCAGGGATAAAGGCATTTTGCTACATCAATTGGGATTGGGAATATTGGTCTAACAAAAATGGTTTTCCATGGCATGATTGGAAAGAGGCCCGTATAGAAAAAAATGCATTTGTATTGGAGGCTTATAAAACGGAAATGGAGAAACCAATATTTATCCACATACAGACACCTAAATAATTTAGTAAGTATTTCTATTTAATGTTCAATAGGAATTGAAACCAACCGACGATCTGAGTCAGTATAAAGGTTTTTAAATTCGTTTTTTATAAATAATATTAATTATATTCTCATGATATCTAAAAAACAAAATTATCCTCAAATTAAAATAATCCATGTTATTTTGATTGTGTTTTCCTTTACAGCATGTAAAAGTTTAAACCAAAAATCAACTGATTTGGCAGGTCTGAAAAACGTTTCAGAATTTCCAATTGGTACAGCAATTAATATCAATAAATTGATCAATGACGAAGCATTAATGGCGTTGCAGATTTCAAATTTCAATAGTATAACAGCTACTAGCGATATGAAAATGCGTGAAATTTTACCTGCTGAAAACCAGTTTAATTGGAAAAAGGCCGATACCATATTGTATTACGCCAACAAGCACAAGCAACGTCTTTTTGGTCATAATCTTATTTGGCACAGCAGTACCCCTAAATGGGTAGAAGAAAAAGGTGCCAAAGACAACGTATGGCTGGGGGAATTTATGAAAGAGTATATTCATAAATATGTAGGTAGATACAAAGGCAAAGTAGCTGGCTGGGATGTTGTCAACGAAGCTTTTGAATCTAAGGGTAGTGAATATAGAAAAACCTTCTGGTACAATAATTTGGGTAAAGAATACATAGCAAATGCCTTTCGGTATGCTCATGAAGCGGATCCCGCTGCTGTATTGTTTTATAACGATTTCAATATTGAGCGTGATACGACAAAATTAGATGCCGTTTTGAAAATGGTCGAAGAGTTTAAGAAAGAGGGTGTGCCCATTCATGGTATTGGTTTTCAAATGCATATTCGTATGGATACACCAGATGAAGTTATCGCCTATTCATTGAAGAAAGCTGCAGAAACAGGCTTGCAAATTCATTTGTCTGAAGTGGATATTATTTTTAATACACACAATGACGAAAGATCAGGTGGTATTGAAAATTATAGTTCACTAACAAATGAAATGAAACAGGCCCAGGCTGAAAAATATAAAAATCTAGTTTTGATGTATCGTAGCATCGTTCCGAAAAAACAGCAATTTGGAATTACATTATGGGATTTTACAGATAGAGATTCTTGGATTAAAGGCTTTTTCAATATGAAAGATTGGCCTACTATTTATGATGATGATTTAAAGCCAAAACCTGCCTATTTTGGTTTTCTAGAGGGATTAAAAGTGAAAATAGAAAAGGAATAACATGATGAAAACAATAACAAATAAACAGTCATCAAACCATTGTTTACATTTAATTGGCATCAGTTTGCTTATGATAGTAAATATATCTTGCAAAGCTCAAAAAAACAAAAACTCAGCGATAATTGCTGATGGAGCTCAACTTACTTTAGTTGCCGACGGTTTTGAATTTACAGAAGGCCCTGCCGCAGACAAAAATGGCGATGTCTATTTTACAGATCAGCCCAATGACCGCATCCTAAAATGGAACGCTCTTGATAATACAGTTTTGGAATATATGAAACCATCCGGTCGTTCCAACGGACTCTATTTTGACAACCAAGGAAATTTGCTGGCTGTTGCCGATGAAAAAAATGAAATATGGCGCATTGATGTGGATAAAAAAGTAACCGTGCTTCTTACTAATTTTGAAGGTAAAAAATTCAATGGTCCCAATGATCTTTGGGTAGATTCCAAAGGAGGTATTTATTTTACCGACCCCTATTACCAACGCTCTTGGTGGAAACATCAAGAACCCCAGCAAAAATCGAAAAGGGTGTATTACCTAGCGCCAAATGCAGATAAACCTAAAATTGTAGCCGATGATCACTTTGACCAACCGAATGGAATAATTGGTACACCCAATGGTAAAACCTTGTATGTAGCCGATCAAGCAGGCAATAAAACCTACTCCTATACTATTGGAAAAAAAGGCAAACTTTCCAATAAAAAACTGTTTGCAAATATGGGTTCTGATGGGATGACTATTGACCATTTAGGTAATGTTTACCTAACCGGAAACGGCGTTACTGTTTTCAATAAAGAAGGGCAACAAATAGAACATATCGCCGTGCCTGAAAACTGGACAGCCAATATTACTTTTGGTGGACCAAATCAAACAACACTATTTATTACTGCCATGGATTCTGTATATACCTTAGATATGGCGGTACATGGAGTTAGATAAGTATAAGTAGTAAATCTAAAATTTGATGTAGCTAATTTTGAATAATAGGTTGGGTGTAATTAGATTTTGATGATGATTTATCGTCAGCGTGAGGAATTTTCAGAAAATGCGATTAGCTTTTTCAGAAAATTTGTATCGAGAACAAGAGAAATCTCATTAAAAACGGTTCTCGATACATTTTTTGTTCGGTTTCTCTCCACAAAAAACACTACCATTGACGTTTTTGTTTAATGTATTGAAAATAAATAATTTAACAAAATAAAAACATAAGAATAATACGTTATTTTATATTGCTTTTTTTGGTAAAAAAAATTCTACCTCGAACTGACGTTTTTAATAATTACACCCAGCGGGTTATTACAATAGGTTGGAATGCATTTTTCTATTAATAAATAAAAAACCATGAAAAAAACAAAGGTCGCAGGGAATAAAATATCCACAATATTTTGTGTTTTATAACTATCACTTACAGCTTGTAAGGCTCAAAAAGCGAAAAGTAATGCTGTTCTGGTAACAGCGAAAACCAATGAAAATATAGCATTAAAAGAGGTCTTTAAAAACTACTTTTTAGTAGGTAGTGCCATAAATATGTCATTGTTTCGGGCAAGGATATCGCCTCGAATACAATTGTAAAAAGGGAATTCAATACCGTTACTCCTGAAAACGGCATGAAAGCGGAAGTAGTATGTCCATCACCAGGGATTTATGATTTTAAAGCAGCTGATGCGTATGTTACTTTTGCGAAAGAAAACAAGATGTTCATTATTGGGCACACTTTAATAGGGTACAGTCAAACACCTTTATGGTTTTTTACAAACGATAAAGGTGCTGCTAATTCACCAGAAGAACAAAAATAGCGATTGCGTACCCACATAAAAGCGGTTGCTGGTCGATATGCTGGAAGAGTACAGGCTTGGGATGTAGTAAATGAGGTTATTGATAATGAGGGTTCCTACAGGCCTACAACATGGGTACGCAGTATTGGCGATGGTGATGAAATGGTTAGATTAGCATTCAAATATACTAGTGAATATACTCCTGACACAGAATTGTATTATAATGACTTTAATGCCTGGCGTCCTGAAAAAAGAGACGGAATAGTTCGAATGATAAAGATGCTTCAAGACGCCGGAATAAGAATAGATGGTGTAGGGATTCAAGCACATTGGGGTTTGAATTTCCCTAAGACGGAATGTATTCAACAAGCTATCGATGCCTATGCGGCATTAGGAGTTAAAGTTATGATTACCGAATTAGATGTTGATGTATTGCCAATTACTATGGAAGGTCAAATAACAGGAAAAAGTATGATGAAGCCCCAGTATCAATTAGAAGAGTTCGAAACATTTTTAGACCCCTACAAAAATGGTTTGCCTGAATCCATAGAACAGGAACTAGCGAATCGTTAAAAAGAATTATTTGGGATTTTTAAAAAGCACAAAGGTAAAACAAACAGAGTTACTTTATGGGGAGTGCATTATGGTATGTCTTGGAAAAATGAGTATCCAATTCCCAATAGGACTAATTATCCCCTTTTGTATAATAGAAATATGCAGCCTAAATTGGCGAGACAAGCAATTTTGGAAACGATAAAATAAATTTTATAAGTTGGTGGGAACTTGTTATGAAAAGTATTAAATATAGGTAACAGGCATTTGTATTACATCAATAATAAGTGGTCCAAAACTGAAAAATATGAGTAAGAATTTCTTTGTAAAAAAGAAGTGGGTGAATATTCTACTCCTATGATTATCAACTTATTTGAAGAAGGTAAAGGATATAATAACTTATGAGCCGCCCCACATGTGGATCACATCCTCTCTGCTGAAAAGCTATTAAACCCTTATTTTATAAGGGTTTTTTTAAGGGGCACAATTAGAGGTGTGAAACATTTTTATTGATAAATCAACATAATGGATTTTTTTATATATACTTGGACATTTGATTTTTTGTCTGTTTTTCTTCACTTTTCAAGACTTATCTTTTTTTGAATCACTAATTAAGATATGCAAAACTAGATTGTATGAAATTAAATTTTTAAAGTTTTGAATATTTTTATATAGATTACTTTTCTATATATTTACATTAATGTTTATGATATAATAAATTATTATTCTCAAAATAATCAATAGTCATTTAAAATGACGCCTCACTTTACTATTAATAAATTTCAACTGTTTTAATTTTAAATTCAATGCTAAGAAAACTTAGTTATATCATTCAAATTTGTTATTTGCTTTTATTGTGTTCTTGTAATATAAAGGATACACACCCTATTTCTATTGGATTTTCTCAAAGTATCTCTGAAAGTGATGTTTGGAGAAAATCTATGGATCATGCTATGGAAGTTGAGGCGTCACTTCATCCAGATGTTAAGTTAACAATTTATATTTCAGATCGCAATGTAAAAAAACAGATTCAACATATTGATAAAATGATTAATCAAGGTGTGGATGTAATTATAATTTCACCCTATGAATCCGACTCAATTGTTCCAGTAATTGAAAAAGCAAATCAACGAGGAATACCTGTTATTATTGTAGATAGAAAAGTAAATACAACTAATTATACTGCATTTTTAGGAGCTGACAATGTTGAAGTAGGCATGATTGCAGCTAAGCAAATAGTTTCATTATCAAAAGGTCATGCGAATGTTGTTGAAATCACAGGAGAATCTGTAACAACTCCAGGTACTGAAAGAAGTTTCGGTTTTAAACAAATTATTGATCAATATTCTGGAATACATAGAATAAGTATTAATAATGATGATTTTAATTCGCCAAGCAGTAAGTATGTCAAAATTTTAGATAGTTTACCTAATATTGATTATGTATTTGCTTTTAATGACATTATAGCATACAATGCTTGGAAAATTGCTAAAAAGAAAAAGCCAAATAATCATATTAAATTTATTGGAGTTGATGGGCTTAATGGACCAAATGGAGGCTTACAGCTTGTCAAGGATGGTGTTCTAGATGGAACCGTATTGTATCCAACAGGCGGAGCTGAAGCTATTAAGTTAGCTTTAAGAATAGCCAACAAAGAAATAGTTCCTAAAAACAACAAGCTTTCTACTACATTAATTGACTCTCTCAATGCTGAGATTATGGGTAGTCAGTTTGACAAAATATCTTTACAGCAATCTGATATTGAGAAGCAACAAAATTTCATTAGTGAACAGGAAGAAAAGTATAGTAGTCAAAGAAATCTTTTAAGAATTTCAATTACTTTGAGTATCCTGTTATTTCTATTTGCTGTCCATAGTATTTATTCACGTATAGTTATAAGTAGAAAAAAGAAAGAACTTGAACAAACGAATGAGAAGGTTATTAGCCAAAAAAATGAAATAGAAAAATTTGCTGAAGAAATAAAGCAAAATAATGAGGTTAGGCTTAATTTTTTTATGGGTATATCTCATGAATTTAAAACCCCTTTGACTTTAATATTAGGTTCCATACAATCTCTTACCGATGAGCTAAAAAACAAAGGTGTAACTATTAATAATGAGCTTAATTTAATGTATAATAATTCAAGAAGATTATTACGATTAATTAATCAATTATTAGATTTTCGAAAGATAGAAAATGATAAATTTATTCTAAGAGCATCTAAAACTAATTTATTTGAATTTACAAAGAGTATTATTAATGATTTTAACCGAGAAGCTAAGAGTAGAAATATTGAATTTACATTAACTACAAATAATGAGGAATTAGAAATTTTTATAGATAGAAATTTAATGGATAAGGTTTATTTTAATCTATTGTCTAATGCATTTAAATTTACACCGACCAATGGTAAAATATCAATTACAATTACTGAAGATAAAATTAATAATAGTGTAAAAATTAGTTTTAAAGATTCAGGGATTGGAATTCCAGAAAACGAAATTGAAGAAGTTTTCAAGCCTTTTTACCAAGGTTCAAATAATTATAAAAACAGTTCAGGAATAGGATTGTATTTAACTAAAAAACTTGTTGAATTACATCATGGGACAATAGAGATTGTTTCTAAAATCGGTTCCGAATTATTAATAAAACTTTTTCTAGGAAAGGAGCACCTTCAAAATGAAATAATTGTAGATGAGTCAGATTTAAATCTCGTTTACCAAACTGATTATTTAGATTTGCAAGTTTTTCCAAAAAAGGAACCTAAGAATAATGAGGATAATTATACCTTGCTCTATATTGAGGACAATAAAGAATTAGTTGAATTTATTTCTAATAAATTAGCTGTAGATTATTTAGTACATACTTCAGATGGTACAAATCCGATTGAAATTGCTATGGAGATTGTGCCAGATATCATTATTTGTGATTTGAATTTACCTAATAAAAATGGATTTCAAATCTCTGAGATACTAAAAAAAGATTTGAGAACTTCACATATTCCTATAATAATACTGACAGCATCAGATGACCCAGATTCATATCTTAAAGCACTAGAAAGTGGTGCAGATATTTTTTTAACAAAACCATTTGATTTAAAAGTTTTATTACAATCCATAAAATCACTCCTTTTTAATAGAGAAAGATTACACTATTATTATTCCAACAATATAGATAATATTGTTAAAAATGATGAAGTACGATTTGATGTTTCTGAACAAAATTTTTTAAGAAAATTAAATGAATACATTAATCAAAATATATATCAATCGGATTACACTGTTGAAGATTTAGCAAGTGATTTAAATATCTCCAGAGTTCAATTGTACAGAAAAGTAAAAGCTATATTAGGAATAAGTGTTAGTGATTACATTAACAATATCCGATTAGAAAAATCTACAGAATTATTATTAAGCACGAAACAGAATATATCAGAAATTGCTTTTTCAATAGGTTTTTCATCACCCTATTATTTTTCTAATGTCTTTAAGAAAAAATATGGTATCTCTCCTAAAGATTTTAGATCACAGAATTCTAAAATCAAATAATAATGGTCTTTTTTAATGGGTTTAATGCTTGTTTTAGTTTGGTAGAAAAGGCAGTTGCTGAATTAAGAAATCTTTATTGTCAGTAAAAAGTCTAGTGATTTCATCCAAAAACAAAAGCGTTTTTTTAAATCTTTTTGCAATCCTTATAATGAAGAAATAATTGGATTTTTTCATTTTATTATGATTAGAATTAGTTTAAGAATCTAATATTTTATTAGTAAAATTTCATAATATGTTTTTTATATGTGGATAAATAATAAATATGACAATGATTCATGTAACATTTTTTTTATTCATGTAACATTTTTAAAAAAATAAAATGATTGAAAACATGCTAACTTATTGTTAATCACTATTTTGATTGATAATTTAGACATTTAATTTTTAGTTAAACATCTGAAACGAAATTCATAAGCTTTTTTTATTTCTAAAACTAAATTTGGAAATAATTAAAACATCATTCAATGAATAATAAAATATTAATATGGTCAATTACTGCGGCTTTAGCAGGTTTCTTATTTGGCTTCGATACTGTAGTTATATCGGGAGCTGAAAAAAAGTTACAATTATTATGGGGTACTTCGGATATGTTTCATGGTATTGTTGTGATTGGAATGGCACTTTGGGGTACTGTAATTGGTGCTTTTTTTGGTGGTATTCCTACTAATAAGATAGGACGCAAAAACACTTTAATATGGATTGGTGTTTTATACACGATCTCTGCAATTGGTTCAGGATTGGCAAACGACCCTTGGACTTTTGCATTTTTTAGATTTATTGGGGGGCTAGGAGTAGGAGCATCTACGATAGCAGCACCAGCCTATATTTCAGAAATAGCACCAGCTAAGGATAGAGGAAAGTTAGTAGGGCTTTATCAGTTTAATATTGTATTTGGGATTTTAATTGCCTTTTTGTCAAACTACTTATTGAATAATATTGGAGAGAATGCTTGGCGTTGGATGATTGGAATAGAAGCATTTCCTGCGGCTATTTACACTTTAATTGCATTTACAATTCCAAAAAGTCCACGTTGGTTACTGACCAAATTTAGAAACGATGAAGCAATAAAGGTGCTTCAGAAAATCAATCCAGATCAAGATCCAGAAAAACTCATGTTAGAGATAAAGGATGAGATGGATAATACGGTGCCCAACGAAAATATTTTTCTTAAGAAATATAGATTCCCACTAATTCTAGCGTTTTGCATTGCTTTTTTCAATCAACTCTCAGGTATTAATGCATTATTATATTATGCACCCAGAATTTTTGAAGAAGCAGGTCTTGGAGAAAGTACCGCCATGTTGAGCAGTATTGGAATAGGTGTGACTAATATGCTTTTTACATTATTAGGTGTGATTTTAATAGATAGATTAGGCAGAAAGCAATTAATGTTAATTTGTTCTTTTGGCTATATAATCTCTTTGAGTTTAGTTTCTTCTGCCTTCTTTTTTGGTTGGGAAGGTAGCTTAATGCCTCTATTTCTCTTTCTTTTCATTGCTTCCCATGCTATTGGACAAGGTACAGTGATATGGGTATTTATTTCAGAAATTTTTCCCAACCATTTACGAGGATCAGGACAATCTTTTGGTAGTTCAGTACATTGGGTGCTTGCAGCTGTTGTGCCTTCTTTAGTCCCATTTTTGTTTTCGACTATAGGTGCAGGTGTAGTGTTTTTGGTTTTTGCAATTATGATGGTATTCCAATTGCTGTTCGTGATTTTTATGATGCCAGAAACAAAAGGAATTTCGTTGGAAGAATTGAGTAAAAAACTAATTAAAAAATAAGTAAATGAAACGCATGAAATATTCAAATATAACCTTATCTATTCTATTCTTAATCTTAATTATTAGTTGTAAAAATACAGCTAAAGTGATCAATATGGACAAAGAAATAACAAATGAAGAATTATACAGACCCAATTTTCATTTCACACCAAAGACAGGCTGGATGAATGACCCTAATGGGATGTTTTTTTATAAAGGTTTGTATCATTTATATTTTCAGTATTACCCAGATGACACAGTTTGGGGGCCAATGCATTGGGGGCATGCAACTAGCACGGATATGATTACTTGGAATGAAGAAAAAATTGCTCTGTATCCAGATGAAATGGGTTATATTTTTTCAGGTAGTGCAGTGGTAGATGTGAATAATACTTCTGGATTTGGAAGTTTGGAAAACCCACCAATTATCGCGATGTTCACGTATCACAATATGGAAAAAGAAAAAGCTGGTGAGATTAAAACTCAATCACAAGCGATTGCTTATTCATTAGATGAAGGTATGACTTGGACCAAATATGAGGCTAATCCAGTTATTGAAAATCCAAACATTAAAGATTTTAGAGATCCAAAAATGTCTTGGGACCCTATTCATAAGCAATGGTTGATGGTATTGGCAGCGGGAGATAGAACAATGTTTTATACTTCTAAAAACTTGAAAGAATGGACGCTTCAGTCTGATTTTGGTTCTGATATTGGCGCTCATGGAGGCGTTTGGGAATGTCCAGATTTTTTTCCTATAAAAATAGAAGGAAGTACAAAAACAAAATGGGTGCTATTACAAAGTATTAATCCAGGTGGTCCAAATGGAGGATCGGCAACACAATATTTTGTTGGAGATTTCAACGGAAAAACATTTTCAATAACAGATTCTTTTGCAAATGATTTAAAACAACAAAAAGCTTTGTGGATAGATTTTGGCAAGGATAATTACGCTGGAGTAACTTGGTCCAACATTCCTGATACGGATGGTCGAAAATTATTTATGGGGTGGATGTCTAACTGGGAATATGCTAATGAAGTGCCTACTGAAAAGTGGCGAAGCGCCATGACTATACCAAGAGAGTTAAAACTATTTAGTAAAAAAGGAAAATACAGAGTATATACACTTCCAGTTAGGGAGTTAAGTAAGTATGTCTCTAAAACCATAAAAATAAAAACTTTATCGGTAAAGTCAGAAACGACTATTGCCAAAGCACCATCGATAGATTTGACAGCTGCAGATATTAGTTTTACACTTGAAGACTTAAAAGAAGATATATACCTATTTAAACTTCATAATTTAAAAGGTGAATTTATTGAGTTTGGATTAAATAACAAAGAGCATTTCTTTTTTATAGATCGATCAAAATCTGGAAAAACTACATTTTCTGAAAAATTTGCATCAGGCATTTCAAAAGTTAAAAGCGATGACTTATTAAGTCAATTAGAAGTAAGGCTTATAATCGATAAAAATTCTATAGAGGTATTCTATAATAATGGAGAAACTGTCATGACCGAGTTGTTTTTCTCAAATGCGCCTATGAATGAATTTTCTATGAAAACAGAAAAATATACATCAACAATAAAAAACATTACTATTAACCAATTAAAATTAACTAAATAACTCCTTATGAAAAGCAAACTAATCATTTATTTATTGCTGTTAGGCTCATTTTTATCCTTATCAGCACAAGAAATCCAGGTAAAAGGGACTGTTGTCTCTGCAGAAGATGGATTTCCAATACCAGGAGCATCGATAAATGTTTCAGGAACAACTACAGGTACTATAACTGATATTGATGGGAATTTTGAAATCAAAGCGTCAGTGGGACAAAAATTAAGCATAAAATATATAGGATTTGCGAGTCAAGAAATAATAGTCACAGCTGCAAAAAAATATGCTATAGTTTTAAAAACAAATATTAATAATCTAGATGAAGTTGTAGTAGTTGGATATTCAAGCCAAAAGAAAACAGACATCACCGGAGCTGTTACTATTGTGGATATGGAAGAGCTTAATAAACAAGTAGAAGCAAATCCTATTAAGTCTTTGCAAGGTCGGGTTGCTGGGGTTCAGATTACCACAGATGGATCGCCTAGTGGGGGAAATACGGCCATATTAATACGTGGTAATTCAAACATAGGTGGTAATTCGACCCCTTTGTTTGTTATTGATGGTGTTCCTACAAAATCAGGTATGCATGAGTTAAACCCTAATGATATTGCTACAATACAAGTTTTAAAAGATGCCGCTTCTGCGAGTATTTATGGTTCAAGGGCGTCTAACGGAGTTATCATAATAACAACAAAGCAAGGAAAGAGTGGAAAGATGAAGATCGATTTTAGCTCCTTTTTAACAGCCTCTACTTATGCAAATAGGTTAGATGTTCTAAACGCGAAAGAATATGGGGAAGTACTTTGGCAAGCTAATATAAATGATGGTCTAAATCCTAATAATAATAATTTGAGTTATCAATTTGATTGGAGCCGTGACTCAAATAATAAAGCGGTACTAAATTATATAACGGTTCCAGAGTTTTTAGATAGTAAGCAAACTTTAAAATCGGCAGATACAGACTGGTATAAAGAAATAGCACAAACTGGTATTGCAAAATCGTACGATTTGTCAGTTTCAAATGGTTCTGAAAAAGGGAATTATTTATTTTCACTAGGATATTACAATAATGACGGGATTGTTAAAAACTCAAATTTTGAGCGTATTACTGCTCGTTTAAATACCAGTTTTAAATATTTTGATAATAAACTTATAATAGGAGAAAATTTATCTATTAATAAAACTGGTGAGCTTCAAATCCCTGGCGTATTGGATTCAGCTTTAAAAGCATCTCCATTAATTCCTGTTAGGACTGTTGACGGTATAGGTTGGGGAGGTCCAGTAGGTGGAATGAACGATAGACAAAACCCTGTTCGTTTATTAGATGCAAACAAATATAATGGTTATGATTATCACAGATTATTTGGGAATGTATTTGCTAGCCTAGAAATAGTGAAAAACTTGAATCTAAAAACAAACTATGGCCTTGAATATAATGATTTTTATAAAAAAACATTGCAGTTTAGCTATCAATCTGGATATTTAAAAAATGATAAAAGCGCGGTAAATATTGACAACAGCAGAAGTACCAAGTTTACATGGACTAACACTTTAAATTATAAACTTAATATCAAAAAGCACAATTTAGAAGCTTTTATTGGTTCAGAAATGTTTAAAGAGTCAAATAAAAACACTTCATTAAGAGCAGAAGATTTTGTAATTGAAACCCCCGATTTTATGTATCCTGATGCGGCAAGTGGGAAAAAAACCAATTTTGGATCAGCTACAGCTTATTCCTTATTATCGTATTTCGGTAATATAAATTATGATTATGATGGTAGGTATTTGCTTTCAGCAACTCTAAGACACGATGGTTCATCAAGATTTGGAAAAAATAATAAGTTTGGAACATTTCCTGCATTATCAGCAGGTTGGAGAATTAGTAATGAAAAATTTATAAGTGATAATTTTTCAAAAATATCTGATTTAAAATTAAGAGTTGGTTGGGGAAAAACGGGTAACCAAGAGATTGGCAATAGTGACACTTATTCCTTATATGTATCTGATTACGCAGGAGGAGACCCAACATGGAATACTTCTTATGGTACTGCTTATGATATATCTGGTCAAGGTTCAGGCACATTACCTTCTGGTTATAGAGCAACTCAAATAGGGAATGATAATCTAAAATGGGAAACTACTACACAGACCAATGTTGGACTTGATTTTGGGTTTTTTAGAAGTAAATTATTTGGTTCTTTGGATTATTATATTAAGCAAACCGAAGATATATTAATTAGACCACCATATATAGCAGTTATTGGCGAAGGAGGAGGTAGAACAGTAAATGGTGCCAATATGGAGAACAAAGGTTGGGAGTTTTCAATAGGTTATAGAAATGAGACTGCAGGAGGATTTACTTATGAAGTTAATGGTAATATATCTTCTAACAAAAATAAAATTACAAATCTCCCAGAAGTAGTTAAAAATAGTTATGGAGGCAATGGTAGTGACGATAATATTTTGGGCAGATCAATTGGTTCCATGTATGGCTATGTTTCAGATGGGTTATTTACTTCAAATGAGCAAATATTAAATTCTGCAGAACAACCAGGAAAAGATTTAGGACGTATTAGATACCGTGATTTAGATGGTAATGGTATTATTAATGATGCTGATAGAACTTGGATCGGTGTGCCTCACCCTGATTTTGCTTTTGGGATTAATGTAAATCTGGAATATAAAGATTTTGATTTCACTATGTTTTGGCAAGGAGTTGGAAAAGTTGATGTAGTTAACCAAGTTAAATACCAAACAGATTTTTGGAGTGTGGATGACATTGGCTCAAATAAAGGCTCACGTCTATTAAACGCCTGGTCTCCTAGCAATCCAAACTCAACTATTCCTGCATTAACCACAATAGATAAAAATGCTGAGTCTCGTTTTTCAACCTATTATATTGAAAATGGAAGTTATGTTAAATTAAGAAATATGCAAGTAGGGTACTCTTTACCTAAAGACGTTTTAGATCGTTTAAGTATTAATAAGTTTCGATTTTATTTAGGTGTTCAAAATTTATTAACTATAAAATCCTCAAGTTTTACAGGAGTTGACCCTGAAAATGCTGGGTTTGGATATCCCTTACCTTTAACATCAACCCTCGGTTTTAACATATCATTTTAACAATAAAAAAAAATAATTATGAATAATATAAAATATTTATTTGGGATTGTTCTGTTAGTAATTACTGCAGGATGTTCGGATTTATTAGAAATCGCTCCTAGTTCTGTTTTGAATGAAGAAGTCCTAGTAACTCCAAACAATATAGATGGGTTTGTAAATGCAGCTTATTCTTCTTTAGGTAACGATCATTATGATACTCCTTTTAGTCTATGGCCTTATGGGAATGTTAGGTCTGATGATGCCTATAAAGGAGGTAGCGGACCTAATGATATTCAAGTATTTCATTTTTTTGAAATATCTGAAAATATACGAACAGACTTTGGAGAATTGGATAAATTCTGGTTTAATAGCTATATAGCCATTTCTAGAGTTAACAGAGCTATAAGAAATTTGAACAAATTAAACACCAGTACTTTTCCGTTAAAAGAAACAAGGATTGCTGAGATGAAATTTCTTAGAGGACACTTTTATTTTATGCTTAAAATAATGTTCAAACGGGTACCATTTATAACAGAAGACATACCAGTTGATGAGTATGGTACTATATCTAACAGGGGACTTACAAATGATGAATTATGGGAAGCTATCGCAAGTGATTTTCAAGCAGCAACTGGAGGACTTCCTACTGCACAACAAAACGTTGGTAGAGCTAGCAAAACAGCTGCTTATGCTTATCTAGCAAAAGTTAGGTTATATCAAGCTTTTGAGCAAGATGATGACAATAAGGTGACAAACATTAATCCAGCTAAATTACAAATGGTTATTGATGCTACCAATAATGTTATAGGTCACGGTTCTCTTGAGCCAGATTTTGCAAATAACTTTTTACCGGGCACTCATGAAAATGGACCAGAATCTATCTTTGCCATTCAGTTTTCAGATAATGATAACACGCTTCACGGAAGATTAAATTATTCTGATGTGTTGTCAACTCCTCAAGGACTAGGTTGTTGTGATTTTCATAAACCAAGTCAAAACCTGGTTAACGCGTACAAAACAGATGTAAACGGCCTTCCATTATTTAATACATATAATGACGCAAATGTTGATTATAAAAATTTGAATAGTGTTCAAGTTGATCCACGTTTGTATCATACAGTAGCAATACCAAATTTGCCATATAAATATGATAATGCTTATATCTACAAAGAAAGTTGGGTAAGATCACCTAATCCTTATGGCTATTTTGCTTCTTTAAAAGAAAATGTATCGCCAAATTGTAGCTGTTTTGTGAATATTGATCCATTTTATGGTAACTCAAAGAACCGAATTCAAATTCGATATGCAGATGTCTTACTTATGCGAGCTGAAGCTCTAATTGAACTAGGACAATTTAACGATGCTTTACCGATCATCAATCAAATACGAGATAGAGCGTCAAAAAGTACTGGCTTAATTGGATATGCTACGAATTTAAATATAAAACCATACATAAATGGTGTGAATTGCACCTGGACTAAAGATTTTGCCAGACAAGCTTTAAGATGGGAGCGAAGATTAGAATTTGCTATGGAGGGAAGCCGTTTTTTCGATTTAGTTCGTTGGGGTAGTACCGCAGAAACACTTAACAAATATTACCTAGAGGAAAAGGGAAAAGTGGAATATTATAGTGGCGCTCACTTTGATTCGTCAAAAGAAGAATATTGTCCAATTCCACAAGCACAAATTAATTTTAGTCAAGGAGTTTACAAACAAAACAATGGATACTAACATAACGTAATAATAAATACTATTATGAAAAAAACAAAACATATAATAAAGTTTATACTACTAAACTTATTTGTTATTTTAAATTACTCTTGTTCTCAAGATCGTGATATTCTAGCAGATGCTAAGAATGAGGTTCCTTCAATAGAGAATTTAAAAGTGGAATTGGTAGGTGATATAGCTAAATTAACATGGAATAACCCTAATTATACAGGTAATGTTACCACTATATTAAAGCATAACAATGGAGTAGAATTACTTGATTTTTCTAAATCAAGTTATGAATTTGAAATTGGAGAGGTTAATGTTGAATATTTTTTTACCATTAAGTTGAAAAATACAGATAGCGGGTCTTTCTCATTAGGTAAAACAGTTAGCTTAACTAGAGAAGGTCCAAAACCAGTTTTGAATTTTGTCGGTTCACAAGTTGGGAATAGTGTTGTTTTAAAATGGAATCTCCAAGAGACTACTATTACAGGTGTAAAATTGACGATAGACGGGACTCAAGTAATTGATCTTCCTAGTAATGCTACTACATATACTCTTGCCAATGCAGAGCTTAGAGAATATAATTTTAAAATAAATACTATTAATTCAAAAAATCAACTATCACCTTCTAAAAAATTAAGTTTTAAAGTAGGGGCTACCAAAATAGGTTACCTAGGTGTAGCAGCCAATGTTGCGTCAATTAGTGATGATGATGAAAAAGCTTCTGCAGCATGGCTATTTAAAACTTATCCAGATGCAGAATATATTTCATTTGCTGATATAAATGCTGGAAAAGATTTAAGTAAATTTAGAGTGCTTTGGTGGCATTATGATAAACAAGATGATAACCCAGCACTTCCAGCTGCAGCATTAAGCGCAAATGTAGTTTCTGCAATTACAAATTTTCATGCTAATGGAGGTGGACTTTTACTTAATACACACGCTATAGAATATTTATGGACAATCGGTAGAATTACTGATAATTTTGGCAAACTAAAAGGTGCCGGAGGAGGATTTTCAAATGGAGATACCTGGTCTGTTAATGTAAATATTGGGCTTATTCATAATGAAAGCACGCACCCACTTTATCAAGGAGTAGAGACGTTCACAGTAGATCAAAGGAAAATAATCAAGTTGATCGGGCCTGGGTACAGAGAGGATCATAATTTTGTATTATGGATAGGAGATTATTATGGAATAGGAAATAATAACGAGCAGGTATATTTGAATTTGGTTAACAATGCTAAACTTAAACCCCTCGGAACTTGGGATTCTATAAATGATTATTGGATGATGGGAAATTTCGAAGCAATGCCAAACAATAATTTTAAAGGTACAGCTATTGCTATAGGAATAGGTGGTTTTGAATGGAATCAAAACAGCGGTCTAAATATATATCAAAAGAATATAGAGGCCATTACCAAAAATGCTTTAGAATACTTAAAAACCAAATAATATAAAACGATGAAAATAATTAAAGGTATTAGAATAATATTATTTGCATGCATATTAATATTATTCTCAAATTGTAATAATGATGATATATCCTCTAAATCAAATGCTGAATTAGTAACGGTTGGGGATAATGATTATCGACCAGACTTTCATTTTACTCCCCAAAAAAATTGGATGAATGATCCTAATGGAATGGTGTATTATGCAGGTGAATATCATTTGTTTTATCAATACAATCCCAATGAAAGTGTTTGGGGGCCTATGCACTGGGGACATGCAATTAGCAAAGATTTAGTTAATTGGGAAGAATTGCCAATTGCTTTATATCCTGATAATTTAGGAAATATATTTTCTGGTAGTATTGTTGTCGATACGAACAACACATCTGGTTTTAAAACCGGTAGCGAAAGTCCTTTAGTGGCTGTTTTTACTCATCAAAACCCAGCAAACAATAAGCAAACCCAGAGTTTAGCCTATAGTAATGATAAAGGTAGAACTTGGACTAAATATGCGAACAACCCTGTTTTGGTAAATAATAACAAAGCAGATTTCAGAGACCCAAAAGTATCCTGGCATAAGGGAACGCAAAAATGGGTAATGACACTTGCAGCTGGTGATGAAATTATGTTTTATACGTCAACAAATTTAAAAAATTGGGAATATAAAAATAGTTTTGGAAAAAATGTGGGAGCACATGGTGGTGTATGGGAATGTCCAGATTTGTTTAAAATTAAGGATATAAACGGTCAAGAAACATGGGCATTATTGGTTAGTATAAATCCAGGAGGGCCAAACGGAGGATCTGGAACACAGTATTTCTTAGGGGATTTTGATGGTGAAACATTTACTTCTTCACAGGTAGAAACCTTATGGTTAGATTATGGAACTGACAATTATGCTGGTGTAACTTGGAGTAATGAGCCAAATGGTAGAAATTTATTTATTGGGTGGATGAGTAATTGGTCCTATGCTCAAAATGTCCCAACCTATAGTTATAGAAGCGCTATGACATTTCCAAGAACTTTACATTGGCAAAAAAGTAATGGGAAAAGCATAATTGTAAGCAAGCTTGCAACAGAGTTAATCTATGCTACTGGTGCTACAGTTATTGAAAAGACGGATGTACCAAGTGATTTAGAATTGCTTGATGATGCAACATTAGGAGGAGGTAAGTTCTATCTAGAAACTACGCTGGATTTTAGTACCATAAATAAAGCAAACATTAAATGGGGTAATAAAAGTTCAAGTGTTCTTATAGAATACGACAAAGCCAATGGAGAATTAACATTAAATAGAGCAGAATCTGGATTCAAATTTAATAATTTGAATGGTAATATTATAAAATGTCCCTACGTATTACCTGCTTCAAATCAACTTAAAATAAGCATGTTGGTCGATAAATCCTCCATGGAAATTTTTCTTAATGACGGAGAAAGGGTTTTAACTGCTTTGGTATTTCCATTAGCACCTTTTAACAATTTAGAGATTACAGCGAATCAGAAAACAAAGTTTATTAAGAAGATTAAACTAAGTAAATTATCAAAGTAGTTTTGTTAAAAAGACAAAGCTAAAATAGATAAGATTACTAGTGTAAAATTGTTTCTGTTAAACAATTAGTGCCTATAAAGGGCAGGAATTCCTCCCCTTTTTTTACCTTTAAAATTATGAAAAACAAAAAAGAATTAAAAGCGGTTTGCTTTGGTGAGGTCTTATGGGATGTTTTTCCAACACATAAAAAAATTGGAGGAGCACCATTAAATGTGGCGCTAAGGATGAATTCTTTAGGTATAAATACAACGATGATAAGTCGCATTGGTGAAGATTTAGATGGAGATGAGATACTTTCATTTTTAAAAGAACAGAATGTAAGTCCAGATTCCATTCAAGTGGGTCAGGATTATAAAACGGGAGTTGTCAATGTAATGATTAATGAAAAAGGAAATGCTTCTTATGACATCATGTACCCTTCTTCTTGGGACAAAATTGCACTGACAAATGAAATGATTAAAAAGGTTTCTGAATCGGATGTTTTTATTTTTGGAAGCTTGATTTGTAGAGACGAAATATCCAGATCAACATTATATGCTTTGTTGGAAAAAGCGAAGTATAAAGTGCTCGATGCCAATCTTAGAGCGCCCTATTATACATCCGAAGTGCTAATTGAATTGATGTCAAAAGCTGATTTTATCAAATTGAATGATGAAGAGTTATGGGAAATAAGTCGCAAATTAAATTCGCCATATAATTCTTTTGAGCAGAACATCAAATTTATAGCTGAAAAAACGAATTCCAATCAAGTTTGTGTCACCAAGGGAGCCTTTGGAGCAGTTTTGTATACTAATAATAAATTTTATTACAATAGTGGCTATTTTATAAAGGTAGTTGATACTGTTGGTGCAGGCGATTCTTTTTTAGCAACTTTAACGGTTAGATTGCTTAAAGGAAAATCCCCTCAAAAATCATTGAATTATGCTTGTGCAGTAGGAGCTTTAGTGGCTGGGCATGAAGGAGCAAATCCAAAGATTTCAGATGCAGAAATAAAAAAATACATGATGCTTACTGAGAAGAATAGTAAAAAATAAGTTTTGGTGAGATGCCCCACTTGTGGTTCAACGAAGTTAATCCCATCCTCACTGCATATAAGTAATGCTTCCTGAAAGGGGAGCATTTTTTGTTTTAAAGTGATTTTGAAATTGTATTAAAATTAGGGAACCAACTGATTTCCAAAATACATGCAATGTTCAGTCATATTGCTTTTGAGACAGACGCCAAAGACAAGAGGTAAATTATGCCATAAAACAAACAAATAAATATACGAGGGTAAATTTTCGATGTATTTACTCTCGATCATAATACAAAGGCAAAAAATTCCCTTGTATAAAAGCAGTAGTCCGAGGAGAGAAATGATCTACAATAATGAAATACCGTACAATAATTTACCTCCATTACCACATCAAAAAGAATATCGCTCATTCATAGGAATAAGGCACGTTATAGGCTAAACGGATATATTTAAGGCCACTACTTTGTAGTTTTCATTAAAATGCACAGTTATAATATAATGACTAAAGCTATTTCGCTTTTGCTGAAATTCTGCTCTAATACTACACTAATAGTATATCTTTATTCACTGGCTAAATGGCTCATTATTTACAACTTTGGTCAGGAGTAAATAAAGACAATTTATTCCATTCGAAGGAGAGGACTTTAAAGTCCTTTCTTTTGAAAAAATCATCTTATCTCTTTTCCTGACAGTTGCATTAATTAATTGAATCTAGTATTTATTAATAATATAAATAGAAGCAGATAGACAATCAACTTTCAAAGTTTGAATTTGCTCATAGTATAGTACTTTTCTATATATTTACATTTTTTATGTTATATTAAATTATTGTTCTCAAAACAATCAATCGTTATTTAAAATGACGTTTCATTACAATAATCAATAATTTCAACTGTTTTTTGAGGTTATTTTTAATTCAACTCTTATAATGAGAAATTCAATGCTAAGAAAATTTAGTTATTTAATTCCAATTTGTTGTCTTCTTTTATTGTGTTCTTGTAATTTAAATACAAAGGATGCTCGAACTATTTCAATAGGTTTTTCACAAAGTATATCTGAAGAAGATAACTGGAGAAAATCTATGGATAATACTATGAAAGTAGAAGCATCTCTTCATCCAGAAATTGACTTAACTATTTACAATGCAAATGGCAGTACTAAAAAGCAGATAGAAGATATTGAAAAAATGATCGAAAAGCGTGTGGATGTTTTAATAGTAGCTCCGTATGGTTCAGATTCTATTGTGCCAGTAATTGAAAAAGCAAATAAAAAGGGCATACCTGTTATTATAGTGGATAGAAAAGTCAACACATCCAATTACACTGCATTTTTGGGAGCTGACAATATTGAAGTAGGTCATATTGCTGGGAAATATATTGTTTCAATGTCTAAAGCTCATGCAAATATTCTTGAAATTAAAGCAACCACAGCTATTTCACCAAGTGTAGAACGAAGTCTAGGATTTAAACAAATAATAGATCAATATCCGAATATTAAAAAAACGACTATAACTGCTCTTAATTTGGAATCGATAAATAATGAATTTATTAAGGTATTGGATAACGAACCAAATATTGATTATGTCTTTGCATTTAATGACATTATTGCACTTCAAGCTTGGGAAGTTGCAAAACGAAAAGGCAGGGAAAAGAATATAAAATTCATAGGAATTGATGGTTTAAATGACCCAAATGGAGGAATTCAAGCTGTAAAAGAAGGCATCCTAACAGCAACTATTTTATATCCAACGGGCGGTAGCGAAGCGATTAAGCTCGCCATTAAACTAGCAAATAAAGAAATAGTCACTAAAAATAATGTGCTGAATACAATATTGATTGACTCCCTGAATGCGGATATAATGAGTAACCAATTCGACAGAATTGCGATTCAACAATCAAATATAGAAACACAGCAAAATGTAATTGGCGAACAAGAAAAGAAATACCTAACCTTATATAATCTAATTAAATTACTTACCTTTCTTCTGGTCTTGATTATTTGTTTAGCTATTTTTAGTATTTATTCTATTTTTTCTATAAGAAAGAAGAAAACATTATTAGAGGAAACAAATACAAAAGTCGTTCAACAAAGAAATGAAATTGAAAAATTTGTGGAGAAATTGAAAGAAAGCAACGAATCCAAAATTAATTTTTTTACCGGAATATCACATGAGTTTAAAACGCCTTTAACCTTAATATTGAGTTCAGTCGAATCTCTTCACGATGAGTTTATCAACAAAAGCCATTCGGTAAAAAAAGATTTAGATATTATGTATAATAATTCGATGAGATTACTTCGACTTATTAATCAATTGCTGGATTTTAGAAAGGTTGAGAATGAAAAATTCACACTAAAATTGTCTAAAAATAATCTTTGGAAGTTCTCCGTTAATATGTTTAAGGAATTTAAAAGAGAGGCTAAAAAAAGAAATATTAAATATACAATTGAAACGGATAGTGAAGAGTTAGGCGTGTATTTCGATGCTAATTTAATGGATAAGGTGTATTACAATCTATTGTCTAATTGTTTTAAATTCACCCCTGATGGAGGTAAAATTGAAATTAAAATTAGTCAAGATAAAAATAAAGGATTGGTTAAAATTAGTTTTAAAGATTCGGGTATTGGAATACCGGAAAAAGAAATAAATCAAATTTTCACGCCATTTTTTCAAGGGTCAAATAATTATAGAAGCGGTTCTGGTATTGGATTGAATTTATCCAAGCATTTTATTGATTTACACGAAGGAACTATCGAAGTAAGTTCAGTTATGGGTACCGAATTTGTCGTTTGTCTAAAATTAGGGGATCATCATATTGATGCATCAAAAATTAATAACGAAGTCAGCTCCTTTTCAGAAAATGAAAATGAATATGAGTATTTGGAAAGTGAATTAACACTTACAGATGAATCTTTAATTACTGAAAACAAACAAACGATTTTAATTATTGAGGATAATATTGACCTGTTAGATTTTATAGCCACAAAATTAAAAGAAGAGTATGCTGTTAACAGATGCAATGGGACAAGTGCAATAGAAATGGCTATGGAGTTAATTCCGGATATTGTAGTGTGTGATTTAAATTTACCCGAGAAGGATGGTTTCGAAATTTGTGAAGCGTTAAAAACAAATATGATTACATCACATATCCCAGTTATTATTTTAACAGCAATGGATGATAATAACACGTATATTAAGTCATTAAAAGTTGGAGCAGATTTGTTTTTAACAAAACCTTTCAATCTAAAAATTTTAAAACAAGCTATAAAAGGGCTGTTATTTAACAGAGAGAAATTGCGGTACTTTTATACTAATAATTTCGATAAAATTGAAAACGATTCGCTAAGTTTAATCGAAAGGGAGTTTTTAAATAAGATTAATTTGATTTTAGACACAAAAATAGATGACTCTTCTTTTTCGGTTGAAGATCTTGCTAGTAAATTAAATATTTCAAGAGTTCAACTTTATAGAAAAGTAAAAGCAGTTCTAGGAATAGGAGTAAGTGATTATATTAATAATTTTAGATTAGAGAAAGCCAAAGAGTTATTATTGACTTCAACGATGAATATTTCCGAAATTGCCTATTCTTGTGGATTTGCTTCCCCAAATTATTTCTCTACTGCCTTTAAAGCCAAATATGAAATGTCTCCATCCGACTTTAGGAATAAGTAATTGCACTATAACGATGTAACAATTTTATACATACCATGTTTTTAATTTCTTTTTTATATTGATTTTAAAAGACATTTCCCTTCTTATCCTACTGTTTTGTTGGGTTTAATTTTTTTTTTAAATTAATTAGACTCATGTAACAATACTGAATCAGTTCTCTGGAATCTTCTGCTAATTTTATTGAAAATTAGTTTGAAATGAAAAAGTATATTACAATTATCCTGTTTGGAGTTATGTTTATTGGATGTAAATCGCAAAATGACCCTAGTCCAACACCAACTCCTCCTCCAAATCCAACGGTAGCCACAGCGCTTTTATCTTTTAATTTTAATGAGTCATCTGGACAGTCCCTTTCCGAAAATAAAACAAATGCCAATTTCACTATTGATGGACCATCGGGTTCCGCTGAACGAATTATTGGTGTTGAGGGCAATGCGCTCAGAGTGAATGGTTTTTATGGTTGGGCTACTGGAAATGCAAGCACAACTTACCCTACAGCAAAAGTGTGTGTGTCGGGATGGATTGCACCATCGGCTTTCCCTGTGCAAAGAAAAGATTTAGATCTAATTACTGAAAACACAAATGCAGCTCTATTTTCAAATGTTAATACTTCCAATAGTTCGGGTGTTGCCTTAGGGATTAATCATCACGGAAGAGTTATTGGTCAATTTAAACTGGGGACCAGTGTGATTCAAATTCTTTCCGATCAAGAAGTACCACTAAAAAAGTGGAGCTTTATTGCCTTAAATATAAATGCTTCAAGCGGAACAGCTGCATTGTATTTAAATGGTAGTCAAATTAAAAGTACGACGTTTGAAATTGGAACACTATTATGGGATAACAATGCCACAATTTATATCGGAAAAGAATCAAAAACTAAAACAATAGCTGGATTTGATACTAATGGCTTGACTGGAGCAATAGATCAAGTAACCCTTTGGAATAAAGACTTAACAGATGCTGAGATAGTTGCTCAGTATGCTAAATTTTCGCCTTCGGATCCAGATCTTAAAATTCCAACTACAAGATTTGCTAACGATATTCATCGCCCAAAATACCATTTGATGCCATCATCAGCTTGGACAAATGAATCACATGGATTAATTTTTATAGACAATAAATACCATATATTTAGTCAAAGGAATTTTAATGGGCCCTATTTAGAACATATCAATTGGGGACATTATGTGAGTGCAGATTTGATCAACTGGGAAGAAAAAACCCAAGTTTTATGGCCACAACCCGGATTTGATGAAGTGGGTATTTGGTCTGGACACGCTATAATTAGTAAAGGTCAGCCCTATATTTTTTATACAGGAGTCAATAAATCGAAGGCAGCTATTGGACTTGCGACCTCTTCACCTCCTTATGATACTTGGACAAAAAACCCTACAGCTATAATTCCAAATGCACCTAGTTCTTCTGCGAATGCCGATTTTAGAGACCCATTTATTTTTCTAGATAATTCGCAATGGTATATGATGATCGGAACAGGTATGCGTAGCGGAACGCCACGAGGCGGACTCTATTTGTATAAATCTACTTCAACCGATTTTAAACAATGGTCGCTACAAGGAACGATGTTAGAAGGAAATCCTGCTGTGGATGGAACAGGTGATTTTTGGGAAATGCCTGTTTATTATAATTTTGGTGCTAAAGCTATTGTGCTAATCAATAAGCTTCCTAATGCCAATGCATTGTATTGGACAGGGAATTTTAATGGTTCACAATTCGTCAGAGACAATGCCATTCCTGAACGATTGGATGTCATCAATCAATTATTATCTCCTTCTATTCATCCGGATGCCAATGGTAATTTGACCGCTATAGGAATAATACCCGATGGTGTAACTTCGGAGAAACAAAAAGAGCAAGGTTGGGCACATGTATTTAGTTTGCCAAGAGTTTGGACGCTAGTAAATGGTAAAATAAAACAAGTTCCACATCCAAATGTGCTGAATTTAAGAGGCGCTTCTAAAAATTTCACGAATGTGGTTTTTGATCAAAACACTTCAAATGCTTTAAATAATGCAACAGGATCTCAATATGAAATTGTTGCTACGATTAATCCAGGAACGGCTACAAAAGTCGGTTTTTCTTTAAATAAAAATACTGCCACAGGAGAACAGACCTTAATTTACTATGATTACGCTACAAGTAGTTTTGTTGTAGATAGAAGTAAATCTTCAATTCTTACAGGTGTTCCTCTGTCCAATCAATCTACCAATTATGTAGTACCATCAGGAATTATTAATTGGCGAATTTTTGTAGATGCCTCGGTAATTGAAGTTTTTGTTAATGAAGAATTGGCTTTTGCAACGCGATCTTTTCCTTCGACTGCGAATAATTTAATTGATTTATATGCTCAGGGAGGTGCTGCCACTGCAACAGATTTAAAAATATATTCCATTCAAGGTGGTGGTGTAGCATCGGTATCCAAGAAAAGACCTGAAAAAAAAAGTGAAATAATTCTTCATCCCATTGTTTTTCCTAATCCATCAACTGACAATTTCAATATAAAATTTAATAACATCACAGAAACGACTCCAGTCTATGGATATATTTTTGATATAACAGGATTTCCAGTAAAAAGAATTGAAGCTGCTGTTGATGTGGAAAATACAATACTCCATTGGAATGGTATTATGGACAATGGAGCTAAAGCCATTAGAGGTGTTTATGTAATAAAAGGCTTGTTGAAAAATGAATTGTTTGATGCAAAAATAATCGTTGAATAGAAAATTAGAGTTTCGTAGCTATTTTCAACAAGATAAAGCTCGATTTTTACTCAAAATCACGAAATAAATGGAAACTTATTGTAATTGTTCCTGATTTTACAATACTAGTGCCATCCAACTTTTACTTTAAATAGACTAAATAATGCATTTAAAAAGCATTTTTTGGTCTATTTTTTTTTGTTCATAGATAAGGTTTTGTAAACATTATCTATGAAAACAATTAAGTTTCGATAGCTATCATGAAAAGGTTCATAGAAAATTGATTTATTGATACCAAAACAGTTAGAGTATAAGATGTAAAATGGAGTTTTCAGGGTTGAAACTTGCAATATTTTAGGCTTTTACTTTTGTTTTCTGAACAGCTCAACTACTATAAGTGCAACTAATTTTAAATATAAAAACACATTGTGTAATAATATATCCTATTAATTATAAAATAATTATTTTGTAAATTTTTCAATGTTACAATATTGTAATTCGATGTAACAATTTCAACCCTTTCCACTTTGTAAATCAAATAAAAACAACTCAACTGATTGAAAAATAACGATTTATAAATAATGTATCAAATTTAAAGTTAATGGATACATTACGAAAACGTTGTCTTATGGTTTAATAATAAATTTGGATATAATTTAAAATCAAGATTTATGAACAATAAAATTTTAAGATGGTCAATCATTGCTTCTTTCGCTGGATTCCTTTTCGGATTCGATACAGTGGTGATTTCTGGAGCAGATAAAACACTTCAGTTGTTGTGGAATTCAAGTGATGTTTTTCACGGATCTGTAGTGATGGCAATGGCACTTTGGGGAACCGTGATAGGAGCTATTTTTGGTGGAATTCCAACTAATAAATTAGGCAGAAAAAATACTTTATTAATTATAGGTATATTGTTTTCTATTTCTGCAGCCGGTTCTGCTCTTTCAAATGATCCCTTTGTTTTTGCTTTTTATAGGTTTCTGGGAGGTTTAGGAATTGGGGCTTCAACAATTGCCGCACCAGCTTATATATCTGAAATCGCACCAGCTAAAGACAGAGGACGTTTAGTAGGATTGTATCAATTTAATATTGTTTTTGGAATTCTTTGTGCTTTTTTATCGAATTATCTATTAAGTGATATTGGTGTAAACGCATGGAGATGGATGCTTGGTGTTCAAATTTTCCCATCACTAATATATACTTTCATGGCATTTAGTATTCCTGAAAGTCCAAGATGGTTGTATTCTAAAAATAAAATTGATGAAGCCAAACTAATTTTTGATAAAATTGGTTCAAAAGAAGATGTTCAAGCTATTATGGAAGATTTGTTGCGAAATAGCAATAGCACTCCTTTGAACGAAAATATTTTTATGAAGAAATACCGTTTTCAACTAATATTGGTATTCTTGATAGCGGCCTTCAATCAATTGTCAGGAATTAATGCTTTTTTATATTATGCCCCCAGAATATTTGAAGAAGCGGGACTAGGAGCCAAAACAGCTTTGTTAAGTAGTATTGGTATTGGTTTTATAAATTTAATTTTCACACTAATTGGAGTTTATCTTATCGATAGATTGGGAAGACGTAAATTAATGATTTTCGGATCTATTGGTTATATTTTCTCGCTTTCAATGGTGGCCACTTCATTTTACTTAAACTGGACAGGAATGGCGGTACCCGCATTTCTATTTGTTTTTATTGCTGCACATGCAATAGGGCAGGGTGCTGTTATTTGGGTATTTATTTCAGAAATTTTCCCGAATCATTTAAGAGCATCTGGGCAGTCCTTTGGTAGTTCTGTTCATTGGGTTTTAGCAGCTATAATTCCTTCCATGGTGCCTATTCTTTTTACCAGTTTTGGTGTTGGGAACGTATTTGCCTTTTTTGCTTTCATGATGGTTTTTCAATTGTTGTTTGTGATTTTTATGATGCCGGAAACCAAAGGAATTTCATTAGAAGAAGTTAGTAAAGGATTGACTAATAAATAGAAATTATGGCGAAAATATCAGAAATAGGAGTTTTTAAAAGAATGTTTATTTTAATAGTATTAATAACAATGAATAGTTGCAGCACTACTAAAATAAATACTAAAAGGACGTTAACAAACGAAGAATTGTATAGACCCAATTTTCATTTTACTCCAAAAACAGGATGGATGAATGATCCAAATGGGATGTTTTTTTACAAAGGAATATACCATTTATATTTTCAATATTATCCGGACGACACGGTGTGGGGACCAATGCATTGGGGCCATGCAACAAGTAAGGATATGATAACTTGGAAAGAAGAAAAAATTGCACTGTACCCAGATGAAAAGGGATACATATTTTCGGGTAGTGCCGTTGTTGATGTCAATAACACTTCTGGATTTGGTAGTGCAAGCAATCCTCCAATTATAGCCATGTTTACGTATCATGATATAATAAAGGATAAAGCGGGTGCATTGGATTATCAATCACAGGCTATTGCCTATTCTTTAGACGAAGGAATGACTTGGACAAAGTACGAGAAAAATCCAGTTATTAAAAACCCAGGGATTAAAGACTTTAGAGATCCTAAAATAACTTGGGATGCGATTCATAATCAATGGATAATGGTGCTAGCTGCTGATATTGAAACTAAAATATACCGTTCTTCTAATTTAATTGATTGGGAGTTGGCTTCTGCTTTTGGTAAAAACCTTGGTGTACATGGGGCCCCTTGGGAGTGTCCTGATTTTTTTCCTATAAAAGTAGAAGGAACTACAGCAACAAAATGGGTGCTATTACAAAGTATCAATCCTGGAGGTCCAAATGGAGGATCGGCAACACAATATTTTATTGGCGATTTTGACGGAAAAACCTTTTCATTAGAAACTTCGTTTGCCAATGATTTGAAGCAAGTAGAAGGATTGTGGATAGATTACGGTAAAGATAATTATGCAGGTGTTACTTGGGCTAATATTTCGGCTGCTGATGGTCGGAAATTATTTATCGGTTGGATGTCCAATTGGCAATATGCCAATAAAGTGCCTACAAAAGCTTGGAGAAGTGCTATGACTATTCCTAGAGAATTGAAACTCATTACTGTTGATGGTCATTATCGAATGGTTTCTGAACCTGTAAAAGAATTGGATAATTATATTTCAAAAACGATTAAAAAGAAGCTTCTTACGATTGACAAAACAACTGTAATTGCAGACAAAGAGGCTATAGATATGTCAAGTTTAGATATTCGTTTTACGATGAATGGTTTAAAAGAGGATAATTATGATTTTGTCTTATCCAACAAAGCAAATAACGCCATTCATTTTGGAATTAATAAAAAAGACCACTATTTCTATATTGATAGAAAGAATGTAAGTCAAACTTCATTTTCAGATGATTTCGCAAAGAATAGTACTAAAGCACCCATCGCTTCAAATTTTAATTCCATCGATGTAAGAGTGATTATTGATAAAACGTCAATTGAAATATTTTATGACAATGGAAAAACGGTGATGACTGAAATTTATTTTTCTGACAAACCAATGGAATCTCTTTCGATAGTTCAAGCAAATTCTGATTTTGAACTTAAAAATCTAGTAATAAACCAAATCGCTGTTAAATAATAAATGAGTAAAAAGAGATCAAAAAACAAAACCGAACAAATTCAAATTAATTAACAACCAAAATAATAAAATCTATGAAAAATAAGTATTTAAAAAATAAGAAAAGCATATTGTCAATATGTCTGTTTTTCTTAGTATTTATTGCTTCAGGGCAACAAAGACTAATAAACGGTTCAGTTTTGGCAGACGATGGTGAGCCACTGCCAGGGGCTAATATTATTGTCGAAGGCACAAAAAATGTGACCACAACGGATATAGATGGTAGTTTTAAAATTACCGCTGATGAAGGAACTAATTTGATTGTTACCTATATTGGTTTCCAAGAAGCTAAAATAAAAGTAACTTCAAAAATCACGTATAGTATTAAATTACAATCTAGTGCAAACACACTTTCAGAAGTTATTGTTGTTGGATATACGAAAGAAAAAAAATCAGATTTAGCAGGCGCCATTTCGATTGTTAAAGTAGCTGACCTTGCTCAAGAATCTAGCCCAAATATTTTAACTGCTTTGCAGGGTAGAGTGGCAGGTTTGCAAATAAATTCTGGAGGAACGCCAGGAGGGAATGATTCTCAAATATTAATTAGGGGATTAACTACTGTAACCAGTGGATCTGCACCTCTATGGGTTATTGACGGAGTTCAAACTACCAGCTCATCCTCGTTAAATCCTGAAGAAATAGAATCAATTCAGGTGTTAAAAGATGGAGCATCTGCAGCTATTTATGGAACTTCTGCTGCAAATGGAGTTATTATAGTTACGACTAAAAAAGGTAAAAAAGGTGTTTCTGAATTTACTTTCAAGTCCGAAGTAACGGTGAATCGATTAAGAGATAAAATCAGTTTATTGAATTCACAACAATGGGCGGATGTAGAATACCAAGCACAATTAGGCGCTGGAATAGCATCTCCAACTCATCCAGTTTTGATCAATAATGGTTCTGGTTTTACTATTCCACAGTATCTTGATCCAAATAAATTGCAAACAGCAGCGAATACCAATTGGGTGGATGCGATAACAAATGATTCTTTTTCGACCAACACCGATTTTGGATACAGAAAAGGAACTGAAAACTTAAGCTTATACACTCAATTAAGCTATTCTGAAGATAATGGTATCCAAAGATATACGAGTTATGACCGTTTCAATGCTAGGATTAATACTTCATATAAATTATTTAATGATAGACTGACAATAGGTGAAAATTTCTTGTATTCTAAATTTAATGAAGTAAAAGCGAATGAATTTGAGAATTCAATTCTTCAAAATCCATTGCTTCCAGTATATTCTAATCTTGGAGATTATGCTACTTTAATAACTGGTGGTCTGCAAGATAAACCCAACACTGTAGCAAATTTATGGAGTAATAGAAATAACAAGCAAAAGAATCAAAGGTTTTTAGGGAATGCTTATTTAGATTTTAAAATAATTGATGGCTTGGTGTTCAATTCGACTTTAAATTTTGATAAAGGTACTTTTAGATTTAACACTGCAACGCAAGCTTTTTCTGGAAACGGCGTAATCCCTTCTGTTTTTAATAATATTACTACTGATGACGTGGATAATGATTACCTAGCAACCATTTTTACCAATACCATAAAATATGATAAAGAATTTGGGAAACATAGATTTTCATTATTGGGTGGTGTTGAAAATTCAGCTAGAGAAGAAAATTTTCATAACAATCAAATCAACGGAGTTAACATTACAAACCCTGCGGGTTACGTAGTAAATAATAATGCACAGTTTAAAACAATTTTAGGAAAAGTAGAAAGCTTTAAAATTTCACAATTTGGTTCTCTTAAATACGTTTTTGATGACCGCTATATTGTTTCGGGAACGCTAAGAAGAGATGGTTCCTCTCGTTTTGGGCAAAATAATAAATATGGTATTTTCCCTTCGGCTTCCTTAGCTTGGAACGCAAGAAACGAGAAATTTTTAATGGAAAATAAGTATGTTTCTAATTTAAAATTGAGAGCTTCTTGGGGTGTAAATGGAAATGATCAAATAGCTGATTACTCCTATCTTTCAAGTTATGTAGACAACACTGTGGGTAATGTAGTTGAATTTTCAGATTATAACATCAGTGGAACAGGGATTGGAGCGGCTAGTGGAGTATTACAATCGCGCCAAGCAAATCCTGATCTTAAATGGGAGTCAACTGAACAATACAACGTTGGATTTGATTTAGGTTTTTTTAGAGAAAGAGTTACTCTACAATCTGATTTCTACATAAAAACTACCAATGATTTAATCCTAAGACCAATTGCTTTATCAGTAAACGGTGAAAGCCAACCGCCTCTAATTAATGCAGGATCGGTTAGCAACAAAGGATTTGAAGCCGTGTTGAGTTACAAAAGCAATCCGGCAAATGAGTTCAAATATGGTGTAGATTTCAATTTCTCTACGTATAAAAATAACGTAGAAAGTTTAGATACCGATTCGAATTTCCTACTTAATGGAGTGTCAATAACTAAAAAAGGTGCGCCAATTGCTTCTTTTTACGGATTAATTGCCGATGGTATCTTTAGAACTCCAGAAGAAGTTGCGGTTCATGCTGATCAACCTGGAAAAGCATTGGGTAAAATAAGATACAGAGATGTTAATCTTGATGGTAAAATTGATCAATTTGACAGAACAATCATTGGAAATCCACATCCCGATTTTATTTATGGGATCAACCTATATTCTTCTTATAAAGGATTTGATTTGTCCTTATATTTTGATGGTAAACAAGGAAATGACTTGTATAATGCACAAAGAGCAATAGGTGATTTTGATTATTTTAGTTTTAATCATAGCACCAATACTTTAGATGCTTGGACACCGAGTAAAGCCAATTCAAATATCCCTGCTTTATCGACTTTAAACAGTAACAATGAATTACAAGCTTCTAGTTATTTTGTTGAAGACGGTTCTTATGTTAGACTGAAAACGATAACAATAGGATATAATTTTGATAATGCATTCACAAAAATATTAGGAATGAACAAGTTACGATTTTACCTAGTAGGTCAAAATTTGTTTTCTCTAACCTCATTTACCGGATTTGATTATGAAGTTTCTGGATTAAGTGCTGGAGGTATTGGTGTGGCAGGATATGGAATTCCACATTCAAAGTCGATCACTTTTGGTATTAATGCTAATTTTTAAAATATAAAATATGAAATGAGCATAACCGCAAATTGGTCGTAAACACCAATTAATGATATGCGAATTACATATGACAAATAAAAAACAATAAATATCAACATATGAAAACGAAATTTAAAATAGTTTTTACTTTAATAATAAGCATGCAATTGCTTTCCTGTGTCAATGACAGTGATTTAAATGTAAAAGAAAATAATGTATTATCTCAAGATAATATTAACCCAGAACAATTAGTGATAGCGGCCTATAGCGCCCTTGATTATCGTTACAATACAGGTGAATTCAGAGATTTATGGCCTTTTGACCATGCTCCTTCCAATTGGGCTACAAGCGACATTCGTTGTGGTGATGCCTATAAAGGTGGTGGTGGAACTGGTGATAATCCTGGAGGAGGAATGCATCAACTAGAAACACACGATCTGTTTCCATCTAGTGAAAATGCGTATAATGTTTGGAGAGCCATTTATTTTGGAATAAAACGAGTAGATTCAGCTTTAAGAGCTATAAATACAATAGACGAAACCAAATTCCCTAATAAGAAAGAAAGAATTGGAGAATTAAAAGTTTTAAGAGCGCATTTTTATTTTGAAGCTATTAAAAACTTTGGTTCCATTGTTTGGTATGATGAAAACACCCCTGCGAATCAAATTAATCAAATTGCAAATAATTTTGACTCTGGCTTTATGTGGTCAAAAGTAGAAGGTGATTTAAAAGACGCTATTGCACTTTTGCCAGATTCTCAAACGGAGTTAGGAAGAATAAACAAAGTGGTGGCTTATGCTTATTTATGTAAAGCACAAGTTTTTCAAAAAAAATGGCCAGAAGCTATCATTAGTGCAAACTATGTAATTAACTCCGGAAAATATGGATTAGTTACGGATCTTGAAAAATTATATTCCATTCCAGGTTATGGAAATCGTGAAAATATATTTGCAATACAATATTCTATTAATGATGGTTCTCAATATGGTAATCTAAATTTTGGAAATTTATTAAATGCACCTGATAGTCCTGGTGATGATATAAAAAATCCTTATCTCAATGGTGATGATTTTGATAAGCCTTCACAAAATCTTGTAAACGCATATAAAGTGGGTGCCGATGGACTTCCTCTAATTGATAGTTATAACAACGCAAATGTTACAGCAACAGACTTGGTTGATCCAAGATTGGATCATGAAATTGGAAGAACAGGAATTACTTGGAAAGATTGGGCAGCAAGACCACAGCAAGCGGATTGGAATAGAGATCCAGCAACTTATGGCTCTTTCTTGGTTAAGAAAAATGTGATTTCTCCAAATTCAAACGGACTAGCTTCAAATCCTACTGGATTCCCTTGGGCATTAGGAAATTTAGACTTTCCAATTATTAAATACAGCGATTTATTATTATGGAAAGCGGAAGCTTTAATCGAAGGAAACTCAAATGTTTCTGGTGGGGTTGCTATTATTAATGAAATAAGAAATAGAGCCAAAAACTCACCATATGTAAAAGATTTCAATAAACCATCTCAAAATGCAGCCAATTATTTGATAAATCTGTACCCATTGAGTTTGTCTCAAGATGTTGCTAGAAAAGCACTTAGAATGGAGCGCAGATTGGAATTAGCCAATGAAGGTCATGGTTTTTATGATTTGGTAAGATGGGGTATCGCTGAGCAATATTGTAACGCATACATTCAAGTTGAAAAGACACGTCGTACCTATTTACAATCTGCTTCATTACAAGCTCACGAACAATATTTGCCTATACCACAAATCGAAATTGATGCAAGTGCAGGAGTATATAAACAAAGAACCGGATACTAATTAAAAACTAACCAAATATTATAAAAATATGAAAACAATAAAAAATCAACTGTCTATTTATAAAATGGCATTAGCCTTTATGATGATTATCTTTGCAGTAATTTCATGTACAAAAGACGATAATTTTTCAGACTCTGTTCCAGATTATACCCAATCTATTATTCAATCTTTTAAAGTAGGTACTAAGTATGCAGAAATAAATCATACAATCGGGACGATTACGATGACTTTACCTTCAGGAACGGATTTGAAAAATGTTAAACCTGAAATTAGACTTCCAGAATCTGCTACTGTAACTCCAAATACAGGATCAACAATTGATTTTAGTGCTGGTCCAGTAACATTTGAAGTGGTTTCTACAAATGGCTCCCACAGAACCTATACTGCTAGTATTGGCGCCTATGGCGACCCAAAAATACTTTCGTTTTCTATTGCTGGTAAAACAGGTATTATTGATGAAGTAAATAAAACGATCGCAGTTGAGATTGGAAGTCAAGATGGTGATTTAAGTAATTTGGCTCCTTCATTTGTGATTGCGGGTGGAACTACCGTAGATGTAGATTCTGGAGTTGCTAGAAATTTTTCTTCTCCAGCAATATATACTGTTTTGTCCAATAACGGATACACGGCCAAACAATATACTGTAACAGTTACACAAATACAAGCACCAAGAATTGATTCCTTTGTAATTAATGGAACTGTTGGTATTATTGATAATGCTGCAAATTCAATCGTGGTTATTTTACCTCCGGGATCAAACTTATCTAGTTTGTCACCGGTAATTACATTACCTGCAGATCAAACGGTAATTCCTGCTTCTGGAGTAGCACAAAACTTTAGCACGGGTAAAGTTACTTATACGGTTAAAAACAAAGAAAATCTAACTAAAGTATATAACGTGACTGTGGAGTCAATTGCTCCTACAAAATATGCTTTTTTAGGCTTAGAAAATGATATTAATTCTTTGGTTGACGACGATGCAAAAGCAGCTGCAACCTGGATGCAAAGCACTTATGGAGCTAATTTTAAATACATCAAAATTGCAGATATTTCAGCTCTAAACATTGGTGATGTAAAAGTGGCTATGTTATATTATTTAACACCGAAAGAAGACCAAGGATTCTCAGCTACAGCAACAAATGTTTCAACAATGTTACCTGCAGCATTAAGGTCGGGTGCTTCTCAAGCCAATGTTCTTAAATCTTGGGTCAAAGGTGGTGGAGATATGCTTATTGCAGGTGATCCTAGTCCATTTATATTTTCTTTAGGAAGAGTTCCAGCTAATTTTGGAGCTGCAAGGGCCCCAGGAAATTATGTTTTCTCTGAATTTGGTTGCGCTGGAGCATCTGGATGTTATGATACTGGTAAACCTGCGGATGATATTTGGGGATTAGGAATGAGAGATACGAACAATTCTGGAAACAGACGTAATGACGCAATTTTTAAAGGTTTAACTTTTGAAGGAGGAGCGGGTAACGAGTATTTACCATTACAAAATAGTGCCAATAGAGAAGTTAGATTAATATGGTGGCAACACTTTGACGGTATTCTAAATCCAAGCTGTTGTGGTTCCGATGCTGCAGTGAAATTTGAGAAAACCTTAACAGCTACAAAATACGGTACATTAAGGCATATTGGTGATGCTTTTGGTTATGGAGCTGTTGAATTCAAAAGAACGGATTTGACAAATGATGCCTCATTTGATTCTCAAATACCTAAAGATTTCAAAGGACACATTTTTACAATTTCAAATACTATTGTGGGTTACGAATGGAATTCAAATGGTACTGTAAATGCTTATCAAAATAATATTAAAGTTTTTACAAAAAATATTATTGATTACTTATATAGCATCAACAACGATTAATTAATTTCAAAAATTATACTATGAAAAATATATTTAAAAATACATTTCAACTGAAGTATGTATTGTTGCTAGTAATAGCAACAATGACATACTCATGTGAAGAACGTCTCAATTATGACGACCAATTACCAAGTACGTTGAATATAATTGAATCGATTAAAATAGGTAATACAAGCGCCACTGTTGATAATTTGTCTGGAGTTATAAACTTTGTTTTGCCTTCTGAAACGAATATAAATTCAGTTGTATTGAATATAAAAAGCCCAGAAGGTGTTACCGTTAGTCCAGCTACAGGATCTACGGTTAACTTAAGTAACCCTCTTGAGCTGACTGCTTTATCTGGGGGGAAAACGAGGCATTATATTATAAATGCACGTGTGTTACCAAATCAGATCGCTTTTGTAAGTGATGTGTCATCCATTGAAAACATTGCTGATGATGATGTAAAAGCGGCTGCTCAATGGGCGAAAGATACCTATGGTAGTAGATTTGTATTCATTCCATTTTCTGATTTAACTATCAATTCTTTAAAAACAGTGAATGTAGTTTTCTTTTTTTATGATACACAGGGAACATCTGCTTTGCCAAAAGTAAGTTTAGATAAAAAGAATGTATTGACTCAATATCTTGTTGAAGGGGGTAAAATACTTTTAGGCGGTATGGCAACTAGTTATGCTGAAGTTATAGGTCGTGACAAAAGTGGACTTTTAACCATTAAAAGTAACGGAATTGGATTTGTCGATGGAGGAACTTGGGGAATTGATGGTGGTGTTAATTTTCAAAATGATCAAAGAAACAGCCCTATTTATAACTTTACTCAAGTGATTTCAACTGATTCTAATGGATATTTCCCAATAAATAATGGAGGATACAAGGAAGATCATAATAATCTATGGGATTTAGGGCCTTTGTTAGGACCAGGACATCAAAAAGGACAGTTTGCAGAATTTGAAAACCTTTATGGTGGTAAAGTTCTTGCGGTTTGGTCTGGAGTAACTGATGAATGTTGCCCCGGTATTATTGAGTTCAAATCGAATTCAGTTTATGCAGGAACCATAATAGCAATAGGTGTTGGAGGTATGGAATGGGCTATCAATGATGGTAGCATAAATACTTACGCGTCTAATATTAAAGGAATCTACCGTAATTCGATAGATTATTTAAATACAAAATAGCAATAAAAATAATAATAGTTTGTTGGTTAGTAATTTTATTGGGCAGGTTATACTTGCCCTTTAAAAGTTTAAATTTTAAAAAAGATGGATAAAAAAAATTCTTTTAAAGCGGTTTGCTTTGGTGAGGTCTTATGGGATGTTTTTCCAACACATAAAAAAATTGGAGGAGCACCATTAAATGTGGCGCTAAGGATGAATTCTTTAGGTATAAATACAACGATGATAAGTCGCATTGGTAAAGATGTAGATGGAGATGAGATACTTTCATTTTTAAAGAATCAAAAGATTAGTCCAGATTCCATTCAAGTGGGTCAGGAATATAAAACGGGAGTTGTCAATGTAATGATTAATGAAAAAGGAAATGCTTCTTATGACATCATGTACCCTTCTTCTTGGGACAAAATTGCACTTACAAATGAAATGATTAAAAAGGTTTCTGAATCGGATGTTTTTATTTTTGGAAGCTTGATTTGTAGAGACGAAATATCCAGATCAACTTTATTTGCTTTGTTGGAAAAAGCGAAGTATAAAGTGCTCGATGCCAATCTAAGGGCTCCCTATTATACATCCGAAGTGCTAATTGAATTGATGTCAAAGGCCGATTTTATCAAATTGAATGATGAAGAGCTGTGGGAAATAAGTCGCAAATTAAATTCGCCATATAATTCTTTTGAGCAGAACATCAAATTTATAGCTGAAAAAACAAATTCAAATCAAGTTTGTGTCACCAAGGGAGCTTTTGGAGCAGTTTTGTATACTAATAATAAATTTTATTACAATAGTGGCTATTTTATAAAGGTAGTTGATACTGTTGGTGCAGGCGATTCTTTTTTAGCAACATTAACGGTTAGATTGCTTAAAGGAAAATCTCCTCAAAAATCATTGAATTATGCTTGTGCAGTAGGAGCTTTAGTGGCTGGGCATGAAGGAGCAAATCCAAAGATTTCAGATGCAGAAATAAAAAAATACATGATGCTTACTGAGAAGAATAGTAAAAAATAAGTTTTGAATTGAAATAGCAACAAAGAGGTTAGCTTATGATAAATTCAATTGTATTTATTTCATTAGATTCTGAATTGCCAAATAATAAGGCATAAAAAAAACAGGCTTTTTATAGCCTGTTTTTATATTATTAAAATTTAAATACTCTTTAAAGAGTGAAACTTTTTTCAAAAGTTTTACCACTATAGGAAACATAAAAAGTACATTCTTCACCTTTTAGTTTTTTTAAATTAAAAACTTTGTTAGTAATTTCATTAGAGGAATTCGTTTTACTGTACAATAATTCTCTATTACTATCATAAATACTTACCATAACCGGTGTTTTTGCATTTTTTTCTAGATTAATTGTTAGCATTCCATATTCTGTTGAATAGTCAAATACGGGTTTGAATACTTCAGAAATAGCTTCTGGAGATAGAATCGCAAGACCACCTTTTATTTCTAATTTATATTTTGAAATTTTGAGGTCATTTTCTGTTACCATATAATATTCTCCTTCTGGAAATGATGCTAAATCATACGTTCTAAATGATTTTTTTCCGGTTAAATCCTCTTTAAAGATTAAATCGTCATTACTATCATAGATAGATAAATTTACTGATTTCATGTCATTCAAAGTGAAACTCACTTTCTTACCTTCTACTTTTTTCAAATTCATTAATAAGGTTGAATTTGTCGCATTTGCGTTTAGTGTTGATACTATACCAACCATAACTAAACTAATTTTTAAAATCTTTTTCATTGTCGTTAAATTTAAATTCATACTTGATTTTAACTAGTACTAAATTACTTCATTTACGTCATTGATAACTTTGTATTATTTTCATAAAAACATGCTATTTTACCTTTAACGAAAACGATTAAGGTTAAAAATATTAATAAATTCGCAATGTTTTGTAAATTTGTATAAATTATTAACAATTATATTATGAGACCTATACTGCCTAATTTAGAAATAATTACACCTACTTTTGGAAGTTCCTTTTCAATTACTAAATATGATAATAATGACAACAATAAAATAGCATACTGGCATTATCATCCTGAAATTGAATTGGTTTATATAAATGGAGGTTCTGGAAAACGACAAGTCGGAAGTCATCTGTCCTATTTTAATGATGGGGATTTATTACTTATAGGAAGTAATTTGCCTCATTGCGGATTTACTAATGAAGTTTCCAGAAATAAAAAAGAAACGGTAATTCAAATGAAACCCGATTTTCTTGGCACTGATTTTTTTGATATATCAGAAATGACGAATATTAAAAATTTGTTCAACCAAGCTAAATTAGGAATGTCATTTGTTGGAAAAACAAAAAATACAATTGGCAAAAAAATCGAAGCGCTTGAGGAACAATCTCAACTAGTTAAATTACTAAATTTGTTGGAAATCCTAAACGAATTAGATCAATCTGATGAAAGTGTCATTCTGAACGCAGAAGGAATTTCATTAGAAATACAAATGCAAGACAATGATCGCATCAATGTTGTTTATAATTTTGTGAAAGATCATTTTCAAGAAAATATTAGTTTAGAGGAGGTTGCAACCTTGGTTTTTATGACAGTTCCCTCATTTTGCCGGTTTTTTAAGAAAGCGACTAATAAAACATTTGTAAAATTTGTAAACGATTATAGATTGGTACACGCTTCTAAACTTCTTGCTGAGAAAACCATTGGTGTCGCTGAAGTATGTATAGAATGTGGATTTAATAATTTTAGTCACTTTAATAAGTCATTCAAAGAATTTACAGGACAAAGCGCCTACCAATACCGACAAGATTTGAAAACGATATTGGAGTAAGCTAGGAGTAAATTTTAATAATGGATTCCTTAAAGTTATTTTGCACAAAATTAAACAGTAAGTTTTGGTATGACTTATGTTTTGTCATTTTAATGTTGGATTCAATCACTTCAATCACTTCAATCACTTCGATTATGGAAAATGAACAAAATTAAGTATGTTCAAAGAAATAATCAATTGAAATCGTGCAAAATACACTTAAAGAAAACATAAAGTCTACAACTTTATCAATAGTCTATTCTTCTAATTTTTATCTTTGAGAATGGATAAAAAGAATTACATCCCAGTAAAGTATCTCATAGGTTACTTGATAATAATAGCCCTTTTTATTAGTGTGGTTTGGTTCTTATACGCCGAAAACAAACATTTTGCCAATACCCAAAAAGAAAATGTATTAGAAAGTAGTACCATTTTAAAAGTAAGTAATTTGCTTACTGAAATCAACAAGACAGAAAATTTGGCTCGAGTAGCCATCCAATCTAATAAAGCCAGTAATTTTAAAAAATATCTGGACAAAAGTAGTGCGTTATACATCACTATCGATTCACTAAAAAGGCATTTGCCGAGCCAAAATCAAATCATTTTACTGGATAGTGTTAAAGTTTTGTTGACCAAAAAAACAAAAAATATTGAAAAATTAAAGTCTATTAAAAATAGAACTGAAGGAGAAACTGCGGTAACGAATGCGATTGTCGATTTGACCAAAATGGAAGCTTCTTTGCGAAAACTAGAAATCAAAGATTTTGTAAAACATCCCTCTCAAATGGGGTCGTATCAACGAGACGTGCTTAATAAATACATATCCTATTTAAACCAGAATATTCCAGACGACAGTTCAAATACGCTCACTAAAAAAGCAACGGATTCAATTTTGATGGTTTCAAAAAAATTACTCAACGAAGTTAAAATAAAAACGGAGCAAAAAAAGCAATTGATGAGCAATGAGGAAAATGCACTCAGCAAAAACGAACTTTTGATCTCAAAACAACTACAAAAAGTATTGACAGTTATCGAAACTGAAATTATAAAAAACTCGACTGAAAGTTATCTTGACCGAGAAAAGTCCCTCGGAAAAACAAATCAGATTGTAACAACTGCGGCCATTATTGGTCTTTTGCTCGCTTTGTTGTTTTTAATTATTATTTTGAATGATTTTTCAAAAAGTCAATTATATAAAAAACAACTGGAAGCGGCCAATGCAAATACTCAAAAAATCCTAAGCAGTCGGGAGCAACTTATCGCAACTGTTAGTCATGATTTGAAAACGCCACTGAGCACCATCATTGGTTATACTGAACTGCTGACCAATACACCACTCAATAATAAACAACAACATTTTGTAGAAAATGTAAAAGGTTCTTCTAATTATATTGCGCAATTAGTGCAGGATTTATTAGATTTTACTCAAATAGAAGCTGGGAAAATCGCGGTCGAAAAGGTTTCTTTTTCATTGCCCAAAATAATTGGGGAAGTCGCCGAAAGTATTTCATCTGTTTATCAAAGTAAATCCATAGAACTGACGTTAAACATTAGTCCCGAACTGCAGCAAAACATCATTGGCGATCCTTTTCGACTCCGACAAATAATCACTAATGTTATTGGAAATTCTTTCAAATTTACCGAGAAAGGATTTATAAAGATTGAAGCGTCCATCAATTCATCTTTGAAAACCATTACAATTCTTGTTGAAGATTCTGGAATCGGGATTGCTGAACAAAGCCAGCAATTGATTTTTGAAGAATTTACCCAAGCCAACGAACATATTGAAAAAGAATATGGTGGTACAGGATTGGGCTTGACCATTTCTAAAAAAATAGCACATATCCTAGGTGGCGATTTGAGTCTTAGCAGCGAATTGGGAAAAGGAACTACGATTAAAATCGAAATGCCATTGTTTTTTGATGAAGCCGTTAGTATGAAAAACGCTTCGTTAAGTACTTATCTACCAACGCAAGTTAAGGTAGTTGTTATTGATGACGATGTTAATTTATTGAAATTAACTGCCGAAGTACTCAAACAAAATCAGTTTGTTCCAATCCCTTTTACATTGGCAACAGACGCTTTAGACTGGATAGCAAACAACTCTTTTGATTGTATTCTTACGGATATTCAAATGCCTATAATGGATGGTTTCTCTTTTGTTCAAGAACTGAAAAAGAGGGCTAATACAAACTATAAGAACCAAGCTGTAATTGCTATTACGGGTAAAAACGATCTTGATTTAGACGGATATAGAAAGAGGGGCTTTACAACTGTAATACATAAACCTTATTCGCCCACAACACTCATTCAAATTGTAGAAGCCATTGTAAATAGAGAAGAAGTTGCGCATGCTGCTAATGTAATTGAGCCCAAAATGCCTCATGAAACCTATACTTTAGATAATATTAAAGCTTTTTTGCCCAATGAAAAGGAATCGCTAATAGAAGTCATTCAGTCGTTTATGGATAGTACTGCTGATAATTTGAAAACTTTAGAACAAGCTATTATTCTCGGAAATCAGGCCGAAAGTAAAAATAGTGCACATAAAATGAATCCGATGTTCAAACAGATTCGGGCTCATGAAATTAGTGTGATATTGGATCAATTGGAATTAAAAGACAATAGTTTAGCCGAAATTACAAGCCTTTTCGAAACGGTAAAACCAAAAATAATGACTCTTTTTGAATTGTTGAAAAAGGAAATCAACTAATCAATTTCGTAGCGTTTGAGTTTGTTGTATAGCGTTTTGCGAGTAATTTGAAGTAATTTAGCAGCTTCTGATTTATTATTGTCAGTTTGGTCTAATGCATCCAAAATAGTGTCTTTTTCGCTTTTAGATAACGACAAATCGAGTGATGCATTATTCTGATCTAGAAAAAACTCAAGGGGTAAGCTTGTTTTTTCAATAAAATCACCTTTGGTCAAAAGGGTGGCTCGCTTGACACAGTTTTTCAGTTCGCGAAGGTTGCCAGGCCATTTGTATTTTTGAAAAATAGCACTCACTTCTGATGAAAAACCGATGACCTGTTTGTTTAGCTCTTCATTGGCTTTTTCGAGAAAAAAATCGGCAAACATAATTAAATCGGCTTCTCTTTCTACTAAAGACGGTGAATGAATGGAAAATTCATTAATACGATGGTATAAATCTTCTCTAAAATCTCCTTTTTTAACTGCTTCTCGCAAATCCTCATTTGTAGCCGAAATAATGCGAATATCGACAGCAATTTCTTTGTTGCTTCCAACTGGTTTGATTTTGCGTTCCTGCAAAGCACGCAGCAATTGGATCTGATTTTCATACGAAAGATTTCCTATTTCATCCAAAAAAAGAGTACCATTATTAGCAGCCTCAAAAAAACCAATTTTATCATTGTTGGCCCCTGTGAAAGATCCTTTTACATGACCAAAAAACTCACTTGCTGCCAATTCTTTGGGAATCGAACCACAATCTACTGCAATAAAATTATCAGCATTTCTGGAGCTTATTTGGTGGATGTTTTTAGCAATTACCTCTTTTCCTGTTCCACTTTCGCCCGTAATCAAAACGGACATAGCGGTAGGTCCAACCAACTCAATATATTCGGCTAGTTGCAACGAAGCTTTGGAAATTCCTTTGACAAATTCGGCTGCAGGGGTATTGGATTTTTTTTTGGGTTTTAGAATGGCTTTTGAAGGGATTTCTTTTTTTGATTCTTGAAAGACATTAGCAATGACCAAAAGTACTTCGTCGGGATTGAAAGGTTTCGAAAGATAATCGGCTGCTCCATTTTTCATCGCCTTTACCGCAGTGCTCACTTCTGAATATCCTGTCATCAAAATAACGGGAATGTCTGCAAACTGCATTTTAATTTCAGACATAAGAGCAATTCCATCGGTGTCGGGAAGTCTTAAATCGGTAATAATGAGATCGTATCGGGTTGTTTTGATTTTATTTCTAGCCTCATCAGCTGAGAAAGCTGTTGCTATTTCATACCCGTTTTTTATTAGAAATTTTTCTAATAATTTACAAAATGAAACATCATCCTCAATTAATAAAATCGTTTTCATGTATTTCTAAACTTTACTGCTAAAATAAAGTTATTAAAATTGGATATTCATAATATTATGCAAAAAAGAGCGATTGTTTTTAAAACAATCGCTCTTGATTAAAAAAAGATTAATCTTTATTTAGTAATCCAGTTCCCATCGGCATCCGCAAAAACAGTAGCACTCTGGTCTTTGACTGTCAATTCTAACTTATATTGATTTTGCTTATTCATGTACGCTGCCTTAATTTTTGAACCTGGGTAAGTAGCTTCAGTCGCTTTTGTAACTGCTTCTGGTAATTTATCCATGCTGATTTCGGTGTACTCGTCTTGAACTTTTGCTTGTTGTTCTACTGGTGTAGATTCAACAGCTTGAGCAAATGTTGTGAAACTTCCTAAAATGATGGCTGCTGATAAAATTAACTTTTTCATGCTATTTTGAATTTAAATGTTTTTTAAAATGTTCTTTACGATGTTTTTGTTTGGGATTATTTTTGAATCCATTTTCCGTTTTCGTCTACCCAAAGATTTCCTTTTCTTTCTCCTACTGTTACGTCTAATTTGTACTCTTTCTTTTCGTTCACATAGGCTTTATCTACAACAGCTGCTGAGAATGAAGTCTTCAATGCAGTTGTGACAGCTTCAGGAATTTCTTCTAATTTGATTTCGGTAAATTCATCTTTTACAACTACTGCAGTTGAATCTTGAGCAGCTTGAGGAGAAGGTGGAGCAGCTTGAGCAAATGTTGATAAACTCCCTAATACGATAGCTGCGGATAAAATTAATTTTTTCATGATATTTAATATGTAATTTATTTATACTTGTTTGATGATAAGGTTAAAGGAAAGAACCGTACCGTTTTGTATAACAAAGAAGTCAAACTGCTTAATGCTATTAAAAACAGGCACTTAGAATAAAAGTGTTATTTAGTAGATAGTGTAAAAACTGTGTAATTTGGAAATGAAACTGTGTAATTTTTACCCATCATAGCTAAATTGTTATGGTATTACCACGAATTGAGTGGGTTATATCAAATAGGGACTATTAATAAATAAAGCATAAAAACAAACTGACCATTAAGAAATTTAAGATTCGTTAAGGTATAATGGCTTAATGAATCTTAAATTTCTTAATGGTTTAGAATTTAAAATTTAATCTTAAATTTAAAAAAACCACACTATTTATGGTAGAACCTTTTTTATAGATTAACCGCTCGTATATTATTTGACAGAAAGTCAAAAAGAAGTGTAAAAAGAATTTGTAGTGGGGATTTGGTCGAAATTACTAAAAAAGACTAATTTTATTCTAGCTTTAAATAAAGAATCAATTTTTAGCAGTGACTTATGATTCTATGCCACCGTTTATATTATAATTATTGAACCCGAAAAGCCTATTTTTTTTGTAATTTTATCCCACAAAATTTAATTATGCGATTCTTTCTTAAAATATTTCTTTTGTTTTCAGTTATCAACGTTTTCTCGCAAAATTCAGTTGATGTTGTGACAACCAAGAAAATTGATTCCCTTTATAGAGAAGATCAATTTTATTTTGGTTTTACACTAAATACTTTACAAAATAAACCTACTGGTTTAACTCAGAATAAATTCTCTCCAGGTGTATCTTTTGGCTTTTTAAGAGACATGCCGATAAACAAAAAAAGAACAATTGCTATTGCACCAGGACTGGGATTTGCAATTAATAACTACAATCAAAACTTAGCGGTTACTTTAAATAATACTACGCCTGTTTACGAAGTAATTAGTACGGATTATCGTAAAAACAAAATTTCGCATTTTTTAGTAGAAGTACCTCTTGAATTTAGATGGAGATCCTCGACGTATGAAAGTTATAAATTTTGGAGAATTTATGGGGGTTTTAAGCTAGGTTATTTACTTTATGATAGATCTGTATATGATAAATCGAACAGTAAAATTATTGTTTCTAATAACAAAGATTTTAATAAAATGCACTACGGGGCGTATCTTTCAACGGGATATAATTCTTTAAATGTTTATGTGTATTATGGTTTAAATTCTTTATTTAAAACCGCTAAAACAAGTACGGAATCTATAGATATGAATGCATTGAATATTGGAATTATGTTCTACATTTTATAACCAAATTTGCATTAACAGTACTTGCGGAAGCATTCCTAAAAAAAAACCAATAACCAATTCAATGTTGGTATGTGCTTTCATTTCTAATCTAGAGGCAGCTACAAAACCATTCATCAGCACTAAAAAGAATATCAAATTAATTTGCTCCATTTGTGAATGAATACTTAATCCAATAACAAAAATAGTTATGGAGCTAATGGCCATCATGTGCAAACTAGCTTTTATTTTAAAGAATAATAAAACCACTGCCAAGACGGTGCTTAATAATCCTGCCAAAAAGAAAAAATGCAATTCCGGATAATATTCTATTGTAACCGTTTTTCTAACTAATAATATAATCAAAAAACACTGAATAATTAATGGTAACTTACGTTGTGTAATAGTTGCCATCATTATGGAATCAACTTTTCCAACTGTACGCAATAAAAAGAAACAGAGAATAGGAATAAGAATCGTTATTAAAGCTATTTGAAGTAAAAGGAAGAATCCTTCTAATGTTGTAAAAAACGAACTATTTAAATATAAATAAATCATTCCAGCATACACCGAAATGAATATGGGGTGGAATATATAAGAGAAAAAAGGCAGGATTTTTTTCAAAGTAAATTTCTATTGTTTAAACAAAATATCGCTTGTTGACATTTCTTAATCTAAGATTTTAAAATATACAATCTTAAATCTTTTTTCTCATTCTCGCAACAGGGATGTCTAACTGTTCTCTGTATTTTGCAATGGTTCTTCTTGCAATTGGGTAGCCTTTTTCTAAAAGAATTTCGGCCAATTGATCATCAGGTAATGGTTTTTGTTTGTCTTCTTCTTCAATTATGTTTTGTAGAATTTTTTTGATTTCAAGTGTCGAAACATCTTCACCTTGGTCATTTTTCATCGATTCCGAGAAAAATTCTTTAATCAGTTTTGTTCCATAAGGAGTTTCTACATACTTGCTGTTGGCCACACGAGAGATAGTTGAAATGTCGAGTCCAACTAAATCTGCAATATCTTTCAAAATCATTGGTTTGAGCTTAGTTTCATCACCTTCAAGAAAATAATCTTGTTGGTATTGCATAATCGAATTCATCGTTACATACAATGTTTCTTGTCTTTGTTTGATAGCGTCGATAAACCATTTTGCGGAATCCAATTTTTGTTTGATAAACTGCACAGCATCTTTTTGAGCATTAGATTTATCGCGAGAACTTTTGTACGTCTCCATCATAACCTGATAATCTTTGGAAACATGCAGAGAAGGAGCATTTCTTCCATTTAACGTTAAAACCAATTCTTCGTCAACGATACGAATAGAAAAATCGGGTACAACATTTTCAGTAATTTTATTGTTTCCTGTAAATGATCCGCCAGGCTTTGGATTCAGTCTTTCTATTTCGTGAATAGCAGTTTTGAGTTGCTCATTCGAAACATTGTATTTCTGAAGTAATTTATCGTAATGTTTTTTGGTAAAAGCATCAAACTGGTTTTCGATAATGTCGATTGCCAAATCTACATATTCAGTTGGTGTTTTGTGTTTTAATTGCAGTAACAAACATTCCTGCAAATCACGTGCACCCACTCCTGATGGTTCTAACTCATGAATGATGTGCAACATGGTTTCGACTGTTTTTTCATCAGTATAAATACCTTGGGTAAAGGCCATATCATCAACTATATCTTGAACGCTTCGTCTTATATAACCCATGTCATCAATGCTTCCTACAAGGAATTCTGCAATATCACGCTCTTTATCATCCAAGATAAAAGTATTCAACTGATTGATTAAATCTTGGTGAAAACTAATTGGAGAAACAAGTGGTGATTCACGTACTTCGTCATCATCACTGTAATTATTAGCTTGGGTTTTGTAATCTGGAGTGTCGTCGTCGCTTAAATATTCATCAATATTGACATCGCTAGTATCTTCGTTTTCATTGTCGTCATAATCATCAAATTCATCGTTGGTGTCATCGTTGTCGAACTCGTCATTATCGTAATTTTCATCCTCTTCTGCACCCGTTTCCAAAGCCGGATTTTCGTTCATTTCTTCCAGTAAACGTTGTTCGAATGCTTGTGTAGGCAATTGAATTAACTTCATCAACTGAATTTGTTGTGGAGATAACTTTTGGGTAAGTTTAAGATTTAGAAATTGTTTTAACATTTGTATTTTTTGTTTAAAGGTTTAAAGGTTTAATTGTTTAAGGTTGCTGTGTTTTAAACAACATTAAACTTTTTCAAACAACATTAAACTTTTTAGAAATCTGCATTTTGTGGTGTTCTTGGAAAAGGAATTACGTCTCGAATGTTCGTCATTCCAGTTACAAAAAGCACTAATCTTTCGAATCCAAGTCCAAAACCAGAGTGCATGGCACTTCCGAATCTTCGGGTATCTAAATACCACCATAATTCTTCTTCGTCAATCCCTAAGGCTTTCATTTTTTCGACCAAAACGTCAAAACGTTCTTCTCTTTGTGAACCTCCAACAATTTCCCCGATTCCTGGGAAAAGGATGTCCATTGCACGAACTGTTTTTCCGTCTTCGTTCAAACGCATATAAAATGCTTTAATGTTAGCTGGGTAATCAAACAGAATTACGGGACTTTTAAAGTGTTTTTCTACTAAATAACGCTCATGTTCTGATTGAAGATCTGCACCCCATTCGTTGATGATATATTGAAATTTTTTCTTTTTATTTGGGGTGCAATCTCTTAAAATGTCGATTGCTTCAGTGTAAGATACTCTTTTGAAATTGTTTTCTAAAACAAAATTCAATTTTTCTAACAAGGCCATTTCACTTCTTTCGGCTTGTGGTTTTGATTTTTCTTCGTCTAATAAACGACTTTCCAAGAATTTTAAATCATCACCACATTTGTCCATGGCGTATTTAATCACATATTGGATAAAATCTTCGGCCAAGTCCATATTGTCATTCAAATCATTGAAAGCCACTTCGGGTTCAATCATCCAAAATTCCGCCAAATGACGTGAAGTATTGGAGTTTTCTGCTCTAAAGGTTGGTCCAAAAGTATAAATCTGACCTAAAGCCATGGCAAAAGTTTCGCCTTCTAATTGACCAGAAACCGTAAGATTGGTGTGTTTTCCAAAGAAATCTTTTTTATAATCGATGTTGCCTTCCTCTGTTTTAGGCAAATTGTCTAATGGCAATGCAGTAACTTGAAACATTTCTCCAGCACCTTCAGCATCAGCTCCAGTGATAATTGGCGTGTTGACATATACAAAGCCTTTTTGTTGAAAATAGCTATGAACAGCAAACGATAAAACGGAGCGAACACGCATAATTGCTCCAAAAGCATTGGTGCGAACTCTCAAGTGTGCATTTTCACGTAAAAATTCCATCGAGTGTTTCTTTGGTTGCATTGGGAATTTCTCTGCATCGGAATCGCCAAGAATCTCTAATTTTGAAACCTTAATTTCATATTTTTGACCCGCTCCTTTGCTTTCTACTAAATCTCCAGTAACCGAAACGGCTGCTCCAGTGGTAATTCTTTTCAGCGTTTCTTCGGCTGTGTTTTCAAAATCGACGACACATTGTATGTTATTGATAGTCGAACCATCATTCAACGCAATAAATTGATTGTTTCTAAAAGTTCTAACCCAACCTTTTGCATTTATAGTTTGAAGTATGGTTGCGCTATTTAGTAAGTCTTTAACTCTAGTGTGTTTCATTTTTGAATATGGAATTAAATTTACTTTATAGTATCAATTTCAATTGAAATCGAATCGAATTACAAATATAATTGATTTTGTTGATAGTTTTGTAACCGCGATATAAGTGAAAATCCTTTTGTGTCTTTTTTCAACACAAAGAATTACTTCAAAAAACTTTCATTAAATAGAAGTCCAGTATACTTCGTTTATAACGAATAAATGGAAAACTTCTAAAAATGAATTTTATAATTATTTGTCACTGTCTTCATTATCATTTACTCCGTGATCCAAAACATCTATTTTTGGTTCGATGAATTCCTGTTTGTTGGCCAGTTTTTTATTTAATGTCAATACCAATGAAGGCAATAAAATTAAGTTGGACAGCATTCCAAACACTAAAGTGATGGCAACTAATCCTCCTAAAGCGACTGTTCCGCCAAAATCGGATAATAAAAATACAGAGAATCCAGCAAATAAAACTACAGAAGTATAAAACATACTAACACCAGCTTCTTTTAAAGTCGCAAAAACAGAGCGTTTTATTTTCCAATTGTTTTTAACTAATTCCTGTCGGTATTGTGCAAGAAAGTGAATGGTGTCGTCGACTGAAAGACCAAAGGCGATACTAAATACTAAAATTGTCGAGGGTTTTAAGGGAATGCCAAAATAGCCCATAAGACCAGCAGTTATAATCAAAGGAAGTAAATTAGGAATAATAGCAACGACCACCATTATAAAAGAGCGGAACATAAAAGCCATTAATAATGCAATCAAGAAAATGGCAAAAAGAAGGGAAGAAACGAGGTTGTCTAACAAGTATTTTGTGCCTTTTTCGAAAACTAATGCTTTTCCAGTCATCGTGACTTTGTATCGATCAGCTGGGAAGACTTTATTGATTTTGGCTTGGAGTTTATTTTCAATTTTCCCCATGTTTCCAGTATCAATGTCCCTCATAAAAGTGGTAATTCGGGCTGTTTGACCTGTGCTGTCCACATAGCTTTTCATGATGTTCTTTTGAGTGTTTTTTGTTGCATTTTTTGCATAACTCAAAATGAAGGATTGCTCTTGAGCAGTAGGTAGCGCATAAAACGCTGGATTTCCGTTGTAGTAAGCCTGTTTGGAATATTTTACAAGATTTAGGATTGATATGGGTTTTGAAAGTTCTGGAATTTCTTCAATAGTGTTTTGAAGTTCATCCATCTTTTTCAAAGTAGAAAGTTTCATTACCCCTTTTTTTCTTTTGGTATCGATAGTGATTTCTAAAGGCATTATCCCATCAAACTCTTTTTCGAAAAACAGAATGTCCTTGAAAAAACCAGTTTTTTGGGGCATGTCTTCAATTAAACTTCCCGATGTTTTGATTTGGAAAGCACCATAAAGACTAATAACAAATAAAAATAAAGCTACAATGTAGACATGAGTTTTGTTTTGTCGCACCATTTTTTCTATCCAAGTCATTAAAACTCGAGTGTAATTTCGATTTAAATGTTCAAGATGTTTGGCTTTTGGAATTGGTTGATAACTATAATAAATGGGTATAATAATCAAGCACAAAAAGAATAAAGCCATTATACTCACCGAAGCGACAATACCAAATTCCTTCAATAATTCACTTTTTGTGATTATAAAAGTAGCAAAACCTGCAGCGGTTGTTAGATTAGTCATTAATGTTGCGGTTCCTACTTTTGTAATTACTCGTTGTAGTGCGCGCGCTTTATTGCCATGAGCCAGAAATTCTTGTTGGTATTTATTGGTTAGAAAGATACAATTTGGAATTCCAATTACAATTACTAATGAAGGTACAACTGCCGTTAGTACAGTAATTTCATAATTGAATAAGCCTAAAAAACCGAAAGTCCACATTACGCCAATAATTACAATTACCAATGAGATTAATGTAGCTCTGTGAGATCGGAAAAAGAAAAAGAAGATTAATGAAGTAATAAATAATGAAGCGCCTATAAACAAACTTATTTCGTCAACAATACTTTTTGCATTCAAAGTTCTAATGTAAGGCATTCCAGAAACACGCAAATCGATGCCAGTTTCTTTTTCGTAGGCTTCTATTTTTGGAATAAAATAGTTGAGGATAAAATCTTTACGATGGGCTGTATTTACTATTTTTTTATCTAAATATATCGCCGAACGGATGGTTTTACTTTTTTTATTGAACAATAAACCTTCGTAAAAAGGCATGTTTTTAAATAAATCAGTTTTGACTGAAGTGAGATAATTGGTGTTGTTTATTCTGGTTTGATCAACAAAAGGGACTAATTCAAAGGTTTCTTTTTGTTCGTTTTTTTGTAATTTTTTCAAATCACTTACTGAAACTACAAGATCAATTTCTTTTTGATTTTTAAAATCAGCCATTAATTTATTCCAAGCTCCAAAGGCTTTCGGCGTAAAAAAAGTTTTGTCTTTAACAGCTACAACGATAAGATTGCCCTCTTCGCCAAATTTCTTTAAAAACTCGTTGTATTCAGTATTGACAATGTGATTATCGGGGAGAAGGTTGGCTTCAGTAAATGAGAAACGGATGTTTTTCCATTGTAAACCAAGAAAAATGGTTATTGCCAGGATAATTAAGAGTATTGTAATTCTATTTTTGAGTACAATTCCAGCAATAAATTCCCAGAATCCTACTTTCAATTTCTTTTTCATATCTATTTTAAAAATACCGGCAAAGGTAAGAGAAACTAGAGACTTATGAAAACTTGTGGGATTACATTTAACTAATAATTATGTTGAAATTTTGTAAGTATTAAAATCACTAGAATAATTCTTTCCAATTTTATAATTTATATATTTGAATTTTTCAACATAAAATTATTTACGCGATTTCAATAATTTTATTTGTTCATATAAATTGAATCAATAATTTAATTAAGTAATGTCAGGATCTATAATTATAACGGTTTGTATATTGTTGCTTTTAGCCTATTTTTTTGATATTACATCGTCGAAAACTAAAATTCCATCAATCATATTATTGCTAACCTTGGGGTGGTTTGTGAAGCAGGGTACCGATTTATTAAAAATTTCAATCCCAAATCTCATGCCAATTCTTCCGCTAATAGGTACAATGGGTTTGATTTTAATTGTGCTAGAAGGTTCCCTTGAATTAGAACTTAAAAGATCCAAATTGGCATTAGTTGGAAAATCCATTATTGTTGCTTTCTTACCCATGTTTTTAATAAGCTTTTGTTTGGGGTATGTCTTTTATTATTATGGTAGTGTTTCTTTTAAAGATGGTTTAGCAAATGCGATACCTATTGCCGTTATTAGTAGTGCTGTTGCGATAACTAGTGCTAAAAATTTAATTCCATCTCAAAAAGAATTTATTACTTATGAAAGTAGTTTATCGGATATTTTTGGCGTGCTTTTTTTTAATTTTGTTACGTTGCATGCTGTAATTGATGCAATGACTTTTGGAGAATTCTTTTTAGACTTGGTAGTGATTTTTATAATTTCTTTTGCTGCAAACCTAGGACTTGCCTATTTATTGAGTAAAATAACACACCAAGTAAAGTTTGCTCCCATTATTATTTTGGTTGTATTGATCTATTTTGTTTCAAAAGAGTATCATTTACCAGCCTTGCTTTTCATCTTGTTTTTTGGATTATTTATGGGTAATCTAGATGAATTAACACGATTTAAATTCATTGAAAACTTAAAACCCGAAATACTGAATAAGGAGGTTCATAAATTTAGAGAGTTGACCACTGAATTTACATTCTTGATACGAACCTTATTCTTTTTGTTATTTGGGTTTTTAATTGAAACCAAAGAATTACTTAATCCTAAAACGATAATTTGGTCAGTTTCTATAACCGTTGGAGTGATTTTTATAAGAGCAATATTTTTAAAAATAGTTAAAATCCCTCTAAACCCAATGCTGTTCGTTGCTCCAAGAGGCTTGATTACCATTTTGTTATTTTTGTCTATTCCAGCATTTCAAACAACTGAATTGGTCAATCGATCATTGATTATACAAGTAATTGTCCTGACAGCTTTTGTAATGATGGTTGGATTCATGCTTACGGGAAAAGAAAATAAAGAAAATGCGCTATAAAAAATAAAATCCGTCAAGAAATAAATCAAGACGGATTTGGTATTTTTTTTAAAGTTAGCTTAAACTTTCATAATTTCAGCTTCCTTATTAACCAGATGTTCATCAATTTTTTTTATAAAACTATTGGTTAAGTTTTGAACTTCTTCCTCTGCATTTTTGCAGATATCTTCGGAAGTTCCTTCTTTTTCTAGTTTTTTAATCTCATTATTTGCGTCTTTACGGACATTTCTAATTCCGATTTTAGCATCTTCGGCCTCTGATTTAGCTTGTTTGGCTAAATCTCTTCTGCGATCTTCTGTCAAAGGCGGAACGCTTATAATAATTAAATCTCCGTTATTCATGGGATTAAATCCAAGATTGGCAATCATAATTGCCTTTTCTATCGTGTGCAACATATTCTTTTCGAAAGGCTGCAAAGTGATAGTTCTTGCATCTGGAACACTAATTTTAGAAACTTGTGAAAGAGGTGTTGCAGATCCATAATAATCTACAAATACGCTTCCTAACATAGCAGGAGATGCTTTTCCAGCACGAATATTTAAGAATGCTTTTTCTAAATGGGCAATAGAGCCTTCCATCGATTCTTTCGTACTATCTAAAATAAATTCAATTTCTTCGGTCATATTCTTTGTGTTAAGTGATTAATGTTCCGTATTCAGTTTTTACTGCAAACTGAATACTGAACACTGCTAACTATATATTTACTTCTGTTCCAATATTTTCACCTTCACAAATTTTCAACAAATTACCTTCTTTATTCATGTCAAATATGACAATAGGTAATTTATTTTCCTGACTTAATGTGAATGCTGTTGAGTCCATTACATTCAGGCCTTTTTTAATAACATCATCAAAACTGATACTGTCAAATTTTATAGCCGATTTGTTTTTTTCAGGATCACAATCATAAACGCCATCTACACGAGTGCCTTTTAGAATCACATTGGCATTAATTTCTACACCTCTTAAAACAGCTGCTGTATCAGTGGTGAAATAAGGATTTCCAGTTCCGGCACCAAAGATTACAATTCTGCCTTTTTCAAGGTGACGATCTGCTCTTCTTTTGATATAGGGTTCAGCTATTGATTCCATTTTCAATGCGGTTTGCAAACGGGTTTTCATTCCTTTGTCTTCAAGTGCGCCTTGTAATGCCATACCATTAATAACGGTTGCTAACATTCCCATATAATCACCTTGAACGCGATCCATACCTGCACTAGCTCCGGCAACACCTCTAAAAATATTTCCTCCGCCTATGACAATTGCTATTTCTACTCCTTTGGCATGCACTTTTTTTATTTCATCAGCATATTCGCCTAATCTAACTGGATCAATACCATATTGTCTATCGCCCATTAATGCTTCACCACTTAATTTTAGAAGAATTCTTTTGTACTTCATTGCTTTGTTTTAGTTGAGTTGTGCAAATATAGTCATATTCTGATTTTTGAGAAAATGTTTTTAAAAATTAATATTTGCTAACGACAATTTTTAATCAATGTTACTTGACTGTCCCTTTTAAATCAGTAAATTTGAGTTCAATTTAAATCAGAAACTCATGAAACCAAAAGTTGCCTTAGCATTATTTCATAGTCATTCCTATCTCGAATTTAGAAAGTTAATTGCTGATTTATTACTAGAAGGTAAATCAACGGGAAATAAACAATCGGAAGAATTGACATATAACAGTAAGCTCAATGATATTCGAATGAATCATTTGGATGAAATAATTACGGTATCTGAAGAAAATATATTGAAATTAAATTCACTACAAAAAGAATATATTTGGCTGGTCATTGCTGAAGGTTGGTGTGCAGATGGGGCACAGATTATTCCAATTCTTAATAAAATGGCAGTAGCATCTCAACGAATTGATTTGAAAATTGCATTAAAAAGCGAAAATGAAGATTTACTGAATTTATTTGTAACTAATGGCGAGAATTCAATTCCGAAAGTTATTGTAATTGCTAAACAAACAGCTGCAGTAATGGGAAGTTGGGGGCCAAGACCTCAAGGAGCGGTCGATTTAATGCAAAATTATAAGATAAAACATGGTGTTATAGATGAAGCTGCAAAAACCGATTTGCAAATGTGGTATTTAAACGATAAAGGTATTTCGATCCAAGATGAATTGATTAAATTATTACTTGGGTAGGAAAAATTTGACCACCATCCAAATTCGTATCATTAATTATGTATTTGATTCAATAGGGGAAAAGGTGAGGGTAATGCATTTGTTTCCTAGATGTGCATTGTTTAAATCAATATTTTAAAAAATAAATTAAATTATGGAATTAAAAAAAAATAATGATTTGGGTTTTTTATTTATTTATTTTTTTGTAGTTTTATAATCCCAACCAAATCTATTGTTGTTTAATTTGCTTTTCTTATAGGTGTTTAATTATTGTTTAATAATTTAAAAAACATCATTATGAAAAATCTATTCGAAAGATTCTACGATTACATTTCTACTTTACTATTTGGAAATGAAAAAACCTCTCATTATTAACTAAATTGAAATTTCTATTTATGGTATAAAAATACTTTGATTTAATAAATACATTAAAAACTTAAATTTTAATGTGCTTTGGTTTTCAGATTTGATATACTAGACGATACTTCTTTATAAAAGTCACGTCCTAGCTTTTTTAACCTTATGATCATCGTTTTATATTGCATAAAGCAGTCATATTCGATCCATATTGCATTGCTTTTCTATATCTATAGCTCAAGCGTGGTGAAGATAGTTTTACTACTAGCCACTCAAAAACGAATTCTAGGAATTGCAATGAGCGTATTATTGATATTATGTGTGCTGTGGTTTTTAGGGTTGAAATGTTATCAGTTGCAATTGTACAAAAGTGTTCCTGGATTTGGGTTTTATTTTATTTCTCTTCAGGAGTTTTGTACTGAAGTTTCAAAATCAATCACATCAATTCCGTTAATGACATTATAATCGCCAATTTTTGTTCTGCGAAGAGCAATCAAGTGGGATCCAGAATCCAGAGCTTTCCCAAAATCAAAAGCTAAGGAGCGGATGTAGGTTCCCTTACTACAAACGACTCTAAAATCGATTTCAGGGAGTGCAATACGCGTAATTTCGAATTCGTGTATTGTAGTTTTTCGACTTGCGATCTCCACGGTTTCACCTGCACGAGCGTGTACGTATAAACGAACACCTTCTTTTTTTATGGCTGAATAAATTGGAGGTTTTTGGTCAATTTCTCCTAAAAATTGTTTCACCGTCTCCTGAATTAAAGATTCACATATATGTGAAGTTTCAAAAGTTTGGTCTATTTCAGTTTCTAAATCATACGAGGGTGTTGTTGCGCCAATATAGAATGTACCAGTATATTCCTTTGCTTGACCTTGAAGTTCTGTGATTCTTTTGGTGAATTTTCCTGTGCAAACTAATAATAAACCAGATGCTAATGGGTCAAGCGTTCCTGCGTGACCAATTTTAAATTTTTTTGGAAGTCCCACTTTATTAATTAAGGCATATTTCATTTTATTGACAGCTTGAAACGAGGTCCAATGCAAAGGTTTGTCAATTAAGATGATTTGTCCGTTTAAATAATCTTCTGCAGTCATTAGATTACTGTCAAAGGATGAACGAAAAAGTGGATAGCTATAAGCACAATTCCGGCTATAATTCGATAGTAACCAAATATTTTAAAACCGTGTTTGGTTAAAAAATCAATAAAAGATTTAATAGCAATAAGTGCGACGATAAAAGCTACTACATTTCCAATAATCAAAAAATTGATTTGATCATGAGATAAAACAAATCCATCTTTGTAGTAATCATAACATTTTTTTGCTGTTGCACCAAGCATTGTTGGCACTGCCAGAAAAAATGAAAATTCAGCAGCAGTAGTTCGGGATAATTTTTGCGACATTCCACCTACAATACTGGCACCACTTCTGGATACACCAGGAACCATTGCCAAACATTGAAAAAAACCTATTTTTAATGCCTGTGCATAACTGATTTCTTTTGATGAAGGTGCATTTTCATCAACGGCAAACCATTTGTCTACTTTTAATAATATAATTCCGCCTAGCAAAAGTGAAACAGCAACGGTTAATGGACTTTCTAATAAGGCATCTATTTTTTTACTAAATAATAATCCTAAAACTACTGCAGGCATAAAGGCTACAAGTAATTTAAAATAGAAATCAAAAGTTTGAAAAAAACGTTTGAAATATAAAACGACTACTGATAGAATTGCTCCTAATTGGATAACAATGGTGAAAAGTTTAGTAAATTCGTCGTGCTCAATGCCAAAAAAAGATGAGGCGATAATCATATGTCCTGTTGAAGAAACAGGTAAAAATTCAGTAATTCCTTCAATAATGGCAAGAATAACGGCTTGTAATGTATTCATTTATGCGTTTTTATTATTTTTGAGTATAGCATAAATAGTAATGCCAAAACCTATTAATACTGTTGTTGGGGCCAATCGTATTCTTCTGAAATTAAAAATGTCTTCGTTAAATACATTTGGGTCAGTGCTTCCTCCGCCTGACATTAAAATAAATCCAAGCACAATTACTGCAATGCCAATTAATAGGATTTTATAGTTTACTTTTTCAAAAAGGAATTCGTGTTTTTGTTCTTCGTTTTTCATTTTCATTTTTTTAAAATCTAAAATCTAAAATCTAAAATCTGCAATCTAAAATTAATAAAGATCATCGGTTCTTAAATTCAAAAATCGTTGAGTAGCAAAATAGGTGCTTATCCAAGTAATTAAAACTCCAATTCCAAAAACCATTAATAATACTACGGCAACAAGAATTTTGTTGTCTAAAATTCCTAAATCAGGGAAATTTACTTGAACATAAACTAATACGCCAATCAAAGCGATAATAGCCAAACCAGCACCAATCATTCCTAATTTAATACTTCGCATTACAAATGGTTTTCTGATAAATGATTTTGTAGCACCCACCATTTGCATGGTTTTAATGATAAATCTATTAGAGTGTATGGATAAACGCAAAGAACTATTTATTAATAAAACTGCAATAAAAGTTAGGAAACCACTAATTATTAGGATCCACATGCTTACTTTATTGATGTTGTCATTCACTAAATTAACCAATTGTTTGTCATAAACGATATCTGAAATCATTGGGTTTTTTCGCAATTGACTTTCCACTTTAGTGATGCTGTCTTTAACAACGTAATCTGCTTTTAGGTGAATGTCAAAAGAATTTTGCAAAGGATTTTCACCTAAAAATTCCATAAAATTCTCACCTATTATATCCGTATGTTGCTTGGCCGCAGTTTCTTTACTAACATATACAAATGATTTTGAAAAAGCTTTAGATTTTAATTCTGTTCCAAAATCGTTCAAAATACTATCATTTGCTGTGTTCTTGAAAAACACAGTCATTGCAATTTTTTCTTTAAAATCGTCTGCTAGTTTTTTGGAATTAATTATAAAAAAACCTAAAATTCCCAAAAGGAATAATACTAAGAAAACACTTAGGATTACTGAAAAATAAGAGGAGATTAGTCTGCGTTTTTGAAACTTATCAAATGAAGATACCATAGTTTATTGTAATTATGGGGTAAAAATAACAAAGAATTTCTTTATTTGAAGTTAATAACGCTCAAAGTTTTAACTTTCGTACAATAAATGTAAATTTGCCACTCAATTTTACGCCTTACTTTCAGGATTCAAAACCCAGAATTGCTTAAAAATAAATACTAAATGAGTTTATTTGCGACTGCATTACTCCATTAAAATAAAAATAGAAAAAGGGAATGACTAGAGCTTTTGCGACTGCATGACTCCATTAAAATAAAAATAGAAAAAGGGAATGACTAGAGCTTTTGCGACTGCATGACTCCATTAAAATAAAAATAGAAAAAGGGAATGAAATACAATCCGAACGAAATAGAGGCCAAATGGCAACAATATTGGGCCGAAAATCAAACTTTTGCAGCGCAAAATAATTCCGAAACCCGAGGCGAAGCCAAACTGAGCGTAGCTAAACCAAAATTTTATGTTTTGGATATGTTTCCTTATCCTTCAGGAGCAGGGTTGCACGTGGGGCATCCGCTTGGTTACATTGCTTCAGATGTGTATTCAAGATACAAAAGACATCGTGGATTCAACGTTTTGCATCCAATGGGTTATGATAGTTTTGGATTGCCTGCAGAACAATATGCCATTCAAACAGGACAGCGTCCAGAAGATACTACTTCAGTAAATATTGATGGTGGAGTTGATAAAGAAGGAAATAAAATTGCAGGGTATAGAAAGCAATTGGATAAAATTGGGTTTTCATTCGATTGGAGTAGAGAAGTGCGTACCTCAAACCCGGATTATTACAAACATACACAATGGATTTTTATCCAATTATTCAATTCATGGTACAATAAAAATTCAGACAAAGCGGAAGATATTTCGACCTTGATAGCTGTTTTTTTAACCGAAGGAAATGCAAATGTTGAAGCAGTTTGCGATGAAAATATAATTTCGTTTTCATCCAACGAGTGGAACGCTTTTTCATCTGAAAAACAACAACGAATCCTGTTACAATACCGATTAACGTATTTAGCAGAAACAGAAGTGAACTGGTGTCCTGGATTGGGGACTGTTTTGGCCAATGATGAAATTATAAACGGAGTTTCAGAACGTGGTGGTTTTTCAGTAGTTCGCAAGAAAATGACGCAATGGAGCATGCGAATTTCTGCTTATGCAGAACGGTTGTTGCAGGGTTTAAATGCAATTGATTGGAGTGAAAGCATCAAGGAAAGTCAACGCAATTGGATAGGTAAATCCGTTGGTGCATTGGTCACTTTTCCTATTATAAATGGGAATAAGAATATTAAGAATCAATTGCTTGAAAAAGCTAAAGGATTGAGAGAGAATCCAACAGAAACAGAGCAAATATTATGGCTTAGTTTAAAGTCAAAAGCATTGGATTACAAGTTCAAACATCAATATTTGATTGGAGATTATATTGTTGATTTTGTTTGTCTTTCTAAAAAAATGGTTATTGTAATTAATGAGGAAACTCAGGATTTTCAAAAAGTTACAAATGTAGAAAGAGCAAAAGTTATTGCCGAGAATGGTTTTAAAATTATTCGATTCAATAAGGAAGAAATTATTAGAAACATTGCAGGCGTTTTAGATACAATCACTTTAGAATTAGATGAAATTTCAGAATCAAATTCTGAATTCAAAAAAATTGAAGTTTTTACCACTCGTCCTGATACTATTTTTGGAGTGACCTTTATGACTTTGGCACCAGAACATGAATTGGTAGCACAAATTACTACTCCAGAGCAAAAAGCAGCTGTTGCTGCCTATATCGAAAAAACAGCAAAACGTTCGGAAAGAGAGCGTATGGCAGATGTAAAAACCATTTCGGGTGTGTTTACAGGTGCGTATGCCGAACATCCGTTTACCAAAGAACCGATTCCAGTTTGGATTGGTGATTATGTTTTGGCAGGTTACGGAACAGGTGCTGTAATGGCGGTTCCTTGCGGAGATGAAAGAGATTATGCTTTTGCCAATTTCTTTAAAGGCCAGAGTGGAATGCAGGAAATCAAGAATATTTTTGATAAAGATATTTCAGAAGCTGCTTTTGGAGCGAAAGAAGGATTCCAAATTGTGAATTCGGATTTCCTAAACGGAATGGGTTATAAAGATGCAACCAAAAAAGTCATTGTAGAATTAGAAAAATTAAACCAAGGAAAAGGGAAAATTAATTACCGTTTGCGTGATGCTGTTTTCTCTCGTCAAAGATATTGGGGTGAGCCATTTCCTGTATATTATGTAAATGGCTTACCGCAAATGATTGATCCAAAGCATTTGCCCATCATATTACCAGAAGTGGAGAAATACTTACCAACCGAAGACGGATTACCGCCATTAGGAAATGCTGCGGTTTGGGCTTGGGACAGTGTTCAGTGTTCAGTGGTAAGTGTCCATTTAATTGACAACAAAACTATTTTTCCTCTCGAATTAAATACCATGCCAGGTTGGGCGGGAAGTTCTTGGTATTGGATGCGTTATATGGATGCTGGAAACGAAAACGAATTTGCTAGTAAAGAAGCTTTGGCATATTGGGAAAGTGTCGATTTATATATTGGCGGAAGCGAACATGCCACAGGTCACTTATTGTATTCTCGTTTTTGGAACAAATTCCTAAAGGATAAAGGCTTTGCGCCAACAGAAGAGCCTTTTAAAAAACTGATCAATCAGGGAATGATTTTGGGAATGAGTGCATTTGTTTATAGATTAGATGGAACAAATACTTATGTTTCAAAAAATAAAATAGAAAGCCAAAAAGTGCAACCAATTCACGTTGATGTTTCAATGGTAAATTCATCGGATGAATTAGACATTGAAAAATTCAAAAATTGGAGAGAAGATTATGCCAATGCTGAATTTATTTGTGACGAAAATGGCAAATACATAGTGGGTCGTGAAATTGAAAAAATGTCGAAATCCAAATACAATGTGGTAACTCCAGATGATATTTGCAACGAATACGGAGCAGATACTTTGCGTTTGTATGAAATGTTTTTAGGACCATTGGAACAAGCCAAACCATGGAACACGGCAGGTATTTCGGGAGTTTTTGGGTTTCTTAAAAAATTGTGGCGTTTGTATTTTGATGAAAATGGATTGATTGTCACCAACAACGAACCCTCAAAAGACAGCTTGAAATCTTTACACAAAACCATCAAAAAAGTGGCAGAAGATATTGAAGGTTTCTCTTTTAATACTTCGGTTTCCCAGTTTATGATTTGTGTGAATGAGTTATCAACGCAACGCTGTCATGAAAGAGCGATTTTGGAACCATTGACCATCTTAATTTCATCGTATGCACCGCACATTGCTGAGGAATTGTGGAGTCATTTAGGGAATTCAGACTCAATTGCTACAGTAGCTTATCCAACATTGGATGAGAAACACTTGGTAGAAAGTAGTAAAGAATATCCTGTTTCATTCAACGGAAAAATGCGTTTCACTATCGAATTAGCATTGGATTTATCCAAAGAACAAATCGAGGAAATCATCATGAAAGATGAAAGAACTTTAAAACAACTAGATGGTAGGATTCCCAATAAAATAATCATTGTTCCAGGGAAAGTGATTAATTTAGTGGGATAAAAAGGATACAATATCAATGACAATTTCAATGACAATAAAAAAATGATTTGAAATAAAAATATAAATATTTAATAAAAGTAAAATCCAAATTCTAATGACAATGTATAATTAGAATTTGGATTTTTGTCAATTATACGTTCTCATTGTTATTGCCATTGAAATTGCCATTGAAATTGCTATTGTCATTGAAATTGTTATTGCGATTATTTTAATAAATGTTTAACTAATGACAAGATGGCGTTTTGCTATTTTTGGATTGTATTTTGATGAAGTAGTGTTGTAATATTAATTAAAAAATAAATATATGTTAGGATTTAGTTTGCCATCGTTGATCTTAATGGGCGGAATCATGCTAGCAAGTTGGTTAGTAAGCTCAAGATTGAAAAGTAAATTTGAAAAATACTCTAAATTACATTTGCGAAATGGAATGTCGGGAAAAGAAATTGCCGAAAAAATGCTTGCTGATCACGGAATACGTGATGTACAAGTAATTTCTGTTGCTGGACAATTAACAGATCATTATAATCCAGCGGATAAAACAGTAAACTTGAGCGAAGCGGTTTATAATCAACGAAATGCTGCTGCTGCTGCAGTTGCGGCTCATGAATGTGGACACGCTGTACAACATGCTACGGCTTACAGTTGGTTGGCAATGCGCTCGCAATTGGTTCCAGTTGTAAATGTTGCATCTTCTTATATGCAATGGATTTTGTTGGGTGGAATTTTGATGATTAATTCATTCCCACAATTGTTATTGATTGGAATTGTGATTTTTGCCATGACAACTTTATTTAGTATTGTAACTTTACCGGTAGAATATGATGCGAGTAATCGTGCTTTGGCTTGGTTAGAGAACAAAAGAATGTTATCTCAAGAAGAGCAAGCAGGAGCAAAAGACGCTTTGAAATGGGCTGCAAGAACGTATGTAGTAGCTGCTTTAGGGTCAATTGCTACTTTAATGTATTATATTTCTATTTATATGGGAAGAAGAAACTAAAATATTTAAGATTCTCATAAAAAAATCCAAATTTCATTTTACATAATTGAAATTTGGATTTTCTGTTTTTAAAGGAATGCTTTTTTTGTTTTTACACTCTTCTTGATTGCAGAAGGAATAATAAATAATTGAAAAACAGGCAGTTTTAAGCAACAGCCAAATTCTATAATATCGGGTTATTTCCACTTCAGGGTTTCCATCAAACGCTGCATATCGTTTCTAACGTAACTAGAAGCTGGCATTATGGAATCGAAATTGGGTTTTGCATAAAAATAAACAGAACCCGTTACAAAATGCTTGGTGCTGTCAGTAACATAAAACTGGGAGTTTGTCGCCGCATTCCCATCCACTCTATAAAACATACCAAATACCTTTTTTGAAGGATTCATATAAGGTTGTTCCAGAATGTTATCGGCTTTTATAACATGCTCGTAGGTTAACTTTTGAGCATCACGCAATAAATTATCAATATTATTGTTGACCTTTTTATAAGTCAAATAAATAGTAGCTTTCATTTTTGGATAGCTAATGGTAAAACCGCAATTTTTCTCTCCTTTAATTATGGCTTCCGAATTCATTTCGAATTCAAAAGGACATTCATTTTCGAAATGTAAATATTTGGCTTCTGGGTAATCCAGCCTTAAATAACTAGATGGTTTTGGCATTGCAGCATCTTTACAGCTACTTACGGCCAGTAATACCATAAAAATTAACGAAAACATAATTTGTTTCTTCAACATTTTACTATTATTCAAGAGTGATTTTAATTTGTATAATTCTTTTTTTATCAACTGCTTCAACGGTGAATAAACAATTTTCAAATTGAACAACCTGATTTTTTTTTGGGAAATTACCTAAAATTTCGAGAAGAAATCCCGCCAGAGTTTCCGCTTCTCCCTTTTTTAAATCAAACAATTCTTCATCAACATCAATGACTCTATAAAAATCTTTGAGGTTAGTTTTGCCTTCAAAAAGGTAATTTTTATCATTTATTTTGGTGTAATTAACATTGTTTCCGTCAAACTCATCGCTAATATCCCCAACAATTTCTTCGATAATATCTTCAAGGGAAACCAATCCAGAGGTACCGCCATATTCATCAACAACAATGGCAAGATGGCTTTTCATGGTTTGAAATTCCTTTAATAAATTATCTATTTTTTTGTTTTCAGGAACAAAAAACGGTTCTCGAATCAAGGTTTTCCAATCGAAAGTTTTTTTATTAATATGCGGAAGCAAATCTTTTACAAATAAAACGCCTTCTATCTGATCTATATTGTCTTTGTAAACTGGAATTCTCGAAAATCCATTTGCAATTATTTTAGCATAAATTTCTTCAAATGTATCATCGATGTCTAATGCGAAAATATCTGTTCTCGGACTCATCACCTGTTTCGTGTCTGTGTTTCCAAAAGTGACAATTCCTTCCAAAATCTTTTTTTCTTCAGATGAAGACTCTTCCTTATCAGTTAATTCTAATGCTTGTGATAATTGATTTACAGAAAAGTTAGTTTTTTGTTTCCCTAATTTATTATGCAAATAAATCGTGAGTTTACGCATTGGTAAACTTATTGGAGAAAGTACTTTATCAAGTATCCCAATCGGTATTGCAATCATTTTAGAAAACACAATATTGTTTCTGCTGGCATACACTTTTGGTAAAACTTCGCCAAAAAGCAAGATCAAAAAAGTAACCAAAATCACTTCAATTACAAACTTAAGAACAGGTGAATTTAAATCAGAAAACAAATTTTTTCCAATATAAGCAAACAAAATAACCACTCCAATATTGATAAAATTATTGGCAACTAAAAGTGTTGCTAATAATTTTTTGGGTTTTTCTAAAAGTTCAGCAATGATTTTTCCTTTAGTGGGATCATTGATTAAAGTGTCATCTACATCTTTTTGGGTGAGTGAAAAAAGAGCTACTTCGGCACCTGAAACTAAAGCAGAACAAATGAGCAATGCAACTATTGCAACGAAACCAAATACTAAATTGGTATCTAGTGTGTAAGTAAGAAATAAACTGGGCTCTGGGTCCAAATTAAATAAGATTAGTTAAACAATCAAAATGGCAAGTCGTTTATTGGCAGACCATTATTTTCTGGGTCAAAGTTAGTATTTTTTGTTGAATCGATAGTCTTATTCTCTTTACTGGCTTCCAATTCTTTTTTAGTAGAAAGAAAAGTAAAGTCGATAGCTTGAATTTCTGTGATATATTTAGTAGAACCGTCTTCAGCTTGCCAATGACGGGATTTTATGCGTCCTTCGATATATATTTTATCGCCTTTTGTCAAGTATTTTTCGCACAATTCAGCAGCTTTATTTCGTACTACAATATTGTGCCACTCGGTCGAAATTATTTTCTCTCCCGTTTCTTTATTGATATAAGTCTCATTTGTAGCCAAAGGAAATTTGCCAATGCAAGAATCACTTTTGAAATAATGCATTTTTACATCATCACCCAAATGCCCAATTAGCATTACCTTATTTAAAGTCGAATTCATTTTTTATGGCTATTAATATGTCATCAAAGATACATTTTTCAGAAATATAAAAAACAATTCCTTTACGCAAAACCTCAAATGCTAAAGGCTATACGTTGGCAATTTTTTTAATTAATTAATTTTTTTAAGTATACTTTGTTTACCATAAACTTCAAGACGCAAGCCAACGGTTTTATCATTTGAAACATCAAAATAAATATTAAAAAATTCCGATTTAGCATAAAAATGACGTTCCGTATTGGCAAGTAATTGCAATTTATTGTGATTTAAATACGAGCAAACCAAATGTTTTTTTTCATTTGTTATCGACATAATATCCCCATTTGGGAATTGATAATCACCCTTATATTGATTCAACACATCTGAGGTTAAATCCAAATTATTCCTTTCAAAAATATATTGCAAACCTCTAGAATAAGTTTCGGATTTCGTGCCAGAATGCCCCGTATTTTCAAGCACTTTTGAAGTTGTATATAAATTTGAAAATTTCTTATTTAGAATAAATGCACTGAATTTTTCAAAAGTTTCCTTTCCTTTTTCTACATCACCTACGGTCATAAAGAGTTTAATTGGCTTTGTAATTGTTTTTTGAGTAAATTCTTTTTCAAATTGATACAAGACAGTGTTGTCCCAAGCAATAGCAGGAGTGGCTGCAACATAACTAGAAAACATGTCCGTATGAGTCAATAAGGTATAGAGTGTAAATAAGCCTCCTAGGGAACAACCCATCAAAGTTCTATTCTCCTTATCCGTTTTGAAGTTAGTATCTATATAAGGAAATAATTCCGTTTTCATAAAATTGAGGAACTGATCGGCTCCTCCACTTTGCTTCATTGTTGCTACATTTGTTGGAGTATAATCCCTAACTCGCAAACTATCAGCATTCGGATTGATTCCGCCCCAAGTCACACCTACAATTATAAGTTCAGGTATAAATCCATCAAAATATTGCTCTCCGTAAATTGAATTAACTAAGGGAAAATCCCATTGTGAATCCATGAGATATACTACAGGATATTTCTTTCCACTAGTTTCATAACCAGAAGGCAAGGAGATTTGCAACTCATATTCTTGTCCAATAACGATTTTCGAAGTTATTTTTCGAACTTTTGAGCCTGGAATAGTTACTAGAGCATATTGAGCAGAAATAACCGTAAATGAACTAATAATAAAGAGTACTAAAACAATATTTTTTTTCATATAGGAAAGATTAAAACAATAAGGACTTTAAAATGTAAAGTTTGATTTGTCTAAAATACACAATTAATTGATTCATGATAAATAATTTAATTGCAGCTATTTCTAAACAAAGAAAAACTTAGCTCAAAGCCTAGCTTCATTTTCGATAAATTTATGAATCACAATGGGGAAAGGAAAAGTTTTTAAGGTGATAGGATCAATTCCATTTTCAACTGTTCCTTTTAGGTTAATTTTCCAAAACTTTATGTGCAAATGCTGGTGTGACAATTTATGAATGATACTTTTTTGAGTCCAATCTTCGATGCTTATAATAGTATCGTTTTTGAAAAAATGGTTTTTTGATTGTTCTGATACATAGTCAAATTCGACTTCTCCATCAGATTCCAGCAAAGGAAATTCATAAAGATTGTGCCAAATCCCTTTAGCAGTGCGTTTTTGAAGGATCGTTTTAGCTTCTTCGTCTTTAACAACGAGATAATTGAAATAGCGATTTCGTACTTTTAACTTTTTAGATTTTACAGGCAATTGATCCACTTTCTTTTTTTGCAAGGCAGCACAACTGGAATTAAATACACAAATAGTGCAATCGGGACTTTTGGGCACACATTGCAATGCGCCGAATTCCATTATGGCCTGATTAAAAATAGCAGGATTATCTTTAGGCATCAATTCGAATGCTAAAGCAGCAAATTCTTTTTTGGCGGAAGCCAAGGAAATATCGGTTTCAATATCAAAATAACGGGACAATACCCGAAATACATTTCCATCAACAACGGGGACCGCTTCATTAAAGGAGAACGAGGCAATTGCCGCTGCTGTATATTCGCCAACACCTTTTAATTTTAGTAAGTCATTATAGTTATCTGGGAATATTCCTGAAAGTTCATTAGCTACAAATTGGGCTGTTTTGTGCAAATTACGTGCTCTAGAGTAATAACCCAAACCCTGCCAAAGTTTTAATACTTGCTCTTCATCGGCTTGAGCCAAATCAAAAACTGTTGGAAAAGCAGTAATAAATGAAAGAAAATAGGGCGTTCCTTGAGCTACTCGCGTTTGTTGAAGCATAATTTCTGAGAGCCAAATGCGGTATGGTTTGTCAGTTTTACGCCACGGTAAATCGCGTTTATTTTGTAAATACCAGATTATCAATGTTTTGGAAAAATTCATCTTTATGTTTAAGTTAGCAAAAGTAAAAGTTTATGTGATTAAATTTTAACGAATTAGATTGATTAATTGTTTTTTTAATTCATATATTTGCAACCTCAAAAAATTAGTACACCATAAATAATACGAAATAAAATGACGAAAGCAGATATCGTAGCTAAAATATCAGAAAAATTAGGCCTTGAAAAAGGAGATGTTCAAGCAACAATAGAAACGTTTATGACTGAAGTAAAGTCTTCACTTGAAACAGGAGATAATGTTTATTTAAGAGGATTTGGAAGCTTTATAGTGAAAACAAGAGCTGAAAAAACAGGTAGAAATATTTCTAAGAATACCACGATTAAAATTCCAGCACATAATATTCCAGCATTCAAACCAGCAAAAGTGTTTGTAGAAGGAGTAAAAACGAATAACGAAGCAAAATAACACTAATTATTAATTACAAAATCATCTACTATGCCAAGTGGTAAAAAAAGAAAGAGACATAAGGTAGCAACGCACAAACGTAAAAAAAGAGCGAGAGCTAACCGACACAAAAAGAAAAAGTAGTTTTAAACTACTTTTTTCTTTTTAACCGTTCATTGAAATTGAAAGTTAGTGATCAGTGTTCAGTATTTAGTGTTCAGTTAGCTGCAAGCTGAATACTGTAAACTGCAAACTAATTTTCCCCGGGTTCAATACCTGTTAAAATTATTGTTTAATCCATCCTTGCTGAAAAGTTGATGGTTGGCAGTTGATAGTTGACGGATTTCCCAACAACCAACAACCGACAACCGACAACCAATAGGTTCGGATAAAAATTTACAGAGTGAATAAAGAATTAATCATCAGATCTAGTTCCGAAGCCGTAGATTTTGCCTTATTAAAAGATGGAAAACTAATTGAATTACACAAAGAACAAGAAACAAGTAACTTTCAAGTTGGTGATATTTTTATTGCCAAAATAAGAAAACCAGTTGCTGGACTTAATGCTGCTTTTGTAAATGTAGGCTTCGAAAAAGATGCTTTTTTACATTATCACGATTTGGGTCCTAATCTTGCTTCCCAACTGAAATTCATAAAACTTGTAAGCGCAGGTAAAATAAAAGATTTCTCCCTAAAAAACTTTCAGTTTGAAAAAGAAATAGACAAAGATGGCTCGATAAGTAACATTATCAATGCCAATCAATCTATTTTAGTACAAGTCGTCAAAGAACCAATATCTACCAAAGGACCAAGAATTAGCGCTGAGCTTTCTCTTGCCGGAAGATTTATTGTTTTAGTTCCGTTTTCTGACCGTGTTTCTATTTCTCAAAAAATAGAAGATAAGAAAGAAAAAGAACGTTTGAAACGATTGGTACAATCCATCAAACCAAAAGGATTTGGTGTTATTGTTCGCACAGTAGCCGAAGGCAAAAATACAGCCGAATTAGAAAAAGATTTGCAGAACCTCATAGAGAGATGGACTGCAATGTGTAAAAAATTACCAACCGCTCATCATCCGTCAAAAGTATTAGGAGAGCTCAATAGAGCTTCATCAATATTAAGAGATGTCTTCAACGATACCTTTAGTGGTATCCAAATAGATGACGAAGAGTTGTACAACCAAACAAAGGACTATTTACAAGAAATAGCGCCTTCAAAAACTTCGATTGTTAAGTTTTATCAATCAAAAGACACTCCGATTTTCGAGAAATACAATATTGAAAGACAAATCAAGACCTCCTTTGGAAAAACAGTTTCTATGAGTAAAGGTGCATATCTTATTATCGAACACACAGAAGCTTTGCACGTCATCGACGTCAATAGTGGAAACCGTTCTAATAAAGCATCCAACCAAGAAGACACTGCCATGGAAGTCAATATGATTGCTGCCGCCGAAATAGCAAGACAATTGCGTCTTCGTGATATGGGTGGAATAATCGTAGTTGATTTTATCGACATGGGTAATCCAGAAAATCGCAAAGTCTTGTTCGACTTCCTTAGAGAAGAAATGAACGATGATAAAGCAAAACACAAAATCTTACCTCCGAGTAAATTTGGCTTAGTCCAAATTACCAGACAAAGAGTAAGACCGGAAGTCAACATTAAAACTAGAGAAGAAGATCCAAACAATATTGAAGGCGAAATTGAAGCGCCAATTCAAATCATTGACAAAATCGCTCTTGATCTAGAAAGCATATTAAAAGCCCACTCTGACGTTGTACTCAATGTGCACCCCTTTGTGGCCGCATACCTTACCAAAGGTTTTCCATCAATACGTTCAAAATGGTTTTTTGAACATAAAAAATGGGTGAAAATTATACCTCGTGACGCTTACACGTACCTAGAATACCATTACTACGATAAAAAGAAGAATGTTATAATAGAATAAATCAAAAACCGCCTTTCGTGAGATTGGCGGTTTTTTTGTTGCTTTTTTTAGATTTTAACTAGGAGCCTTATCCAGCAATCCGCTATATCTTTTCCTGGCTAAAGAAACCAGAAAAAGGATGTCGCTTCTATCTGGGCTAGGGCATTTATCTTCAAAACAAGCTGTTTTCTATAAATTTTAAATTCTTTGCAACTTCAAAATACGCCGTTTTCTTAGGAAAAATACCGTTGTAATAGCGACCCCAAAAATAGACATTGCAATACCCACTAAATTAGGTGAAGCATAACTAAATCCTGCAATTAAGGGCAAACCACCAAGAAAAGCTCCTAAAGCATTTCCAGTATTAAAAGCTGCCTGAATCGCTGCCGAAGCGATCATCTCAGCACCTACAGCAGTTTGTATCATCAAAGTTTGAATTGGAGCCGCTACAGCAAAAGAAATACAACCCGTAGTAAACACCAATACTAAACTTGCATAAGGATTAGCAGAAAATAAAAACACCAACAACAAATCAAACGCCATTATCGAAAGGAGTACTATAATTGTTTTTTCGGCAGAGAATCGATCCGCTAATTTACCTCCAATAAAATTCCCCAAAACCATTCCCAGTCCGGCCAACATCATAATATAAGGCACGTTGGCAGCATCAAATCCAGAAACATCTGTTAGCAATGGAGCAATATAACTAATCCAGCAAAACAAACCTCCAGCCCCGATAGCAGTAATAGAAATGACCAACCAAGCCTCAGCCTTCTTAAAAAAGAGCAATTGCGTTTTCATTGCTTCTTTGGCTTTAGCTTCAACATTTGGCATCCAAAAATAAAGCGAGCAAATGGTTAAAGATCCTGCAATGGCGACAATTATAAAAGTAAAGCGCCAAGTAAAATGATGACCTATATAAGTCCCAATAGGCACCCCCACAAGATTTGCAATAGTCAAACCCGCAAACATAACCGAAATTGCTTGAGCTTCTTTTCCTTTATCTGCAAGTCGACTAGCAACAACTGCACCCACTCCAAAAAAAGCACCGTGTGGTAATCCTGAAAGCAATCGTACCCCAAATAAAAATTCATAATTAGGAGCTATAATTGAAAGTGAATTAAAAATAGTAATCAACAGTGCCAATATCAAAAGGGTTCTTTTAGGAGGATAATTTCGTGTGATGATTACTAATAAAGGCGCGCCTATAACTACCCCAAGTGCATAAGCCGAAATTAAATGTCCGGCAACAGGGATGCTAATTTTTAAATCGGAAGCAATATCAGGTAATATTCCCATCATTACAAACTCAGTAATTCCTATTGTCAAACCGCCCAAAGCGAGTGAAAACAAACTTTTTTTCATTATATTTTATAAAGAGATTAAAGATAAACGTTCTGTTATTACAAAAGCATCACTTATTTATTTTGCAAATTTATAAATAACTATAGCATAGAAATTGTAAATTTGCATTATAAACTTGCAATTATAGGTTATGAAAAAATTAAATCAATTCGAAACATTAGTTATAGATGAATTTGAAGAAGATAAATTTCATCTTCCAACTCATAGTCATACCTATTATGAAATTATATATATCCGGAAAGGTACTGGAGTTCATCATTTAAATAAAAATTTATTAGGCTATAAAGCAGGGGATTTATTTGTTATTTCTCCAGATGACGAGCACTATTTTGATATTAAAAATAGAACTCGCTTCGTCTTTATTAAATTTACAGATACCTATTTTAATTCCAATAAAAAGCTTTCTTGTGATGAGTTTCTACTGAATACCCCTGAGAATTTTATGCGAGATCAATCTCTCAAAGAAAATGTTTTGAGACTAGACGACTCTTCTAAAACTATATTAAGAAATACTATAGAAAACATAACCACTTATAATTGTAGAACTAACATTACTAATTCTCCGATAGTTTTCTATCAGATTTTATCGATTTTTGGATTAATTAAGGAAACAATGCGTTGCATGAATTTACAAATTACAGGAACTGCCATAGATAACGATCAAATTATTTCTTATATCCATCAAAACATTTACAAACCAAAACTAGTTCAAATTAAAATAATTGCAAACCATTTTAATATATCCCAAACGTATTTCGGAGCTTACTTTAAACGTAATTTTTCGATAACATATAGAGATTATATCAATAAACTTAGAATACAACTCATCGAAAAAAGAATTATTAACAAGCAAATGTCCATCAAACAAATTGCCTATGAATTTGGTTTTACCGATGAAAGTCATCTCTCAAATTATTTTAAAAAACAAAGAAATATAAAGCCAAGTGAGATAAATAAATTATAAGAAAAATTACAATTCCTTCTTGCTTTAAAAATCCTTTTATCAAGTCAAAAACATCATTCTCAAAAATTCTGTTACGTTCAGGTCTATTTTGCATTCCGATTTGCTAGTTCAAGATTTCCAATTAAACGATATAACAAATATTTTACGATTGAACTTTTTTTATTTGGCAAAGTAATCTTCGGTCATGGAATTAATTTAAGTTGTCAATAGTAATTGTTTATTACCTATATTAGATGCCAATCTATGTAACAATACCCAAAATACAAACCTTAGAGTTCAACCTATACCAAAAATGGATTGTTCCAACAGTTTTAAATTAATGCTATGAATTATTTTTTGTTTTTTCTAGGAATTCTTCTCTTACTTGTTACCGCTGCCGATTTAATCAATACTTCCTTATCCGTTCGTGGAGCTGGTTTTATTTCGAAACGGTTATCGACCTCAATATGGAGAGTGCTGTTGGTACTTAATAAAAAAATGGGGCATCGAAAAGTTTTGGAACTTGGCGGGGCTTTCATCCTAGTTTCTATTCTTATTAACTGGTTGTTGCTTATTTGGGTTTCTGCCAGCTTATTATTCATCAGCTGTCCGGACTCGCTGATGAATGTCGAAACCAACACATCAACAACTGTAATAAACAAGATATTTTACACCGGCTATACGCTGTCCACTTTAGGTTTAGGAGACATGGAAGCTTCTAATGGATTCTGGGATATACTTACCGCAATTCTTTCATTTACTGGACTGATTCTGATTTCCATTGCTATTACTTACTTAATTCCGGTCGTCTCAGCTGAAATAATGAAAAGGAAAATAAGTGTGCATATACATACTCTTGGTGGATCAGTAGAAGAAATTCTTTTGAACTATTGGAATGGAAAAGATTTTAAGGAGTTAGAACAACCTTTTATAGGCCTTATCGATTCTATTATTTTACATGCGCAAAATCATAAGGCATACTCGGTACTGCATTTTTTCCATTCCTCGAACAAGAAAGAAGCCTTTGTGCTCAATCTTACCAATCTAGATGAGGTGCTTACCGTATTGTTGCATAACATTCCTAAAGAACAACAGCCTTCAATTAACGTACTTGGTAGACTAAGAAAAGCGATTTCAAGTTATCTCGAAACTTTACCTGCTTCCTTTATAATTCCTGGAAAAAAAACGCCTCCAGTGGTAATTCTTACTACTCTTGAAAATAAAGGAATAAAAATTATTTCTGGTGAAACGGTTGATTTAGAATATAATAAATTAAAAACGAGACGCCAATTATTATTGTCTCTCATTAAAGATGATGGATGGGAGTGGACTGACCTGAACACCGGAAGCTACAACCATGAAATCAATACAATCGAAACGCTGTGATTCAATCTAATTTATAACAGACAAATAAAGATTAAAATAAAAAACTTATTTCCTTTTCAGAGCAAAAAACCGCTTTATTAATTCCGAAGCTTCATGCGCTAAAACTCCTCGAACAACAGTCGTTTTCGGATGCAATTGTGCTCCCATTTTCTCGTAACCTCGATTTTCGTCACTGGCTCCAAAAACAATTTTCGAAATCTGACTCCAATACAAAGCACCTGCGCACATTTGGCAAGGTTCAAGTGTAACATAGAGTGTGCAACCCGTGAGATATTTTCCACCAAGGAAATTGGAAGCAGCGGTTATAGCCTGCATTTCAGCGTGAGCAGTAACATCTACTAGCATTTCAGTAAGGTTATGACCTCGGGCAATAATTTTATTGTCGATAACAATGATGGCTCCTACGGGAATTTCGTCTTTTTCAAAAGCCATTTCTGCTTCTTGCAAAGCTTTTTTCATAAAATATTCGTCGGTGAAAGGGTTTTCCATACGGCAAAAATAAGAATTTAAGAGCGTTTTTAATTTGTTTCAAATAAGATATTTACCCCACATGTACTACAACAACAAATTCAAGTCATAGCGTCTGTTTCGACCTTCACCTCTTGGGATAAAAATGTTTTTCACTGTCAAATTTTGTAAATCTCTTGTAGCAGTTGCCCTCGATGTTTTGGTAATGGAGACATATTTTAAAACCGTCATCCCTCCCTTAAAACCAATACCACCATTTTCAAACATCTTCAAAACTACCTTCATTTGCCTTTCATTCATTTGGGTTTTAAACTGGTCTATAAATTTAGTTTTGTTTAAAGTGATAAGTACAATTTGCTTAGCATTTTTTTGGCTTTCTAAAATCAATTTAGAAAAATAAAGAATCCATGGTGTAATTTCTAGTGTTCGCTGAGCTTGCTTTAAAGATTCGTAATATTGCTTTTTATTTTGTTCAATTGTACTAGAAATACTCATCAAAACAGGTCTATTTAAGGATTCTGAAAGGCATTTTTCGGCAATTGCCCTACCAATTCTGCCATTTCCATCTTCAAAAGGATGAATACTCTCAAAATACAGATGCGAAATAGAAGTTTTAATTAATGCGTTTTTTATGTCTGTAGGATTTAATACAAATCCATTGTACCATTTTATAAAATTAAACATTTCAAATGGGACTTTATCGGATGAAGGTGCTTCAAAATGAATCGTTTCTTTACCAAAAGAGCCCGATATTATTTGCATTGCTTCAGTCCCCATCCGATATTCTCCGGAAGTAATAAACTTGGAATATTCCATAAGAATGCCATGCCACTGCTTGATGGTTTTTTCTGATAGGTTTTCTGCAAAAGAGCTTCGAACCGTCACCATCAACTTCCCTATTCCTTGTGCCTCTTTATTTCTAATTTGGAGGAAATCATCACTATATCCCAAATTTTTTCTAATAGAAGACATCACATCTTGCCGGTTAAAAAATTCCCCTTCTATTTCTGAAGTTTTAATGGCCTCCGAAATCATAAATTCCAAGATGGTTTCCTCTCTAATTTCATTCGATAACGAATCGACTAGACCCTTAAGTTCGCCTGTTTCTAGAGCAAATTTTATGGCTATAGAATCGATTACAGATTCATCAAATGTAAAGTTTGCCCAATCGGGTAGCTGCCAGTTGTATTTCATTTGAGTTGAATAAAATAATTAATCACCTCAAATATAACAATTTTTTGAGGTGATTAGTACATTTAATCGCTTCATTTTATAATATACAGTCAATAACAACATTCATTCCTTTTCAAATTGCAATATGCCTTTAATTCAAAAAAACAAAATTCAATTTAAAACCGTAAATTCGCTTTTTAAATTACAATGAAAAGTAACCTTCTTCAAAACATCAACAATCCAACTGATTTACGCCTACTTGATGAAGGCGAACTTCCTCAAGTAGCACAAGAATTGCGTAATTTTATTATTGATATTGTATCAGTAAAAGAAGGTCATTTGGGTTCGAGTCTTGGAGTTGTTGAACTTACAATTGCTTTGCATTATGTGTTCAACACGCCCGAAGATTTGTTGATTTGGGATGTAGGACATCAAGCGTATGGTCATAAAATACTAACAGAAAGAAGAGAAAATTTTCATACGAACAGACAATTGGGAGGTATTTCCGGTTTCCCAAAAAGAAGTGAAAGTGTTTACGATGCTTTTGGTGTAGGTCATTCTTCTACCTCTATTTCTGCCGCTTTAGGAATGGCAATTGCTTCTAATTTAAAAGGAGATTTTGATAAACACCACATTGCTGTTATTGGCGACGCTTCTATCGCATCGGGAATGGCATTCGAAGGGTTGAATCATGCAGGAGTTACCGATGCTAATCTTTTGGTAATTCTAAATGATAATGCTATTGGGATAGATCCAAGTGTTGGTGCTTTGAAAAACTATCTCACTGCCGTGAAAGAAGGAAAAAATCCTAGAAAAAACAATATGATTAAATCCCTGAATTTCGATTATTCAGGTCCCATTGATGGCAATGATATTTTTGCAGTTCTCAAGGAATTAAAACGATTAAAAAAAATAAAGGGACCAAAATTCCTTCACCTTATTACCACAAAAGGGAAGGGGTTACAAAAAGCTGAAGAAGACCAAGTAAAATACCATGCTCCAGGCAAATTTGATGCTACTACCGGAGAAATTCACGTAAAATCAGAAGATAATCTTCCGCCAAAATACCAAGATGTTTTTGGTTTAACTATTTTAGATTTGGCGAAGGCCAACGAAAAAATTATTGGAATAACTCCGGCAATGCCATCTGGAAGTTCCTTGAAATTTATGATGGACGCTTTTCCTAATCGTGCTTTCGATGTAGGAATCGCTGAACAACACGCAGTTACTTTATCAGCAGGAATGGCTACCCAAGGAATGGTGGTTTTTTGCAATATTTATTCTACTTTTTTACAACGTGCCTATGACCAACTTATTCACGATGTGGCGTTACAGAATTTACCCGTAATATTTTGTTTGGATAGAGCAGGATTAGTTGGCGAAGATGGAGCAACTCATCACGGCATATTCGATTTGGCTTATTTGCGATGTATTCCTAATATGATTGTTTATTCACCATTGAATGAAATGGCGCTGCGAAATATTTTATATACTGCACAATTGGGATTAAACCATCCTATTGCCATTCGATATCCTCGTGGTCGAGGACAAATTGTTGATTGGGAAAGGCCCTATGAAAAAATAGAAATTGGGAAAGCAAATTGTCTCAAAAAAGGATCTAAAGTGGCCGTTTTATCCAATGGTACTATTGGAAATAATGTGACTTTGGCTTTAGCCAAAATGAATAATCCAGAAACTTTTTCGCATTATGATTTTGCTTTTGTAAAGCCGCTTGATGAAAAATTATTACATACTATATTATCATACTATAATACTATAATTACTATTGAAGATGGCGTTATTAAAGGTGGTTTTGGCACGACTATTGTGGAGTTCGCAGCAGAATATCATTGTGCTTGTACTATAAAAACACTTGGAATTCCTGACGAATTTATTGAGCATGGCACTGTTAATGAATTACAACAATACTGTAAAATGGACGTTAGTAGTTTAGTAACTGTTTTTTCAGCTATTGAAAAATCGTTATTTTTGTAAATTGAAAAAAAAGTAAAGAATGAAATTAAAGCATTACAAATTACTCCTCTTTTTCCTAACGGTTACGATAAATAGTTTTTCACAGGAAATAGTCAAAGAACCAGTAATCGAGCCATTAATAGAACCAATATTTATAATAGATTCAATATCAAATCCAAAAATAGGACCCCTTTTAGGCCCGCTTACAGTAGAATTTTCTCCAGCACCATTATTCATAAAAAAGACTCCTATTTCTATAAAAGCACCTGAGTTAAAAGGGCCAATGGTACATTATATCATTTTGTCGCATTGGAAAAGAAAAAACACAATAGGTTTCGATTTAAATGAAATCGCACTAGTAAATTGGAGCGCCGGTGGTGTTAGTTCTGTTTCAGGATTATTCAAAGGTAATTTCATTAGAACTAGAACTCTTGACAATAGTGAATGGGTAAATGAATTACTATTTAAGTACGGCATCAATAAACAAGATGGTTTAGCCATAAGAAAGTCTGATGATGAATTTCGATTTAACTCTACTTTTGGATATAGAAATGACACATCATCGAATTGGTTTCATTCAGTGAAATTCAATTTTAACACTCAATTTACTAATGGCTATAAATACTCCAATACAAATACTCTAATTTCAAAATTATTTGCACCAGCCTATACTTTCCTTGGGGTTGGAGCTAATTATTTTGATAAAAAGAATAATTTTGATCTTTTTATCTCCCCTTTAACAATGAAAAACACCTTGGTTTTAAACCAAACTTTAGCCAATAAAGGAGCGTTTGGTGTAGAAAAGGCAATTTATGACTCAGCTGGAAATATTCTAATTGAAGGTGAAAATTCAAAAACCGAAGTTGGTTTTTTGATTACGAACCATTTCAAAAAAGAGATTTTTAAGAACATCTCTTTGGAAAACCGTTTAAGTTTATATTCTGATTATATCCATAATTTTGGAAATATAGATATCGATTGGAAATTAAATTTTGATTTGAAAGTAAATCAATATGTTCAGGCTAATATTGGCACTCAAATAGTGTATGATGACGATATAAAAACAACCGAAGAAATCGATGGAAAACAAGTTTCAAGAGGAGCTAAAATACAGTTAAAACAATCTTTAGGCGTTGGGCTAGTTTATAATTTTTAATTAATTTGTTTTTCTTCCGTTAATTGTTTCATATAATTCCAAGGCATTTCCATCAGTTAAAAGGGAGACGTAATGACAAATATGCAACAGCCTTTGGTACAAATCCTCTTTTTCTTCTAAGAACTTCTCTGGTAACATCTTGAGTAGTAATTTATCGTAGTTTGAGGCATTCCCATTAAATTTATTGTTGAAAGCGGATATAAACTTATCTAACAAAGTTTGAATAATTTGGTAACCCACAATTTCTTTTTCAATTACTTCACGACTTTGGTAAATATTATTCACACTGATTTTAATAATATCATCCATCTGTGCTTTGTATTTACTTTTATCTGTTAGAGCAAAAGGAAATTTTCCATTCAAAATTGCTTCTTCATTCTCTACAAAAACTTTTACGGCATCATTGATTAAACTTCCAATGGCTAGTGCACGCAAATAACTAATTCGATCTTCTTTTGTTTCTAATGTTTTGTATTTTGAAGTATCAATACTGTCTTTTACTAATTTAATTAAATATTCTAAAGCAAAATCTTCAGAAACCAACCCTAAATTTATACCATCTTCAAAATCGATAATTGTATAACAAATATCATCGGCAGCTTCGACCAAATAAGCCAAAGGATGTCTTTCGAAACCAATATCACTGCCAGATTTATTTGGAATCATCCCTAGTTCTGAAGCCACATTTTCGAAGAATTTTTTATCCGATTGAAAAAAACCGTATTTTTTATCTGCAATGTCTTTTGTTGGTTTTTTTGGTAAACTTTCCTTGGGATATTTCATAAAAGCACCAAGCGTTGCATACGAAATACGAAGTCCGCCCTCAATTCCGGGACGACTAGCTGTTAAAACTGCAAAACCATTGGCATTCCCTTCAAAATCGATTAAATCCTGCCATTCTTTTGCTGATAACTTTTCTTTGTATTGCAGTCCCTTTCCAATAGAAAAATATTCTCCAATGGCTTTTTCACCAGAATGTCCAAAAGGCGGATTTCCAATGTCATGTGCCAAAGAAGCTGCAGCAACAATTGCCCCAAAATCATTTGCTTGAAAACCATGGACTTCCTTTAAATAAGGATGTTTTTCGATTATTTTCTTACCTACTAATCGGCCTATAGAACGACCAACTACGGAAACTTCCAAACTATGAGTCAGTCGCGTGTGTACAAAATCTGTTTTTGAAAGTGGAATAACCTGGGTTTTATCCTGTAAACTTCGGAAAGCAGACGAGAATATGATTCTGTCATAATCCACTTCAAAACCCAAACGCGTGTCGTCTTGCTCTATTCGTAGTCTTTTACTTGTGTCTCCTTGGCGACGTAGTGATAAAAGTTGTTCCCAGTTCATATTGATTTAAAATTGTAGATTAAGGATTTTAGATTTGTGATTTAAAACCACCAAAAATACATTTTATTTTAAGATTTTATCCAATTAATTAAAAACCACTTAAATTAAAATCAAGACTTCATCAGATTGTCAATGCCGTACTGTGCTTAATTTCACCCATCACAAAGATACTTTGGGTATTACCGATATTCTCTATTGTAGATAATTTATTCATCACAAAATTTTGATAACTGGACATATCTTCCACCAATATTTTAAGCATAAAATCATAATCGCCAGCAATATTATAGCATTCGATAATTTCTGGAAGTGCCACAATATCTTTTACAAAATTGCTTCCCACATTTCGAGCGTGTTCTTTTAGTCGTACATTACAAAAAACGGTCATTCCAAGATTGAGCTTTTTCTTGTCCAATAAAGCCACATACTTCATAATATAACCGTCGCGTTCCAGTCTTTTAATACGCTCATAAACTGGAGTAACTGTCAGGAACAATTTGCTTGCCAGCTCTTTTGTATTAATATTAGAGTTTTCTTGCAGTTGTTTTAATATCTGCAAATCAATGTGGTCTAAATTTTCCATAGTTTTTTTTACGGCTAAAGTGTATCTTAAAAATTTTATTTGGTACTAATTACTGTAAAAATACACTTTTACGATTCAATTCACTTAACAAACTAGAACAATTCAGAAATAATAACTAAGTTAATACATTTGTAAAGTAAAAAACACTTTAAAATGAAAACAAATAATTTGGGTTACCCTAGAATTGGTAGCAATAGAGAACTTAAAAAAGCCAGTGAATCCTATTGGGCAGGAAGCATTTCAGTCGATGCCCTTTTGAATGTTGGAAAAAACATCCGTAAGGAAAATTGGCAACTGCAAGCTAATGCAGGAATAGATTTAATTCCTTCTAATGATTTTTCTTTTTACGATCAGGTTTTGGATTTAACGCTTACATTGGGCGCTTTTCCTAATCGATATAGGGAAATTGCTAAAACTAACTCTGCTTTGGATTTGTATTTTGCTATGGCTAGAGGCGCACAAAAAGAAGGGCAAGACGTTGTAGCTATGGAAATGACCAAGTGGTTTGACACCAACTACCATTATATCGTTCCTGAATTTACAAAAAATCAACAATTCGAATTGTTTTCAACTAAAATAATTGACGAATTTATTGAAGCTAAAAAACTTGGATTCACAACGAAACCAGTGCTTATTAGTCCAGTGTCTTATTTATTATTAGGTAAAGAAAAAGAAGAAGGTTTTCATAGAATTGAGCTAATCGAAAAAGTATTACCAGTCTATTTTGAAATTCTAAATACTTTACAAAACGAAGGAGCGGAATACATTCAGTTTGACGAACCATTTTTAGCCTTGAACCTAACTGATGCAGTACACAATGCCATTACTTTTGTGTACAACGAAATCAACAAAAAATTTCCTAATTTAAAAATTATTTTGACTAATTATTTTGACTGCTTTGGAGAGAATTTAGACACCGTTTTGGCATTACCTGTTCACACGCTGCATTTAGATTTGGTTCGTTGCTCTTCGCAATTGGATGATATTTTGGAATCAGGAAAATTAGCGGCTAACGTAAGTCTTTCGCTTGGGGTAGTTGACGGTAGGAATATCTGGAAAAATGATTTCAAAAAATCACTAGCACTAATCAAAAAAGCAACTGATGCAATTGGAAAAGACAGAGTATTGATTGCTCCTTCTTGTTCTTTAATTCACTCGCCTTGCGATTTAGATTTAGAATCCAACGAAGCAACACTTCCTAATGAAATAAAACAATGGTTGGCTTTTGCCAAACAAAAAACAGAAGAAATTGTACTGCTACAAAATTTTGCCATAGAGGAAATTTCGCTTGTAGACACAGTTGCTTTTCAAGAAAACACTATTGCTAATGAAAGCCGTAAAACCTCAAAATTAATTCACAATGATGATGTTAAAAATAGGGTAGCGAGCATTGCAATTGGTGATGATAAAAGACAAAATCCATTTGCAATTCGAAGACACAAACAAATTGCAGCTTTAAAATTGCCTTTATTTCCAACTACTACAATTGGTTCGTTTCCACAAACCACAGAAGTAAGAAGCTGGCGAGCGAAATTCAAAAAAGGGGAGTTAAATCCAGAACAATACGACGCTTTACTCGAAAAAGAAACCGAAGAAACCATTCGTTTTCAAGAAGAAACAGGAATAGATGTCTTGGTTCATGGCGAATTTGAGCGTAATGATATGGTGGAATACTTTGGTGAACAATTAGACGGATTTGCCTTTACCAAAAACGGTTGGGTGCAAAGTTACGGCAGCCGTTGTGTAAAGCCACCTGTGATTTATGGCGATGTTTATCGTCCAAATCCAATGACGGTAAAGTGGGCTTCATTTGCACAATCGCTTACACCAAAATGGGTCAAAGGAATGTTGACTGGCCCTGTAACTATTTTGCAATGGTCGTTTGTGCGAAATGATCAACCGCGCTCTGAAACCTGTACACAAATTGCTTTGGCGATTCGTGACGAAGTAGTCGATTTAGAAAAAGTCGGAATTAAAATCATTCAAATTGACGAGCCAGCAATTCGAGAAGGATTGCCATTGCGTAAAGAAGAATGGGCAAACTATTTGGATTGGGCAATAAAAGCGTTTCGAATTTCGGCTTCAGGAGTAAAAGACGATACCCAAATTCACACCCACATGTGTTATAGCGAATTCAACGATATCATTCAAAATATTGCTGATATGGATGCCGATGTCATCACGATTGAATGTTCGCGTTCGCAAATGGAATTATTGGATGTTTTTGCCGATTTTAAATATCCAAATGAAATTGGACCAGGAGTTTATGATATACACTCACCACGAGTTCCATCACGAAAAGAAATGGTGCAATTATTAGAAAAAGCTTCGGCTGTTGTTCCAATTGACCAACTTTGGGTGAACCCGGATTGTGGTTTAAAAACCCGTCATTGGGAGGAAACTAAAAAAGCACTAATCGAAATGGTTGCTGCTGCTAAAGAAATGCGTGTTGCTATTGAGAATATTACAACGGTTTAATACCTATATTTTACAACTAAAAAACCCTAGTAGATTTAGATTTACTAGGGTTTTACTTTTTCTATCAGAATCATTCAACTCTGATTTACTGTTTTAATCTTTTAGACCAATTTTTAGGAGAACGGGAAGTATGAAAAACACCAATAACGATAATTTCTTCTTTTTCAAATCTATAATGAATCCCGTAAGGAAATCTGGAAATATATCTAATTTTTATGTCTTTATGTCTTTTTTGAAAAGCGTCAGGATTTCTCAAAATAACATCAATTCCTGCTTCTAAACAAAGTTCAAAATCATAAGAAAGTCCTATTCTTTGTTCTTCATACCAAAGAACAATTTCTTCAATATCGAATAATGCTTCTTTTACGAAATGAATTTTATACACTATCGAATACTCTTTAAATGATTTTTAACCTCATCCCAAGTGTATAATTTCGATTTACCTTCTTCTAATTTTTTTATTCGAATATCTAATTCTCTTTTCACATCGTCAGAAATTTCCAAATCCTTTTTAGAAACACTGTCCCACAATTGCTCGGCAAGAACAATTTTTTCCGCATTGCTGTATTTGGATAAATTTTTAATTTCCATAACTCCTTGTATTAGCATTGAATACTACAAATTTAATCAAATTTAATTATGAAATGAATGTTTGTAGCCCGATTACTTTACTTATTTTTTAGAGTTCAATAAACTTTGTTTGATATTGAAATTTTTTATTTATAAGGTTGCTGCTCCACCATCCAACAACAACTCGCCGCCTATCATAAACTTAGAATCATCGGATGCGAGATAAAGGAATCCTGCGGCCATTTCTTCTGAGGTTCCCAAACGTTTTGCTGGAATTCCTGAGGCAAAATATGCTTTTGTTCCGTTCGCTTCTTCTTCTGAAGCTCCATCTCTTGAAAATATTGGCGTATCAATTGGTCCAGGAGAAAGGACATTCACACGGATATTTCTATCCAATAATTCAGCAGAGAAAGTTCTTGCCAACGAACGAACCGCCGCTTTGGATGCTGAATAAGCTGCAGTAGTCACATATCCTTTGTGAGCCACCGTAGATGCTGTGATAACAATCGAAGCACCGTCATTCAGGTGCGGTAATGCTTTTTGAATCGTAAAGAAAACGCCTTTGAAATTAATATCGCTGGTTTGATCAAACATTTCTTCGGTATAATCAGCTAAAGGCGCGGCGATAAATACACCTGCATTCACTACCAATACATCTATTTTTCCAAAAGTGTCTTTAACCGTTCCGTAAGTAGCATCGATGCTGTTTAAATCCGAAACATCGCTTACCAATCCAATCGAGGCATTGCCAATTTCGAAAACCGCTTCGTCAATGGTCTTTTTATTACGACCTGTAATCGCCACTTTGGCACCTTGCTCTGCAAATAATTTTGCAGTTGCTAATCCCATTCCGCTATTACCTCCTGTAATTACAGCTACTTTGTTTTGTAATTTCTTCATAATAATTCTATTGTTTTAAGTATTTAAATATCTAAATATTTCGATGTTTTTGATTAAAAAAAGCTAAAGCAATAAACTGTTAATATAGTCTGCATAAGCAGCACAAACTTCTTTATTAATAACAAATTTCAAGTTACGACCATCTTTATCTGCAATCAATAAATCCGCATCTATCAATTGTTTCAAATGATGCGACATAGTAGATTGAGCCAAATTAAATTCAGCAGAAACATCACAGCATTGTACACAGCTTTCACTTTTGCTGATAATATTCATAATCTTCAAACGATAGGGATCGCCCAAAGCTTTTGAGATTTTTTCAACTTGTTTTATGTTTAAACATGCAATCATAAGGCAAATGTAAAATATATTTTTTAATATATCGAAATATTTCGATATATTTTTTAAATTTGCACCTTCAATACTTTAGCTACTAATTGTAGTTTGAATTACTTTCTTTAAAACATTTTCTATGAAAATTTTATATGCTTACATCAAAACCCATAAAACGCTTTTATACATTGCTTTATTTCTAGCTACAATAAATCAATGTTTTTCCTTATTTGATTCCATAATTATTGGTAAACTTCTTAACGAATGTGGTGTTGGAGTGGTCAACTTTAATCACAATCAACTCAATTTTACCAAAGCAGTTTTTGGCTGGTTGGCATTATCTTTGGGCGCTGCAATGGTTTCTAGAATTGCCAAAAACTTTCAGGATTATTATACCAATATCATCATTCAGCGAACGGGGGCTCAAATGTACACTGAAGGGATTCAAAAAGCACTGCAATTGCCTTTTCAGGATTTTGAAGACCAACGCAGCGGTGAAACCTTGGGTAAACTTCAGAAAGTGAAAATTGACTGCGAGAAATTCATTACCTTATCTATTTCATTAATCTTTCAATCGATAGTCGGCATCGTATTTGTCGTGGCTTATGCTTCAAGTATTAATTGGCTACTGGGACCAATATTTCTGGCAACTGTTCCTGTCATAGCTTTCATCAGTTCATTTTTAGGCAAAAGAATTAAGAAAGTTTCGAAAGAAATTTTAGGAGAAACTACTGCTTTGGCTGGAGCCACAACCGAATCCTTACGAAATATTGAACTCGTAAAAAGTTTGGGATTAACCCAACAAGAAGTCAATCGTTTAAACGCAACAACAATTAAAATCCTTGGATTAGAACTCAAAAAAGTAAGGTTTATTCGTTCGTTGAGTTTCATTCAAGGCACAACTGTACATTTTATGCGAACCGCTTTGGTTTTTGCGCTTTATATGTTCATTTTTAAAGACATCATCAAACCAGGAGATTTGATTACGTTAATGTTCTTTTCTTTCTTTTTGTTTAATCCGTTACAGGAATTGGGAAATGTCATTGCCACTTATAACGAAACGAAAGCTTCGATGGATAATTTTGCTGATTTAATGAATTCCAAAAGTGAAGAAACTCCGATAAATCCTAAAACTATTGGCGCTATCCATCATTTGCGTTTTGATAATATTTCATTCAAACACCAAACTGCAAGTTCCTATGCCGTAAAAAACATTTCTTTTGATGCAAAAGCTGGTGAAACTATTGCTTTTGTGGGGCCGTCAGGAAGTGGAAAAACTACTTTGGTCAAAATGTTAGTCGGATTATATAATCCTGCAGAAGGTGCTATTTTTTATAATGATAAAAACGCCAAAGACATTGACCTTACCGAATTGAGACAACAATTAGGTTTTGTTACCCAAGATGCCCAATTGTTTTCGGGAACGATAAAAGACAATTTACTGTTTGTAAAACCAAATGCTACCGACGAAGAAATCAACGATGTTTTGCAAAAATCGGCCTGTCAAAATTTATTAGCACGTGCCAAAAATGGAATATACACTACTATTGGCGAAGGTGGCATAAAAGTATCGGGTGGCGAGAAACAACGTCTATCAATTGCCAGAGCGTTGCTTAGAAATCCACATTTATTGCTCTTTGACGAAGCAACATCGGCATTGGACTCGATTACCGAAGAAGAAATCACCAAAACTATCCGTAGCATATCGTCTAAGCAAGATCAAATTACAGTATTGATTGCGCATCGTTTATCGACTATTATGCACGCTGATAAAATATTTGTTTTGGAACAAGGACAAATCATCGAACAAGGTAAACACCAAGATTTATTGGATGAAAAAGGCTTGTATTATGCGATGTGGAGACAACAAATTGGCGAAAGAAAGTATGAAGTTTTTTAATGAAATATTTAATAGAAATGATTGCATCAACACAACAAATGAGAACTAATATCGAGAACATATTATCCGCATAATCTACAATTAAAAACCCCTTAGCAAATCTTTAAAATTTACTAAGGGGTTTATTTGAACAAATTTTATCAAGGAAATGCAATAACTCCCTTTTTATGATTGAGCTCGTGTTTTTTCACAACATAAGTATTAGAAAACAAGTCATGTAGACCTCTAATATTACTAGATAAAAAAGTAAGTCCTTCTAATGGAATAAATCGAGTAAGCGTCCGAATGAAGATTTTGTGTAATTTAGGTCTTGAACCTTCTTTTGTGACTACAATTGTTTTGGTAAAATACTTGGCAAAAGTTTGGGAAAAATAGGTTTCTGTCAAAAAATAATATAAAAAGACAATCACAGCCCAAAGCAACAATTTTTCTAAAGTTGTTCTGGATTCAGCCCAATTTGTTAAATTGTAATTGCTTGTTAGATCTCCAATAATAACCACTGTTGTTCCAATGCTAACTATAATAGTATGAACAATTAATAAATCGAGAATGCAATTAAGAGAACGTTGTCCTCTGGTAGCCAATAAATCATTAGTAACAGTAAATTCTTTATTTTCCATTTTTGAGATGTTTTAATTGTTTTTGTAAGGATTACTCTCTCAAATATAGTGATTTTTTTTCGGAAAGTAGAATTTTAATCCTAGTAATATAGATTGATTAGACTTTGTATATATCAAAAAAAAACAGCTACCAAAATGATAGCTGTTTAATTAAAATACTAAACGTTTTTTTTAATTCGAATTTTAAAACAACTTCCGTCCGTTTTACAAATTTTTCTTCCGTTTCTGGTTGTGATACATTTTCTAAAAATATACTCACAACTTTCATCCTGTTTTGGATTCATATTTGAAAAATATTAAAATTTAACAATAAAGAAGTCCTTTTTTTACCAGAATATTTTATATTTGAACTTTGAAAAAACAAATAAAAATTTGGCTATAGAATAGAACTTCAATTCTATTATCTATAATTAAATCTAAAAAAAGACTTCAACTACAATTGAAGTCTTTTTTATTTCATATTAACTTCCACACATTTCACAATCTTCTGCACCGGCATTTTTTGCCAATTCGATCATTGCTTTGTATTCTTCTGCTGATATTTCAACTGCTTCGTCTAAAACAGCAATAGGTTGTAATTTTTTCTCAGCTACAGTTGTTGGAATTTCAATTGGAGCTTCTTTTTTATCGTTGTTCAAGGTGAATTTAATCGCATCAACTGCAGCTTTTGTTCTCAAATAGTACATTCCGGTTTTCAATCCAGATTGCCAAGCGTAGAAGTGCATTGATGTTAATTTAGAATAATTTGCATCTTGCATAAACAAGTTCAAGGATTGTGATTGATCTACAAAATACCCTCTTTGACGTGACATATCAATAATGTCTTTCATAGACATTTCCCAAACTGTTTTGTACAATTCTTTCAACTCTTGCGGAATATTCAGGTCTTGAACCGAACCATTATTTCTCATTAATTCTTGCTTCAAGGATTCATTCCACAAGCCACGTTCTACTAAATCATGTAGTAAATGTTTGTTTACCACAATAAATTCTCCCGAAAGTACTCTTCTGGTATAAATATTAGAAGTGTATGGTTCAAACGCTTCGTTGTTCCCTAATATTTGCGAAGTGGAGGCAGTAGGCATAGGTGCTACTAAAAGAGAATTTCTAACTCCGTTTTTCATCACTTCTTTTCTTAAAGAAGCCCAATCCCAACGTCCTGATAATTCTTCGTCTTTCAGTCCCCACAAATTGTATTGGAATTCTCCTTGAGAAATTGGAGATCCTTCGAATGTTGAATAAGGCCCTTCTTCTATTGCCATTTCCATAGATGCGGTAACAGCAGCAAAGTATAAAGTTTCGAATATTTCTTGGTTTAATTTTTTCGCTTCATCACTTGTAAAAGGCAAACGCAACATGATAAATGCATCAGCTAGACCTTGCACTCCTAATCCAACTGGACGGTGACGTAAATTTGAGTTTTCGGCTTCTTTTACAGGATAGTAATTTCTGTCAATAACTTTATTCAAGTTACGAGTTACTCGTTTTGTAACAGTGTATAATAAGTCATGGTCGAATTTTCCGTTTTCCACAAACATTGGTAACGAAATAGAGGCAAGATTACAAACCGCAATTTCATCTTTCGAAGTAAATTCCATTATCTCCGTGCACAAATTCGATGATCGAATAGTTCCAAGATTTTTCTGGTTTGATTTTCTATTTGCGGCATCTTTGTACAACATGTAGGGCGTTCCAGTCTCGATTTGAGATTCTAGAATTTTCTCCCATAATTCACGTGCTTTTATCGTTTTGCGCCCTTTATTACGAGTTTCATAATTAATATACATCTTTTCGAATTCTTCTCCGTATACGTCATATAACCCTGGACATTCGTTAGGACACATCAAGGTCCAATAGGAATCTTCCTGTACTCGTTTCATAAACAAATCCGATGTCCACATGGCAAAGAATAAATCTCTAGCACGCATTTCTTCTTTTCCTGTATTCTTTTTCAAATCTAGGAAATCAAAAATATCAGCATGCCAAGTTTCCATGTAAATCGCAAAACTTCCTTTACGTTTTCCACCACCTTGATCTACATAACGAGCCGTATCGTTAAAAACCCTTAACATCGGCACAATCCCATTCGAAGTTCCATTAGTTCCACGAATGTACGAACCCGTTGCGCGAACGTTATGAATAGAAAGCCCAACTCCACCAGCAGATTGCGATATTTTAGCTGTTTGTTTTAAGGTGTCATATATTCCATCGATACTGTCGTCTTGCATAGCCAAAAGGAAACAAGAAGACATTTGAGGTTTTGGAGTTCCAGCATTAAATAAGGTTGGCGTAGCATGTGTAAAGAATTTTTTCGACATTAAGTCGTAGGTTTCTATAACCGATTTTAAATCATTTAGGTGTATTCCAACCGAAACACGCATCAACATGTGTTGTGGACGCTCTACTATTTTTCCGTTAATTTTTAACAAATACGAACGCTCTAAGGTTTTAAAACCAAAATAATCGTAGTTAAAATCTCTATTATAAATGATACGAGAATCTAAATATTCGGCATTATCCATGATTACTTTATGCACTTCTTCAGAAAGTAAGGGTGCTTCTAGATTGGTTCTCGGATTGACATAATGAAACATTTCGTTCATCGTTTCCGAGAAAGATTTGGTGGTATTGGAATGTAAATTTGAAATAGCAATTCTAGCCGCTAATTGCGCATAATCAGGATGAGCAATAGTCATTGAGGCAGCTGTTTCAGCAGCAAGATTGTCCAATTCAGAAGTGGAAACTCCGTCATACAATCCTTCAATTACTCGCATTGCCACTTTTACAGCGTCTACTAAATCATTTAAACCATAACATAGTTTTTTAATCCTATCTGTGATTTTGTCAAACATTACAGGCTCTTTACGACCATCTCTTTTAATTACGTACATAATCTTGATTTTTTTTTAAAATAGAAAATCCCTTTTCTAGTTAGTTGAATTTGTATTGCTATTTTGGGATACTATTCCCGGGTAATAATTTATGTTTATTGCCACGAAGACACAAAGGGCAAAGTTTTTTGGCTTTGGCTTTCGTAGTAATTTCTTTGTCTAAAAATTAAATTTAGACTTTTATATTTTTTATAATTTCCTTTGTGACTTAGCGTCTTTGCGGTAAAAAAATTAAAAATCAGCGTCGAAACTAATTTTTTGAGAGTCTCCTTCGGTAACTTTAACACCCGCTTTTTGATATTCGGCTACTTTCTTTTCAAAGAAATTTGTTTTTCCTTGAAGCGAAATCATGTCCATAAAATCAAATGGGTTAGGGGTATTGTATTCTCTTTCGCATTCTAATTCGACCAACAATCGATCAGTAACAAATTCTAAATACTGTGTCATTAAGACTGCATTCATACCAATTAAACTTACTGGAATGGACTCAGTAATAAACTCTCTTTCGATATTCAATGCATCAACAATAATTTCTCTGATACGTTCTTTAGGTACTTTGTTTACTAAATGATGGTTGTGCAAGTGCACTGCAAAATCACAATGAACGCCTTCGTCACGAGAAATTAATTCATTTGAAAATGTCAGTCCTGGCATTAAACCACGTTTTTTTAACCAGAAGATAGAGCAAAAACTTCCGGAAAAGAAAATTCCTTCCACTGCAGCAAATGCAATTAATCTTTCGGCAAACGAATCGGATTCTATCCATTTCAAAGCCCATTGGGCTTTTTTCTTGATAGCAGGAAACACATCAATTGCAGTAAATAATTGTGTTTTTTCTGCTTCATCTTTTACATAAGTATCAATCAAAAGCGAATACGTTTCACTATGAATGTTTTCCATCATAATCTGGAAACCATAGAAAAATTTTGCTTCGGCATATTGCACTTCATTGACAAAATTTTCAGCTAGGTTTTCGTTTACAATTCCATCCGAAGCTGCGAAAAATGCTAAAATATGTTTTACAAAATACCTTTCATCATCACTTAATTTATTATTCCAATCGTTTAAGTCTTGGGATAAATCTATTTCTTCTGCAGTCCAAAAACTGGCTTCCATCATTTTATAAAACTCCCAAATATCGTGGTGTTTGATAGGGAATATTACGAAACGATTTTTGTTCTCTTGTAAAATTGGTTCGATTTGTGACATTGCTTGTGTAGGGTTTTATAAGATTTCAACGAATTATTATGTTTTTCGTAGATTACAAAGGTTGTGAATTTATGCGGTTTTTAAAAGCCAAACTTATTCACAATAAGGGATAGTTTTTAACAAAAAGTGAGAAATAGAATGATTTCTCATTGTTTCTAAATACCTGAATTACAGTGTGTTAAAAAAATTAATACAACGTGAGCTACTGTAAACTATAGCGGTTTAAAAAACAAACCTTTAGTTTTTTAAGAATTGCTTTTCAACTCTTGAGCTACCTTTTCTAGTTCTAAATACCAATCCTCACCAAATCTTCGAATTAAGGCTTCCTTAACAAATTTGTAAACGGGAACTTCAAGTGCTGCACCTAAGGAACAGGCATCGTCGCAAATTTCCCATTTATCATAATTAACAGCAGCAAACTCCGTGAAATCTTTCACCCGAATAGGATACAAATGACAGGAAACTGGTTTTTTCCAATCAATTTCCCCTTGATTATAGGCTTGTTCGATTCCGCAAAGTGCGGTTTTACCATCATACATTACGTAGGCACAATCCTTATTGTCGATTAATGGTGTTTCAAGTTCTCCATCTGTGCCTTTTGTCCAAGTACCTTGAGCTTCAATAGCTGCAATCCCTTCTTTACGAAGAAATGGTTTAACTTTTGGATAAATGGCTTCCAAAATTTTAGTTTCATCTTCGCTCAATGGCGCTCCTGCATCACCGTCGACACAACACGCCCCTTTGCAAGCCGATAGATTACAAACAAATTCTTTTTCGAGTATATCTTCCGATATGATGGTTTTTCCTAGTTGAAACATATTGCAAAGATACTTTGAATTCCGAATTTTAAAAAGTTAAAGTTTAATTTTAACAATTCCAATTTCTATATTGTTGATCTTCACTTTTATAAAGATTTTAATTAAAAACTCATTGTAATTTTCAATGACCTAAGATTGTCAATAATTATCCAAAAATCAGTATTAAAAAGCCTAATAATTGAATACTTTTACTTCCTAAATAATATAATAATGGAGATTGACTTAAAAGAAATTATTACGGTAAGCATGGTGCTATTTGCTGTAATTGACATTGTTGGATCTATTCCAATTGTGGTTGATTTAAAGACAAAACACGGACATATTGAATCAGAAAAAGCGTCAATAGTTGCGGGTTCTATTATGATAATTTTTCTTTTTGTTGGTGAAGAGTTATTAAAATTAATAGGTATTGATGTGCATTCATTTGCTGTGGCAGGTTCTTTTGTATTGTTCTTTTTAGCCTTGGAAATGATTTTGGGTGTTCGTATTTATCGCGACGATGAGGCAAGTTCTGCGTCAATTGTTCCTATTGCTTTTCCATTAATTGCTGGAGCTGGAACGATGACTACATTATTGTCATTGAAGGCTGAATTTCAAACTTTAAACATTGTGTTTGCCATTGTTTTGAACATCATTATAGTGTATGCAGTATTGAAATCCTCATCAAAAATCGAAAAAATGTTAGGAAAAAATGGTTTAGGAGTAGTCAGAAAAGCTTTTGGCGTAGTTCTTTTAGCAATTGCTGTTAAATTATTCGCTGCTAATGTTAAAGGTTTGTTTGTCTAAAATAAATTTTTATAAATTTACCTCATTAATTTTTTACATAAAAACAGTTTTAGTTGTTTATTTAATATTTAAAAGATAAAATTGACACTAAAGGGAGCTGTATTTAGGTACTAACAAAAATATATTTTTATGAAAATTTTTACAAACATATTGGTGATTTTGGCATTAGTTTTAATTATTTTTAACATTAGTCTTTTAGATTTTAATCATCCACTTGAAGGAAATAGTATGGTTGCCTGTATTGGTGTTGCAGCCTCTACTTGCGCTGTTTTGATTCTTTTAATTTTTAGATTATCAAAAAATATCGAAGAAAAAATGAATGATAAATTCTAATTATGTTTGATGTTTTAATAATTGGTGGTGGTGTTTCTGGAATGTCATGCAGTTTAATTTTAGGCTCTGCTAAAAACAAATCCTTCGTAATTGATAAAAAAATTGCTGTAATTACCCATCAAAAAAATTCTTCTCTTCAAGAGGCCTTAATTAATAATGGATATGGAATTAGTCCAAATAAATTAGGTTCTGATTTGTTATCTGAAAGTATTCAACATTTATCAGAAACCTATCCTCATATTACACAAATTCCTAACGAAAAAGTGCTGAAAATTGAGGGAGAATTTACTTCGTCAGTTCGTCCTTCGACCTCGAGTCCTGAATTTACAATTATCACAAACAAGAATAGGTATCAATCTAAAATGATTGTTGTGGCCATTGGTGCTGCTAATACATTTGCTATTGAAGGCTTGATGCACTATGTAGAGCCACATCTTAAATCACTGCCTGTAAAGCAAAGAATTCAGCTTAGAAATAATGACCATAAAGTAGCCGAAGGTATTTATGTAACGGGAACTTTGGCGGGTTGGAGAAGCCAAGTGGCAATTGCATCAGGAAGTGGAGCTGCTGTAGCTACCGATATTCTTACTTTATGGAATGACGGTATTCAAACCCATGTTCATGATAGTATAAGGTAAATTCAATTATTTTACTTTATTACCGCTTTCATCATGGCATCATTTTTTAATAGGACTTCATAAAATTTACTTTCATTATATAATTGACCTGCAAATTCTGCCGAAAGATAACGCTTCACAATTGCTTTATTATTTTTGATATTCAAATCCATTCTATATTTCAAAATGTATTTTTGAAACAAATTAAAATACAAATCACTCGAATTGATTTTATCCATACATTGATCAAAAGTCAAATTTGTAAAAGCACCTCTATCTTTATCCAACTGTTCAAAAACAAAATTACTTAGAACACCCAATTCTAATAAGTTTACAGAGTTTTCATTACCATGTTCGAGTTCGATTGGCACAAATATATCTGGAACAATACCGCCACCACCATATACAACCCTGCCATTTGGCGTTTTATACTTTGGGGTAATTGGTGTTTTTATACTGTCTTTATGGTACAATTCCCCATTATTAAAACGGGAGCCAGTTTCTTTATAATAATCTGCATTACCACTTGAATACGTTTTTTGAATGGAACGACCTGTAGGTGTATAATATCTGGCAATTGTCAATCGAACAGCCGATCCATCTTCAAAATCCATTTCTCTTTGAACTAGTCCTTTTCCATATGAACGTCTTCCTACGATAGTTCCTCTATCGTTATCTTGAATCGCTCCGGCTAGAATCTCACTTGCTGATGCGCTGTTTTCATTTATAAATAGAATTACTTTTCCAGATTCGAAAATTCCCTTTTTTGTTGCATATATTTTTTTAGTAACACCTTTTTTGCTTTTGGTAAAAACAATTAATTGTCTGTCTTTTAATAATTCATCTGCTATAAAAACGGCTTGGTTTAAATATCCTCCTCCATTATTTCGAAGATCAATAATTAATGACTTCGCACCCATTTCTTTTAATCGTGTTAAGGCTTTTATAAACTCATCGTAAGTGTTTTCGGCAAATCGATTGATTTTGATATAAGCGGTATGTTTATTAAATAAAATTGCAGCATCAACACTTTTAATAGGTATTATACCTCGTTTTATTTTAATTTTTAATTCTTTATGCGTTGATTTTCTATAAACAGTCAGCGTAACTTCAGATCCTTCTATTCCTTTAAATTTAGAAAAAAGACTGTCTATTGGTAGTTTTCGTCCAAATAATTTTGTTTGATCTGCATACAGTATTCTGTCACCTGCTTTAATTCCGGCTTTCTCTGATGGACCATTTTCTAGCGTTTTAACAATTGCCACAGAATCATTTAAAATATAAAAATTAACGCCAATTCCCACAAAATCACCTTTCATGTTTTCGGCGAATTCAACTTGTTTATTTGGTTGTATGTAAACAGAATGAGGATCAAGTTGGTCCAATAAATTTATTATAGCTTTATTGATAATAGTGTCATTGTTTATGCTGTCTACATACTCATTATCAATAAAATCAATGATTTTTCCCAGTTTGTTTTTAGCATTGTTCTTTACTAAATAAGTGTGTTGATTGGGGAAATTAAGCCATCCGCCCAAAAGTATACCAAAGGCAAGAACAGTAAAAATGAGTATCGCAAAATATTTCGAATTAATTTTCATTTATTCCAAAACTTCAATTTGTTCAACGATAACACCTGCTTTTGCAAGAAAATCAATTCCTGATGTGTCTCTATATCCCAATTGATACACCACTCTTTTAATTCCCGATTGATGAATTAATTTACTGCATTCTTTACATGGGGAAAGGGTTATATATAATGTTGCTCCATCACAGGTTTGTGTTGAGCGCGCCACTTTTAGAATTGCGTTTGCCTCTGCATGAAGTACATACCAATTGGTAAGTCCAGCTTCGTCCTCGCAACAGTTTTCAAAGCCAGAAGGAGTTCCATTATAACCGTCAGAAATTATCATACGATCTCTAACAATTATAGCTCCAACTTGTTTTCGTTTGCAATACGACAAAAGACTCCATTCTTTTGCAATTCTAAGATACGCTTTATCGTATTTATTCAATTTTTTCTTTTCCATAATTTAATTTATCTAAGCCAAATTTTACTTTGGACTATCAACGGTAACACAACGCCAATTACAAAAGAGGACATTACTAATGTCCAATCTCTTTTGGAAAATCGGAAAACCGTTTGAACAATATAGGAAAGAATTAAAACCACAAAAACGACTATGATTTGCGATGCTTCTATACCCAATGCAAATTCAAGCAAAGGTAACAATTTAGATTGTGGTGAACCTGTTAATATTGTTTTAAAATAACCGGCAAAGCCCAATCCGTGTATTATTCCAAAAAACAAAGTCACAAACAAAATCACACTAATACTCTCTTTTTTTGAAGATTTCCCTGCTGTAAAAAGATGGAATAAAGCGACAATAAGAATGGTAATTGGAATTAATAACTCTACCAAATTACCTTTTATGTAAATCACTCCATAAACGGATAACAACAGGGCTAATGAATGACCTAAAGTAAAAATGGAGACTAAAAGCAACAATCTTTTCCAGTCCTTAAAAGCGAAAGGAACAGTCAAAGCAATTAAAAACAGAATGTGGTCGTAAGCATATATATTTAGAATGTGTCTTAATCCTTTTTCGAAAAAAATCCAAAATTCTGACATAGTAAAATAGTTATTAAGATTAGGGGTTGTCAAACTTACAATTTATTTTGAAATAAGATTAAATAGAGATTGTTAAAAACCATTTTTGATGTTTTTATTCAATTAAAAAAGTAGGAAAAGACAGAAAACAGTAGCCTTAATATTTGATAAGTTTCAAAAAAACATTTATCTTTATCTAAATCATTTAAACCAAAACATTATGTCAATCGCAGAATTATTTGATAACGAATTTAAACATCGAAACAAGGGTCATTTTTCGGCAATTGCTCGTGTTGCTTTAGCTGATGGGATACTTGCCCTAGAGGAAAAAGTTTTTTTAGACAAACTTGCCAGAAATCTAGATATTTCAGAAGAAGAATATAAAGAGATATTGGAAAACCCTCAAAAATATGCTATAAACCCTCCGTACCTTCGTATCCATAGATTAGAACGTTTATATGACTTAGCTAGAATGGTTCATATTGATCATCATTTAGGAGATAAACAAGACGATTTATTAAGAAAATTTGGTATCGCTTTAGGCTTTACGCCAGAGAATGTCAATTATATTGTAGACAAAGCCCTAGTGTTAGTAGATGGGAAAGTAGACTTAGATACTTTTATTTACGAAATGGAAAACATGAATAAGTAAAGTAAAAGGCTGTTCTAAAGTTCAATATTGCTTTTAGACGTTCATACAAACATCCCAAATGTTAAACTATTTGGGATGTTTTTTTATTTAAAGAATTGAAGTTTTTTTAGTATTTGCTCAATTTTGCTTTCATCATAAATTCTTCAGCTTTTTCTACCATGTTATTACTTCCGCAAAAGAATGGAACTCTTTCGTGTAATTCCGTTGGCTGAATTTCCATTATTCTATTAAATCCATCAGATCCTTTTCCACCTGCTTGTTCTACTATGAATGCTATTGGATTGCATTCATAAAGTAAACGTAATTTTCCTTTTGGCGCTTTGGTACTAGTAGGATAAATATAAATACCTCCTTTAATCATGTTTCTATGAATGTCTGAAACTAAACTTCCAATGTATCTGGAGGTGTACGGTCTATCTTCTTCTTCAAATTGGCAATATTTGATATAATCTTTTACGCCTTGAGGAAAATGAACATAATTTCCTTCATTGATAGAATAAATATTTCCGTCTTTTGGAAACTGCATGTTGGGATGCGAAAGGTAAAAAGTACCAATGGCAGGGTTTAATGTAAAACCGTTTACGCCAAAACCTGTAGTATAAACAATCATTGTAGAGGTTCCGTAAATTACATATCCTGCAGCAACTTGATTGATTCCCGGTTGTAAAAAATCTTCAATCGTGACTGGAGTTCCTATTGGAGAAATTCTTCGATAAACTGAAAAAATAGTTCCTACCGAAACGTTTACATCTATGTTAGAAGATCCGTCAAGAGGATCCATCAATACTACATATTTATTATTATGACCATTATCACTTCCTGCGACCGTTATAAAATCATCGTTTTCTTCTGAAGCAATACCACAAACAATCTCACGATTAATTAAGGTTTGAATAAAAATCTCATTGGCATATACATCCAATTTTTGCTGATCTTCTCCTTGAATGTTTTGTTCGCCAGCAGCTCCAACGATATCTACTAAACCTGCTTTGTTTACTTTGTAGTTAACTACTTTGGCTGCTAATCGAATCGAATTAAAGATTCTTGACAATTCGCCAGACGAATATTGAAAGGCATTCTGGTTTTCAATGATAAATTCTCCTAAAGTTATATTGCGTTCTTCCATAATGATATCGTTGTAGTTGGTTTGAAGTCACAAATATCGGTTTTTTTGTGAAAATGATTTACAAAAATTCTAGTTACTCATACAGTATTGTATATTTGCCAAATATAGTCCTCTATTTTAGAGGAAATCATTTTATTTTGACGAATCTATAGAAATATTTCAGTTTATGATTATAAGAAAAGGAACATTAAGAGACATGGAAGCCGTTTTAGAACTTATTCAAGAATTAGCTGTTTTTGAAAATGAGCCAAATGCCGTTTTAATTACTGTTGATGATTTAATTCGAGATGGTTTTGGTCAAATACCCTTATTTAAAGTATTTGTTGCTGAAGTTGATACTGAAATTGTTGGAATTGCTTTGTTTTACAATCGTTACTCTACTTGGAAAGGAAAAACGATTCATTTAGAAGATTTAGTGGTGAAACAAAAAATGCGCGGAAGTGGAGTAGGGTATGCACTTTATTCTGAAATTATAAAAGAAGGCAAAAAAGAAGGTGTTCGAAGAATTGAATGGAATGTTTTAGATTGGAATACGCCTGCAATCGATTTTTATGAAAAGTCGGGAGCAAAAGTACTAGTGGATTGGAAAGTTGCACAAATGGACGAAGCAGCAATTGATTATTTTATTGAAAATAAATTGAGATAAATCCTCTCCTCGACCTTCTCCAAAAGAGAGGGAGCCAAAACTGGAAAAACATAGGTGGTTTAGAGTTGATAGAGTGTACAAATCCAAAAAATAAGGATTAAATAGTTACAAAAAGTTAAATAAACATAATAAATAAATCGCTTTCAAATTTCAAATGTTAATCTGGAATCTGGAATCTGAAATCTTAATTTAAAATGAGAATATTCAAATTTGGAGGTGCATCAGTAAAAGATGCCGCAGGAATTAAAAACGTTTATGACGTTTTACTAAAAGCAGGTTATGAAGATGTTTTGTTGGTTGTTTCAGCAATGGGGAAAACTACAAATGCACTTGAAATAGTAATTAAAAATTATTTTGACAAATCAGATGAATTAAAATCCTCTGTACAAGAAATAAAAAAATACCACAATCAAATCCTATTGGATTTATTCGAAGATGATAAAAATGAAGTTTTTGCTGCGGTAAATACTCAGTTTTTGGAATTAGAATATTTTTTAATCCATAATAAATCGCCAAATTATGATTTTGTTTACGACCAAATTGTGAGTTATGGCGAATTGATATCGACTACCATTTTGAGTCATTTCATGTCTTATATGGGGATCAAAACACAATGGCTTGATGTTAGGAATTTCATTAAAACGAATGCCAATTATAGAGATGCCGAAGTAGATTGGGAATTAACTCAAGCTAACATTTCTAAAAATGTAAAGAGAAAAATTCTAAACGTCACTCAAGGATTCTTGGGTTCTGATGAAAATAATTTCACCACAACTTTAGGTCGTGAAGGTTCCGATTATACTGCAGCTATATTTGCATATTGCATCAATGCTGAAAGTGTAACCATCTGGAAAGATGTACCAGGGGTTATGAATGCCGATCCACGTTACTTTGAAAACGCAAGTTTGTTAAACCAAATTTCGTATCGTGAAGCTATCGAATTGGCTTTTTATGGCGCAACGGTAATTCACCCGAAAACCTTGCAACCGCTACAAAAAAAGGAAATTCCTTTGTATGTAAAATCATTTATCAATCCGTTATTACCTGGAACTAGTGTGTCAAAAGGGTCCACTTTAGAACCATTTATGCCTTGTTTTATTGTAAAAAGAGAACAGTTATTAATTTCACTTTCCTCCATAGATTTTTCATTCATAATGGAAGAAAACATCAGTGAAATTTTTGGATTGTTTCACCAATTCAAGCTAAAAGTAAACTTGATTCAGAATTCTGCAATTAGTTTTTCTGTTTGTGTGGAGGATAAATTTGGAAATTTCAAGGAATTAAACTCCATTTTATCTAAAAAATTCAAAGTAGATTTCACCGAAAATGTAACGCTTTATACCATTCGACATTCCGATGACAAAGCAGCGCATACGGTAGAAGAAGGAAAAACGGTTTTGCTAAAACAAGTTGGAACGGAAACAATGCAAATTGTAACGAAGGAAAACTAGTCTTTCTATTTTTAATAATTAGACCGCAAATTCGCAGATTTTTAAATTTGAGAATTGGCGGTTTTTTTATCATTTTAACACAAATAAAAAAGATACATTTAAGAAAGAAACTATAAGATTTGTTTTAGCTATTATATTTAATGCAATGTCTAGACTTCTACAATAGTACCGTTTTAAAAAAATTCATTGATTCCGTTAGACAAAATGAAATTCGGTTAGAAAAAATAAAATAATTTACTGCAGATTCGCATATTTTAATAATTTGTGAATTTGCGTTTTTTTTATTAATTCATTTCAAACTCCAAATTCCCCCATTACTATTTCCCAAATATAAATACTACTTTTGAAACTTTAAAGTTTATGTATTTATGCTTAAGAATATCTTGCTTTTATTGGTGTTTCTCTTCTTTTCTGGGCTCCAAGCTCAAGAAACAAATTCGCTGTATAAAACAAAGAAAATTAAAGGAACTCTCGATACTATTTATCTTGAAAAAGAAAGCATTAACACCAATCATTTTGTTTTATTAGACAAAAATAATACACAAATAGACAGCTCTTTTTATACCATAAATTTCGAAAAAGGAATATTATTATTAAAAGAAGGTGCTGCTTTAGATTCAATTACTGTTCAATATTTAAAATTACCAGCATTTTTAACTAAAGAATACCACATTTATGACTCAAGTCAGATAGTAAGTAATAAAGCTAGTAATGAAAATTTGTTCAATATTGAAACCAATATCCAGAAAAACACCATCCCTTTTGAAGGATTAAACACTTCAGGAAGTATCACACGAGGTGTCACAATTGGTAATAATCAAAATACGGTTTTGACCTCCAATCTAGATTTGCAAATTACAGGAAAACTATCCGAAAAAGTAAGTTTGAGAGCCTCTTTACAAGACAGCAATATACCATTGCAAGATGGCGGATATTCTCAAAAACTAGATCAATTTGATAATGTTTTTATAGAGCTATTTAGTAATCAATGGAATATTCGAGCTGGTGATGTCTTTCTCGAAAATAAGAAATCTCAGTTTTTAAATTTCAACAAAAAAGCGCAAGGTATAACTGCCAATTTCGACTTTGGAACTGAAGAAAATAAGACAAATATATTTGCATCAGCGGCATTGGTTAAAGGTCAATATGCTAAAAGCAATTTTATTGGTCAAGAAGGAAATCAAGGTCCTTATAAATTAATAGGTCAAAAGGGAGAATTGTATGTGCTTGTTATTTCAGGATCAGAAAGGGTTTATGTGAACGGAATTCTTTTGAAAAGAGGCGAAAACAATGATTACACCATCGATTATAATGCTGGCGAAATACTGTTTACACCACTTTATACCATAACATCGGAAATGCGAATTACAATTGAATACCAATATTCAAATCAAAATTTCACCCGATTTGTAACCTACGCAGGTGGTAGTCATGAAGCCAAAAAATGGAGTTTTGGCAGCTATTTGTATTCGGAAAGTGATTTAAAAAACCAGCCATTACAACAAAGTCTTTCTACAGATCAAGCTCTTATCTTAGCTAATGCTGGTGACAATCCTGATTTAATGACTGCGCCATCAGCCTATTTAGATTCCTATTCTGATAATAAAATTTTATATAAAAAAAGAATTGTTAATCAAGTTGAAATTTTCGAATATTCAAATAATCCACAAGATGAATTATTTAACGTTCGGTTTAATTTTATAGGCACGAATAAAGGAAATTACATCTTAAAAAACTCCGCTACAATCAGCAAAATATACGAATATATTGAACCTCTAAATTCCGTTCCACAAGGGAATTACGAACCAATTATTCCATTAATTGCCCCCATAAAAATTCAAGTTGCTACTTTTATGGGTAAATATACGCCAACAGAGAAATCGTCCATTGACTTTGAAATAGGTTTGAGTAACAATGATAAAAATCTTTTTTCGAGAATAGACGACGCTAACAATCAAGGATTGGCTGCAAAAATAAATGCACGACAACGCTTGTTTTCAAAAAAATGGGTAGTTGATGCATTTGCAAATTATCAGTTTGTGCAAGAAAATTTCAGTTCAGTTGAAAGATTAAATAGCATTGAATTTAGCCGTGATTGGAATTTAGAAACTATAGCAATCGGAAATCAAAGTTATTTAATATCCGGTTTAAATATGGTTTTGCCTGAAAAAGGAAGTTTGGTTTATCAATTTGAAAAACTCGATTTCTCCAAAAACTTTAGCGGAAATCGTTCTGTACTAAATGGAGCGTTTAAATTGAATCAATGGATGTTGCAAAATCACGGGAGTTTCTTAAATAGCAATTCCACAAACACAGTATCTAAATTTATTAGAAATCAATCTAAAGTCAAATATAATTTCCATAAAAACTGGATTGGAACGAGTCTAAAACTTGAAGATAATCAAGAAAAAAACAAATCAACCAATCAATTTTCGGCATTGAGCCAACGGTTTTTAGAATATGGTTTTTTTGCAGGTCGTGGTGATAGTACCAAGGTTTTCGTTGAATTAGGTTATTTTAAAAGAGCAAATGATAGTCTGCAAAACGGAAGTATTCAAAGAGTCAACAACTCTCAAACATTTGTTTTGAAATCAAAATTAATTCAAACGACCAAAAGTGATTTGTCTCTTTTTGTTAATTACAGAATATTGGATTATGTTAATTCGACCCAGAAGAAAGAGCCTTCTTTAAATTCCAGAATGATCTATAACGATCGTTTCTTTAAGCAATTAATTCAATCAACAACTGTTTTTGAAACCAATTCAGGATCGATTCCGCAGCAGGAATTTACGTATTTAGAAGTTGCTGCTGGACAAGGTGTTTATACCTGGAATGATTATAACAGTAATGGAATTCAAGAATTAGAAGAGTTTGAAGTGGCTCCATTTATTGATCAGGCTAAATATATTAGGGTGTATTTGCCTAACCGAATTTATATCAAAACTCATCAAAATAAATTCTCACAATCCATAGTTTTAAACCCAAATCAATGGCAAAATGAAGTTGGGTTCAAGAAAATTATTTCTTATTTTTACAACCAAACATCGTTTTTAATTGACCGAAAGATTGAAAACAAAGGCGGTAATTTCGACCTGAATCCTTTTGGTAATTCAAATTCAACTGTTTTGGGATTGAACTCCAGTTTCAGAAACAGCTTGTTTTATAACAGAGGAAAGCAAGATCATTCGATTACTTATTCTTATATACAAAATCAGTCAAAAAATTTGCTTTCCATAGGTTCTCAAGAATCAAAAAATAGTTCGAACCAAATACAATATGCACACTTATATAAAAAAAGTTGGTTGTTTGGTTTTTTTGCCAAAACCATAAATACATCAATTGCATCTGAAAATTTCCCTGAGAAAAATTATGAAATAAAAGGATATCAATTGGCCCCAAAAATCAGTTATTTATTTTCTAAAAATACCAGTTTGGATTTGTTTTACGAATTGCAAAAAAAGAATAATCAAATTGGCAATTTTGACACATTGCTGCAAAACCGATTTGGTACTTCATTTACTTATGCAAGCAGTAAAAATTTGACCATGAATGGAGAAGTGTCTTTTTATCAAAATAAATTTAATGGGAATGAATATTCATCGGTAGGGTTTCAAATGCTTGAAGGATTGCAAACGGGTCAAAACTTGACTTGGAGATTGCTGTTGCAAAAAAACTTAACCAGTTATTTAGACATCAACTTGAATTACCAAGGACGAAAAAGCGAATCAAGCCAAACCATTCATACAGGAAGCGTACAGTTGAGAGCCTTTTTTTAGGTTTGTTTCCTAATAACTTAATAGTATAATAATACTTTCAAAATATTAAATTGTGATGCTATATCTATCTTTCGCTTCTAAATTAGACATAGAAAATGACTTTGAACTCAACAAATAAAACAATTTTAATTGCCCCCTTAAATTGGGGATTGGGACATGCAACGCGATGCATTCCTATAATAAAGGCATTACAGGAAAATAATTACATCCCAATTATAGCAACTGATGGGATTGCTCTTGAACTATTGCGCAAAGAATTTCCTTATATTAAAACTTTAGAATTGCCTTCTTATAAAATAGAATATGCCAAAAATGGAAGAAATTTTAAATGGAAATTATTAAGGAATTCACCTAAATTTATTGGTGCTGTTTTAAATGAAAAAAGATTAGTCAATAAATGGATAAAAAAACACAACATCGAAGGGATTATTTCTGACAATCGTTTAGGTGTGTGTACTAAAAAAGTGCCCTCAGTTTTCATCACTCATCAATTGAATGTATTAACGGGAAGCACTACTTGGTTGTCGAGTATATTGCATCAATGCATAATAAAAAAACATACGGAATGTTGGGTGCCAGATTTTGAAGAAACCCCAAATTATACCGGTAAATTGGGTCATTTAGAAAAAACAGATTTAAATCTAAAATACCTAGGTCCTTTAAGCCGAATGCAAAAAAAAGAGACTCCAAAAAACTATGATTTAATGATCCTTCTTTCAGGACCTGAACCTCAAAGAGGATTGTTAGAAGCTAAACTTAAGAATGAAGTTTTGCATTTTAGCGGAAAGATCGTTTTTATAAGAGGGGTAGTTAAAAAAACTCAGAAAAAGGAACAAATTGGGAATATTACTTATTACAATTTTATGAATACTCGACAACTGGAACAAACGTTCAATGAGAGCGAAATAGTGTTATGTCGTTCCGGTTACACAACGATTATGGACTTGGTAAAATTGGAGAAAAAAGCATTTTTTATTCCAACCCCAGGACAATATGAACAAGAATATTTGGCTGAAAAGTTAGAAAAAGAAGGGTTTGCTCCCTATAAAAATCAGGATGAATTTAAGATGAAAGACATCTTTGAAATCGAGCAATACAAAGGGTTTAAGGGGACCAACAACAGTATCAATTGGGGAAAATTATTTGAGGTTTTTGAGAAGTAAAAAACATAAAATCATTAACCAAATAAAAACCCCGACTTATAGTAGATTAGTATAAGTCGGGGTTTTTCATGATAGTGCGCTTTACTCTAAATTTATATCTTCGTGCTTGTCATGCTTGATGATTTTTGCGTTTATTATAAAATAAACATATTCGGCTATATTGGTACAATGATCTGAAATACGTTCCAAATGTTTGATAACAATAACAAGATTTGTGCCTGAAACAACTGTTTTTGAATGTGATTTCATTTCAGTTATAATTTCTAAAATAGTTTCATTGCTTTTAATTTTAATTGCCGTATTCAAGCTAAAAATTTCAGTAAATAGGGTTTCGTCACGGGTAAGGAAAAACGCATTTGTTTTTGAAGTAATCAGCTCTACTTTTTTACCTAATTCAGCAATGTCAAATTTAGCTATCAAATCATGTTTATCCTTGATGCTTTTATTTCTTTTTATAACACTTACGGCTAAATCTCCAATTCGTTCTATCTCGTTACTCATTTGTAAAGAACCCATAATAAAACGTAAATCAGAAGCTACGGGCTGTTGCAAAGCGAAAATACTTTGACAAATTTCGTCAATTTTCACATCTAATTTATCAATTTTACTTTCAATTTTCTTTACTTCTTTTCCCTCAATTGGTTCAGATAATAATGCTTTTATTGATTCTTGAACTTGACCTTCAGCCAAATTACCAATTTTTATAATTACATTTTTAAGTTTTTCTAATTCTATTTCAAAGTGTGTCATCTTACAGTTTTTAGTTTTTAAAAGGCCAATTCGGTTAGAGAAAGGCCAATCGGTTAGGGAAAGGTTAATTGGTTAATCGAAAATAGGAAGTTTGATTGCGATTAACCAATTAAGCAGTTAACCGTTTAACAAATATTATCCAAATCTTCCAGTGATATAATCTTCCGTTTGTTTTTGTTCTGGTTTGGTAAATATTGTATTTGTTTTACCTAATTCTATTAATTCACCAAGATAAAAGAAAGCTGTATAATCACTTGTTCGTGCGGCTTGTTGCATATTATGTGTCACGATAATTATGGTATATTGCTCCTTTAACTCATGAACTAATTCTTCAATTTTAGAGGTGGAAATGGGATCTAATGCACTAGCAGGCTCATCCATTAAAATAATATCTGGACTTACAGCAAGTGTTCTTGCAATACATAAACGTTGTTGTTGTCCTCCAGAAAGACCCATAGCTGAATCATCAAGTCGGTCTTTCAATTCATCCCAAATAGCAGCTTGTCTCAAAGAAGTTTCTACAATTTCGTCTAACTCCGTTTTGTTATTAATTCCATTAATTTTTGGTCCATAAGCGACATTTTCATAGATAGATTTTGGAAAAGGATTTGATTTTTGAAAAACCATTCCAATTTTTTTTCTAATATTGACAACGTCTACATTTTTATCGTAAATATCAATCCCTTCAACCAACATTTCTCCAGTAATTTTTACGCTTGGAATTAAGTCATTCATTCTATTGATACATCTCAAAAAAGTGGATTTCCCACATCCCGAAGGTCCAATCAATGCAGTAACCTTGTTTCGAGGAATTTCTAATGATATGTTTTTAAGTGCTTGTTTTTCACCGTAGTATAATGATAAATCTTTTACTTCTATTTTTGTGTTTTTCATTTTATGAATTATTGGGTAGTGGCAAATATTTTTCTAATTATTTTGATTTTCTTCTAATTCGAGATCTAATAATTACAGCTACCAAGTTTAATGATAAGGTAAGGATTAACAGCACTAATGTTGTTGCAAATTGTATCGGCATTGTTTTTTCAACATCTGAAGATTGGGTTGACATAATATAAATGTGGTACCCCAAATTCATGAATTGATCGCTCAAAGATTCCGGTAAAGTGGCTAAATAGTATGCTGCTCCTGTAAATAAGATTGGTGCAACCTCACCAGCGCCTCTACTTACAGCTAAAATAGTTCCGGTCATTATACCAGAAATTGAACCTGGTAAAACGATATTTTTTATCGTTTGCCATTTGGTTGCTCCTAATGCTAAACTAGCTTCGCGCAATTCGCGTGGGATCGTTTTTAGGGCTTCTTCTACTGAGACTATAATTACAGGAAGTGTAAGCAAGGACATGGTAAGACTGGCCCAAAGAATATTTGGCTGTCCCCAATGTAATTCTCCCCCGTTGAAGGTTTCATCCAGTCCAGTTCCTAAGAATTGAATAAAAAAACCAAGTCCAAAAAGCCCAAATATTATCGAAGGTACAACTGCTAAAGTTCGAACAGAAAAACGAACTGCCGCAGCAATTTTTGAATTTTCCTTTGCATATTCTGTCAAATAAATAGCTGTAATTGTCCCAAATGGAACGGCAGCAATCGACATCACAACCACTAAAATAAAAGTTCCTATAATGGCAGGTAAAACACCTCCTTTTGTCATTCCATCTGTTGGGAATGAGCTAATGAATTCCCAGGAAAATTTTTCACGACCTTCAAAAACTATAATTCCTAATATGATAAAAAGAATAGCAATAATCAATACAACCGCTAATTGGGTAATCCCTATAAAAAATTTTCCTTTTACATCTGCATTGTTTGTAGTATTGGAAAAAAAATGCGGATTTTCTTTGTCTATAATTTTGTCCATATTTTATTTACCTTGAAATTTTTTAATTAATTTACCTTTTACATAAAACTCTGCTACGGCATTTAATACAAATGAGAAAATAAAAAGCAGTGAGCCTATAAAAAACAAAACACTATAATGAGTTTCACCAAATACAGTTTCGGCCATTTCTGCACCAATTGTTGCTGCAAATGTACGTACACTTTCGAATGGATTTGATGATAATAAAGCTGCATTTCCAGTAGCCATAAGCGCAATCATCGTTTCTCCAAAAACACGACCAATACCTAAAAGTAAGGCGGCAAAAATCCCTGGTGTTGCGGCTGGCAATGTCACGAAGAAAGCAGTTTGCCATTTGCTTGCGCCAAGTGCTAAACTTGCCTCAGTGTAGGTTTTTGGAACTGCAGAAAGTGCATCTTCAGAAATAGTATAGATAATTGGAATTGCTGCTAAAGCCATTGCAACTCCTCCAATAAAGGCATTTAATCTAGAATCGTAACCAAATATATTTTGGAAAAAAGTAGCTAACACAATTAATGCAAAAAAACCAATAACCACTGAAGGAAAAGCAGCAAGCATTTCGATAATAGGTTTAATGATCTCTTTTTTTCTTTTAGAAGCAAAACAAGAGGTGTAGAGTGCGGCTAAAATTGCTAGTGGTCCAGCAATTAGCATTGCAATTATAGTTACTTTTATTGTTCCAATAAGTAATCCAATTAAACCAAAACGAGGATTGTTTGAAACAGGAACCCATTCTGTAGTTAGGAATGTACTCCAAGTTTGATCAGTTCCTTCATTGTTTTCCGCAACCTTGTCTTGATGTTGGTTCTCCTCACTTATACTAGAATCCTTTGTAGTAGTCTCCGTCAATGGTTCTACAACTACATCACCATAGGTTTCTGGCTTTAAATCTGTTTGACTTACTGGTTCCCCATAAGATTCTGGCTTTAGATCGGATTGACTTACCGGTTCCCCATAAGATTCTGGTTTTAAATCGGATTGACTTACCGGTTCACCATAGGCCTCCGGTTTTAAATCTTCTTTTGGTTCAGAGCCATAGGACTCTGGTTTTAAGTCCTCAACCGAAGTAGATCCGTATGATTCAGGCATTGATTCTGAACTTACTTCTGTTTTTGCCTTCTCGCTTTTTCCAAAATGAAAAATGGGTAGCGATTCTTTAAAAACAAAGAAAAAGATCAAGATAATGATTGTAATCGAAAGAAATGCAATTGATGATATAATTTTCTCTGCTAGAAACTCGGAAAGCCTGAATTGTTTTTTCAGGCTTTCTTTGGTGAAATTTTGATTAATCGGAAATTGGGAATTCATTTGATTTATTTAATAATTCATATGTAGATATGGATTGTTTTTTATCGGTCATATTTTATTCGCATTGTAAAATTAGTAATTAAAACCAATTTTGGGATATGCGCATTTGATAGATATACAAATCCAAAACTGCACTCCTAAAATAAGGAATGCTGTTTTAAAAAAAAATTATTTTAGTGGGTAATACCCTACTTCTTCAATAATTTTTTGTCCTGCTGGGCTTAATATCCAGTCTATGAATTCTTTAGCGTCTCCAGTTGGTTTTGATTTAAGATACATGTATAGATATCTAGAAATTGGATAAGTTTTGTCTTTAATAGTTGCCGCAGAAGGTAAAACCCCTTCAGTAGTAGCGTCTACTTTTACTTTACAGTCTTTTACGCCTTCAGCATAAGCTGCTCCTCCGTATCCAATACTGTATTTATCTTTTTTAACTGCGTTTACAATTGCAGCAGTACCAGGTAAAGTTTGCACATATTTAGAAAAATCTCCTTTTACTACATGCTCTTTAAAGAATTCAAAAGTACCTGAACTACTTTCTCTACCATACAATTGGATTTTTTCGTCGTCACCGCCTACCTCTTTCCAGTTTGTGATTTTTCCGGAATAAATATCACCTAACTGTTGTATTGTAAGTTCTGAAACTGAATTTCCTTGATTAAGAAAAACAGATAATCCATCCTTGGCACAAGGAATTTCTACTACATTTTCTTTGTATTTTTCTTTTATTTGATCTATTTCTGATGGTTTTATAGGGCGACTTGCATTTGCAATATCAGTTGAACCATTAATTAATGCTGCTAAACCTACACCCGAACCACCACCAGTTACCTGAATTGTAGATTTAGGATGCTCTTTCATAAATGCTTCAGCCCATTTTTGTGATAAAATCACCATGGTATCTGAACCTTTTACTGTTGTTTTTTTCGATTCTTTAGAACCACATCCAACTGTTATTAGTACTAATAATAAAGTAACAATTTTAAATTTCATCATTTCGTTTTTTTTATTTATTATTAAAAGGAAAAGAATCCCTTATTCGAAAAGCGAACAAGGGATTCAGAGTTTTTATTATCTTACCGGAAAATATCCAGTTTCAACAACTAATTTTTGTCCTTCGGGACTTAATATCCAATCTATAAAAGCTTTAGTTTCTCCCGTTGGTCTAGATTTTAAATACATATACAAGTATCGAGTAATAGGATAGGATTTGTTTTTAATTGTTTCTGCTGTTGGATAAACTCCTTTGCTTTTATCATCTACTTTTACAGCACAATCTTTTACACCTTCTGCATAAGCAGCACCACCATATCCAATGGCAAATTTATCTTTTTTTACCGCATTTACAATAGCAGCGGTTCCTGGTAAAGTTTGGCAGTTTGGAGAATAATCTCCTTTTACTACATTATCTTGAAAAAATCCAAAAGTACCTGAACTACTTTCTCTTCCATATAATCTAATTCCAGCATCAACTCCTCCAACTTCTTTCCAGTTTGTAATTTTTCCTGAGAAAATTAACCCAATTTGTTTTACTGTAAGTTCAGAAATTCCATTCGCTTTATTAAGATAAACGGACAAACCATCTTTAGCACAAGGTATTTCAACACCAAGAGTATTGTACCTTGCTTTCAATTTGCTAACTTCTGAAGCTTTCATAGGACGACTTGCATTTGCAATATCTGTAGAACCATTAATCAAAGATGCAATTCCAACTCCTGATCCTCCACCTGTTACTTGAATTGAAACACCTGGATGGCTTTTCATATATACTTCGGCCCATTTTTGAGATAAAATAACTAGAGTATCAGAACCCTTAACTGTTATTTTGTCAATTGATGTAAATGATAATCCTATTGTCATTATGACTAATAAAATTGCTGCTATTTTTAAATTTTTTGTTTTCATTTTTATTATTATTTGTTTTTTTTTTAAACCAATTTATTAAAACGAAGCTTGAAATCTTAGTGTGAAAACATTGTCATGTTTGTCTTTTATATAATCAGCTCCTGCATTTAGTGATTTTTCATTAATAGGCATAGTATAACTAGCCATTAATTTAATATTTGAATTAAAGAAATACTGCCATGCATAGGTCCAGTTATTGTATTTTAAATCATCTTTCTTTGTAACTGCATCTCCAGATAATTTAGTGTTTGGATCAAATACATCATAGCGTATAGAAGCTACATTATTTTTACCTACATCTTTAATTAATGAAATATAATAACCTTCTATATTTCTTACTTTATTAGCATTGAATGATGAGTTCACCTGAGTTGGATTAGTTGTTCCTGAATAAGTACCTCTAATGTATTCTGATTTTAAAGACAATCCGCCAAGAAAATCGTAATACACTTGCATCTCAGCTCCAAACAATTCTTTTTTCAATTTATCACCCACTATTGGAGTAAATGAATTATTATTTACATCCTTAAAAACAGTTGGCACAGGAGTTGTTTGAGCAATTACTGTAGTGTTTCCTATATAAGTATGCCCACCTATATCGATACCCAAACCTTTGTTTGGCATTGAAAAAGAATAAACTGCTCTAGCCATTACATCTTTACCATTATCAATGTCTTTTACCTGATTATCTATAGCACCTTCACCAAAATTCCCATTTAACACGGCAAATTGCAATTTTAAAGGAACATTGAATTTTGTCATAAAATCCGCTTCTAATTTAGCTCCTTGATCTCTTTCAGAAGGATAAAGTGTTCTTGTCATCAAAGATCTTTCAGCAAATTCTCTTGCTGATGAGGAAAACTCTACTTCATATGTAGGTCTGTTAAACTGTCCTACAAATAATGAAAAAGTATTGATCCAAAGGTCATTCAATTGTACAAATGCATCTTTCAAACTAATTTTATTGACTTGAAAGTCTGGACACAATACAAAATTCACACCATCAATTGGTTTGTAAGTAAATTTAACCCTTGCTCTTCTAAGAGAGAATGAATTACTAACAGTAGGAGTTCCAGATCCATGTACACTTCCATCAGCTGACCAAACATCATTCATTTCAAATTGACTCTGTATATAACCAGAAATTTTAATTTTATTTAATTCATTAAGAACAGATTCGTCTGCAGAAATTCTTTCGTCATAGCCTGCAATTTTCATTGCTTGCTCGTCAACTTTTTCTCTCAAAGATGAATAAACAGTATCTCTATGTATTTCTTGTGCATTTGCAACAATTGCGCTTATAATCAAAAACGCCAGTGTAATTTTTTTCATCCTTAATTGTGTTAATTAATTTTATGGGACAAAGTTGCGGATGCAATGTTAAGATAACGTTAAGGCAATGTTATCATGTAAACAAATTGTTATCAAATTGCTGCTAAATTCTGATAAATAATTCTTTAAACATTGATTATCACTTTATTACAATATATTTTTTAAATTATTTGCTTGCGCTTTTTTTAATGTAAAAGAAAATTCAGATCCTATACCAAATTCACTTTCTACATATATCTTTTCTTTATGTGCTTCAATAATATGCTTTACAATAGCAAGTCCCAAACCGGAACCTCCCTCAGAACGAGCACCACTTTTGTCTACTCGAAAAAATCGTTCAAATAGTCTAGGGATATTTTGACTTTCGATACCTTCACCATTGTCACTTATGCGGATTAATACTTTTTTCTTAGTCAAATTAATCACGCTAACTTCTGTTAATCCTGATTCTCTACCATATTTTATGGAATTTACAATTAGATTTTCTAATACTTGTTGAATTTTGTCCTTGTCTCCATATACAAAGATAGGTTGAATGTGGTAATTATCGAATGCCAATGAAATCTTCTTTTTATCCGCTTTCATTTCTAATAAATCAAAAACATTTTGGATTAAATCGACAATATCAAATTCAGAAAAATCCAAATTTAAATCACCTACTTCAAGTTTGGTAATCATGTCTAAATCTTCCACTATATAAATTAATCTTTCAACCCCTTTTTCAGCTCGTTTTAAGTATTTTTTTCGAATTGTTTTGTCATCCATTGCGCCATCAAGGAGTGTAGACAAATAACCTTGAACAGTAAATAAGGGTGTTTTAAGTTCGTGAGAAACATTTCCAAGAAATTCTCGTCGGTATTGTTCTCGAACTTTTAGCATTTCGATTTCGAGTTTTTTGCTTGTAGCAAACTTTTTTACTTCTCGTGTTAGTTCTTCGATATCCGTTGTTATAGGTTTTTCAATAAAGGTACTGGACTCTAATAAAGAAATATCTTCATAGATTTTTTTTACCCTTCTATAAATGAATTTTTCTACTCTGTACTGTAATACTAAAAAGGTATATAAATAAATAAATCCAAAAAACACTAATACAAAGATTAATAAATTTTGAAAAGGTAAATTAATCATTTTTTTTACCATGACAAGCACTACAAAACCACCAAAGATGCTGATGTAGAATGCTGATATCGCGGCAAACCTAAAAGTTTTTTTTAAACTTATTTTCATTATATTTTAACAATTGCTAATATGGCATTTATAGTTTAAATTTCAAACTTATAACCAACTCCTTTAATAGTTTTGAAAAATTCCTCGCCTATTTTCTCCCGAAGTTTTCTAATGTGAACATCAATAGTTCTTCCGCCTACTATGACTTCATTTCCCCAAACTTTATCTAAGATCTCATCCCTTTTGAAAACTTTTCCTGGTTTAGATGCCAATAAATAGAAAAGTTCAAATTCTTTTCGAGGTAAAGCAATTACAACATCATCTTTTATGATTATATATTCTTCGCGATTTATTACGATTCCACCAACATTTAAAGTTTCGCTACTTGTTTCTTTTTCATTTCGACGGCGTAACAATGCTTTAACTTTACTAACCAATAATTTTGGTTTGATTGGTTTTGTAATATAATCATCCCCACCAGCATCAAAACCTGCCATTTGAGAATAATCTTCACTTCTGGCGGTTAAAAAAGTTATAATCACTTGACTTAATTCAGGAATTTTTCTTATCATTTCACAAGCTTCCATTCCGTCCATTTCGGGCATCATGACATCCATAATAATAAGATCTGGGATTTCTTTCTTAGCTTTTAGTATGGCTTCTTTACCATTTGAAGCTTTTATTATTTGATATCCTTCTTGAGCTAGATTGTAACCAACAATCTCTAGTATATCCGGTTCATCGTCAACAAGTAAAATCTTAGTGTTTCTGTTTTTCATATTGAAAAAAATAATATTAATCTTTTAGAAATTCGGCAAAATTTAGCTCTCAATTTCAATTTAAAATGTAAATATAACAATATATTAATGGTTAAAAACCCTTGTTAACCGTAATTTAATATGATAACGATTCTATAACATTCAAGACACCTAATGATAATACACAGTTAACTTACACTTTCCGTTTTAATTATAATTTTGCAAAAAATTAAATAAACATGAAAATTAGATTATTCATTTTGGCACTTTTTATTAATGCAATTTGTTTTTCACAAAATAAAGGCACTATAACAGGAACATTAACTGATAAAGATGCAAAAAACGAAACATTGCCTTTTGCAAATGTTGTTATTAAAGGAACAAAAATTAACACAATAACGGATATTAACGGTAAATACACATTAAATGCCGATGCTGGAAATTATACGATTCAATTTAGCTTCGTAGGTTATGATCCATTAGAAACTCTTATCACAGTGGTTGAAGGTAAAACTTTAATTGTGGACAAAGCATTAGGTTCTGGAGGCTATAAATTAGAAGATGTTATTATCAAAACCAATGTCAACAGATCAATAGAAACAGCATTATTATTAGAGCAAAGAAATGCCGTTGAAATAAAACAAGCTATTGGAGCTCAAGAATTATCAAGAAAAGGAGTTGGAGATGCTGCTGGAGCAGTTGCAAAAACTTCGGGAGTTTCGGAACAAGAGGGTGTCAAAAATGTAAATGTTAGAGGATTAGGAGATCGGTACAATTCAACTTCATTGAATGGGCTACCATTACCCTCTGAAGATCCCGAATACAAGAATATTGCTTTAAAATTCTTTTCTACAAATATCATTAAAAACATAAATGTTAACAAGACTTTTAACGCATCATTGTACGGCGATGTAGCTGGTGCTAACATTGATATTGCTTCAAAAGAATTAGAAACACAATCAGTACTAAACATTAGTGTTGGAAGCGGTTACAATTCCAACACTTTAAATTCAATTTTTAAGGCTCCTGATGGTCATAGTTATTTTGGTTTTGTGGGAGATAAAAAAAACGTTCCAATTACCGACTTAAATTTTTATAGTTTTAAAACTAGTTTTAAGCCACAATCAATAAAAAGCACAGTGAATTCTAATTTTTCTGTTGCAGTTGGAAATAAATTTAATTTTGAAAACTACAAAAGCTTAAGTTTTTTTGCCGTTCTATTTTCAACTAGTGAATTTAGTTTTAAAGAAGGAAAAACAGGAAATATAAATGCTAATGGAGGAATAGGTCAAGATTTGAAATACAAAAAATACAATTACAATTCAACACAATCTGGGTTAGCCAATGTTAAATATAAATTTGGTTCTGGTAAAAGCATCTCTTATAATGGATTGTTTATACACGATTCAAACGAAAATATGGGTGATTATACAGGCTTTTCAGTAAGTATAAATGATAATTTTGATTCAGGCCAAAAATCATTCATAAGAAGACAACAGACCAATAATAATATTTTATTCTCAAATCAGCTTTTGTTCGATTACAAAATTAATGAGAAATTAGAAGCTAATGTGAGCGCTTCCTATAATAAAATTGATGCAAGTGAGCCTGATCGAAAAACAAACTCATACGACTATAAAGACGGAAATTATATTTTAGCTACAAACTCATCAGTACTAAATAATAGGTATTTTTCTGTACTAAACGAAAAAGATTTAGCTGGTAAAGCTGAATTGAGCTACACTTTTAATCCTGATGCTGAACTTATTAAAAAACTAAATTTTGGAGGTAATTATAGAAATACAAAGAGGGAATTTGATTTTACACAAATTAACTTTGATGTTCCCAGTAATAATGTAGTTATTGATATAAATAATCCTGATGCTGTCTTTAATCAAGCCGGAGTTAACAATACATTCAAAATGAAAACTGCTAGGGGAGACGAACGAGTTTCTAATGTTTTTGAACCAATGTATTATACTGGAAAAAGAGATTTATATGCTGCTTATGCACAGTTGACCTATCCTATAAATAACAAATTTACAGTACAGCTAGGTGCGAGATATGAAAACATTAATCAAAAAGTGGAATGGGACACGAATATCTCAAGTAGTGTAAATACTCTAACAATTGATCCTTCGGTAATCAAAAAAAATTATTTCTTACCAAGTTTAATTGCTAAATATACATTGTCAGATAAAAATGCAGTACGTTTTGCTGCGAGTCAAACTTATACAATGCCGCAGTTTAAAGAAACAGCGCCCTTTTTATACGAAGAAATCAGTTTTGCTAGTTTTGGTAACCCTGACTTAAAACCTTCAACAAACTTGAACTTCGATTTAAAATATGATTATTATTTATCTAAAAACGAGATCATCTCTTTAGGTGGTTTCTACAAAAAAATAAAAGATCCTATTAACAGAATCAACGTTGCTTCAGCATCAAATGAATTGTCGTATGTAAATTTAGGTGACGCTTATGCAACTGGTTTTGAATTAGAAGTAAGAAAAACAATTTTTGGATTTGATGATGTCAACTCCTCAAAAAGATCAAATCTTACCGGGGGGCTTAATTTATCCTACTTGATAACAAATCAAAAAATTATTGACAATCCAAATGACAGATTGACAATTTTGCCTACACATAAAAGTGACAAGCTAGAAGGTGCTTCCCCATTATTAATTAATTCTGATTTGAGTTATAATTACAAAACAGGAAAAAGCAGTTTAACATCAACAATAGTATTAAATTATTTTTATGATAAAATATACTCTATTGGTACATCAACAAATGAAAATATAGTTGAGAAAGGAGTTCCTACATTAGATTTTGTAAACAAATTTGAATTTATAAAAAACAAATTGGGAATCAACTTTTCATTAAAAAACATTTTAAACCCAGATTTTAAATTAACTAAGGAATATGTCAACAACGGCCAAGTTGGTCAAGCTGAAGTTGGTCAATATAAAAAAGGGGTATTTACAAGTTTAGGAATCTATTGGAACCTATAGATTAATTACATTATGATAACAACGCTGTAACAATGAGTTAACAAAGCGATGATACCTTTGCACTAATAAAAATATAATAAAACAAAAAATTTTAAAGATGAACACAATTAAACAATTCCTATTTTTTTCAGTTCTAGCGGGAACTATTGTATCATGTAGCAGCGATAATGCTACAACAACACCTGTTGCAGTTAAAGATGGTAAAATAACATCACTAACTGATTTAGACTACGATGCAACAAGTCTTAAAGGTGATATTACGGCAAACCTTTCTTTACCTAAAGGAGACTACATTTTAGATGGAGCATTGGTTGTAAAAAGCGGATTTAAATTAACAATCGCAGCTGGTTCAACTTTCAAAGCAACTCCTGGTGGAACCAATGTATATTTAGCAGTTGAGCAAGGAGCTAAAATTGATGCTTCTGGTACAGCAGCATTACCTATTCTTTTTACTTCAAATTCAGGAAATCCAAGAGCAGGTGACTGGGGAGGTTTATTACTTATGGGTAAAGCACCTATAAGTGGTGGTGGTACGGCAACTACTGAAGTTGTTGATTTCACATACGGTGGTACTGATCCAGCTGACAACTCTGGTACTCTTAAATATGTAACTGTTGAATACACTGGAGCTAGAATTAATGGTGATAAAGAATTTAACGGATTTACTATGTATTCAGTAGGAAGTGGAACTGTAGTAGAAAATATCGCTTCTAAATACGGTGATGATGATGCTATTGAGTTTTTTGGAGGAACAGTAAATGTAAAAAACATACTAGTAGTAAATGCTAAAGATGACATGCTTGACTATACTCAAGGATACACTGGAACAATTGATAACGCATACTGTATTAGAGAACTAGGTTATAATGATGTAACTTCTGACCCAAGAGGTGTTGAAGGTGATGGTAACTTTGATGGATTAGCTCCAACTCAAGCAGGTCAATCTAACCCCGTATTGAAAAACATTACTATTGTTTCAAACTCTGTAGTTGCATTGGATGCAATTATAAAAATCAGAAGAAATAGTGGTATTACAATGACTAATTCATTAGCAATATTAGGGACTAAAGCTCCAGCTCCAACAAAAGGGTTTGTTAACTATACAGATTCTAAAGGAGATGCAGGCAATACTTCATCAGTAATAATTACTGGGCAAGGTTTAAACTTAGATATAAATAACAACTTTAAAGGTACAAGTACAGGAATAATTACTGTTTCTCCAACTGGAGCAACTGGAGCTAATACTTCAGTATTTACTTGGACTGGTTATGCTTTCTAAATTTTAAAATACTTTAATAAAGCACCTCTCAAATTTGGGAGGTGTTTTTTATTTATGCATGTTTCTAGTGCTGAAATTACGATATGCAAATAAAAATTCAAATAGATTTACTGTTTAATAATATCTGTTAAATAGTACATTTCAAGTTAATATTTATATAAATTACTTCGCTAAACGTATTTTTATTAACTTTGGTATACATTTTGAAATGTTTTTTATACATTTACAAATCCAAATCCTAATGATGGCAAAAAAATACTTTTATATTACTATTTTATTGGCTTTTTTCTTTACGCTGAGTGGTTCTGCTCAAGAGTCTAAGCAACAATCCAAAATTCAAGAATCAACTTCTATTGAAGGTCTAAACTTGTACCCTAATCCAGCAAGCAATGGAAAAGTATATATTACGTCAAAAAACGATTCAAATAAGGATATAATTATTTTTGACGTATTAGGAAAAAAAGTACTGCAATCTACAATAAGTTCAAAAGAACTGAATATTTCTAGCCTTTCTCCGGGTGTTTATATTATCAAAATCAGTGAAGGAGACACTTCTTCTGCAACTAGAAAATTGATTGTTAGATAGTTAATTCTAATTTTTTTCGATTAATTTTCTCTTCAATAATTTAGTTAATTATTTTTTCCTCCTTTTAAAGTTTGGGTAATTTTCGATTATATACTTTAATGGATTGTAATGTGCTAGCAAATAGACTCGTCAGAGTGAAATTTTTTGCAAATAACAATCTTAACTTGTTTCTTTTGCTTTAGGATTAATAAATCCACCAGAAAACAGCTATTTTTAATTCCTAAAATTGTAGTACATCTATTCCTAATAATAGATAATTCGTAACGCGATCATTAGTATAAAATTAATGCTGCAACATGTTAATGATATTATCAAAAAAATAAAATTTCAGAAATTCATAACTTTCTATTATTTAAGAATATGGAAATAATTAGATTGTTTTTATTTTGAAATAGTTTCCAATGTTAAGTTTTGTCCAATGTAAAGAAATTGTTAAGCTAATGTTTTTTTAATGTAAATTAATTCCCTACATTTGAGTAGTAATTAAAAAACATATAAAAAACCATAAAGATGAAAAAGTATATAATTTTAATCGCAATTTTGTTCACAGGAACACTATTTGCCCAAGAGTCAAAACCCGTATTGGAATTATTTGGAAAAAAAATTAGAGCAACTTATTTTTATGAGAATGGAAATATATTACAACAAGGTTTTTTTGAAAATGGAAAATTAGAAGGGGTTTGGGTTGCTTTTGATGAGCAAGGAAACAAAACTTCAATGGGCGAATACACTAAAGGTATTAAAACTGGTAAATGGTTTTTTTGGTCACGAGATAATGATGTTTTGGTTAGTAATTTATTTGAAGTTGATTATTCCTCTAATAAAATAGCTGATATAAAAAATTGGAAACAAAATAGTTTAGCAGATGGATATTAATGAGCTTTCCTGAAAGGTGGATTTAAGAAAGAATAAAAAAATAGCGACAATTAAATTTGTCGCTATTTTTTTATTCTTTCTGTTATGTAGAAGTAGAGGTCTTTTCCTAAAATTATTGTAAGTTCAAAATCGAAAATGTTGAATTAGATTCTATAAGTGTATTTGATAATTGGTTGTGTTTCGATAATTACAATTGTGTTTAAAAAATCAACAAAAAATCCAACTTAAAATGTAAACTAAAACTACCTAATGACCGAAAAGTGAAAGGTAGTTACTCTAAAATTAATTATTAAATACTATTACTGAAAAGTTGCGGTGTTTTTTATTTAATTACTTTTGTAAAAAAAAAAATATTTTTGTCTTCAACTCCTGATATATTCGCCATTTCAAACCAAAAGCAATTTGAAAAAGTAGCACTTAAAGTGTTTCGATTTCAATATGAAAATAACTTGGTTTATCATGAGTTTTGTGATTACCTGAAAACAGATGTTCAAAAAGTAAAATCATTAAAACAAATTCCATTTTTGCCCATTCAGTTTTTTAAAAGTCATAAAGTAGTTTCCAACAAGGATGCTGCTCAACAAATCTTTAGCAGTAGTGGAACGACAGGAATGATTACGAGTAAACATTTTGTTACGGAAGTCTCTTTGTATGAAGAAAGTTATCTCAATGGATTTTCGCAGTTTTATGGAAATATTGAAGATTACGTGGTTCTAGCATTACTACCCTCTTATCTAGAACGTGAAGGTTCGTCATTGATTTATATGGTTGAAGATTTAATAAATAAAACCAATAATCCAGAAAGTGGTTTTTATCTTCATAATTATAAAGAGCTTACTGAAAAACTGGTAAAGTTAGACAATGCAGGTCAAAATATTATTTTGATTGGAGTTACTTATGCATTGTTAGATTTGATTGAATACCAGAGTTTTCGATTGAAGAATACCATTATTATGGAAACTGGTGGAATGAAAGGCAAGCGCAAAGAAATTATTCGCGAAGAATTGCACGAAATTTTATGCAATGGATTTGGAGTTGCTGCTATTCATTCTGAATATGGAATGACTGAATTGTTATCGCAAGCCTATTCTTTGGGAAATGGTGTGTTCGAATGTCCTTCTTGGATACAAATCCTCATTCGAGACACTGAGGATGCCTTGACCTATGTTAAAGAAGGAAAAACGGGCGGTATTAATGTGATTGATTTAGCCAATATTAATTCCTGTTCTTTTATTGCCACCCAAGATTTAGGTAAAAAAAATCCCAACAACTCTTTTGAAGTATTGGGACGTTTTGATAATTCGGATATTCGTGGTTGTAATTTAATGGTTTTGTAAAAAGGTTATTCGGTTAATTGCTTAAACCATTAATGTTTAAGCCGCTCTTGTCACAAAATCAAAAAGATAATACTATTTTTCGCAAACAGTTGAACGACTAACCAGTTAACCTTTTAAGCTATCCTTACCACAAAATAATTTTTCTTTCCACTTTGTAACAACACAAATTGGTTGTTGATCAAATCTTTGGTCGAAAGCACAAATTCTTCCGTTACTTTTTCCTTGTTTACTGAAATAGAATTGGCGTTCAAGGCACGTCTAGCTTCTCCATTGGATTTAAAAAAACCTGTTCTATCGTTTAAAACGCCTATAATTTGTATTCCTGCTTCTATTTCGCTTTTTGAGATTTCTGCTTGTGGAACGCCTTCAAATACTTCTAAAAAGGTTGCTTCATCCAATTGTTTCAAATCATCGGCTGTAGCATTTCCAAAAAGAATAGTTGATGCTTTAGTCGCTTTTTCCAAATCTTCCTTTGAATGTACAAAAACAGTCAAGTCTTCAGCTAATTTCCTTTGTAAAACTCTTAAATGCGGTGCTACTTTATGTTCTTCGATCAAAGTATTTATAGTTGCTTCGTCTAAGAAAGTAAAAATCTTAATGTATTTCTCAGCATCAACATCAGTTGTGTTTAACCAAAACTGGTAGAATTTGTAAACCGAAGTTTTATCAGCGGTTAGCCAAACATTTCCCCCCTCGGATTTTCCAAATTTCGAACCATCTGCTTTGGTAATTAACGGACAAGTCATTGCATACGCTTTGGCTTCTTCGCCAACATTCATGCGGCGTACTAGTTCAGTTCCAGTGGTAATATTTCCCCATTGGTCGGAACCTCCCATTTGTAGCAAACAATTGTATTCTTTATGTAAATGATAGAAATCGTATCCTTGAATCAATTGATATGTAAACTCGGTAAAAGACATTCCTTCACCTTCGCCAGACAAGCGTTTTTTAACCGAATCTTTTGCCATCATATAGTTCACTGTGATTCGTTTTCCCACATCACGAGCAAAATTTATAAATGACAAGCCTTTCATCCAATCGTAGTTATTGACTAATACGGGAGCATTAACAGCTTTAGAATTAAAATCTAAAAATCGAGACAATACTGCTTTAATTCCAGCTACATTATGATTTAATGTAGCTTCATCCAATAGATTTCTTTCGTCTGATTTTCCGGATGGATCACCAATCATTCCTGTAGCTCCACCAACTAATGCAATTGGTTTATGTCCGAATTTTTCCAAATGAACTAAAAGTATTATCGGTACTAAGCTTCCTATATGCAATGAATCTGATGTTGGATCAAAACCGATATAAGTAGCAGTCATTTCTTTCAACAATTGATCTTCGGTTCCAGGCATTATATCGTGAACCAATCCGCGCCATTGTAATTCGGTAATAATATTTTTCATTTTAGAAGAGTAAATTTTTGGCAAAGATAGTAATTCAAAAAGCAATGGCAATGAGAATGGCAATTTCAATAGCAATAGAAATATAGTATTAACTATTTCATAAAAAGCAAAGACAATGACAACATAAAATAATTCATAGACTTAAACTTTGTGCCTTTATGGCAAAAAAAACTTTGTGTCTTAAACACAAAAGGGTATATTTACAATATGATATTAGTCACAGGAGGTACAGGATTAGTAGGAGCACATTTGTTGCTTCATTTGATTGAAAATGGAGAAAGCGTACGAGCTATTTATCGAAATATCGATTCAATTCAAAAAACAAAATCACTTTTTTCTCAATATAACAAAGAGCCTTTATTTAATAAAATTGAATGGATGAAGGGTGATATTATAGATGTTCCTTCTTTAGAAATTGCATTCGAAAAGATTGAGTATGTTTATCATTGTGCTGCCTTGATTTCATTTGAACCCAATGACGAAGATTTATTACGTAAAATTAATATTGAAGGAACAGCCAATATTGTTAATTTTTGCATTGCCAAAAACGTGCAGAAACTTTGTTTTGTAAGCTCAATTGCGGCTCTTGGTGATTTGAAGGAAAACGAAAAAATAATAACTGAAGATACTGAATGGAATCCCGAGAAACCTCATAGCGATTATGCCATCTCAAAATATGGTGCAGAAATGGAAATATGGCGTGGACAACAGGAAGGTGTAAATGCAGTTATTGTTAACCCCGGTATGATAATTGGGCCAGGTTTTCTCGACCAAGGAAGCGGAAAATTGATAAAAAATGTACAAAATGGAATGCCTTTTTATACCACAGGTACCACAGGATATATTGCTGTTACAGATGTGGTTAAAGTTATGGTGGGATTAATCAATCGTGAAACCAAAAACGAACGGTACATATTAATTTCAGAAAACATTGTTTACAGAGACTTTTTTAACTCAATTGCAATGGCTAAAAAAATCAAAAAACCATCAATCTATTTGAGTCCCTTAATGATGAAGATATTGTGGAGAATGGATTGGGTCATATCTACTCTTTTTAGGAAAAGGAGATTTTTAGTTAGAGCTTCTGCTAAAGCTTCTTATTCAAAGAAATTGTATTCAAACGAAAAAATTAAAAACGCTTTAAATATGGAGTTTTTAGATATTCATCAATATATAATGGCCAATGCGAATCTATAAATTTATATTTTTTTATTGAATCCGATGCTGTTTTTATTTCTTTTTTAATTTTAGATATTGAATCTTTTAGTCTAATTTGTTTAAGTTTCTCTTGCTTCTTTTTAACTAACAAATCTTTCTTCTCCTTAATTTTAAAAATAGAATCAGCTGTAGATTTATTCTTATCCAAACGTGTTTTAATTTCTAGTATCATTTTTTGATACTCCTTTGTATCAGAAGCATAATAAATATTGCTTTGCACAAATTGAAGACTATCGATTTTATATTTTTTATAGATATATTCGTTCGAATTAATAGCTTCAGTATCTGGCATGCTACTATATTGAATTTTCATAGCTGACAAAAGGGATAAGTCGTACATAATATCTACCATTTTATCTTGTTCTATAAGATTATCTGGGGTCTTAATTATTTCCTTATTACAACTCATAAGAATTGCACAAAAAACAAATAATGGTAGTATTATTTTCGTCTTCATAATTATCTATTGAACAACAAACGCTTTCCAGCGCGTATGTTTTTAACTTTAAAAGCGGCATAAACTAATTGTCCATTAACAAAAGTATGGGTAATTCGGGTTTTAAATGTAAAACCTTCGAACGGTGACCAACCACATTTATAGAGAATATTTTCTTTTTTAACGCTCCAAGGCAATCCAGAATTGACAATTACTAAATCAGCAAAATAGCCCACTTTTATAAAACCTCGTTTTTCAATTTTAAAAATCTTAGCGGGATTATGACACATTTTTTCAACGATTTTTTCAACGCTTATTTTTCCTTGGTGGTATGCTTCGAACATTGCAACAACTGCATGTTGAACAAGAGGCCCTCCAGAAGGTGCTTTCAAATAAGATTGCTTTTTCTCTTCTAAAGTATGGGGAGCATGATCTGTAGCAATGACATCAATCCTTCCGTCTAGTAATGCTTCCCATAACACTTTTCTGTCATTTGCCGTTTTAACAGCGGGATTCCATTTTATCAAATTGCCTTTTGTTGCATAATCGTCATTCGAAAACCATAAATGATGAATACAAACTTCGGCTGTTATTTTTTTCTCTTCCAATGGAATTTTATTGGTAAACAATTCCATTTCTTTGGCAGTCGAAAGATGAAAAATATGCAATCTTGCACCTGTTTTTTTTGCAAGAGCAATCGCTTTAGAAGAGGAAAGATAACACGCTTCTTCACTTCGAATAAGGTGATGCGCGGTTACCGGGATATCATCGCCAAATTCAGCTATATATTTTTCAAGATTGTTTTTTATGGTAGTTTCATCCTCACAATGCACAGCAATTAGCATCGGTGTGCTAGAAAATATTCGTTCTAAAATGGCTTCATTATCAACTAACATATTTCCAGTTGATGAACCTAAAAATATTTTTATCCCAGCAACATTCTTTGGATTTGTCTTAAGAACTTCCTCTAAATTATCGTTTGTAGCGCCCATCATAAACGAATAATTTGCATATGATTTTTCAGCTGCCAATTGATATTTTTGCTCCAATACTTCCTGCGTCACCGCATTGGGAATTGTATTTGGTTGTTCTATAAAACTGGTGATTCCACCTGCTACAGCAGCTTTAGATTCGGATTCAATATCTCCTTTATGAGTTAAACCGGGCTCTCTAAAATGCACTTGATCGTCAATAGCTCCAGGTATTAAATAATTTCCTTCGGCGTCGTATATCATACATTCAGATGATTTAGCGCTAATAGTTTCAGCAATCTCAACTATTAGATCATTTTCAATTAAAACATCTCCTTCAAAAATAGTTCCTTCGTTTACTATTTTGGCATTCTTGATTAAAACCCTATTCATTGTTTCTTTGGTTTATAAGGTATTAACTAATTTTTTTAACCGTAGTGCAATTACACCTAAAACGGCTTCTTTAAAAATAGCACTACTCATTTTTGATTGGCCTTTTGTTCTGTCCGTAAAAATAATTGGGACTTCTACAATTTTAAAATCATTACAATAGGTTCTGTATTTCATTTCTATTTGAAAAGCATAGCCAACAAATTTTATTTTATCCAAATTTATCTTTTGCAACACTTCTTTTTTATAGCAAATAAATCCAGCTGTTGCATCATGAATTTTCATTCCAGTAATCATTCTTACATAAACTGAAGCAAAATAGGACATAAGAACCCTGCTTAACGGCCAATTTACAACATTTACTCCAGTAACATATCGAGAACCAATAGCCAAATCAGCTCCCCCAAAATGGCATGCGTCATATAATTTCTCTAAATCATTAGGATTGTGAGAAAAATCAGCGTCCATTTCGAAAATGTATTCATATTTATTTTCCAATGCCCATCTAAATCCATGAACATAAGCAGTTCCCAAACCTAATTTTCCTGTTCTTTTTTCTAAAAACAATTTTCCTTCAAATTCAGATTGTAGCAGAACCACTTTATCTCCAGTGTGATCAGGTGAGTTGTCGTCAATAACAAGTACATGAAAAGTCTTGTGTTGGGAAAGCACTGACCTAACAATGCTTTCAATGTTTTCAATTTCGTTATAGGTAGGAATTATAACAATGCAATCGTTCATACTTCGAATAATTTCATCGCAAAAGTAAACTTTTTATACGATTTGATTGATAATAAAATTATAATAAAAATAATGAAATAAAAAATTAGTAATTTTGCGTCGATATGACAGAAAATGTACTTCATTTACGGGAAATCGAGAATAGAGATTGGGCAATTATCATATTTGTACTATCATTTGCTACTATTGCAATTGTAAAATCAGCATTTGAGAATCGGTTTGCAGACTTTGCTAAATTAATTTATTCTGATAAATATACAAATGTATATAAAGACAGTAGTAACCTTAAAAGTGGTTTTACTATTGCCTTGTTTTTTGTTCAAATAATTTCATTGACCTTCTTTATCCAGATTTCACTGTCCATATTTGGTTTTGCTTCTAAAACCGATTGGATAGTTTATATTCAAATTTTTACTTTTTTAGTTTTCTTTACTTTATCTAAATTTTTAATTGAAAAGATCATTGCTACAGCATTCGATATTGAAGAATTTATGGAGCAATATAATCTTCAGAAGGTTGTTTTTAGAACTTATATTGGTCTGATTTTACTTCCAATCAATATATTTTTGTTCTATCATGACACAATTTCAATAAATATTTTGACAATCATTATAGTTATTTTGTTGTCTGTCAATGTGTTAGTCTATTTCGTTTCAATTAAAAATTATCAAAATATAATATACAGTAAGTTGTTTTACTTTATTTTGTATCTTTGCGCTCTCGAAATAGCACCTTATTATTTCATGTATTATTTGTTTACAAAAGGGATTGCTTAGAAAATGTAAAATATGAAAGTGAAAACAATTTTAGTGTCGCAGCCAGAGCCTAAAGTGGAAAACTCTCCATACTTTGAGCTTCAAAACAAACATAAGGTAAAAGTTGATTTCAGATGTTTCATTCACGTAGAGGGTGTTAGTGCTAAAGAGATTAGACTGCAAAAAATTGACCTTAATAATTTTACTGCAATTATTTTAACAAGCAAAAACTCTGTAGATCACTTTTTTAGGGTCGCAGATGAAATGCGATTTAAAGTTCCGGAAGGATTAAAGTATTTTTGCCAATCAGAGGCAGTAGCTTTCTATTTGCAAAAATATGTAGTGTACCGCAAGCGTAAAATTTATGTGGGTCCAAAAGACTTTGCTGATTTATCTCCATTAATTAAAAAGTACAAAGACGAAAAATTCTTGTTGCCAGCTTCTGACCAATTAAATCCTGATGCGCCAATAACGCTAAATAATTTAAAGGTAGAATGGACTCAAGCCGTTTTTTATAGAACAGTAATAAGTGATTTATCTGATTTGGCCGATGTGTATTATGATGTTTTAGCATTCTTTAGCCCAACAGGAATAAAATCATTGTTTACAAATTTCCCCAATTTCGAACAAAATAATACTAGAATTGCTGTTTTTGGAAGTTCTACTCAAAAAGAAGCTTTAGACAAAGGATTAAGAATTGATATTCTTGCTCCAACTCCTGAAACTCCATCAATGTCTATGGCATTAGAAAAATATATAATAGAGGCAAATAAAGGAAAGTAAACAGAAATTGCTTTTAAATAAATATATAAAAGCTGCAGTGTTCTTGCAGCTTTTTTTATTGCTTTGATTCAGCTATCCAAAGGTTAATTTTCTTTTCTAATAAGACAAGATGCATTACACCAGATTCTAATACTTTTTTGTGGAATTTCTTGATATAAAATTTTGCCCCCATTGCAGTTTTTGCTTTATGTCTTAATTCCAAAATTTTCAGCTGTCCAATTTTATAGGACAATGCTTGTCCTGGCCGCGCCATATAACGTTCGATTTCGGGAATGATAACATCCTTGCTTCTAGCTTCATTGGCTAAGGAATATTGAATCGCTTGTTCTCTTGTCCAGTGTTTGCTATGAATACCAGTATCCACAACTAATCGAATGGCTCTATGCATTTCACCGTCAAGCATTCCTAAATATTGGTAGGGATCTTGATACATTCCTAATTCTTTTCCTAAACTTTCAGAGTACAAAGCCCAACCTTCACCATAGGCGCTCAGCCAATTAAATTTTCTGAAATTGGGTAAAGTAGTACATTCTTGTTGTATAGAAACTTGAAAATGATGTCCAATCTTTTTAGAAAATTTGTATAGTCCTTTTCAGATTTAAAAGGTTGTCAACTTTCACCACCAGCAAATCTTCCCATCTCTAAATATGTTCCATTAAATTGAGAAATAGGCATTAGATTGGTAGGGTATTTTAGTAACTCTTTCTCAATTTCAACTTTCCAGCATATATTTTCGTAACTGTTTTTTTCTTCAAAGGATAATTGTTTTTCATCTGTTGTTGACAATGCGAATTCATATTTATCAAAAAAAGCGGCTTGTTTTTTCCTATATGCATCGTTGATCTCCAATTGTATTTGATCATTATACTTATTTTGTCCATATTGGGTAGCTTCTAATGGATTTAAAGCATTTTTATCGTCAAAATAACTATTTGCTAAGGTATTAAAGTCTTGTTTGTTCTCTTGTACTTTGCATTTAACGAATAGAAAAGACACAGCGATTACTATAAAAACAGCAGTTATTCTTTTTATTTTTTATTAATATTATCGAAAAATAAATCATTAGGATGTTAAAAATACATTTATGAATCAATTTATCGAGTTTATTATAAAAAAAATCTCCTGCTTTAAATACATAAAGCAGGAGATTTAATAGTTGAAATTATTTTAACTTATACGTTCTTCAAATTGATGATTTCTTGTTCTGTCAATAATCTCCAGTTACCACGAGGTAAGTTTTTCTTTGTCAAACCAGCAAAAGCAACTCGGTCAATTCTCAAAACATCATAACTAAAACTTTCGAAAATTGCGCGTACTACTTTTACATTCGCAGATCTTAATTTCAAGCCAATTTCGCTTTTCGATTCACCCTCAATGTAACTCACATCTTCAACAAAAACGCGGTGTCCGTCAAGAACTAGGCCTTTATTTATTTTTTCTAAATCCTCAAATTTTAAGTTTTTATCTAACGAAACTTGATATATTTTTGATGATTTGTTAGTTGGCAAAGTAAACTTACGAATCATATCGGTATCGTTTGTAAACAGCAATAAACCAGTCGTATTTTTATCCATTCTTCCAATAGCTCCAATTTTGGCTGTAGTCGAACCTTTGACCAATTCCAACACATTACGATATTCTTGACCTTCGTCAAGAGCGGTTGTAAAGTTTTTAGGCTTGTTCAGCAAGATGTACACTTTTTTCTCAGGTGTCAAAGTCGCACCGTCAAAATTCACTACATCTCCAGGTTTAACCATGTATCCCATTTCAGTAACAGGAATTCCGTTTACCTTAACAGTTCCAGATTGGATATAAATATCGGCATCGCGACGGGAACATGCTCCTGAATTGGCAATGTATTTATTCAATCGAATTTCGTCTTTAACCTTAGGTCTTTTAGGCGCTTGATTCGGTTTTTTCTCTACTTTATCGCTCGCAACTTCTGCAGCTTTGGTGTTTATTTTGGCTTTCTTAGGACCTTGAGCCCTTTTGGCCATCGCAGGTTTTGACTTATTAGAGTTTGTTCTAGATCCACCTGATCTAGCGCTTCCGCCTCTATTACTGCCTTGCTTGTCATTCATAATTATTCTTAATTTTTGCAAAGATAGTATTTATATCCTTGCCTTTGACCAATTGATAGTCATTAAGTGCTAAGGATTAAGTCTTAATTATTAAGTACTTAAAGAATGTAATTTTCAAAATTCTTTTTTCTAGAAGCTATTCCTGCCATTCGTTCCAAGCTTCACTGGCTTCAAACTCTTTTTCTAGGTGCTGGCAGGAGCTTCCGATGGTCGCTCTGCCACCACCAGAAAAAAGTAGTTTTCACACAGCAAAGGCTTTCCACTGCTGTCAGGGCTATGGAGTTATATAAAATCATTGAATTTATTTACCTTATTGAAATGCAGGATGTTATAGTGTACTAAAGCTTAAATCCTTATGAAATAATAACATTTAATTGTTATAGTTTTCCTGAAAAATAATTATGTTTGTTCAAAAGATGTTACGAAATTTGATGATGTTTATGCAAAATGTAAATCATTAGAGTTAAGGTGCTAAAGAAAATAAAACAAATTAAAAAAATTAAATATGGCAAATCAACTTTTTCCATGCTTATGGTTCGACGGCCAAGCAAAAGCAGCAGCAGATCATTATTGTTCCATTTTCAAAAACTCTAAAATAGTTTCAGAAAATCCTATGGTTGTGATTTTTGAACTTAATGAAACTAAATTTATGGCCTTAAATGGAGGTCCTGAATATCAATTTTCACCCGCCAATTCCTATGTCATAACTTGCGAAACTCAAGAAGAAATCGACCATTATTGGGAGAAATTGGGAGCTGGAGGAAAGTACAATAAATGCGGTTGGCTTGACGATAAGTTTGGTGTTTCTTGGCAAATTGTACCTTCAATTTTAGGTAAATTGATGAACGACCCTGAAAAAGCACCAAGAGCCATGTATGCTTTTATGCAAATGACAAAATTTGATATCGAAAAATTAATTAATTCTTAAACTAGTACATCATGGCAATTATAAATCCTTATATCAACTTCAACGGAAATTCCGAAGAAGCATTTACTTTTTACAAATCAGTATTTGGTGGTGAATTTGCAATGATCGTTCGATTCAAAGACATGCCAAATCCCGAAGCGCCTTTGTCAGATAAAGAAGCCAATAAAATTATGCATATAGCTTTGCCAATTGGCAAAGAGAATGTGCTTATGGCAACCGATTTCCTAGAAAGTCAAGGGCATAAAATGATCGAAGGCAATCGTTATTCTCTTTCAATAAATGCTCAAAGTCGCGACGAAGCCGACCAAATTTTTAATGGTCTTACAGTAGGTGGGAAAATAGAAGTGCCCATTGCAGAAAGTCCATGGGGATCTTATTTTGGCTTATTCCAAGATAAATTTGGAATTCAATGGATGGTGGATTTTGATCCAAATTATAATAAAGAAGTGTAACAACTTTATTATTAATACCTCAAGGATTTACCTAATTATTTATTGACCACCAATGTCACAGATTTTTAATTTGTGATATTGGTGAAATTCTTTACTAACTTTCTTAGGTAATGTAAAATAGAAGCTGGCTTGAAACTATTCCCTTTTATGAATGGATATTACCACCGTTTTTGAGGTAGGTGTGTTGCTAATTCTAGCTGTTGATTTCAAAGGCACTAAGACATTGGTTTCTGGAAAATAAGTTGCCGTACATTGACGTGGAATGCTATAAGGAATGACTAAAAATTGTTCCGCTCGGCGTTCTTGACCTTCAAAATGACTGACTAAATCGACCAAGTCGTTGTGTTGCAATCCGGCTTCTTTAATGTCTTCACTATTCATAAAAATTACCCGTCTTTCATTGAGAATCCCGCGGTAGCGGTCGTTTAATCCATAAATTGTTGTGTTGAATTGATCATGGGTACGAATGGTCATCATAAGGTATTGGTCTTTTTTCAATACGATATCCGAGACTTGGTTGATGGTGAAATTAGCCTTTCCGGTATAGGTTACGCTAAAATCATTTTCACGTGAACTATTAGGCAAATAAAACCCACCCAAAATTCGAATTCGCTCATTAAATTGTTCAAAACCTGGAATAGTAGCCTCAATCGCATCACGAATTAAGTCATAATTTCCTGCCATTGCCGTCCAGTTTACAGTGGTGTTTTCTAAAGTAGCATTGGCAATACCTGCTACAATTGCGGTTTCGCTTTTTAAATACTCCGACAAAGGTTCGAGATGTCCCACTGATTTCGAAATAACTCCCATCGAATTTTCGACGCTTACAAATTGTTCGCCACTGGCTTGAATGTCTTTTTCGGTGCGTCCTAAGCAAGGTAAAATCAAAGCTTCTTTGCCGTGAATGAGGTGGCTTCGATTTATTTTTGTCGAAATATGTACTGTCAACTCACAGTTGCGTAAAGCCTTGGCAGTCACTTCTGTATCTGGAGTTGCCGAATTGAAATTTCCACCCATTCCCAGGAAAAAATGAGCCTTTTTTTCGTACATTGCTTCAATAGATTCGACCACATCGTAACCATTTTTTCTTGGAGATTTGAAATTAAAATGAGCATCTAGAGCATTCAAAAAATCTTCTTCAGGTCTTTCCCAAATCCCCATAGTTCTATCTCCTTGCACGTTCGAATGACCACGAACAGGACAGGTTCCTGCTCCTTGTTTGCCAATACTACCTTTGAGTAGTAATAGATTCACTACTTCGCGAATGTTGTCTACTGCGTTTTTATGTTGAGTAAGTCCCATTGCCCAACAAACAATGATTTTCTTATTGTTTGCCAAAATTTCCACTGCAGCTGCGATTTCAGAAAGTGAAATTCCGGTTTGATTTACTAAATCATCAAAGTTATATGTTTCTAAATCACCGATAAAATCTTCGTAACCTTGGGTTTGTTTTTGGATAAAATCGGTGTCGAAAACAGTTCCTGGATTATTCATTTCTTTTTGGTTTAATAAAATCAGAATCGCTTTCAGCAAAGCCACATCTCCGTTGATTTTTACTTGAAGAAATAAGTCGGATAAATCCATTCCGTCTCCCAACCATTTTAGTGGATTTTGAGGCTCAATGAAATTTTTCAATCCCACTTCAGGCAAGGGGTTGATACTGATTATTTTACCACCATGTTTTTTGGTTTCGCCTAAAGCCGTAAGCATTCTAGGATGATTCGTACCGGGGTTTTGACCTATGACAATGACAACTTCAGCATATTTGAAATCATCTAAAGTTACAGATCCTTTACCAATTCCAAGTGTTTCGGATAAGGCGGCACCACTGGATTCATGACACATGTTGGAACAATCAGGCAAATTATTGGTCCCAAATTGGCGAACAAATAATTGGTACAAATAAGCTGCTTCGTTACTGGTACGACCCGAAGTATAAAAAATAGCTTCGTCGGGAGATTGTAATTTTTTTAGATTATTGCTAATGATTTGAAAAGCTGCATCCCATTCAATCGGTTGATAATGTGTGGCGCCTTCGGGCAGGTACATGGGTTGGGTAACACGACCTTTTTTTCCAAGTTCAAAATCGGATAGTAGTCCTAATTCTGCTATGCTATGTGTCGCAAAAAATAGAGGAGAAACCCTGTTTTTTGTGGCTTCTTCTGCTACAGCTTTGGCGCCATTTTCACAATATTCGGCCAAAAAAGCTCTTTTTTCATCTGGATCAGGCCATGCACATCCGGGACAGTCAAAACCATCTTTCTGGTTCAATTTGGCCAATAATCCAATCCCCTTCATTATCCCTACTTCATCTGTAATATGGGTCAATGCTGACTTGATAGCCTTGAATCCTACTGCCGATGTTGGCATTTTAATTTCCTTTATTCCAGTGAATTTCACTGGAGGTTGTGCTATTGTTTTTTTTGTCATTGTGAAACTATTTTAAGTTTTTTAATGTCGATTCTATACATCCCGAAGGGTTAGAATAGACAGTAGCATTGTTATCTCTTGAAAATCCAATGAGACAAATTCCAAATTCTTTGGCATAATCAACAGCTAAAGAAGAGCAAGCAGAAACAGCAACAATAGTGCTTATTTTTGCTAGAAATGCTTTGGTAATAATTTCATAAGAAACCCTACCGCTAACTAACATAAAAGCCGCTGATTTTAATTTATTGGAATTCAATAATTCACCCACACATTTATCGACTGCATTGTGTCTTCCAATGTCTTCTTTTAAAGTAAGAAATTCATATTTATCACTAAATAATATTGCTGCATGTGAGCCTCCTGTTAAACTAAAAGTATGTTGGTGCAATCGCATGGTCGAAAATAGTTCGGATAATCGGTCTAGATTTATTTTTGGTTGGTTGGCAAGTTTAGTATTAGGTCTTTCAAAATCGTCTAAACTTTGTTTGCCACAAATTCCACAGGATGAAACGGATAATAAAGACCTTTTGTTTAAATATCCTTTTCCTAATTTATCTTTAGGAATCGTTGCATTTATTCTGGTAAAATTAGTTACGGAATTTTCTAAAACAGTCAAAACTAGATTTTCAATGCCTCTATAAATATCTTCTGAATAGAGAAGACCTCGTACTAATTCCAAGTCGTCACCAGGCGTTCGCATCACGACGGTAAAAGGATTGCCGTTTACGTTGATTTCCAAAGGAGCTTCGACAACTAAAAAATCATTGATTATGGTTGTAGATTCAGCTGTCTTTTTAATTCCTTCGTATACGATGGTTTGCATTTTGTATATTTAAGTAATGTAAAAATATAAAAAAAAAACGAGGGAATGAATACACCATATGGTCAAAACAATAGGATGTTTAGTTTAAATATAGTTTTCTAATGCATTAATTATATCGAACGCAATAATTTCTCACCATGCCACAGTACACTCGGATTAATGAGAATGATGCTAAAAACACCAGCTACAATTAAAAATTTCAAAACATTGTGAAGTAAAAGATATTGTTCTTTGGAGTTGGATTTCCAAAGGGAAAGTAAGAAAAAAGTCATTATAATTAAGCAACAATAAAAATAAATATCCATATAACCCACGTCGAATATATCTATTAAAACATAAACTGGAATTATTGTTGCGATTGTCAAGAAAGTAATTATTTTTTTTGAAACGGATTCTCCAAAAAGAATAGGAATCGTTTTATAATCGTTAGCTAAGTCACCTCTAATATTTTCCAAATCTTTTATCATTTCCCGAATCAATAGTAATAAAAATAAAAAAGAGGCATGGCCAAAGATTACCTCGTAAAGGTTTTTATAATATAATAGAATTGCGAAAAAAGGCAAAACAGCTAGTATTGCAGCAGTTAAATTACCTATAAACGCATATTTTTTTATTCGATGAGAATAGTACCAAATCAAGAAAATATAGACTGAAAAATAAAGAAAAGCACGCCAGGATACAATTATAGCTAGAAATACAACTATAAAATTCAAACTAAAATATACTTGTAGTTTTGTTTTCTGACTGACCAATCTATCAAGCATAGATTTATTGGGGCGATTGATTAAGTCTTTCTTTTTGTCGTAAAAGTTATTGATTATATATCCTGAAGCAATGGTTAAAGACGAAGCTAAAACTATGATGAATAAATCAAAATCGAGTAGGATGTATAAGGCTCTTTTTTCGGGTGCGAGAATGAAAATGGCAGAAAGATATTGTGCTAGAATGATTATCGGAATGTTATAACCTCTAACTACAGAGAACAAACCGACGAATTTCATCAGTATTATTTTGTTCTTCCTACTTAGCATTTTAAAATTGGTAAACTACTTCGAGCTTATAATCTTTCAATGAAATTCTTGCTTTTTCTATGTTTTGTGTAAAACCTAGAATATAACCGCCACCACCAGAACCACATAATTTTAGATAATAATCATTGGTGTCTATGCCTTGTTGCCAAATACCATGAAACTGTTCTGGAATCATAGGTTTGAAGTTATTCAAAACAACCTTCGATAATTTTTTAGTGTTGGCAAATAATGATTTCATGTCACCACCCAAGAAGTTTTCGACACAAGCATCAGTATGTTTGATAAATTGGGATTTTAGCATTCTTCGGAAACCTTGATCTTTCAATTTCTCCATAAATATATTTACCATTGGAGCTGTTTCTCCAATAATTCCAGAATCTATCAAAAATACTGCTCCATTTCCTTCCAAACTTTGAGTTGGAATTCCAGTTGCTTCAATATCATCTTTAGAATTTATTAAGATTGGAATGCTCAAATAACTATTTAAAGGATCCAATCCTGAACTTTTTCCGTGGAAAAATGACTCCATTTGTCCAAAAATAGTTTTTAATCGCAATAGTTTTTCGCGAGTTAAATTCTCCAAAACCGTAATTTTGTCTTGGGCATATTTATCATATATGGCCGCAACCAGTGCGCCGCTACTTCCTACTCCGTATCCTTGTGGAATACTTGAGTCAAAGTACATTCCGCTTTCTACATCTATTTTCAAAGCGTTTAAGTCAAAATGAACTAATTCAGGTTGTTCCTTTTGTAAAGTTTCAAGATGGGAAACAAAACGTTTTAAATTGTCATTTGATTTTAAATTTTCAACTGATGGATGTGCATCTTTTTTTAGGGCTCCATTATAAAAATTGTAGGGTATAGACAATCCTTTAGAGTCACGAATAATTCCGTATTCACCAAAGAGAAGTATTTTAGAGTAAAATAATGGTCCTTTCATCTGTTTTAAATTAGCAATTTGGGGTTGATAATTATTCTGTTTTGTTAATCTTGCTTACTTTATGTTTAGTATAGAAAAGTGAAATTTTAAAAATTTCTAATCTTTTTGAAAATCCAAAACATCAATGCTTTAATGCGCAAAGATACAAAAATTACAATGCAATCGAACCACTTCCAATTTGGTCACAAATGTACTGTGCATTTTGACAATAGCCAACTAATTCGTCTTTAATAAATTGCAATACTTTTTCTTTGACGTTATGAGGATACAATACATGTACATTTGCTCCTGCATCAAGTGTGAAACAAACAGGTGTTTTGGTTGCGTTTCTGAATTTCCAAATCGCATTAATAATTTCCAGCGTATTGGGTTTCATTAAAATAAAATAAGGCATAGAACACATCATCATAGCGTGCAATGTAAGTGCTTCGCTTTCGACCACTTTGATAAAATCCTCAAGATTTCCGTTTTCAAAAATAGCAATTAGTTTGTCTAAGTTTTCATGAGCTTGATCAAATCGCCTTTCGGCAAATGGATGTCCGTTCATTAAATTATGACCAAGTGAACTCGAAACTTGTTTTTCGCCCTTGTCCACCAATAAAATAGTGTCTTGGAAATTATTGAAATTCTCGTGAATTGTATTTGGAAATTCGACACCAAATAAATCCGAACTTCCTGAAATAGTGTTATGATTACCCCAAACTACCACTTTCCCTTTTATACTTCGGCAAGCACTTCCTGAACCCAAACGAGCTAAGAAAGAAGCTTTTTGAAAAAAATAATCTTCGGTCATCGTTGGATTTAATGTTTTTTCTAAACTCATTAAATTCATTGCCAAAGCCGCCATTCCAGATGCCGAAGAGGCAATTCCGGAACTGTGAGGAAAAGTGTTTTTAGTGTCGATCGTAAAATGATATTCTTTCAAGAAGGGCAAATACACCGAAATTCTTTCGAAAAATTGTTGAATTTTAGGTTTGAAATCTTCTTTTGATTGGCCCTCGAAAAGCAAATCGAAGGAGAAATCTGAATCTTCTACTGGGAGCGCAGAGGAAATCGGTTTTTTGGCGAAAGCCAAAGTTGTAATGGTTTTGCAATTACTCAATGTAAAACTCACCGAAGGATTGGCAGGAATCTGCTTGTCTTTTTTACCCCAATATTTCACCAAGGCAATATTGCTGGGCGAACTCCATTGGAAACTTCCATTTTCGATGGACTGAGTATATTTATTTGGAATAAAATCGTTTGTTGAAAACATCAATTAAAAATTTTTGCAAAGATACTTTTTTTGTTTTATACCTTCCTTTGTTTATTTGTAGAATTGGATTAAAGATTTGGTTAGATTTGCAAAAAAAATAAATGAATAAGATAACTCGGATTCTAGTTGTAGTTGTTACCTGTTTAGTGATTGGTTATTTTTCTGGAATGGTTACTCGTACTGCAATAACTACATGGTATCCTACTTTGGTGAAGCCAAGTTTTAATCCACCGAATTGGGTTTTTGCTCCTGTTTGGAGTATGCTTTATGTGATGATGGGTGTTGCCGCGGGATTAATTTGGAACAAAATTGAATTTGATAAAGATTTGGTTAAAAAAGCATTGGTTTTATTTGCTGTTCAATTAGCTCTAAATGGCTTGTGGTCCTATTTGTTTTTTGGATTGAAAAACCCAATGTTAGCTGGTATCGAAATAATATTATTGTGGCTTATGATATTTGAAACGTATACTAAGTTTGAAAAAATTAATAAAATTGCAGGATATTTACTTATTCCATATTTGCTATGGGTAAGTTTCGCCATGATTTTGAATTTCAGTATTTGGTGGTTGAATAAATAATTTCATGAAATAAATACTATTTCGTTTTAAAATAATAAAAGCTCCAATTGGAGCTTTTATTATTTTAAATTATCGAGATATAAATACCCAACCTACTTTTGATTTGCCGCCTTTTATTTCGGCTACATAAAAATAGGTTCCATCAGGGAGACGTTCTCCTTTATTATTGGCTCCATCCCATTGACTAGTATAATTAGTGTAACTATTAACTTCTCTTCCGTATCTATTAAACAACTGAAGTCTTTCAACCTCGCAACCACTAAGGTTAAACGTATTGTTGTAAGAATCATTATTTGGAGTAATGACATTTGGGAATAAGCACATAGTGTTAATTATCGCTCCTTTTTTGTACTCACAATTATTTGAATCTTTTATTGTGATGGTATAATCACCTGGAGCTAGATTTGTAAACGAAGGATTTGTAGTAAATGAACTATTGTTAACACTGTACTGAAAAGGAGCTAAGCCATTTAAGGGATTGCTTATTTCAATAATTCCATCTGGCCTGCCATTAACCACATCTGTAGTTTTAATAGTGAATGCTGTTGGAGATTGATTAACAATAATGCTCATTGTAGTTGTAATTGCGCATTGACCAGTTGTTGGTGTAAATGTATAAGTGGTTGTAGTAGTATTATTCATAGCAGGCGACCATGTTCCAGTTATGCCATTAATTGATGTAGTTGATAATGATTCTAAAGCAGTATTAGAACAAATTGGGGCAATTTGAGTGAATGTCGGAATTGCATTTGGAATAACTGTAACATTCATTGTAGTGCCAATAGCGCATTCGTTTGGAGCTGGTGTAAATGTATAAATTCCAGATGCCAGATTATTTACAACTGCTGGGTTCCAAGTTCCTGTAACTCCATTTGTTGATACAAGAGGTAATGATGGCCTTGTTGCACCCGAACAAATTGGAGAAATAGCTGTAAAATTTGAAGTAAGAATTGGTTTAACTGTAATAGTTAAAGCTGTTGTTGTAGCACATTGGTTAGCATTAGGAGTAAAGGTATAATTTCCAGAAACTGTGTTGCTAATAATAGAAGGACTCCAAGTTCCAGTAATTCCATTTGTTGAAGTACTAGGTAATAATGGAGCTGTACCGTTGATGCAAATTGAAGGAACGATATTGAAAACGGGTACTATTGTATTGACGTTTATACTTAATGATGCTTTCCTTGCACAAATGCCAGCAGTAGGAATGAATGTATAAGAAGCTGAAGTTATATTGCTTACAATCGTTGGACTCCAAGTTCCTGTAATTCCATTAGTCGAAATTGTAGGTAAACTAGGTGCTACAGATTCATAACAAACATCTGGAATAGCATTAAAAGTCGGAACAATATTTGGGTTTACAGTTACTGTTAATACAGTTGTTGTTGCGCAGATACCAGTAGTTGGTGTAAAAGTATAAGTTGTTGTTGCTGTATTATTAATTACTGGTGACCAAGTTCCTGTAATTGCATTATTCGAAGTTGTTGGCAAAGGAGCTAATGTATCACCTGAACAAATTGGCCCAACTGAATTAAAAGTTGGAGTTGCTTTTTGATTTACGACAATAGTCATTGTAGAAGGAGTGGTGGTGCATTGTCCTGTAGTTGGTGTAAAAGTATACGTTGTAGTTGCTGTATTATTCATTGCAGGCGACCAAATTCCAGTAACACCATTATTCGAAGTAGTAGGCAAAGGAGCTAAAGTTTCTCCTGAACAAATTGATGCAATTGAATTAAAAGTGGGTGTTACTTTTTGATTCACGACAATTGTCATTGTAGCTGGAGTAGTGGTACATTGTCCTGTAGTTGGTGTAAAAGTATAAGTTGTTGTAGCCGTCTTATTCATTGCAGGTGACCAATTTCCAGTAACACCATTATTCGAAGTAGTAGGCAAAACAGCTATAACTTCACCAGAACATATTGGGGCCACTTGCGTGAAAGTTGCCACAATCGGATTTACGACAATTGTCATTGAAGCTGGACTAGTTGCACATTGTCCTGTAGTTGGTGTAAAAGTATAAGTTGTTGTTGCTGTATTATTCATTGCAGGCGACCAAGTTCCGGTAACACCATTATTCGAAGTAGTAGGCAAAGGAGCTAAAGCTTGACCAGAACATATTGGAGCCACTTGCGTGAAAGTTGCCATAATCGAATTTACTACAATAGTCATTGTAGCCGGACTAATAGTGCATTGTCCTGTATTTGGTGTAAAAGTATAGGTTGTTGTTGCCGTATTATTCAGAGCAGGTGACCAAGTTCCGGTAACACCATTATTCGAAGTAGTAGGCAAAGGAGCTAAAGCTTCACCAGAACATTTTGGTGCCACTTGCGTGAAAGTTGCCACTAATGGGTTCACGACAATTGTCATTGTAGATGGACTAGTAGTGCATTGTCCTGTATTTGGTGTAAAAGTATAGGTTGTTGTTGCCGTATTATTCAGAGCAGGCGACCAAGTTCCAGTAACATTATTATTCGAAGTAGTAGGCAAAGGAGCTAAAGCTTCACCGGAACATATTGGAGCCACTTGCGTGAAAGTTGCCACTAATGGGTTCACGACAATTGTCATTGTAGATGGACTAGTGGCACATTGTCCTGTAGTTGGTGTAAAAGTATAAGTGGTTGTAGCCGTATTATTCATTGCAGGCGACCAAGTTCCGGTAACACCATTATTCGAAGTAGTAGACAAAGAAGCTAAAGCTTGACCAGAACATATTGGAGCCACTTGTGTAAAAGTTGGCATAGTAGGATTTACTACAATAGTCATTGTTGTTGGAGTAGTAGTACATTGTCCAGGTGTTGGCGTAAACGTATAAGTTGTAGATGCTGTATTGTTTATTGCAGGCGACCAAGTTCCTGTAACACCATTATTCGAAGTAGTAGGCAAAGGAGCTAAAGCTTCACCAGAACATATTGGAGCCACTTGCGTGAAAGTTGCCACAATCGGATTTACGACAATTGTCATTGAAGCTGGACTAGTGGCACATTGTCCTGTAGTTGGTGTAAAAGTATAGGTTGTTGTTGCTGTATTATTCATTGCAGGCGACCAAGTTCCGGTAACACCATTATTCGAAGTAGTTGGCAAAGGAGCTAAAACTTCACCAGAACATATTGGGGCCACTTGTGTAAAAGTTGGCATAGTAGGATTAACTACAATAGTCATTGTTGTTGGAGTAGTAGTACATTGTCCAGGTGTTGGCGTAAACGTATAAGTTGTAGTTGCTGTATTGTTTATTGCAGGCGACCAAGTTCCGGTAACACCATTATTCGAAGAAGTCGGCAAAGGGGCTAAAACTTCGCCAGAACATATTGGAGCCACTTGCGTGAAAGTTGCCACAATCGGATTTACGACAATTGTCATTGTAGATGGACTAGTAGCACATTGTCCTGTAGTTGGTGTAAAAGTATAAGTTGTTGTTGCTGTATTATTCATTGCAGGCGACCAAGTTCCGGTAACACCATTATTCGAAGTAGTTGGCAAAGGAGCTAAAACTTCACCAGAACATATTGGGGCCACTTGTGTAAAAGTTGGCATAGTAGGATTAACTACAATAGTCATTGTTGTTGGAGTAGTAGTACATTGTCCAGGTGTTGGCGTAAACGTATAAGTTGTAGTTGCTGTATTGTTTATTGCAGGCGACCAAGTTCCGGTAACACCATTATTCGAAGTAGTCGGCAAAGGGGCTAAAACTTCGCCAGAACATATTGGTGGGATTGCTGGTAAAAAAATGGCCGATAAAGGGTTTACAATTATTTGTAGTGTAGTAGGTAATGCACATTGTCCTAATGAAGGTGTAAATATATAACTTCCTGAATTTGTATTGCTTACGGTGCTTGGACTCCAAGTCCCAACGATACCATTGTTAGAAATATTTAATAATAGTGGAGGGGTGTTGTTTGAACAAATTGATTTTGGTAATGTGAAAGTAGGGGTAACATTATTAATGACATAAATGGTTAATGAAAAATTATTAGCACATTGACCGGCATCAGGTGTGAAAATATAGGTGTTTGTTGCAGTATTACTTACCACTGAAGGACTCCAAGACCCTTTAATTCCATTTGTTGATGTTGTTGATAAAATTGGAGCAAAACCACCATTACAGATTGCAAATACAGTTGCATCAAAAGTTGGAATAATTTTTTTCGTTACGATAACAGATATGGTATTCTGAAAAGTTGAAGCAGCAGCATCGGTATAAGTTACAATGTAATCTCCAGCATCAGCTTCTTTGATGTTATTTATAATTGGATTTTCGGCAGTTGAAACAAAACCATTTGGACCAGTCCAACTAAAGGATGTGTATGGAGCAACTCCTCCGCTTGGATTTGCGATCAGTGTTATGTTGTCGCCTTCGCAAGCAATTACTGTTGAGGCTAAAGTATTTGTTAAAAAAGCATTTGAATTATTATTTAATAATGAAATAGGTGAAATCAAATGAATAATAAATGCTTCTTTTAAATCATTTGTGTTATTTTTATTTTTTAAACTATTGGCAAATGAATAGAGAGTAAATAGGTTTAAAAATATAGCGATTAACAAGTAATTTTTTTTCATTTACTATAGGATATTAGTTGATTTACTGTAGAACCGTAAAGAAATTATTTAAATATAAATTTTATAATTCGTTGAATAATTTTAATGTCTGATAAAACATGTATTTTCAAAATTACGATTAATTTATTTATGACTATAAAGATTTTGCCAAAATAAAACTACAAGTTAAAGCCATTTGAAAGTTAAATTCACGAACCGTTATAAATATTTTTTTTAAGGTACTTTTTCCATTTATTTGAAATCTAGAATTCGTTAATTTATTGGTTAGATTTTGCAGAAGAATTTTACATAAATTGATTCATTTGGTATCTTCTTAAATATTCTAAACCAGTGTTAAACTTTCTCTAATTGACTTGTTTGATTGTATTTTTTGTATCGCTTTACATTTGCCAAACCAGATCCAATTGTTTTTGATATAACAAATAGAATGTTTCCCGATACATTAAGGATTACAAAATATGAATCGGTATCTTATAAAGTGATTAAGAACTAAATGTTTTTCTAATTTTAATTTGATTTAAAATTTAAATTAGTAGCATGACTATTCTGAAATAAGGTAAGATTTTATTTAAAGTCAAATATTGCCACTTGATGCAAATAGGATAAATTATTTCTTATTGATGAATGTAGCAACCTCCTAAAATTTGAATTCCAAATCACGTCTCAATACTAAAACTAATAAAATTCAGAATGAAATAATTTTATTAAGATGTTTGTATCAAAACTTTACTAAATAAATATACAAAAAATACTATACTGCATTCGCTAAAATAAAACCACTTGTCCAAGCATTTTGAAAGTTAAATCCTCCTGTTATTGCATCTATGTTAACGATTTCCCCTGCAAAGTAGAGGTTTTCGTGCAGTTTGCTTCCCATGGTTTTAAAATTAATTTCCTTTAAGTCAATACCTCCTGCCGTGACAAATTCTTCTTTAAAAGTACTTTTGCCATTTACTTGAAAAATTCCTTTTGTAAGTTGATTAGATAAAGCTTGAATTTGAACTTTAGACAAATCCGCCCATTTAGTTTCTTCTTGAATATTAGATGCTAAGACTAAACTTTCCCACAAACGATTGGTGAGATCAAATGGTGATTTTTTGGAAACCATTTTTTTAGCTTGTTCTTGTTTTAATTTTTTTAATTGCTGCTCAATTTCCTCAGAATCACTATCATTCAACCAATTGACAAAAATAGTAAACTGATATTTTTTTTCGGATAAAATTCGTGCACCCCAAGCAGATAGTTTTAAAATCGCAGGACCACTCATTCCCCAATGTGTGATCAATAAAGGACCTGTTGAGGTAAGTTTGCTGTCTTTTACTTTTATTGAAACTTGTGCCGAAACTCCAGGCAATTCTTTAATTCTAGCATCTTTGATATTAAATGTAAACAGGGAAGGAACGGGATTTACGATGGCGTGGCCAAAAGTTTGTAACATTTCCCATATTTTTGGGTTGCTTCCTGTGGCAAGAATTAATTTTTCGGTGATATAATTTTCGTTTTGAGTTTCAATTTTCCACAAGTTGTCTTTTTTGAAAATAGATTGCACGCTTTGCCCAGTTAATACTGTAATGCCCAGTTTTTGGGTGGCTTGAAGAAAACAATCAATTATAGTTTGCGATGAATTCGAAACAGGAAACATTCGGCCATCGGCTTCCATTTTAAGTTCGACTCCATGATTATTAAACCATTCTACGGTGTCACCTGAACAAAATTGATGGAAAGGACCTCGCAATTCTTTCTCGCCACGGGGATAAAATTTCACCAACTCATTGGGTTCAAAACAGGCGTGAGTAACGTTGCATCTTCCACCTCCAGAAACACGAACTTTAGATAAGACTTCACTTCCGCGTTCAAGAATAGCTACTTTACATTTTGGATTTTTTTCTACAATATTGATTGCCGTAAAAAACCCTGCAGCTCCACCACCAATAATTAGTATGTCAAAATTTGAGTTCATTTTTTAAACCTTTAGGAGTTTCGATTTATTAAGTTTTACTTTTCTTAAACCACTAAGAAATATAAGAAAAATTAAGTTTAGTTGTGTGTGAGTATTTTGAAATATTTTTTAAACCTTTAAGAGTTTCTATTTATTAAGTTTTACTTTTCTTAGACCATTAAGAAATATAAGAAAAATTAAGTTTAGTTGTGTGTGAGTATTTTGAAATATTTTTTAAACCTTTAAGAGTTTCTATTTATTAAGTTTTACTTTTCTTTGACCATTAAGAAATATAAGAAAAATTAAGTTTAGTTGTGTGTGAGTATTGTGAAATATTTTTTAAACAATTAAGTGACTTTAGATTTGTTAAGTATGGTTGCCTGCGAGTACTGTAACAAAAACGTTAATTATTTTTAAACCATTAAGAGAGTTAAGGTTTATTAAATTTAATCGTCAGCAAGTCTGGAAAAATATTCATTTATTAATGGTTTGGTAGATTTTGATATGTTGGTAGTATTAAAATTGATGAGTAATCCTTGCGGAATACTTAATAGTTTCATGTAAGTTAATAGTTTGGCTTCATCTATTGGGTGAAATTTTTCAACTGTTTTCAACTCGACGATGATACAATCATTTACTAATAAATCCAATCTCAATGGATTTGATAGTTCTAAATCATAATAATCGATTTCTATATTTATTTGTTGTTTAACATTGTACCCGTTTTTTTCTAGTTCATATTTTAAACATTCTTCATAAATTTTCTCCAACAAACCTGGACCTAGTTTTTTGTGAACTTTTATGGCAAATCCAATAATTTCATAAGATAATTGCGTTATTTCTTTTTTAGTCATCAATCAAATTATTTACATTCATACTTAACTTTCTTAATGGTTTAAAATAAATAGTTGTTTAAAAAACTCGAAATACTTTTTTTAGTCAACAATCTGATTATTTACAATAAAACTTAATTTACTTAACTTTCTTAATGGTTTAAAATTAAATCCTATCAGGAAAATTAGAAATGATTCCGTTTACTTTGAATGATTTTATATTTAAAATTGCTTCTTCAGAGTTCACTGTCCAAGGAAAAACCTGGAAGCCATTTTCTTGTTGCAAAGCTACATTTTCTTTTGTTAGCAATGTGTAATCGGGATTAATGGAATAGGCTTTTATTTTTTTGGCGAAAGCCAACGCCTCTTCAATAGACTCTTCAGTCAAAACACCAATTCGAATATTCGGGTTTAACAATCTAGTTTCTTCTAACATTTTCCAATCAAAACTGGAAATAAGGAAATTATCGTGATGCCAACCTTTTTCTTTACTATAAAAACTTATTAAATCGATAACGGGTTTCGCAGTGCCAATTCCTTTGAGTTCAATATTGATAAAACAGTGTTGTTTGACCATATCGAAAACTTCGATTAAAGTTGGAATTTCTTTAGAATTGTGAATTTTAAAAGCTTTCAATTCTTTTAGAGACATTTTGTTCACTTCTCCTCTACCGTTTGTGGTTCGGTCGATGGTTTCGTCGTGCATAACAATTAATACACCATCTGAACTTAAATGCACATCGAGCTCAATGCCATCGGCTTTCAAATCAATTGCTTTTTGAAAGGAAATTAAGGTGTTCTCAGGTTCGTAACCAGAAGCGCCACGGTGAGCTATTTTGAGAATTTTATTCATTTCATTTAATTTAATGTAAATATATTAAAGAAAAATCGCAAAGTTCTCAAAGCGTTAATTTACTTTGAGAGCTTTGCGAATAGGTGTAAATTCTTTGATTTCTAGTTTATTTTTCCAGTAACAAAATAGCATATTCAGTATCAATACTAACTTTTCCATTCAAAACTACAGTTGATATTCCAGAATAAGCATCTCTTACTTTAGTTCCGTCTTTAAAAATAGCTCCCACTGAAATCTCTTTTTCTCCAATTGCTAAGTCCAATCCAACAACTACGTTATCTGTGTAGTTATCTTTAGTATAAGTTCTGCTAAAAACATAAGGACTTGCTGTAATTTCTTGATGAATTCCTGCTCCAATTGAAGGATGTTTTTTTCTGAAATTGCCTAATTTCTGCCAATGCAATAGTACTTTTTGAGTTGTAAGATTTGTCTTTATGGCAGCCCAATTCATCATCGATCGTAAGGTTGCATCACCTGTAGTGCCTGCTATTTCAAGTGATCGAGCACTTTCATCACCATAATACACTTGCGAAATTCCAGGTGCTAGCAGTAGTTTAGTTCCTGCTTCGATGGTTTTTTCTCTCTTTTTATCAAAAGGAGTACCATCATCGTGTGAGGTCAAATAATTCATTACGGTCAAGCCTTTTAATTCTGAATTTAAAATAGTCGAATATTTTGAGAAGATTTCTTCATACGATTTATTGGCATCGCCTTTGAAATCAAAATTGATTAATCCATTGAATCCGTTTTCGAAATAATTTACTTTTTTATCTCCAAAATCATACCATTGCTTAGCTTTAATGCCATAACCATACACTTCTCCAACCAAGAAAAAAGCATTGTTGTCTAATACCTTATTTGGATTTATTTGTTTGTATTCAGTAAAAGCATTTTTGCAAACTACTGAAAAATCGGCCCAAACATTTTCATAAGTGTGTTTCACGGTATCCACACGATAACCGTCAATTCCATAGTTGGTTATATAATCGGACAACCATTTCATAATATAATATCTTGGTGCTCTTGGATAGCCTGTTTTTTTGAAAAAGGCGTCTAACTCAGCGACTTCTTTTTCATAACGACCTTCTTTTTTCCATTTTTCAATGAGCATTAGAGGTAAATCTACATTCTCATTACTTTCGGTTTTAACATCCGGGAGGTTATCAACTAAAGTGCAATTAATATAAGTGTCATATGATTTGTAGGTGCATTTTGGAGTAGTACGAACCCACTCATCAGGATATGCAGGATCTTCCTCAGTTACAGGTCCTGTATGGTTGATAACAGCGTCAAGCATGATCCGAATTCCTTTAGCATGTGCTTTTTGGACTAATTCAGCTAAATCTTTTTTTGTTCCAAAATTAGGGTCTAAAGCAGACCAATCTTTTGCCCAATAGCCATGAAATGCATATGTGTAACCTGTTCCTTCATCGACTCCGTCGTGTATTTGTTCTACAATTGGCGTCATCCAAATAGCATTAATTCCTAATTTTTCAAAGTAACCTTCGTTTAATTTTTGAATTACACCTCTAATATCTCCACCCTCAAAACCTCGCAATTTATCTGCTGGTTTATTTCTGTTATAGGTGTGGTCATTGGTTTTATCCCCATTATTAAACCGGTCCACTAATAGAAAATAGACATTGGCATTTTCCCAAACGAATGGGGTTTTTGTTTCACTTTTATTTTGTTTTGTTGAAGAACAGCTTGTGAATAAAAGAGAAATAGTTAAAAGCAAGATTAATTTTTTCATAGATTTTTTTTTAAAATATCATTAAAGAATTAAGGTTCATTATCTATTTCTTAATTTTCTAAATGGTTTGACGTTTTTTTTTATAGTTGTATTTTTATTTCAACACCAGTTCCTTTTTTCCATGAAACAGGAATTTCAACTGTGTTTTTATTTGCTTTGAATGCTACAATTTTTCCATCGACAGTAATGGTTTTGGCTTTTATATTGTGAATGATCAAATTTACATTTTTGTCAGCAGATTGAAAGTTTTTTCCAATTTCTGAATCCAATTTCAGGACAATTACTTTGCCATTACCATTGAAATTGCCATTGAAATTTAATAGTTCATATTCTCCTTTTTCGAAAGTAAAAGTAGTTGTCCCATTATCATTGTACAGGTTTCCTGAACTGTTTGTAGTTTTTGCATCAAAATAATAGTGCAAATCAAAGTTGTCTAAAGAATATTTCGATGTGTTTAGGATTGTTTTTATCATTGGAATAAAAGCGCCACCACGAACATAAACTGGAATATGGTCTTCAACAACCGAAACAGTTGCAGTAGTTCCAGCCATTTGTTTTTCGTCCGTATAAAAATCATACCAATTGTTGTTTTTAGGAAAATAGATAGTAGTTGAAGTTATACCCGGTTTTGTAATTGGCGTAACCAAAAAGTCATTTCCCCATAGATAGCTTTCGCAAACGGTAGCTAATTTCGGATTATTAGGTTCTTCAAAAAACAATGGACGCATTAATGGTGTTCCTTTTTGACTGTTTTCGAAAGCCAAGGTGTAATTATAAGGTAATAATTGGTAACGCAATTCCACTTGTTTTTTGGCTTTGGCTTTGGTTATTATATCTTTATAAACAGGTTCCGAAGCAACATCTTCCTGCGCATGTGGTCGAAAAATAGGTTGAAAAACTCCATATTGCAACCAACGGATATACAATTCATTGTCGAAATAATCCCCAGCAAAACCACCTAAATCGGAGTGCATATAGCCCATTCCTTGCATTCCCATTTGCAGTGCAATCTCAGTTTGGGATTGCAATCCACCCCAAGAGCGGCTCACGTCACCAGACCATGGCATCATGCCAAAACGTTGCGAGCCAGAAAATCCAGCGCGCATCAAGATAAACGGACGTACCTTTGGAAAATCTTTTTTATAACCTTCTGCAATTAATTTTGCCCAGTTGTGACCATAAATATTATGAACTTCATCTGCTTTTCCAGCTGCAGTTCTAGCTTCAGATGGAAATACTTCGGGTTCACCCAAATCTCCCCAAAGGCCACCAACACCTTGATTGATTAAGTTTTTATAAATATTCCAAAACCAAGATGCTCCCTCAGGTTTAAATATGTCTATGATACCAGTGTTGCCAAAATAGAAATCATATTGAAATGGATTCCCTTTGTCATCCGTTGCCAAGATTTTTTTATCAACTGCTTCCTGCCATTTACTGGAAGTAGTTAAGACAAATGGTTCCGTTATTAGCACCGTTTTCACTCCTTTAGCATTCAAATCGGCAATCATTTTTGTTGGATGTGGAAATTTGTCTTTATCCCAAGCCAAATTCCCCATTGTTCCCTTTACTTCTTTGCCAAACCAATATAAATCTAGGATTATGGCATCGACAGGAATTTTATCATCTTCAAATTTTTTGATTGTTTTCTCGACTTCTTCTTGCGAATGATACCCAAAACGACTGGAGAAATTTCCCAAAGTCCATCTTGCAGGTAAAGGTTGTTTTCCGGTTAAATCAGTATAATTAGAAATTAAATCGGTCCAAGAATCGCCTACAATTACTTGGTAGGTTTTTCTGCCAGAAATCGTTTCATATTCTAATGTATTGTCTTTTTTGCTGTCTAAATCTAAGTAACCAATAGCGGAATTATCAAAATGAACCGCGTATATTTTTGAGGATAAAACCATCGGAATACAGAAATTCATTAAGTCAGCATGCGTTTCGTAGCCATAACTGGCACGATTGTATAATTGCAAACGATTTCCACGGCGGTTCATTCCCAAAGCGCGTTCGCCACCACCATAAAGTACTTCGGAAGAGTCAATGTTGAAATCTAGTATTTCATTATTGTCTTTTTTAGAATAACCGTTTTTCTCTGAAAACAACAGTTTTTGTTGATTGAAATAAGAAATTTGAAACGGGAATTTTTGGATGGAAACTACAATTCCAGAAGTTGAAAGTGTAATTGATTTTTTATTTTCGGAAACCTTTGAAGCTCTCTTTTTTGGAGTTAAAACGACAGCTTCAGAAATTGGATTGAAACTTTGTCCCTTTGGAATAAAAGAGGTTTCAATAATTTTATCAGAATAGGGTTTTATCAAATAGAAACCATCAGAAGTTGAGATTTCTAAAATGCCTTTATTTTCTTTGCAACTGATGAATTTTCTGTTTGCATTTTGGGCAAAGGAAAGCGAAGTTATAAATAATAAGAAAAATATTTTTTTCATTTAAAATGATTTTAAACCTGATAGGATTTTATAAAGTTTCAGGTTTGGTAGGAGTTAATCTATTATTTCAATTCGAGTATTAAAACCGATTTTGGTTCCAAAATAATATCTTTTGTTATATCAATTATTTTTTCAGAAATGACATCTTTTCCAATGGTATAGTTTTTTAAATTTTCTTCAAAACGATCGGTAGCAATAGATTTTGTTTCACTATTGTTGTTGAATAAAACCATCACGCTGTCATTGCTATCATATCGAAAATAGATATAGGTATTGTTTTCTGGAATATAATGGGTCATTTTTCCAAAATGTACGACTGATTTTGTTTTTCTCCAATTAAATAATTTACGGGTAAAATCGAAATATTCGTTTTGACCATCAGTTCTGCCTTTTTTAGTATAAGCATTAATGGTATCGCCTTCCCATCCGCCGGGAAAATCTTGTCGGATATAGGCGTCACCACTGTCTTTGTTTCCGGTCATTCCAATTTCGGAACCATAATACAATTGTGGAATTCCTCGAACTGTAGCAAGAACAGCCATAGTCATTTTGTATTTTTGAATGTCATTTAGATACACATGATTGACACGATGTGTATCATGATTTTCAGCAAAAATTAGCAAATTATTTACATTTGGATACAAAAAATCATTGGCTAAATTGTCGTAGATTCGGATCATTCCTGTTTCCCAATTGCCATCTTCATTGAAAATGGTCAAAAGAGCATCGGATAGAATAAAATCCATTATACTCGGCAAATTGGAATTGAAATTTTGAATTTTTCCAATGGGGCTGTCTTTTTGCCAATACGAAAGTTGGGCTTGATTTCGCATCGATATTTCGCCAACAATATTAAAGTTAGGGTATTCATCCGTTATAGCTTTAGTCCATTTAGCAATGGCTTTTGGTTCAGCATAATTGTAGGTGTCCACTCTAAAACCATCTAAATTGGCGAATTCAATCCACCAAATTGCATTCTGTGTAAGATAGTTTAATACTAACGGATTATTTTGATTCAAATCTGGCATCGTAGGAGCAAACCATCCTTCCATACATATTTTAGTGTCACTTTTCGATGCATGTGTGTCGTGAATAACGGTTCTTTTATGATTGGTTTGAGTATAATTTTCAAACTGATGAATCCAATCTGGAGTGGGTAAATCTTTCATCATCCAATGTTCTTTTCCCCAATGATTGGTCACATAATCCATTACTAATTTCAATTTTCTCTTGTGCATTTCAGATGCTAATCGCGCATAATCGTCATTGGTCCCATAACGTGGATCAATTTTATAAACATCTGTTTGTGCATAAGTATGATAGGAATATGCAGCTTCATTATCTTCGCAAAGCGGTGTGCTCCAAATAGTTGTTGCGCCTAAGTCCTGTATGTAATCTAAATGATTGATAATGCCTTGAATGTCCCCACCATGTCTTCCACCTGGCAATTCTCGATTGTATTTTTCAGTCATTAAAGCATCACTGTCATTATTGGGATTCCCGTTTGAGAAGCGATCTGGCATCAACAAATACATCGTATCTGAGGCATCAAAACTGAGTCGTTGCGCTGAGTTTTCTCTTCGTTTTTTTAGAGAATATAATTGAGTAAAAACTACTTTATTTTTCTCCTTGAAAGTAAAAATAAATTCTGTGGCGGTAACATTTTTAGTGTTTATTGTAATGAAAATATAGTTTGAATTTTCAGTTCTTTTAACATTTAGTATAGTAATCGAATTGGAAACTGAAACCTGATATTTAGCTATGTTTTTTCCGTAAAACATAATTTGTAATTCAGGATTTTGCATTCCTGCATACCAAAAAGGAGGTTCTATTTTTTCAATTTGAGCAAACATAGTAGTAGTTGTAATGATAAGAAGTAAAATTATCTTTTTCATTTGATAAATGATTAATTTCAGAGAAACCTTTTTAAATAAAAATAAGGCAACTAAGAAAATAAGAACGTACTTAATTTTCTTAGTTGCTTATGAGCAAATTATTAATTAAGCATTAGTTAGTAAATTTGCATTTACCAAAACAGATTCTCCATTTACAAAAAGTGTCATATTTTTTGTACCTTCGAGTTCAAACTGTGTTTTAGTATGATTAACAATAACTTTTAAAATTTGATTTCTAAAGTTAATTTTAAAAGTATAACCTGTCCATTCTTTTGGGATTTTAGGAGAAAAATGAAGTGTGTTATCTTTGACTCTCATTCCGCCAAAACCTTCTACAATACTCATCCAAGTTCCTGCCATTGAAGTAATGTGACAACCTTCTTCGACCTCTTTGTTATAATCATCTAAATCTAATCTTGAGGTTCTTAAATAAAAGGTATAGGCCATATCCATTTTGTCTAACTTGGCCGCTTGAATAGAGTGCACGCAAGGAGAAAGGGAACTTTCGTGAACTGTAAATGCCTCATAGAATTCAAAATTGCGTTGTAATTCTTCTTTTGAAAAATGATCTTCAAAGAAATAAAAACATTGTAATACGTCGGCTTGTTTAATATAAGGAGAACGTAGGATTCTATCCCATGACCATTTTTGATTAATAGGTCTTTGGCTTTTATCCAAGTCTTTTACTAACACTAATTCTTTGTCCAAAAAGCCATCTTGTTGCAGATAAATTCCTAATTTTTCAGATTTTGGAAAGTACATATTTCCAGAAACTTTTTTCCAATCTTGTAGTTCAGCATCGGACAATTTTACTTTTTCGACGATTCGTTTATGGTCTGATGGATATTCCAAAGCGACTTTTTGAATTTGTTCGAATGTATAGTCGATGCACCATTTTGCAATAAAATTTGTGTAGAAATTATTGTTTACATTGTTTTCGTATTCGTTGGGTCCCGTAACTCCAAGTATAACAAATTGGTTTTTTTCTTTGGAAAAATTGGCTCTTTGATGCCAAAAACGAGCAATTCCAATTAAGACTTCCAACCCTTTTTCAGGAATATAACTGTAATCGCCTGTAAAACGATAATAGTTATATATAGCAAAAGCAATGGCGCCGTTTCGGTGTATTTCTTCATGAGTGATTTCCCACTCGTTGTGACATTCTTCACCATTCATTGTTACCATAGGATAAAGTGCAGCTCCATTTGTGAAACCTAAATTTTTCTCGGCATTTTCTATGGCTTTATCTAGCTGATTGTAACGATATGTCAATAAATTTCGGGCTACTTGCTGATCTTTGGTCGCCATGTAAAAAGGAATACAATACGCTTCAGTATCCCAATAAGTCGAACCACCATATTTTTCGCCAGTAAACCCTTTTGGACCAATATTTAATCGAGAGTCTTTTCCTAAATAAGTTTGGTTTAACTGAAAAATATTAAAACGAATTCCTTGCTGTGCTTTTACATCACCATCAATTGTGATATCAGACATTTCCCAAATTTTAGCCCAAGCATCGCTTTGTTCGGCTAACATTTGGTCATATCCTTTTGCCAATGCTGTTTTTATAACAGTTTCAGCTGCATTTAACGTGTCATTATGGTTAAGAGAAACGGTGTAGCCACCAATTTTTTGAATGGATGTTTTTTGACCTTGAGCAATAATAACATCGAATGAAAATTGAATTTTATCAGTACCTGTTTTAATATTTGAAGGTGAAATGTTTCCGTTTTTTCCATCTATGAAAATGTTATTTTGCATAAATGTTGTTGCCTTGAAATTGGTTTTTAATGTTTGGGCAGTGACAAAACCTTCATTTCCTGTTCTTTTTACTTCCAGAGTTTCCCAGAATTTTTCGTCCCAGTTGGTGTCTTCATTATGAATTCCTGCGTCTATATAAGGTTTGAAAACTATCTTTGCATCTTTATTTACAGGAGTGATTTCATAATTGATTACACCGACTTCGTCTAAATCTAAGGACAAAAAACGACGAATAGTCACCGAAATTTCGGTTCCATTTTGCAATGTAGCATCAAAGGATCGGTTGTACCAGCCTTCTTTCATATTCAATTCGCGACGGAAGTTATTCACTTCCGTACAGGTTTTCAAATCAAGGTTTTCGTCATTGATTTCAACGTCGATACCAATCCAATTAGGAGCGTTTAGGACTTTTGCAAAATATTTTGGATAGCCATTTTTCCACCAACCTACTTTTGTTTTATCAGGATAATAAATTCCTGCTATATAGCTTCCTTGAAAGCTTTCTCCGGTGTATGTTTCTTCAAAATTAGCGCGTTGTCCCATGGCGCCATTTCCAATACTGAAAAGACTTTCGGACGATTTCACACTTTCTACATCAAATCCTTCTTCAATGATGGACCAATTGTCTGGTTTTATATAATTTTGGTTCATTTTTTATTTTGTTTAAAAGGTTAAAGTTTTTTTTACTTTTTTCTTATTAATTCATCGATAAAAATCGTGTCAATTTCATTGAAATCGTTAAAGATATATTGGGCTTCATGAAGGGTCTCTTTGTCACCAATTCCAATACTGAGCATTCCGCCAATATTTGCCGCTTGAATTCCAGCAACAGAATCTTCAAATACAATTGAATCTTCTGGTTTAGCTCCTAATAACTGAGCAGCAATTAGAAAAACTTCAGGGTCGGGTTTTGCATTAGTAACATCATTACCGTCAACAATGGCATCAAAAAAGGATAAAGTGCCAGTTTTTTCTAATATTGGTCTTGCGTTTTTACTGGCAGAACCCAATGCAATTAATTGATTTTGTTCTTTCAAATAGTTTAAAATAGGCATTACTCCTGGCAAAACTTCACTTTGATTCATATCGACCAAATAGGAAAGATAATCTTCGTTTTTTTGAATGAGCCATTTGTTTTTATCTGCTTGCGAAGCTTCAATTTTTCCGATATCTAGGATGATATCTAAAGAACGTACTCGGCTCACGCCTTTTAATAATTCATTGTGTTCCAATGTGAAATCAATATCAAGTTCGTTGGCGATTTTTTTCCAAGCTAGAAAATGATATTTTGCTGTGTCGACAATTACTCCGTCAAGGTCGAATATAAAAGCTTTTTTAATCATTTGATTTAATTTTAATTTCATCAGTATCAGTAATGGTAAGGGCAATAATTCCGGCAAGTATCATAGAGGCGCCACCAATCAATAGAGCATAAATCGGCTCATTGTTGAAAAATTTGGATACAAGAAATCCTAATATTGAGGCTGCAACTAATTGTGGAATTACTATAAAGAAATTGAAAACACCCATATAATATCCCATTTTATCGGAAGGTAATGAGCCTGAAAGCATGGCATAAGGAATAGATAAAATACTTGCCCAAGCAATTCCGACACCTATCATAGGAAGCCATTCTATTGTAAATGTTGTAGGTTCGGTAATAAAATAAACAGAAATTAATCCTAAGCCACCACAAACTAAGGCAGCAAAATGGGTAAATTTTCTACTGGTGTATTTCGCCAATACAGGTAGTATAAATGCGGCTATTGCAGCGATTAGATTGTAATTAGCAAACATTTCGCCTACTTGATTTGCGCCAGTATTGTAAGCTTCGGATGTAGTGTCAACTGTTTTATATATATGCTGAGTTATAGCAAGTGTGGTGTAAATCCACATAGAGAAAAGCGCAAACCACGAAAAGAATTGCACCCAAGCCAATTGTTTCATGATTTTTGGCATAAACTGAAAATCATTCATTATAGTAATAAAACCATTTTCAGTTTTATTCGATTTTTGCATTAATCCAGAGATTAACATGGCTAATCCGCCAAGGCCAATTAGACCTAATGACAAAACATATAAATCTTTTTTTAGATCAAATTGATAGATAATCAATGAAAATAAGAGACTTACTACTATAAATAAAACACCTTTATTTAAATGTGATTTAGCATTTGCCAAATACCATTCAGATGAATGGGTTTCTTTTTGGAAAACCCTTTCTTTGCTTTTTTCAAAAGCGGCTAATTCTTCAGGAGAATATTCTTTTGAGAATATAACGGTCCATAATACAGTTATAATAAATACGATTCCTCCAAAATAAAAAGAATATTTTACAGAATCTGGAATAATTCCAAGCGGAGCAGTATTGTTAACTCCCAAATGGGTAAAAATTAATGGAAGTTTTGAGGCGAAATAAGCACCTATTCCAATGAAAAAGCTTTGCATTGCAAAACCAGTTGTTCTTTGGGAATCGGGTAAATTGTCTCCAACAAAAGCTCGAAATGGTTCCATTGAAACATTAATAGAAGCATCCATAATCCATAACATTCCAGCTGCAAACCAAAGAAAAGGAGAGTTTGGCATAATAAACAAAGCGGCAGAAGCAAGAATAGCTCCTACTAAAAAGTAAGGTTTTCTTCGGCCTAATTTTGTCCAAGTTCTATCTGAAAAATATCCGATAATAGGCTGGATAATTAACCCTGTTAAAGGTGCGGCAACCCATAAAATGGGAATGTCGTCAATATTTGCACCTAGTGTTTGAAATATTCTACTAACGTTTGAGTTTTGCAGTGCAAAACCCATTTGTATTCCTAGAAATCCGAAACTCATGTTCCAAATTTGCCAGAAACTTAATTTACGCTTTTCCATTATCGTATTTTAAATGAATGTACGATAAGCGCCTTGCTTATCAAAACTAAACTTATTTTTCGAAGTAAAAGTAAAAGTTTTGAATGCTGTAAATATAATAAAGATTTTAGATTTTAGATTTTAGATTTTAGATTTTGTTGAATTTGAAGAGACTACAACGAAATAGTTTGATAAGTTTTAAAATCAAGAGTAATAGCAAAAAACAATGGCAATATCAATTTCAACTTTTTTGAATATTAATATTGCTATTAAAATTGATTTTTTTATTGAGTGGATTCTCTTTCTATCAAATGTGTTTCAATTACAACGGTTTTGTATATTTCCTCTTCTTCCTCTTCATCAAATTCTTTCTCATTATGCACTTCTTCTAATCTTTCGATGAGTACTTTTGCTGCGATATTTCCCATTTCTATTCCGTTTTGTGATACAGTTGTGATAGTTGGAGTAGAATATTTAGAAATAATACCATCAGTAAAAGCGATAACGGCTACATCGTCAGGAACTTTTAATCCCATTTTATTGGCTATTTTTATGATAGTAACGGCAAATAATTCGTTAACTGCTAAAACAGCATCAATAGCTTTATCTTCTAATAGCTTTCCTATTTTTATTTCACAATTATCGACATTTTCAATTTTTATGATCAAATTTTCTTCAAAAGGCAAACCATTTTCAAGCAAAGCTTTTGTATAACCATCCGTTCTTAGTTTACCGACACTTACGTAATCGACCGTTGTCACTAGTGCAATGTTTTTTCTTCCTTTATCAATTAAACTTTGAACGGCTTCATAAGCCGCTAATTCGTCATCTATAATTACTTTGTCGCAATTAATATCTTGAGTAACCCTGTCAAACATTACAACAGGCATTCCTTGATTAATTACTTCAGTAATATGGTGAAAATCTTTTTTTTGTTGGGTTTCCTTAGATAAGGACATGATAAATCCATCGATACTTCCATTAGCAAGTAATTCCATGTTTAATACTTCCTTGTCAAATGAATCGTCAGATAAACAGATGATTACGCTGTAGCCATTTTCATTAGCAATCCTTTCAATGCCATTAATTACTGTTGAGAAAAAATGATGAACGATTTCTGGAATTATAATTCCTATAGTTTTTGTTTTTCTGTTTTTTAAACTTAGTGCAATATTGTTGGGTTTATAATGATAAAATTTGGCAAAAGCCTGAACTCTTAGCCTGGTTTCCTCTCCTATTTCTGGGCTATTTCTCAAAGATTTAGAAACAGTAGAAATGGAAACGTCTAATTCTCTGGCAATTTGTTTTAGGGTAACCTTCTTTTTCATGTTTGGGATTTGAATATAATGACTTTCGTAGTATATGTATATATTAATTTAAATATTAGTAAAAATAAGGCGAAAAACTTCAATAAAATAGAAAGTTTTCAACACTATCACGTTTTCGTTGTCGGTTTAAAAAGTTATATGTCCTCACAATCATAAATTTACTTAATTTTAACACTCGAAGTAAGGGTAAATATAACAATAACCAAATTAATTTAAACTAAAAGTATGAAAACAATTTACAAAAAGTTGTTATTTTTATTACTATTCATGCCAATTTGTGTTCTTGCACAAGGAACATTAAGTGGTACAGTATTGGATTCAAAATCGAATCAGCCAATTCCTGGAGTTAATGTAGTAATTCAAGGTTCTACAATGGGAACACAAACAGATTTTGATGGAAAATATAACTTACCAACATTAAAAAAAGGAGATAAAATAATTTTTTCTTATTTAGGCTATTCTAGTCAGATTATTAGCTTTACAAATCAAGTCACTTTAAATATTAGTCTTGTTGAGGATGCTAATCTTTTGCAAGAAGTTGTTGTTCAAGTAGGATATGGTTCTGTGAGAAAGAAAGATGCTACTGGAGCAGTAGATTTGGTTTCAGCTAAGGACTTTAATAAAGGAGCAATTGTAGGAGTTGAAGGATTGTTGAGCGGTAGAGCGGCAGGTGTTGTTGTTACTTCTTCAGGAACTCCGGGAAATGATCCTGTAATACGAATTCGTGGTGGATCTTCGTTGCTTGCAAGTAATGATCCATTAATAGTTATTGATGGCTTGCCTATTGACGGAGGGCTTTCGGCAATAAACCCCAATGATATTGAATCGTTTTCTATTTTGAAAGATGCATCAGCAACTGCTATTTATGGTAATAGAGGATCAAACGGGGTAATTTTGATTACTACCAAAAGAGGGTCTAAAAAAGAGATGCAAGTTTCTTTCAACACTTTTACTACATTAAATACTTTGGCTAAGAAAATAGATGTTTATTCTGCTGATGAATATAGAACATTGATTAATGAAAAAGCGCCACTTAAAGCCAATCTTTTAGGGAATTCAAAAACAGATTGGCAGAATGAGATTTTTAGTGATTCCTATACTTCGGATATTAATTTATCTGTTATGGGTAATCTGTTTGATAAAGTGCCTTCAAGATTAACTATTGGAAATACAGATAATAGTGGTGTTTTGAATACCTCTAATTTTAAAAGATCTACTGCTTCTATTGCGTTGAATCCTAGTTTTTTAGACGATCATTTAAAATTGAATATTACAGGAAATTATTCTTACACTTTCCGACAAATAGCGGATGAAGGAGCAATAGGAAGTGCGATTTCTTATGACCCAACACAATCGGTTTATAATCCAACTTCTATTTTTAATGGTTATACAGAATGGTTCAATTCAGGTCAGCCAAAAGGGACATCGAATCCAGTGAGTTTGTTAAAAGACAAAAGAAATGTTGCCAATCAATTTAGATTTTTTGGAAACATAAACATCGATTATAAGTTTCATTTCTTACCAGAATTAAAAGCGGTTATAAATGCAGGTATGGATAAACAAGATGGTGATGGTAGTCTAACTATTAACCCATTGTCGAGATCGGGTTATAATAACAATCCAAATTTGCCAACAAATCAAATTGGGTCTTATTCTAATACTTGGTATCATAATAAAAACGAAAATTTAAATGCTCAGTTAAATTATACGAAAGCTATTGGAAAATGGAATGTGGATTTGTTAGCAGGTTATGAGTACCAACAATTTGATTGGCAAAATTATTATTCAGGAAACAAAAAATTATTTGGTTTAGGCGTAAATGAAGAAGCAAAAGAAGACGTTTATACCGATCCAGGTAATAATTTGCAAGCCTTTTTTGGTCGTTTAAATTTAGGATTTAATGATAAATATCTAATGACATTCAATTTTAGACGTGATGGTTCAACTAGGGTTTCTCCAGTAAATAAATGGGCTAATTTTCCAGGGGTTGCTTTTGCTTGGAAAATGAAAGAAGAAAGTTTTCTTAGAGATTCTAAAACTTTTTCTGATTTAAAATTAAGATTAAGTTATGGAGAGACAGGGCAGCAAAATTTAGGAACATCTCTAGCATGGATAAAAAAATATAGTACATCTAAAAATAACTATTATCAATTTGGTAACGAATTTGTTGTTATCTCTAAACCTGATGGTTATAACGAAAGTTTAAAATGGGAAAGAAGTGCTAAATACAATGCTGGATTGGATTTTGGGTTTATCGATAATAGGTTAAAAGGATCTATAGATGGGTATTTTTCTAAAACGACTGATTTGTTTGCTAACACTAAATTAGGAGCGCTACAGAACTTAGGGGTTTATGGACCAACAAATATTGGATCTCTTGAATCAAAAGGTATTGATTTTGGATTGAATTATGACGCCGTTCAAAAGGATAATTTCACCTTAGGAATTAATTATAACTTTACTTACAATAAAACAAAGATCACTGCTTTAGCTACAGATAATGATCCACAAGGAGGTGTTGGTTTAGGTGCTTTTGTACAAACACATACCATTGGATTGTCTCCTTTTTCATTTAGAGTTTATGAGCAGGTTTATACTCCAGAAGGAAGACCTATAGAAGGAGTTTTTGTAGATAGAAATGGAGATGGAAAAATAGATAGTAGTGATCAGTATAATTATCATAAACCACAAGCCGATATAACAATGGGGCTTATGTTTAATGGGACACTATATAAAAATTGGGATTACTCTATGGCATGGAGAGCAAGTTTAGGGAATTATGTATATGATGACGTAAATGCCGGTAGAGCTTTCTTAGGTACAATTAACGATACTTTCAATCAAACTATTAATAATTCACCAATAGATTACAGCAACACCAGCTTTATAGCGGCTTCAAAACAATCTGATTATTATATAAAAAATGCATCTTTTTTAAAATTAGATAATATTACAATAGGATATAATTTTAAATCTGTATTTCAAACGGATAAATATTCATTGAGGTTATATGGTGGTGTTCAGAATGTATTGACTATTACAGATTACAAAGGTATTGATCCTGAGGTTTTCAACAATGGAATTGATGGAACAATCTTCCCAAGAGCAAGAATGTTTATGTTGGGTGTGAATGCAAATTTTTAATATTAAAAAATAAATTAAAATGAAAAAATTACTAATAATAAAGAATTTAAAATGGGTATTTATTTTATCCATCTTGTTTTCATTAAGTTCTTGCTTAGATGATCTAAATATTGCACCAAAAGATGATGATCAGGCATTAAGTGAAAGTTTTTTTGCAACTAATCCAAATTCTTACAAGCAGTTTTTGGCTAAAATCTATGCAGGTTTTGTGGTAACGGGTCAAGAAGGCCCTGCAGGTCAGTCTGATTTAGGTTCATCTGTAGATGAAGGGTTTTCACAATATCTTAGAGGATATTGGCAATGTCAGGAATTGACTACCGACGAAGCGATGATTGCTTGGGGTGAAAGTGATAATAAAACGATCAAAGACTTGAATTTTAATACCTGGGATAAAGACAATGTTTTTACAGAAGCTTTTTTTGCTAGAGTGTTTTTCCAAGTTGGATTATGTAATGAATTTTTAAGAGAAACTACTCCAGAGAAATTAACAAGTAGAGGAGTAAGCGATGATTTAAAAACTCAAATCACTAAATTCAGAGCTGAAGTTCGTTTTTTAAGAGCTTTAACTTATTTTCATGGAATTGATATTTTTGGGAATTTACCTTTTATGACTGATGCCGATCCTTTAGGAATTAAACCACCAATGCAAACCCGAGAATTTATTTTTAATTATCTAATAACAGAATTAGATGCTATTGATGCAGACTTAGTTGCACCAAAAGCAAATGAATACGGTAGAGCAGATAAAGCCGCCGCTTGGATGTTAAAGGCAAAATTATTAATTAATTCAAAAGTATATACTACGAAAGATCGTAATGCGGATGCTTTAGTTGCTCTAAACAAGGTGCTTACTTCAGGATATATAATTATTGCCGACAGAAATAAATTATTTCAAGCAGATAACAATACAAATGGAGCACAAAACGAAATCATTTTTCCATTAGTTTCTGATGGAATTAAATCCCAAACTTGGGGAGGTATGACCTATTTAGTACATGGATCTTGTGATAATGCTGTTGGTTTATTACTAGGTGTAGATTCAGGTTGGAAAGGGTACAGAATTCGTAAAGAATTTGCTGAAACAGTGGGTACAAGTGATGCTCGAGTAACGTATGTACAAGGAAATACAGATCCTGCCTCGATTACAAATCCAACTGTTGATACCAATCAAGACGCATTTGTACAAGGTAAAAAACTCACAAAATTCACTAACGTAAGATCAGATGGGGCCAAAGCGACTTCAGCAACTTTTCCGGATACTGATTTTCCTATGTTTAGAATGGGAGATGCTTACCTAATGTATGCTGAATTAGCAGCCAATGGAGTAGGAGATAAATCAATCGCTAAAGATTATATAAATAATTTAAGAAAAAGAGCTAACATTAATGCGCCTACAATTACTGCTAGCGAAGTGACGCCAGATTTAGTGCTAAACGAAAGAGCTAAAGAATTATATTGGGAAGGTTACAGACGTCAGGATTTGATCCGATTTGGTAAATACTTAAGCGGTTATAATTGGGAATGGAAAGGTGGAGTAAAAGCAGGTGGTACTTTGCCTGATTTTAGACTCTTGTTTGCAATTCCAGCTAATGAGTTACGCTCAAATTCTAATTTATCACAAAACCCAGGGTTTTAAATTTCTAGGGTATTTAAATTAAATAAATATATACAATGAAAAACATTTTAAAGATAACGACTTTTGCATTTTTGCTTATATCATTTGCTTCATGCACAGATGTCATAGATCCAATGGTCGCTCCAATAGGACTGGCGCTTAAAGTACCAGCTCCAAATGGTCCATTTGTTTTATCGCCATTAGATGGGGATAATCTTGTAACTACATTAACTTGGGATGCTGCTGATAGTGGAGTTGCTACTGCTTCACCAAAGTACACTGTTGAAATAGCCAAAGCAGGTACTAATTTTGCAAAATCTATAGTTGCCAGTACAACTTCAACAGATTTGAAAGCAGTATGGCAAGAAAGTTTTATCAATGCTTTGTTATTAGACAATGGTTTTATACCAGACACAGCAGTTGATTTAGATATAAGAGTGAAATCAGTTTTGGGCGAAAGTGCCAATCCTTTTGTCCAATATTCAAATACAGTTACTCTCAAAGTAACTCCATTTGCTCAAGTAACATTTGCTTTTACTAAAAATACTGATAATCCTGCAAACGCTCCTAAAATGATATCATCAGGATTATATACCTCTGATAGTGAGGGGTATGCTTGGTTAGAAGCGGGGGCTTATAAGTTTTACACCTCAGTAGGTGGTGTGTATCAATCAACGAATCCGTATTATGGTGATAATGGTAGTGGAGCATTAGTGTTAAATGGTGCTGCTATTAATGTGGCAACTGCTGGATTTTATATGTTGAAAGCAAACATTGGAACAACGCCTAAAACATATTCAATCACTTCTAGTGAATGGGGTGTTTATGGTCTTGCAACTCCATTCCCAACAGCGCTTAACAAAAAAATGACCTATAATGCAACAACAAAAAAGTGGGAATTAACAATAACTCTTAGTGGCGGTAAACCATTTAGATTTAGAAACACGGCGACTACTCTAATTTTGGGTGGATACGATGAAACTGTAGTTGGAGCTAATTATGCGGGGAAAACCATGACTTATAATGGTAAAGATATTTATTTAGCAGGGACAACTCCAGCGTCTTATAAAATAGCCCTTGATTTAAACACACCAAGAGCCTATACATATACAATAACCAAACAATAATCAAAAATCTTTCAAAAAAGGGCTGTTTTTATATAGACAGCCCTTTTGTCATTATTAATTTTGACTCTGAAAAAAGCAGAGCTAGAGGAATAAAGATTGTTTTAATTACTAATATGTGATGACAGAGAGAGTCACATTTAAATTAAATAGCACAGCTATGAAAAAAATTATTTATTTAATATTACTGATTACTTTTACGGGTTTTGCTCAACAAGTAACCATTTCACCAGCAACTTTCAATGTTACCGATCCAATTACTATTACCGTTTCCTTTGCAAGCTCAACCTGCAATACAATGGGAGCGAATCCCGTAAAAGTATATATGCATTCTGGTATTGGTACCGATGCTAATCCATGGGGTTATAGTGTAATTGGAAACTGGGGTACAGATGATGGAATTGGTTTGATGACCAATAATGGCAATGGTACTTGGAGTAAAACAATAACACCAAGTGTTTATTTTGGAATAACTGCTGGACAACAAACTAGTGCAACAAAAATGGGTATGGTTTTTAGAAATCCTGCAGGTACACAAACTTTAAAATTGGCGCCTAGTTGTGGCGATTTTTTTATTAATGTAGGATATTTTCAGGCCAATTTGGTTTCGCCAGTTCAAAATAGTACTACTATTTTGTCTTCTGGAGGAAGTGTAAGTGTTTCTGCGACGAATACTAACGGAAATGCCAATTACAATTTATTTGCAAACGGTTTAAGTGTAAATACATTTTCAGGTACCTCTTATTCTTTTACACATTCAAATATTGTGGAGAATAAAAACTATGATTTACAAATTACGCAAGGGACAACAACTATTTCGAAAAAATTCTCAGTAATTGTAAATCCTGGAACTGTTTCTGAGACATTGCCTGCTGGCTTAGTCGAAGGAATAAATTATAATTCAGCTGATGCATCCAAAGCTACATTAGTAATCGATGCACCAGGAAAAGATTTTATTTATGTTGCAGGAAGTTTTAACAATTGGCAGCCTGGAGCAAATTATTCTATGAAAAAAGATGCTACTGTAGGATCAACCAAATTTTGGCTAGAACTTAATGGATTGCTTTCAGGAACAAATTATACATATCAATATTGGGTTATTGATGAAACGCCTATCTCAGGCTCGCCTATCTTAGTAAAAACTGCAGATCCTTATTCTACCTTAGTTTTAAATAAAGAGGAAGATCCCTATATTCCTGCAGGAAATTATCCTAATCTTCCAGCCTATCCTGCTGGACAAGATAGAGAAGTGACGGTTCTACAAACCGGTCAAACGCCTTATGCTTGGAGTGCTGCAACTACAAATTTTGTAAAACCAGAAAAAGACAAACTGGTTGTTTATGAACTTTTGGTTAGAGATTTTGATGCCAACAGAAGTTATCAAAACTTGATTGATAGAATAGATTATTTCAAAAACCTGAAAATAAACGCCATCGAATTATTGCCAGTAATGGAATTTGAAGGAAATGAAAGTTGGGGATATAACACTTCTTTTCACATGGCTTTAGACAAAGCTTATGGAACAAGTGCTAAACTGAAAGAGTTTATCGATTTATGTCATCAAAACGGAATTGCAATAATTCTGGATGTAGCATTGAATCATGCTTTTGGAAGAAATCCTATGGACAGAATGTGGATGAATGATCCTGACGGCGATGGATTGGGAGGCCCAGCAGCTGATAATCCTTATTTTAATATAGTTGCCATGCATAGCTATAATGTTGGAAATGATTTTAATCACCAACAAACTAGAACTAAAACCTATGTAAAACGCGTTGTAAAACAATGGATAGAAGAGTACAAAATAGACGGTTTTCGTTGGGATTTAACTAAAGGATTTACCCAAAATTGTCCCTCAACAGTTTCTGGAGGACAGGATAATTGTACGAATACCAAACAGCAAGACAGAATAGATGTGCTAAAAGAATATGTAGATTATTCTTGGAGTTTAGATCCAACACATTATGCAATATTTGAGCATTTAGGAAATGACAACGAAGAACAAGAATGGGCAAATTATAGAATAGCAGAAACACCAAGCAAAGGGATTATGATGTGGGGCAAATTGACCAACGAATACAATCAGCTGTCAATGGGTTGGAATTCCTCCAATAACTTTGAAAGAATGGGGTATGACGCTCATGGTTTTTCTGGAAAAAGAGTAATAGGATTTGCCGAAAGTCATGATGAAGAAAACTTAATGTATAAGAATGTAACCTTTGGTCAAAGTTATAATCCAGCTCATGATGTTAAAAATTTAAATACAGCATTGTCAAGAATGTCAGCTATTGGTGCAGTATCACTTTTAGTTCCAGGGCCAAAAATGATATGGCAATTTGGCGCATTGGGTTGGGAAAAATCGATTTGGACTTGTAGTAATGGTACGGTGAATTCTGATTATGATACCATTAATGGAGATTGTAAATTGGCTACAAAACCACAGCCTCAATGGGTAAACAATTGGTTAGGTGATCCAAATAGAAATAAAATTTATTTTGATTGGGCAAAAATGATTTCACTTAAAACTACCGAACCCGTTTTTAATCCGACTATTACGGCTAATAGTGGTTTTGATATTCAATCTGGGAATACAGCTACACCAAGATTGTTTCTTTGGGATAATACCATGACCTCTACGCAATTACGAAATGTAGTGGTACTAGCTAATTTTGACGTTTACTCACAAAATGTCACTCCAGATTTTCCATATACAGGAACATGGTACAACTTGATGGATAATTCTACGTTAGATGTAACAAGCACAACTGCAACAATTGCTATTGAAGCGGGCGGATTTAGAATATATGGGAATAAACCATCCACATTAGGCACTGACAAATTCGAAGTGAATGGAGAAATTTATTTATATCCAAACCCAGCTTCCAATTATTTTACGCTGAATACAACTGCTTCAAAAGTAGAAATTTATACCATTACTGGAAAATTAGTAAAAAGTTTCAATGCATATCAGGTTAAGGGAAATCAATTTCCTATCAATGATTTAAATAGTGGAATGTATATTGTAAAAGTACTTAATGAGAAAAATAAGCAAAAAGTGATGAAACTTTTAAAACAATAAATTAAAATTGATTAAAATATGAGGCTGTCCGAAAAGACAGCCTTTTTTATGGAATAAAGTTCAGCTTCATTTTTTATTTAATTACTGTAGGAGTAGGTATCTCAATATACTATAAAATTGCAATGTTATCAACACGAAAACGTGATAGTAGGTTTTTTATTTATAGCATTCGTTATTTATACGCCTGTTTTTTATACATTTATATGATAATAATCTAAAAATTATATAATTATGAAAACAAAATTATTTTCTTTATTTGTTGCTGTGTTATTATTTAGTCACAGCGGTAAAGCACAAGCCAATGCCAAGACAGCAGCATTTCCAGTGATTACCCTTATTGGTTCTGGAAATGGTGGATGGACTGACACTGCAGAGACAGAATTATTGACCTCTGATGGTATTACATATTCACTCGTAGATAAAGTTCTTACTGACGGGGAATTAAAATTTCGTGAAGGAAAATGTTGGACAACAGGTTGTGCAGGAACAGTAGGTAATGTTTATGGTTGGGGACCAACAGACAGTCAATTTGCAGTAGATAAAGGTTGGCCATCAGGTACTAATGCTGCTCCAGTAGATGGAGGTAAAAATATATTTAGTAAAGCTGGGGTTTGGACAATTACTTTCAATAGAGTTCAAGGTTCATGGTCATTCGTTCCTGGAACACCGCTTCCAGTTATCAAAATTGTAGGTACAGCAGTAACAGCTTCAGGTGGTGCTACTATGACAACTGCAAATGGAACTGTATTTACGGCTAACAAAGTAACACTTGTACCTGGAAATTGTCAATTTAGTATAGATGGTACTAGATATGGATCAACGAGTTTTCCAAATGGTTCTGCAACAAGCACAACTGGCATGATTCCAGTAACAACAACAGGAATTGATTATGATGTAACTTTTGATTATACAACTGCTGCATATACTTTTAAGGTGGCCACTTTTCCTAAAATAGCTATTATTGGTGGGGGAGCTGGTGGATGGCCGGCAGGAACTCCAGGAGAAATAGATCCAAATGCTATGACTACTACAGACGGTGAAAATTATACAATAAACCATATTCCTTTTACTACAGATGGAATAAAATTCCGTCAAGACAATTCTTGGGATAAAAACTGGGGTGGGGACACTTGGCCTTCTGGTACATCAACTGGTGGTAATATTCCTGCAGTTGCAGGAAACTATAATGGTACTTTCAAAAGATCAACTGGAGCTTATTCTTTTACTCTAAACACTGTAGCAATAGTTGGATCTGGAGTTGGTGGATGGCCAACTGACCCTCAAGTAGATGCTAATAAACTATCTACTGTAAATGGTGTAAACTATACTTTAAATGGACTAGTTGTTACAACAGGTGAAGCAAAATTCCGTGAAAATAATGGTTGGGCTGTAAATTCAGGTGGTGATTTATTTCCTGCAGGAACAAAAACAGGTAATAATATCCCAACTACTGCTGGAACTTATAATTTGAAGTATAATATGTTAACTGGAGCTTATGATTTTGGAACTGCTTTAGCTGTTAAAAACTTTAACGCAGGTAGTTTCAAAGCATATCCTAATCCGACAAAAAATAGTTGGAATATTACTTCAGGAAATGATGATATTACATCAGTGCAAGTATTTAATGTGCTAGGAAAGGCAGTTTACACTAAAAATAGTGCTTCAAAAGAAGTTATTGTTAATGCTGCTGCTCTTTCTAAAGGGGTTTATTTTGCAAAAGTTTCTACTGTAAATGGATCTTCTACTGTTAAGTTAGTAAAAGAATAAAAGCATAGATTATTTATTATTAATCCCTTACTGTTATTGCTACAGTAAGGGATTCTTTTATTATTATGAATACTTTTTAGGGTTCTACAAAAAAGAATAGCTGCCTTTTCGGGCAGCTATTCTTTTTAAATTCAATTGTTTTTTACAATCTTCCTTCTTTTATTTCATCCACAATTTCTGGGTTTAATAGGGTGGAAGTATCTCCAAAATTAGAGTAATCACCTTCTGCTATTTTGCGAAGTATGCGACGCATAATTTTTCCAGAACGTGTTTTTGGCAATCCAGAAACAAACTGAATTTTATCTAGCTTGGCAATTGGCCCAATGTGATCTGAAATATGTTGGTTGATTTCTTTTGCTAAGTTGGTTCTGTCGCGGTATTCTCCAGATTCTTTCAGGATTACAAAACCATATAAAGCTTTTCCTTTTACATCATGCGGGAAGCCAACGATAGCACTCTCTGCAACTGCTGGGTGTTCGTTTATGGCATCTTCTATAGGTGCGGTTCCAAGGTTATGACCCGAAACAATAACTACATCATCAACACGACCAGTGATTCTGTAATAACCTACTTCGTCACGTAAAGCACCATCTCCAGTAAAATATTTCCCTGGGAAAGCTGTGAAATAAGTTTCTTTGTATCTTTGATGATCACCCCATATGGTTCTGGCAATTCCTGGCCAAGGGAACTTTATACATAAACTACCTTCAATTTGATTCCCCTCTATTTCATTGCGTTTTTCATTCATTAAGATAGGCTGAATTCCTGGTAATGGCAATGAGGCATAAGTTGGTTTTGTTGGTGTAATAAAAGCCAATGCTGAAATTAAAATCCCTCCAGTTTCAGTTTGCCACCAAGTATCTACTAATGGACATCTTTTTCCTCCAACATGGTCATTGTACCAGTGCCATGCTTCTTCATTTATAGGTTCTCCAACGGAACCTATAACTTTTAGTGATTTTAAAGGGAATTTAAGTACGTATTCTAGTTTTTCTTTTGCCAATGCTCTAACGGCTGTTGGTGCAGTGTAAAACTGAGTTACTTTATGTTTTTCAATGATTTCCCAAAAACGACTAAAATCAGGATAGGAAGGAATTCCTTCGAACATTACTGTCGTGGCACCATTCAATAAAGGGCCATATAAGATATACGAATGTCCAGTTATCCAACCGATATCAGCAGTACACCAGAAAACATCATTTTCTTCATAACTGAAGACATTTTTGAAAGTATATGCAGTGTAAACCATGTAGCCAGCAGTTGTATGTACCATGCCTTTGGGTTTTCCAGTAGAGCCAGAAGTATAGAGTATGAATAATGGGTCTTCGGCATCCATAATTTCGGCAACACTATTATCTGATGCTTCATCAACTAGTGGTTGTAACCATTGGTCACGTCCTTCTTTCATGTTGATTTCGGCATTTGTTCTTTTTGCTACCAAAACTTTTTCAACACTAGGACAATTTGTCAATGCCTCATCGATGATTCCCTTTAAGTCGATTGTTTTTTCGCCTCTGTAACCACCGTCAGATGTGATAACCATTTTGCAGGCACTATCATTAATTCTAGCTTCAACTGCTGATGCTGAGAATCCTGCAAATACGACAGAGTGAATCGCTCCAATTCTGGCGCATGCCAAAACTGAAATTGCTAATTCTGGAATCATTGGCAAATAAATGCAAACTCGATCTCCTTTTTTTATTCCTTGCTCACGAAGTACATTTGACATTTTAGAAACACTGATATATAAATCATTATAGCTAATGTGTTGTGCTTCTTCATTTGGATTATTTGGTTCAAAAATAATAGCGGTTTTATCCCCTTTTCTAGCAAGATGTCTGTCGATACAATTTTTTACGATATTTACCTTAGCATCTACAAACCATTTTATTTTTGCTTCGGACATGTCAAATTCCATTACTTTTTCACACTCTTGATACCAAGTAAAGTTCTCAGAAGCTATTTTGCTCCAAAATTTTCTAGGTTCTCGAATGGATTTGTTATAATGTTTAAAATATTGTTCTAGATTTTCAATTTTATAGTAACTCATAATGTTTTTTTTCTGTTTTTAAAAGTCTTAAGCTTAAAGTAATAATGATTTGTTTATTTTATATACTTTGGAATTGGATATAAAGTAAATAATTGGAACATTTGTTTTTAAAGAGGCAACAATTCTTTTCCGAATTTTTCATTTATGATAATTGCAGCGGCTTCATAAAAAGCGAAAAAACCGCATAAAATTCCTTCATATCCTGCAAAGGTATGAATTGCTGCATTTCCAGTAAAACTTGCAATGGATAATAATGCAAATAATACAACTAATGAACCAAAAATAAGTTTTCCAATGGTGTTCCCTTTAAGGGTTCCAATGAATAAAGCAAAAGTAAATAAACCCCATAAACCCAAATAGAAACCCATTGATGCGCCGTCAGGTTTGGTTACTCCCATTATTGGAAGAGTCCATAAAGCTACTAGAGATATCCAAAAGAAACCGTAAGAAGTAAAGGCAGTCATTGCAAAAAGATTTCCTTTTTTCCATTCCATAATTCCAGCTATAACTTGTTGCATGCCTCCAAAAAACATTCCCATTCCCATAATCATTGCATTGAGTTCGAAGAATCCCGCGTTGTGAATATTTAATAAAATAGTAGTCATCCCGAAGCCAAAAAGGCCTAATGTTGCTGGATTTGCAGTAGTGTCTTTAATGATTTGTTCCATAAGTTAAATAAATATAATTGGTTTTTTTTGTTTTAATAGATTGGTATTATGGTCAATTAAATTCATAAAACTATTTTATTTGAATATAATTGTTTTCACAAATATATCAAAACTGTTCCATTTTCCGAATAAATTTTTGAATGATATTATAGAATGCCTAGAAATTTGTAATAAGTATAAAATTAAAACAAAAAACCCGAATATTTCTATTCGGGTTTTTTTGTGGTACCTCCAGGGATCGAACCAGGGACACATGGATTTTCAGTCCATTGCTCTACCATCTGAGCTAAGGTACCGTTCTTATTGCGGGTGCAAATATAGGATGATTTTTAATTTATCCAAAACATTTTTTAAAAAAAATCTATTCGTAACTTCGCATCATTAAAAAATACAATATGATTTTAACATTAGACATTGGTAATACAAGAATTAAAGCCGCTGTATTTGAGGGAAGTATCATTTTAGATTCCTTTGTTTTTATAAAAAGTGAGCTTGAAAAAAATATTAAAAATATTTTAAAAAAATATAAAAAGATAAGTAATTTAGTCATTTCATCTGTGTCTGAAATCGAAAAATCGATATTTATTGGCTTTGAAGATGTCGTAAATATCCATTTTGTGTCAAATATAGATCCATTTCCATTTTCTAATTGCTATGAAACGCCCTTAACTTTAGGAATTGATCGACTGGTACTCGCAACTGGAGCAACTCTAAAGTTTCCAAATCAAAATCGGTTGGTTATTGATGCTGGAACCTGTGTTACTTATGATTTTATAAATGATCAAAATAAGTATCTTGGAGGGTCAATTTCGCCGGGATTGAAGTTGAGGTATCAAGCTTTATATGAGTACACATCAAAACTTCCATTGTTGTCATTAGAAAATCCTGAAAATTTTATTGGAAATTCGACTTCCAATTCGATTCATTCAGGTATTGTAAATGGATTAGTATATGAAATTGATGGTTTCATAGATGAATATAAAGCGAATTTTTCAAACTTTATAATAATTTTAACGGGTGGAGACTCTGAATTTTTGGCCAAACGATTAAAAAATACCATATTTGCCAATTCAAATTTCCTGCTAGAAAGTTTGAACCAAACTTTTCAATATAAAATCAACAATGATTAGAAAATTTATAATTGGTGCTTGTTTGTTTTTGTCTGTTGTTTCCTTTGCACAAGACGGCACATCATCGCCATATTCTTTTTACGGAATCGGAGAAGCGAAATTTAATGGAACGCTAGAAAGTCGTTCAATGGGTGGAATATCTATATCAAAAGATAGTACACATGTTAATTTATTAAATCCTGCCGGCCTTGCAGATTTAAAATGGACTAATTTTACTATTGGAGGCAGTAGTAACCATGCTACACTAAAATCGAATGATGCATCTGCAAAAACGAATAGAACTACTTTAGATTATATAACTTTAGGAATTCCTTTAGGTAAATTTGGCGCGGCGTTTGGGTTAATGCCATTGTCATCAGTAGGATATAGAATAAATGATATAAACACCAACGGAACTCAGAATAGTCGTAGTTATAATGGCTGGGGTGGTGTAAATAAAGTTTTTTTAGGGTTTGGATATAAAGTAAATTCAAATTTTAATGTAGGAGTTAAAGCAAATTATAACTTTGGTCAAATTAAAACAAATAGTGTAGAGTTTGCTCCAAATATTCAAAATGGGACTCTTGAGTCTAATGCCGCAACGTTATCAGGTATAAATTATGACGTTGGGATGATGTATAATACTAAAATTAATGAAAAATTGACTTTTTTCAGTAGTCTTTATTATACGCCTGAAAGCAACTTAAGATCTAATAATACTAGAAATGTTTCAACAATAAACAATACTTCTCAAACTGTCGATAATCTTGACGAATCAAAAACAACAACCGATTTAAAATTGCCTCAAAAAATAGCTTTTGGAGCGGGAATTGGGGATTCAAAAAAGTGGCTTTTTGGTGCAGAAGTAGCTATTCAAGCTGTAGGTGAATTAACTAATTCGTATAATTCGAAAAGCAATGTTGAATACGGTAAAAGACAAAAATACAGTATTGGAGGGTATTATACTCCCGATTCAGGTTCGTATGTGAGTTATGGTAAAAGAATTACTTTTCGCGGAGGTTTTAAATATGAAAAAACAGGACTAATAATTAATTCAACTTCTATAAATGATGTGGGAGTGACCTTAGGTATAGGGTTGCCAATAACGGCTTCTTTGTCAAATTTCAACCTTGGGATTGAATATGGAAAAAAAGGAACTACTTCGGCTAATTTGATTCAAGAAAATTATCTCAATTTAAACTTGAGTTTTTCTCTTAACGACAAATGGTTTGTTAGAAGTAAATTCCGTTAAAACGAAAAGTTTCTAGCTGATTTTCACTCACAATTTTCTTAAGTTTCACGAATGACTTTAATAAAAAACTATACAAGCCTTTCAGTTGTTATTGCATTGACAATGATTGTAGGTTGTGAAAGTAATTTTAAAGAAGTGCAAAAAATTAATTTTTCTGAATTTGTGCCAAGTGGAGAAGCGGATAAAATTAATTTAAAATATACAGATTCAGGACGCATAACAGCTATTTTGATAAGTTCAAAAATGATTGATTATGCAACTGTTGATTTTCCTTTTACAGAATTCCCTAAAGGTGTAGATGTTACTTTGTATGACAAAAATGCAAAAAAAACATATATAAAGTCAGATTATGCTACTTCCTATAAGTTAACAAACATCATTGATTTGAAGGGAAATGTGAAAATCACTTCTCAAGATGGGCAAATACTCGAAACGGAACAATTGTATTTCGACCAAAAAAACGAATGGTTTTTTACAGAAAAAAGCTTTAAATTTACAGACCCAAAAGGAGTTTCAAATGGACAAGGAATTGATTTTAGTAAAGATTTCAAACAAATTAATTCTCAAAAAATAACAGGAGAAGTGGAGTCTTCTGATTAAATACACTTTATTATGAATTACTTAAAATACACACAATATATTTATCTTGTAGCGGCTATCTTCTTTGCCATTAGAGCAATAGAAATGTGGGATCAAGATAATGATCAGCATTTTCTTTTTCTAGGAATAGCAGTGCTTTCTGTTTTTATGTTTTTCTTCAGAAGGAAGTTTGCCAAAAAGTTCGATGATACCAGTAAAAAGTCCTAATTGATGGAAATTAGTATTATAATACTATGTCTAATACTAAGTGCATTTTTCTCGGGAATGGAAATAGCCTTTATTTCTTCAAACAAAATATATCTTGAGATAGAAAAAAAACAAGACAATTTTATCTCTAATGTTCTTACTAAACTAACTGAAAAACCTTCGAAATTTATTGCCTCAATGCTTATTGGAAACAATATTGCTTTAGTAGTATATGGTTTTTTAATGGGCGAGTTATTATTGCATTGGATTGAGGTTATAGGATTTCATTTTTCAGAATTTTTGAATCTAATAATCCAAACGCTATTATCTACCATAATTGTATTAATCACAGCAGAGTTCCTGCCTAAGGTATTTTTTCAAATATATGCCAATACTTTGATAAAGGTTTTTGCGCTTCCAGCTTATGGTTTTTATTTGTTATTTTATTTTATTTCCACTTTTTTTATCTGGGTATCTGATTTTGTTTTAAAACGTTTTTTTAAAACTGAAGGCGATCTAGTGCCTTTGTATTTTAGTAAAGCGGAGTTAGGTAATTATATTACAGAGCAAATGAGTACTGTTGAAGATCATGAAGAAATGGATTCTGAGATTCAAATATTCCAAAATGCACTGGACTTTTCGAGAGTCAAAGCGCGTGATATTATGAGTCCAAGAACGGAGATCGTTGCCATTGATTTGTTTGAATCAGTAACAGCATTGAAGAAATTATTTATTGAAACAGGATATTCAAAAATTGTAGTATATCAAAACTCACTTGATGACATCATCGGTTATGTACATTCATTTGATATGTTCAAAAAACCAAAATCCATTAAATCCATTGTAATTCGAGTAGAGTTTGTGCCTGAAACAATATATATTAAGGATGCAATGAGTTTACTTACCAAAAAACGAAAAAGTGTAGCTGTAGTTCTAGATGAATATGGGGGGACTTCAGGAATAATTACTATCGAAGATATCGTAGAAGAACTTTTTGGCGAAATTGAAGATGAACACGATTCTGATGAAGAATTAACAGAAACTGAAATTGAAGATGGAGTTTATTTATTTTCTGCTCGTCTTGATGTCGAATATTTGAATCAAACCTACAAGCTTACAATTCCAGAAAGTGATTCTTATGGAACACTTGGAGGATTCATTGTAGATTTTACAAAGGAAATACCTCAAAATGGAGATGCTATCACCATTGGAACCTATCATTTCCTCATCGAAGAAGCAACAAATAAGAAAATAGAATTAGTAAAATTGACAGTAAAAGATTGATTTTTTTTGGTAAATCAAAATTTCTTGTAAAATATAGTGTTACTAGTATAATTATTAATTAGATAATTGTATTTTCGCAAACTGAATATAAAATAAACAACAATAAAAATGGCAGTTTTAGAAAAAATTAGACAACGTTCTGCATTAATGATAGTGGTTATTGCATTCGCATTATTTGCATTTCTTGTTCCAAGTCTTTTTGACAAAGGCGCTTTTGGATCTAGTGCAAAAGATGTAGGTAGCATAAATGGGAAAGACATTTCATTTGAAGATTTTAGAGTAAAAGTTAGTAATGTTGAAAAAAGTCAACAAGGAATAACTTCTACAGCAGCAGCAAATAGAGTTTGGGATCAAGAAGTATCTGTAGCTTTATTAACTGCTGAGTTTGATAAATTGGGATTGAGAGTTGGTGCAAAACATATTATGGAAGTGTTGAAAGCAGATCCAAATATTGGAAAAAACCCTTCTTTTTTAAACGCTGCGGGTATTTTTGATGAAGCTAAATTCAAAGAATTTTTTAATTCTAATCCGGATCAAGCTCAAGTTTTAAAAGACAGAGAGAAAGATGCAGAGTTGAATGCCAAATATCAAATTTATACAAATTTGATAAAAGCAGGACTTTACACAACTGAAAGTGAAGGAAAATTGAGATACGAAATGGAAGCTAACAAAGTAAACTTTGACTATGTTGCCGGAATGTATTCGTCAATTAAGGACAGCGAAGTAAAAGTATCTGATGATGAAATTGTTTCTTTTATGAAGAAAAATGAGAAAAAATACAAAGCTGACGAAACTCGCGAGATAGAATATGTTTTAATTGAAGATAAAGCATCTCCTGAGGATGAAACTGAAGTAAAATCTAAAATCAATAGTCTTTTATCTGGAAGCGTAGTGTACAATGCGACTACTAAACAGAACGATACGTTACCGGGTTTTAGAAACGCTAAAAATATTGTAGAATTTGTAAATTCAAATTCTGATGTTCCTTATGATTCTACTTATGTAGCTAAAAAAGATTTACCTGCTGTAGATGCGGATAAATTATACAACTTGGCTCCTGGAGAAATTTATGGTCCATACAAAATGGGGAATTACTATTGTATTTCTAAATCATTTGGTAGAAAAGTGGGTGTGAATGCAAAAGCAAGTCACATTTTAATTAGCTACGAAGGAACACAAGTTCCAAACCAAAAAGAAAAAAGAACTAAAGAAGAAGCAAAAGCCAAAGCAGAATCAATTTTGGCACAAGTAAATGCAAATCCGGAAAGTTTCTTGATGTTAGCTTTTACTGCTTCTGATGATTCTTCAGCACAACAAGGCGGTGATTTAGGATTTTTTGGTCCAAACCAAATGGTAAAGCCATTCAATGATTTTGTATTTAATAATCCAATTGGAAAAGTTGGATTGGTAGAAACTCCTTTTGGATTTCATATCATTAAAATAACGGATAAGCAAGATGGAGTTCGATTAGCAACAGTAGCTCAAAAAGTAGAAGCTTCTGAATCAACATCAGACAAAGTATTTACTCAAGCTACAAAATTTGAAATGGATGCTGCAGATAAAGATTTTAACAAAGTTGCTGCTGAAATGAAATTAACAGTTGCGCCTCCTGTTACTGCTAAAGCTATGGATGAATCTTTTGGTCCATTAGGGAATCAAAGAAACATTGTAAGATGGGCTTTTGAAAGCGGAACTGATACTGGAGCTGTAAAAAGATTTGAAGTGGCAAATTTAGGTCACGTAATTGCTAAACTTAAAAAAGTAAACGCTGAGGGTTTAATGACAGTCGAAGCTGTTCGATCTTATGTTGAGCCAATTCTTAAGAACAAGAAAAAAGCAGAGTTAATCAAAGCTAAAATGTCAGGAACTTCATTAGCAGCAATTGCAAAAGCTACTGGATCTACTGTTCAACAAGCTACAGATGTTACTATGATGAATCCAACTTTAGCTGGTGGCGTCGGTCAAGAGCCTAAAGTTGTTGGTAATGCTTTTGCATTAGCAACAGGTAAACTTTCTGCCCCAATTGAAGGAAATACAGGAGTCTATGTGGTTTTAAATAAAAGCACTATAAAAGCGCCTAAATTAGCGAGTCACGCTTCTTATATAACTCAATTAACGGCACAAAGTGCTGGAGATGTTAACAGAGTTATTCCTGCCTTGAAAGATAAAGCAGAAATAAAAGACAATAGAAGTAAGTTCAATTACTAAATTGAACCTTTATACAAACAAAAAATCCCGATTTATCGGGATTTTTTGATTTACAGAATCATTTCTTTATAAGAGATTATAGTTCGATATCCTCTTTTCTCAAAATAGGCTGTTGGATTTTCTTTGGAAATTGCCAATACAAAATCACCTCCCCAAGCGCCAAGACTTTTTATAACACCATTAAAATCTGAAAATAAAGATTCTTTTATGGTTTGCATTTCTAGAATGTTGCTCATTTCGGCTTCGTGTTCATCTAATGCTGTCGCAAATTCCCGAAGCGTTTTTGCAGTTAGGACTTCATGTGTAAGCAAGTCAATTTTGGCAATGTTTTTGGATAAATTCTCATTCCTATTGTTATAATAAGCCGCAATCGCTGATTTGCTATTTTGCTTTTTATCCAAGTAAACAAAATATAAATTGTTTTTGAAATCTGGATGGAAAGTTACTTTTTCAACAACAGGTTTTCCCATATCTAGATGATAGACGATAGGGCTGTTGTTTTGCGCGCAAGCAATATCATAGCCGCTACCGCCAAAGCTATTTTTTAGCAAAACAAATGCATTGATTTGCAACCATTGTGCAATATTGTTTATTAAGGTAGATGAAGTCCCCAATCCCCAATTTTTGGGAAAAGTCAGATGTGTTATGATGTTATAACCTTCAGAGTTTTCAATAAAATCCGGATTCAATAAAGAGGCTGCATGTAGAATTTCGATTAAGGTGTTTTTTACCGATGCTTGCTTATCATTAGTATCTTTGTTTAAAATTTCAAGAAATGTAAGGTTTACATCTAGCCAAATGCTTCCATCAGAATCGTAACTTTTCCAAGTAATAGATCTGTTTGCTCCATTTTCTACAATTAGATTTTGTCCAAATTTAGTTGGGAGCGCAAATCCTTTGGCTCCGTCAAGAACTAAATATTCTCCAGTGATTAATAGTTTCCCGTTACTATAAAATTCTTTTTTCATATTTCTTTAACACGAAGGTGTTTTTTGCCGCGAAGGCCCGAAGACACTAAGTTATTCGAATAACTAAATTATTAAATTGGTGTAAATTCGTTTTGTCACCCTGAGCATATCGAAGGGCGTTTGATCTGTGGCTTATATTATTCAAGTTTCCTTAAATTCTCAATAAAATCTACAACCCCACTGTGTGAAACAATATGATGCTTGAAATGTTTTCGAATCAAATGACGTTCCTCCTCGGTAGCTTCAAATTGATTCAGGATGTTGTTCAAATGCATTTTCATGTGTCCGTCCTGAATTCCAGTTGTAGTTAAAGAACGCAAAGCTGCAAAATTTTGCGCCAAACCAGCAACAGCAACAAATTGCATTAACTCTTCGGCAGATGGGTTTTGTAAAATTTCTAATGATAATTTAACTAAGGGATGCAAAGTTGTCAAACCGCCAACAGTACCTAATGCTAAGGGGATTTCTAGCCAAAAAGTAAAAATGTCATTTTCTATTTTAGCGTGAGATAAACTAGAATAAGTTCCATTTCGAGAAGCATAAGCATGAATTCCAGCTTCGACAGCACGAAAATCATTCCCAGTTGCAAGCACCACAGCATCAACTCCATTCATGATTCCTTTGTTATGTGTCACTGCTCGAAAAGGTTCTACTTCGGCAATTTGAACCGCTCGAACAAATCGCTCGGCAAATGCTTTTGGATTCGGTATGTGTTTTTCAACTAAATAATCAATCGGGCAAGAAACTTCAGCACGAACGATGCAGTTGGGAACGTAGTTAGAGAGAATACTCATCACCACTTCTATGTCTTTTTCTGATTCTGAAAATGCATCATAGAGTAAGGCTTCCTCTTTTAATGTTTTGGCAAATTGCTCCAAACAGGAATTGATGAAATTCGCTCCCATACTATCTTTGGTGTCAAAAGTAGCGTGTAATTGAAAATAGTTTGGTAATAAATTAACTTTGTTTTTAAGTTCTATATCTAGAATTCCACCCCCTCTTTTTTGCATGTTTTTAGTGATGCTTTCAGTTTGGATAAAAAAATGAGATTTGATTTTATTAAAGAATGTTTCTAATTTTAATGCGTCTCCTTCAAAAATAAAATGAACTTGACCAATTTTTTCAGTATTGATTACCATCGTTTTGAAACCGCCGCGAGTTGACCAGAATTTCGCTGCTTTTGAAGCTGCTGCCACAACCGAACTTTCCTCAATTGCCATTGGAATGGTGTGGTATTCTCCATTGATTAGAAAATTAGGGGCAATTCCTAGAGGAATATAAAAATTGCTTATCGTATTTTCGATGAATTCATCATGTAATTTTTGGACTTTTTCGTCAGTGTTCCAATAACTTTTTAGAAGTGAAATAGCTACTTGTGGATTAGAAAAATAGGTATTGGCAATCCAGTTTATTTTTTCTTCTTGGGATAATTTAGAAAATCCAGCGATGGCGTTACTCATATTTTTTAGATAACAGTTTTTGAAGTAGCAAAGATACGTTTTGAAATAATAGTAGCGTATAGGTTATTTATGAATTAAACTAGCCAATAAAATCATTGTTAAAAAGTAGCTTCAATAGTATTTTCTACTACATTTTTAGTAGGTAATATAGAATGGCAGCTATCATTTTTCAATATTGGATTCCAATCGCTTTCAAGTTTAACATCAGTTGTGGTATTGGCTGCGAATATCTTTTCTTTTGTGTATTCTAAAGCTTCAGTTTCACTAAGCTGATGTGTCCAAGACAATCTGCTTGTAGGTTTGAAGCCTGGTCCAAAACAGTTGTATTCGCCAAAATAAGTTGTTTGCCAATTATCAAATCCATTTTTGGCAGGTTCTTTTGTCCAAACCGACCAACCATCAGCCTTAATTTGCGATCCTATATAGGAATGTAAGAAGACAACATTTGCTCCAGCTCCCCATGGTCTGCCTAAAGTGGCGTTGGTGACGTTTTCTCCGGGATATTTTAGGATAACACAATCTTTAAAAACAAAGCCATATTTGCTTTTTTCAACGGTTTGTTTTGCAGCGGTAATATGAGAATCTTTTCGGTTGCGAATAAAACAATTTTCGAATAATGCGATGCCTGAACCAAAAATAAAATCGGTAGTTCCGTCAATAATGCAATCTTTTATATAAGTTCTTTTGTTGCTTTTAAGAAAAAAGCTGTCTTGAAAACCAGTTATTTTACAATTATGAAAAATTCCTCTATCACCTGTAATCATTAATGCAACTCCTTGTCCTCCTTCATTGTATTTGTCTAATCGGCTGTCTATGGTGTTCTCGAAAGTGATATTTTCTGCAAAAAAATCATCGGCTTCAATTAATGTACTACACGATTTATCCGTACCACCAGCAATTTTGGCATAGTCATCAAAAGTAAGAATGGTGTTTTTATATGATTCCCCTATTAGACTTACATTCTTTTTTTGAGCATTTAGTATAAGTTTTTCTTTATAGATACCCGCTTTGACAAAAATAATTGTTGGTTTTAAATTGTTGTCTTTTACAGCATTAAAAGCATCCTGTACTTTTGAGTAATTGCCACTGCCATCTGCAGCCACAATGATATCGGATCTGAGTTCATTGTTTTGGGCGAATAAGGAACTTATATTTGTGGCGATTAATAATAGTAAAACAATAATAGGTAATAATTTATTTTTCATTTCTGTGAATTTTTGAAGTGACAATTTATGCAAAATAGTTAAAGTATTCCGTTGTGCTATTATTGTGTAAAACTAAATTATTTGGGATTCCTTCTCTTTCCTAAATGACTTTAGCTTCAATTGTAAACTGCTCACTAAAAAGTCTGACCATTGACCACTAAAAAATTACATCCCTGTTCTAATTGCCTCGACAGGATCTAATTTGGAAGCAGAAATGGCAGGAAGAATTCCAGAGATTAATCCGATAAATGCGGCAAGTCCAGTTCCTAAAAGGATATTGCCCAAGCCTAAAATAAAATCAAAATCTAGCGCTTTAGTCAAAATAAGTGCAATTATCCAAACCATAAATAAGCCAATTATCCCGCCAATTACGGAGAGAATAATAGCTTCGAACAAGAATTGAAATAATATAAATCGGTTTTTGGCACCCAAAGATTTTTGGATTCCAATGAGATTGGTTCGCTCTTTTACAGATACAAACATAATATTAGCAATTCCAAAACCACCAACAAGAAGTGAAAAACCACTTATGACCCAACCTACTAAATTCATTTTGGAAATAATAACATCTATCAAATCAGTGAAACCAGAAAAAACATTAATGAAAAAATCATCAATTTCTCCGTCTTTCAATCCGCGAATATTTCTTAATTTCTGTGTGATTTCAGCTTTGTAAGCACCCATATCAACATCTTTTTGAGGTTTGAAAATAATGACGTTGACGGAATTTTTATTATTGTCACCATACAATTGTCTGGCGAAATTCACTGGAATAAAAGCCGAAGTGTCATTGTTATTCCCAATAGATAGGCCATCCCCTTTTTTGGTTAAAACTCCAATTACCGTAAAACGCTGACCGTACAAACGCACTTTTTTGCCAATAGCTTCGCTGTCACCAAATAAGGATACGGCAATATCTTTACCTAACACTACTACTGTTGCAGCAGAATTGGCTTCGGATTCTGTGTAAAATCGACCTTCTTCAAATTCAAGTCCTTGAATGTCTATGAATTCGTACGAAACAGGAACCATATTCACGTCGCTGACAGTTTTTGATTCGTATTTGATAGATTCTCTACCAGTGAATATTTGAAAACCCATTTGGTCTGTATTGGTCATCGAACTTTTTAAATAAATATATTCGGAATATTTCACATTCGGAAATTGTTCTCTTTTCCATCTTGGGATGTCAGAAGGTCCAAAAGATCGGTTCATTAAATAAATAGTGTTTTTGTCTAAAGAGCTTAAATCTTTTGTGATTTTTCTGTCCAATGAATCTACTGCAGCAAGTACTGCGATTATTGAAAAAATTCCAATAGTAACGCCTAATAAAGATAATAGAGTTCTCAATTTATTGCTTCGTAATGCATTCGTTGCAAAGCGGAAACTCTCTGATAAAAGTCTAAAGTAAACGAACATAAAAGGCGGTTTTTGTTATTGTAAAATTGCAAAAAAAATAGTCATAAACCTAATGAATCAACTTTATATCATTGGTGTTGTTATTTTAAATATTGTTACAGAAATAGATTTGAATTTTATCATCAAAAAAACTACTTTTGCACCATTAAAATTCTAACTACACAATGAGTACAACTAAAACAATCAAATCGGCATTAATTTCTGTCTTCTCAAAAGAAGGTTTGGAACCTATAATACAAAAATTACACGAGCAAAATGTTATTTTTTACTCCACTGGAGGAACTGAAGAGTTTATTAAAAACTTGGGTATTCCAGTTGTACCAGTAGAAGATGTAACTTCATATCCATCTATACTTGGTGGAAGGGTGAAAACTTTGCATCCAAAAGTTTTTGGAGGTATTTTAAATCGCCAAGATAATGCAACAGATATAGAGCAAATGCGAGAATATGAGATTCCGCAAATTGATTTGGTAATTGTTGATTTATATCCTTTCGAAAAAACGGTAGCTTCTGGCGCAAGTGAGTCGGATATTATCGAAAAAATTGATATTGGCGGGATTTCTTTAATTCGTGCTGCTGCAAAAAATTTCAAGGATACAGTTATAGTAGCTTCAGTTGCTGAATATAGTTTGCTTTTAGATATGATTAGTACTCAAAATGGAGCAACAACTTTAGAAAATAGACGATTATTGGCTACTAAAGCATTCCATACATCATCCCATTACGACACTGCAATTTTTAATTATTTCAATACTGACGAGACAATTTTTAAAACAAGTATTGCTGATGGACAAGTTTTGAGATATGGAGAAAATCCACATCAAAAGGGATTTTTCTTTGGTGATTTTGACGCTATATTCAAAAAAGTTCATGGAAAAGAATTGTCATACAATAATTTATTAGATGTTGATGCGGCAGTTAACTTGATTAACGAATTCAAAAATGACGGTCCTACGTTTGCTATCTTGAAACATAATAATGCATGTGGTTTAGCAACAAGAGCATCAATTAGCGAAGCATATAATATAGCTTTGGCTTGCGATCCAACTTCAGCTTTTGGAGGGGTTTTAATTGCAAACACGAAAATTGATGTTGCAACCGCAACAGAAATAAACAAATTATTTTGTGAAGTTGTAATTGCTCCAAGTTATGATGAAGCGGCTCTGCCTATATTGCAAGAAAAGAAAAATAGAATTATTTTGATTCAAAATGAAGTTGAATTACCCCAAAAACAGGTGCGAACTTGTTTGAATGGACTTTTAATTCAAGATAGAAATAATATCACAGATACTAAAGCTGACTTAAAAACCGTTACTATAACATCACCTACAGAGCAAGAGGTAAAAGACTTGATTTTTGCATCTAAAGTATGTAAAAACACCAAATCAAATACAATTGTGTTTGCTAAAAATGGTACTTTAATTTCTTCCGGAACGGGACAAACATCAAGAGTCGATGCGCTTTTGCAAGCTATAGAAAAAGCAAAAGTTTTTGGATTTAGTCTTGAAGGAGCTTCGATGGCAAGTGATGCTTTTTTTCCTTTTCCAGATTGCGTAGAAATTGCCAAAAAGGCAGGAATTACAGCAGTGATTCAACCTGGAGGATCAATTAAAGACGAATTAAGTATTAATTATTGCAATGAAAATAAAGTTGCAATGGTATTTACTGGAACACGTCATTTCAAACATTAATTTGATTAGCTTTGTACGTTTCAAATTTATAACTTTTAAACCCACAAAAATTTATGGGATTTTTTGATTTCATGACCGAGGATATTGCGATAGACCTTGGTACCGCAAATACTTTAATCATACATAATGATAAAGTCGTAATTGACAGTCCATCGATAGTTGCTAGAGATAGAGTATCTGGAAAAATTATAGCAGTTGGTAAAGAAGCCAGTATGATGCAGGGGAAGACCCATGAAAACATTAAAACAATACGACCATTGAAAGATGGTGTAATTGCAGATTTTGATGCTTCTGAAAAAATGATAAGTATGCTTATTAAAAGTATTCCAGCATTGAAAAAAAGAATGTTTACTCCAGCACTAAGAATGGTGGTTTGTATTCCTTCTGGAATTACTGAAGTAGAAATGCGTGCAGTAAAAGAATCATGTGAAAGAGTAAATGGTAAAGAAGTATATTTGATTCATGAACCAATGGCAGCAGCGATAGGTATCGGAATAGATATTATGCAGCCTAAAGGAAATATGATTGTCGATATAGGTGGTGGGACTACTGAAATTGCAGTTATCGCATTAGGTGGGATTGTTTGTGACAAATCAGTAAAAATTGCTGGTGATGTTTTTACCAATGACATCGTATATTATATGCGTACACAACACAACCTTTTTGTGGGTGAAAGCACTGCGGAGAAAATAAAAATACAAGTTGGTGCTGCTATTGAAGATTTAGAAACTCCTCCTGAGGAAATGTCTGTTCAAGGTAGAGATTTACTAACTGGAAAACCAAAACAAGTTTCGGTTTCTTACCGTGAAATTGCAAAAGCATTGGATAAATCTATTCAAAGAATTGAAGATGCTGTAATGGAAACTTTATCTCAAACACCACCAGAATTAGCGGCGGATATTTACAATACTGGAATTTATCTTGCCGGTGGAGGTTCGATGTTGAGAGGATTGGATAAGAGAATTTCACAAAAAACAGATTTACCTGTTTATATCGCCGAAGACCCATTAAGAGCAGTAGTTAGAGGAACGGGTATGGCACTAAAAAATATTGTGAAATTTAAAAGTGTTTTAATTAAATAAGACTTTATTAGTTTTTTTTAATAGTTTATTAAATATAATATACAGGTATAAAATGCAGCAAATATTTAATTTTATTTATAAAAACAGTAATAGATTACTGTTTTTGCTGCTTTTGGGTATTTCGTTATTTCTGACGATTCAATCTCATTCCTATCACCGAAGTAAAGTAATCAGTTCGGCCAATTTTGTGAGCGGCGGAGTTTATGAAAAAATAAATAATGTGAGTGAATATCTTAATTTGAGAACTCAAAATGAGATGCTAGCCCAAGAAAATGCTAAATTAAGAAGCTACCTTTTTGATTTAAAAGACTCTACTGCAATTTCTAAATTGGACAGTGTAAAAGGGATGCGTGATACTGATATTATTGTGTCAAAAGTGATTCATAATTCCTTTAATTCATACGAAAATTTCCTAACCTTAAATTCTGGAGCTAATCAAGGCGTAAAATCGGATATGGGTGTAGTAAATAGTTTAGGACTCGTGGGAATTATTGATAATGTCTCACCTAATTATTCTACTGTAGTAAGTATTTTGAATGTCAAATCTCAAATTAACGCAAAAATTAAAAAATCAAATCACTTTGGTTCTTTAGTTTGGAATGGTAAAAGTACCGGTTATGCTCAATTAATAGACGTTCCCCGTTTAGCAGCCATTAGAAAAGGCGATACTATTGTAACTGGTGGACAATCTGTAATATTTCCTGAAAACATTAATATTGGAACAATAGACAGAATATATGTAGATAATCAAACGCATTATTATACATTGAACATAAAACTGTTCAACGACATGACTAATCTAGGACATGTATATATCATAAAAAGCAAAGATCGAGAAGAAATTATTAATTTAGAAAAAGGACGTAAAAATGAATAACGTATTATTCATAAATACTTTTAGATTTCTGCTCTTGTTGGCAGTTCAAATTATTATTTTTAATAATATGAATTTTTTGGGATATATAAGTCCGTTTCCTTATGTCTTATTTATCATATTATACCCAGTAAACAGTAATAAATTTGGACTATTATTAGCTAGTTTTCTTTTAGGATTAACAATGGATGTGTTTAGTAATTCAGGTGGAATTCATACTGCTGCATGTTTGATTTTGGCCTATTACCGACCCTATCTTTTTAAGTTTTCTTTTGGACTTAGTTATGAATACCAGACTATTAAGTTAAATGACGTAATTACTCCAGAACGATTTTCGTTTATTTTGTTTTCGGTGTTAATTCATCATTTTGTCTTATTCATATTGGAGGCATTCCAATTTAGTTTTTTCTGGGATATTTTAATTAGAACGGTATTAAGTACTGTTTTTACTATTATACTATGCATAATAATAATATATCTTATTAAGCCAAATAGAAGATGAGAAAAGTATTGCTCCCTTCTTTAATTATTATAGCAGCAATTCTACTTGTATTGCGTTTGTTTTATTTGCAAATTATTGACGATTCTTACAAATTAAAATCAGATAATAATGCAATTAAAATAAAATATGATTATCCTGAAAGAGGTTACATTTACGATAGAAATGGAAAATTATTAGTAGCAAATCAGCCTTCTTATGATATAATGGTAATTCCAAGGGAATTGAAAAATATTGACACCTTAGAATTTTGTCAATTATTAGACATTACAAAGGAGGATTATGTTGAAAAAATAGCCAAGGCTAAAGTGTATAGCCCAAGATTACCTTCTGTTTTTTTAGCCCAATTAAATAAAAGTGAATTTGCAGCATTTCAAGAAAAAATTAGAAAATTTGAGGGATTTTATTTTCAAAAACGTTCTTTGAGAGATTATCAAGTTAATTATGGGGCGAATGTTTTTGGATTTATTACTCAAGTAAACGAAAAATTAATTGCCAAAAACCCTTATTACAATAGTGGTGATTTAATTGGAAGGCAAGGAGTTGAGGAAAGTTATGAAGAAGTGTTACGCGGCATAAAAGGTGTGAAATACTATCAAAAAGACAAATACAATCGCGAAATTGGTTCTTTTAAAGAAGGGAAATATGATACTATTTCTGTTCAAGGAGAAGATATAAACTTAACCCTCGATGCAGTACTTCAAGAGTATGGTGAGGAATTGATGATTAATAAAAGAGGTGGTATTGTTGCAATTGAACCCAAAACGGGTGAGATTTTAGCCCTTGTAACTGCGCCTTCTTATGATCCAGCTATTTTAGTGGGGCGTCAACGTTCAAAGAATTACACCTTATTATACCGTGATTCGATTGCAAAACCTTTATATGACAGGGGACTTTTGGCGGAATATCCTCCAGGTTCTCCATTTAAGATATTAACAGGACTTGTAGGTCTTCAAGAAAAAGTAATTGACGAACAAACTACTTTTATGTGTCATCATGGGTTTAGTTATGCACCCGGAAGATTTATGAAGTGTCATGGTTTTGGTCCGCATCAATTGCATAATGGGATATACAATTCTTGTAATACTTATTTTGCCAATGTTTATTTGCGTATTATTGGAAAATATTCCAATACACCCTTTGCTGTAGATACTTGGAGTAATCATGTAAAAAGTTTTGGTCTCGGCCAATTTATGGGGTATGATTTACCTACAGGTAAAAGAGGAAAAGTGCCTACCTCTAATACCTATAAAAAAATGTATCCTGGTTGGGGTTATAGTGGTAAAACTATTATATCGAATGCTATTGGTCAAGGAGAAGTATTGATGACTCCTATCCAATTGGCCAATATGATGGCTACTGTAGCTAATGAAGGGTATTATTTTACACCTCATATCATCAAAAAAATTCAAGGTCAAAAAATAGACGCCAAGTTTACAACTAAACATGTTACAACAATCGATAAAAAACATTTTAAACCTATGATAAGTGGTTTGTTTGATGTGTATAATCTTGGAACAGCAAGTTCTCTTCGAGTTGAAGGAATTGATATTTGCGGTAAAACGGGTACTGCCGAGAATTATGCAAAAATCAATGGTGTAAGAACAAAAATGGAAGACCACTCTATTTTTGTTGCTTTTGCCCCAAAAGATAATCCAAAAATAGCCATTGCAGTAATGATTGAAAATGGAGGATTTGGAGCTACTATAGCTGGTCCTATTGCCAGTTTAATGATTGAAAAATATCTAAGAAACAAAATTACTCGAACTGATTTAGAAAAAAGAATTCTAGAAAGAAGCCTGCAAGATCGATATGCAAAATTGGGAGGTCAATCTGAAGCTGTAAAGCAAGAAATGAGAAGGAGAGATTCAATTTTGAAAAGCAAAATGATAGTTCCTAAAATTATAATAGACACTACAAAACATTAAAAATAGATTCGTTTTAAATGAAAAATCAAAGTTTAACCAATAATATCGACTGGATATCTATCATTATCTATATAGTTTTAGTACTAATGGGTTGGTTGAACATATATTCATCATCATTATCGTCGATGGAAGGAACGGCTGACAAACAACTTATTTTTATTATTTTTACAATTCCTTTAATTTTCATTATACTTTATGTTGATGGGAAATTCTATGAAAAATATGCTAGTATAATTTTTGGATTCGCTTTATTGTCATTAGCAGGATTGTTTGTGTTTGGTAAAACTATTGCTGGTCAACGTTGTTGGTATGGTATTGGGAGTTTTACACTTCAACCTTCTGAATTTGCAAAAGCCGCAACAGCATTGGCTTTAGCAAAATATTTAAGTGATAGTCAAATCAATTTAAAGGATGTAAATAGGCAAATTCAAGCATTAGCTATTGTGTTTTTGCCCGTACTATTGATTTTGCCACAGCCTGACCCTGGAAGTGCTTTGATATATAGTGTTTTTATTATTGTATTGTATCGTGAAGGATTGCCTGCTTGGTATGTTTTATCTGGATTTGTTGCAATTCTTCTATTTGTATTAACACTGGTTCTAGAACCCGAATATGTAATACTTATTTCTTTGATAGTAATTGTAATTTATCATTTCAAGTCTAGGTTAGGCGACAGAAATATTGTTTTAAGTAGTATATTTTTTGCATTAATTTCTGGATTTGTCTTGTCTGTAAGCTACGTGTTTCAACATGTTTTTAAACAACATCACCGAGATCGTTTTAATATTCTACTTGGAAAATCAGTTGACATGAAAGGGATTGGCTACAATACTAATCAATCTGAAATTGCAATTGGATCGGGAGGTTGGTTTGGAAAAGGGTTTCTGGAAGGAACACAAACCAAAGGGGGATTTGTGCCAGAACAACACACCGATTATATTTTTACAACAGTGGGTGAAGAATGGGGTTTTTTAGGATCATTGCTAGTTGTTGCTTTATTTGTAGGACTATTTCTTAGGATTATTTATCTCGCCGAAAGACAAAAAACAAAGTTCAGTAGAGTTTACGGTTATTGTGTAGCTGGAATTTTATTTATACATTTTTTTGTAAACATTGCAATGGTATTGGGTATTTTTCCAACTATTGGTGTTCCATTACCTTTCTTTTCTTATGGAGGTTCAGGACTTTGGGGCTTTACTATTTTGCTTTTTATATTTATAAAAATGGATGCCAATAAAGTGAATGAGTGGTAATTAATTAAAACTCCAATCCTTGTAATCGCCGCTTTTCTCTATACGATTTTCTTTTTTATCGTCTAATTTTGGAAAGAAATCGATACCAGTTAATTTCTCTATGCTATCAATAGATACTCCATCGTCATAAAGAGGTCTATCACTTTTTATGTGGTATCAAAAAAGCAATAGACTTGTATTTACCATCTGAATTATCTACTATAATTTTATAAAAATTATTTGAAACCAATACCCTTTCTTTGCCAATTGTTCTAAGCGAAGGGAGTAATACTCCTGCAGTTACAACATATACGCCATCATATTTAGCAGCTTAGTAACGTATCTTTTGCTCTAATCTATTCCAAATACCACCATTGAAACCATGAGTTTGAGTCGAAATCTTTGACGTGAAAAAAGTATCAGTATAAGCATTAATTGTAAACTCCATATCACCGGCCTGACACAGATGACCCTTATTATAACCTGATTTTTTAAAATTTCACCAATCTGCAGTACCAGATTTTACTTTTGAATCTTCTTTAAAATAAGGCCTTTTAAAATGGTTGTTTTTTAAATAATCTTTTTTAAATTCATAGGCAACCCAGTCCGCTTGTTCGGATTTTTCACTATAAAATAAAGTATAATATTCATGTTTTACAATTTGATTTGTTGTAGATGAAGGTAAATAATCAAAGTAATGTATTTGATCGTTTTGAATTTCTATTTCTGATTTTGTTATGTATTTTTCTTTAAAAGGAATCAATAAAGACTCAAACAATTGTATTAATAGAAAACCAAAACTAAAAACGCTTCAGAAATATTTTTTTAATTTCTGAAGCGTTACTATGATTAAATTGTGTGTGTTTTTATTTTTTATCAAATTATTTAATTATGATTTTACTAATTTTTCTTTTTTTAAGGTATTAGTATCATTTTTTTTTACAACAGATTTAGTTTGTAAATCATCCAAAACATTTAATGCTTCTTCTACATAAATATCTTTAGATAAACTTTCATGCCAACTTTCTCTTTTCTCTTTAAGGGAAGCATCTTTTTTCATTGCTTCTATTTCTAGAGGTAATGATGTAAATTTCAGATGATAATTATATTCACCAATTGCTTTGAATTTTTTATTGGTTTCTTCAATAGTTTTCTGGTTCTTTTTAAACTCATCCATATTTAAACTATATTCATTTTCTTTGCTTCTGGTGTCAATCCATTTTGCATTTTCTTCGATTAATTTAAACTGTGAGCTTTTGGCAATTCGTTTTCTGCTATCATTAATTGCTTTCTCGAAATTTTCATTTTTGTTCCAAACGTTGTAAACTGCTGGGTCAATTTTATCCCAAGGCATTGCATTGTTTACATCTCGCTCTCCCATTTTCAAATAAGCGTATCTATCAGGCATAACTACATCGCTGTTTACACCTTCAAGTTGTGTTGAGCCACCATTTATTCTGTAAAACTTTTGTATAGTCGTTTTTAAGGCGCCTAAATCGCCAGAATTAGTATTTCGTACAAATTGATTTAAATCAATCACATTTTGAACGGTTCCTTTACCATAAGTTTGTTTACTGCCAATAATAATTCCCCTTTTATAATCTTGAATGGCTGCAGCCAATATTTCAGATGCTGAAGCAGAGAAACTATTCACCATTATTACTAATGGTCCATCCCATTCAATTTTTTTATCTCTGTCGTAAAGAACTTCTTTTTTTCTTCCTGCTGATTTTACTTGAACAATTGGTCCTTGTTCAATAAATAACCCTGCAATATCGACAACTGTAGAAAGTGAACCACCACCATCATCACGAACATCAAGAACAATTCCGTTAACTCCTGCTTTTTTCAATGATTCCACTTCGGCTGCTACATCTTTCCCAGCATCGCGTCCGTCTCTATTCTCAAAATCGATATAAAATTTAGGTAAATAAATCACGCCATATTTTAATCCGTTTTTTTCAACTACGCTTGACTTGGCATAAGTTTCTTCAATTTCGACAACATCTCTTATGATCGCAATTGTTTTTATTGACCCATCCACTTTTTTGACAGTAAGACGAACTTCAGATCCTTTTGGTCCTTTTATTTTTTTAACCACATCGTCCAAACGCATTCCAACAATGTCAACAGGTTCTGCATTTCCTTGTGCCACTTTCATTACAACATCTCCAGCTTCCAATTGTTTTCCTCTCCAAGCTGGTCCACCTGAAATAAGTTCTGTTATTTCAGTAAAATCATTTTTCTTTTGAAGTCGAGCTCCGATTCCTTCGAATTTACCGCTGATACTGGCGTCAAAACGTTCCTTTTCTTCCGGTGGGAAATAATTAGTGTGCGGATCAAATTGTGATGTAATTGAATTTATATATACCGAAAACCAATCATCTCTGGTTAAATCTTTCATAAAACCAAAATATTCATCTAATGATTTCAAAGAACTTTCACGCGTTAGTTTTTCTAATTCTTCAAAAGTTTTTGGTTTTTCGTCCGCTGATTTGCTTGATTTATCATCTGCAGAATTGCTCAAATCATCAACTAATTCTCCAGGATTTATATCCTCCGAAATGTGATTTTTTGTTTTTTCAACAATTCCTTTTGCTTTATTCTCTTGAATTTCCTGACGACTGGTTAATGAAGAAAGTGTAGACAATTTGATTTGTTTGCGCCATCTTTCCTTTAATTCCTGTTCGTCCTTAGCATAAGGCGCTTTTTCATAATTTGTATTGAATGTTTCGTTAATGGAATAATCAAACGGAGCACTTAATATATCTTTATATAATTTTTTCCCCTCATCCATTCTTTTCATCAATCTATTATAAGAAAGTTCAAAAAAAGTCAAGTCTTTATTCAGTAATTCATCGTCCAAGTCGGTTTCATATTTTGAAAATTCATCAATGTCAGATTGTAAAAAGAATCGTTTAGATGGATCCAAAGCTTGAATATAGTCTTTATAAACTCCTTTTGAAAAGGTGTCATCGATTTTTGCAGGACTATAATGACCTTTTTCGATTACAAATGCTAATAATTCCAATAGCATTTTGTCCTTATCGGAATTAACGCTTTTAGTCGAATTTAACTTAAATGCAAATAAAGTCACCGAAAGCATAACAACGGCAAGTAGTATTTTATAATTTCTTTTCATAAAGTCAATAATAATGGTCATCAATTTTTAGTCTAAATTACTGTAAAAAGCATGCCAACAAACCTTGGCCTCACATAAATTTTTGTTAAAGATATAAAATAGTTTTTTTTGTTTTGGGTTTAAACTGTGAACAAGTTTAATTTTGTTTCTTTGTTTAATGAAAATCAACATGGTTTTTTTGAGAAAAAGAACCCTTAATTTAATTATATTTCGATGAAAAATTCCAAACCTTTGATTCTAGTAACTAATGATGACGGGATTTCGGCTCCTGGAATTCGTGCTTTAATTGCCGTTATGTCAGAAATAGGGACGGTTGTAGTAGTTGCGCCTGATAGTCCTCAAAGTGCCACAGGACATTCTATTACAATAAACGACACCTTGTATATCAACAAAATATCCAAAGAGAATGAGGCTATTCTAGAGTACAGTTGCTCTGGGACTCCAGTTGATTGTGTTAAGTTGGCAGTTAACGAAATATTGAAAAAAAAACCAGATTTATGTGTTTCTGGAATTAATCACGGTTCTAATTCCTCAATAAATGTAATTTATTCAGGAACCATGAGTGCTGCTGTTGAGGCAGGAATCGAGGGCATTCCAGCGATTGGTTTCTCTTTATTGGATTATGATTGGAATGCAGATTTTGAACCAATAAAATCTTTTATTAAAACAATCACTTTGGAAGTTTTGGCAAAAGGACTGCCTGAGAATGTAGTTTTGAACGTGAACTTTCCTAAATTGAAAGAAGAAGAAATTCGAGGAATAAAAATCTGTAGGCAAGCAAAAGCGCTTTGGATTGAAAAATTCGATAAACGAAAAACACCACAAGGCAGAGATTATTATTGGCTTACAGGTGAATTTATTAACCAAGATCATGGGGAAGACACTGACGAGTGGGCTTTGGCAAATAATTTTATTTCTGTGGTTCCTGTACAATTCGATTTGACTGCTCATCACACTATTCAACAACTTAATACTTGGAATTGGAATGAACAAAAAAGTAAATAGTTTGCTATAACAATTGAAAATCATCGAACACCGATGAAATATTATGTTGTGTGATAAAGTCCTAGTAGTAAAAAGGGAAACCAAATATGACCGTTGACAAAAAAAAATGTTTATATGAATAAAAAAGAGATAGTAATTGGTTTTGCAATTGGAATAATAGGTTCCATTTTGGGAATTTTTATTTTCATTACATTTTTTACAGATTTTAATTTTATTACTGGTATTCAAGTGATGAAATCAGAAGGAAAACTGGGAAAGTTAATAACTTTAGGTTCGATACTTGATCTAGTTGCTTTTGCTGTTTTATTGAGATTTAATAAAGAATTCATGGCTCGTGGCGTAGTCTTGGCGGTTATTGTAATAGCAATACTCACTTTATTTGCATAAAATTAGGTTTAATTATAGGTTTAAAAAGTAAAAATGAAATACTATATAATAGCTGGGGAGGCATCGGGTGATTTGCACGGTTCCAATTTGATAAAGGAAATCTATAAACAAGATAAAACTGCTCAAATAAGGTGTTGGGGCGGTGATTTAATGCAACAAGCAGGAGCAGATTTAGTTTCGCATTATAAAGATAGAGCCTATATGGGCTTTAGTGAAATAATAAAAAACCTTTTTTCTATTTTGGGATTTATAAAATTTTGCAAAAAAGACATCGCTTCATTTAAACCAGACGCATTAGTTTTTATTGATAATTCTGGATTTAATCTTCGAATTGCAAAGTGGGCAAAACCTGCGGGATTTAAAACCTTTTATTATATCAGTCCACAAGTTTGGGCGTCGAGAGCGGGAAGAGTTCAGTCGATAAAAGAAACTATAGATCACATGTATGTAGTATTGCCTTTTGTTAAACCTTTTTACGCAAAGTATAATTATGAGGTTACTTATGTGGGACACCCATTGATTGACGCTTTAGCAAATAGAACTAAAAAAGATTCGGTTGCATTTAGAAATGAAAACCAACTGAATGGAAAGCCAATCATTGCCTTATTGCCAGGTAGCCGAAAACAAGAAATCACCAAAATGCTAGAAGTAATGTTGAGTGTAGTTGCTGAATTTACGGACTATCAATTTGTTATTGCTGGTGCACCAAGTCAGGAGTTTGCTTTTTATGAAAGCTTTATTACGACTGAAAATATTAAGTTTGTTTCTAATAAAACCTATGATTTATTGCAAAACGCAACCGCTGCGATAGTAACTTCAGGGACAGCAACCCTCGAAACAGCACTTTTCAAAGTTCCAGAAGTAGTTTGTTATAAAGGTAGCTGGTTGTCTTATCAGATTGCAAAACGAATCATTACCCTTAAATACATTTCCTTAGTTAATTTGATAATGGATGAAGAAGTCGTGACTGAATTGATTCAAAATGATTTGAACTCAAAACGTCTAAGTCAGGAATTACATAAAATCCTAAATCCAAATTTTCGTTCGACGCTTATAAAAAAATATGAAGTTTTAGAAGATAAACTAGGCGGAATTGGCGCAAGCGAAAAAACAGCTAAATTGATTATCGCCAGTTTGAAATAATTTTTATAGTTTAAAAATAGATTTCTTTTTGTAATAAAAGTGTTAGTTGTTTTTGAACTAAATAAATTTGTATTTTAGTTCAATGAAAGTCTTACAATTCCCTTTAACGAGAATAACAATTGGATTTGTATTAGGCATATTAGATGCTTACTATTTCAAGCCTGAGATTCCGTTTGTTTTTACTTTCCTTTTTTTTACTTTTAGTGTTTTGATCATCGCTTTTTTAGTGTCGAAAAAATATATGATAAACCCTATTTATTTTGGTTTAACAACTTGTTTTCTTGCTCTTGGCATTGGCTTATGCACGCAAATCATTCATACTGAATCTTTGCAGAAAAATAATTATATCCATAGCAAAGATATATTTGATAGTCCCCATTTAGTGTCAGTCACTATTCTAGAAAAACTTAAATATTCAAAATTTAATGACCGTTATATTGTTATAGTCAATACAATTGATGATTCGGTTTATACGGGTAAAATTCTCTTAAATGTTCGAAAAGACAATGTGAATCTTCCTTTAGAAGTTGGACGTCATGTACTTATCAATGCTAGTTTGCATAAAAATAGTGCGCCCAAAAATCCATGCCAATTTAACTACGGTAATTATTTAGAAAGAAATCAAATTTATTCCCAGATTTATTCCAATGCAAATGATATTAAGGTAGGTTCATTATTCACAAAAGATGTATGGTATTACACAGCTAAATTAAGGACGAGAATCATTCGGAATTTGCAGAAAAACAATTTCAATAAACCGGAACTTGATGTAGCTGTTGCTTTAATTTTAGGACAAAAACAGGATGTTTCTCCTGAGATTATTCGGGATTATCAATATGCTGGTGCGATTCATATTTTGTCGGTATCTGGATTGCATATTGGATTTATTTTACTTTTTATTACATTTCTTTTGAAACCTTTTCCTAATACACGACGTGGATCGTTTATTAAATTAATTGTAATTCTATCTTCTTTGTTTTCCTTTGCAATACTATCGGGAATGTCACCATCGGTATTGCGGTCGGTGACGATGTTTTCGTTTGTGGCAATCGGAATGTATTTAAGAAGAAGTACCTATATATATCATACTCTATTAGTTTCCGCATTACTAATTTTGCTTTTCAAACCTTCTTTTTTATTCGAAGTTGGTTTTCAATTGAGTTATTTGGCTTTGTTTTTTATTCTATGGTTACAACCTTTATTGGCCCAACTTTGGTCACCTAAAAATAAAATTGTCAATTATTTTTGGGAAATTTTAACTGTTTCTTTTGCAGCACAAATAGGGGTAATGCCATTGAGTATTTATTATTTTCACCAGTTTCCGGGATTGTTTTTTGTGACTAATTTGGTGATTATTCCATTTTTGAGCTTGATAATGGCTTTAGGAATTTTTGTAATGGTTTTGGCTGCTTTAAATTGCATTCCATTATTTCTCTCCAAAACATTGGAATGGAGCATCTTTATTTTGAATAAAATCATTAATTCGATTGCTTCACTTGAACAATTTATAATTCAAGAAATTCCTTTTAATTGGCAATTGTTGTTAAATCTTTATTTATTGATTTTTGCAACAATTATATGGTTCAAAAAGCCTAGTTTTAATAGATTGGCGTTAGCATTGATAGCTTTATTTTGTTTTCAAATCGCCTATTTTTTCACCCAATCAACTATTGAAAACCAAAGTGAATTAGTAATATTCAATGCATACAGAAGTTCCATGATTACAGAAAGAAATGGAGAAAATGTCACACTATTTGCTAATAAATCCCTTTTAGAATCAGTTTCACAAAACAAGCCTATTTCGGTTTATTTAATGGGTAACTTTAGCCATTTAAAATCTAGAAAGCCTCTCAAAAACTTCCTTTTTTTCAATGGAACCAAAATTTTAATTTTAGACAGTTTAAGTGTTTATCCCAATAATTCTAGACCTGATATTCTAATGTTAACTCAATCTCCGAAAATCAATTTCAATCGCTTGATAGCAACTACGAAACCTAAATTAGTTATTGCGGATGCTTCCAATTTCAAAACGTATATCAAATTATGGAGTGCTTCATGTTTAAAAGCAAAAATCCCTTTTCATTCTACTGATGAAAAGGGATTTTACAAGTTGAATTAAAAGTTATTTCTTTTTAATGATTCCATCAGCAACTGCTAACCAAGCATTTGGTCCTCCTGCAACATAACCAGTATTTCCAAGTCCGGTAAAATTAGGTTTTCCTTCTTTTATATTTGCAGTTGCAAACCATATTGTTGGAAAACCTTGAATTGAAAATGCTTGTTGCATACCAGCATTTTGATTTTTTATTTCTTCAGATTGTGGTGTTCTTCTTGGGTAATCTAATTCCACAAGTATTACATTTTTCTTAGCCCAAACTTCGAATTCGGGAGTTAGTAAAACTTCTTTTTGCAAACGGATACACCAGCCACACCAATCGCTACCTGTAAAAAACAGTAACATTGGTTTATTTGTTTTATTTGAAAGTGAAATTGCTTTGTTGACATCAGTTTCCCAAGTTAATTGCTTTTCATTTCCTCTTTCGTTTGATCCTTGAGCTCGAAATACAAATGAACTTAGGATTAGTGTTATTATTAATACTCTTTTCATAAACTTTTTTATTTGTTACAAATTTATACAAAAATAATACCAAATAATGTCGGTTATCTTACACCATGCATTAATTTTTTGATAATCGGTGACATAATTATAGAAAATACAGCCATAACAATTGAAATTATTGTCAAAATCCAAAAGAAATAACTCAAGCCATGTTCGTTGGCAATTTTATCAATGTTCTCGCCAAACATTCCTGCTCCTTTCATTCCAATAGCTACCGCAAGATACCAAACACCAAACATAAAAGCAATCATTCTTGCGGGAACTAATTTACTTACATAAGACAAACCAACTGGTGAAATACATAGTTCTGCCATAGTATAAAACAAATACACTAAAATCAGCCAAATCATGCTTACGGAAGCTGTTTTTGCTCCAGGCTCGATTCCGTTTGCACCAAAAGCTACAAATGCCATTCCAATTCCTAGTAATGTCATTCCGATACCGTATTTTAAATTGGCAGAAGGATTGTATTTGCTTTCCCACCATTTCGAAAATAAAGGCGCTAATGTGATAATAAATAATGAATTTAGTGTAGAAAACCAAGTGGCCGGTACTTCAGTCAGTGACTCGGTCACCTTTTCTATCTTTAAAATTGACAAGGTTTCATCTGACAAAGACAAGAAACCTGCAGTATAATAATCCTTTGCTAACATCCATAATGCGATAATCCAAATAATTACAAAACTGGTACTCAAAATCAAATTGGCAACAGCATAATCTTTAAAAGTTTGTTTGAATAATAATGACAATACCCAAGTAATAATAGCAAGAGGTAAGATTGTAATTAAGGAGTTTATAATTAAAAAGGTAACACTCCAGTTGCCTTCTAACACTCTATTAGTATAGTCACTTGCAAAAATGGTTAAACTGTTAGGAGATTGCTCAAAAATGGCCCAAAAGAAAATGGTAAGAAAGGCAAAAAAAGTAACGGCCATTAATTTTTCCTTTGTAATTTGAGAATATTGTGTAAAACGGTAAGCTAGTAAAATTAGAAATAAAAGAAGTGCGGTAACAATGGCAATTGTATTTCCATTTTCTCCTAGAAAACCAAAAACATTTATTTTTCCTCCTGAAATTTTTGAAGCAGGATCATTTAAAATCCAAAGCAATCCTAAAACAGAAGTAACGGCAATAACAACCAATTGAATTGGTGTAAATGGATTTCTTTTGTCGGTATCCATAGCTTGTGCTTTAGCCACACTCTCTTTGTTAGGTTTTAATCCGATATCGCCAAAAATATTTTGAGACAGCCAAAATTGTAACATTCCAAAGAACATGAAAATTCCAGCAAGACCAAAGCCATAACTCCAACCCACTTTTTCGCCCAAATAACCACAAAGTAAAATTCCGAAAAAAGCACCTGCATTTACTCCCATATAAAATAAAGTATAGGCTCCATCTTTCTTCTCCGGACGATCTTTATACATTTCAGAAATGATGGAAGTCATGTTGGGTTTGAAAAATCCGTTTCCAAACACTAATAAAACCAATCCTAGATAAATTGAAAATTCACTTTCAAGTGCCATCGATGCATGTCCTAAAGTCATGAGACTAGCGCCAAGAACAACTGCCCATCTAAAACCGATGATTTTATCGGCAAAATAACCTCCTAACATTGTAGACAAATAAACTAGACCTACGTAAGAACCAAATAGTGCCGAAGCATTTTCACGTGACCACTCCCATCCTCCATTAATAGTAGCTGTGGTTAAGAATAATATAAGTAAGGATCGCATGCCGTAAAAGGAAAAACGTTCCCACATTTCTGTAAAAAATAAAACGAATAATCCTGCGGGATGTCCTAAAACTGGATTTTTGAAAAATTGGTCTGTAGTGTTTTGATTCATTGTATTAATTATTTAATTCTTTGTCGACTCCGTGCATTAATTTATTGATGAATTTTGAAAGTAACAAAAGCAGTACTCCAAAACCGATACCTGTATAAAATAAATATTCAAAAAGCATTAAGTAACTTTGTTTAGCTAATCCAAGATCAATTCCGGTTTCGTTTGAAGTGTCTACAGAAGCGATATTGGCTAATATTGATGCGATAAATTCAGAACTTGCAGTGGCTAAAAACCAAACGCCCATCATGAACCCAACAATTTTTACTGGTGATAATTTAGTAACAGCGGATAAACCTACAGGTGATAAACACAGCTCAGCACAAGTATGTAGGAAGTAAGTTAGTATTAACCATATCATACCCACTTTTCCAGCGCCAGAAATTCCAATTCCGAATACCAATGAACCAAATCCAAGTCCAACAAGCATTAATGCAAAAGAGAATTTAACTGCAGTATTGGGATTGTATTTCCCTAATTTTATCCATAACCAGGCAAAAACAGGGGCAAGAATAATAATGAATAAGGCATTTAAACTTAAAAAATTTCCAGCTGGAATACCGCCTCGATCTAATATTCTATCAGCAAATAAGTTTAAAGAAGTGTAGGCTTGTTCGAATAAAGCCCAAAAAACTACTGTGAAGATAATTAAGATTGTAAGTGCCAATAATCGTTCTTTGGCTACTTTATCTAACTTGGTAAGGGCATAATAAATGATGTAAAAAAAAGAAAGAGCACCTGCTCCAATTAGCAAGCCTTGAACAACACTATGGCTTTGTACCATTTGCCAAACTAAAATTGCTGAAAGCACACTACCTGTATAAATAAGATATTCGTTTTTTATTCCAAAGCTTCGTTGCTCTAGATATTCTGGAACTTTAGATTCCCCTTTACCCATGAGTAATTTTCTGCCAGAAATAAATGTGATTAGCCCAAAAAGCATCCCTATTCCAGCAGCTGCAAAACCATAACTCCAACCATAGGTTTCTCCAAGCCAAACGCAAACAATGGTTGCTAAAAAAGAACCTAAATTGATTCCCATATAGAAAATGGTAAAACCAGAATCTTTCCTCCTATCACCCACTTCATATAGCTCACCAACTAAGGAAGAAATATTGGCTTTTAAAAAACCAACACCCACAACAATAAAAGCTAGGGATAAATAAAATACTTGAAGTGCGGCATCATCTCTAATGATTTCACCCGTTAATGATTTTGTTGCGCCATTGCCTTCGTATGCCATACCGAGATGTCCTAAAACAAGCATGATTCCTCCAAAAACGATAGCTTTACGAAAGCCTAAATACTTGTCAGCAATAAAACCTCCAACTACTGGCATGGCATAGACCAAAGCGGCATAACTTCCAATCAGTAAATTACCTGATTCATCGGAAAATAAATAATATTTTGTAAGGTAGAATATGAGCAAAGCTTTCATTCCATAAAATGAAAAACGTTCCCACATTTCGGTAAAAAATAGAATGAAAAGTGCTTTAGGATGTCCTAGAAATTCTGCATTATTTGGAGAAGAGTATTTTGACATATTATAAATTTGGGTTTAATAATTTAAAGAAAACGAAACGTTTTTAAATCATAGGCCAATTTTAGTGAAAATTTTACAATTATTTCACATTTCATATGTTAAATGTTAGGATTGAGAATGTTTTGATTGTTTTTTTGACCAAAAAATAAAATATGCAAATAAATTCCAAAATTGAATAGAAAAAAATCTACTTGACTTAATTAATTGAATCTAGTCTATTTTTAAATTCAATATCAATCATTTAGTTATTTAATGGAAACCAATTTGCTATATACGGGATCAATAATTGAAAATTTTTGACAAATTTTGCACATAGTGATTACGATCCCTACATGGAAAAGGCATAATAAAACTATAGCTATTGGCGGCATTCCAAAATATTGAGGTTGCCAAGTATAATTCCAAGTGCCAAAATAAATAACAAATATTTCTCCGATTACAGGAAGAACTAAGGCAGGTAGCATGACACAAAAAACCCATTTTTTTATTGGAGATGAGAAATATTGAATCAAAATGCGTTCTACTCGATAAAGTGCTTTATAAGCCAATCCCCATGCAAATGGAACCCAAAAAGGAATTTCAATGTCTTTTGGTATATCAAGATAAATCCAAAATCCATTGTAAGTACCCCATTTCTCCACTAACAAGCCTGTAATTGCTGTAAAAAAAACACCAAACACAGAAAGCCAGAATACGGATTTGTTAATCCCAACTTTTTTGTAGGAACGGAGTAACGACTTAGTAATTAGTAATAATAATAAGATTCCCAAAAAATAATGATAGGACTTAAAATAACTAATAATAGAAGCCATTAAAAACAGTAAAAATAAAATTAAAGCAAATTCTAATCCTGTTTCTTTTAGTGATGGTTTTGACATAATGGTGCTTAAAATAAAAATGCAAAGATACTATTTTTGTCTATTTTTATTTTGTGGTTTTTTAATTAAAAATATATTGAAGACTTATATTTCAAAAAAAATCCCGAATTAATCGGGATCTTAAATTATCTAATATCTATATTTTCTATTAAATCGATGTACAAGTTTATCTTGCTCTTCAAATCTTTTCGTTGTGTAATAAAATCTAGAAAGCCATGTTCAAGTACAAATTCAGCAGTTTGAAACCCTTCTGGCAAATCTTTACCGGTAGTGTCTTTTACAACTCTTGGTCCGGCAAAACCAATTAATGCACCTGGTTCAGAAATGTTTATGTCGCCAAGCATTGCATAAGAAGCGGTAGTTCCACCAGTTGTTGGATCTGTACATAAAGAGATATATGGAATTTTAGCTTCAGCTAATTGTGCTAATTTTACAGATGTTTTGGCTAATTGCATCAATGAATATGCTGCTTCCATCATTCTAGCTCCACCTGATTTTGAAATCATCACAAATGGAATTTTGTTTTTAATGGAATAGTCGATTCCACGAGCTATTTTTTCACCAACAACTGCTCCCATAGAGCCTCCAATAAAAGCAAAATCCATACAGCAAACGACTAAGTCTTTTCCTTTAGATTTCCCAACTCCAGTTCGTACTGCGTCTTTTAAGTTGGTTTTGGCCATCGTGTCTTTCAGACGATCGGAATATTTTTTTGTATCAACAAAATTCAAAGTGTCTTTAGAGGTAATATTGGCATCTAATTCTATGAATTCATTATTGTCGAATAATATTTCGAAATATTCTTTACTTCCTATTCTTACGTGAAAATCATCTTCAGGACTTACATATAAATTGCGAGCAAGTTCCTCTGCATCTATAACTTTTCCAGTTGGTGATTTGTACCAAAGACCTTTTGGAACATCCATTTTGTCTTCAGTCGCTGTGGTAATTCCTTTTGCTGTTCTTTTAAACCAAGCCATATTAGTAGAGTTATGAGTTAAAAGTTATGAGTTATAAATTACAAGAAAATCTCATAATTCATAACTCATAATTCATAATTTATAGAGTGTTCACGTTATTTAAATCGGCAAATGCTTGCTCTAGTCTTGCAATGAAAGTTACTTCACCTTCACGTAACCATTTTCTTGGATCGTAGTATTTTTTGTTAGGAGCATCGTCACCAGTAGGATTTCCAATTTGAGTTTTTAAATAATCAATATTGTCAACCATAAAGTCACGAATACCTTCTGCAAATGCGAATTGTAAGTCAGTATCAATATTCATTTTTACAACACCATAGCTAATACCTTCTCTAATTTCTTCTAAAGTAGAACCAGATCCTCCGTGGAAAACGAAATCTACTGGGTTTGGTCCTGTTTTGAATTTTTCTTGAACAAAATCTTGAGAATTTTTCAAGATTTTTGGAGTCAATTTTACATTTCCTGGTTTGTAAACGCCATGTACATTTCCAAATGAAGCTGCAATTGTAAATCTAGGGCTTACTTTTAATAATTCCTCATAAGCATAAGATACTTCTGACGGTTGAGTGTATAATTTTGAACTGTCTACATCAGAGTTGTCAACACCATCTTCTTCACCACCTGTAATTCCAAGTTCGATTTCTAATGTCATTCCCATTTTGCTCATTCTAGCTAAATATCCTTTACAAATTTCGATATTTTCTTCGATTGGTTCTTCTGATAAATCAATCATATGAGAAGAAAATAATGGTTTTCCAGTTGCAGCAAAATGAACTTCTGAAGCATCAAGTAATCCATCTATCCAAGGTAAAAGTTTTTTTGCACAGTGGTCAGTATGTAAAATCACAGTAGCTCCATAAGCTTCAGCTAAAGTATGGATGTGTTTAGCTCCAGCAATTCCACCAGCGATAGCCGCTTTTTCACCTGAATTAGAAAGACCTTTTCCAGCATTAAATTGCGCTCCACCATTTGAAAATTGAATAATAACAGGTGCATTTAATTTTGCTGCTGTTTCAAGAACTCCATTTATAGTGTTGGAACCAATAACGTTTACTGCAGGAAGAGCAAACCCTTTTTCTTTGGCATAATTGAAAATTTCTTGAACTTGATCTCCAGTAGCTACTCCTGGTTTGATATTATGTGCCATTGTACTTTTTTTTAAATTATTGTTTGAAATATTATTTAAGAATACAAAAATAAGAATTAATTAGCACTTAGAACGGATAATTAATACCAAAATTTAACACAGATTTTGCGAAAACGTATTCGTTAAACCATCGTTTACCAATTTCATTGGCAGGATTGTATGTTTTAAAACCCAAATCAAAACGGATAACAAAAAAATTAAGGTCATATCGTAATCCAAAACCCGAACCTAAAGCAATTTCTTTTAAATTGCTTAAATTTTTGAATGTAGATTTTTCGTCAGTTACGTTGTCCAATACATTCCAAATGTTTCCAGCATCAGCAAAAAGAGCCCCTTTTAGGTTTCCAAAAATTTTAAATCGAAACTCGGCGCTTAATGCAATTTTCATATTTGCTTCATTAAAATCATTAATAGCACCGCTACTACCAGGTCCTAATTGATAAGGTTGCCAAGCTCTATTGTCATTTGATCCGCCAGCAAAATAACTCCTGGAAAATGGAATGTTGTTAGAATTTCCGTATGGAATTGCAATCCCAAAAAATGTTCTTACTGCTACTACTTTTTCTTTGGTTAAATCCCAATATTTAATATAATCGAATTCAGTTTTTATATATTCTGAATATTCTAAGTTGAAAATTTTATAATTACCATCTTGGCTTTTTTGTAAACTTGCTGCATTTGCAAATAAAGTTAAAAGGGAGCCTGCCGATTCGATTTTTGTCTTAAAAAGATAAAATGAATTGTCTAGAAGGTCAGTTTTAGTTGTTTTCGAAAAAGTAAAACTTGAAGCTAATATAAAATCATTTTCGGACAGACGTACTCTTCGTTCTTCAATGCTATTTACCGAAGTGAAATCTTTATTAGATGATGTTAATGTCGTTTTTCCTGTTAAAACATCATTAATGAATCCATTTGTTCCATTTTCAATTATCAAATCCCCAGTGTCTTTATCAACATAAGATAGATCGGTGTTGTAAACTTTTGCAATATTATTTAATGCATTATAGGATGAAGCATATACATTAAAATAATTCTTTGGATTTAAGTTTCTTACATATTGAATGTTTAGGAAATCAAAACGAGCTGTAGTATTCTTTTTTGGATTCCAATTATAAGATAATGATCCTGTGAAATTTTGCTTATCGAGGCCAATATTTTTTTGGGTAGCAATACCAGCTGAGAGTAGTGTCGATGGAATCATACTTTTAGGAATGATTTTTTCTGTGGTAAAAGGAAACCATATTCTAGGAATATTCAGTTTCAAATCAAGCCCATACTCAGATACATTGAAAAAATTATTTTGTGGATTTGCTAAATCTTTTGAAGCACCAATATTTCCTCGAGCTGAAATTTCTAATGTTTCGGCACCATTGAAAACATTTCGAATAGTTTCAGTAATACTTGCTGCAATACCAATATCTTGAATGTTTGAATGTGTTACATCAAAAGAAGCACCTACACTATATTTTTTTCTAGGGGATAAATATACTTTAGCAATTAAGGATTGAGCAGTAGAGTCTCTTTTATCTACTTCATATAAAATAGTTGGGTAATTGAAAATCTTAAGATTATTTAAATATCGTGTTGTTAACACAGTCCTAGAATCTGCAAATAAACTGCCTTTTGTTATAAAAACTGCATCTGTAATGGACTTTGGTTTGTATTTTAATTTTGTATGGCTATACAAATGGAAATTATTGTAGGTAGTACTGTCGGTAAATATTTCACTATTATTGACAGCCGAATAATCGGTATAAATGTTTACATCACTTATTTTATAGATCTTGAAAGGTTCTGTTTTTGTGGTGTCATTATCTTGAAAGGAATAATCGTTTATGTTTAAATTTACATTTATTTTGTTATTGCTGTTTAGGGTGTCTAAATCATAGGTTATATAATTAGGTTGGAAATTATATATTCCATTATTTCTAAAATAAGTGTTAATCCTGTCCTTTTCTTTATTGAAATCTTCTGTTTTGTATATATTACCCGATTTAATATAACTGGAAGCTATTTTTGACTGATACATGGAGTCCAATACTTTTGTATGAATTGAAGTTTTTAAAGAATCTATAAAATAGGGGACTCCCGTAGTTATCGTGTATTTTATTTTAGCTTTTTTAGGCTTTAAACTATCTAATTTGTAGTTTGCTTTCACGCCAAAAAAACCGTTGTTAAAATAGAAATATTTTAATCTTGCAATAGATTTTTTAGTTCTTAAAGTGTCAATTATTACTGGAGGTTCTCCAGTTTTTTTTAAGAAATCATGAATGCCATGGTACCAAAAGGATTTTCCAAGGCGATCCACTTGTTTTGCAGAAAGCCACTTCGATTTTCTTTCGTATTTTCCAGGATGGTTTTTGAATTTTGCTTTATAAGTTGAATCTGGATTTGGATTAGCAATGTTAAATAAATTCAATCGCAATCGATAGCCTAAAATTGAACTGTTTGGTTTTTGATACAATTGCAGTTCAACTTCTTCTTTGTTTATTTTCTTGCCATTTTCTAAAATTTCGTTTTTGGTAAGAAGTTGTTTGCCATCTGGAACTCGCCTCACGGTATTACATGCCGAGATAATTATCCCAATTAGAATAAATGTTGCTATTTTTGTGCTAATCTTTTTCAAGTCTTTGGAAATATTTAATTCAAAAGTACATTATTTTATGCTTAGTAAAAACCAAATAAAACTTATAACGAGTTTGCAGCAAAAAAAGTTTCGATTTGCAAATCAATTGTTTTTTGCCGAAGGCATCAAAGTAATCCAAGAATTATTAGAATCAAACTTTGAATTGGTTCAATTATATACAGTTTTAGATGATTTTGGAGATGTTTCGAAAGAGAAAAGATTGATTATTCTAGAAAGTGAATTAAAAAAAATAAGCGCTCTGGCAACTTCCAATACCTGTTTGGCCATTTTTAAAATCCCAACTGAAAAAAAAATAGTAGAATCTGGTTTAATACTAGCACTTGATTCTATTCGTGATCCAGGAAATTTAGGCACTATTTTGCGCTTGTGTGACTGGTTTGGAATTGATCAATTAATTTGTTCCAAAGATGCCGTAGATATTTACAATCCAAAGGTGGTTCAAGCTACTATGGGGTCTATTGCCAGGGTTAATGTAAATTATATTGATTTAGAGTCGTTTGTGAGTCAAACTAAATTAACAGTTTTTGGTACTTTTATGGACGGAAAAAACATTTATAAAAGTGTTTTACCTCAAGAAGGAATTATTATTATGGGAAATGAAGCCAATGGAATTTCGCCGAATCTTGAAAAATTAATAAATAATAAACTTACAATACCTCGTTTTGGAAGTATTCAAAAAACAGAAAGTCTGAATGTGGCAACTGCAACAGCAATTATTTTAAGTGAGTTTCGTCGAGGGTAAATTTTTAGTTTTCAGTATTCTGTTGTTGTGTTCGGTTTTTAGCACATACTATGCAATCTGTCATTGAACATTGACCACTTTTTTTTAGTGAAAAGTAAAATTAATAAAAATGGCTCTAGTTTTAATAGATTCAATATTTCCAGTCCAAGGACTGTCAGGGTTATTATCCCGTATTAATTCATCTTTCAATCCAAATACTCCTCTTATCGAAGGTGAAAATATAAAATATTCGGAGAAAACATCTATTCCTAAGCCCAATTCATAATTATTTGTCCAACGCTTAACTCTAAAAATGTTTTCATAATTATCATCTAATGACTTTGAATTACTAGCTAAATTTAATGTTGCCGAAACTCCACCCAATAAATAGGGCCTAATATTGCCCGTTCTAAGTGAAGAAAACTTTAACAATAATGGAAAATGGAGATTGGTGCCATTTACTTCTCTGAGTTTGTTAGATTCAGTAGGGGTTGTAGGGAAATAGCTTGTAGGATAATGAAAGTTCCTTTGGGTGTAATATAAACCAGGTTCAAAACGGAGATTGATATATTCTTGAAGTCTTAAATCAGCCACAAGTCCCACATTAAAACCTGTAGTTTTTTGTATTAGTATATCTTGACTTACAGTTTTATAATCTATTTTATAATCGTAGGAGTTAAAGCCAAGAAAAAAGCCAAAATACAATTTTTGTTTTTGAAAATTTTCTAAATTAATAATGGGATCCTTGCTAAACATTCCGTAAGAATTCTGGGAATGTCCTTTTATGGATATTATAAATAAAAAGAAGACAACTAATTTTTTCATATTATGTTTTGGATGCTGAATAAATTGTTGCTACACCAAATGTTTGAGGTAATGCAACTACATCTATAAACCCAATTTTTTTCAAAATATTGTTCAGAGCTTCACCATAAGGAAATGCTGCAGCAGATTCTGATAAATAACCGTATGCAACATTGTCTTTAGAAAATAATTTTCCTATAATTGGTAAAATGTTTTTACTGTAAAATGTATAGCCCTGTTTGTAAGGTGTTTTTTCAGGGACCGAAGTTTCAAGTATGACAAATATTCCATTTGGTTTTAAAACTCTCAAAATTTCTGATAATCCTTTTTCTAAGTTTTCGAAATTTCTAACACCAAAAGCTACAGTTATGGCATCGAAATAATTATCTTCGAAAGACATGTTTTCAGAATCGGCCAAAACCATTTCAATAGTATTTGATAATTTTTTTTCTTCAATTTTTTTCTTTCCTACTTCTAACATTCCAGCAGAAATGTCTAAACCAATAATTTTTTCAGCTTTTGTTTCTGCTAACAAAATGGCTAGATCACCTGTTCCTGTTGCAATGTCTAAAATTGTGTTAGGGTTTGATTTTGAAACAATTTGAAGGACTTTTTTGCGCCATTTCACATCAATTCCAAAAGAAATTACTCGATTAAGATTGTCATAATTTCCAGAAATAGTGTCAAACATAGACGCTACTTGTTCCTTTTTGCTTAAAGTTGAATCCTTATAGGGTGTTATGTTTTTTGGCATTTTTAAAATTTTAAGCAAAGGTAAACTAGATTTTTGGATTATGAATTTTATTTTTTTCGAATAAAGGTTTGAAAAGTGTAATCATAAAGATGTTTTTCGTCTTTTGAATTAAATATTTCGGAAGTTAATTCCCATATTTCGAGGTCTATTTCAGGGAAAAATACTTCAGCATCAAATGATTTGTGGACAAGTGTAATGTCAAGTTTATCAGATAATCCAATAGATTGTGTGTAAATCTCACCGCCACCTATAATGTATAGATCTTCATTTTTAGGGCAAACTGCGATGGCGCTTTTGATATCTGGAACCACAATACAACCTTTAGCTTGATATCCTTTTTGACGAGTAATAATTACGTGGGTTCTATTAGGTAATGGTTTTGGGAAACTTTCAAAAGTTTTTCTACCCATTATTATATGATGTCCAGAAGTGATTTCTTTAAATCGTTTGAAGTCTTTAGGTAAGTGCCAAAGCAAAGTATTGTTTTTTCCCAATGCACTATTTTCGGCTACAGCTGCAATTATAATTATCATTTTCTATTGCGGTTTATTAGTAGATATTTCTTCTTCTTCTTCTTCTTCTATTTGAACTTGAAATTCAGTAATCTTTTTTTGTTGTAACGCAACTAGTCTACTAATTTGTTCTCTTTCCCAATTTTTATTCATAAAGCGATCAGTTATGAATATTTTTATAAAATGAAGTATAAATAAGAAAGCCCATATTGTTATTACCCAAATGGACCAATTATATGTATAGCCAAAAACCAAAAAATGATTGGCAAGAAATAAAAATATACTTCCAAGTATTAATAAAACAAAATGAAAATAAAGTCTTTTTTTTTGATTTAGTCTTTTTCGGGCATATTCATAAAGTTCGTGTTGTTCTTTTTCCATTTGTTAAAATTAAGGAGATAAAGGTAAAATATATTTTGAATCCTTCTAGTTTTGACGCAAGATTATTTTATAAAAAAATGATTTTTTATTTACTTTATACTAAATAAATGGAGCAATAATTATGAATTGCGTTAAAAAAAAATATATTTTCAACGAAACTCCTAATTCTTATTTGGTTTAACTCATATTAGAACAGAATTCATTTACTTTGCATCATAAATCTAAAAATGAAATAGTTATGTCAATAAAGAAACAATTTATAAAAACGAAACCAGTTTGTAAAGTTACATTTTCAGTGGAGGCTAAAGAAGCGATCACAGCTTCGGTTGTTGGAGATTTCAATAATTGGAATCCTGCTGAAGGTGAATTGTCAAAATTAAAAAATGGTACATTCAAAGGCGTTTTTGAATTGCCAAAAGATGCTTCTTATGAATTTAAGTATGTAATTGACGGCAATTTCATAAACGACTCTGAAGCGGATACTTTTAAATGGAACGAATTTGCGGGCACTGAAAATGGTGTTCTAGAAGTTTAAAAAAATATAAAAAAATCCGCTGAAAAGCGGATTTTTAATTTTATATAAAGCAGGTGATTTACTTATAAGTCTGCTTTGATTTTAGCTATTGTTGCTTCGTATTCTGTTTCGGATAAGAAAGTTTTTTGTGGATTCATTTCGAAAACACCTCCAAAAGCATAGCCATCCTTGTATTTTGGTACTATATGCATGTGTAAATGCGACAAGGTGTCCGAATAAGCGCCATAGTTTATTTTAGTTGGGTTGAATGCTGCGTCAATTGCTTTGGCCGTTTTTGCAACATCACGCATAAAAGCATTGCGTTGGTCATCGCTCAATTTGTGAAGATCCACCCCGTGGTCTTTATATACTACATTGCAGCGACCGGTATAAGACTGCTCCTTAAATAAGAAGAGTTGTGATACTTCTAAATCACATATTTTAATCATTAAATTGTATAATGTTTCGTTGTCTTGACAATACAAACATTCTGAAACAGGTGATGTGGGCATATTTTATTTAAATAATTAAGTTGAATGAATATAAATAGGTAATAACTAATTCTAATTAAACAGCAACACTACCTTTAATCAAAGCGTGTGGTTCATATCCTTCTAGAGTAAAATCTTCAAAAGTAAAGTCGAAAATATTTTTGATTTCCGGATTTAAAATCATTTTTGGTAAAGATTTTGGTTCACGTGATAATTGTAATTCAACTTGTTCAATATGATTGTTATAAATGTGAGCATCTCCAAAAGTATGAATAAATTCACCTACCCCTAAATCGCATACTTGAGCAATCATCATAGTGAATAAAGCATAAGAAGCAATGTTAAATGGAACTCCAAGAAAAATATCAGCACTTCGTTGGTACAATTGGCAGGATAACTTTCCGTCTGAAACATAAAATTGGAAGAATGCGTGACATGGAGGCAATGCCGCTTTATTGTTCGCTACGTTTTCTGAAAATGTTTTCGAATTGTCAGGTAATACAGAAGGGTTCCATGCCGAAACAAGCATTCTCCTGCTGTTTGGATTGGTTTTTAATTCATTGATAAGATCTTCGATTTGATCAATTTCTTCGTTGTTCCAATTTCGCCATTGACGACCATAAACTGGACCTAAATCTCCATTTTCATCAGCCCAAGCATCCCATATTTTAATGCCGTTTTCTTGAAGATATCCAATGTTTGTGTCTCCTTTTAAGAACCAAAGTAATTCATAAATAATCGATTTTAAATGTAACTTCTTAGTAGTTACCATTGGGAAACCTTCATTTAAATCAAAACGCATTTGATAACCAAACACACTTTTTGTTCCTGTTCCTGTTCTATCTCCTTTTTGGTTTCCGTTATCTAAAACGTGCTGAACTAAATCTAAATATTGTTTCATTTTTGGTTTAATCGATTAATTGTTTGAAGGGGTTAACCGATTAAACAATTTTGTAATTACTTATTTCTGAATACTGCGTTCTGAATACTGAACACTACTTTTTATTGTCTTTTTGAAATCTCATCCCTGATTTTAGCTGCTTTTTCATAATCTTCGTGCTCAACAGCCTGATCAAGAAGGTCGTTCAGTTCTTGCAAACTATGTTTGGTATAAGTTTCACCTGATTGATTGCTTTCTTCTTCCAGTCCAAAAGTTTCTGGATTTGAAAGGACATCATCTATTTCTTGAGATTCTTTATCAGTTTCTAGTGGATTAGCTTTCAAATAAATTCCGGCTTTGTCCAAAATATTTTTGTAAGTAAAAATCGGAGCGTTAAATCGCAATGCTAATGCAATAGCATCGGAAGTTCTGGCATCTATAATTTCTTCTATTTTGTCTCTTTCACAAATAATACTTGAATAGAAAACACCGTCAACTAACTTGTGAATAATTACTTGTTTTACCACGATGTCAAATCGATCTGCAAAATTTTTGAACAAATCGTGAGTCAAAGGACGTGGAGGTCTAATTTCTTTTTCAAGAGCAATTGCAATAGATTGAGCCTCAAAAGCACCAATAACTATTGGTAACTTTCTGTCTCCATCAACTTCATTTAAAATCAAAGCATAAGCTCCGTTTTGAGTTTGGCTATAAGATATTCCTTTTATTGATAATTTAACTAAGCTCATTTTTTTTATATGTAAAGCATTTATTGCTTTGTTTTTGATTGTAACTTTTTTGAATTTGGGAGTGCAATTTTAAGTAAAAAAATGGAAACAAAAAAGCTACCTAAAGCAAAGATACAATTATCTTATTTCTAGGCAGCATTATTTATTGAAGAGTATTTTAAAATTTACGATTGGGATGCTTTAAAAGCTTTTAGCTTTTCAATTAATCGAGGGACAACGTCAAATGCATCGCCGACCACACCATAATCTGCTACTTTGAAGAAAGGAGCTTCGGGGTCTATATTTATAACTAGTTTTACTTTAGAGGAGTTGATGCCAGCAATATGTTGAATGGCTCCTGAAATCCCAATTGCAATATACAAGTTGGCCGCTACAGGTTTTCCAGTTTGTCCTACGTGTTCTGAGTGAGGCCGCCAATCTAAATCTGAAACGGGTTTTGAACAAGCTGTTGCAGCTCCAAGAACGGATGCTAATTCTTCTATCATTGCCCAATTTTCGGGGCCTTTTAATCCTCTACCTCCTGAAACTACTATGTCAGCATCTGCAATAGATACTTTTCCAGATCCTTTTTCTACAGACTCTACCTTTATGCCAAAATCATTTTCACCAATTGTAGGATTAAATTCTTCTTCTGTTAAAGTGGATGCATTTTCAAAAATACCATAAGAGTTTTTAGCTAAACCAAGAACTTTTATATCTGTTTCTATCTCGGTGATGTTAAATGCTTTGTTTGAAAAGGCATTTCTTCTTACTTGAAATGGCGAATTACTTGTTGGTAATCCCACTACATTCGATGCGAAACCCGCTTCTAAGGAAACGGCAACAAGTGGCGAAAGATAAATACTATCTGTTGTTGATGATAACAAAATAATTTTTGAACTTTCTTTTTGAGCAGCTTGTTTGATTACATCAGCATAAGCTTTAGCGGAAAAACCAGAAAGTTTTTCGTTTGTTACTTTCAAAACTTTATCTACACCGTATTTTGACAATTCCGAAACATCATTGGTATTAATTGTTACGGCTGTAACGGTTGTACCTATTGATTCAGCTACTTTTTTTGCATAAGAAGCCAATTCAAAAGCTACTTTTTTAAATTTTCCTTCTGCTGATTCTGCGTATATTAATATAGACATAGTGTGGTTGTAGATTGCAGAATTTAGATTACAGATTTCAGAATCTGAAAACTAAAAACTTGATTTATATTATTTTCAATTAAAGATTAAAGATTTTTGAATTAAGATGTATTATAGATTTTCACACTGCAATCTGCAATCTGCAATCTAAATTCTACAATCTTAAATAACCTTCGCTTCGTTGTGTAGTAAATTAATTAATTCGTCAAGATTATCTGGTGCAACTAATTTTACTGCTGATTTTGGTGCAGGTTTTTCAAATTTCACCGATTTAGTATTTATTGAAACGTCAACTGGTTCAACAACTGTTAATGGTTTTGATCTAGCTGTCATAATACCTCTCATATTTGGGATTTTAAGATCTTTTTCTTCAACTATTCCTTTTTGTCCACCTATAATGAGGGGTAAAGTGGTAGAAACAGATTCTTTTCCGCCATCGATTTCTCGAATTGCTTTTACAGTAGTTCCGTCTACAACAATGTTTGTGCAAGAATTTAAAAAGTTATATCCTAAAATACCAGCAATCATTCCGGGTACCATACCTCCATTATAATCTAATGATTCTTTTCCAGCGATTACTAAATCGTACCCACCATTTTTTATGACTTCAGCAAGTTGTTTTGCTACAAAAAAACTATCGGTAGGATTTGCATTTATTCGAATAGCATCATTGGCACCAATCGCCAAAGCTTTTCTTAAAGTTGGTTCCGTTTCTGGACCTCCAACATTGGCAACAGTTACTGTAGCTGCTTGTTGTTCTTGAAACCAAATTGCACGTGTGAGACCAAATTCATCATTTGGATTTATAACAAATTGAACTCCATTGGAATCAAATTGAGAGTCATTATCGCTAAAATTAATTTTTGAAGTAGTATCTGGAACATGACTTATGCAAACTAATATTTTCATAGATATATATATTTTAATTTCTAAGGTTCTTTTACAAAAATATAATATTAATTTGAATAACATACTATGCGTGCATAATATTTTTAATTACTATTACGATTTCGTATTTATGAAAGGAACGGCCAACATTCTGTGGATTTTTATAACAATAAATAGATATGTTGTATTTTAGAAGTAATTCCACTATATTTTAAATGTGTTTTTTGCTTTAAAGTGGTATAAAATATTTATTTTTGCCATTCGAAATTACATACAAAAATAAAAATATGAGAACGATACAATTTAGAGAGGCTATTTGCGAAGCGATGAGTGAAGAAATGCGTCGTGATGAATCAATATACTTAATGGGTGAAGAAGTAGCAGAATACAATGGTGCCTATAAAGCATCAAAAGGTATGCTTGCAGAATTCGGAGAAAAAAGAGTAATTGATACGCCAATTGCAGAACTAGGTTTTACGGGAATTGCAGTGGGTTCAGCAATGAATGGTTGTAGACCAATTGTAGAATATATGACTTTCAATTTCTGTTTAGTGGGGATTGATCAAATTATTAATAATGCAGCCAAAATACGTCAAATGACGGGAGGGCAGTTTAATGTGCCTATCGTTTTTCGTGGGCCAACGGCTTCAGCAGGACAATTAGGAGCAACGCATTCACAAGCATTAGAAAATTGGTTTGCTAACACACCTGGTCTTAAAGTAGTAGTTCCTTCAAATGTTTACGATGCTAAAGGGCTTTTAAAATCAGCTATTAGAGATAATGATCCTGTAATTTTTATGGAGTCTGAGCAAATGTATGGCGACAAAGGGGAAGTGCCAGATGGTGAATATACCATTCCAATAGGTGTTGCTGATATCAAACGTGAAGGTACTGATGTTACAATTGTTTCATTCGGAAAAATAATCAAAGAAGCCTATATCGCTGCAGAAGAATTAGCAAAAGAAGGGATTTCATGTGAAATTATCGATTTAAGAACAGTTCGTCCAATGGACAATGAAACTATTTTAACTTCTGTTAAAAAAACGAATAGATTGGTTATTCTGGAAGAAGCATGGCCATTTGCAAGTGTTTCTTCTGAAATTACTTATATGGTTCAAGATCGTGCTTTTGATTTTCTTGATGCGCCAATTCAACGTATTACTACGGCTGATACACCAGCTCCTTACTCTCCAGTATTGCTTAAAGAATGGTTGCCAAATGCTGACGACGTTATAAAAGCAGTAAAAAAAGTATTGTATAAAAAATAATTATATAAAATTTAACGATTGAAAATTCAAAATTCAATCGAGACATTTTTGAAATAACTATATTTGAAACTTCATCAGAGCTCTAATTTGATGAAGTTTTTTTTTTTGACTATGAAAAAGAATATAATACTGAATCTAGTTTTTTTAATTGTACTAACTAACTCTATTTTTGCTCAAACTAAAGTTAGCGGAATTGTCGTAGACAAAACGAATAAACCAATTCCATTCGTGAATGTGGCATTCAAAAATTCTAATGAAGGAATACTTTCTAATGAGGAAGGACGTTTTTATTTAGAATCTTCAAAAACATATAAAGTTCTTGAAATTTCATCGGTAGGTTATACAACGAAGGAGGTTGCATTAGAGAAAGCTGTTAATTATAATCTTTCAATTCAATTAAGTGAAGTTATAAGCTTGAATGAAGTTGTAGTTTTTGCAGGTAAAACATCCAAAAAAGACAATCCTGCACTTGAAATACTTCGAAAAATATGGAAAAGAAAACGTAAAAATGGCCTGTATTTATTTGACCAATATCAAATGGAAAAGTATGAAAAAATAGAATTTGATATGAATTCTATTGATAGTGCCTTTATGAAAAAACAGATTTTCAAGGGAATGGAATTTATATTCAAACAAATAGATACTTCGAAAATTACAGGAAAAACCTATTTGCCTATTTTCATTAATGAATCGTTATCAGAAGTATATGGTGATAATAAATCTAAGAAAGTAATTGATAAAGTTAAAGCGAGTAAGGCTTCTGGATTTAACGGGAATCAACAAATATTGTCATTTGTAAAAGATTTATATACAGAATATAATATTTATGACAATCACTTGACTTTTTTTGACAAAAGTTTTACTAGTCCTATTTCCACAACAGGAATTGATGTTTATAATTATATTTTAAGAGACAGCGCATTTGTAGATGATAAATGGTGTTATAACATTTTATTTTATCCGAGACGTAAAAATGAATTGACATTTAAAGGAGATTTTTGGGTAAACGACACCACTTTTGCTATAAAAAACATCAATATGGCAGCGTCTAAAAGCGCTAATATTAACTGGGTAAAAGACATCTATGTTGAACAGGAGTTTGAAGTTATGAATGACTCCGTTTTTCTTTTGACTAAAGATTATATGATGACCGATTTTGCTTTAAGCAAAAAAGATAAATCAAAAGGAGTTTATGGTAAAAGAACGACATTTTATAAGGATCATAAATTTAATGAAGAAAAACCAATTTCATTCTATAAAGAGGCAGTGAATCGTTATGATCAAGAAGTCTATAATAAAGACGATGAATATTGGAAAAAAAACCGATTCGAAACCTTATCCAAAGACGAAAAAGGCATTTATAAAATGCTCGATACACTCCAAACGGTCAATAAGTTCAAACAAATTTATAGTTTAATTCAAATATTGGATAGCGGATATCTCAACTATGGCAATTTAGATTATGGTTCTATTTATTCAGTAATTGGGAAAAATGTAGTCGAAGGAGTGCGATTGCGAGCAGGGATAAGAACTTATTTTGGACCCAACGACACATGGCGATTGCAAGCGTATACTGCCTACGGGTTTAATGACGATAAGTTCAAATACGGGATTACAGGAAAATGGATGATTGATAAGAAGAAGAGAGTCATAATTTCAGGAGGAAATCGAAGGGATATTGAGCAAATTGGAGCTTCACTCACCACAACAAATGATATTATAGGTCGTGATTATGCGTCCTCGGGAATACTGACTTTTGGTAGTAACGATAAATTAACCAATGTTAATTTGTCTAATTTCGAAATAGAATTTGAACCAGTCAAAAACCTGACTATAGGAGGGGGGATTTCATATCGGACATTATTGAGCGCATCTCCAACATTTAGTTTGGATTATTACACCGATTTATCGCGAACAATCATAAAAAGCCAAGTAAAACAATCGGAGGCCAACATAATGGTAGATTATACTCCAAATCGAAAAACTATCGGTTATTCTGTTGAAAGAGCCAATGTCGATAGTCCATTTACTCGTATGTTTTTAAGCTATAGTCAAGGATTTAAAGGTTTGCTAAATAGTGATTTTGAGTATCAAAAAATACAAATGTATTTCAAGCAACCTATTATTATTGGGCCACTAGGGCGTACTAATGTAATTCTGGAAGCCGGAAAAACTTTCGGAAATATTCCCTTAGGATTAATGAGTGTTGTACCCGGTAATCAATCTTTTTTTGACATAGCAAACACTTTTAGTAATCTGAAATATTATGAATTTGTAACGGATCAATATGTGACCTTTAAGTGGGATCACAGTTTGCAAGGGCGATTATTTGCGAGAATTCCATTTATGCGAAAACTAAATTGGCGAGAAAACTTTGGGGCAAAAGCAGTTTATGGTACTGTGTCCAGTAACAATAGAATGATAAACGCTTCAGGATTAACATATCATTCGCCAGAAAAAATATATTATGAATACAGCGCAGGAATTGGGAATATTTTCAAGGTATTTCGTATCGATTTTTCTTGGAGAGGCAATTATCTCAATGTGCCCGACGCAACAAAATTTGCTGTAAAGGGTTCTTTTGGATTTTATTTTTAGAAGCCAATCCAGCTGTTCATTACAAGCTTTTTCGAAAACGGCTATTTTTGTACTAAAAAATAAAGAGCTTCCTTTGGTCGCTTTTATTTTTCAACAAAAATTAGCCGTTTTCTTCAAAAGGCTTTCCATTTCCATCTGGGCTAAAACAACCATTATGCAACAAGCCATCCAATATCTTTCAGAAAATGAGCCTATTTTTAAGCTAATTATTGAGAAATATGGAACACCCGTAATTCCTGTTCGACCACAAGGATTTGAAACCTTAGTGCTTTTGATACTTGAGCAGCAAGTATCCATTGATTCGGCTAAAGCCACCTTTCTGAAACTTAAAAACAAACAAATCAATTTTAAACCCGAAATATTACTCCGTGCTGCAGATGAAGAGTATAGAAATAGTGGCGTAAGCCGACAAAAAACGGCATACATTAAAGCATTGTCCCATTCGATAATCAACAATCATATTGACTTAGAAAGTCTTGCTACTAAAAAAGCAGACCAAGTTCGTGAAGAATTAATAAAAATCAAGGGAATAGGCCATTGGACTATTGATATCTATTTAATGTTTTCACTTCAAGCGCCAGATATACTTCCACTTGGAGATATTGCAGTAATTAATACTTTAAAAGAACTACTTCATATAGAGGATAAGTCAGCAATGGAATTCTATACTGCAAAATGGAGTCCATATCGTTCTATGGCAACATTTTTATTATGGCACTATTATTTAAGTAAAAGAAATAGAATAGTTGTTTACTAATAATTATTAATTACGCAAACGTAATAGACGATATATATAGATTTTCATTGAGTTAACCAAAAGTTTATTTAATTTTGTGCACAAAATATAGAAAATAAAAAGATGGCTGCAGATAAAATAAAAACTTTCGATGTTTTAATCGAAATTCCAAGAGGAAGTAGAAATAAATATGAATATGATTTCGAATTAAAAAGAATACGTTTCGACAGAATGTTGTTCTCGTCAATGATGTATCCTGCTGATTATGGTTTTATGCCAGAAACTTTAGCGCTAGATGGTGATCCATTAGATGTATTAGTTTTAATTAACGAGCATACTTTTCCTGGTTGTGTTATGGAAGTAAAACCAATTGGAGTTTTCCACATGGCGGATGATAAAGGACCAGACGAAAAGATTATATGTGTTCCAGTTTCCGATCCTATTTGGAACTCTTTAAATGATTTATCAGATATTAACCCTCATTTACTGAAAGAAATTGAACATTTCTTTCAAGTTTACAAAGATCTTGAACAGAAAGTTGTTGATGTAGGAGGTTGGGGTGATCTAAGTGAAGCATTAGACATTATTGAAGAGTGTACCGAACGATTTAATCAGATTCCAAATAAACCAGAAGGATTATTTAGTATTTAATAAAATACTTTGATTATTTTTTCATATAAAGCAATATTCATGTATTTGGATATTGCTTTTTTAGTTTCAATATAGTACGTTTGCAATAGTACATTACTAATTTTTCATACAAAAAACAAAAAAACAAATATTTATGAATACATTAATGATTTATGTGCCAATCGTTATGGCGCTCATTGGATTAGCTTTTATGTTTTATAAAAGAGCTTGGGTTTTGAAACAAGATGCCGGAGATGGTAAAATGAAAGAGATTTCAGAGCATATTTACGAAGGAGCATTGGCTTTTCTAAAAGCAGAATATAAATTATTGGCAGTATTTGTAGTTCTTGCAAGTATTGTATTAGCTGGTATTACTTTTATACCAGGAACTTCAACTCATTTATTAATTGTAGTTGCTTTTGTTTTTGGAGCCTTTTTCTCTGCTTTGGCTGGAAATATGGGAATGAAAATTGCAACCAAAACAAATGTTAGAACAACTCAAGCCGCTCGTACTAGTTTACCACAAGCCTTAAAGGTTTCTTTTGGTGGAGGAACAGTAATGGGATTGGGTGTTGCAGGTTTGGCAGTTTTAGGATTAACAACTTTCTTTATTATATTTTTTAATGTTTTTATGAATGGTGTTTGGACTTCTACTGAAGATATGACAATCGTTTTAGAAACATTAGCTGGTTTCTCCCTTGGTGCTGAATCTATTGCTTTGTTCGCCCGTGTTGGCGGTGGAATTTATACTAAAGCTGCCGATGTTGGTGCAGATTTAGTAGGTAAAGTAGAAGCAGGAATACCTGAAGATGACCCAAGAAATCCTGCAACTATTGCAGATAATGTTGGGGATAATGTTGGTGACGTAGCCGGAATGGGTGCCGATTTATTTGGTTCATACGTTGCAACGGTTCTTGCGGCAATGGTTCTTGGCAACTATGTAATTAAAGACATGGGTGGAAATATTCAAGATGCTTTTGGTGGAATTGGACCTATTTTATTGCCAATGGCAATTGCAGGTTTTGGAATATTATTCTCCATTATTGGGACCATGTTAGTTAAAATAACGAGTAATGATGCCAAAGAAAAACAAGTACAAGGAGCCTTAAATGTTGGAAACTGGGTTTCTATCGGATTGACTGCAATAGCTTGTTTCTTCTTAGTTCAATATATGTTGCCTGAAACTATGAAGATGAATTTCTTTGGTGAAGGCTTACAAGAAATTTCTTCAATGAGAGTTTTTTATGCAACTATCGTAGGATTAGTGGTTGGGGCAGTTATCTCATCTGTTACAGAATATTACACAGGTTTGGGCACTAAACCAGTTATGGCAATCGTACAAAAATCATCAACTGGTGCAGGAACTAACGTGATTGCCGGTTTAGCAACAGGAATGATTTCTACTTTTCCAACTGTATTATTATTTGCTGCTGCAATTTGGACTTCATATGCTTTTGCTGGTTTCTACGGCGTGGCACTTGCCGCTTCTGCAATGATGGCTACCACAGCTATGCAATTGGCAATTGATGCTTTCGGACCAATATCTGACAATGCTGGTGGAATTGCTGAAATGAGTGAGTTACCAAAAGAAGTACGAACTCGTACAGATATTTTGGATTCAGTTGGTAATACAACTGCTGCAACTGGAAAAGGTTTTGCAATCGCTTCGGCGGCATTAACTTCATTAGCTTTATTTGCTGCTTACGTTACATTTACTGGAATCGACGGTATCAATATTTTCAAAGCGCCAGTTTTAGCAATGTTATTCGTAGGTGGAATGATTCCTGTAGTTTTCTCTGCTTTAGCAATGAATTCTGTTGGAAAAGCTGCCATGGATATGGTGTATGAAGTGCGTCGTCAGTTCAAAGAAATTCCTGGAATTATGGAAGGTACTGGAAAACCGGAATATGCAAAATGTGTCGATATCTCTACCAAAGCAGCTTTGCGCGAAATGATGTTGCCAGGAGTTTTGACAATAGGTTTCCCAATTGCGATTGTGCTTTTAGGAAAGATAGTTTATGGAGACAATAACCAATTAATTGCCGAAATGTTGGGTGGCTACATGGCTGGAGTTACTGTTTCTGGTGTGCTTTGGGCTATATTTCAAAATAATGCCGGTGGTGCTTGGGATAATGCCAAAAAATCTTTTGAAGCAGGAGTTTTGATTAATGGCGAAATGACATACAAAGGTTCTGATGCGCATAAAGCAGCTGTAACTGGTGATACTGTTGGAGATCCTTTCAAAGATACTTCAGGACCATCCATGAATATATTGATTAAATTGACTTGTTTAATTGGGTTGGTAATTGCTCCAATTTTAGGAAATGGAAGTGCTTCTGACAGTCATAATCATAATAAAATGGAGATGATGCATTCGAATTATTCTATGGGTAATAATGCTATGTCAATGGGTAAATGTGACATGTTAAAATGCGCCACGATGACCAAAGAAGAATGTGCCGCAATGTGTGATGAAAGAGGATGTACTCCAGAGCAAAAAGAAATGTGCCTGTCGCATTATGATGCTAATGGAAAATTTATAGCGGTAGCTGGAGATAAAGCATGTTGTGCTACTAAAGTTTCAGACGAAAAAAAGGTTAAAGTTGAAATCATCAACACTGATGGAAAAGCAAAGGCGATTGTAACTTCTTCTGAAAATGGAAAAGAAAATATTCAGGTTTTTCAAGGTTCTTTATCTGAAGTAAAAGCCAAAGTTGATGCTTTGAAATAATAGATCATCTTTTAGATTAAACAGAAATGCCTCGCGATTTGCGAGGCATTTTGTTTTAATACTATAAAGAGGCAGAAAGAGAATTTAGAATACATTTTTGCCTGCCTTTGCTTAATAAAGGTCTGGGGAGAGGACTAAAACAATCCGTTCAATTCGGCATCAATTTTATTGATTATCATTCCTAAATCTTCAGGGTTGTCGACAAAATTGATCTTGTCGACATCGATAATTAGTAGTTTTCCTTTTGTATAAGTTTGAATCCAAGCCTCGTAACGCTCATTCAATCTGTTGAGGTATTCAATTGAAATTGTATTTTCATATTCACGACCACGTTTGTGAATTTGGCCCACTAAATTAGGAATAGAACTTCTAAGATAAATCAACATATCAGGTGGTTTAACTGTCGATTCCATTAGTTCAAATAACGAAGAATAGTTTTGAAAATCACGGTTGGTCATTAAGCCCATTGCATGCAAATTTGGCGCAAAAATATGAGCGTCTTCATAAATGGTTCTGTCTTGAATTATTTTTTTGCCACTTTCACGGATATGGATTACTTGACGAAAACGACTATTTAGGAAATAAATTTGCAAATTAAACGACCAACGTTCCATTTGGTGATAGAAATCATCCAAATATGGATTATCGACCACATCTTCAAAATGAGGTTCCCATTTAAAATGTTTCGCCAATAAACGAGTTAATGTAGTTTTTCCTGCTCCAATGTTTCCTGCTATTGCTATATGCATTACGGTGTTGTAAATTTATAATTTATAATTTCTTGGTTGGTAAAAATAGACAAAATTTGGTCTTTGTAATAGAAATTGTCAAAGGTTTTTTTATCTAAATCAATTAAGTATTTTTTATTCCCGATTAGGGTAAAATAATAAATAAATTTGTTTTTTTTATAAATCAAATCGGAATTTGAAATCATTTGAATTTGATCAAAATCAGGAACTTTTCCCAATAAAGTGATTTTTCCAAATATTGTGCAGGAATACCAATTCAAATTTTCATCAATCCACTGAAAAGAATTAAAATTGCTTTCATAATGTTTTAAAGTCCCTTTAATGGGTTGTGTTATTGTTTGAAAAGTATTTTTTAAGTAATCAAAAAGTCCAATTTGTTGTGATAAACTATCGTAAATCCATAATTTGTTTTGAGATGCAATTCCTGTAGCGTTAACTAATATTGGAACTTCATTTTCAGAAAAATTTATTTTTTGGGTTTCATTAAGTTGATTATCGAGTGTTACGATCGTGTTGAAATTCTCATAGAACAAAACAATTTTTAGTGGATTTTGTATGTCTATTTTTGTAATAGTACCCAAAGAAAGGTTCTTATATTCCCATATATCTGTTTTATGTTGCTTATAGAATACATTGTTTTTGACGAAATAGTTGTTTTCTAATCCATCCAACCCTACTAAGAAACTGGCATCTATTTTTTGAGTAGAAACTGGAGTAACTTTAATTTTTTGATCTTGTGCAATCAAACAAGAAAAATGGAAAATAAAAAATAATAAATAGAGGTTTTTCATAAGCTCACTAAAGTACAAAAATTTGGATTAATAAAACTGAGGGTTTTTTAATTTCATATTCAAGAGCATGTTCGTCTGGTTTTAGATTCAACCTGTCTTCTGAATTTAGGGTTTGGTATATTCTGTTTTTTATTTCAAATTATTAAAGATACTTTTATTCCTAAGTTAAAAACAGTCTTTTTGGATTTTATAATTTAAGTTTAAACCATTTACTTATTGCAATGTCTAACATCAAATTTAAAATGAATTAGTGTAACATAAACGCTTCAAGGCAGACTTATTTCCAGCAAACAACATTTAAATTAAAACGTATGTCAAAAATTATTTTTACCCTAGTATTTATGCTTGCAAGCCATTTGGGGATTCTGGCTCAAGAATTTCAAGGAATGGCTGTGTATGAGTCTAAAACCAGTACGGCTGATTTTAAAGCTCGTATTTCAGAAAATAAAAATATCAGTCCTGATATGCAAAAAAACATGGAGGAAAGAATGAAATCAATGTTCGAAAAAAGATTCATTCTTAATTTTGACAAATCAGCTTCTATTTATAAGGAAGAGGAGAAATTAGACGCACCAACGCAGGGACAAGGTCAGGGAGGTATGCGCATGATGGCTTCAATGACAGGTGCTGGAGGGACTTTTTATAAAGATGTAAAAACCAAAACCTACATTGTAGATAAAGAATTCATGAGCAAAGAGTTTCTTATTAAAGATTCTTTGCCTAATTTGAAGTGGAAGTTAGAAGGAGAAACAAGATTGATTGGTGGTTATAATTGTTTCAAAGCAACCGCTGTCGTTCCTGCAAGTAAAACTGATTTTAGGAATTTTAGACCCAAGAAAGAAGACAATAAAAAAGAAGTATCCGTTGCAACTGATAACAAAGAAAAGAAAACTAATTTCATGAGTGAAATGGATATTCCAAAAGATTTAATAGTTACGGCTTGGTATACACCAGAAATTCCTGTAAACCAAGGGCCAGAAAATTATTGGGGTTTACCCGGTTTAATATTAGAAGTAAATGATGGTAAAACAGTGATGCTGTGTTCTAAAATTGTTTTGAACCCAAAAGTTAAAGTTGATATTAAAGCATCTTCAAAAGGAAAAGTCATTTCGCAAAAAGACTATGATGAATTAGTAGTGAAAAAAATGGAGGAATTTCGTGAAATGAGAAATCGTGGTGGAAATGGTGGTGGACCTAGAATGAATTAGTAAGCTATATAAACATTGCAAATTCTCTTAAATGAAAAATATTTTACCAATCGCTTTATTCTTTTTAAGCGCGCTCTCGTTTTCTCAATCAATAACTCTTGATGGGATAATTTCGGATTCCAAATCAATTCCCGTAGAAATGGCCAATGTTATGGCAGTGAATCAAGTTACCAAAGCGATGGATTCTTATGCTATTACAAATGATAAAGGAAAGTATTCTCTAAATTTGAAACCAAATACATCGTATAGTATTAAAATAAGTTTTTTGGGACTAAGAAGTAAAGAAGTTGCTTTTAATACGACGGCCCAAAGTAGTTCTAAAAACATTTCTTTAGAAGAAGGTGATATAGAATTAGATGCAGTCGAGGTTATCCGAGAAATGCCAGTTTCTATTAAAGGAGATACTATAGTTTATAATGCAGATTCCTTTAAATCCGGAACCGAACGAAAACTAGAAGATATCCTGAAAAAATTACCAGGTGTCGAAGTTAATGCCGATGGTGAAGTGGAAGTAGAAGGTAAAAAGGTAACCAAATTGATGGTCGAAGGAAAAGATTTCTTTGATGGGGATACCAAATTAGGAGTCAAAAATATTCCAGCAGATGCCATAGACAAGATTCAAGTATTGCGTAATTACAATGAAAATTCAATCCTTAAAGGAGTAGAGAACAATCAGGATAATGTCGCGATGAATATCAAGCTAAAATCAGGGAAAAAGAATTTCTGGTTTGGTGATGTTACTGCAGGTATTGGAGTGGGACATACGGATAATCGATATCTTATCAATCCTAAATTGTTTTATTATAATCCTAAATACAGCCTTAATATTATAACAAATTTTAATAATATAGGCGAATTGCCAATGACCATTCAAGATTATGGCAAACTAACAGGTGGTTTTAGAGGTTTGATGGCAAAAGGGGGGACGAGTTTTGATATATCCTCTAATAATTTGGGGATATCGCTTTTGAGAAATGATCGGGCTAAAGAGATTGAAACCAAATTTGGTGCGACAAATTTCTCCTATAATGTCACAAAGGCATGGAGTTTAAGCGGTTTTGGGATTTTGACATCATCAATCACACAAGTGGAAACCGTATCGCAAACTAATATTTTAAAGCCCAATTCATCAGAAATTCAATCAACAGAAAAACGCAATGAATTAGCCAATCAAAAAAGTAGTTTTGGGATGTTTAAATTAAGTTCCAGTTACAAACCATCAGCAAATTTCCAATTTGATTACGATGTACTAGCCAAACTTTCAAAACAAGACGAGGTGTCTCCTTTGATGCGGGAATCGATTGTAAATAACGTTTCTACAACAGAATCAATCAACACCATAAAAAAACAAAAACCGATTTCTGTAAATCAAAATTTAAGTTTGTTTTACACCTTGAATAATAAAAATATATTTGCTTTCGAAACGCAATATTTGTATCAGGAAGAAGATCCTTTTTACAATGCGGATTTAATGACAAAACCATTTAATTTAGAAGGGTATATTTCTGGCCAAAACAGGAATAATATCAATCAAAATCGATTTGTAAAGACAAAAAAAATTGATTCAAAATTGGATTATTATTACATGCTTACGGCAAAAAGCAATATTAATATAACGTTAGGAAATACCTATTCAAATCAAAATTTCGATTCTAGTATTTATCAAATAGTAGACAATCAACAAGTAAATGAGTTGAATAGTGCCGTCAATAAAAATGATGTAAAATATAATTTTAATGATGCCTATTTAGGATTGCATTATAAAATATTAACGGGTAAATTTACTTTTACACCAGGCGTTAGCTTGCATAATTTCAATATGACAAATGCGCAATTAGGTACTGATTATACTAAACAGTTCAATCGTATATTGCCTGATTTTTTTGCTATTTATCAAATAAAAAAAGCAGAAAGTTTAACCTATAATGTTGGTCTTACCAATAGTTTTACTGATATTAATCAGTTGGCCGAAGGGTTTGTATTCTCTAATTACAACAGTTTAACAAAAGGGATTAGAACGTTAGAAAATGCGACCGCGCTACAACATTCATTCCGTTATTTTAAGTATAACATGTTTAATTTAGAAAACATATCGGCTTTTTTGAATTACTCTAAACGCACCGATGCCATAAAAACGAAAGCGTTTTATGATGGCGTAAATCAATCTTCTACACCATATAATTCTGATTTTGCCGATGAGTCGATTTCCGCAAGAGGTTCTTATGGGCGTTCTTTCTTAAAAAATTACAAAGCCTCTACGACAGTCAATTTAAATTGGTCTAAATACAATAATATACAAAACAATGTATTGTCAACTAATGAGAGTTTTACTCAAAGTTATACTGTAAAAGCAGCTACAAATTATAAAAATAGGCCTAATTTAGAATTGGGATATAGTTATACCATAAACGATTACAACAGTAGTGTTTTTTACACCAATAAGCCTTTTGCAAAGTTGGATTATTATTTCCTAAACAGTTTTTCTTTTGTGGCAGAATACGAATATTACAACTACCACGCGAAAAATAATTCAGTTGAAAACAAATATGATTTCTTAAGTTCGAGTTTAATTTATCAAAAAAAAAACAGCAAATTCGAATATAAAATCAGCGGAACAAACTTATTAAACACAAAATCATTAAACGACGATAGTTTCTCGCAATTCTCAACCAGATCCTCTCAATACACCGTTCAACCACGATATGTGATTTTCTCATTAAAGTATAATTTGTAAGTAGGTCATCCTGCTGTCCATCGAAAAGGCTTTTCATTGCCATGAGGTCTAAAAAAACCTGACTAAAATAATTAGTCAGGTTTTTTCTTTGCGTAATTCGCGTATAACTTTGCGGTTAAATTTTACAATCCAAAAGCAGCTTTTACTTCATCTACAAAATCTAATTTTTCCCAAGTGAACAATTCAACAGTAACTGTTTTTGATTCGCCTCCAGGAGCTGAAAAAGTTTTTGTAACCGTTTCTGGAGTACGTCCCATATGACCGTAAGCAGCAGTTTCGCTATAAATTGGGTTTCTCAATTTCAAACGTTGTTCGATAAAGTACGGACGCATATCAAAAATAGCTTCCACTTTTTTAGCGATTTCACCGTCTTTCAAATCTACTTTCGACGTTCCGTAAGTTTCAATAAAAATCCCCATTGGTTTTGCGACTCCAATAGCATAAGACACTTGAACTAAAATCTCATCGGCTACACCAGCAGCAACCAAGTTTTTAGCGATATGACGTGTTGCATAAGCAGCACTTCTATCTACTTTACTTGGATCTTTTCCAGAGAAAGCGCCACCACCGTGAGCACCTTTTCCGCCGTAAGTGTCTACGATTATTTTTCTTCCTGTTAATCCAGTATCTCCATGAGGTCCGCCAATTACGAATTTTCCGGTTGGATTAATATGATACGTGATTTTGTCATTGAATAAATGAGCGTATTGAGGATTATCTTTGATGATTCGTGGAATTAAAATTCCTACTAGATCACTTTTGATTTTCGCTAACATGGTATTTTCTTCATCAAAGTCATCATGTTGAGTCGAAATAACAATGGCATCTATACGTGTTGGTTTGTTATTATCATCATATTCTAATGTTACTTGTGATTTTGCATCTGGACGCAAATACCTAATTTCATTGTTCTCACGACGTAAAACAGCTAATTCTTGTAATAATTTATGCGATAAATCAAGAGCCAAAGGCATAAAGTTTTCCGTTTCACTCGTAGCATAACCAAACATCATTCCTTGGTCTCCTGCTCCTTGGTCTTCTTTACTCGCTCTGTCAACACCTTGGTTAATGTCTGCAGATTGTTCGTGAATTGCCGAAAGTACACCACATGAATTGGCTTCAAACATATATTCACTCTTGGTATAACCTATTTTTTTAATAACCTCTCTAGCGATAGTTTGAACGTCTAGATAAATATTTGACTTTACTTCGCCAGCAAGAATTACTTGTCCTGTAGTTACTAAAGTTTCACATGCTACTTTTGACTCAGGATCAAATGCCAAGAAATTATCAATTAATGCGTCTGAAATTTGATCAGCAATTTTGTCTGGATGTCCTTCACTTACTGACTCTGAGGTAAATAAATATGCCATAATAAAAATTATTTTATAATTTAGAAATTAATTTTCAGAGAAAAAATAAGATTGCAAACGAAAGACTAAAGGAGGAGTTCTGCTTTAGCTTTTTTTAATGAGGTTGCAATCAGTTCAAATTATTCCTCTAGTTTTCGACTGCAAAGGTATAAAACCATTTTGAATTGAAAATTATTCTTAACACTTTTTTTGATTTAAGAAATCAGAATATAAATTTAAGCAAATAGTTAGAAATTAATTACAGCAAATATTTTTTAAAAATTATTTGGATATGTAAATAAAAGTTTGCAAATTTGTATCATCAAAAAGGGAAAAATGAAAATTAATGTATGCAAAATGTCGAAACACACTCAGGATAAATCCTGTGGGTCGCCTGTAGCATAAATTTAAATTCAAATTTATATAGCAAAAGCTTCCCAGATAACGGGAAGCTTTTTTTTTACAATTGTTTTAATCACATATTAAATTACATTATTATGATCAACTCAAACCAAAAACATATGAAATCATTCAATGTCAAATCGATGTTAGGTGCCAAGTCTATGGTGTGTATTAGTGTCTGTTGATTCCGAAAGTATAAGTTAGAACAAACTTAAAACCCTTTTGGATACACTCTAAAAGGGTTTTTCGCTTTTTAGGAATTAAATTAAAGACGTATTCAAAACGAATAAAAATATAAATATAGAATCTAAAATAAATAAATTATGAGCACTCAAAAATTCGAAACAAACGCATTACACGCAGGACACGATGTTACTAAAACAGCTGGAACTAGAGCTGTACCAATTTATCAAACGAGTTCATATGTTTTTAATAATTCAGATCATGCGGCCAATTTATTTGGACTTGCTGAAGCTGGATTTATATATACCAGATTAAATAATCCAACTAATGATATTCTGGAACAACGATTAGCAGCTCTCGAAGGAGGAATTGCTGCTGTAGTTACCGCATCCGGAACGGCTGCAATTGCAACTTCATTGTTGGTTTTACTAAAAGCGGGGGATCATATTGTTGCATCAAGCAGTTTATACGGTGGAACGTATAATTTGTTAAGTAATACTTTGCCAAGATTAGGTATTACAACCACATTTGTAGATCCTTCTGATGCAGCTAATTTTACAAAGGCCGCTAAGGAAAACACAAAGGTGTTCTTTGTAGAAAGTTTAGGGAATCCAAAATTAGATGTTTTGGACTTGAAAGCGATTTCGGCTGAGGCCAAAGTATTAAAGATCCCTTTTATAGTTGACAACACCGTTCCATCGCCTTATTTGTTAAACCCAATCGAACATGGAGCTAATATTGTTATTCACTCCTTGACAAAGTACATTGCAGGAAATGGAACTTCGCTTGGTGGAGCAGTAATTGATGCAGGAACATTTGATTGGAGTAGCGGAAAGTTTCCCGAGTTTACGGAGCCAAATGCAGGATATCATGGTTTAGTATATCACGAAGCCCTCGGAGCGGCTGCTTTTATTGCTAAAGTGAGAATCGAAGGTTTACGGGATTTTGGAGCAGCTTTAAGTCCTTTCAACGCTTTTCAGATTGTTCAAGGCTTAGAAACCTTAGCCGTTCGAGTCCAGAAACACAGCGAAAACGGATTGGCATTAGCCCAATGGCTAGAAAAGCAGGAGCAAGTCACATGGGTGAATTATCCGGGATTGAAGTCCAGTAAATATTACAATTTAGCAACACAATATTTACCTAAGGGTCAAAACGGATTACTAACTTTCGGACTTAAAGGAGGATTTGAAGCCGCCAAGCAATTGGCTGATGAAACAAAGATATTCTCGCTTCTGGCAAATATTGGAGACACAAAATCTTTAATTATTCATCCGGCTAGTACAACGCATCAGCAGTTATCCGATGAAGATCAAATTGCAACAGGAGTTACCAAAGATTTAATCAGATTGTCCGTAGGACTGGAAGATATCGAAGATTTAAAAGCTGATTTATTAGCAGTATTTGAAAATTTAAAAACACAATAAAAACATAATTGAACTTGAGGCAACTGAATTCAATATGTTTTAAATAAAATAAATGAAAAATTTAAAAAATAAAACATCATGAAAACACTAAAATATTACACCAACAAATTTCTTTTTTTTACTAATCTAAAAACGAGGCCAACAAAAGTAACTGACTATAGTGCAGAACTAACAAATCCTAGATTTGAAATGGATTTAAAAAAAGCATCAATAAATAAAAAAGGAATGAACTCATTGTTGTCTCAAATGTATTCTGAAGAAAATAATGCTCTTTTCATTTAAGATGAAATAGAAATATTTTAAACAATAACAATTGGATTCTGGAAATTGGATTCTAATTGTTATTGTTTTATTAAAATGAAGCAAACCAAATGAGTTAAATTTGGTTGTTTAAAAAAAATGTAGTTAATTTGTGCCTTTAAGTTCACAAACGTATTGAAATGTTATAAAGAAAGCTCGAGGGAATAGACCCGTTGAAAGCTTAGCAACCCTTCGCAAACGAAGAAGGTGCTACATTCTATCCCGTAAATGGGAGAAGATAACACATGAACTCCTCTCTAGTTTACTTCTAGTTTTCTTTCTAATATTTCCATACAAAATCATAAAGATTTAAAAATTGGAAAATAAACCATCGTCAATTACATTACAAAATTTCACTACTGAAAGTGGAGTAATTATTAGTTCCATAAATCTAAGTTATCAGGTTTTTGGTCAAGCTTTGAATACTGCTCCTATCGTAATGGTCAATCACGCTTTAACGGGAAATTCTCAAGTAATTGGCGAAAATGGATGGTGGAATAGTCTTATTGGCGAAAAGAAAACAATAGATACTAATAAATATACCATAGTAGCTTTTGATGTTCCAGGAAATGGTTTCGATACCATTTATATTGAAAATTACTTGGATTTTACCGCTCGTGATGTAGCAAGACTTTTTGTTGAAGGTATTCGGGTTTTAGAAATAAAGGAAATTTTCGCACTTATTGGAGGTTCTGTTGGTGGAGGAATTGCTTGGGAAATGATGGCTTTAGAACCTAAATTAGCTCATAATTTCATCCCAATTGCTACAGATTGGAAATCGACTGATTGGCTGATTGCCAATTGCTATTTGCAAGAAAAAATACTTTGCAATTCATCAAAACCTATTGAAGATGCTCGGATTCACGCGATGTTGTGCTACCGAACACCCGAATCATTTAAAGAAAAATTCAAGAGAACTTCAACGGAAAAATTCGAATCTTTTCAGGTGGAAAGTTGGTTGAATTATCATGGAGAGAAATTGCAAAAGCGTTTTCAGCTTTCGGCTTATAAAATGATGAATCAATTGCTCAAAACGATTGATATTACTCGAGGAAAAGCGTCTTTTGAAGAAATGATTTCGGCTATAGATGCCAATATTTATATCATCGGAATCAATTCAGATTTGTTCTTTACGGCCAATGAAAACAGAGAAACGTATCACGAAATAAAAAAATTCAAGCACAATGTTTTTTATAGCGAAATCGACTCGCAACACGGTCATGATGCTTTTTTAATGGAATACGATCAATTGAATAATTTGTTGGATGTTGTTTTTAAAAACAAAAAAAATAAAATGAAGATATTAAAATTTGGCGGAAAATCGTTAGCTAACGGTGAAGGATTAAATAAGGTTTTAGATATTATTATCGATAAGAAAAGCAAAGACGAAAACATAGCTATTATCGTTTCTGCCCGAGGAAATGCTACAGATGAATTAGAAGATATATTGACTATTGCTGCGAAAAATGGGAATTATAAACCATTGTTAGAAAGTTTCAAAAGCTATCAACAAGACGGTTATAATGTCGATTTATCGGAAGAGTTTGCTTTGTTAGACAAACTTTTTGAAGGGGTTAGTTTGATTGGCGATTATAGCGAAAAGATAAAAGACCAAGTTTTAGCTCAGGGTGAATTAGTTTCAGCAAGATTAGTAGCGGCAATGTTGCAAGAAAAAGGGATAGATGCTCGTTTTGCCGATTCAAGAACTTTGTTAAAAACGGATTCTAAGTTTGGTGACGCCCAACCATTGGAGCAAATTTCAAAGAAAAATGTCGTCAATTATTTTAAAGAAAATGCGGATAAGGTAAATATTATTACTGGTTTTATCGGTTCTAATAATAATAATGAGACGACAACTTTAGGTAGAAATGGTAGCAATTACACCGCTTCTTTAATTGCTAATTATGTTGATGCTGAAGAATTGCAAAACTACAGTCACGTGGACGGGATTTATACAGCAAATCCAGAATACGTTCCAGACGCAAAGAAAATTGACCGTTTGTCTTTTAACGAAGCCAATGAAATAGCCAATTTTGGAGCAACTATTTTGCATGCTAAAACTATAATTCCTTTAATAGAAAAAAATATTCCATTACGAATATTAAATACGTTCAACCACGAAAATCAAGGGACATTAATTACTTCAAAATCGAATGCAGTAGGAATTAAAACACTTTCTGTACTCGAAAATGTGGCATTAGTAAATTTAGAAGGACGTGGATTACTTGGTAAAACGGGTGTTGATGCACGCATTTTTAGAGTAATGGGAGACAATAATATTAGCGTAAGCATCATTTCGCAAGGTTCTTCAGAAAGAGGAATTGGATTAGTAGTGAATGCCAATCAAGCTACAAAAGCAATGATTGAATTGGAGAAAGAATTCGAAAATGATTTCTATTCGAAAGATGTTAATAGAATTTCGATTACGGATGATGTTTCGGTAATTTCGATTATAGGTCAAGATTTAAGTACCTTTCATAAACCGTACACCGCTTTGATTAAGAATAAGGTTGTACCTATACTTTTCAACAATACAGTGACTGGAAAAAACGTGAGTTTGGTGGTAAAAAAATCAGAATTACACAAAGCATTGAATGTAATTCACGGAGAGATATTTGGAGTTTCTAAGAAAATAAATATTGCAGTTTTTGGTCACGGATTAGTGGGCGGAACTTTGATCAATCAAATATTAGAATCAGCAGCTGCAATTGAAAAAAGGAAGGATATTAAATTGAATGTTTTTGCGATTGCGAATTCAAAGAATTTACTTTTAAATAAAAACGGAGTTTCTCCAAACTGGAAAAACGAAATTCAAACCAATGGTTTTGCCTACAAAATGAGTGATGTTATTGCTTTCGCCAAAGATAATCACTTAGAGAATTTGATTGCGATTGATAATACGGCGAGTGCTGCGTTTGTAGAAAATTATATTCCATTGGCAGAAGGAAGTTTCGATTTGATTTCTTCTAATAAAGTGGCAAATACATTGAGTTATAAATTCTACAAGGATTTAAGAAAAGTATTGGCTGATAATCAAAAGAATTATTTGTATGAAACTAATGTTGGTGCAGGTTTGCCATTAATTGACACTATAAAATTATTACACCTTTCGGGCGAAAATATCACTAAAATAAAAGGCGTTTTCTCAGGTACATTGAGTTATTTATTCAATAATTTTTCTTCAAAAGACGTTCCATTTAGTGAAATACTCAAAGAAGCAATTGATAATGGTTATACAGAACCTGATCCAAGAGAAGATTTATGTGGAAACGATGTAGGTAGAAAGTTATTGATATTAGCTAGAGAATTAGATTTGCAAAATGAGTTTGAAGAAGTCGATATTCAAAACCTAATTCCAGAACATTTAAGAGAAGGAAGCGTTGCAGAATTCTTGCAAAAATTAAAAGAATTCGACCCGATTTATGATAAGATTAAAGCTAATCAAGAACCCAATCATGTGTTGCGATACATTGGTGAATTATCAGGAGATTTACAAAACGATAAAGGGAATCTGGAAGTAAAATTAGTTTCTGTGCCAATGGATACCGCTTTAGGTGGATTGAAAGGATCAGATTCTTTCTTCGAAATTTACACAGAATCGTATGGAGACCGACCAATTGTGATTCAAGGTGCAGGAGCAGGATCGGCAGTAACAGCCAGAGGTGTTTTTGGAGATTTATTGCGATTGTCGGACAAAGGATAAAGATTTTAGACCCGAGCGATAGCGAACGGACGAAGTAATTCAGATTTAAAAAATAAAATTATGAAAATAACATTAAACAGAGTTAACGAAAACTTTCACTTCGAATTAAAAAACGATCGTGGACACATAGTAAATGTAGATGCTCGTCCCGATTTTGGAGGTAATGATATGGGACCAAGCCCAATGGAATTGGTGTTAATGGGTGTTGCAGGTTGTAGTGCTATTGATATGATTTCGATTTTGAAAAAACAACGTCAGGAGATTACTTCTTTCAAAGCAGAAGTAGAAGGAGAGCGTATACAAGTTGGAGAAGCAAAACCGTTCAAAGATATTTATTTAGTTTTCACCTTAGAAGGAAATATAAAAGAGGACAAAGCCGCAAAAGCCGCACAATTATCTTTCGAAAAATATTGCTCGGTTTCTAAAACATTGGAACCCACAGCCACCATACATTATAAAGTGATTTTGAATGGAAGCCAGTTAGAAAAGATATAAAAATTAAAATTATTCGTTTAAAGAGTTGGAGTGGAAATGTCGTTTTTGGACCATTTTAAACTTTAAACTTTAAACTTTAAATAAAACAGAATGAACGAAAAAGAATTTGGTTTTGAAACTGAAGCCATACGTACCCAATTAGAAAGAACACAATATTTAGAGCATTCTGTGCCATTATACTTAACTTCTAGTTTTGTATTTGAAGATGCCGAAGATATGCGTGCCTCGTTTGCTGATGAGAAAGATAGAAATATTTATAGCCGTTACAGCAATCCAAACAACAACGAGTTTGTAGAAAAAGTGTGCAAGATGGAAGGCGCTGAATCTGGATTTGCATTCGCTTCTGGAATGGCTGCGGTATATTCTACTTTAGCAGCTTTGTTGAATTCAGGAGATCATGTGGTTTCGGCCAGCAGTATATTTGGAGCAACGCATTCCCTGTTTATCAATTATTTTCCAAAATGGGGAATTGAAACTTCGTATTTTGATATAAATAAACCCGAAACAATTGAAAGTTTTATCAAACCCAATACCAAAATTCTTTTTGCAGAATCGCCAACAAATCCAGCGGTAGATATTATAGATTTGGAATTGCTTGGAGACATTGCCAAAAAACACGATTTGATTTTGATCATTGACAACTGTTTTGCAACGCCTTATTTGCAGCAACCTATAAAATGGGGTGCGCATTTGGTAGTCCATTCTGCTACAAAGTTAATGGACGGTCAAGGTAGAGTTTTGGGTGGAATAACAGTAGGAACTATCGAATTGATTCAAAAAATATATTTGTTTTCACGATTGACTGGTCCTTCTTTATCTCCGTTTAATGCTTGGGTTTTATCTAAAAGTTTAGAAACTTTGGCGATTCGTTTAGACAGACATTGTGAAAATGCTTTGAAAGTTGCAGAGTTTTTAGAACAGCATCCTAGCGTGAATAAAGTAAAATATCCGTTCTTGAAATCGCATCCACAGTATGAAATCGCCCAAAAGCAAATGAAGGCGGGAGGTAATATTGTGGCTTTTGAAATAAAAGGTGGTATTGAAGCCGGAAGAGCCTTTTTAGATAAAATAAAACTGTGTTCACTATCGCCAAATTTAGGAGATACAAGAACAATCGTAACGCATCCAGCTTCTACAACTCACAGTAAATTATCTGTCGAAGAAAGATTGGCAGTGAGTATTACAGATGGTTTGGTACGTGTATCAGTAGGTTTGGAGACCGTGAAAGATGTTATTGCCGATTTGGAACAAGCTTTGGCTTAAAAAATTATAATTATTAATTCATTCAATAGCCCACGGTTTCAGCCGTGGGCTATTTGTTTATTGTTTAGACAATTTAAAAGTTAATCATAATTTACTCGACCAAGGTTGAATTCTGGGATAAATTATTAATTCTCATCTTTGTTTTGATTTTTCATAATCATTGTCAAAGTTTCAATCTTTGACAATACTTTCTTTCAATAAAATTCACGATATTTGGAAAGCGATTTCAAATACTGTATTTCGTTTGTTTCTATTTTAATATTATAAAAATGCTCTCTAAAAAAACAAAATACGGAATAAAAGCATTGACTTTTTTGGCACGCCAAGAAGATCAAACTCCAGTCGCAATTGCTGATATTGCCAAAAGTGAAAACATATCGGTTAAATTTTTAGAAAGTATTTTATTGCTTTTGCGTCATTCTGGTTTTTTGGGTGCCAAAAAAGGAAAAGGTGGTGGCTATTATTTAATCAAAGAACCTAAGGATATCAACATGGCAAAAGTGTATCGTATCCTCGAAGGACCAATTGCATTATTGCCCTGTGCAAGTCATAATTTTTATGAAAAATGTGATGATTGTACCGATGAAGCTACTTGCGCTGTTCGTCGATTAATGACCGAAGTACGAGACAATACATTGAAAATACTAGAAAATAATTCGCTTGCAGATATTGTTTTTTGATTATTTCGAATCTAAAATACCCTCAAAAAAAATGCTCTTTCATAAATATTAGTGAAAGAGCATTTTTTTAAGTAATTACTATTATACTATAATTTAAAAAACCAATTTATAGCCCACGAAAAATAACATTATTGCGATAGCATTTCTTAGTATTAAATCGGGTACTTTACCACTCAACATACTTCCAATAATAATTCCAGGAAGTGATCCTATTAATAATTGTCCTAACAGACCTAAATCTAAATTCCCCATTGTAGCATGACCCAATCCTGCGACTAGAGTCAACGGAACTGCATGTGCAATCTCAGTTCCAACTAATCTTGGAGTTGGTAAAAGTGGATATAAAAAAAACAAAGTAACAGTACCTAAAGCACCCGCGCCTATTGAAGTCAAGGTTACAGTGGCACCCAGCATTACACCAATAAGGACAGTTAAAAAATTTTGAGTTTTACTCTCATTATGAAACTTATCACCAGCATGTTTTTGAGAAAAAACTAATAGTCTTTTTTTGAACAAAACAGCTACGGAAGTAAAAAGTAACGCCCAACCTAAACTGTATTTTATTATTGCATTTAAGGCAGTAATATCAGTTTTTATACTGTGAAGAATCCATAAAGTTAATAAAGCAGCAGGGACACTTCCTAAAGAAAGCCAACCCGTGATGGTCCAATTGATGTTGCTTTTTTTATGATGTACAAAAACACCACCCATTTTGGTAAAAGCCGCATAAAGCAAATCAGTTCCTACAGCCGTTGTTGGGGGAATGCCGAACCATAATAATATGGGGGTCATTAAAGAACCACCACCAACACCGGTTAAACCTACTACAAAACCAACAGCCAAACCTGCAATTACTAATCCTATTTGAAAATCCATTAGAAATTTTTTGTTCAAAAGTAAAAACTATTTTACAATTATCCTATCGACTTTATAGACTATTTATTAATTTATTTTAAAAATGTGTAAATAAAGTTATTTTATAGTTGGTTTATGATATACTTCGAAAGAACCTAAAACCTTTTTATAATAGGGTATTTGTCATTGTAAATCTACAATTAGCTATTTTTTAAATAATAACACTAATCGAGTTCAAGTATAAATATCTTTTTAAGATTTATCAGTATATAACTACTATTCTATTATTTTTTATTAATTTTTTAACGGACTAGATTAATAATTATTTGAGACGTAAAGTTATCTTTGTTAAATGAGAAGTTTCATTTGAAACATTGAAAACAAAAGCCATCCTTTTATTACAATTTAATTGAGTGTTAATGAATAAACTGTCTATTTTTAGTAAAAAGGCAAAATATTATTTTGATATATAGAAATAAGTAGTACTTTTGCCAAGTAATCTACTAAACCGATAGGGTAATAGATTTATGAAAAAATAAAATCAAATGAGTAAAATGATAGTTCAAACATTATTAGAAAAAACAAAGGATTTCTCGATTGAGGAAACCTTGTCTTTTTTGGCTAATGAATTCAAAGAAAAAGTGGTATTCTCGACTTCATTCGGTCAAGAAGACCAAGTGATTACTGCCTTGATTGCCAAAAATAATTTGCCAATTACCATTTTCACTTTGGATACAGGGAGATTATTTCAAGAGACGTATGATGTTTTTCACAAGACATTAAAAAAGTATAAAAAGGAAATTAAAGTTTGTTTTCCAGATACAGCTTCAGTAGAGAAATTACTAGAAACAAAAGGTCCTAACAGCTTTTACGAATCGGTTGAGAACAGAAAAGAATGTTGTTTTATTCGAAAAGTAGCTCCATTGACGAAAGCTTTAAAAGGAAATTCGATTTGGATTACAGGTTTACGTGCCGAGCAATCAGAGAATAGAAACGATTTGGCCTTCTTTGAATACGATGCTCATTTTGACATTATTAAATTCAATCCATTGTTAAAATGGACTTTAGAAGAGGTTCAAAAATACATTGAGGACAATAATGTGCCACAAAATGTCTTACACAAACAAGGTTTTGTGAGTATAGGATGTGCGCCTTGTACGAGAGCTATTTTTCCTGGCGAAGATATTAGAGCAGGAAGATGGTCGTGGGAATCCAGTCATAAAGAATGTGGTTTACACCAAAAATAAAAGTTTAATCGTTTAGGTGTTTAATCGATTAACCGATTAACCGAATAAACAAATTATCAAATAATAATGAGTTCAATATTAAAAACAAATGCTTTAGAAAGCGAAGCGATTTACATTTTCAGAGAGGTTATCTCTCAGTTTGACAAACCAGTTTTGCTTTTCTCCGGTGGAAAAGATTCAATAACGCTGGTGCGTTTGGCACAAAAAGCATTTTTCCCTGCGAAAATTCCTTTTCCTTTGTTGCACGTAGATACAGGGCATAATTTCCCTGAAACTATTGAATTTAGAGATCGATTGGTAAAAGAATTAGGTTTAGAATTAATTGTTCGTCATGTACAGGATGCTATCGATGAAGGAAAAGTAGTAGAAGAATCAGGAAAATATTCAAGTCGAAATAGCTTGCAAACAACTACTTTGTTGGATGCTATCGCAGAATTCAAATTTGATGCTTGTATTGGTGGTGCACGTCGTGACGAAGAAAAAGCAAGAGCAAAAGAACGTATTTTCTCTGTTCGTGATGATTTTGGCCAATGGGACGAAAAAAACCAACGTCCAGAATTGTTTGATTTATTGAACGGTAAAATAGAAAATGGTCAAAACGTACGTGTTTTTCCAATTTCGAATTGGACAGAATTAGATGTTTGGAGTTATATCGAACAAGAGCAAATTGAAATTCCATCGATTTACTTTTCACACAAACGTAAAGTATTTATTCGTGATGGTATGATTTGGTCGCATTCTCCTTTTGTTTATCAAGACGAAGATGAAGTTGTTGAAGAAAGAATTGTTCGTTTTAGAACTGTAGGAGATATGAGTTGTACAGCAGCTGTTGATTCTTATGCAGCTACAATCTCTGAGGTAGTTGGCGAAATTAGGTTGTCAACCATCTCCGAAAGAGGTGCCAGAATCGACGATAAACGTTCTGAGGCTGCGATGGAAAAAAGAAAACAACAAGGGTATTTTTAAAATAAGTCAAAAGTCAAAAGTAATAAGGCATAAGTGAAAGGTATAAAAAAGTTGGATTTTAGTTCAAACTTTAAACCTTTTAAACTTTAAACAAAAAATAAAAAATGGAAGTTTTAAAAATAGCAACAGCAGGAAGTGTAGATGACGGAAAGAGTACATTAATTGGAAGATTATTATACGATACTCAATCGTTAACTACAGATAAATTAGAAGCAATAGAAAAAAGCAGCAAGCAAAAAGGATATGATTATCTTGACTTTTCTTTGGCTACTGACGGATTAGTTGCAGAAAGAGAGCAAGGAATCACTATCGACGTAGCTCATATTTATTTTTCTACTGCTAAGAAAAGTTACATCATCGCAGATACTCCGGGACACGTAGAATACACACGTAACATGGTTACAGGTGCTTCGACTTCTCAAGTGTCTATTATTTTGATTGATGCTCGTAAAGGCGTAATTGAGCAAACGTATCGTCACTTTTTCATTAATAATTTATTGAGAGTAAAAGACGTAATTGTTGCAGTAAATAAAATGGATTTAGTTGATTATTCGGAAGAAGTGTACAACAAAATTAAAGCGGATTTTCAAGCATTAAATGCAAAAAGCGCCTACAAAGAACAAAACGTAAGTTATATTCCTTTGAGTGCTTTGACTGGAGATAATGTTGTAGAATCATTAGGAGAAATGCCTTGGTATGATGGTCAAACTATTTTGGAACATTTAGAAGCTTTAGAACCAAAAGACATTTACGATAATGGACAAGCGCGTTTTCCAGTTCAAACAGTTATTCGCCCAAAAACGGAGCAATATCATGATTTTAGAGGATATGCTGGAAAATTATATGGTAATAATATAAAAGTTGGTGATGCCGTTACTGTCCTGCCTTCTTTGACAGAATCTAAAGTGACGAACATTCGCTTTTTTGAAGAGCAATATGAGGAAGCCACTGCGGGATCTTCTATTACAATTGAGTTAGAAAACGACATCAATGTAACTAGAGGAGACATGATTGTAAAATCTGGCGAATTACCTAAAGTTGAAAAAGACATCAACACAACGGTTTGTTGGATGGACAGTAAAAAACTAGTTCCAGGGGCAAAATATTTTGTACAACACAATACGAACAGAGTTTTAGCCAAAATTGATAGTGTAAAGAATGTAATTGCTACTGATTATTCAGGAACAAAAGAAGCATCTCAATTAGCTATAAATGAAATTGGAGAAGTGAATATTAAATTGAGCAAAGCCATTTATTTTGATGCCTATAATGACAACAAATCAAACGGTGCTTTTATATTAATAGATGCAGCGACTAACACAACTGCAGGAGTAGGATTTATAAAATAGCCATTAGGTAAAAGCCACTTGGCAAAAGTTAAAAGCGAAAAACAAAAATCATAAACAGCTAACAGCCATCAGCTAATAGCTAAAAGCTAAAAATTATGCAAAGTTTTAGAACAGAAATAGAAGATCCAATTGTCCAAAAAGACATTATCGATTTAGAAAGAAAAATAGCCTTATTTAAAGATGGTAAAATCGATGACGAACGTTTTCGTAGTCTTCGTTTAGCAAGAGGAGTATATGGTCAACGTCAAGAAGGCGTTCAAATGATACGTATCAAATTGCCTTTTGGTAAAGTGAGCAGTGAGCAATTAAACCGAATTTGCAAAGTTTCAGATGAATATTCTACCGGACGATTGCACATTACAACACGTCAGGATATTCAAATTCACTATGTGAGTTTAGATAGAACACCAGAACTTTGGGCTGAATTAGAAAAAAGTGATATCACACTTCGCGAGGCTTGCGGAAATACCGTGAGAAATATTACAGCTAGTGAGACGGCAGGAATCGATGTAGAGGAACCATTTGATGTTTCGCCTTATGCACACGCTGCCTTTCAATTTTTCTTGAGAAATCCTATTTGTCAAGAAATGGGGCGTAAATTCAAAATGTCATTTTCGTCTTCGGATAAAGATACTGCTTTGAGTTATTTACACGATTTAGGATTTATACCAAAAATTGTAGATGGCAAAAAAGGATTCAAAGTAATGTTGGGTGGAGGATTAGGCTCACAGCCACATCACGCTGAATTATTATCAGAATTTATTCCCGTAAATCAATTAATTCCAACAATTGAAGGAGTTCTAAGAATTTTTGACCGTTACGGTGAAAGATCTAAAAGATTAAAAGCTCGTTTGAAATTCTTGATTAAAGATTTAGGAAGAGACGAGTTCTTGAAATTGGTTGAAGCAGAGAAAAAAGCTTTACCCTATCATTCTTTCGAAATAGATACAACTGCTTTTGATGGTGCTATACCAGAAACACTATTATCAGTACCTACCGTTACAGTTGATGATGCTGTAGCTTTCGAAGCGTGGAAAAAATCGAACGTATTTGCTCAAAAACAAGCTGGTTATTTTGCCATTGGAGTGAAAGTTGCCTTAGGGGATTTTTATACAGACAAAGCAAGACAATTGGCCGATTTGATCAAAAATTACGGAACCAACGAATTGCGTTTTTCATTAAGACAAAACATTGTTATTCGCAACATTAAAGCAGAAAATTTAGGATTTTTCTACCAAGAATTAGCTACATTGGATATGGTGACTTTAGGTTACGATACTATTGGCGATATCACCGCTTGTCCTGGTACAGATACTTGTAATTTAGGAATAGCTAGCAGTACTGGAATAGCTGCAGAATTAGAAAGGGTTTTAGCAGCAGAATACCCACAATACGCCAACAATACTGATCTAACAATTAAAATTAGTGGTTGTATGAATGCTTGTGGACAACATAATATGGCGCATATTGGTTTCCAAGGAATGTCTATCAATTCAGGGAAATTAGTTGCACCAGCACTTCAAGTATTACTGGGTGGTGGAAATTTAGGAAATGGAGTAGGAAGATTTGCTGATAAAGTAATCAAAATTCCTAGCCGTCGTGGTCCTGATGCTTTGCGCGCAATTTTAGCAGATTTCGAAGCGAATGCAAACGGAAATTCTTTCCTAGAACATTATGATGCAAAAGGGCAAACGTATTTCTTCGACTTTTTGAAACCTTTATCTGATGTAACCAACCTTACGGAAGAGGATTTCGTAGATTGGGGAAATGCAGACAATTATGTAAAAGCAATTGGAGTTGGAGAATGTGCTGGTGTTGTAATTGATTTAGTTGCGACTTTATTATTCGAAGCTAAAGACAAAATCACTTTTGCCAATGAAGCTTTCGAAGATAAAAAATGGTCAGATGCTATTTATTTAGCCTATGCTGGTTTCGTAAATGGAGCAAAAGCCTTGTTATTGGCAGAAAGCCAAAAAACGAATCACCACGCTGGTATTATCGATTTATTTGACACTTATTTTATAGATTCTAATAAAATTGAGTTAGGAGCTTCTTTCAAAGATGTCGTGTATCAGATCAATCAAAACGAACCTTCTGAAGCATTTGCAAAAAAATACATTCAAGAAGTAACCGAGTTTTTCCAAAAATTAGAAGATTACAGAGCAAAAGATTTAGCGAATGCTTAATAATAGTATAAAACCAAAAGTAACTTTAGTAGGTGCGGGTCCGGGTGATCCCGACTTGCTTACGCTCAAAGGCGTGCGGGCACTTGCTGAAGCGAATGTGGTTTTGTATGATGCTTTGGCCAATGAGGAAATAATGAATCACGCACCCAAAACTGCCTTACGGATTTTCGTAGGGAAAAGAAAAGGAGCTCATTCGTATACGCAGGATCAAATTAATCAGTTGATTGTTGATAATGCCCTTACGTATGGAAATGTGGTTCGATTGAAAGGCGGAGATCCCTTCATTTTTGGACGAGGAAGCGAAGAAATAGAATTTGTAGAAAGTTTCGGAATTCCAACTTTTGTGGTTCCGGGAATTTCTTCAGCCATTGCCGTTCCAGCTTATCAAGGAATTTCATTGACAAAAAGGGGGGTGTCAGAAAGTTTTTGGGTCATCACAGGAACAACATCCGACAGGAATTTATCCAATGATATTGCCCTTGCGGCTCAATCATCGGCAACAGTCGTAATTTTGATGGGAATGAGTAAATTAGAACAAATAGTTACTTTGTTCCAAAACGAATCCAAAGGAAAAACCCCTATTGCAATTATTCAAAACGGAACAACTCCAACTGAAAAAGTGGGCATTGGAACCATAGACACCATTCAAGGAATTGTATTGGAGCAAAAATTAAGTAATCCAGCGATTATTGTCATCGGAGAAGTAGTCCGAGAACGAAATAATCTCAAAGAAATATACAAAGAACTGGAGTCAAATAAGATTTGCGCTAGAGGATAAATTATTTTTCGGCCCATTTTTTAAACCATTAAGGAAATTAAGGAAATTAAGTTTTGACTTAATAAAGCTTAAATTTCTTGATGGTTTAATTTTTTTGAGCAAAACGAGAGCGAATTTAATTTTTTAAAGATTAATGTTTTCTTTTTTCTTAATGAACCTTAATTTTCTTAATGGTTTAAATTTTTTTTTTCAGAATATTAATTGTTTTGAAAATACTAACGCTAAATACAATTGTAATATGTCAGACGAAATAAATTCAAATAATCAAGATTCCTCACCTTTGGAAGGTGTTGCGGAAAGAAACGAATTATATCCTATTTTTTTAAAACTACACAATCTGAATGTTCTTATAGTAGGCGGAGGAAATGTAGGTTTAGAGAAATTGTCTTTCATGCTCAAATCCAGTCCTAATGCTAATGTTGAGGTCGTGGCAACCCAGTTTTTACCTGAATTAGAAGCCCTAGTCAAAAATCATCCTTCGGTAAAATTGACTAAAGCGAAGTTCAAGAAAAAAATGCTCAAAAAACGCCACATGGTCATTGCTTGCACCGATGATTTAAAAGTCAACAAGCGAGTGTACGATTTATCCCGACGAAGATATTTGATTTGCAATATCGCCGATACACCGCCATTATGTGATTATTATTTGGGGGGTATCGTAACCAAAGGAAACGTAAAAATAGCCATCTCAACCAACGGGAAGTCGCCAACAACAGCCAAAAGATTACGCGAATTTTTTGAAGAGGTAATTCCAGAAGACATCAATAAAATGGTCGAAAACTTAAACGAATATCGTAAAACCTTAAAAGGCAACTTCGAAAACAAAGTGCAACGAATGAACGAAATCACTCAAGCTTTGAAAAACAAAGAATAAACAGAATACATAAATATAAACCATAAACAACTCTGTCTCAGTTCCCCTTCCTTTGGAGGAGACTGGTGGGAGGTAACACAAATAAAATGATTAAAACAGATATACTAATAATAGGAGCGGGACCAACAGGTTTATTCGCCGTTTTTGAGGCAGGATTATTAAAATTAAAATGCCATATTTTGGATGCCTTGCCACAAGCTGGAGGTCAATTGTCCGAGTTGTATCCTAAAAAACCTATTTTTGATATTCCGGGCTTTCCAGAAGTATTGGCAGGTGATTTAATACATAATCTAAGGGAACAAATCAAGCAATTTGAACCAGGTTTCACATTTGGTGAACGTGCCGAAACCATCGAAAAACAAGAAGACGGAAGTTTTATTGTGACTTCAAATAAAGGGAAGAAATTTAACGCCCCTGTTATCGCTATTGCCGGTGGATTAGGGAGTTTTGAACCAAGAAAACCGCTTATTGATGGACTTAAATTTTATGAAGACAAGGGAATCAAATATTTTATCAAAAACCCAGAAAAATTTAGAGATAAAAGAGTCGTAATTGCTGGTGGTGGAGATTCTGCTTTGGACTGGAGTATTTTTCTTTCTAATATTGCTTCCGAAGTGACTTTGGTTCACCGAAGAAATGAATTTAGAGGTGCTTTGGATTCTGTCGATAAAGTACAAGAATTAAAAGACGCCGGAAAAATTAAATTAATAACACCTGCCGAAGTTGTTGGTATTAAAGGGGCTGAACATATTGAGTCTGTAGATTTAGATGAAAATGGTGCACATCGTAACGTTCCTTGTGATTATTTTATTCCGCTTTTTGGATTAACACCAAAATTAGGTCCAATCGCAAACTGGGGATTAGAAATCGAAAAAAATGCCATCAAAGTAAACAATGCGTTGGATTATCAAACCAATATTCCTGGAATTTTTGCCATAGGAGATGTCAATACCTACCCAGGAAAACTGAAATTGATTTTATGCGGTTTCCATGAAGCAACTTTAATGTGTCAGGCAGCTTATCAAATTATCAATCCTGGCAAGAAATTTGTCATGAAATACACTACTGTTTCAGGTATCGATGGATTCGACGGTACTCGTAAGGAGGCACCCAAATCAGTAGTTAAAGCAATAGATTAAAAATTAATACATCAATGCAATTTATTGTATTGATACATAAATATAGAATATGACACAGGATATAACTATTAAAATTACCGATAGAGAAGGAATAACTCACGAAGTACAAGCACCCACAGACATGAATATGAATGTCATGGAACTCGTGAGTGCGTACGAATTGGCTCCAGCAGGAACCATTGGAATATGTGGCGGAATGGCTATGTGTGCCTCTTGCCAGTGTTATATATTAAACCAAGTGACTTTGCCAGAAATGAGCGATGACGAAGAAGCCATGCTCTCAGAAGCCTTTAATGTAAAAGACAATAGTCGATTGGGATGCCAAATTTATCTAACAAATGCTTTAGGAGGATTAGAGATTGCACTTGCACCAGAGTCATAAAAGACTGGATTTATTTATCGATTTGGACTAAAATAACATTTTTTTTTTTCATCTGAACGTTTGCTAAATTATGTTATGTAGTATGACATTCTATTTAAACAGCGCTTAGTATTTCGTACTAATTTATAAAAAATGAAGTATTGTAGGTTGATTTTCTATTTTTAAATTATTTAAAGCATAAACAGAAATTATTTCATATTTTAATTTTTAGTATTACATTTGCAGCGCTCATAATTTTACTGATTGTTATCACGAAAGGCGGAGGGAAAGACCCAGTGAAACCTTAGCAACCCTTTAGCCGTAAAGAAGGTGCTACATTCTGTCCCAAACGGGAAAAGATAACTGCGAGAAATCCTCTCCCATTTTACGATAACATTTATTTTTTTAGAAACGGTAGCTTTTTTTTAGGAGCTATATCCTGCTATACGTTATAATCTTTGCGGCTGAACTCCAGCCACAAAGGATTTCCACTTCTATCAGGGCTAAAAATATAGGAATCAACACATTCTGAGTTTAGAATATAATCCTTTGCGCCTTTGCGTAATAGGTGAAAATAACACGGCCAAAAGCCAAAAGCTCAAAGCCAAAAGCTAAATATTATGCCAAACATTCAAGAAGAAATCAAAAAACGAATTCTCGTACTCGATGGAGCGATGGGAACGATGTTGCAACGCTATAATTTTTCCGAAGAAGATTTTCGAGGAGAACAATTCAAGGATTTTCCACATTCGCTAAAAGGGAACAACGATTTATTGTCATTGACACAACCGAAAGCCATCAAAGAAGTGCATGCCTTGTATTACGAAGCGGGAGCTGATATTGTAGAAACCAATACTTTCTCAGGAACCACTATCGGAATGGCGGATTACCATTTAGAGGACTATGTATATGAATTAAACTACCAATCGGCAAAATTAGCCCGTGAAGTAGCCGACGAATTCACCGCAAAAAATCCTGACAAACCTCGTTTTGTTGCGGGTTCGATCGGGCCAACAAACCGTACAGCGAGTATGTCTCCAGACGTGAATGATCCAGGTTACAGAGCCGTAACTTTTGATGATTTGCGTATAGCTTACAAACAACAAGTAGAAGCCTTGATGGATGGAGGTTGCGATTTGTTATTGGTAGAAACTATTTTTGATACGCTTAATGCCAAAGCAGCACTTTTCGCTATCGAACAAGTTAAAGACGAACGTGGCATTGATATTCCAATCATGGTTTCAGGAACAATTACCGATGCATCAGGAAGAACACTTTCAGGACAAACGGTAGAAGCTTTCTTGGTTTCGGTATCGCACATTCCGTTATTAAGTGTAGGTTTCAATTGCGCTTTAGGTGCCGATTTATTGAAACCGTATTTGCAGACTTTGTCTCAAAACACTTCTTTCAATGTGTCAGCACATCCCAATGCAGGATTGCCAAACGCCTTTGGAGAATACGACGAAACCCCAGAACAAACACAAGCTTTCATCAAAGAGTATTTAGACGATAATTTAATAAATATAATTGGTGGTTGTTGCGGAACAACTCCAGCACACATTAAATTGATTGCTGATATTGCGAAGGATTATAAGCCAAGGGTTTCGATGGCGAGGATGTAGTCAACAAAAGATTTTAGAATGTTTGATTAAAAACAACAATAATAAAAAACACTAAAAATGACTTTGTTAATTTACCCAATCACAGCACTAGTTATATTTTTACTTGCAAAATTCGTGCCTCTCAAATTACCAGTAAACCATTCGGAAATTGATTTTCCAGCTCTGAATAATAAATATCAGAAATGGGATAAGTTGTCTTTGATTTTAATATTGATTTTAATTCCTTTAATGACCTATTTAATTGGTTTATTATTCTCAATAATTTTTTATTCGCCAGAGAATAATGATTCTGAAATTACATACCATATAGTTACAAGTAGATTAATGTGGTTTATGCCAGCACTAGTTTTGTCTTTTGGCTTTGTAAAGTTTCCAATGATATTTATATATAAGTTTATATTAAAAGAGGATTTTGATGAATTTATTTTGTATTCGGATTTAAAAACTGGTGCCGATGGAATGAAAATATTTAATTATATGATGTGGATATCAGGAATTGGAGCTGTTGTATTAATGATACTTTTGTCTGATTATTCGGTTAATATTTATAAAGAAAAAATTGTATTAAATGATTTTTTAACTTTTACAGATAAAACTTATTCCTTTTCTGAAATCAAATCTATAAATTATATTCAACCTATAAATCCAAATACCGGAGAGAATCAAACTCCATCTTATTTTATTAAATTTAATGATGATGGACATTGGGATACTAGTAGAGGTCTTGAAGATGACAATAATAGGCAAGAAGAGATAATTAATTATTTATCTGAAATAACTAAATTAAAAGTAAATATATTACAGGCGAATCCTGAATAAAATAATTTATTGCCGATAGACCCAGCTAGCGCGAGTATCCCACTCGTGCCAACCAACATAGGCAGGTAAAAAAAGGTAAAATTAAATATTGAGATAGGCACGAGCGGGACGCTCTCGCTAGCAACAGAATAAGTTCCGTAGGAACGACACATCTTGTAGCAACGGATTTTAATCCGTTGAATGGTATGAAATTGAGATGCAAAATGCCCCCGTGAGGGATAGCAGCGGCATCCTTTTGTGAAGTGATAACGGAACAAAAGATAGAGCGAACAGCCCGGCCCTTTTGGGACACGCCCAAAATATGAAGAGATGAAAAGTGATACCTGCAAAGTTTTTGAAACCTTGCAGGACAAATAAACAAAATAATGGCAGCAGAAGAAAAGAGAAGAAATTTAGTTTTATCGGGATTAGAACCCTTAATCATTACGCCAGAAAGTGTTTTTGTAAACATTGGGGAACGTACGAATGTGACGGGTTCTAGAAAATTCCTTCGATTAATCAAGGAAGAAAAATACGATGAAGCGTTGAGTATTGCCAAGGAGCAAGTAGAAGGTGGAGCGCAAATCATCGATATTAATATGGATGAGGGAATGCTAGATGGCGAATATGCGATGGTGAAATTCCTGAACTTAATTGCTGCTGAACCGGATATTGCTCGTGTGCCAATTATGATTGATAGCTCGAAATGGGATATTATCGAAGCCGGTTTGAAAGTGGTGCAAGGGAAAAGTGTTGTAAACTCGATATCTTTAAAAGAAGGAGAAGAGCAATTTATTCATCATGCCCAATTGATAAAACGCTATGGAGCTGCAGCCATTATTATGGCTTTTGACGAAACAGGTCAAGCTGATAATTACGATAGGAGAGTTGAGATATGCCAACGTTCGTATGATATTTTAGTGAATAAAGTGGGTTTTCCACCTCAGGATATTATTTTCGATTTGAATATATTTCCAGTTGCAACTGGAATGGAAGAGCACCGTTTGAACGCTTTGGATTTCTTTAGAGGAACCAGATGGGTTCGCGACAATTTGCCACACGCACATATTAGTGGAGGTGTGAGTAATGTTTCGTTTTCGTTTAGAGGAAATGATACGGTGAGAGAGGCGATGCACTCGGTTTTCTTGTACCACGCCATCCAAAACGGAATGACAATGGGAATTGTAAATCCAGAAATGTTGACGATTTATGATGACATTCCAAAAGACTTATTAGAACATGTAGAAGATGTGATTTTGAACCGTCGTGATGATGCTACAGAACGTTTGTTGGATTTGGCAGAGAATGTAAAAGGCGGACCAAAAGCAACTGAAAAGGAAGTGCAAGAGTGGCGTTTTGGAACCGTTCAAGAAAGAATCACGCACTCATTAGTAAAAGGAGTGGATGCTTTTATAGAAGAAGATGTTGAAGAAGCAAGATTAGCCGCTACAAAACCAATTGAAGTGATTGAAATCAACTTGATGACGGGTATGAATGTCGTTGGAGATTTGTTTGGATCCGGGAAGATGTTTTTGCCGCAGGTGGTAAAATCGGCACGTGTCATGAAAAAAGCCGTGGCTTATTTGTTGCCTTATATTGAAGCCTCGAAACAAGCGGGAGACAAACAAGGAAACGGAAAAATATTGATGGCTACCGTAAAAGGGGATGTTCATGATATTGGAAAAAACATTGTTTCGGTGGTATTAGCTTGTAATAATTATGAAATTATTGACCTTGGAGTAATGGTAGCGCCAGAGAAAATTATTGCTGCTGCTATTGAACATGAAGTTGATATTATTGGATTAAGCGGTTTGATAACGCCATCATTGGACGAAATGGTGTATCTCGCCAAAGAATTGGACAAAAGAGGAATGAAAATTCCAGTCATGATAGGTGGCGCAACGACTTCGCGTGCACATACTGCCGTTAAAATTGCACCGCAATATAAAGAAACAGTTATACACGTTAATGATGCTTCGAGAGCGGTTACGGTTGCAGGGAATTTATTAGACCATAATAAAGAAACCTATACTGCTGGAATTCGTGAAGACTATGATGTGTTTAGAGAAGCTTTTTTAAGTCGTTCGAGAGACAAGAATTTCTTGACTATTGAACAAGCACGTAAAAATAAATTGCAATTGGATTGGGCAAACTATACGCCAAAGAAACCCAATTTCATCGGGACAAAAAGTTTTGAAGTCGATTTGGATGTGTTGGTTCCATATATTGACTGGACGCCTTTTTTTAGAACTTGGGAATTGCACGGAAAATATCCTGCGATTTTGACCGATGAGGTAGTAGGGGAACAAGCTACTTCGGTTTTTGCAGATGCTAAGGAAATGTTGGACGTTATTTTGAAAGAGAAAAAATTCACTGCCAAAGGAATCTACGGAATCTTCCCTGCGAACCAAGTTAACGATGATGATATTCAGTTGTATGATGAAAGTGGAAAAGAAATAGAAAAGTTCTTGACTCTACGTCAGCAAGCACAAAAAACTAAGGGAGCACCAAATATTGCTTTGGCCGATTTTATCGCGCCAAAAGACAATGGAGTAACCGATTATATGGGTGCTTTCTGTGTAACTACCGGTTTTGGTGTGGACGAATGGGCCGATGAATACAGAGACAATTTAGACGATTACAATTCGATTATGGTCAAAGCATTAGCGGATCGTTTGGCGGAAGCTTTTGCTGAATATTTGCACGAACAAATCCGTAAAGAAATTTGGGGTTATTCTCCAGACGAAGCTTTGTCAACTGAATCCTTAATCGAAGAAAGCTACAAAGGGATGCGTCCAGCTCCAGGTTATCCAGCTTGTCCTGACCATTTGGAGAAACCAACAATTTGGAAATTATTAAAAGTAGAAGAAGAAATTGGAGTAACTTTGACCGAAAGTATGGCAATGTGGCCAGCGTCTTCGGTATCGGGTTATTATTTTGCGAATCCAGAAAGTAAGTATTTTGGACTCGGAAAAATCAAAGAAGACCAAGTAATTGATTATGCCAAACGCAGAAGTATCTCAACAGATAAAGCTTCGAAATGGTTGAGTCCTAATATAGCGGATTAAAGATTTTGGTTGTTGGTGATTGGTTGATGGTTGATGGATTTTCCAATCATCATCAAGTTTTTTCTATCAACCAACAACTATCAACTTACAACCAAACAAAAAATGGAGTACAATAAATTAGAGGTTTGGATTGAAGCTAGAAAACTAGTTAATTTGTTGTATGATTCATCTAAATTATTTCCCAAAGAAGAATTGTTTGGTTTGACCAATCAGATGCGAAGAGCTGCAATTTCTATACCTTCCAATATTGCTGAGGGTTGTGGTCGACAAACATCAAAGGATACCTTGCATTTTTTACATATTTCAAGAGGGTCGTTATATGAATTAGAAACACAGTATTATTTAGCATTAGATCAGAAGTATATTGATTCTGATAATTTTAATATTGCTTTTGAACAGATTCAGAGTTGTAAAAAGCTTTTGAATGGATTTATAAATTATTATAAAAGTAAAATTTAGTTGTTGGTTGATAGTATTTAGTTGATGGGGTTTAGTACATCAACCATCAACTATCAACCAACAACCAACAACCAAAAATAATGAAAGTAACACAACATATAGAAGACGCCAAAGGGAAACCTTTATTCTCATTTGAGATTGTTCCGCCTCAAAAAGGAAGTAATATTAAAGATTTGTATGCCAATATAGATCCGTTAATGGAGTTCAAACCACCGTTTATAGATGTAACCACTTCGAGAGAAGAATATGTGTACATCGAGAAAGACGGACTTTTTGATCGTCGCATCACGCGTATGCGTCCGGGAACAGTTGGGATTTGTGCTTCTATCCAACATAAATATGGTGTAGACGCTATTCCTCATGTGTTGTGTGGTGGCTTTACAAAAGAAGAAACCGAATATTTATTGGTTGATTGCCATTATTTGGGAATCGATAATTTAGTTGCCCTTCGTGGAGATCCAATGAAAGGGGAGAAATATTTTGAACCAATGAAAGGCGGTAATAATTATGCAGTTGATTTGGTTAAACAAATCAAAGCGATGAACTCAGGACGATTTTTGCATGAAACATTGCCTATGCAGAGTGCGCCAGATTTTTGTATTGGTGTAGCGGGATATCCCGAAAAACATATCGAAGCACCAAGTTTAGAAGCCGATTTGAAACGTTTGAAGGAAAAAGTAGTTGCTGGTGCCGATTATGTAGTTACTCAAATGTTTTTTGACAATCAGCGTTATTTTAGGTTTGTCGAAGCAGCTCGAGCAATCGGAATTACAGTGCCTATTATTCCAGGTATCAAACCTGTTGCTGTAAAGCGACATTTGCAGTTGTTGCCTCAAGTTTTTTGGTTGGATATGCCTGAAAGTTTGATTACATCTATTGAGCAAGCCAAAGATAATATTGAAGTTCGCCAAATAGGAGTAGATTTTGCAGTGCAACAATCCAAAGAATTGATAGAATTTGGTGTGCCTTGTGTACATTATTATTCGATGGGTAAATCAGATAACATTTATAATATTGCGAGTCGGGTTTTTTAATTTTTTTTCCAAATTATCTGAATTAATTTAAAAAATATAATTATTAGTTCTTCTTTATAAAAGTAAATATGAAATTATTAAGTAAAATTAACCCATTCAGACGAGTTTTAACTGCAGCTGTTTTTGGGAATATTGGAAAAAACAACATAGGACCTGCAAACGGAATAATGGACCCTTCTCAAATAAAAAGAGTTTTAATCTCAAGACCCAATCATAGACTGGGGAATTTATTATTAATCACACCACTAGTTCAAGAAGTTTCTCAAACTTTCCCCAACTGCACTATAGATATCTTCGTAAAAGGAAATATGGCGCCAATAGTTTTCGAAAATTATACCAACATAGGACAAATCATCAAACTTCCTAAAAAGCATTTCGACGAACTTTCAGCCTATTTAAAGGGTTGGGTTTCGCTCAGGAAACAAAAGTATGATCTGGCAATCAATGTAGAGCAAAACTCATCTTCAGGAAGGCTGTCCATAAAGTTAGCCAATTCAAAATACAAGTTTTTTGGAGGAATGAACGAGGAAGATCAGTCGAAATATGATAATTACGGACATATTGCCAAACAGCCTGTTTATAATTTAAGAAATTATTTAGCCCAATTTGGAATCCAAAGTAAGGACAAAATAGTTCCCTCATTGTTAATTAAATTAAGCCAAACTGAACTAAAAGCAGCAAAAGAAAAGCTAGATCTATTAGTGCCAGCCACAAAAAAAACAATAGGTATTTTTACTTTTGCAACAGGAGCAAAATGTTATTCGGTCGATTGGTGGGCCGTTTTTTACGAAAGACTTTTAAAGCAATTTCCAGACTATAACATCCTAGAAATTTTACCAGTCGAAAATGTATCACAATTAGGTTTCAAAGCGCCTTCATTTTACAGCAAAGATATTCGCGAAATAACCGCTTTTTTCGCTAATACCGCGATTTTTATAGGTGCCGATAGCGGTATGATGCATTTAGCCAGTGCCGCGCAAATCCCAACTTTAGGCTTGTTCTCAGTAACTGTCGTAGACAAATACAAGCCATACAATCCCGGTAGTTGCGCCATTCAAACCAATCAAACTGATTTAGAGGATTGGATGAAGACTATTCACGAAGTATTGAAAAATAATTAGTATTTTTTAGGAGCTATTTCCAGCTGTATGCTATATCTTTTCCTGGCTAAAGAAGCCAGAAAAAGGATGCCGCTTCCATCTGGGCTATGACATTTGAATTCATAAAAAAAAGCATCATTTTCAATCTGAGATGATGCTTTTAATTTTTTTACTGATCACTAAAAACGGACCACTGATTACTTATTTTGTGATTTCTCTAAAAACAGCTTCTAAGTTCTTGTTTTTCTGGTTGAGTTGAAGTGTTTTCAATCCATTGGCATTGGCAAAATCAAAAACTACTGGGCGCATGTCTTTGTCTGCTTTGAAAGTCAATTCCCAAATCATGTCATGGGTGTTTTTATAAGAAACTAGATTTTCGATTTTGGAGATAAATTCTTCTTCGATTTTCTTGTCAAATTCAACTTCAATAATTTGTTCCTTATCTTCAGAAATCAAAGTGTCTAGTTTTTTATCGGCTACAATTTTTCCTTTGTCAATAATGATAACCCGATTACAAATGGCTTCGACTTCTTGCATAATATGAGTGGATAGAAAAACCGTTTTGTCTTTGCCCACGTTTTTAATCACATTTCTAATTTCGACCAATTGATTTGGGTCTAATCCAGTTGTGGGTTCGTCCAAAATGAGAACATCAGGATTGTGTAATAAGGCATTGGCAAGTCCCACACGTTGACGGAAACCTTTCGATAATTCGCCTATTTTCTTGTGACTTTCACTAGTTAAACCAGTTAGTTGGATTACTTCTTCGATTCGAGATTTGGTCACTTTATAAACATCGGCATTAAAAGCCAAATATTCCCTGACGTACAAATCCAAATACAACGGATTGTGTTCTGGCAAATAGCCAATCGATTGTTGCACAGATTTGGTTTGAGAGTTTACATCAAATCCATTTACGGATGCATCACCTTCATCGGCAGCAATATAAGTGGTCAATATTTTCATCAAAGTTGATTTTCCTGCTCCATTTGGACCTAAAAAACCAACGATTTCCCCTTTATTAACAGCAAACGAAATGTTGTCCAATGCTTTCTGAGTACCGTAACTTTTCGATATGTTTTTTACCTCTATTGACATGCTTTTGAATTTGGTACAAAAGTAAACAGAAAATCTTATAAATTATTGTTTTTGATTGTACAGGTATTATTGTGAATGGTTTTTTTATTAAACCATTAAGTTAATTAAGATAAACTAAACTTAATCTTTCTTAATTTTTCTTCATGGTTTAAGAAAAACATTGGTGTTTAAAGCACGTTTGACTATTTAAAGCATAATGAGTTCTGGTAATTTAAGAAAACATCAAACTTAATTTTTCTTAATGGTTTAGATTGTTGAAACTGATTTTGATCTTCGAGTTTAACTCAAATACTATAAGAACCTTGTTTTTTAATTAGAACAAGAATAGTATTGTAGAACAGTTTAATTGAGTTGGAGTAGAATTGGTAAATTTGTAGTTGCTTAATTGTCAAATTTGGACTTTATTTTTGGTTATTTTATAATGAAATGCAATTTTTACCGAGAATTCTTTTTTTGTTCGAAAAAATAAGTATAATTATTGGGGGAACAATAAATAATATTTACATTTGCAAAGAAATTTAACATTAAGAGCAAGACAATGTCTAATAACCGATTTTATTTTAGCAACACCTTTTATTTCTTCTTTAACAAGAAGTAAGGATTGTGCTATGGTTATTTGAAAAATGAAGAAACAAATAAAACTAATATACAATCCTGATGAAAATCAGGATTTTTTTTTGATTATATGAGAACTAAAATTGGGATTCAAGGAATAATAGGATCTTTTCACCATCAAGTGGCGCAAGATTATTTCTATCAAAATGTAGAAGTAGATGAATGTTTGTCTTTTGAAGAGTTGGTAAGTAATTTGCTGACAGGTAAATCGGATCAAGCGGTTATGGCAATTGAGAATTCTATCGCAGGACCAATTATTCCTAATTATGCACTGATTGATAAATATAATTTGCACATCATTGGTGAGCATTATTTGAGTATTCATCAGAATTTGATGGCTTTAAAAGGACAAAAACTGGAGGATATTCAGGAAGTACATTCGCATCCAATGGCATTGTTGCAGTGTATGGAATTCTTGAAAAAGTATCCAAATATTAAAATAGTAGAAGATAAAGATACAGCAGAAACCGCTAGAAGAATTCAAAGGAATCAATTCAAAGGTATTGCGGCAATTGCCAGTAAAACGGCAGCTGAAATGTATGATTTAGAAATATTGGCACCAGAAATCCAAACGATTAAGGACAATATGACTCGATTTGTGATTCTGAAAAAAGAAAATTCTTTTGTGAATGAAGATGAAATTAATAGAGCCTCCATTAAATTTGAATTGAATCACAAACGCGGAAGTTTGGCAACGATTCTAAATGTAATGAGTGATTGTAATTTGAATTTAACTAAAATTCAATCCCTTCCAAAAATAGAAACCCCTTGGAAATATTCTTTTTTCGTTGATGTCACTTTTGAAAAATACGACGATTACGCCAAAGCAAAATCATTGATTAATATTATGGCGGAATATTTTAAAGTGTTGGGAGAATATAAAAACACAAAACCACAATAATTCTAAAGTTATAAAGTCAAAAAGTCGAAAGAATTTAAAAGATAACAATGATTACAACAGCAAAGCGCCTAGATATAATTGAAGAATATTATTTTTCTTCAAAATTGAGAGAAGTAAGACAATTAGCGTCTGAAGGAAAACCAATTATCAATATGGGAATTGGTAGCCCAGATTTAAAGCCTTCTCAAGCAGTTATTGATGCCGTTACTCTAGCAATGCAAGACGAAAACGCACATCAGTATCAAAGTTATCAAGGCTTGCCGGAATTGAGATCAAGTATGGCAGATTTTTATGCTTCAAATTATGGTGTTGTTTTGAATCCTAACACGGAGATTTTGCCTTTGATAGGTTCTAAGGAAGGTATTATGCATATTTCTATGGCATTTTTGAATGAAGGTGACCAGGTTTTAATTCCAAATCCAGGATATCCAACTTACACTTCGGTGACGAATTTAGTAGGAGCAGTACCAGTTTATTATGATTTGAAGGAAAATAATAATTGGGAACCCGATTTTGAAGCCTTAGAAAAATTAGATTTATCGAAAGTGAAAATCATGTGGTTGGGTTATCCTCATATGCCAACAGGAGCGAGAGGTAGTTTACAATTGTTCGAAAAATTAGTGGCCTTTGCCAAAAAACACAACATTTTGTTGATCAATGACAATCCGTACAGTTTTGTTTTGAATGACAATCCGATGAGTTTGCTACAAGTCGAAGGAGCGAAAGAAGTAGCATTAGAATTAAATTCTTTATCGAAAACCTTCAATATGGCTGGTTGGCGAGTAGGAATGGTTCTAGGAAATGCGGCATGTATCGATGCAGTACTAAAAGTAAAAAGCAATATGGACAGTGGTATGTTCTACGGAATTCAAAAAGGAGCAATTGCCGCTTTAAAAAGTGACAAATCTTGGTTTGATTCCATGAATGTGATTTATAATAAACGTAGAATTCTTACCGAACAATTAGCAGAAAAGTTAGGTTGTACGGTGTACAAAGAAGGAGTTGGATTATTTGTTTGGGCGAAATTACCTGAGGGAATTACATCTGCTGAAAAGTTTATCGACGAAATATTATACGAGAAATCAATTTTCATCACTCCAGGAACAATATTTGGTTCGAATGGAGAAGGTTATATTCGATTTGCATTATGTGTAAAAGAAGAAATAGTTCAAGAAGCAATTGACAGATTTTAGTTGATAGTTGACTGTTGTTGGTTGATAGTTCGAACCAACAACCAACAACCAACAACCAACAACTTTAAAATAAAATGAAAGTACATGTAATAGGAATAGGTTTAATTGGCGGTTCGATGGTTTTGGATATAAAAAATCTACATCCCGAAGCTACAATTTATGGAATTGACAACAACGAAAGCCACTTGGCGGAAGCCATAGCTCTAGGGGTTGTTGATGCTGCAGCGACTTTTGACGATTTGGCTACATCCGATTTAGTAATTGTTTCAGTTCCTGTAGATGTGGCATTAATAGTTTTGCCAAAAGTATTGGATGTTATTGGAGATAACACCATTGTTTTTGAAGTGGGTTCTACCAAGTCGCCAATATGTGAAGTTGTTGCGAATCATCTGCGAAGAAGAAATTATATTGCGACACATCCCATTGCTGGAACGGAGTTTTCAGGACCATCAGCAGCAATAAGAGGATTGTTTGAAGGTAAAACTAATATTATTTGCGAAGTAGAAAAAACCACCTTCAAACTACAAGAAAAAGCCTTGGAGTTATTTAAAAGTATGGGGATGAGAATCCGATATATGGACCCAAAATCACACGATAAACACATTGCTTATGTTTCGCATTTATCGCACATAAGTTCTTTTATGCTAGGAAAAACAGTCATTAATAAAGAGAAAGACGAGCAGGATATTTTTGATATGGCGGGTTCGGGTTTTGAAAGTACGGTGCGTTTAGCAAAAAGTTCACCAGCGATGTGGACACCAATTTTCAAACAAAATAATAAACAAGTAGTTAAAACATTAGAAGAATATATTTCCAATTTGTCTAAATTCAAAGAGTTATTGGAAAACGAAGATTACGATGCAATTTATAATGAAATGCAAAGTGTCAATAAAATAAAGGAGATTCTAAACGGAATGCATATAAAAAAGTAAATAGTGGTCAGTATAAAGTGTTTGGTCACAGTTTTCAATTAAAAAAGAACAACACAGAAAAAAATAATAAAAATTAAATTAGAAAAGATGGAAAACAAGAAAGAAATGAGAAATTGGTTGAACGAATTCAATTTAACTCATCCATTTGTGATAGCAGGACCTTGTAGTGCTGAAACTGAAGAACAAGTTTTGAAAATCGCTCACGAATTGAAAGATTCAGATGTTAGTGTTTTTAGAGCAGGAATTTGGAAACCAAGAACTCGTCCAGGAGGATTTGAAGGAGTTGGTGAAATAGGATTGAAATGGTTGAAAAAAGCAAAGGCAGAAACAGGATTGCTAATGGGAACGGAAGTTGCTACAGCTGCACACTGTAAATTGGCTTTAGAAAATGATATCGATGTGTTATGGGTTGGAGCTCGTACAACTGCAAATCCATTTGCTGTTCAAGAGATTGCTGACACATTAGCAGGTACAGATAAAATCGTTTTGATTAAAAATCCAGTAAATCCAGATATGGCTTTATGGTTAGGTGGTGTGGAGCGTTTGTATGCTGCTGGGATAAAAAATTTAGGAGTAATTCACAGAGGTTTTTCTACTTACGAAAAAACAAAATACAGAAACATTCCAGAATGGCAAATTGCTATCGAATTGCAAAATAAATTCCCTGATTTGCCTTTAATAATAGATCCATCACACATTACAGGTAACCGTGAAATGATCCTTGAAGTGACTCAAGAAGCTTTGGATTTAAATTACGACGGTATGATAATCGAAACACATATTGATCCAGATAATGCATGGTCTGATGCAGCTCAACAAGTAACTCCAGATGCGTTGAAACAAATCTTGAAAGATTTGAAAATTAGAAAAGTAAGTGGTGATACTCCTGATTTTGAACAAAAAATGTCAAAATTGCGAGCAAATATCGATGTTTTGGATGCTAATTTATTAGAATTGTTAGGAAAACGTATGAAAGTAGCTGACGAAATTGGTCAAGTGAAAAAAGAGGCAAATGTTGCCGTTTTACAAAACACACGTTGGAATGAAATTCAAACAAAAATGTTGGCTGAAGGTGTTAAAAAAGGATTGACAGAAGAATTTATTATTAAATTATTCAAAGGAATTCACCAAGAAAGTATTGAACACCAAGAAAAAATATTGAATATGTAAGTAAGTCAAAAGAATCAACTTTAAGAAAATAACTTTAAATCAGTCTATTATATAATTTTATTCTAATTTTAAAATACGACATTATACCATGGTTATTACTTAATTGTAAAAAATATTTTATAATTTATTAAAAACCTACAATTTATTGTAGGTTTTTTTTTGTATTATTGTTGAGTATATTTATAACCTTTAAATTTAATTTATGAAAAAATCATTACTGTGTAATTACAAAAACATTATGAAAAATGTTTTCTTTTTGTTTTGTCTTTTTCTTTCTTTTTTAGGACATGCTCAATCGAAGCAAATATTTGAGAGTCCTCAATTAAAAACCATCATTAGTCAACATAAAATAGTGGCTATTTTGCCTTATAAAGTAAGTATTACTTATAAGAAACAGCCGAAGAATTTTAATGCTGAAGCAAATCGTGATCAAGAAAAAAGTATGTCAAATTCGATACAATCAAGTATGTATACTTTTTTGCTGAGAAAGCGTGACAATTATAATGTTAGTTTTCAAGATGTAGATAAAACTAATATTTTATTAAAAAAAGCAGGAATTCTTGATAAACTTGATGAATATACAAAAGATGAGATTGCAAAAGTTCTCGGTGTAGATGGGATAATTGGAGGGGTGTTTGAAACAGAACAAACCAAATCTGAAGCTGGTGCTATTGCTTCTGCAATAATATTTGGTGGATTTGGAGGAAAAACGGGTACTGGAACTTTAACGATGACGCTTAATAATGGCTCAGATGGGGAGATACTATGGCGTTTTTTTAAGACCATGGATCAAGGGTTGGCAACTTCAACTGATGATTTAGTTGAAAGTATGATGCGTAAGGTTTCAAGAAATTTTCCTTATATAAAATAGAAACAACTAATCTAATTTCATTAGTATAGTTCAAATCAATCTCCACAGCTTCTAAATTAAAGTTGTGGAGATTTTTTATTTGTTGACAGTCACAAAAACTTCGAACTTTAAACTTCAAACTTCAAACAAAAAATTACCTTTGCAAAGTATAGATTTCGTATCTAAATTCGTAATTCGTAATTCGTAATTCAAAAAATGACAGGACTCGTTTATAAATCTACAGGAAGTTGGTACACCGTAAAATCCGAGCAAGGTGATTTTATCGAATGCCGTATGAAAGGGAAATTCCGAATCAAAGGAATTAAAAGCACTAATCCAATTGCGGTGGGAGATATTGTAGATTATGAGCTCGAAGAATCTTCTGATGTTGTAACAGGAACGATAAATAATATTCACGAGAGAAAGAATTATATTGTTCGAAAATCAGTGAATTTATCGCATCAAATGCACATTATTGCGTCGAATATTGATCGCGTTTTTCTTTTGATAACGATTAATAATCCACCAACAACCTTTAATTTCATAGATCGTTTTCTGGTAACAGCCGAAGCATATGGAATAGAAACGGTTTTGGTATTTAATAAAATTGACACTTTTGACGAAGCCACGTTGGACGAGCAATTGTACATGCAACATGTTTATCAGGAAATTGGATACAAATGTTTGCGGGTTTCTTCGACAGAAATGAAGGGAATTGAAGAATTGAAAGAAATGATGATTGGTAAAGTGAGTATGTTTTCAGGACATTCTGGAGTAGGGAAATCGACTTTAGTCAATGCCATGGAACCCTCTTTGCATCTTAAAACTAAAACTATTTCTGAGGCAAGTAAACAAGGACAGCACACAACTACTTTTGCAGAAATGTATGATTTGAGTTTTGATGCTCGAATAATAGATACACCGGGAATAAAAGGTTTTGGTATTGTCGATATGGATGCAGCAGAAATCAGTGGCTATTTTCCCGAATTTTTCAAACTGAAAGACCAATGTAAATTCAATAATTGCCTGCATAAAGAAGAACCACATTGTGCCATTAAAAAAGCATTGGAAAAAGACGAAATTGCTTGGTCGCGTTACAATAGCTATCTTAAAATTTTGGAAGGTGATGATGAAAATTATCGAATCGATTCGTATGACGAGGATCGAAAAGCAAGTGATGAAACGAGGAAATAGTGATCAGTTTTGAGTATTCAGTTTTAAAATCCTAAATCTAAAAACCCTTATTCCTTAATCAAGAATGAAAACCGTTATCCAAAGAGTTTCTCAAGCTTCTGTAACTATAGCTTCTAAAATTGTAGCCGAAATCCAAAAAGGATTATTGGTTTTAGTTGGTATAGAAGATACCGATACTCAAGAAGATATTGATTGGCTGGCTGCTAAAATTGCTAATATTCGCATTTTTGGTGATGACTACGAGGTAATGAACCTGTCAATAAAAGATGTTGATGGTGAAATAATTGTAGTTTCTCAGTTTACCCTACACGCCTTAACCAAAAAAGGCAATCGCCCTTCGTATGTCAAAGCATCAAAACCCCAAATTGCCATTCCGCTTTATGAGAATTTTGTACAGCAATTAGAACTAGAATTAAGCAAAAAAGTGCAAACTGGAACATTTGGTGCCGACATGAAAGTAGCTTTAATTAATGATGGTCCAGTGACTATTTTAATTGATTCTAAAAATCCAATTTAACTTTTTTTTATTCAGATTTATTCTTACATTTCTGAGATAAAAATCATTCGATGAAATTCAAATTTGTTTATCTCGTTTTTCTGTTTTTCACTACATTTCTTACAGCTCAAAAATCATCGTATTCTACTGTGTCAATTCCTGATAGTTTAAAGCAAAATGCCAATGCGGTAGTGCGTTTAGAGCAAACTGATATAGTGATTTCATCTCAAAGAAGTATGAATGTCAAAAAGACAAGAGTGGTAACTGTTCTAAATGAAAAGGGCCTCGGATCGGTTGATGCCTATGAGAATTACAATAAAAGATCCTCAATTCAGAGTATACAAGCTACTGTTTTTGATAATTTTGGAAATGAAATCAAGAAGATAAAGCGTAAAGATTTTAGAGATCAAAGTGTTGCAGGTGGTGGAACTATATTTTCAGACAGTAGAGTTGTCTTTTTAGATTATACACCAATTTTATATCCTTTTACAGTCGTTTACGAAAGCGAAGTCGAAACTTCTACAACCGCTTTTATTCCATCATGGTTTCCTTTAAATGATTATTTTTTAAGTATAGAAAAAAGCATAGTAAATGTGACTTATCCTGCGAATCTTGGTTTTAAGAAAATGGAATTGAATTTTATGGGTTTCAACATCAAAAAAGGGCTAGATTCTTCTACGCAATTGTCATACACAGCAACCAATATTCCTGCTCAGAAGCCAGAGGATTTAAGTCCAACTGTACGAGAAATGTACCCTAAATTGATGATGGGATTGGAGTTTTTTAATTTGGAAGGGGTAGATGGAAATGCCAAAACTTGGAATGAATATGGAAAATGGTTTTCGGATAAAATATTGACTGGAACAGCGGAACTTTCACCAGAAACAAAAGCAAAAATGACAGCCTTAGTTGGAGACGAAACAGATCCAATCGAGAAGGCGAAACTGATTTACAAATACATGCAGGAAAAGTCGAGATATGTAGGTATTCAAGTAGGTATTGGTGGTTTTAAACCTATGTTGGCCAACGATGTAGATCGATTGGGTTATGGAGATTGTAAGGCGCTTACTAATTATACCAGAGCACTGTTATTCGCAGTTAATGTACCTTCTTATTATACCGAATTGTATGGAGGAAAAGATAAAACAAATATTAAATCTGATTTTTTTTCTGTTCAAGGGAATCATGCTATTTTGGCAATTCCAAATGGCGAAGAATATGTATTTTTGGAATGTACGGATCAATTTAATCCATTTGGATATCAAGCTAATTTTACAGACGACAGAGATGTTGTGGTAATAAAACCCAAAGGTGGAGAAATTGTAAGAACCAAAAAATATGAAAACAAAGCGAATTCTCAAATAAGTAGTGGCGAATATACTATAAATCAAGATGGAGATTTTTCGGGTAAGATTAGTATTGTGTCTACAGGTTCACAGTATGAGAAATCGAATACAGAAAGAATGCAACCCGATGAGAAAGAAGCTCATTTTAAAAAATATTGGTCGAATATTAAAAATTTAAAAATCAATTCGACTAAATTCATTAACGATAAAGAAAATGTTGCTTTTACAATAGAATCCGATTTAAGTGCTTTGAATTATGGCAATCTTACATCCAATAAAATGATGTTTGCAGTAAACGCTTTCAATCATAATTTATGGGGTGTTACTCGAATTCGAAATCGTAAAAATCCTTTTGAAATTGATAGAGGTTTTTTCGATTCAGATGCTATTGAAATATCATTGCCATCCGCATTTACAATAGAATTTTTACCAACTACCATAGAGTCAATAAATAAATTTGGAGAATACAAAGCCGAGTTTGTCAAAAAAGATGCAACTCATTTTACTTATAAAAGAAGCTTTTTGTTGAAAAAAGGAATGTATACGAAGGAAGAATATGAGGAGTACCGTCTTTTTATAGATCAAATTTCTAGAAACGACAATGCCAAAATTATATTAACTAAAAACTAATAATTATGCTTTTCAAAAAAAACGTAATCGCAGTCTTTGCTTTTTTGTCGTTCGCTATTAGCAATGCCCAAGATTTTAAATTAGGAAAAGTGTCTATAAAAGAACTTGAAGAAAAAACGCATCCGATTGATTCGTCAGCAGTTGCGGCGGTTTTGTTTAATAAAGCTAAAACTTTTTTCACCTACACTATTACTAACGGGTTTAGTATTAATACAGAAAACACCTTTAGAATTAAAATTTATAAAAAAGAAGGCCTAAAATGGGCAAATTATAATGTGTCTTTTCGTGTTGGCTATGAGAACCTTAATCCTGATAAGTTAGAGTTTACAGATTGTGTAACCTATAATCTTGAAAATGGAAAGGTGATTAAAACTAAGCTAAATAACGAAGGGAGTTTTAAAACATCAATAAATAAATACTGGAAAGAAGCCGCCATTACAATGCCAAATGTAAAGGTGGGTTCTGTTATTGAATTTAAATATGTTTTAAAATCAGGGAACATTATTGAGTTTCCTGATTTTAATTTTCAAAAAGATATTCCCGTAAATAATTCAGAATACACCACAGAAATCCCTGGGTTTTTTGTGTATAAAGCGATTGCTAAGCGACCTTCGGAATTAAAATTTGATTCTAAAATTACTAACGGTTACCTATCTTTTGCTAATAAATATGATCAAATGAAAACGGAATCAGTTAGTTTTCAACAAGCTAGTAATACCTATACAGCTATAAATATTCCCGCTTTAAAAGAAGAACCTTTTGTAGATAATATTGATAATTATCGTTTGTCTGTAGCACATGAATTAGAAAAAACACAATTTTACCTAGAACCAGTCAAAGATTATTCTGTGACTTGGGAAGGAGTTGCAAAAACAATTTATGAAGATAAGGATTTTGGAAAAGAACTTAAAGAAAGGGATTATATAATTCAAGATGTATCGCGTATTCTGAAAAATGTAGAATCCAAAAGTGAAAGGTTGGACATCATCTTTAAATTTGTTCAGAACAAAATGAATTGGAACAATAAGAAAGGATATTATACAGATAAAGGTGTCAAGCAAGCTTATATTGATGGGGTCGGGAACACAGCCGAAATCAATTTTATTCTTATGGCTATGCTAAATTATGTAGGGGTAGTAACAAATCCAGTGTTACTAAGTACTATAGATCATGGTATTCCGATATTTCCCAATAGAACTATTTTTAATTATGTGATTGCTTCTGCAGAATTAGACGGAAAACAAATTTTACTCGATGCAACAAATAAACACACCACAAATTCTATTTTACCACTCTTCACCTTAAACTGGACAGGAAGATTAATAAGACAAGATGGGAGTTCTGAGGAAATAAAATTAGAGCCAAAATTATTGTCTAAAACAACAACTAATATGCTCGTGACAATTGATGAAAACGGGAAGATATCAGGTCAATATAGAGTGTATGGGACAGATTATCATGCTTTCACTTTTAGAGAAAAATACGCAGGAATTAATCAAGAAAATTATCTTGAAAAACTAGAAAATGATTTGTCTGGAATTAAAATTAGTGACTATACTATCGACAACAGTAAGGACTACTCTAAACCTATCATGGAGAATTTTACATTTACATCCGACAATCAATGCGAAATAATTAGAGATAAAATGTATATTAATCCGCAACTTTTTTTCGCAAAAAATAAAAATCCATTTGTTCAGGAAAAAAGGGAATTCCCTATTTATTTTGGCTATCCAGACCAAGAAAAATTCAATGTGATTTTTGAAATCCCCAAAGGCTATGTTGTTGAATCAGTTCCAAAACCAATTAAATTGCAAACTAAAGATAATGTCGCATCATTTGTATTTAACGTAGAAGCATCTTATAATAAAATTCAGGTTTCGATTGCAAAAGAATCAAACAAATTACTTGTCTCTGCAGACTTTTATTCTGTGTTAAAAGATTTTTATAGACAAATGACAGATAAGCAATCAGAGAGAATTGTTCTAAAGAAAATTTAATACCTTCGTTAACCGAACCCTGTCAGGGTTTAAACCCTGACAGGGTTAATTAAATTTAGAAAATGGAAATAAAGGAACCAATTCGTCATGGAAATCATTACCATATATACAATCGGGGCAATAATGGAATTGATATATTTCTTGAAACGGAGAATTACTATCATTTTTTGCGTTTGTATGCAAAATGTATAGAGCCAATTGCCGAAACTTTTGCTTGGTGTTTATTGAAAAACCATTTTCATATTTTGGTAAAAATAAAAGAAAGAATTGAAATTAACGAAAGCGAGTTAAGCTACAATACAACCGAAAAACCAAAATTAATTGACCCATCTAGACAGTTTTCGCATTTGTTCAACTCCTATACACAAGCTATAAACAAACGATACAATAGAACAGGAAGTTTGTTTGAAACCACTTTCGAAAGAAAATTGGTTTCTTCTGAAATGTATTTTTGACAACTGATTTATTACATACATATCAATCCAGTTCAACACGGTTTTGTAAAACAAATGAGTTTGTATCCTTGGTCATCATATGAAACTATAATTTCAGATAAGCCTACAAAATTAATGAGAAATGAAGTCATCGAGATTTTTGGAGGTATCGAAGATTATATATTTTTTCATAATCAAGAGCCAAAAGTAAATGAAATAAATAATTTAATAATCGAATATTAACCTAATCAACAACCCAATCAGGGTTCAAAACCCTGACAGTGTTAAAAATATAAAACGTATGAACTTAAAAAACGCTCAACTAGAAGTAGATAATTGGATAAATGAACATGGAGTTCGCTATTTCAATGAATTAACGAATATGGCTCAACTTACTGAAGAAGTTGGGGAGGTTGCAAGAATCATAGCCCGTCGTTACGGCGAACAATCTGAAAAAGAGAGCGATAAAAACAAAGACCTTGGCGAAGAATTAGCCGATGTGGTTTTTGTAGTATTGTGTCTCGCTAATCAAACCGGAATCGATCTGCAAGCTGCTTTCGATAAAAAATTGGATTTGAAATCCGTTCGAGATAAAGACCGTCACAAGAATAATGAAAAATTGAAATAATTATGAGCTGTGAATTATGAATTGTGAATGAGGAGTAGTAAATTGCGCCCCGAAATTATTTGAGTATAAAGTCAAATACCTTAACTCATAACTTATAATTAATAGAAATGAATCTACTCCTGCAATCTGCAATCAGCGATATACAAAATACAATTAAAATTACAGGTTCTAAAAGCGAAACCAATAGATTGTTATTGTTGCAAGCTTTATTTCCTGTTATTTCTCTTGCCAATACATCGAACTCTGATGACAGCGAAGTAATGCAAAAAGCATTGAATGGAAATGACGAAATTGTAGACATTCATCATGCCGGAACAGCCATGCGATTCTTGACGGCCTTTTTTGCCATTCAAGAAAATAGAACAGTGACTTTGACCGGTTCGCCAAGAATGAAAGAACGTCCCATCAAAATTTTGGTTGAAGCTTTGCGACAATTAGGAGCAAAGATTGAGTATGTAGAAAACGAAGGTTTTCCACCAATTAAAATTACAGGACAAAAATTAGTAAACAGTTATGTTTCCATGCCAGCAAATGTGAGTAGCCAATATATTTCGGCACTATTGCTCATAGCTCCTAAATTAGAAAATGGAATCGAATTGAATTTAGAAGGTGCTATCACCTCTGTTCCTTATATCAAAATGACCTTGGCGTTGCTCAACGATTTGGCGATAAAAACGAGTTTCGAGGGAAATTTAATCAAAGTATATCCAAAACAGGAAGTCGAAACGAAGGTTATGACAGTTGAGTCGGATTGGAGTTCGGCTTCTTATTTTTATTCCATTGTGGCTATGGCCAATGTAGGCACTGCTATTCGATTATCCAGTTACAAGGAAAAAAGTTTACAGGGCGATTCTTCTTTAGCAATTATTTATAAAGAATTAGGAGTTGAAACTACTTTTGAAAACAATTCAATTATTCTAAAGAAAAAGGCTTATACATCAATTCAAAATCTAAATTGGGATCTTAATTCTTCACCAGATATTGCCCAAACTATTGTAGTAACTTGCTTTGGTTTAGGGATAGGTTGCCATTTAACGGGGCTTCATACTTTAAAAATCAAGGAAACAGATAGGCTAGAAGCTTTAAAAACCGAATTAACAAAATTGGGTGCAAACATCACCGTTACAGATAAATGTTTGACATTGATAGCTACAAATCACATCAGGCCTACTATTGCAATTGCAACTTATAATGACCATAGAATGGCAATGGCGTTTGCTCCTTTAGCGCTGAAAGTGCCAATTGTTATAGACAATGCAGAGGTAGTTTCAAAGTCGTATCCCGATTTTTGGGAAGACATGAAAAAACTAGGTTTTGAGATTGTAGAAAAGTAAAATCCGATTAAAATACTGCTGTCACATCTTATTTTCGACTTTATATAAAAATAAAGTGCGAAACACTTGACAACGCCTATCTTACAGTCGTATATTTGCAGGCGTTTAAAATTTTAGAACCTCTAAACTTCTAAACGCATCAACTTTTAAACTATAAAAATGAAATTATCCCATTTTCAATTCAATTTACCTAAAGAGCTTCTTGCTGAATATCCATCAGAAAACAGAGATGAAGCACGTTTGATGGTAATTGACCGCAAAAAACAAACTATTGAACATAAGACATTTAAAGATGTTATCGATTATTTTGATGAGGGAGATGTCCTAATTTTAAATAACACAAAAGTTTTTCCAGCACGTTTGTATGGAAATAAAGAAAAAACGGGTGCAAGAATTGAAGTTTTTTTACTTCGAGAATTAAATGCAGAACAACGTCTTTGGGATGTTTTGGTTGATCCAGCTCGTAAGATCCGTATTGGAAATAAATTATATTTTGGCGATGACGATTCATTAGTTGCTGAAGTAATTGATAATACCACCTCACGTGGAAGAACATTACGTTTTCTTTATGATGGTTCGTATGAAGAATTTAGAAATAAATTGACAGAATTAGGAGAAACACCAATTCCAAAATACATTAATAGAGAAGTAACTCCAGAAGATGCAGATCGTTACCAAACAATTTATGCTAAAGAGGAAGGGGCGGTTGCTGCGCCAACTGCAGGATTGCACTTTTCTAAGCATTTGTTGAAAAGATTTGAAATTAAGGGAATTAAATTTGCCGAAGTTACACTTCATGTAGGTTTAGGAACATTTAATCCAGTTGAAGTAGAAGATTTATCAAAGCATAAAATGGATTCTGAGGAATTAAAAATCAATCAAGAAGCTTGTGATGTTGTAAATGATGCTAAGGGGAAGAAAAAACGAATTTGTGCTGTAGGAACTACTTCTATGCGAGCAATTGAAAGCTCTGTGTCTTCACACGGAACTCTAAATCCTTTTGACGGCTGGACTAATAAATTTATTTTTCCACCACACGATTTTAGTTTGGCAACTTGTATGATTACTAATTTTCACACACCAAAATCTACTTTATTAATGATGATATCTGCTTTTTGTGGGCACGATTTAATGAAAAGAGCTTATGAAGAAGCAATCAAAGAAGAGTATAAATTCTATTCTTATGGAGATGCAATGTTAATCATTTAATTTTCTAAAGAAGGTTAAAGTAAAAAATCTCGCCAGAAATGGCGAGATTTTTTAGTTTTTAAGATGATTTTTATAAGTTGGTCATTCATGTAATTGTATGAAATTTTATTTGAATTGTGTAACTCTCACTACGATTTTAATTCTAACTTTACAACAAATTTACAAATTGTAATTATGAAAACACTATCTATTCTATTTTTGACACTTTTATTTGTTTCTTGTCAGAACCAACAAAAAAGTGACATTAATAACGCCAAAAAGGCTAGCATTGATTCTATGCAAACAGAAATCAATAAACAAAAAATTATTGATTCTATGCAGTTAGAAATCACAAAAATCAATGAAGAAAAACTTCGTCCTCAAAATGTAACAGTAGTAAATCAACCTGCAACCAGCACTACAGTTGCTAAAAAGAAAGGTTGGAGTGGAGCAGCAAAAGGGGCGGTAATTGGCGCTGGTGTTGGTGCTGCAACAGGCGCTATTGTCAGCAAGAAAAAAGGTACGGGAGCTATAATTGGTGGACTCGTTGGTGCTGGAGTTGGAGCAGGAACCGGAGCGATTATTGATGACAGTAAAAAATAAAAATAATAATTATTTTAGTTTTATTAAAAGAGAGTTTTGATTCCAATTGGAGTTTAAACTCTCTTTTTTTAAATTGAAAATTTAGTATTTAGGTTTTTTATAAGATTTAGTACTGCTACTTAACAAAAAATAAAGAATGTTATTACCTAAATTTGGTAGTTATCATATTAAACTAAAGACTGTCAATCCCAAACATATTTCCAGGATTCATCTTTTTGCCTTTTCCAAACTGCATGATAAATACCTTTGAAATCTTTGGAATTTCCTACCGAATCTTTTACGCTCCAAATATATTTGCCATAAGTATACGCGATATTTCCGTCTTGGGAAACTTCGATAAAATCAGACTTCCATTTTATGGTAACATTTTTATATTTTGGATTATTATAATATAATTTAATGTTTTCCTTGCCTCGAATTAAAGAATCGTTTTCTCTTTTAAGTACTGCATTAGAATGAGCAAAAGTATAAAAAGCTTCTGCAATTCCTTTCGTTTCCGAAAGAGAATTGAAGTCTCTTTCTTTTTTTAAAACTTCCTCTTTTAATTCTATTTCCGATTTTAAATGTGTTTTCTGGGTGCAACTTATATGTAAAAATAGTAATGTATAAAATAGATTGGTTTTTTTGATAGAATTATTTTCTAAGTAATTTACTCAAAACTCCAAAAGCTCCTCTTATAAAAGTAGCGCTTGTTAATACTTTTAAAACGGAATTAGTTACCGCTCCTGTTGTTTCAGCTGTCTTCTTGTTTTCTTTTTTCTCTTCTATTTTCGCTGTTTTTTCTTCTTGGTGTTTTGCAACTTCTTGTTCAATAATTGAAATTTTCTTATTAAGCATTTCATAAGCACTTTCTCGATCAATTACTTCAGAATATTTTCGAACTAATTTTGATTTTGAATTAATTTCTTGAATTTCACTTTCAGTTAAAATATCCATCCTACTCATTGGGGCACGAAGCATTGTTACGGCCAGTGGTGTTGGGATTCCCTTTTCATTCAATGCAGTTACTAAAGCTTCTCCAATTCCCAGACTAGTCAGGATTTCATCGGTTTTATAAAAATCGGACGAAGGATAATTATCTGCCGTTTGTTTAATAGCTTGTCTATCTTTTGCGGTAAAAGCTCTCAAGGCGTGTTGAATTTTTAACCCTAATTGTGCCAAAACTCCACTCGGAACATCCATTGGATTCTGAGTAATAAAGTAAATTCCAACTCCTTTTGAGCGAATTAGTTTTACAATTGTTTCTATTTGATCCAATAAAGTCTTACTTGCTTCTTTAAAAATCAAATGGGCTTCATCTATAAAAATGACTAATTCAGGCTGGTCTGAGTCTCCTTTTTCAGGCATTTGATTGTAAATTTCGGCCAATAAACTTAGCATAAATGTTGAAAATAATTTAGGTTTGTCCTGAATATCAGTCAATCGAATGATATTGACGTATCCTTTTCCATTTTCGTCAATTCGCATTAAATCGTCAATTTCAAATGACATTTCCCCAAAAAATAATTCAGCACCTTGTTGTTCAAGTTCAATAATCTTTCGTAAAATTATACCTGTTGTCGAAGTTGAAATCTTACCATAATTATCTTCGATTTCTTTTTTGCCATCTTCTGTTATGTAGTTAATAACTTTTTTTATATCTTTTAAATCTAAAAGAGGCATTTTGTTATCATCACAATATTTAAATAATACCGAGACAACGCCAGCTTGGGTGTCATTTAAATCCAAAATCCTTGAAAATAAAACGGGGCCAAACTCTGAAACAGTTGAACGCAATCTTACACCTGATTGGTCAGATAAAGACATTAATTCAACAGGGAAACTAGATATTTTGTATGGAATATTAATTTTACTATGACGTTCAGTTATAAACGTTTTTTCTTCACCTTCTTTGGCAATTCCACTGAAATCACCTTTAATGTCCATCATCAAAACAGGAATCCCAAATGAAGATAATTGTTCAGATAAAACTTGAATGGTTTTTGTTTTTCCAGTTCCTGTAGCTCCGGCAATTAAACCGTGACGGTTCAAAGTTTTTAATGGAATTTTAATATGTGCGTTTGGTAAAACTTCGCCATCTAGCATTGCTCCCCCAAGAATTATACTTTCACCTTTAGATAAATAACCACTTGTGATTACTTGTTCAAATTCATCTTTTTTTCTCATAATTGTTTTTGGAATTTAAATGATATGCAATATATTGTATTTTTAATGTTATGTAAAATTGAATAATGAATAAAATTAATTCGTAATTTTAAAAATAAACAAAATATTTTTATTGTAAAATATTTACCAAAAATTTTAAAAAATAGTTTGGATAAGCCTTGTATCTAGGAGTATGTTTATGAAAAAAGGTGTTTTTATTAAATATAATGTAATTTTTTTAATAATAAAATAATAAATTTCGATTTGTAAATTGAAAAATATTATAATAATACCAAAAATAATTTTTTTATTTCAACTAAAAATATAAATTTGCCCTTCAACAAAGTTTATTAAAGCGCAAATAAAATTATTAAAATTATTAAAATTAAAAAAAAATGGCAAACGTTAAAAAAGAAAAGGGTTCAGGTTTAGGAGGAATGATTTCATTATTGATCATTGTATTATGTATTTTTACTGGATGGTTAGTTTGGAATTTCATTATGGGTGCTGGAGGAAATTTTGAAGGCGGGGTAAATACAGGTCATCCAATACCAGGGAATTATTTAGCGATGGTTTATAAAGGAGGTCCTATTGTACCTGTTTTGATGGGGTTGTTGTTAATGGTGATAGTGTTTTCATTTGAGCGCTATGCTGCAATATCTAAAGCTGCTGGAAAAGGTAATTTAGATACTTTTATGAGTTCTGTGCAAAAAAGCATCAAATCAGGAGATATTGATGGTGCAATTGCAGCTTGTGACAAACAACAAGGATCTGTTGCAAATGCAATTAGATCAGCTCTTGTTAAATATCAAGAAGTTAAAAAAGGAGGTTTAGATAGCGAAACTGCTGCTGAAACAATTCACAAAGAAATTGAAGAAGCAACTTCACTTGAAATGCCAATGTTAGAAAAACATATGACTATTCTTTCTACATTAGTTTCATTAGGAACTCTTGCAGGTTTGTTAGGAACAGTTACTGGTATGATTAAAGCATTTGGTGCGTTAGCAAGTTCTGGAACTCCAGATCAAGCTTTGTTGGCTAATGGTATTTCTGAAGCGCTTATCAATACTGCTACAGGGATCTCGACTTCTGCTTTAGCGATTGTTACTTATAACTTATTTACTTCAAAAATAGATACACTAACTTACGCAATTGACGAGGCTGGTAACACAATCGTGAATACATACAGACACTACAGAGGTACTCTAAATAAATAATTAGTAATAATTTTAAGAATTGGTCTGCATTTTTGTAGGCCAGATTCTTTTAATTTAAATATATAATTTAATGGCTGTAAAAACGCAAAAAAAAGCAACGTCTATTGATATGACTGCTATGTGTGATGTAGCATTCCTTTTGCTTACTTTTTTTATTTTGACCGCTACGGCCAAAATACCAGAAGCATTGCCTGTGGATACTCCATCATCAACTGTACAAACTAAATTGCCAGAATCTGATTTGGCTACTTTGACAATTGGTAAAGGAAAAGTATTTTTTGACATAATAGGAAGAGAAGTTCGTATGAGAACTTTAGAATTAATGAGTGAGAAATATAATGTTGAATTTTCAGATGCTGATAAAACTGAATTTTCAAAAATGGAAGGTTTTGGAGTTCCAATTCAGAATTTAAAACAAATTATTGAAATGAAAGCTTCTGAGCGATCAAAAGCGGGGCAACCAGGAGTTCCTAAAGATTCACTTGATAATCAATTAGCGGATTGGGTTCAAAATGCTCGAATTGCAAATATTGAAATTAATGACAAGGAATTACAAATTGCCATAAAAGGAGATGCTAAAGAAGAATATCCGGTAATTCGTAAAGTAATGGATATTTTACAAAATCAAAAAATCAATAACTTTAGTTTAGTTACTGGTTTAAGAGGAAAAGATTTTTAATTAAAAAACACACACTAAAATGGCTGAATTAAATACAGGCGACAGTGGAGGCAAGGGGGATAAAAAAGTAAGAAGTAAAAAACAAAACTCTAAAGTAGATTTAACTGCTATGGTGGATTTAGCCTTCTTGTTGATTACATTCTTTATGTTAACTACGACCTTGTCTAAACCACAATCTATGAGTTTGGGGTTGCCAGATAAAGATGACAAAGATGAATCAAATATAAAAGTAGATGAAAATCGTACGATGACGATAATGTTAGGTGCTGATAATAAAATTGTACGTTATGTTGGTTTATTGGCTACTCCAGTTGTTGGTGGAGCTCCTAAAGATTTTACATACGGAAAAGATGGAATTCGTGAAGAATTATTATCTAGAAAAAAATCAGTTTTAGCATATTCTACTGCTAAAGGAAAGCCTAAAAATGGTATGATTGTTATTATTAAACCAAGTAAGAAATCAAATTATCGAAATTTGGTTGATATACTAGATGAAATGGCAATTGTTGATGTGCCGACTTATGCAATTGTTAATGATTTTACACCAGAAGAAACAAAATTGTTAGAGGGGAAAAAAGAGTAAATCTAATAACCTAATAACCTAATAATTAAGAAATATGAAATTAGATTTATTAAAAAATCAATGGCTTGAAATTGTTTTCGAGGGTCGCAACAAAGTTTACGGCGCTTATGAATTGAGAAAATCAATCACAAACCGAACGTTTAAGGCATTTATTATTGGGGCAATAATTTTTATTGTTTTGGTTAGTATACCAAATCTGATGCGTTTGCTTCCAGAAAAAAAGGTGGATAACTCATTGGATAAAATTATTACTACAGTAAAACTACCTCCAAAAAAGGAAAAACCAAAAGATATTAATCTTCCTCCACCTCCACCGCCACCTCCAAAAGTGGATCAAGTGAAGTTTGTTAAACCAGTTGTTGCAAAAGCAGAAGAGGTTGTGGAAGAAATTGTAGTTATCAAAGAAATTAAAAATAAAAACATTGGTAAAGAAACGATTAAAGGAGATCCTGATGCAGTTCTAACTGTTGAGCCAGTAGGTAAAGGACCTGCTGCTGTAATTGAAGAAGATAATACAGTGTATAACACAGCAGGTATTGAGGTAAAACCTGATTTTCCTGGTGGAATGAATGAGTTCAATAAATTTGTTGCCAGGAATTACCAAGCACCAGATGAGCCAGGTCTTAAAGGTAAAGTTTATGTTACTTTTGTAGTTGAAAAAGACGGTTCCTTAACAGATATTAAAATACTTAGAGATATTGGTTACGGAACTGGAAAAGAAGCTGTACGTGTATTAAACAGATGTCCAAAATGGACCCCTGGAGAACAAAACGGTAAAAAAGTACGTTGTACTTTCAGTTTGCCAATCAGTATTCAATCAGCAGACTAATGTTGAAGAATATTGGTATAAATTTTCAAAAGAAATCGCCTAACGAGCGATTTCTTTTCATTATAGGAATCCTGTTTTTTTTTGTATATTTGCTTTTAGGCCTAATTGTAATTTTTTGGAATTTTTTATTTCCCCAAAGTTTTCCAATAGAAATGACATCAACTTATAGGGTTTCTTTTGGAGTTGTTTTAATTGTTTATTCATTCTTTAGATTTTTTCGATTTTTTAATTCAAACAATAATTAGTTATGTTAAAAAAAAGCAAATACTTTGTTCTTTTATGTATTGGATTTTTATTTGTGATGTGTAATCAAAAAGAAAAGAAAAATAGTAATAATGAATCAATTTTAAAAGGTTCAACAACTGTTTTGGTAGATGAAACCTTGACGCCAATTATAGAAGATCAAGTTGAGGTTTTTGAAAGTAAATATGATGCTAAGATTGATATTGTTTCCTTATCAGAATCAGAAGTGATTCTTTCTTTATTTAAAGATAAATCAAGAATAGCTATTTTAACTAGAAATTTAACAAAAGAGGAAAATAAAATCTTTGAACAAAAAAAAATTATTCCAAAAATCACTAAATTTGCTATCGATGCCATAGCGTTTGTATCAAATAAATCCAATAATGACACTTTAATAGATTTAAAAAATGTAATTGAATTTTTGCAGGGTAAGTCAAATTCAAATATAAAAGGGTTAGTTTTTGATAATCCAAATTCAAGCACTGTACGCTATATGAACGAACTTGCTGGAATTAATACTATTCCGGAAAAAGGAGTTTTTTCTTTTAAAACAAACCAAGATGTTATTAAGTTTGTTGCCGAAAATGATGGGATGATTGGTGTTGTAGGATTAAATTGGTTGTCACAACCATCGCCAATAATGAAAAAATATATGGCTAATGTTAATATTTTAAGTGTTAAAAGCCTTACAGATAAGAATTATTATTTTCCAAGTCAAAATAATATTGCTGAAGGTAAATATTCTTTGGCACGAGAATTGTTTATAATAAATGGACAAGGATTTTCAGGTTTAGGTATGGGTTTTGCCTCATTTGTTGCAGGAGATATTGGACAAAGAATTATTCTAAAGTCAGGACTTTTGCCTATACGAATTCCTGGAAGAAAAATAAATATAAGAAATACAATAAATAATGAAAAATAATAAAATAAATATATTATCGATGAACAAATTTAAACTTTTTAGCATAGCCTTTTTAGCAACTATTTCAATTGGTTTTGCACAAGACATTAATCAAGCGAAAACGGCAATTGATGCTGAGCAATATGAGAAAGCTAAATCCATATTGAAATCAATCCTCCAATCTAATCCGACCGATGGTAGAGCGAATTTTTTATTGGGAAATGTTTATCTTGTTCAAACAGTTACTGATTCAGCTAAAATTGCATTCAAAAGAGGATTAACAGGTAAAGATGGGGAAGATTTAAATTATATCGGTTTAGGTCAAATAGATTTAAATAACGGAAATTCTGTTGCTGCCGATTCAAATTTTGCCTTAGCATTAAAAAATGTTAGAAGAAGAGATATCGAAGAGTTAATTTATATTGGTAAAGCCTATACATTTTCATCAATTCCTAATTATTCAAAGGCTATTGAATTTTTAAATAAAGCAAAAGCGATAAAATCTGATGATTCGCAAATATTTCTTGCTTTAGGGGATGCTTACTATGGGGATAAAAATCAAAATGAGGCTTATGCAGCCTATAGAAATGCTTTCCAAATAGATTCTTCTTTATTAAGAGCAAAAATGCAGTTAGGGGTTTTGTTAAAAGGAGCAAAATCATATGATGAAGCTATAAAATCATTTAATGAGGTAATTGCCATAAATCCAAATTATGGTCCAGTTTATAGAGAATTAGCTGAAACTTATTACAAATGGGGTAGAAATAAACGTTCTAAAGAAGAAGAGTATATGAAAACCGCTATTGGCCACTATGAAAAGTACCTTAGTTTAACAGATCGTTCTTTAAATTCAAGAATGCGTCATGCTGATTTCTTGGTATTGGTCAAAGATTATAAAGAACTTGAAAAAGAAGCTAATGCTATGGCAGCAATGGATAAAGTGAATCCACGTATATTTCGTTATTTAGGGTATTCTGCTTTAGAAAATAATAACATTGACTTGGCAATTAAATCATTAAATAATTATATTGCTAATCCTAATAATACTATAATAGCTCAAGATTATCTTTATTTAGCTAAAGCTAAATTCAAAAAAGGTTTGTCAATAGAAGGGACTTCTATCGATTCAACTTTGTTTAAATCAGGAGTTTCTGATATTAAAAAAGCGATCGAAATTGAGCCATTAATTATTGAAGATTTAAATGAACTTGGAAAATCATTGTTTAGTGATAAATTTTATAAAGAAGCAAGTGTTGTTTTTGAATTTGCCACTACATATCCTGAAAGTCCAAATTATTTAGAAGACAATATTTATTATGGTTTGTCAATCTATTATGGTAGTGGAAAAAGAGAGGAAGGTCAACCATTAGATGTTGCAGGATTGCAAAAAGCGGATCTTGCATTTGAGAGAGTTTTTACTGCTTCTCCTACTTATCTTGATGCCTTGCTTTATAGAGCTAGAACAAATAGTTTGATGGCAAATGACCCAATGACTATAAAGTATTATGAGGAATTCATTGCTAAAACTACTGAAAAAGGAGCAGAGGAATTGGCTAACCCAGTAGTTTTAAAGAAAGTTATAGAGGCGTATAATACTAGCGCGGCTGCTTATGCAAATACTGATAAACCAAAAGCAATTGAATATTTCAATAAAACTCTTGCATTGGATCCAACTAATAATTATGCTACAAAATCATTAGAATTATTGAAAAAGTAATTTAAAACTCCATAAAAAAAGCCGATAATTCTCAAAGAATTATCGGCTTTTTTTATGGAGTTTACTCAACACTTTTATTTCACTATCTTTGCACTTTAAAATAAAGAAATGCTTTCAAAAGAATTACAATTAGAAGTTAATAAAGGTGCAATGCTTCCGCTAATGGAAGAGTTTTACACTATACAAGGAGAAGGTTATCATACTGGAACAGCTGCCTATTTTATAAGAATTGGTGGTTGCGATGTTGGTTGTCATTGGTGTGATGTAAAGGAAAGTTGGAATGCTGAATTGCATCCACCTACAAGTACTGATTTAATAGTTACGAATGCCAGCAAATATTCAGATACCGTTGTTGTAACTGGAGGGGAGCCATTGATGTGGGACATGACTTTGCTAACTCAAAAGCTTAAAGATCAAAACCGGAAAGTACATATAGAAACATCAGGTGCTTATGAACTGTCTGGGAAATGGGATTGGATTTGTCTTTCTCCAAAGAAAAATAAATTACCTACTCAAACCGTATATAATAATGCAAATGAATTGAAAGTGATTATTTACAATAAGCACGATTTTATTTTCGCTGAGGAGCAAGCTGCATTAGTAAATAACCATGCCATTTTATTTTTGCAACCGGAATGGAGCAAAAAAGAAGAAATGACGCCGCTTATTGTAGAGTATGTAATGAACAATCCTGAATGGCGAGTTTCTTTGCAAACCCATAAATACTTGAACATTCCATAATTATTGTTTTTTAATCAGCTGTAAGAAATGAAATCACAATTCCTTCTTGATCCTACAATCACGTTTTTAAATCATGGTTCATTTGGTGCCTGTCCGAAACTAATTTTTGAAGAATACCAACGATTTCAATTGGAATTAGAGAAAGAACCTGTTCAGTTTTTATTAAAAAAGCAGCGTGAATATTTATATATAGCTAAAGAAAGATTAGCCAATTACATTGAATGTGATTCTAATGATTTTTTTTTCACACCAAATCCAACTTTCGCTATCAATACAATTATGCGTAGTTTGGATTTAAATGAAGGCGACGAAATTCTGACTACAAATCACGAATACGGCGCCATGGATCGTACTTGGAATTTCTATTGCAAAAAAGCGGGAATCAAATACATTCGCCAAAATATATCGCTTCCAGTCGTTTCTAAAGAACAAATATTAGAAGAATTTTGGTCTGGTTATAATGAAAAAACCAAAATCGTTTTCTTAAACCATATTTCAAGCGCAACTGCTTTGGTTTTTCCAGTTAAGGAAATTTGTGAAAAAGCTCGAGAATTAGGACTAATCACTATTATTGATGGTGCTCACGTACCAGGTCAAATGGATTTAAATATCATGGATTTGAATCCTGATTTTTATACAGGTACACTACATAAATGGATGTTGGCTCCCAAGGGAAGTTCTTTTCTTTATGTGAAAAAAAATTTTCAGGATATGCTGGATCCGCTTGTTGTGGGTTGGGGATACGAAAGTGTGGCTCCTGGAGAAAGTCAGTTTTTAGATTATCAAGAATTTCAGGGAACTAGAGATATTTCTGCTTTCTTGTGTACGCCTAAAGTAATTGAATTTCTGGAAAAGAATAATTGGAAACTTCAAGCAAAGGAATGTAGAAAACTTGTTTTAGAAAACTACCAACGTTTTTGTGATCTACTTAAAACGAATCCAATTTGTCCTATATCTGAAGAATTTATGGTTCAAATGGCAAGTATTCCAATTAATACATCCAATCCTGTCGAATTGAAAGAAGTTTTGTATATAAAATACAAAATCGAAATTCCTATTCTACCTTTGAATGGAAATTTTTATATACGTTACTCGATTAACGCGTATAATTCTCAAGAAGATCTAGATGTTTTGTATGCAGCATTGCAAGATATTATCGAAACTACAAATCTGCTAGAGGTGTAAAATGCACTAGCCCAGATGGAAATGAAAATCCTTTTTATAGCTATTACGTAGCTTTGCGGAGTAAAAGCTATAAAAAGATTGTAATGTACAGCTGGAAAAAGCTCCTAATATTTACCAAGATTTTCTTTTCTTCAATTCGGTGACGTGTGCCAAATGGTGGTTGCTATGCCAAGCATAAGTGCCAATGATTTCCTCGATTTTGTACTCTTTATTATTTGCGGGATGTATGAATGATTTTTGCAAGTCGTTTTCAGACAGACTGCTCATTAAGTACGCCAGACGAAAATGCAAACCTTCGAGCAAAGACAAAGTTGGTGCGATAGGCATAGTTCTATTGTCGTGCATTTCTGCCCAAAGTTCTTCGTGGTAAAATTTTATGATAGGTGTATCTTCGGTCAATGCCCATTTGATTCTGCTAAAACAATTGATATAGCTGTCGGCGCAATGGTGAACCACTTGACGAATAGTCCACCCATCTGGTCGATAGGCAGTATCTAATTGTTTGTTTGATAATTGGGAAACTCCTTTTTTTAGCCTTTCGGGGAATGAAGCGATTTCAGCAATTTTCTCATTTATGTATTTTGAAGTGTATTTTTCAGGAGCGATATAATGTCCAATTGGATAACGCAATTTATCTAATTCTAAATCATTCATAATTTAAGTTTTGTATTTGTTAAATTTACTTTACTCTTCTCTCCCGTCTTCTAACTTCCCACTTCTAACTCCCTCACTTTTCTATGAGAGTTTAGCTAAATAATCATAATGATCCCCTTCCAAAATCATTTCGCATTTCAAACCATTATCGAATGCCGCATTTTGCAAGGTGTTGTAATCTAAATACAACCAAGGAAAAGTAGCTTCAGTTTCGTTTTTATAGGAAACCGTAAAAGTCAATTCGCCGTAATAACCATTACTTGGAATCCATTTTCCGCCATCTTCATCATCGTCAAACATATAAATAATGTCCGATGAATCAATTAATATTTGTCCGCGAGGGTTCAATAGGCTTTTTAGTTTTTGCAAATACCGAGGAGTTTCTTTTATAGTCCCGAAAATACCCGTTCCATTCATTAATAACAGAATAGTATCAAATTTTTCGTTTTCCAAAGTCATGATATCTTGAACTTTGGCGTTTTTCAAACCTCGAAGTGCACATGCTTCAATCGCATTTGGCGAAATATCGATAGCAGTAACGTCTAGATTCCGTTCGTTTTGTAAAGTCAGGCTGTGACTTCCTGCTCCACAACCTACATCAAGTACTTTTCCTTTGGCTAATTGAAGCGCTTTTTGTTCCAACTTTGGCATTTCATTATAAGAACGAAAAAGATAGGCAACACTCATTTCGTCCGCTTCAGAGATGGATGTTTCGGTAATTAAATCTTCAGGAGATGTATTGGTTTGGAAATCGAGTATGGCTTTTCCGAAAAGATCTTTCATAGTCATTGCGAGGAACGAAGTAATCTATCCTCAGGTTTTTAGTTATTAAATTAGAAGTTGCTTACTTTTGTAATTCAAATCAAGTAATCAAATTGAAACAAATCATAAATAATCTTCCTAAAGAAGCCAAAGATAAGCATATCGAAAATAAAAAGTATTTCGATAAGCTAAAAAAGAAAACGCCAAGGAATCTCGATTACATTATGCAGGATTTGCATGATGCCGAATTCAAAAAAACAAATTGTCTGGATTGTGCCAATTGCTGCAAAACAACCGGTCCATTGTTTACTTTGGCCGACATTGAGCGAATTTCAAAATATTTACGACAAAAACCACAGCAATTTATTGATCAGTATTTACGTGTAGATGAAGATACCGATTATGTGTTGCAATCTGTGCCTTGTAATTTTCTGGATACAGATAATACGTGTTTTATTTATGATGTTCGTCCAAAGGCATGTCGCGAATTTCCACACACCGATAGAAAGAAGTTCAATCAAATTACCGATTTAACGCTAAAAAATGTCGCCATTTGCCCCGCAGCTTTTAATATTGTAGAAAAAATGAAGGAGAAGTTGCCTTTGTAAATAGATTTCATAAATTTTATCCATTATAAAATCACCAAACAAGTTTATGCTGTATTTTTGGCATAAGCAAATTTCAAACAAGACATCCTATACAATTGAATTTAGAATATTTCATAGCCAAACGACTTATCACTGCCAAAGATTACAAAAGCAGTATCTCTTCACCTATAATAAAGATTGCTATTTCGGCAATTGCCATCGGAATGATTATGATGATCGTATCGGTCGCAACGGGTATTGGACTTCAACAAAAAATCCGTGATAAAATCTCAGCATTCAACGGACATATCATTATTTCAAATTATGATAACAATCAATCCGAAGTTACGCTGGTTCCTATATCTAAAAAACAAGATTTTTATCCCAAGTTCTCTTCCATTCCTGAGGTAAGTCATATTCAAGCCATTGCTAGTAAAGCTGGTATTATTAGAACCGAAACTGCTTTCGAAGGAATCATTTTCAAAGGAGTCGGAAATGATTATCAATGGAACAACATAAAAGAGTATCTCGTATCTGGTAACGTTCCTGATTATACAAAGAATACAAATCAAGAGGTTTTAATCTCTCAGTTTCTCGCTAACCGACTTCATCTAAAAGTAGGCGATACTTTCAACACCTTCTTCATGAAGGAAGAGCAAAATAAGATGCCCAACGTCCGAAGATTCAAAATTGCAGGGATATTCAACTCTGGTTTTCAGGAATTCGACGCCACCTATATTATAGGTGACATTCGTCACATTCAGCGTATCAATAAATGGACGACTGATCAAGTAGGTGCTTTCGAAGTTTTTGTAGACGATTTCAATAACATAAAAGAAATTGGCGAAAAAGTATACAAACAATCGGGCTCAACATTAGACACTAAAACCATAGTCGAAAAATACACCTATATATTCGAGTGGTTAAAACTCTTCGATTTCAACATCATCATCATATTATCGGTAATGATACTCGTGGCTACCATCAATATGGTCGTTGCGCTATTGGTACTTATTCTCGAACGTACTCAAATGATCGGAATGCTCAAAGCATTAGGTGCAAACAATTGGTCCGTGCGTAAAGTATTTCTCTACAACGCACTCTATCTTATAATAAAAGGACTCTTCTGGGGAAACTTCATTGGGATTTCACTGCTACTCATTCAGCAATATTTCGGAGTAATCACCCTCAATCCCGAAAATTATTACGTAAATGAAGCACCCGTATACCTCAATTGGGGTTACATCGTCTTACTAAATTTGCTCACCATCACAATCTGTTTCCTTGTATTATTAATCCCTTCCTACATAATAACAAAGATTTCTCCGGTCAAAGCCATACGTTACGAGTAGATTTAGAATCAAATATTTATTGCTTTCAGGAGCTTCATCCATCTCTTCGTTTCAATCTTGTTCAATCCAGTCTATTTTTCTAAGCATAAAAAGGAGCTTCCTTTGGTCGCTCTTTTTCTGCAAGAAAAATTAGTCTTTCTTTTCACAAGGATTTCCACTGCGATCAGGGCTATGGCATACGTAGTCATTAAGATGTTTCTCCTATATATATTCTGTTCATGTCATTATGTAGTACTATAAAAGCCAATGCTTTTCAAAATAAACCAGTATGTCAGTTCGCCATCTTCTAAAATCTGCGTGCCACTTTAAATTCCAACAAAGGTAAGTTGGTTTTATATATACAGTTCTCCTTATATATAGGTACAGTAAATCTAATCAAACGTACTTATTACTAAAATATAATCTCAAAGTTTTTCAAATAAAAACAGATGCACTGTTAAACCATCTACGAAAATTTGCTCAAATCTGTGTGTCAGAAGCAGGGGATAGGTCTTTGAAAGCTATTATTCAAAAGAAACCGCTTTTTTTTACAGCACGCCTCATCATATATAATCGCTATAAAACCCATTTCCATTCAAAATCCGAAACCCAAATCAAACCTCAAAGTCCATAAAACGTATAGAATTCTAAAAAACTGGAATCATAAATCACAAAACCTCAAAAAATAGCTAATGTAAACAATAGGTTATCAATGTGTTAAAAAATACTTTAAAAATAGTTTACAAAAGGTCTTGAATAACTAAATAAACCCACTACTTTTGCACCCGCAATGAGCACGAAGTTCTTTAAAATACTGACAAGCATTACAAACAAAAAGGAAGATTTATTTTCTAAATAAAGTTTAAAAAAAGCTTGTGAGATTTAAAAACGAGAGTTACCTTTGCACCCCGCTAAACGAGCAACGTTCCTTGATAGACTGATAAGAAGATTGATAATAAGATGGAAAAAAAATATTTTTCAAAAGATTTTCAAAAAGTCTTGCCAGTTAAAAAAGAATAGTTACTTTTGCAGCCGCTAACCG